>NZ_CP150286.1:1165000-3582500 GCF_037982765.1 Bacillus sp. FSL K6-0138
ATTCGGACTCATGCCCGTCAAGCTTCCATAGAAACAGGACAAATCTCTGTTTACAGCCATTCAATAATATATCCAGGATAATATCATAAACGTTTAAATCTTCAATATCAGAAAGTAAAGCAGAAAGTTCGCTTGGACGGCCGGTTAAAAAATCAAATACGCCAAAATGGGTAGGGATAACGTGCTTCGTTTTTAATAATCGGACTGCGTTAGCCGCCTCCCGGGGGGACATCGTATAAGCATCACCGATCGGCAATAGCGCCGGCTCTGATTCATATCATTCAGCAATAAGAGCCATATCCCCAAAGACGTTTGTATTTGGCGCGATAAGTCGTATATCCATTCGCAAATTTGATCATGTAGCCCATTGGCTCTCCGCCATAGAAAATCTCATTGCCGTCAACGTATACTGACGAATGATCTGCATGTACAGCCGTAACTGCAATATCCCCGAATCTTCGGGTGCCGCCTTTATTGATGGAAACAACATGTTCAACACCCTTCTTTTGGAGAAGAACGGCCAGTTTCCAGCCTGCGAATACTTTCGCTCCTGTTTTTTTGGCAAGCCATACGGCATCCTCGGCATGATCCCGATGCGCATGGTCAAAAAAATGTAATCTACACTTTCAATGTGTTGAATTGTTTCGGGACAAGAGGGATTCTTTTTAGCCATGGATCAATTAGTAATTTTTTATTACCGGGTGTTGTAATCCGCCAAAGCCAAGTAAATGATGTATTTCGGTTCTGCATATTAATATCCCTCTTTCATTAAATCACTGGCTGCAAAAACTTCTTTAGCCGCCTGCAGTCCATTTAAAGCAGCCGGGAAACCGGCATAAACAGAAAGCTGCATGATTAATTCAACAATTTCTTCTTTTGAGCAGCCAACATTTAAGGCGCCATTAATATGAACCTTCAGCTGGGGAATAGCGAATCCAAGCGCAGTCAAGGCTGCAACGGTTGCTAATTCCCGGGATTTGATATCTAAACCCTGCCGGCTGTAGATGTCACCGAATGGGAATTCAACTAAAAACGTTCAAAGTCAGGCGCGATTTCGTTTAAAAACTCACGAGTGTGACTTCCAGATTCTCCAACAACTATGTTCATCAGTTTAATCCGTTTTTATACCTTTTTTCTGTCATATTAAAAATCCTCTCCCGCCTTTTTATAAATGTATTCTTCATAAAATAAAATTACGGCTTTTATTAATAATTCAATATTCGAGAGGCGATTGTTAACTTTTTCTTTTTGGCTTTCACTGATTCTAAACGTTCCAAAATACAGCCTTCCTTTGTAAACTCTGAAATATCTTCAAGGTACATTCCTGTTTTTTCCAAAGTACCTATAAAAATAAGAAAGTTTACGTCAGAATCCGTAAATTGCCGTATGACGCCAGCAGTTCTTTTGATTTGAATTAATCCGCTTTTTTCATAAAATCGTATGGTATGCGCAGAAAGTCCGGTTCTTTCCACAGCTTCTTTAATATTCATTTTAGGGAGCTCATTTGTCGACTTGGTCTAATCTTACAGACTCTAAGTCAAGCTGTTTTTCACGAAAAAGATAGTAAATACCGCATTTTTAAACCAATAAAGTCTGAGAATTCTCCGTCATCGTCAGTATGATAACTGAAATGTCTTTCAATATGTTCTTCATAAGTAAAGAAAAAAAGCCGATATAAATATGGTAAAAAATATTTATTGGGGGAAATAAGATGCAATCCGTTGAACATGAAGGCTTTATCATGGACGTTCCGGCAAATTTATTCAGAGGTATAGAATCGGTAGGCGGCAGACTGAAATTAACAAGTGAAAGTTTATTTTTTACATCGCACGGCGTTAATATTCAAAACAAACCGCTCGACATTAAGATTCAGGACATTGCAAAGGTTGAGAAGCGAAACACATTTCTGGTTGTACCAAACGGACTTAAAGTCGTCTTGAAAAACCAGCAGGAGTACAAATTTGTTGTCGCAAAAAGACAGGAATTCTTTAACCATTTGGAGAACCTATTATAGAGCGTTATCATCAAAAAACAGCAGCAAAGCGGCAAATTTTTTTTGCTGCTCTGCTCTTTGTTTAGATAAGCGGCGGCATTTCAGCCTTAAAAAGAAACACATATGATGAAAAAACTGAAAATAAAATTTTTTTAATATAGCCTTTACAAATGGGTGTGTTCCTGTATATAATAGTCCTTGTCAGATCGAGAGTTGCTCGAATGACTGCCCCGGAGGATTAGCTCAGCTGGGAGAGCATCTGCCTTACAAGCAGAGGGTCGGCGGTTCGATCCCGTCATCCTCCACCATTGGTTTTTGAAGGGGCCGGTGTAGCTCAATTGGTAGAGCAACTGAATCGTAATCAGTAGGTTGGGGGTTCAAGTCCTCTTGCCGGCACCACTTTTTTATGATATAATATAAAAGTTGCTGAAAAAAATATCAACGGCTTTTATCTAAGAAATTCTTAGAGCCATTAGCTCAGTTGGTAGAGCATCTGACTTTTAATCAGAGGGTCGAAGGTTCGAGTCCTTCATGGCTCACCATTTTCATGCGGATGTGGCGGAATTGGCAGACGCGCTAGAATCAGGCTCTAGTGTCTTTTAAAGACGTGGGGGTTCAAGTCCCTTCATCCGCATTGCCAATCAATTTTCGCGGAAGTAGTTCAGTGGTAGAACACCACCTTGCCAAGGTGGGGGTCGCGGGTTCGAATCCCGTCTTCCGCTCCAACCATCCACGCCGGGGTGGTGGAATTGGCAGACACACAGGACTTAAAATCCTGCGGTAGGTGACTACCGTGCCGGTTCAAGTCCGGCCCTCGGCATTATAAAGATTGCGCCCGTAGCTCAATTGGATAGAGCGTTTGACTACGGATCAAAAGGTTAGGGGTTCGACTCCTCTCGGGCGCGCCATTATAATAACGGGAAGTAGCTCAGCTTGGTAGAGCACATGGTTTGGGACCATGGGGTCGCAGGTTCGAATCCTGTCTTCCCGATTCTTAAGGGGCCTTAGCTCAGCTGGGAGAGCGCCTGCTTTGCACGCAGGAGGTCAGCGGTTCGATCCCGCTAGGCTCCACTTTGTTATCTTTATATTGATCATGGCGGCGTAGCTCAGCTGGCTAGAGCGTACGGTTCATACCCGTGAGGTCGGGGGTTCGATCCCCTCCGCCGCTATTAAAGGACCTTTAGCTCAGTTGGTTAGAGCAGACGGCTCATAACCGTCCGGTCGTAGGTTCGAGTCCTACAAGGTCCACCATTATTACGGAGGAATACCCAAGTCTGGCTGAAGGGATCGGTCTTGAAAACCGACAGGGGTGTCAAAGCCCGCGGGGGTTCGAATCCCTCTTCCTCCGCCATACATTTTTATCATCGCGGGGTGGAGCAGTTCGGTAGCTCGTCGGGCTCATAACCCGAAGGTCGCAGGTTCAAATCCTGCCCCCGCAACCAAAAATTACTCATTAAATAGGGAGTGCCCGAAGGGTGCAACCAAAACATTTCATGCGTAAAAATCAAAAAATGGTCCGGTAGTTCAGTTGGTTAGAATGCCTGCCTGTCACGCAGGAGGTCGCGGGTTCGAGTCCCGTCCGGACCGCCATTTATATAAGGCTCGGTAGCTCAGTTGGTAGAGCAACGGACTGAAAATCCGTGTGTCGGCGGTTCGATTCCGTCCCGAGCCACCATTATGTAGAAACTTAATAAAATTGCGGCGGTTGTGGCGAAGTGGTTAACGCACCAGATTGTGGCTCTGGCATTCGTGGGTTCGATTCCCATCAACCGCCCCATGCGAGATGCGGGTGTAGTTTAGTGGTAAAACCTCAGCCTTCCAAGCTGATGTCGTGGGTTCGATTCCCATCACCCGCTCCATTTGCATATCATGGGCCTGTAGCTCAGCTGGTTAGAGCGCACGCCTGATAAGCGTGAGGTCGATGGTTCAAGTCCATTCAGGCCCACCATGATATTCCACAGTAGCTCAGTGGTAGAGCTATCGGCTGTTAACCGATCGGTCGCAGGTTCGAATCCTGCCTGTGGAGCCATATGGAGAAGTACTCAAGTGGCTGAAGAGGCGCCCCTGCTAAGGGTGTAGGTCGCGTAAGCGGCGCGAGGGTTCAAATCCCTCCTTCTCCGCCATGATGATATACGGCCCGTTGGTCAAGTGGTTAAGACACCGCCCTTTCACGGCGGTAACACGGGTTCGAATCCCGTACGGGTCATCCGTTTCAAACCCCCTGTATTAATAAATACAGGGGGTTTTTGTATGGCAGAGACGTTCAAAAGAGATGGTAACGTCCTATAGGCAATTGAAATGCTATTGCTGTATTCGGCTTGAAGGCTAATAAAGTGTATAAAAAGGCGGTCGCCAACCGGCATATGCCCACGGTACATGGGGCATCAAAAACAGCCGCTGAATAATGACGATAAGCCCCGGATCTTCGGGGCTTAGTCATCCTCTGTATAAGGTTCCTTTTCTGCCGGGGGAAGATCCCCAAATGAGGTCATAATGCCTTCTTCATCAAGCAATTCCTCGTATTGTTCATGTTCGATTGTCGGATAAACGGTGATTTCTTTACCCGTAATATCCGTCGCGACGAAGTTTTCGTAATCTTCGACATTTCCCAGGCGCTCTTCATATTCCATGTATGTCTGGCTGTACGACTGTGGAGGAAACTCCATATCCTGAGGCGTATCTGAGTCGCCGTAGCGTTCAACATCTTGATACGCGTCTTCTGCATCATATGCCACATTTTCGTCGCGTTCATCCTGTTCAAAACGACCGTAGGGAGGAGTGAGCACTTCTTCTTCAATCGGACGGTCCTTTGAGACGGAGATGTTTGAGGAATGTTCGCTGCACGTCGTCGCCGTCGGCAGGACGGACAGCCTTTCGTAAGGAATTTCCTTTCCGCATACTTCACAGCGTCCGTACGTTCCTTTTTCAATTAAGGAAAGGGCGTGTTCGATATCGTGCAAATGCTCCCTCTCATGTTCGTAAAGGGCGAGATCCTTTTCGCGCTCATAAAGCTCCGTTCCTTCATCGCCGGGATGATTGTCGTATGAAGACAGGTCTCCCGTTGAGTTGAAAGGAAACGTAACATCTATGCCAAAATGACCGTTAGCCTTAAAACGGCTGATAATTTGTTCTTTGCCCGCTTTGAGTTCGTTTTCGAGCTTTGTCAACTGTTCTTTTGTTAGCACATGCATCGCCTCGTTTCTAAAAAGTGCTGCCTTTTTAGTATGAACGATTTTAAAAAGAACTTTCATTATAAAAAAACAAAAAAAAGAGCCGGTTAAGGCTCTTTTTAGACAAAATGATGAATCAAAACGCCAATCGCTAAAAGCAGGCCGAAAAATGTGTTCGTCTGTGCCGTGGATTTCATGGCGATCATCAATTCTGCCGGTTTTTCTTTTGCTTTGAATTCTTTGATTGCTTTGACCGGTTTCGGAAGGCTTAGCAGAACAATAGCGCTCCATACCGTAACAATCCCCATGACGATGTAAAGTCCGATTAACAAATAGGAAATAATGAATGCCCAGCTTAAAATATGCACGGCATTTTTCCGCCCTGCCAAAATAGGAAGCGTCTTTCGTCCGTTTTCTTTATCCCCGGCCAGATCTCGGATGTTGTTGGACAGGTTGATCCCCCCGACTAAAATCGTGATCGGAAGCGAGATCAGAAACACGTTCCAGGTCAGTTCACCGGTCTGGATATAATAGGAGATGAGGATGATGATCATTCCCATGAAGACGCCTGACATAATTTCGCCAAACGGCGTATAGGAGATCGGAAGCGGGCCTCCTGTGTAAAGATAGCCGACGGCCATGCATACTAATCCGATAAGCGCCAGCCACCAGCTTGAAGACATACAAATATATACTCCGAGCAAGACGGAGACTGCAAACAATCCGTATGCCGTATATAATACCGTTTTCGGCTTCATCCCGTGGCGGACAATCGCACCTCCGATTCCGACCGAATTCTCATTATCGAGCCCGCGGACGAAATCAAAATACTCATTAAATAAGTTCGTTCCGATTTGGATTAGAATCGAAGCGACAAGCATGGCGATAAACAGCCAGATGTCGATACGGCCTGTTTGAAGAGCCAGGACCGTCCCGAGTGTAACAGGGACGAATGCGGCTGTCAGCGTATGCGGCCTTGTCAACATCCACCACACGCGCCAGCTTTTTTCAGGTTTTATTCCAGAAACACTTCCTGAAAGTGATTGATGCTGCATAAAGTTTGACTCCTTTAGTTTTAATACGTACACGTCCATACTAAGTTTAGAAAAAGTTAAAAAAGGTGTCAATATAATGGGTGATATTGTTAGAAAAAAAGCGGTGAGACAGCCCCGAAAAAAATAATAAAACACCTTGCCTTTTTCATTCGGCCGATTAAGTTTATAATAGTAAGGGGTCTGTTAACAAAGTGTCGTTTTGTTGACACACATCGTTCACAGGTGTATGGTTAAAAAAGCATTTTACGGACTTTGGAGGAATGTCTCATGGTGACAACAGTGCAGCGCACTTCCCTAAGGGAAGCATCTGAAGCGTTAAATATCGTCAAAAAAGTCAACCATGCTGTTTTAATAAGTTATTCCAGAAAAATAAAAAATATAGATGCCCTTTCTTTTTTCAAAAGCGGAGAAGAAGCATTCGCCGGGAAGCGGTTTTTTTGGTCCGATCCTGACGGCGAAATGACGCTTGTCGGCTTGGGAAGGGAATTGACGATTTCCACAAGCGGGAAGGATGCAGGCCGTTATCGGGAAATCGATCAACAATGGGCGCGTGTAAAAGAAAAAGCCTACCATTTTCATGAAGGTGAAGATCTTCATCAAGCGGCAGTGGGCCCTTTGCTGTTCGGCGGTTTTTCTTTTGATCCGCTGGAAACAAGAGAGCAGCATTGGGAGGGTTATCCGGAAGGAGCTTTTTTTGTTCCCTCTGCCATGCTGACAAAAGCAGGGGAAGAAGCGTTTTTAACGGTGAACAAATGGAAGTCTCCCGATGAGGATGCAAGCAAGGTTCTTGCCGAATTAAAGGCCGCTTCTCTACATCTGACAAATATTAGCGCTTTCAAAGAAGATGAAAAAGCGGGCGCCCGGATTGAAGCGAAAGAGGAATTGCATGTGTCAGAGTGGCTTGATGCGATTCGCCGTGCAACAAACGACATCAAAAAAGGGGCATACGATAAAGTCGTGCTGGCGCGGGACATCCTGCTGACGTTCGATAAGCCCGTCAAGCTTCATGAAGTATTGTTCAAACTGATGTCAGAGCAAAAAACAAGCTACATTTTCGCCGTTGAGGAAAACGGCAAAAGCTTTGTCGGCGCTTCTCCGGAGCGGCTGATCAAAAAGGACGGAATGAAAGTGCTGTCCACATGTCTGGCCGGTTCGATTAAAAGAGGCGAAACCGAACAGGAGGACCGGATGCTCGGCCTTGAGCTATTGAACGATGAGAAAAACCTTATTGAACACGACATTGTCGTGGGTATGATCCATCAGGCGTTTTTGGCGAACTGCAGCCGCGTGAAAAAGCCGGCCAAGCCCGGATTGTACAAAACGAAAAACGTTCAGCATCTATATACACCTGTCGTCGGTCAAATGAATGATCAAGCGTCGCTCTTCGATTTGATTGAGCAGCTTCACCCGACTCCGGCACTCGGAGGGTCGCCGCAGCACAAAGCGGTCGAGGTCATCAGAAACAGCGAACCGATGTCAAGAGGATGGTATGCCGCCCCGGTCGGATGGATCGACATCGCAGGCAACGGGGAGTTTGCCGTTGCGATCCGCTCCGGATTAATCGAATCGAACGAGGCCAGACTGTTTGCCGGCTGCGGAATTGTCGCTGATTCCGATCCGCTGCTTGAATATGAGGAAACACAAATTAAATTTAAGCCTATGCTGTCCGCATTTGGAGGCGATACCCTTTGACAGAAAACCCGATTACAACATATATAGGCAATTTTATTGATGAGCTTTCACTCGCAGGCGTTACTGAAGCCGTCATCTGTCCCGGATCAAGGTCAACGCCTCTTGCGATTCTGGCGGCTGCCCACCCGGACATCAATGTTCACGTCCATATCGATGAGAGGTCGGCAGGCTATTTTGCATTGGGGATCGCAAAAGCGAAGCGGGGACCCGTTGCGTTGATCTGTACGTCGGGAACGGCTGCGGCGAACTTTTATCCGGCTGTCGTTGAGGCTCATTATTCAAGAATACCGCTCATCGTTTTAACGGCTGATCGGCCGCACGAGCTGCGTGAAGTAGGTGCACCTCAGGCGATTGATCAGCAATTCTTATTCGGCAACTTTGTTAAGTATTTCACAGACTCGGCTTTGCCTGATGCACATCCTGATATGCTGGCGTACATTCGTTCAGTAGCAAGCCGTGCCGCAGGAGAAGCGTCGAGAGCGCCGAACGGACCGGTGCACATCAATTTTCCGTTAAGAGAGCCGCTCATGCCGAACCTTAATGCCGATCCTTTTCAACGGACGGAAAGGGGCCGTCATGTGTCTGTATCAAACGCCGCCGCCGCTGCTGATCAAAAAGAGCTTGAAGCGGTGATGGCCTTGATCAGCGATACGGAAGAAGGCATCATTGTCTGCGGGGAACTTCCGAATGACGATGTGAAGCGCGATATTTTATCGCTTGCGGAGATGACGGGGTATCCGATTTTAGCAGACCCTTTGTCAAACCTGCGGAACGGCGCGCATTCGAAGAAATCGGTCATTGCTGCGTATGATTCGCTTTTAAGGGATGAAGAGCTGAAAGCTTCCCTTATGCCGAAGCTTGTCATCCGGTTTGGACCGATGCCGGTTTCCAAGCCGCTGTTCCAGCTTTTAAAACAAAACCCCGGGATCTGGCAGATTGTCGTCGATCCCGATGGCGGCTGGCGCGATCCGACACAGCGAAGCTCCTGGATGATGCATTGTTCAGAACGGGAATTTGCCAAAGCTGCGGCCGCTTCCATACGCGAAAAAAGAGCGGGCCGCTGGCTGGAAAAATGGCAGTTTGCAGACAGCCGTTTCCGACGCCATTTAAAAAATCTTGAAGCTGAGGATCTTACATTTGAAGGAAATGTGTACCGCAATCTGCAGCATATCATCCCGGAAAACAGCTCCCTTTTTGTCGGAAACAGCATGCCGATCCGCGATGCCGATACGTTTTTTGAAAATCAGGACAGGCCTTTCCGAATTTTCGCCAACAGGGGGGCAAACGGAATTGACGGCGTCGTGTCGACAGCGCTCGGCGTATATGCTGCCACAAAAGAGCCGGTGACGCTCGTAATCGGAGATTTATCCTTTTACCATGATTTAAACGGCTTGCTTGTCACTAAAACGCTGGACATTCCGCTGACGGTCGTTCTCGTCAACAATGACGGCGGAGGGATTTTCTCATTCCTTCCCCAGTCTGCTGAAGAACGATATTTTGAACAATTATTCGGAACGCCGACAGGGCTGGAATTTGAGCATGCCGCCAAATTGTACGGCGGACGCTACGCGTGCCCTGAGTCTTCCGCAGAATTCGCCGATGCCTACTTGTCTTCTGTCAACCGCTGCGGGCTTGATATCATCGAAGTGAAAACGAGGCGCGAGACCCGTGTTGAGCTGCATCGCCGGCTGCTTGATACGGTGCTGTATGAAATCAGAAAAGAGTGGCCGTTTTGAGACTGACGTTGCGGGACGGCATAGGCTATGAAATTGAAGACAACGGAGCATCTGCGGAAAAAACGGCGGTTTTTCTGCACGGATTTACCGGCAGCGCAAAAACGTGGGATGAGACTGACGAACATTTTCGAGGCATCCGTCTCATCAAACTGAATTTACTCGGCCACGGCAAAACCGATTCGCCCGCCGACAATCAGCGGTACACGACAGAACAGCAAGCCGCCGATCTATTGGAGATTTTTGATCTGCTGAAGCTGAAAAAAGTGGATCTTGTCGGCTATTCTATGGGAGGAAGGCTTGCTCTCTCTTTTGCCATGACGCATCCTGAGCGCGTATCAGGGCTTGTGTTGGAAAGCAGCTCCCCCGGTCTTCAAACAGAAGAAGAAAGACGCAGCCGGAGGGATCAGGACGCCCGGCTCGGAGAGAGGATCATCAACGAAGGAATTGAATCGTTCGTCGATTACTGGGAACAGATTCCGCTGTTTGCTTCCCAATTGTCGCTTGAGGCGTCCAAAAGAAAGAAGATCCGCGAAGAGCGTCTGAGCAACAACCCGACCGGCCTTGCGGGCAGCCTGACCGGGATGGGAACCGGCTCACAGCCGTCATGGTGGGACAAGCTGGGTGATATCACATTTCCAGTTCTCCTCATCGCCGGCAGCCTTGACAAAAAATTTGTCGCGATCAATCAAAACATGCACAGGAAAATTCCCGGCAGCCGCCTGGTGATTGCCGAACAAACAGGACATGCTGTACATGTGGAAGAGCCCGATTTTTTTGGTAAAATAGTAAGTGAATTTATATTCAAATAGGAGGTCACGTTCATGACTGTAGAATGGAAAAGCGAACGTCAATATGAAGATATTTTATATGAAACATACAATGGCATTGCAAAAATTACGATCAATCGTCCTGAAGTACATAACGCGTTTCGTCCGAAAACCGTTACCGAGCTGATCGATGCTTTCGCCTATGCGAGGGATGATGCGGATATCGGCGTCATCATTCTTGCAGGAGCAGGAGACAAGGCGTTCTGCTCAGGCGGTGACCAAAAGGTAAGGGGCCACGGAGGATACGTCGGAGAAGACCAGATTCCGCGTCTTAACGTTCTTGATTTGCAGCGTTTAATCCGTGTCATTCCGAAACCGGTCGTTGCGATGGTGTCAGGCTATGCCATCGGCGGCGGTCATGTGCTGCATATCGTTTGCGATTTGACAATTGCCGCAGACAACGCGATTTTTGGACAAACCGGACCAAAAGTGGGCAGCTTTGACGCCGGATACGGTTCAGGCTATTTAGCGCGGATCGTCGGCCATAAAAAAGCCCGCGAAATCTGGTATCTGTGCCGTCAATATAATGCGGAGGAAGCGTTGGAAATGGGTCTGGTCAACACGGTTGTTCCGCTTGAGAAGCTTGAAGAAGAAACGATTAAGTGGTGTGAAGAAATGCTTGAGAAAAGCCCGACGGCTCTCAGATTCCTCAAAGCAGCGTTTAACGCCGATACGGACGGACTTGCAGGCATCCAGCAGTTCGCCGGAGATGCGACGCTCCTTTATTACACGACGGATGAGGCAAAAGAAGGTCGTGATGCGTTTAAAGAAAAACGCCGTCCGGACTTTGGACAGTTCCCTCGTTTTCCGTAAAAACGAGAAAGAAACAGCTTGGTGTAACTGAGCTGTTTTCTTTTATCAATCGAGAAATTTTCTTTGGAGATGATGACATGCTAATGGACCAGCCGAACTGGCTTAAACAGCGGGCAGAACTGACACCCGACAGGCTGGCTCTGATTCAGGGAAATCAGCAGCTGACCTTCCTGGAATTGTATGAAGAAGCGAAAAAAATGGCGGCACAGCTGAAAAACTGCTCCATCGGAAAAGGGGATACGGCAGCCGTTCTTTTAACAAACCGGACCGAAATGGTCATTGCGGTACACGCCTGCTTTTTACTCGGCGTCCGCCTCGTTTTGCTGAACACAAAGCTGTCAAAGGCAGAAAGAATGTATCAGATCGAGCATTCGGAGGCGAAACTGCTGATTACCGAACAGCCTTTTGCAGAAGAGCATTCACAAGACCTTTCGATCCGAACCGTTCAAATCGAAGACATTCAAGCGATCAAGGCCGAGCCGCTTATAAAGGAAGCGGACATCCATCTGGACGATACGGCGACCATCATGTATACGTCGGGTACGACCGGAAGGCCGAAAGGGGTTATGCAAACATTTGCCAACCATTATTTCAGCGCGGTTTCTTCTGCATTGAATTTGGGGCTCGCCGAAAATGAAAGGTGGCTTATCGCCTTGCCGCTCTTTCACATCAGCGGACTGTCTGCCCTGTTTAAATCGGTCATCTACGGTATGGCTGTTGTTCTGCATCAAAAATTTGACGCGGATGATGTTCTCCGTTCGATCAACGATCATCAAGTGACCGTCATTTCTGTCGTTCAGACGATGCTTTCCCGGCTGGCCGCGCGTGTGGACAATTGTCCGGAATCTCTGAGATGCCTTTTGCTTGGAGGCGGGCCTGCGCCGTATTCATTGCTTGAAGAATGCAAAAGGAAGCGGCTTCCAGTCGTTCAGTCGTACGGCATGACGGAAACGTGTTCACAAGTTGCGACACTCGCGCCCGAATACAGCATGACAAAGCTGGGATCAGCCGGCAAACCGCTTTTTGCCTCCGGCATTAGAATTGAAAAAAACGGCGCGCCAGCGGAAACCGGCGAACACGGCGAAATCTGCGTGAAAGGGCCGACTGTCATGAAAGGCTATTTAAAAAACGAAGCGGCAAACGAAGAATCGTTCAATGATGGCTGGTTTAGAACCGGTGATATCGGGTATCTTGACGATGACGGATTTTTGTATGTGCTTGACAGACGATCAGACTTAATCATCTCAGGCGGAGAAAACATTTATCCCGCAGAGGTTGAAGCGGTTCTCCTCTCTCATCCTGCCGTTGATGAAGCAGGAGTAAGAGGAGCGGATGACGAAACATGGGGAAAAGTCCCGCACGCTTATCTTGTCGTCAATGAGCATGTGGAGGAGCAGGAGCTGATCCGGTTTTGCAAAGAGCGGCTTGCTTCATATAAGGTTCCGAAAGCCTTTCATGTTGTCCGGCAACTGCCGCGCAATGCATCGAACAAATTGATGAGACACAAACTGTAGAGGAGAGCGCCAATGATTCAAATCAAACAGCTCACATTGTACCATCTCAGCATGCGGCTGAAAAAGCCTTTTACATCAAGCTTGGAAACCTTTCAGGAACGAAAATTCATCATTATAGAAGCGAAGGATAAAGACGGTGTGACAGGCTGGGGGGAAGTCTCCGCCTTTTCTTCTCCATGGTACACGGAAGAAACAACCGAGACATGCTACCATATGCTCAAAGATTTTTTTATCCCGGCTGTGCTTCACGAATCATTCACACATCCTTCCGACATTCCTGAAAAGCTTCGCGGCTTTAAGGGCAACCGGATGGCAAAAGCAGGGCTGGAAGCTGCGTTTTGGGACATTCACGCACAAAAGAACGGCATCACATTAAGCGAAGCCTTGGGCGGCATCAAAACGGAGGTGCCCGCGGGGGTTGTCGTCGGACTTGCTCCATTGGAAGACATGCTTCGCGAAATTGATCAATATGTAAAAGAAGGTTATCAGAGAATAAAACTTAAAATTCAGCCAGGACAGGATATCGAGCTTTTAAAAGAAATCCGCAGGCATTTTCCGCGCGTGCCGCTGATGGCGGATGCGAACTCATCCTATGATATAAAAGATATCAGCAGAATCAAGTCGCTTGATGAATTCAAGCTCATGATGATCGAACAGCCGCTGGCTGATGATGATATCGTGGACCACCGCCATTTGCAAAAGCATATCAAAACCTCGATTTGCCTTGATGAAAGCATACGCTCTGCTGATGATGCGAGGAAAGCAATCGAGCTCGGCAGCTGCAAAATCATCAATATCAAGCCTTCAAGGGTCGGAGGATTGACCGAAGCGCTGAAGATTCATGACCTTTGCAAACAGCATAACATGCCTGTCTGGTGCGGTGGCATGTTCGAAACTGGGATTTCCAGAGCGCACAATATCGCTCTGAGCTCCCTTCCGCAATTTGTGATCCCGGGGGATATTTCGTCGTCTTCACGCTATTGGGAAGAGGATATCGTAAAGCCGGAAATCAGGATCGAAGACGGTTTTATACAGGTTCCCGACCGGCCCGGCATGGGGTTTGAGGTTGATGCAAACACCTTAAGAAAACATTCGTTTAAAATGGACGTTTTCAGGCCGTAAAACGTAAGCGTGCCGTTGATTTTTCCGTTTTTAAGATTTGTTTTCCCGTTCGCCAACAAGTATATTGAAGTTGTACATTATTCCCTTCTCGTTTGGACCGGCTCGCTTAGCAGCCGGTTTTTTTGAAATCCGGCCCGTTTTCTAACGGGTCATTTTTTGTGAAAACCTCCTGTACGCTCCTTATTTTCATCAATTTTCAATCTTATTTTAATTTTAAAATAAAAAATTGAGTTCATTTTATTGACAAACTTTCGAGACAAATGTACATTTTGATTTATTCATATTAAATATCTAGGATTAAAAGGATTATGTGTTGACCTTTGCAGCCTAAAAAATCATAAAAGGAGAAAACGTTATGAAACAAATAAAACTAGGCGTGTTTCTTGCAGGAACAGGACATCATGTAGCATCTTGGCGGCATCCGAGTGCTCCTGAAGACGCCAGTATGAACCTCGATTATTTTAAAGAGCTTGCCAAAACAGCTGAGCGGGGCAAACTCGATATGCTGTTTTTAGCTGACAGCCTTTCAATAGACAGCAAATCGCATCCGAACGTGTTAACAAGATTCGAACCGTTTACTCTGCTTTCCGCATTGGCGCAGGTGACGTCTAAAATCGGCCTGGCAGCTACCGCTTCGACTACGTATAGCGAGCCGTTTCATATTGCGAGACAGTTCGCTTCCCTTGACCATATTTCGGGCGGGCGCGCCGGTTGGAATGTGGTGACCTCTTCCATTGAATCGACGGCGTTGAATTTCAGCGGTGAGAAGCATCTCGAACATCATCTTCGCTATCAGAGGGCAGAGGAGTTTGTGGAGGTTGTGAAGGGTTTGTGGGATTCGTGGGAAGAAGATGCCTTTATCAGAAACAAGGAAACCGGCGAATTCTTCGATAAAGAAAAAATGCACGAGCTCAACCATAAAGGCACATATTTTTCAGTCCGCGGGCCTCTAAATGTCGCAAGAACCCCACAGGGCCAACCGGTTATTATTCAGGCCGGCTCATCGGGAGACGGACAAGCGCTGGCTGCCAAAACGGCTGAAGTGATATTCACGGCGCAAAACCATTTGGAGTCTGCTCAAGCGTTTTACCAATCGATCAAAGAGCAGGCGGCGGAGCTGGGGCGCGATCCCGAGAAAATTGCGATTATGCCTGGTATTTTCCCGGTGATTGCCGATACAGAAGAAGAGGCGCAGGCCAAATATCAAGAACTTCAGGATTTAATTATTCCATCTGTCGGATTGCAAATCCTTCAAAATTATTTAGGCGGCATAGACTTGTCAGCCTATCCGCTTGACGGGCCTCTGCCTCAATTGGACGCCGATGCTTCAAACGCGGTGAAAAGCCGCTTTAAGCTTGTTCAAGAAATGGCTGAGAGAGACAATATGACGATACGTCAGCTTTATCAATATGTCGCCGGTTCCAGAGGACATCATATATTTGTAGGGACTCCTGGACAACTCGCTGATAAAATGCAGGAATGGGTCGACAAGAAAGCTTGTGACGGATTTAATATCATGCCGCCTCTTCTTCCGGAAGGGCTTGAGCTGTTCGTTGACAAGGTCGTTCCGATTCTGCAGGAACGGGGGCTGTTTCGAAAAGAATATGAAGGTGCAACATTAAGGGATCATTTCGGTTTGGATAAACCGGCCAACCGCTATTCAAAATAAAGGAGGGAAACGTTCGATGACGCGACGATACCGAATGGCAGACGAAAGCGATGCAAAAGAGCTTCTGGCGCTTACCGAGCGGGCCTATGAGCCGATACGAAAGCTGGGCATTCATTTTGCCGCAGCACATGCCGATCTGGATCTGGTCTTAAACAATATCCGGAAAAATGCGTGCTATGTCATGGAAGAAGACGGACGGATCATCGCGACGATTTCAATAAGAATGCCATGGGGACAGCAGCCCGGGCCGTACGGGGTCCCTCATATCTGGTGGTTTGCTGTAGACCCGGCCTCTGGAAAAAAAGGAGTTGGCTCAGAGCTCTTAGAATGGCTCGAACAGACGATCCTCCGCGATACGCTGAAGGTTCCGTTCGTATCACTCGGCACGGCGGATAAGCATCCGTGGCTGATCGACATGTATGAGAGAAAAGGCTATGTCCGCTCAGGGGAACAGGATCTTGGCAAAGGACACATTACGGTTTATATGAAAAAACAATTACGGACTGATCTATAACATAAAAAAGGCGGGGACATCTGATGAAAAAGAAAAAATGGATTATGCTGCTTGCTGCTGCGCTAATGACGGCGGTATTATCAGCATGCGGAAATGGAAACAGCAATGAACAAGAGAACAACGTACTGCATGTCGGTGCAACAGGGCAAAGCTATCCGTTCGCTTATAAAGAAAACGGGAAGCTGACAGGTTTTGATGTTGACGTAATGACGGCAGTTGCGAAAAAGCTTGATATGAAGCTCGATTGGAAGCTTCTTGAATTCAGTGGATTGATGGGAGAGCTGCAAACCGGAAAGCTTGACACCATTTCCAATCAGGTGGCGGTTACCGACGAACGCAAGCAAACGTACAATTTCACAAAACCGTATGCTTATGCGGGAACACAGATCGTTGTTAAAAAAGATAACAATGACATCAAATCGGTGGCCGACTTAAAAGGCAAAACCGTAGCAGCCGTCCTCGGTTCAAACCATGCAAAAAATCTTGAAAGCAAAGACCCTGATCATAAGATCAACATTAAAACATACGAAACACAGGAAGGTACGCTGAAGGACGTAGCTTACGGCCGCGTAGACGCATATGTCAACAGCAGAAGCGTGCTTATCGCACAAATTAAGAAAACGGGCTTGCCGTTGAAGCTTGCCGGCGATCCGATTGTCTATGAGCAAGTCGCATTCCCGTTTCCAAAGGACGATGCACACGACAAGCTCCGCAAAAAAGTCGATAAAGCGCTGAACGAACTGCGTAAAGACGGAACACTGAAAAAGCTTTCAGAGAAGTATTTTAAAGAAGACATTACGGTAGAACAGAAGAAATAGAAACGGCGGTGAAACACGAGAATGAATACGATTGATTGGGGATTTATGATATCCGCATTCCCGACTTTGCTTCAAGCCCTCCCGATCACCCTGTTCATGGCTGTGGCGGCGATGATCTTTGCGATCATTGGGGGACTTGTACTCGCACTGATTACAAAAAACCATATTCCAGTGCTTCATCAGCTGTCAAAAGTGTATATTTCGTTCTTTCGCGGCGTGCCGACGCTTGTACAGCTTTTTTTGATTTATTACGGGCTGCCGCAGCTGTTTCCGGAGATGAGCAAAATGACGGCTTTGACAGCCGCCATCATCGGACTTAGCCTAAAAAACGCCGCCTATTTGGCGGAAATCTTCCGTGCGGCCTTGAATTCGGTTGATGAAGGACAGCTGGAGGCGTGTCTGTCCGTCGGAATGACGAAGCTGCAGGCATATCGGCGGATCATTCTCCCGCAGGCGGTCAGAAACGCAATACCCGCAACAGGCAACACGTTTATCGGCCTCCTGAAAGAAACGTCTTTGGCCTTTACTTTGGGAGTCATGGAGATGTTTGCCCAAGGCAAGATGTATGCATCAGGCAATTTAAAATACTTTGAAACCTATCTGGCTGTTGCGATTGTCTACTGGATTCTTACTATTATATACAGTATTTTGCAGGATCTGTTTGAACGCGCCGTCAGCAAGCCATACCGGACATAGAGGTGAAATCAGTTGATAAAAGTGAAAAATATTCGCAAAGCATTTAAGGATCTCGTCGTACTGGACGGGATTGACCTTGAAGTGAAGCGCGGAGAAGTAGTGGCGATCATCGGCCCGTCCGGCTCCGGAAAATCGACGCTTCTGCGCTGTCTGAATCTTTTGGAGCGTCCTGATCAAGGCGTCATTGAAATCGGCGAAGCCAAATTGAATGCGGAAAAATTTACGCGCAAGGAAGCGCATTTGCTTCGTCAGCAAACCGCCATGGTGTTCCAAAATTACAACCTGTTCAAAAATAAAACAGCACTGCAAAACATTACAGAGGCCTTGATCACCGCACAAAACAAATCGCGGGAAGAAGCGGACCGCATCGGTATGGAGATGCTGAAGCAAGTCGGTTTGGAACATAAGGCCCACAGCTATCCGGTTACGATGTCCGGCGGGCAGCAGCAGAGGGTCGGCATCGCGCGGGCGCTTGCTGTCAACCCGCACGCGATTTTGCTTGATGAGCCGACTTCTGCTCTCGATCCGGAGCTTGTGGCAGGCGTGCTTCAAGTCATCAAATCGATCGCCGAAAAACAAACGACGATGATCATTGTCACTCATGAAATGGCGTTTGCCAAAGAAGTCGCAGATCAGGTGATTTTTATGGCGGACGGCCATATTATCGAGCAGGGGACACCGGAAGAGCTGTTTGATCATCCGAAAAACGAACGGACGAAAAAATTTATCAAACAGGTAGGAGAGCCTGCAGAACTTGTATAGAAGGGATGAAATGGAATGGCCGAAGAATATCATGAAGCGTTGCATACGCGTTTGATCAACATTCGCCGGGATCTTCACGAACATCCTGAACTGTCGTTTCAGGAATTTGAAACGACGAAAAAAATCCGCCGCTGGCTTGCGGAAGAAAATATTACAGTTCTTGAGGTGCCGGGGCTTGAAACGGGTGTAGTTGCCGAAATCAAAGGGCGCGAGGAAGGACCAGTCATTGTGCTGAGGGCGGATATCGATGCGCTTCCGATTCAGGAACAGACTGGCCTTCCGTTTGCCTCTAAACACGAAGGAAAGATGCATGCGTGCGGACACGATTTTCATACTGCCTCGATCATTGGAACAGCCATTTTGCTGAACCGTAGAAAGGACGAATTCAAAGGGACGGTCCGCTTCATTTTTCAGCCCGCAGAAGAAATTGCCGCTGGAGCAAGAAAGGTCATTGAAGCAGGAGTGCTGGACGGGGTTTCCGCCATTTTTGGCATGCATAATAAGCCCGATTTGCCAGTCGGCACGATCGGATTGAAGGAAGGAGCCTTAATGGCGAGCGTCGACCGATTCGAGATCACGGTTAAAGGTAAAGGCGGGCACGCCGGCATTCCGGACAACAGCGTCGACCCCATAGCCGCGGCAGGCCAGATCGTCAGCGGCTTGCAGTCGGTTGTCAGCCGCAATATCAGCTCGCTGCAAAATGCCGTCGTCAGCATTACAAGAATACAGGGCGGCAGCTCGTGGAATGTAATTCCGGACCAAGTAGAAATGGAAGGTACTGTCCGCACCTTTCAAAAAGAAGCCAGATCGGCGGTGCCGGAACATATGAAACGGGTGGCCGAGGGAATTGCAGCCGGCTTTGGGGCTCAGGCTGAATTCCGCTGGTTCCCATATTTGCCTTCCGTTCAGAATGACGGCCGCTTTTTAACGGCGGCAGCAGAAGCGGCATCCCGTCTCGGCTATCAAACCGTCCAGGCCGAACAGTCCCCCGGCGGAGAAGACTTCGCTCTTTACCAGGAAAAAATTCCGGGCTTTTTTGTTTGGATGGGGACCAGCGGAACAGAAGAATGGCACCATCCGGCATTTACATTGGATGAAGCGGCTTTAAAGACGGCCGCCCGCTATTTTGCCGAGCTGGCAGTCATCGCGCTGGAGACGGTCAAATGAATGGACAAGAGCTGACAAAAAGTCTGGCTCATGCCGTTATATCTTCGCGTCCTGAGGATTCCGCTGATGCGATGCGTGAAGCAGAGAAGGGCCTGCTCGATTTCACAGCCGCAGCTTATGCAGGAAGAAACGACAGCGGCGTGAAAAAACTGCTGCACTTGCTCGAGGGGGAAGGCGGCAAACCGATCGTTCCCCTTATCGGCCAAGGAAAAAAAGCATCTCCATTACAAGCAGCGCTGCTTAATGGATTTATGGCACATGCGCTTGATTTTGATGACGTCCATTCCGATGTAAGGGGTCATCCGAGCGCGGTCATATTGCCTGCCCTTCTTTCTTCCGCGGCTTCCCGCGGGGAGGATGAACGTTTTTTCGGCGCTTATATTTTAGGGGTAGACGTCATGGCGAGGCTTGGCGAATCGATTGGCAGCCGGCACTATGAAAAAGGCTGGCACAACACAGGGACGCTTGGCGCTATAGCTGCAGCCTGTGCAGCGGGTTATGCAGAAAACCTATCCATTGAAGAGCTTGAAAGAGCGATCGGTTTTGCCGCCTCTCAATCGGCGGGAATGAGGGTACAGTTCGGTACGGAAATGAAGCCTCTGCACGCCGGTCTTGCTGCCCGGGCCGGGTTGTTTGCCGTTAAGCTGGCTCAATCGGGCTTTGGGGGCTCGGACGCGGCCCTTGATGGAGAACTCGGTTTTTTTAGCCTGTACGGCGACTTGGAAAAAGCGCAGCATGCCTTGTTAAACCATTGGGGAGCGCCGTGGAGAATCGTTGACCCCGGACTGTGGTTTAAAATTTACCCGTTCTGCTCTGCAGCACACCACGCAGCAGATGCCATCCGCCATCTTATAGCTGAGCATGGGATCTCTGCCGAAAAGACGGAAAGGGTTGAAGTTGTTTTTCCTCCCGGGGGAGACGCCGCTTTAACAGAAAGCCGTCCCGCAACAGGGGAAGAAGGCCGCTTCAGCGTTGAGTACGTCATCTCCCTTGCTTTAAACGGTCAGGAGCTTGTGGCAGACCGCTTCAGCCGCGAGCCGATCCCAAGCGGCATCCGGGCGTTCATGGAGCGGATTCACCGCGTTTATGATGCCGGGATCCGCCCTGATCCGAAAGCTGTTCCGAAAGGCCGTTTTACGATTGTACGTGCATTTCTTGCGGACGGACGGATTTGCGAAGCCCGCATCGATTGTCCGAAGGGAGCGCCGGGAAATCGATTATCGGGACAAGAATTGATACAAAAGCTGAAACTTGCGCTTCATTCTGATGAACAAAAAGCGGGCCATTTGCTTTCCGCTATTAGGGAAAAGAACATTCACCGCTTTTTATTGCATATATAAAAACACGGCACAAATACTGTTTGTGCCGTGTTGCAGCTTGTCGACAAAGTCACAAAAAAAGTGGCTTGATCGACAAGCTTTTTTTGTTAAAATGTGTGTGGAATCTAATTTTTGGAGGTTTTACCATGTTGACCAAACACTCTAAAGATCAGCGTGAACAGCTTGAAGTCTTTGCCTTAAGTGAGCTTGTACCTGAAGACCATTTGGTCAGGAAGATGGAAGAAGCCATTGATTTTTCATTTATTTATGAAAAAGTTGCCCCTCTTTATTCTTCAAAAGGGCGTCCAAGTATTGATCCTGTTGTACTGATTAAAATGGTGCTCATTCAATACGTGTTTGGTCATCGCTCCATGCGCGAAACCATTAAGCGAATCGAAACTGATGTAGCCTATCGCTGGTTTATTGGATATGGATTCTCTGAAAAAATCCCTCATTTTTCAACCTTCAGTAAAAACTATGAACGTCGCTTTCATGACACAGACCTATTTGAAACAATCTTCTATAAGATTTTACGTCAAGCCATGGATCTCGGCCTCGTCGATCCTTCGGTCGCCTTCATCGACAGCACACATGTCAAAGCGAATGCCAATAAGAAAAAGTTTGTGAAAAAGATCGTAAGAAAAGAAACAAGAGCTTATCAGGAGCAGCTAGATCAAGAAATTAATGCCGATCGCGAAGCGAACGGAAAAAAGCCCTTAAAGCCCAGGCGATGCTTAGAGGAACGAGAAGTAAAGGAAAGTACAACTGATCCTGAGAGCGGATATTTTGTCAAAGGCGAACGAGAACGTCTTTTTGCCTATGGATTTCATACAGCTTGTGATCGGAACGGATTTGTGCTGGGAACGGTTGTTGAGCCTGCCAATATCCATGACAGCCAAGTGTTCGCGTCGCTGTTTCAACAAGTAAAAGAGCGCGTTGCCAAGCCTCATACGGTCGCAGTTGATGCCGGATACAAAACACCGGTTATCGCAAAATTTCTTCATGAAGAAAACGTTCGCCCTGTTATGCCTTACACGCGTCCGCAAACCAAAAAAGGATTCATGAGAAAACACGAGTATGTTTACGATGAATTTTATGATGTCTATATCTGCCCGCAAGACCATATTCTCTCCTATCGCACAACCAATCGGCAAGGTTATCGAGAGTATGCTTCAGATCCAAAACGATGTAAACAATGTCCATTACTACATACATGTACAGAAAGTAGAGATCATCGAAAGATGATTCACAGACATATCTGGCAGGATCATTTAGACGAAGCTGATCATCTTCGGCATACGGAAGAGAATAAACAAATCTATGCCAAACGTAAAGAGACGATCGAGCGAGTTTTTGCCGATTTAAAACATAAGCATGGCCTGCGCTGGACAACCCTACGGGGAAAGAAAAAATTGTCCATGCAGGCGATGCTTGTTTTCGCTGCCATGAATCTGAAAAAGCTGGCGAATTGGACCTGGAAGGGTCCTAATCGCCAGCCTTCTGATCGAAATAATAGAATAAAATGGACAAAAACAGGTCGGATTTTTAAAATCCGACCTGTTTTGTCAACGGTCTGAAACACGGCACAAATACTGTTTGTGCCGTGTTGTTTTTTAAATAAGCAAACTGTTTTAGTCCCGCAAAAGCAGGTCCTCGTGCACGGTTTGTCCGATCAGTTTGTCTGCCTGCTCAGGCAAACCGTCGAGACATCCGTATTCATAATCCCATAAGTTCATGAAGGAGCGGGCGGCCTTTTGAAAAGAGATTTCATCGGCTCCCTGGATTTCCTGATAAAAAGCCTTTAGCAGCGACTCTCTGTTCATGCCTGTTCCTCCTTCATCACATCTGTTCTAGTGTTCGGGTTTGAATGTTTTACAATCTGTTTCTTCGGTTGTAGAAGCTTTTTCACCTTCGGCATGGCTTACGACGTATATGGCATCAGCCGTACATTTGTTCCCTTTGTCCCAGTACGTGCAATTTGAAACTTCACACAGTATTTTTTGGTCCACTTTTTTTGGCCCCCTTAAAAATAGTGTACGATCTTAGCTTAACCGCCCTGCGCATCGTTCATACTTATTCAGGCTGTTTTATGTACCGCCTGTCCTTCATGAATAATTTCCAGAAGTAATAGAACCCGGGAAATAAAATAATAAAACCGACGATGTACGAGATAAACAACGCTCTGAACGTTTCCGGGGCGGTGAAACCGGATTGTATCGTCACTTCGGGGTGGATCATATACGGCAAATGGGACTTTCCGTAAACGTAGCTGGCCGTAAAATACTGCAGTGTAATCGCAATAACGGAAAGCCGCGGCTTTCCTAACCGGTCCTTATTGTAGGTATTCGGCAGAAACAGTGCGCCTAAGGCCGCCAAAAACAGCAGGAATGATAAAAACAGCCATGGCAGACCGTTCATCATTTTTGTGTAAAGCCAGTTTGCTTCGGTTCTCATTGTCATCATGATGCTTAAGGACATGATCAAAGCGAGCGGTCCGGTGATAAGAGCGTTTCGGCGATACACCTGGTACGCGTCTTTTTCATCGGCCACATTTGAAAAATCAGCGAGCAGCAAAGAAGACAAAAACAGGGTGCTGAAAATGGCAAATCCCATAAACGAGTAGGCGTGCGGACTCAAAAATAAATCGGCGAAATCCAAGCGGTAGCTGCCGTTTTGCCGGTACACAAAATGTCCGTGGGTAATGGGCAAAACGAGAATTAAAACGGCGGGAATAATAAATCCGCTGATTCCCGAAACGTAAGTCAACGCTCTTTCATAGCCTTTAGCAGCGTGGGCAAAAACCAAAAAGCCGCTTCGAATTGCTAACAGCAATAAAATGATGCTGCCCGGAAGCAAAAGCACCGTCCCGAGGACAAACGTTCCGCCCGGGAAAAAGCTGAAAAGGGCCACGACGATTCCGACAATAAAGACATTTGTTACCTCCCACGTCGGGGAAAGGTAGCGATTGGCGATATTCGTCGCTTTCAGCTGCTTTTTATTCATATAAATCATCGACCAAAAACCTGCTCCAAAATCCATGCTCGCCATGACGGCGTAGATAAATATAAATCCCCACACGATCGAAATGGCCAGCAGGGCATCTGTTGTTCCATCCATTTGCATGTATGACTCCCTTCTTTCGTATTGTTACGCTTCCGATGCTTTAAGGTCTTCTTCGACGGGATGGCGTTTAAAATAATATTGCAATACGAAGACCACTGCTGCTCCTAAAATGACGTAGACGATAAAAAACAGGAAAAACAGCAGTCCGATTGATCCTGAGGATGTCACCACTTCAGACGTTTTCTGCATGTGGTAGATCACCCAGGGCTGCCTTCCGGTGCATGCAAACACCCAGCCGAATTCAATTCCAAGCAGGCTGAGCGGCCCTGCCGTCGTGAAAAAGACGAGCATCCAGCGCGGAAAACGATCTTTTTTCAAAACGTTTCGCCAAATAAAGCCGGCCGCTGCGTAAACGATCAGCAGCATGCCGATCAGCACCATTCCGTTAAACAGCGTATGAATGTACAAAGGCGGCCACTCATCACGTGGATACTCATTTAAGCCTTTCACAACGGTGTCAAACCGGTTGTCTGCCAAAAAGCTCAACGCCCACGGTATTTCAATCGCTCCTTTAACTGATTGCGTCTCTTCATCGGGAAATCCTCCGATCGCCAGCGGAGCATAGGACTGCGTTTTAAATAAACCTTCTGCTCCGGCCAGCTTTTCCGGCTGATAGCGGTGAAGAAACTGTGCAGATTCGTGTCCGCTCAGCGCGGTAATTAATGAAAACAGTCCGCCGACGAGCAGTCCGAGCAAAAGCGCTTTTCTGTGAAGGGCATACACTTTTTCATTGTTCCGATTGCGAAGCATTTTATATGCGGCGATCGTTGCAATGATGAAGGCTCCTGTCATAAACGCCGAGACGACGACATGGCTGGCCGTAATGAAAAAGCTTTTATTGAAAAAGGCCGTCCATGGGTGAACATCCGTAATTTCCCCGTTGACGATTTTGAAGCCTTCAGGTGTTCCCTGAAATGCATGGACGTTTGTAATTAAAATGGCTGAAGACGCTGCACCGATAACGATGAAGACGATGGCGGTGATTCTCATGAGCGGAGTCAGCCGGTCAGCCGCATAGACATAAATGGACATAAATAAAGCTTCGATGAAAAATGCGTATATTTCAATTTGAAATGGAAGGGACATTACCTTTCCGATGACTTCCATGAAGCCCGGCCAAAGAAGGGCAAGCTGGGTTCCAGCGATCGTTCCGGTCGGAATGGCGACGCCCAGCAAAACGGCCTGTGCCTTCGTCCATCTTTTCGCCATTATGGCGTAATGGGGATCTTTTGTTTTTTGGTAAATCAGCTCAGCCAGCAAAATCATTAAAGGAACTCCGACACCGAGTGTAGCGAAAATTATATGGAATCCCATCGTTGTTCCGAATAGGCTTCTAGCGAACATTAAATCATTCATCCGGAAAACCACCTTTCATTCACACCATTTTGCTTTTATTGTTTACCTCCTTTTTTAGATTATTCTTCCTGTTCGTCGGGAAATTTGTTAAGATGCTTAAAAATGTAAAAACAGGAGTGAAATTTTGACATGAGGATATTGGTGGTTTATAATAAAACGTAATTGTTACGTTTTAAAAAGGAGGAATTATAATGAAACCGAATATTCATCCTAAAACATATCAAGTGATCTTTCAGGATGTAAACAGCGGCTACCGTTTTTTGAGCCGTTCCACGAGAACGTCTGATGAAACGGCCGAATGGGAAAACGGAAAAACGTATCCGGTGATTAAAGTTGAAATCAGCTCAGACACCCATCCGTTTTATACGGGAAGACAAAAATTCAATGAAAGAGGCGGAAGGGTCGAACAGTTTAAGAAACGGTTTAATATGGATTAACGAAAAAACACGCGCATTCCTCGGTTGCGCGTGTTTTGCTTTTATTGATTTGACAATGCTTTTTTCAATACGGACACATTTTCCTCCATGATGCTCAGATAATCCTCGCCGTTTTGTCTGTCTTCTTTTGTAACGGATTCAAGGTTTTTCATCGTCAAGCTTTTGGCCCCGATTTCATTTTTAATAATCTCTGAGATTTTGCTGCTGACGTTGTTTTCAAAAATAACGTATTTAATGTCGTGTTCTTTTGCTGTTTTGACGATGTTTTCAAGTTCTTTTTGGGAAGGCTCCTCTGTCGGTGAAAGGCCAAGCACGCTGATCTGTTTGATGCCATAGCGCTTTTCCCAGTATCCGTATGCGGCATGCGAGACGAGGATCTCTTTTTTGTCAGCTTTGGCGACTGTCTGTTTAAGCTCTTGATCAAGCTGTTCCAACTCTTTTTTGAGAGATTCATAGTTTTTCGCGAACTCTTTTTTATGCTCCGGTTCCAATGCCGTCAGTTCGTTTTTAATGTTTTCCGCCAGCTTTTCGGCAAGCACCGGGTCAAGCCAGACGTGAGGGTCTTTACCTCCATGGTCATGATCGTGTTCATGTTTGTGATCATGATCGTGTTCTTCTTCACCGTGTTCGTGCTCTTCTGTTTGGGACAAGAGACCAATGCCTTCGCCGGCTTTGACGATTTTGACGTCGCTGCCTTTTAACGTGTTCACGGCTTTATCCGCGAACCCTTCAACACCGACCCCGGAATAAATGAAAGCATCGGAATCAGAAATCTCCGCCATCGTTTTTGAGCTTGGCTCATACGTATGCGCTTCAACGTTTGGAGGGTATACGCTTTTGACGTTCACATATTCCCCGCCGATTTTTTTGGTGAAATCCTCAAGCGGATAAATGGTTGTGTAGATATCCAATTTTCCGTCGTGTTCTTTATGATCGCCGGAAGCTCCGGTGCTTGAGCAGCCCGCCGTCAGTCCCGCTGCAAGAATGAATGCGGATGCCAATCCGAGTGTTTTTTTCATCGTATTTCTCCTCTCAACGTAAAAACTGAAATCATTACGATTTAACAATCCTGTATCATTGTATCGTAATTATTACGATTTGAAAAGAGGGAAAATAAAAGAAAAAATCGGATTAAAACCGGAAACGCTTTGATGGATGAAAGAAATTGAAATTGTATGGTATATTTAAATATAAAACATTGTTTAGAAAGGAACTGGATCATGAAACTTTTGGACAATATTCTACAGTTTAACAAACAGTTTGTTGAACGCGGGGATTATAAAAAGTATGAAACAAGCAAATTCCCTGACAAAAAAATGGTCATCCTCTCTTGCATGGACACAAGGCTTGTTGAGCTTCTGCCGCACGCGATGAACATGCGCAACGGCGACGTCAAGATCGTCAAAAGCGCGGGCGCCCTTGTCGCCCATCCTTTTGGAAGCATTATGAGAAGCATCCTTGTCGCTGTTTATGAATTGAATGCCGACGAGGTCTGTGTTATCGGCCATCATGACTGCGGGATGAGCAAGTTGAAATCCGAAAGCTTTTTGGACAAGGTAGTCAAGCGCGGCATTCCGAAAGAACGGATTCAAACGCTTGAGTATTCAGGCGTCGATTTTGAACAGTGGCTGAAAAGCTTCGAATCTGTAGAAGCCAGCGTCAAAGACAGTGTCAACGTTATAAGAAACCATCCGCTTTTGCCGGAAGACGTTCCTGTGCACGGGCTTGTCATCGATCCGGAAACGGGCAGACTTGACCTTGTTGTCAACGGCTATAAGGAAGAGCGCTAATCTTTTTGCTTTTTTTCAGGTACTGGATCAACGCCGCCGGGATGGAACGGATGACATTTCAAAATGCGCTTGACGGTCAGCCAGCCTCCTTTGAGGGCGCCGTGTTTCTCAATCGCTTCCAGCCCGTAATTTGAGCAGGTCGGATAAAAGCGGCAGGATGGCGGCAAAATGGGCGATATCCATTTTTGATACGTGCGGATGATCAGCAGGAACAGAGTTTTCATGTTTTCAGCACCTTTTTTTCTTCATATTATAATATAAGAAAAAAGCGTACAAAACGAAAAAGCATTTACCTAAAAACATATCGGTAAAGTGTGATATAATAAAAAAAGACCGATAGAGGGGAGAGAAGAAACATGCCTTCAGTAGAAAGTTTTGAACTTGATCATAATGCAGTTAAAGCGCCTTATGTCAGACATTGCGGCGTTCACAAAGTCGGAACGGACGGCGTCGTCAACAAGTTTGACATCCGCTTTTGCCAGCCGAATAAACAGGCGATGAAGCCTGATACCATTCATACACTGGAGCACCTGCTTGCATTTACGATCCGCACTTACGCGGAAAAATACGACCATTTCGATATTATCGACGTGTCGCCGATGGGCTGTCAGACGGGCTACTACCTTGTCGTAAGCGGTGAGCCGACTGCTGAAGAAATCGTCGATTTGCTTGAAGACACGTTTAAGGAAGCAGTCGAAGTGACGGAAATTCCGGCTGCAAACGAAACGCAGTGCGGCCAGGCGAAGCTTCACGATCTGGAAGGTGCAAAACGCATGATGCGCTTTTGGCTTTCGCAAAATAAGGAATATTTATTAAAGGTATTTGGATAATGCCTTTCAAACACCGGTTCTTGTGCCGGTGTTTTTCATTTGTCCACAAAGAAAATAATGCCATAAATGCCGGAACTTTGCTACACTTGAATATGTGATATATCATATTTAAAAAAGGGTGATAGGGATGCGTTTAGGTAAATGGGTCATACTCTTTGTTTTAACGGCCGGCCTGTCAGCCTGCGGTCAGGCGGATAAACCGGCATCAACAGAACAGGAGCCAAAGCTGTTGACCGCAAAGCTTACGGCGCCTGAGCATGCGGACAAAAATGAAAAGGCTGTCATTAAAGCGTCCGTGCTTTACGGGGACGAGCCTGTGGCAGATGCTGATGAAGTCGAGTTTGAAGTTTGGAAGTCCGGAGGCAAAGAGAAAAGCGAGCTTGAGAAAGCGAAGAATGAAGGAAAAGGGGTCTACAGCATTTCAAAAGCATTTCCGGAAGACGGGCTTTATAAAGTTCAGGTCCATGTCACGGCTAAGAAGCAGCATACGATGCCGGTAACGGAAGTGAAAGTCGGTTCTGCAAAGGATCAGGCGGGGAACGATGAGGAAGAAGAAAGCGGCCATCATCATTGATCAGGCCGTTCTTCCTCTATCCGGCGGTTTGGCGGAGGGGGGTCGATTCGATGCTGAAAGTCGTACGCTTTTGATGTCGTGACCAGTGATAATGCCAGTACAATGCCTGTAATCAAAAAGCCTGCAACAATCCAGAAGATCATAAAAAACCTCCGTGTTCTTTTTACAATAGTTTACCATATAAGGAAACGGAAATCATGATCAAGAGTAAAAGAAATGTTTTCTGTACAAGCTAAACGGGTAAACCATAAGTGAATCAAAAGGAGGACGATAAGAGATGTCGGAAAAATTGAAAACAGCGGTTAACAAACAAGTTGCAAACTGGACTGTCCTATACGTCAAGCTACATAATTATCACTGGTATGTGAAAGGCAAAGATTTCTTTACGCTGCACGAAAAGTTTGAAGAGCTGTATACGGAAGCCGCCCAATATATAGACGATTTGGCTGAACGCCTGCTGGCCATGCAAGGCTCTCCGGTCGGAACGATGAAGGAGTGCCTTGAAATCTCATCGATCAAAGAAGCTGACGGCGGAGAGACTGCAGAACAGATGGTGCAAAATATTCATGATGACTTTTTGACGGTGGCCGAAGAGCTGAAAAGCGGAATGGAGCTTGCCGATGAAGTGAATGATGAAACGACGGGAGACATGCTTCTCGCCATTCATCAAACGATCGAAAAGCACAACTGGATGCTGAAGGCGTATTTGGGATAATGGATGGACCCGGGCTGATGCCCGGTCTTTTTTGTTCGTTTTAAAGCCTTTTTTATAAATTGTCAAACAATTCATCCAAGCCTTTCAAAGCCGCTTTTCATAGGATAAGCTATGAAAAGTCTTTTTTTGAAAGGATGTTGAAGCGCATGAACAGAGACTTAGGCATCTTTTCGCTATTTTCAATCTGGTTTTCACTTTTCGGATTTTTGTTTGGTGCAATCGAATATTTATTTTTAATATTAATTACGTTAATGGGGATTGAGTTTGTCAGTAACAGTTTAAACGAATGCGTGAACGATCAATTCACGGTCAAGAGCTTGTTTACAAGGCTTGCGAATAAATTTGTCACGCTTTTTCTTATATCTGTGGCGCACTTTTTTGACCAGCTGCTTCAGACGGATAGTTCAATCCGCGATTTTTCGATCGTCTTTTATATTTTGTATGAGACATTTCTGATCGTCGGCACGGCTCATGCGCTGGGAATACCGGTTCCTCAGTTTTTGCTGGAAATTCATGAATTCGTTAAAAATAAACTGCGCCGAAAACGGTAACTTTTTAGAAGCAACAGGCAATACTAACGGGAAAAAGGGATGATTGGCTTTGGAAAAAAGGACATACTATATTTCTGTTCAAGATGGAATGATTTCGCAGCATCCCGGCGCATCTCCCTGGGAATTTCAAATTTCGGCAACCGATGAAGATGTCATTCTGTTAAGGGAATATTTTGACCAGCTCTACTCCGAGGATTGGATCAACTTTTTCCGGGCGCACGTGCCGGCTGTCGAATACCATTATGACAGCTCAAATGATAAAATGGACGAACTTCGCCGGAATATTTATCAGATGCTTTATCGCCTCGGCAATGAAGAAGCGAAAACATTTATCAGCGAGAACGGCCTTTGTGACATGAAATCCGCTGATTAAAGAAAAACCTCTTCTTAAGATAAAGAAGGGGTTTTTCATCGTGCAGTTATCTTCTGTTATTTAAAATGCTGCCTACGATACCGCCGAGTCCGCCCTGATCTTGACCATGATGCTCCGGCTGGTTCGTCAAGCCCTGGCGTGTATTCTGCCATGCGCTGTTTTGCGTCTCCGCCTTGTAGCGATTATCGTCAAGCCCCACCTTGAGCCCCGATTGTCTTTCAAACGGCTGAACGATCACGATCTGTCCCGGCTGTTGAAATTCAAACATATACGATTCTCCTGAAGTCTGCCCGATGACCGTTTTCCAGTTCACATCCAACGTCACCTTTGGAGCCGGTCCCGTCCAAGCGACGATTGCATCCGGATCGACGCGGCACGGACTTTCAAGAACGAGCGGGTTGCCTGCCGTTTTAACGGCCACTTGTGCACCTGTTCCGTTATATGTAAGCTTTGAAGTGAACAGTCCTTTTTGGGATAAAACGCCGACGCCGACGGGCGTAACACCGTAATGGCAGTCTTCTGTAAACGCGAGCAGATCCTCGCTTTCCACAGAAACGCTCTGCCAAATTCCGTTCGGCTCCAGGTTAATCACCGTGACATGCTCGCCTTGATCGGCTAAATAGCAGACTCCGCGGCCGGTTACTTCCATCATTTCGAGATTTTCCCCGGTCAATTTTCTGCTTAAATGATTGAATACCTGCTTGACGATATTTCCCTGGTTTGTCCCGAGCAGCCGTTTGCTGTATTTCAATTGGCCCTGATCGGCGATCATCGCGCCTTTCTTCGCAAAAAAACGTCCGCTTCCTTCTGCTTTCAGTGTTAATTCTTGTTCTGTATCAAAATGAAAACTCAATATATGACAACTCCTTGCTTGTCTGAAGCTAGCAATTTATGAAACTATCGCATCACTATAAACACGCAGAGCTCATGCAGAAGGTTTCTATCCCATCCGATTTTTTTGCTTCCAAATACGGTGTTTTAGAGAGCGCCCTTTTGTGAAACAATAAAATGAAAATTTACAGCTTGCAAATGTACAAAAGCACTACAGAAAAAGCGGATATGTGATATGATGAGTTGAAGAAGCAAGGAAACGGATTAGAGGGATCATGATGTACGAATTTAAAGACTTTTACCGGAACACGGTTCAGCTCTCCTTTGAAAATCATCCCTTTTCACAAGCGCCAAAGCATGTGTGGGTGATCTGCCGCTATCAAAATCAGTGGCTTTTAACGGATCACCAGGACAGAGGATACGAGTTCCCCGGCGGCAAAGTAGAGCCTTTTGAAAATGCCGAGGAAGCAGCGCTGCGTGAAGTGAAAGAGGAGACGGGAGCCGATGTGAAAAAGCTGACATATATCGGGCAATATAAAGTCCTCGGCAGGGAAAAAGTGATAATCAAAAATATTTACTTTGCCGAGATTGATAAAATTGAAAAACAGGAAACGTACTATGAGACGAAAGGTCCTGTTTTAATGGACGATCTGCCGGAGGATATAGTAAAAAACAGAAAATACAGCTTTATTATGAAAGACTCCGTCCTGAAAATCAGCCTTGAGAAGCTGAAAAAAGACGGCATGATCAAATAAAAGCCCCGCTTACCCGGGGCTTTTTCGATATTTATGCTCTTCCCTTCATCAATTTCTTCTCTAACAGCTCGACGCACTGGTACATGATCGTTGCAAAGACGGCGATAATCAAAAGGCTCAGCATCACGAGCGTGAAATTAAAGACCTGGAACCCGTAAATGATCATATAGCCCAGACCTTGTGCCGATACTAAAAATTCCCCGACGATGACCCCGACCCAGCTCAGCCCGACATTTACTTTCAAAGCAGAAATGATTGTCGGAATCGATGCAGGAAGAAGCACCTCTTTGAAGATTTCGCTTTTTGTGGCCCCAAACGTTTTCATGACTTTTATATAATTTTCGTCGATTTCCTGAAAGGATGTATAGACGACGATTGTGGTAATGATCACGCTGATGATGGCGCCCATGGCGATGATGCTCGAAAGACTCGGGCCGATGGCGACGATGAGGATCGGGCCAAGCGCGACCTTGGGCATCGCATTAAGGACGACGAGATACGGGTCCAATATTTTGGAAAGGCGCGGGAACCACCATAAAAGAGCGGCCAGAAACGTCCCGAGCAAAGTCCCGAAGAGAAAGCCGAGAATCGTTTCAAATACTGTGACACCGATGTGCCCGGGCAATGAACCGTCTCCCATTTTCTCAAGGAAAAGCGCCCAGACGGCCGAAGGGGAGCTGAAGATGAGCGGATCGATCCATGCCAATCGGCTGGCCGTTTCCCAGAGCGCGAAAAAAATGATAAAGATCGCAGCTTGATAAAAACGGACCCGCCTTTTTTCCGCCTGCTGCTGTTTTAAAAACTCCTGATGAAGGACATCAACTTTCTGCCCGATGTTGTTCAAGGTGATTGAGCTCCTTCCATATGTTCTGAAAAAGGGATTGAAAATCCGGCTCCTGCCTTGCTTCAAAAGGTGTCATTCCTTTTAGGGAATCAGGGACGGCAAAGGTTTTATGAATCGTCCCGGGCTGTTTTGAAAACAGCAAAATCCGGTCGCTCATCGCAATCGCCTCGCCGATATCATGGGTGACGAGAACGGCTGTTTTTTGATAGGTCTTTAATGTGTTGAATACCAAATCTTCAAGGTTCAGTTTTGTCTGATAGTCAAGAGCTGAAAAGGGTTCATCCAAAAGAAGGATATCCGGGTCGACGGCAAGGGTGCGGGCGAGCGCGGCTCTCTGTCTCATGCCGCCTGAAAGCTCCTTCGGATATTTTTTTTCGACATGGTAAAGTCCGAGCTTTTCCAGCAGCTCCAAAGCGCTTTTTTCCGTCTCAGGGGTCAGCTTGTTGGAAATATGCAAGCCGATTAAGACGTTTTCCTCAATGGTTTTCCAGGGAAATAAATAATCCTGCTGCAGCATGTAGCCGATTTGCAGGTCTTTTTCGCCGGGTTTGCGGTTTTCAATCAATACGCGTCCTGCTGTGGGAGACACGATGCCTGCGATGATTGACAGCAGCGTCGTTTTGCCGCAGCCGCTCGGGCCGAGAAAGGAAACGAATTCGCCCTTTTCCGCTTCAAAGCTGATATTTTCGAGCGCTGCCGTTTTTTCTTTCAGGGAAAAATAAGTATGTGTGACGTCCTGAACTTGCAAAAAAGACAATGCGGCCACCTCCTAGTGATTTTTTGTGACCTTTTCGGCGATCTTTGTATTGACCAGTTCGTGATGGGAGGTGCGTTTTGGCAGTTCGCCGGCTTCATCCATAATGGTTTGAAGCTGATTCCATTCCATTTCATCCAAAATCGGATCGTGTGCAAAGGACTTTTGCTGTTTATACCGTTCGATCGACGATTCAAGGATCGAAGGTTCCGTATCTTTAAAAAACTGGTCCTGGATGCTCTGCGCGGCTTCTTTTGAAGAGTGCGACCCGACCCATTGCTGCGCTTTGTAGATCGCCCGGGTGAATTTTTCCGCCGTTTTTTCGTTTTTCTTTAAATAGCTTTGTTTTGCCATAAATGTCGTATAGGGAATGCGGCCCGATTCTTTGCCGAAGGAGGCGACAATGCGGCCGATGCCTTCTTTTTCAAAAATGGAGGCCTGGGGTTCGAAAAGCTGAACGTAGTCACCTGTTCCGGAAGCGAAGCTGTTTGGAATATTCGCAAAATCAATCGTTTGGATTAAATCGATATCATGTTTCGGGTCAATGCCCTTCTGTTTTAAGACAAACTCTCCGGCCATTTGGGGCATTCCGCCTTTGCGCTGTCCGAGAAAGGTTTTTCCTTTCAGCTCTTTCCAGCTAAAGTTATCCGCTTTTTTGCGGGCGACGAGGAACGTTCCGTCCGTTTGGGTTAGCTGGGCAAAATTGACGGCGGGGTCGCTTGCGCCTTGGGCATTGACATAAATGGAAGTTTCAGAGCCGACAAGCGCGATATCGGCGCCGTTCGACAAGAGGGCCGTCATCGTTTTATCGCCGCCCCACGTCGTTTTCAGTTCGACATCCAAACCCTCTTCCTTAAAAAAACCTTCGGAGATGGCGATATATAAAGGCGTGTAGAAAACGGAACGGGTCACTTCCGCAAGCCGGACTTTTTCGGTTTTGACTCCGCTGCAGGAAGCGAGGATAAACAGCATCAGGGTGAAGGATAATATGTTAAAAAAGAAACGCTTCAAACCGATTTCCCTCCTTTAATTTCGGTTGCTTTCGGCATAAAATAGTTTATGTTAAATGCAAAACAGGTGTGAGGGACGACTGCGGATTATCAGAGGTGAGCCATACATGTGGATAGAAAAAAGGAGGTTCCCGTCTCCGAATAAACGGATTCGCCTGTTTTCCGTCACCTATTTGTCGCAGGGGCTCAAGGTCAAGGGGCTGCTGGCTGAACCGGCTGCTCCCGGCCGCTATGACGGATTTTTGTATTTGCGGGGCGGGATCAAAAATGTCGGGATGGTCAGGCCCGGACGAATCGTCCAATTTGCTTCGCAAGGGTTTGTCGTTTTTGCGCCGTACTACAGAGGAAACCAGGGCGGTGAGGGCAATGAAGATTTTGCCGGAGACGATAGAGAAGATGCATTTGCCGCTTTTCGCCTTCTTCAGAACCACGAGCTTGTGAACGATCGGCGGGTTCACATTTTCGGGTTTTCAAGAGGCGGGATCATGGGCATTTTAACGGCGATAGAAATGGGATCTGCCGCCGCTTCATTCGTTTCCTGGGGAGGGGTCAGCGATATGGCCTTGACTTACCGCGAGCGCAAAGACCTGCGGAGAATGATGAAACGGGTCATTGGAGGTACGCCGGAGAAAGTGCCGGAAGCGTACGGGCGGAGGACGCCGTTTGACAAAATCGGCAGCATCGAAGCGCCGGTGCTGCTCATCCACGGTGCAAAGGATGAGAATGTTTCGATTGAGCACGCGAGACACCTCGAACGGGAATTGATCAGTCAAAAAAAGCCGGTCGAAACATGGTATTTCAATCAGTTCACCCATTACTTTCCCCCCAAGGAGAACAGGCGGATTGTAAGGGACCTTGCGCAATGGATGAAAAGCAGGTAATGGACAAGTTATGGTAAACTAATGCTGACAGATAAAAAGGAGGGGGATTTTCTGATGGGAATGCCTGTTGAATTTAATACGATGATCGTCACGAAAGGAAAAGAAACGCGGGTAGAGGAAAATGTATTTACACTTGAAAAAGAAGGCTATCGTGTTTACCCTCTTCATGTGCCGATAGAAGTCAAAAAGACGAAGAACGGCGATGTGACGGGAACCGCCCATGCGGAGCGCCTGGAATGGTCGGAAGGGCGCACTCATTTAACATATAGACTCGTTTCTTTAAACTCGACGAATTAAACATAAAAGCCAAGGCGCTGTCCGCGACCTTGGCTTTATCGTTAAACTAGAGGGCCTCCCGTTTTTTCGAGGTCTCCCGTATTGGAAAACTTTTTGAAGTTCTTTTTGAACTCATTTGCCAACTGGCTCGCTTTTTCTTCGTACTCCTTTTCATCCGCCCACGTCTTCGCCGGATCGAGCACCTGGTCAGGAACGCCTGGAACGTGGATCGGCGTATGCAGGCCGAAAATCCGGTCCGTTCTCATCTCGGCGTTGTCCAAATCCCCTTCGATTGCCGCGCGCACCATTGCCCTCGTGTAAGCCAGGCTCATTCTTTTCCCGACTCCGTAGCCTCCGCCGGTCCATCCTGTGTTGACAAGGAACACGCTGACACCGTGTTCGTCAATTTTCTTGCCGAGCATTTCCGCGTAAACGTGAGCAGGAAGCGGAAGGAACGGCGAACCGAAGCACGTTGAGAAGGTCGCTTCAGGAGAGGTGATGCCGCGTTCTGTTCCGGCAAGCTTGCTCGTATATCCGCTCAAGAAATGGTACATCGCCTGCTCTTTCGTCAGCTTGCTGATCGGAGGCAGCACGCCGAACGCATCTGCCGTTAAAAATACAATCGTCTGCGGATGTCCTGCAATACTTGGCAGTACGATGTTATCGATCGCATCTATCGGATAGGCCGCTCTCGTGTTTTCCGTATAAAATGCATCATCATAGTCCGGCTCCCCGGTCGCATCGTCAACAACGACATTTTCCAGGACGGAGCCGAAGCGGATCGCCCGGTAAATCTGCGGCTCTTTTTCTTCGCTTAAATGTATGCATTTTGCATAGCAGCCGCCTTCAATATTGAAGATTCCCGTACTTGACCAGCCGTGTTCATCGTCTCCGATCAGCCTGCGGTTCGGATCTGCGGACAGCGTCGTTTTTCCCGTCCCGGATAAGCCGAAGAAGAGGGCTGTGCCGCCTTCTTCGCCAATGTTGGCAGAACAGTGCATCGGCAAAATGTTTCGTTCGGGAAGAAGGTAGTTCATAATGGAGAAAATCGATTTTTTCATTTCTCCGGCGTATTCTGTGCCCCCGATTAAGATGGTGCGCTTTTCAAACGATACGATGATGAACGTTTCCGATTTGGTGCCGTCGATCAGCGGATCGGCTTTGAAATTCGGCGCCGAAAGAATCGTAAAAGGCTCTTCAGCCGCTTGCCGGGAGCGGCCGTCAGGTCTGATGAACAGCTGTCTTGCGAACAGGTTATGCCACGCAAATTCGTTGACGACAGTAATCGGAAGCCGGTATTTTTCGTCTGCACCCGCAAACCCCTCAAATACAAACAGTTCCTCGCGCTCCTTTAAATAGCTGACGACTTTTGTGTAAAGGCGGTCAAAAGCTTCTTCCGAAATCGGCTGATTCACCGCGCCCCAGTCGATCTTCTCTTTTGTGCTTTTTTCTTCTACGATGAATTTGTCTTTCGGAGAGCGGCCGGTATATGTACCGGTCGTCGCGCGCACGGCTCCGGATGATGTCAAAATTCCCTCTTTCCGCTCAAGAACCTTTTCAACCAAATGGGGAACGGATAAATTAAATTGAACGTTTTTGCCTGACAATAACGTTTGCAAATCGTTCGTTGCATCTACAGAGTTCATAAAAAACCTTCCTTTGCGTGTTATTTAATGTGTATAACATTAATGTAGAATTAGTATAACACATTTGTTCTTATAGTCTATACTGTTTATCAAATTTCGTGCGGGTTTTTTCTTTATGTACGGTGTGCAAATTTATTTCTGCTTATATTGACATGACAAGTCATTTTAAGATAAGATATTTCATTGAGCGGATACTCTTATCCCGAGCTGGCGGAGGGACAGGCCCAATGAAGCCCAGCAACCGGTTTCTCTTCATCATCACAGTTTCGAGACAACTACGGTGCTAACCTGATGCAAGGTTTTGACATACCTTGAGCGATAAGAGTGAAAGGCACGCACTACCAGACCCTTTCCTCAGCGAACAGGAAAAGGTTTTTTTATTGCATAAAAAATCATGCCTTCAGGAGGAAGGTACTGGGCGTTTTTCACATAAAAGTGAAAGGTTTTGGCCGAGTATCCGGGCAATAGGAGACGCTGGAAAAGCCTCTTTCCATAGACGGCTTGGCGTCCCGATTAGCGAAGCCTTTCAGACGAGAGAGTATGAAGCCCGAGTATCGTCATATAATTAAGAGAGACGAGTTCCGTATCATACCTTAAGATCACGGCTGATCTTCATATACAGGAGGAAACATACATGAGCAAAAATCGTCGGTTATTTACATCAGAGTCAGTTACGGAGGGACATCCGGACAAAATTTGCGATCAGATTTCGGATAGTATATTAGACGAAATTTTAAAGAAAGATCCGAATGCCCGCGTTGCATGCGAAACATCTGTGACGACCGGCTTGGTGCTGGTAAGCGGTGAAATCACGACATCCACGTACGTGGATATCCCGAAAACGGTTCGTGAAACGATTAAAGAAATTGGATACACGCGCGCAAAATACGGCTTTGACGCAGAAACGTGCGCGGTGTTGACGTCGATAGATGAGCAGTCTCCGGATATTGCGATGGGGGTTGACCAGGCGCTTGAAGCACGTGAAGGAGCGATGAGCGACGCTGAAATCGAAGCGATCGGAGCCGGTGACCAAGGCCTGATGTTCGGTTTTGCGTGCAATGAAACAAAAGAGCTCATGCCTCTGCCGATTTCTCTTGCTCACAAACTGTCCCGCCGTTTGACCGAAGTTCGCAAAGAGGAAATTCTTCCATACTTGCGCCCGGACGGAAAGACGCAGGTGACCGTCGAATATGATGAGAATAACAAACCGGTCCGCATCGATACGATCGTTATTTCTACGCAGCACCATCCGGAAATTTCGCTGGAACAGATTCAGCGCAATCTGAAAGAACATGTGATTAACCCGGTTGTTCCGCAAGACCTGATCGATGAAAACACAAAATATTTTATTAACCCGACAGGCCGCTTTGTCATCGGAGGACCGCAAGGCGACGCAGGCTTGACAGGACGAAAAATCATTGTTGACACATACGGCGGATACGCGCGCCACGGCGGCGGAGCGTTCTCCGGAAAAGACGCGACCAAAGTCGACAGATCCGCGGCTTATGCAGCGAGATATGTGGCGAAAAACATCGTGGCAGCAGGGCTTGCTGATTCATGCGAAGTGCAGCTTGCTTATGCGATCGGCGTCGCACAGCCTGTATCCATTTCAGTCAATACGTTCGGCACCGGCAAAGCCAGCGAAGAGAAATTGATCGACGTGGTTCGCAAAAACTTTGATTTGAGACCTGCCGGCATTATCAAAATGCTTGACTTGCGCCGTCCGATCTATAAACAAACGGCAGCTTACGGACATTTTGGACGCCCTGATCTTGATCTGCCTTGGGAGCGCACAGATAAAGCAGATCAATTGCGCAAAGAGGCGTTAGGGGAATAATCGCATAGCCGCTTACACAAGCGGCTTTGTTTTTGATGGCAAAAATAAGCGGGTTTTGAAACTTGAAAAATATCCAGATTGACTATCGTTTTTTGTTAGAAAACAAGGATTCTAATGTGAACATTTTTCAGGTTTTTTGAAACGTTTTTCTTTAAACACATGTCTAATAAAGCAGCAGATACAGTCTGCTTCGAAATCTTAAACAATCGGAGGCAATACTATGTGTGGATTTGTAGGGGTATTCAATCATCGCCCATCATCCGAGACAGCAGCCCAGGAAGAATTAATTAAGCAAATGAACGAAATGATTGTACACCGCGGTCCGGACGATGATGGGTATTATCATGATGAACATGTAGGCTTCGGATTTAGAAGACTGAGCATCATCGATGTGGAAAACGGGGGACAGCCTCTGTCATATGAAGATGATTCATACTGGATTATTTTTAACGGAGAAATCTATAACTATATAGAGCTTAAGGAAGAACTGATCTCAAAAGGCTATGAATTTAAGACTGATTCCGATACGGAAGTTCTTCTTGCGACATACCGCCATTACAAACAAGAAGCGGCAGCAAAGCTGCGGGGAATGTTCGCATTTTTGATCTGGGATAAACAAGAGCAGCTTCTGTACGGCGCGCGCGATCCGTTTGGAATCAAACCGCTCTATTTTACGAAAACGGACGGACATGTCTACTTCGCATCAGAGAGAAAAAGCCTGATGCCTGTCAGCGCCGATGTGGAATTTAATGAAAAGGCGCTTCAGCAGTATGCTTCATTCCAATTTGTTCCTGAACCTGAAACGCTTGATCAAAAGGTGCAGAAAGTGGAGCCGGGCCAGCAGTTTACGATCCGGCCGAATGAAGACATTCAATTTAAAACGTACTGGAAAGTCCAATTTAAGCCTGTGCAGACGGACGAGGACAAGCTTGTCCAAGAGGTAAGGGACGCCATTTTTGATTCCGTGAAAGTACATATGAGAAGCGACGTGCCTGTCGGTTCATTCCTTTCAGGCGGTATCGATTCTTCCTTTATCGTGTCCGTTGCCAAGCAATTTCATCCAAATTTAAAAACGTTCTCGGTCGGTTTTGAACATGAAGGCTTCAGTGAAGTCGACGTGGCGAAAGAGACCGCCGAAAAGCTCGGTCTGGAAAACTTCAGCACGGTCATTTCGCCTGAAGAGTACATGAACGAGCTTCCGAAGATCGTCTGGCATTTGGATGACCCGCTTGCAGATCCTGCGGCGATTCCTTTGTATTTTGTCGCTAAGGAAGCGAAAAAACAAGTGACGGTCGTCTTGTCCGGAGAAGGGGCTGATGAGCTTTTCGGCGGATATAACATTTACCGCGAGCCTCTGTCATTAAAGCCGTTCGAACGGATTCCGTCTCCTTTGAAAAAGATGCTTCTCTATGTGGCGTCCGCGATGCCTGAGGGCATGAAAGGGAAAAGCTTCTTAATGAGGGGATGCACGCCTCTTGAAGAGAGATATATCGGCAATGCGAAGATTTTCGAAGAAGGCATGAAATCGAAGCTTCTTCGCCAATATGACGAACATATCACATACCGTGATGTGACAAAGCCGTTTTTTGAAGAAAGCAAGTCTTACAGCGACATCAATAAAATGCAGTATGTCGACATTCATACGTGGCTGCGCGGCGATATTTTGCTGAAAGCCGATAAAATGACGATGGCCAATTCCCTTGAACTCCGGGTTCCGTTCTTGGATAAAGTCGTCTTTGAAGCGGCTTCCAAAATTCCGGAAGAGCTCAAAACGAAAAACGGCACGACAAAGTATCTGCTTAGAAAAGCGGCTGAAGGCATCGTTCCTGAACACGTGCTAAACCGCAAAAAGCTGGGCTTCCCTGTGCCGATCCGCCACTGGCTGAAAAATGAAATGCATGACTGGGCCGTTGGCATTATTAAAGAGAGTCAAACAGATGCATATATTCATAAAGATTATGTGCTGCAGCTTCTTGAAGACCATTGCGCCAACAAAGCGGACAACAGCCGCAAAATCTGGACAGTCCTCATCTTCATGATCTGGCACAGCATTTTCGTTGAAAAGCGCTTTGTGCCTGAAGAGCTGAACCATCAGCCGAAGGAAGTCATTATCGTATAAGCATAAGAAAAAGGTTTTCGATTTATCGAAAACCTTTCAGACCGTTGACAAAACAGGTCGGATTTTTAAAATCCGACCTGTTTTTGTCCATTTTATTCTATTATTTCGATCAGAAGGCTGGCGGTTAGGACCTTTCCAGGTCCAATTCGCCAGCTTTTTCAGATTCATGGCAGCGAAAACAAGCATCGCCTGCATGGACAATTTTTTCTTTCCCCGTAGGGTTGTCCAGCGCAGGCCATGCTTATGTTTTAAATCGGCAAAAACTCGTTCGATCGTCTCTTTACGTTTGGCATAGATTTGTTTATTCTCTTCCGTATGCCGAAGATGATCAGCTTCGTCTAAATGATCCTGCCAGATATGTCTGTGAATCATCTTTCGATGATCTCTACTTTCTGTACATGTATGTAGTAATGGACATGGTTTACATCGTTTTGGATCTGAAGCATACTCTCGATAACCTTGCCGATTGGTTGTGCGATAGGAGAGAATATGGTCTTGCGGGCAGATATAGACATCATAAAATTCATCGTAAACATACTCGTGTTTTCTCATGAATCCTTTTTTGGTTTGCGGACGCGTGTAAGGCATAACAGGGCGAACGTTTTCTTCATGAAGAAATTTTGCGATAACCGGTGTTTTGTATCCGGCATCAACTGCGACCGTATGAGGCTTGGCAACGCGCTCTTTTACTTGTTGAAACAGCGACGCGAACACTTGGCTGTCATGGATATTGGCAGGCTCAACAACCGTTCCCAGCACAAATCCGTTCCGATCACAAGCTGTATGAAATCCATAGGCAAAAAGACGTTCTCGTTCGCCTTTGACAAAATATCCGCTCTCAGGATCAGTTGTACTTTCCTTTACTTCTCGTTCCTCTAAGCATCGCCTGGGCTTTAAGGGCTTTTTTCCGTTCGCTTCGCGATCGGCATTAATTTCTTGATCTAGCTGCTCCTGATAAGCTCTTGTTTCTTTTCTTACGATCTTTTTCACAAACTTTTTCTTATTGGCATTCGCTTTGACATGTGTGCTGTCGATGAAGGCGACCGAAGGATCGACGAGGCCGAGATCCATGGCTTGACGTAAAATCTTATAGAAGATTGTTTCAAATAGGTCTGTGTCATGAAAGCGACGTTCATAGTTTTTACTGAAGGTTGAAAAATGAGGGATTTTTTCAGAGAATCCATATCCAATAAACCAGCGATAGGCTACATCAGTTTCGATTCGCTTAATGGTTTCGCGCATGGAGCGATGACCAAACACGTATTGAATGAGCACCATTTTAATCAGTACAACAGGATCAATACTTGGACGCCCTTTTGAAGAATAAAGAGGGGCAACTTTTTCATAAATAAATGAAAAATCAATGGCTTCTTCCATCTTCCTGACCAAATGGTCTTCAGGTACAAGCTCACTTAAGGCAAAGACTTCAAGCTGTTCACGCTGATCTTTAGAGTGTTTGGTCAACATGGTAAAACCTCCAAAAATAGATTCCACACACATTTTAACAAAAAAAGCTTGTCGATCAAGCCACTTTTTTTGTGACTTTGTCGACAAGCTGAGGTTTTCGATTTATCGAAAACCTTTTTCTCAGCTTGTAGAGAAAAACATGTTTTTTCCTACAAGCTTTTTTATTTCATAAAATTTCTTGTTCATTTTTTAATCTTTATAAAAGGAAAAAGCCCTCCCACACACTTAGCCAAGCTTGGCTAAGTGTGTGGCAATCTTCTTCATATTCTGGCAAGCGGCGGTGAGGAGAACTTGTTCGCTCACATTTTGTTTTCCCCTCAACCGGCAGTAGCGAAGCCCATGCAGCTGTTTTGAATCTGCAAAGCTCCGCTCTATTTTTTCTTTTCTTTTTTTGTAGAGGATTTTTCCGGAGTCGGACAAACGATTTTGCCTGACCTTTTCTTTATGGTCCTCCCATATGTGTCTTGAGACGACCTTCTGGTGGTTTTTCGATCTTGTACAGTTTTCAAGCAGAGGGCATGAGACACACTTTTCAGGGTTGGACTTATAAAATCTGTTGCCTTTTCGATCTGTTGTTGAGTATAAGAGTGTTTGTCCGTTCGGACAAATGTACTGATTTTTTTCACGGTCATAATGAAACTTCCACTTCGGAAACAAACCTTTTGTAGGATGAAAGCGTCTATGAGCAATAACGCCAAAAATTCGACGGTCGGACAGTCCTTTACAGATTGGAGTTGTCAGATAGCCAGAATCAAGAGCGACGGCTTCAACTTGAAAACCAAATCGTGCGATTTGGTGGTCTAATCGATCGAGATAAGGCGCAGAATCATGGACATTACCGGGCGTTACATAGGCATCGGTGATGATATTGAATTTCATATCCGTTGTTCGGTGATCTAAATAGAAAAAACCTTCAGGTTTGTTTTCACGGTAAAGATAGCCGCTTTCGGGATCAGTTGTACTATGACGAATTTCCTTTTTAGTTTTCACCTCCTCTTTGGCTTTTAAAGGCTTTTTTCCGCGTGCTTCCCGATCTTCTTGGACGGCTTTATCCAAGTCCTTTATATAGTTTTGTGTATCCTGCTCAATCGTTTTTCGCGTATATTTATGCTTATTGGCATTGGCTTTGAGGTGAGTTGAATCTGTGAAAAGGACACGGCCTCCTACCATATCATGATTAATGGCCTGAAGAACGATCTCATCGAAAATGTCTTGAAAAATGGTCGTATCTTTAAAGCGTGTACGTCTATTCCAACTGATGGTTGAATGGTGAGGAACTGGATCGTTGATGTTTAACCCTAAAAACCATCGGTAAGCCATATTATAGTAAATTTCTTTTTCGAGCTGTCTTTCTGAACGGATACCGTAAAGGTATCCGATAAACATCATTTTGAATAAAATCAACGGATCAAGTGAGGGGCGGCCTTTATTTTCGCTGTAGTAAGGTTTAACCTTTTCAATGATAAAAGAGAAATCGATGTACTTGTCAATTTTACGAAGCAGGTGATCCTCTTCAACAAGCTGATCAAGCAATACAAATTCAGCTTCGTTCTGGGAAGAATTCCTTGTGTAGAACATGAACAGACACCGTCCTTTTAGAAGGCTTTTCTTTATTATAAAATGGTGAAATGGATAATTTAAGGGAAAAATGAAAAAGGCTGTCGATTTTCTCGACAGCCTGAAGGTTTTCGATTTATCGAAAACCTTTTTCTTTTTTTAAGCCGTCCTTTCTCCGGAACATTCGGCTAGTACGCCTTCGCATTCGGAGAGGAGCCTTTCAAAAATGGCGTCCCACGATTGTGTGAGCGCATAGCTCCGCGCTTCTTCTCCCATCCGTTTTTTCAATCCGTCGTTTGATAGGATTTTTAAAATGTATGCGGCAAAGGCTTCAGGGTTTTTCGGCTCTGCAAGAAACCCGTTCTTTCCGTGCTGAATGAAGTCTTTCAGGCCGCCGGAGTCTGCCCCGACCACCGGCGTTCCGCACGCGAGCGCTTCAAGAGCCGCATTTCCGAACGTTTCCGTCGGAGAAGGAAACACAAACAAGTCTGAGCTTGCATAAATGCTTGTGAGCTCTTCGCCTTTGACATAGCCGGCAAAGGTCATGTTGGCGGGAGCGCGTTTTTCAAGTTCTTTTTTTTTAATGGGCCGTCTCCGGCGATCAGCCAATGAACATCCTTTTGCAATGTTGGGTGGTCTGCAGTCATAAGCAGCGTCTCAAGGTCTTTTTCAGGTGCGAGCCTGCCGACATAGCTGAGCAAATATTTTTCCTTTATTCCATACTGCTCCCGCACCTTTTCGGTGCAAAATGCCGGATTGAATAAAGAGCAGTCGACGCCGCGCTTCCAAATGGACAGATTTCTGAACTGCCTCATCTTTAGCTGCCGCAGTGTTTCGTGCGAAGGAACAAAGATTTTTTGAAAAGATTTATGAAACCAATGCATATACTTCCATAAAAGCTTGGAAAACATGTGAAGGTCATAATAGGCGAGGTACTGGTCAAAGTCAGTATGATACGAACCTACCAGGGGGATATTCGATTTTTCGCGTATTTCAGCCCCGCCAGGCCGATGTTGAACGGGGTCGCGATATGGATGAGGTCAGGCCTGAATTCACGAAGCTCTGCTTTCATTTGGATGAGATTGGGGAGTGCGAGCCGGCATTCGGGGTAAAGGAAGAACGGCAAGCTTGCAAAACGGCGGATGCTGCTTGAAAACTGTGTTTCGTGCGTGCTTTCCGGTGCAAACACTTTATACGGAATTCCTTTTTTCTCCAGATAATCTGTATACCTCTTTAACGTTCTGGCGCAGCCGTTGACATCGGGCGTAAAGGTGTCGGTAAAAATCGCAATTTTCATCGTTTCCCCTCCTGATGGTTGGTTTTTAACATTTGGCTGAATCTGGAAGAAACGGTTCTCACATGATCATACATGACATGATTCCGGCTGAGACGCCAAGCACCATGCCGGCCAGCACGTCTGACGGATAGTGAAGGCCCAGATAGATTCTTGAGAGGCCGACTGTGATTCCGGCTGGGATTAATAAAAGCGCCAGTATCGGAAAGAATACGATTACCGGTGTAATTACAGAAAATACGGCTGTCGTATGTCCGGATGGAAAGGAATGATCCTTCAACGGATTGTTCAGCACCTTTGCCTGTTTCAGCGTCATATACGGGCGCTTTCTCGGATAAAGCTTTTTGATGAGCACGACCTGCAGATGGCTGACGAGGAGCGCAAGTGCAGAGGCGGCTCCGGCAAGGCGAATATTTCCTTCGCCGAACACGATCAGTAGAAGCGAAGCGAAAATGGTACAAAAAGCTCCCCCTAAATGGGTAGAAGAGCGAAAATAACGATTTAATGCTTTTTGATGGAACAAGCTGTTCATACCGAGGAAAATTCTGCATTCAAAGTTGTACATGCCGATCATCAGTTTATTCAGCGTAATAACCCCCTTAGGCGAATGGTAGCTCGCTTTTATTGTAAAAAATGAATGTTTAGCAAATGATAAGTATTTGTAAAGATTTCGGAAACGAAAAAAAGCCGCTGGCGCTAAGGCTGCAGACGGCAGAAAAAGGTTTTTGCTTAATTTATGGCGAAAAAAATGGTAAAGTTGTAGCAAAGCTAGTCTTTTTGTTGAAGGGACTTGTAGTATTGTCCTTTTTCAATGTATTCTTTGCGTATTCTTTCCATATCCTGTTTGTCACTGTCGGTTAACGGACGAATGACTTTGGCGGGCCTGCCGAAAGCAAGGTGAAACGGCGGGATCTTTTTCCCGGGCGGGACAAGGCTTCCAGCGCCGATAAAAGCGCCTTCGCCGATCTCGGCTTCGTCGAGGATAATCGATCCCATTCCGATAAGGGCATGCTTTCGTATTACTGCGCTATGCAATGTGACCTGATGGCCGACCGTCACGCCATCCTCGATCAAGAGGGGGCGGTTCGGGCTTTGATGCAGACAAGAAAGGTCTTGAATATTGACGCCTTTTCCTATCCGGACCGGTGCAACATCCCCGCGGATGACGGAGGAAAACCAGATGCTTGAGTGCTCTCCGATCGTAACATCTCCGGTGATGCACGCGTTGTCGGCGATAAACGCCGTTTTATGAATGAGCGGTTCGGTATCTTTATAAGGGTAAATCATGAGTTCCATCCTTTCATTTACGTGTTTTAAAAATATAGCGCGAGGTGGTCAAGCATGTTTTGCGTGGAAGCGGAAAGACCTGTTGCTTCAATCGTCATTGTCCATGGGGCCTGTGAGCATCACGGGCGGTATAAATGGCTGTCCGAAATGTGGCGTTCATCCGGATACCATGTCGTCATGGACGATCTGCCCGGACAGGGCACATCGACAAGAGCAAGAGGGCATATACGCTCGTTTCAAGAATATATTGATGAAGTAGACAAATGGATTGACAAGGCAAAATCGTTCCGGCTGCCGGTATTTCTCCTCGGGCACAGCATGGGCGGACTCGTCGCAATTGAGTGGTTCAAGCAGCACGAAAATGCCATTAACGGTCTCATTTTATCATCCCCTTGTCTCGGGCTGCAATTAAAGCTAAAACCGAACAAATTGATGGACGTGCTCTCCAAAGGGCTGAATGTCGTAGCTCCGTCCCTTTCGTTCGAATCAGGCATTACGCCCGACAAAGCGACGAGAAATAAAGAACTCATCGAAATGGCCGACAATGATCCGTTGTATTTTACAAAAGTTTCCGTCAGATGGTATCAAGAGCTATTAAAAGCAATGAAAAGCGCGCTGGAGCCGGCTGACGCGTTTCTCAACACCCCTTTGCTAGTCATGCAGGCTGGCACAGATTTGATCGTCGATAAAAAAATGACAGTCAAATGGTTTGATCAGCTTGCATCGCGAAATAAGGCATACAGGGAATGGGAGGGCTTGTATCACGAGATCTTTAATGAGCCTGAACGAGAGGACGTTTTTAAAGCGGCAAAAGCGTTTGCAGATCAATATATCACGTAATGGAGGTGCATTCTTTGTCAGTACCGGAGCATCCGTTAGGGTTAATGGCAAAAGTATACAGAGAGGTTTTTCCGCTCGTCCATCAGGAATTAGACAAATGGCGGACGAAGGCAGAAAACATTGAAAACTCTGAGCTGAAAATGCAGGCGTTGGCAAGCATCAGGCAAAAAACCTTTCACTGTGAAGGAGGCGGCATATTGGCGCTTCTTTCAGGAGAGAAGATCAGGCAGTCGATCCGGTTTATTACCGCCTATCAGACGATAAGCGACTACCTTGATAACTTATGCGACCGCAGCACTTCGCTTGATCCGGACGATTTCGCCATGCTTCACCAATCGATGAAAGACGCGCTGACTGTCGGCGCGGAGCTGAAAAACTATTACCGGTTCAGGGAAGATCAAGAAGACTGCGGCTATTTGCACGAGCTGGTCAAAACATGCCAGGACGTTCTGGCCGATATCGAAAACTACGGCTTGATCAAAGAGCACCTGCTTGAGCTTTGCAGCTATTACTGCGACCTGCAAGTCCATAAACACGTCATTGAACACGAACGCGTGCCGCGGCTTGAGGCCTGGTTCGACAAATACAAATCCGCTTTGCCTGAAATGGAATGGTATGAATTTTCAGCGTGTGCAGGCTCGACGCTCGGCATTTTTTGTTTAGTATCGTATTCCGTCCGGCCGGACTTTACAGAAGCGATGGCCGGAAAAATACGCGACAGCTATTTTCCGTACATACAGGGATTGCACATTTTGCTTGATTATTTGATCGACCAAGAGGAAGATTTGATCGGCGGAGACTTGAACTTTTGCACCTATTATTCGTCACATTCTGAAATGATGGAAAGGCTTGAGCATTTTATCGAAATGGCGGATGAGCATTTGCGCGGCATCCCGCATGAAAATTTTCACCGCCTGATCAACAGGGGCCTGTTGGGCGTTTATTTGTCAGATGACAAAGTAGCGGGCCAGAAGGAAATCGGCCGGCTTGCGAAAAAATTGATCAAAGCGAGCGGCAAAACGTCTTTCTTTTTCTATATTAACGGCAGGGCATACCGCAAAATTCAAAAAATGCCTTGGATGAAAAGCTCGTAATAAAAAGCTCAAACCGGTCATCGGTTTGAGCTTTAATGTTTATAGGCTTTCTGTCCGATATTGTTTTTCAAGCACAAAGCGCTCATTATACCGGAAGCTTTTTTCCCATTTTGATACAACAATGCAGGCAACGGCATGACCTGGGACGTTAACGCCTGTTCTCGCCATGTCCATGACGCGGTCTACGCCTGCGATAATCGCCACTCCTTCAGCGGGAAGGCCGACTGCGTTAGCGGTTGCCAGAAGGACGACGAGCGATCCCGATGGCACGGCGGCGATCCCTTTGCTTGTCATCACAAGCACAAGCATCATGAGCAATTGCTGCGATATGCTCATGTCTATATTGAATGCCTGCGCCAAAAAGATACAGGCGACCGATAAATACAGACTGGAGCCGTCACAATTCAGCGACAAGCCTGAAGGAACCACGAAGGAAACGACCCGTTTCGGACAGCCGTATTTCTCCATGCGGTCCATCAGCTGCGGCAGCACCGTTTCCGTGCTTGTCGTGGAAAACGCGATCAAAAACAAATCCCAAATCATTTTCAGGACTTCGAAATATTTAATTTTAAAAATAAGACTGACGAGCGGAAACAGCACAAAAAGAACGATAAACAGTCCAAGAAAGACGGTGCCGACCAATTTTAACATAGGAAGCAGAAGCTCGATGCCGTATTGGCCGACAGATGCGGCCATAAGGGCAAGCACGCCGATAGGGGCTGTCACCATTACCATCTGTGTCAGCTTGAACATGATATTGGCAACAGACTCAAAAAATGTCATGACAGGTTCTGAGGCTTTGCCGATCCCGGCAGCTGCGACGCCGAACAGTATCGCAAAGAAGATCACGGCAAGCAGATCGTTTCTGGCCATGACGTCAACGATGTTGGTAGGAATAATATCGAGGATCATTTGTTTAAGATCGACTACTTTTTCCGTGTAGCCCGAGAGCTCGTCGATATCTTTTTTGGCCAAATGGGAGAGGTCAAGGCCGATGCCGGGCTTTAGGACATTGGCCAACAGCAGCCCGAGTCCGAGCACGATGGTCGTGATCACTTCAAACCAAATAATCGTCTTGATGCCGAGGCTGCCCATTTTTTTCATGCTTCCGCTTCCGGCCGCACCGATGACGATTGTAGAAAAGACGATCGGAACGACGATCATTTTGATCAGGCGGATAAATCCGTCTCCGACGGGGCGCAGCGCCATTCCGAAATCAGGGAAAAAGTGTCCGATCACTGCTCCAATGGCGAGTGCGATCAAAATTTGATAAGCGATAAATTTTTTCAAGCGAATCCCTCCGTATTTTTACGTGTGATTTCAACAATTTCGTGACAAAGAGCAAAACCACCTCCATTTTTTTAATATTTTTTTTGGAAAATTCCGAAATAAAAAGTGTTTCATATTTTATTTTGATATCGCTTACATTATGTTTGAATGAAAAAAATCCTCCAAACGGAGGATTTTCAGGCTATCACTTTTGAACCGCTTTTTTCTTTTCGATTGCAATGATAAACGGCGGATCGTTTCGCTGGTTCAAATATTGGTAGCAGAGGACCCGGGCCGTATCCTGGTCGAGCGATGCGCAAAATTCGAGCAGGGCGTCCTTTTCCCGCTTTCCTTCGGGATGGCCGTGGTAGACGACCAGCACGATCAGGCCCTCATCTTTCAGGATGTTGAGCAGCTGTTTGATGCTGGCGATGGTCGACACGCTTTTTGTCGTCACCGATTTGTCTCCTCCCGGAAGATACCCGAGGTTAAACACGGCTGCCGCCACCTTGCCTGAGACGTCGTCAGGAAGCGAAGCGATAAGTTCATCATGGCTTTTTTGAATCAGTGTCACCCGGTCTTTATACTCGACTCCAAGCCTTTCGGCCGTGTTCAAAAGAGCCGCTTCTTGAATGTCAAAGGCATAGACATGGCCGCTCTCCCCGACCAGCTCGGCCAAAAAGAATGTGTCATGACCGTTTCCCATTGTCGCATCAATGACGATGTCGCCTTCCCCGGCGGCAGTTTTCAGCAATTCTTTTGCATATGGAAGGATTTTCTTCAGTTTCATGACATGGCTTCCTCTTTCGTTTTTTTGTACCATTTTCCTTGATAGCTGCCGCGTTTTTCAAGCTCGCCGTTAATGGCGTTTAACACTTCCCATTTGTTGACGCTCCACATCGGCCCGACCATTAATTCGATGGGGCCGTCGCCTGTAATTCTGTGGATGATCATTTCCGGCGGCAAAATTTCAAGCTGGTCGCAGACGAGCTTGACATACTCATCCTGGGAAAGAAACGCCAGCTTGCCTTTCTCATACTGCTTCACCATCGGTGTTCCCTTTAAGAGGTGAAGCAAGTGGATTTTGATTCCCTGTACGTCTAAATCGGCAACGGCTTTTGCCGTCTCCATCATCATATCGTAGTTCTCGAGCGGCAAGCCGTTAATGATATGGGAACAGACCCTGATGCCGTGTTTTCTCAGCTTGTTTACGCCTTCGACGTAACATTCGTAATCATGGGCCCGATTAATTAAAGCGGCTGTCCGTTCATGAACGGTCTGCAGGCCGAGCTCCACCCAAAGGTATGTCCGTTCGTTCAGCTCGGCAAGGTATTCGACGACATCATCGGGCAGACAGTCAGGACGCGTCGCAATCGAGAGTCCGACAACCCCGTCAAGGCCGAGGACGGTTTCATACTTTTCACGGAGAACGTCGACAGGTGCGTGCGTATTCGTAAAAGCCTGGAAATAGGCCATATATTTGCCGTCTTTCCATTTTTCATGCATTCTGTCCCGGATTTCATGAAATTGGGTGATGAGATCGTCTGCGCGATTTCCCGCAAAATCGCCGCTTCCGGCCGCACTGCAAAACGTGCATCCCCCGTGTGCGACCGTGCCGTCGCGATTCGGGCAGTCAAACCCGCCGTCAAGGGCAACCTTGAAGACCTTGTGTCCGAAATGATTTCTTAAGTGATAATTCCATGTATGATATCGTTTTTCGCTGTTCGTATACGGAAAAGGGTTGTTCTGATGCAAATCAGGCTCCTCCTTGTAGTAGATGGCATCCTAAAATTGTAGCAAATAATGCGGATGAGAACAAATCCATTTCTCCATTATTTTCTTTATTGATCATGGGCGGATAGGGCAAAACTAAACGCGATGGAATTTTTCCATTAAGGAGGGGTTTTCTTTGGCTACAAGACAATCCGTCGGAGAACACATCCAAAGAAGCGATGATGCTTACGATTATGCTTTGACTCAATTTGAAACTGCGAGCAAGCAGGAACATTACAATGAGACAGAGTACAGCAATGCGCAGCTGATGCTTGAAAATGCAGTCAACGATTTAAATAAACTCTCACTGTTTGCCAATCCACAGCAAAGGGAGGAAATTTACCGCAAAAGGCTTCAGCTGCAAGCCCTTCAAAATAATATGATCCTCGAGAGATCGTATGAAAGGCCCTTTTAAAGGGTCTTTTTTTTCTGGGAAAATTGTTGACAAATCATTTGTGTATAATTATTGTATTAAGTGTACTACATCGAGTAATACAATTCATACACAAGTTGAAAGGAGCTTTCTTTCATGAGTGATAAACATAAAAAAGCACAGAAGCCAATGGTTGTACTGGCGTTTATCATCGCCTGCTCTTTCTTGTTTGTTCTTGCAACGCTTGGTTTTATGCTTCAGGAAAATATGGGGAGCGCGTTTTTTCTGAAGATTTAAAGAGGCCCCATGAATTGAAGAGATTGAATGAGAAAGAAGGGAGATAGATGATCCAAATCGATCCGAGAAGCTCGACTCCGATTTATGAGCAGATTATTCAGCAGATGAAAGAGCTTTGTTTAAAAGGAATAATGAAACCCGGAGATAAGCTTCCTTCTGTCCGAGAGCTTGCGACGATCATCATTGCAAATCCGAATACGGTAAGCAAAGCCTATAAAGAACTTGAGCGCGAAGGGATTATCGAAACGTTGCGTGGAAGAGGGACATACATTTCAGAAAACGCGAAAGTCACGCTTGATGAAGGGAAGATCACGATGATGAAAGAGCAGTTAAAACAGCTGATCATCGATGCACACTACGCCGGAATCGACATTCAGAAGCTATATGAATGGATCGCGGAAATCAGCGAAGAGGTGAAAGGAGGCGCGGCAGATGATTGAGTTAAAGCATGTATCAAAAACGATCGATGGTAAAGAAGTGCTCAAAGACGTTTCTTTAAAACTCGAAGAAGGAGAAATATTCGGATTGCTCGGCAGAAACGGTTCGGGAAAAACGACGCTCCTTCGCCTTATCCAGCAGATTCTTCTTCCAGACGAGGGAGACATTTTATTCGACAGCATTAAAATCAAGGATCACCCGTTGGTAAAGCGAAACATCATGTACATGCCGGTGCAAAATCCTTTTTTTGAGAAATACAGCTACAAACAGCTCGTTGCGATTTTGCGCGGCATATATCCGGACTTTGATGTTACATATGCAAACGAATTAATGAACCGCTACGGGATTTCTGAAACTAAAAAATACCGGGAATTGTCGACAGGATTGAAAAAGCAAATGTCGCTCATTTTGTCATTTGCCATCCGCCCTGCCGTCATTTTGCTTGATGAGCCGACAGACGGCATCGATGCGGTCACAAGGCATGACGTCCTTCAGCTGATGGTCGATGAAGTGGCCGAACACAATACGACCATTCTGATCACATCCCACAGGCTCGAAGATATAGAGCGGATGTGCAACCGGATCGGCTTTCTCGAAGACAATACGCTGTCAAACGTCATGGACCTTGACGATCTGAAAGAAGACTTCATCAAGATTCAAATGGCGTTTGAAGAAGACGTCAATGTAAAGATCAGGGAGAGAGACATACCTGTTTTAGACCATACAGGCGTGTTTTATACAGTGCTCATTCCGAAAGGAGACGATGTAAGCAGGCAGTTTCTCAAAAGCCTGTCTCCTAAGGTGTGGAACGAGCTTCCTGTCAGCCTTGAGGAAGTATTCATCGCGAAGTTTGGAGGGAAGCGAAGATGGTAGACCGCGGATTGCTTTATAAAGAGTGGAAGCAGCATCAATGGCTCTTTTTAATCGTCTTTGCCGCCATTATGCTCAGCGAGCCGCTTACAATATTGAACGGTTATTTATCTTATCAGGGGTGTCTGGAGGATCAAAAAGCCTTTAAAGATTTACAGTGCGAGTTTGTCATAGAATATCCAACCGGAACATTTGTCCAGATGTTTTGGATAGGGGGAGTCATCCTTGCACTCAGCCAGTTGGGCTTTGAACGGAGCAAAGGAACGCTCGATTTCACATTAAGTCTTCCTTATAAGCGGGTCACGGTTTTTCAGACAAAGTTTGTGTTTGGCGCATCTGTTCTTTTGTCAGCGCAATTATTATCGTACTTACTCTCATACTTGATGGTCACCGTGCTGAAGCCGGAGGTGCATAATTTTCACGTCCTTTTTATAGGCGCCATGTTTTTCAGTTTTATGGTTTATTCTTTGGTGATGGCGGCCGGGACGATGACAGGCAACATATTGGGGCAGCTGGTCGTTGCTTTTTCGGCGTCTATTCTGCCGTATTTGCTCATCGGGCTTCCGATATCCAATATTCAGGTTATTCTCCGTTTTTTCGGAATAGTTGACAGCGGTGTTTTTATGGATTCGGACTTTTTAGGTTATATCACACCGATTATATACCTCGATCATTTCGGCATTTTGGATGAAAACAGGCTGGTTATGTTCATTCCGCTTATTATGGGCGTTCTGTTTTATGTGATTGGCTATTTCTGTTTTTTGAAACAGCCGGTTGAGAGAAACGGACACTTTTTCTTATGGAGGCAGATGGAGAGACCGATTCAGATTCTCGTCATCTTATTCGGCATCTTCGGTTTTGGCCTGGCCGCTTCAGAAAACATTATAAGCTACATCATAGGGATGATCATCGGCTCAGTTGTCGGATTTTTGCTCAGCTACTTCTTGATTTTCAAAAAAACGAGACTGTAAACCGCGGAGAGGAGATAGAGAAAATGATTACCATAGAACATATTCACCACTCATTCAAAATCGGAAAAAAAGGAAGGGAAAACGAAATCAAAGTATTGAAGGACGTCTCGCTTACCGTCCAAAAAGGAGAAATCGCCTGTATCGTCGGGCGGAGCGGTTCAGGGAAATCGACGCTGTTAAACCTGATTTCCGGCTATATTGGGCCGACAGAAGGAAAGATCATGATCGGCGGTACGGATGTGACGGGATTCAGCGAAAAAGAGTGGGCGGAGTTTCGCCTTGAACATTTCGGTTTTATCTTTCAAAGCTTTCAGCTGATTCCGAGTCTGACGACGTTTGAAAACGTCGAGCTGCCCCTTACATTAAAAGGCGTTCGTCCGGCGGAGCGCAAGCAAAGGGTGAATGACATGCTGCGCCGCGTCGGCCTTGAAAACCATGCAGGCCATTATCCGAACGAGCTTTCCGGAGGACAGCAGCAGCGCGTCAGCATCGCGCGGGCGCTGATTTTAAACCCGTCGATCATTTTGGCGGACGAGCCGACGGGAAGCCTTGATTCCGAAACAGAGCAGGAAATCCTCGGATTCATCAAGCAGCTGAACAGAGAAAGAGGCATCACGTTCATTATTATTACCCACGATGACGAGGTGGCGTCGATCGCAGATACGAAATTCCGTTTATTTGACGGGGTGTTGGAGAAAGGGGAAGAGACCGTTGAAGTTTAAGGACCAGCTGAAATTCATCAGAAGAAACATGAAGAAAAACCGCCTCAGGGTGTTTATGACAATATTGGCGACAACGGTGGCCTGCGCGTTTTTAATCGTGCTCGCCTCCGTCGGCTTCGGGCTGCAAAAGTCGATGACCGAGCAGCTGATGAAAGATCAGATTGTCACGAAAATCGATGTCGCAGGAAAAGAAGGGCAAGGCGACAAGCCTGTTCAAAAGAAAGACTTAAAAGACTTTGAGAAACGCGGCGATGTAGCAGCCGTTATTGAACGTACAAGAGTGATGGCGCCTGTAGAAGCCAAATTTGGCAATCGGACCAATGAGCAAATCGGTTATTTGATGCTTACCGATATGGCGGCAGAGCAAAAAGCGAACATCAAACTGGACCGCGGACGCGTGGCGAAATCGCCGAATGAAATCGTCGTCGGCTATCATTTCGGCAAGATGCTGTGGACGAAAAAAGAAGCGAAAGAATATCAAAAGCAGCAAGAAAACAATCCAGATGACATAAAAGAACCTAAAGGATATGAAAAAGATATTCTCGGCAAGACGATAGAATTAAAGATTGAGAAGGTAGATGAAAAGACAGGAGAAAAAAGCAAGGAAAAAACGTATGACTTTAAGGTTGTCGGGGTAATGGAAAAGCCTTCTTACGATTGGGTGAGCGATTCCAGCGTCTATGTCAGCAATGACATGCAGAAAGGGATTACCGATTTTCTGAAAGCGGATAAAGACAGCGGTGATATAGAAAAAGAACTGACAGTCTATGCGGACAACTTTGAACATGTCGATCAGCTCACGAAAGATATGGAAGACAAAGGCTTCTTCGTCGATTCTGTCACGAAAAAGCTGGACAGCGTCAACCTGCTTTTTATGGCTTTTAAAATCGGACTGATTTTCGTCGGGGTAATCGCCGTATTGATTTCTGCGATCGGCATTTTCAACACGATGACAATGGCCGTCACGGAGCGGACCCAGGAGATCGGAATTATGAAAGCGATCGGTGCGAGTCCGAACGTCATCCGCAAAATGTTTTTAATGGAAAGCGCCTATATCGGCTTCATCGGATCTGTATTCGGCGTTATCATCTCATACGGTGTCAGCTTCCTGGTGAACAAGCTTCTCCCCGTGATTTTGTCATCGGTTTCCCAAGGCGAAGGGAGCGCACAGGATTTCAGCATCACGTTCTCCTATATTCCGGTGAGCCTTGTCATCATTGCGACTGTCATCAGTATGGGGGTTGCAATTCTGTCAGGATTGAATCCGGCCGTCAAAGCGACGAGAACGAACGTGCTGACTGCGTTAAGAAGAGAATTATAGAAAGAAAGCCGGCAGCGCGCCGGCTTTTTTAACGTTTTGGCGGTCTGTATCCCGCGTCTTGTGCTTCCTGTTCAGAACAAAACCATTGGACGACGTTTTTCGTGCGGTCATAGTATGTACTTCTAGGCGTATGATAAATTTTGTTGACGCTTCCCTTAATGTTGCACTCCTGACTGTGCTCTGCGGTCTTTTTGGAAGAGCCTGAGCTTTTATTCTGCCCGGCTGAAGCAGCTTCTGTTTGCTTATCTGCCTGGGCCTGCTTCGTTTTTGCGCTGTTCTTTTGGACGCCTGCCAGTTTTTTCTCTGCTGATTTCTTATCTTTCGCGAGCTTGTCCTTTTCTTTGAGCAGGTTCTCATTTTCTTTTTTTAACGTTTCGTTCTCCGTTTTTACGGATGCCAATGTTTCATTCGTTTCTTGAATCCGCTCTTTTAATGATTTGATTTCGTTTGAAAGAGACGTTTTCTCAGACGTCAATTCTTTGATTTGAGCCGTCTGTTCTTTCGTTTCGTTTTCCCCGGCGTATGTTTTCTGATCCGTATAAGGTGATGTCGCAGCGCAAAGGAGAAAACCGCCTATCAGAAAGGGATAAAAGATTTTTTTGGAGAATCGTTTGTCAGGCGAAAAGAACTTTTTTCTGATCAAATGAAAAACAGCATAGCCGAGCGAAAAAATGATGGAAAAAAATCCGATTGCATAGAAAAATTCCATTTTTGGGTCTCCTTTCTTCTTGTATTCATATTTTAACTCATTAAGTTGAAAAAGTTCTTGCAAATCTCAATATTCATACGTAGAATGAAGGGAATCAAATATGTAACTTATGAAGAGAGATGGAGGGACTGGCCCTGTGAAATCTCAGCAACCTGCATAAGCAAGGTGCTAAATCCAGCAGAATGTCAGACGCATTCTGAAAGATAAGTGATCGACTCTTTCAGGCGGACTGGAAGAGTTTTTTTATGTTGAGGAGGAGATTGGAATGAAGAAATGGACAAAATTGTGGGGAACACTTGCATTGGCGGGAACACTTGCCCTTCTTGCCGCATGCGGAAACAGCGCGGCAAACGGAAGCAAGGCGATTAAAATCGGTGCAACCGCAGGCCCTTATTACGATATGGTCACAAAAGCGATTAAGCCTGAGCTTGAGAAAAAAGGCTATCAAGTGGATGTCGTTCAATTTACAGATTATGTGCAGCCGAATACGGCATTGACGGAAGGCGAGCTTGACGCCAATTTGTTTCAGCATGAAGTCTTTATGAAAGCTTACAATAAGGAAAACAACAAAGATCTCGCCGCTCTGATTTCGGTGCCGACCGCACCGATGGGTCTGTACTCATCCAAGTATAAATCGCTAAAAGAGGTCAAGGCGGGGGCACAAGTAGCTATACCGAATGATCCGGCTAACGCTGCCAGGGCGTTTTTAACGCTTAAGGATCAAGGATTGATCAAGCTGAAGGACGGCATCGATACATTGAAAGCTTCTGAACGCGATATCACGGACAATCCGAAAAAGCTGACGTTTAAGCAGCTCGAATCCGCCAACCTGCCAAGGGCGGTTGAAGATCTTGACATCGCCGCCGTACCGGGCAATTTCGCCCTGTCTGCCAGCATGAAGTTGCAGGATGCCCTTGCGCTTGAAAACATGCCTGACCGCTACCGCAACCAAATCGTTGTCGACGGAAAAAACAAAGATAAACCATTCGCCAAAGATTTAAAAGAAGCGGTCAAATCGGAGGCTTTCGAAAAAACGATCGACAAAGAATTCGCCGGATTCGGAAAGCCGAAATGGATGACCGAATAGCGGCATGCGAACATACAGCTTCTAACGGCAACGTAGATGCCGCTGTGCCGGTTTCTAATCTCAAGACATACATGTCATCGGACAGCCTCAGGGAGCCGGCATCTTGCCGGCTTTTTTTCGTTCTTCGCTTTCTGTTCCATAGGACGACGTTTTCCAGGGGAGCGGGAGAACCGCCGAAAAACAGATTGCATATAAAACGAAGTGCGAAATCGCCGATAGAAAAAAGGAAAGCTGAAATTCCGATTATTATGATCGATTCAATATGGACCGGTTCTCCCGAATCTGCGAACTTTTTCCGCTTTTTTATGATAGGAGGCGTTTGACGTGATAAAATTTTCGGCCTTAACAGGCGCGCTTGGGGTGGCAGGAGTGATTACGCTCATCATTTCATGTGCAAACGGAACAGAAAGCGGCAGCCGGACGATTAAAATCGGTTCTGCTGAAGAACAGTATTTTGATATTCAGTCCGCAAAAACGGCTGGATTTGCGGCATTCTTTCAGCCGAATCGCGGGGAAAAGCCTTACGCCGGTCAGTTTCAAAACGGGGTGTTTGCGGAATTTCAAAATAAGAAACATGACAAAAAAACCGGCTGTTTTATGGGGGAGCCGGGTTCGCCAATGGACGTAAGAAACGGGGCTGAACGTCCGCCGGCATTCGAACAGCCAGGAACTGTAAAACATCCGCGGGACGGGAGCGGTGCTGAGCCGGACAGGATAAAAATCCACGATGGCCCGGACCCTGAATACAAACCCCGCCCCATCTAAGCAGCGGAGATTAAAGTATTTTTCTGAATATTATAAAAAATACCCTTTCTAAAAAGGGGTTTTTTTATGAAGGAAAACCGAATTCCCTCCATTGAAAAAAATGGCCAAAACGAATAGAATCTAGAAGGAACGAAAATCAGAAAGAAGGAAAACACAGTGCCGCGTACGTTATGGATGCTGATCATCGGGATGTTTATCAATGTAACGGGGTCTTCTTTTTTGTGGCCTTTGAACACTATCTATATTCACGACCATTTAGGGAAATCGTTAACCGCAGCCGGATTTGTATTGATGCTCAACTCCGGAGCCAATGTCATCGGAAATTTATGCGGCGGTTATTTGTTTGATAAAATCGGCGGTTTCAAATCCGTCATTATCGGAATCGTGATCACGTTTGTCAGCCTTTCCGCCCTCGTGTTTTTTCATGGCTGGACGGCTTATATCCTCTTGTTGACAGCTGTCGGATTCGGGTCGGGTGTTGTGTTTCCGGCATGCTACGCAATGGCCGGAGCGGTTTGGCCCGAAGGCGGCAGAAAGGCTTTTAATGCCGTGTATGTAGCGCAAAATGCCGGGGTCGCTGTCGGTTCCGCGCTTGGGGGAGTCGTTGCATCATTTTCATTCGCTTACGTCTTTTTTGCGAATGCGATGCTTTATGCCGTTTTTTTCGCGATTGCATGTTTTGGATTCAGACATATCCGCACAGAACGTGCAGTACAGTCATCCGTTGTAGATCATGCTGCCGGCGCAAGCGGAAAATCAAGATTTTCAGCCCTCATGCTCGTATGTACGGGCTATCTTCTCGGCTGGGTCGCTTATTCCCAATGGTCTTCAACGATCGCTTCACATACGCAGGATCTCGGCATATCGCTCGGGCAGTACAGTCTGCTATGGACGGTCAACGGTGCGCTCATCGTCCTGGGTCAGCCGCTTACCGGAATGTTTGTCCACAGATTCGCCAGTTCGCTAAAAAAACAAATCGTGAGCGGATTCATCATTTTTATGTTTGCTTACGGCATGCTGTTTGCCGCTGAATCTTTCCGGGTTTTCCTCGGCGCGATGATCGTGCTGACGCTCGGGGAAATGCTCGTCTGGCCGGCTGTTCCGACGATCGCAAACCGCCTCGCACCGCGGGGGAAAGAAGGGTTTTACCAAGGCTTCGTCAACAGCATGGCGACAGGAGGAAGAATGATCGGGCCGCTGTTCGGCGGAATGATCGTTGATTTTTTCAGCATGCAGGCATTATTGGCTGTTCTGCTCGTTTTGCTGATGATCAGCATAGGAACAGCATATTTATATGGCCGAAAGGAAAAGCAGCTCTCTGTTTGATATAGAAAAAATAGGTAATTGTAATTATGTGAAAATGAATCGAAGGAATCAAGATTATTACCTAGTTCTTCACATATAATGGAAGAAACAAGCTTTTTTTTCCTCAGAGACAGAACACATTTTCTGTAGTAGTATCGAATATCATCGCAAAGGGTTCTAGGGGGGCTGCTCGATGGCCTGAAGTCGCTTGACGAATCTAAGGGCTTTAGGAAGGTGATGAAGATGCTGCATCAAGTTTTGGTTGCTTGTTTGATTGGAGGGATTATGGGGGTTCTCGGGCACATTAAAAAAAGAGGACGGCTCGAGAAACCGAGAACGACGAAACGATTTATTTACCTCGGTTTTTTTGAAGATATTCTTGTCGGCATGGTTGCCTCTATTTTGCTTGTTTTATCTGCGGAACCTGACTCCGGAATTCAGCTCGTGGTTTTATCCATTGTTGCAGGCTACGGCGGTGAAGCTGTATTGAGAAGCTTTGACTTTGTCAGAGAACAGCAGGCAAATGTACAAAACTCCGGACGGCAAAACGATTCTCCACACGATTAAGATCCTCACTCTTACCCTTTTTTCAGCACATTCCCATTGTATACAAACCTGCTTGCACTTATGAACAGAATTCTATAAAATACAGATAAGATTACGGTTACGGCAAGAACAGTGAAGAGGAGCAGTAAGAAGCCCCATCTGCCACAGAGAGTTGACGGCTGGTGAAAGTCAATCAGGTTGGGCTTCCGAACTCGCCTCAGAGTTGCAGCAGTGATGAGCTGCTGCCGTGCATCTGCGTTAAAGATATCAAGTGAGTGTACGAATGTACACTAACAAGGGTGGTACCGCGGGAAGTCGAATCTCTCGTCCCTTCTTAGGGATGGGAGAGTTTTTTTGATTTTGGAATAATCTGAATATCACGATGCCGGTCCCGTCCATACTTGTATGCAAGGATGCCGTACGTACATTCAAAGGAGGTTTTTACAATTGAGTTTTGATCATCAAAAAATCGAGAAAAAGTGGCAGGACTATTGGCTTGAAAACAAGACTTTTGCCACGCTTGAAGATACATCCAAACCGAAGTTTTATGCTCTGGATATGTTCCCGTACCCGTCCGGAGCAGGCCTGCATGTCGGCCATCCGGAAGGCTATACCGCGACGGACATTCTCTCGCGCATGAAGCGCATGCAGGGATATGACGTCCTGCATCCGATGGGCTGGGATGCATTCGGGCTTCCGGCTGAGCAGTACGCGCTCGATACGGGGAATGATCCTGCCGTCTTTACGAAGCAGAACATCGATAATTTCCGCCGCCAGATCAGGGCGCTCGGCTTTTCGTACGACTGGGACAGGGAAGTCAATACGACAGATCCTGACTACTATAAATGGACACAGTGGATTTTCTTAAAGCTTTATGAAAAAGGCCTCGCTTATGTAGATGAAGTGCCTGTGAACTGGTGTCCGGCGCTCGGAACCGTTCTCGCCAACGAAGAAGTCATCGACGGAAAGAGCGAACGCGGCGGTCATCCTGTCGAAAGGCGTCCGATGAAGCAATGGATGCTGAGAATTACGGCATACGCCGACCGTCTGCTCGAAGACCTTGAAGAGCTCGACTGGCCGGAGAGCATTAAAGAAATGCAGCGCAACTGGATCGGCCGTTCTGAAGGTGCACACGTTCATTTTGAAATCGACGGCCAGGACGCCATGTTTACGGTTTTCACGACCCGTCCCGACACTCTGTTTGGTGCGACGTACGCCGTACTAGCTCCTGAACACGATCTGGTCCAAAAGATCACGACGCCTGAACAAAAAGATGCGGTCGACGCTTATATTGCGGAAGTTCAGTCAAAGAGCGATCTTGAGCGCACCGATTTGGCAAAAACGAAGACAGGCGTTTTTACAGGCGCTTATGCGGTTAATCCGGCGAGCGGAGAAAAAATTCCGGTCTGGATCGCCGATTATGTCCTGGCTACATACGGAACAGGAGCGGTCATGGCGGTTCCGGCCCATGATGAACGCGACCATGAATTCGCAACGGTATTTGGTCTCCCGATCAAAGAAGTCGTCAAAGGCGGAAACGTTGAAAAAGAAGCGTATACAGGCGACGGCGAGCATATCAACTCCGATTTTCTGAACGGTCTCGACAAAGCGGCTGCGATCGAAAAAATGATCGAGTGGCTTGAAGAGAACGGCAAAGGCGAGAAAAAAGTGACATACCGCCTCCGCGATTGGCTGTTCAGCCGCCAGCGCTATTGGGGCGAGCCGATTCCGATCATCCATTGGGAAGACGGCACATCCACCCCGGTTCCTGAAGAAGAGCTGCCGCTTATCTTGCCGAAAACGTCTGAAATCAAGCCGAGCGGTACGGGAGAATCGCCGCTTGCCAACATTAAAGAATGGGTCGAAGTAACAGACCCTGCAACAGGCAAAAAAGGAAGACGTGAAACGAATACAATGCCGCAGTGGGCCGGCAGCTGCTGGTACTTCCTGCGCTATATTGATCCGAAAAATCCGAATGAACTCGCGTCTCCTGAAAAATTAAAGAAATGGCTTCCTGTCGATATGTATATCGGAGGCGCAGAACACGCCGTTCTTCACTTATTGTATGCGCGATTCTGGCATAAATTCCTTTATGATATCGGAGTCGTGCCGACAAAAGAGCCGTTTAAGCAGCTCTACAACCAGGGAATGATTCTCGGCGAAAACAATGAAAAAATGAGCAAATCAAAAGGCAATGTCGTCAATCCGGACGAAATCGTCAAGACGCACGGGGCAGACACGCTTCGTTTGTATGAAATGTTCATGGGGCCGCTCGACGCTTCGATTGCCTGGTCTACGAAAGGCCTTGACGGTGCGCGCCGCTTCCTTGACCGCGTATGGCGCCTGTTCATCGACGACAATGGCGAATTGAGCAGCAAGATTACGGAAGGAGCAGGCGAAACGCTTGAGCGTGTCTACCATGAAACGGTAATGAAAGTGACAGATCATTTCGAAGGGCTGCGCTTCAATACGGGAATTTCCCAGCTGATGGTCTTTATCAATGAAGCATATAAAGCGGACAAGCTTCCGAAAGAATATATGGAAGGCTTTGTGAAACTGCTTTCTCCTGTCGCGCCGCACCTTGCTGAAGAGCTTTGGAGCCGTCTCGGCCATGAAGGCACGATCGCATATGAAGCATGGCCTGTCTATGACGAAGAGAAGCTTGTCGATGATGAGGTTGAAATCGTCGTTCAGGTGAACGGGAAAGTAAAAGCCAAGTTAAATGTTCCGGCTGACGCAAACAAAGAACAGCTTGAGGAACTGGCCAAAAACAACGAAAAAGTAAAAGAACAGCTTGAAGGAAAAACGGTCAGAAAAGTGATCGCCGTTCCGGGCAAGCTTGTCAATATTGTCGCAAACTAAAGCAAAACCCCTTCCTCCGCGAAGGGGTTTTTTTCGATCCTAAGCCTTGGATCTTTTCAGGCTTATGTTTGATTTCAGCCGTTTCGTCCATGTATTACAATGAGGTAAAGGAGCTGATGAATATGAAGTTTGCCGATTTTTCCGCCGTGCAGGTACGAATCGCAAGACCGACAGACCGTTTTGAAGAGGTCATCGCCTTTTACGAGAAAGGTCTCGGTTTACAAAGGATCGGTGAGTTTTCCGGGCATGCCGGCTACGATGGCGCGATGTTCGGCCTGCCGAATTCCCTGTATCACCTTGAATTCACGTCACACGAAAACGGGAGCCCGTGTCCCGCCCCGACGAAAGACAACCTTCTCGTTTTTTACATCCCTGATTTTCAGCAAATCAAAACGATTGCAAAGAGGTTGTCTGACATGGGGTATGAAGAGGTGCCTCCGGAAAACCCGTATTGGGAAGAAAAAGGCGTAACGATCGAAGATCCCGACGGCTGGCGGATCGTGCTGATGAACACGGAAGGAATTTAGCCGGCTATGCTTCGCGCCACTTTTCCGCCTGACTGCGGACGATTTCTGTAAAGGCGGTCATCGCCGGAGAGAACCATTTGTTTTTATGATAACTCATTTGGGTAGAAAAGAGGGCGTCTTTGACCATGATGCCCTCAAGCTTTTGTTCGCTGATTTCAGTACGGGTTGTGATCATCGGGAGGAGAGAGACGCCCAGCCCGCACATGACGCACTGTTTAATGGCCTCTACGCTCCAAAATTCCATCGTCTTATCGGTGACGACGCCTTGATTATGCAAATATTCTTCAAAAAAGTCTCTGTAGCTGCACCCGTGCTCCGTATATAAAAACGTCTCATTTGTGCTGAATGCCAAATGCTGATAATCGGTTTTCCCTGCCGGATGCCCCTTTGGAAAGATGAACACCATCGGCTCGTCCACGAGTTTTTCAATATGGAGATCCTCTTCGTTCCGCTCTTCATCCAGCAAAAAAGCGACATCGATTTTCCCCTGTCTCAACTCATCCCTCAGCTGCCAGCATGTTGAAGACTTCAGCGTCACTGTCACCTGCGGATACTTGCTTTTATATTCGTGAAGGATCGTCGGCAGCCTGTAGACGGTTAACGATTCGGAAGCGCCGATGATAAGGTTTCCGGAGGGCTGCTCGTCGTCTGCAGAAATGTACCTCGCTTTTTCATACAGCTCGATCATCTCCGTCGCATAAGGAAGGAGATGTTTCCCCGCTTCCGTAAGCAGCATCTTTTTTCCTAAACGATAGAATAACGGCTTTCTCAATTCTTGTTCAATCGCCTGTATATGGGAAGTCACCGTCGATTGTGCATAGCCCAAATAATCTGCCGCACGGGTGTATCCCCCGATTTCGACGATGGTTTTGAATGTTTTCAAGTGGCGGATTTCCATCTGTGTCAGGTCTCCTTTTTTTCTAATATCGAAAAATCCGAAGTTATGGATCATTACTATCTATTTTACTGATTTAATAAATGAGATTACAATCATTTTAAATCGTTTAGAAGGGATTGTGTTTAGGTGAAAGAGAAAAAACTGGGGTCTTTATTGCTAAGCGGTTTGATGACGGGGCCGATTTTAGGCTCAGGTGTTATTCTGCTGCCGCCGATGGTTCATGAGATAGCGGGGGACTATGCGATATTTGCCTGGCTGTTTATGATGGGAGCCGGGTTTTTGTTTGCGCGGATTTTTGCGATATTGAGCATTGAATTTCCAAACGATGCGGGTATAGCTTATGCGGCTGAAAAAGCGTTCGGCATTCGGGCGAAAAAACTGGCAGTCTTCTATTTTATCACTGCAGCAAGCTTTGGCCCCGCGGCCGTACTCATGACGGCCGGCCAGTATATTCACTCGATCGCGGCCGGTTCTGCGGTTTCAACTGAAGCTTACGGCCTTTTGCTGTTCATCATTTGCCTCGTTGTGCTGTGCTTTCGCATTTCGTTTGTGGGAAAGGTTTCGTTCGTCTTTTCAAGTACGGCGGCGGTTCTCTTGCTTGTAGGGAGCTTCACGTCGATTCCTTTTTTCAGGGAAGGGCCGCTGATCGAAGGGGCTTTTCGGCTTGCCGATTTTGGCCATGGTTTGCTGCTGCTGTTTTGGGCTTTGGTCGGCTGGGAAATGATCGGAAACTACAGCATGGAGGTAAAAGACAGAAGGAAGGTGATTCCGCGTGCTGTCGTGATCAACGGGCTGACGGTTACACTCGTGTATCTTGCAGTAGCCGGAGCCGCCCAGTGGATCGATCCGGGCCGTTTTCAAAGCGGCCAGCTGAAGCTTACGCTCATTTTAACGCCGCTGTTCGGCCCGTACGCATTAGCCGTCATCGCCGCGGTCACCTCTGTATTGTGCATGAGCACGTATTTGCTTGTCGTCGGGGGAGCCGCCAGATTAATATCCTCGCAGACAGCAGGCGTCCTTGCGTACAGAACGAAGGACGATAAGCCGATCGCAGCGCTTGGCTTGATTTTCGCTGTACACGCAAGTGTTTTCGTTTGTTTGTTTTTTCATGCCGTCAATGTCGACACGCTCGTCGCTATCGCAAACGCCTTTTTTATCTGCCATTCACTCTGCGGCCTTTTTGCAGCATACCGGCTGTTGAGCGGTTTTGTTTATAAAGCGATTTGCGTTTTTTTGATCGGCTGTTTTTCGCTTCTTCTGTTGTTTTCATCGCTTCCGATCTTGTGTTTTGTCATGTTCGCGACCGTTATTTTTGCCCTTCGCAGCGGTCCTTTAAAAGACACGAGGTTTAAATATTACCTGAAAAACAGGTGAAAGCCCCTTTCAAATCGTATTTATGTAACCATGAAGAGGTGAAGAAAGGAGACATGTGATGCGCGGACAATTGCTCAGGCTGCTCGGCGATTTGCCGGATCAAAAGGAGATTCAGGCGAAAACTCTTAAAAAAGAAGAAAAGGATTCGTTCATTCTTGAAACGCTATTGCTAGGGTTAAACGGCATCGAGACCGTTCCGGCCTATTTTGTGAAGCCGAAACAGGCGCAAGGCAAACTGCCGGTCGTGCTCTATTGCCATTCCCACGGCGGGCGATACGAAAGGGGAAGGAAGGAGCTGATCGAAGGCGCGGAGTATTTGGAAAGGCCTCCATACGCCGAGGAGCTGACATCTCTCGGGTTTGCGGCGCTCGCCATCGACCATTGGGCTTTCGGAGACAGGCGGGGGAAAACGGAGAGCGAGATTTTTAAAGAGATGCTCTGGACCGGGCGGGTGATGTGGGGGATGATGGTGTATGACAGCATCCGGGCCCTTGATTATCTTGAGACGCGGGATGACACCGATACTGGCCGAATGGCTGCGCTCGGGATGTCAATGGGAGGTTTGATGGCCTGGTGGACGGCGGCGCTGGACGCACGCATCAGCGCATGCGTCGATATATGCAGCCAGGTTGACAGCGAAACGCTAATCAAGACGCAGAATTTGGACAGGCACAATCTGTATTCATATGTACCAGGGCTCGTAAAGCATGTTTCAACCGCACAGATTCAGAGCCTGATTGCTCCGAGGCCCCACTTGAGCCTCGTCGGAACGGCGGATAAGCTCACTCCCGTCATGGGGATTGATATCATCGAGAAATCATTGACCTCCGTGTATAAAGAAAAAAACGCGGGTGAACGCTATGAAATGTTTCGCTCCCATTCGGGGCATTTGGAAACCGCCGCAATGAGGCAGAAAGCGATCGATTTTTTGAAAACATGGCTGTGAACAGGAGGATGATTATTGGTGAAGAAGGTAACGATTGTCGGGGGAAGCGGGACGGTCGGGCGCATATTGATCCGCGGGCTGTCTGATGAAGGATACGATCTGGCGGTAATGGATGTAAAAAAGCCTGAAGAAGAGCTGCCTGCAAGGTTTATCCAGGCTGATGCACGAAACGGTGAAGGCCATCCCTGAAGACACCGATGCGCTGATCAACCTTCTCGCCGTCAAACCGACCGGCAATCTTCTTGACAAGCAAGAATTTGAAAAAATGACAGACATCTTTTTTAACGCGACGTATACGATGCTTATGGCCGCAGTGCAACGCGGCGTGCCGAAAGTCATTTTTGCAAGCAGCAACCATGTCACAGACGTTTATGAGCAAAATGGCGTGTCTTTGCTTAAAAGACCGATTCAGACGGAAGATTATCCGCTGTCAAAAAGCCTGTACGGCTTGCTGAAATTGGCCTCAGAAAACCTGGGATACCTGTTTTCGCATCATTCAGGCGCCCCGGTTTCCGTCATCAATTTGCGGATCGGCACGGCGGTCGAAAACGAAAAAGAAGCGCTGCTGACAAAGCCGAGGACGAAAAAAACGCTGCTGTCCAAGAAGGACCTCGTCGGCATATTTAAATGTGCGATTGAAGCCGATAAAACGTATGGTACATATTATGCCGTCAGCGACAATCCGGACCGGCCGTGGTCGATCACATCCGCCGTCCGCGAATTAGGGTATGAGCCGAAAGTCAATTCGGCTGACCTTTTGAAAAAAGACTGACGTATCATCTTCTAAGGCGATGATCTTTTTCTTTGTTTTCGCATTCCTGCTCACAAAATGATTATAGACGCTTCTCCCCTCCTTTTGCTACATTTTAGACACGATATCGTAATTTTTTGACAGCGCTTACAAAAAAGGAGGGGGGAAATGGCGATCAGACATTCCGCGGGAAGCCGCGTGTTTGATGTGTTGAATTACGCTTTTTTAACCGGATTCGGCCTCGTTTGCGTGCTGCCGTTTATCCATGTGATAGCCGCCTCTTTTGCAACGGTGGAAGAGGTCATTTCGAAAAAGTTCATATTGTTTCCGACCACGTTTTCATTGGATGCGTACAGGTACATTTTTTCGACTGACATCGTGTACAGAAGCTTGATCATTTCCATTCTCGTAACAGCCGTGGGAACAGCCGTCAGCATGTTCCTTTCCTCGCTGATGGCATACGGCTTGTCGAGAAAGGAACTGATGGGCAGGCGTGTGCTGATGTTTTTGGTCGTCTTTACGATGCTCTTCAGCGGCGGGATGATCCCGACGTTTCTCGTCGTGAAATCGCTCGGATTGCTTGATTCCTATTGGTCTCTGATACTTCCGGGCGCCATTAATGCTTTTAACCTGATTATTCTAAAAAACTTTTTTCAAAACATTCCGTCCAGTTTGGAAGAATCTGCGAAAATCGACGGGGGCAATGATCTGGGGATCTTTTTCCGTATCATTCTGCCCTTATCTTTGCCGGCGATTGCCACGATTTCGCTGTTTTATGCCGTCACCTATTGGAATACGTACATGCAGGCGATTCTGTATTTGAGCGATGCGACGAAATGGCCGATACAGGTTCTGCTCAGGCAGATCGTCATCGTCTCAAGCGGCATGCAGGGGGATATGACGGAAATGGGAGCAGCAGCGGCGCCGCCTGAGCAAACGATTAAAATGGCGGTGATTGTCGTCGCGACAATTCCGGTGCTGCTCGTCTATCCGTTCATTCAAAAACATTTTGCAAAAGGTGCGTTATTAGGGTCTATTAAAGGTTAAAAACGAGGGGGACAATGTATGGGGAAAAAATGGCTGATCCCGATGGCCGCGTTCGCGCTTTTAGCGGGAGGATTGTTTGGCTGTTCGAACAAAGGAGCGGAGCAGGCCTCTTCGAAGGAAGAAAAGGTCGATCCCAACTCTCCTTTGGATCTGAGCTGGATGGTGATTCTCTATCATCAGCAGCCGCCGAAGGACACGGCGATTAAAAAGATCGAAAAGCTCACAAACACAAAGCTCGATTTGATGTGGGTGCCTGACGCGGTGAAGGAAGACCGCCTGAATTCCGCGCTTGCCGCCGGCAATCTTCCGAAAGTCGTCACCATCCAGGATATCAAAAATTCATCGGTTATGAACGCCTTCAGGTCAGGCATGTTTTGGGAAGTCGGACCTTATTTGAAGGATTATCCGAATTTGAGCAAGATGAATAAGCTGATCAATAAAAATGCCTCCATTGACGGTAAACTGTACGGCATTTACAGGGAGCGCCCGTTATCAAGGCAAGGAATCGTCATCCGCAAAGACTGGCTTGACAATCTCGGCCTGAAAACGCCGCAGACGCTCGATGAGTTGTACGAGACGGCAAAGGCGTTTACTGAAAAAGATCCCGACCAAAACGGGAAAAAGGATACGATCGGGCTTGCCGACAGAAACGATTTGATCTACGGAGCGTTTAAAACATTGGGATCCTACATGGGAATGCCGACGGACTGGAAAGAAGAAAACGGCACATTTACACCCGATTTCATGACGCCGGAATATAAGGAAACGATGAAATACATGAAAAAGCTGTATGATGAAGGACTCATCAATAAAGACTTTCCGGTGACAAGCAAAACGCAGCAGCAGGAGATGTTTTCTCAGGGGAAAGCCGGGATTTACGTCGGGAATATGGTCGATGCCGTCAATTTAAGGGATCAGTCGGTTGACGACAAGATGGAGCTCGATATCATCAACCGCATCAAGGGCCCTGACGGAAAAGAGCGCGTCTGGGCATCAGGCGGGCACAACGGTATTTTTGCGTTTCCGAAAACGAGCGTGAAAAGCGAAAAAGAGCTGAAACGGATTCTGGCCTTTTTTGACAGGATCGCAGAAGAGGATGTCTACAGTCTGATGACATACGGAATCGAAGGCGTCCATTACAAAAAAGAAGACAAGGATCATTTCAAACGGATCGATGACAAGCTGAAAGATTGGCAGGCGGAAATTCAGCCGCTCGTCTCCCTTGTCGGCATTGATAAAGCATACTTAAAAAACACGGGAGATCCGCTGCGCACCAAATATGAAGAGCTGACAGAGGACAACGAAAACATCATCGTCTCCAATCCTGCTGAAAGCCTGTACTCTCCGGCTGCATCTGAAAGGGGAGATGAACTGCAAAAGATCATCGATGATGCGACATACCAATTTATCCTTGGCAAAATGGACGAAAGCCAGTTTGACAATGCGGTCGAAAAATGGCGGACAAACGGCGGAGACCAAGTGATTGAAGAATATGAAGAAGCATATAAAAAATCGGAGAAATAAATACAGGCGATCCCGGGTCTTTCCGGGACCGCCTTGTTTTATGCCGAATGGTTTTTCAGTTCGCGATACTTTCCCGGGGTGATCCCTTCGAGCTTCTTGAACGAACGAATAAAGTTTTGCGGATTTTTATATTTCAGTTTTTCAGAAATTTCTTTAACGGATAAGCCCGTTTCCGTCAGCCAGCTTTTGGCGATATGATGGCGGTACGATGATAAATATTCGCTGAATGATATCTTCATCTCTTTTCTGAAAATGCTGCTTAAATAGTTGGGATTGTAATGCAGTCTTCCCGCGATCGATTCCAGGGTCAGATCGGTGTCGAATTCCTGCTGGATGATGTGGACGATTTTCTCCGAGATGTTTTTATACTGCGATTCCTCTCTGACGCTCAACGTTTCGATCATGTTGCTGACGATTCGGGTGTTCAGCCAGCTTTCGATCTCTTCTATTGTCGTCAGCTCAAAAATGTCGTCATACAGCATATTATTGCCGTCCGGTTCAAACAGCTCGATTCCGAGAAGGTGCATGAATTCAATTAAATTGTTGAGCAGCCTGACAATCGCAATTTGGCAATGATGAGGGTTCGTATTCTCAGAACAAACCGTTTCGATTAACTGATGGAGCCGTTCAGCGGCTTTTTCCCGGTCGCACGCTTTAATCGCTTCAAACAGTTCGTTTTGGAGTTGCTTTGGAAACTGGGTCAAAAATGCTTTGTTCCTGTCAAGGTGCTCAAAAAATATGATCGCGCGTTTCCCAGATTTCAGCCTGTAAGTCAACGCTTCAAGCCCTTCCAAATAAGCGTGCTTGGACATGGAGAGGTTTGTAAAAGGCTGGCTGATCCCGATGCTGACAAATAGCCCGAGCTCCTCATGGATCTTATGCTGGATCGATTCGGCGGTACTTTTCAGCTGCTGATGAAATGTGTCAAGCGATTTGCCGCGGTTCAGCATCACGGTTGTTTGCGTCTTATCGATCACGACTGAAGGGAGACGGTTTTCCTTTGGGATCGACTGTTCGACAAGGCTGTTGATCGCAAACAGCAGGACGTCCAGGTCTTTTTTTTCGTACGGCGTATCCTTCAAGGTGTCAATTTGCAGGGCAAGGACGGAAAGGTGGCTCCAATCGTCCGAAAAGCCGAGGCCTGAAAAGCGTTCTTTCGTTTCTTCTTCAATCAATTTGCCGAGCAGAAGCCTTGTTAAAAAATATTGCTTCAGCTGTGTGACCTGTTGCTCGACCCGCTTTGCGAGGTCGTAATTTTTGTTTTTCATTTCTTTAATATTCCGCTCGATCAGCTCGAATTCGCTTTCGTGACGCTCTTTGCCCGCATCTGTTCCGGAAGCGAAGCCGGAAACGGACTCATATAAAACTTTGATCGGCTTGTAGAAATGGCGTGAGCCAAACCAGGAGAACAGTAATGAAAGCGCTAACAAAATACCACATATCGAAAACGTAAACCAGCCGATTGAGGCGGTCTGCATGTAAAGTTCAGGCATCGTCGTCATTGAAACGTATATCCAGTTGTTATAGTCTGATTTCTGGTATGTAATCTTATAGTCCGTATCGCCGATTGATACGTCAAACTGTCCGTTTTTTGAAGAAAGCTGCCTGATTTTTTGAAAGTAATCTTCATGCCGGATCGATTGCCCGATCTGTGACCGTTTTTGATGAAGGATGATGCGGCCGTTGTCATCAAGCGCCATCATGCTGTTTGTCTTCGACTTCAGGGGCATTCGTTTGACGAGTGAACACGACGGAATGCTGGCGATGGCAAGTCCTTTATGCCGCATGCTGTTTAAGGGAAGCTGTTTGACGAGATTGACGTTGTACGGGCAGTCTTCCGCACCGCCTTCCTTCGTGGCGACAAGGGCGTTGTTTTTTTCAAGCACCCAGCTTGACCGGCTTTTCAGCGAGTTGTAGAGCGAGACCATCAAAGCCTGTTTCCCCTGATCCAATTTGTACAGTCCGGAATTGTTGATATACCACTTTTTTCCTGGCTGATCACTGTAATGTCGGATAAATCGGTGTCGAATGTCTGCAGTTTATTTAATTCCTGATTGATTTGGTTATAAAGCTGGAAGCGTTCGGGTGTGATGCTGCGGCTGAGCGTCTCGATTAAGGGATAGGAACGGACATAGTTGGTGAAGGAATGATCAACCGTTTTTAAAATATGTTCGATATTCAGCTGCATCTGTCCAACGGTTTGGAGTTTTTCATTTGTGACGTTTTGCTCGATTGTTTCAGCTGATCGCTGATAAGAAAAAAAGCCGACGATGATGACCGGGATCGTGCTGAGAATAAAAAAGAATGTCACCAGCTTATAGTAAAACCTGTATTGTCTCCTTTTCATAAATTCCCCCCTAAACTCCCCGAGATGGTTATATATAATTAATCCGACTTTTGTGTAAATTTGTCAATAATCATTTTCTAATACAGGTTTCATTTTATCAGGTCATATACGCCTCCGGGTAAGGTGCGGGCCATGTGATGAGATGATTGTAGACGAATTTTTCGATGCTGGGATAAAGTGAAAGCAAACATCGTGAAGGGAGGCCGTTTATGAAAGCTGCAGAAGCTCAGGCCGGACAAGAACCGGCCCTTGTTGCCGGAAAAGAACGAAAGGTGCGTATTTTTGCGAAGGCGTTTCAGCAAAAATATTTGTATTTGATGATTCTGCCGGGGCTGATTTATTTTCTCCTTTTTAAGTATGTGCCCATGTGGGGGATCGTCATTGCGTTTCAGGATTACCAGCCGTTTCTCGGCATAACGGGGAGCGAATGGGTCGGCTTTAAGCATTTTGAAAGGCTGTTTACGGAGCCGACTTTCTTTATGCTCTTGAAAAACACGCTGATCTTGTTTCTTCTGAACCTCGTCGTATTTTTTCCAATCCCGATTATATTGGCCCTTCTGTTGAACGAAGTCAGAATCGTGCTGTTCAAAAAGTTCGTTCAGACGCTGATTTATATTCCGCATTTTATGTCATGGGTCATCGTCGTGTCGCTTTCATTTGTCCTTTTAACGGTAGACGGGGGACTGATAAATGAAATCATCGCTTATTTCGGCGGGGAAAAAATCAATTTTTTGCTTGACGAAAACTGGTTCAGGCCGCTCTATATTCTCCAGGTGATCTGGAGGGAAGCCGGCTGGTCGACGATCATTTATTTAGCGGCGATTACGGCGGTAGACCCGCAGCTTTACGAAGCGGCGAAAATGGACGGGGCGAACCGTCTGCGGAGAATGTGGCATGTGACCCTTCCCGCGATCAGAAGCGTGATCGTGGTTCTCCTGATCCTGAAAATCGGCGATACGCTGGAGCTTGGATTTGAGCATGTGTACCTGCTATTAAACGCGACAAACCGCGAAGTGGCTGAAATTTTCGATACGTATGTGTATACGGCGGGCTTAAAGCAGGGGCAGTTCAGCTACAGCACAGCCGTCGGTTTGTTCAAGGCCGCTGTCGGACTCATTTTAGTCATATTTGCAAACAGGATGGCAAAGAAATTCGGAGAAGAAGGTATATATTAACATTTTTGATGAAAGGATTTGAATGCCATGAATCGATCTCTCATCACAAAATCGCCTCTTCACGTTGCCGAGGAAGCGGCAAACACGATAATGAAAACGTATACGAAGGATAAGCTGCCTCCCGCGGGTCGCTGGCATTATCATCAAGGCGTGTTCTTATGCGGGCTGATTCGCCTTTGGGAAGCGACAGGGAAGGAAACGTATTTTGATTATGTAAAGGATTACGTTGACTATCTCGTTGATGAACACGGCAATTTTTATTTCAGCAGAGATGAGCTTGATGCCGTTCAGGCAGGCCTTCTTTTATTTCCTTTGTATGAAGAGACCGGTGATGAACGGTACAGGAAAGCGGCGGAAAAGCTGAGGGGCCTGTTCGATACGCTGAACCGGACATCAGAAGGAGGCTTTTGGCATAAAGATAAATATCCTTATCAGATGTGGCTTGACGGTCTGTATATGGGCGGACCTTTTGCACTCAAGTATGCAAGGGTCTTCGGCGCTCCCGAGCTGTACGACTTGGTCATCCTCGAAGAAACTTTGATGAGAAAGCATACGAAAGACCGTCATACGGGATTGTATTATCATGCCTGGGACGAACGGCGCAGCACACCTTGGGCCGATCCTGAATCGGGATGCTCCCCCGAGTTTTGGGGAAGATCGATCGGCTGGTATGCGCTGGCGCTCAGCGACATGATCGAACTCCTTCCGGAAGAAAGCGGAATGAAGCGCGAATGGATCAACACGCTTCAGGAGATGGTCAAAAGCCTCGCCGATTTTCAGGATGAAGCAACGGGGTTATGGTACCAGGTCGTTGACAAGGGAGAGCTGGCAGACAATTGGCTGGAAAGCTCCTGTTCGTGTCTCTATGCATATGCGATGGCAAAAGGGGTCCGCATGGGCTACATCGATCAATCGTATATGGAACGGGCCGTGAAGGCGTATAAAGGGCTCTTGGAGAAAAAAATCGAGATCAGGCCAGAAGGTTTGTTTTTGAAAGATATATGCGTCGGGACTTCCGCGGGAACATACGAGTATTATGTCAGCCGCGAAAAAAGCGTCAATGATCTGCACGGAGTGGGCGCTCTCATTATGGCGCTGGCAGAGCTTGAAAAAAGCGGCCGCTTTCAGGAAGAGGGAGACAAGTGAAAAGGCGGTTTTGCCGATGATTCTCACCGCGGTGATGCTTTTTTTGTCAGCGTGCGGCAAAGCGGATTCTGAAAAGACAGACGTGTTTATGTTTTCGGATGCGTCTTCAGACATCAAAGAGAAGATTAAAAAGGCAGCCGGGAAAAAGGGGATAAATGTCACGTTTTTCCCGGCCTCTCCAGAAAAACTGCTCGTCGAAATTGCGGCAAAGGAAGGAGATCTGTTTGTCGTTCCCGAAGACATGTTTAAACCGTTTTTTGATCCGGAAGGGCTCCGTCCGCTCGGCTCTGATCCTGAAGGAGAGGGGCCGTATACATCAGACGGACAAAAGGTCTATGCAGCCGTCATCAAAAAAGGGGAAAAGCAGCTGAACGGCTATTCGTTTCAGCTGAATACGGATATGGCTGCCTTTATCCCGATTTATGCGAAGAAAACCGATGAAGCGCTTGAACTGATCGAGGGGCTTCTAGGTCAATGAACAGAGGTGTCAATTGCCGATGAAAAAGTATGTGATTTGCGGCTTGAGCGGCCGCGCAATCAACATGTTTATCGAGCCGCTTGTAAGGGAATACAGCCGCGGGCACCGGATCGCGGCACTCCTGGACGACGATCCGCTCAGGGAAGCCGTCTGCAAAGAGCGCTTTCCCGAGCTCCGTTCGGTTCCGTTTTTCAGGGCGGAAGCATTCAGCGACATGATCGAAAAGGTTGATCCCGACACTGTGATCGTGGCGAGCCGCGATGACACGCATGTCCGCTACATTTTGGGCGCTTTGCAATCAAACAAAGACGTTATAACGGAAAAGCCGATGGTGACAACGGTAAAAGACGCTGCAGTCGTAATAGCCGCCGAAGCTGAAAGCGAAGGAACGGTGACGGTCACCTTTAATTACCGGTACAATCCGTATCACCGCAAAATTAAAGAGATGATCCTCGAAGGAAAGCTCGGCAGAATCACGTCCGTCGATTTGAACTGGTATATTGATACGTATCACGGAGCCAGCTATTTTAAGCGCTGGAACAGGATGAGAAAGTATTCCGGAGGGCTCAGTGTCCATAAGTCGACTCACCATTTTGATCTTGTCAATTGGTGGCTTGATCAAAAGCCCGAGGAAGTCTTTGCTTACGGCGGATTGTATTATTACGGGCCTGACGGTGAAATGAACCCTGAAAAAGGCGAAAACCGCTATTGCGGTACGTGCCGCGTCAAACAGGCATGCCGCTATTTTATGAGGTGGGAAACGGGAGATGCGGAAGACGACCATATCCGGTCAGACGAACATCAGCATCTGCTGTACACCAACTACAGGCCCGACGCCTGCATTTTTGACGAGGAAATCGATATTGAAGACACCTATGCGGCCGTTTTGAAATATGACGGCGGCGCCCTATTAAACTACTCCGTCCATTTTTCCGCTCCGTATGAAGGCTACCGCCTCGCGATAAACGGTACGAAAGGAAGGCTGGAAACGACGGAATATCATGCACCCGGAAGAATTCCTTTCGAGGTGCCCGAACAGACGATCGAGTATTTTCCGCTGTTTGAGTCAAAGGAAACGATCCGTGTCGTCCGTCAGCCGGGCGGACACGGCGGAGGGGACCCCCTGCTGCTCAGGGAGCTCTTTAGCGGCAAAGATCCTTTCAGGGAGTATGACATTCTGGCCGGAAGTGAAGCAGGGGCTTATTCGATCGCAGCCGGGGAAGGAATGTGGCGTTCGATCAAGGAAAACAGGCCGATCGGGATCGAAGAGCTTCTTCATTCCCGGCAACACACCTGAAAGGGGGCCGTGTGAGTGGAACAAAATAATTCCCTGGGGAGAGTAATGAGCTTTTGCGAATGGGTGGTGAGATTTGCCTATACGAATGTGCTGTGGTTTATGTTTACGCTTCTCGGCTTTGGCCTGCTTGGATTTATGCCGGCGACCACCGCTTTATTTTCCGTCATGAGAAAGTGGATTATGGGCCATACGGACATTCCGGTTTTCAAAACGTTTTGGCGGGCGTACCGCGGGGAATTTTTCCGCTCCAATGCGATCGGCCTCATTTTGGCGGCGGCGGGAATGGTTATTTATGTTGATCTGGCCTTCATTTATCCTGAAAATGCCTTCCTGCACATCCTCCGTTTTGTCATCATGACGTTCGGCTTTTTGTTTTTCATTATGCTGTTTTATCTGTTTCCGCTCCTTGCCCATTTCGACTGGAAAAAACGGATGTATCTCAAATTTTCGCTCATCCTCGGGGTGTCGTATTTGCAGTATACATTAACGATGATGGCTGTATGCGCCGCGCTTTACGTCGCGTTTAGCTATCTGCCGGGAATCGTTCCTTTTTTCAGTGTCAGTCTGTTAAGCTATACGGTCATGTGGCTTGCCTACCAAGTATTGAGGAAAGCGGGAGCAGCCGAGCCGGACCCTGCTGAAATCTGATGCTTGCACCTTAGAGATGAAAGGAGTCGATTGTTCGTGGGCAAAGAAAACGATGAAAGGTATCTGCATTGGATCGATCATGTCGTGAAAGACAGCCTTGGAAAAGATGGGATACAGTCGCTTCCGGGATTCGGAAAGCCGTTGAAAAAAGAGGCTCTCCAAGGGGACGCCCTTTCCAGCACCCTGAAAAACGCCCGTTACCTTCCGGAGTGGCTCCGGCTTCAAAAAGAAATCAAACAAGAAATCGAAAATGCGATCAAATCCGGGAACCGGGAAGAAAAGGTCGGCTCGATCAACCGAAAAATCAAACGATACAACCTCTCCTGCCCAAGTCAATTCCAGAAAAGCCTTGTAACAGCAGAAAGCCTCGAGAATCAGCTTGAAGCCTGGAGCTGACCGCTTGTAAAATACCGTAAATTTGATAATGATAAAATAATTGCCAATAACAATCGTTTTTTGTAAAATAGAATCATGAAGAAAAAGGAAATAAAGGCATATATTGTTTTTGAACATAAGAAAGGATGAAAAGTGAGTGGAAACGAAAACGGCATACGAAAAGGCGGCCGGGCTCATGAACCAATGGTATACCATGATCAAACGCCACGAAGCACTGCAAGCGGTCTCGTTAAAATACGAGATTGAGAATCTGCTTGCAAACATGGAAACACGCGGAGACCTGTTGCTTTATTTTCACCTCTTGGATTACCGCCACAAGCTGATGACAGAGCAATTCGCAGAATCCGCTAAGGCGTTCAGGGAGATTCAAAAGCAAAAGGAAGCGGTCAAATACGCGGATGACCTCATTCAATATTACTTTTTCTTTTTTTCCGGCATGTACGAATTCTATGAAAAAAATTATCTTGAGGCGATCAGCTTCTATAAAAAAGCGGAAAGCAAATTATACAAAGTGACCGATGAAATAGAAAAAGGAGAATTCCATTATAAAATCGCGATCGCGTACTATCAGGTGGACGATCATTTCCGTTCCATGAACCATGCCGAGAAAGCCCTTTCCGTTTTCGGCAGGCGGGATGAATACATAGACAAGGCCATCGGGTGTTACATGATTCTCGGGTCCATCCAGTTTGACCTGTTCCGTATCAAGGAAGCGGAAGAACATTACAGACGGGCGTTGGAAAAGGCCGCTTCTTGCCATCATCACAGGGTTGTCGGGCTCATTTTTCATAACATGGGGGTGAACTACGCCAATCGAAACATGCCGCTTTTGGCAGAGGAACATTTCAGAAAGGCGCTTGCCATCAAGGTTCATGAACAATCGATTTTTGGGATCAACACCTTTTTCGAACTGGCCCGCAACCTGTATAAGCAAGGCTACGGCGAAGAAGCGAGGCAGCTTTGCAAGGAGGGTTTTTCAAGGGCGGCGGAATACGGAGAGGAAGAGTACACGGCGAAGTTCAGGCTCATCTTTGCTTTATACGACGGTGGACACCCGCTTGACATCGATTTTGCGCTTGAATATTTGACAAATAAAAAGCTGTGGACGCATGTCGCCGAATTGACGAATGACATTGCCGATTACTACATGAGGCTTGGTAATAAAGAAAAAAGCGCTTATTATCTCGAACAATCGCGCGATGCCAAACATCAAATATGCAAGATGAAGGAGGAACTCATATGAAAAAAGCTGTTTGTTTTTCAGCTGTCATGCTTGCCTGCCTGATTGCGGGCGGATCCTTGGCGTGGGCTTCCCCGCAAAACGAGACGTTTAACATATCGGGAAAGTCGGTGTTTCCTGATAAAGGGACACAGCAGGCGACGTCTTAAATAGCATTCGCTCCCTGAATTTTGCTATAATAATCACACCTCTACAACCAAGGGAGCTGGAAGTATGACAGTAAAAGAGATCACACCGGACGAATTAAAAGAAAAGCTTTCAAAAGGAGAAACGCTTTATATCGTCGACGTCAGAGAGGATGAAGAGGTAGCTGAAGGCATGATACCGGAAGCCGTCCATATGAAGATGGGCGACATTCCCGATAAGCTCGATTTCTTTCAAAAAGACGTGCCGTATATCTTTGTCTGCCGGTCCGGAAAGCGCAGCGAAAACGTCTGTCTCTATCTCATGGATAAAGGATTTGACGTGACAAATATGGTCGGCGGCATGCTCGAATGGACGGGTGACACGAAGCCGAAAACAAAATAAGGGGAAAAACTTCTTATCGCAAAGAGATAAGGAGTTTTTCTTTTTTTATTCAAACAATTGATAGAAATTAGTCAAAAAACAAGGTGAAAATAGGTCGCATTTTACATATTTTGATATGTTTTTATAAAAAAAATTATTGTAAAGTAGCTTTTGAAAGGATTGTAAAAATGATCGGTGATTTTGATAGGGAGGTGTTTCGAGATTTAATCGGGGTATTTCTGACGGATTAAGTAAAATATCAAGCAAACATCGTAATACGGAGTGATAAAAAAATGGCAATGATTGAGCAAGCACACACTTCACAAGCACCATCCGAGATCAGATGGCCCCCATTGCTATTGACGGTGATGATCGGTGCCGGCATTTGGCTGATCGGACCCCCGGCGGGGATCGAGCCGAGGGCATGGCATTTATTAGCGATATTCGTCGCGACAATCGTAGGCTTTATCAGCAAACCGCTTCCGATGGGATCGCTGTCGATCATCAGCATGATGCTTTTGATCGTCACCGGGACATTAAAGACACAGGAGGCGCTCGCCGGATTCAGCAATACGACGATTTGGCTGATCGTCGCTGCATTCTTTATCTCCCGCGGATTTATTAAAACAGGTCTGGGAACGCGGATTGCCTATTTATTTGTTAGACTGTTCGGAAAGAAAACGCTCGGCCTTTCGTATTCGCTGATTTTATGCGATTTGATTTTGGCCCCTGCAACGCCGAGCAATACGGCCCGGGCCGGCGGAATCGTGTTTCCGATCGTCCGCTCTTTGGCCGAAGCTTACGGTTCGCGTCCGGGCGACGGGACGGAACGAAAGGCGGGGGCATTTTTAACGCTGACATCCTTTCAGGGAAACATGATCACCTCAGCGATGTTTATGACGGCAATGGCTGCAAACCCTCTTGCCGTATCCTTCGCAAAAGCGGCAGGAGTCGACATCACATGGGGCGGCTGGCTGTTGGCGGCTTTAGTCCCGGGTTTGATCAGCCTGATCGTCATTCCGCTGTTTATCTACAAGGTTTATGGTCCCGAAATCAAAGAAACGCCCGGAGCCAGACAGATGGCCATTGATAAATTAAAAGAGCTCGGTCCTGTCAAACGCTCAGAAAAATACATGATTTTCGTATTTATCGTGATTTTACTATTGTGGATTTTCGGCGAGAAGGTCGGGATCGATGCCACCGCAACTGCGCTGATCGGCCTATCTTTATTGCTCGTCACAAGCGTTTTAAGCTGGGATGATATTAAAAATGAAAAGGCGGCATGGGACACGCTGATTTGGTTTGCCGCACTCGTGATGATGGCGACTCAGCTCAATGAATTAGGGCTGATTCCTTGGGTTTCAAATAAGATCAGCCAGTCTGTCGGCGGGATGTCCTGGATCACGGCATTGATCGTGTTGGGCGCCGGTTATTACTATGTCCACTATTTCTTTGCCAGTTCAACAGCGCATGTCAGCGCCATGTATCCGGCATTTTTGGCCGTAGCGATCCATGCAGGGGCACCGGCCATGTTAGCCGCGCTTCTTCTTGGCTTTTTCGGCAATTTATTCGGTTCAACGACGCATTATGGAGCAGGTCCTGCACCGGTATTGTTCGGTTCCGGCTATGTCACGCAGGCCAAATGGTGGTCCATCGGCTTTTTCGTTTCCATTTTGCATATGATCATCTGGTTTGGGACAGGCATGATCTGGTGGAAGCTGCTCGGTTTCTATTAAGACAAGCAAATTCGGATTAGGTCAGGCAGTATGAAACAGAAGATTAACGGCACATGCAGAAACATGATCAAATGCGCCATACCGGCATATCAACGCATGCAACATCTCACTGAGCGAGAAAAGATCAAATCTCCCCGGCATCGGTTCGGGGAGATTTCTTTTTCATTCATAACTTCTGCACTTCGCGAATACCTTTCATATAGAAAGGAGAGAGCGTATGCTGAAGGTTGCCGTATTTGATGAAGAACACGAAAAAGATTTGCAGTACGAAATCAACGAGTTTTTAAAAAAGCTGTCAGAAGACCAGCTGATCGATATAAAATATAACGTATCCGCTGCATGCGATCCCCAGGGCGAACAGCTTTACTGTTTTTCGGCGTTGATTTTATATAGAAAGTAAGCCGGAGAAGAGACTTAGTTCAGACGAAAACATCCAACATCATCGTAAACGCAAGACCTGATACCGCAGTGATGGTGGAAAGCACCGTATACGTTCCGAAGGCTTCCTTTAACGTCATGCCGAGTGATTCCTTTACCATCCAGAAGCCTGCGTCATTGACGTGGGAAGCGATGGCGCTTCCTGCTCCTGTCGCCAGTGCGACAAGCTCGAGATTCACATCAGGCATAGAGGCAAGGGACGGGATGACGAGACCGGCTGTCGTCAGAGTTGCCACCGTTCCGGAGCCAAGGCAGATGCGCAGGATGGCCGCCACCATCCAGGCGAAGAATACCGGTGACATCGATGTTCCGGAAAAAATGGATGCTACATAATCTCCTACACCGCCGTCGATGAGAACCTGCTTTAAGGCACCGCCGCCGCCGATGATCAAAAGCAGCATCCCGAGGGCATTGATGGCAGAACCGCAGGAATCCATCAGTTTTTGAATCGGGACCTTTCTTCTGATTCCCATTGTGTAAACCGCTACCAGCAGCGAGATGACCATCGCGGTCGATGAATTGCCTACAAAGCGGATGATATCAATAAACAGATTGTCTGAGAATTTCAGTTCTGCCTGGAGGATATCGACAGCGGCACCGAGTGCCATCAGAATAACCGGGAACAGGGCAGTGAAGACGCTGACCGCGAATCCGGGCATTTCTTCTTCCTTGAATGTTTTCGCAATCCCGAAGGATTCGCTGCCTTCCCGCGTCCAGGCAGAAGGGACGATGCGTTTCGCAAGCTTGGGATACAGGATTCCCGACAGGATCACCGTCGGAATCGCGACGATGATACCATAAATAAGGACAAGCCCTATATTCGCTCCGTACTCCGCAGCAACTGCTGTCGGACCCGGGTGGGGCGGAAGGAAGGCATGCGTTGCGAGTGCGGCAGAGACCATCGGCAACCCAAGATGTACGATGGAGACCCTGAGCTCCTTTGCGATCGAGAAGATGATCGGAATCAGCAGGACGATGGTTACTTCGAGAAACAGCGCAATCCCGACGATGAAAGAGGCGAATAAAACGGCCCACTGGATGCGCTTTTCGCCGAAGCGGTCAATCAGCGTGGTAGCGATGCGGTTTGCCCCGCCGGCGTCGGCAATGAGACGGCCCAGCATGGCGCCCATCCCGAAGATCAGCCCGATATGGCCCAGCGTTCCGCCTAAACCGTTTTCAATGGAGCCTACAACGTCTGACATCGGTATGCCCAAAAGCAGCGCCACGATAAAGGAGACAATGATCAAGGAAACGAATGTATTGAGCTTGAATCTCATGATCAAGATGAGCAACAAGAGTACACCTAAAGCGATGATGAGTAATGGCATTTGTTTTTCCCCCTAAAGTCTATTTTTGTAAGCGGTTACAAATAAGGTCTTTAGAAAGGAAGGATTCAGAATCCTTCCCTTCCGGCGTATGCAATGTTTACAGGCTGTTTGGCGAGAAGTTCGGCGCGTACTGTGCTGCAACCTTGATGCATTCTTCCATGCTGGTGCTTTCTGCGATGTTTTTGCCAGCAATATCGAATGCGGTACCGTGGTCGACGGAGGTACGCAAGAACGGCAGACCGTTCGTGATGGAAATCGTCCGGTGAAAGTCCGTCATTTTTGCAGCGATATGTCCCTGGTCATGGTATAACGATAGAACCGCATCGTATTTGCCGTTCAGTGCCTGGTAGAAGACCGAGTCCGCCGGCACCGGACCGACCGCGTCTATACCATCTTTCACCGCGAGCTCAATGCCCGGCTTGATTTGCTCGATTTCCTCCCGGCCGAACAAGCCGCCTTCCCCGCTATGCGGATTCAAGCCTGCCACCGCGAATTTGCCTTTCTTAACTCCAAGGCGCTGCAATGCCCGATCACAACGAATCAAGTAATCATGTACTCTTTCTTTTGTCATTTGATCAATGGCATTCTTCAATGACAGGTGGCGGGTGAGGAAGAAGATGCGCATGCCGTTCACCTCGAACATCGTAAGCGGATCGTCTGAACCGGCCAAATCCTCCAGCATTTCGGTATGCCCGATATACGGCACTTTAGCGGCTTTCAACGATTCCTTATTGATTGGGGTCGTCGCCAGTGCTTTAACTTCTCCAGACATGGCAAGCTCCACGGATTTTTTAATATATTCGAATGCGCCCCGTCCGCATTGGGCAGAAACCTGTCCGTATTCAAGTTTATCGATATCGATATTCGCCAAATTGATCACATCGACGGTACCGAATTCGTATTTTCCTTCTGCAGGCGCTGAAACTTCGTTTACTTGCAGATCCGCTTTCACGATCTCGATCGCTTTTTTGATGACCTCTGTATCACCGATCACAAGCGGTTTGCATACATCGTAGATTTCCTTCTTCGTTAAAGATTTCATCGTGATTTCCGGGCCGATTCCTGCCGGGTCTCCCATCGGAATTGCAATAATTGCTCGTTCTGCCATGTTAGATTCCTCCTTAAAATGTTGCTTCAAGATATTTCACGCTTGTGTAAATTGCTTTCGTACCGCCTGCCGTACCGCCTTTTGTAACGATCGGAATACCATCCAGGTAGCCTCCGATGAATTTTCCGTAGGCGACTAGCGGCAGGATTTCGTCGATCAATTGGATGCCTTCCGCTCTTGAGATCGAGCAGAGGGAAGCGGTTACATCTCCGCCGCTTGTAAAACAGCCGCCAATGTCAAACCGGCTGTTTTGGATCACAAGCCTTGTCATCTTGCCCAGGCCGTCGGCGATGCGCTTTGCCAATGCATCCTGGCTTACATGCTCCTTGTCTGCGAGCGTTTTCAAATCAAGGATTTCTGATTTAAGCGAATCGGTTGTGATCAAAAGAATGTCCTGCTTTTTCATCTCTTCTGCCGCTCTTTTGATGACACGGTCTACTTCTTGGTCCCACGTTTCGTCCATTGTCGCAAGCTTTTTGGCATCCACATAGACAGGGCGGAGATTCGTCTTATCGATCAAATATTGCAGCTGCTTGGAGCTGTTGGATGTGACGCTGCCGACGGTGATGATGATTTTCTTGTCCTTCATCCGCTTTCTGCTGAACGCTCGGGCGTACGCGGAAGTCAGCGGCCCGGGATCGGCGGGGACCATCTGATACATATCCAGCTCCGCCATAGCACATGCGATTGATTCAATGTTCTCATTCGTGATGGCATCAGGAACGAGGATTCGGGCGCCTTTTTGGATTTTCTCGAGCATGTCCGCTTCGATCGCTTCCTTGCCGGCGAGGATGGTCTCTAAACCGATGCCTGCAACCTGATGGTCGCTTTGCTTTTGTACAAGCTTCGGGATATGAGATTCTGTAACAGGCTTGACAGGATCCTTTCCGACATCAGACAGCTGGACGGGTACGCCGTGGATCAGCAGATAGCCGCCTGATACGATGCGGCCTGAGTCTGGATATGCCGGAACGACGACCGCGATGGACTCTTCGCCCAATTCATGAAGAAGGGTATCCAGCTCTGTTCCGATGTTGCCGCGCACCGTGCTGTCGATGCGCTTGCAGACGATATCCGTTTTCCACTTTTTCAGGTTCGCTGCCGCCGTTTTCACCCGGCGATGTGCGACTTCTTCTTTCGCATAGCGGCTGTCGGTATCGATAATCACACCGTTGATCTCTTCCGATGACGGCAAATTTTCGTAAAAGACCATCGTCGCCACGGTGTAGCCAAGCTTTGTCAGCTTGACGCCTGTGCCATTGCCTCCGGTGAGATCATCTGCGATAACGCCTATTTTCATTCGGATTCCTCCTCCGCTGCTATGACATCTAAAAGCTCCCGCAATTCATGAGGATGATAATCGACAATGCCGGAATCTGAAATGATGCCGGATAATTCCTTCAAGCCGCACACCTTAACAAGTGCTTTTTGATCGAGCTTGCTGGCATCAGCGACAAGCCAGGTTGCCCGAGCGGATTCGATCATGAGCTTCTTAATTGATGCCTTTTCGAATGTCGGTACTGTGACCCCGGCATGCAGGTCGACGGCGTGCGCTCCGAGGAAGCACAAATCAACGTGCACATTGCGCAACGTCTGTTCCGTCAGCGGACCGAAAAGTGCGCCGATATTGTTCTGCACCTCCCCGCCTGTGAGAATCAGCTTGACTTCGCTGTCCATCAGCTCTGCTGCAATCTTGATGTCATTTGTCACGACCGTCAATTTGCTTTTGTGCTTCAGCAGCTTGGCGATCTCGAGTGTAGTCGTTCCAGAGTCAAGCAGGATGGTGTAATTTTCTTTCACGAGCTCTGCCGCTTTTTGGGCGATGCGCTTCTTCTCTGCTGCATGTTTTCCTTCCTTTGTCAGAAAGGAAGATTCCACGACAAGCGGCTTATTGAGAACAGCGCCGCCATGCGTGCGGATGACCTGTTCCTTCTGCTCCAGATACGCCAAATCGCGCCGGATCGTCATGGCGGAAACATTCAATTCTGCCGCCAATGCTTCAATATCGATTTTTTGGTGCTTATTCAATTGTTCCAAAATCACATTTCTGCGTTCATTCGGTTGCATTTTCCTCACCTTTTGTTAGATGTGAACAACTTATATGTTTATATTAAACATATTTATGTGGGAAGTCAACGTTATTTTGTGAGAAATGATCATTATGAGGGAGGAGAGGTTGTTCACCATGAACAATCGAGAGGCATCTGCTTCGGGCGGTAGAACAAAAAAACAGCAGGCGAGGTGCCGGCTGCCGTTGTCCATACGTCTCATTATGCCTTCATTACCTTGCTTGGTCCTTATTTGTAGATCGTCGCAGTGAAGAAAGCACAACACACAAAATAAAGGAATCTTCCTTTATATTTGAAATGACCGATGCTTATAATAAGTTTACGCTTGTCAAAATTCAATATGCAGTCCTTGTTCAACTAACAATGCAGGGTTACTTTAATTAAAATTGAAATAAGCTAATGAAAAGGAGGATTTTTTATGGAAGATCATTACCTCTTGCAAATCGAACAAATAATGAAGGCATTGTCTAAATCCTGGTCTATAGACTCAAGTTCAAAATGGAGCCATGATAACCCTGCAAATGGACAATGCGGCGTAACTGCACTAGTAGTAAATGATATATTAGGTGGAGAAGTAAGGAAAACAAAACTGCCTGATGGATGGCATTTTTATAATTTTATCAATGGCAAAAGATATGATTTTACGGTTTCTCAATTTAAAGAAGACATTCTGTATATGGACATTCCTTCTAATAGAAGCGAAGCATTTTCAGATACCAATGAAAAACAATATAACCATTTAAAACAAAGCGTTATGCATCATTTGTCTTTTTCCATATATTAAGTTACGTTTAATAAGAAAAGGGAACCCTAATATATTGAGGGTTCCCTTCATTTTATACAAAGAACTTGCCTTGTTTTTATTTTTTGGGGAGTGACGCAGAAAACTTCGCTGCGTTTAAACCGGCAAGCCGTCCGGTGACAAGGGCCGATGTAATGTTGTACCCGCCGGTGTACCCGTGGATATCGAGAATTTCCCCGCAAAAATATAATCCGTCCTTTTTTTTGGACGCCATTTTTTTCGGATCGATTTCTTTTATCGAAACACCGCCTCCGGTCACAAAGGCTTTTTCAAGCGAAAGCGTGCCGTTCACCATGACGGAAAACTCCTTGCAGTCTTTTACGAACGCCCTGAAACGGTCTTTGGAAAGGGTGGAAAAGGTTTCGGAGGGATCGATCCCGCTCCGTTCGAACAGAAACAGGAGATACCGTTCCTGCATCCAGGACTTGAGCACGTTTTTAACGGACTTTTTCAGCGACTCTTTCAGCTCTTTCTGCATTCGCTGAAACAGCTGTTCTTCGTGGAGGTCTGGGAACAAATCGATATTCATCCTTACATGCTCCTGTTTTTTCAGCTCTTTTACGACAAATTGGCTGCACCTGAGGACAGCCGGGCCGGAAAGGCCGAAATGCGTGAAAATCATATCCATCTGATGGGTGATGACGGGTTTGCCTTTTTTGTTTAACACGCTTAGCGCGACATTTCTCAATGACAGGCCTTGCAATGTTTTTTGTTTAATGAACGGTTCGTCCGAAGTGACGGGAACCTCTGTCGGGAAAAGCTCGGTAATCGTATGCCCGGCATTTTCGGCCCATTCATAGCCGTCTCCCGTTGAGCCGGTATGCGGGACGTTTTTGCCGCCGACCGCCACGACGACCGCCCCGGTCAGAATCTTTTCGCCGTTGTTCGTTACGATGCCGTATGCCTTCTGATCGTCGTATAACACGGATGCCACCTTTTCGTTCGTACGAATGTTGACATGCAGCTGTTCAAGTCTTCTCAACAGAGCGTCCACAACGCTTTGCGCTTTATCGGAAACGGGAAACATCCGCCCGTGGTCTTCTTCTTTGAGCTTCACGCCGAGACGTTCAAAAAACGCGATGATGTCTTCATTGTTAAACTCGGAAAAAGCGCTGTATAGAAAGCGGCCGTTTCCGGGGATATGTTTGATGATTTCATCAATCGGAAGGCGGTTCGTGACATTGCAGCGGCCTCCTCCCGAGATGGCGAGCTTGCGGCCGAGCTTGTTTCCTTTATCGATGAGCAGCACGTTCAGGCCCCGCTCACCGGCCGCGATGGCGGCCATCAGCCCGGAAGGCCCTCCGCCGATGACGATTACATCATAATGCTTCATAACATTTCCTCAACTTTCCTGCAGTGTAAGGCCGCGCGAAGCGAATCCGCGCTCCATCCTATTATTATAACGAAAGAATGACGCCTTTAAAAAAGATCTGTTAAAATTTAGCCCAGTTATTATTACCTAGGTGAAGCACCTGTGTGTTAAAATAGAAAAGTTGAATCTATTTTAGAAAAATGGTGATTGGGAACATGTCAAGCAAACTGTTAAGAGGCACGTTTATATTAACGCTTGGTACCTATATTTCGAGGATCCTCGGAATGATTTATTTAATTCCGTTTGGAGCCATGGTCGGTGCCACCGGAGGTGCCCTGTTCCAGTACGGTTATAATCAATATACGATTTTTTTGAGCATTGCCACGATGGGCTTTCCGGCGGCCGTGTCCAAGTTTGTTTCAAAATATAATTCGATCGGTGATTATGAAACGACGAGAAGGATGCTGCGCGCCGGAATGTCGATGATGCTCGTCACGGGAATCATCGCTTTTTCCCTTCTTTATGTAACCGCTCCGTTTTTTGCAGAAACAGCGCTCGGCGGGACGGAAAATAACGGTCTGACGATCGAACACGTCGTTTATGTCATTCGCATGGTCAGCTTGGCTTTATTGGTTGTGCCGGTATTGGCCCTTGTGAGGGGATTTTTCCAAGGCCACCAGATGATGGGGCCGACAGCCGTTTCACAGGTTGTTGAACAGCTTGCCAGAATCGTTTTTCTCCTCACTGCGACGTATTTGGTCATGAAAGTGCTGAACGGCGGACTTGTAGTAGCCGTAGGCTATGCGACGTTCGCTGCATTGATCGGTGCGTTTGCGGGGCTTTTCACCCTTTATTTTTCCTGGCAGAAAAGAAAAGGGTACCTTATATCGATGAAGCCGAACCTTGTTCCGCCGTCAAATATTACGTACAGGCAGATGTTTAAGGAACTGTTCAGTTATGCCGCTCCGTACGTTTTTGTCGGGCTGGCGATCCCGCTTTATCAGTACATTGATACAAATACGTTTAATAAAGCGATGATTGAAGCGGGGTATCAAAGCATCAGCCAGGATCTGCTGGCGATCGTCACGCTTTACGTTCCTAAGCTTGTGATGATTCCGGTTTCTCTTGCGACGGCTTTCGGGCTGACATTGATCCCGGTTATTACGGAAAACTTCACCAACCGTGACTTTCCGGCTTTAAACAAGCAGATTGACCAGGCGATGCAGATTATTTTGTTTATCGTGCTTCCGGCTTCCGTCGGAATGTCGCTTCTCGCCGGACCGTTCTACACGTTTTTCTACGGATCGGAAAGCCTGCTTCCCGATGTCGGACAAGACATCTTATTCTGGTATTCGCCGGTTGCGCTTTTATTTTCTTTATTTACGGTTAACGCCGCTATTTTGCAGGGGATTAACAAGCAAAAATTCGCCGTTGTCAGCCTTCTGGTTGGGGTCATCATCAAAGTCGTGCTGAACGTGCCTTTGATCAAGCTCTTTCAGGGAGAAGGATCGATTTTGGCGACAGCGCTCGGATATTCGGCATCTTTATTGTATGGCTTCATCATGATCAGACGGCATGCCGGCTACGCTTATAAAAAACTGCTTAAAAGGTTTTTGCTGATGGCGATCCTGACCGCTGTAATGGGAGCCGTCGTATTAATCGCCAAAGCGGTCCTCGGTTTATTTATTTCATATGAGGGCGGACAGATCCGCTCAGCTGTTATCATCGCCATTACATCGGCAATCGGCGGTATCGTCTATCTGTATTTGGCTCACCGTCTAAAACTGTTAGAAAAAATATTCGGTCAGCGGTTAAGCCGCTTTTTCAAAAGAAAGGCCTCATAAGCGGGCTTTTCTTTTATTTTTGAGAAGATTGTTCCTTTGTTTTGAAAAGAGAGCATAAAGCCGTTGTGGATAATATTTTCAATGATCAACAATGGAACCCGGAGAAGGATATTGGACATGGCCTCAGGAATATGTAACATGCACACAATAGACCATTCCGGTCAAGCTTAGGTGCATGTCCGCAATTATTCGCAAAAAACGGCGGGCAAAGGAGTGCGGAAACATCATGAAGGATGAGGACTTATTGGAGGCTTGGAACATTCAAAAAGCTCGCGGAATGGCTGATCTATTCGCACATCTAGAACCGACTTCATGCACCGCCGTACAGCACGCTTTGCAGGCAAAGTCAAAATGTAATATTCCTTGCTGAAGATATTGCGATCTTGCGGGCTATTGCGGGTATGGTGCCACCTGGTCAATCTGACGCCGAGTGTAACACGTACCACACATTCGTCATGCAAGAAAATGAAGGACATCGGCACATTAAGCTGGTCCGGGACACTCCGGCTCTATTTTCTTGAAGAACGGAGCGGGCAGCCGCGGAGCAGGGACGCAGCCTGAATAATTGATCAAACAGCCAGATTAATATGTCCGGTTGTTTTTTTGAAGCCGCAATAGCATAATGAACAAAGCCTTTTATTTATATTAAGGAGGAATCACCTTATGAGATTGGATAAGCTTCTGGCGAACAGCGGCTATGGATCGAGAAAAGACGTAAAAAAAATGCTGAAGAACGGAGCGGTTCGCGTAAAAGACAGAATCGTCAAGGATGCGAAAGAACAGATTGATCCGAATCATGACGAAGTCACCGTATACGGCGAGCCCGTCCATTACCGGGAGTTTGTTTATTTGATGATGAACAAGCCGCAGGGGGTAGTGTCGGCAACAGAAGACAGCCGCGAGGAGACGGTTATCGATTTGCTCGAACCGGAGTTTTTGCACTTTGCGCCGTTTCCGGTCGGAAGGCTTGACAAAGATACCGAAGGCCTGCTTCTACTGACAAACGACGGCGGGCTCGCACACCGGCTTTTGTCGCCGAAAAAGCATGTCCCTAAAACGTATGAGGTGCATGCCGAGAAGCCGGTCACAGAGGCTAGCGCTGCCAGGCTCGAAAGAGGGGTCGACATTGGGGACGGGTATGTCACAAAGCCGGCGAAAGCGGTGATTCTGGAAAATGAAAACGGCAGGCACAAGCTCCTGTTGACGATCACGGAAGGGAAATTCCATCAGGTGAAACGGATGCTGAAAGCCGTCGGCAATGAAGTGACCTACTTAAAACGGCTGAAGATGGGAGATGTGGCGCTCGACCCAGACCTTTTGCCTGGGGAGTACAGAGAGCTGACGGAATCGGAGCTTGCGGCCCTAAAAAAATAAAAGACACTCAAAACTTTGAGTGTCTTGTTAGAAGCAGTTTCAAAAACTCGCAAAGCAAGGTGAGTCTTATTTATATCAATTGTGTGTTGCGTTTTTTTGGAACAATTCTATGAAGATATTCTCACTTTTTTTCTTGTTGTTTCCCATTTGCCTCTGCTTGGGCTGCGAACCAAATCGTTGTATGCCAACACATTCAGATCACGCTGGATTGTTCTCGGTGTAGTGCCAAATTCATCAACCAGTTCCTGGGTTGTAACGAGTCCCTTTTCTTGAATGAACATGTAGACTGACTTAATCCTGGTTAGCATTCGGTTTGTTGAAGGTTTCAAACAACCACTCCCTATCATATGATCGAATGGACTTGACTACCACAACTTACGACTCCAAAATGCAGCATGGACGATTAACAAACAACTCGTAAAAATAATCAATAAATATTATACACGATGTGCCAAAGAAATATCCAGAAAAAAGCCGGAACCAAAATTATGAAAAAATGAAAATCGAAAGCAAAAACGCATGAAATCAAGAGGCTGGCTGCTGCCTAAGCCTCTTTTTCTATATTAATGGCCCTGCAAAAAGAACAGGTGGATGAAAAACAGAATCGCGAAGATCAGGACGAGCGGATGAATCTCCCGCCATTTTCCTTTCGCGGCTTTCACGATCGGATATGAAATAAATCCTAGAGAAATCCCTGTTGCGATGCTTGATGTTAAAGGCATGGCAAGGATGACGAGAAAAGCCGGGAACGCCTCGTCGAGCTCTTTCCAGCGGATGTCGGCGACGGCTCCGATCATCATGCTTCCCACAATGATCAAGGCTGGAGACGTTATCGCCGAAATGCCGGAAACGGCGCTGACAAGCGGACCGAAAAACAGCGCGGCGCCAAAAAGAACGGCGACTGTCAACGATGTCAGCCCGGTTCTTCCTCCGGCTGCCACCCCGGCCGATGACTCAATATAGGCGGTTGTCGGGCTCGTCCCGAACATGGCGCCGATCGTCGTGGCCGTCGAATCGGCGAGAAGCGCCTTTCTCGCGTTCGGAAGCTTGTTGTTTTTCATGAGTCCCGCCTGTTCGGCGACGCCGATCATCGTGCCTGTCGTATCGAAAATCGTGACGAGCAGAAAAGAGAAAACGACCGAATAGAGCCCGTAATGGATGACGTCAGAAAAGGCCGTCAAAGGATTCGCGATGATCAGCTTTTCAGGCAGATGAGGCATGGATAAAACGCCTTGGTCAAAATGGAGCTGACCGGTGAAAAAGGCGATCAGGCCGGTGAAAAGCATCCCGAAAAACAGAGCGCCGTTTACATTCATGATCATCAGAACGACGGAAAAGGTAAGCCCGATCAAGGTCAGTACGACTTCCGGCGAGCGCAGGTTGCCGAGACCGATCAAATTGGCTTCATTGGCCGTAATGATTCCGGCTCCCCTTAGTCCGACAAATGCGATAAACAATCCGATCCCGGCGGTAATCCCGTGTTTTAAATTGGCGGGAATTGCTTCGATCAGTTGTTTTCTGAGCGGTGTTAAGGATAAGATAATAAAGAGAATCCCGGCCGCGAATACGGCGCTGAATGCCGTATGATACGAAACTTCGCCGTTTGATGAACCGACGACGGAAACTGCAAAATACGCATTAAGCCCCATTCCCGGCGCAATCGCGATCGGGAAGTTGGCCGCAAGCGCCATCCAGAGCGTTCCGACGACAGCGGCGATGATCGTAGCGGTAAACACCTGGTCAAAGGGAATGCCGGTGCCAGAAAGAATGCCCGGATTGACGACGACAATGTAAACCATCGTAAAGAAGGTTGTGATTCCTGCAAGAATTTCTTTTTTAACTGTTGTTTTGTTTTCTTTTATGTTAAACATAATTCCTCCAATAACGAACATTATAACGAAACAATATCTATAATATTCGTTAACAGGTATTTTTGCAAGTCGTTTTTCGGGAATCTGATAAAAGGAAAGGATGAAAACGATGAACTGGGAACTGGAAGTGGAAAAGAGAAAGGACGACATTGTTCAGGATATACAGGATTTCTTAAAAATAAACAGCGTTCTCGATGAGAAGACCGCCGGGCCTGGCAAGCCTTTTGGAGAAGGGATTCACAAATGTCTGACGGCTTTGCTGAAAAAAGGGGAGACAAACGGCTTTACGGTGAAAAACCTCGATGGCTATGCGGGCCATATCGAATGGGGAGAAGGCGAAGAGATTATCGGCATCCTCTGCCATATTGACGTCGTCCCGCCCGGAGACGGATGGACAAGCGATCCGTTTGCCGCCGACATCAGAGACGGCCGCATTTATGCGAGAGGCGCGCTCGATGATAAGGGGCCGACAATGGCCGCATTTCACGCCCTGAAAATCGTGAAAGAGCTGAATCTTCCGTTGTCAAAGCGGATCAGGCTGATCATTGGAACAGATGAAGAAAGCGATTGGCGGTGTGTGGAGCATTATTTTAAACATGAAGAAATGCCTTCAGCCGGATTCGCCCCTGATGCCGACTTTCCGATTATTTACGCGGAAAAGGGGCTGATTGACGCAGTTTTGCACTTGGATTGCCCAAATAGCGAAAGCGGCGGGGGATTGGTTTTGGAATCGCTCCGGGCCGGGCGCCGTTTCAATATGGTTCCTGACGAAGCCGAAGCTGTCCTTTCCGGAACGGTTACACCGGATGTTGAACGAGCATTTGCCGATTTTGTAAAAGAAAAGCGGGCCGAGGGCCGAATCTCGAAAAACGGAGACAGTTGCAGGATAAACGTTTTCGGAAAATCGGCACACGCCATGGAGCCTGACAACGGCATCAATGCGGGGCTGATCCTGGCAGAGTTTTTACATACGCAAGCGCTTGATTCAGCAGGCCGCCATTTTGTAAAAGCGGTGTCAGATGCCTTTAGCGGTGACACGAGAGGGAGAAAGCTCGGGATCGCCGTAAGCGATGAGATCAGCGGCGACCTGACCTTAAACGTCGGTCGGATAGCTTACGAGAAAGAAAAAGAAAGTACAGTCGGCATCAACATCCGCTATCCGGTGACAGAAACGAGCGTTCCGGTTAAAGAAGCGCTCGAACGTTTACAAGGCGGAAAGCTTGTAAGTTTTAAAGACAGCAAGCCGCATCATGTTCCAAAAGACCATGAACTGATTAAAACGCTGCAGCGGGTATATGAAGAACAGACGGGGGAACAAGCGGAATTGATTTCGATCGGAGGCGCGACATACGCGAGGTCGCTGCAAGCGGGGGTGGCGTTCGGTCCGCTCTTCCCCGGGCGCCCCGACGTTGCCCATCAGAAAGACGAATATATGGAAATTGACGACCTCTTGCGGGCGGCATCTTTGTATGCGCAGGCTATATACGAACTTGCGAAGTGATACGAAATGAGAAGAGGCGTTTCGTTTGAAATTCCCAACCGCAGCGGATGCTTTCTTTCCGATGTGCTAAAACCGATTCGAATTTCCGATTACGATTGGCTGCTTGATGGCTGCGAATGGTATATCGTTCAACACGAACGGCTGACAGATGAGGAGCTTTTTCCAGGTGATCAAAACGTCGTGGAAGGCGAAGCGCTGCAAACACGCTTGGCAAACACGTCTTATACAATTTTTGCAGATATGAAAGCATTCCCGAAGAATCAGCATCCCGAGCAAATTGAGACATATGGAGAGTTCATCAAAAGCGATTGCCGGCTGGTTGTTCTCATAGCGGATTCCTGTTATGCATCCATCTATTGCAAAGACCAAAAGCAGATTGGCTTGTTGTACAGAAATGCAAAAGCTTGCGGCTTTGGGCATGTTGAATATATAACAGATGAAAATGATGCAAGGACAGGGATGCATGTATAGAGTCTGTTTCAATAAAAAACACTTGATTTCGCACGTCGAAATCAAGTGTTTTTCTTTACTGTTGAAATAAATCGCTTGATAGATAGCGTTCTCCGGTATCGGCGGTCATACAGACGACGATTTGATCGGCCGGAAGTTTTTTAGCCGTTTCAATCGCGGCAAAGCACGCCGCACCTGAGGAAGGGCCGACAAGAATGCCTTCTTCCCGGGCCAGTCTGCGCGTCATCTCGTACGCTTCCTCATCTTTTATTTTCAAAATTTCATCATAGACGTTTTCGTTTAAAATATTCGGGATAAAACCGGGGCTTGTCCCGACGAGTTTATGTTTTCCGGGCTTGCCTCCGGACAATACGGGCGACCCCGCAGGTTCCGCTACATGGACCGTTATTTTCGGAAACAGCTCCTTCAGCTTTTCACCCGTACCGGTAATCGTGCCGCCCGTTCCCGCAGTCGCCACAAACGCGGCAAGCGGTTTGCCGATTTGTTCTATTGCCCGGGCAATTTCCAAGGCGGTTGTTTTTCGGTGGGCCTCGGGGTTCGCTTCATTATCAAACTGCATCGGGATGAAGCTTCCCGGAATTTGTTCCGCAAGCTCCCGCGCTTTTTTGATGCTTCCCGGCATTCGTTCATCCCCCGGTGTAAGGACGACTTCTGCTCCGTATGCTTTTAAAAGGTTGATCCGTTCTTTCGTCATCGTATCAGGCATGACGAGAATCGCCTGATACCCTCTTGCGGCGGCATTCATGGCGAGTCCGATTCCAGTGTTTCCGCTTGTCGGCTCGATGATTGTAGCCCCAGGCTTAAGAAGGCCCTTTTCTTCAGCGTCTATGATCATTTGATATGCCGCTCTGTCTTTCACGCTTCTGCTCGGGTTGAAATATTCGAGTTTTACGTAAACCTGTGCCGCATCCTTCGGCTGAACCCGGTTCAATTTGACGAGGGGCGTATCTCCGATTAATTCTGCTATATTGTGAACGGCTCTCACACGTGTACACCCTTTCTAAGAAAACATGTTTTTTCAATATCCTATCACAACCCCGTAAAAGTGAAAAATAGAGAGGTTATAAGTCCCTGTGTTTTTTGTTAAAATGGTAAGAAGATCGATGGAAGGATGGCATGAATATGTCTGTGAAACCGCATTTTTTTATTGGAATTCCTTTCCCGGCCGAGCTTGCGGAGCCGCTTTATCATTCAATCAGCAGCCGCCCGGAATTAGCTTTTCATAAATGGGTCCATGCTTTGGACTATCACTTTACGCTCGTATTTCTTGGACCGGCTGACAGTGAGCAGCTTTCGGACCTTGAGGAAGGCTTAAGTCTGATCGCTTCTGACACGGCTTCCTTTGAACTTCGTCTCAGAAAAACAGGGACGTTCGGCAAGCCGTCTGAGCCGAGGATTCTCTATGTTGAACCCGAATATTCCGCCGCTCTTTTTGAATTAAGGGAGCGGGTCAAGCAGGCCGCCGCCGCCGCGGGCTTTGAGATTGAAAAGCGGCCTTTTCGTCCCCATATGACGGTTGCGAGAAAATGGAACGGGGCCGATCCATTTAACGGGCGCTTAGACCCGCTCGATGGTGAAGTATCGTTCACAGCACGCAATCTCACCGTTTTTCAGACGCATCTGGACAAGGTTCCAAAATACGAGCATAAAGCTGTTTTTCCTTTCGGCACACAGGATCAAGCAGCAGAAATGTAAGATTCGGAGTTGAAACAACGATGGCACAGATTATTAAAATACAGGATTGCATTTCAAGATATGAGCAAGACCCTTATCATTATATGAATCAGTTCATCCGTTTAAAAAAACAGCGATGGCAGTCAATGACGGCCATCGCGGAAGAGAAGGAAGCGGGCCGTTTTCAGATCGCCGCAGCCGCCGGGGAAGAAACGGGCGGCACGAAGAAGAAAAAATTTTCATTAAAAAGAAAAAAAGAAGTATCCGATATGAATAGTGGAAGAGAAGTCGATGATCAATGGTTTAACGGTTTGGAAGCCGAAATGGACGGAAGTTTTATCGCAAAAATCCCCGCAGGCAAAAAAGAGCTTGCTCCATTTTTTAAAGAATACCTTTATCAATTTCAATTAAAATGGGCAAGCTCGACGATTTCTGACATATCCAGCCTTTCCCGGGAAATACATAACGATAAAATTCTGCAAATTTTGGCCCAGCAGCTTCCGGATTCGTATTTTCTGATGTACAAGCCTGTTTTGCAAGTGAATCAGGCGACGGTCGAATTAAGCATCATCCTGTTAACGCCGCTTGAAATCTATTGCATGGTTTTTCTCGAAGGTGATAAGGAAAGCACCTTTAGCGGCTCCAAAAATCGTTTTTGGAAGGAAAAAACCGTACGAGGCAGAGAAACATCTGTTTTAAATCCGTCAACTGAACTTATCAGAACCGGTTCTGTCCTTTCGGGGCTTTTGAAGGGGGCAGACATTGACCTGCCGATCCGCAAAGCGATCTTCAGCAGGACTTCGTATATCGATTACCCCGAACCTCCGTACGGAATCGACATTTATGACCGGAGGGAATGGCGCAACTGGATCTCGAGACAGCAAAAAAACATCGCTCCAATTAAAAACCGGCAGCTGAAAGCCGCGAAAATTTTGTTGGCACACGGCGTTTCCGATTCAAAGCGCAGAAAGGAATGGCTCGATTAACCGTCTGAACGTTATCCGGCTTTTTCATAACATAAAATGGAGAATTGAATCATGAGTGAATGGTATATCATCATTAACCCAAAAGCAGGAAGATCGTCGGCTCTCAGAGTATGGAAGTCACTGCAAAAAGAGCTGCAAAAAGCAAACGTTTCGCACCGCTCGTTCATCACCCAGCACCCGGGGCATGCCGAAGTGCTGGCAAGGCAAATATCGACGATCCAGGACGACCGGCTGAAGCGCCTGCTTATCATTGGCGGAGACGGCACTATCCATGAAGTCCTAAACGGATTAACCAGCCTCCAGGACATTCAGCTTAGCGTTATCCCGGCAGGCTCGGCAAACGATTTTAAAAGAGGCTTCTCCATTAAAAAATCGGATGTCATCAAAGAGCTGAAAAAAGCCGGAAAATCACTGACCAGGACGTATGCACTCGGAAGCTTTCTCACAAAGGACAGTGCAAACGAGCTTTATTTTGCCAATCACCTCAGCATCGGGTTTGACGCCGTGGCCGCCAAAAAAATGTCTGACATGCCAAAGTGGACGGCCGTTTTCAGATTGAATCATCTGATTCAGCCGTTTTTGTTTTTGGCAGCCGCCTTTACGTTTAAACCGTTTGTCCTTTCTTTTGAAAGCGAAGACGAAAAGCGGACGTTTAAAAAAGTTTGGTTTGCGGCGATTTCAAATCATCCGTACTATGGCGGAGGAATGAAGATCGCGCCGGATGCAAATCCGCGCGAAGAGCTTTTAGATGTGACGATCATCGAAGACCGGCCGGTGCTAAAAAAAGCGGCGCTGTTATTTGCGATGTCTTTCGGCAAACATATCGGTAAAGCCGGGGTCACGTCGTTTAAGACGAAAGATATTTATTTTCATACGAACGAACGGGTTCTGTTCCAGGCGGACGGGGAGATCATCGGTTCAGCGCCTGTTTTTGTAAAGACCGGGAAGGAATCGCTCCGCTTAAAAGCATAAACCATCCGAATGAAAGGGAGACTTGGGATGCGATTGAAGCTCCCTGATATGAAGCGCTATTTGGCATATTGCGGCCCTTTTCAAATTTTCGATAAAACGCTTTGGGCAAACGGCAAGCTTCAGCTGAAGCGGCATCGGCACGCATGTTCTTTGCGAGCCGAAGGGAATTTCTAGTTTTGCTTGACGAAGTTTGGCGTATAGCGCTAAAATTTATAAGACGGCTATTGTTTAGCACAGATGACTCTCAATAGCCGTCTTTTTATTTTAATAGAGAGACGATCAATACAGCATCTTGTTTTCCGGCCAAGGAAGGCAAATGCTTTTAAAAACTTTTATGAAATGATGGGTTGAAAATCGATATGAACTGGTTGGGACAATTACTAGGTAGCGAATGGGAGATTTCCCCCGCAGGAGGAGCTACAGGAGACGCATATTATGCAGAACATAATGGGCAGCAGCTTTTTTTAAAGCGGAACAGCTCCCCTTTTTTGGCTGTCCTGTCCGCGGAAGGAATTGTTCCTAAGCTTGTTTGGACGAAACGAATGGAAAACGGGGACGTGATTACGGCGCAGCACTGGCTCAGCGGCAGAGAGCTGAAACCGAAGGACATGAACAGCCAGGCGGTGGCTGAGATGCTTCGGAAAATCCACACCTCCAAAGAGCTGTTGGATATGCTGAAAAGACTCGGCAAGCACCCTTTTCAGCCAAGCTCCGTGATCACGCAATTAAAGCAATTTATCCAAGCCCGGCAATATCCGATTCCGCAGCTGGATCAGGCGCTCTTTTACCTTGAACACCATCTTGAAGACGTTCAGTCAGGTGAAAAAGTCGTCTGCCACTGCGATATTAATCATAATAATTGGCTTCTTACAGATCAGAACCAGCTTTATTTAATCGATTGGGACGGTCCTATGATTGCAGATCCTGCCATAGATCTCGGGCCCCTTCTGTACCACTACGTTGAGGAGAAGGAATGGGAAAGCTGGCTCGAGCGTTACGGCACTTCTCTAACGGACAATCTTAAGCTGAGGATGGCCTGGTACGTATTGGCAGAAACAGCGATGACAACGCTCAGGCAAAAGGCGAAAAGAAATCAAGAGGGCTTTAACCAGGGGCTTGAACAGCTGCACGTGCTCCTGGAGCGTCTCCTCCGCACTTCATGAAAACGAGCCTATTTCTCTGACCCATTGCGAGAGACGGTCCTGATGCTCTGAGATATGGTCGTTGATCGAAGAAGTCGACTTCCCTCTCTGGCTGTACAGGTAAATGTCTTCAAGGATGCCTTTAAGGTTTGCATCAACATGTGCATTGGCCATCAGCGACTTAATAATCCGTTCCATCTGTTCGCATTCGGCGACGGTGCCCGTGCAGTCCGCCTGATGATCGGAGAGGATGTCCTGTAAGAGACGAATTTGATTTTCTTGATTTAATCCCATGATAAAAGCACTTCCCTTCATTTGAATATATGGATTAAATTGTTCAGAACGCATATTTTTATACATGAAAGACCCGGGGTCGAAAGCCCCGGGTCTTTCGCGTCTCTCCAAGAGGTCTTGCGGGGCGGTTGATTTCGTGGTATGTTGTTAGACGATATAACAGATAGAGGTGTAAAGTACATGCGAATGCGTCACAAGCCTTGGGCGGACGATTATTTGGCTGAAAACTCCGATATTGTCATCAGCGACCCGTCCCAGTATAAAGGGAAATGGCATTCCGTTTTTGGAAATGACAACCCGATTCACATCGAAGTAGGAACCGGAAAGGGCCAATTTATTTCAGGAATGGCGCTCAAGCATCCGGATGTAAACTATATCGGCATCGAACTGTTTAAAAGCGTCATCGTAACGGCGGTCGATAAGGTAAAGCAGACGGGGGCGCCGAACGTAAAGCTTTTAAACATCAATGCAAACGATCTTTCCGAAGTATTTGCGGAAGGGGAAATTGAGCGGGTGTATTTGAATTTTTCCGATCCGTGGCCTAAAAAACGCCATGAAAAACGCCGTCTGACAAACCATGCTTTCATAAAAAAATACGAGCACGTCTTGGGGGGAAAAGGTGCGATTCACTTTAAAACAGATAATCGCGGATTATTTGAATATTCCCTGACGAGCTTTTCCGAATACGGACTCGTTTTGACGTTCGTCAGCCTTGATTTGCATCAAAGCGATTTTGAAGGGAACGTCATGACGGAATATGAAGAAAAATTTGCTGCCAAAGGCCAGCCGATATACAGGGTTGAAGCCGAGTGGAGAACATGAAAAAACAGACGATCTAAAGGTCTGTTTTTTTTTGCGTTAAATTGGCCGGATTTTTTTGCTACGATAAGGTGGGAGGGATCATAATGGAAACTTTGCACATCGGCGGCATCAAGCTGACCTGGCTGAACGGCGGCGTAACGCATATGGACGGCGGCGCCATGTTCGGCGTGGTACCAAAGCCGCTATGGTCAAAAAAATATCATGCAAATGAAAAAAATCAGATCGAATTGAGGACAGATCCGATTCTTGTCCAAAAGGACGGAACCAATCTGCTGATCGATTCGGGAATCGGGCGCGGGAAGCTCTCGGACAAACAAAAAAGAAACTTCGGGGTCACGGAAGAATCTTCGCTTGATGAGTCGCTACAGGCGCTCGGCCTCTCAACGGAAGATATTGACGGGGTGCTGATGACCCACCTTCATTTCGACCATGCCTGCGGCTTGACGCGGTATGAAGGGGATGAGCTTGTCTCCGTTTTTCCGAATGCCGCCATTTATACGTCCTTGATCGAGTGGGAAGAGATGAAAAACCCGAACATCCGCTCAAGAAATACATATTGGAAAGAGAACTGGGAACCGGTTCAGCAGCAAGTAAAAACTTTTGAGCAAAAGCTTGACGTATTGCCCGGCATCACGATGCATCATACAGGCGGGCATAGCGACGGCCACTCTGTGATCGTTCTCGATGATTCCGGCGAGACGGCGCTTCACATGGCGGACATCATGCCGACGCATGCCCACCGGAACCCGTTATGGGTCCTCGCTTATGACGATTATCCGATGACATCGATTGCGGAAAAACAAAAATGGCAGGCTGCCGCTGCCGAAAAAGACGCATGGTACATTTTTTACCATGATGCATCCTACAGAGCATTGAAATGGGATGAAAACGGCGATATCAAAGTTTCAGTGAAAAGGCAAAAACGGTAGTTCTCCCATTTTTGTGAATGGTTTACCCGAATGTTATCCATCCTATAGGTAATTAACATGTGAAAGGAAGGCTACGGGTGAGCTACAAAGATCTGAACGAGCATGTCATTGAAACCAAATTAAGGGGATTTGAAGTGCTTTCGACTCCCATGCTGAATAAAGGGGTGGCATTTCCGCTTGAGGAAAGGAAAGCCCTGGGCTTAACGGGGCTTCTTCCGCCGAAGGTGCTGACGTTGGAGGAGCAGGCGAAGCGGGCTTACAAGCAGTTTCGTTCACAGCCTGACGATTTAAGCAAAAACGTGTATTTGACTGCACTGCATGACCGGAATGAAGTACTCTTTTACAGGCTTCTGAATGATCATATGACAGAGATGCTGCCGATCGTTTATACCCCGACCGTCGGTACGGCGATCCAGCAGTACAGCCATGAGTACAGAAAGCCGCGCGGCCTGTTTTTGTCCGTCGATGACCCGGCCGGGATGAAAACGGCTTTTGAAAACCTGGCGGCTGAGAAGGATCGGATCGACTTGATCGTGGCTACTGACGCCGAAGGGATTCTCGGCATCGGGGACTGGGGAGTCGGAGGGATCGCCATCTCCATCGGAAAGCTTGCCGTCTATACGGCTGCAGCCGGAATTGACCCGAACAGGGTGCTTCCTGTCGTGATTGACGCTGGTACAAACCAGGAGAGGCTCTTAAACGATCCGCTCTATGTCGGAAACCAGCATTCGCGCATCAGGGGGGACCGTTATGAATCATTTATCGAGCAGTATGTTGAGATTGCGACAAAGACCTTTCCGGGCGTCTTGCTGCACTGGGAGGATTTCGGCACGCAAAATGCCCGCCGGATTTTGAAAAAATACAAAGATAAAATATGCACCTTTAACGACGATATTCAAGGAACCGGAGCGGTCACGCTTGCCGCCGTGCTGGCGGCCGTGAAAATCTCAAAAATTCCGCTGAAAGACCATAAAATTGTGATATTTGGAGCAGGTACCGCGGGTATCGGCAACGCCGAACAGATCCGGTCCGCGTTCATCAAACAGGGAATGTCGGAAGAGGAAGCGTACCGCCGTTTCTGGTGCATCGACCGGAACGGACTGCTGACGGATGATATGAACGATTTGCAGGAAATGCAAAAGCCATATGCTAGACCGGCCGACGAAGTGAAGGATTTTGAGCGGAACGGTCCCGGACAAACGATTGATTTGGAAGAGGTCGTCAGGAAAGTCCAGCCGACGATTTTAATCGGAACATCGACCGTCTCAGGCGCATTCACTGAAAAAATCGTAAAAGAAATGGCGTCTCATACCGAACGCCCGGCGATATTCCCGATGTCAAATCCTACGCCTTTATCAGAGGCGAAGCCGGAGGATTTAATTGCATGGACGGAAGGGCGCGCGCTCGTCGCTACTGGAAGTCCATTTGACCCCGTGCAGTATAACGGCACGGAATACATCATCGGCCAGGCGAACAACGCTTTTGTGTTCCCGGGCCTCGGACTCGGAACGCTCGTCTCAAAGGCAAAACTCATCACCGATAACATGTTCTTTGCAAGCGCCGAAGCGATTGCCAATATGGTTGATGTCGGCAAGCCGGGAGCGGCCCTGCTGCCTCAGGTGGAAGATTTGCGGACGGTGTCGGCGACCGTCGCTGTGGCTGTTATAAAAGCGGCCATCCAGGACGGGGTTGCCGGATCACAGCCTCAGGATATCATCCAGGCGGTGCAGGACGCGATGTGGCATCCGGTTTATCGGCCGATTCGCGCCATATAGCAAAGATGCGGCCCATCCAGATGGCCGCATCTTTTTTTCATTACGCCGCTGTCTCAATGACATCAACGATCATTCCTGTTTTTGCGTCAACCATGACCTCATATTGTTCAAGCTCTCCTAAACATGATCTGGTGATCCCTGTTTTATAGACGATGACGGTTTCGCCGTTGACGGTATAAGGCTCTGGGACGGTATATATCCAGGACCCGTCGATCGGTCCCCTCTGCTTAAAAGCCGATTTGACGATCCGCAGCGCTTTTTCCGAGGAAATATAAGGGGTCATGACATATCGTTTGACAGCGATGGCTGCGGCGATGCCGATCCCGGCTCCGATGAGAAAATGGCGCAATTTCATAATCATAGCACCTCCAAGGCTTCTTTTTTCCATTATACAGAACATGTCCTTCTCTGTTAAGGATGGGGTCTGCTGTGGAAACATATTGTATACTTGCTGTAAAATGTGTTTGAGATACATACGAAATGAGGGAAACTGATGAATCAGGAAACGAGAAAGCTTTTTCAAACGCTGACCGAACTTCCCGGCGCTCCCGGCAATGAACATCACGTCCGGGCTTTTATGAAAAAAGAGCTGCAAAAATACGCCGACAAGGTCATTCAAGACAGGCTCGGAAGCGTGTTTGGCATGAAAAAGGGGCGCGAGGGAAGCCCGAAAATCATGGTCGCGGGTCATATGGATGAAGTGGGATTTATGGTCACATCCATTACGGACAACGGAATGCTCCGGTTTCAAACGCTCGGGGGATGGTGGAGCCAGGTTCTTTTGGCACAGCGCGTTGAAATTCATACGGAAAACGGACCGATTCCGGGTGTTATCGCCAGCACTCCGCCGCACCTTTTAACAGATGAACAGCGGAAGCGTCCGATGGATATTAAAAACATGCTGATCGACATCGGTGCGGATGACCGCGAAGATGCCGAAAAGATCGGTGTCAAGCCGGGACAGCAAATCGTCCCGATCTGTCCGTTCACCCCGATGGCGAATGAGAAGAAAATATTGGCGAAAGCGTGGGATAATCGCTATGGCTGCGGGCTGAGCATCGAATTGCTGAAAGAGCTCCACGGGACGGAGCTCCCGAATACGCTGTATTCAGGAGCGACCGTTCAGGAAGAAGTCGGCACGCGAGGCGCCCAGACTGCGGCAAACATGATTCAGCCCGATTTGTTTTTCGCGCTTGATGCAAGTCCGGCAAACGACTCCAGCGGGGACAAAAACGAATTCGGCCAGCTCGGCAAAGGCGTGCTGCTGAGGATTTTCGACCGTTCCATGGTAACCCACAGCGAAATGAGAAACTTCGTGCTGGATACGGCCGAATCGAATGATATCCCGTATCAATATTTCGTCTCTGCAGGCGGCACCGATGCAGGCCGCGTCCACATTTCAAACGAAGGAATTCCTTCAGCCGTCATCGGAATCTGTTCAAGGTACATTCACACATCGGCCTCGATCATTCATGTTGACGATTACCTGGCTGCAAAAGAATTGATCATTCGTTTAGTCAAAGCGTGTGACAGCTCTTTGGTCAAATCGATTTTGCAAGCCGACTAAAATGATGAAACCTGTGCCGTAAGCACAGGTTTTTATTCGCTTTCAAACACGTATGACAGCGATTTGATCGCCTGGTTGACGGTTTCAACGGTGATATTGGCTTTGTTTGACAGCTCTTTCAGCGGATGATGCAGAGATTTGGGGCGGATGATGATCAGCGGTTTTCCTTTTGCAATGGCGTAGGAAGCATCCATGGCCGTGTTCCATTGCTTATACTTTTCGCCGAAAAGGGCGATGACAATATCCGCTTTGTTCATTAAAACCGATGTTCTGAAATTGTTTAAATCGGAAGCCGCATCGTCTTTAGCGACCGGGTCGGTCTGCTTGCCTAAAATTTCTTCTCCGATGTTGTCTGACCGGTCGTGATGTTCCATCGGTCCGACAAATGTGACAGGCAGTTTCAGCGATTTCGCCTTTTCCTTTACTTCCTCGCGCCAGTTGCTATGTATTTCCCCGGCAAGATAAATGGTAAATTCCATACAGGATTTCCTCCTTCCTTGTTTTAAGCTTTGTACGCCTTATCGGATATTTTTACCCGTTCAGCTTTCATGTTAAACGAGAATGGGTTGATAAAGCAAAAAAATTGTGCTAATGATATGAAGAAGGTTTCAAGCAGGCGTCATATCAGATTTTCCCCGCAGAAAAGGGGTATGATACATAAAAGAACAGTCATCCTTGGACCGGTGCCGGCAAAAATCTGGCGATAGAACCCGTTGTCTGGTATGATCCGAATGGATGATAAGAACAATACACTGGAGGCGTTGATCATGAAAAAAATCGAATCTAATGAAGAGCTGCAAAAAGCCGTCAATGATGACTTGTCCCTGCTGATGTTTTCAGCTGACTGGTGCCCGGACTGCCGGTTTGTCGAACCGTTTTTACCCGAGCTTGAAGCGAATTATCCCGAATACACATTCTACTATGTAGACCGCGACAAATTTATCGATACATGCGCCGAGTGGGATATTTTCGGAATCCCGAGCTTTCTCGTATTCAAAAACGGAACAGAAATCAGCCGCTTTGTCAGCAAAGACCGGAAAACGAAAGAGGAAATTGAACAATTTTTGACCGATTCCCTGAAAAAGTAGCAGAAAGGAAGTTCCCTCTATGAAAATGACGTCAAGGAAACTTTCCGATATCTTAAAAAAACGATTGCAAAATGAAAGCTGGACCTTTTATTTTGACAGAGAAAAAGATACGCTGAGAATTGAAGATAAAGCCACTAAAAAAGGCATTACCCTCGAGCTTCCCGGCATCATCGCCAAATGGGAGCAAAAAAAAGACGAGGCCATCGATGAAGTCGTCTATTATACCGAGGAAGCGCTGAAGGCAATGAAGGGCCAGGCCCAAGAAATGGAGGGGCGGGAAAGCCTGATTTACCCCGTCATCCGTTCGACGTCATTTCCTGAAAAGTCGAGTGCCGGGATTCCGCTTATATTCGACGATCATACCGCTGAGACGAGAATCTACTACGCGCTGGATCTTGGCAATACGTACCGGCTGATTGACGAGAAAATGCTTGAAAAAGAAGGCTGGACAAAAGAGCGGATCAGGGAAACGTCTTCTTTCAATCTTCGCTCGCTCAAAACCGTTGTCAAGGAAGACGTTGTAGCCGACAACCGCTTTTACTTTTTCAGAGCAAACGACGGCTATGATGCAAGCCGCGTGTTGAACGAATCGATCCTTGCCGCGTATGAACAAAAAGCTGAAGGAGCGCTGGCGGTCTCCATTCCGCATCAGGATGTATTGATCATTGCTGACATTCGCAATCAGGCAGGGTATGATATTCTCGGGCAAATATCGATGAGCTTTTTTGCGAGCGGAACGGTCCCGATTACGGCGCTTTCGTTTTTATATGAAGATGGAAAGCTTGAACCGATCTTCATTCTCGCTCAAAACCGCCCGAAAAAGAAATGATAGAAAGGATTTTTTTGATGAACGCATTTTATAATTTAGAAGGAGTAGGCGACACGCTTCTCATCTCTCTTCACGACATTCCACGCGAGAACATGGCTTTCGAACGCTTCGGAGATGTCGTTAAAATCTTTGATAAAGAAACACAAGAAACATCAGGATACAACATCTTTAATGCCTCATCCTACATGAACCTGACCGAAAACGGACCCATCGCCCTTTCTGAAAGCTTTGTCCAGGATGTAAATGAAATTCTGGTCCGCAACGGATTAAAAGACGAGCTGACCGTCGACCTTTCTCCGAAGTTCGTCGTAGGTTATGTCGAAGAAAAAGAAAAGCACCCGAATGCCGATAAATTGAGCGTCTGCAAAGTCAACGTGGGAACAGAAACACTGCAGATCGTTTGCGGAGCTCCGAATGTTGAAGCAGGCCAAAAAGTCGTCGTCGCCAAAGTCGGAGCCGTGATGCCAAGCGGCATGATCATCAAAGATGCCGAGCTCCGCGGTGTGCCGTCAAGCGGGATGATCTGCTCTGCAAAAGAATTGAACCTTCCCGACGCGCCGAAGGAAAAAGGGATTCTCGTCCTTGATAACAGCCGTGAAGCCGGAGAAGCCTTTGAATTTTAAAACGGCATAAAATGAACCAAACGTTCGAATACATGTGAAAGAAGCCGCTGGGTCAAAAACTTGGCGGCTCTTTTATTCGTCGGACGGACAGGAAGCACCTTGTTCTTTTCTGGCGGGTGAAGCAATGGTATACTAAAAACCGTCCCCGAAAAATTCAAGGGAGTTAGAGAGTGATGATTCATGAGCTGGATTAGCAAAATGTTCGGCCTTTTTTTAGGCGAAGATGAACATAACGAAAAAAACACGAAAAACATGTCAGAGGAGCCGCTTTCAGGCTCGTCTTTTGAAGAAAACGAAGACATGCCGCAAATATCAGACGCAAAAGTCGTTTATGAATACCCAAAAGGCAAGTTCCGCTTCCCGGTGATTCCTGATCAAAAAACACAGCAAAGGGAAAATACAAGGGAGCCTCAGCAAAGACAAAGGCAACGCCATTCCTACAGCAACCCTGCAACAAGGCAGCGCCCATCCGATGTTTCAAGAAATGATACGGAAAAACCGGCTAAAAAGCCATTTAAACCGTCGGTCATCCCTTCGCCGATTTACGGCTATCACGAACAAAAAAGAATCAAGCCAAACCATTTGCCGGCCAAAAAGCAAAAAGAACCGCGCGTGACGCTTCTCACGGAAGAAATTGAAAAGGAACAGCGCTTTTTTGAACAGCCAATCCAAAAAGCGCCTTCTCACACTGTCAGTCAGCCGGCGGCAGATCCGGAAAAGCCGGATCAGAAAGCGGCTGTCGTACGGGAAAACAGCGTTTTTGATGAAGCATCAATATCCCGTGCATATGATGATGAACAGGAAGAAGCGCGGACCGTTCGGGAAGAAAGCGATACGCAAGCTGCGGAAAAATCCGCCGGCTATGTTGAAGAAACAGAATCCCATGCATATGATGGTGAACAGGAAGAAGCGCGGACTGTTCGGGAAGAAAGCGATACGCAGGCTGCGGAAAAATCCGCCGGCTATGTTGAGGAAACAGAATCCCGTGCATATGATGCTGAACAGGAAGAAGCGCGGACCGTTCAGGAAGAAAGCGATACGCAAGCTGCGGAAAAATCCGCCGGCTATGTTGAAGAAAAATCCCGTGCAAATGATGGTGAACAAGAAGAACCCCGGACCGTTTGGGAAGAAAGCGATATACAATTGGCGAAAGACCGCGGAGACTCTCTTAATGAAAAAGAATCCGGAGCCTCCGATTTAACGGATGAAGCGCCGGTCGAAAAAGCCGGAGAAAGCGGGGAAGAGCAGAGCTTTTTCGAAGAAAAAGGGGCATCTGTACATCCGCCGCTCTCCTCAGAGGAAACGGGAGCGCTTATGAGCAAGGCTGGAGACCTTGGAAACGAAGCGATGTCAAGTCAAGGCATTCAAATGGGTGATGGAAACCAGTCGCCTGAACAAGCAGAAGAAAACGAACAGGCATTTCCTGCTGAACAAAGCCGTAAGGACCCTGAACCGCAAAGCGTCAACAACGAATCGCAAGCAGCCGTACGTGAAAAGAATGAAAGCCAAGAGCTTTCCGATTCGAAGGCCCGCGGCAACGCAAGCGGAGATTTGACTGCGCCGAAACCGAAGCACAGGTCATCTTCCGTACCGTTTAATGTCATGATGTTTGCTGCAGATAAACAAAAAGAAAACGCGGCAAACGCCTCCCGCGGATACGAGTTCCCGAGTTTGGCCCTGCTTGATGTTCCGCCAGCTCAAAAGCGGGACGATCAACCATGGATAAACGAGCAGCGGGAGCTGTTGGATGTGACCCTCGAAAACTTCAATGTCAGAGCGAACGTTGTTCATGTTACACAGGGGCCGTCGGTGACAAGGTTCGAAGTGCACCCAGAACCTGGAGTGAAAGTCAATAAAATTACAAACCTATCGGATGATATCAAACTGAGCTTATCGGCAAAAGACATCCGCATCGAGGCGCCGATTCCCGGAAAGAATACGATCGGAATCGAAGTTCCGAACCTACATAGCAAGATGGTGTATTTGCGCGAAATGATCAGAAGCCCGGAATTTAGAACAAACCCGTCTCCTTTGACGGCGGCTCTCGGGCTCGATATTTCCGGACAGCCGGTGGTCTGTGATCTGAAAAAAATGCCTCACGGATTGATTGCAGGGGCTACGGGATCAGGAAAAAGCGTATGTCTGAACACGATTTTAGTCAGCCTGCTGTTTAAAGCCGACCCTACAGAGGTGAAGCTGTTGCTCATTGACCCTAAAATGGTCGAGCTTGCTCCGTACAACGAAATTCCGCATCTTGTCAGTCCTGTCATTACGGATGCAAAAGCGGCTACGGCGGCCTTGAAGTGGGTCGTTGAAGAAATGGAGCGCCGCTATGAATTATTCGCGCACTCCGGAGTGCGCGATATTGAGCGCTTCAACGAAAAGGTTCATGAAAAGAAAATGGGCGAAAAACTCCCATATCTCGTTGTCGTTATCGATGAGCTTGCCGATCTGATGATGGTCGCCCCGAATGAGGTCGAAGAAAGCATTTGCCGAATCGCCCAAAAAGCCAGGGCGTGCGGCATTCACCTGCTGATTGCGACACAGCGGCCGTCGGTCGACGTCATCACAGGCTTGATCAAAGCGAATATCCCGACCAGAATCGCATTTTCCGTTTCAAGCAACGTCGATTCAAGAACGATTATCGATATGGCCGGGGCGGAAAAGCTGCTTGGAAAAGGAGATATGCTCTTTTTGGAGAACGGGTCCGGGAAACCGGTGCGCCTTCAGGGGAACTTCGTATCTGACCGCGAAATTGACCGGGTCGTTTCCCACGTAAGGAAACAGCAAAAGCCGTCTTATTTATTCGAGCAGGAAGAGCTCGTCAGACAAAATCCGGCAGGCTTTGATCATGACGAACTGTTCCTTGAAGCGTGCGAATTCGCCGTTGAACAAAACAGCGCCAGCACCTCGAGCCTGCAGAGGCGGTTTAGGATCGGCTACAACAGGGCCGCCAGATTAATCGATATGATGGAAAGAGAAGGCATGATATCGGAAGCAAAAGGAAGCAAGCCGAGAGAAGTGCTGATCACGCGTACGGATTTGGAACAGCTGATAGAAAGTAGTTCACTTTTCAGCTAAACATGGTATGATAGCTGTTGGGCGTGTTTTTTTAAAAAGTTTGGTGCGCCATAAGAAGAAAGCGCCGTAAGCGGCGTTTTCATCCGTTTTAAGAGAACCTTTCGGAAGGTGCAAAAAATCTTTCGAAAGGAAGGTTTAATCAATCTTAAAAATGCCTGATACTAAAAATATCGAAGCAAGTTAGAAGAACATTGATGCGGCCAGGCTTTAGGTTGCAAATTGAAATAAGCGTCATATACTGGGAAGCAGATAGACGTTTGTTGGAGGTACAATTATGACTGTTTATCATTTTGTCGGAATAAAGGGGACAGGTATGAGTCCGCTTGCCCAAATTCTCCATGATAATGGATATACTGTCCAAGGATCGGATATCGAAAATTATATTTTTACACAAAAAGCGTTGGAAGAAAGAAATATTCCGGTTTACCCTTTTGATCCCGAAAATATTAAACCGGGAATGACCGTTATTGCCGGAAACGCCTTTCCCGATACGCATCCCGAAATCGAAAAAGCCCTTGCAGACGGGCTTCCTGTCGTTCGGTATCATAAATTTCTCGGGGAGTACTTGAAGAAGTTTACAAGCATTTCGGTCACGGGCGCTCACGGAAAAACATCGACGACAGGGCTGCTGTCGCATGTTATTCAAAAAGCAAAACCGACATCGTATTTAATCGGCGACGGAACAGGAAAGGGAAGCGAAAACAGCGAATATTTCGTACTTGAGGCGTGTGAATACAGAAGGCATTTTCTGAGCTATCAGCCGGATTATGCAATCATGACGAATATTGACTTTGACCATCCCGATTACTTTGCAAACATCGATGATGTGTTTGACGCCTTTCAAACGATGGCTCTGCAGGTGAACAAAGGGATCATCGCGTGCGGGGATGACGAATACTTGATGAAGATCCATGCCAACGTTCCTGTCGTATACTACGGCTTTGCGGACGAAAACGATTTTCAGGCGAGAAACGTCATCAAAAATACGGAAGGCACCACTTTCGATGTTTTTGTCCGGAATACATTCTATGACACATTCTATATACCGGCTTACGGAAGCCATAATGTCCTGAACGCGCTGGCCGTCATTGCGCTTTGCCATTATGAGCAGGTCGATGTCGACATCATTAAAGAAGGGCTTAGAACCTTCAGCGGCGTCAAACGGAGATTTAATGAAAAAATCGTCGGCAATCAAGTGTTGATTGACGATTACGCACACCATCCGACTGAAATCACAGTGACGATTGAAGCGGCAAGGCAGAAGTATCCTGATCGTGACATCGTTGCGGTATTCCAGCCGCACACTTTTACGCGGACGCAGTCTTTCCTGAACGAATTTGCGGAAAGCCTGAAAAAAGCCGATTATATCTATCTTTGTGACATTTTCGGCTCAGCCCGCGAGAATGCAGGGAAGCTGACAATCGCCGATCTGCAGGAAAAAGTAGGGCAGGCAAAGCTTATCGATGAAAATGACACAGCCGTTTTAAAAGAGCATGAAAACGGAGTTCTGATTTTTATGGGAGCCGGAGACATACAAAAGTATTTAAAAGCATATGAAAATGTATTAGCGTAACATAAAAAAGGCAGTGTGAGTCCATTCCGCTGCTTTTTTGTACATAAAGGAATTCAATGGTCCGTGTAGAAAAATATATACAAAAGAGGTTTACAATTCGGCCAGTTGGGTATAAACATCACTGTAAGCCGTACATAAGGAGGATTAGATGATTATTATTCTTTATTTAAGCGCTGCACTCATTGCCGTAGCTTTTCTCATTTTAGTAATCTACTTATCAAAAACGTTAAAATCGCTTCAATTGACGCTTACAAACGTGGCATCGACTTTAGAGGGGCTTGAAGGACAGATGAAGAACGTGACAGCGGAGACCGCAGAGCTCCTTCATAAGACGAACCGCCTGGCGGATGACATCCAGGAGAAATCGTTGAAGCTGAACACGGTGGTAGACGCGGTTCAGGAAGTCGGCACATCGGTCCGCCAGTTTAACGCTTCGATTCAGCAGGTGTCTGACTCTGTTACGTCAGCGGCAGAACAAAATCGCGAGAAAATTTCTCAAGTTGTGAGCTGGAGCAATGCAGCTTTGGAAATCTGGAATAAATGGAAACAAAAAAGATGAAGGAGGAATAAAACATGGGCAAAGAAGGAATGAATACTAGAGATTTTCTCATCGGCACGTTCGTAGGCGGTATCATCGGAGCAGCGACGGCGTTGTTTTTGGCGCCAAAATCAGGGAAGGAGCTGCGCGATGACATTGGGAGCCAAGCCGCTGTGATCAAAGATAAAACGTGCAAACTGACAAACGAAGCGAGAGAAAAAGGTGCGGAATATGTCAGCATTGCAAAAGATAAAACGTCTTCGATTTCACAGCTTGTCTCCGATCGATCCACACAACTCATGGATAAAGTCAAAGACCTTCGAGCCCAGGGAACAGATAAGGCCGTTGAGCTGAAGGAAGATGCTGCCTCTGCGATTGATGAGGCTGAAGAGGAAGCAAAAACTGAAGGAAAAGAAACAGAGACAGCCCAGAACTAATACGCAGAAAGGGAAGATCATCATGTCAAAGCAGCTCATTCAAACAGAGGATGAATTTAAACAGCTGGAAACGGACCGCACATTCGTCTTTTTTAAGCACAGTACGACATGTCCCATCAGCCGGCGCGCGTTCGAGGAATTTGAAGCATTTGCTGAAGGACACGAAGACATTCCGGCATATTTTTTAACGGTGCAGGAGAGCCGCCCGTTGTCAAACTATATCGCCGAGCAGTACGGGATCAAGCACGAAAGTCCCCAGGCAATCGTTTTTGAAAACGGGAAAGTAAAATGGCATGCTTCCCATTCACAGATTACCGCTCAGGCGCTTGCGGAAAACAGCAAATAGGCTTTTAGAAGCGAAAAAGGCCAATTCGTACAGCGTCTTGGTCTTTTTTTTGCCGTTCTTAAAATCAGCGGATATATAAAGCAGAGACCGATTTGCAGCGGTTATACGGACGATCAAGTTAAAGAATCAATCTCAGATTCTTTTTTTTATTTGTCGAAGGTAAAAAACCCGCACAGACAAGGGATAAACTGCATATCATACTTTATCGCTTAAAAGCGTTTGGGTAATAAAGAATTTTTTCGTGACAATTCAACAAACATTGTTTATAATAAACCCTAATAATTGAATCATTCTTATTTTCATAGGGTGAGGCCAAAAAGAAAGGATGGAAAACATGAGCAATACTGAACTAGATTTGCTGAGGCAGCAGGCGAACGAATTGAACTTGCAGATTTTGAAGTTGATTAACGAACGGGGCAGAATCGTTCAGGAGATTGGCAAAGCGAAAGAAGCGCAAGGAATTAACCGCTATGATCCTGTGAGGGAAAGAGCGATGCTGAACAGCATCATTGAAAACAACGACGGCCCTTTTGAAGATTCTACCATTCAGCATATATTCAAAGAGATTTTTAAAGCCGGACTTGAGCTTCAGGAAGATGACCACAGCAAGGCTCTTCTCGTCTCCCGGAAGAAGAAGCCTGAAGATACGATTGTCAATATTAAAGGCGAAACAATCGGCGACGGCGAACAAAGATTCATTATCGGTCCGTGTGCCGTTGAAAGCTATGATCAAGTAGCCGAAGTCGCAGCGGCTGCAAAAAAACAAGGCCTGAAACTGCTTCGCGGCGGAGCATTCAAGCCGCGTACAAGCCCGTACGACTTCCAGGGCCTCGGTGTTGAAGGCTTAAAGATCTTAAAGCGTGTAGCTGACGAATATGATCTCGCCGTCATCAGCGAAATCGTAAATCCGCAGCATATTGAAGAAGCGATTGATTACATTGACGTCATCCAAATCGGCGCCCGCAACATGCAAAACTTTGAGCTGTTAAAAGCGGCAGGCTCTGTGAAAAAGCCGGTCCTTTTAAAACGCGGTCTTGCCGCAACACTGAAGGAATTCATCAATGCAGCGGAATATATCATTTCCCAAGGAAACGATCAAATCATTCTTTGCGAGCGCGGAATCAGAACGTACGAAACAGCGACCAGGAACACGCTCGATATTTCGGCTGTACCGATTCTTAAACAGGAGACACACCTTCCTGTATTCGTGGATGTCACTCATTCAACTGGACGCCGCGATCTCTTGCTTCCAACGGCAAAAGCAGCGCTTGCTATCGGGGCTGACGGCGTAATGGCGGAAGTTCATCCAGATCCATCTGTTGCCCTTTCAGATTCCGCACAGCAAATGGATATCCCGACATTCGAAAAATGGCTGAATGAGCTGAAGCCGCTTGTACAAGTAAAAGCATAAAGCTTCATTCAACTGGGACCGCTTTTATAAGCGGTCTTTTTTTGTGCATACTAAAAATTGTCGAAAAAAATTCTTATTTTCATAACATGACGCGATTTTTGCGTTTAAATTAATTATAAAAATAAAGGGAACGTTTTCATATTAGGTAAAACCGTGTATAATTTCAGGAGAGCGCTTTTTTTGTTTGAATATTAATGAAAAATAATGTAAACTTAATCTTTGCTTATTTTACATAAAGTTTTACATTTTGACATTTCTCTACATGAAAATGTTTATGCTATAGAAAAAGATTGTACCTAGTTGAAGGAGTGGTAAAAAAATGAGTAATGTTACAATATATGATGTCGCACGTGAAGCAAATGTAAGCATGGCGACGGTTTCCAGAGTCGTGAACGGGAATCCGAACGTAAAGCCGACAACCCGAAAAAAGGTGCTTGAAGCAATCGAGCGTCTCGGCTATCGTCCAAACGCCGTCGCAAGAGGACTCGCCAGCAAGAAAACGACAACCGTCGGCGTCATTATTCCCGATATCTCAAGCATCTTTTATGCAGAGCTGGCAAGGGGAATCGAAGATATTGCCACAATGTACAAGTACAATATTATTTTAAGCAACTCTGACCAAAACATGGACAAAGAGCTGCACCTGCTTAATACGATGCTCGGCAAGCAGGTCGACGGCATCGTGTTCATGAGCGGGAACGTCACGGACGAGCACGTTGAAGAATTTAAACGGTCACCGGTTCCGATCGTGCTTGCAGCGTCTGTCGAAGAAAAAGGGGAAACGGCTTCTGTTGCGATCGATTATGAACAGGCTTTATATGATGCCGCAGTCATGCTGATCGAAAACGGCCACAAGCGCTTGGCATTTGTATCAGGACCGATGCAGGAGCCGATCAATAAGGCGAAAAAGCTTCAAGGCTTTAAAGGGGCTTTGCAGGATAAAGGTCTCGAATTTAAGGAAGAGTTCGTTGTAGAAGGAGACTATACGTACGATTCCGGCATGGAGGCGCTTGATGCGCTCATGAAGCTTGATGAAAAACCGACGGCCGTCATTTCTGCAACAGATGAGATGGCGCTCGGAATCATTCATGCCGCACAGGACAAAGGATTATCGATTCCGGAAGACCTTGAAGTGGTCGGATTTGACAATACGCGCCTGTCATTAATGGTTCGTCCGCAGCTGACGACGGTCGTTCAGCCGACATATGACATTGGTGCCGTAGCGATGAGGCTGTTAACAAAGCTGATGAACAAGGAAGAGGTCGAAGAGCATATCGTTCAGCTTCCGCATCGGATCGAACAAAGACAATCAACGAAATCATAAAAAATAAAACAAGAAAGAAAGCAAGTTTTCACGGTTTTTTTCGTGAAGATCTTGCTTTCTTTTACGTGAGTGGAGAGAATGCAAAGAGATGAAACGTTTTGATTATCTTACACCTGTCGGATTTATGTTAGGCATGCTGATTTTGACGGTCGGCGTGATTTCGGGAGCAGGCCTTTCCGGATTTTATTCGTTTATCGATGTAACGTCTTTTTTTATCGTGACGGGCGGATTATGCGCAGCCGTTTTTATGAGTTTTTCTCCGAAGGATTTAAAAAAAGCGCCGGCCGTCCTAAAGCAGGTGTTTGTTTCGGAAGATGATGACATAAGAGATTTGGTCAAAACGTTTGTCACCCTTTCCGAACAGGCGCGAAAACAGGGGATTTTATCATTGGACGCCGAAATCGGCGAAATGAAAGATCCGTTTTTAAAAAAAGGCTTGCTGCTTGCCATTGACGGGTGGGATGAAGAGACGATCCGCAACGTCATGAACTCGGAAATTGCGGCGATGGAAGAAAGGCACAGAAAGGGAAGAAGAATCTTTGAAAAAGCGGGAGAATATGCGCCTGCATGGGGCATGATCGGTACTCTCGTCGGACTGGTGATGATGCTCAAAAATCTGAACAAACCGGAAACCCTCGGCCCGAATATGGCTGTCGCCCTTTTGACGACACTCTACGGATCGCTGTTGTCCAACATGCTGTTTATTCCAATCGCCGCAAAGCTTGAAGAAAAGACGGAAGCCGAGATCTTTAAGAAGCAGGTCATGATCGAAGGGATCATCGGCGTTCAGTCGGGAAGAAACCCCCGCAATCTTGAAAGCCAGCTCGTCGTATTCAGCTCCAAAGAGGAATGGAGAAAAAAGCATGCGGAAAACGTAAAGGATAAGGCCCATGAAGCTTAGGCACGAGAGACGAAAACGCGAAGCCGGACGCAAATCGCCGTCATGGATGATTACCTTTACCGATTTGATTACGCTGATTCTCGTGTTCTTTATTTTACTGTTTTCGATGTCGCAAATCGATTTGCAAAAATTCAAGACCGCTGTCGGCTCTTTTCAGGAGAGAGGGGACAAAAAGGCGGCCGCGGAAGCCGGCGGCAGAGAGAGCAAGCCGGGCGAAAGCGAAGATGATTTATTAAAGAAAATCAGCGGCTATATTGAAAAAAACCGGCTGTCACGCCTGATTACCGCAAAGCGCGATGAACGGGGCGTCGTCCTCGTCCTGCAGGAGGCGGTTCTCTTTGATTCCGGAAAGGCGGAAATTAAAGATCAGGCTTACCCGCTATTGCACAAAATGGCGGTATTGTTTAAATCGCTGCCCAACCAGATCGATGTGGAGGGGCATACAGACAGCCGGCCGATTTCCACATACCGATTTCCGTCCAACTGGGAGCTCTCTGCAGCAAGAGCCAGCACGGTCATCGGCTATTTTACGTCAAAAGAAAAACTCGACTCTTCACGCTTTCTGGCGGTCGGATATGCCGATACGAAGCCGGTCAGGGATAATCGGACGGAGAGCCATATGAAGGAAAACAGGCGAGTTGAAATCGTAATCAGAAAATAAAACCAAAAAGGCCTTGCACCGTGATATGCTCCCCTAAAGGTAGACAGATGAAATAAAAAAATCTGTTTGCCTTGGGGGAGTTTTTTCATGGCTGGAAAATGGTTTTCAAAAGAAGAAAAATTGAATATTCTATCAGAATGTGATCAGGGCAATAATTCGGTGAAGGAGATCGCAGAAAAATATGGCATTCATGCCGAAACGATTCGTGAATGGAGAACATCGCATGATATGGCGGGTGTGGAGAGTTTGGAACGTTCAAAGCGCCATAAGTTCTATCCCGCAGAATTAAAATACAATGCCGTGAAAGACTTCTTATCCGGACGCTACTCTCAAAGAGAAATCTCGAGAAAATATAAGATTTCCAGTAAATCCGTACTCATGAAGTGGGTTGAGCTTTATAATGGTCATAAAACGTTAAAAGACAGCGGGAGAGGAAGGAATCGTTTGATGACCAAACGGAAGAACGTTTCATTGGAAGAACGGATTGAGATTGCGAAGGATTGTCTAGCTCATGGAAAGGACTACGCCAGATCAATGGAGATTCATCAAGTCTCCTACCAACAGGTGTATCAATGGGTGAAAAAGTATCAAGAAGGCGGAGAAGAGGCCTTAAAAGACAACCGAGGGAAACGCAAAACCGAAGAAGAATTGACACCTGAAGAAAAAATTCAACGGGAAAACAAACGGCTGGAACAGGAAAATGAGCGTTTGCGCGCAGAGAATGCGTTCTTAAAAAAGTTGGAAGAGATCAAAAGGAGGCGGTTCTAAGTCAGGTTCGGTACGAAGATCGATATCTCGCCATTTTAGAGCTGAATCGAAAAGAAGGCTTTTCTGTCCAAATGTTATGTGAGATTGCCGAAGTTTCGCGCCAGGGGTATTACAAATGGAGGAGCCGAGTACCTTCAGCGAGAGAAAAACAGAATGAAAAGATTATCGCCAAAATGGCGCTACTTCACGAACAAATTGGCGGTATCTACGGATACCGCAGAATGACCTTAAACATGAACCGCCGCTTTAAAGAGCGCCTCAATCATAAGCGCATCTATCGGCTGATGAAAATTGCCAAGCTGGAGTGTGTCATTCGGCGGAAGAAAAAACGTTACGGCAAAGCGACGCCTCAACATGTGTCCGAAAATATCCTGAATCGAGAGTTTAAAGCGGACAAACCAAATCAAAAATGGGTGACTGATGTGACAGAGCTAAAATACGGCCATCGGAAAGCGTACCTCAGTGCCATTTTAGATCTTCATGAGGGAATGGTCGTGTCTTATGTGCTGGGGAAATCCAATAATAACGCCCTTGTGTTTAAAACCTTGAACCAAGCGCTTGAGGCAGCCCCAAACGCACGTCCTCTCCTTCACAGCGACAGAGGTTTTCAATACACGTCCCACCAGTTTAGAAGGATGATTGAAAACGCAAATATGACACAGAGTATGTCCCGCGTCGGCCGCTGTATTGATAACGGCCCCATTGAGTCGTTTTGGGGGAAATTAAAATGCGAGAAATACAGACGGAATTCGTACGAGACATTTGAGGCACTTCAAAGCGCAATTGATGAATATATCCACTTTTACAACCACGATCGTCTACAAGAAAAACTAAACGGCCTCAGCCCAGTGGAATACAGGGCTAAAGCCGTCTAGTGTGTTTTAGTTATTTCCACTGTCTACTTGACAGGGTGCAGATCACCGCGCAGGGCCTTTTATTTATAGTGCAAGCTATGACGGACGCGAGGCGGAACGGATCGGAAACAGCGCTTTTGAAACGGTACGCGCATTTTTTTCCGTAATCTCGGCTTTTCTCGGAATTGGAGCATACAGGCCGTCAGGATCGCTCCATGCGGCCGGCAGCGGGACAGACGCTTGTTTTTCCCAGCGTTTCAGCCATTTTTCGGGCATATGGCCTTCAGCCTTGATTCCTTTCATTTCGAGCCAGATTCTCCCCCATGCCCGCGGGACGACCCTCCAAATGTCATAGCCTCCGCCGCCGACGGCAATCCATCTGCCGTCGCAATACTTGTGCGCCAATTCGTGAGCAAGCTTTGGAATTTCTTCATATATTCTCATCGTTGTGCACAAGTGTGTGAGCGGATCATAGTAATGAGCGTCAGCTCCGTTTTGCGTCAAAATTACGTCAGGCTTGAAAAATTCGGCGATTTCACGTACAGCCGTGAGGTAGGAATCGATGAAAGACTGATCCTCGGTAAACGCGTCTAGCGGAATATTAAACGCGTACCCGTAGCCTTCGCCATGGCCCCTTTCCTGAACCTGGCCCGTTCCCGGGAACAGATAGCGTCCTGTTTCATGAATCGAGACGGTGCAGACAGATGGATCGTCGTAAAAGGTGAATTGCACGCCGTCTCCGTGATGGGCGTCTGTATCAATGTACAAAATTCTGGCGCGGTAGTTTTTCTGCACATAGCGGATTACAACCGAGCTGTCATTATAAATGCAAAAACCGGAAGCTCTCCCTCTGAATCCGTGGTGAAGCCCGCCGCCGAGGTTGAGGGCGTGCTTTGCCTTGCCGGTCATGACATAGTCAGCAGCCGTCAGGGTGCCGCCCACCAAAAGCGAAGCGGCTTCATGCATGCCGGCAAAAACGGGCGTATCTTCCGTGCCGAGACCGTAGCTCTCTCCGTCTGCTTCGGGAAGCTTTCCCCGTCCGGCAAGCTTTACGGCTCTGATATAATCTTCCGTGTGAACGAGGCTGAGTTCAGATTCTGTCGCCATTCGCGGCGCGATGATTTCTCCCTGTCCAAACGCATTCATCGTGTTCAGAAGGTCATACGTGACATAGACCCTGAGCTGGTTAAACGGATGGTCCTGATGAAATTGATAGGTTTGGTAGGAGGGAGAAAAGACAAAGACGCAGTCTTTCATAGCAAATCCCTTTGCTCTGCGGGCCAAAGCACTTGATACCCTTTTGATTTTACATCTTTTATGCTTGCTTCCGGATTCATCGTCTGCACGCGAAATACGAGAATTTTTTCATTTTCTTCTTCGCCTGGATAAACGAGCACGCTTGAAATGCCGATTTGCCGCCTGCTGAAAATCATGCTGATATCGGCGAGGCTTTTGGCGATATCATCGGTTTTAATTTCGATCTGCGAGCCGGGAAAATGGGCGCCCGTCAGCCTGACAAACGTATGAAGCAAGTCAGACTTCGTCACAATGCCGACCAGTTTACCGTTTTTCACAATCGGAAGGCAGCCGATTTCGTGTTCGAAAAACACGGCTGAGATTTCCTCGGCGAAATCGAGCGGATGCCCTGTCACGACTTCTTTTGACATGATCAGTTCAACCGGTTTCTGCAAAGCGCCGGCTGAGCTGTTTTGAGCAAAAATACTCGGGGTTGCCGTCTTTACATCCCGATCCGTCACAACGCCGACGACGGTTCCCCGTTCATTGACGACAGGGAGGTGTTTAATGCGGAATGTCCTCATTCGTTTGATCGCTTCTTCGATCGTATCTGTTCTTGAAAGCGTCACAACGTCTTTTTTCATGATTTTTTCAACAATCATATTTAGATCCCCTTTGCTCCCTTAATACATAAAGCGGTTATGGAACCGGAGCCTGTCAAAGCGCTCGATCGATTCCTGGCTGACCTCTTTTCCGATGCGGGCCATTAAACAGTTGGCGGGATGAGAACTGATTTCCGGATCGTCTGTGGCAAACCAGACAAGGCCCCCGGCATTCATCATCTTCTCCATCATCTTTCTGTACTCCCAGACATCTTTGTTTGTCCCCTTCAAATCCCAATGCCAGTAATATTCAGTCGTAATGATAATGTATTTTTCCATTTGTTGATCCATCATGCTGACCTCTAAAAGCGTCTTTCCGACAGAGTGTCCTCTGAACCTTGGAACCACCTCGATGGCGCCGAGTTCGATTAAATTTTCCATGTTTCCTTCAGACCATCTTTCAAGCGGGTCGGGATAAACGTAGGTGACATAGCCGACAATGGTATGATGGAAACGAGCGATGATAATCCGTCCTTCGGGAAGCCCTGCGATTTCGATTAATGCTTCATGCTGTTTTTCAGATGGGCGAAAGGCTGTAAGCTCTGCATGAAACTCATACTCTGCGAGTTTATCGGGGCTGATAGGGCCCTCTATCAGCAATGTGCCTTCCCCCGTGTGCAATTCTTTGGCATGATAGGTTTTGTGATGCTTCACGTATTCACCGCCTCACGTCTTAGTTGAAGTCTTTTACACATAACATACCAAAATATTAAGCGTTTTCAAAGGAAAGAACAATATTTTTTAAAAATTGAGAAAATAAAAAATCTATACTATAATATATTTTGATGATGGAACAAAGGGGGATGGGCATGGAATTGAAAGCGTTACCAGCCGTGAAGGGAAATTATAATCTAAACGACTATGAGGAAGTATACCGGACGTTTGACTGGAAAGATGCTGAAAAAAACTTTTCATGGCACAAAACAGGAAAAGTGAATGCGGCATATGAAGCCATCGACCGCCATGCTGAATCGCACTTGAAAAACAAAGTGGCTTTTTATTACAAAGATCCGGCCCGCGACGAAAAGTACACCTTCAGAGAGATGAAAAATGAAACGAATAAAGCCGGGAACGTCTTAAAAAAACACGCCGATGTCAAAAAAGGCGACCGTGTGTTTGTTTTTATGCCGAGATCGCCCGAGCTTTATTTTATTATTCTCGGCGCCGTCAAACTTGGGGCCATCGTCGGGCCTTTGTTTGAAGCGTTCATGGAGGGTGCGGTAAAAGACCGGCTGAAAAACAGCGAGGCGAAGGTCATCGTCACGACGCCTGAACTGCTGGAGCGGATTCCGCAAAAAGAGCTTCCGGATCTGAAAACGATTGTGGTCGTCGGGGAAGGCGTGAAGGAAGAAGGGCCTATTGTAGACTATTTTTCAAAAGCTGAAGAAGCAAATACCGATCTTGAGGTTGAATGGGTCGATCCGGAAGACGGAATGCTTCTTCACTATACGTCAGGCTCTACAGGCGCGCCAAAAGGGGTTCTCCACGTCCATCAAGCGATGGTCCAGCATTACCAGACGGCGAAATGGGTCCTTGATCTGCGGGATGATGATATCTACTGGTGCACGGCTGATCCGGGCTGGGTAACCGGAACAATCTACGGCATCTTCGGTCCGTGGCTGAACGGGGCGACGAATGTCGTCGTTGGCGGCAGATTCAGTCCGGAGTCGTGGTATGAGACGATTGAACAGCTGGAAGTCACCGTTTGGTACAGCGCACCGACAGCCTTCCGGATGCTGATGGGAGCCGGCGACGACCTCGTAAACAAATACGATTTAAGCTCATTGAGGCATATCTTGAGCGTCGGAGAGCCTTTAAATCCGGAGGTCATCAGATGGGGGCACAAAGTGTTCCATAACCGGATTCATGACACATGGTGGATGACCGAGACAGGTGCACAGCTTATTTGCAATTATCCTTGCATGGAGATCAAGCCGGGTTCGATGGGCAAGCCGTTCCCCGGCATCGAGGCAGCGATCGTCGATAATCAGGGAAAAGAGCTCCCGCCTTACAGAATGGGCAATCTTGCCATTAAAAAGGGCTGGCCGTCGATGATGCGCTCCATCTGGAATAATCCCGAAAAATACAGCTCGTATTTTATGCCGGGGGATTGGTACGTATCTGGGGATTCCGCATACATGGATGAAGACGGATACTTTTGGTTCCAGGGACGGATTGACGATGTCATCATGACGTCAGGCGAACGCGTCGGTCCGTTTGAAGTCGAAAGCAAGCTCGTCGAGCATCCGGCCGTGGCTGAAGCCGGTGTCATCGGCAAGCCTGATCCCGTCCGCGGGGAAATTATTAAAGCTTTCATTGCACTCAGGGAAGGATACGAGCCGTCAGACGCCTTAAAAGAGGAAATCAGACAGTTTGTCAAAAAAGGCCTGGCCGCGCATGCTGCCCCAAGGGAAATCGAATTTAAAGATAAACTGCCGAAGACGAGGAGCGGAAAAATCATGAGACGCGTCCTGAAAGCGTGGGAGCTGAACCTCCCGGCCGGCGATCTGTCGACGATGGAAGACTGATGCTTCATTGACAATGAGGAAATATTATGTTAAAAAAGATTTAGTCTTAAATACGAAAAGGTGAAGACTGAGATCAGTAGAACGCATCCTTCCCTGTCTTAGAGAGCTGATGGCCGGTGAGAATCAGCACAAATGGATGGTTCGAATTACACTCACGAACCGCTTTTACGAAAAAGCCTGCCGCTTTGTAGTAAAAGAGCGGACGATGTCCGTTATCAACAAGAGTGAAAAGGACGCCCCGTGCGTTCTTTTAAGCAGGGTGGTACCGCGATGTTCATCGTCCCTTCGTTTACACGAAGGGGCGTTTTTTATTTTAGGAAAAAAGGAGCCAATAATGATGACACATTTACTTGATGATTTGTCCTTCAGGGGACTGATTCAGCAGCAAACCGATGAAGAGGGATTAAGGGAGCTCCTCGATCAGGAGAAGATCAGCCTGTACTCAGGCTTTGACCCGACGGCTGACAGCCTGCATATCGGGCATTTGCTGCCGATCTTAATGCTTCGCCGCTTTCAGCAGGCCGGGCATCGCCCGATCGCACTCGTAGGCGGCGCGACAGGCCTGATCGGCGATCCGAGCGGAAAAAAAGCCGAGCGGACGCTGAACAACGGAGAGATTGTCCGCGAATGGTCGCAGAAAATCAAGGATCAGCTTTCGCGTTTCCTTGACTTTGAAGCTGACGAAAACCCGGCGGTAATGGCCAACAACTATGACTGGATCGGGCAAATGAATGTGATTGACTTCCTGAGGGATGTCGGCAAAAACTTCGGCATCAACTACATGCTTGCCAAAGATACGGTAAGCTCCAGAATCGAAACGGGTATCTCATACACAGAATTCAGCTACATGATTCTGCAGTCTCTCGATTTCTTAAACCTATACAGAAACGAAGGGTGCAAGCTGCAGGTCGGCGGCAGCGACCAATGGGGCAACATTACAGCCGGCCTTGAGCTGATCCGGAAATCGGAAGAAAGCGCAAAAGCTTTCGGATTGACGATCCCGCTTGTGACAAAAGCGGACGGCACGAAATTCGGAAAAACGGAAGGCGGCGCGATCTGGCTTGATAAAGAGAAAACGTCGGCCTATGAGTTTTACCAATTCTGGATCAACACAGATGACAGAGATGTCGTCAAATACTTAAAATATTTCACTTTCCTTTCCAAGGAAGAAATCGAAGAACTGGCTGAAAAAACAGAAACAGCTCCTGAAAAACGCGAAGCGCAAAAACGCCTTGCCGAAGAAGTGACGGTCCTCGTTCACGGCCGCGAAGCGTTCGAGCAGGCTGTCAACATTTCAAAAGCGCTCTTCAGCGGAGACATTAAACAGCTGTCAGCCGAAGAAGTGAAGGTCGGCTTCAAAGGCGTTCCTTCCATGGAACTCGGGCAAACCGATGAACTGCCGCTCGTCGATGTCCTCGTCCAATCGAAGCTGTCGCCATCCAAACGCCAGGCGCGCGAAGACATCACAAACGGAGCCGTCTACATCAACGGCGAACGACGCACTGACGTAAACAGCGTCCTCAGCCGCGAAGACCGCATCGAAGGCCAATTCACCGTCATCCGCCGCGGGAAAAAGAAATACTTCCTGCTGACTTATAAGTAATCAGCGAACCCTTGCCAAATGGCAAGGGTTTTTTGTTCCCTGGGAATATCAAAAAGTGTGGATGTAGCCATCAAAATCGTGTTAAAGATTCCAAGACCATCGGGAGGTAAGGAAATAGACATGTTACTCGATCATTAATATTTTGGCTCTTACGTAACTAGCCAGTAGACGGAGCAGGTTAAAGGGAAGGGAAAACTGAGCCGAATTTTCACGGTAGAGAGAATAGGATTTTTGTCTTGCACTTACCAACCGTCTCTTTATTTTATAGAGAGCCTTCAGATATACGGAAGGATTTGCATAGAGCCGGCTATGAATATATATATTGAGAAGAGATTGTGAAAAAACTAGGCGAAGGGGAGGAATTTCACAGATGAAGATTGCGGCACTTTATGATATTCATGGAAACCTGCCGGCATTAAATGCATTGCTAAAGGAACTTGAAGATGTCAAGCCGGATTTAATTGTTATTGGTGGAGATATCGTCTCTGGACCAATGCCTAAACAAACTTTGGAACGGATTTTCTCCTTGACTGATAAAGTTCGCTTTATTCGAGGAAATGGGGATAGAGAAGTAGTAATGGCTTTTGATGGAAAAAACTCCCATCTACAATGTCAGAAAAGGGTCGACAAAGAACCCAATGGGTCGCTGATCAGTTAACTCGGTCTCAAAGAGACTTTCTATCAAAATTACCCGAAACAGTAACAGTTCATATTAATGGATTGGGAGATGTGCTATTTTGTCACGCTACACCACGTAGTGATGAGGAAATCATTACACCCAATACCTCCCAAGAACGACTTGCCACTATTTTTTCAGGCATTCGGCAACAGATTGTTGTCTGCGGACATACCCATATGCAATTTGAGCGACAAACAGGCAGTATACGCATTGTCAATTCTGGGAGCGTAGGAATGCCATTTGCTGATGAACCAGGGGCATACTGGCTCCTAATTAGTCCAACAGGTTATGAGTTTCGACATACGGCATACGATGTTGAGGCGGCGGCGCAAGAGATTAGAGCAAGTAAAGACCCAGGAGGAAAGGAATTTGCCGATGAGAATGTGATCAAGGTTCCAACTGCTGCAGAAGCATCGGAATTTTTAGAGCGTATTGCAATGAAAAACTAGTCGGGTATGGAGGGGGATTGCTTGCATACATTTTGACGGAGAAGTTGCCGAAGGAATGCAGTATCTTGCGATGGCTGGGTATAAAACGAATCAAATCATTGGAGCTATGCCTGGTCTTCTCTCGACTGCCGCAGCCGGTCAAACAGACCTTGGGGTCACAGCAGACATCGTTTCTGATATCTTGACGGAATTTCATATCAAAGCTGAAGATACAAACCGCGTTGCGGATGCGATGACGTACACGTTCACCAATTCAAACGCAACGCTTCAAGAGATCGGCCAAACGATGAAATATGCGGCTCCGGCGGCAAAAACGGCCGGGCTCAGCATGGAAGAGTTAGCCGCAGCAACGGGTATTATGGCAAACAGCGGGATTAAGGCTGATATGGCAGGAACGGCTTTGCGGGCTACACTAACCCGCTTATCATCTCCGCCAAAACAGGCCGGAAATGCGATCCATGAATTAGGTTTGCAGGTAACCGATTCAACCGGAAAATTGCGTCCGCTTTCGGATATAATCGGCCAGATCAATGAGAAAACAAAAGATTATACCGAAACTGAAAAAATCCGTATTGCCAAACAATTGGCGGGGCAACACGCCCTGTCTGGTTTTATTACTTTAATGCACGCAGGGAAAGATAAGCTCCAAGATTTTACCAAAGAGATAGAAAATAGCGGGGGCGCCGCGGACAAAGTAGCCAAAAAGCAAATGGATAACCTCGCTGGATCTGTTGAATATCTGAAATCAGCTGTGAACAACGCTCTTATCACTTTGGGGAATCAGTTTCTCCCTGTGATTCGTGCAACCACTGACGGCCTAACAAAATTCGTTACCTGGTTTGATTCATTACCCCCTTCTGTTGCGAGTACCATTGCGATCACTGGCGGAGCTGTAACTGTTTTTTCACTTTTGGGTGGAGCATTCTTATTGATTTTAGGCTCTCTGCCAAAAGTGGCAGCAGGCTGGAACATGTTACGTACTGCTGGGAGCTATTTAACAGGTAATGTAAACCGAGCATCAGCAAGCCTCAGCGTTTATTCCACAGAAGCTATTGCGGCGGGAGCAGCTTCCAGGACAGCGGCTGCAGGAATGAACACGACCTCCACGGCGGCGGCTGTAGCATCTACAAGGATGGGACGTTTCCATCAATCAACCGCGGTCGCAACAACGAGAGTAGGGCGGCTTGAGCAGTCATCTAGTAGAAGTACAAGAGCTATGCGGGGACTGGGTGGTGCTTCACGTGTTGCCGGGCTTGGTCTAAGTTTATTTGGCGGCCCCGTCGGGACAATCGCCGGTCTTATTCTTTCCTTTGCGCCTGAGCTCTTAAAATTCGGCGGCAATATTTTAAAGGTCGGAGCCAATGCAATTAAAGGTGCTGGCGGCTTTTTGAGTTTAGCGAAAAGTGGTTTTGGTCTGTTTAACATTCTTAAAAAGGGCGCAGGAGTTGTCGGTCTTTTACGCGGTGGATTGAGCCTTCTGGGCGGTCCTATTGGCCTTGCCGTTACAGGTGTAACGCTTCTCACGGAAGCCGGTATGAACTATTATGATAACCTGAAGAAAAGGGTTCTTCCATCGACTATTGACTTTGGTGAGGGAGTATCGAAGTCTACTGCAAAGGCTGTGAATGCTTATGAAGATATGAATACAAAAGTCACAGCTAAGCTTGAGTATCTCCGTTTAACCAATGCGAAAATCACCAAAAAAATAGCGGACGATGTCACAACACGGTTTACAACGATGGGAGAGACTTTGAAGAAAGGGTTCCAAACAAGCGCGGATTCAGCCACCAAGGTATTAAGGGAATTTTATGCTTCTAATGATAAAACTTCAGATAAGGAAGCAGCTAAGATTCTAAATAAAATTGAAGTTGGAAACCAAAAGAAACAAAAGAAAATACAAGGATACGTGGATCGTGTAAATGAGATTTATCGAAACGCCGCAAAAGAACATCGTAAGCTTACGGATAAAGAAAATAGAGAAGTTACTAAAATTCAAGGGAAAATGCTCGCCCAAATGGAGACAGCACTTACTCGTAGTAAAGATGAGCAAACGAAAATTTCGAGAAAGTTGAAAGAAGAATCTTCAAACCTTTCCGCTAAACAGGCAGCCGCAGTTGTAAGGAATAGTAACAAAGCAAAAGAAAAAACAATTAAAGCTGCCAAAGACCAATATAAGGCTGTAGTTGACGCGGCGGATGACCAATATTATGTCAAAGGGACAATCAGTAAAAAAGAACATGATGACACTGTTAGTAAGGCTCGGAAGCAGAAGGAAAAGACTATAGCTAATGCTGAAGAGACACATAAAGGTGTGGTCAAAGAGGCGAAACTTCAAGCGGCTGGTCATCTCAAACAAGTAGATTGGGAAACAGGAGAAGCTCTCGGCGAGTTTGATACTTTTGTTATCGATATGGCAGGTGTTGTAAATAGTATCACCGGCGGAATTAATAAGATTCTTGAGTTCATGCACATACCAACTATACCGGAATGGAAGCCCAAAGGATATCAAGATACTTCTAAAATGCAAGTTGCACCTGGTGTCGCTTACGCAAAAGGAACGGACTTTCACCCTGGTGGGAAGGCGCTTGTTGGTGAAGAAGGTTGGGAGTTAGCACATACGCCTGGTATCGGAACTTATGCCGTAGGGGTAGGAGGCCCACAAATTTGGGATCTCCCACGAGGTACCTCCGTACTTCCACATGACCAGTCAAAAAAATTAGCGGCTATGGGATTGCCTGGATATGCAGGCGGAGTCGGCGACTTTTTCAAAAAAGCGATTGACGGCTCTAAAAAAATGGTCAATGGGGCTGTATCATTCGGAAAAAGCGTTGTAAATAAAGTCGGGGATGTCAGCTCAACCGCAATGGACTTGATTACAAAGGGTCCCGGCAACTTAATCAAAAAACTGTTTAGTGGGCTGATCCCCTACAAAACTGGAAAAGGCATTGACTCGTTAGGGACCGGTATACTCAAGACATTGAAGGATGGGGCAGCTCAATTCCTGAAAGGTGTCATGCCGGATCCAGGTACATTTAAAGGAGCCGGCGGAACAAAAGCTGTAAACCAATGGGTGACTGAAGCAGTCGGCATCGCGGGTGTGCCGATTTCATGGATCCCGGGGCTTGTTACTATCGCCATGAAAGAAAGTGGCGGTAATCCTAACGCCATCAATTTATGGGATTCTAATGCGAAAGCTGGGCACCCTTCACAAGGGCTGATGCAGACGATTCCGAGCACGTTCAACGCGAATAAGTTTCCTGGACATAATAACATTTTGAATCCGATCGATAATATCCTGGCTGCCATTAACTATATCAAACGACGATATGGTGACATAAACAATCATCCGGGGTTAAAATCGATGGCACGAGGCGGCGGATATGTTGGATATGCAAAAGGCGGTATTTCGCCTGGCCGTGGTGGATCAAAATGGGCGATCTTAAATGAACGCGGGTATGATGAAACGACCATCACAGAGGATCCATCTTATCGGGAGCGCAATATTGGGCTATGGGCCCGTGTTGGTAGAAAGCTTGGCGTACTTCCGGATTTGCAGGATGGAATGATTTCAAAAGCGCTCCTCCTGCTTCAAAAAGTTTCGGAAAAGCCTGCACAGGAATTGGCCTCGCCTAAAGACTTTTCTGTGGACATCAGCCGTGTTGTGCAGAACCAAGAAAAACAGATCAGTATGATGGCAAAACAAATTGATTTTCTAAATAAAAATGTGCAGCTCTTGCAACAGATCCTATTAAAAGATAACAACACTTATCTTGATGGGAAGAAAATCGATCAATCATCCGGGGATCGGTATACTCGAACTTCATACTTGAATGGGGTGAGATAGTGGAATTGTACATTGACTATGATAATGGTTTAGGGGAGCAGAGTTTAAGCAGCCTGCTTCCTTTTTTTGAACCTTTAAGTTTTACACCTGAGTCACCAGGCATTGAGCGTGAAACAACAAATATCCCGAGAATAAATGGAGTCGTTTTGCCGCAGCATCCCCGTGACGTCAAATATACAGAAAGAAAAATATCAGTTGAAATCTATCTGAATTCAGTCATTGCCGAAAATTTTTATCAGTATCGGCGAGAACTATACGCGGTTTTGGTTAAACCGTTCCCTTACTATATTTCAACTGACTTGCTGCCGAATCTCCGTTTTCGTGTCACATGTGATGGGAATTTCAGTATTCCAAAGGAAAAAGAAAAAAACCATGTTTCTTTTACTGTGGAATTTAACAACTACACTGGTTTGGCTGAGTCAAAATTTACTACTTTGACAAAACAGAATTTTCACGGAGAATACTGGAGCCCAGGCATGAATATTCAGATGCACGACAACCTGGAATATGTGTTTAAAAATCGAAAAAGATTTCAGGTTTACAATACGGGGGATGCTTTTATCAATCCCATGCAGCATGACTACAGTGTGACCTTACGGGCTTCAGGTAAAAACGTGACGATCATCAACCATACAAATGGGGAGAAGCTGAAAATTGAACAGGAATTGAAAAAATCACAGCCAGTCACTTTTATAAAGCAGTATACCGTGATCAATAATAAGCCGGTTAAAACCTCCGGCAGGCTCCCGGGGCTTGATATAGGGAGCAATGATTTTGAAATACAGAATACCAATGATTTTGAAATCATTTTCGATACACGTTTCTATTACGCATAAGGAGCAAGTACAATGGCAAATTCAGATTTTATAAAAGAAATTGCACCGGACGCCCAAAGGGTCTATAAAAAGTATGATATTCTCGCGTCTCTCATTATTGCTCAAGCCTGTTTAGAGAGCGCATGGGGGACAAGCGGGCTCGCTCAGAAAGGAAAAAATCTATTCGGAATTAAGGGGACTTATAACGGGCAATATGTTCTCATGTGGACGACTGAATACGATCGGAAAGGGAATGCGACCCGGGTACAAGCCAAATTCCGCAAGTACCCATCCTGGTATGCTTCTCTGCAAGATTTAGCCAAACTTTATGTTAACGGAACAAGCTGGGATCCCGACCATTATAAAGCCATAGTAGGTGAAAAAGATTACAAGAAAGCGACAGCAGCCCTTGTAAAAGCCGGCTATGCTACTGACATGGCTTATGCAACGAAATTAAATGGCCTGATAGAAACATATAATCTGACACAATATGATTCTGTGGACGATATTCCTGTTGATCCTGATCAACCTGACACACCGATACCGGAGCCGGAATTTCCGAGTAAGGAATATGACGGCAAAGACATCACACTCAATCAGAATTTGCCTTCAGATGTTGATTTTCCACAGCTGCATGTTTCAACGAAGGATGGTAAAAGTGTTGTTGAAATAACGGGGGTTTCCGTTGATCTGACGGACGATACGACAGGTAAGAAGAGTTTTACCTTCACGATCACAAAAACGCAGGATAACGGCACAGAATTCGATTTATTGGTGAACGACAACATACTTTATCTGGATGAGAAAAAATTCAATCATCAAAAATACTATATTACGGATGTAGAGGTAAGGCAGGAAAATAATATCCTTACAAAAACCGTCACAGCAGCTCATATTTTTTCTGTTCTGCTGATCAATAATTACGTGAATGATACCGTAACAAAGAAATTAAAGCTTAGAGAAGCGTTGAATATTGCCTTGAAAGATACAGATTTCAAATATATTCTGAAGGCGCCAGAGAGCGAGTTTCCAAGCGCTGATCATGAGAATTTTGGTGATAAAAACTCTACGGAATTGATGGATGAAATTATTGAAGATTATGGGCTTGAAATAGATGTCGATAACTATAAAATCCATGTCTATAAAAAAATGGGGAACCGAATCGATTTTACACTAGATTCCCGTTATAACATGCCCGGCATTACAATTAAAACAAGTTCTCAAAATAGTACGACACGAGCCTGGGGGTACGGTGCCTTAAAAGAAGGCAGCAATAGTACAGATAAGGATCCAAAATATGAATTTGAGCCTATTTTATATGTTCATCCTGATGAAGATAAATTCTTAATTGAAGGGAAGCCGCGGTGGGCTGAACCGATAAAAGATGAAACGATCAAAAAATCCAGCCGCATGGTTTCAGCACTGAAAAAACATGTGAATCCTTATCCAGAAATGACGATCGAAGCTGATTTCAAAAAAATCTATGAGCCAAAACTTTTAGAAATTGAACAAGACTTCTGGAAAGGCGACACAATTCACGTCTTGGCCGATACGGCGGATGGCATCACATTTGAAGATGATGTAAGACTGATTTCAATTCAGTACAATCCATTGGATCCATACAGCAGCCCGCAGCTGACGTTTGCAAATTTCCGTAAAGACATTCAGGACATCAATGTTGACCAGGCAAAAAGGTTAAGGAATCAAAAAAGATATATAGATCAGTTATTTAAAACGCTCAGATAAGCGTTTTTTATTTTGTCAAAAAGGAGTGAGGAAGATGGTGCGGCTGACTAAAAACTACAATACGACTCGAAATTCCCTCTATGAATCGCAGTTAAGTGGGGACATGCAGAGTATTGAAAATGCGTTAAATGATCATGAGTATAATTTAAAAAGCCATAGATCATCCAAAACCGCCCACACGTCGGAACAAATCGACCACGGCGGTTTTTCAGTTGCTAACCGATTAAAAAATCTATATTCACGGTTTACTAACCTGATCGTGAATCACGACGGGACGGATGTAAAAGAAGTCGTGGACGCCAGGGTGACGACTTCCGGAGAAATTGCCCAAACATTAAAAGACCGGCTGGATTTAGAATTTAATAAGCTTGAACAGAAAATAAAACGGACGGTAAATGTGGATGATTTCGGAGCTGTTCCGGACGGGAAAACCGACAGCACGGAAGCTTTTAGAAAAGCTTTGGGGAACGGACGTGTCCGAGTTGTATTAAGTGCCGGCACATACATTGTGAAGGGTATCAAGCTGCCATCCTGGACCTATCTGATCGGCCAAGGTAAGGGGGTTACAATCCTCAAGCTGCATGAAAACACACCGGCCAGTGAATGGGTGATCACAAACGCCGATTATGAAAAGGGGAACAGAAATATTTTCGTGCAAGGCATATCCCTTGATTGGAACCCGGACAGACAAGGCGGCGTCGGGGCTACTGGCGGTCAGCATTCCAGCTGTCTGACCCTTGCAAATGTGAAATTTGGATGGGTAAAGGATATCGAAGCTATTAACCCGGGCTTACACGGTTTCGATATTACGGCGCCAACCTATGATCATCTGCCGTCCACACAGTATACAAAAGACGGTAGCCGGTATATTTGGCTCGATAACTGTGTCGCCTATGGAGCAGGAGACGACGGGATCACTACGCACTACAGCGAATACATCTTTATTTCAAATTCTTATTCGTTTGATCAACGCGGTACAGCTCACCCGAAAGGGCAGTCAAACTCAAACGGCATTGAAATTGATGACGGATCAAAACATGTTTGGCTAATCAATAACTTTACATCCGGCAATATCCGGGGTGTAGAAGTTAAAGCACATAAGGAATGGCCGGCAGCCCGAAACGTTCACGTCATTGGGCATGTGTCTTATCATGATGTGCGCTGCTTTGATCTACGACATATCGGGCATCACAAAGCAGAAGATCCGGAAAGCACAACGGCCTACGATGTCACCCTTACGGATTGTACTGCAATCGAACCGATATTCAATGATATGTATGAAGGATTGTCTCCGCGTGCGTTAGTGGTCTCAGCTTATAAAAACGTAGTTGTCAGCAACTTTACTGCAATAGGTGATCCTTTATATGACTATAAGGATAACCCGGTCATTGCCTTGCAGTATCGAAGCCGAAACATTTCATTGAACAATATCACAATCAGGGGATTTAAAAAAGCAGGCTTTGATATTCGTCTTTATGGCGGCCCGCAAAAAACGGATAATGTCAACCTGTCCAATTTTGCATTTTATAAGTCGGCCAAGCAGGGAATAGGGATCGGCGGCGGGGTGTACTCCGTGAATATCTCAAATGGAATTATGGAAGGAGAAGGCGGGACCTACGGGATTACGTCGCCCAATTCACAGGCAAACATTAATAATGTGCAGACGTCCGGCTACTCCTACGCGGCCATGATTAAGGGGAACAAGTACAAATTTGTACCAACGAATTTCAAAGGAGGATTCCGAGGGGCGACGACTTCCGGGGCTCCTTTAGATCCAACAAGTGCGATTATTGCGGCCACAGGCGACAACATAGCAAAAGGCCCACGGAATTTTATGGGCGGTGTTTCTGGCGGCTCTTCCACAGAAGGGTCAAGGCAAGCCATTATTGCAGCGAACAACTCACAGACGAAAGGGGATGGACCTGCAAGAGTGGTGATGGCTGCCCAGGCAGTTACGAACGATGACAGTTATTCTGTAGTTGGCGGATACGGCACCGGATCACCGTCTAAAAATAATATCAAATGGAAAATTGATTCCACAGGAGGGAATATCCGAGGTGTTGGACGTGTGGAAAGCGTGTCTGATTTTAAAGACCTTGCAGAATACTTTGAATCCAAAGACGGCCGTAAAATTGAATCCGGCTTCTTGGTGACTTTGGATGGCGACAAGATCAGGAAAGCTGAAAAAGGGGACAAGGTATTGGGCGTTATTTCCGAGACGGCCGGCGTCATTATGGGCGGTGCAGCATTTTATTGGAACGACCGTTACCTTAGAAATGAATTTGGCGGCATTATCTATGAAACCATTAATGATAATGGTCGAGAAATCATAGTACCCATGGAAAATCCAAACTATAACCCTGACCTTGAATACATCCCGCGGGAAGAACGGGACGAGTGGCATATCGTCGGGTTGATCGGCCAGGTATTTGTCAGGATTGATGAGACTGTCCAGGTAGGGGACTACATCGTCCCAGCTGACGGAATCGGGACAAAATCAGAAGACGGCGCAGGCTTTTATGTGATGCGTATCAATCAGCCTTATTCCGCCGAAAAAGGGTATGGAGTCGCATTGGTCTTCATGTACCCACAGATGTAAGGAGGTTCAGCGATGATCTATAAGGAAGGCGAAGTATCTTTTGATATTAACGCGCGGAAATCCGCAGCCAACTCTACCAATATACAATTTTTCACCCAGGATACGGGCAGCGCAAAGCTGTCCTTTTCTTTTACAAAAGACGGCGCCCCGTTGCCCCTTTCGGCCGTAGACGCAAAAATCGTTCTTCTATATGCGGATGACTCATTTTATAAACGCAGCTTGACGCTGACGGACAAGGTAAACGGGAAAGCAGAATATGTTCTATCTGATGAAGAGCTCAAGCATTACGGTGAAGTTAAGGCCGAAATCAAGCTTTATTATACGAACGGTCAAGCGCTTGCCACAGTATTTTTTACTTTCACCATTGCGAAAACGCTCGAAGATCAGAACATTGTGCCGGTTGCTGAGTACTACATTGACGATTTTGAAACTTTGCGGGCTAGCATAAACAAAACTGTGGATGAAATCAGTCAAACCGTTGAGGAGCTCAAGGCCAAGTTTGCCGACCTTGAGAACATCGAAACAAAAGAAGGTGCCCAGGCAAAAGCGGACGCTGCGGAATCGAATGCAAAATCTTACACGGACGCTCATGCAGCTGACAAAATAAAACATATCACTACCGATGAAAGAAAGAGCTGGAACGGAAAGGAGACACCTACTGGTGCCCAGGAGAAGGCGGACAAGGCTGAATCAAATGCCAAAGCCTATACAGATAACCATGCAGCCGATACGGTGAAGCATATAACCGCTGACGAAAGGAAAGCCTGGAACTCAAAGGAGTCGACGGGCGGCGCGCAGGAAAAAGCAAATAAAGCGCTGAGCGATGCCAAAGCCTATACGGATTCCCATGCAAAAAACGGGTTGATCCACGTCACGCAGTCAGACAAAGAAAAATGGAATGGCGCACAGTTATACAAAATAACTGGTGACAACGGAAATCGTACAAAATTGGTGGATGGAACTGACTTGTTAACTTTACCCACTGGTTTTTATTATGCGTCAGGTACCCAAGTGAAAAACAATCCTGCACCAAATGATGCCTCCTGGTTTAATTATGATGTGATTGAGACTGGAATGGGTAGAAAAACAATATTTGCATGGCGCAGCTATGATAATACTTTGTGGCATTCAACCATTCATACAGATGGAATTTTTAAAGGCTGGAAAAAAGTTCTGACGGATGCGGATTTATCCCCGGCCTGGAACTCCGTAACACTCATAAATGGAGCGAAGCAGGATTCGGTATATCCGTTGAAATTTTCCGTTAGCAACAACGTTTTATGGCTACGCGGTTCTTTCGGTTCCCTGCCGGCTATTGGAACATCCGTCGCTAAGTTTACGAATAAGCCGACCCAGCTAGTCGATTTTGTCGTGCCTACGATCGGTTCTTACGGAACAGCCCGGTTTGCGCTAACGACAGACGGCGATTTAAGATATGACGGCATGTTAGCGAATGATGAAACGAAGGTAACGAGGGTGTCGTTTAATGAATCAATACCGTTATGGTAGGGGAGGCGATAAGCATGCACGTTCTTTTTTATGATGAAAATTACAAATATGCTGGCGAAGACGATTTTTTCGGTGAAGAATTGCCGGCGAATAGCACGACAACCCCGGTTCCCGAAGGTATATACGCTCCGAAGTATGATCCGGAAAAAGACGAATGGGTCGAATCAGCAACCAAAGAGTATATAGAAAGTGTAACGCCGCCTGATCCGGAACCGAACCCTACCGATTTGCTGAAAAAGCAAAACGCTCTGCTTTCCTTGCAAATAGCACGAATGCAAGCAGACATTGCAGCACTGAAAGGCGGTGGGACTTCATGAAGTATCCAGCTTTATCAGATATAAAACAGTTTTATGATTGGGGGTGCTACACGGATGAAGAAATGCGCGAGTATGTAAGGATTAATTGGATCACCCCAGCAGAATATGAACAAGTCACAGGCAGGAGCTATTACAAGCCAGCCGTCAGTGTGGATTTAGGTAGCACCCAATGTGAACTGCACCCCAATTGTTAGACACCATCTAACAATCGGAGGTGCAGTTTTTTATGGCTAAATTTACAGCTGAGGAAAAAATACAAGCGGTCAAAAGGTATCTTGCGGGTAGGGAAGGGCATAAAACAATCGCCAGAGAGATCGGTGTTTCGTCAGGTGTGTTTCAGGTATGGATTCGCAAATACCATTACCATGGAGAAAGTGCGTTTCAAAAACTCTATACAACCTATTCTGTAGAAGATAAACTGAAGGTACTTCACTATATGATCGAAAATGGGACGTCGATCCGTGAAACAGCCGCCATCTTCAATATTCAAGCACCTTCTACGGTGGCTCAATGGCAGAAACTGTTCGAAACCGGAGGAATCGATGCCCTAAAACCGATGAAAAAGGGGCGGCCGTCAATGACAAAGAAAAATCAAAAAAGAACGAAGAAACAAACACCGCAAGAAGGATCAGTGGAAGCCATGCAGGCTGAAATTGAACGTCTGCGAATGGAGAATGCCTACTTAAAAAAGTTGAATACCTTAGTTCAAAACAAGGAAAAATTACAAAACAAGAAAAGGCCCAAGTAGTATTTGAACTAAGGACTGAATTTCCGGTAAAAGCCCTGCTTAAACTGGCTGGAATTCCGCGCAGTACGTATTATTACTGGGTCAAAACCTTCGGTCTTCCAGACAAAGATGCCAAATTAAAAACACTGATTCAATCGATTTATCATGAACATAAAGGCCGTTACGGGTACCGCCGGATACGCGACGAGCTTAAAAACCGGGGATATCAAATGAATCATAAAAAAATATATCGCCTCATGAAGGAACTGGGGTTGAAATGTCTCGTACGGATGAAAAAATACCGTTCGTATAAAGGAGAAACCGGCACGGTGGCACCAAACAGGCTAGAGCGGAATTTCAAGGCGGAAAAGCCGAAGATGAAATGGGTAACAGATATCACGGAATTTAAATTATTTGGGGAGAAGCTCTATTTATCGCCAATGCTTGATTTATTTAATGGCGAAATCATTGCTTATACAATTGGATCCAGGCCAACGTATTCATTGGTATCCGAGATGTTGGAAAAATCATTTGAACAGCTGACAGATAAAGAAAATCTGTTGATTCACTCCGATCAGGGCTGGCACTATCAAATGAAACAGTATCGCCACGCCCTAAAGGAACGAAATATTATTCAAAGTATGTCTCGTAAGGGAAACTGTTACGATAACGCGGTCATTGAAAGTTTCTTTGGTATTTTAAAATCAGAGTTTATCCATTTCAACGAATTTCAAAGCATCGAGCATTTTAAACAAGAGCTCGTAACATATATCGATTACTATAATCACAAACGGATCAAGGCAAAATTAAAAGGCATGAGCCCAGTACAATACCGGATTCATGCCAGTCATGTTACTTGAGAAAATAAGCTGTCTAACTTTTGGGGGTCACTTCAATGAGGGTGTTTTTTATTTTTAAAAAGGAGGAAATACATTGGATACATTTTATAAGGGTTTTATCGCTGTATTAGGCGGATTTGTCGGATTTCTTTTCGGAGGGTGGAGCATTCTGTTAACTATTTTATCTTTTCTGGTCATTATTGATTATGGAAGTGGGTTGGCGGCAGCCGGAGTAAACGGGGAGATGAAAAGCCGGGTTGGATTTATTGGTATCACGCGAAAAGTCTTTATTTTCGTGATTGTTGCCGTTGCTCACATGATTGATTTACTGCTTATTGAAAGCGGGATTGAAATGGGCTTTCTGGTCATGACCGTAACAATTGTTTTCTACTGCATTAATGAATTGATCTCTATTACTGAAAATGCAGGGAAAATGGGCGTTTATGTGCCGGAGCCGATCACCAAAGCGATTGAGGTTTTAAAACAACAAAATAAATCAAAATAAGGTTGCTTATTGGCAGCCTTTTTATTTTTAAAAAGGAGGATTTTTTTATGGGAATCAAAGGTATTGATGTATCACATTGGCAAGGGGATATCAATTGGAAGAAGGTTGCGGCGGATAGGATCAAATTTGCCTTTATTAAGGCGACAGAAGGAACAACCCTAAAAGACAACAAATTTGAAACGAATGTTTCAGGTGCAAACGCTGCAGGGATTAAAACAGGAGCTTATCATTTTGCGAGATTCGGGTCAAAGTCAGAGGCATTGGCAGAAGCCAAGTTCTTTCTGTCAGCTGTGAAAAAGGTTAGTCTCTCATATCCGCTCGTGCTTGATCTTGAAGTGAATCAGAGGAATGTCAGCAAATCGGTTTTGACGGATGCAGCGGTTGCATTCTTACGAGAGATTGAAAAAGCCGGTTATTTCGCCATGATTTATAGCGGAAAGTCCTTCCTTGAAAATTGCCTTGATGAATCTAAACTGAAGCCGTTTGCGTTATGGGTTGCCCGTTACAGCAGCAAGCTTGGCCGGGATGCAGATATCTGGCAGTATTCTGATTGTGGAAAGGTAGCCGGTATTTCCGGCAATGTCGATATGAACATTTGTTATCGGGAAGATCTGCGTTGTCAGGTGGGTGTAAAAGCCGAAAAAAACCCGAAACCTAGCAAAAAACCAGGGAAATCAGGAACAACTTACACAGTCAAAAAAGGGGACACGCTTTCGGAAATCGCACAGAAAAACAACACGACCGTTAAAGCTCTCCAAAATTTGAATAACATTAAAGATGCGAATAAGATTTACGTTGGCCAGAAATTAAAGATTAGCGGCAGTCCTTCAACAGCATCGAATAAAAAGCAATATTACACCATTAAATCCGGTGACACTTTGTCTGGGATCTCGAAAAGGTTTAATACATCCATTAAGACGCTGCAAGCTTGGAATGGTATCAAGAATGCCAACAAGATTTACGCTGGTCAGAAAATTCGTGTTAGATAACGAAATGGGATTACAACATAAAACTAAAGCAGGCATTCGGCCTGCTTTTTTGATTAATTTTATTTCTGAAAAGATCTGTTTTCTGTATCAACTTATTGGAGTTATGCCAAGCATACTATTTCAATTGCCATGACCGTATTCTTCTTCTGAAGCTAATGCATCTCCTTTAGTAACATGAACAGTACCAAATGGATGGTTAGGAGGAGCATATATGGAGTATAGTTTTAGCGGGATTCTACCTGTATTGGTTAGATTGTGCCATGTTCCAGCGGGTATTATGATTGCAGAATCATCATAGACATTTCTTTTGAAATTTAAATGGTCTTTATTCTTGCCCATTTGAACGATTCCCTGACCTTGTTCAACACGTAAGAATTGATCAACGTTAGGGTGCATTTCCAAACCAATATCTTCTCCAACATTGAGACTCATTAAGGTGACTTGCAAATGAGTTCCTGTCCATAAAGCGGTACGGTACGTATTATTTTGCTTCGTAGCTTCATTGATATTAACCACAAACGCTTCTGGTCCATAATCCTTTAACAAAATGCTGTTACTACCTTTGGATGAGCGAACAGAACTAAATTTGTTTGCATGCTCTACTTCACTAGGAACAGTCCGGTGAACTGACTGTTTTCTACAGTTGTACATTGGCACATTAACATAATAAGGATAAGAATATTGATATGGATACATATGAGGAACATAATACATTTTTTCTCAATCCCTTCAAAGCTTTATATGAATTAATCCTATGCATTATGCTCAGGGAATGTACTTAGATACCAATTTGTTCAAAGTCAGTGGTGTTTGCCTATGCACTTTCTAAAATTGATATCTTCTTTTTGCAAGATCAATTCACAAAGTTTAATTTCTCTCAAGACCTCTTCGGAAAGCCTCTAAATGATTTAGTGATGCGTTGCGTAATTGAGTAAAAACTGTTCTTGCATCTGCTGGAAGATCAAAAGTTAGAAACTTGTTATACATGGCGATATTATCAATTTCTCCTTGTACTCCAGAAGCATATGCATCCTTAAGGGTTACTGGTGTAGTGACATATAATTGAGAGGTGTCTTTAGGTATCTGTACTTGGTATCGTTCAAAAAGAGAAAGTAATGCATTGATATGCCGTAATTCGGCTTCTTTAATTTGGACAAAGGTTCGAATATCCCCGAAGTTTCTTAGAATTTCATTGTATCTTGCTTGAGCTAAGTACTCATCCTGAATGGCAAAGGTAAGCATTTGAGGTAAGGTGAGCCTACCGGCATTTAAAGCACCTTTTGCCCCATAATTAACTTGACGTGTTTGTTGTGTAGACGATGTATTTAAAAAAAATAAGAACCATACAGCATGATTTTGTTCATCAGCTGCTGCACGCTGAAAAACCTTTTTAATTGACTGATCTTGTATTTGGTCTGCTAAATCCAAATAAAAATCGACTGTCTCCTGCTCATCTTTAAAAGCAGACTCTAGGCTTGTTCTATACTTTTTAGGGCATTCTTCTGTGATTATGGGGATTGGCTTTTTGCCTGTCAGGTTAGTGAAAATTCTGCTAAACTCTTCAAAATGTCGTTGCTCATCTTGTCTAATTTCAAGTATTTGTTTTCTTATATCTTCTGTGGGGGCATTTTCGGCTATTTGCTTATAGCAGAGAATGGCGCTATGCTCTCCGTTAATTGCCTTGTGGATGTCATTAATTAGTTTTCTGTCAGGCGGCATACGAAAATCATCACTTCTATTCCTTATATAAGGATTATAAACAGGATACACCAATTTCACCGTCCTATTTGCGGTATTTAGTAATGTAGCATATGCCTAATACAACAATGAGTGCATGTATATGTGTCTAACCATTGTTCCAGTATATATAAGATCTCTTTTGTCTATGATGTTTTTAGACGATACAATAAGTTGGTGAAATCTATGAGTGAACATATTGAAGTAATCTTTCGATCGATTCTTGCCTTTGGTATTTTATTGGTAGGATCAAGATTGTTGGGGAAACAAACAATTTCACAAATGAATATCTTTGATTTTATTGCATCAATTACATTAGGCGCTATTACTGCAAATCTGGCTTTTAATACCTCTCTTAAAATTCATCACATGGTACTGGCTTTTTTTATATTTGTTTTTGTGATCTTAGCCACTGCGTATATATCCCTTTGGAGTCAAAAAGGCCGCAAATTTTTTGCCGGTGATCCAACTGTTGTGATTCAAAATGGAAAAGTTCTTGAACACAACATGCGAAAAATGCGTTATACAATTGATTATTTGAATCAACAACTTAGAGAAAAGAATGTATTCAAAATCGAAGAAGTACTCTATGCCATTGTTGAAACAAATGGGACCTTAACAGTATTAAAAAAACCACAATTCCGAAATGTGACAAAAAAGGATTTGTGGGTTGCCACTACGCCAGAAGGAAAGCTCCCGATTGAATTAATCATGGATGGGAAAATGAAGAATGAAAACTTGAAAGATAATCAACTCACTCAGGCATGGTTACAATCTGAGATGAAAAAGCGTGGTCTATCCACAGATGAAGTTTTTTATGCAGTATTATCACCTGATGGAAATATCTATATAGATACATATGAAGATCATATACATTCTTCTTTTGATAAAGAATAAATGATTTCAGCATTCTGTAAATACAAAACCTTTTTGAATGTATTAGTGACTACATGTTTTAGTGGAAAACTGTTGGCGGATTGTTGTCTAACCCTGCCAACAATCATCATTTTCATTCAGAAGTCATCAGATGTACCATTCAATAGCGCTTTTTTGACCACATATTTAAGCGTGATCACCAAAATCACCACAAATTTTTCAAAACACGTTGAAAAAGTATGAAAATAAGAAGAGATGACGTTAATAAAAAATCTTATGTGGTTTAAAAATTGAAAGGAAACGAATGTCCACGAAATGCTATTTTAAACGGGTGATGTAGGCAAGAATCATTAATCATGGTTTGTGAATCGTGAGACATTCTTTGTCTCGGGCTTTTTTCTTCTTATCTCTAGGCTTATGCTTTGCTGAAAATCTTATGGCCGCTTCATTTCTATTCCAACAACATCTTCAAATTTAATGGAATTAATGTCTCCTTTTGAATCCACAACATGAAAAACCTTCCGTAGCTGATTTATGTAATGAATATGACCCTCTATTCGAATGATCTCCCCGGTTTCAGCCCCGTTTAAAAACGGCAGCGGCTTAAATACGGCGAACTGCACCGGGGAATTAAACTCCATTGCCTCACATATAACCCTTTCCATGTCTTCAATCTGAGCCATGCCAAGCACTGGTCTTTTTACTCTGTTTTTACTGCTTTCTAATTCGCGAAGAAATTCGGAGTGCTCCGGCATCATGAAGCCCATCCACTTTAACATGCCCCGGTCTTTCAAGTTGTCATCTTTCATGGTGTTCATCTCCTTGAGATGATTATATAGGAACATTTGTTCTGTTCTCAACAAGAAAAATAACCCATTAAAAGTAAAGCCCTCTCCAAAGAGAAGGCTTTTTAAAGATCAATTTTTATTTCTTTTCCATAAACGATGAAGTCCTTTTTTGAATTATCACGTTTTAAAACATCATCAGCTTTTAGCCTAACGCTCTTCTCATCCTTTTTTACAGGCACCCAAACCATATTGTCATCTATTTTAGAATTTGACATCATATCAATTGAAGATGGATTAGGAATACCAAGACTTAAATTAAAATCTAAATCCATTTGCTGACCATCACTCGTTACAGCTGTATGAAACCCACTCCATGAAATTTCATCATTTCCGGTGTTTTCAGTTTTATAAAGAATTTGAGCATATGTAAATTCCTTTGGTTCACCACCGAAATTTTCTTTTAACTCTGCTTTAAAAGCGTCAGAAAGATTTGTGACAGTAATCACCTTGGCATTGAGAAAATTCACCTTTAGATCACCAATGATCAGTTTTTTATTGCTGATATCTTTCATAGCATTTAATGTGACTGTCCCGGTATTAGGGTCGTATAAACTGTCACCAACTTTATTTAATGTCTTTTTGCTGCTCTCTTCTTGAGTGTTGTTATTGGAATTATCGTTTTCACTCTCTGTGGCTTTTGTATCTTTTTCTTGCTCTTTTGAATTTGCATTTGTTGAATTGCCTCCACATGCTGAAAGTGCAAAGCATAAAAGAAGAGCAAAAAATAAGACCCCATATTTTTTCATGATAATAAACCCCCTCTTGTTTTAAAACGAACATTTACATTTTAAAACAAATGAGGGGGATTTTCTATAGGCTTCAAGTTTTAGAGGAGTGCGTCTGTCCACTTGTATAATATTGTCCCCCAAACCTCCCCCAAACCTCCCCCAAATCAATGGAGGAGAATACAATATTCTACAAAGCAGAGAGTAAACAAAAAACCCTAGAATCGTTGGGATGTCAACGTTTCTAGGGTTCTTGTCTATGCTCTTTACAGAGCATTTCTCTTAACGAGAGTAGAACTCAACGATAAGCGCTTCGTTAATCTCAGCAGGAAGTTCAGAGCGTTCTGGAAGGCGAGTGAACGTACCTTCAAGTTTTTCAGCATCGAAAGTCAGGTATTCAGGAACGAAGTTGTTCACTTCAACCGCTTCTTTGACGATTGCAAGGTTTTGAGATTTTTCGCGAAGCGAGATGGTTTGACCAGGTTTTACTTGGTAAGACGGAATGTCAACGCGGCTTCCGTCAACAAGGATGTGACCGTGGTTTACCAGCTGGCGAGCTTGGCGGCGAGTGCGCGCTAAGCCGAGACGGTACACGATGTTGTCAAGACGTGATTCAAGAAGAACCATGAAGTTTTCACCGTGTTTACCGGCCATTTTCGCAGCTTTGTCAAAAAGGTTGCGGAATTGGCGCTCGTTTACACCGTACATATGGCGAAGCTTTTGCTTCTCTTGCAATTGCAAACCATATTCAGATAGTTTTTTGCGTTGTCCCGGACCGTGCGGACCTGGTGCATAAGGACGTTTTTCTAATTCTTTACCCGTACCGCTTAAAGAGATTCCCAAACGGCGGGATAGTTTCCAGCTTGGACCTGTATAGCGAGCCATAATGTGACTCCTCCTTTGGTTTTATTTTGTGAAAATAAAACCCATCTGTTCAATTCAGCCATGTCCATTTTGTTTTCATGTATCCTCGCTCCAGCAGCAAAGAGTTACACGATACACCTTATATAGTATAAGGAACAAAATGAAACACAGTTGCAGAACAAAAAGGCTGCAATATTTCACACAAAGTCGATTATATAATGTTCAAGGATGAAAGTCAACCATAGGTGATGGGAGTCGAAAATACTAGATGGCAACGAGGATAAAGTCCTGGTTTTGTGATATAATCGGGAAAATAAAATGAGATTTTTGTGGAAATTTTCGGGTGATAATCATGAATAAACAAACGGAAGACCTATATTTGTCTTTTCATCAGGAGTTGCTGCAGTTTTTATTGAAAAAACGGGATGCCTCTTACAGTGAGTCAGTCGCCTGGCTCAAGGGGGCGGCAGAGTCTTTTTTTTCGTTTATGTCCTTAACCTTGAAGGTTTCGTCCCAGCCGGATGACTTGAGAGAACAGCACGAACCTGATAAAGACATCGATAAATATTATATCATAATAACAATTGAAGAAAACAGTAAATATATTAAGATTTCTTGTCAAAAGAATCATAAAATTTTAGAGGATTTGACTGAATCCGTCCGCTTGTTTTTGCAGAACTGCCTAAAAACAGAAGCATCTGCGGAAGAAACGCGCCGCCAAGCGAGGATCTATGAGCAGACAGCGTTGTTCCATGAGCTCATGGATCAGGAAAAAGTTCTCAAGACAATGCTTGAAAGCTTACAAGGAGAGTTTCCTTTCTTGTCATACGGCCTTTTTCTGTCTTATGACCAAGACCAGTATTTGCAATTGCCTGCAAAAGAAATCGACGTCAATGGTGAATCGGCCGATTCTTTCGCACTTGAAGCCTACCTGTCGGGGCAGGTGAAGCTGATCAACGGATCTACCGTCTATGTTCCGCTGAAAGGCAGGCAAGGTACGTACGGCGTTTTGCGTACCGAGGGAGAGAACGCAGCCAAAGCCGCTGCTGACATTGGCGTGATTGCCAATGCTGCGGGAATAGCCTTCGAAAACGCGCGGCTTTATGAACAGGCCAAAAACATGATCTCCAATCTGGAACTTATCAATGAAACGTCTCATCAGCTAAATCAGACAAGGCAGCTTCCGGAAATGATGAAATATTTGTCAGAACGGCTGGTCGGGTCATTTGGCGCCGATGAAGTGGGCTTTTTTTATAACAGCTATTTAGAGGAACAGCAGCTCTTGCCTGGGAGCACCGTCTTTTTTCAAACGGGTGCAGCCGATCCGTACATCCGCTATGTCAAAGAGAAAATTTCAGAAGGGGACGGGGTTTTTGTCGGCAGCGGATCATCGATGTTCGGCCCTGACGGCTATGCGTCATTAATGGGCGTTCCGATGATCCAAAACAGTGAATGCATGGGATTTGCGATCGTTCTGAAGAAAAACGCCTATTCATTTTCTTTTGAAATGTTCAAGCTCTTTCAGACGCTGATCAGGCATTCCACTCTTGCCGTGACGAATTCGATGCTCCGTGACCGTCTGAAGCATATGGTTCAGACGGACCAGCTGACAGAGCTGTATTCGAGAGCCTATCTCGACGAAAAAATACAATACAGCATGGAAGCTCATCAGGAAGGGGTGTTTTTGCTGATTGACATTGATAATTTTAAGCGGATCAATGATACGTACGGGCACCAGACCGGGGATTCCATCCTTATTCAGGTTGCCCGGGTGATACAGCAGAACATCCGCGAACAGGATGTAGGAGCCAGATGGGGCGGGGAGGAACTGGCCGTGTACGTTCCGAAAATCGATATGTCCGCCGGGGAAAAGCTGGCTGACCGCCTGATCGCGCTCGTCAGGGAAAACACGAATCCGAAGGTTACGATTTCCTGCGGAATTTCGCACTGGTCAGCGGATGATCCGAAATCTCTGACATCTCTCGTCAAACAAGCCGATATCGCCTTGTATGAAGCAAAGCGAAACGGAAAAAACAAGCTGATGATTTTTGAAGCCAATTAAAAAAGAGCCGGGATTACCGGCTCTTTTTACTGATGCGCTCCCCGAGCTTTTCGGCGAACTTTTTCAAATATAATTCATCTATTTCGTCGAAGCGGTTTGTAATCGGGCTGTCGATGTCAAGCACGCCGATCACTTCGCCGTCTGCTTCAAGCGGAATCACGATTTCGGATTGTGAAGCAGCATCACACGCGATATGACCCGGGAATGCATTGACATCCTCCACGCGTTCGACCTGTTTGTTGGCGTATGCCGTACCGCAGACGCCTTTTCCGAACGGAATCCTGACGCAGGCCGGAAGCCCTTGAAACGGTCCTAACACGAGCTCTCCGTCTTTTGCAAAATAAAAGCCTGCCCAGTTGACGTCCTCAAGCGAATGGTAAAGGAGGCTTGAGGCGTTGGCCAAATTCGCAATCATATCAGGCTCTCCTTCTGTCAGTGCATCCGCTTGTTTAAGCAGGAGCTCGTATTTTTTTTCTTTGCTGCCTTCTGTTTTTTCGACATGAAACATGTTATTTCCCTCACTTTTTATTTGAAAATGCAAAATCGCGGCTTCGCGTGATGTGATTTGTCGAGCACTTTTTACAGGAACAACTCCGAGTGCGTGGAATTGTTTTTGTAAGAAGGGGTGAACAAGATGGGATCAAACTCATTTTTTACCACAAAGGACAGAATTATCGAATCTGCCGTGCAGCTGTTCAACCAAAAAGGGTTTTCGGGAACATCCGTCCGTGAAATTGCAAAAGCAGCGAATGTCAATGTGGCCCACATCTCTTACTACTTTAATGGAAAAGGCGGATTAATGGAACATTTGGTATCCCGTTTTTATGAAGGATATTTGAGAATCCTTGAACAAGGATACGAGCGCCTTCGCGACACAACTGCAAAGGAATGCCTTCTTCAGCTGATTTTTGATATTCTATCGTATCAGCATGAACACCGTCAATTAACTCGATTCGTCTATCGCGAGGTAACGATCGATTCGACGCTGATTCGTGAAGTGATGTCGACATATTTAACAAAAGAAAAATACATTCTCCATTTGATCATTGAAAAAGGAAAAGAGAACAGAGAATTTTCTCATTTTCCCCTTTCGCATTTTATGATCCAGTTGAAATCGCTTTTGACGATGCCCTATTTGCAGCCTCAGTATATTTCTGAGGTGCTGTATTTGCAGCCCCACGAACCTTACTTTTACAGGGCGTATTATCAAGAGGTCAAAACATGGATCATCAGCTTGTTTGACAGGAAACAGGAACAGATTGCCGCTATTTAGCGATTTGTTCAAAACGCTTATAGCCAAACCCGGCATCCTTTGCTTGATGGGCATCAGACCCATAAACAAGCGGGATGTTTTTTTGTTTGGCTTCTTCGATCATCCACTCCTCCAAATAAATGTCCCCGGCATGGGGTTTGCGGAGGCCTGACGTATTGAAGTCGAGTTCAAGCCCGCGTGCTGCCGCTTCTGTCAGACATGAGGACGCCAATTGGCGGACCTTTTCTGACATGGTATATGGAAAAAGTTTTACAAATTTTTTAACCAATGTAATATGACCGATTCGTTTTGGCTTAAAGACGCCGAGCGATGATACAATAGAAGAAAAGATTTCCTGATAGTATGCGAGATACACCTCTTCGATCGTTCCATAATGCCTGATCAGTTGTTGAAACGCGGCTTCATCATAATCAAGGCAGATATGCGACTCACCCGCCGGCAAAAAGTGAACCGACAGGATGCCGTCGTCAAGAACCGGGCCGAAATCATCAAGAAATGACTGGATTTCGCGTTCAAAGGCGCGGATATAGTCGACTTCAAGACCGATTAAAATATCGATTTGCCCTTCATATTCTTTTTTCAGCGCCGCAAGGCTTTTCAAATAGCGCTCCAGTGACGCCATCGGCATGGCGCTGTCCTTCTCGGGTGTCGGGTCAACGAAAGAAGGCGGCAGGGGGGCATGCTCTGTAAAGGTAACGGAATGAAATCCTTTTTTGCATAATTCTTCTATATATTGTCTGAATTCATCCTTTGATCCGTGAGGGCAAAAAGGAGAGTGGACATGAGCGTCTCGTTTCAGCATAATGTCACCCCGTAAAAAAATAGTCAGATGTTGTCACTTTGATGTAAAAAAATTAAAAATTCTGCTCAAAAAATGTTGGTTACATGGTATCATAAGAACAATGAAAACGATAGCTTTACTTCTTTTTTACATAACAATTTTTCAAAATATCATAACCCTGACAGAACAAGTTAAACAGCAAGGGGGCTCATTATGGAGTTTGTCATAGGCTTATTAGCGGCTTTTTTGATTTTATTCGCTGCAGGCTACTTATTCAGAAAAAATATATATAAAGAAATCGACCGTTTAGAAGCATGGAAAATCGAAATCCTCAACCGTTCGATCGTGGAGGAAATGTCGAAAATCAAGCATTTGAAAATGACGGGACAGACCGAAGAATTCTTTGAAAGATGGCGCAAAGAATGGGATGAAATCGTCACATCGCACATGCCGAAGGTCGAAGAGCTGTTGTTCGAAGCGGAGGACTGCGCCGATAAATACCGCTTTCAAAAGTCAAAGCAGGTGCTTGCCCACATCGAAAACCTAATATCTGCGGCCGAGTCCAATATAGAGGACATTTTAAAGGAAATCGCCGACCTCGTTTCAAGCGAAGAGCAAAACCGCAAGGAAATTGAAGATGTGAAAGAACGGTATACAAAGGTGCGCAAAAACCTTTTGGCGTACAGCCATTTGTACGGTGACCTTTACCCGAAAATCGAAGCCGATCTTGACGAGGTATGGGAAGGGATCAAGCGATTCGAGGCCGAAACCGAAGGCGGAAACTACATAGAGGCAAGAAAGGTGCTGCTTGCTCAGGACCGCTTGCTTGAAGAGCTTCAATCACACATAGACGATGTGCCGAAGCTGCTTGCCAGCTGCAAGCAGACCGTACCGCAGGAGCTGCAGAAACTGAGGGCGGGCTACCAGGAAATGATCGACAAAGGCTACAAGCTTGATCACATTCAGATCGACAAAGAACTGGAAAACCTTATGAAGGAACTGAAGCGCGCCGAAGCAGCGCTCATGGCAGACCTCAATCTTGAAGAAGCATCACAGATCGTACAAATGATCGATGAGACGATACAGACGCTGTATAGCGATTTGGAGCATGAGGTCGAAGCTGGACAGCTCGTATTAGGAAAAATGCCGGAGCTGGCTGTCACGCTTGAAAAGCTTGAATCCAGCAAAGAAGAAACAAAAGCCGAAACAGAGCTCGTAAAAGAAAGCTACAAGCTGACGACGGGTGAGCTGGAAAAGCAGCAGTCATACGAAAAGCGGCTTGAAACGATCAACAAGCAGTTTGAGCAGGTGAAGGAAAGGCTTGATCAGAAGCATGTCGCTTACTCCCTCTTAAAGGAAGAGCTGCTGGACATCGAAAAGCAGATCGAAACGGCTCAAAAAGAGCACGATGAATACAGGGAAATGCTCCAATTGCTGCGAAAGGAAGAGCTTCAGGCAAGAGAGCTTCTTGAACAGTTGAAGCACACCGTCAAAGATACGGCAAGACGTCTGGAAAAAAGCAATGTTCCGGGCATTCCCCAGTCATTGACGGAACAGATTCAAGCGTCCCGCTCCGTCGTTTTGAGAGTGAATGAACAGCTTGATGTACTGCCGTTAAACATGGATGCCGTCAATGAGCGGCTGAAAGAAGCCGAAAAACTTGTCACTGACGTGCAAGAGCAGACGGAGGATCTTGTTGAAAAAGTGTTGATGACCGAACGCATCATTCAGTACGGCAATCGCTTCAGAAGCCAGAACCATATGCTTTCAGAGCAGCTGAAAGAAGCGGAAAGGCGCTTTTATTCATACGATTACGATGAAGCGTTTGAGATTGCCGCAAGAGCGGTGGAAAAAGCCTCTCCGGGTTCTGTGAATCGCCTGAAATCGCAGGCCGATCAGCCCGAAAGCTAAAAGCCGGCATTGTTTAAAACGATTCCGGCTTTTGTTTTCACAAAAGGCACAAAAAGCCCCCCTTCTTTTTGGAAGGGGGGCTTATCATTTCAGCTGACTTTCTTTAAACGGTCCGGACTAACAGGGATAAAGAAAGTCAAAATGTAACCGATCGCTGCGCCGATAATGGCCGGGATGAGCCAGCCGATTCCGACGCTGAATAATGGAATGTGCGCGCCTAAAAATTTGTTTAGCGCTCCTAATGGAATGCTCGCGGCATTCAAGCCGTCGATAATGCTGAAAATGCCTGTTGCGAAAAGCGCTCCGATATACACTTCGCGCCGTTCGTTAAACAGTTTGTCGATAAACGAAAGGAATACAACGACGATCGCAAGCGGATAAAGCGCTGAAAGAATCGGCACTGAAAGCGAGATGATTTCATTCAATCCGAAATTCGCGATCACCAGGCTGAACAGCGAGACAATGATTACAACGGTTTTGTAGGAAAGACCCGGAATCAGCTTTGAAAAATATTCTCCGCACGAAGAGACAAGTCCGACGCTCGTTGTCAGGCAGGCGAACAAAATGGCAACCCCGAGGACGACATTACCAAATGAGCCGAACAAAAAGGTGGAAGCCTTAGATAAGACGGCTCCTCCGTTATCGAGTGATCCGACCGTCTCAACGCTTGTCGCTCCAAGATAAGCAAGTGATACATACACCAGCGCAAGTCCAACTGCAGCCACAACCCCGGCTTTGATACAGGAGGCCGCGATTGATTTTGGATTTGTCACGCCGCGCTCTTTTACTGCTGAAATAACGACGATGGCGAAGACGATCGACGCAATGGCGTCCATTGTTTTATAGCCCTCTAAAAATCCGGTGAAGATCGGAGCGGACTTATATGCTTCCGTAACAGGACCAATGCTGCCCATCGGCGTAACGATTGCTTTGATTACGAGTATAGCGATGACTGCCAATAAGATCGGTGTTAAAATTTTGCCGATGCGGTCAACAAGCTTGCTCGGATTTAAAGCCAGGAAAAAAGTGATACCAAAGAAAATCAGGGTAAAAATAAAAAGGTAAATCCCTGATGAATGGCTGCCTAAAAACGGTTCAACGGCAATGACGTACGAAACGGTTCCCGTTCTTGGAATCGCAAACAGCGGTCCGATCGTCAAGTAAATGCAGACAATTAAAATGGTGCCAAAGACGGGGTGAGCTTTATCCGCCAGCCCTTTTGCACTGCCGGTAAGGGCTACGGCAATCACGCCGAGAAGCGGCAGGCCGACGCCTGTCAGCAAAAAACCGATGATGGCCGGCCATACGTTTTCTCCCGCAGCTTGGCCGAGCAGGGGAGGAAATATCATGTTTCCCGCTCCGAAAAAGAGAGCGAACAGCATCAAACCGATCGCTAACGTTTCCTTAGCGGATAGGGCAGTTTTCATTAAAAAGACCTCCTGTTATTGTTAAAATTTTCTGTCAATTATTTTTGCGATATAATATGACAAAAGTCCATAAACTATTATATTTTAAAAATCAGATAAGTCAAACATTTATTTTAATTTTCAATTTCGGGTTGATATGATAACATATACAGTCATGAAAAAGAACGTTCAATTCCAAAGGAGAAGATTATGATTTATCTTGATAACAGTTCGACAACTCAACCTTATCGTGAAGTGTTGCAAACGTATGAACAAGTCAGCCGGCGTTTCTTCGGCAATCCATCCTCGCTGCATCACCACGGCGTGGAAGCCGATCAATTATTGGCTGAAGCAAGAAAACAAATCAAATCGGCTTTGTCTGTCAACAATTATGACGTCGTTTTTACGTCAGGCGCTTCAGAAGCCAATAATATGGCGCTGAAAGGCATTGCGCTTGCACACGGCCAAAAAGGAAAGCATATTATCACTTCTTCCATTGAACATCCTTCTGTTTCCGAATCTTTGGAACAGCTGAAAACCGCGTTCGGTTTTGACATTACGTATCTTCCCGTCGACGGTCAGGGACGCGTGTCGCTTGAAGAGCTCGAAAAAGCGATCACGAAAGATACGATTCTTGTCAGCATTATGCATGTTAACAATGAAACAGGCGTCATTCAGCCTGTCGGGGACATTGGGAACATCGTTAAAAGGACGAGCCGGGCGTTCTTTCACGTCGATTTTGTTCAAGGGATTCACAAGGTTCCGCTGGACATCGCCAGTGCAAAGATCGACCTTTGCACAATATCCGGCCATAAATTCCACGGCTTAAAAGGGACCGGAGCTCTCATACTAAAAGAAGGAATGACCCTTTTTCCGTTAATTTCAGGGGGCGAACAGCAAAACAGCAGAAGGGCCGGGACAGAAAACACAGCCGGCGCGGTAGCGCTCGCAAAAGCAATCAACTTATCAGCAAAGGATTACTTCGATTATATAGAGGAGATGAAAGCGGCAAAAGCGGATTTCATCAAACAGCTTAAAGGTTTGGAAGGCGTGATGTTAAATACGCCTGAAGATGCGAGCGCACCGCACATCATCAACTTTTCCGTTCCGGGAATTAAAGCTGAAGTCCTCTTGCATATGCTCGAGGAACGGGGTATTTTTGTATCGACGACATCCGCATGTTCATCAAAGCAGCATAAGCCGAGCAAGGTGCTGATGGCTATGGGAAAAGGGGAGCAGGCGGCCGAAAGCAGCATCAGAATCAGCTTAACATACCGGGGAAACAAAGGGGTTGTCGAGCCGTTTATGACAGCTCTGACAGAAAGTGTACACAAACTAAAAGGAATTATGAGGTAGAGAAAAAATGAAATATGACTACATGTTAATCCGCTTTGGCGAAATTTCAACAAAAGGAAAAAACAGACGCCTTTTTGTCGATCGTCTGAAAAGAAACATCAAAATGGTTTTGCGAGATTTCAGAAACATCCGTTATGAAGCAACAAGGGACAGAATGACGCTCACATTAAACGGCGAGGATGCCGAAGCCGTAACCGCCCGCTTAAAAAACGTTTTCGGCATTCAATCGTTCAGCCTCGCCGTCAAATGTCCGACAGACTTGGAGAGCATTAAAGAGACGGCCCTTGCATCCATAGAAGAGCAATACAAGGCCGGTGACACGTTCAAAGTATCAACAAAAAGAGCGTATAAACAGTTTGAATTAAACACCAATGAAATGAATGCCGAAATCGGCGGACATATTTTGCGGAATACTGAAGGCCTGACCGTTGACGTTCACTCGCCTGACATTCACTTGCGGATCGAGATCAGGGAAGATGCGACTTATTTGACGTTCCGCGATGAAAAAGGAGCGGGGGGGCTTCCCGTGGGCAGCGGAGGAAAAGCGATGCTGATGATCTCGGGCGGCATTGACAGCCCTGTCGCCGGATTTTATGCGCTGAAGCGCGGCCTTGAAATTGAGGCTATTCACTTTTTCAGTCCGCCGTACACGAGCGAGCGCGCCAAGCAAAAGGTGATCGACCTTACCGAAAAGCTGACGGCGTTCGGCGGGGACATCAAACTTCACATCGTGCCGTTCACAAAAACGCAGGAGCACATTCAAAAGCAAATTCCCGAAAACTATTCGATGACGGCAACCCGAAGGCTGATGCTGCAGATCGCAGACAAAATACGCGAACAAAACAACGGCCTCGCCATTTTTACGGGAGAAAGCCTCGGACAGGTGGCAAGCCAAACGCTTGAAAGCATGTATGCGATCAATGCGGTGACGAATACGCCGGTTTTGCGCCCGCTGATCGGAATGGACAAAACCGAAATCATCGAAAAGGCGAAAGAGCTCGGCACATACGACATCAGCATCAGGCCTTACGAAGACTGCTGCACGATCTTTACTCCGTCAGCGCCGAAAACGCGGCCTAAAAAAGAAAAAATCGAGCACTTTGAAAGCTATACAGACTTCGAGCCTCTCATCCAGGAAGCGGTAGAAAAAACGGAAACGATCGTTTTAAGCGGCAAAACGGAGGCGAAAGAGAAGTTCGCCGACTTATTTTAAAGGCACATTCCTTAAGGTCGATATCGTCTGTTTTGCATACAATTACCAAACATTCTTTGCATGAAGTCATGTGTTTCTACACAATCTATACTCACAAGGAGGTGAGAACACATGGCTCAAAACAACAGACAAAGCAATTCTAACCAACTATTGGTTCCAGGAGCTGCTCAAGCTATCGACCAAATGAAATTCGAAATCGCTTCTGAATTCGGTGTTAACCTTGGAGCGGAAACTACTTCTCGTGCAAACGGTTCAGTTGGAGGAGAAATCACTAAACGTTTAGTTTCTTTCGCTCAGCAACAAATGGGCGGAGGCACACCTCAGTAACTTAAAAATTAAACAAGTAATGGATAATGAGTGGGGTTTTTTCCCCACTCTTTTATTGTGCGAAAAGAACATGTCAGCAGTACACACTCTTTATATCTGCCGAACATACTGTATTTTCATGGGACAAATCATTTTAGAAAATACACAATATTGTTTATAATGAAATGATGGCAAATGTGAGGAGAGGAAATCGTTGAAAAGAGAAGATTTGATTGCTCCAGAGAGGTATAATGCGGTTGATGAGATTGAAAAATTCAATGCTTTTCCAAATAAGACGGCTTTAATCTGGGAAGATGAATCAGGTAGGACAGCTTCCTGGACATATCGGACGCTGATCGATAAAACAAACAGGATAGCCAGCGTTCTCGCCGACTCCGGTTTGCAAAAAGGCGATAAGCTGATCGTAATGATGCCGCGCGTTTTGGAAACCTATGCCGTATATATGGCGATTCTAAAAGCGGGAATGGTTGTCATTCCTTGTTCTGAGATGCTTCGTGCAAAAGACTTGGACTACAGAATCGGGCATGCCGGTGTGAAAGGCGCCATTATTTATTCTTCGTTTATTAATTCTTTAGAGGGAGTTCAGTCCAAGGAAAAGCTGAATACTTTCTCTGTCGGGGAAAATGAAGCTGGATGGCCGGATCTTCTAAAAGAGATGGAAACGAGGGACGGAGCATCCTTTCAAGCGGCAGATACGAGCCGCGACGATATCGCGTTTTTATCATATACATCCGGAACGACGGGCCAGCCAAAAGGCGTTGTTCACACACACGGCTGGGCGTATGCCCATTTAAGAACGACGGCTTCCGCCTGGCTTGATATCAAAGAAGATGACCTCGTTTGGGCAACGGCCGGCCCAGGTTGGCAAAAATGGCTGTGGAGCCCGTTTTTGGCTGTGCTGGGAAGCGGAGCGACAGGATTTGTCTACCACGGAAAATTCGATCCAGAGACATATTTGTCGTTAATGGAACGTTATCGGATCAATGTGCTTTGCTGTACGCCGACAGAGTACCGATTTATGGCAAAGGTCAATAATCTGTCAGGCTGGGATCTTTCTTCTATCCACAGTGCCGTTTCGGCGGGCGAACCTTTAAACCGGGAAGTCATCGACGCGTTTAAAAAGCATGTAAACGTTGAAGTGCGGGACGGCTATGGACAAACGGAAAACACTTTGCTCGTCGGCGTCCTGAAGGGAATGAAGGTCAAACCGGGCAGCATGGGTAAGCCAACCCCGGGCAACATCGTCGAAATTATAAATGAAGACGGGGACATCTGCGAACCCGGCGAAACGGGGGATATCGCCGTCCATATCAGTACGCCGGCCCTTTTCAAAGAATATTATAATGACCCTGAGCGGACGCTTCTTCAAAGAAGAGGGGATTACTTCATCACCGGCGATAAAGCGAGGAAAGACGAAGAAGGCTATTTTTGGTTTGAAAGCCGAAACGATGATATTATCATCAGTTCCGGCTATACGATCGGCCCTTTTGAAGTCGAAGATGCGCTGATCAAACACTCGCGTGTAAAAGAATGCGCCGTTGTCGCAAGTCCTGATGAAATCAGAGGAGCCATCGTCAAAGCGTACGTTGTATTAAAGGATTGCTCCGGAGACGAAAGCCTGGTAAAAGAGCTGCAAAACCATGTCAAGGCATTAACGGCTCCGTACAAATACCCGCGGGAAATCGAATTCATCGACCAGCTTCCTAAAACCCCTTCGGCGAAAATTAAACGCTTTGAATTAAGAAACCGGGAGCTTGCCCGAAAAACGAAAGGAAACCGCTAAACGGCAAACTTTTAATGACAGGGGGGATCTCCTTTGAGTCGTGACTCACTCCGAAACATCGAGAAGGAAATCGCGCTTCTGGTACGCTTGACCACGGCCTACAGTCCGCGGTTCGGAATGGATCGTTCAGAATACCTGCTTTTGAGCGAACTTGAGAGCGAAAGTCCTCTTGCGATCAATACATTGGCCGACAAGCTGATGCTGAATCTTTCGACTGCAAGCCGGCAAGTTTCGGCCCTTGAGCGGAAAAAACTGATCAGGCGTTTTCCAGATCCGCAAAACGGCCGGATCAGCCTTGTGGAGATGACTCAGGAAGGAATTGATAAGCTGCATAAGGTGCAAAAGGCCCGCTACGATGTGTATGCCGAGGTTCTCCAAGAATGGCCGGACGAAGAGCTTACCGTTCTGGAGGCCAATTTAACCCGGCTGAACCGGGATTTCAAAAAATGGAGCAAATAAAGAAAGACTGCTGATCCAAAAGTCAGCAGTCTTTTTGCTGATTTAAAGATTGATTTATGTGAGAAAGAGAGTATAATTAACTTGTATTATACAACTTGCATCATGAAATATATTGCAGCGAAAGGAGGAAACGGATATGAATCATTCCGATGCTGCTGAACGGGATGCTAAAAACAGCATTCCGAAATATTTAATTATAACGGTATTAACGATATGTTCGATCGGACCGCAATACTTTCTCAATCTTTCATACACCTTGAACCAAATCGTCATACAAAACGGACTTCATTTGACGTCCCGCGATATGCTGATGCCTTCGATTTTGTCAAATCTCGCTTTTGCCCTCGGGGTGCCGCTTGGACGCGTTTTTTCAAAAAGGTACGGGACCAGGTCCATCTATCTGACCTTTGTCTTCGTTTTTTTATGCGGTTCGCTTATTGATGTTTTCTCAACCGGATTAATTTCCCTTATGGCTGGAAGGACGATTCAAGGCTTAAGCGCGGGAATGTTATTTTTGACGATTTTGCCTGTTAAATTGGTTTCATTCCCGAACAAGATCAGAAATCTGTTTTTATTTTTTGTGATCAGCGGCTTGTTCGGTTCATCTGCTGTCGGTGCTTTTTTCGGCTCTTTATCGCTGAGTTATGATGCATGGCGATGGGTATATGTGATCAATATTATATTTCCGGTTCTTTGTCTGGCTGTCGGGTTTTGGACGCTGCCGAAACAAAAACCGGATCAGCGCGAAAAGCAGCCGATTGATAAGACCGGTGTATTTTTGCTGACCCTTCTGATGTCGGTGCTGGCGTTTCCGCTCATTCACCTGCAGGAAGAAGGCTTTTCATCTGTTTATGTATGGCCTTTCTTTATTGGTGCATTCATTTTACTCATCCTGTTTTTTATAACCGATTGGCGCGCAGAGTTTCCTTTGGTGCCATTTCATTCATTATGGTCTGCGAAATCGGTTTCGGGAACGATCATGGCAGTAGCCTCCCATATTGCACTGATCGTCGCCCTGGCCGGAATCAACGGTTTTCTGCAAAACATTGCCGATGTTTCATTTGCATACCTCTCATGGTTTTATATTTGGTTTTTCATCGGCATTTTGACAACTGCCGTATTCAGCACATTGCTTTATGACAGGCTTGGCGCCGGGGTGCTCGGCTGTATCGGCTCGCTTGCGATGATTGCGGTCGGCCTCTCATGGAGAACGGTCGAACCGGAAGTTTCGATGCATACCCTGTATATTCATGCGGCTTGCCTTGGAGGCGGCGTCAGCATGGTATTGGTATCAGGAGCTTTGGGAACGGCGCTTGCAGGCGATATTCATAAAGCCTCAAACCGTTCGGTCTCGCTTCATTTCATTCGGAATTTCGCCGGCGCGGCGGCAGCGCCTGTGCTCGGCTGGTTTGCATCAATGAAAAACGCCGTCCATTATGAAACGATCAGGGATCAAGTCAGCGGGGCCGATCCGAAATTCAACTGGAATTATCCAAATTGATCCACCGCTTTATGAATAGCGGACTTCCGTTAGGAGAGGCGAAACATACGGCGGCTTATACCGTAGCGGCAAACGCAAAAAAAGCGTCCGCCCTCGGTGCCTATCACGACCTTTTTACGATTTTGCTCTGGCTTGGCGTGATCATGCTGGCTGCTTCAATTGGAAAAGCGGCTACAGGAAAAGGAAGATCGCTCGTTCAAAAAAAGAAACGGCTTCATCTTCCTGATCCAAACATACATCAACATAAGGAGATGGGTTAGAATGAGCAAAGGACGTTTCATCATCACCAATATGATTGGAGTGATCATCATTTTGGCGCTTCTTGCAGGAGGCGGGTATTATTACTATCAAAATCACAACTACGTGACGACAGATGAAGCAACAGTATATGCTGATATGACGAATGTGACGGCTCCGGCATCCGGAACGCTAAAAGGCTGGAAAGCTAAAGAAGGAGACGATGTATCCCGCGGTCAAAATTTGGGGGAAGTATTCGATGGTCAACAGCCGGTTCCCGTCGATTCTCTTTCAGAGGGAAAACTGATTAAAAACAACGCCGTCAATCATCAATCCGTTCAGGCGGGGGAGGTCATCGGCCAAACCGCCGACATGGACCATCTGTATATTATTGCAAACATTAAAGAAACCGAACTGCACGAAATTGAAAAAGGGGATAAAGTGAATATTACCGTTGACGGTGATCAGGACACAACATTCGAAGGGGAAGTGAAGGACATCGCCAAAGCGACAAACTCTGCATTTTCAATGTTGCCGGAGAATACGAGCGGAAACTATACAAAAGTGACTGAGGAAGTGCAGGTTAAGATCTCTATCTTCTTCGAACGTGCTTCCCGGCATGAATGCAGAAGTTAAAATTTCGATATAACCAAAAATAGGCAGGTGCTTGGCACCCGCCTATTTCATCTTGAAAAGGCTTCCAATATTAAAGAAATGTACGCTTTACTTTTTCCCAGAATGAATTGTCTTTCAGCTTGACGGTTTTCATGACTTTTTCGGACAGGCTGACCTCAACCTTTTTTACATTCATCGTGCTGAATGCTTCGTTATCAAGGCCGATGATCGGATAATCATTGCCGTCCTGGGCGATTTTAAGCGTCAGCTTACGATCGGCGCTTAAGATAAACGGCGAACCGAGCGTCCTGTAGGTGTTGTTGTTTAATGAAGCGAGCTCAGTCACCTGTATGCATGGAAGCAACGGATCGACAACCGCTCCTTCGACAGATTTATTATAAGCCGTGCTTCCCGTCGGGGTGGATACAATCATTCCGTCCCCGCGGAATGTTTCAAAGTGAAGATCGTCAATATATACATCCATCACAAACGTTTTAATAATGCTTGAGCGGATGGATACCTCGTTCAGACAGTGAAATCGGTTCGTCCCGTCAACCGTCACATCGATGAGCGGGTATTTTCTGACTTCGATTTGTTCCGAGTTTGTCGCTTCGATCATTTTATCTGTATCATGAATATTAAAATCAGCGTAAAGGTGAGCCTTCCCCTTTTTGGCTACCCCTACATACAGACAGTCATCCCTGAAATTCGTTTTTCGCACCGCCTGCAAAAAAGTACCATCGCCGCCGATACTTGCGATAATGTTGGCTTGCCGATGATCGTCGACGACTTGAAATCCGTGTTCTTTGGCAAGCTGCTTCAGCATATTGCACTGTTCATCTGTTTCCGCATTTTGTTTGTAAAAGAAATAAATGTTCCGGCGGTCTGTCACAACCATTCTCCCCTTTGTTTGTGAAATTTAGATTTCTCTGCCATCTAACATATGTGTTAAAATGACCTGTGACCCTAGTTTACCATGTCCTCAGGAGTTTGTTGTATATGAAGCGTCATCATATCGAACTTTTTCTCTTCGTATACGTACTATGACATGCAACATTTTTTTAAAAGGAGGAGAACAAATGAATCCTAAAAGGTGGATAGCGCTCGTGATCGCAGTGGGTATTTTCGGCGTTTCTTTGATCATGAGCCTGATTTTGACGGTATTTGAAAGTTTCAGCGATGACAGCAAGATGCAGTTTGGCCTTACTGACGGCCAGGAAGAAACGGTTTTGGAAAACGGGAGCGGTTCAAATAAAATCGCAGTCCTGGAAGTGGATGGAACGATTCAAGACAATGGCGATGGCTCAAGCCTTCTCGGTTCTGACGGATACAACCACAGATCGTTTTTAAAAATGCTGGAGAGGGCGAAAGATGATTCTGCGGTTAAAGGGATCATTTTACGCGTGAATTCTCCGGGAGGCGGGGTATACGAAAGCGCTGAAATACATAAGAAACTCGAAGAAATCAAAAAGGATGCGAAAAAGCCGATTTACGTATCAATGGGTTCGATGGCGGCGTCCGGAGGCTATTACATTTCCACCCCGGCAGATAAGATTTTCGCGGCGCCCGACACCCTGACAGGCTCTCTCGGGGTCATTATGGAAGGCATGAATTACAGCAAGCTTGCCGAAAAGCTTGGATTGAAAACGGAAACGATCAAAAGCGGAGAATATAAAGACATCATGTCTCCGACGCGCGATATGACGAAGAAAGAGCGTGAGATCATGCAGTCCATGGTCAACGATTCTTATGAAGGCTTCGTTGACGTAATTTCAGAAGGGCGCAATTTATCAAAAGCCGATGTGAAAAAAATCGCCGATGGACGGGTTTATGACGGACGGCAGGCGAAAAAGCTGCATTTGGTCGATGAACTCGGCTACTACGAAGATGCAGTAAAAGCAATGAAAAAAGACCATAAAGATTTGGCTAAGGCGTCCGTTGTCAGCTACAAAGAATCGACAGGCCTTTCATCGCTCCTTTCGATGAGCGCGAACAAAATATTTAAAAGCGAAGCTGACTTTTTGAATATTAAAGAAGCCATTTCGCAATCCGGCGCGCCGAGACTGATGTATCTTTACGCTAAATAGGAGGGGGACCGAAAAATGGATGTGACTTATGATGGAAAGGATCATAACGAAATATCTGCGCCCGCTGACGTTTCTCAAGCCAAATCGGCCCCGCCTTTGGAGCATGCATACGCCGGTTTTTGGGTCAGGTTTTGGGCGTTTCTGCTTGACGGGATTGTGATCGGCAGTATCAACCGCCTGCTCGTATCTCCTGTTTTCAGTTTGCTTCATTTGCCGAAAGAAACAGGGCTTTTCACTTTTTCGCTGTATTCGATTACGTCGGCCGTCGTGTTTTTTGCCTATTTTGCCATTATGACGAAGTTTTTCAAACAGACATTGGGCAAAATGGTATTCGGACTCAAGGTAGTTTCACTTGTTCCTGAAAAAGGGCTTACCTGGGATGTGGTCCTGTTCAGGGAAGTTATCGGCCGCTATATCAACAGCGTGTATATCACCTATCTCATTGTCGGTTTTACGCCGAAGAAACAAGGAATCCACGATTATTTTGCCGACACCGCGGTGATTCACGAAAAGCTGTTTCGGAAAAAGTAAATAAACCATTCAGGAGCCCGGCACCCAGATGATCTGCACCCTGTCAAGTAGACAGTGGAAATAACTAAAACACACTAGACGGCTTTAGCCCTGTATTCCACTGGGCTGAGGCCGTTTAGTTTTTCTTGTAGACGATCGTGGTTGTAAAAGTGGATATATTCATCAATTGCGCTTTGAAGTGCCTCAAATGTCTCGTACGAATTCCGTCTGTATTTCTCGCATTTTAATTTCCCCCAAAACGACTCAATGGGGCCGTTATCAATACAGCGGCCGACGCGGGACATACTCTGTGTCATATTTGCGTTTTCAATCATCCTTCTAAACTGGTGGGACGTGTATTGAAAACCTCTGTCGCTGTGAAGGAGAGGACGTGCGTTTGGGGCTGCCTCAAGCGCTTGGTTCAAGGTTTTAAACACAAGGGCGTTATTATTGGATTTCCCCAGCACATAAGACACGACCATTCCCTCATGAAGATCTAAAATGGCACTGAGGTACGCTTTCCGATGGCCGTATTTTAGCTCTGTCACATCAGTCACCCATTTTTGATTTGGTTTGTCCGCTTTAAACTCTCGATTCAGGATATTTTCGGACACATGTTGAGGCGTCGCTTTGCCGTAACGTTTTTTCTTCCGCCGAATGACACACTCCAGCTTGGCAATTTTCATCAGCCGATAGATGCGCTTATGATTGAGGCGCTCTTTAAAGCGGCGGTTCATGTTTAAGGTCATTCTGCGGTATCCGTAGATACCGCCAATTTGTTCGTGAAGTAGCGCCATTTTGGCGATAATCTTTTCATTCTGTTTTTCTCTCGCTGAAGGTACTCGGCTCCTCCATTTGTAATACCCCTGGCGCGAAACTTCGGCAATCTCACATAACATTTGGACAGAAAAGCCTTCTTTTCGATTCAGCTCTAAAATGGCGAGATATCGATCTTCGTACCGAACCTGACTTAGAACCGCCTCCTTTTGATCTCTTCCAACTTTTTTAAGAACGCATTCTCTGCGCGCAAACGCTCATTTTCCTGTTCCAGCCGTTTGTTTTCCCGTTGAATTTTTTCTTCAGGTGTCAGTTCTTCTTCGGTTTTGCGTTTCCCTCGGTTGTCTTTTAAGGCCTCTTCTCCGCCTTCTTGATACTTTTTCACCCATTGATACACCTGTTGGTAGGAGACTTGATGAATCTCCATTGATCTGGCGTAGTCCTTTCCATGAGCTAGACAATCCTTCGCAATCTCAATCCGTTCTTCCAATGAAACGTTCTTCCGTTTGGTCATCAAACGATTCCTTCCTCTCCCGCTGTCTTTTAACGTTTTATGACCATTATAAAGCTCAACCCACTTCATGAGTACGGATTTACTGGAAATCTTATATTTTCTCGAGATTTCTCTTTGAGAGTAGCGTCCGGATAAGAAGTCTTTCACGGCATTGTATTTTAATTCTGCGGGATAGAACTTATGGCGCTTTGAACGTTCCAAACTCTCCACACCCGCCATATCATGCGATGTTCTCCATTCACGAATCGTTTCGGCATGAATGCCATATTTTTCTGCGATCTCCTTCACCGAATTATTGCCCTGATCACATTCTGATAGAATATTCAATTTTTCTTCTTTTGAAAACCATTTTCCAGCCATGAAAAAACTCCCCCAAGGCAAACAGATTTTTTTATTTCATCTGTCTACCTTTAGGGGAGCATATCAAGACTGCCGGGCTTTCCTGAGCCATGGCGATCTTCCACGTTTATTTTTTTTGCGTTTATCCCATAATGCCTAGTATAAGAGGAAGTGAAAACATGGTTTACATATGGATAGCAGCCGCCATATCTTTGCTTGCGGCTGTTTGGTTTATGAAAATCCGCGTTTCAATCGAATATGTTCATACACATGACGACGACCGGCTGACCGTTAAGATTCGGACGCTTTTCGGCCTCCTTCATATCAAAAGGGAAATCCCTATGATCAAGGTCAATCAAAAAGATATGACCATTGATGTAAAGGAGCGGATGAGCACTGCTGTCAGCAAAGATAAAAAGAAGCGGAAAGTCGGGTTCAAAGACGTGCTCAAAAGTATGCGGCAGATCAAAAACCTTGTCGAACAAATCCGCAATCTTCAGCCGGTCATCCGCAAATTCATGAAGCGCATACATGTAACAAAGCTTGAGTGGACGTCAGTTCTCGGGCTTCCCGACGCGGCTTTGACCGGTATTGCAACGGGCGGTGCCTGGTCCGTCAAATCCGCCTCGATGGCTATGTTGGACAGGTTTTTAAGTTTTGACCGTCGCCCTGAGTATCAGGTGATTCCCGTTTTTAACAGCCCGTCCTCCAAAACGCACCTGACATGTATATTCCATTTTCGCGTTGGACATGCTATAACCGCAGCTTTCAGAATCGTGGTTAATTGGAAAGGGAACATGCGCGGCTTGTTTAAGCTGCCGAAACATCTGTCAGGTTCAACAAAGAAAGACTCATCTGTATAGGAGGAATGGAGTATGGCTGAACATCCAATTCAAGGTTTGATGAAAACCGCCATGGAAAATTTAAAAGAAATGATCGATGTTAATACCATTATCGGAGATCCTGTAGAAACACCTGACGGCAGTGTCATTTTAACCGTCTCCAGAGTAGGCTTTGGATTTGCCGCCGGCGGAAGCGAATTCAGCGGCGCGAAACCTGCGGAATCGAAAGCAAGCGACGGTGAACGGGAACGAAAAGAAGCGAAGCTTCCGTTTGGCGGAGGGAGCGGCGGAGGTGTATCGATCACACCGATTGCGTTTTTGATTGTCGGCACATCAGGCGTAAGAATCCTCCATTTGGATGAAAACACGCACGTCATTGACAAGATTTTAGATTCAGCCCCGCAAACGATCGAGCGGATCCAGCAAATATTTAAGAAAAACGATAAGCAAAAACAAAAAATGAATCAAAAAGATATGCCATTATAAAACAACGCTCTGAAAGTTAACTGTTTTTAGAAGCAGTTAACTTTTTTTCGTCTCAAACTTAAGCTTTGCAGTTTGGCTCAAACTCTTTTATAGTAGAGTCATACATAAGTGAAGGAGGAATAATGATGGCTTCAATAACATTTAAAGGAAACCCTGTAACATTGGTTGGTTCCGAAGTACGCGTCGGCGATCAAGCTCCTGATTTTACGGTGCTTTCCAATTCGCTGGAGGAAGTGACGCTTCAAGACATCAAAGGCACACCTGCGATTATTTCAGTTATACCATCCATTGATACGGGAGTTTGCGACGCACAGACCCGCCGTTTTAACGAAGAAGCCGCAAGCCTCGGTTCAGTGAAAGTGTACACGATCAGCGCGGACCTTCCGTTTGCGCAGGCGCGCTGGTGCGGATCGAACGGAATTGAAAATGTGGAAACATTGTCAGATCACCGGGAGATGTCATTCGGGGAAGCATTCGGCGTCTATATTAAGGAACTGAGATTGCTCGCCCGCGCCGTATTTGTTTTAGACGAAAACGGAAAAGTCGTTTACACTGAGTATGTAAGTGAAGCGACAAATCATCCGGATTACGAAAAAGCGATTGAAGCTGCAAAGTCGCTTGCAAAGTAAAAAGTACGTTAGAAAGGGCTCCAGGTGAACAACTCCCGGAGCTCTTTTCATGGCTTTACATTTTCATAAGGAGAGACATTGCATGCAAAACAACCAAGTAGAAACGATATACGGATGGCTTGATGATGGAGCGAACATCATCGCCCGCGACCGGGAGATTCCATACATAGAAGCGTTGGCAGATGCCGGAGAAGCGTACTTTCTGGGAGAAGCAAGCCGCACGTTGACAGAAGCGGGCGAACAAAAGATGAAAGAGCTGATCGAAAAAGCGGATTTTTCTCGATGCAGCCACGAATCTATACGAAAAGCCTTTCAGCTTGCGATTCTCAAAGGGCTGAAAAATATCCCGCATCCGAACCGGCAAATGACTCCGGATACGATCGGTTTGTTTATCGGATATCTCGTCAATAAGTTCATGGGCCGGAAAAAAGGACTCACCCTTTTCGATCCGGCAGTCGGCACAGGAAACCTTCTGCTTGCCGTATTGAACCAGCTTGCGGAAACACCCGGCAAAGCCTTCGGTTCCGAGATTGATGATGTACTGATCAAACTCGCCTACGTTCAAGCGAATCTCCAGCGAAAAGAAATTGAATTGTTCAACCAGGACAGCCTGCAGCCCGTTTTTATGGACCCTGTCGATGCGGTCATCTGCGATCTTCCCGTCGGATATTATCCGGATGATGAAAGCGCGCGGTCGTTCCGTCTGAAAGCCGATGAAGGCCACTCTTTTTCGCATCATCTGTTCATCGAACAAAGCCTGACATATACAAAACCGGGCGGATATTTATTTTTCATGATACCGAACCATTTGTTTGAAAGCAGCCAAAGCGAACAGCTCCGGACCTTTTTAAAGGACACCGCGCACATCAATGCAGTCCTTCAGCTGCCGCTTTCGATATTTAAAGATGAAGCACACGCAAAAAGCATCCTTGTGCTGCAAAAGCAGGGGGAAGGGGCAAAAGCGCCGAAACATGTGCTGCTTGCCGAACTTCCGTCCTTCTCCAACAAAGAAGCGATGCTGAAGATGACCGCAAAACTTGACAATTGGTTTAAACAGGAAAAAAGCTAAAACAGTCAGAGATGGGATTCTCTGGCTGTATATTTATTTTCAGAAAATAATAAAATCTCTTTGAAAGCGTTAACAATCAGAATCGTACTTGAAAAGGATTCTTTTGAATGTTTAAATGAAAAAGGCAGATATTTTTTGAATTTACTATGAACGAATTATACATATTTTTTATGATCCGGGTTGAACATAAAATAACCGGACTCTAGGTAAAAAGGAGCGTCATTTATGTCCAAAATTATCGCAATCAATGCTGGAAGCTCATCATTAAAATTTCAGCTTTTCGAAATGCCCAGCGAAAAAGTATTAACAAAAGGTTTAGTCGAACGGATCGGGCTGGATAACGGCATTTTTACGATCTCTTTCGACGATCAAAAAAAGAGTGAAACAACAGACATTCCGGATCATTCCGTAGCGGTAAAAATGCTGCTCGGCAAACTGACGGAATACGGCATCATTAAAGACTTAAACGAAATCAACGGCATCGGCCACCGCGTCGTCCACGGAGGCGAAAAGTTCAACGATTCGGTTCTTCTTACAGACGAAACGATTCGCGAAATTGAAGAAATTTCCGATTTGGCGCCGCTTCACAATCCGGCTAACATCGTCGGAATCCAAGCGTTTAAAGAAGTTCTTCCAAACGTTCCGGCCGTAGCCGTTTTTGATACGGCTTTCCATCAGACGATGCCTGAACAGTCATATTTATACAGTCTGCCTTATGAATATTATGAAAAATACGGCATTCGCAAATACGGTTTCCACGGTACGTCTCATAAGTACGTAACAGAGCGCGCTGCTGAGCTTCTCGGACGTCCGCTTGAGGAATTGCGCCTGATTTCCTGCCATTTAGGAAACGGAGCAAGCATCGCTGCTGTTGAAGGCGGCAAATCGATCGACACGTCAATGGGCTTCACTCCGCTTGCAGGCGTGGCGATGGGAACGCGGTCCGGAAACATCGACCCTGCCCTGATCCCATTCATCATGGAGAAAACGGGACAGACTGTTGACGAAGTGGTCAACACGCTTAATAAAAAGAGCGGTCTCTTGGGGATTTCCGGTTTCTCAAGCGATTTGCGCGATATTCAAGATGCTGCCAAAGAAGGCAATGAGCGCGCGGAAACGGCTCTTCAAATCTTTGCAAGCCGCATCCATAAATACATCGGCTCTTATGCAGCAAGAATGAGCGGCGTTGACGCGATCATTTTCACTGCCGGCATCGGTGAGAACAGCGTTGAAGTAAGAGAACGCGTTCTTCGCGGTCTTGAGTTCATGGGCGTGTATTGGGACCCTGCTTTAAATAATGTCCGCGGCAAAGAAGCGTTTATCAGCTATCCGCATTCTCCGGTAAAAGTGCTGATCGTTCCGACGAACGAAGAAGTCATGATTGCAAGAGACGTTGTCAGACTTGCAAACTAAATACAGCCTTCCCCCCAGGCCAGGGGGAAGGTTTTTTTATATGTTTCAAAAAAGCTTTCTCCTTTATAATGAAAAAGATCGCTAAAAAGGAGGCGGATGTAATATGAGTGTCGAAGAACACAAAAAAGAAGCGCCCGACTGCGTGTCCTGCAAGGTGATCACGGTCAGCGACACAAGAACGGAAGATACGGACAAAAGCGGCCGGCTGATGAAAGAGTTTTTGACAGATGCCGGCCACGAAATTGTTTCCTATGAGATCGTGAAAGACGAAAAGGAAGAGATTCAGGCGGCGGTGCTTGAAGGATGCCGCGATGATCGCGTTGAAGCGGTACTGTTAAACGGAGGGACAGGCATTGCAGCGAGAGATGTGACGATCGAATCGATTGCACCGCTTTTTTCGAAGGAGATTTCCGGCTTCGGAGAAATCTTCCGGATGCTGAGCTATACCGAGGATATCGGATCAAGCGCGATTCTTTCCAGAGCATCAGCCGGCGTCATTCAAAACAAAGCCGTATTTGCGACACCGGGCTCAAGCGGAGCGGTCAAGCTTGCGATGGCAAAACTGATTGTTCCGGAGCTTGCCCACGTGATCAGGGAATTGAGAAAAGACATACAGAACCTGTGGTGAATATGCTGAATACTGACGAAACTTCATTCATAAAAAATGAATGAAGTTTTTTTTATAAAAAGGTTGAAAAAACGAGACTTCCTTGATAAAGTGTATACATATTAAGTGTATTTTTATTAAATAAAATTTATTTTTATACAAAAGACACCGATGTGAGGGGAGTTTTTCAAAATGACGGAAAAGAAAAAAGTGGTTTTAGCATATTCAGGAGGTCTTGATACTTCTGTTGCGATAAAATGGCTGCAAGAGCAGGGGTACGATGTTGTTGCCTGCTGCCTTGACGTCGGCGAAGGCAAGGATCTCGCGTTTGTTCAGCAAAAGGCGCTTCAAGTGGGTGCAGTCAATTCTTACATGATTGATGCAAAAGAAGAGTTTGCCCGGGAGTTTGCGCTGGTCGCCCTGCAGGCCCACACGATGTATGAAGGCAAATACCCGCTGGTGTCAGCCCTTTCAAGACCGCTGATCGCCAAGAAGCTTGTAGAAGTCGCCGAAAAAGAAAACGCAGTCGCCGTCGCTCACGGATGCACCGGCAAAGGAAATGACCAGGTCCGCTTTGAAGTTTCCATTAAATCGCTGAACCCGAATCTCGAGGTTCTCGCTCCCGTACGCGAATGGAAATGGTCGCGGGACGAAGAGATCGCATACGCGGAAAAGCACGGCATTCCGATTCCGATCAATTTAGACAGTCCGTATTCAATCGACCAAAACCTGTGGGGCAGAAGCAATGAATGCGGCATCCTTGAAGACCCTTGGGCAGCGCCGCCTGAAGGAGCGTATGACTTAACAAAGCCGCTTGAAAAAACGCCTGATGTGCCGGCTGTTGTCGAAATTGCTTTTGAACAAGGCGTTCCGGTATCGATTGACGGTGTGTCTTATACCCTCTCGGATTTGATTTTAAAGCTGAACGAGTTGGCGGGGGAACACGGCGTCGGCCGGATCGACCATGTTGAGAACCGCCTGGTCGGCATCAAGTCCCGCGAAGTTTATGAATGCCCGGGAGCCGTGACGCTGTTGAAAGCGCACAAAGAGCTTGAAGATCTGACATTGGTGAAAGAAGTCGCCCACTTTAAGCCGCTGGTCGAACAAAAAATGGCTGAAGTCATTTACAACGGCCTTTGGTTTTCACCGCTGAAAGACGCCCTTTCCGCTTTCCTGAAGGAAACGCAAAAGCACGTAACAGGCGTCGTCCGCGTCAAGCTGTTTAAAGGCCATGCAATCGTGGAAGGCCGAAAATCCGATTATTCCCTTTACGACGAAAAATTGGCGACATACACAAAAGACGATGCATTTGACCATCACGCGGCAGTCGGTTTTATCGAACTGTGGGGGCTGCCGACAAAAGTAAACAGTATCGTCAAACAGAAGGAGAAGGTTAAAGCATGAAAAAGCTTTGGGGAGGCCGGTTCCAAAAAACACCGGAAAAATGGGTCGATGAGTTCGGAGCATCGATCCACTTTGACAAAACGCTTGTAAAAGAAGATATCTCAGGGTCACTCGCCCATGCTTCCATGCTGAAAAAGTGCGGCATATTGACAGAGGAGGAAGCGGAAAAAATAAAAGAAGGCCTCACATCTCTTTGGCATAAAGCCGAAAAAAACGAGCTCGATTTTTCCGTCGATTATGAGGACATTCATTTAAATATCGAAAAGATGCTCATCGATGAAATCGGACCGCTCGGCGGCAAGCTTCATACGGCGAGAAGCCGAAACGACCAGGTTGCAACCGACATGCACCTTTATTTAAAGGAACACACCGAACACATTCTCGATTTGATCGCGGCTTTTCAAGGCGTGCTCGTCGAAAAAGCGGAAGAACACGTCGGGACGATTTTGCCCGGCTACACGCATTTGCAGCGGGCACAGCCGATTTCGTTCGCCCATCATCTGCTCGCTTATTTTTGGATGCTTGAACGCGATAAAGAGCGCTACCGCGATTCGCTGAAGCGGATCAATACATCACCGCTCGGATGCGGGGCGCTCGCGGGGACGACTTTTCCGATCGACCGCGAATATTCCGCAGAGCTGCTCGGATTTGATTCGATTTATGAAAACAGCCTTGACGGCGTCAGCGACAGGGATTTCATCCTTGAATTTTTAAGCGCAAGCAGCATTCTGATGATGCATCTGTCGCGTTTTTCTGAAGAAATCATCCTTTGGTGTTCACAGGAATTTAAGTTTATCGAGCTTGATGACACATACGCGACAGGCAGCAGCATGATGCCGCAAAAGAAAAATCCGGACATGGCGGAATTGATCCGAGGAAAAACCGGACGCGTGTACGGCAGTCTGATCGGCCTGTTAACGATTATGAAAGGCCTTCCTTTAGCTTACAACAAAGATTTGCAGGAAGATAAAGAAGGCATGTTTGACACGGTCAAAACGGTAGAAGGAAGCCTTGAGATCTTCGCCGGCATGATCAAAACAATGACCGTCAATCAAAACATGATGAAAAAAGCAACCGAGCAGGACTTCTCAAACGCAACCGAGCTGGCCGATTATCTGGCAAAAAAAGGAATGCCGTTCAGAGATGCGCACGAAGTCGTCGGAAAGCTCGTCTATACGTGTATTGAAAAAGGGATTTACCTCAGCGGCCTTCCGTTTGAAGAATTCCAAAAGGCGAGCTGCCTGTTTGAAGAGGACGTCTATGTCGTGCTCGATCCGCACCATGCCGTCGAAAAAAGGATGAGCGAAGGCGGTACCGGCTTCAAAAAGGTTGAGGAAGCCCTGCAGAAAGCAAAGCAAAAATTGAACAATTTTTAACACTTCGCGATTCGATTCATAACTGAGAAAGCTCAGACGCAAACTACACGTATGAATCGAAAAGAGGGGTGTGGGAATGAAGCAGGATAAGCTAAAACAGGCTTACATGTACGATGCTGACGGGGAAAAGGAAACCGTCCAGCAAATATCTGATGCTTATTTCAGCGGCTTTGTGAGTTATGATGCCGAACAGCCGTCTGATCAAGACGAACAATAGAACCCTTTCGATAAAGCTGGAGCCTGATGGCTTCAGCTTTGTTATTATGATATTGCAAAAATTGCCGGTGCTCAACATGTGATATCCTCCCGATTTTGTAGTAAAGTATAGATAGAAAAGAATATCATGCCAATGATGGTGAATACAGAGAACCAATGCTTGGGAGGGAAAGATGTGCGCCATGCGTTAATTACAGCCGGCTCAAAAGGTTTAGGGCGTAAAGTGACAGAAGCGCTGCTCGAAAACGGATATTCCGTGACGGTGAACTACAGACGGGATGAAGAAGCTGTCAAGCGCCTGAAAACCGAATGGCGGTCTTGCCTTGACCGATTGCAGTTTGTAAAGGGAGATGTCACGAAAAAGGAAGATTTGCATCACATGGTGAATGCGGCTCTCGAGCGGTTCGGAACAATCGATCTGCTGATTAACAATGCCGGCCCATACATATTTGAGCGGAAGAAGCTTGCCGATTATACTGATGATGAATGGTATGAGATGCTTGAAGGAAATTTGAGCGCCGTCTTCCATCTGTTTAAAGCGGTCGTTCCGGTCATGAGACGCCAGCAGTTTGGACGCATCATCACATACGGATTTCAAGGGGCTGACCATGCTCCGGGCTGGCTGCACCGTTCAGCTTTTGGAGCGGCGAAAGTCGGACTTGCCTCCCTTACCAAAACGATCGCCATCGAAGAAGCGGGCTCAGGCATTACAGCAAACATGGTCTGTCCGGGCAACATCGTCGGGGACATGAAAGAATCCTCGATCACAGACGCCCGTGCTTCCCTTGATCGGGAAACGCCGATTGGCAGATCGGGAACCGGAGAAGACATCGCAAGGATCATTGCATTCCTCTGTGACGAAAATTCGGACTACATCACAGGAACGGTTATTGAAGCAACAGGCGGCCTGAACGTGATTAACCGTCACTCTCACTAAAAAAGTTTTGTTTCATAAAAAACATGAAATTGGGGTGGATATGATGAAAGTGACATACCATGGTCATTCGGTCATTACAGTTGAAACAGAAAATCACCATTTAATTTTTGATCCGTTTCTTTCCGGCAATCCTTTAACAGACTTAAAACCTGAAAATGTTAAAGCAGACGCCATCCTGCTGACGCACGGCCACAGCGACCATGTCGGCGACACCGTGGAAATCGCCAAGCGAAACGACGCGCTTGTCGTCGCTCCGAACGAGCTTGCGGTTTACCTCGGATGGAAAGGCTTGAATGTACATCCGATGCACATCGGCGGTTCGCACAAGTTTGATTTTGGAAAAGTGAAGCTGACACAGGCATTCCACGGCTCCGCTTATACGGAAGAAGACAATCAAAAAATCGTTTATACCGGAATGCCGGCGGGGATCTTGCTGACTGTTGAAGGTAAAACGATTTTTCATGCGGGAGACACGGGTCTGTTTTCAGATATGAAGCTCATCGGCGAGTTAAACCACATCGACCTCGCATTCTTGCCGATCGGCGACAATTTTACAATGGGACCTGAAGATGCAAAACTGGCTGCGGAATGGCTTAGGGCCAAACAGGTTGTTCCCGTTCATTACTCGACGTTCCCGGTCATCGAACAGGATCCGTACGCCTTTGCCGACAGCCTGCCGGGCGGCGTCGGGAAAGTGCTGGAAGTCGGCGAATCGATCGAATTGAAATCATGAAGGCAGCATGGGGCCCCTTGATCGGGCTCCTTTTTTGTATGTAAATCAAAACATGTGCAGCATGATATAATATCATCACGATATACTTTGGAGGATAAACATGAGGGTACTGAAATACGCAATTTTGGGTCTCTTGGATAAAGGCAGTCTGAGCGGCTATGATATGACGAGCTATTTTAAAGCAGAGATTGGCCAATTCTGGAGCGCGAAGCACAGCCAGATTTACCCCGAGCTGAAAAAGCTTACAGATGAGGGGTTCATCGAATTTGAAACGGTTATACAAGGGGCGAAATTGGAAAAAAAGGTATATTCCATAACAGCCGCCGGAAAACGGGAGCTTCATGAATGGCTGACGGCATATCAGCCGGTTCCTAACACGGTGAAAGATGAATTTATGCTGAAAGCCTATTTCATTTCGGCGATGGAGCCTGGTGAAGCAGAAGGCCTTTTTGCCGACCAGCTCGCCAAACGGAAGCAGAAGGCCGCTTTTTTAAAGGAAAGGCTTGAAAAGCTGAAACAGGAAGCCGGACCGGAGATTTCCTTTCAGTCCCCGCACTTTGGCCACTACCTTGTCCTGACGAGGGCGCTCGAACGGGAAAATGGCTATTGCAACTGGCTAAAGAAGGCGCTGGAGCTGATGAAGCGTAGATGACGGCGGCCATGGGCCCATGAATAGCGTATTTTTATTTTGCGCGGGCCGGATTGCGGCAAAAACGTCCAAGCATTTATAATAAAACCATATCTTGCAGTCAGAGGATGAAGGTGAAACGATTGGCGACAAAACACGAACAGATCTTAAAATATATTGATTCCTTGCCCGTCGGTGAAAAAATTTCCGTCAGGCGGATTGCCAAAGAAATGAAAGTGAGCGAAGGGACGGCTTACAGAGCGATCAAAGAAGCGGAAAACAAAGGCTTCGTCAGCACGATCGAGAGGGTCGGGACGATCAGGATCGAGCAGAAGAAAAAAGAAAATATTGAAAAGCTGACATACGCCGAAGTGGTCAACGTCATCGACGGACACGTACTCGGCGGCAAAGCAGGGCTTCATAAAACGCTGAATAAGTTCGTCATCGGAGCGATGGAGCTCGATGCGATGATGAGATACACCGGAGCCGGCAACCTTTTGATCGTCGGGAACCGGATCGATGCGCACCGCCAGGCGCTTGAAGCGGGCGCCGCTGTTTTGGTAACGGGCGGGTTTGATACCGAACCGTCGATCCTTGAGCTTGCCGACAGGCTTGAGCTTCCGGTCATGTCGACGAGCTATGACACCTTTACCGTCGCAGCCATGATCAACAGGGCGATCTACGATCAGCTCATTAAAAAAGAGGTTGTGCTTGTTGAAGATATATTGACCCCGCTTGAAAAAACAGTCTGCTTATCCCCTCATGAAAGGCTCGAAAGATGGTACGAAAAGAATTTTGAAACGGGCCACGGGCGCTTTCCGGTCGTTGACGACCAGATGAAAATCCACGGCATTCTGACGTCAAAGGATGTTGCAGGATATGACCGCTCCGTGCTTATCGAGAAAGTCATGACGAAAAATCCGATTACGGTCGTCGGCAAAACGTCCGTAGCCTCGGCAGCGCAGATGATGGTCTGGGAAGGAATCGAAGTGCTGCCGGTGGTAGACGAGCGGCAGAAGCTGATCGGCATGATCAGCAGGCAGGATGTGTTAAAAGCGCTGCAAATGATTCAAAAACAGCCGCAAGTCGGTGAAAAACTCGATGATATCGTCACAGGCGGATTCAAGGAATCAGACATTGACAAGCAGAATCCTTCCCCCGTTTATCAATATGAGGTGACACCGCAGATGACAAACCATTTGGGAACGATCTCATACGGTGTATTCACGACAATATTGACCGAAGCGGCAAACCGCGTTTTGCGGTCGCGCAAAAAGGGTGATCTTGTCATCGAAAGCATGACGATTTATTTTTTAAAGCCCGTGCAAATGGAGTCTGTCCTTGAGATTAAGCCGCACATCCTGGAAGCGGGAAGAAAGTTCGGAAAAATGGATATTGAAGTTTTTCATCAGGGAGCTCTCGTCGGCAAAGCGATGATGATGGTACAGCTCATGGAAAGAAGCTAAAGGGATCCGGCCGGATGCCGCTCAAGCGTTTTCCCTCTCGTTTTCCTTTGCGAGCAAAGGGACATAATGTTTATAAGCCCTGTATCCGGCCCACATGCTTCCGATTCCGGTCAGAACGAAAACGACCCCGATGGCAGCGCTTAAAGCGCCCCTGTTTAAAAAGAGCTGATTCAGTCCGAAAAACATAATAAAAAGGCCTAAAGACATGCTCGATTTAGCGGACAGGTATTCTTTCAAAAGGGCCCTTTTTGTTCTTACATATTGAATCTTGTAATACACATAAACAATCGCTGAAACCACAATGAAAAAAACAAAAAACGGCATATTCGACATCCTCCATTGTAAGTTTTACAAACCCATTGTATACATAAACGGGTTTGCTTTCTACAATAAAAAGTCATGACTTTCACTTTCCACCAACTACAGTTTATGATTTAATGGTTAAAAATAAATGTAAAGAAGGGGCACGGCATGAAAAAAGAAATCATCAGAACCATATCATTATATGACACTATCGTTATACATAGACATGTGAGGCCTGATCCTGATGCCTACGGATCCCAGTGCGGCCTTACGGAAATCTTGAAAGCAACCTATCCCGAAAAAAATATTTTTGCGGTGGGGACGCCAGAGCCGTCTTTGTCATTTTTATATACGCCGGAAACAATCGAAGACTCCGTCTACGAAAATGCCCTTGTCATCGTTTGCGATACGGCAAATCAGGAAAGAATTTCAGACCCCCGCTACAATATGGGCGCAAAGCTGATTAAAATCGACCACCATCCAAACGAAGACCGGTACGGCGATCTGATCTGGGTCGATACGGATGCAAGCTCAACGAGCGAAATGATTTATGAATTGTATTTGGCCGGGAAAGAAGCGGGATGGAAGCTTCCGGTCAAAGGGGCCGAGCTGATTTATGCAGGCATCGTCGGCGATACAGGGCGTTTTCTGTTTCCGAACACGACCAAGAAGACATTGAAATATGCGGGCGAGCTCATCGAATATCCTTTCTCGTCTCAGGAACTTTTTAATCAATTGTATGAGACAAAGCTGAATGTTGTGAGGCTGAACGGATACATTTATCAAAATGTTTCATTGACGGAAAACGGCGTTGCCTCTGTGCACATTACAGAAGACATATTAAAGCAGTACAATATTACGCCGTCTGAAGCATCGCAGCTCGTCAGCACGCTTGGCAATATTTCCGGAATTAAGGCATGGGTGTTTTTCGTCGAGGAAGCCGATCAAATCAGGGTAAGGCTGCGGTCGAAGGGGCCGATTGTAAATGAAGTCGCGAAAAAATACAACGGCGGAGGCCATCCTCTGGCGGCCGGCGCTTCCATTTACGACTGGAAAGATGCCGAACGCGTCATTGCCGACTTGGAGCACATATGTAAAGAACAAAAATAAGAGGGGATACCCTCTTTTTTTGTGCTGTCTGAATGGTAGCGTTTGCATTTGCGGGCAAACAAAACAACGCACATCGCCGGTTTTCATGCGTGTTCATCATGCGGGCGGCCCTCCGTGATTTCGCCTATTCGGGTATAAACCAAGATCCGAAATCCGTCACATCTTCATATACGCTGATGTTTTGTGCTTTTAATTCTTTTTTGATAAGGGACGCGAGAATATCAGTTTCCGCATAAGCCGAATAGCCCAGCTTAATCCGGTTGACTTTATCTCTTGCCAGCTGATGGTAACTGTAAATGTACATTCTGCTTTCCTCCCTTTTTCGATTGTCATCATATCATGTAATGACAGTTTAAAATAAAAAATGGAAAAAAGCGACGAAAGTCTTTAAATAGTTAAAAAAATCCATATTTTTATTCGGAAAAAGAAATTTTGATCTCGACGGAAAGCCTCGTATAAATCGTCAGCTCCGTAACCTTTGCTTTGTAGGTTTTATCGTTGATCGTGTACACTTTGTTTTCAATCGTCCGTTTCAGAAGCTCCCTCGTTCTGTAAACACTTTCGATGTCCTTCGTAATGACGTCGGAAATATTATCTTTAATATTCTCTTCAACATTCATCTGGTCAGGCTGGGACAGCTTGTATTGCTTGGCGTTTACAAGCTTGACGTCAACGCTTTGGATCAACAGCTTTCTTTTGTTGTCTTCATTCAGTTTATGGAGATCCTCCCGGTAAATGTCGATTTGTTTATTCAAATCCGTGATTCGTTCCTTCTGCTGGCGTATCATGATAACCTGTTTCTCCTGGAATGTGCCGTACGTAAACAGGAATACGAGCCAGCTGATTACTGCTCCGCACATGATTCCCGCGAAAAAACGCTGCCAGCCCGGCTTTTTATGATAAGGAGGGACCCTCATGATGAAATATGCTCCTGTGTGAGCCAGTTGATGATCAGAAATCCCGTCTGCGCTCCTCCCATTGCCGAAAGGATCAGAAGAAGCTGCTTCACGATGTCTCTCGTATTGCCTTCGATGATGCCTCGTTCAAAGCTGTAGACCGCATCGAACGTACCGCCGATTGCGGCCACCAATGCCCAGATCTTAAGACGGTTTGCAAGACTCGTAATAATCGTTAAAGGCGGCTGGCCTGACAAATAAGCGCCGATTCCGCCGATTAATGCACCGCCGAGAAGAACGCCGAGCGCGATAAAGTAGCAGCTGATAAAGTTTGGAAAAAAAGGCTGTTCCGGGTCCATTTCGATCACCTCACCTTTTAACACTATATGGACAATGTAAGACAAGTATGAATGATACGGGAAGAAAGAACATTTGTTTCTAATTCATTCACATCATATAATGAAAGGAGATTGCTCGAAAAGGAAGGGGTGACAGAATGCCTTTTGTTCACCTGCAAGTACATAGCGGCTACAGTTTATTAAGCAGCGCCGCCTCTGTGGAGGATCTCGCTGCCAAGGCCGAAGCGCTCGGATACGGCGCGATGGCCCTGACGGACGATGAGGTCATGTACGGGGCGGTTGAGTTTTATAAAGCATGCAAAAAACGCGGGATTAAGCCGATCATCGGGCTGACCGCTTCAGTTCTTACAGATGAAAAAGAACAGCTTGCATATCCGCTCGTTCTTTTGGCTAAGACGAATAAAGGATATCAAAATCTGCTGAAAATCAGCAGCGTGCTGCAGTCAAAATCAAAATCAGGCATAAAAGAAAAATGGCTGAAAAGCTATCATGAGGATATTATCGCGCTCACAACTGGCGAAGCGGGTTATATTGAAACGCTGTTAAAAGGCGGGGAGACCGAAAAGGCAAAAGAAGCCGCACTCCGGTATCAAGCGATTTTCGGCGAGGAGCACTTCTATTTGTCCTACCAGCCGTATAAGGCCGATCCGCTTCTTTCCGAGCGCATCCTGGAGCTTTCGCAGGAGGCGGGAATTCCGATTGCCGCCACCGGAGATGTGAGATACATCGAAAAAGAGGATGTTACGGCTTACACCTGCTTAAAAGCGATTAAAGCTGGGGAGAAACTCGGGGAATCAGTTGAGGCTCAAGGCGATCTGCACCTTGATCTGAAGCCTGCCTGTGAAATGCTGGATATTTACCGGAATCACCCGGATGCGCTCGAGAATACCGTCAAGATCGCAAATCGGTGCCACGTCGATTTAAGCCTCGGCCAGACGCGTCTTCCGAAGTATCCGGCTCCCGGCGGCAAACACGCGGATGAATTTTTAGCAGAGCTTTGTTTTGAAGGACTTTCCAAGCGGTTTGTCTCGCCTTCCCGTAAATACGTCGAAAGGCTCGAATATGAGCTTTCCGTCATTAAAGACATGGCGTTCAGCGACTACTTCCTCATCGTCTGGGACTTTATGAAATTCGCACACGAAAACGGCATCATCACCGGCCCGGGCCGCGGATCTGCGGCAGGGTCTCTTGTCGCCTATACGCTGTTTATTACAGATGTCGATCCGATCAGGCACAAGCTTCTGTTTGAACGCTTTTTAAATCCGGAGCGGGTCACGATGCCCGATATTGACATCGATTTTCCGGATACGAGAAGGGATGAAGTCATTCAGTATGTGAAAAATAAATACGGCGCTATGCACGTCGCCCAGATCATTACATTCGGGACACTGGCCGCAAAAGCAGCGCTCAGGGATGCAGGAAGGGTGATGGGCATCAGCCCGAAAGAAGCCGACCAGCTGGCAAAGCTGATTCCGTCAAAGCCGGGCGTGACCTTGAAAGAGGCGAAAGAGCTATCTCCTGAACTCGCAAGGCGACTTAATGAATCAAGGCGGCTGCAGGACATATTTCAAACGGCCCTGAAAATCGAAGGTTTGCCCCGGCACACTTCCATTCATGCGGCAGGCGTCGTATTGAGCGAGGAGCCGCTCACCAATATCGTACCGATACAGGAAGGTCATGACGGGGTGTATTTAACGCAATATTCAATGGGCCACCTCGAAGATCTGGGCCTTCTCAAAATGGATTTTCTCGGCCTCCGCAATTTGACGCTGATCGAGTCAATCAAATCGCTGATCGAAAAAAAAGAGCGGATCACGATCGATTTCTCCGCTATCCCGTATGATGATGAACAAACATTTCAGCTTTTATCAGCGGGCGACACGACAGGCATCTTTCAGCTCGAATCCGCCGGAATGAGAAATGTGTTAAAGCGTCTCAAACCGAACAGCCTCGAGGACATCGTCGCCGTCAACGCCCTGTACCGGCCCGGCCCGATGGAAAATATCCCGCTGTTTATCAGCAGAAAGCACGGTCAGGCGCCTGTTTTCTATCCGCACGAAGATCTTGAGGACATTTTAAAAGATACGTACGGCGTCATCGTCTATCAGGAACAAATTATGATGATTGCCTCAAAAATGGCAGGCTTCAGATTGGGGGAAGCCGACCTTTTGCGGCGGGCCGTCGGCAAAAAAAACAAGGAAATTCTCGATACAGAGAGAAATCATTTTATAGATGGATGCCTGAAGAAAGGATATTCCGTTAAATCGGCAAATGAGGTATATGATCTGATCGTCAAATTTGCCAATTACGGCTTCAACCGCAGCCATGCGGTCGCCTACAGCATGATCGGCTACCAGCTCGCTTATTTGAAGGCCCATTTTCCCCTGTACTTTATGTGCGGCCTTTTGACGAGTGCAATCGGCAATGAGGACAAGCTCGCCGAGTACATCTATGAAGCAAAGGGTAAAGGGCTTCGCGTTCTGGGGCCTTCGATCAATAAAAGCGGCTACCCGTTCACGGTTGAAAACGGAGCGCTCCGCTACAGCTTAAGGGCCGTGAAAGGCGTCGGAATATCGGCCGTAAAAGAAATATACAGGGCGAGAAAGGAAAAGCCGTTTGCGGACCTGTTTGACTTTAGCGTCAGGACGTCTGCAAAAAGCGTCAACCGCAAGACGATAGAGGCTCTCATATTTGCCGGAGCGATGGATGAATTCGGGGAAAACCGCGCCACCCTGCTCGCTTCCGTAGACATCGCTCTGGAGCATGCCGAGTTGTTTGCGGGGGACAGTGAGCAGCTTGGATTTTTTCTCGATGAAGCGCTGACCATCAAACCGAAATATGCGAAAACGGAAGAGATGCCGCTCGTCGATCTGCTTGCCCGCGAAAAAGAGACGCTCGGCATTTACTTTTCAGACCATCCGCTGACCGTCCACCGCACCATGCTGGACCATGCTGGCGCCCTTCCGATCATTCAGCTGACCGGAAACAGCCGGACGAAAGCCGCTCTCGGCGCTCTTGTAACAAAGATGAAAACGATACGGACGAAAACGGGGCAAACGATGGCATTTCTCGAATTAAGCGATGAAAGCGGGGAGATGGAAGCGGTCGTGTTTCCCGAACAGTTCAGACGGCTTTCTCCGATATTGGAAGAAGGGGTCACGCTTTACGCCGAAGGGCGGCTTGAAACAAGGAACGAAAAACGCCAGCTTATCATCGCCAGGGCTTCTCTCCTTGAGGCGCTGCATACGGAGAAAAAGCCTGCTGTTTATATCAAGGTTGAAGAACATCAGCATTCCCAGGAGATCCTTGAAAAAATCAGCGCGATTTTACGTGAGCACAAAGGGGATACACAGGTCTGCATCTATTACGAAAAGAAAAAGCAAACGATGAAGCTTCCCGAAGGCTATAATATAAAAGCTGATCACGCCGTGCTGTACCGCCTGAAAAGCGTCGTCGGAGAAAAAAATGTCGTACTGCGGTAACAATTTCGTGAGCATTTAGGATTAAAAAAGTCATGAAGTGTGTTATCATTTTTAAGATTCTATTGTTCGTCCAAAAAGAATCTTACAGCAGTATACGAAGCAAAATTTTAGGCAAAATTCCCTTGAAGGAGTGTTTGTTAACATGTCATTGAAAGAAAAAGCGCTGCACATGCATAAAGTCAACCAGGGTAAACTGGAGTCAAAATCAAAAGTTCAGGTTCGAAATGCGGAAGACTTAAGCCTCGCTTATTCTCCAGGCGTCGCCGAGCCTTGTAAAGCAATCTATGATGATAACAGTAAAGTATACGATTATACAATGAAGGGAAACATGGTAGCAGTTGTATCCGACGGAACGGCTGTACTCGGCCTCGGAAATATCGGCCCAGAAGCTGCGCTTCCCGTTATGGAAGGTAAAGCGGTTCTTTTTAAAAGCTTTGCAGGCGTAGATGCTTTCCCGATCTGTCTCAATACAACGGACGTTGATCAAATCGTTGAAACCGTAAAGCTTCTTGAGCCGACTTTCGGCGGGGTCAATCTGGAGGACATTGCAGCACCGAACTGCTTTGTCATCGAAGAACGCCTGAAAAAAGAAACGAAAATCCCGGTTTTCCATGATGATCAGCACGGAACAGCGATCGTTACAGTCGCCGGGCTTGTAAACGCCTTGAAGCTGTCAGGAAAATCAATGCCTTCCGTCAAAGTGGTAGCAAACGGCGCCGGTGCGGCCGGAATCGCAATCATCAAGCTTCTGTATCATTTCGGCGTCCGTGACATCATCATGTGCGACACGAAAGGCGCGATTTACGAAGGCCGTCCGAACGGCATGAACGCCGTCAAAGCCGAAGTGGCGAAATACACAAACAAAAACAGAATAGAAGGATCGCTTCAGGACGTGATTAAAGGTGCGGATGTCTTTATCGGCGTTTCCGTCGAAGGCGCCCTGACAAAAGAAATGGTTGAAAGCATGGCAGACCAGCCGATCATTTTCGCCATGGCAAATCCAAATCCGGAAATCATGCCGGACGAAGCGCATGCAGCAGGAGCCAGCGTTGTAGGAACCGGACGTTCGGACTTCCCGAACCAGGTGAACAATGTACTCGCATTCCCGGGCATTTTCCGCGGAGCGCTTGACGTAAGGGCGACACACATTAACGAAGAAATGAAAATTGCCGCCGTCGAAGCGATCGCATCGCTTGTTTCTGACGAAGAGCTGCGCCCGGAATACGTCATTCCGGCTCCGTTTGATCCGAGAGTCGCCCCTGCCGTTGCCAAAGCGGTTGCGAAAGCAGCTATGGAAACGGGTGTGGCAAGGATTGACGTAGACCCTGAGGAAGTCGCTGAAAAAACAAGAAAACTCGCGATTATCGAAGAAAAATAACACACCGCCATTTGCTTTTATCAGCGCGTGATCACTCGGAACTTTCCTCGAGTTGTCACGCGCTGTTTCTTGAATAAATTGATTGATTTTTCCTCTTTTTGGACACGCTCCTAAGGGAAATCAGCTCTTGAAAAAATTTTTTTCGGCCAAGCTGTTCCGGACATTTGTATCCGCTCTCAAGGCTTATATATCAGTTTGTCGGTCCAAAAGCTCATAAACGCGGGCTGCGCCATAGCCGATTAAAAATTGTCGAATTGAGGATGACACCGTTTGACAAAAAAAGTACAATAGTTTCGGTATAGTGATGTTCTAGTCTAAGAGTTAGGACAGGCATGTATTGAGGAAACCCTTCAGAAAAGGGAGGTAATCTTTTGTTAAAGGATATATTCAGCAAAAAGAAGAAAAAATACGCTTCCGTTCCCGCGGAGAAAGCGAAACAGGACGTACCTGAAGGCATTATGACAAAATGCCCTGATTGCAAAAAAATCATGCTCACAAAAGAGCTGGATAAAAACTTAAGGGTCTGCATGAACTGCGGCCACCATTTAAAAATGAACGCGAAGCAGCGCTTCAAAAGCCTGCTTGATGACCAGTCCTTTGAAGAATTCAATCAGGACATGGTGTCTGAAAATCCGCTGGGATTTCCGGGATACTTGGAAAAGCTGGAAAAAGACCGGGAGAAGACCTCTTTAAATGAGGCGGTTGTCACCGGAAAAGGCACGATCGACGGGTCCCCTGCTGTCGTTGCCGTGATGGATTCGTCATTCAGGATGGGGAGCATGGGGTCTGTCGTAGGCGAAAAAATTACGCTGGCGATTGAAAAAGCAAGGGAAGAGAAAATCCCTTTCATCATTTTTACCGCTTCCGGCGGCGCGAGAATGCAGGAAGGCCTTCTCAGCTTGATGCAGATGGCGAAAACAAGCTCGGCCTTAAAGCTGTTCAGCGAAGAAGGCGGCTTGATCATTTCCGTCATGACGCATCCGACAACCGGCGGCGTTTCGGCAAGTTTTGCATCTCTTGGCGATTACAACCTTGCCGAACCGGGCGCCCTGATCGGCTTTGCCGGCAGAAGGATCATCGAGCAGACCATTCGCGAAGAGCTGCCTGAGGATTTTCAAACCGCGGAATTTTTGCTCAAGCATGGTCAGCTTGATGCCGTCGTTCACAGAGCCGACATGAAAAAAACGCTCGGCAGCATTTTAAATATGCATCAAACTGGAGGTGATCTCGAGTGGCTGGAGAATTAGAATTTGAAAAACCGGTAATCGAACTGCGTGAAAAGATTGCCGAACTGAGAAAATTCACGCAGGATTCAGATATGGATTTAAGCTCTGAAATAACAAAGCTTGAAGCACGTCTTGAAAAACTTGAAGAAGATATTTACACAAATCTGAAGGCATGGGACAGGGTGCAGATCGCAAGGCATCCGAACCGTCCGACAACGCTTGACTATATAGAACATCTCTTTACCGATTTCTTCGAATGCCACGGAGATCGTTATTTCGGTGATGATGAAGCGATTGTAGGCGGTATCGCCAAGTTTCGCGGCCTTCCCGTGACGGTGATCGGCCACCAGCGCGGCAAGGATACAAAAGAGAACATCCGCCGCAATTTCGGCATGCCGCATCCTGAAGGATACCGGAAAGCGCTCAGGCTCATGAAGCAGGCTGACAAGTTTAACAGGCCGATCATCTGTTTTATTGATACGAAGGGTGCCTATCCGGGCAAAGCCGCTGAAGAAAGGGGACAAAGCGAAGCCATTGCGAAAAACCTTTTTGAAATGGCCGGACTTTCCGTACCCGTCATCTCGATCGTCATCGGTGAGGGTGGCAGCGGGGGAGCGCTTGCTCTCGGCGTCGCGAACCGTTTATTTATGCTGGAAAACTCCACATATTCGGTGATTTCTCCGGAAGGAGCGGCAGCGATTTTGTGGAAGGATTCAGGACTTGCGAAAAAAGCGGCTGAAACGATGAAAATCACGGCTCCGGACCTGAAAGAATTAGATATTATTGATCATGTTATAAAAGAAGTGAGAGGCGGAGCGCACCGCGATGTGAAGCAGCAGGCAGCATATATTGACGAGACGTTAAAGCAGGCCCTTCAATCGCTGATGAAGCTGGATAAAAACGAGCTCATCCAGCAGAGATACGAGAAATACAAATCAATTGGAAAAATTTCGACTGAAAGCCAATATGTTGGGATAAAATAAATAAACGTGAGGCCTTTTGGCTCACGTTTATTTTTTGTGGGCAGCATAGAAAGTGAAAGGATTGTGTCATTACCTCGAATTTTCCATGAGTTTATTTAAAATTTATTTAAAAACTTTTTGTTTAATTGTATAATAAATAAGGTTTACAAGGGACTCGGGCAAATTTGCATCCCTTTTCATTGTTTTTGCGGCAATGAACATGGTAAGGTAATTTATATATGTTTTCGAGGTGAAAAAGATGAAGCGAATCGGAGTATTGACAAGCGGCGGGGACTCCCCGGGAATGAATGCGGCTGTTCGGGCGGTTGTCAGAAAAGCGATCTATCATAACGTAGAGGTTTACGGAATTTATAATGGGTATTCAGGTCTAATCAGCGGAAAGATAGAAAAGCTGGAAATCGGTTCAGTCGGTGATATCATCCACCGCGGGGGAACGATGCTTTATACGGCAAGGTGTCCTGAGTTTAAAACTGTTGAAGGACGGGAAAAAGGAATAGAAAATTTAAAAAAATACGGGATAGAAGGATTAGTTGTCATCGGAGGCGACGGTTCATATATGGGTGCCAAAAAGTTGACCGAGCACGGCTTTCCTTGTGTGGGCGTGCCGGGAACGATCGACAATGACATTCCGGGAACCGATTTGACGATCGGCTTTGATACGGCATTGAATACCGTTATTGATGCGATTGACAAGATCAGAGATACAGCAACATCCCATGAACGTACATATGTGATTGAAGTAATGGGCCGTCATGCAGGAGATATCGCTCTGTGGTCAGGATTGGCCGGAGGAGCGGAATCCATTCTGATCCCTGAAGCAGATTACGATATGGATGAAATCCTTGCCAGACTGCAAAGAGGACACGAACGCGGCAAGAAACACAGCATCATCATCGTTGCCGAAGGCGTCGGCAGCGGAGTGGAATTCGGAAAACGAATTGAAGAAGCCACTAATCTCGAAACTAGAGTATCAGTGCTTGGTCACATTCAGCGCGGAGGTTCGCCGACAGCTGCTGACCGCGTATTGGCAAGCCGGCTCGGTGCATTTGCAGTTGAGCTGCTGCTCGAAGGAAAAGGCGGCCGCTGCGTCGGTATTCAAAATAACGAACTTGTGCATCATGATATTATCGAGATTCTTGATGAAAAACACACCGTTGATCAAAGCATGTACCGGCTGTCTCAAGAACTGTCAATCTAGTGTATAACCCGAGGAGGAAGTAGCAAATGAGAAAGACGAAAATAGTTTGTACGATTGGCCCGGCCAGTGAAAGCGTTGAAAAGCTTACCCAGCTGATGGAAGCGGGAATGAACGTAGCGCGCCTTAACTTTTCCCACGGAGATTTTGAAGAACACGGCGCAAGGATTAAAAATATCCGTGAAGCAGCAAGCAAGCTTGGAAAAGATATCGGGATTCTTCTTGATACAAAAGGGCCGGAAATCCGTACGCATACAATGGAAAACGGCGCAATCGAGCTTGTCACAGGCTCCGAACTGATCGTTTCAATGGATGAAGTCATCGGAACGGCCGAAAAAATTTCAGTGACGTATGAAGGTTTGGTTCATGACGTTTCCAAGGGTTCGACGATTTTGCTTGATGACGGACTGATCGGCCTTGAAGTTCTGGAAGTGAACGCAGACAAGCGCGAAATCTTGACGAAAGTGCTGAACAGCGGAACATTAAAAAATAAAAAAGGCGTCAACGTGCCGGGTGTCAGCGTCAACCTTCCGGGAATTACGGAAAAAGACGCGAAGGATATCGTGTTCGGCATTGAACAGGGCGTTGATTTTATCGCCGCATCCTTTGTGCGCCGTCCGTCCGACGTTCTTGAAATCCGCGAATTGCTGGAAGAGCACAATGCGGCGGATATTCAAATCATTCCAAAAATCGAAAATCAGGAAGGCGTCGATAACATTGACCGCATCCTTGAAGTGTCAGACGGCCTGATGGTTGCGCGCGGAGATTTAGGCGTTGAGATCCCTGCGGAAGAGGTTCCGCTCGTTCAAAAAGAGCTGATCAAAAAATGCAACGCGCTCGGCAAGCCTGTTATTACGGCTACGCAGATGCTTGACAGCATGCAGCGCAATCCGCGCCCGACGCGGGCCGAAGCAAGCGATGTTGCGAATGCGATTTTTGACGGAACTGACGCGATCATGCTTTCCGGGGAAACCGCAGCCGGAAACTATCCGGTTGAAGCCGTTCAAACGATGCACAATATTGCATCCCGTTCTGAACAGGCGCTCAACCATAAAAAAATCCTGTCTGCGAGAAGCAAGCAGGTAGGCATGTCGATTACGGACGCCATCGGACAGTCTGTTGCACATACGGCAATCAATTTGGACGTTTCTGCGATCGTGGCGCCGACCGAAAGCGGCCATACGGCGAGAATGATCTCCAAATACCGTCCAAAAGCGCCGATTGTAGCGGTTACGGTCAATGACTCCGTATCGAGAAAGCTGTCCCTTGTATTCGGCGTTTTCGCAAAAAGCGGACAAAATCACAGCACAACGGACGAAATGCTCGAAAATGCCGTGCAAAAGTCGCTTGACAGCGGCATCGTTCACCACGGCGATTTGATCGTTATTACGGCCGGCGCTGTCGGTGAAGCCGGTACAACGAACTTGATGAAAGTGTATGTTGTCGGCGATGTGATCGCAAAAGGCCAGGGGATCGGACGCAAATCAGCATACGGAGAAGTGGTCACGGCTCAGAATGCGAATGAAGCGGCCGAAAAAATGAAAGAGGGCGCTGTTTTGGTCACGAAAAGCACTGACCGCGATATGATGGCTTCCCTTGAAAAAGCGTCTGCCTTGATTACTGAAGAAGGCGGGTTGACAAGCCATGCGGCAGTCGTAGGCTTAAGCCTCGGCATCCCTGTCATCGTCGGATTAGAAAACGCGACTTCGATTTTGACAGATGGCGATGACATTACGGTCGACTCTGCCCGCGGAGCGGTGTACAGAGGACACGCAAGCGTGCTTTAATCGCATATACTGGAAAGAAGGGGAATCATATTTCCCTTCTTTTTTTACACGGTAGAAAGGACTTTAGTCCGGCCGTTCTGTTCCTTACAGAATTTGAGGTGAAAACGATGAAGTTTTTCCTGTTGTTTCTCATTATTTTTCCGGCATGTGAAATCGGTCTGTTCCTATTGTCCGCAAAATCGATCGGCGTTTTGCCGACCGTGCTGCTGATCATTTTGACGGGTTTTCTCGGTGCGGCTCTCGCTAAAAAACAGGGCATAGAGATTTACCATAAAGTCCAGCGTGATCTGCAATACGGGAAGATGCCGGGTGATGCGATGTTAGACGGGCTGTGCATTTTTGTCGGCGGCATGCTGCTTTTGCTTCCCGGGTTTTTATCCGACATGATCGGCTTGTTGCTCCTGCTTCCGCTGACGCGCAATCGGCTAAAACCGTTTTTATCACGCAGGCTGAAAAAAATGTCTGAAGGAAGACGGATAAAAATTATTAAATAATGTATAGCGGCAGCCTGCTGTATAGCGGATTGTCGTTTATTTTTGGCTTCCTTTAATAAAAAACCAGATTTCCTTGAATATACCTGTTGTAAAGAGGGCCTGAATCAGAACGAAAAGAGCGGGCCCCATGATCAATCCGAGAAACCCAAACAGCTTGATGCCGGCAAAAAGGGCGATCAATACGCCCAAAGGATGAATTCCGATCGACCTGCTCAATATTTTAGGCTCGGCAAGCTGCCTGAATGTCAGGACAACGATATACAAAACGCCGATGCCGATGGCAAGCGGCAGCTGCTTCGTGATCACCAAATATAAAATCCAGGGGACAAATACCGATCCTGCTCCTAAATACGGAAGAAGATCGACAAGCCCGATAAAAAAAGCAATCGCCACAGCGTGATTGATGTTCAGTATGATAAGGCCGATCAGGATGAGGAGCATCGTGATCGAAACGAGCAAAGCTTGAGCTTTCAAAAAGCCGGCCACCGCTTTTTTTAGTTCGGCATAAACCGCCATTCCCCCTCTGATCAGACGGCCAGGCAAAACCGTCTGCACCCATTTTTTCAATTTGTGCAAATCCTTGCTGATGAAAAAGGTGGCAAGGAGCGAAAAAATCAGCACGGCCGCCATGTTCGGCAAAAAGGCGAAAAAGAGCGGGACCATTTCTAAAATTTTGGAAAGAAATGATGCGGTGCCGGAAGCGAATTCGCTTCCTACCTTCTCGATCTGGGCAATGATCGATTCCTGCTGGCCGGCATCCAGTCCGTCAAAAAATGCGGCAAGCTGGTTATAAAGCGGCATAATCTGATCGGTGAAAAAACGCTCGGCATAAAAAGCTGCTTTTTGAAATTGAGCGGGCAGCACTTTGGCCAAATATGCGGCGCCGGAGACAATTTCGGCAACGACGAGTGTCATAAAGCCGGCCCCCGCGGTCAAAAAGCCGACGAGAACGATGCCCACATTAACGCCCCGCGGAAATCCCGTCCATTTTTCCAGCCATTCCACAAAAGGGTTGATGATGATGGCCAGAATAAGAGCGATCACAAAGGGATAGGTTAACGGAAAAGAGTAGTATCCGGCTATTCCGGCCGCTGCCGCCAAGAAAAGCACACAGCATGCCCGGAGCGCAATTGTTACATAGGATTGATTCAATTCTAAAATCCTCCCGCGAAAAAAGCGTGTCCTTTTTTTCATTTTATTCATGAGTCTTGCGATTATGAGACAGGTCATTAAAAAATGGAGATGAAACACATGTTTACACAAGCCAATTTATTTTTGCTTCTTTTGCTGGCAGTCGCTTTAATAGCGAAAAACCAGTCTCTCATATTTGCCGTCGCAGTGCTTTTGGTCATCAAGCTGATCGGGCTCGACCAAAAGCTGTTTCCTGCGATTCAGTCAAAGGGAATCAACTGGGGCGTTACGGTCATTACGATTGCCGTTCTTGTACCGATCGCCACCGGGGAGATCGGGTTTAAGCAGCTCGGAGAAGCGATGAAATCGTATTATGCGTGGATCGCCCTTGGAGCCGGGATTCTCGTTGCATTGATCGCCAAAAACGGCATCACGCTGCTGGCGGACGACCCGCATATCACCACCGCCCTTGTTTTCGGAACGATTTTGGCTGTCGCGTTATTCAAGGGCGTCGCAGTCGGCCCTTTAATCGGGGCAGGCATCGCATGCCTTGCTATGCAGATCGTCCAGTATTTTACATCATAGATCCTGAAATTTTTCGACATCCCCTTTGTGAAAAGGGGATGTTTTGTTTCGTCTCTAAAAAAATTTCAGGGCCGTATTTTTTCAAAAAAACATAATTGAATATAAATAAAACGGCTGAAACTACTAAAAATCTGTAAATAGAAGACAGCAATCTCAAAAAATAAGAAAAAAAAACTATAGTTAAACATTTAACAAATGTCTGATAATTGTTATAATATAAATACGCTTAATCTTTATTAAGCATATCGGAGTATTGAATGGTATAAAGACGCACGATTGTTTTATTTGAAAAACAATTAAAATGTAAGCATTTTCTTTTTGGGACAAAGAGGGTGCATACAGTCTGCGTTGTGTTTGCTCCAAGGTTTTGGTTTAATTTTAAAAGGGGAAATTTTCAAAAAAAGGGAGAGATGTATATGACAGCAACACGCGGCCTTGAAGGGGTAGTCGCTACTACGTCATCCGTAAGCTCAATTATTGATGATACTCTTACATACGTAGGGTATAACATCGATGATTTGACAGAAAACGCAAGCTTTGAAGAAATCGTATACCTGCTTTGGCATTTAAAGCTGCCAAACAAAGCCGAGCTTGAAGAACTTAAAAAGCAGCTTTCTGAAAATGCCGGTATCCCCAACGAATTAATTGATCATTTCAAATCCTATTCAAATCGAAAAGTCCATCCGATGGCAGCGATCCGCACAGCCGTTTCTTTATTGGGGCTGTATGACGATGAAGCTGACCAGATGGATGCGGAAGCAAACTACAGAAAAGCGGTTCGCCTGCAAGCCAAGATGCCGACTCTTGTCGCTGCTTTTTCAAGAATCCGCAAAGGGCTTGAGCCAATCGAACCAAATCCTGAACTCGGCGTTGCCGCCAATTTTCTCTACATGCTGAACGGAAAAGAGCCTTCCCCTGTGGAAGTGGAAGCCTTTGATAAAGCATTGATTCTCCATGCGGACCATGAACTGAACGCCTCTACATTTACGGCACGGGTATGCGTGGCTACGCTTTCAGACGTGTATTCCGGAATCACTGCTGCGATCGGAGCCTTGAAAGGCCCGCTTCACGGCGGTGCAAACGAAGGAGTTATGAAAATGCTTACAGAGATTGGCGATGTAGAAAACGTAGATTCCTATATTCATGCCAAGCTCGAAAAGAAAGAAAAGATCATGGGATTCGGCCACCGCGTATACCGTCAGGGCGATCCGCGGGCCAAGCACCTCAAGGAAATGAGCAGACGGCTGACGAATTTAACCGGTGAGAGCAAATGGTTCGACATTTCTGAGCGGACTGAGCAAATTGTCACAACTGAAAAAAAGCTCCCGCCAAACGTAGACTTTTACTCTGCTTCGGTTTATCATAGCTTAGGAATCGACCATGATTTATTCACTCCTATCTTCGCGATCAGCAGGGTGTCAGGCTGGCTGGCGCATATTCTCGAACAGTATGAAAACAACCGTCTGATCCGTCCGCGAGCCGATTATACGGGGCCGGACATGCAGAAGTTCATTCCGATTGAAGAAAGAAGCTGAACGGATGGAGGAAGAGGCTGTCCGCACTTCACGGGGGGCGGCCTCTTGCACCCGCGGTTTGCAAATGAACGTATGAATCTATGAAAAAACATGCTTGTCCTCTTGTTTAGGAGGAAACAAATGTTTTTCAATATTGCATTACATAACATGGGAGGTTTTATTGTGGCACAAGGTGAAAAAATTACAGTCTCTGGCGGAGTAATAAACGTTCCAAATAACCCGATCATCCCGTTTATTGAAGGAGACGGAACCGGTCCTGATATTTGGAGAGCGGCTTCAAGGGTTTTGGAAGCAGCCGTTGAAAAAGCATACAAAGGCGAAAAGAAAATCACTTGGAAAGAAGTCTATGCCGGTGAGAAGGCATTTAACAAAACGGGCGAATGGCTTCCGGAGGAAACGCTTGACACGATCCGCGAATATCTCATCGCCATCAAAGGTCCTTTAACGACACCGGTAGGGGGCGGAATCCGCTCGTTAAACGTTGCGCTCAGACAGGAGCTTGACCTGTTCACATGCTTACGTCCTGTCCGCTATTTCAAAGGCGTTCCTTCTCCGGTTAAACGCCCTGAAGATACAGACATGGTCATCTTCCGCGAAAATACTGAAGACATTTACGCGGGCATTGAATACGCCAAAGGCTCCGATGAAGTGAAAAAACTGATTTCCTTCCTGAAAGACGAGCTCGGCGTCAATAAAATCCGTTTCCCTGAAACGTCAGGCATCGGCATCAAACCGGTTTCTGAAGAAGGAACATCAAGACTTGTCAGAGCGGCAATCGAGTATGCGATTGAGCACGGCCGCAAATCCGTGACCCTCGTTCACAAAGGAAACATCATGAAATTCACTGAAGGTGCCTTTAAAAACTGGGGATATGAAGTGGCTGAAAAAGAATTCGGCGATAAAGTATTTACATGGGCCGAATATGACCGCATTGCCGAAAAAGACGGAAAAGACGCTGCCAATAAAGCGCAAAGCGAAGCTGAAGCGGCTGGAAAAATCATCATTAAAGACAGCATCGCCGACATTTTCCTTCAGCAGATTCTGACGCGTCCGGCAGAATTTGATGTCGTAGCGACAATGAACCTAAACGGGGATTATATTTCTGACGCTCTTGCCGCCCAAGTCGGGGGAATTGGGATTGCGCCTGGAGCGAACATCAACTATGAAACAGGACATGCCATTTTTGAAGCGACTCATGGCACGGCTCCTAAATATGCCGGTCTTGACAAGGTCAACCCATCCTCAGTCATCCTTTCCGGCGTCCTGCTTCTTGAGCATTTAGGCTGGAATGAAGCCGCAGATCTTGTCATTCAGGCGATGGAAAAAACGATCGCATCAAAAGTCGTCACTTACGACTTTGCCCGTTTGATGGACGGAGCGACAGAAGTGAAATGCTCTGAGTTCGGAGACGAGCTCATTAAAAACATGTCTTAAACGGCAAGTTTTATCCAAATACAATCATTTAAAGGGGTAGAAAAAATGGGTAAGAAGCGAAATAAAGTATCTGTTATCGGAGCGGGTTTCACGGGTGCAACCACTGCATTTCTGACGGCGCAAAAAGAATTGGCCGATGTCGTATTGGTCGATATTCCGCAGCTGGAAAACCCTACGAAAGGAAAAGCGCTCGATATGCTTGAATCGAGCCCGGTCCAAGGGTTTGACGCCAATATCACTGGAACGGCAAATTACGAAGATACGGCTGATTCCGACATCGTCGTGATCACCGCGGGTATCGCAAGAAAACCCGGAATGAGCAGGGACGACCTGGTCGCTACAAACGAAAAAATCATGAGAAGCGTCACGAAAGAGGTCGTCAAATACTCTCCGGACTGTATCATCATCGTCTTGACGAACCCTGTTGATGCGATGACTTATGCCGTATACAAAGAATCCGGTTTTCCGAAAGAGCGGGTCATCGGCCAGTCCGGCGTTTTGGATACGGCCAGATTCAGAACGTTTGTCGCTCAAGAGCTGAATCTTTCCGTCAAGGACATCACGGGCTTTGTACTCGGCGGCCATGGGGATGATATGGTGCCGCTTGTCCGCTATTCATATGCGGGCGGTATTCCGCTTGAAACGCTTCTTCCAAAAGACCGCATCGATGCGATTGTCGAAAGAACGAGAAAAGGCGGGGGAGAAATTGTCAATCTGTTAGGGAACGGAAGCGCGTATTATGCGCCGGCCGCTTCGCTGACGGAAATGGTTGAAGCGATCTTGAAAGACCAGCGCCGCGTATTGCCGACGATCGCCTACCTTGAAGGCGAATACGGCTATGAAGGAATCTATCTCGGCGTACCGACCATCATCGGAGGAAACGGTCTTGAGAAGATCATTGAGCTTGAATTGACGGATTTCGAAAAAAGTCAGCTTGATAAGTCTGTCCAATCTGTGAAAAACGTCATGAAAGTTCTCTCATAGGTCAATCACCGCAGGAAGGCTTCTTACACGGGCCTTCCTGTTTTTTTGCCTTCCAAACGGGCAAAAATGAAAACGGAAAGACATAAATACAGGCTCCCGGCATATACCTAATGATAATGAGCTTCCCGTACATTTTCGTCTTTTACGTTCTCGCAATTTTTCGGACTTACGGGACCGGCGCCGGCTGTTTTACCGAAATTATAAAGTTTATGTAATACACAGAAAAAATCAAATTGTCGAACAGATAGGCTTTCGTTACAATAAGAGTGAAAACGTTTATGAATCAAAAAAGAGAGATAGAGATGTCGGGGAAATATGAAGCCTGGAGGCGTGTCATGAGCAAAAAGATATTAGTTGTAGACGATGAAGAATCAATTGTTACCCTTCTAAAATATAATCTTGAACGGTCCGGCTACCAGGTCGTCACGGCCATGGACGGAGAAGCCGGCTTATTAAAGGCGATAGAGGAGAAGCCGGATCTGATCGTGCTCGATCTGATGCTCCCTAAAATGGACGGAATCGAGGTCTGCAAGGAGCTCAGGCAGCAGAAGCTGATGTATCCGATATTGATGCTTACCGCAAAAGACGATGAATTCGATAAGGTGCTTGGCCTTGAACTCGGTGCGGACGACTACATGACAAAGCCGTTCAGCCCAAGGGAGGTTACGGCAAGGGTCAAGGCGATCTTGCGGAGAACGCAGACGGTGCCTGTTCATCAGGAGGAAGCAGAGGAAGCGGATGCCGGCGAACTGATCATCGGCGAGCTGAAAATACTGCCTGAACATTATGAGGTGTATTTCCAAAATGAGCGGCTCGAGCTCACGCCGAAGGAATTTGAGCTCCTTTTATATCTTGGAAAGCATAAAGGAAGAGTGCTGACGAGAGACCTGCTTTTGAATGCTGTCTGGAATTATGATTTTGCAGGGGATACGAGGATCGTCGACGTCCATATCAGCCACCTGCGCGATAAGATTGAAAAAAACACAAAAAAACCTGAATACATTAAAACGATCAGAGGTCTTGGCTACAAAATGGAGGAGCCGAAACTGAATGATTAAATTCCGGACCCGGCTTCTGGCTGCCCTGCTGTCGCTCTTGATTCTCGTGTTTGCTTCACTCGGCTTTCTGCTCGTGCACTTGTTTCATACGTCTTACGATGAAAAGCTGGAAAGCCGCATCAAAAAAGAAGCAGAATTCATCGCCGGCCTTTCGGACACCGATCACCTTCAGTCTCCGGAGCAAGGCGAACGATTGCAAAAAGCAAGCCGTGAACTCGACAGTGCTGTATCACTGATAGATACAAAAGGTCAGGTTCTTTTTCACTTTGGCGGCCGTCCTGATCAATCCGCCATAAAAAAAGCGGTTCAATCAAAAAATAGAGGTGAAGGCGTCCGGATCAACCCGGATGATGACTCGCGCTTCAGCTTTGCACAGCCGCTGGAAAAAGGAGGGGAGATCTACGGTTATGTCCTGATCGATTCGCCTGTCGATCCCGACGCCGGCATCAACCAAAAGATCTGGATTCTTCTCGGCGTCAGCCTCGGAACGGCGTTTCTGATCATAGCGGGCCTCGGGGCAAGAATCACCTCGCAATATACCAATCCGATCGAATCCGCGACTCAAGTTGCGATTGAGCTTGCAAAAGGAAACTATAATGCAAGAACATTTAACGAAGATGAAACGATGCTGAGCCAGTCGATCAATATGCTGGCCCAGAATTTGCAGGATATGACAAGGGCTCAGGAAATGCAGCGCGACCGGCTGCAAACCGTGATCGAAAATATCGACTCCGGACTGATTTTAATCGATGGGAAAGGCTATATTCATCTTGTGAACAGAGCCTACCAAAAACAGTTTCACGTTCAAGCCGACCAGCTTCTTTACCATTTTTACCACGAGGTGCTGGAGCATGAGGAAATTATCAATCTTATAGAAGAAATTTTCATGACCGAAACAAAGGTCCGCAAAATGTTTCATTTGCCGATCCGGATTGAAAGAAGATATTTTGAAGTCGACGGGGTTCCGATCATCGGCATGAATGATGAATGGAAGGGAATCGTCCTCGTGTTTCACGATATGACGGAGAGAAAGCAGCTTGAAGAAATGAGGAAGGATTTCGTCGCCAACGTCTCCCATGAGCTGAAAACGCCGATTACGTCGATAAAGGGGTTCACTGAGACGCTGCTTGACGGAGCCATGAACGAACGGGAAACCCTGCAGCAATTTCTCTCGATTATTTTAAAAGAAAGCGGGCGTCTGGAAACCCTCATTCAGGACCTATTGGACCTTTCCAAAATCGAACAGCAAAACTTCACCTTGAATATCCAGGATTGCGACATCGGTGAAATCCTTGCAGAGATTGAAATGCTGTTAAAAAATAAGGCGGAGGAAAGAGGAATCGCGCTGAAGCTCGAAAAGCCGGAAGAACCGGCCATCGCATCGGGAGATCCGCACAGGCTGAAACAGATTTTTTTAAATCTGGTCAACAATGCCCTCACATACACGCCGGAGGCCGGCAGTGTGACCATTTCTGCCGAGGTGCTTGAAGATGCGGTCCAAGTGAAGGTGAAGGATACGGGCATCGGCATCAAAAAAGCGGAAATCCCGAGAATTTTTGAACGGTTTTACCGGATCGATAAAGACAGAAGCAGAAATTCGGGAGGAACGGGGCTCGGCCTTGCAATCGTCAAACATTTGGTTGAAGCGCATCACGGAGAAATCGATGTTGAAAGCGAGCAGGGGAAAGGGACCGTGTTTACAGTCCGCTTGAAACGCGCGCCACATTGAGAATGAGCAATCTTTACAAAGGCTTTACAACTTTTATATACACTTTTAAAACTTGATTGATAGGATCATAAGTGAACCCCTTCATCCAAGGAGCCAAATGGACGGACGCGAGATCATCACGCGTCCCTTTTTTTGTTTGTTTTAAAAGGACTCCCGATTTTCCTTTCAAAATGAACTTTGCTAAAATAAAATAAGCAAAATATGAGCATGAAGTGAATGGAAGCTTCCATACCGGCTTCTTAGGAGGATAAAAATGACTGAGAGAAAAAAATTAGTATTGGTTGACGGAAACAGCCTGGCATACCGTGCGTTCTTCGCTCTGCCCCTTCTCAGCAATGAAAAAGGGATACATACGAACGCGGTGTACGGTTTTTCGATGATTTTGCTGAAAATGCTCGAAGAAGAAAAACCGACACACATGCTTGTCGCATTTGATGCGGGAAAGACGACGTTCAGGCATAAAACGTTTAAAGAATATAAAGGCGGCAGGCAAAAAACGCCGCCGGAGCTTTCCGAGCAATTCCCGTTTATTCAGGAGCTTTTGGACGCCTACCGCATTTCCAGGTACGAGCTTGAAAACTACGAGGCTGACGATATCATCGGAACGCTTGCCAAATCAGCAGAAGAAGACGGTTTTGAAGTCAAGATTTTTTCCGGTGACAAAGATTTGACGCAGCTTGCGACAAAAGGAACAACGGTGGCCATCACGAAAAAAGGGATTACCGATGTCGAATATTATACGCCTGACCACATTCAGGAAAAATACGGCCTTTCCCCCGGCCAGATCATCGACATGAAAGGCTTGATGGGCGATGCCTCAGACAACATTCCCGGAGTGCCGGGCATCGGCGAAAAAACGGCGATCAAGCTGTTAAAGCAGTTCCATACGGTTGAAGAGCTATTATCGTCAATAGACGAAGTGAGCGGCAAAAAGCTGAAAGAAAAGCTGAGCGAATTTAAAGAACAGGCGCTGATGAGCAAGGAGCTTGCGACGATCACGACAGACGCGCCGATCGAAGTCGGTCTCGACTCGCTCGGGTATGAAGGCTATGACAGAGAAGCGGTCATCAAGCTCTTTAAGGACCTCGGCTTTAACTCTTTGCTTGAGCGGCTTGGCGAAGAACCGGCGGAAAAAGAGGAAGAGCGGTTTGAAGACATCAATGTGACGATTCAGACGTCCATCACGGAGGAATTGTTTGCATCACCTGCTTCGTTTGTCGTCGAACAGCTCGGGGACAATTATCATGAAGCGCCGATCCTCGGGTTTTCCATCGCCAATGAAAACGGCACATTCTTCATTCCGACTGAAACGGCCATAGGTTCTGACCGTTTTAAGGAATGGGCTGAGGATGAGTCGAAAAAGAAATGGGTGTTTGACGCAAAACGCGCCGCTGTCGCCCTGCGCTGGCACGGAATCGAGCTGAAAGGGGCCGAATTTGACGTTCTTCTTGCAGCCTATATCATTAATCCGGGACATTCGTATGACGATGTCGCAAGCGTGGCAAAGGAACATCAGCTGAACGTCGTCTCCACCGATGAAGCGGTCTATGGAAAAGGCGCCAAACAGGCTGTACCCGGCGAGGATGAACTTGCCGACCATCTAGGCAGAAAAGCGGAGGCGATTACGATGCTCCGCGAAACGCTGCTTGACGAATTGGAAAAAAACGAGCAGCTTGAGCTGTTTGAAGAGCTTGAAATGCCGCTTGCCCAGATCCTTGGCGAAATGGAATCCACCGGCGTCCAGGTCGATGTCGACAGGCTGAAAAAAATGGGTGAAGAGCTGTCGGGAAAACTGAAGGAATACGAAAAGAAAATCCATGAGTCAGCCGGTGAAACGTTCAACATCAACTCGCCAAAGCAGCTCGGCGTGATTTTATTTGAAAAGCTCGGACTGCCGGTCGTAAAAAAAACAAAAACGGGCTATTCCACATCAGCGGATGTTTTGGAAAAGCTCCGCGATAAGCATGTCATCATCGAGGACATTCTTCATTACAGGCAAATCGGCAAGCTGCAGTCAACATATGTCGAAGGGCTGTTAAAAGTCATCAGGAAGGATACGCATAAGGTGCACACCCGCTTTAACCAGGCTTTGACCCAGACCGGACGGCTCAGCTCGACGGATCCGAACCTGCAAAATATCCCGATCCGCCTTGAAGAAGGCCGGAAAATCAGGCAGGCATTTGTTCCGTCGCAAAAGGGCTGGCTCATGTTTGCGGCGGATTACTCGCAAATCGAGCTGAGGGTGCTTGCCCACATTTCAAAAGACAAAAACTTGATCGAAGCCTTTACAAATGACATGGACGTTCACACGAAAACGGCGATGGATGTGTTTCACGTACCTGAAGATGAAGTCACGCCTGCCATGAGAAGGCAGGCGAAAGCCGTCAACTTCGGAATCGTATACGGCATCAGCGATTACGGGCTTTCCCAAAATCTCGGGATCACAAGGAAGGAAGCCGCTGCGTTTATTGAACGCTATTTCAACAGCTTCAAGGGAGTCAAAGAATACATGGACGAAACCGTTCAGGAAGCAAAGCAGAAGGGCTATGTTACGACTCTGCTGAGCCGGAGACGATACATTCCGGAATTAACGAGCCGTAACTTCAATTTGCGCAGCTTTGCCGAACGGACAGCAATGAACACCCCTATCCAGGGAAGCGCCGCTGATATCATCAAAAAAGCGATGATCGCCATGGCGCAAAAGCTGAAAGAGAAAAATCTCAAGGCAAAACTGCTATTGCAGGTGCACGATGAATTAATATTTGAAGCGCCCGAAGAGGAAATCAAAGAGCTTGAAAAGCTGGTGCCCGAAGTGATGGAAAACGCATTGCAGCTTGATGTGCCGCTAAAAGTCGATTATGCCTCAGGGCCTTCATGGTATGATGCGAAATAATGAAAAGGAAGTGATGATGTGCCGGAGTTGCCAGAAGTCGAAACCGTCCGGCGCACTCTTGCCGGACTTGTCGCAGGAAAAACGATCGATTCCGTGGAAATCAGATGGACGAATATCATTAAACGCCCGGCAGAACCTGAGGAGTTTGCAAGGCTTCTTATAGGCGAAACGATTCAGTCGATTGACAGAAGAGGGAAGTTTTTGTTGTTTCATCTCGATCATTTTGTCATGGTCTCACATTTGAGAATGGAAGGAAAATACGGGCTTCACAAAGGCGATGAGCCTATTGATAAGCACGTGCATGTCATTTTCAGATTTACGGACGGAACGGAGCTTCGCTACCGGGATGTCAGGAAATTCGGTACGATGCACTTGTTTGCGCCGGGTGAAGAACAAACTGAGCTGCCTCTCCGGCAGCTCGGTCCGGAGCCGTTCAGCGGCGAGTTTACCGCCCGGTATTTAAGAGAGCGTCTCAAGAAAACGAGCCGATCTGTGAAAACGGCGCTGCTCGATCAGCGGACAGTCGTCGGACTGGGAAACATTTACGTAGATGAAGCGCTCTTCAGGGCTGGCATCCATCCGGAAACTACCGCGAACAAGCTGACAAAAAAACAGACCGCCCTTTTGCATGAAGAAATCGTCAAAACGCTGAAAGAAGCTGTTGAAGCAGGCGGAAGCACGGTCAGGTCTTACATCAATTCGCAAGGAGAAATCGGCATGTTTCAGCTTAAGCTCTACGTCTACGGCCGAAAAGACGAACCTTGTAAAAAGTGCGGATCCGCGATCGAAAAAACGGTCGTCGGAGGAAGAGGCACGCATTTTTGCATGAAGTGCCAAAAAAAATAAATACGGCAAATCTGTCACAGGCATTCACAGCCGGTTAAAAACTTTCTAAGTGAAACAATACACGGACGGTTCTTATCACTCATATATATAAGAAGCCTATAAAGCTGTTAAGGCTAAAACTACACCGCCGCATCAACAGAAAGGAAGAACCGGATATGATGTTTGCATCTTTCTTGCTGCTGGCTATTGCTGTCAGCCTGGACAGTTTTTCAGTCGGATTTACTTACGGGTTAAGAAAGCTGAAGATTCCTTTCAAAGCGATTTTGATTATCGCCTGCTGCTCGGGAGCCGTCATGCTGGTCTCCATGATGATCGGCGCCCTTTTGATGAAGCTGTTTCCCGTCGTTTTGACGGAAAGGCTCGGGGCCATTATTTTAATGGGGATCGGCGCTTGGGTGCTGTATCAGTTTTTCAGGCCGGAGAAAGACCAGGAACATTCTCCCTCAGAGAAAACGCTCGTGAATCTTGAATTGAAATCGCTCGGAATCGTCATCCATATATTAAGGACGCCGACGAGCGCGGACATCGATAAATCGGGCATCATCACAGGCATCGAGGCCTTCCTGCTCGGTTTTGCCCTCTCAATCGATGCCTTCGGTGCGGGAATCGGGGCAGCTGCGCTGGGATTTCCGCCCGCTCCGATGAGCGTGACGGTCGCCGTCATGAGCTCTTTGTTCGTATTTATGGGCATTCAGGCCGGGCGCTTTTTATCAAGGTGGAACTGGATGAATAAACTGACGTTTCTTCCCGGCATCATGCTGATTTTGATCGGAATTTGGAAACTGTAAAGAGGGGTGTGGGCCTAATGACTTTGGTCATCGGATTAACCGGCGGTATCGCCAGCGGAAAAAGCACTGTCGCGCACATGTTTCAGAAGCGCGGCATCACGGTTGTCGACGCGGACGTCATTGCGAAAGAAGCCGTCGAAAAGGGAATGCCGGCATATCGAAAAATCGCTGAAACATTCGGGGATGGCGTGCTCCTTGACAACGGCGGGATCGACCGGAAAAAACTCGGAGAACTTGTATTTCAAAACGAAGACAAAAGGATGCAATTAAATGCGATCGTCCATCCCGAAGTAAGAAAAACGATGATCAAAGAGCGGGATGAGGCCATTCAGGCCGGAGAGCGTTTTGTCGTTCTCGATATTCCGCTTTTATACGAAAGCGGGCTTGAGCACCTGACAGACAAGGTGCTCGTCGTCTGGGTGCCAAAAGAGCTTCAGCTCGAGCGGCTGATGAAACGAAATTCACTAAGCGAAGAAGAGGCGCTGAATCGGATTCATGCCCAGCTTCCGCTTGATGAAAAAAGAAAAAAAGCAGACGCCGTCATCGATAACAGCGGCGGCCTGAACGATACCGAAAACCAGCTTCAGGAGCTGATTGAAGCATGGTCGCATCTGAAAAAGTGAGCGCGGGAATTCCCGTGCTCTCTTTTTTTAGCCCGTAAAACAGCTAATCCATAATTTATCGTGCGCATTTTACCTGAAAAAGAATAAATGGTATAGCTAAAATATTATAATGTGTTATACTTATTTTGAATAAAACATGATATGGAATGACATAAAAATAAGGGGTGTTTGTTTGATGAAGGTAAAAGTTGCGATAAACGGATTCGGCCGCATCGGCAGAATGGTGTTTAGAAAAGCGATGCTTGATGATCAGATCGATATTGCGGTGATCAATGCGAGCTACCCTGCGGAAACGCTCGCTCATTTGATAAAGTATGACACAAATCACGGACGGTATGAGCCCGATGTGAAAGCTTGCGGCGATCATCTTTTGGTAAACGGCAAAAAGGTGCTGCTGACGAGCCAGAGGGATCCGAAGCTGCTTCCGTGGGCAGAGCATGAAATCGATATCGTCGTTGAAGCAACCGGGAAGTTTAACTCGAAAGAAAAAGCTGAAGCTCATATTGAAGCGGGAGCGAAAAAGGTGATTTTAACGGCGCCCGGAAAAAATGAGGACATTACGATCGTCATGGGCGTTAATGAAGGGGACTTTGATGCTGAGCGCCATGCGATCATCTCGAACGCGTCCTGTACGACGAATTGCCTGGCGCCCGTTGCAAAAGTGCTTGATGATGCGTTTGGAATTGAAAACGGCCTTGTCACGACCGTACACGCCTTTACAAACGATCAAAAAAATATCGATAATCCGCACAAAGACCTGCGGAGAGCGCGCGCCTGCGGTTCTTCGATCATTCCGACGACCACCGGAGCAGCAAAAGCGCTGTCGCTCGTCATGCCTCATTTAAAAGGACGAATGCACGGCCTTGCTTTGCGGGTGCCTGTTCCAAACGTTTCTCTCGTTGATCTTGTAGCGGATTTAAAAAGCGATGTAACCGCCGAGGACATCAATGAGGCGTTCCGTATGGCGGCAGCGGGTTCCATGGCCGGAATTATCGATGTATGCGATGAGCCGCTCGTGTCTTCGGACTTTAATACAAATCCGTTTTCTGCGGTCATTGACAGCCTGTCAACGATGGTGCTCGAAAACAGGAAAATGAAAGTGCTTGCATGGTATGACAATGAATGGGGATATTCGTGCAGGGTCGTCGATCTCATCAGATACGTTGCGTCGAGAATGAAACATCCATCAGCTGTATAAAATAAAAGCATGGACGGATAAAAATAAAAAACCCCTTAACCATCAAAACCGCCTTGCAAAAAATATTCAAACAAAGTATACTATTTTTCGTGAACTTCTAGTCGTGAGCGCTTCGGCATTACTTAAAGGGTTAGGACCTCTCCGGACTAACTTTCCCCCGTGGTAAATGACCGGTTTAGTTGCTTGGAAATTCACTTTTTAATTCTTGTTAAGGGGGGGCCATGCTATGGAAACAATGGGGCGTCACGTCATCTCCGAACTGTGGGGATGCGATTTTGATAAGCTGAATGACATGGATTTTATTGAAAAAACGTTCGTAAATGCTGCACTGAAATCAGGTGCTGAGGTGCGGGAGGTTGCGTTTCATAAGTTTGCGCCTCAAGGTGTAAGCGGGGTTGTCATTATTTCTGAATCTCATCTGACCATCCACAGCTTTCCTGAACACGGATATGCCAGCATTGATGTTTATACTTGCGGAGATTTAGATCCGAACATTGCTGCGGATTACATCGCAGAAGAATTAAGAGCGGAAACAAGAGAGAATATCGAAATACCAAGAGGCATGGGGCCTGTACAGATCAAGCAGGCAAAAGCCAAAGCACAGGCGCTTTAATGCCTTTTAAGAGGAGCCGGATGAAAAAGCGAAAACCGCTTTTTAGATCCGCTCCTTTTTCATTTCCTGCAAAATGTCGCCCGTATTCTTTTGCCATTTTGTTTTCTCTTGGAAATAGAGAGTTTTTTTAATAAAATATAGAGAAGAAAGGCAAAGGGGATATGGCGTATGAGCGTTTTCCAAAAGGTTCAGGGATTTTTTTCGACCCATGCCGAAACATCCGACCATCATCATTTGGACGAGCTGAGGAGCCGTTACTATAAAGCGACTGCAAAACAGGCCCTGGAAGCCGTAGCAGAAGTGCTGGACGGAATGGGCGGCTGCACCGTCACTTCGGTGTCGGAAGAAAGAGGGGAAATAAGCGCAGAGATTACAAAGCCGAAAAAGGCTTTTTTGGTGGCGACTGTCGTATCGATCCGCCCTTTTGAGACAGCGGTAGATTTTAATGTATCGACGGAAACGGTTATGCCGACTGATTTTGGATACAGCCGCAGCATGGTTTCGTCGGTTTATCGGGAATTGGACCGAAAGCTGGCTCCTGCTGTAAAATGAAACAACTGAATAGGGAGCTGAAAAAATGAAATGTCCAGCGTGTCAGCATAATGGGACGAGGGTTTTGGACTCCCGTCCCGTTGATGAAAGCAGATCGATTCGCAGAAGACGCGAATGCGAATCTTGCAGTTACAGGTTTACAACATTTGAAAAGGTGGAAGAAATTCCGCTGATCGTCGTTAAAAAAGAAGGAATCCGTGAAGAATTCAGCCGGGAGAAGATGCTCCGCGGCTTGATCAAAGCGTGCGAAAAGCGGCCTGTCGCTTTAAAGCAGCTTGAAGATATTTGCTTTGAAATCGAAAAAGAGCTTAGAAACCAAGGCGTTTCAGAAGTGAAAAGCGAGAATATCGGCGAAATGGTGATGGACCGCCTGGCGAAAATCGATGAGGTCGCATACGTCAGATTTGCGTCGGTTTACCGCCAGTTTAAGGATATCAACGTATTTATCGAGGAACTGAAAGATTTAATAAAGAAAGAACGGTAAAGAGCTGAAAACTTGATCCAGCTCTTTTCTCATGACAAAAATCGCGGGCGGATGACATCCTGCCCGAAAAAAGGTGTAAAATGAGGACAAGAAACAAATTGGAAGGTTGACAATCGATATGAGTAATTACTGGAAAGATTTGCTTCCCGTTGATCCTTACGTCGTCAAGAGCCACGGGCTGCTTCAGGATTTGGACCGGCAAATTGTCACCCTTTTGTATCAGCCTTTGATCGGGTCTTTCTCGCTCAGCCTGTTTTTTACGCTCTGGGGAGAGCTTGAGCAAAACAGGATATGGGGGAACAGCTCGACCCACAGGCAGCTGATGGGGACGATGCAGGCCAGCCTGAAAACGATTCACGCCGAAAAAGAAAAACTTGAGGGAATCGGACTGCTGAAGACATATGTAAAAGAAACGGAGCAGGAACGCTTATTTATATACGAATTGATCGCGCCGCTCAGACCGGACGAGTTCTTTCAGGACGGAATGCTGAATGTGTTTTTGTACAACCGTGTCGGAAAAGCGCGGTTCCAGCAGCTGAAAGATTATTTTTCTCATCCGTCAGTGCCTGAAGAGGCGCGTGATGTCACGCGCTCGTTCAACGAAGTCTTTGCAGCCGTGCAGCCGAGCGAATGGAAGCTTTCGGATGATATGGCGGACGCTATGAAGCTTTCGGATGACCGGGAATATACAAAAGAGGGGCAAAGCAAACCGGTCGCGGTGACAGACGACGCGTTTGATTTTCAGCTGTTTCTGGCAGGGCTGTCCGAAACGCTGATTCCAAGAAAGGCGCTGACCGGCCAAGTAAAAGAAACGATTAAAAAACTTGCTTTTCTCTACGGAATCGAGCCGCTCGATATGCAGAACGTCGTCATGTCAGCCGTTGACGAACATGATATGATCACGACAGAAGCGCTGAGGAAAGCGGCGAGCGACTGGTATCAGATCGAAAGAAACGGCCTGCTGCCCGAGCTTGTCGACAAGGTTCAGCCGCTCAGGCTGCGCGAGCATACGAATGAACAGCCGGCGTCAAAGGAAGAAACGTTGATCGCCCTTTTGGAACAGGTGTCTCCGAGAAAACTGCTTCAGGATATCGCCGGAGGGGCGGAGCCTTCCAAAGCCGATTTAAAAATCATCGAAGAAATCATGCTTGACCAAAAGCTTGAGCCGGGCGTCATCAATGTCCTGATTTATTATGTCATGCTCCGGACCGATATGAAGCTTTCGAAAAACTACATTCAAAAAATCGCTTCCCACTGGGCAAGAAAAAAAGTGAAGACGGTAAGGGAAGCGATGAAGCTCGCAAAAGAAGAAAACCGTCAATATCTCGAATGGGCGCAAGGAAAGAAAAAGCAGGGGAATAAAAAAGTCATCAGGGAAGAGAAGCTGCCGGATTGGCTGCAAAACGAGGCGGCCGAAGCACTGCCTAAGGATGAGCAGACTGCGGCAAGCAAGGAAGATTTTGAATTGCAAAAGCAAAAGCTGCTCGAAGAAGTAAAAAAACTGAGAAACCATTCCGCCCTTTAAAAAGTGAGGTGAACAAGAGGTATGGAGCCGATTAAACGAGCTTTACAAGGCGTGACGACAAGGCCTGATTTCCAAAAGCGCCTTGAGGATATGAAGAAAAAAGTCCTTTCCGACCATGATGTTCAGGAATTTCTGAAAACGCACCGGACGGAAGTGGACGAAGGAATGATTGAGAGAAGCTTGAACAAGCTGTATGAATTTACGCAGCAAAGCAAAGCATGCAGCGGCTGTCCAAGCCTGAAAGAATGCAAAAACCTGATTCAGGGGTTTTATCCAAAGCTTGTGCTGAACGGAAAAACGATTGACGTTCAGTATGACACATGCCCTGAAAAGCGAAAAGCCGATGAAAGGGAAAGACAGCGTTCATTGATCAAAAGCATCTACATTCAAAAGGATCTATTGGAAGCTACATTTGCGGATATTGACGGAGACGATCCGAGCAGGCTGAAAGTTCTTCAGCTTGCGACTGAATTCTTCCACGACTATAATGAGACGGGAAAGGGAAAAGGAATTTATATCCACGGGAGATTCGGCGTCGGAAAAACCTTTATGCTGGCGGCCATCGCCAATGAGCTTGCTTCAAAGGACCATCCGTCGATTCTCGTTTATGTTCCCGAGTTTGTCAGGGAGCTGAAAAACGCGATTCACGACCAATCATTGGAGGAAAAGCTGGATATGGTGAAATCAACGCCTGTCCTCTTGCTGGATGATATCGGAGCAGAGTCCATGTCAAGCTGGGTCAGGGATGAAGTGATCGGCACGATTCTTCAGCACAGAATGGCCCAGCAGCTGCCGACGTTTTTCTCTTCAAACTTTGACCCGGATGAGCTGAAGCATCATTTTACGTATTCCCAAAGAGGGGAAAAAGAAGATGTAAAGGCGGCAAGGCTGATGGAGCGGGTGCTGTACCTGGCTACGCCCATCCGTCTTGATGGAAAGAACCGCCGTCAATAATTCCCTTTCATACCAGGAGATGAGGATATGCCGAAAAAAGCCCTCGCAAAATGGGCGGCGGTGCTGGCGATAGCGGCTGCCGGATTGTGGTTTAACGCAAAGTACTTCAATCTGAATCCAAGCCATATCAGGGAAGGTGTTCTATCCTTCGGCGTTTTTGCCCCGCTCATGTATATCGGATTATTAATGGTCAGGCCGTTTTTGCTTCTGACTCGCATTCGGCCCGGTCTATGGATCTCTGTATTCTTTTATAGGAGCCGCCGGCGGAGCGTTTTTATCGTTTGCCGTTGCATACAAGCTCGGCGGAAACATGAAAAACATGCCTTTGAAGCTTGATGCGTTCCGCGCTTTTTTGCAAAAGAACGGTTTTTTCAGCATTTTGCTTTTACGGCTTGCACCGATCCACTTTGATGCGGTCAGCTATGCGGCCGGCGTATCAAAAGTAAAACCGCTGTCGTATTTGGCGGCCACGGCTGCGGGCATTATCCCCGGAACCGTTATTTTAAACGCGCTCGGATCGAGCATCATGTCCGGTGACCTCCTGGCGATTTCGGTCATGGCCGTAATCTACCTCCTTTTTATCACCGTTCCGCTCTTGTTCAGAAAAAAAGTGCAGGAGCTGCTTGATTAAAGGCTTATCCTTTTTTTACGTCTATTTTAGTTGTCCCGTCCATATACATGTACCAGATGTTGTTAGGGGGGACAAACATGCTCGAAATTACATTTGAAGATGATTATGATACAGCCGCGTTTTTGCATCTCCTTCGCAATGCGGATGAAAACCGGCATATCAAGATTCACGAGGCGCCAGGGAAGATCGGAATTGAAAAGACCCATTCCTCTGTCAGTATTCAGGAATACATCCAGCCGATTTTGACGAGATTTTTTACGGAGTGCAAAGAAGACGAATACATGCTTTCGGTCATTGAAGGAGATTACTATTTTTTGGACCGGGATGAGCAGCAGCAGATTCTGCAGCTGGCCCACAGCATCATGGAGGGGGAGCTCGAAGGTCTTCCGCTTAATCATGATGATACCCCTCGCGAATATTTCATCGAGCAGGAGCTCAAGACGATCTGTCTTGAAGAAAACGTCTTTTCGATTCGCTCCTTCATGACGTTCCGGCTCGGAAAATATTATGAGCGATTAAAAGGGTATGTCGAGGCGGCGATCGATGAATACAAAATGGAACAGGAATACCAGACGTTCATTCAATCGCTGAGAGACTACGTGACGAGGAAAGAGCCGGTGCTCGATCATGTGCGCATCGTGCATGACGGCCATTTCGTACTGTGGGAATTGAAATATATTTCAGAGCGGGAACAAAAAAAATACATAGACAGGCGGTTCGTGAGAGAACACCCGATGTATATCGATTCCCATCTGCTCGCTCCGCTCGTGTCGATCGCTCCGAAAAAAATCGACCTGTATACGAAAAACAGCGAGCATGCCATGGTACAGACGATCCAAAATATTTTTCAGGAACGGGTCCGGATTTTTTCTCTTGAATCCTTTCATCCGCAGGAAAACATTTTGGAAGAGCGTTCTTGATTTTGATTGCAAAACGATTTATAATACATTGTAAACTTTACATTCCATGTATTGATAAGGACACGAAAAAATGAACACCGGTTGGCAGAGAGGGAGACCAAGGCTGCGAGTCTCTTAACCAAGGATCATTTTTTTACCACCTTTGAACATCAGTTGTGAACGGCGTATTGTCAAGTAATGACTGACGGGGCTTCCCGTTACAGAACCGAGAGCCGAAAAAGGCAGGCGATTTTCTGCGTTTTCGGGAAAAAGGGTGGAACCACGAATTCCGTTTATTAATCCTCGTCCCTTTCTTAGGGGGCGGGGTTTTTATTTTGCATAAAAAAGGAGTGACTAGGATGTCAGATATGGTAAAAATCACATTTCCTGACGGAGCGGTTAAGGAGTTTGCAAAAGGGACGACAACAGAAGATATCGCGGCATCGATCAGTCCCGGCTTAAAGAAAAAGGCCATCGCCGGAAAATTAAACAGCAAAGAAATCGATCTGCGCACACCGATCCATGAGGACGGCGCGATTGAGATCATTACGGAAGGCAGCGACGAAGCGCTTGAAATCATGCGCCACAGCACTGCACACTTAATGGCCCAGGCGATTAAGCGGCTTTATCAAAACGTCAAGCTCGGCGTCGGCCCTGTGATCGAAAACGGCTTCTACTATGATGTTGACCTGGAAGAAGCGCTCACACCGGAAGATCTCCCGAAAATCGAGAAAGAGATGAAAAAAATCATCGGAGAAAATCTGCCGATCGTCAGAAAAGAGGTCAGCCGCGAAGAAGCGAAAGCAAGGTTCGCCGAAATCGGCGACGACTTGAAACTGGAGCTGCTTGATGCGATTCCTGAAGGAGAGACGGTATCGATCTATGAGCAAGGCGAGTTCTTCGATTTGTGCCGCGGCGTCCACGTTCCGTCGACGGGAAAAATCAAGGAGTTCAAGCTGCTCAGCCTTGCCGGCGCATACTGGCGCGGCGACAGCAACAATAAGATGCTGCAGCGCATCTACGGTACGGCGTTCTTCAAAAAAGCCGACCTTGAAGAGCATCTGCGCCTGCTTGAAGAAGCGAAAGAACGCGATCACAGAAAGCTCGGAAAAGAATTAAAATTATTCGCGATTTCGCAAAAAGTCGGCCAGGGGCTGCCGCTTTGGCTTCCGAAGGGCGCGACGATCAGACGCGTCATCGAGCGCTATATCGTCGATAAAGAAATCGCCCTCGGCTATGAGCATGTTTATACGCCTGTGCTCGGAAGCAAGGAGCTTTACGAAACATCGGGCCACTGGGATCATTATCAGGATACGATGTTCCCGCCGATGGAAATGGACAATGAAACATTGACGCTTCGTCCGATGAACTGCCCGCATCACATGATGATTTATAAAAACGACATTCACAGCTACCGCGAGCTGCCGATCCGGATCGCAGAGCTCGGAACGATGCACCGCTACGAAATGTCCGGTGCGCTTTCAGGACTCCAGCGCGTCCGCGGCATGACGCTGAATGACGCACATATTTTCGTCCGTCCGGATCAGATCAAGGAAGAATTCATCCGCACCGTCCGCTTGATTCAAGACGTGTACAAAGACTTCGGATTAAACAACTATACATTCCGCCTGTCTTACCGCGATCCGGAGGATACCGAGAAATATTATGATGATGACGAAATGTGGAATAAAGCGCAATCGATGCTGAAAGCAGCGATGGATGAGATGGGGCACGACTACTATGAGGCGGAAGGAGAAGCGGCGTTCTACGGACCGAAGCTCGACGTTCAAGTCAAAACAGCGATCGGCAAAGAAGAAACGCTGTCAACCGTTCAGCTTGACTTCCTGCTTCCTGAAAGATTTGACCTGACATATGTCGGCGAAGACGGCAAACCGCACCGTCCTGTCGTTATTCACAGGGGCGTCGTATCGACAATGGAGCGCTTTGTGGCGTTCTTAATTGAAGAGCATAAAGGCGCGCTTCCGACATGGCTTGCGCCGGTGCAGTTCCAGGTGATCCCTGTATCGCCGTCCGCGCACCTTGACTACGCAAAACAAGTCCAGGAACGGTTGCAGCGCGAAGGATTGCGCGTTGAAGTCGACAGCCGCGATGAAAAGATCGGCTATAAAATCCGTGAAGCGCAAATGCAAAAGATTCCGTACATGCTCGTCGTGGGCGACCAGGAAGCCGAAAACGAAGCGGTCAATGTCCGCAAATACGGAGAGCAAAAATCAGAAACGGTTTCGCTTGAAGATTTCGTAAAAAAAGCCGTTGCTGAAGCAAGAAAATAAAACGAAAAAAAGCATGATTCCATTCGGAGTCATGCTCAGCTTGTCGACAAAGTCACAAAAAAAGTGGCTTGATCGACAAGCTTTTTTTGTTAAAATGTGTGTGGAATCTATTTTTGGAGGTTTTACCATGTTGACCAAACACTCTAAAGATCAGCGTGAACAGCTTGAAGTCTTTGCCTTAAGTGAGCTTGTACCTGAAGACCATTTGGTCAGGAAGATGGAAGAAGCCATTGATTTTTCATTTATTTATGAAAAAGTTGCCCCTCTTTATTCTTCAAAAGGGCGTCCAAGTATTGATCCTGTTGTACTGATTAAAATGGTGCTCATTCAATACGTGTTTGGTCATCGCTCCATGCGCGAAACCATTAAGCGAATCGAAACTGATGTAGCCTATCGCTGGTTTATTGGATATGGATTCTCTGAAAAAATCCCTCATTTTTCAACCTTCAGTAAAAACTATGAACGTCGCTTTCATGACACAGACCTATTTGAAACAATCTTCTATAAGATTTTACGTCAAGCCATGGATCTCGGCCTCGTCGATCCTTCGGTCGCCTTCATCGACAGCACACATGTCAAAGCGAATGCCAATAAGAAAAAGTTTGTGAAAAAGATCGTAAGAAAAGAAACAAGAGCTTATCAGGAGCAGCTAGATCAAGAAATTAATGCCGATCGCGAAGCGAACGGAAAAAAGCCCTTAAAGCCCAGGCGATGCTTAGAGGAACGAGAAGTAAAGGAAAGTACAACTGATCCTGAGAGCGGATATTTTGTCAAAGGCGAACGAGAACGTCTTTTTGCCTATGGATTTCATACAGCTTGTGATCGGAACGGATTTGTGCTGGGAACGGTTGTTGAGCCTGCCAATATCCATGACAGCCAAGTGTTCGCGTCGCTGTTTCAACAAGTAAAAGAGCGCGTTGCCAAGCCTCATACGGTCGCAGTTGATGCCGGATACAAAACACCGGTTATCGCAAAATTTCTTCATGAAGAAAACGTTCGCCCTGTTATGCCTTACACGCGTCCGCAAACCAAAAAAGGATTCATGAGAAAACACGAGTATGTTTACGATGAATTTTATGATGTCTATATCTGCCCGCAAGACCATATTCTCTCCTATCGCACAACCAATCGGCAAGGTTATCGAGAGTATGCTTCAGATCCAAAACGATGTAAACCATGTCCATTACTACATACATGTACAGAAAGTAGAGATCATCGAAAGATGATTCACAGACATATCTGGCAGGATCATTTAGACGAAGCTGATCATCTTCGGCATACGGAAGAGAATAAACAAATCTATGCCAAACGTAAAGAGACGATCGAACGAGTTTTTGCCGATTTAAAACATAAGCATGGCCTGCGCTGGACAACCCTACGGGGAAAGAAAAAATTGTCCATGCAGGCGATGCTTGTTTTCGCTGCCATGAATCTGAAAAAGCTGGCGAATTGGACCTGGAAAGGTCCTAACCGCCAGCCTTCTGATCGAAATAATAGAATAAAATGGACAAAAACAGGTGGATTTTAAAAATCCGACCTGTTTTGTCAACGGTCTGAGCATGATTCCATTCGGAGTCATGCTTTTTTTGCGGCCAGAATATCGAACAGTTCGCTTAAATGACGGATTTCGTGGTCGGGTTTTACTTCGGTTTCGTTCACATTGCCTTTGCGGTTGACCCAGACGGTCTGAATGCCTGCTCTGGATGCGCCGAGAATATCTGTGTTCAAATTATCCCCGACCATCACGGCGTCTTCTTTCGCAATGCCGAGAAGATGAAGACAGTGTTCAAAAATGCTCGGGTCAGGCTTCCCTTTTCCGAAATTTCCGGAAATGACGATTTCCTTGAAATAAGGGGCAAGCTCAGGCACGCCGGCCAATTTTTCTCTTTGCAGGCTCGGATCACCGTTTGTCAGCAATAACAGCTCGAATTTTCCTTTTAATTCATCCAAAACGGCAAATGTTTCTTCATAGACGAAAGGGCTCTTCCGGCGCACGGCCGCAAAATATTTGCCCAGCTCTTCCCCGAAAGCGGGATCATCGATTCCGGATGCTTTCAGCCCGTTTGTCCATGCGTTTTTTCTGTATTCAGGGACGATTTTGTTCAGCTTTTGAAATCCTTCGCTGATCGGGTCGCTGAAATTCGACCAAAGCCCTTCAAACGGATTGATGCCGATCATCACGGTGTAGGGATACGTTTCATAAGATGTGTAAAGATCGCGCGCTGCCCGGCGTACAGCGGCTTCGAATTCATCCGCGCCGATCCCGTATTTTTTTTCGGCTTTCATACACGTTTCGGCAAATGCCGTACTGACGCTTTTTTCATCCCAGAGCAATGTGTCGTCTAAATCAAAAAATACGGCTTTCATGATCGTCTCCTCTGTCATGGATTTATCAATGTCTCATTTATTTTACAATAGATCAATAGGATGATAAAGCAGAGATTTTAAGAATGTGATGTGATAAAGCGCGAAAGTTTGAATGGCGATAGATATGATAAAATGAGGGCGGACTCAAAATTTGTGAGAAAGCAAGGGGATAACATGATCCATTTAATGATCATGATGCTGGAAAGAGTGGGGATCATCGTGATCCTTGGTTTTATTCTCGCCCATATGAAGGTGTTCCGGCAGCACCTTCAGCATCCGGAAGGATATAAGGGGAAGGCCGTTCTCATTTGTATCTTTTCACTTTTCAGCATTATCAGCAACTATACGGGAATTGAGATTCGAGATCACGAGATTTTAAACAATGATTGGATTTTTGCGATCGACCCGTCGAGCTCGATCGCCAATACGAGAATTCTCGGAGTCGAAATCGGCGGCTTGATCGGGGGGCCCTTCGTCGGCGCCGGGGTCGGGATTCTTGCGGGAATTCACCGTTTTTCGCTTGGAGGAAGTACGGCTTTAAGCTGTGCGGTTTCTTCCGTGTTGGCGGGGGTTATATCGGGTTATATCGGGCGTTTTTTCCGGAAGAGGCACCAAATGGTGACGCCGCGGGTCGCGGCTCTTGCAGGCATTTCAATGGAAGCGCTGCAAATGATGATGATCATCATGCTTGCTGCGCCGCGGTCAGACGCTGTAGCGCTCGTTCAGATGATCGGCATCCCGATGGTCATCGTCAATGGGACAGGCAGTTTTATCTTTCTGTCGATCATTCAATCGATTATCCGTAAAGAAGAACAGGCAAAAGCCATGCAGACGCACAAGGTGTTTTCGATTGCCGATCAGACGCTGCCGTTTTTCCGCCAGGGGCTGAATGAGACATCGTGCAAAAGCGCGGCCCTGATTATTCATCAGATGACAGGCACGGATGCCGTGTCGATTACAGACAGGGAAACGATTCTCGCGCATGTCGGCGAAGGGGCTGATCACCATATTCCTTCGAGAAGCCTGATCACCGGTTTATCGAAAAAAGTCATCAAAACGGGGAAAGTCATGAAGGTGAAATCGCGCGACGAAATCGAGTGCACCCATCACTCTTGCCCGCTTCAGGCCGCGATTGTGCTGCCCCTGATCTCCAACCGGAAGACGATCGGCACCCTGAAGCTGTACTTCAAGAATCCGGCGGGGCTAAACCGCGTGGCAGAAGAGCTTGCCGAAGGCCTTGCGATGCTTTTTTCAACACAGCTTGAGCTCGGGGAAGCGGAGCTGCAAAAGAAGCTTTTGAAAGATGCCGAAATCAAAGCGCTGCAAGCTCAGGTCAATCCGCATTTTTTATTCAATGCGATTCATACGATCTCAGCATTGTGCCGGACAGACGCCGAAAAAACGAGAAAGCTCCTGCTTCAGCTCAGCGTCTATTTCCGCTCAAACCTGCAGGGGGCGAGGCAGCTATTGATTCCGCTCTCAAAAGAGCTGAACCATCTTGAAGCATATTTATCCTTGGAGCAGGCGCGTTTTCCGGGAAAATATACAATCGATTTTCACATTGAGGACGGGCTTGAACATATGGAAATACCGCCATTTATTTTGCAGATGCTTGTGGAAAACGCGCTGCGCCACGCTTTTCCGAAAAAACAGAAGACGTGCAGGGTGACCGTTTGCGTCCGTTCGGAGCAAGGCGGCGTCCTCATGAAGGTGTCAGACAACGGCAGGGGAATCGAGCCCGGGATGCTGGAGCAATTGGGAAAAACGCCGTCGCCTTCAAAGGAAGGAAACGGGACGGCGCTTTACAATCTGAACCAGCGGCTGACGGGCCTGTTCGGACAGCAGGCCGCTTTAAAACTGTCCAGTGAACGCGATAAAGGAACTGAAGTGTCTTTCAAAATTCCTTTTAAATCGCAAAGGGAGGATGAAGATCGATGCTTAAGGTATTAATCGTTGACGATGAAATGTTTGCCCGCGACGAATTGAGATATTTGCTGGAGCGGACGAAAGAAGTGGGTACGATAGACGAAGCTGAACATATCGAAGAAGCATTTGACAAAATGGCGGACCAAAAGCCGGATATTCTTTTTTTAGACATCGATTTGTCAGGGGAAAACGGATTCGACATCGCCAAGCGCCTGAAAAAAATGTCGGCGCCGCCGGCTGTCGTGTTTGCCACGGCATATGACGAATATGCGCTGAAAGCATTTGAAGTCGATGCGATCGACTATTTGACAAAGCCCTTTGATGAAGAGCGCATCAGACAAACGATCAAAAAATACAGACGAATGCACCCGGAAAACAACGAGGAAAAGCCGCCGTCCGGCCATCAAAGGCTTGCTCTCAACGTTGACGAGTCGATCGTGATCCTCGACGCTGCTGAAATCGTCTATGCCGGATTGAAAGACGGCCGGGTCATCGTCAAAACCTTTGATACGTCGTATGCAGTCCACGATACGCTGGTCGTGCTTGAGCAAAAGCTTCCGCAATCTTTGTTTATCAGGGTTCACAGAAGCTTTTTGGCCAACATGGGCCATATGAAAGAGGTAAAGCCTTGGTTCAACTCGACGTATAATCTGCTGATGAAAGACGGCTCAACGATTCCTGTCAGCCGTACATATGCAAAAGAACTGAAAAAACTGCTTCATTTGATGTGAAGCAGTTTTTAATGAATCCTTTGCAGTCCCGGACGGCCCGCTTCAATGACAAAGCCCGCATATGTCGAGACAGGAGCTCCCGGGCGGGTAATGTAAGGAAGAACCTGAAAGTCGGCTTTGAGCTGTTTGGGAGTCATCGTACAGCGGACGTAGCCGCGCTGTGCATTGTACAGCTTGACATGGGGATTTCCCAGCCAGATCGGTGCCAGCGAATCGGTTTCTGACCCATCGCCGTCTGAGGAGATGGATGTGGTAATCAGCTCTGTGCCGATCGTTTTTGACTGAGGATCATTGAAATCTGCTTTCAGATCCGCAGCGGCGTGTCGATGGATGTCCCCCGTCAGAACGACGGGATTTTGGATGCCGCATGTTTGATATGCGGAGAAAAGCCTGTCGCGCGTAGCGGGATAGCCGTCCCACTGATCGACGCTGTACGCCGTTCCCGGTCCGGTGTCGCGGTCGATTTGCGCCAAAACGACCTGCTGCGTGAGCATATTCCAAATTGCATTCGACCTGCTCAGCCCGCGGAACAGCCACTGCTCCTGGGCTTTTCCGAGTATGGACCGGGACGGATCGAGCCGTTCCCGCTCGTTTGCCGGATATTTGCTGCGGTACTGCCGGGTGTCAAGGACGTTGAATTCAGCCAGGTTTCCATAGCGGAAACGCCGGTACATGAGCATATCCGGCCCCTTTGGAATCGAGGCGCTTCTGACCGGAATGTTTTCATAAAAAGCTTGATAGGCGGCTGCGCGCTGCTTGAGAAACTCTTCGACAGAAGGGTTATATTGCGAATACACGCCGGCATAATTGTTTTCCACTTCATGGTCATCCATGGTCACGATCCAAGGCGCTAATGCGTGGATCGCCTGGAGGTCAGGATCGGTCTTGAAAAGGGAGTACCGCAGACGATATTGGCTGAGGGTGACAGTCTTTGCATTGTGCACATCGGACAGCTTGACATCCCGGTAAAGATTGTTTTCATTAATGGGATATTCGTAAATATAGTCGCCAAGGAAAAACACGACGTCGGGATGGTCCGCGGCCATGTGGCGATAAGCGGTGAAATAGCCGTGGTACCAGGCCTGGCACGATGCAAGGGAAAATGACATCCCGGCAAGATCGGCATACAGGGGAGGCGCGGTTTTCGTGCGGCCGACTCGGCTGATCTCATCACCCGCTTTGAATCTGTACCAATAATATCTTGTCGGCTTCAGTCCGTTCACTTCGACATGGACCGAGTGGGCAAGCTCCGGGAGGGCTGATGCCGTTCCGCGCCTGACGATTTTGCGGAAATGCTCATCTTCGGCGATCTCCCACCTGACCGGCACACTCCTGTCCGGCATTCCGCCCAAACCGTCTTCAGCAAGCGGGTCCGGTGCAAGTCTCGTCCATAATACAAATCCGTCCGGGAGCGGTTCGCCCGAGGCTACTCCCAGCTTAAATGGGTCGTCCGTAAACACCGGTGATTCTGCGGCGAGGGAATCGTCTTCAGGTTCCAATCCCCGGTTGATCAAGGATGCAAGTTCTAAGCGCCGTCCGGGCATGCCGGTCTGTTTTCCGGTATGCATATTTTTCTTTAGGCCCCCTTTCTTTTTTCACGTTACTAACTATACGATGGATGCTTGCCAATTAGCACAAATTGGAATGGATATATTGTGAAAATCGGCAAGCGCCCATACCGGGGGAGATCTGTATTTCACCGCCCGATTTCTGCAACTGATCTTCGATATCCGGCGAGTTTTAATGAAAGCGCTTTTTCTCCGGGCTTTGTTTTATATAATGATGCCAACAAAGGCCAAAGAGGTGATCGACATGAGTGCGAAAAAGGTATACGGCTTTTTAACACAGGCATTTATTTTCGCTGTCATTATGCTTGTTTCAAACGGAATCGCCGGTTTGCTGCCCATTCCGATTCCGGCATCAGTCATTGGGCTGGTTCTTTTATTCACGCTGTTATGCATGAAGGTAGTCAAGCTTGAGCAGGTCGAATCGCTCGGCGCGGCATTAACCTCTCTCATCGGATTTTTATTCGTTCCTTCGGGGATTTCCGTCATGAATTCGCTCGGTGTCATGGAAAAATACGGATTGTTGATCGTGTTCGTTATTCTTCTGGCTACCTTCATTTTGCTTGGCGCAACCGGACTGTTTTCTCAGATAATTCTGTCCGCCGGCGGCAAAAAGCGGGAAGCCGGGACGCTTGAAACAGAAACAGCCAAAAAAACAGCTTCTTAAAGGGGGTTTTCAGGTATGTCACCGTATTTCGGCATCGTCGTATCGCTTGCCGCTTTCGGGATCGGCACTTATCTTTTTAAAAAAACAAACGGATTTTTCTTGTTTACGCCTTTGTTCGTCGCCATGGTGCTCGGCATCGCATTCCTTAAAATCGGTGGTTTTTCGTATGAGGATTACAAAAGCGGGGGAGATATCATTAAGTTCTTTTTAGAGCCCGCAACGATCGCGTTTGCGATTCCTTTATACAATCAGGCGGCTACATTGAAGAAGTATTGGTGGCAGATTCTCTCGGCCATCGTTGCCGGCTCCGTCTGTTCGGTCGCCGTCGTTTATCTCATTGCAAAAGGAATCCACCTTGACGACGCCGTCATGAAGAGCATGCTGCCGCAGGCTGCCACAACGGCGATCGCTCTGCCGTTATCAAAAGGCATCGGCGGCATCACGGACATTACGGCATTTGCGGTTATTTTTAACGCTGTCATCGTCTATGCGCTTGGGGCGCTCTTCTTAAAACTCTTTCGCGTAAAGAATCCGATCGCAAAAGGCTTGGCGCTTGGTACGTCAGGACATGCCCTCGGCGTGGCTGTCGGGATCGAAATGGGGGAAGTCGAAGCCGCCATGGCAAGCATTGCAGTCGTTGTCGTCGGCGTTGTGACCGTGTTCGTCATTCCGGTGTTCATTCAGATCGTCGGCGGATAAGAGGCTCGAAAAAAGAAAAATAAAATCAGCGTTGCGATTTTAAATACGACCTGTTATAATAACGAATGTTGCAATAAATTTTATATCTTGACTTGAAAGATTTATTTATGTAAGATGGATAATGAATTGAATATATATCAACAAGCAGAAGCACCCGCTTCTCACCTGATTGACACATTCTTGTAGTTGGCAGGTTAAACGTACATTCTTATTTTTTCATGCAGATGTTCGCAGTGTGGGTGTTTTTATGCCCGCACTTTTTGTTTGCCTGTGAAAATGCAATGAAGCGGTCAAAATGAGTTGTGAAATCAATTCAAAGATTCTATGGAGGTGGCTCATTATTAGCAAAGATCAATTGGTTAATGAGGGTATCCGTGCGCGTGAGGTTCGTTTGATCGGACAAAATGGCGACCAGCTTGGGATCAAATCCCGCCAGGAAGCACTTGAAATTGCCGGTCGCGCAAATCTTGACCTTGTGTTAGTTGCAGCAAATGCAAAACCGCCTGTCTGCCGGATTATGGACTACGGAAAGTACAGATTCGAGCAGCAGAAAAAGGAAAAAGAAGCACGCAAAAATCAAAAAATCATTAACTTAAAAGAAGTGCGGCTGAGCCCTGGTATTGAAGAGCACGACTTTAATACAAAGCTTCGCAACGCCATCAAGTTCCTGCAAAAAGGGGACAAAGTGAAAGCATCCATCCGCTTTAAAGGCCGCGCGATCACGCATAAAGAAATCGGACAGCGCGTGCTTGACCGTTTTTCGGAAGCATGCGCGGAAGTTGCGACCGTTGAAACGAAGCCGAAAATGGACGGCCGCAGCATGTTCCTGGTGCTTGCACCTAAAAATGAAAAGTAATTAAGGAGGAAACATCCATGCCAAAAATGAAAACTCACCGCGGATCTGCGAAACGTTTTAAAAAGACAGGTTCCGGGAAACTGAAACGTTCTCATGCATATACAAGCCACTTGTTCGCAAATAAATCTCAAAAACAAAAACGCAAGCTTCGCAAAGGCGCGATCGTCAGCGCAGGCGATTTCAAACGCATCAAGCAGCAGCTTGCTAACATTAAGTAATTCGGAAAAGGGATAATTAGGAGGGAAATCTAATGCCAAGAGTAAAAGGCGGAACTGTTACACGCAAACGTCGTAAAAAGGTTCTTAAATTAGCAAAAGGTTATTTTGGTTCAAAACATACATTATATAAAGTAGCTAACCAGCAAGTGATGAAATCCGGAAACTACGCTTTCCGTGACCGTCGTCAGAAAAAACGCGACTTCCGCAAACTGTGGATCACTCGTATCAATGCCGCAGCTCGTATGAACGGCCTTTCTTACAGCCGTTTAATGCACGGTCTGAAACTTTCCGGCATCGAAGTAAACCGCAAAATGCTTGCTGATCTTGCTGTAAACGATCTTTCTGCATTCAATCAGCTTGCTGACGCTGCTAAAGCTCAATTAAACAAATAATGAAAACGGCCGCTTAAACGCGGCCCTTTTTATTTAAGGGCAAGGGGAGAAACACCGAATGCATCTGATGCTGATATTCTTTATGATCATTAACGGATACGGCTTTTTCATGATGAGAGCAGACAAACGAAGAGCCGTCCAACACAAATGGAGGGTGCCTGAACGCCGCATCTGGCTTACTGCGGCTGCATTCGGTTCCGCGGGTGTCTGGCTCGGCATGATCCTTTTCAGACATAAAACGAAGCACTTGTCCTTTCGGCTCGGAATCCCCTTCCTCTTCGTGATTCAAGCCGCATTGGCGGGCTTTTATTTCATGAACTGAAAAAGCAGAAGAGGCGCTAATGCTCTTCTGCTTTTTTATGTTTCCATTTTTTAATCGATGAATCCCAATCGATTTTGCAATCGGGGTAGCGGGTTTTGATTTTGTTTTCCAATTCGCTGAAATCCTCATTTGTGAAAGTCCTGAGCTTTTCTTCTGAAGCATCTGTCCACACGAAGATCGTATGGATAAACAGAGGGTGGTCTTTGGAAGGAATGTGTTTTTCCCCTTCGAACAGTACGCCTTTGAACGTTAGCTTGAAATTTTTGCGCGTGTTTTTTTGTTCGTCCAAAAAATAAAAACCTTTTTTTGCCTGCGCCGATTTCAGTCTGCGTTTCGGATCACCGAAAAACTGAACAACTTTGAATACGACATAGAGCAACAGCGCAAGCAAAACGATTCTCAGAATGATAACAGCCATTTTTAAATGAACCTCCCGTAAAAGAAATTCAGGTATATCTGAATATATACGAACGGCACAGCGGAAGGTTTCATTTTTTTATCCAAAAAAGCGGCTTGATCGTATTGAATAGGATTGTTTTTGTATAATAGTAATTGAGGGTTAATTAAAGGAGGCTGTAAGAGAAATGGCAAAGCTAGATGAAACGCTTACGATGCTGAAAGAACTAACAGATGCAAAAGGAATTCCAGCGAATGAAAAAGAACCCAGACAAGTCATGAAATCATACATAGAGCCGTATGCCGACGAGGTTACGACAGACAGACTCGGCAGTTTGATCGCCAAAAAGACCGGACAGACAGACGGGCCGAAGATCATGATTGCCGGCCACCTTGATGAAGTCGGTTTTATGGTGACGCGCATTGATGACAGGGGCTATCTTCGCTTTCAAACGGTCGGGGGCTGGTGGTCACAGGTCATGCTGGCGCAGCGTGTAACGGTCGTAACCAAAAAAGGGGACATCACAGGCGTGATCGGTTCCAAACCCCCTCATGTCCTGTCGCCTGAAGCGCGCAAAAAACCGGTTGAGATCAAAGACATGTTCATTGACATCGGGGCTTCAAACAGGGAGGAAGCGATGGAATGGGGCGTTCTTCCCGGAGATCAGGTTGTCCCGTACTTTGAATTCACAGTCATGAACAATGAAAAAATGCTGCTTGCAAAAGCGTGGGACAACCGTATCGGCTGCGCCATTGCGATAGACGTTTTGAAAAACTTAAAAGGCTCTGACCATCCAAATGTTGTGTACGGCGTCGGGACGGTTCAGGAAGAAGTCGGATTGCGCGGCGCCAAAACCGCCGCACATACGATCAAGCCTGACATTGCATTCGGGGTCGACGTCGGAATTGCCGGAGATACGCCGGGAATTTCTGAAAAAGAATCGACGAGCAAGATGGGGAAAGGCCCGCAAATCATTCTGTATGATGCTTCAATGGTTTCCCATAAAGGGCTCCGCGATTTCGTCACAAAAGTTGCAGATGAAGCCGGGATTCCATACCAATATGATGCCCTTTCAGGAGGAGGAACCGATTCAGGCTCGATCCACCTGACCGCAAACGGGGTGCCGGCTCTTTCGATTACGATCGCAACCCGCTACATCCATACGCATGCGGCGATGCTTCATCGCGATGATTATGAAAATGCCGTCAAATTAATTACCGAAGTTATCAAGCGATTGGATAACGAAACGGTCGAGCAGATTACGTTTGATTGATGAAATAAGCTGACAGCTGCTAACATGCTGTCAGCTTATTTTTTTTGGAATATCATAGAAAGCGCTTACATATATTCCGGAATGACTTCTGAAAGAGGTTACAATACATCGGATGGGAGAGTGGTTTTGTGAAGCGCAAATTGCGGAGAATTTGTACCGCGGGGGCATTGATCATCGGTCTGGTGCTAGCGTCTGAATCGGCTTCAGCTGCATTTTGGGATACGAAGGGAGACAACGTCATTCATGACCCTTCCATGATCAAAGAAGGAAATACGTGGTATACCTTTGGAACGGGGATTGGAAATGGACTGCGCGTCATCAAATCGAATGACGGAATCACGTGGAGTGCGGCGCCGAGTATTTTTCCAGCGCCGTTGGCATGGTGGAAAACGTACGTACCAAATCATGAAAAGAATCAGTGGGCGCCGGATATCAGTTATTATAACGGGCGGTACTGGCTTTATTATTCAATCTCTTCGTTCGGATCAAATACTTCGGCGATCGGGCTCGCTTCGACAGACAGTCTCGCTTCAGGGAAATGGCGCGATGACGGGCTTGTGGTCAGGACGACTTCAGCTGACAATTATAATGCGATCGACGGAGATTTAGTGATTGACAAAGACGGAAACCCGTGGCTTTCTTTCGGCTCTTTTTGGAGCGGCATCAAGCTGACAAAGCTCGATAAAAAAACGATGAAGCCGACGGGAACGCTTTATTCCATCGCCGCAAGGCCGAATAACGGCGGGGCTGTTGAAGCGCCGAATATTACGTATAAAGACGGCTACTATTATTTGTTCGTTTCATTTGACAGATGCTGCCTCGGGGTGAACAGCACGTACAAAATCGCCTACGGCCGTTCAAAAAATATCACAGGTCCTTACTATGATAAAAACGGCAAGAATATGCTCGAGGGAGGAGGAACGATATTAGACGCCGGAAATGACCGCTGGAAAGGGCCGGGGCATCAGGATGTAGTCGACAATTCCATCATTGTCAGACACAGCTATGACGCGCTTGACATCAGACACAGCTATGACGCGCTTGACAACGGAGTCTCCAAATTGCTGATCAATGATTTGTACTGGGATTCCGCGGGCTGGCCGTCGTATTAGCGATTGCAGCAAGCTAAGCAGATGTTTTGCTTGGCTTTTTTTCTTTTTTTGTTCAAAAAAATGCCTGAAATGTAATTGACAGTATGTGGTGTAAAGAATATAATGAACTCGTTCGTACAAATATATAGCATGTTTTTAGATGTCCGTACGTATTAAGAGATTTTTGTAAGCGCTTCATTTTGGTAGTTTCATAATGTATGCCGGAACAAAGGAGGGAAAATCTTGATTCAATCAAAAGCGTACGAATTTTGGTTTGTTGCGGGGAGCCAGCATTTATACGGAGAAGAAGCTGTCAGAGAAGTAGAAGAGCATGCAAACATCATGTGCAGGGGATTAAACGACGGTTCAATGAGGTACAGCGTCAAATATAAAGCGGTTGCCACCTCGCCTGACGGGGTCAGAAAACTGATCAGAGAAGCGAATTGCGATGATGCATGCGCCGGCGTCATCACTTGGATGCACACGTTTTCACCGGCGAAAATGTGGATTCCGGGACTGGCGGAACTGAAAAAGCCGCTGCTTCACTTTCATACTCAATTTAACAGAGACATTCCGTGGGAAACGATCGATATGGATTTTATGAATATCAACCAGTCTGCACACGGAGACCGCGAATACGGATTTATCGGAACGAGATTGGGGCTGAATCGAAAAGTCATCGTCGGCCATTGGGAAGACGCCGGAGTAAAAAAGGAGATCGACCGGTGGATGAGCGCTGCTGTGGCCTCAATTGAAAACCGCCAAATCAAAGTGGCCCGCTTTGGTGACAACATGCGCAATGTGGCGGTCACGGAAGGGGACAAAATCGAAGCTCAAATTCAGCTCGGCTGGTCTGTCGACGGATATGGGATCGGTGACCTCGTCCGGGAGATCAAAGCGGTATCGAAAGAAAGCGTAAATGAACTGATTGCCGAATATGAAGAGCTTTACGAGTGCCCCGAAGACGGTGCGGCCCGTGAATCCGTAAAAGAGCAGGCCCGCATTGAGCTTGGCTTAAAGCGCTTTCTTTCGGACGGAGGCTATACCGCCTTTACGACGACCTTTGAAGACTTGCACGGTATGAAGCAGCTTCCGGGGTTGGCCGTTCAGCGCCTGATGGCTGAAGGCTACGGCTTCGGCGGAGAGGGAGACTGGAAAACGGCTGCGCTTGTCAGGATGATGAAAGTGATGGCAGACGGAAAAGAAACGTCGTTCATGGAAGATTACACATACCATTTTGAACCGGGCAACGAAATGATTCTCGGGTCGCACATGCTTGAAGTGTGCCCGTCGATTGCCGAAACGAAGCCGCGAATCGAAGTGCATCCTTTGTCGATCGGCGGAAAGGACGATCCGGCCCGTTTGGTCTTTGACGGAATGGCGGGTCCTTCTGTCAACGTTTCTTTAGTCGATATGGGCGGGCGTTTCCGGCTTGTCATCAATGAGGTCGATGCTGAAAGGGTCCCGCATGAGATGCCGAACCTTCCGGTGGCGCGCGTCCTTTGGAAGCCGCAGCCGTCCCTCAAAACGTCTGCAGAGGCGTGGATATTGGCGGGGGGAGCCCATCACACGTGCCTTTCCTATCGGCTTACCGCAGAACAAATGCTGGATTGGGCTGACATGACGGGCATTGAAGCGGTGCTGATCAACCGTGACACAAAGATAGCAAACCTTCGCAACGAACTCAAATGGAGTGAAGCAGCATACCGGCTTCACAAGTTTTAAGGAGGCGCGCAAGCTTATGGCATTTGCAATCGGAGTTGATTTCGGAACATTGTCGGGAAGAGCCGTCCTGGTCAACGTCCAGACGGGAGAGGAAATTGCGGCAGCAGTAAAAGAATATACGCACGGCGTGATTGACCGCGAATTGCCGGGGACAAAGAAAAAGCTCCCGAGGGACTGGGCGCTTCAGCATCCGGCTGATTACATCGAAGTGCTGGAAGGGACGATTCCGAGCCTTTTGCGGCAGTCGAAAGTCGATCCAAAAGAGATCATCGGTATCGGCATCGATTTTACGGCATGTACGATTCTGCCTGTAGATAAGGACAGAACCCCGCTTTGCATGAGGGAGGAATACGCGGAAGAGCCCCACAGCTATGTGAAGCTTTGGAAGCATCACGCCGCACAGGAGCAGGCAAACAGGCTGAATCAACTGGCAGAGAAACGAAACGAAGCGTTTCTGAAAACGTACGGCGGAAAAATTTCCTCCGAATGGCTCGTGCCGAAAGTGATGCAAATCGCAGAAGAAGCACCGCATATATACGATGCCGCCGCCGAGATCATGGAGGCTGCGGACTGGATCGTATACAGGCTGTGCGGAAAGATGAAACGAAACAATTGTACGGCGGGCTATAAGGCGATCTGGAATCGTACGGACGGCTATCCTTCGGAAGATTTTTTCGCAGCTTTGCATCCGAAGCTGAAACATGTCGTTCAGGAAAAATTGACAGAAGACATTTATCCGATAGGGGAGAAAGCCGGCGGTTTAACTGATGAAATGGCAGCTAAAACGGGGCTTTTGCCGGGTACAGCGGTCGCGGTTGCCAATGTCGATGCCCATGTGTCAGTTCCGGCGGTCGGCATTACAGAGCCGGGGAAAATGCTGATGATCATGGGGACATCCACTTGCCACATGCTGCTCGGCGAGGACGTCCGAATGGTGCCGGGAATGTGCGGAGTCGTGGAAAACGGCATTCTGCCGGGTTATGTCGGCTATGAAGCGGGCCAATCCTGCGTCGGCGATCATTTTCATTGGCTGATCGAGCACTTCGTGCCGGAAAGCTATGCGAAAGAAGCTGAAGCAGAGGGGATATCGATTTACGAGCTGCTGTCCCGAAAGGCGGACAGATTGGGAGTCGGCGAAAGCGGTCTGCTTGCATTGGATTGGTGGAACGGAAACCGTTCGACGCTCGTCGATGCGGATTTGACCGGGATGATGCTCGGGATGACCTTATCAACGAAGCCTGAGGAGATATTCCGTGCGTTGGTTGAAGCAACCGCATTCGGGACGAGAAAGATCATCGAAACGTTCCGGCAGAGCGGCGTGCCGATCGAAGAGCTGTATGCCGCCGGGGGAATTGCCGAAAAAAACCCGTTTATCATGCAGATATATGCTGATGTAACAAACATGGAAATTAAAATTTCCGGTTCTCCGCAAGCCCCGGCATTAGGTTCGGCGATATTCGGAGCGGTTGCGGCCGGAAGCGAAAACGGCGGATATGATCAGATCGAAGAGGCTGTCATGCATATGGGAAAAGTGAAAGATCACACGTATAAGCCGATTCCGGAAAACGTGACATTGTACGATCAGCTTTACGCAGACTACAAGGAGCTTTACGAATTCTTCGGAAAACAAAACAACGTCATGAAACGCCTTAAAAAGCTGAAAAACATCCAGTCCGTCAGCGCCGCCGTCCGGTAAATCGCAAAATCAAAAGGAGGAGAACCTTGTGCTGGAGGCTTTAAAGGAACAAGTGTTAAAAGCGAATTTACAGCTTGTGGAGCACCGGCTCGTCACGTTTACATGGGGAAATGTCAGCGGGATCGACCGTGATAAAAACTTGATCGTCATCAAGCCGAGCGGCGTGAAATACAGCGAATTAAAAGCGGAAGATTTAGTCGTGCTGAACCTGGACGGAGAGATTGTCGAGGGAAAGCTGAAGCCGTCTTCGGATACGCCGACGCACATTTACCTTTACAAAGAGTTTCAAACGATAGGCGGAATCGTCCACACCCATTCCCCGTGGGCGACGAGCTGGGCGCAATCAGGCAGGGACATCCCTTCATTGGGAACGACTCACGCGGATTACTATCACGGCGATATTCCCTGTACGAGGGAAATGCGCGCTGATGAAATCGCGGAACAATACGAATTAAATACCGGCAAAGTCATCAGGGAGACGTTTCAGCACCTTGATCCGCGCGACATTCCAGGCGTTCTCGTCAACAATCACGGTCCGTTTTGCTGGGGGGAAGATGCCTTGACGGCCGTGCACAACGCCGTTGTCCTGGAAGAGGTCGCAAAAATGGCCTATCATTCGCTCATGCTGAATCCGTCGCTACATCCGATCAGCGGTGTCTTGCTCGATAAGCACTTTTTCCGGAAGCACGGGGCTGACGCGTATTACGGCCAATAGGAGGAGTGAGGGATAATCATGAATGACTTGATCTCTTATATGAAAAAGACGTTGGGCGACTGCGGGTGCGGAGCCGTCCATTTCCCGCTTACGGTTGAAAAAATCGCGATTGGCGAACATGCTGTCGAAAACGAAATGCCTGCCTTTATAAAAGCCGCTTCATTTCAAAACATTGCTATCGTTTGTGATGAAACGACCGGCCGAATCGCGGGAGAACGGCTGGCGTCTCTCCTTCAGGAAACGGCGGAGGTATCCCTTGTCAAGCTTGAGGCGAATGCGGCAGGGGATGTCATAGCAGATGAGAAAACGATGGTCAAGGCATTGATCGATGCGCCGATCGATGCGGATGCGCTCATTGCCGCAGGTGCGGGGACGATCCATGATATCGTCAGGTTTTGCGCCTATCAGCGAGGCATTCCGTTTATTTCGGTGCCTACTGCACCGTCGGTTGACGGTTTTACATCGGCCGGAGCTCCGCTCATTATAAACGGTACAAAGCAGACGATTCAAACGACGGCGCCTGTTGCGCTATTTGCAGATATCGAGCTTTTGCGGAATGCGCCGCAAAACATGATCGCCGCGGGATTCGGCGATATGCTCGGCAAAATAACGTCGCTCGCCGACTGGGAGATCTCCCGTTCGCTTGCTGATGAACCATACTGTCCGACCGCTTGCGCCATCACGAGAAAAGCGCTTGATCAGTGTCTGTCCAGGATCGATGACATCGCGGCAAAATCGCGGGAGGGCATCGAAAAATTGATGGAATCGCTGATCGTTTCAGGCCTTGTCATGCTGATGCTCGACCATTCAAGACCTGCTTCCGGAGGTGAGCACCACCTCTCCCATTACCTTGAGATGAAAGCGCTCGAAAACAGCAAGCGGCAGATTCTCCACGGGGCAAAAGTAGGCTGCGCTTCCATCATGCTTGCGGATGTTTACCGTTCTCTTAAAGACCGGGATTTCGGCGATGAACACGTCGCAAAAACGGTTCGTTCCGCCTATGAAAAGCTTCCCGGCGGAGAGGAGATGGCGGAATGGATGAGAAAAGTCGGCGGGCCGGTATCATTTACAGACCTCGATATTGACGAGCCTTTGCTTATGGAGGCGATGGCCCGGGCCCACAACCTCAGGGACCGGTACACGGGTCTTGCCATCATGAATCAATACGGACTTTTGCCTGACATCAGGCAGCATGTCAAACATGAAAGGGGTTAAAACGTGAAAAGGTTCCTTTCATTTTTCCTTATGATCATCATGGCTTTTAGCTTGCTTTTGACAGGGTGCAGGGCGAGTCCCGCCGCCGGCAAAGATGACGATGCCACAGAGCTGACGTTTTGGACGTTCAACGGCCTTCATGAACAGTTTTATGCGGAAATGGTGAAAGAATGGAATAAAGCATATCCGGACCGTAAGATCAAATTAAATACCGTCGTTTATCCGTACGGACAGATGCACGACAATCTTTCGATATCGCTTTTGGCGGGAAAAGGGGTTCCGGATATTGCCGATGTTGAGCTCGCCCGCTTCTCCAATTTTTTGAAAGGCTCTGACATTCCTTTAACAGACCTGACCTCCCTTGTCGAAGATGAGCGCGACAAGTTTGTGGAAGCGCGGCTTACCCTGTACAGCAAAAACGGCAGACTGTACGGGCTTGACACCCACGTCGGAACGACGGTGATGTACTATAATATGGATATTTTACACAAAGCGGGAGTCGATCCGGATGATATTAAAACATGGGAAGATTACAGAAAAGCGGGCAAAAAGGTCGCAGAGGCTACAGGCAAGCCGATGACGACAATCGAAACGGCAGACCCGAATTCGTTTTTGCCGCTGATTTCCCAGCAGGGCTCAGGCTACTTTGATGAAAAGGGCCGTCTGACTTTAAATAATGAAACAAATGTCAAAACGCTCGGATTTTTGAAAACCTTGATCGAAAAGGACAAAATTGCGGTCACAGCGCCTGGAGGCTTTCACCACAGCGAAGAATATTACGGCTTCATGAATCAAGGCGGGGCAGCATCCGTTTTGATGCCGATTTGGTATATGGGAAGATTTTTGGATTATATGCCTGATTTAAAAGGGAAGATTGCGATCAGGCCGCTTCCGGCATGGAAAGAAGGCGGAGACCGATCGGCAGGGATGGGCGGCACAGCGACCGTTATTCCAAAACAAGCGAAGGAAGCCGGACTGGCCAAGGACTTTTTATCGTTTGCCAAAGTGTCAAAAGAAGGAAACATCAAGCTATGGACCGTCCTCGGGTTTGACCCGCTCAGATGGGATGTGTGGGATTCGGAAGAACTGAAGAAACCGAATCAATATACAGAATATTTCCAAAACGGCAGCGGGATTTTTTCGATGCTTCTCGAGGTGAAAGATGAGATCAATCCGCTTTATTTAACAGAGGATTATGCAAAAACATCCGATCTGGTCAACAAAAACGTTTTATACGAAGCTCTTAAAACGAAAAGCAAAACACCGAAGGAAGCCCTGGACAAAGCAGCCGCCGAGGTAAAGGGACAATAGTCTTTCATTACTGTAAAGCGAGGCGATAACTTGAAGACTGTCAAAACGGATACAGTGCATTCGTTTCCGCCGGTGAGCAGAAAAAGAAAGATAACCCGCCTATTATATTCAGCAAAAGCCGCACCTTACTTTTTTACAGCACCTTTCGTACTCTCATTTTGCATCTTTTTCCTTTATCCGCTTATCAGCGTCATCATCATGAGCTTTCAAAGCATTCTCCCGGGGGAGATCCGCTTCGTCGGGGCGGAAAACTATAAAGCTTTAAATAATCCCACTTTTTATACCGCATTATTCAATACAATCAAATACACTTTTTGGACATTGCTTATTTTAATACCGGTTCCTCTTATTCTTGCAGTCTTTTTGGATTCAAAGCTTGTAAAGTTTAAAAATGTGTTTAAATCGGCCCTTTTTATCCCTGCCTTGACATCCACGATCGTGGCGGGCATCATTTTCAGGCTGATTTTCGGCGAAATGGAAACATCGCTTGCAAACTCGATTTTGCTGAAGCTCGGAGCCGCGCCGCAAAACTGGCTGAACAATGAGCATACGGGAATGTTTTTAATGGTCATGCTCGCATCATGGCGGTGGATGGGCATTAATGTGCTGTATTTCTTGGCCGGCCTGCAAAATGTTCCGAAAGAATTGTACGAAGCGGCCGAAATTGACGGCGCCGGCACACTGAAGAAATTTTTCTATATTACGCTTCCGTTTTTAAAGCCCGTCACCGTCTACGTGCTGACGATCAGCATCATCGGCGGCTTTCGGATGTTTGAAGAAAGCTATGTGCTGTGGCAAAACAATTCCCCGGGCAATATCGGCCTGACAATGGTCGGATACATTTATCAGCAGGGGCTTGCCTACAACAATATGGGATACGGTTCCGCGCTCGGCATTGTGCTGCTCGTGATTATTTTCATCGCAAGCCTCATATCGCTAAAGCTGTCAGGCTCATTTAAAAAGGAGGGCTATTAATGCATGCCAGAGGCTCAAACATTGCGAAAACAGCGACGTTTTTCCTGTTTGCGATCTTAAGTTTTTTGTTTGTGTTTCCGCTGTTTTGTCTTGTGCTCGGCTCGCTGAAGCCGTCTTCAGAATTGCTGAGGTTCGGGCTTAATTTAAGGTTGAGCCCCGAATTGTTGAGCCTTGACAACTATGCCTATTTGTTTAACGGAGGAAGCATTTATTTTAAATGGTTCTCGAACAGCCTGATTCTTGTCGTCATATCGACCGTTTTAACGCTTTTGTTTTCATCGATGGTCGGTTACGGGCTTGCCGTTTATCAGTTTAAGGGGAAAAATCTCCTGTTTGTATTTGTGCTCTTGATCATGATGGTGCCGATTGAAGTTTTGATGCTGCCTTTATTTAAAATGACGGTCGCGCTGCATATCGTCGACACGTATGCCGGGGTGATCCTTCCGTTTATCGTATCGCCCGTCGCCGTCTTTTTCTTCCGGCAGTATGCGCTCGGCCTGCCGAAAGATTTGCTCGACTCGGCGAGAATGGACGGATGCACCGAATTCGGCATTTACTTCCGGATTATGGCCCCGCTCATGAAGCCGGCTTTCGGAGCGATGATCATCCTCCAGTCATTAAACAGCTGGAATAATTTTTTATGGCCGCTGATTGTGCTGCGGTCGAAGGAAATGTTTACGCTTCCGATCGGATTGTCGGCGTTGCTCAGTCCTTACGGCAACAACTACGACATGCTGATCTCAGGTTCAGTGCTGGCGATTCTGCCTGTCATTCTGATTTTCTTGTTCTTCCAAAAGTACTTTGTGTCAGGTTTGACAGCAGGCGGGATTAAAGGCTGATCATAAAATATTCTCTGGGAAGGAATGATTGTAAAATGACTGCAAAACAAGCGAAAATGACGATCGACAAGGGATATAAGGTTGCAGAGGTTGACAAGCGGATCTTCGGCTCGTTCGTCGAGCATCTCGGAAGAGCCGTCTATGAAGGCATTTATGAACCGGATCACCCGGAGGCAGATGAATCGGGCTTTCGAAAAGACGTCATCAAACTCGTCAAAGAGCTGAAGGTGCCGTTTATCAGATATCCGGGCGGCAACTTTGTATCGGGATATAACTGGGAGGACGGAGTCGGCCCTGTCGGAGAGCGGCCGACAAGGCTTGATCTGGCATGGGCGACGACTGAACCGAATTTGATCGGCACCAATGAATTCATGGACTGGGCGAAGCTTGTCGGCGCGGAAGTGAATATGGCCGTCAACCTTGGCACGAGAGGCATTGACGCAGCCCGCAATCTCGTTGAATACTGCAACCATCCGTCAGATTCATACTACAGCGATCTCAGAAAATCGCACGGCTATAAAGAGCCGCATAAGATCAAAACGTGGTGCCTCGGCAATGAGATGGACGGTCCATGGCAGATCGGCCATAAAACGGCCGCCGAGTACGGAAGGATCGCAGCTGAAGCCGCAAAGGTCATGAAATGGACCGACCCTTCCATCGAGCTTGTCGCCTGCGGAAGCTCAGGAAGCGGAATGCAGACGTTTATCGACTGGGAAACGACCGTGCTCGACCATACGTATGAACACGTCGAGTATATCTCGCTTCATTCGTATTACGGAAACCGCGACAACGACCTTCCGAACTATTTGGCGAGATCGCTTGATATGGACCACTTTATCAATACGGTGATTGCCGTCTGCGACTATATGAAAGCGAAAAAGCGCAGCAAAAAAACGATCCACCTTTCCTACGATGAATGGAACGTCTGGTATCATTCGAATGAAAAAGACAAACTGGTCGAGCGCTGGGAAAGAGCGCCTCACCTTCTTGAAGACATTTACAACTTCGAGGATGCCCTTCTTGTCGGCTGTATGCTGATCACGCTCTTGAAACATGCCGACCGCGTCAAAATCGCCTGTCTCGCACAGCTTGTCAACGTGATCGCGCCGATCATGACTGAAAAAGGCGGAGAAGCCTGGCGGCAGACGACATTCTATCCGTTCATGCACGCTTCTGTCTACGGACGGGGAACGGTATTGCAAACGGCCGTTTCATCGCCAAAGTATGACAGCAAAGACTTTACAGATGTTCCGTATTTAGAGTCTGTCGCCGTTTTCAATGAAGAAGCCGAAGAATTAACGGTATTCGCCGTCAACCGCGATACGAACGGCGGCCTGCAACTCGAAGCCGATATCAGAAGCTTTGACGGCTATGCCGTCTGCGAACACATCGTGCTTGAACACGAAGACAACAAAGCGACGAACGAAAAAGACCGAAACAACGTCGTTCCGCACAGCGGCGGAGACGCCAAAGTGTGCGACGGCAGGCTGACGGCGCGTCTCCCTAAGCTTTCCTGGAATGTGATCAGGCTGAAAAAACAATCAATGTAAAAAAACCGACCATTGTGATATGCTCCCCTAAAGGTAGACAGATGAAATAAAAAAATCTGTTTGCCTTGGGGGAGTTTTTTCATGGCTGGAAAATGGTTTTCAAAAGAAGAAAAATTGAATATTCTATCAGAATGTGATCAGGGCAATAATTCGGTGAAGGAGATCGCAGAAAAATATGGCATTCATGCCGAAACGATTCGTGAATGGAGAACATCGCATGATATGGCGGGTGTGGAGAGTTTGGAACGTTCAAAGCGCCATAAGTTCTATCCCGCAGAATTAAAATACAATGCCGTGAAAGACTTCTTATCCGGACGCTACTCTCAAAGAGAAATCTCGAGAAAATATAAGATTTCCAGTAAATCCGTACTCATGAAGTGGGTTGAGCTTTATAATGGTCATAAAACGTTAAAAGACAGCGGGAGAGGAAGGAATCGTTTGATGACCAAACGGAAGAACGTTTCATTGGAAGAACGGATTGAGATTGCGAAGGATTGTCTAGCTCATGGAAAGGACTACGCCAGATCAATGGAGATTCATCAAGTCTCCTACCAACAGGTGTATCAATGGGTGAAAAAGTATCAAGAAGGCGGAGAAGAGGCCTTAAAAGACAACCGAGGGAAACGCAAAACCGAAGAAGAATTGACACCTGAAGAAAAAATTCAACGGGAAAACAAACGGCTGGAACAGGAAAATGAGCGTTTGCGCGCAGAGAATGCGTTCTTAAAAAAGTTGGAAGAGATCAAAAGGAGGCGGTTCTAAGTCAGGTTCGGTACGAAGATCGATATCTCGCCATTTTAGAGCTGAATCGAAAAGAAGGCTTTTCTGTCCAAATGTTATGTGAGATTGCCGAAGTTTCGCGCCAGGGGTATTACAAATGGAGGAGCCGAGTACCTTCAGCGAGAGAAAAACAGAATGAAAAGATTATCGCCAAAATGGCGCTACTTCACGAACAAATTGGCGGTATCTACGGATACCGCAGAATGACCTTAAACATGAACCGCCGCTTTAAAGAGCGCCTCAATCATAAGCGCATCTATCGGCTGATGAAAATTGCCAAGCTGGAGTGTGTCATTCGGCGGAAGAAAAAACGTTACGGCAAAGCGACGCCTCAACATGTGTCCGAAAATATCCTGAATCGAGAGTTTAAAGCGGACAAACCAAATCAAAAATGGGTGACTGATGTGACAGAGCTAAAATACGGCCATCGGAAAGCGTACCTCAGTGCCATTTTAGATCTTCATGAGGGAATGGTCGTGTCTTATGTGCTGGGGAAATCCAATAATAACGCCCTTGTGTTTAAAACCTTGAACCAAGCGCTTGAGGCAGCCCCAAACGCACGTCCTCTCCTTCACAGCGACAGAGGTTTTCAATACACGTCCCACCAGTTTAGAAGGATGATTGAAAACGCAAATATGACACAGAGTATGTCCCGCGTCGGCCGCTGTATTGATAACGGCCCCATTGAGTCGTTTTGGGGGAAATTAAAATGCGAGAAATACAGACGGAATTCGTACGAGACATTTGAGGCACTTCAAAGCGCAATTGATGAATATATCCACTTTTACAACCACGATCGTCTACAAGAAAAACTAAACGGCCTCAGCCCAGTGGAATACAGGGCTAAAGCCGTCTAGTGTGTTTTAGTTATTTCCACTGTCTACTTGACAGGGTGCAGATCATTGTGCCGGTTTTTTATGTGTGGGTAGAATAATTTAAAACAGGGGGGAGACATATGAAATTTTTTTCTGCTGCGTATTGGTGTTTGATGTACGGGTTTTTGGCATACCTTTGGCTTTTGTTTATATCGGAAATCATTGAGAGAACACAGTCTTTTAACAGCTCATTTTTAACGGGAGCCGTCATATTGACCGGCACCGTGTTGTTTTGGACGCTGGCTCATCATATCACCGCTTCGGCTGAAAACAAGCATGCCAATAGAATCGCAGGATCAGCATCATTTTGCCTTGTGATCCTCATTCATTTTTATGTCATTCCGCTTTGCTGAAACAAAAAAGGCGGGCATCCGGTGATTCCCGCCAATTATGCCTTGAAAAGGCAGCAGATGAAGCATGTGATCATTTTAATCTTATTATTCTGATTAGTCAACTAGGTTTTTTGGTATTTTGATGGCATGTTGATAAATTTCTGTCGCACTCTCTATCGGAATATGGTTTAACGAAAACTTTACGTTTTCTTTTCCGGAAGCAACGGCTACCTTAATGGATGCCAAGTTCTTCCTCTCTTGCATAACTGTTTGGCCCAACGCTGCCCACTGAATGCGGCCGTGTTTAATGATGGCCGTTCGCCGGGCAAAAGTTCCGTACTGCAAAGTTAAAAATCGGCTGCTTTGATTCCAGCGAGTCCTTCGATACCCCATCCATCCTGCCCATAATAATGCAAGCGGCAGAATGGCAGTCAGATAATGAAAGGGATGAGGAAGAAGCATCCATATCGGTATTGATAGAAGGCAGCCTGCTGTAAATGGCAGAACCATATAATGAAGTCTGGCTTCTTTTGTCAGCATGCGCAAATTGCGGTTCCTCCGGTAACCGGTAAACGGTTCAAGCATGGAATGGGCTTTTTCTTTTTTAACAAAGGGAAGAATCGTAATCGTTTTTTGGCTTTGTTCATTTGGACTGTTACGTATAACGACAGCTTTAATTGAGACGAATCCCAAGAGGCGGTGAATCAGCGGTTCAATGATGAGAATCGCCTGTATCCGGTTTGGGTCAATCGTTCGCTTTTTCTTCTCAAACAGGCCTTGTTCGATTTCAAGTTCTCCTTTGGCATTCTTGCTTAATGTGAAATGATAGTCGGTTGCAAATGTCAGCAATAATGAAAGTGCAAATGATAAAACCACCAGCATGACCACCGTGATCATGATCCAGTTGGAACCGAACCAGCCGGATAGGCAGGTGAACAAAGTGTCCCGGTCAGTGTCTTTCGTTATATCCCGATATTTTAGCAATCCCAGTGATAAAAGCGTAAGCACAATCCCAAATTTAGGCGAGAGAAGGCTGTGCAATATGAGATCATTTTTATATAGTTGAAACATTGACTCTACAGAATGATTGATCGGCCTGCTGTTTGATTCTGCTTTTAAAACCGTTCGAATGCGCTGTTCTTCTTCTTTTGAAATGCAGCTGAGAATGATGCTGGATTCATCACCTCCGGCAAGTTCAATCGTTAACGTTCGTGTAGAGAATAAATGGTCATATACACGGACAGTAGAATCGACGGATTGAATGCGGTCCGGCTGCACCCATCTTTTCTTTGTCACAAACAAACCAGATTCAATATATATGGCTTTCTCGTGTATCTGGTAGGAAAATGCCCGCCATCTCAATACACCCATTATGAAAAACGCGATAATAAGCAAAGAACTTAAAGCAATAATGATGATGAAAGCGGGGATGTGGCTGCCCAGTTTATGAATAAATAGTGCGAGCAGCGGAACCGGCCATATGAAGGATAACGATTCCTTGATCGCTATCATGACAAAATAAAGGATCGAAACAGGATGGAGACGATGTTTTATCGATGTTTCAGACTTGTTCATCGCTTAACCTCGCATAAGCTTCAATATCTTGCCGGAGAGATTCGGCGGTTCCTTCGGATAATCCCAGAATTTCATGGCTCCCGGCTGCTGTCGATAAAGTAATCGTATATAAATTGTACTTTTTTAAAATAGGGCCTTGTTATGCTTCGACATGCTGGACTTTCCCCATGGGAATTAATACTTTCCGCTTAAAAAAGATCCCTTTATGGATTTGGATGCTTAATTCACTGATCCGATATCTCCACAAACGATACTTCCACCTCGGCAAAAGATAAAGTTCAAATGGTACAGAGGCAATAGCCAAACACGATGCTCCGGCCAATATCCATTTTGGCCAGCCGAATGTTAAAGTGCAGTATAGCAAGACAAGGATAACGCAGGTATACACGCATAACGTGATCACACCTTCAAGCTTCCTTGCGGCAACAATTTTTTTGTCTAATTTCTGCAATTCGCCAGTTCTCACGATAGTCCCCCTATTTAGTTGTTTTTCTCGTTGCATAATCGAACGTATCAACAATTTCAGAGATCGTGCTCTCCATGTCTGATATATCATGATTTGCGATTTTTGGTCCCAATGAATCGATTACGCTTCGCACGGTTCTGGCCATAATGAGCGGGGAAAACTCCCTGAAACTCCCTTCCATTTCCTGTCCCCACTTAAAAATATCAATCAGCGGTTCATATATTGATTCATCTTCATCCTTATAATACAGCTCACCGCTTTCTGTTCGTAGGTTGGAAACTACTTCAATGATTGCGGTAACGTATTTGGGGTGTTCAAACATAAATCTGAGATTTGATTCAATATAGGCACGGAGTGTAGCCGGTGCACTGTCTAAACCGTCCATGAACTTTTCCATATAAGGCGCTGCAAGTCCGTAGGAATGCTCCACAACAGCCTTCATTAGCTGCATTTTATTCGGAAAATGATACGTGACAACTCCTTTGCTAATTCCCCCCTTTTTTGCGATATTGCCGATAGAAGCATTTGCATAGCCTTCTTCCGCAAGCACTTGAATGGCGTCTTCAATAATTTGCAGTCTTCGCTTTTGTGTTTTTGTATTCATGGCTTCATTTTAGTACGATCGTGCTAAAGTGTCAATCTAAAAATGATTCTATATGAAACGGAATCTAAAAGCCGCTGAAATACAGAAACAAAAAGTAAGGAAAGGTTTTTTTTGAAAATGATGATTGCGCTTACATAAAAGATAGGCTATGTTAAAAGGGAAACAAAGGGGGAGGGATTGGGATGAATGCAATTACGATTGTGATCGCTTCTATCTGCATATTGGCGATCGCCTACCGTTTGTACGGAACATTTATGATGGCGAAAGTGCTGAAGGTGAATGACGACAAACCGACTCCTGCCCATCTTCAAAAAGACGGCAAAGATTACGTGCCGACAAATAAATGGGTGTCGTTCGGCCATCATTTTGCGGCCATCGCGGCTGCGGGACCGCTTGTCGGACCGATTTTGGCTGCGCAGTTCGGCTATTTGCCGGGCTTATTATGGCTGTTGATCGGAGCGGTTATCGGGGGAGCCGTTCATGACATCGTCGTTTTATTTGCGTCGATGCGGAGGAATGGAAAATCGCTTTCAGAAGTCGCCAAAGAAGAGCTCGGACCGGTTGCCGGATTTTGCACCGGGCTTGCAATGCTGTTTATCATTACGATCACAATGGCAGGGCTTTCGATGGTGGTGCTCCATGCGCTTGAACGCAATCCGTGGGGGACGTTTGCCGTGGCCATTACGATTCCGATTGCGATGGGAGTCGGTTTATTTTATAAAAAAACGGGCGACTTAAAACTCGCATCAACCGGCGGGTTCATTCTGCTCATGGCCGGTGTGTTCATCGGTCCGTCTGTCGCGAATACGCCGCTCGGCGAAGCGCTGACGCTTGATGTGAAAACGCTCGCGGTCGCGCTTCCGGTCTATGCGTTTTTTGCGGCGGCGCTCCCTGTCTGGCTGCTGCTTGCGCCGCGCGATTATTTGAGCAGTTTTATGAAGATCGGCGTGTTTATCGCGTTGATTGCGGGCGTTTTTGTCGTGAATCCGGCGATTCCGTTTCCGGCGTTTACCGAATTTACGAAAGGCGGCGGCCCGGTCTCGCCAGGCCCGGTTTGGCCATTTATTTCGATCACGATCGCCTGCGGGGCGATTTCCGGATTCCACGCGTTTGTCGGTTCAGGAACGACGCCGAAAATGCTCGACAAATGGAGCGATATGAAATTCGTCGGCTTCGGCGCCATGCTGGTCGAGTGCCTTGTCGGGATTATGGCATTGATTGCGGCGACGGCCTTGCAGCCGGGCGATTATTTTGCGATCAACAGCGCCCCTGAAGTATTTCGGACGCTTGGCATGGACACCGTCCACTTGCCTGAGCTCAGCCGCGAAATCGGCCTTGATCTGGAGGGAAGGACGGGCGGGGCCGTGACGCTTGCCGTAGGCATGGCTTATATTTTTACGGATATTCCGTTTTTCAGCCACTTGGCCTCATATTTCTTCCAATTTGTCATCATGTTTGAAGCGGTCTTTATCTTAACGGCGATCGACGCCGGAACGAGGGTGGCCCGCTACTTGATTCAAGACTTTTTCGGCGAAGTGTACAAACCGCTCAAAAAAACGGATTGGCTTCCGGGGTCGGTCTTCGCAAGCGCGCTCGCCTGTTTAATGTGGGGCTACCTCTTGTATTCGGGCGATATCAGTTCCATTTGGGCGCTTTTTGGCGTCTCGAATCAGCTGATGGCATCCGTCGGCTTGATCATCGGGGCGACCGTTGTCTTAAAAATCGCCGACAAAAGGCGGTATATGCTGACATGCCTCATTCCGCTCGCTTATTTATATGCAACGGTCAATTATGCGGGATATTGGATGATCAGACACGTGTATTTTAATGCCGAAGCTGCAGGCTACAGCGTATTAAACGGCATTTTGTCGATCATCATGCTCATTCTGGGGCTGGTGATTATGGTGACGGCCATTAAGAAGTGGATGGTGCTTTGGCGTGATCCTGCGCTGAGAATGGAGCCGTCGATTCCAGGCTGAACAAATAAACCGGGGGCTTTTGCAGCCTCCGGTTTTATTGCTTCGGTTTCAATCCTTGCTCCAACGTCTCAAGCATTTCATTTTTGTCTGATTCTGAAGCGTTCTGCCAAATCACTTCAAACAAAACGCCCAGTCCAGGCAGCATTTTTTCTTCTCCGCTTTGGATTGCATCGACGATCGTGTGTTCAAGCTCCTCCTGAGTGTTTCCTGTTACATTGGCGATAACCGCGTGTCGCAGATTCAAATCCACTTTTTTCACTCCATTTCCTTATCTGATTTTCTATATTCTGTCTCGTTTCCGGGTTTATTATGTATCATTCATGAGATATAATGTGACTATTGCCAGACAAAGGAGTCAAACGATTTGAAACGAATTGAATCAGCCAAAAATCAAAAAGTGAAGGATTGGAAAAAACTTCATACAAAAAAAGAACGGATGAAAACCAATACATTTTTAATAGAAGGCGAACATCTTGTGGAGGAGGCGCTAAAAAGCCCCGGTATTGTAAAAGAAATCATGGTCAAGGATGAAGCGGACATCCCGTCTGGACTGGATGCGTCTGTTCCGTGCTATATCCTGAGCGATGACGCTTTTTCTCAAGTAACGGAAACGGAAACGCCGCAGGCAGTCGCGGCTGTCTGCCGCATCCCTGAACAAGGGCCCATTCAATACGAAAAGCTGCTTCTGGCAGATGCCGTCCAGGACCCCGGCAATTTGGGAACGATCATTCGGACCGCTGATGCCGCAGGAATCGATGCCGTTGTCGTCGGACACGGGACGGTTGATCCGTACAACGCCAAAACGCTCAGGTCAGCCCAAGGCTCGCATTTCCATATCCCGATCGTAAAAGCGGAGCTTTCCGGGCTGATCGAAGAGCTTAAAGAAAAGCGGATTCCGGTTTACGGCACCGCGCTGCAAAATGCCGTGCCATTCAAGGAAGCACCGCCGTCGAAGTCGTTTGCCCTTCTGATCGGAAATGAAGGAGCAGGCGTTGATCCCGATCTGCTCGGCCGGACGGACAGGAACCTGTACGTTCCCATTTACGGCAAAGCCGAGTCTTTGAATGTGGCCGCCGCTGCGGCGGTCCTGCTTTACCATCTGCGCGGATAACCGCTTGCACACGATGATGGAATTCACTATAATGAATGTAATATGTTGAAAAACAGTGACAGAGGACGGTTTTTTTAAGCGCCGCCATTCAGGGAGAAAATGCCCCGGACTGAAAGCATTTTTATGGCAGGCTAAAAAAACGTTTCACCTCTTGAGTTGTCGCCGGGACCGCATGATATGCGTAAAGGCGAACCGGAGCCAATCCGTTATGTCAATGAAGCGAGAAACAAAGCTTGTTTTGCTTTGTTTAAAAAGGGTGGTACCGCGGCCACGATTCGTCCCTTTCAATAAGAAAGGGGCTTTTTTATTTGTCATTCATCGGTTTGTCCAGATAAAAGGAGGAATTGCTAAACATGCAGGAACAGCTGAAACAGCTTGAAAAAGAAGCGGTAGCCAAGGTTGAAGCCGCACAGTCATTAAAAGAAGTCAACGATGTCCGTGTCGCGTATCTAGGCAAAAAAGGACCAATTACAGAAGTGCTCAGGGGAATGGGGAAGCTTTCCGCAGAAGAAAGGCCGAAAATGGGCGCATTGGCAAACGAAGTCAGAGAGACGATTGCCGCCGCGATTGCTGAAAAAAACGCACGTCTTGAAGAAGAAGAGGTCAAAAGAAAGCTCAAAAGTCAAACGATCGATGTCACGCTTCCGGGAAATCCCGTCAAAACGGGCGCAAAGCATCCGCTGACCATCGTGATCGAGGACATTGAAGACCTGTTTATCAGCATGGGATATTCTGTAGAAGAAGGCCCAGAAGTGGAAACGGATTACTACAATTTCGAAGCATTGAACCTTCCGAAGGATCATCCGGCGCGCGATATGCAGGACAGCTTCTACATCACCGAAGACACGCTGATGAGAACACAAACATCAGGGGTTCAAACGCGTACGATGGAAAAGTATAAAGGAAAAGGCCCGGTGAAAATCATCTGCCCGGGAAAAGTGTACCGCCGTGACAACGACGATGCAACACACTCTCACCAGTTTATGCAGATCGAAGGGCTTTGCGTCGATCATAACATCAGCATGAGCGATTTGAAAGGCACGCTTGAAACCGTCGCGAAAAAGATGTTCGGCGAAGATCGCGAAATCAGACTGCGTCCAAGCTTCTTCCCGTTCACAGAACCATCTGTTGAAGTTGACGTTTCCTGTTTCAAATGCGGAGGAAAAGGCTGCTCCGTTTGTAAACAAACAGGCTGGATCGAAATTCTCGGTGCAGGAATGGTCCATCCGAACGTGCTTGAAATGGCGGGATTTGATTCCAAACAGTATCAGGGCTTTGCGTTTGGAATGGGTGTCGAACGCATCGCGATGCTGAAATACGGCATTGACGATATCCGTCATTTCTATACGAACGATGTCAGATTTTTATCTCAATTTAAACAGGCTTAAAGAGGAGGACGCGTGATGTTTGTTTCATATAAATGGTTGGAAGAGTACGTGAATTTAGACGGAATGACGCCTGAGATTCTTGCGGAAAAGATTACGAGAAGCGGGATCGAAGTAGAAGGCGTTGAATACAAAGGCGAGGGCATCAAAGGGGTTGTCATCGGACATGTTCTTGAGCGGGAGCAGCATCCGAACGCAGACAAATTAAACAAGTGTCTCGTCGATATCGGCGCTGATGAGCCCGTTCAAATCATTTGCGGCGCCCCGAACGTCGATAAAGGGCAAAAAGTAGCCGTTGCAACGGTCGGCGCCGTACTGCCGGGCAATTTTAAAATCAAGAGAGCGAAGCTCCGCGGCGAAGAGTCAAACGGTATGATCTGCTCGCTTCAGGAGCTCGGCATTCAAGGCAAGCTCGTGCCTAAGGAATACGCGGAAGGCATTTTCGTATTCCCGGGCGATGCCGAAACCGGAACGGACGCGCTGAAGAGCCTTGCGCTCGATGATGCGGTGCTGGAGCTCGGACTCACGCCGAACCGCGCCGATGCGATGAATATGCTCGGCGTCGCCTACGAGGTGGCGGCGATTCTCGGACGCGATGTGAAGTTTCCTGAACCGTCATATCAGCCGGGTGCTGAAAAAGCGGAAGATTACATTTCGGTTCAAATCGAAGACCGGGAAGCAAATCCTATGTATGCGGCAAAAATCATTAAGGATGTCAATATCGGTCCGTCTCCGCTCTGGATGCAGACGAAGCTGATGAATGCAGGAATCAGACCGCACAACAATGTCGTCGATATTACAAACTTTGTCCTGCTCGAATACGGCCAGCCTCTGCATGCTTTTGACTATGACCGCTTCGGCTCAAAAGAGGTCGTCATCCGCAAAGCGAAAGAAAACGAAACGATTGTGACGCTCGATGAGCAGGAAAGAACGTTGTCAGCCGATCACCTTGTCATCACAAACGGCTCTATTCCGCAGGCAGTAGCAGGCGTGATGGGCGGAGCAGATTCTGAAGTCCGCGAAGATACGAAGACGATTTTGCTTGAAGCGGCATATTTCAGCGGAAAAGTCGTACGCAAAGCTTCAAAAGACCTCGGGCTTCGAAGCGAATCAAGCATCCGCTTCGAAAAAGGAATCGATCCTGCGCGGGTGAGCCTCGCCGCAGAACGGGCCGCAGACCTGATCAGCCGCTATGCAGGCGGAACCGTGCTGGAGGGCACTGTGGAAGAAAATCACCTCGATATCGAGCCAAAAGTCATCAGCCTGTCCGCTGATAAAGTGACGAAAGTGCTCGGCATGTCCATCAGCAAAGAGGAAATGGCCGATATTTTCAAGAAGCTCGGCTTTTCCGTAGAAGAAGCTGACGGCAAGCTCACCGTAACCGTTCCGACGAGAAGGGGCGACATTACGATCGAAGAGGACCTGATCGAAGAGGTCGCACGATTGTACGGCTATGACAATATCCCGTCTACGCTTCCTGAGGTGGCAGGCTTTACCGGCGGTCTCACCCCGTATCAGGAAAAGCGGAGAAAGGTCAGACGCTTTTTGGAAGGCGCGGGGCTTTCACAGGCGATCACGTACTCGCTGACAAACGATAAAAAAGCGACCGCATTCGCCCTTGAAAAGTCGTTCAAAACGATCCTTTCACTGCCGATGAGTGAGGAAAGAAGCGTATTAAGGCACAGCCTGCTTCCGAACCTGCTCGACTCTGTCGCCTATAACCTGGCGCGACAGACCGATTCAGCAGCCTTTTACGAAATCGGCTCGGTTTTCTTAAAAGTCGAAGAACAGACAAAACCGGTCGAAAAAGAGCATGTCGCCGGAGCCGTGACAGGACTGTGGCACAAAAACCTTTGGCAGGGCGAGAAAAAGCCGGTTGACTTCTTCGTCGCCAAAGGCATCGTCGAAGGCCTTTTAGAAAAGCTCGGAGTGCAGGAAGGCATCGAATTCGTTCAATCTGAAAGAAAAGAGCTTCATCCGGGACGGACGGCCAATATTTTGCACAACGGCAGCCTAATCGGTTTCATCGGCCAGCTCCACCCATCAGTCGAAAAAGAGCTTGATCTGAAAGAAACGTACGTATTCGAGCTTGACTTGCACGCACTTTTCGCTCTGGACGTGCCGGCCATCACGTATACGGCCATTCCGAAATACCCATCCGTCACACGCGACATCGCGCTTGTCGTAAACAAAGACATCGCAAGCGGCCAGCTTGAAGACGTCATCAAAAAAGCCGGAGGGAAATTATTGAAGGAAGTGCACGTTTTTGACGTCTACGAAGGCGAGCACATGGAAGAAGGCAAAAAATCGGTCGCTTTCAGCCTCCAATATTTAAATCCGGAACAAACGCTGACAGAAGAAGAAGTGACAAAAGTTCACGACAAAGTGCTGAAAGCCCTGGAGGAAACGTATCACGCTGTGTTAAGAGGATAAAACTTAAAAACATAACCGGTTCCCATGTATCAGGAACCGGTTATGTTTTGTTATTGATACCAAACTTTATTTTTCTCGATGAGCTCGTTATGAGCCTCATCCCAGACATCGACTGTGTATGCGTAGTCATAGTTCATAATGCAGCGGATTCCGCTTCCTTGCGGATCATGTTCCACGCCGAAGTTATGGGAAAATTCGTGTCTTGCCGCTTTTGCCGAATTTTCCGTTCCCATGTCGAGCGTGACGCTGAAAGCGGGACCGTCCGGCTTAACAGGATATTGAAAAGCGATGCCGCCCGCTTCAAAGTTGTCGTTGGCTGTAAAGCCGGCTACGAATTTATAAGGCTGGCCCTCGAATTTGGCCGCAAGGTTGTCAAGAATGTCAGAGGCGTTCTTACCGGAAGAATTCCAAGGGGCAACGGCTTCCACGACAAAGTCAATATCATGGTCGCGGTTAAACATTTCGTCCGCCTCCTCAACAATTTGGACGATTCTTGTTTTCCAATCCTTATATTTCGTCCGAAATTGCTTATCAGCCACTGCCAATACGCTTACCTTTTGTTTACCCGTGCTGGCTTGAGTCGAAAATGTGCCGGTGTTTACATTCTTGTTAAATGTCATCGTACCGGTTGTGTTTCCTTTTTCATCCAACACCTTTGTTTTCGTTGTTTTTTCAATGTGAACTTTGCCGGTTAAATCTTTAAAACCTTCCTTAGGTTTAGGCAATGCTTCCTTATGAATCCCTTTCGCTTCATGAACATGCTCATGATGACCGCCCGTTTCCGCGACTCCCGCCGCCCCGGGTATTAAACTTGCAGAAAGCAATAAAGTAAAGAATAAAGACCGTTTTTTCATTAAAAAAATTCCCTCCTTAGTTTTTAACAGACTAAAGATTCGTCTAGTTAACTAGAAATCCCTTTTTTATCCAAAAAGAGGAAAATATACATGGATTCTTATGACAAACCTTTCAATGTAACTACAAAGTTCGTTGAAATTCGACAAAAAATCTGCCGTTTGACAGGGCTTTTCAAACAGATCTATAGGCCTTTTATTTGGTAATCTTCTGATAAATTGTAATAATCTCAAGCAAAAAGATCGAAATTCAGCAAAGGTTGCGCCGCTTTGTGTTTCCTGCGGGAATAGAAGCACGAGAAAGGCGCTGCCTGGCCATATCATTGTTGTTTCGCATAAACGATGGACAAGCCTTCCTCCTCTATGAACCTTATTTTGTACCTCATTCTTTCTCTCAATAAATTTTAACCAAATCGCTTTCCTCTGGATCGCTGGAAAAAACTATTTCATATTTCTTTTTTTTAGTATAAAATCATTAATAGTGCAAAATAACCATTCAGAAAGGATCGGGACTATGACGAAAAACCCAAGCAATAATACTCAAACATTTATCATTTTAGGCTGGATATGTACCGGTATATCACTGCTGCTTATTCCGATTTTATTTGGTGCAGGAGGAGTTATTTTTGGATATCTAGTAAGAAGTAACGGGAAAGTACAACACGGCACAATTATGATGATCGCAGCTATCGCTTGTGGTTTATTTGGTGTTGTATTAGGAATGGCTACGGCCGATATTAAATTCATTCCAAGCGATAACGGGAATCTGGGACAGTCAGTATACATAAAAAAAGCAGGCCGGGTGGTCTGCTTTTTTACTTGATTATGATGCCGGGATGCCAATGGACCGTGATCTCAGGACGTACCTTTTGCTGCCCCTGTTTTTCAATGCTCTTTAAGAAGGGGTTATGATAATGGGCTTGATTTATGTGGAATATCTCAGTGATTCCAATATAACTAAGTACATGACATAATAAAGCAAAGCTTAATCAGGAGAACCTGTTATAGAATGTGACTGCCGTGACACCGAAGAATTGAAATATTTGTAGAATGGTTACTCTTATTGGGAGCTAGCATAAAAAATTAATGAAAATGACAGAGAAATAATCCTTATGATCATGAAGATCATTATGTTTTGCCAAGACGATACACCCATTCCGTTTCGAATATTTACTGTAAATGGATCGATGATAAGAATATTGTCAGTTTCATCGTGAAAAGCCGGGATTAATGCAGGATATAGTCGCGAGCAGAAATACTCCCCGGAACCCCGGGAATTTGTGCTTCCTGCCAGAACCGCCGGGAACCCCTGCAAGTCAGGAGTTCCCGCTGTTTGGCACATTCAGATTTTCGACGCCAGCCGCTTCGCCTTCTGTGTGTTTGCAAAGTGGCGTTTCGTGAAATGGCCGAGCGCTGCTTCGCCGTGTTTCTTGATCAGCTTTGCGGCCGCTTCATCGACGAGCGGTCCCGCTCCTTTCGGAAGCGTCATGCCGGCTTCTTTTGAAAGCTTGTTCATTTCCATTAAAAATGAATAGCGCGCGATGATCGAAGCGGCGGCGACGGACAGGTGAATGCCTTCCGCTTTTGTGCTGAAATATGTACGTTCTTTGATCGCGTTTCTGCCGGCCAAGTGTTTAAAATAAACGGCCGGTTCTGCGAACTGGTCGATTAAAATTGCTTCAGGCCGGGTTCCGTCAAGTTTATTCAGAAGGTTTGTGATCGCCTGGTTGTGCAGGAGGGCTTTCATTTTCCCTTGGCTCATGCCTTTTTCCTGCAATTCATTGTATTTTTCGTTTTTTAACACGAGCAGGCTGTATGGGACCGTCTTGATGAGGTCGCGGGCGATTTCGACGATTTGCGGATCTTTTAAATGTTTGGAATCCTTGACGCCGAGCTCTTGCAGAAGCGGAAGCTTTGTTTTATCCGCGTACACGCATGCGACTGTCATCGGACCGAAGTAATCTCCGGTTCCGACTTCGTCCGAGCCGATGACAGACATTGAGCCGATGCCTTCAGGCGGCTGATAAAGAGAAGCGGTACGCGGTTTGGCAGCGGATTTTGCTGCTGCTGGTGCTTCGGCAGAAGCCGCCCACCGTCCGGCTTCTGTTTCGGCGTTTTTTCCCTGAAACAGCACCTTTCCGGATTTATATGCCGTAATGGTGCAGCCTTGGGGCTTCGCCTGAAAAACCGCTCCCTGCACAGAAAGGGAGGTGATGTCGGAACGGTAATGGCTTTTCATGCGTTCAATAACAGACTGGGGAAGTTTTAAAACTGAATGTGACACGGTTTAATCTCCTTTTTTAGCCGGTAAAACAGGCTTTTTCACACGTTTTTATAAGTGTATCATAACAGCGGAGGGCTCGTCTTTCCATTCAATCTCTAAACATGTTATGATAGAGTCTAGGATTCTCGTTGCAGGAATGGAGGAGAAACGTTGTCTGATGGTCGAAAAACGAAAACAACAGTTGACATCTACGGTCAGCAATTCACAATTGTCGGCGATGAAACGAAAAGCCATATGAGGCACGTTGCCTCAATTGTCGATGATAAAATGAGAGAAATCAATGAAAAAAATCCGTATCTTGACATAAATAAACTCGCCGTTTTGACGGCGGTAAATGTTGTGCATGATTATTTGAAGCTGAAGGAAGAATTTGAGAGATTGAAAGGACAAATTAAAGAAAAGGATTGAACATCAAGATGCTAGATATCATCATTATTGTTTTGCTTTTGTCCGGTCTGTTTATCGGTCTGAAAAGAGGATTTATCCGCCAGTTTATCCGTTTGGTGACGTTTATCGCAGCGATTGCCGTGGCGGGGATCTATTACCGCGACCTTGCGCCGAAGCTGAGCTGGATTCCGTCGCCGGATTTCACGGGCGGGCAGTCCGCGCTTACATTTATCAACGGAAGCATTGAAAATGCCTACTATAATATGATTGCGTTTCTGATTCTCTTTTTCCTGACGATTATCCTATTGAGAATTGCGGCATCATTTTTGGATGCTGTCGCGCAAATCCCGGTTCTTAAACAAATCAACCAAATTCTCGGAGCTGTGCTCGGTTTTGCGGAGATTTACCTGTTCATTTTCATCGTCCTGTTCGTCGGATCACTGCTGCCGATCGACGTTCTGCAAAACATGATGGCCCACTCCGTATTGGCTGATATGATTGTAAATAAAACCCCGTATTTATCAAACTTGTTAAAGAATCTGCCGGTTCAGTACGGATCTTAAAAACTTCTCTTTTCGGAGAAGTTTTTTTTCCGGCTGCAATTTGTCGAATGATTGTAGGATCAGCCAAAAATTTGTATGATGGAATCAGGTGAACACGGGGAAATAAGAGGTGAAACATATTGCATAAAAAAGATGTCATCAGATTGCTTGAAACGATTGCGATTTACATGGAGCTAAAAGGGGACAACCCGTTTAAAATATCCGCTTTCAGAAAAGCCGCCGCGGCGCTTGAACAAGATGACCGCAGCCTTTCCGAAATCGATGATATGATGTCGCTTTCCGGGATCGGCAAAGGGACGTATGCCGTCATTAAGGAATATATGGATCAAGGGGCATCGAGCACGCTTGAACGTTTAAAAGAGGAGGTTCCGGAAGGGCTTGTTCCGCTTTTGAAGCTGCCCGGTCTCGGCGGCAAAAAAATCGCCAAGCTCTACCAGGAATTGGGCGTCTGTGACGCGGAATCATTAAAAGAGGCCTGTGAGCAGCAAAAGGTTCAGGGGCTGGCCGGATTCGGCAAAAAAACGGAGGAAAAAATCCTTCAGGCTCTCGGAGAAGCCGGAAAACGTCCTGAACGGTATCCGATCGCGGCGGCGCTCGCCGTTGCCGAGGTGATTGAAGGGCAGCTTGAAGGGATCCCGGGACTGATCAAGTTTTCGCGCGCCGGAAGCCTCAGACGGGCCAAAGAAACCGTGAAAGATCTGGACTATATCATGGCCGTCACAGATCCGGCCCTGGTCCGCGAGTGGCTCCTGAAGCTGTCAAACATTAAAGAGGTCATTGCCAGCGGTGATACGAAAGTATCGCTGACATTTGCGTTTGAATACGAAATCAGCGCCGATTTCAGGCTTGTGACCGAAGAGCAGTTTCCGACGACGCTCCACCATTTTACAGGATCAAAAGAACATAATATTAAAATGCGCCAGCTCGCCAAAGAAAGAGGCGAAAGAATCAGCGAGTACGGAGTCGAGACGGTTGAAACGGGAGATATTCAAACGTTCTCAAGCGAAAAAGAGTTTTTCGCCCACTTCGGCTTGCCCTTTATTCCGCCTGAGCTGAGGGAGACCGGCAAAGAAGTCGATGAGTACAGAGACGATATCGGACTGATTACCTCAGATGATATCAAAGGGGATCTCCATATGCACTCGGCATGGAGCGACGGCGCGTTTTCGATCAGGGAAATGGCCGAAGCCTGCATGGCAAAAGGATACAAATATATGGCGATCACCGATCATTCGCAATATTTAAAAGTCGCAGGCGGCTTAACGCCGGAAAGGCTGCGCATGCAAGCGAAGGAAATTGACGAACTGAACAAAGAATTTACCGATTTTCACATATTCAAAGGCGTTGAGATGGATATACTGCCTGACGGATCACTCGATTATGACGATGAGCTGCTGGCGGAAATGGATCTTGTGATCGCTTCCATCCATTCAAGCTTTTCACAGCCGGAGCACGTTATCATGAAACGGCTCGAAAACGCGCTGAAAAATCAGCACGTCGATATTATCGCCCACCCAACCGGCAGGCTCATCGGAAGACGGGCCGGCTATGAAGTCGATATCGACCGGCTGATCGAACTCGCCAAAGAAACGAATACGGCGTTGGAGCTGAACGCCAACCCCGCGCGGCTCGATCTCAGAATGGAGCATTTGCTCAAAGCGAATGCCGCAGGGGTGACGCTTGTCATTAATACGGACGCCCACAACACGTCGATGCTAGACGATATGGAAACGGGCGTTACGGCAGCGAGAAAAGGATGGACCCCGAAAGCGAACGTACTGAATGCCCGTTCGCTTGACGAAGTCCGCGCGTTTTTGTCTCGCCGCCGATCTTAAGGAGGTTTAATTGATTTTGCAGCAAAAAGCGCTATCAGCACTCGAATTTCATAAAGTAAAAGAGCAGCTTGCAGAGCATGCGGCATCTTCTTTAGGGAAGGAGATGCTCTTTGACCTGAAGCCTTCCCGCTCATTTGAGGAGGTCAAAAAGCTCCTGGAAGAAGTCGATGAGGCGGGGACTGTCCTGCGCCTGAAAGGCAGCGCCCCTTTCGGCGGGCTGTCGGACATCAGAAAAGCGGTCAGAAGAGCCGAAATCGGCAGCATCTTAAGCCCGGCCGAGTTTACGGAAATATCAGGTCTGTTATACGCCGCCAAACAGATGAAGCATTTTCTCGAAGGGTTGTTTGAAGACGGCGTTGAGATTCCTCACCTTCATCAGTATGCGGAACAGCTGATTCCGCTGTCAGACTTGGAGAAAGACATTAACTCGTGCATCGATGACCACGGAGAGGTCCTTGACCATGCATCAGAGACCCTAAGGGGAATCAGAACGCAGCTGAGGACGCTCGAATCAAGAATCAGAGACCGTCTGGAAGCGATGCTCCGGTCCTCTTCAGCGCAAAAAATGCTTTCAGACACGATCATTACGATTCGAAACGACCGTTTCGTCATCCCCGTTAAACAGGAATACAGGTCAAGCTACGGGGGGATTGTGCATGACCAGTCATCTTCCGGGGCTACGCTGTTTATCGAACCCCAGGTCATCGTCGATATGAACAATTCGCTCCGCCAGGCGAAAGTAAACGAAAAGCAGGAGATCGAACGGATTTTGCGCGTGCTGACGGAAAAAACGGCGGAGCACACGGATGAACTGTTACACAATGTAAAGATCCTGCAAACCCTCGATTTTATTTTTGCAAAAGCGAAATATGCGAAGGCGACGAAGGCAGTCAAGCCGGCCGTCAATAGAGACGGCTATGTCCGCTTCATCCGGGCGCGCCATCCGCTTTTGCCCGCCGATCAGGTCGTTCCGAACGATATCGAGCTCGGCGGTGATTATACAACGATCGTGATCACGGGGCCCAATACGGGCGGAAAAACGGTTACGCTGAAAACGCTCGGCCTTTTGACCTTAATGGCGCAGTCCGGACTTCACGTTCCGGCTGAGGAAGGCTCGGAAACCGCGGTGTTTGATCAAGTATTTGCGGACATCGGGGACGAACAGTCGATCGAGCAAAGCTTGAGTACGTTCTCATCACACATGGTGAACATCGTCGACATTTTAAAGGACATGACGCCAAACAGCCTGGTACTGTTTGACGAACTCGGTGCCGGAACCGATCCGCAGGAAGGAGCGGCGCTTGCGATCAGCATCCTTGACGAAGTGTGCCAGACCGGCGCCCGCGTCATTGCGACGACCCACTACCCGGAGCTGAAAGCGTACGGCTATAACCGTGAAAATGTCATTAATGCAAGCGTCGAATTTGACATCGAAACATTGTCTCCAACGTATAAGCTGCTGATCGGGGTGCCGGGGCGAAGCAATGCGTTTGAAATATCGAAGCGACTCGGCTTGCCTGAGCGCTTGATCAGCCGCGCGAAAGCAGAAATGACGGCTGAGCACAATGAGGTCGATACGATGATTGCCTCGCTTGAAGACAGCAAAAAGCGCGCGGAAACCGAGCTGGCTGAAACCGAAGCGATCCGTGCGGAAGCGGAAGCCCTTCACCGCGATCTGAAAAAACAGATCAGCGAGTGGCAGGAGAAAAAAGACAGGCTCTATGAGGAAGCGGAGCAGAAAGCTGCCGAAAAGGTCAAGGAAGCGATGAAGGAAGCCGATGACATTATCCAGTCGCTCAGAATGATAAAAGACGAGCAGAAAACGTTTAAAGACCACGAATTGATCGAGGCGAAAAAGCGCCTTGAAGAAGCGGTGCCTTCTTTTGAAAAAACAAAAAAGCCCGTTCAGAAAAAAACGGACAAGCGTACGCTGAAACCGGGCGACGAGGTCAAGGTTCTCACCTTTGGCCAAAAAGGAACGCTGCTTGAAAAAACAGGTGCTGACGAATGGAACGTGCAAATCGGCATCCTGAAGATGAAAGTGAAAGAAAAGGATCTTGAATTTTTGAAATCGGCGCCAGAACCCGAAAAGCAGCAATCGATCGCCAAAGTCAAAGGCAAGGATTATCACGTATCGCTTGAGCTCGACCTCAGGGGAGAACGCTATGAAAGCGCGCTCCACCGGGTTGAAAAATATCTGGACGATGCGGTTCTCGCCGGATATCCGCGGGTATCGATCATTCACGGAAAAGGAACGGGCGCTCTCAGGAAAGGCGTTCAGGACCTCTTGAAAAACCACCGCAGCGTGAAAAACTCCCGGTTCGGCGAAGCGGGAGAGGGAGGATCAGGAGTTACGATTGTCGAACTAAAATAAAAAGGGAGTCTGGAAACATGAAAGAGTTTTGGGAAAATGATCTCGTGGAAATCGCCGCCTATTACAGCGTTTCCGTTCTTTGCCTGGTCATCTTCTTGACCGTATTCGAACTCGTCACCACGTATAAAAACTGGGAGGAGATTCAAAAAGGAAACATGGCGGTGGCGATGGCCACAGGCGGGAAAATTTTAGGCATCGCCAACGTTCTGCAAAAGTCGATCAGCCAGCACAATTCCCTTCTGCAAATGATGGGGTGGGGATTGTTCGGCTTCATGCTGCTTTTGATCGGCTATTTCATTTTCGAATTCCTGACGCCTCGATTCAGAATTGACAAGGAAATCGAAAACGACAACCGAGCCGTCGGTTTCATTTCATTTGTGATCTCCGTCGGCCTGTCATTCGTCGTGGCCGCCGGAATCTAAAGGGGACAGACATGGAGAAATTAGCGAAAATCCTGTTTTGCGCTGCCGGGGTATTTGTAATCATCGGTCTCATTTATATGCTGTTTTACGCTTAAGAAAAAAGACGCTTTCAGAGGCTGGTGCCTTTGGCGTCTTTTTCTTTATTCCAAAAAATCATTACGTTCTGAAAATTGTTTTGATATACTGAAATTGAGACTATATTTTGTTTAAAGGGGGGATCTTATGCCGACTGAAAAGCCGTGGCTGCTTCACTATCCAGAACAAATTCCTCAAGACCTCCAGTTTGAAGATCAGACACTGCACTCCATCCTGCAACAATCCGCCCGACAGTTTTCTGAAAAAACAGCGATTCATTTTCTCGGAAAGAAACGAACGTATCAGCAAGTATATGAAGAAGCGTTAAAAATGGCAGATTATTTATTGATGCTCGGCATGAAAAAAGGAGACAGGGTATCAATCATGCTGCCGAACTGTCCTCAGGCCGTCATCGCGTACTACGGCGTACTCTTCTCCGGCGGGATCGTCGTCCAGACGAATCCTCTCTACACGGAAAGAGAGCTTGAACATTTGCTGAAAGACAGCGGAGCTGAAATGATCATTACCCTTGATGTGCTGTACCCGGCGGCTTTCAAAATGAAAACGCTAACAAATGTGAAGCATATTATTGCAACGGGAATTAAAGATTACCTGCCTTTTCCGAAAAATTTGCTGTATCCGTTTGTCCAAAAAAAGCAGCAGCGGTTTTCGATCGAAATCGCGGAAAACGAAACGACGCATCTGTTTCGGACGATCATGAAGCGCCCCGTCCCTCCGCATCCGCCGGAAATCGGCATTGATCCCGCTCACGACATCGCGGTTTTGCAATATACTGGAGGCACGACAGGAACTCCGAAAGGCGTCATGCTCTCCCACCGAAATATTTTAGCCAATTTGGAAATGTGTGCGGCATGGTTTTACCGATTAAAAAAAGGAAACGAGAAAGTGCTCGGCATCGTTCCGTTTTTTCACGTATACGGGATGACGGCAGTCCTCAACTTTACGATCAGGCAAGGGTATGAAATGATCCTTTTGCCGAGATTCGATGCAGAAACCGCCTTGAAGACGATCGATAAAGAAAAGCCGACCATATTTCCCGGCGCGCCCACCATTTATATCGCCCTGTTGAACCATCCTGATCTCAAGCGGTATGATCTGTCGTCCATCAAAAGCTGTTTAAGCGGATCGGCAGCATTGCCCGTCGAGGTCAAGCAGCAGTTCGAAAACGTCACCGGAGGCAAGCTTGTTGAAGGTTACGGACTGTCTGAAGCGGCGCCCATCACCCATGCCAATTTTATTTGGGACAAAAATAAAGCGGGAAGCATAGGCTGTCCGTGGCCCGGCACAGACGCCGCCATCTTTTCGGAAGACACGTGCGGTTTTCTGGAGCCTTATGAGCACGGAGAAATCGTTGTGAAAGGCCCGCAGGTCATGAAAGGTTACTGGAACAACGATGAGGAAACGGCAGCCGTTCTCCGTGACGGCTGGCTTTTTACCGGGGATATCGGATACATGGATAAGGACGGCTTCTTTTACATCGTCGATAGAAAGAAAGACATGATCATTGCCGGCGGCTACAACATTTACCCACGCGAAATCGAAGAGGTGCTTTACGAGCACGAAGCGGTGCAGGAGGCGGTCGTAGCGGGAATTCCCGACGAATACAGGGGAGAGACCGTGAAAGCCTTTGTCGTTTTAAAAGAACATGTTACAATTACGGAAAAGGAATTGGACGAATATGCCAGATCGCGCCTTGCTCCTTACAAAGTTCCGAAGGTCTATGAGTTCAGGGACGAACTTCCGAAAACGGCGGTCGGCAAGATTTTAAGAAGGGCGCTCGTTCAAGACGAAAAGGCGAACGTATAATATCCTGATCCGCCGTCTGCCGCCGGCGGCGGATCGGGAAGAAGTTCTTTTCTAGCGCTTGACAAAGCGCGTCATTTTATTTACGATTAAGTCATGAATGAATACTCATTCATTTAAGCGGAAAGGAACGAAACCAATTGAAACAAAAGCGACCAAAGTATATGCAGATCATCGACGCAGCTGTTATTGTGATTGCAGAAAACGGATACCATCAGGCACAGGTTTCAAAGATCGCGAAGCAGGCCGGCGTGGCGGACGGGACCATTTATCTTTATTTTAAAAATAAAGAAGATATTCTCATTTCGTTATTCAAAGAGAAAATGGGCCAGTTTATCGAGCAGATGAATGAAGAGATGAAAGCGAAGCACACGGCGACCGAGAAGCTTGCGCTGTTCATCAAGAAGCACTTTGAGCTGCTCAGCGGCGACAGGCACCTGGCGATTGTGACCCAGCTTGAGCTGAGGCAGTCGCACCGGGAGCTGCGCCTGAAAATCAATGAAATTCTAAAAGGTTATTTAATGATTCTGGAGGACATCATCACCGAGGGAAAAGAAGCTGGCGAATTTCAAGATAAGCTTGATGTGCGGCTGGCGAAACAGATGATTTTCGGGACCGTCGATGAGACTGTCACGACCTGGGTGATGAATGATCAAAAATACGATCTGCCGCAGCTGGCAGACAGCATTCACGAATTGCTGATACACGGTTTCAGCAGGAAGAAGGAGGAGAAATAATCATGGGGACAATAACTGTTGCGACAGACGGCCATATTGCCGTCATCACGATTCAGCATCCGCCTGCAAATGCGCTTTCCACAAAGGTCCTTGACGATCTGTCAGCATGTCTTGATCAGCTTGCCTCAGACAACAATGTCAGAAGCATTATCATTCACGGGGAAGGAAGATTTTTCTCAGCGGGTGCGGATATTAAGGAATTTACCGAATTGATGGACGGATCGGATTACTCGGCCCTTGCCGACAAAGGACAGCAGATGTTTGAAAAGGTCGAATCGTTTCCAAAGCCGATCATCGCCGCCATTCACGGCGCAGCGCTCGGCGGCGGGCTTGAGCTGGCGATGGCCTGCCATATCCGGATCGCTGAGGAACAGGCAAAGCTCGGCCTTCCAGAGCTGAATCTCGGCATCATTCCGGGGTTTGCCGGAACACAGCGCCTTCCGAAATACGTAGGCACTGCCAAAGCGCTCGAAATGATCGGAACGTCTGAACCGATTTCCGGAAAGGAAGCGTTTGAATACGGCCTTGTCACCATCCTGGCGAAAGATGAAACCGAAGTGCTTGAGAAGGCAAAAGAGCTGGCCCGTAAATTTGCTGAGAAAAGCCCGAAAACATTGGCTTATGTCATCGAGCTGCTCCATTCAAACAAGGTGTATTCGTATGAAGGAAGCCTGAAGCTTGAAGGAAAGCACTTTGGCGACGTATTCCGTTCAGAAGATGCAAAAGAAGGGATCCAGGCCTTTTTAGAGAAGCGCAAGCCGCATTTCAAAGGGGAGTAACAAGCGCGAAAACAAGGGGGATAAAGCGAATATGAACATTTATGTCTTAATGAAGCGCACGTTTGATACGGAAGAAAAAATTCACATTGAACAAGGGGAAATCAGCCGGGACGGAGCGGAATTTATCATCAATCCGTACGATGAATACGCGATTGAAGAGGCGCTCCAATTAAAGGAGAAGCACGGCGGCGAGATCACGGTCGTCACCGTCGGTGAAGAGGAAGCTGAAAAAGAACTCAGGACGGCTCTGGCGATGGGGTGCGACAAAGCCGTTTTGATCAACATTGAAGACGATTTGGAGGAAGCTGATCAATATACGGCGTCAGCCATCCTTTATCATTATTTAAAAGACCGCGATTATGACATCATTCTCGGCGGAAATGTAGCGATTGACGGCGGATCCGGACAGGTCGCGCCGCGGCTGGCCGAGCTGCTCGGCATTCCGTGCGTCACGACCATTACAAAGCTTGAGGTAAACGGTAGCGATGTTGAAGCAGAACGCGACGCAGAGGGAGACCTTGAAGTCGTGCAAACGTCTCTTCCGCTTGTTGCGACCGCTCAGCAAGGGCTAAATGAACCGCGCTATCCTTCGCTTCCCGGTATCATGAAGGCGAAGAAAAAGCCTCTTGAAGAGCTTGAACTCGATGACCTCGATCTTGATGAAGAAGACGTAGCCGCGAAAACAAAGGCGATTGAGCGCTTTCTGCCTCCGAAAAAAGAAGCCGGCAAAATCATTGAAGGTGAGCCGGAAGAGCAGGCAAGAGAGCTCGTGTCACTGCTCAGAAGCGAAGCTAAAGTGATTTAAGGGAGAAACACGGTCATCAAAATACAGGGGGAAACGGATATGAGCAAAAAAGTTATCGTATTGGGAGAATGCCGGGACGGCGCATTAAGAAATGTCACCTTTGAAGCCATAGCCGCGGGAAAAACGATCTCCGAAGGGGGAGAGGTGGTCGCGGTTCTGATCGGAGAAGACGTTTCAGATTATGCAGGCGAACTGATCCATTACGGCGCTGACAAAGTGCTGACGGCCGAGGACCCGCTCCTGAAAAACTATACATCTGACGGTTTCGTGCAAGCGTTTATGCCGATATTGGAAAAAGAAGAGCCGGATGCAATCATTGCCGGGCACACATCAGTGGGAAAGGATTTTACGCCGAAAGTTGCTGCCCGCCTTGGTACAGGGCTGATCTCAGATGCGATCGACGTCAGTGTGGCAGGCGGAAATGTCGTCTTTACGCGGCCGATTTATTCGGGGAAAGCGTTTGAGCGGATCGTTTCTGACGATGATACGATTTTTGCGACGATCAGACCGAACAACATCTCGCCGCTCGCCAAAGATGAAAGCCGGACGGGACAAGTCGAAAGCGTTCCGGTCAAGGTTGCCGATATCAGAACGATCATCAGGGATGTCGTCAAGAAAACGTCTGAAGGCGTTGATTTGTCAGAGGCGAAAATTATCGTCGCCGGCGGACGCGGCGTGAAAAGCGAAGACGGCTTTAAGCCGCTTAAGGAGCTTGCCGATGTGCTTGGAGGCGCGGTCGGAGCCTCGCGCGGGGCGTGTGATGCAGATTACTGCGACTATTCCCTGCAGATCGGGCAAACCGGAAAAGTCGTCACGCCCGATCTTTACATCGCCTGCGGCATCTCGGGAGCAATTCAGCATCTCGCCGGCATGTCAAACAGCAAAATCATCGTCGCGATCAACAAAGATCCCGAAGCCGATATTTTCAAGGTTGCGGACTACGGCATTGTCGGAGATTTGTTTGAAATCGTCCCGCTTTTGACGGAGGAATTTAAAAAGCTCATCGTCAGCGCATAACGGGCCGGCCTATGACGGGCCGGCTTTTTATATAGGCACATTCCGCCCCGGGTGAAAATAACATAGGATAGGTGTAAAACTTTGCAGATAGGGAAACGTAAACTCAAGCAATATGTTAGCGTGAACCAAAGGGAGATGCTATACTAAAAAGCATAATTTCACAATTGGAGGAATGAAAGAATGGCTATCGTAAAAGCAACTGACCAAACATTTTCATCTGAAACAAGCGAAGGCGTCGTACTTGCCGACTTCTGGGCACCTTGGTGCGGACCTTGTAAAATGATTGCGCCTGTACTTGAAGAGCTTGACCAAGAAATGGGAGACAAACTGAAAATCGTAAAAATCGATGTTGACGAAAACCAGGAAACAGCCGGAAAATACGGCGTCATGAGCATCCCGACTCTGCTTGTGCTGAAAGACGGCGAAGTTGTCGAAACATCTGTCGGCTTCAAGCCGAAAGAAGCGCTTGAAGAGCTTGTCAACAAACATTTGTAATATAAAACGAGAAAAAGGCGATTCCCAAGGGGATCGCTTTTTTCATACGATCCCGCTTTCTTAAGGACCTCTAATTGTGGAGAACGTGTGGTCGCCCGTGGTAAACTAAAAGCAAGTAAAACGCCGAAACAAGGAAGGATTTTTGATGAATAAAACGATCAAAGAAAAGCTTGCCCTTCTTCCTGATCAGCCGGGCTGCTATCTGATGAAGGACAGACAGCAGACCGTGATCTACGTCGGGAAAGCGAAAATATTAAAAAACAGGGTCCGCTCTTATTTCAGCGGGTCCCACGATGCCAAAACGCAAAGGCTTGTCAGCGAAATCGAAGACTTTGAATACATTGTCACTTCGTCAAACATCGAAGCGCTGATCCTTGAGATGAACTTAATCAAAAAATACGACCCAAAATATAATGTGATGCTGAAAGACGATAAAAGCTACCCATTTATCAAAATTACGAATGAACGGCATCCGAAACTGATCGTAACAAGGAAGGTCAAAAAAGACAAAGGCCGCTATTTCGGACCCTACCCGAACGTGCAGGCCGCCAGGGAAACGAAAAAACTGCTCGACCGCCTGTACCCGCTCAGAAAATGCGCGAAGCTGCCTGACCGCGTCTGCTTGTACTATCACCTCGGCCAGTGTCTGGCGCCGTGCGTCTATGACGTAACAGAGGAGACGAACAGAGAGCTGACGGAAGAAATCACCCGCTTCTTAAAGGGCGGCTACAGCGACGTGAAAAAAGAACTGGAAGCGAAAATGCTTGAAGCATCGGAGAACCTCCAGTTTGAAAGAGCCAAGGAATACCGCGATCAGATCGCCCATATCGAGTCGACGATGGAAAAACAAAAAATGGCGATGAACGATATGGTTGACCGCGATGTTTTTGCGTACTCGTACGACAAAGGGTGGATGTGCGTCCAGGTCTTTTTCATCAGGCAGGGAAAACTGATCGAAAGGGATGTCAGCATGTTTCCTTTATACAGGGAAGCCGATGAAGAATTTCTTACGTTCATCGGCCAGTTCTACTCCAAAAACAATCATTTTCTTCCGAAGGAAATTTTGGTGCCGGACAGCGTCGACAAAGACATGATCGAGGAGCTTTTGGATGTCAAAGTCCGCCAGCCGAAAAGGGGAGCGAAGAAAGACCTGCTTCTCCTTGCCCATAAAAACGCGAAGCTTGCCTTAAAAGAGAAGTTTTCGCTGATCGAACGCGATGAAGAGCGGACGATCGGCGCGATCGAACGGCTCGGCAAAGCCCTCGGAATCTACACGCCGTACAGAATTGAAGCGTTCGACAACTCGAATATTCAAGGGACGGACCCGGTTTCGGCGATGGTCGTGTTTCTTGACGGAAAGCCGAATAAAAAAGAGTACCGGAAGTATAAAATCAAGACGGTCGAAGGGCCTGACGATTACGCCTCCATGCGCGAAGTCGTCAGAAGGCGGTACACGAGGGTGTTGAAAGAAAATCTGCCCCTGCCCGACTTGATTTTGATCGACGGAGGGAAAGGACAGGTTTCAGCCGCGCTCGATGTACTTGAAAACGAACTGAGCCTCGATATTCCTGTAGCCGGCCTGGTAAAAGACGACAAGCACAGAACATCGAACCTCCTGATCGGTGATCCGCTTGAGATCGTCCGGCTTGAACGGAACAGCCAGGAATTTTATTTGCTTCAGCGCATTCAGGACGAGGTGCACAGGTTTGCGATCAGCTTTCACAGGCAGCTCAGGGGAAAAAGCGCTTTCCAATCCGTTCTCGACGGGATTCCCGGCGTCGGGGAGCAGCGGAAAAAGCGGCTGTTAAAGCACTTCGGCTCGGTCAAAAAAATGAAGGAAGCGAGCGTCGAAGACATCCAGCAAGCGGGCATTCCGCTGAAGACGGCCCAATTGATTTTCGAGGCGCTGAAAAAATAACATTGACTTTTTGCAGGAATCTGATAGAATTTGTACTAATTTCATAATAAGATCGTGTGATATGGTGAAGATAGAGGTGCGAACTTCAAGAGTAGGCTTTCTGAGAAAGGTGGATTTCGATGATGAAAGCTGAAAGGGGAGCGTCGCCGAAGCGGGTAAAAATCCATGCGTTTTATCTGCTGGCTTTACATTGAATAAATGTGAGGCTGTCAAGAAAGTCACTTTCTTGGAGAGCTATCTCGTTGTTTAAGATCATCGGCGCAGTTTGTCGGTTAAAGCAATGAGGGAATTCTCTCATTGCTTTTTTGTTTTTCGCGAACAAACCGCAGATCCGGCTTTCCTCTTCATACATAGCCAAACACGACTGAAAACAAAAAGGGTGGTATATATGGGTCTCATCGTCCAAAAATTTGGCGGAACTTCAGTAGGATCAGTGGAAAAAATCTTAAACGTTTCAAGCCGCGTCATCGAGGAAAAAAAGCGTGGCCATGACGTTGTCGTCGTCGTGTCTGCCATGGGGAAATCGACCGATTCCCTCGTCAGTCTTGCCAAGGAAATCACCGAACAGCCGAGCCGCCGGGAAATGGACATGCTGCTTACGACCGGTGAGCAGGTGACGATTTCTCTCTTGACCATGGCCTTGCAGGAGAAAGGATATAAAGCCGTTTCATATACCGGCTGGCAGGCGGGCATCCAAACCGAAAACATTCACGGCAATGCAAGGATCATCGATATCGCGGCGGCAAGGCTGAAGGAGCGCTTGAAAGAAGGAAAAATCGTCGTTGTCGCCGGATTTCAGGGTGTCACAGAAGGCGGGGAAATCACCACGCTCGGAAGGGGAGGCTCCGATACGACGGCGGTCGCGCTCGCTGCCGCTTTAAAAGCCGATAAGTGCGATATTTACACAGACGTGCCGGGCGTTTTCACGACAGATCCCCGCTATGTCAAAACGGCGAGGAAGCTTGACGGCATTTCCTACGACGAAATGCTGGAGCTTGCCAATCTTGGCGCAGGCGTCCTGCATCCGAGAGCTGTCGAATTTGCGAAAAACTATCAGGTCCCGTTAGAGGTCCGTTCTAGCACTGAAAAAGAAGCCGGAACATTAATCGAGGAGGAATCATCCATGGAAGAGAATTTAGTCGTCAGAGGGATTGCATTTGAAGATCAAATTACGCGCGTCACGGTTTGCGGCCTGTCAAGCGGGCTGACGACATTGTCGACGATTTTTACAACGCTCGCAAAACAAAACATCAATGTCGACATCATCATTCAATCGGTCACAAGCACGAGCCAAACGTCGATATCCTTCTCCGTGAAAACGGAAGACCTGTCAAGAACCGTTCAGGTGTTGGAGGAATACAAAGACGCGCTGCAATATGAGCGGATTGAGACTGAAAACAGACTAGCCAAAGTGTCCATCGTCGGTTCCGGCATGATTTCCAATCCGGGCGTGGCAGCTGAAATGTTCGCCGTGCTTGCCGAAAAAAACATCCAGGTCAAAATGGTCAGCACGTCCGAGATCAAAGTCTCAACCGTGATCAATGAAAACGATATGGTAAAGGCCGTTGAATCATTGCATGATGCATTTGAATTGTCAAAAATCAGCGTTCCGGCCAATTAAATCAGCATCCTGGAGGGTCAACTCCAGGATTTTTTATGTGAGGAATGTGAAATTTGTGTTAATATTGGCACATTGAGGATTTTAGCTGATAAGGAGAGTATGGAATCATATTATGACTGCATTGGTACATAGCATAGGCCCATTGGCCGTCGCAGCAATCGCCAGCATTGCCGTACACGAGCTGGGGCATATCCTTTTCGGGCGGATCGTCAGGCGCAAGGCCGATTGGCTGGCAATCGGGCCGCTCATCATATATAGAGACGGGAAAATCTTATTTCGCTGGAAGCACAAATATTTTGGCGGAGCCGTGTTTTTATACGGTGAAGCCATTACAAACAAGGAAGCGTACCGTAAAGAAAAAATTAAAGCGGCAGTGAGTCTTCTAGGAGGCCCGGTCACAAGTTTTCTGTCGGGATTTGGTTTTCTGTACGCTGGTCAAAACAATGAATACGCTTTTTATTTTGGCATTTTCTCAATTTTAATAGGAACAGGCACACTGCTATTTACGGATGGACTTCCTGCCATTCTCATTTTCACGAACAGCCTGTATGCCTATTATTATTTTTTGAGTGTAGAATTGATGACTTCCAAAGAGGAAAAGCAATTTGATTTTTTGCTGAAGGAATTGAGGGGCGAGCTGCAAAAGGTGAAAGCGGACTCCATTGAGAAGATCAGCCTGACTTGTTTGGGTGCATTGTATTTTTATTCATATTGTTCTCAAATCAATTTTAATATGACAAGCCGAGAAGGAGTAAAAATTCACCAATATATATTGAACGAAATTAAACATAAAGGGCTTGGCATATTCAAAAATAAGCAAAAAAGGTCTGTATTAACCGCCATTGTATATCTGGAAGAAATGAATTTATTAATGGAAGGTAATGCGGAGGCTGCTGAAACGCTGTATGCAAAGCTGGCTGATGCTGATGACCGCCGTTTATATGAGTTAAAGCGCGACGCCGTCATCAAGCAGGACGACAAGGCAAAAAGCCTGTATATCAGCGAATTGCAATCCGATGTATTTAACAGAAATACAATACTCCTTAAAATCGAAGAGGAATTTGTTCAAAAAGCAGGCGAATACATGACGGATGTACGGGGAGAAAGGTCGTGTGTGACGGATGGGAACGCGGAAATGTAACAACATCATACCGGGACAAAAGTCTTGTTATGATAAAAAGGGCTGCATCATATCCGGCAGCCCTTTTTCATGTATTATGCCGGATCTTTCAAATCCCACTTCACCGTCAACACGACTTTTTCGGCTCTTTTTTTCACCTGTTCGTATGACTCGGCGATGTGCTCGTTCATCTGCTGGATTTGTTCGGCGATAAATCCGGCTTCAAGCTGAAAGCAAGGCTCTTTTTGAAATTTGAGACGATTGGAGACCAGCGGGCCTTCCAGTTCAAATTCGAGTTCCTGTTTTTTTGAATGGACCATTGTGAGCGTTCCCCATCCCGCATCATGAAAAAACGCAGGGATATCCTCCCATGATTCGAGCGGGAACTTTCGGGCGAGGTTTTTCCCGGCCCAGTACATCATGTCGGCATAGTCTTGTCCCAGCATATCCGGAAGAACCACTTCCCTGATTAATTCATAGGCATATGCGGAGACTTCCAGCTCTTTTAATTGCGCTAAGTTTGCTTCATATTTATTCATATCCAATGTCTCCCCTCTTTCCTCCGTATATTATAGCTTAAATGGGGCCGAAGATTATAGCGCGGACATGCGTTTTAACAGAAAAAAATTTGATATATTTATATTTTAATAAAATAAAATTTTCTGAAATATAATTAAATATTAGAAAATTTCAATTTATGTACGCGTTTTCTTGACGCCTATTTCTCATAGGAGTAAAATGAAATTGTCATAAAATCTTAACAAAGTGCGATATTTGAAACAGGACGGGGATAGGAGACCTTTCAATTTTTCTGCACTTTTCAACTACTAGGGGGTAAAGCAATTGGCCGGGAACAGAGAATTTGTGTATCGAAGATTGCATTCTTTGCTTGGCGTCATACCGGTTGGCATTTTTTTAATCCAGCATTTGGTTGTCAACCACTTTGCGGCAAGAGGAGAAGAGGCATTTAACAATGCCGCTGGTTTTATGGAAAACCTGCCGTTCAGGTACGCTTTGGAAATCTTCGTGATTTTCCTACCGCTGATTTATCATGCTGTTTATGGTGTATACATAGCGTTTACAGCGAAAAATAATGCGAGCCAATTTGGGTACTTTAGAAACTGGATGTTCGTGTTGCAGCGGATTACTGGAATCATTACCTTAATTTTTGTCAGCTGGCACGTCTGGGAAACGCGGATTGCCGCCCAAATGGGGGCAGAAGTAAACTTTGACATGATGGCTGATATTTTAAGCTCCCCGATCATGCTCGGCTTTTACATTGTAGGTGTCCTTTCAACGATCTTCCACTTTTCAAACGGTTTATGGTCGTTTGCTGTCACTTGGGGAATTACTGTCTCCCCGCGTTCGCAGCGAATCTCCACGTTTGTGACAATGGGAGTCTTTGTTGTGCTGTCCTATGTAGGGCTGAGAGCGATTTTGGCATTTGTGTAAAAGAACTAGATTACTAGAGGGAGTGGGGCTGGCATGAGTAACTCAAGCATTATCGTCGTCGGCGGAGGACTCGCGGGTCTGATGGCGACCATTAAAGCTGCGGAAGCAGGAACAAACGTAAAACTCTTTTCGATCGTCCCTGTGAAACGGTCGCATTCTGTATGCGCGCAGGGCGGAATCAACGGTGCGGTCAATACGAAAGGCGAAGGAGACTCTCCTTGGGAGCATTTTGATGATACGGTTTACGGCGGTGACTTTTTGGCCAACCAGCCGCCGGTTAAAGCGATGTGCGAAGCTGCGCCGTCAATCATTCACCTGCTCGACAGGATGGGGGTCATGTTCAACAGAACACCGGAAGGGCTCCTTGACTTCCGGCGCTTCGGGGGAACGCAGCATCACAGAACGGCATATGCCGGAGCAACGACGGGCCAGCAGCTTCTGTATGCGCTCGATGAGCAGGTTCGCCGTTTTGAGGTCGAAGGACTTGTTTCAAAATACGAAGGCTGGGAATTCCTCGGCGCCGTACTTGATGACGAGAGAACGTGCCGGGGGATCGTCGCGCAAAACTTAACGACGATGGAAATCGAATCGTTCCGTTCTGACGCCGTCATCATGGCGACCGGCGGACCCGGGATCATCTTCGGAAAATCGACAAACTCCATGATCAATACGGGATCAGCGGCTTCGATCGTCTACCAGCAGGGTGCATATTACGCAAACGGAGAATTCATCCAGATTCACCCGACGGCCATCCCGGGAGATGACAAGCTGCGGCTGATGAGCGAATCGGCCCGCGGGGAAGGCGGACGGGTCTGGACCTATAAGGACGGAAAACCTTGGTACTTCCTTGAGGAAAAATATCCGGCATACGGAAACCTCGTGCCGCGCGATATCGCGACACGCGAAATTTTCGATGTATGCGTCAGACAAAAGCTCGGAATCAACGGCGAAAACATGGTGTACCTCGATCTTTCCCATAAAGATCCGAAAGAGCTTGACATCAAGCTTGGCGGAATTATCGAGATCTATGAAAAATTCATGGGGGACGACCCTCGCAAGCTGCCGATGAAAATCTTCCCTGCGGTTCATTACTCAATGGGCGGACTTTGGGTCAACTACGACCAAATGACAAACATCCCGGGACTGTTTGCCGCAGGAGAGTGCGATTATTCGATGCACGGCGCAAACCGCCTCGGCGCGAATTCGCTCTTGTCCGCGATTTACGGCGGCATGGTGGCCGGGCCGAAAGCCGTTGAATACGTCCAGGGGCTTGAAACATCCGCCGAAGACCTGTCTTCTTCTCTATACGAGTCTTATGTCGGAAAAGAAGAAGAAAAATGGGAGGGCATCATGAAGATGGACGGCAATGAAAATGCTTACGTCCTTCACAAAGAGCTCGGCGAATGGATGACGGACAACGTGACGGTCGTGAGGCACAACGACATGCTTCTGAAAACGGACGAAAAAATCCAGGAGCTTATGGAACGCTACCGCAACATCAATATTAACGATACGGCGAAATGGAGCAACCAAGGGGCCGCATTCACGCGTCAGCTGAGAAACATGCTGCAGCTGGCAAGGGTGATTACGATCGGCGCATACAACCGGAACGAAAGCCGCGGCGCCCATTATAAACCGGATTTCCCTGACCGAAATGACGAGGAATGGCTGAAAACGACAATGGCGAAACATGCTGGCGATTTTGAAGCCCCGAAATTCCATTATGAGGATGTCGACGTTTCATTAATCGCACCGCGTAAACGGGATTACACGAAGAAAAAGGTGGCGAAATCATGAGTGAAAATAAGACAATCAGGTTTATCATCACTCGTCAGGATACATCGGAATCCAGTCCTTACCAGGAAGAGTTCGAAATTGCTTACCGTCCGAACATGAATGTCATTTCCGCTTTAATGGAAATCAGAAGAAATCCGGTTAACGCAAAGGGAGAAAAAACGACGCCCATCGCCTGGGATATGAACTGCCTCGAAGAAGTGTGCGGCGCCTGCTCCATGGTGATCAACGGAAGGCCGCGACAATCGTGCACAGCGCTGATCGATCAGCTTGAACAGCCGATCCGCCTTGAGCCGATGAAAACATTCCCGGTTGTCAGAGACCTTCAGGTCGACCGGAGCCGGATGTTTGATTCATTGAAGAAAGTCAAAGCATGGGTGCCGATCGACGGCACATACGATCTCGGGCCTGGACCGAGAATGCCGGAAAAAAGACGGCAGTGGGCGTACGAGCTGTCAAAATGCATGACATGCGGCGTCTGCCTTCAAGCTTGCCCGAACGTTAATGATAAATCAAGCTTCATGGGTCCTGCCCCGCTTTCGCAAGTCCGCCTGTTCAACGCCCATCCAACAGGAGCGATGAACAAATCGGAGCGGCTTGAAGCGATTATGGGAGACGGCGGCCTTGCCAACTGCGGAAACTCGCAAAACTGCGTGCAGGCATGTCCGAAAGGAATCCCTCTCACAACATCGATCGCTGCATTAAACAGGGATACAACCGTTCAGGCGTTTAAAAACTTCTTTGGAAGCGACAACACGGAATAATGAGAACGCACCTCTTCAGTTTTGAAGAGGTGTTTTCATGATATAAGGGGATGAATAAATTGAAATTGCCTTCATATATTGAGGGGTCATTCGACAAATGGCGCCAGTCGTTTTCCTTTTTTGAAAAGGTGTCTGTCCGTTTTTCGGAAACGGATATGTTCGGACATATGAACAATGTGACACCGTTCATCTATTTTGAAGAAGCGAGAATTTCTTATTTCAAACATCTTCAGGCGATGGATGACTTAACAGTCAGCCGGACGATTCCTGTCGTTGCAAGCCAGCAGTGCGACTACCTCAGGCAAGTCATGCTCCATGAGAACGTAAACATGGCGTCAAAACGGCAGCTCTCGGACAAACGTCGCTCACGCTCCATTACCTGGCGGAAAACGAAGCGGGGGTTCCTTGTTTTACAGGAAAAGCCGTCATGGTTCAAATTGCAAGGGATACGGGGAAACCCGAAAGCTGGACAGACGAACAAAAAAACAAATTGTCAGGTTCATTTCCTGAGAAATAATATGCAAGGAGAAAAGAGATGAAGAAAGCAGCGGTGATCGGCGCAAGTTCCGGCATCGGGAGAGAGCTTGCAAAACAGCTGTCAGAGAGCGGTGTTACCGTCGGGCTTGCTGCAAGGCGGGAAGAACTGCTCAAAAAACTTCAGAATGAACTGCCCAACCCCTCATATATCAAAAAGTTGATGTAGCCGACGCTAAAACGACGAATATACTGTTAAAGGATCTGATTGATGAGATGGGACAGGCGGACGCCGTCTTCATTTGTTCAGGTGTCGGCTATACAGAAAGCGAACTCGACCGGCAAAAGCAAAAAGAAACGATTGATGTGAATGTATTGGGGTTTGCCGTATGTGCAAATCTGTTTCTCGATCATTTCGTCCAAAACGGACGCGGCCATCTTGTCGGCATCTCATCGATTGCCGCATTAAGGGGAAGCGGATCAGGCGCCTTATACAGCGCTTCAAAAGCCTTCGTCTCAAATTATATAAAAGGCCTGAGAAGAAAAATGAAAAGCACGGGGGCCGACATCGTCGTCACCGAAATTCAGCCCGGCTTCGTCAACACTACGCTTGCCAAAGGGGAGAGGCTGTTTTGGGCGGCTTCTCCTGAAAAAGCAGCTGCACAAATTCTTAAGGCTGTCCGAAAAAAGAAAAAACACGCTTATATATCAAAAAGGTGGCGGATCATGCCTGGATTTTGAAGTGCATTCCTTAATGGAGGCGGTTTGTCCCGCTGTTTTTCGAAAAAACGAAAAATAGGTGTTAGCGGTTACCCTTTTCTCCTTCGGAAACGTCACCGACTTCAGGGATGTTTCATATGATATCACGACTATATCGAAACCCATTCGTTTCAGATCAGCTCTCACCTAGCAAGGAGGGTTACAATACTTGAAGGAGAAAGAGTTTCAATCAAAGCCGCTGCTAACAAAGAGAGAAAGAGAAGTGTTCGAATTGCTCGTTCAAGACAAGACAACAAAGGAAATTGCAAGCGAGCTCTTTATAAGTGAAAAAACTGTTCGTAATCACATTTCCAATGCCATGCAAAAATTGGGAGTGAAAGGCCGTTCGCAAGCTGTTGTTGAACTTCTTCGAATGGGTGAGCTAGAGCTCTAAATTGCGCCGGTATTCCTTCTTTTGAAAAAGAAGGGAACCGGTTATTTGTTTTTTCCGGAAGCAGCATATTCATGTGCTTAGTCTTGCAATTTTTGCAGAAAAGAAGGAAAATAGACTCGGGTGTTGTGAAATAAAACGACGAGTTGAGCGAGGTTTTAGCACATGAATACGAAAGCTTCTTTGAACCATATTGCGGATATTGAAAAATCGCTCCGCCATATCGCGGGCATTATTAAGCAAAAAGGAAGAGAAATTCTTACTCAATATTCGATTACACCCCCGCAGTTCGTCGGCTTGCAATGGCTGTATGAATACGGGGATATGACGATCGGCGAGCTATCTCACAAAATGTATCTGGCGTGCAGCACCACGACAGATTTAATTGACCGGATGGAAAGAAATAACCTCGTTGAACGTGTGAAAGATCCGTCAGACCGGAGGGTTGTCCGGATCCACCTTTTACCGGAAGGGGAGCGGATCATTCAAGAGGTTATTCAAAAAAGGCAGGATTACTTGGATAACATGCTAGAAGCGTTTTCTGAAGAGGAAACAGCCGTTTTTGAAAAATTATTAATCAAACTTCAGCAGGAAATGAATAGAAAATGAGGCGATTTTGTTGGATCAACCGATAGGAGTCATCGATTCGGGTGTCGGCGGTTTAACCGTGGCAAAAGAAATCATGAGGCAGCTGCCGAAAGAAAACATCATATATCTCGGAGATACGAAAAGATGTCCGTACGGTCCGCGGGACAGAAAAGAAGTTCTTTCATATACATGGGAAATGACAAATTACCTGTTATCCCGTCATCATATTAAAATGCTCGTGATCGCCTGCAATACGGCAACCGCCATCGCGCTTGAGGACATCAGCCAAACGGTTGGCATTCCCGTGATCGGAGTGGTGCAGCCCGGAGCAAGGGCGGCTATTAAAGTGACGGAAAATCAGCGGATCGGCGTCATCGGAACGGAGAATACAATTAGAAGCGGAGCATACGAAAAAGCGCTGCTTTCATTAAACGGCGATCTCACGGTCGAAAACGTAGCCTGTCCGATGTTTGTTCCATTCGTGGAAAGCGGCAAATTTTTGGACGAAACGGCTGATGAAATCGTCAGGGCTTCGCTGTATCCGCTCAGGGATTCATCCATTGATACGCTGATCCTCGGGTGCACGCATTACCCCATCTTAAAAGAGCCGATTCAGCGCTACATGGGCGAACGCGTCAACATCATTTCTTCAGGTGATGAGACGGCGAGAGAAGTCAGTACGATTTTATCCTACAACGGTTTATTGAACAAAAGCTCGCTTTCGCCTGAACACCAATTTTTCACAACCGGAGATCGAGAACGATTTAAAAAAATCGCAAACGATTGGTTTGGCTACGACGTAAAGAATGTGAACAGCATCACGATTGAAAAAACAGCTGTAAAAGAGTACTAAACATACATGAAACAAATGAGCATCTTCTCATGCGGAAGATGCTCATTTTGTTTTCTTAAAATGTTCCCCCTCGGGCCCTGAGACCAATTCAAACAATTGGTCTATTTTGCATAAAGGCTCGTATACATAGTAGTACAAACAGTCTTAGGAGGGAAAGGTATGCCGAAAAAAGGGATGATGGGAATCGCGGTGTCTGTGACGGCCTCCGTGCTGCTTCTTTCCGGATGCGGTCTGTTTCAGTCAGATCAGGCATCAGAGGAAATTGATCCGCCGCAGGATATCACATATGTAAAAGAGGAGAAGGATCAAGACCAAACGGATCGGACGAAAGAAAAAACAGATGACCAGGACGGCAAAACGACAAGCGAAAATAAAGCGGAACAAAATGGCGATACGGTCATGAGGGAGCTTTATCTGATCGATAAAAACGGATATGTAACGGCACAGACGCTTCCGCTTCCAAAACAGGAAGGAACGGCAAAACAGGCCCTTGAATACCTCGTTGAAGGAGGTCCGGTCTCAAACATCCTTCCCAACGGTTTCAGAGCCGTGCTGCCGGCGGACACAACAGTAAATGTCGACATTAAAGAAGATGGCACAGCCATCGCCGATTTTTCAAACGAATTTAAAAATTATAAAGCAGAAGATGAACAAAAAATCGTCCAGGCGATCACATGGACTTTAACGCAATTTAACTCCATCGACAAAGTGAAAATTCGGATGAACGGGCACGATTTAAAAGAAATGCCTGTAAACGGCACGCCGCTGCCGGAGAATTTGAGCCGCGAGGACGGCATTAATATTGATACCGCAGGTGTTACGGATATGACAGCCACACAGCCTGTTACCGTTTATTATTTAGCCGAGACGGATGAAGGCACATACTATGTCCCTGTTACAAAGCGCGCATCTGACAAAGAAAGCGATCAAGTCACGGCAGCGATTGAAGAACTGACGGAAGGCCCGAGCAAAAAAAGCGGATTGCTGTCGGATTTCCAGGGGGACGTGAAGCTCGAGAGCAAGCCGAAAATTGAGGACGGCCACGTGACGCTCGACTTCAATGAAGCCATTTACGGAAGCGCAGACGGGCAAAAGAAAGTGATTTCCGATGAAGTGTTAAACAGCATCGTGCTGACGGTAACCGAACTGCCGGATGTTAAAAGCGTATCTGTCACCGTAAACGGAAAGGCCGAGCTTGTCAATGAAAAAGGAGAAAAGCTGTCAAAACCGGTTTCAAGGCCGAGCAGGGTGAACACAGGTAGTTTTTAGCCGGAGATTTTTGATATACTATAAAAAAAGAGGTGGGCGTATAGAGCTGCCTCTTTCTTTATTCAGTTTTCGTTGACAGGAAATCTGCGAAATGTTTATGTACATACAATCGGAGGTAAAACATGAGATACGATGGAAGACAAAATGACGAATTGCGCCCTGTAGAGATGGAACTTGACTTCATTACCCATCCTGAAGGATCGGTGCTGATTACGGTCGGCAATACAAAGGTGATTTGCAACGCGTCCGTAGAAGACCGAGTTCCGCCGTTTTTGCGCGGAGAAGGGAAAGGCTGGATTACGGCAGAATACAGCATGCTGCCACGCGCCACGAATCAGAGGACGATCAGGGAATCGTCAAAAGGAAAAATTTCCGGACGTACGATGGAAATCCAAAGGCTGATCGGACGAGCTTTGCGGGCGGTCGTTGATTTGGAGAAGCTCGGCGAACGGACGATCTGGATCGACTGTGACGTGATTCAGGCGGACGGCGGAACGAGAACGGCTTCGATCACCGGGGCATTCACCGCGATGGCGCTTGCCGTCAGCCGGCTTATGGAAAACGGGACGCTGAAAACGATGCCGATCACTGACTTTTTGGCTGCCACTTCAGTTGGAATCGACAAGGAGCACGGACTCATTCTTGATTTGAATTATCAGGAAGACTCGGCAGCAGAGGTTGATATGAACGTGGTTATGACGGGGGAAGGCCGCTTTGTCGAGCTTCAGGGAACCGGTGAAGAAGCGACATTTTCAAAAAGCGAACTAAACGGTCTTTTAGAGCTTGCCGAAAAAGGGATTGCCGAACTCATCGAAAAACAGAAAGAAGCGCTCGGTGACGCTGCAGCGGCCATTCAGCAACAATAAAACTTTCAGAAAGGCTTGATACGAAATGAAAGAAGTCATCATTGCCACAAAAAACGAAGGAAAAGTCAAGGAATTCAAAGAAATGCTCGCCCCGCGAGGCTATGATGTCAAATCATTACTGGATATCGGCTATACGGCCGATATCGAAGAAACCGGACAAACCTTTGAAGAAAACGCAATCATCAAAGCGGAAACGATTTCGAAAGCGACCGGCAAAATCGTGATTGCCGACGACTCCGGCCTGTCCGTCGATTATCTCGGCGGAAGGCCGGGGGTCTACTCGGCACGCTATGCCGGAGAAGAAAAAAACGACCTCGCCAACCTGCAGAAGCTGTTAAAAGAACTCGAAGGAGTCGAAAAGGAAGACCGTTCGGCAAGATTCAGATGCGCGCTTGCCTTATGCATTCCGGGACAGGAAACGAAAACGGTCGAAGGGGCCGTCGAAGGCTATATTACAGAGGAGCCGATGGGGACGAACGGATTTGGCTATGATCCGGTGTTCCTCGTCAAAGATAAGGACCAGACGATGGCTCAGCTTTCAAGCAGCGAAAAAAACAAGATCAGCCACAGGGCGGATGCGCTGAAAAAGCTGACTGCATTATTGGATTGACACGGAGAGGGGGTGCCGGAATGAAGGTGCTGATCGTAAGCGACAGCCACGGCCTTGAAAATGAACTCGAAACAATCGCCAAACGTCATGAGAAGGATGCCGATCTCAACATCCACTGCGGAGATTCCGAGCTTGACCCTTCTCATCCGGCGCTTGCTTCCTACTTGACGGTAAAAGGTAACTGCGACTTTTACGGGGAATTTAAAGATGAAATCGTTGTACCGGTCGGCGAGCGGAAGCTGTTTTTTACACACGGACATTTATACGGCATCAAGCAGTCACTGTTAAATGTGTATTACCGGGCGGAAGAACTCGGAGCCGATATCATCTGCTTCGGCCACTCCCACATCGCCGGCAGCGAGCTGATGGACGGAAAGCTGCTGATCAACCCCGGCAGCATCCGCCTTCCCCGGATGCGAAGGGAGAAAACTTATGCTATACTAAGCATTGACAATAACAACGCAGAAGTCCGCTTTTACGATACATCCGGACAGGAAATCGAAAGCTTAACAAATCGTTGCCGATTGCCGTAACATTCATGAGGAAGAATTTCTTCTTCCTCGTGATGAAAAAAATTCTAAAAAAATGTTGACTTATGGGCACAATACGCATATAATAAATCTTGTCGCTGATAGTTAAAGCAAACAAAAAACAACACATCATGTCCCAGTAGCTCAGCTGGATAGAGCAACGGCCTTCTAAGCCGTCGGTCGGGAGTTCGAATCTCTCCTGGGACGTTAAGCTGAAAAGCCTCAAATTTCTTGGTATACAAGGGTTTGGGGCTTTTTTCTTTAAGATCAAAGGTAAAGGCGTAAAAGCTGTGGGGAAAAATTCTGGTATATTCGATAAAATATCATTATACCCCTATAAATACTGTTCAAACGTACATATTCAACCTGCACCATCTTCTAAAAGCATGTCTACAATCTTAAAGCCATTTTTATTTTTAATACTTCAAGAAACAGAAGGTGGGTTTTTTGACCTGATCAATAAGATTCATTTTCGTGGATAGACAGGATTTATTCACCAATTTCTTTCCGTAAAGTGGTAAACTCTATACTGATTGTAACTTTAGTATTAGAGGGGAATGCCATGAAGACTCTTGATGTCCATGCGTTGCACCATGCAATTGATCAAACGCTGGAACAATTAAAAAAGCAATCAGAAGAAATCGCCAATCTCAAAAAAAGCGTTGACGGGATAACGGCTCTTGATGATGCTTTAAAAGGTAAAGGAGGCGACGCGATTCGCGCCTTTTATGAAGAATGCCACACTCCGTTTTTGCGGTTCTATGAATCTTTCGTCGAGGAATACGAGTCATCTGTAAAAAAGTGAAAAATGCACTGAATTCCTTGGAACCGAATCACAACGGTTATATTTCGCAAGCCTTTCTCGATCACGATCTGGAACAAGGCTTAAACGCGGCTGATCGAACAACGAAACATTTGGTATCAAAAGCTAACGCCGCGATTTCAAAAGTCAGCCATATTGTTGATTTGCCGGATTTGAATGACAATGATTTTCATGAACAAAACCGAAAAGCAATGAAAGACATCAATCAGACAATTGAAAAGCTGCACACTTTTGACAGGGAGCAGACAAACGCCCTCAAAACCGCTGAAAACGATCTTGAGACGATGCAGAGGTACATAACCAAGCTTGAAAAAATGTATACGGGTCCTAAAATTGAGATTGCAACCTATCAAAAAGGCTCGATTTTAAAGCCGGATGAGATGGATGCTTTACGCGGGGATCAAGAGACAGCGATGGGCGTCATGTTGGATAAGCTTGATAAGAGATCAAAGCTTGAAAAAGAGATTAGCGAAGTTAGCGAACATGATGTTCAACTTTATAAGCTGAGGAAAAAGCTCGAAAATGCATCCGATTCAGAGGAATATATTAAGATTGCTAAAGAAATCGGTTATGATAATCTCACACCAGAAGAAATGGAGCATGTTAAATCCATTGAGTTCTGGGACGATCCTCTTCAAGCGACAATTAATAATGTTAAAGAGGCCGGTCAAGGCCTTTTAGACGGTGTAGTGGACGCAGGGGAAAAATTAGATGAGGCGGGGGAAAAATATTTAGGTCCTGTATATAAATCAGTTAAAGGCAGTGCGGTCGCCGGATATGATCTTGCGAAAGATTTTGTTGATGGCGGAATTCAGCTGGGATGGAATATCGGATGGTTTAGATACTGTTCTTGGATACGATTATAAAGGCTCTTTTCTGAGTATGATTGACACGTTGGCGGAAAAATGGGATGAGAAGGTAGTACATGGGGATGCGTATTCAAGAGCGCATTATTTTACTTATATGATCGGTAGCCTGTGGGGCTTGAGAAACGGAAAATCTTCTGTTTCAACTGGCTCAAAAGATATTGCGAAAGCGGGAAAAACAGCGGTAAGTAAGGTGAAGAAAGCCGGTAAGGCCGTAAAACAGTCAATCAAGCCACCTAATAATCGATATACTCCTGCATTGCAAGGGATTCTTCAAGATGCACCGAATTCTATTAACGTGAAGAATACGCCGATGGTATTAAAAGAATTGGCCGAGGATAGAAAGAAAAGTGTGCTTGTACAAGCTGCTCCATACACATATAAAGATTCTTCAGGAGCAACGAAAACAATCAATTTGAGAATGGGACATTTAAAAAATGACAAGCATCCCATTACAGGCGTTCCGTACGATAAAGATGGCTTTCCTATTTTTGAAGTAAAGCATACATTGCCTCTTGATAAAGCTGATTATAAGAAAACCCGTACTGCACAATTTTCAATTCTTAATAAGAAGCTATATAAACAGATTAAAGAGAACCCCATAATACAGAAAGACTTAGGGTTGACCGATAAAGAAGTTTTAATGTTACAAGCTGGCTTTACACCTAAGAAATATACATGGCATCACCATCAAATTCCTGGGCGAATGGAACTTGTTGATTCTGAAATCCATGCAAAAACAGGACATACTGGAGGCCAAAAAATATGGGGGAGAGACTCATAAATAGAAAGGAGAACCTAGATGATGATTCAAGAAATAAACTGGCTTAGTCCATCAGAGTATAAAGAACTTTCAAATAAAGACATTAACGCTGTAGAAAATAAAATGAAGGTAGCTTTTCCATCCGACTATAAAGAAATTGTTAAGAAATATCAGGGGTGCGTACCTTTAGATAAAAACGTTGTTGAAATTGGAAGTTTTAAAGAGTCTTTTAATTTTCTTCTTACAATTGAAAGCGATGAATATATAGGAATACTAGAAGTTTACGACTCTATACAAGATCGATTAGTAGAAAATGTGATTCCGTTTGCAAATGATCCAGGAGGAAACTTTTATTGTTTTGATTATAGAGATTCCTCTGAACCTAAAATTGTTTTTTGGGATCACGAAGAGGCTTATACAAATCCAGAAAAAGCGTTGATTTACGTTTGTGAGAATTTCACAGAATTAATCAATGGACTCAGACCTCTTAAGGAGGACGAAGAGTAGTTTTTTAGCACCCAGTTTTATTTGGGTGCTTTTTAATGTTCATCTTCGAGAAAAATCCGACAAAAAGGGGGATAAAATAGGGGGCTTTTTTAATTCCACTTTGTTATACGATAGAGACAAGAAAAACGAACGTGAATATTGAGTCCAAGACGGAGAGCCTGCGGGCACTGATCTTTTGCACACTGTTGTTGTGAAGCTGATTGGGGACCGCTGTGCCAACAGTTAAAAGTGAGGAGTTTAATAATGGTTGAATTCATTATCAACTAAACAATTAGATGAACTCTGGAGTGATAAAAAAACTAGAAGGGCCATAGAAAGACAGCTTCGAGCTTCAGGAGGAATGCATAAGTGGCATTTAGTTTCACGAGCCTCTATACTTTTAAACACTGGGGAGTAACGGCAGAACAAATTAGAGAGCTGCGAACGGCAATAAATGAAGTGGAATTTGTTAACCCGACAGGAAAGCACGGTGGATTATGTTCTACTGCTGCTCACAACACTACTAAAGATTATAGACTCATTAAAAGATTATAATATGTTTGTAAGAGGATTAGACAATTGGGCCAATTACAGACTAAAAGGGGGAGTTGAGGCTTTGCCTGATGGGCTAAGGATAAAAAAATAGGAGGGTTTAAAATGGAACGAGAAAATTATGTCTCATTATGGATTGGTAGTATTCAAACTGATGATAAATTAAATGAATACGTTGAATTACCTTGCGATGAAGAAGAAGGTGACTTCCTCCCTTCTCCGTTTTTAATAGATTTTGACATAGATATTGATGATTTAGATGAAGATTTTATCGAAAAGGTTGTTTATGATCAAAATAAAGAATTGCTGCAAGAATTAATAGGTGGCTGTTCGTATGATGAAATCATTTTGTCTCGTTTTGAAGCTATTCAGGATAAACAACTTCCCAAGAATATAAACTCTGCCATTTTACTATATAACTTTGTTTATGAAGGAAAAAGAAATGAAATTGTTAACAATGGGTATACTTTTAAATTTGTAGGATCCGTTTCATATGTTTAAAGATAATATTACGAACTAAAGACATTTTATCCAATTTTTGTCGGCTTTTTCTCGGATTTGAGCATAAAAAACACTCAATCAGAGATTAATATTGAGGCTTATTCCCCCTGATCCGACCAATATGTACCTAATAGGCTTCTGATCAAAAGCAATCCCGCCACTGCAATGAGGGTGCCTAACATTCCGGGTAAAAGCAGATAGGCGATCATTAAACAAATAGCCGTTGTGACAAAATCTATAGTAAAACCTATTCTGGGGTGTCTCTTGAAATACCTTCTAATGTTTTTCAAATAATCTAAGCCTCCTATCGCATATCTTTTAAAAGATACCATGGGCATAAATGGTTCCACAAGAAAAAACAGCCCATGAAAGCGGCGCTATGAGCCTCTGTCACTTTTAACAAAATTTTATGCTGAACGATTCATTTTTTTATGACTCTAAATCGGGATCAACAAAAAATGTGATTTGAGCTGATACTTGAAAGCTCCCGGCATCCCACCCAAAACCTCGCTTTATTGGCCTAAACGTCTATTTTGATCAAGTAACTTTCGAAACGGCGATAGTCCGTTCCGCCTTGCCTTTCGCTCGTCACCGCCCTGCCTAAATACCCGCCAATTCACAGTTTTAGACATATATCTCATACAAGCAATGGTTTGATCTGTTATCCAGATTGATGGAAACGCCTCCAAGATGTAATATTTACCATGATAGAAAATCTTCCAACGTTCAATCGGACATCCAACTTAAAAAGGGAGCTGAAGAAAGGTGCACACACTAGAAAAAGCTGAAGAAACAAATATGCGAGCGGCGAGAGATTATGTGACAGAAGCGTTTGAAACCGTACGGCAGCGCAATATTCATGAAAGCGAATTTCTTCAAGCGGTAAAAGAAATCTTTGATTCGCTTGTCCCTGTTTTTGCGAAATATCCGAAGTATATTGAGCACAATATACTTGAGAGAATCGCGGAACCGGAACGAATGATTGTGTTCAGGGTTCCGTGGGTTGACGATCAGGGGACGGTTCGGGTTAACCGCGGATTCCGCGTCCAGTTCAACAGCGCGATCGGCCCGTACAAAGGGGGCATCCGTTTCCACCCTTCCGTTAACGCAAGCATCATTAAATTTTTAGGCTTTGAACAAATTTTTAAAAACTCTCTGACAGGCCTTCCGATCGGAGGCGGAAAGGGCGGATCCGACTTTGATCCAAAGGGCAAATCAGACAGGGAAATCATGCGTTTTACGCAGAGCTTCATGAATGAACTGCATAAATATATCGGACCAGACAGAGACGTGCCGGCGGGCGATATTGGCGTAGGCGCAAGAGAAGTCGGGTATATGTTCGGGCAGTATAAAAAAATACGCGGCGCTTATGAAGCGGGTGTTTTGACGGGGAAAGGCCTTGAATACGGGGGCAGTCTAACGCGCACAGAGGCCACCGGCTACGGGCTTGTCTACTTTGTCGAAGAAATGTTGAAGGATAAGGGGCTGAGTTTTGAAGGAAGCACCGTCGTCGTATCGGGATCGGGAAATGTAGCGATATACGCCATGGAAAAAGCGATGCAGTTTGGTGCAAAAGTGGTCGCCTGCAGCGATTCTGACGGATACGTATACGATAAAAACGGGATCGATCTTGATACTGTCAAACGATTGAAAGAAGTCGGGAACAAAAGAATCGCTGAGTATGTAGATGAACATCCTGACGCGCATTATTACACAGGCTGTTCAGGAATCTGGTCCGTGCCTTGCGACATTGCGCTTCCGTGCGCGACCCAAAATGAAATTGACGAAAAAGCGGCCGACATGCTGATCGCAAACGGCGTAAAAGCCGTCGGGGAAGGGGCGAACATGCCGTCTGAACAGGAAGCCATCGAGCGCTTTTTGAATTCTGGCATTCTGTTCGGTCCCGCAAAGGCCGCCAACGCCGGCGGTGTCGCCGTTTCTGCGTTGGAAATGGCGCAAAACAGCGCCCGTCTGCGATGGACGGCAGAGGAGACGGATCACAGGCTGCGCGATATCATGACAAGCATTTACCAAAACAGCATGAAGGCGGCCGGGGAGTACGGACGCCCTGGTGATTTATTGGCAGGAGCCAACATTGCGGGATTCATCAAGGTCGCCGATGCGATGATTGCTCAGGGGGTTGTTTAATTCAACGGGTGTTCCTTCTTTATCTGAACCCGCCGCCAACCCCTCTAAATCCATGCGCACCGACAGAGGGACTGCTGATGACTCCCGGGTGGCTGATGGCGCCTACGGGAGTGGGACCGGTTAATACGGAACCATACGGGTAGTACGTCATCGGGGTGCCGGGCGTATATACGTAAGTCATCTGAGGTCCAGGGTAGTATCCGGGATATCCCGGGAATCCCGGATATCCGAAAAATCCCGGATATTGACGGTACCCGTTTTCGTAAGAAGGATCAGAATACGGGAAAGCTGAGTATGTGCTGTACATATCATTCACCTATCTTTTCTTATTTTTATTAGTTTATGTGAATTATTGTAAATGGAGTCTGTACACGTTTGCTGGTAAAAAACCTAACCCGGCAAACCTGGGAGGCTCCATTTTTTCTGTCATGAAATGTGACAAAATAGTATAAAACTTCGTTTTCATTGTGTAATCTTTATAGATTACAGAAAAAATTTTTAATTATTTTTTAATTTCGAATTTCCTTTTATAGCAATCATGTAAGCGTATACAAGTAGATTGATAAATCTAAATTGTCTAATAATTTTAAAAAATACGGTTGACACTGTTTGTAAAGGAGCGTAATATGAGTTCAAACAAAAGATCAAATCGCTTTAGAGCTTTTCAATTTTCCCGAAGAATAACGGCGGGAAAACGGGTTCCCGCATCATGATTTTTTAATCAGGTAACGCGTTCATTTACAACAGAAAGGTGTGCTAAAAGGATGGGGGACCAGAAAGACCAGTGGATCTTCCTAAACGACAAACTCGTTAAAAAAGAAGACGCTAAAATATCAGTCTATGATCACGGTTTTTTATACGGCGACGGGGTGTTCGAAGGCATCAGGGTGTATGACGGAAACATCTTCAGAATGAAGGAGCACATGGACCGCCTGTATGATTCAGCAAGATCCATCCTGCTCGAGATCCCTTATCAGCAGGAAGAACTGACGGATCACGTTCTGAAAACGGTAGAGAAAAACGGGCTCAAAGATGCTTATATCCGCTTGGTTGTTTCAAGGGGGCCGGGAGATCTCGGACTCGATCCAAACAATTGTTCAGCCCCTAGTGTCATCATAATTGTCGAACCATTGGCAATATTCCCAAAGCATTTATATGAAACGGGAATTGATATCGTTACTGTGCCGACAAGACGAAACCGGCCGGATGTATTAAGCCCGAAAGTAAAATCCCTGAATTATTTAAATAATATTCTTGTCCGGATCGAGGCGCGGATGGCCGGGGTCAGCGAAGCGCTTATGCTCAATGATCAAGGCTATGTTGCCGAAGGTTCTGCGGATAATGTTTTTATTTATAAAAACGGAAAGCTTTTGACGCCGCCGGGATACCTTGGCGCGCTAGAAGGAATCACGCGCAATGCGATCATTGAAATCGCCGAAGAGCTCGGCTATGAAGTGAAGGAAGAGCCGTTTACCCGCCATGATGTATATACGGCGGAGGAAGTGTTTTTGACGGGAACCGCTGCCGAGGTCATCGCTGTTGTCAAAGTGGACGGCCGGCAGATCGGAAGCGGAAAGCCGGGAGTCCATACAAACCGGATGCTGGAAAAATTCCGCGAACGCGTTGTGCGTGAAGGAGAAAAGGTAAACTTTAACGATCAAAGCTTGAATGTCAGCTGAATAAAGATAAACGTAGAAGAGGATAAGTAACAGCGGAAACGCCGTCTACAGAGAGCCGGGATTGCTGGAAACCGGTGGCGGCCTCCGCTTGCGAACTCCCCTCTGAGTGCCGGTTTGAACGATTCGTTAGAATTTAGTAGGGCCGGCCGGGTGAACCGAAACGATCACTCGTTATTAAAGCGGATATAGTTATCCATAAGGCGGCCGTAACGGCCGTGAACAAGGGTGGTACCGCGGAAAGAAAAGCCTTTTCGCCCCTTTGGCCTGCGAGGTAAGCAGCGCCATTGTGGGCGGGAAGGCTTTTTTAGCTGTAAAGGCATAATGGATGCATGCTTTGCGGCACATATAGATCAAATCAAAATCAAACTTGAAGTTGTGAGTGATGAACAAATAAGGAGGAAGAAAAATGAGGACGAATGTACAGTTGGATGCAGATCATGCCCAATGTACACAAACGATGGCTGGGGCGTCGATGCTGATTGAAGCTTTAAAGCGGGAAAATGTTGAAGTGATTTACGGATATCCTGGCGGGGCTGTCCTGCCGATTTATGACAAACTTTACGGATCGGGAATGTTTCATGTGTTGACGCGCCATGAGCAAGGGGCGATTCATGCGGCGGAAGGGTATGCGAGAATTTCCGGGAAGCCGGGCGTCGTGATCGCCACCTCGGGGCCGGGGGCGACCAATCTCGTGACCGGCCTTGCCGATGCAATGATCGATTCATTGCCGCTGGTCGTGTTTACGGGTCAGGTAGCGACATCGGTCATCGGATCTGACGCTTTTCAGGAAGCGGATGTGATCGGGATTACGATGCCGATCACAAAGCACAGCTACCAGGTCCGGGAGGCTGAAGACCTGCCGAGAATCATTAAAGAAGCGTTCCACATCGCGACAACCGGCAGACCTGGCCCCGTTTTAATCGACATCCCGAAAGATATCGCCGGAATCGAAGGGGAATTCAGCTACGACCATGACATTCGCCTGCCGGGCTATCAGCCGACAAAAGAGCCGAATTATCTGCAGGTCAGAAAGCTTGTGGAAGCGGTCAGCGGAGCGAAAAAGCCGGTTATTTTAGCCGGAGCCGGCGTTTTGCACGGGAAAGCGTCGGAAGAATTAAAAAATTATGTCGAACAGCAGCAGATTCCGGTTGCGCACACGCTGCTCGGGCTCGGAGGTTTTCCGGCCGACCATCCGCTTTTCCTTGGAATGGCAGGAATGCACGGGACATATGCCGCGAACATGGCGCTGTATGAATGTGATTTATTAATCAGCATCGGGGCGAGGTTCGATGACAGGGTTACAGGGAATTTGAAACATTTCGCCAAATACGCGAAAGTCGCCCATATTGACATTGATCCGGCCGAAATCGGCAAAAACGTCCACACGCACATTCCTGTCGTCGGAGACAGCAAACTCGTCTTAACGGAACTGATCAAGCAAAACGGCAAACCGAGCGCTTCTGATGAATGGAAACAACAGCTTGCCGGCTGGAAAAGCGAATATCCTCTCTGGTATGAAGAGAATGCAGCCGAAGGCTTTAAGCCGCAGAAGCTGATCGAGTACATTCATAAATATACGAGGGGCGAAGCCATTGTGACAACAGACGTCGGTCAGCATCAAATGTGGGCCGCACAGTTCTATCCGTTCAAAAAAGCCGACAGATGGGTGACCTCAGGCGGTCTCGGCACGATGGGATTCGGGCTCCCGGCAGCAATCGGGGCGCAGCTTGCGGAGAAAGATGCAACGGTTGTCGCCCTCCTCGGAGACGGAGGATTTCAAATGACCCTTCAGGAGCTGGCGGTCATCCACGACCTCAACCTTCCGATCAAAGTCGTCGTGTTAAACAACCACTGTCTCGGCATGGTTCGGCAATGGCAGGAAATCTTTTATGATGAACGCTATTCCCATTCGAAATTTTCGTCGCAGCCCGATTTTATCAAGCTTTCTGAAGCTTACGGCATCAAAGGCGTCCGAATTACATCTGAAGAGGAAGCGAAAGAAAAGCTCGAAGCTGCTTTGACATCGAATGAACCGATGGTCATCGACGTTCAGGTCGCAAGAGATGAAAAGGTATTTCCGATGGTTGCACCTGGAAAAGGGCTTCATGAAATGGTGGGGGTGAAACCTTGAAAAGAATCATTACGCTCACGGTACTGAATCAATCCGGCGTCTTAAACAGGATCACGGGGCTGTTTACAAAACGGCACTATAACATTGAAAGCATTACGGTGGGACACACCGAAACAGAGGGCATCTCCAGAATTACGTTCGTCGTTCATGTGGAAGATGAAAAAGAAACCGAACAGCTGACAAAACAGCTAAATAAGCAGATTGATGTATTAAAAGTCACGGACATTACGAATCAATCCATCGTCCAAAGGGAGCTGGCTTTAATCAGGGTCGTCTCCCCTCCTTCGAGCAGAGCGGAAATCAACGGCGTGATCGAGCCGTTCCGTGCCACAGTGGTCGACGTCGCCAAGGACAGCGTCGTCATTCAGGTCACAGGCGAATCAAGCAAAATCGAAGCGCTTATTGAACTGCTGAAGCCATACGGGGTTAAAGAGGTTGCCAGAACAGGCACAACGGCTTTTGCAAGAGGTACTCAGCAAAAGCCGGCCTCTATTAAAACAATATCTATTGTATAAATCTTAAAAACAAAAAAAGGGAGAGATTGAAATGGTAAAAGTATATTACAACGAGGATATTAAAGAAAACGTATTGGCAGGAAAAAAAGTGGCGGTTATCGGATACGGTTCACAAGGCCATGCGCATGCGCTGAACCTGAAAGAAAGCGGAGTCGACGTCATTGTCGGCGTCAGAAAAGGAAAATCGTTCACGAAAGCGGAAGAAGACGGCCATCAAGTATTTACTGTAAAAGAAGCAGCGGCACAGGCTGATATCGTCATGGTTCTGCTTCCTGATGAACAGCAGCAAAAAGTGTATGAAGCCGAGATTAAAGATGAGCTTCAAGCCGGCAATTCGCTCGTTTTCGCACACGGTTTCAACGTTCATTTCCATCAAATCGTTCCTCCGGCAGACGTTGACGTATTCCTCGTCGCTCCTAAAGGACCGGGACATCTCGTCAGAAGAACGTTCGAGCAGGGCGCAGGAGTGCCGGCGCTGTTCGCGATTTATCAGGATGTATCAGGTGAAGCGAAAGACAAGGCGCTTGCATATGCGAAAGCGATCGGCGGTGCGAGAGCAGGAGTGCTTGAAACAACATTTAAAGAAGAAACTGAAACAGACTTATTCGGGGAACAGGCGGTTCTGTGCGGAGGACTGACATCCCTAGTCAAAGCCGGCTTTGAAACGCTGACAGAAGCAGGATACCAGCCGGAACTCGCATACTTTGAGTGTCTGCACGAGCTGAAGCTGATCGTAGACCTGATGTATGAAGAAGGCTTGGCAGGCATGAGATACTCCATTTCCGACACGGCGCAATGGGGAGATTTCGTATCAGGTCCGCGCGTTGTCGATGAAAATGTCAAAGCTTCTATGAAAGAAGTATTGAAAGACATCCAAAACGGAACGTTCGCGAAAGAATGGATCGTTGAAAACCAAGTAAACCGCCCGCGCTTTAACGCCATCAATGCAAGAGAAAATGAGCATGAAATCGAAGTGGTCGGCAGAAAGCTTCGCGAAATGATGCCGTTTGTCAAACAGGGCAAAAAGAAGGAAGCGGTGGTAGCCGGTGCGAAAAATTAACTTTTTTGATACGACACTCCGCGATGGCGAGCAGTCACCAGGCGTCAATTTAAACACGCAGGAGAAGCTGGCGATCGCCCGGCAGCTGGAAAAACTCGGGATCAATATTATGGAAGCGGGTTTTCCCGCTTCATCCCCCGGGGATTTCTACGCTGTAAAGGAAATCGCGCAAACGATTAAAAACTGTTCGGTAACAGGGCTTGCCCGTTCTGTCAAAGGGGATATCGATTCGGCCTGGGAGGCGCTGAAAAACGGGGCTGAACCGCGGCTGCACGTATTTATTGCGACCTCTGACATCCATTTGAAATATAAGCTGAAAAAAACGCGGGAGCAAGTGCTGGAACAGGCGGTGGCAATGGTTAAATACGCGAAGCGGAAATTTCCGGTCGTGCAATGGTCGGCAGAAGATGCGTGCCGTACGGATCTGGCGTTTTTAGCCGAAATCGTGAGCCGGGTAATCGAAGCCGGTGCGGATGTCATCAATCTTCCGGACACGGTGGGGTATTTGGCGCCGGCCGAGTACGGAAACATTTTCCGCTACATCAAGGAAAATGTCCGCAATGCAGACAGGGTCAAGCTTTCAGCCCATTGCCACGATGATTTGGGAATGGCCGTCGCCAACTCTCTGGCCGCCATTGAAAACGGCGCTGACCAAGTGGAATCGGTAATCAACGGCATTGGCGAAAGAGCGGGGAATGCGTCTCTTGAAGAAATTGCCGTTGCTCTCCATATTCGGAAGGATTTTTACCAGGCGGAGTCTACGATTCAATTGAATGAAATTAAACGGACAAGTGATTTGGTGAGCAAGCTGACGGGAATGGCCGTTCCGCGCAATAAAGCGGTCGTCGGCGACAACGCTTTCGCACACGAATCAGGCATCCATCAGGACGGTTTCCTAAAAGAAAAAACAACGTACGAAATCATTTCGCCGGAGCTTGTCGGCGTCAAGACAGACGCGCTTGTGCTCGGAAAGCATTCAGGGCGCCATGCGTTTAAAGATAAGCTGCAAAAGCTCGGATTCCAGTTTGCGGAAGAGGAGATCAATAAGTTTTTCAACATATTTAAAGAGCTGACAGGAAAGAAAAAAGAATTTACAGATGAAGACCTGATTTCTCTTATCCTTGAAGAAAAAGCGACAGACCGCAAAATCGGCTACGATTTGGTGTCGCTTCAAGTCCATTACGGCACATCGCAAGTTCCGACGGCGACGGTTTCGTTGAAGGACCAAAAGACGGATCAGGTCATTCAGGAAGCGGCGACGGGAGCGGGCAGCGTTGAAGCGGTCTATAATACGCTGAAGCGCTGTATGGATAAAGAAATCCAGCTCTTAGACTACCGGATTCAATCCAACCGCAAAGGGCAGGACGCATTTGCCCAGGTGTATGTCAGGGTGTTGATCGACGGAAAAGAATCAGGCGGCCGCGGAGTCGCGCAGGATGTGCTTGAAGCTTCGGCAAAAGCGTATGTAAATGCGGTGAACCGCCTTCTCGTTTACCAAACGAATGCGGAAGGCTTGCTAAAGGAAGCGGCTGTAGGATCATGACAGTGAAAAGGAAGGAGTTGGTTTAACGTGAAAAAACGAATCGCACTTTTGCCAGGTGACGGAATCGGCCCCGAGGTGCTGGAAGCGGCGGTAGACGTTCTGAAAAGCGTTGCCGAGCATTATCAGCATGATTTCGAATTTGAATACGGTCTGATCGGCGGAGCTGCCATCGATGAGGCGGGTGTGCCGCTACCGAAGGAAACGGTCGCCGTCTGCCAAGGAGCTGACGCCATTTTGCTCGGAGCCGTAGGAGGACCGAAATGGGATCAAAATCCTTCTGACCTGAGACCGGAAAAAGGGCTCCTCGCCATTCGCAAACAGCTCGATCTTTTCGCTAACTTGAGACCTGTCAAAGTGTTTGAAAGCCTTGCCGAAGCCTCTCCTTTAAAAAAGGAATATATTAAAGGCGTTGACTTTGTCATCGTCCGCGAGCTGACGGGCGGTCTATATTTCGGAAAGCCGAGCAGGCAGTACGTCAATGAAAACGGCGAGGAAGAAGCCGTTGACACGCTGTTCTATAAAAAATCCGAAATGGAACGGGTCATCAGGGAAGCTTTCCGAATGGCAAAGGGACGCAAAGGAAAAGTCACATCCGTCGATAAAGCGAACGTTCTTGAATCAAGCAAGCTGTGGAGAAAGACGGCCGAAGAAGTCGCTCAAGAATTTCCTGACGTGAAGCTTGAGCATATGCTCGTCGACAATGCCGCAATGCAGCTCATCTATCATCCGGGTCAATTTGACATCGTCGTCACTGAAAACATGTTCGGCGATATTTTAAGCGATGAAGCTTCGATGCTGACGGGATCGCTCGGCATGCTGCCGTCGGCCAGCTTATCAAGCTCAGGCCTCCATCTGTATGAGCCTGTTCACGGGTCAGCTCCTGACATCGCGGGACAAAACGTCGCCAATCCGCTTGCAGCCATTTTGTCGGCGGCGATGATGCTCCGCACGTCATTCGGCCTTGAAACGGAAGCGAAAGCCGTTGAAATCGCCGTTGATCAAGTGCTTCAGTCCGGAAAAAGAACAAAGGATCTTGCAAAAGGCGGAGAGCATTGTACGACAAAGGCGATCACGGGAGAGGTTAAAGCAGCACTGGCAGATGACAACGCCATTTCGAACATCATGACCGCTTACGTTTAAGGAAAACGGATATTGGTAGAGGGAGGAAACAAGATGACGCCTCGAACGATCATCGAAAAAATTTGGGATCAGCATGTCGTTAAAAAAGGAGAGGGAAAGCCCGACCTTTTATACATCGATCTGCATTTAATCCATGAGGTCACTTCACCCCAGGCCTTTGAAGGTCTGAGACAAAAGAAAAGAAAGGTGAGAAGGCCTGAGAATACGTTTGCCACGATGGATCATAACATCCCGACCGTGAACCGGTTTGAGATTCATGATGAAGTCGCAAAACGGCAGGTCAGCGCGCTTGAACGAAATTGCGCAGAATTCGGCATCCGCCTTGCCGACCTGTCGAGCCCTGATCAGGGAATCGTCCATGTCATCGGACCTGAGCTCGGTTTAACGTTGCCGGGAAAAACGATTGTCTGCGGCGACAGCCATACGTCAACGCACGGCGCGTTCGGCGCGCTCGCATTCGGAATCGGAACGAGCGAAGTCGAGCATGTGCTTTCAACGCAGACGCTTTGGCAGCAAAAACCGAAAACGCTTGAAATCCGCGTTGACGGCACACTGCAAAAAGGCGTCACAGCAAAAGACGTGATCCTTGCCATCATCGGAAAGTACGGTGTTAAATTCGGCGCCGGCTATGTCATTGAATATACGGGCGAAGTGTTCCGAAACATGTCGATGGATGAACGGATGACCGTCTGCAACATGTCGATCGAAGCCGGGGCAAGGGCTGGGCTTATCGCACCTGATGAAACGACGTTTGAATATATTAAAACGAAAAAATATGCGCCAAAAGGCGAAGCGTTTGAAAAGGCCGTCGAGGAATGGGAGAGTCTGAGGACCGATCCGGGAGCTGTATACGACCGGACGATTGTTCTGGACGGCAATGAGATTTCCCCGATGGTGACATGGGGCATCAATCCGGGAATGGTTCTGCCGGTTGATGAAGCCATTCCGGGCCCTGAGGCGTTCGACCAGGAAGACGATAAAAAAGAAGCGCTGCGCGCCTATGAATATATGGGACTTGAACCATATAAAAAAATCGAAGATATTACGATTGAGCACGTGTTTATCGGCTCATGCACGAACTCGCGGCTGACGGATCTCCGCCAGGCGGCCGAGATAATCAAAGGGCAAAAGGTCGCCGACGGCGTCAGGGCGATCGTTGTTCCCGGTTCGCAAAGCGTCAAAATCCAGGCGGAAAAAGAAGGCCTTCATGAGATCTTTACCGAGGCCGGCTTCGAATGGAGAGAATCGGGATGCAGCATGTGCCTGAGCATGAATAACGACGTCGTTCCGGAAGGAGAGCGCTGCGCCTCCACGTCAAACCGGAATTTTGAAGGAAGGCAGGGCAAGGGAGCAAGAACGCACCTCGTCAGTCCTGCAATGGCGGCGATGGCTGCGATTTTCGGCCGTTTTGTCGATGTCAGAAAGCACTTTAAAGAAAAAACAGTCGTGTAAAGGAGTGAAAAGATGGAGCCTTTAAAAACGCATACCGGAAAAGCGGCGGTATTAAACAGAATTAATGTAGACACGGATCAAATCATACCGAAACAATTCCTGAAACGGATCGAAAGAACGGGCTACGGCCGCTTCGCATTCTTTGACTGGCGGTATTTGGAGGACGGTGCGCCGAATCCGGAATTCGAGCTCAACCGGCCCGAATATGAAGGGGCATCGATTTTAATCGCTGGTGAAAACTTCGGCTGCGGCTCCTCGAGGGAGCATGCGCCGTGGGCTTTGAACGATTACGGCTTTAAAATCATCATCGCGCCGTCGTTTGCCGACATTTTTCATCAAAACTGCTTTAAAAACGGGATGCTGCCGATCCGCCTTCCTTATGACACGTGGAAGGAGCTTGCTGCACATTATGAACATCAGTCGCTGCCTTTGACAGTCGACCTCGAAAAGCAGACGATTACGGATCACGGCGGGAAGCAGATTGCATTCGACGTTGATCCGCACTGGAAGGAAATGCTTTTGAACGGCTATGACGAAATCTCATTAACGCTGCTATTGGAAGATGAGATTGAACAATTTGAAAAACAGAGAAGCCCCTGGCTGCAAGTTTAAAAAAGCTGTCCGATTTTTTCGGAAGCTTTTTTTTGCTGAAAGGGGCAGAAACGGTTCTTTCTTGTGTTTAGCGGGCCGGGTTGGTACACTTGATAAAAATAAGTGCCTGAAAGGAACTTAAGCATGAAGCGTGACAAGAAAAATTCAAAGATCATCCCGTTCCCTAACGTGAAAGAGCGGTTAGTGCATAAAGGGATGTCCGCCCTAAAAGAAAAAAATTACCATGAAGCACTGCGGCTGTTTTCAGAGGCGAGGAATTACGATGAAGAGGAATCTGACATTTATCTCGGAATGGCAATATGCTTTCTGGAAATCGGCGAGCTTGAAGAAGCGAGGGGCATCTGTGAAAAAATGCTCAAGGAGGGCCAGGGTCACTATTTTACGGTTTTACAGGTCTATATGACGATTTTAATTCAGCTTAGACAGTATGATAAAGTAAAGGAAACGATCGAAGCCGTTCTTGAGGAAAACAAGCTGCCCCCCGAAAGCGCTGAACAGTTTTATAAACTGCTCGAATTCAGCCGCAAGATGACCGAAGAGCCGGAGGCGGAGGACATCATAGAGGATCCGTCAGACGCCGAGGGCTACGACCGTGAGAAAGTTTTAAACGACACCGGCGAGCAGGTGAAGCTGATCCATGCGCTGAAAGACCGGAATCTCTCGAAATACGCCGGTTTATTGAAAACGATTCTGCAGCATCCGAACGGGCATCCGGTCGTAAAGACGATGATCCTTCAGCTCCTGGCCGAGTCGGACTATGAAAAACCGACGCTCGTCACAAAATTTGGCGAATCGATGACAATCAATCCGAAAGAAACGGTCAAGCCTGATGACATGCCGATTTTAAAACACGTCCTGAACGTCCTTGACGATACGCTCGGAAATGAGAATCCCTCGCTGTATCAGGCGGTTGAAGAATTGTGGCGCAGGCATCTCTATGTGCTGTATCCGTTTCAGCCGAAATACTCGAACCGCGAGCTTTGGGCCGCCGCGCTTCATAAGGTCGGATATGAAATGCACGGCATCGACATTGACAAAAGCGAGCTTCACATTCTCTATGATTTCAATGACGGACAGCTTGAAGAAGCGTGCGCGATGATCAAAGACATAGAAGAAATTTCTTACTTGTAAATGTTGAAAGCAGCAGGCATTGTGTTATAATAAAGTGGTTGCATTTATGAAACGGAAGGCGATTGTTCCGTTTGCCGCTAAAGATTCATTATTTATCTTTGCATACATAATGATGGCTCATGAGGAAGAACTAAGCTGACGGCAGGATCAATGTTTTGATGGACGAAGCCGCGTGCTTGTTTTAAAATGGAAAACCGACACAACCTGAATAGATTTTGGAGGGAAACACATGTCAGTAAAATGGGAAAAGCAAGAAGGAAACGAAGGCGTTTTAACGGTTGAGGTTGATGCTGATACCTTTAATAAAGCCCTTGATGATGCATTCAAAAAAGTAGTGAAGCAAGTATCCATTCCTGGATTCCGTAAAGGAAAAGTGCCGCGCGGCTTGTTTGAGCAGCGTTTCGGTGTTGAAGCGCTTTATCAGGACGCACTGGACATCCTGCTTCCTGTCGAATATCCGAAAGCGGTTGAAGAAGCGGGTATTGAGCCTGTTGACCGTCCGGAAATCGATGTTGAAAAAATCGAAAAAGGCGAGAACCTGATCTTCACTGCGAAAGTAACGGTTAAACCTGAAGTGAAGCTTGGCGAATACAAAGGGCTCGGCGTTGAAAAAGACGATACTGCCGTAACGGATGAAGACGTACAAAACGAACTGAAGTCTCTTCAAGAGCGCCAGGCAGAGCTTGTCGTCAAAGAAGACGGAAAAGTGGAAGAAGGAGACACCGTTGTTCTTGATTTCGAAGGATTCGTTGACGGCGAAGCTTTCGAAGGCGGAAAAGCGGAGAACTATTCTCTGGAAGTCGGTTCAGGCTCTTTCATTCCGGGCTTTGAAGACCAGCTTGTCGGACTGGAAGCCGGCGCTGAAAAAGACGTTGAAGTCACATTCCCTGAAGAATATCATGCTGAAGAATTGGCCGGCAAACCAGCCGTCTTCAAAGTGAAAATTCATGAAATCAAGGCGAAAGAGCTTCCTGAGCTTGATGACGAGTTCGCGAAAGACGTCGATGAAGAAGTCGAAACGCTTGCCGAACTGACTGAGAAAACGAAAAAACGCCTTGAAGAAGCGAAAGAAAACGAAGCGGATGCAAAATTGCGCGAGGAGCTTGTTTTGAAGGCTTCTGAAAATGCTGAGATCGACATTCCTCAAGCGATGATCGATACAGAGCTTGACCGCATGATGAAAGAATTCGAACAGCGTCTGCAAATGCAAGGCATGAACCTTGATCTTTACTTCCAATTCTCAGGCCAGGATGAAAACGCGCTGAAAGAGCAAATGAAAGAAGATGCCGAAAAACGCGTAAAATCAAACTTGACGCTTGAAGCCATCGCAAAAGCCGAAGACCTTCAAGTTTCTGACGAGGAAGTCGAAGAAGAGCTTTCTAAAATGGCTGAAGCGTATAACATGCCTGTTGAAAACATCAAACAAGCGATCGGTTCTACAGACGGCATGAAAGAGGATTTAAAAATTCGCAAAGCAATTGATTTTCTTGTAGAAAACCGTTAATATGTTTCATAATCATAGTTTATATAAAACAGGGCGCGAGTGTTTCGTGCCTTGTTTTATACAATTTTGACTTATCGGCCCTTCTTTTGGAAAGGATAGATAATGTCAAGCGGATCAACATACATATTGAATATGCCGGAAAGGCAAACACAATGTTATCGCCTTTTTGGAAAGTGTGGTAAAATGCAATACATAATGGAACGAATGTTTTACAGCGTATGTTTCTTTTAACGAAGAAACGGATATGACAAGGATATAAGGGGTGAAAGAATGTTTAAATTCAACGAGGAAAAAGGACAATTGAAATGCTCGTTTTGCGGAAAAACCCAAGATCAGGTACGCAAGCTTGTCGCCGGACCAGGCGTATATATATGTGATGAGTGCATCGAACTTTGCACTGAGATCGTCGAAGAGGAGCTCGGCAATGAAGAAGAAGTGGAGTTTAAAGATGTTCCGAAGCCGCAGGAAATCCGTGAAATTCTTGATGAATACGTAATCGGCCAGGACCAGGCGAAAAAATCCCTTGCCGTAGCCGTTTACAATCACTATAAACGGATTAACTCCAACAGCAAAGTCGACGATGTCGAGCTGTCGAAGAGCAACATTTCCATGATCGGACCGACAGGAAGCGGAAAAACGCTTCTTGCCCAAACGCTTGCACGCATCTTAAATGTGCCGTTTGCGATCGCTGACGCTACCTCCCTGACGGAGGCGGGCTATGTCGGTGAAGACGTGGAAAACATTTTGCTGAAGCTGATCCAGGCGGCTGACTATGACGTGGAAAAAGCCGAAAAAGGCATTATCTACATCGATGAAATTGACAAAGTCGCGAGAAAGTCGGAGAACCCTTCGATTACGCGCGATGTTTCAGGTGAAGGCGTCCAGCAGGCGCTTCTGAAAATTCTTGAAGGCACGGTTGCCAGCGTTCCGCCTCAAGGCGGAAGAAAGCACCCGCATCAAGAATTCATCCAAATTGACACGACCAATATCCTGTTCATCTGCGGCGGGGCTTTTGACGGAATCGAGCAGATTATCAAACGCCGTCTCGGTCAGAAAGTCATCGGTTTCGGCGCCGACAACAAGCACGAAGACCTTGAGAAAGAAGCGCTGTTGTCCAAAGTGCTTCCTGAAGATTTGCTTCGCTTCGGCTTAATTCCGGAATTCATCGGCCGGCTTCCGATTATCGCCAGCCTTGAACCGCTTGATGAAAAAGCGCTGGTTGAAATTTTGACAAAACCGAAAAATGCACTTGTAAAACAATACGCGAAAATGCTTGAACTGGATAATGTGGAGCTTGTCTTCGAAGAAGAAGCTCTCAAAGCAATCGCCAAAAAAGCGATCGAACGCAAAACAGGTGCGCGCGGACTTCGTTCCATTATCGAAGGAATCATGCTTGACGTGATGTTTGACCTGCCGTCACGCGACGATATCGAAAAATGCGTGATTACGGCAGAAACCGTCACTGACGGCGAGCCGCCGCGTCTGATTATGAAAGACGGCACCGTCGCCACCGAAGACAAAAAAACGTCGGCATAATGCTTACATCCCCCTGAAGCTTCAGGGGGTTTTTGTTTGGCCAAAATTATCCCTTCCGAAACGTTTATTCCCTCTCCCAACAGGAAATACTAACAGACATAGATCAGATACGGGAGGGACCATCAGTTGAGCTGGACGAGCATTGCACTTTTTGTACAATTATTTTTCGGGATTATCATCGGATTATATTTTTGGAATCTGCTTAAAAACCAAAGAACGCAAAAGGTTACGATAGACAGAGAATCCAAAAAAGAGATGGAACAGCTCCGGAAAATGAGATCAATCCATTTATCAGAACCTTTATCAGAAAAAGTCCGGCCGACAAGCTTTCATGACATTGTCGGCCAGGAAGACGGAATCAAAGCGCTGAAAGCCGCTCTTTGCGGACCGAATCCTCAGCACGTGATCATCTACGGCCCTCCGGGGGTCGGAAAAACGGCAGCCGCCCGGCTCGTCCTGGAAGAAGCAAAAAAAAATAAACGTTCTCCTTTTCGGGATTCTTCCGTTTTTGTGGAGCTTGACGCAACGACGGCCCGATTTGATGAGCGGGGAATTGCCGACCCTTTAATCGGTTCGGTTCATGACCCGATTTACCAGGGAGCCGGCGCGATGGGACAGGCGGGAATTCCGCAGCCGAAACAAGGGGCCGTCACACATGCCCATGGAGGCGTTTTATTTATCGATGAAATCGGAGAGCTTCATCCGATTCAAATGAATAAAATGCTGAAAGTGCTGGAAGATCGGAAAGTCTTTCTGGAAAGCGCCTATTACAGCGAAGAAAACACGCAAATTCCGAAGCATATTCACGATATTTTTCAAAACGGGCTGCCGGCGGACTTCAGACTGATCGGCGCGACGACGAGAATGCCCGAGGAAATTCCTCCCGCCATCCGCTCGCGCTGCCTTGAAGTGTTTTTCCGAGACCTTGAAAGGCACGAATTGAAAACCGTCGCGAAAAAAGCGGCTGAAAAAATTAAAAAACACGTAACAGACGAAGGGCTCGACCTTTTGACATGCTATGCGAGGAACGGGCGCGAAGTCGTCAATATGATGCAGATCGCCGCCGGGATGGCGCTTACTGAAGACCGCGACCACGTCACTCTCGAGGATATCGAATGGGTGATCCATTCCAGCCAGCTGACGCCGAAATATGAACAAAAAATCGGAGGTAAGCCGCAGATCGGCATCGTCAACGGTCTTGCGGTACACGGTCCGAACAGCGGCTCTTTGCTAGAGATCGAAGTTACTGTCAATCAAGCGGCTGATAAAGGATCGATCAATATTACCGGCATTGCCGAAGAAGAAAATATCGGCAATCAGTCAAAATCGATCCGCCGGAAAAGCATGGCGAAAGGGTCTGTTGAAAACGTCATGACCGTCCTCAGGACAATGGGGGTAAAAGCTTCAGATTATGACATCCACATTAATTTCCCGGGCGGAATCCCGGTTGACGGGCCGTCGGCTGGAATTGCGATGGCCGCGGGCATTTTTTCGGCAATCCACAAAATCCCGATCGACCATACGATCGCGATGACTGGTGAAATCAGCCTGCACGGCCGGGTTAAACCGATCGGCGGCGTGATTCCGAAAATTAAAGCTGCCAAGCATGCGGGCGCGAAGACGGTCATTATCCCGCATGAAAATGTCCAGTCCATCTTAAAGCAGATCGAAGGCATTCGCATCGTTCCCGTCAAAACGCTTCAGGAAGTGCTTGACCTTTCATTGGTCAATCCGCCTTCAGAAATGCCGGACGGCGTAAAGATCAAAAAAGAATCCGTATAATCCTCATCACTTTTCGGTGAGGATTTTTTAACGGGCCGTATCCGGGCAAGTTTTCTTTGCGGAGGACATCTTTTCCTTTTTCAGAAGTGAAAGAAAGGGTATACTACAGGAGACCCTTTTAATTCGCGGGACTTACCATTGTACATCGATAAAAAAAGTGTATTATAATGTTTCTTACTAAAGTTACGGAGGTGTCAGTCAAAATGGCAGATGAAACGAAACGAAGCATCCCGCTCCTCCCTTTAAGAGGTTTACTCGTCTATCCGACCATGGTGTTGCACCTTGATGTAGGACGCGAAAAGTCGGTGCAGGCGCTTGAACAGTCTATGATGAATGACCATATGATTTTTCTTGCAACACAAAAGGACATATCGATAGACGAACCGGATGAAGAAGAAATCTTCCCATTCGGGACCTACACGAAAATCAAGCAGATGCTGAAGCTTCCGAACGGAACGATCCGCGTTTTAGTGGAAGGCATTCAGCGCGCCCGAATCGTTGAATACCATGATTTGGATGATTATACATCGGTTACGATCGAGCGAATCGAAGAGGATACTGAAAAAGATGTTGAAGATGAAGCACTAATGCGCACCCTGCTCGACCACTTTGATCAATACATAAAGATTTCCAAAAAAATATCGGCTGAAACGTTTGCCGCGGTAACAGACATTGAAGAGCCCGGGAGAATGGCCGATATCGTCGCTTCCCACCTTCCGCTTAAGTTAAAGGACAAGCAGGAAGTGCTGGAAACAATCGATGTGAAAGCAAGGCTGAATAAAGTGATCGACCTGATTCACAATGAAAAAGAAGTCTTGGAGATTGAGAAAAAAATCGGGCAGCGCGTGAAGCGTTCAATGGAAAGAACGCAAAAGGAATACTACCTCCGCGAGCAAATGAAAGCCATCCAAAAAGAGCTTGGAGACAAAGAAGGAAAAGCGGGCGAGGTTCAAAAGCTTACGGATAAAATCGAAGAGGCCGGTATGCCGGACCATGTGAAAGAAACGGCATTCAAAGAGCTGAACCGGTACGAAAAAATCCCGTCAAGCTCTGCAGAAAGTTCAGTGATCCGCAATTACATCGAATGGCTGATTTCGCTTCCGTGGAATGATGCAACAGAAGACAGGCTTGATATTCACCTTGCCGGCAAAATTCTTGATGAAGAGCATCACGGCCTTGAGAAAGTCAAGGAGCGGGTTCTTGAGTACTTAGCCGTCCAAAAGCTGACAAAGTCATTAAAAGGACCGATTTTGTGTTTGGCCGGACCTCCCGGCGTCGGAAAGACTTCCCTTGCAAAATCGATCGCTAAATCGCTCGGGCGGAAATTCGTCCGCATTTCGCTTGGCGGCGTCAGGGATGAATCCGAAATCCGCGGCCACCGCCGGACGTATGTCGGGGCGATGCCCGGCCGGATCATTCAGGGAATGAAAAAAGCGGGCAAAATCAATCCAGTATTTCTGCTGGATGAAATTGATAAGATGGCCTCAGATTTCAGGGGCGACCCTGCTTCAGCGATGCTTGAAGTGCTCGATCCTGAGCAAAATCACACGTTCAGCGACCATTATATAGAAGAAACGTTTGACTTATCGAAGGTTTTGTTTATCGCGACAGCGAATAATCTGGCGACAATTCCTGCTCCGCTTAGAGATAGAATGGAAATCATTACGATCGCGGGCTATACCGAAGTGGAGAAGGTGGAAATCGTCAAAGACCATCTTCTGCCGAAGCAGATCAAGGAGCATGGGCTGAAAAAATCAAATCTGCAAATGCGGGACCAGGCCGTACTTGATGTCATCCGCTATTATACGAGGGAAGCCGGGGTGCGGAACCTTGAGCGCCAAATTGCCGCGATCTGCAGAAAAGCGGCAAAGCTGATCGTCTCAGGAGAAAGAAAAAGAATCACGGTCACAGAGAAAAATCTCGAGGACTATCTAGGAAAACGGATCTTCAGATACGGGCAAGCGGAGCTGGATGACCAAATCGGCGTCGTGACGGGGCTTGCTTATACAACAGCCGGGGGTGATACGCTTTCTATTGAAGTGTCGCTTTCACCGGGTAAAGGCAAGCTGATCTTAACCGGAAAACTCGGCGATGTCATGAGGGAATCGGCGCAGGCTGCATTCAGCTATGTCCGTTCAAAAGCGGAAGAATTAAAGATCAGTCCGGATTTTCATGAAAAGCATGACATTCACATCCATGTTCCCGAAGGCGCGGTTCCGAAGGACGGCCCGTCCGCCGGCATCACGATGGCGACCGCTCTCGTTTCTGCACTGACGGGCCGCCCGGTTTCCCGCAATGTCGGCATGACCGGGGAAATTACGCTGAGAGGCCGGGTGCTTCCGATCGGCGGCCTGAAAGAAAAAGCGCTCGCCGCGCATCGGGCCGGACTGAAAAACATCATCATACCGAAAGATAATGAAAAAGACATTGAGGACATTCCGGAGAGCGTGCGGGAAGGATTGAATTTTATACCCGTCTCTCATCTGGATGAAGTCCTTAAGCAAGCGCTAGTGGGAGTAGAGAAATGAAAGTAACAAAATCAGAAATCGTCATCAGCGCGGTGAAACCCGAGCAGTACCCTGAAGGGGGGCTGCCGGAGATCGCGCTTGCCGGGAGATCCAATGTCGGGAAATCATCATTCATTAATACAATGATCAACCGGAAAAATTTAGCGAGAACGTCTTCAAAGCCCGGCAAAACACAGACGCTCAACTTCTATATCATCAATGATGTGCTCCATTTCGTCGACGTTCCGGGCTACGGGTTTGCAAAAGTGTCCAAGACCGAGCGCGAAGCGTGGGGCCGGATGATCGAGACGTATTTGAGGTCGCGAGAAGAACTGAAAGCAGTCGTACAAATCGTCGACCTCAGACACGCGCCTTCGCAGGATGATGTCATGATGTATGACTTTTTAAAGCATTATGATATTCCGGTGATTGTCATTGCGACAAAGGCTGATAAGATCCCTAAGGGAAAATGGGATAAGCATGCAAAAGTCGTCAGGCAGACGCTGGATATTGAAGATGGAGACAAACTGATTCTGTTTTCCTCGGAAACGAAAAAAGGAAAGCAGGAAGCATGGGCCGCAATTGAACAAATGATCAGCGGCTGAAAAAAAGCACTTGCGTCAAGGATGCAGGTGCTTTTTTGCGGAATAAATTATTTTCTTTTTAAGAATAATAAGAGCAGACTGACTGCAATCAGTGCGGCCGGCCAGTATGCTTCTACATAGGATGTTTCAATTTTAAGCGATTGGAGCCAGGCGATGATCCGGTTGAAAAAATAAAGATACAGCGCAAAAGCGATCATCAAAAAACTTTCAAATTGATATTCTTTCGTGCGAAGCGATCTGATGAACAGGGCGCATCCGGCAATCAGGACGACTGCGGTGAAATCGTCGGCTTGTCCGAAAAGCTCCTGTTTAAAGGCGAAATAACTGCCGATTGCGGCAAGCAGCAAGCCGGCAAAAAAATGAACGTTATCGGCTTCTTTGTGCCCCTGATATAAAAATGCCAGGCCGACGAGAGCGGCTAAAACAGACCATTCCCCTTGTCCGTCAAAGAGGCTGATTTGTCCGGAACGCAATATTGCGTAAATCGATACGGCGAGGAACAGGCACGGGAGCAAAATCGATTTCTTTTTCAAAATATCACCTTCTCGTTGTAAAGAAAATAGGAAAGCAATTTCTACTATAACACAACATTTTTTTAAAATCTGTTCACATTTTGTGAAGAGAAAATAGTGAATATATGTTATAATCGTTATGAATAATAAATTCTATATTATAATAATTCTAATCTAGATAGATGTTGGGGGTGCAAGCAGGAATTATGCATATACTTGTTGTGGGATTGGATTACAAATCGGCCCCTGTTCATATACGCGAAAAATTAACGTTTCAGCCCAGCGATTTGGGGCGTGCCATGTCGCAGTTAAAAGAAGAGAAAAGCATACTCGAAAACATCATCGTGTCGACATGCAACCGAACAGAACTGTATGCTGTCGTAGATCAGTTGCACACCGGACGCTATTATATGAAAAGGTTTTTGGCGGATTGGTTCGGCATGGACAAAGAAGACATGTCGCCTTACTTGAAATATTATGAAAATGACGGAGCGGTAGAACATCTGTTCCGTGTATCGTGCGGCCTTGATTCAATGATCATCGGCGAAACGCAGATTTTGGGCCAAGTGCGCACAAGCTTCAAGCTCGCTCAGGAAGAGAAGACGATTGGTACCGTTTTCAACTATTTGTTTAAACAGGCTGTCACCGTTGCCAAACGCTGCCACGCTGAGACGGACATCGCATCAAATGCGGTATCTGTCAGCTATGCCGCCGTTGAGCTGGCGAAAAAAATCTTCGGCAGCCTTGCGGATAAGCACGTTCTCATTCTCGGAGCGGGCAAAATGGGAGAGCTTGCCGTACAAAACCTTCACGGGCAAGGAATCGGACAGGTTACGGTCATCAACAGAACATTTTCAAAGGCAAAAGAGCTGGCCGGCCGCTTTTCAGGCGAGGCAAAGAGCCTGAACGAGCTGCAATGCGCTCTGACGGAAGCTGACATTCTCATCAGCTCGACCGGTGCAAACGGCTACGTCATTACAAAAGAGATGATCGAACAGGTCAACAAGCTTCGGAAAGGCTGTCCGCTTTTCATGGTGGATATCGCTGTGCCGCGCGACCTTGATCCTGCGCTTCAAGACGTGGAAGGCGTCTTTTTGTATGACATCGACGATCTTGAAGGCATCGTCGAGGAAAACTTGAAAGAGCGCCAGGCCGTGGCTGAAGAAGTCGAGCTCATCATCGAGGCTGAAATCGTTGCCTTTAAGCAATGGCTCAATACGCTCGGAGTCGTTCCGGTCATCTCGGCATTGAGGGAGAAGGCCCTCGCGATCCAGTCTGAAACGATGCAGAGCATTGAGCGCAAGCTGCCTCATTTAAGTACGAGGGAAAAGAAGCTTTTAAATAAACATACGAAAAGCATCATCAACCAGCTTTTGCGCGATCCGATTTTAAAAGCGAAAGAGTTTGCCTCAGAATCGGATGCTGAGGAAAAGCTCAGCCTGTTCACACAGATTTTTGATATTGAAGAAGCGGCTTTCGCGAATGAAAAGGAACAAGATGAGCGCCAGCTGGTTCAAGGCTTTACAAAACAGCATCAGCAGGGCTTCACCTCTATCGCGAGTGAGTGACGTCATGACGGATACACTGCTAGCAAGGCTTAATGAAGGCACGATCGTGTTATATGCGCTCAGCGTTCTCTTTTATTTTATAGATTTTCTACAGCACAACCGGAAGGCAGGCAGAGCGGCCTTCTGGTTGCTTTCTATTGTCTGGATTCTTCAGACGGTGTATCTTTTTTATTTTATGTGGTATACCGAGGCGTTTCCTGTGCTGAATAATGTGCAGGGTCTTTATTTTTATGCCTGGGTGCTTGTCACGCTGTCCCTTGTATTGACAAAGCTCTTGAAGGTGGATTTTCTCGTCTTTTTCACAAACGTGATCGGCTTTTCCATGGTGGCGATTCATACGTTTACACCGACCGCACAGCAGTCGGCGGAGCTTTCGGGCAGGCTGGTGTCAGAGCTTCTGATCATTCATATTACGATGGCGATTCTCTCATACGGAGCATTTTCTTTGTCATTTGTCTTTTCAATGCTTTATCTTTTTCAGTACAATTTATTGAAAAAGAAAAAGTGGGGAAAATGGCTTTTGAGAATCGAGGATTTGGCAAAGCTTGATTACATGGCGTACGTCCTTAATATCATCGGCGTGCCCATGCTCCTCTTGAGCCTGATACTCGGAATCATCTGGTCATATGTGTCGCTTGAGACCCTGTACTGGACGGACCCGAAAGTGCTCGGCTCCATCGTGCTTCTCTTTTTATATGGTTATTATTTATTTATCAGGATCGTCAAAGAGCTGCAGGGGAGGATCGCGGCTATGTGGAATACCGCGTCTTTTCTTGTTCTCTTAATCAATTTCTTTTTACTAGGCAGCTTTTCACAATTTCATTGGTTTAGTTAAAACGGTTGCCCGTACGGAAATGGGAGGAAGAACATATGAGAAATATCATCGTAGGCTCAAGAAGAAGCAAATTGGCGATGACCCAGACGAAATGGGTAATCAAAAAACTGGAGGAACTGCATCCGAATGTTACATTTGAAATAAAGGAAATCGTGACGAAAGGCGACCGGATTCTTGACGTCACCTTGTCAAAGGTCGGCGGAAAAGGCCTTTTCGTTAAAGAAATCGAGCAGGCCATGCTTTCGGGAGAAATTGATATGGCCGTTCACAGTATGAAAGACATGCCGTCCGCGCTTCCGGAGGGCCTTGTGATCGGATGCGTTCCGAAGCGGGAGGATGTCCGCGACGCGCTGATTTCAAAAAAACGTCAAACACTCGCAGAGCTTCCGCAGGGGGCGGTTGTCGGCACAAGCAGCCTGCGGAGAAGCGCCCAGCTTTTGCAGATCCGTCCCGACCTTGAGATTAAATGGATCAGAGGGAATATCGACACAAGGCTCAAAAAGCTTGAGACAGAGGAGTATGACGCGATTATTTTAGCGGCTGCCGGCCTTTCGAGAATGGGCTGGAAAGACGATGTCGTGACGGAGTTTCTTGAGCCTGAGAGCTGCCTGCCTGCAGTCGGGCAAGGCGCGTTGGCGATTGAGTGCAGAGCTGCGGACGAAGAGCTGCTAGGCCTGTTATCCGGGCTGAATGACCGTTACACAGAACAGACTGTCACCGCTGAACGCGCTTTTCTTCATGCGATGGAAGGCGGCTGTCAAATTCCGATTGCGGGTTTTGCCGTGATGAATAAAGAAGATGTCATCGAACTGACCGGTCTTGTCGCCTCTCCGGACGGCAAAACGGTATACAGGGAAAAGACGGGCGGGACAGATCCCGCAGCCGTCGGCAAAGAGTGCGCCGAACGGATGGCGCAAAAAGGAGCCAAGGCTTTAATTGACCGGGTCAAACAGGAGCTGGACGATCATGAATCGTGATCTTCCTCTGCAGGGAAAGAAGGTGCTCGTCACCCGCAATAAAGCGCAAGCCCGGTCATTTGGAAAAAAGGTGAAGGATTTGGGAGGAGAAGCGGTATTAACCTCTTTGATCTCGTTCCGGCCTGCTCTCTCTTCTGATCGGGCCCCGCAATTTCATGCGGACATCGGCCGGGCGGACTGGCTTGTCTTTACGAGCGTAAACGGAGCGAAGTTCTTTTTTTCTTACATGGAAGATCACGGAATCGGGATTTCGGCCGCATCCAAGGCGAAGGTTGCCGCTGTCGGCGAAAAGACCGCCCGATATTTAGAAGACAGGAATGTCGGGGTTGACCTTATTCCGGAACGTTACGTCGCTGAAGATCTGGCTGAAGCGCTGCAGCAAAAAATCGGGCCGAGTGACAAGGTAGCGGTTTTGAAAGGGAATTTATCGCGCGATGTTATAAAAGAAACCCTTACTCCGCTCGGCATTGACATTTCGGAGTGGGTTTTGTATGAAACCGTCCCTGACACGGATGGAATGCGTCTGCTCAAAAGTGCGGCGTCGCGTGAAGCGTTTGATTTCGTGACGTTTACGAGCTCTTCGACCGTACATGCGTTTATGAGCATGTTGAAAGAGGAGAGCAAAAGGTGGGCTGAAAAAGGCACATCCTTTATCAGCATCGGGCCTTTGACGAAAAAGGTGCTCTCGGAATACGGGATCCCTTCAACTATGCCGGAGGTTTATACAATTGACGGAATGCTGGATGCGATGTGCAGCATTTCAAGAAAAGGAGAATGACAAATGAAAGCATCATTTCACAGACACCGCCGTCTGCGGACAACGGCAGGCATGCGGAAGCTTGTCAGAGAAACCGAATTAAGAGCGTCAGACTTTATTTATCCGATTTTTGCAATCGAAGGAGAAAACATTAAAAGTGAAGTGCCTTCAATGCCCGGCGTGTATCAGCTGTCACTGGACAGACTGAACGAAGAACTTGAAGAAGTCGCAAGCCTCGGCATTCAATCGGTTATCGTTTTCGGCGTGCCGGAACATAAAGATGCTGTCGGAAGTGGAGCATATCATGACCATGGTATCGTCCAAAAAGCGATCGCAAAAATAAAAGAGGACTTCCCGGAGCTTGTCGTAGTCGCCGATACGTGCCTTTGCGAATATACGGATCACGGCCACTGCGGCCTCGTCGAGAACGGCGAAATCTTAAACGACGAATCGCTCGCTCTCTTGGCGAAGACGGCGGTCAGCCAGGCCAGGGCCGGCGCTGACATCATCGCGCCGTCCAACATGATGGACGGGTTCGTTGCCGCCATCAGGGAGGCGCTTGATGAAGAAGGATTTACGAACGTGCCGATTATGTCTTACGCTGTAAAATATGCGAGTGCGTTTTACGGGCCGTTCCGCGATGCAGCGGGAAGCAGCCCGCAGTTCGGAGACCGGAAAACGTATCAAATGGATTACGCCAACCGTCTGGAAGCCATCAGAGAAGCAAAATCCGATGTTGAAGAAGGCGCCGATTTTCTGATCGTCAAACCGACTCTCTCCTATTTGGATATCGTCCGCGACGTGAAAAACGAGTTCAATCTGCCTGTCGTAGGATATAATGTGAGCGGAGAATATTCGATCGTAAAAGCGGGAGGCCAAAACGGCTGGATCGATGAAAAAGCGCTTGTCCTTGAAATGCTGACAAGCATGAAACGGGCAGGCTGTGATTTGATCATCACGTATTTTGCAAAAGATGCAGCAAAATGGATTGCAGAATAACGAAAATCGACTGGAGGTTTTAGCGAATGCGGAGCTATGAAAAATCTAAAGCGGCTTTCAAAAAAGCCCAGCAAGTGCTGCCGGGCGGAGTAAACAGTCCGGTCCGCGCGTTTAAATCGGTAAACATGGATCCGATTTTCATGGAACGGGGCAAAGGTTCGAAGATCTATGATATCGACGGAAACGAATATATTGATTACGTCTTATCATGGGGTCCGCTCATTTTGGGACACAGCAACGAACAAGTTGTGAAAAGCATTCAAGAGACTGCGCAAAACGGGACAAGCTTCGGTGCGCCGACCGAGCTGGAAACAGAGCTCGCTGAGCTTGTCATTGAACGCGTCCCTTCCATAGAAATCGTCCGGATGGTCAGCTCGGGAACCGAAGCGACGATGAGCGCATTAAGGCTTGCACGGGGATACACGGGCCGGAATAAAATCGTGAAATTTGAAGGCTGTTACCACGGGCACGGCGATTCGCTGCTCATCAAGGCGGGCTCCGGAGTCGCGACGCTCGGCTTGCCTGACAGCCCGGGTGTTCCTGAAAGCATTGCCAAAAATACGATTACAGTTCCTTACAATGATCTCGAAACGATGAAGCTTGTCTTCCAAGAGTTCGGAGACGACATCGCCGGTGTTATCGTTGAGCCTGTAGCAGGCAACATGGGTGTCGTTCCGCCTGTTAAAGGGTTCCTTGAAGGGCTCCGCGAGCTTACCGAAACATATGGTGCGCTGTTGATCTTTGACGAGGTTATGACGGGCTTCAGGGTCGATTATAATTGCGCTCAAGGCTATTTCGGCGTGACGCCTGATTTGACGTGTCTCGGAAAAGTGATCGGCGGCGGGCTTCCAGTCGGCGCGTACGGAGGAAAAGCTGAAATCATGGAGAAAATCGCGCCGAGCGGACCGATTTATCAGGCCGGCACATTGTCCGGCAACCCGCTTGCCATGACAGCCGGGCTCGAAACATTGAAGCAGCTGACGCCTGATTCTTATCGGGAATTTTCACGGAAAGCGGATCTTCTTGAAAAAGGAATTTCTGAAGCCGCCCGGAAAAACGGCATCCCGCATACGTTTAACCGGGCGGGATCGATGATCGGCTTCTTTTTCACAGACGGGCCTGTCATCAATTATGAAACCGCCAGACAGTCTGACCTCAGCCTGTTTGCCGACTATTACAAAGGCATGGCGGATGAAGGCGTGTTCCTGCCGCCGTCACAGTTTGAAGGGCTGTTTTTGTCAACCGCCCACACGGATGAAGACATTGAACATACGATCAGAGCGGTTGAACGGGTGTTCAGCGCGATCAGCCGCAAAAAGTAAAGAACGAAGGAGGCTGCCGGCATTGCCGGCGGCCCTTTTTTTTATGTTCATATTTTGCCGTTTTTTTTCATACATCTTTACTGACATCTAATTTTAAAAATTAGGTGAAGGGAGGATATCAGTTTGCCGCAAAACCACCGTTTGCAATTTTCTGTGGAAGAGTCGATCTGTTTTCAAAAAGGACAGGAAGTATCGGAATTGTTATCGATATCATTGGATCCTGACATTTCCGTTCAGGAAGTGAATGATTACGTATCAATACGCGGGTCATTAGAGCTGACAGGCGAATACAACATAGATCAAACCCGGGAGTATGCTGAGCTGCCTGCGACAAGCCGATTTGTGGAAGACGTAAAATTGAAAGGGGACGGAAGCGCCGAGCTGACGCATTGCTTTCCCGTAGATATTACGATTCCGAAAAACAAGGTGAATCATTTAAACGATGTATTTGTGTTTATTGATGCTTTCGATTATCAGCTGACAGATGCCCGCATGCTGACGATTCAGGCGGACTTGGCGATTGAAGGCCTGCTGAATGTGAGCGGGGAAGAAGAGGAGAAAAACGGGGCGCACACCCCGCCGGTCCTGGGGGAAATTCCTCAGTATGAAGAAGAACCTGAACCTGCGTACCGGTCTTATCCGGATGAAGAAGACGATCCTGAAGAAAAGACGTTTTCCATTAGCCTAGACGCTCCGTACGATGACCAGGAAGTAGAAGAAGAAACATACGAAGATGAAGATGAAACCGATGAACAAACGGTTCCGATTTATCAATCGTTTCTCGGAGAATCCGGAAACGAAGCAAAACCGTTTTTTGCCGCTTCATTGTCCGCTGCGGAAAGAACGAAGCGCGAGCTGGAAACGCAAAAGGAAACTGAGGAAGTAAGAGAAGAGGTAAAAACAGAACGGAATATGGAAGAAAGCAGCAGGGATGCAAAAGCGGAACTGAGAATGGAGGAAAGCAGCAGGGACGCAAAAGCAGAACCGAGAATGGAAGAAAGCAGCGGGGACGCAAAAGCGGAACCGAGAATGGAAGAAAGCAGCGGGAACGCAAAAACGGAACCGAGAATGGAAGAAAGCGGCAGGGACGCAAAAGCGGAACCGAGAATGGAAGAAAGCGAGGCGGCGGAAGAGACGGCGGAAGAGACGGCGGAACCGTTATACAGGTCTTATTCCGATTCTGAAGAAACAAAGGAAACACCGTTTTTCGGCGTTCCTCCTATTCTGCAGGATGAAGAAGAGCAGGAGGAAAGGGAGTCCTTTGAAATTGAAGTAAAACAGGAAACAGCAGAAGAAGAACCGGAGCCGAGCCATTCCATCGTAATTCCGGAATACTCTTTTCATGAGCAGGAAGAGCCTGAAGAAGAACGGGATGACAACGCGGAAGAAGAAACGAAAGAGAACGATAACGCGCTCTATTTAACGAAACTGTTTACAAAACAAGGGGAGGAGGAGTTTGCGCGAATGAGGATGTGCATCGTTCAGCAAAATGATACAATCGACCTTCTGTGCGAACGTTACGGCATTAATGCCCAGCAGCTCATCCGGATGAATTCCCTTTCTCTTGATGAAGAATTAAAGGAAGGACAAATCCTTTATATTCCCTATTATCAAAACAGCCATGCCTGATGCGTGGTGAGCAGAAATGGAAGATATCCAGTCTGTTTTGCATGAATACGGGCTTGCCGCTCAATATGTTGAGCCCGTCAGTCGAAAAGTGTGGAAAGTATATACGAACCACGGCGTATTCGCCCTGAAAAAACTGGTCGCTTCAAGGAATGCCCGTTTTACGGAGCAGATGATCATCCTTGAGGAGAAGGGCTACAGAAATTTCGTTCCCGTTTACAGAAACCGGTCAGGGGAATTTTTGACCGGTGCGGGTGCTGATGTCTGCTATTTAATGCCGTGGCTGTCGCTTCAAAAAGAGGAAGAGCGCGATCAAAAGCACGAATATTTATTTCAGGAAATCGCTCTTATTCATCAGAAAACGGAAAAAGAAACCGATATAAGGCAAGAGGATACGCTCGGGCACTATGAACGGACAAAACGAAAATGGGAAGCGCAAAAACAAAGATATGAAGAGTTTCTCACAGTGGCGGAAAAAGAATGGTACATGTCGCCATTTCAGCTTCAGGCCGCAATGTATTACAAAGAGACGCTGTCCGCCGTCGATTTTGCGCTTGAACGTCTTGATGAGTGGTACGAAGCCATCAAAGGTAAGGAGTCTTCCAGACTCGTCTTAAACCACGGGCAATTGTCCGTCCGCCACTTTCTGTATAATGATATGGGCACGGGCTACTTTACCAACTTTGAGAAAGCGGGATACGGGCCGCCTGCAAATGACCTTATCGTATTTTTTACGAGAATGTTTAAGACAAATCCCGTCATGTGCCCGGAATGTGTAAGCTGGTTTTATACGTATCACAAAGTCTACCCTTTGCGCGATGAAGAAATCAGCTTGTTTTTAAGCTATATGGCTTATCCGGCAGCCGTATTTGATGAGCTGAAACGCTATCAGACGGGAAAACGCTCCGGAGAGAAAGAAGAATGCACAAGACTGCTGAAGGCGTATTGGCAAATGAAAAATGCGGAGCCGCTCGTAATGGGCATCCATCAAACAGAAGAAAACCGAAAACTCCAGGCAGAAACAGAGTCCCCATCATCATGATGCGGACTTTTCTGCTTGCAGCAGGCCTTGCCTGTTTTATATCCAGTCAAGGTGAAAGGCGCATGCAAGGAATATGAGAATACCCAACAGGAGAACATCAAACGTCGTTGGAAAGAAAAGGGTTCGAATGCCTTGAAAGATCGTAAGCGGGAGGATGACTTGAACACCGACAAGCTTTATCTGTTTCAGCCACGGCTGGAGCGAGTGAATGTTGAACTTTTTCCGCACCTTATGCCTCCTCTCCTTTTCGTTACAGCATCATATGAGAAAACGAAGCTTGTGTGCATGGCCCAATCTCGTATAAAACGGGAGAAAAACGGCAAAGATGATTGACGAAAATGAAAAAGATTTAGTAATATAAGAACAAGAAAAAAGTACGTGCTGAAAAATCAATGATCACCCGCTTTGAATGGGAAGAGTACAAAAACAGACGCTTACAGAGAGGGACTCCTAGAGCTGAAAGGTTTCCCAGCCAGTCTTTTTTGGAAGGTCGCCCAGGAGCGCAATTTCTTGAACATAAAAGTAGAGAAATTCGGGAAAGACCCGTTATCCCATTAAGTGCGTGAATGCCTCATTCGGCGTTCATGAAAAAAGGTGGTACCGCGAGAGAGTTCTCTTCGTCCTTTTAACAGGATAAAGAGGACTCTTTTTCTATTGATCAGCCGTTTATATTGCTGGAGGTTTGAAAATGGATAAACAAGAACTGACGATGCCGACAAAATACGATCCGGCCAAAGTCGAAAAAGACAGATACGAATATTGGGTGAACGGCAAGTTTTTTGAAGCTGCAAACGACTCTGACAAAGAGCCGTATACCGTTGTCATTCCACCGCCGAATGTGACAGGGAAGCTGCATTTGGGACACGCGTGGGATTCGACGCTGCAGGATATCGTCACGAGAATGAAGCGGATGCAAGGGTATGACGTGCTGTGGCTTCCGGGAATGGACCACGCCGGAATTGCGACACAGGCAAAGGTTGAAGCCAAGCTGCGCGAGGAAGGAAAAACCCGCTATGATCTGGGGCGCGAAAAATTTCTCGAGGAAACGTGGAAATGGAAAGAGGAATACGCCGATTTCATTCGCAGCCAATGGGCAAAGCTCGGTCTTGGCCTCGATTACTCAAGAGAGCGGTTCACTCTTGATGAAGGGCTCTCAAAAGCGGTTCGCGAAGTCTTTGTGAAGCTTTATGAAAAAGGGCTGATTTACCGGGGAGAATATATCATCAACTGGGACCCGGCCACAAAAACGGCTCTGAGCGACATCGAAGTCATCTATAAAGACGTTCAAGGCGCATTCTACCATATGCGCTATCCGCTGAAAGACGGCTCAGGCTCGATTGAGATCGCGACGACCCGTCCGGAAACGATGCTCGGAGATACGGCGGTTGCGGTTCATCCGGAAGATGAACGGTACAAACACCTAATCGGAAAAACGGTCGTTCTGCCGATCACGAGAAGAGAAATTCCGATTGTCGCTGATGATTACGTCGACATGGAATTTGGTTCAGGTGCGGTGAAAATCACGCCGGCTCATGATCCGAACGACTTTGAGATCGGAAACCGCCACAATCTGGAGCGGATTCTCGTTATGAATGAAGACGGAACGATGAACGATAATGCCCTTCAATATAAAGGCATGGACCGTTTTGAATGCCGCAAAGCGATTGTGAAAGACCTACAGGAACAGGGCGTTCTTTTCAAAATCGAAGAGCATATGCATTCCGTCGGTCACAGCGAGCGCAGCGGCGCAGTCGTTGAACCGTACCTTTCAACGCAATGGTTCGTCCAAATGCAGCCGCTGGCCGATGCGGCAATCGAATTGCAAAAAAGCGAAGGCAAAGTCAATTTCGTACCGGAGCGGTTTGAAAAAACATACCTTCACTGGATGGAAAATATCCGCGACTGGTGTATTTCACGCCAGCTTTGGTGGGGCCACCGGATTCCGGCTTGGTATCATAAAGAAACGGGTGAAGTCTACGTCGGCGTTGAAGCGCCTGAGGATGCCGAAAACTGGGAGCAGGACAAAGATGTTCTTGACACGTGGTTCAGTTCGGCTCTGTGGCCGTTTTCGACGATGGGCTGGCCTGATGTCGATGAGGAAGATTTCAAGCGCTACTATCCGACTAACGTTCTTGTTACAGGATATGACATCATTTTCTTCTGGGTGTCCAGAATGATTTTCCAAGGCATCGAGTTTACGGGCGAGCGTCCGTTCAAAGACGTCTTGATTCACGGATTGATCCGAGACGACCAAGGCCGCAAGATGAGCAAATCGCTCGGAAACGGGGTCGATCCTATGGAAGTCATCGAAAAGTATGGAGCCGATTCACTCCGCTATTTCCTGGCGACCGGAAGCTCGCCTGGACAGGATTTGCGCTTCAGCTTTGAAAAGGTCGAATCTACATGGAACTTCGCAAACAAGATTTGGAATGCCTCAAGGTTTGCGTTGATGAACATGGACGGTATGACGTATGAAGAACTCGATTTATCAGGTGAAAAATCGGTTGCAGATAAATGGATTTTAACGAGATTAAACGAAACGATCGAAACGGTGACACATCTTGCAGAAAAATACGAATTCGGCGAAGTCGGCCGCCATCTCTACAACTTTATTTGGGACGATTTCTGCGACTGGTACATCGAAATGGCCAAACTTCCGCTTTACGGCGATGATGAAGCGGCCAAAAAGACGACACGCTCCGTTTTGGCGTATGTACTGGATCAGACGATGCGCCTCCTGCATCCGTTCATGCCATTTTTAACAGAGGAGATTTGGCAGCACCTTCCTCATGAAGGTGAATCGATTACGGTTGCGAAGTGGCCTGAAGTCGTCAAAGCATATTCCGACGAAGAGGCTGCGGCAGATATGAAGCTTCTCGTTGAAGTGATCCGTGCAGTGCGGAATATCCGCAGTGAAGTCAATACACCGCTCAGCAAACAGATCGAGCTTTATATCAAAACGAGCACGCCTGAAGTCGCCGGGCGCCTTGAAGAAAACCGCTCTTACGTGGAACGCTTTACAAACCCGAGCGTGCTTGAAATCGGAACGGACGTCAAGACGATTGATAAAGCGATGACTGCCGTTGTATCAGGGGCAGAGTTGATTTTGCCGCTTGAAGGGCTGATCAACATTGACGAAGAAATCAGCCGCCTTGAAAAAGAGCTCGGTAAATTGAACAAAGAAGTCGAACGGGTTCAGAAGAAATTAAGCAATGAAGGCTTTATGAAAAAAGCGCCGCAGCACGTCATCGACGAAGAGCGGGCGAAAGAAGCCGATTATACGGCAAAACGCGAAGCCGTCGAAAAAAGGATCGCCGAATTGAAAAACTAAAAAAGGAAAAGCGAGGTGTTTTTCGGTCTTCACAAGGCCGGGAAACACCTTCATCATTGAAGGGAGGGAACAGGCTTGTTCAACACGTTTGAAGAAGCGCTAAGCTGGTTGAACGGAAGGCTGAAATTCGGCATCAAGCCGGGGTTGGAACGAATGGAGTGGCTGCTTGAGGAGCTCGGGCACCCGGAGAAAAAAATGAAAGCTGTGCACGTTGCCGGAACAAACGGAAAAGGGTCGACGATCGCCTTTATCCGCTCGATAATGCAGGAAGCCGGATATACGGCGGGCACGTTCACTTCCCCTTATATCGTAACCTTCAACGAACGGATCAGCGTGGACGGCATTCCGATTTCAGATGAGGAGTGGACGGCGCTTTTCAATGAAATCGCACCGCTCGTCCTGGAGCTGGAAAAAACCGAACTTGGGGCGGCCACCGAATTTGAAATCATCACCGCTTGTGCATTTTTATATTTTGCTGCATACCGCAAGACCGATTTTGTTATTTTTGAAACGGGCCTTGGGGGCCGCCTTGATTCGACGAATGTCGTCGAACCGATATTGACGGTCATCACCTCGATCGGCCGCGACCACACCGCAATCTTGGGAGATACACTGGAAGAGATCGCGGCTGAAAAAGCGGGAATCATCAAGCAGGGCGTGCCCGTGTTAACAGCTGTTCATCAGCGTGAAGCTGCCGGTGTGATCAAACGCAAAGCTGCGGAAAAATGCGCTCCGTATATATCCCTTCAGGAGACTTGCCACATATACGGGGAGCTCTCCCTGCCGGATGGCGAACGGTTTTCGCTAAAGACGCCTGAGCAGCAGTACGAACAGCTTGAAACCGGCCTGATCGGCACCCATCAGCGGCAAAATGCTTCTTTGGCGGTTCTTGCAGCTGAATGGCTCGCCGCGGAAAATTACGCCGATATCAGCCGGGAAGCGCTTCGTGCCGGTTTGAAAAAAGCGGAATGGGCCGGCCGCTTTGAAAAAGTGCTGGAACAGCCGCTTACATATATTGACGGCGCTCATAACAAAGAAGGCGTCGGCCGTCTGGCCGAGACGGTTGCCGCTCACTTTGGGGACCGGAACATCCACGTTTGTTTCAGCGCCTTAAAAGACAAGCCCTATCAGGATATGATCCGCGAAATAGAGGCGTTTGCATCTTCGGTTCATTTTACATCGTTTGATTTTCCGAGAGCCGAATCCGCTCAAAAACTGTACGAGCAAAGCCGGGCCCGCCATAAAACCCGTGGCGAAAACATCGACTCCGTGTTTCGGTTTATCGAAGAAAAAGCTGCGGATGAAAAAGCCGTCGTGATCATTACCGGCTCGCTCTACTTTATTTCCGCCGTCAGAGCGGCAATGAAACGATAAAAGGCAAAAATGCGTTTTTAGCTTAGGCTGAAGGCGCATTTTTATATTTTCGCGAACAGCGGCCCTCTCCAAGGTTTGCTAAAATGGAAGCCCCTGGCCTGCCGGAAGATCCGGGCCGGGAAATCCTGCGAGAGGCTGATGTTCGTTGATGTACTTTGTCATAACCGGTTTGGTGCTAGGCTCTTTTTTTAATGCGGCCGGCCGCCGCATCCCTCAAAAAACCTCATTGCTCGCTCCGCGTTCCGCCTGCCCCGTCTGCCACCGCCCATTGACTTTTCTTGAGCTGATACCGGTGCTGTCCTACATCTTGCAGAGAGGAAAGTGCAGAGGGTGCAAATGCTCCATTTCGATCGTCTATCCGGCCGTTGAGCTGACGGCGGCTTTTCTGTTTCCCTTTGCATGGCTGCAGATGGGCGGAGAGGGAGAGCTTGTCATGGCGCTTTTGCTCATTTCTTTGCTGCTAATCGCTTTTGTCTCAGATGTGACGTATATGGTCATACCCGATGTCGTACTTTGTGTTTTTCTGCCTATTTTCGTTGCCGGGCGTTTATTGATTCCGCTTGATCCTTGGCATTCGAGCATAACGGGGGCGGCATGCGGATGCCTGCTGCCGCTCTTTACGGCTGCTGTGACGAAAGGGGGCATCGGCGGGGGCGATGTGAAGCTGTTTGCCGTCCTTGGCGTCGTCCTGGGAGCCAAGCTGATCGTGCTCGTGTTTTTCCTGTCCGCCGCCTGCGGAACGGTGATCGGGCTTACAGCCATGGCTTGCGGAAAGCTCAAGCGAAGGGAGCCCTTTCCGTTTGCGCCGGCCATTTTGATCGGAACGCTGACAGGCTATTTTTACGGCGATCAGCTGATCGATTTGTACGTCCAAATGATGGCATAAAAAATTTGACGAAACCTTTTTGAACGAGACGACAAAAGTCTTGTTCTTTTTTTTTCGGGCTGTGATACAGTGTGGACAATAAGAGGGACAAGCCTTCAGGAGATCTCCTCCTTCCTTTTGGCTCCCTCTGTTTCTAACGGGATACTGTCTTATGCTCATCATACAATCAAAAACGGAAAGCGAGGGAAGTACATTGAAAAAACGGAAAAGCAAGAAAAATTCGGCCGGGAACACGCCTAAAGAAGATCCGCTCAAAGTGATGATCAACGGAAAGGAAGAGACGATATACGGCACGGCGAAAGCAGAGGCGCAGGAAAAACATAAGGAAAAGAAATTGACCTTTTCGAATTGGGAAGAAAAGCGGAAGGCGGAGCAGGAGATATCCGCTTCAAAGGAGGACAGAAAACCCGAAACGGACGAATTTACATGGGCTGAGCCGGATGAGGAAGAGGCCGTTTTTAAAGACGATCCAAAAGTGGTGACGCCTTATCAAAAGAAACATGAAGCCAAAGGCAGTCAAAAGGCGAAACGAACGTTTTCTTACCCCGTTAAGCGTTTCGCGATGACGATTATTTTCGCCGTTTTGCTCGGCACAGGCCTCGGCGTTTTTGCTCTCAACCTTGCATCAGATAAAGGAGAAGTGCCGGCATCGGGCAGCCTTGGTGCGAATGCGGAAGACGGCGGGGCGGTCAAAGCCGGGGACAGCGATGACGAAAAACAGGCGGCCGGCAAAGCCGGTGCGGATTTTAAAGGTTTTGCCGTACAAGCGGGCAAATTCTCCTCAAAAGAAGGGGCGGAAACGATGGCTTCTCAAATCGTTGAAAAAGGATATGCCGCTGTTCCGCTGGCAAAAGATGACGGATATTACGTGATCGCCGGCATAACCGGTGAAAAGCAGATGACTTCTCAGCTCGGACAGATTTTGATCGATCACGATCTTGATGCGTGGGGCGGAAAAGAGCTGTCGGTTTCGCTTGATTCCGATTTGTCCCCGGCTTTTAAAGAAGCGGCAGAGCTGTCGGCAAAAGCGATTCTCGGCGCCGAGGTAACCGCGAAAAACGTCGCCGATCTCAAAGCGGAAATTGATGGAATAAAGCCAAATGGAGACTCGGAAAAGATAAAAGAGGGCATACTAAAGGCCGTGAATCTGCTGGAAAAACCGACAGCGGCAAACGGCTGGAAAAGCCAGCAGCTATTGCTCAGCCAAATGAAATAATCATTTGAACCAGCCGATGGGCTGGTTTTTTTGATTTATCGATTTTTGTCATCAAAAAGTTATTTTTCTGAAATTGTGGCTGAGGCTTTCTTTTGGTAGGATAAAACAAGTATCTTTATTTCTTAAGCAAAAAACCCGTGAAAGGATGGCTTCCCATGACACAGCCGCTTATTTTAGCTTCACAATCACCCCGCAGAAAGGAACTCCTCGACCTCCTGCACATTCCATACCGCGTCGTGGCGAGCAACGCAGAAGAAAAATTAAACCGAAACTTTTCGCCGGAAGAGAACGTCAAATGGTTGGCGGAACAAAAAGTGCGAAAAGTAGCCGAGCAATATCCTGATGCTGTCGTGCTTGGCGCCGACACCATAGTTTGTTTTGAAGGCGTTTGTCTGGGCAAGCCGAAAGATGCCGGGGAAGCCGGAAGGATGCTGAAAATGCTTTCCGGACAAACCCATTCGGTGCTGACGGGTGTCTGCATCAAGTCAAACAGCAAATGCGAAACATTTTTTGAGGAAACCGAAGTCACCTTTTGGCCTCTCGAAGATAAAGAAATCAGCGCCTATATTGATACGGGCGAACCGTTTGATAAAGCAGGTTCATACGGAATACAGGGAAAGGGCGCGCTCTTCGTCAAACATATTAAGGGAGATTACTACACGGTTGTGGGGCTGCCTATTTCCAAAACGATGAGAATGCTGAAGCGGTTTGGTCTGCACTCCTATTGATGAACCGAACGGGAAGGGGAATCACAGGGAGGGTTTTATCATTAGCGATCTGCCATTAAAATTAAGAGATTTTCCGGAAGATGAAAGGCCTCGCGAACGGCTCTTGAACATGGGCGCCGAAAGCCTGTCAAATCATGAATTGCTGGCGATTCTTTTAAGAACCGGAACAAAAAAAGAATCGGTTCTCCAGCTTTCAAGCCGCCTTCTTCAGACGTTCGACGGCCTGCGTTTATTAAAAGAAGCATCTGTTGAAGAGCTTTCAAGCATCTCGGGCATCGGCCGCGCGAAAGCCGTTCAAATATTGGCGGCTCTCGAACTCGGCCGGCGCATTCATAAGCTTGTGTACGAAGAGCGGCATGTGATCCGCTTTCCTGAGGATGCAGCGAATTTGCTGATGGAAGATATGCGTTTTTTGTCTCAGGAACACTTCGTCTGCCTCTACCTGAATTCTAAAAATCAGGTAATCCACAAACGCACCGTCTTTATCGGCAGCCTGAACTCTTCCATTGTCCATCCGCGGGAAGTGTTTAAGGAGGCTTTGAAGCGGTCAGCCGCTTCTTTTATCTGCGTGCACAACCATCCTTCGGGAGACCCGGCACCGAGCAGCGAAGATATCGATGTTACAAGGCGTCTCAATGAATGCGGACAGCTCATCGGAATCGAATTGCTCGACCATATTGTCATCGGCGATCAAAAATTTGTGAGCTTAAAAGAAAAAGGATATTTGTAACACTTTTTTTTTCATTAAATTAAGCTATAATAGAATTTATGGGTTTTTGCTTAGGAATTTGTTTTAAGAAAGGAAGATACATACAAATGTTTGGAATTGGTGCGAGAGACCTTGGAATAGATTTGGGAACAGCGAATACGCTTGTCTTTGTCAAAGGAAAAGGAATTGTCGTTAGGGAGCCTTCTGTCGTTGCGCTTCAAACGGACACAAAGCAAATTGTCGCAGTCGGTAATGACGCGAAAAATATGATCGGACGGACTCCGGGAAATGTCGTTGCGCTCCGCCCGATGAAAGACGGAGTCATCGCTGATTATGAAACAACGGCAACGATGATGAAGCATTATATTAGCAAAGCTGTGAAAAACAAAGGATTGTTTGCAAGAAAACCTTATGTAATGGTCTGTGTTCCATCCGGAATTACAGCGGTAGAACAGCGCGCGGTTATCGATGCCACACGCCAGGCGGGCGCAAGAGACGCCTATCCGATTGAAGAACCGTTTGCCGCGGCGATCGGCGCAAACCTGCCTGTTTGGGAGCCGACCGGAAGCATGGTTGTTGACATCGGCGGCGGAACGACCGAAGTCGCGATTATTTCCCTCGGAGGAATTGTCACATCCCAATCCATCCGTGTAGCTGGGGATGAGATGGACGAGGCGATTATCTCTTATATCAGAAAAACGTACAATCTGATGATCGGGGATCGCACTGCCGAAGCTATCAAACTCGAAATCGGCTCGGCCGAAGCAAGTGAAAACGGAGAAAGCATGGAAATCCGCGGCCGCGATCTTTTAACAGGACTGCCGAAAACGATTGAAATCACCGAGAAAGAAATTACGGCGGCGCTTCGCGATACTGTGTCTGCAATCGTAGACGCCGTGAAAAATACGCTGGAAAAAACACCGCCTGAACTTGCGGCTGACATTATGGACCGCGGAATCGTCCTGACGGGCGGAGGCGCGCTTCTTCGCCATTTGGATAAAGTCATCAGCGAAGAAACGAAAATGCCGGTTATCATTGCGGAAGACCCTCTTGACTGTGTAGCGATCGGAACAGGTAAAGCACTCGAACAAATTCATCTATTTAAAGGGAAAAATTAAGGACACAGTGAAATAGAAGAGGTGTATAATCATGCCGCAGTTTTTTACGAATAAACGGTTGATGCTTTTACTCCTTTGTATCATCATTTTGGTGGCAATGATTGGATTTTCGTTGAAGAACGACCGTAATGCAACTTGGCCCGAAAAATTCATTGGCGATACAACTGGTGTATTCCAAACCATTTTTCATACGCCCGCTCAGTTTTTTTCGGGCTTCTTTGAAAATGTAGAAGACTTAAAAAACACTTATGATGAAAACGAGCGCCTGCGGAAGAAGCTTGACGGCCAGACTCAGTATGAAGCAAAGCTTCAGGAACTCGAAAACGAAAACAAGTCCCTTCGCAAGGAGCTAGGCCATTTGAAGTCGATCAGAGACTATAATCCGATACTGGCGACTGTCATCGCCAGAAACCCGGATAAGTATGAATGGTGGAACATGATCACGATTAACAAAGGCTCCAAGCATGGCGTGAAAAAAGACATGGCGGTCACAGACGAAAACGGCAACCTGATCGGTAAAATCGACAGCACAAAAGTGAATAGCTTCACTTCCACTGTCCAGCTTTTAAGCGCGACGGACAGAAACAACCGAATTTCAACCATCGTTTCGGCTAATAAAGGCAAAAAAACGGTAAACGGCATTATCAACGGATATGATTCTGACAAAAAGGCGCTGTCCATGGAAATTATTGATCCTGATAAAGAAAGGGATATCAAAAAAGGCGACCTGGTTGAAACCTCCGGGGCAGGCGGAGTATTTCCAAAAGGCTTAACGGTCGGAAAGGTGACAGAGGTCGAACCCGATTCTTACGGTTTGACGAAAATCGCTTACGTGAAGCCGGCTGCTGATTTGTATAATCTTGATAATGTCATTGTCGTTGATCGTACACTCGACACGGTGAATGAGGAGGAGGGAGGATCGTGAAGCGGTTCCTTCTTCCTGTCATCATGATGTTTGTCCTGGCGTCTGAAAGCGTTTATGCAGATTTTGTCAGATTGCCTTTTATCGGCGATGATCTGCAGCTGATTCCGCGTTTTCTGCTGCTCGTCTTAGTTTTTATGACGGCTTACGTCAATCAGTCGTTTGCCATTACATATGGATTTATATTCGGACTGCTATATGATATTAACTATACCGACCTTTTAGGGGTATACATGTTTGGTTTTGCCGGTATTTGTTATTTAACGTCAAAGGCGTTTAAAGTGCTGCAGACGAACGCGCTTGTCGTGATCTTCATATCGGTGCTTGCCGTCTGTGTCCTTGAGTTTTATCAATACGGCGTACAGATGTTAATACGGCCGGAGATCATGCCGTTCCATCAATTTGTGCTGGAAAGGCTGCTTCCTACTCTCGGATTAAACGCGATTGCGGGAATTTTGCTCATTTACCCGTTCAAAGCGTTTTTTACCAGTCTTAAGAAAGAGCTTCGGGAAGAGTAAAAAAAGGATTTTATCAGCCGATGTCGAAATGAGTATGATGTTGAGGTGAACACCGTGAAGACCCAAAAGCAGCAATACGTAACAATTAAAGGAACGAAAAATGGATTGACGCTTCATCTTGATGACACATGCTCTTTTGAAGAATTACTGAACGGTCTTCAGGATATGCTGTCACTCGAACATTATATGGATGGAAAAGGCCAGAAAATCAGTGTTCTCGTAAAGCTTGGCCACCGCTATGTGACGAAGGAACAAGAAGCCAGGCTGACCGAAGTGATCACTGAGAAGCAAAATCTGTTTATCCAGTCCATCGAAAGTGAAGTCATGACCAAAACAGAAGCCGACCGCTTAAAAAAAGAAAGCGAGGTCATTTCGGTCGCCAAAATCGTTCGCTCGGGACAAGTCCTGGAAACAGATGGCGATTTGCTTCTCATCGGGGATGTGAACCCGGGAGGAATGGTGAAGGCCGGAGGAAATATTTTTGTCCTCGGCTCTTTAAGAGGGATTGCCCACGCTGGTTTTAACGGAAATAAACGAGCTGTTATTGCGGCTTCCGATATGAGACCGACTCAATTACGCATAAATCATGTGCTCAATCGCTCCCCAGACCACATCCAAGAAGGGAACGACATGGAATGTGCTTATTTAGACGAAGAAGAGAATATGGTCATTGACCGCCTTCAACAATTGGCTCATTTGAGACCTAGTTTAACAAGGCTTGAGGGAGGAATGTAAAGTTGGGTGAAGCTATCGTAATAACCTCGGGGAAAGGCGGAGTAGGCAAAACGACGACATCCGCGAATCTTGGCACCGCTTTGGCCATCTTGGGAAAGCGGGTATGTCTTGTTGACACAGACATCGGCCTGCGCAATCTCGATGTCGTCATGGGCCTTGAGAATCGAATTATCTATGATCTGGTGGATGTCGTTGAAGAAAGATGCAAGATCCATCAGGCGCTTGTAAAGGATAAACGCTTTGATGACCTGCTTTATTTGCTTCCGGCGGCACAGACGAGCGACAAATCGGCGGTTTTGCCGGAGCAGATGGTCAAATTAATCCAGCAGTTAAAACAGGATTTTGACTATATCGTTATTGACTGTCCGGCAGGAATTGAGCAGGGATATAAAAATGCGGTTTCCGGCGCTGACAAAGCCATTGTCGTGACGACACCGGAAATTTCCGCCGTTCGTGATGCCGATCGGATTATCGGACTTCTCGAGAAAGAGGAAAACATTGAGCCGCCCCGTCTGATCATCAACCGGATCCGCAATCACTTAATGAAAAACGGCGATATGCTTGACGTTGACGAAGTGATTCAGCATTTATCCATCGAATTGATCGGCATCGTCGCCGATGATGATGAAGTCATTAAGGCATCCAACAACGGAGAGCCGGTTGTCATGGACCCCAACAACAAGGCTTCCATCGCATACCGGAACATCGCCCGCCGCGTTCTCGGCGAATCCGTGCCTTTACAGTCATTTGAAGAAGAGCATAAAGGCGTGTTTGCCAGAATTAAATCGTTCTTCGGCGTGCGCGCATAATGCCAAAAAGCAATCTCAAGTTATGAGATTGCTTTTTTCATAGCATTTATTCTCTACCTTCATGTTCCACATAATGTTTCAGCATGGAGAGCTTGTTGTCCCAATACCGTTCGAAATAGGAGAGCCACTCCTGCAATTCGATCAGCGGTTCGGGATGAAGCCTGTACAGCTTCTCCCTTCCCGCTTTTCGTTCACTCACAAGCCGCGCATCAGACAAGATCCGCAAATGCTTGGAGACGGCCGTCCTTGTTATCGGAAAATGGCTGCTGATATCGGTAATGGGCATTTCCCGATCAGCGAGAAGCTTCAGCAGCTTCCTCCTCGTCGGATCGGCGACCGCCCGAAACACATCATGTTTTTGCGCTGATGAAGACACTAGCCTTCAACTGCCATGCGAAGCTTTTGATTGACGAGCCCTTCCCAGCCGCCGTTCATCCTGTCGCGGACGTCCGAATTGTTTGCTCCCGCTTTTGGAACGATTTCTTCCGGCTCTCCCCAGCCGGAGTGAATCAAAGTAAACTCAGTGTCGCCGCCGGCTGTCTCTTTTAATTCAAAGGTCACGATCCAGCCTGACGTGTCCCAGGTGAAAGAGAGGCGATGTGGAGCTTCAAGCTCAATCACTTTGCACGGTGAAGGTCCATATGGCGACTGCAGGGTGAATTCATGGCCGATTTCAGGCTGAAAATTGTTCGGCATGAACCAGGCGGCAATTCCCTCGCTTGTCGCAACCGCTTCCCATACTTTTTGAATCGGCGCATGAAATGTGACCCTTTTATGTATATCAGGCACATGGCTGTTTTGTTCTTTCATTCGAATACCTCCGTCATGAAAAATATGAAACCAAAAGGTTTCGTTTTTTTATTATACGAAACCTTTTGGTTTCATGTCAATAATATCGGTATAAATGCTGTGGACAAGACATATCATGGTACAAACCAACGTGAATGTAAAGGATGAGGGGTATGAGTCACAGAGCAGATGAAATCCGCAAAAGAATCGCGAAAAAGCGAAAACGGAAAACGCCGGCAAATGGACCGGGCCGCCCTGACAGATCAAAGCGCCCGCTGCCACCGCCCGCCTGGACAGCCTTTCCGGAGGATGATAAACATGAGGAGTTCCCCGCATATGAAGGGGGTTCAACTTTGATAAACGGAAAGCATCCGCTTGTAAAGGCCGATGCATTCATCATAAAATGCCTCCTGTCAGCATGCCTCGTTCTTGTGTCTGCCATTGCTTATAAAGGCCATTTTGAACCCGTGAAGCAGGTCAAACCGGTGATCGGCCGGATGTTCACAGAAGAATTTCAATTTGCGGCCCTTGGACATTGGTATGAATCAAAGTTCGGACACCCGCTTTCGCTGTTTCAGCCGAAAAGCGGAAAGCAGTCAGAGCAAATGGAGGTCAACCAGGAGCTTGTCACCCCTGCGATGGGGAAAGTTCAGCAGAAATTTTCCGGAGAGGGGATCAAAGTCGAAACGGAAAGCGAAACGATTGAGAGCATGAAAGAGGGCTATGTCATTGAAGTGGAAAAAAGCCCGGAGACAGGCCTGACGGTTGTCATCCAGCATGCCGATAACAGCTACACCTATTACGGACAGTTGAAAAAGGTCGATGTCGCTTTATACGATTTCGTCGATAAAGGAGCCAAGCTCGGAACGATTCAGCAAAATAAAGACCATAAAGGCGTCTATTATTTTGCAATTAAACAAGGAGACGAATTTGTCGATCCGATACAGGTGATATCGTTTGATGAATAGATGGACAGAGCTCATCGCAAAGCTTCATATCCATCCCCTGCTCTGGCTGGTGATGGCGCTCGCTTTAATGACCGGGCATATTAAAGCGTTATTTTGCTTAATGATCGTCATTTTGGTTCATGAGCTTGGCCATGCCGCAGCAGCCGTCTATTTTTCCTGGAGGATCAAACGGATTTTTCTGCTTCCTTTCGGGGGAGCCCTTGAGGTTGACGAGCATGGAAACAGACCGTTAAAAGAAGAACTTGCCGTCGTTTGCGCTGGTCCGGTACAGCACATATGGCTTCAGTCAGCCGCTTGGCTGATGTCTGCCAATTCGCTCCTCGAACCGAAAATGTTTGATATGTTTACATTTTACAACTTGACGATCCTGCTGATGAATCTGTTTCCCGTCTGGCCGCTGGACGGGGGGAAGCTGTTGTTTCTGCTTTTTTCGAAATATTTGCCGTATCAAAAGGCGCAGCAAATGATCCTGTCCGTATCGTGTGGTGGCTGTGCACTGTTCATGATAGCGGTTTTGGCGGTTTCTCCAATGCAGCTGAGCGCCTGGGTGCTGCTCGTATTTCTATCCGTCTCCCTTTACCGGGAATACAGAAGCAGGCATTACGCCCATATCCGTTTTCTGCTTGAACGCTATTACGGAAAAGAGCGGGAAGTCCGCCGGCTTGCACCGCTCACCGTTTGCGCGGATGAGCGCATATACGACGTCATGTTGATGTTCAGGAGAGGCTGCAAGCATCCGATTATCATTGAAAAAGACGGGGAAAAGCTGAGCCAGCTCGATGAAAATGAAGTTCTTCACGCCTATTTCGCCGATAAACGAACGACGTCTTCAATGGGAGAGCTTCTGTCGGTTTATTGAAAACTGTATTGACATTCGTCTGTGATTCTGGTATATTTTTTAATGTTATGGATGTAGCACCCGTGCTACAACCGCTCAGCGCAGGCGCTAAGTGCTTGATAAAGCCCCCTGCTGACTGGCGAGTCTTAGTTTATTAGGAGGTGCAGAGATGTACGCAATTATTCAAACAGGCGGAAAACAAATCAAAGTTGAAGAAGGTCAAACTGTATACGTTGAAAAGCTTGCTGCTGAAGTCGGCGAAACAGTTACTTTTGACAACGTATTGTTTGTCGGCGGTGAAAACGTTAAAGTTGGAAACCCTACGGTTGAAGGCGCTACGGTAACAGGCAAAGTTGAAAAACAAGGCCGCGCTAAAAAAATTACCGTATTTAAGTACAAGCCGAAGAAAAACCAACATAAAAAACAAGGTCATCGTCAGCCTTACACAAAAGTCGTAATTGAAAAAATTAACGCTTAAGGCGTGTAGGATATGATTCAGGCAACAATTACAAGATCCCGGCTGGACGGGGACATTTTGTCCTTTGAAATGACGGGGCATGCGAATTTTGCTGAACATGGACACGATCTCGTTTGTGCCGGAGCATCTGCCGTTGCCTTCGGAGCGGTCAATGCTGTCATCGCACTGACCGGCATTGATCCGATTCTCGATCTTGGGGAAGACGGGGGATATTTGTCTTTCCGGTTCCCTGATGAGACAGATCAGGAAGCGCGGAGCAAAGCCCAGCTGCTTCTTGAAGGCATGATCGTTTCCCTGCAAACGATCGAACGGGATTACAAAGGTTACTTACGAGTAACAGAGAACAAAATATAGGAGGTGAGCTACATGCTAAGACTAGATCTTCAGTTTTTCGCTTCTAAAAAAGGAGTAGGTTCAACGAAAAACGGACGTGACTCTGAGGCTAAACGTTTAGGTGCTAAACGTGCTGACGGTCAATTCGTAACAGGCGGTTCCATCCTTTACCGTCAACGCGGAACAAAAATTTACCCAGGTGAAAACGTGGGCCGCGGCGGAGATGACACTCTATTTGCGAAAATCGACGGAACTGTTAAATTCGAACGTTTCGGCCGTGACCGCAAAAAAGTGAGCGTATATCCTGTAGCCTAACCTTTAAACGAAACTCCGGTCGTTCTGACCGGAGTTTTTTTTACATATCAATTTCAATCCCGGACACGCTATCCGGCAAATGCCGGGATTCCGCTGGAGATTCCGCATAAACGTGTTTCATTTATACTGTCTTCTCTGTTATAATTCAAAGTACAAACCGGATCAGACTCCTAAAAAGAGACCAAACGATTGGGAGTGCCAAAATGGAAGAAATATCGAAAAAACGAGAAAAGAATATCGATGATACAGCTTTGACTCATGAGCTTATCCATCTGCTCAGCCACTCAAGGCACGACTGGATGAATAAACTTCAATTGATTAAAGGAAACCTAACATTAAAGAAATATGACCGCGTGTTTGAGATCATTGATGAAGTGGTCATTGAGGCTCAGCATGAATCAAAGCTTTCAAACCTGAAAATACCGCGGTTTGCTTACGATTTGCTCACGTTTAACTGGACGGCTCATTCGCTGACGCTTGAATATGAGGTGATCGGAGAAGTCAGGGATCTCTCGGCTTATGATGAAAAGCTGGTGATTCTCATCAGAAAGCTGTTTCGGATTTTTGACGAATGCGTTTCAAAAGAGAGCGAAAACCATTTGACCGTCACGCTGCAAACGGACGGACCCGAGGGAAGCCTCGTCATTTATCTCGACTTTCACGGCGCCTTGACAGAGCTTATCGGCTTTGAAGAATTTCAGAAATCACCTGAAGATTTTTATGAAATCAGGCGGCTCGATGTTTCAGAGCGTGAATGTCTTGCTGAAATCCACGTCAAGTAAACGCGGTTTTAAAGGAATAGAACGGAGGACATTATGTTTGTTGATCAGGTAAAAGTATATGTTAAAGGCGGAGACGGAGGCAACGGAATGGTTGCGTTCCGCCGCGAAAAGTATGTGCCGAAAGGAGGCCCTGCGGGGGGAGACGGCGGAAAAGGCGGAGACGTCGTGTTTAAAGTCGACGAAGGTCTCAGCACGCTGATGGATTTTCGCTATCAGAGGCATTTCAAGGCTGCCCGCGGAGAGCATGGCATGTCCAAAAACCAGCACGGCAGAAATGCGGAGGATATGGTTGTCAAAGTTCCGCCGGGCACCGTTGTCATTGATGATGATACGAAACAGGTGATCGCCGATTTGACGGAACACGGACAGGAAGCCGTCATTGCCAAAGGCGGCCGAGGAGGCCGCGGCAACACACGGTTTGCAACACCGGCAAATCCGGCGCCGCAGCTTTCGGAAAACGGCGAACCGGGCAAAGAACGCTACGTCGTTCTTGAATTAAAGGTGTTGGCCGATGTCGGGCTTGTCGGCTTTCCGAGCGTCGGAAAGTCAACGCTTTTGTCTGTCGTTTCTTCAGCCAAGCCGAAAATCGCCGATTATCACTTTACGACGCTTGCTCCGAACCTCGGCATGGTGGAAACCGATGACGGCCGCAGCTTTGTGATGGCTGACCTTCCGGGGCTGATTGAAGGCGCTCATGAAGGAGTCGGCCTTGGCCATCAGTTCTTGAGACATATCGAGAGAACGCGTGTCATCGTTCATGTGATTGACATGTCAGGCCTTGAAGGACGCGATCCTTACGAGGATTATGTGACAATCAACAAGGAGCTTGAGCAGTACAATCTCAGGCTGACAGAACGGCCGCAGATTATCGTCGCCAATAAGATGGATATGCCTGAGGCGGAAGAAAACCTGAAGGCTTTTAAAGAAAAACTCACAGACGATCACCCCGTTTTCCCGATCAGCGCCGTTACAAGACAGGGATTGAGAGATCTGCTGTTTGAGATCGCCAATCGTTTGGAAACAACGCCGGAATTCCCGCTGTATGACGAGGAAGAACTGACAGAAAACAGGGTCATGTACAAATTGGAAGACGAAGAGGCGCCGTTTGAAATTACCCGTGATTCTGACGGAACCTTCGTCCTGAGCGGAGCCAAGCTCGAACGCTTATTTAAAATGACAGATTTCTCAAGGGACGAGTCCGTCAAGCGGTTTGCGAGACAGCTTCGCGGCATGGGCGTTGATGATGCATTGCGCGCACGCGGGGCAAAAGACGGGGATACGATACGCTTGCTTGAATTTGAATTTGAATTCATTGATTGATCGTGCCGGAGAGTTTGCATCGCAAACTCTCCGACATTCATTAGGATACAGGGTTTTTAAAAGGAGAGAAGAGCCATTGAAAGAGGAGACCTTTTATCTTGTCAGGGAAGACGTGCTGCCCGAAGCCATGCGGAAAACGCTCGAGGTCAAAAAGCTGATCAAACGGAAGAAAGCCGAGTCTGTAGCAGAAGCCGTCCAAAAAGTCGATTTAAGCAGGAGCGCTTTTTACAAGTACAGAGATGCGGTTTTTCCTTTTTATACAATGGTCAAAGAACAAATCATCACACTTTTTTTCCATTTGGAAGACCGTTCGGGAACATTATCGCATCTGCTGCAGGTTGTGGCTGATTCAGGGTGCAACGTGCTGTCGATTCACCAGACCATCCCCCTTCAAGGAAGAGCCAATGTTACATTATCGCTCAGCACGAGGGGGATGGCTGAAAATGTTGATTTGCTTATGAACAAATTAAGAAAGCTGGAATTCGTAGAAAAGGTCGAAATACTGGGTTCAGGCGCTTAAGGGAGAGAAGTGTATATACCATGAACATGAAAGTCGGTTATTTAGGTCCAGAAGCAACATTTACCCATTTGGCCGTGTGCTCTTGTTTTGCAGAGGCCAAACAGCAAGCATATAATACGATACCTGCCTGTATGGACGCAGCCATGAGCGGTGAAATCGATCTTGCCGTTGTTCCGCTGGAAAACGCGATCGAAGGATCGGTGAACATGACGATCGATTATTTAATCCATGAACAGCCTCTTTATATTGTCGGGGAAATCACGGCGCCGATCCGCCAGCATTTGCTGGTGCACCCTTCAAGAAAAGAAGAATGGACGAACATCGAGAAAATCTATTCACATTCACACGCGATTGCGCAATGCCACAAGTTTTTGCACCGCCAGTTTGATTCGGTTCCTTTCGAATACGCGACTTCAACGGGAGCCGCGGCAAAATACGTGAGCGAGAACCCGGACAAAAATATCGCGGTGATCGCCAATGAAATGGCGGCGAAAACGTACCGATTAGACATTGTAAAGCGGGACATCCACGACTACGAATATAATCATACGAGATTTGTGATGCTCCATCCGGATCAGCATGCTTCCGTTCAAGTCAATCCGGAATTAACATCAAGGCCGAAGACGACTTTGATGGTGACCCTTCCTTCGGACAGATCAGGGGCGCTTCATCAAGTGCTGTCCGCTTTCGCTTGGAGAAATTTGAATCTTTCTAAAATTGAATCCAGGCCGACAAAAACAGGATTGGGAAATTACTTTTTTATCATTGATATCGAAATGGCGCTAGACGACGTCCTTATCCCAGGTGCCGCGGCAGAGCTCGAAGCATTGGGCTGCAAAGTGAAGGTGCTCGGGACGTACAATGCCTATGCCTTATAATGAAAAGGTCCTTGTGCCATCAGGCAAAGGGACCTTTTTTCGTTTATTCTTGAATTAAGATGCCGGCTTTCTTCAGCGCATCGCAAGCCTGTTCGATTTTCTCTTCGCCGTCTGCCTCCAGCGTGTGAAGGTGTATGCCGTTTGTCAGCTGTGACAAGTATGCGGCGTTTGTCGAAGAAATTTTTTTCACGAAATCTGCGACTTCCTTTCTCGTACTGACCCTGATGGATGCTGTCAGATCGCCGTACACGGGATGCTCGATCGTAACATCCTTTACCGTCACCCCAAAATCGACGATCATGTTCAATTCTTCTTCCGTTTTGCCGGGGTCGTGGTCGCAGGCGATGATGCGTTTGACCGGCTGTTTGTCAGAGGCTTGCGCCCGCAAATACATATATCCTTGACTCGTTGCAATAATCGGTTCATTTTTTGCTTTTAATAAGGATATATCCTGTACGATCACCTGTCTTGAAACAGAAGCTTTTTTCGCCAGCTCGCTGCCCGTCAGAGGTTTCTCAGATTCTTTAAGCCATGCGAGCAGGTGTTTTCGCCGCTCAGCTCCCGTAAGTTTTAATCCGTCTGTCAATCCGATGGTCTCCTTTCTCATGTTTTCATCTTTTCAAATACGTCCAGCAGTTTATCTACGTGCTCTTTTGTCGTCTCATATCCGAACGAAATTCGAATAAAGCGAAGGGCCTGCTCCTTTGGAACGCGGAGAGCCTTCATCGTGTTTGACGGCTCTTGATGGCCCGCGGAACACGCGCTTCCCGTTGAAATGCAAATGCCGCGCCTGTTACATTCCAGCATAACATATTGTCCTTCAAAGGAATGAAAAAAACAACCTAAAATATGCGGAAGCACTTCGTGACCGGCCGAATCGAAGACGGCGAGGGAGACGGGAAGGCATCGTTCCTGCAAGCGCCTCAAAAAATAGCCGCGAAGCTTTTGGTGTTTTTCAAAAACGGCGTCCATCCTGCCGGCCGTCTTTTCAGCCGCCGTAATAAATGCGCCGATTCCGGGCACATTGACGGTTCCGCTGCGAAAACCGCCCTCATGCAGAGTTCCGGGATAAACCGGCTTCCAGCCCACGCCCGGCCGAATATAAACTGCGCCGATTCCTTTAGGGCCGTATACTTTATGGCTTGAAACGGATAAAGCATCCACACCGAGTTCTTCAACTTTTACCGGGATTTTGGCAAACGTCTGAACGGCATCGCTGTGCAGGAGAACGCCCCGTTTATGCAAAAAGGAGGACAATTCAGCGAGCGGCTGGATGATTCCTGTTTCTGAATTGGCATGCTGTATCGAGACAAGCCCTGTGTCAGGACGGAGGTGCCGTTCCAATATATCGGCCGTGATCACCCCGTTTGCGTCAGGCTTCATCGTGCTGACTTCGTATCCGAGCGCGATCAGATGCCGCTTTAAAATATGCATGGACTGATGCTCCATTTCTGTCATGATAAAATGGCGTTTTCCTGAAGGCAGACCGTTCAATATCGAATGGACGGCCAACATATTCGATTCGGTGCCGCCGCTCGTAAAATAAATGCCTTCAGCCTTGCCTGAGATGATCTCTGCCAGCTTAGCCCGGCAGTAATGCAACACGCTTTCCGCTTTTCCGCCGGCGTCATGGAGGCTGCTTGAATTTCCGTAAACCTCTCTGCTCAATTGTTCAAACGCTTGCAGGGCATCGCTTAAGACAGGGGTTGTCGCTGCATAGTCAAGGTATATCATGATCATCGTCTCCATTATAAAAAATGCTTGAGTTTATTTTATCTATGTGTAAATATAGGTGTCAAGACACATGTGAATTTACAGGAGGAATCATCATGTCTTCTCAGACCATTGTTGTGGTCGGCGCCGGAGCGGCTGCGCTGTCGTTTGCTGCCGCGATGCCGCCTTCATATGAAGTCATCGTCATCACCAAAAGCTCGGTGCATGACAGCAATTCGATGCTCGCCCAAGGCGGTATTGCCGCCTCTGTACTGCCGCAGGACTCAACTGCGGCGCACGCTGAGGATACATTGTACGCCGGAGGCGGCCACAATCATATCGAAACAGTCAATGATGCTATCGTAGACGGACGCAGATTCGTGATGGAGCTGATCAGCCAAGCCTTTCCTTTTGACAAGGACCCAAACGGGCGGCTTCAGCTCGGCAGGGAGGGGGCCCACTCGGCCAGCCGGATTTTGCATGCCGGCGGAGACGCGACGGGACGGATGCTTGTCCGGCATCTCATCAGCCGGCTTCATTCGAATGTCATCCTGAAGGAATACGAAGCCGCTTGTGAGCTATGGATCGATAACGGCCGCTGTGCAGGCGTCTGGACAAAAGATCAGGCGGGCTCGGTGCGTCTCAGGAAGGCGGATCATGTGGTGCTGGCGGCCGGAGGGTGCGGAAACCTTTTTCAACTGCACACGAACAACCGCTCAGTGACAAGCGACGGCCTTTCATTGGCATACCGGGCCGGAGCCTGCCTGACCGATTTGGAATTTGTCCAATTTCACCCTACGCTGCTCGCGAAAAACGGGCGAGCGTACGGACTGGTTTCAGAGGCCGTCCGCGGAGAGGGGGCCGTCCTGATTGATGAAAACGGGCATAGGATCATGGAAGGTGTACATCCGTTAAAGGATTTGGCGCCCCGCGACATCGTAGCGCGTGCGATTCATGATTACCAGAAGCAGGGAAGCCGCGTATTTTTGGATATCAGCGAAATTCCGGACTTTCATCAGCGGTTTCCGACAGTCACTACTCTTTGCGATCAAGCGGGAATCTCAATTGAAGAGGGCCGGCTTCCCGTATCGCCCGGCATGCATTTTTTAATGGGCGGCATATCTGTGAACAGGTGGGGGGAAACGTCAGTGCCGCACCTTTATGCCATCGGAGAAGCGGCGTGCACCGGTTTTCACGGCGCCAACCGGCTGGCGAGCAATTCTCTTCTGGAATGCCTCGTTTTCGGAAAAAGAGCGGCAGAACGCATCCAAACCGAAACGACTGGAACGTCTCTCAGCGCAAAACGGCCAAGCTTGAAAGAAATTGCATTTGCCGTGCCTGAATGCAGCCTTGAAGACATCCGTAAAAACATGACCGATCATGTTTCGATCATCAGAACGGCGGACGAACTGAAGAAGGTGAAAAAATGGTTTGAAGAGATGCCGGTTCAGATGATAAATGTGAAAGAAATCACAAAGGAAGCGCTTGAATTGGCCCATTTGTGGCAGACGGCCAGATTGATGACAGATTCCGCCTTGCTGCGAACGGAAAGCAGAGGCGGGCATTTTCGCTCTGATTTTCCTTTTCGGGATGATGCGGGATGGAAAGGCAAACAGATCGTTCATTCAAAAGGAAGCATAACGATAAGACAAAACGAAGGGATTGTGAACAATGCAGCAGCTCACGCTTAAACGCATGCTCGAACAATTTTTCAAAGAAGACGTCGGCTGGGGAGATCTCACGTCCCAGGCCATTTTTGCCGAAGATCAGGAATGCGAGGCTTTCATTTCTGCGAAGGAAAACGGCTTGTTTGCAGGGGCGATGGTTGTAAAGGAAGGCTTTGGACTGATCGATAGCAAAATCGCCGTCGACATCGATAAAAATGACGGTGATCCCGTTGAAAAAGGGGAAGTAATCGCCAGGCTAAAAGGACCGGCAGCCTCGCTTTTGACAGGTGAGCGGGTCGTTTTAAACCTCATTCAGCGAATGTCAGGCATCGCCACGCTGACAAAGCAGTCGGTCTCGCGTTTAAATGACCCTGAGATCAGAATATGTGACACGAGAAAGACGACTCCCGGGCTCCGCATGCTTGAAAAACACGCCGTCAAAACGGGCGGCGGCGCAAATCACCGCTTTGGACTCGACGGAGGGGTCATGATCAAAGACAACCATATCGCCGCCTGCGGCTCGATCCGAAAAGCCGTCGAAAAAGCGAGGGCAGCCTGCGGGCACATGATCAAGATCGAAGTGGAAATCGAGTCAGAGAAAGAGCTCGCCGAGGCGATCGAAGCTGAAGCGGATATCATTATGTTTGACAACTGTTCTCCGGAGACGGTGCGGAATTTTGCGGACATGACGCCTCCGGGCATTATAACGGAAGCATCGGGCGGCATTACGTTCGAAAATTTGCCGTTTTACAGGGGGACAGGAGTTGACTACATATCACTGGGTTATTTGACGCATTCGGCGAAAGCCCTTGATATCAGTATGAATGTCAATTTAAAGAAAATGGGAGAGATAACAAAATGTCGATTTTAAACATGATGAACAACATGAACGAAAAGATGATGATGCCCGGCTCTTATAAAGAGCTGCCCGAAGAGGAAATGAAGAAGAGAATTTTGCATATCAAAGAGAAATACGGAGAAAAGCTGTTTATCCCTGGCCATCACTATCAAAAAGATGAAGTCATCCAATTTGCGGACGCCACAGGGGATTCATTGCAGCTCGCCCAAGTGGCGCAGCACAACAACAAAGCGGAATATATTGCGTTTTGCGGGGTGCATTTTATGGCAGAAACCGCAGACATGCTGACGGAAAACAATCAGGTCGTCGTTTTGCCAGATATGAGAGCCGGCTGTTCAATGGCCGATATGGCCAACATGCAGCAAACAAACAAGGCATGGGAAAAGCTGACGGACATCTTCGGGGAGACGGTCATTCCGCTGACATATGTGAATTCGACGGCTGAAATTAAAGCTTTTACCGGAAGAAACGGGGGAGCTGCAGTCACATCATCGAACGCCAAACATATACTGAGATGGGCGCTTACACAAAAGGAGCGGATTTTATTTCTTCCGGATCAGCATTTGGGGCGCAATACGGCATATGATCTCGGCATTCCCCTCAGCCGGATGGCAGTTTGGGATCCAATTGAAGAAAAGCTGCTGTACGATGGGGATGTGCAGGAGATAAAGGTTATTTTGTGGAGGGGGCATTGTTCAGTCCACGAAAAATTTACCGTGGATAATATTAAAAACGTAAAAGAACGCGATCCCGCCATCAATGTCATTGTTCATCCCGAATGTACGCACGAAGTCGTGATGCAGAGCGATTTCAGCGGTTCTACGAAATACATCATCGACACCATCAACAAGGCTGAACCGGGGAGCAAGTGGGCGATTGGAACAGAGATGAACCTTGTACAGAGAATCATCAGCGAGCATCCTGACAAACAAATCGAATCTCTCAATCCGGACATGTGCCCGTGCTTGACGATGAACAGAATCGACATGCCGCATCTGCTGTGGTCATTAGAGCAAATCGATAAAGGCGAACCTGTAGGTGTAATAAAAGTTGAAGAAGACATCGCAAAAGATGCCATCAGCGCTCTCAACAGGATGCTAAGCATCAGCTGACGCCGAAGACCAAGTTTTTATCATAACCCCTTCTATTTCCGCATAAATTTGTGAGGAAACATATTTGTTATTCTAATGCGTTCGTTCACGTTTTTGCATAGGAGGGGAAAACGTTGAAAATTCATATTGTCCAAAAGGGCGACTCTCTGGAAAAAATTGCAGAAAGATACGAAGTAGACTTTCAGGAACTGAAGAAATTAAATTCTCAGCTGAGCAACCCGGATCTGATCATGCCCGGAATGAAAATAAAAGTACCGTCTGGAGGAGTGCCGGTCAAAAAAGAAGAAGAACAGCTCAATATGCGTAAGGAATTGTCTAAAAAGAAGGAATTGCCGAAAAAGGAGCTTCCCAAAAAGGAACTTCCAAAAATGGAGCACCCATTTGCACAAGAAAAGCCTAAAGAAAAAGTGGAAATCGAAGACGTAAAGATGAAAGAAAAGCCTTCAATCCCGTACGTTCCGCCTGTCCCCAATCTGGGGCAGCCAGGTTTGCCGGAAGGCGATATTTCCAATCTTTATCAAAATGTAAACCAGCTCCATCAGCCGTTTGTACCTCCAAAACCTTATGAACATCAAGAGAAAGAGTCAAACATGTATTTTCCATGGACAAATGAGGAGGAGAGTAAAATGGAAAACGTCAACTATCCAAACGTTCCGAACCCTCAGCACGCAGGAGCGGCAGCTGAGGAACCCCCTGCATATCACGGGATGCCGAACGTAGCAGCAGCCGGATATTATCATCATCCGCACTACTTTCACCACTATCCGTATTATCCGGGTTGCTTGATTCCGGTTTCACCGGTATTGCCGGGTTCTGGTTTGTGCCATCCGTGGTATCCTGCCCACATGCATTATATGCCTTATCCGCATCATGGCTATGTATCTCCGGCAGAATATGGAGGCGGAGAAAACGTCGGACACGACAATGCCGGCCATCATCACACCCACCATCATCAGCCCATGACGGCTCCGGCCTACATGCCGTCTTACGGAGCTTATCCGGGTCAAACGTACCCTTCATTTGCGCCGCCGAATGTCGGACACACGGGTGACCCGAACATTGCGCACGCCGGTGAAGAAGACTGCGGATGCGGACCGGGGCAATATTCGGGAGGCATTCCGACAGGCTACCCAGGCGGCATGCCATTCGGACAAATGCCCGGACAAATGCCCGGACAAATGCCCGGACAAATGCCGCAAATGGGTGCACCTTACGGAACAGGAGCATACGGACAGCAGCCGGCTGGAGGGCAAATGTTTGGAAGACCGGAAGAGGATGAAGACTGATTTCATTCGGGACGATGATATATCGTTCCTTTTTTAATGTTGTCTTTCCTTTAAGCGCTTCATACCAAAAAGAGCATATTGTCTATAACTGTCAAGGGTAACTCCCGGCATCCCGCACATCCTAAAAATGAGCGTCATGCTCAAAAATTAAAGCGGTTTTCACGGGGGGTTCAACCATTGGATAAGAAGCTGAAAGTGTTCTCTAGTATCTTGCTTTTAACGGCGGGTCTTTCAGCATGCGGTTATAACAATGCCATGGATACGAGAAACAATACGCGCACGGTCGGATACTATTCAAACGATCCGGAGCGTGATGCCGGTTACGATCAAGACGGTCCTGTAACCGACATGATGGAAAATATGAACGGCCGAAACGGCACAACGAACGTATCGTATAACAATCGCATTCCGACCGGAGATGGAACCTACAGCAGGGGAGACATGAATTATCACAACCATTTGGTAAATGCGGCCAACACCGGATATAACACGCCGAAAAACCGCGCCATCTCACGGAACATCACCGAACGTGTCAATAAAATGGACGATATTAACGAAAGCCAGGCGGTTGTAACAGACCAAACGGTCATTATCGCCGTGCGGGCCAACAAAAGGCTGACGAATGATGATAAAAATCAAATCAGAAAAACGGCTAAAGACTTTGCCGGCAATCGTACCGTTCAAATCACAGCCGATGATGGTACATTCACCAGACTTCGGGAAATGAATAACAATTTCCAAAACGTATGGAACCGCGGGGACACCACGAACGAGCATTTGAACCGCCTGCGGAACCAGTGACAAGCAAAATGCCGGGCTCAGACGTCCCGGCATTTTTCCCGTTTTCTTTACAAAACCGGGCAAAAACGTTTAAAGTGATACATAGAGACGACACAATTTGTTTGGAGGTAGAAAGACATGGCTGGCCATTCTAAATGGAAAAACATTCAGAAACGAAAAAATGCCCAAGATGCAAAACGGGGCAAAATTTTCATGAAGCTTGCCAAAGAAATCTATGTTGCGGCAAGAGGGGGCGGACTTGATCCGGAATCCAACGCAAGCCTGCGTCTCGCAATTGATAAAGCCAAAGGGGCAAACATGCCGAATGACAACATTGACCGTGCGATCAAAAAGGCGGCCGGAAACCAGGACGGCAGCCACTATGAGGAAATTACCTATGAAGGCTACGGCCCTTCCGGTGTAGCTGTAATGGTCAAATGTTTAACAGATAACAAAAACCGTACGGCGACAAACGTCAGAACCGCTTTCAGCAAAAACGGCGGCAGCCTCGGAGAGACGGGCTGCGTTTCTTACATGTTCAATCGAAAAGGATATATTGCCATCGAGCGTGAGGAACTTGATACAGATGAAGATGAATTCATGCTCGAAGCTATTGATATAGGCGCTGATGAGCTTGAAACGAGCGATGAACTGTTTGAAATATATACAGAACCGGAGCAATTTGAGGAGATCAAAAAGGAATTGGAAAACCGCGGGTATCAGCCTGTGACAGCTGAAATCACAATGGTCCCGGAGACGTATGCCGAAATTGATGAACCGGTTCAGGAAAAAATCGAAAAACTCGTTGATGCGCTTGAAGATGATGATGATGTCCAGGAAGTGTATACCAACGTTCATTAAATAAAAAGGACGCTGTAATGAAAGAGCGTCCTTTTCCTATGTTTTTAACCATTTCAAAACCGCTCCCGAACAGCAGCGGAGACAAGATTGGTTTTGGATCATATATTATGAGGGAGATTGGCATAAAGGGAAAGGAGGGTGTATAAATGGCTGAAAATTTCCAAAATGACATCCCGGCTGTTAATGCAGAGCAATTGAATGCACAAACGGCCCAAATCCTTGAGCAGGTCAACAATATGATCTCTGGCTTTGGCCAGTCCATTTCTGACTTGGTTCAGCAGAACGGCAATGTCGATTTAAGCAATGTCGACTGGACAAACAATCAAAACTTAGAGCTGAACCAATCCATTCAAAACCTTGTCAACGATTATATCCAAAGTATCAACAGTCTGAATTCCCAGCTGAACGGAACGCTCGGTCAGGCCATTGACGGAACGATTGTACAGAAAAATAACGACGAATAGGAAATCGTTGGCTTGGTTTGTCGGCAAAGCTGATATAGCATTGCCGGCATTTTTTATAGATGAACGGCTGCGGAGACATCCGCAGCTTTTTTGTATTAAATGCTTTTTTTCATGCCGCAGCGTCTGCATTCCCGCAAGAATTGCCCGTTTTTTACTGAGCTTTTGAAGAGCGTATAATCACAATTGTCACAGCGGCCGTGACGGACATCAGGATACTGATTGTAGTCGTAAACTATTGTCAAATCATACCCTTTTGTTTCAAATTCTGATTCTATCATATTTTTCACCTGCGCTTTTATAATCAGCTAATAGGATAACAGAAGGAGATGAAAAATGAAATATACTTTGCAGTTAAACATGACAGCGATTCGTCGCTTTTTTATCAAACCGTATACCCCGTTTGCAGAAATCGGGCTCAGATTCACGGAGAATGCGGCGTCAGAAAAAAACGGAGTTGGCCGGGATATTTTCTTATCGGATTTTCCTCATAACAATTATCCTTCTTTCAAACTACTGAAAAAGAATTGTTTTAATAAAAATATTTAAATTTTTATTTTTTATCGAACTTATTCATAATTGAATGAGCAATATGTAAAGCGTAAAATAACTGTGTCACAAAAAAGTCAAAAAACATATAACAGGCGGGCATGGAGGACATGCCCTTATACTTGTAAGATAAGCTGTAAAAGGGGAAGAAAACATGAAAAAGAAAGTGTTCATCTATTTGGCGATCGCTGCTGTGATGATAAATGGCGTCTGCAGATGGGCGGAGAAAACGTCCAGAGAGGAATTTCAGCGCCAGGCAGGGGACAGGTATGCCAATTTCGAGGAACTAAAAGCGCATGAAAAAAACAATTATAGCATCGACTATCATGAAGAAGCCGGTAGCGATTGTCTCATTTTTTCTCCCCACGGAGGAAGGATTGAAGGCGGGGTCAGCGAGCTTGTCCGCGCGTTTAACAACGATTTCTCAACATATTTATTTGAAGGGAAAAAAGATGAGAACAATTCAAATTTGCACCTGACGAGCACAAATTTTGATGAGCCGCTGGCCATGCAAAAAATAAAAGAATATCGCTACACGATTGCGTTTCACGGATATTCGGGAGACCGGCCGCATACTTTGGTCGGAGGCACGGACAGAAGGCTGGCGAAAGCCATCGTCAGATCGCTCGAAAAATCAGATTTTTCTGCCGAACTGGTGGAAAAGGACGGAAAATTCGCCGGAACGCACCCTGAGAATATCAACAATGAAAGCCAAAGCGGGTTGAGCGTGCAGCTGGAAATCAGCACCGCGCAGCGAAAAGAATTTTTTGGGAATTTTTCCTATAAAAAAAGAGCAGAAACAAAAACGCGGACGTTTTATCGATACGTCCGTGCGGTTCGAAAAGTATTGGAAGACAAATGTTAAGGCTCAAGCTTAATTTATTCCTGAGGAAAAACATGTTATTCTATGATTGATCTGCCACATCAAAAAGGGGGAATTCGAAAATGACGCGCAAAAACAGCATCATTAAGGAATTTTTATCACACCGTACAGTGACGGAAGAATTGATTCAAAAAATCGACGAAAAACATCTGGACTACAAACCGACTGAAACATCAATGTCTGCGAAAGAATTGGCTGTTCATATTCTCGATTCTTTCTATAAGTTTGCTTTGACGGCTAAGGAAGGGAACCCGGCCGCGTTTAAACAAAAGGCGGAAGAGGCGGACGGAAGCCTTGCCGAGCTTGCGAAAACGTATACCGAGAAAACGAACAAGCTGCTCGAATCTTTTACTGATGAGGACTTGGACCGTGAAATCGATCTGACGACGACATTCGGCATGAAAGTGACAGCTGAACAGCTTATTCAATTTGCGATCGGCCATGAGATCCACCACAAAGGCAACCTGTTCGTCTATGTCCGTGAAATGGGGCATACAGACCTGCCGTTATACGTCAAAATCCGCTGATCTCTCAAAAAAACGCAGTCATAAAGAATACGATAGCGGCGCGGTGAGCACATTATGGATAAAACCTAAAGGAGGATGCCATGATGAATACACAGCGCGCCCAGGAAATCGTCGAATCGCCGGTGATGGTCGACGTCACCTACAACGGCCGGCCGATTTATATTCAGCATGTCGATCAGCAGAATGAAACCGCGAGAATTTATCCGCTCGGCCAGCCTGAAAACGAACAGGAAGTGCCGCTGGCGAGCCTAAAAGAGCAGTAAAAAAATCCCCTTCTTTCCGAAGGGGATTTTCTTTTGCCGTTAAAAGCGGGTCCGCTTCAATCAAATTCGAGGTATGAATTTTAGACTCAGCCATATGAAAAAACACTCGAATAGCGTGAGTGTTTTTTCGTTAATTGATGATTTTGATGATCCCTTTGAAAGCCCATCTCAGCAAATAAAACAAAGGCTCGATCAGGTCTGAGAAATGAAAAAAATCCCACTTATCATGCTTTTGTTTACGCTTTTTCTTATTCTCCAATTTCGCTTCTCCTTTCATAAAAAGGCATACGGCTGAAGCGCCGGATGGGTTTCACTTCTTTTGCTTTATGAAAGAAATTTATTTTTTCTGGCGGTCCATTGTTTTTGCAGCCAGCTTCGTTTGTAAAGAAAAGCGATCATTTCCATCCAGCATTTTGGGAGTTTTTGCGGGAATCCGTTTTTTTTATAAAAGATTTGATAAGCTGTTTTTAAGTCATCCCACTGTGTGCATTGTTTCGTTTGCGTAAATCTGGCGACATCGATGACCTTTACTCGTCCTGACGGCGTCAAGATCAGATTGCGGAGGTGAATGTCAGACGGATTTAATCCGGCCAGACGCGCATCGTGTAAAGCGCGGTCGACTTCCATCACCATTTCATCATCGATAGGAATGCCTTGATGTAAACACTCATAAAACGTATGGCCCTTAATATACTCCATTAAAATATATGAGCTGCCCGTTTCATAAATATCCGGATAATAGGAAGACCCTGACAGCCTTTTGTATATCTCCGCTTCTTTTTCGGCGGTTTTTTGAAATTCGGGGAAAAAGACCTTCAGCGCCATCTCTTTTCCCTGATCATTCAATTTAAAAACATAAGCGCTTCTTCCTTTCCCGATTAGTGTTATGTCATCAGGTTTTTGGACAAGCTTGTTAAATCTTTTTTTCGTGTCATATACGACGGCTTCTGCAAGGGTTTGCGCTTTCGTCACGTTACGTTCACCTTCTTTTTTTAGGGGCTCAAAAAAGAAAACTCTATATTGTTGTTTATACATGAGAATGGGCGACTTTGCATCCTAAATGCTTGAAATCAAGATGATTCACTGGAAAAGTAACAATTGTAAACAGCCTGTAAAATAATTCTCCGCTGCTTCATGCGCATTTTATTATAAACTGCAGAAAGCGGTTAAATTCCAAACGCGTTGGTCAAACTATGGGTAAATTCGTGAAGGCAAAAAGAAGGTGATGTAATGAACAGCCGGAAAACGAGGAAGAAAATCGGTTTTATTCTTGGCGGTTTGTCTCTTGCTGTCGTTTTTACCTTTCAGCATAAGGCTTCGGCAAACGATCCGGCCGCGGATCAAAAAGTTCATATCCAGTTTGAAAAAGTGTATTTGGACGGCGATGTAGGCATCGAAAATCGAGAAGAAACCATCGGCAAAGCGGAGGATGTGAAAGCCGCATACAAAGGATGGCGGCTTGTTGACCAAAAAAAGGGCTTTATCCTGCTTCGCAAGCAAGTCGATGACATCTCCCCGCTCAGCAAAACGAACGGTTACATCGGCGTGACAGAAGAAGGCGTCATTTCGACGTTTCACGGACGTCCTGACGTTTTATCAGAGCCGATACAATCCTTTTTTCAGATTGATATAAAACGGCTTGAAAGCCGCATGGCTGAGGATCTTCAAAAAGGCATTCCATATCGGACGAAAAAGGAATTCGAGCACGTCATTGAGGCTGTGAAATCGTCCGGGAGCGAGCATCATGTAAAGGATATGAAGACATGACACCGTTATGTCTTTTTTTAAGTGATTAGAATAACCGAACTTCTTCCGTCTTAGCGAACATATGTTAACTTTTTCATTCTAGCTTTGCCTGTTTTATGTTACAATGAAGAGCAGTCAAAGAGGTGAATGAACGTTGATCGAATTTGTCAAGGGGACCGTTGCGTACGTATCTCCCCAATATATCGTTATTGAAAACGGCGGAATCGGATACCAGATCTTTGCGCCGAATCCGTTTATTTATAAAGAAAACAACGAAGAAACGATTTATACATATCATTACATCAGGGAAGACGCGTCTTCTCTGTACGGGTTTTCAACAAGGGAAGAAAGAATGCTGTTTGCAAAGCTGCTTGATGTCACGGGAATCGGCCCTAAAGGAGCGCTTGCTATCCTTGCTTCCGGCGATCCCGGGGCAGTCATTGAAGCGATTGAAAATGAGGACGAAGCCTTTCTCGTCAAATTCCCCGGTGTCGGAAAGAAAACAGCGAGACAGATCATTCTCGATCTAAAAGGGAAATTGGCGGACGTCGCCCCGGCGATGGCGGCAAGCCTGTTCAATCATGTGGAGCGGGAACAGGCGCATGAAGCGGCAACCGCCCTTGAGGAAGCGCTCGAAGCGTTAAGCGCGCTCGGCTACTCCGACCGAGAGATTAAAAAAGTGCAGCCTCACCTGAAAAAAGAAGAGGCGCTTTCGACAGATCAATATGTCAAAAAAGCACTGCAAAAACTATTAAAGTAAGGTGATGTTCATGGATGAGCGGCTCGTATCAAGTGAACTAGACAACCATGAATCAGCGATTGAGCAAAGTTTGCGGCCGCAAAAACTGGCTCAGTACATCGGCCAGGAAAAGGTCAAAGATAACCTCAGAATCTTCATCGAAGCTGCGAAAATGAGGGAGGAGACGCTGGACCATGTCCTGCTGTACGGACCACCCGGACTGGGGAAAACGACGCTTGCCGCAATCATCGCAAACGAAATGGGAGTGAACATCCGCACGACATCGGGACCTGCGATCGAACGCCCCGGCGATTTGGCGGCGATCCTGACGGCGCTTGAACCTGGCGATGTCTTATTCATTGACGAAATCCACCGGCTGCATCGTTCGATAGAAGAAGTTCTGTATCCGGCAATGGAAGATTTCTGTCTTGATATCGTCATCGGAAAAGGGCCGTCCGCCCGTTCTGTCAGGCTCGACCTTCCGCCTTTTACGCTCGTCGGCGCGACCACAAGGGTGGGGCTATTGACAGCGCCTCTCAGAGACAGGTTCGGCGTTTTGTCAAGGCTTGAGTATTATACGCAAGACGAGCTGTCAGACATCGTCGAGAGAACGGCGGAACTGTTCGGAGTCGACATCGACCCCCTATCCGCCCGGGAGATCGCAAGGCGGTCAAGGGGGACGCCGCGGATTGCCAACAGGCTCTTAAGAAGGGTCAGGGATTTTGCCCAGGTCCTCGGCAACAGCTCCATAACGGAAGAGGTGGCGGTTGACGCGCTTGAGCGCCTTCAAGTTGACAGGCTCGGACTCGACCACATCGACCGCAAGCTTTTAATGGGCATGATCGAAAAATTTGGCGGCGGTCCTGTAGGCATCGATACGATCTCAGCCACGATCGGGGAGGAATCCCATACGATTGAAGATGTGTATGAGCCGTATCTTCTTCAAATCGGTTTCATCCAAAGGACTCCGCGGGGACGCATCGTGACGCCTGACGTTTACACCCATTTTAAAATGGAGGTTCCAAAGACATGACTGACTTTCCAAAAATGCTGATGCTGCTTGGCGCTGCCATTTTTGCCGTCGGTTTATTCATGCAAGTCATCGGCAAACTGCCGGGGGATATTTTTGTAAAAAAAGGGAATGTGACATTTTTCTTTCCAGTTGTCACATGTATTGTCATCAGCATCATCCTGTCCGTATTGTTCTCGATCTTCGGACGGATGAAGTGAGGCATAAGTACAGATAGAATAAGGTGAAAAAAATGAAAGTAGATTTGTTTGATTTTGACCTGCCGGAGCGTCTCATCGCCCAGGTTCCACTAAAAGAGCGGGACGCTTCGCGGCTGATGGTCCTTGACAAAAAAACGGGGGACATTACCCACAGTACTTTTAAGCACATCATCGATTTTTTGAACCCGGGCGATTTACTCGTGCTGAACGATACGAGGGTTCTGCCTGCGCGCCTGTTCGGCATCAAAGAAGAAACGGGTGCCAAGGTTGAAGTCCTGCTGCTAAAGCAGGAGGAAGGCGACGTGTGGGAGACGCTTGTCAAACCCGCCAAGCGGGTAAAAAAGGGCACAGTCCTGACGTTCGGCGACGGCCGTCTGACGGCGGTCTGCAAGGAAGAGCTCGATCACGGAGGAAGAAAAATCGAGTTCCGCTATGAAGGGATTTTTTACGAAGTGCTTGATTCGCTCGGGGAAATGCCGCTACCTCCTTACATTAAAGAACAGCTCGATGATAAGGAGCGCTACCAAACGGTGTACTCCAAGAAACAAGGTTCTGCTGCTGCGCCGACGGCCGGTCTGCATTTTACGGAAGAGATTTTAAAAGCGCTCGAGGAAAAAGGCGTGCAGATTGCGTTTATCACGCTTCACGTCGGACTCGGGACATTCAGGCCCGTCAGTGCGGAAAATGTGGAAGAGCATGACATGCATGCGGAGTTTTATGAAATGACGGAAGAAACGGCCGCGATCTTAAACCGTGTCAAAGAGGACGGGGGACGGATTATTTCCGTCGGTACGACATCGACGAGAACCCTTGAAACGATCGCATCTGAGAATGACGGGCGCTTCAAGGAAGCAAGAGGCTGGACGTCCATCTTTATTTATCCGGGATATACGTTTAAGGCAATAGACGGGATGATTACGAACTTCCACCTTCCAAAATCGTCCCTTATCATGCTTGTCAGCGCGCTTGCGGGCAGGGAGCACATCCTTTCCGCTTACAGAACGGCCGTTGAACACGAATACCGCTTCTTCAGCTTTGGAGATGCCATGTTGATTCAATAAATTTCAAAAGATTGGAGGGCTCATATTTTGTCGCAGCAACCGATACGCTATGAGTTCATAAAAGCATGCAAACAAACAGGAGCCAGGCTGGGGAAAGTGCATACCCCCCACGGCTCATTCGAAACGCCGGCATTCATGCCGGTAGGAACGCTTGCCACCGTGAAAACGATGTCGCCCGAAGAACTGAAAGAAATGGGCGCCGGCATTATTTTAAGCAACACGTACCACCTGTGGCTGAGGCCGGGACATGAGATCGTCAAAGAAGCGGGCGGCCTTCACAAATTTATGAATTGGGACCGCGCCATTCTGACCGATTCCGGGGGCTTCCAGGTGTTTTCATTGAGCGAATTCCGCAAAATTGAAGAGGAAGGCGTTCATTTCCGCAATCATTTAAACGGGGATAAGCTGTTTTTATCTCCGGAGAAAGCGATGGAGATTCAGAACGCCCTCGGCTCCGATATCATGATGGCTTTTGACGAATGCCCGCCTTATCCGGCAGAATACGATTATATGAAAAAGTCGGTTGAACGGACGAGCCGCTGGGCGGAACGGTGCCTTGCCGCTCATAAACGGCCTGGCGACCAAGGGCTGTTCGGAATCGTTCAGGGCGGCGAATATGAAAATTTAAGAAAACAAAGTGCAAAAGACTTGATTTCCCTTGATTTCCCGGGCTATGCTATAGGTGGACTATCCGTCGGCGAACCAAAGGATGTCATGAACCGCGTATTGGAGTTTACGACGCCTCTGCTTCCTGCGGACAAACCGAGGTATTTGATGGGAGTAGGCTCGCCTGATTCTCTTATTGACGGCGCGATACGCGGCGTTGATATGTTTGACTGTGTGCTGCCGACGAGAATCGCGCGAAACGGAACGCTCATGACGAGCGAAGGGCGGCTCGTCGTCAAAAATGCCAAGTATGAAAGGGATTTCAGACCGATTGACGAACATTGCGACTGCTATACGTGCCGCAATTATTCGCGGGCGTACATCAGGCATTTGATCCGCTGCAATGAAACGTTTGGAATTCGTTTAACTTCTTATCATAATCTTTATTTTCTGTTAAAATTAATGGGGCAAGTGAGAGATGCCATTCGTGAAGATCGTTTAGGTGATTTCCGCGAAGAGTTCTTTGAGCGGTACGGATTTAATAAACCGAATGCTAAAAGTTTCTAGCCACATAAACGAGGTAAGCGATCAAACCAATTGAAAGGGGTGAAAAAAATAATGGAGATGCTTGGGACATTACTTCCGATTATTTTAATGTTTGCGGTTCTTTATTTCCTGTTGATCCGCCCTCAGCAAAAGCAGCAGAAAGCTGTCCGTCAAATGCAGGAGGAGCTGAAAAAAGGGGATAAGGTCGTAACGATCGGCGGCCTGCACGGTATCGTCGATTCGCTTGACGAAGACAAAGTTGTGATCAAAACCGGCGATGGTACCCGCCTGACATTCGACCGCCGCGCAATCAGAGAGGCGGCAGCCGAATAGGGAACGATGAGCCTGCTTATACATAAGCAAAAGCGAGGGAGCGGAAATTCATCCGCTCCCTCGCTTTTTCTCAGCCTCCCTAGGCGCGGCTCCCGTGAAGATTGACCCCGAATATCCCGCCCAGCGCGCTGACGCCCATGAATCCGGCATGGTACAGCACCTGCTTGACATTGAAAGCCTCGCCGAAGCCTAAATATTGAAACAAAAGCACCGTAAGCGAGAAACAAAGGGCTGTCAACGCCCCGATCAGCCATCCTTTTTCCTTTGCTTTCCCTCCCGAAATAAAGCCGCCGATGAACAACGTAATAAAAGATATGGCGGTAATGAACCAGCTGAATGAGCTTTCCGTTAATGATGTTAATGTTAGTAAAAGAGATACTACAAGGCTTCCCGCAAACATGAGGGCAAACATCACGACTAAGCTGTACAGAATCCCTTTGCCTACTTGTTTTGGCTCGTTCATCACATACCTCCTTTCTGGAAATGGATGGGCTCGTCTTTTTAAATGTATTCCGGCCGGTCCCGAAATAGACTAAGCCCTTCCCTGCTTTTTGTACATAAAAGCACGTTTTTAACAAACGCTATGACAAAAAGATTCAGAAAAAGGAGGCGGCCGTCTTGGAAGAGGTCATCACTCTTGTATTTCGGACGATCTTTTTGTATGTCCTCATTCTCGTCCTGTTCCGCTTAATGGGAAAAAGAGAAATAGGAGAGCTGAGCATACTGGATCTCGTCGTGTTCATCATGATGGCCGAAATTGCCGTTTTGGCCATTGAAAAAATCGACGACAACATTTTTCATACGATTGTGCCGATCCTTGTATTGACACTGATTCAAGTATTTTTTTCATACTTGTCGCTGAAAAGCCAAAAAATCCGCCATCTTCTCGATGGAAAACCGACGATTATCATCGACCGCGGAAAAATTGACGAACGGGCGATGAGAAGCCAGCGCTATAACTTCGACGACCTCTTGACACAGCTGAGAGAAAAGAACATCGAGCGGATTGCGGATGTAGCATATGCGATATTGGAGCCGACCGGCGAGCTTTCGGTGTTTACAAAAGACAGTACAGACAGCCGGATTGAACTGCCGCTTATTGTTGACGGAATCGTTCAACATGAACATTTGGAACAGATCGGGAAAGATCGCAGATGGCTTGAGCGAATGCTCGAAAAAAAGGGGTACCGCAGCCTTTCCGGCATTTCTTTCTGCACGTATCACAACGGCACTTTTTTTATTGACCTTAAAGATGAACACAAACCGTAAACAAGCTACGAAATCCAGCGGCCGAACGGAGGAAACCGCTGGATTTCCTCTTTTTTGATAAGCCTGAACGCGATCAATAGGAACATATACAGAAAGCTCGAAAGCATGACACAAAAGAGAAGACGCACCGGTTCGGACTGCTCAAGGAAAAGGTGCTGTTTCATCCACAAGCTCAACCATCCGGATAGGAAAATGACGGCAAACGACATCATGTATTCCTTCAGATTGATGCTGATGGGGAGGACTTTGCTGACCGTCGCCGCATGCAGAAGCGTAACGAGGATCATGCCGGTGACGATTGCCAGTGCAGCCCCCATGATGCCGAGCGAAGGCCGTGAAGCAAGCACGAAAATCAGCCCCGTTTTGACGACCGCCCCGACCAGGCTGTTCATCATCGCCGCACCGGCCAAATTTAACGCCTGCAAAACGGCCTGGAGAGGCCCTTGGAAGTAATAAAATAAAAAGAACGGAGCCATGACTTTGACATAGATGGATGCGTTTGCCGATCCATACATGACGCTGACAAGCTCATCCGCATATGAAAACAAGATCACGACCGAAATTCCCCCGCTTAACAGACAAAGCCTCATCGCCTGTTCGAGCCGGTATTCGACGATGTGCATTTTTTTCTGTTCAATCCCTTCGCTGATGGCGGGAACGAGCGCCGTTGACAACGAATACGTGATAAAGCTCGGAAGGGTGAGCAGCGTCAAGGCGAATCCCGTCAGCTCCCCGTACTGGCTGGTTGCCGCTGAAGCGGCAATGCCTGCGATCGCAAGGCTCTGAGCGACAACGATCGGTTCAAAGAACCAGGACAAGTTCCCGATAAACCGGCTGCCGGTCGTCGGAAGCGAGACGCTCATCAGCTCAAAAAACGTGCTCCGCCCCGATTTCAATGACTGAAAAAACCGTTTTCGAATTCTGATTTTCTTTTTATATTTAAAAGCGATAAACAAATAAAGCAGGGAAGCGAGTTCTCCGAAGACAGAAGACAGCATCGCCCCGGCTGCCGCAAACTCGATGCCGAACGGCAGAAATGCCGTTGTGCAGACGGCCACAAGCGAGATGCGGACAATCTGTTCAAGAACTTGGGAAACGGCAAGCGGCCTCATATTCTGTTTTCCTTGAAAATAGCCTCTCAGCACGCTGGAAACCGCGATAATGGGGACGACCGGCGTGACAGCCAAAAGCGGATAAAGCGTTCTTTCATCCGTAAAAAGCGTTTCGGCCATCAGCGGCGCATAAATAAGGAACACCGGGGTAATGAGCGCGCTGAGCGCGCCCGTAATCGCCAGCGACATGACTAAAATCTGCTTCGTTTTCCTGCGGTCGCCCCTGGCCTCAGCTTCCGCCACGAGCTTGCTGATGGCGACGGGGAGGCCGAATTGGGTAAGGGTCACCGCGAGGAAAAACGTCGGTGCCGCCATCATGTAAAGGCCTACGCCTTCCTCGCCGATGAATCTTGCGATCACGATCCGGTTGATAAAGCCGAGCATTCTCGTAATCAAACCTGCTGCTATTAAAATGAGCGTGCCTTTTAAAAACGTTTGCTTGGTCATTTCTTAGTCCCCTGCCTTCTCAAACAACCTTTAATCATATACAATAAGATATGCGCATACATCGTCCAAGCATGACAAGTCTCTCTGAAAAAATGTGAAAGGAGCGTGGCTTTGCATGGACAAACATCCGGCTGATATGTATAAAGACCATTTAAAGCCTTTTCTTCTCAGCAAGCTGGAAGAATTTATGATCCTGGGTTATGATGATATTGAAATAAAGGAATTATGGTCATACTTATTGAATAAGAAATGGAAGAATCATAAGGATGTCCAAATTCATCAGCTGGCTGACGATATTTTATCAGTGAAAATTGGCGAATTTATGAACTATGCAACCGTAGAATCGTTTAAAACGTCTAATTTACTCGACAGCAAAGAAGGGCAGGACATGCTCGACGAGCTGCTGAAGTGAACGTCGATTTTTTGGGTTGATTTAAGGAGGAAATACATAATGAAAAAAGGACGCTTGATTGCGTTTTTCCTTACCGTTCTATTGATCGGTACTGGACTTGGAATTTTAACGAAGCCGGCTGCCGAAAACATCAGTCTCGGCCTTGATCTTCAAGGCGGCTTTGAGGTTTTGTATGAAGTTCACCCTGCCAAAAAAGGCGATAAGATCAACAAAGACGTCCTCGTCAGCACGGTTGAGGCGCTGAACAGAAGGGCGAACGTGCTGGGCGTAAGCGAACCGAACATCCAAATTGAAGGAAACAACCGGATCAGGGTTCAGCTTGCAGGCGTCCACAATCAGAACAGAGCGCGGGAAATTTTATCAACACAGGCCGAGCTTACCTTCAGGGATACGAATGACAAGGAGCTTCTGAACGGTTCGGATCTCGTCGAAAACGGCGCAAAGCAGTCGTTTAAGCCGGATACGAATGAACCGATCGTTACGATCAAGCTGAAGGATGCGGACAAGTTCGGCGAAGTGACGAAGAAAGTCCTGGCCATGCAGCCGAATAACCAGCTTGTCATCTGGCTTGACTACAAAAAAGGCGATTCATTTAAGAAGGAATCGCAAAAGGCGGATCACAAATATATTTCTGCACCAAACGTAAGCCAGGTGCTGAATACCTCAGACGTTATGATCGAAGGGAAGTTCACGATTCAGGAAGCCAAAGACATGGCGAGCATTTTGAACGCCGGAGCCCTTCCCGTCAAATTGACTGAGAAATACTCGACATCAGTCGGTGCGCAGTTTGGGGAACAGGCTCTCCACGATACTGTGTTTGCCGGAGCTGTAGGTATCGCTATTATTTTCTTATTCATGCTTTTTTATTACCGTCTGCCTGGATTGATTGCAGTCATTACGCTGTCAGTCTACATCTATATCACCCTGCAGATCTTTGACTGGATGAACGCCGTCCTCACACTTCCGGGGATCGCGGCGCTTATCCTCGGGGTCGGTATGGCTGTTGACGCCAACATTATTACCTATGAGCGGATCAAAGAGGAGATCAAGCTCGGAAAATCGGTTCGCTCCGCTTTCAGGGCAGGTAACAGGCGGTCGTTCGCGACGATTTTTGACGCGAATATTACGACGATACTGGCCGGAGCCGTTTTATTCGCCTTCGGGACAAGCTCTGTCAAAGGGTTTGCGACGATGCTCGTTCTGTCGATTTTGACAAGCTTTATCACGGCCGTTTTCCTATCGAGATTTTTGCTCGGCCTGCTCGTTGAAAGCCGCTGGCTCGACAGGAAAAAAGGCTGGTTCGGCGTCCGGAAAAAAGACATCTTGGATATCACAAAAACGGATGAACATACGGAGCCGCCGACGCCGTTTGACAAATGGGATTTTGTCAGCAAGCGCAAATGGTTCTTCGCGTTTTCCGGCATACTCCTTGCCGCGGGAATCGTCGTTCTGCTTATATTCAGGCTGAACCTCGGCATCGATTTCTCCAGCGGGGCAAGAATCGAAGTTCAAAGCGGCCATAAGCTGTCAGCCGAACAGCTCGAAAGCGATTTTGAACATCTCGGGCTCAAACCCGATTCGATCGTCCTCTCAGGAGAAAAAGAGAATCATGGTGTCGCTAGGTTTGTAGGCGTACCGAACCAAAAGAAAATTGCCGAAGTGAAAGACTATTTTAAAGACAAATACGGCAGCGAGCCGAACGTAAGCACCGTATCGCCGACCGTCGGCAAGGAGCTGGCAAGAAACGCGCTTTATGCGGTGATCATCGCCTCGATCGGGATCATTTTGTACGTATCGATCCGCTTCGAATACAAGATGGCGATTGCGGCGATTGCTTCATTGCTTTATGACGCATTTTTCATCATCGCCGTCTTCAGCCTCACAAGGCTCGAGGTTGATGTTACGTTCATTGCCGCGGTACTGACCATTATCGGTTATTCGATCAACGATACGATCGTTACATTTGACAGAATCAGAGAGCATGTGAAAAAGCGCAAGCCGAAAACGTTCAGCGATCTGTCGCATATCGTAAACTTAAGCTTGCAGCAAACTTTCACCCGTTCGGTGAATACGGTGCTGACCGTCGTCATCGTTGTCATCACGCTTCTCATTTTTGGCGCTCCGTCGATTCGAAACTTCTCGATCGCGCTCTTGGTCGGTCTTTTAAGCGGCGTATATTCATCACTGTACATCGCAGCCCAAATCTGGCTTGTATGGAAAGGCCGGGAATTAAAGAAACCGAAACAAAAGACGAAAGAAGACTAAACATCAGGACTGTCCATGCTCTGGACAGTCCTTTTTAGCTGTTTATCGGCCTGATTGATCTTAAAAATGACTTTTGCTATAATGACTAGACTCCGAACACGCACGTATTTAAGGACATAACACAGAAGAGGTGGACGTTTATGAGAATGCGCGAATTTGATCTGCCCGGCATCGGCAGAAAAGTAGAAATGTTTACGCGCGACGCGGAAAAGATAACGATTATTCTTCATGAAAACGGAATGAGAGAGCTGTATCACTTCCATGAACATGATGATGAAGAATGCGTGTCATCCATGTGCTTTGATGATGATGAGGCAAGGCAAATATCGGCGATCCTCGGAGGCGTCGCGTACAAGCCAAGGGCAATCGAAACAGTCGAAGCTGCCATTGATGAGCTGGCAATCGAATGGTTTAAAATAGAAGCTGGATCAGAGGCCGCACAGCAAACGATCAGTTCCCTCGGAATCGGCAAACACTACGGCGTCACCGTGATCGGCGTCGTCAAAAAAGGCGGTGACAAAATTCTAAACCCGGTTTCAGAGACGATGATGAATGAAGGTGATACGCTGGTGATTTCCGGAGAAAAAAAAGAATTAAGACGCCTCATTCAGGAAAAGCTGACCGCGTCAGGGTAATTTATATGTAAGCGTGTTCTTATAAAGGTGCGCCTTGTTTTCTTGTTTACAAATGGAGCATTGCTACGTGAATGGGGTGATTTATGATGAACAAACAATGGACGTTAATTGCTGCACTTATATTTACGCTGGTCGTCGCGATTTTTGCGGTTATCAATGTAGAGCCTGTAAAGGTCGATTTTCTGTTCGCAACAGCCGAATGGCCTTTGATTCTAGTTATTTTGGTTTCGGTGCTGATGGGTGCGCTCATCATCGGCTCTGCCGGCGCTTTTCAGTTGATGAGACTGAAGAGGGAGCTCAGGGCGCTCAGAAAAGAAGAACAGGCAAAAAAATCGGAAGCTGAGGCAGAGCCGCGCGCATCCGCTGATTCGAACGACTGAAGAATGTACGAAAAAATTGAATCCCCTCAGCCGACTCTAGTATAATAGGGTGGTTGAGGGGTGAATTTATGTTAGCGTCAAAAATGCGTTGGGACATGCAAACGCCCGACAAAGAAAAGGTGGAGTCGCTTTCCGGAGAATTGGGCATCACTCCCCTTGCCGCCTCATTGCTTGTCATGAGAGGCTATGATACAGCCGATAAAGCAGCTTCGTTTTTATATGGCAAAGATGCTGTCTTTCATGATCCCTATCTGCTAAAAGATATGGAAAAAGCTGTACGGCGAATCAAACAGGCAATTTCGGAACACGAACAGATGATGATTTATGGAGATTACGATGCGGACGGTGTGACAAGTACGACCGTCCTTTTGCAGGCTTTAAAAACATTTGGAGCAAACGTCGATTTTTATATACCGGACCGTTTTAAAGAAGGCTACGGTCCCAATGAAGCCGCTTTCCGCCAGTTCAAAGAACAGGGCTGTTCTTTGATCATCACGGTGGACACAGGGATTGCCGGCGTTCATGAAGCGGATGTCGCCAAAGAACTCGGTATCGACCTGATTATCACCGACCACCACGAACCGGGATCGGTTTTACCTGATGCGTATGCGATCGTCCATCCGAAGCAGCCCGGCTGCAGCTATCCGTTTAAAGAGCTTGCCGGCGTCGGGGTGGCATTCAAGCTTGCCCACGCGCTTCTCGGAGAGGTTCCCGAAGAGCTGCTCGACTTGTGCGCCATCGGGACGATTGCCGACCTTGTGCCGCTTCATGATGAGAACAGGCACATCGCCAAGCTTGGCATCGCACAGTTTAAGAAAACGAAGCGGCCCGGCTTAAAAGCGCTGGCGAAGATCGCGGGAGCGGAGATTCAGCAGGCGAATGAAGAAACGATCGGTTTTCAAATCGCGCCCCGCATCAATGCCGTCGGCAGAATTGAGCAGGCTGATCCGGCCGTTCACCTTTTGAACACAGAGGATGAAACAGAAGCGGAAGAGCTTGCCGCAGAAATTGACAGCTTAAATAAAGAGCGGCAAAAAATCGTCAATCAGATCACCGATGAAGCTGTTCAAATGATAGAGGAGCAAGGTCTTGACCAATCAGTTATCGTAGCTGCGCAGCCCGGCTGGAATCCCGGAGTGGTCGGGATCGTCGCTTCAAAGCTTGTCGAACGGTTTTACCGGCCGGCCATCGTGCTCGGAATCGATGAAGAAAAAGGCATCGCCAAAGGATCTGCGCGCAGCATCAAAGGTTTTGACCTGTTTCAAAACCTCTCGGAATGCCGGGACATCCTTCCGCATTTCGGCGGCCATCCGATGGCGGCCGGGATGACGCTCGATCAGGAAGACGTCGAGGTACTGAGGGAAAGGATCAATCGTCAGGCCGAAGCCGTCTTGACGGAGGAAGATTTCATTCCCGTGCAGGAAGTCGACCTTTGCTGCCGCTTGGAGGATATTACGGTTGACAGCATCGCTGAAATGAATATGCTCGCTCCATTCGGCACGGGAAACCCGAAGCCTTTCGTACTCGTGGAAGAGGCCGAAATCGAAGAAGCGAGAAAAATCGGCGCCAATCAAAATCACTTGAAGCTCATGCTTGCCGATGGACAGGCAAAGCTGGACTGCGTCGGTTTTTATAAAGGGGAAATCGAAGAAAACGTCGTTCCCGGAGCGAAGATTTCTCTCGTCGGCGAACTGTCGATCAACGAATGGAACAATAGAAAAAAACCGCAATTGATGATAAAAGATGCAGCCGTAAAAGAATGGCAGCTCTTTGATTTAAGAGGAAAGCGGTCATGGGAAGAAAAAATTCTGAAATTGGACCCTGAAAAGCGTTCATTCATTTGTTTTCGGGAGGAAACAAAAACAAAACTGGCGGATACCGGCCTGCGTGATGAGCTGATCGTGATCAGAAGCGAAGAAGAGGCAATGAAGCTCGATCTACATAATCGCTATGCCGTTTTTATCGATACGCCGCAATCGATTGATATATTTGACCATGCTGTAAAAGAAAAACGGCTGGAGCGGATGTATTTAATTTTCAACCAATCTGATGATCACTTTTTTTCCACATTTCCGACAAGGGATTATTTTAAATGGTATTATGCTTTTCTTCTGAAAAGAGGCTCTTTTGACCTGGCGAAATACGGCGGAGAGCTGGCCAGGCATAAAGGGTGGACAAAAGATACAATCGATTTTATGACAAAGGTGTTTTTTGAGCTCGGTTTTGTTACAATAGAGAATGGTGTTTTATCTGTTGTACATGGTGCGGCAAAACGGGATTTAACAGATTCTGAAACGTACCGGAAAAAACAGCGCCTGATTGAATTGGAGCAAAAGCTCGTCTATTCTTCGGCGGATGAGCTTAAACAGTGGCTGAATAAGCGGATGAATGAGAGTTCTGAAGCTTTGAAAGTATGAGGAGGACATGAAAACAGATGGATTTGAAGAAATATGTAACAATTGTACCGGATTACCCGAAGGAAGGCGTACAATTTAAAGATATTACAACATTGATGGATAAAGGAGAAGTCTATCGCTACGCGACTGATCAAATTGTCACCTATGCGAAAGAAAAACAAATTGATCTTGTCGTCGGTCCTGAGGCGAGGGGCTTTATCATCGGCTGCCCGGTCGCGTACGCTCTCGGAGTAGGTTTTGCGCCCGTCCGCAAAGAAGGAAAACTGCCCCGTGAAGTGATCAAAGTCGACTACGGCCTGGAATATGGAAAAGATGTACTGACCATCCATAAAGATGCCATTAAACCGGGACAGCGCGTTTTAATCACGGACGACCTTCTCGCGACAGGGGGAACGATCGATGCAACGATCAAGCTTGTCGAAGAGCTCGGCGGCATTGTGGCAGGAATCGCATTTTTGATCGAGCTGACGTATCTGGAAGGAAGAAGCAAACTTGACGGATATGATATTTTAACCTTGATGCAATACTAAACAAATTTTATACTATAAAAAGCACTCATAAAAAGCGGGTGCTTTTTTCCTATTCCAAAAAATGTTGCACGCCGGTGTGTTCTTTTTTATTTCTTCTCTTTACATCTGTGACATTTTTCTTGATAATAATTACAATACAGTTTTTCAATTATAAAAAAGGTGATTCCATGGCGAACGAACAAGTATTAACTGCTGAGCAAGTCATCGAAAAGGCGAAATCTTACCTTTCCGATGAACATGTTGCTTTTATAAAAAAGGCTTATCAGTATGCGGAAGACGCACATCGCGAACAGTACCGCAAATCGGGTGAGCCGTACATTATCCATCCGATCCAGGTGGCGGGCATTCTGGTCGATTTGGAAATGGACCCTGCAACGATAGCGGGCGGACTTCTCCACGATGTCGTTGAAGATACGAGCGTCACGCTCGAAGATTTAAAAGAAGCGTTTAACGAAGAAGTCGCAATGCTCGTCGACGGCGTCACAAAGCTGGGGAAAATTAAATATAAATCACAGGAAGAACAGCAGGCGGAAAATCACCGGAAAATGTTTGTGGCTATGGCTCAGGATATCCGCGTTATTTTGATTAAGCTGGCTGACCGCCTTCACAACATGAGAACGCTGAAGCACCTGCCGCAGGAAAAACAGCGGAGAATCTCGAATGAGACGCTGGAAATTTTTGCTCCGCTGGCGCATCGCCTTGGGATTTCAAAAATAAAATGGGAGCTTGAGGACACCGCTTTGCGGTATTTAAACCCGCAGCAGTACTATCGGATTGTCAATTTAATGAAGAAAAAGCGGGCCGAGAGAGAATTGTACGTCGAAGAAGTCGTAAACGAGGTAAAAAAACGCGTCGAAGAAGTCAACATTAAAGCGGAGTTCTCAGGCCGTCCAAAGCATATATATAGCATCTACAGAAAAATGGCCATGCAGAATAAGCAATTCAACGAAATCTATGACTTGCTCGCAGTGCGAATTTTGGTCAACAGCATCAAAGACTGCTACGCTGTTCTAGGCATTATTCATACGTGCTGGAAGCCGATGCCGGGACGGTTCAAGGATTACATCGCAATGCCGAAGCCGAACATGTATCAGTCGCTGCATACGACAGTCATCGGTCCGAAAGGCGATCCCCTCGAAGTGCAGATCAGGACGTTCGAAATGCACGAAATCGCCGAGTACGGAATTGCCGCGCACTGGGCGTATAAAGAAGGCAAGAGCGTCAATGATGATGCAAGCTTTGAGAAAAAATTGTCCTGGTTCCGCGAGATTTTGGAATTTCAAAACGAGTCAAGCGATGCCGAAGAGTTTATGGAATCACTTAAAATCGATTTGTTTTCCGATATGGTGTTCGTATTTACGCCGAAAGGCGACGTCATCGAGCTTCCGTCAGGCTCCGTGCCGATCGATTTTTCATACAGAATTCATTCGGAAATCGGCAATAAAACGATCGGTGCCAAGGTGAACGGCAAAATGGTCACGCTGGATTACAAGCTGCGTACCGGGGACATCGTTGAAATTTTGACGTCCAAGCATTCCTACGGTCCGAGCCAAGACTGGATCAACCTTGCCCAGACGTCCCAGGCGAAGCATAAGATCCGCCAGTTCTTCAAGAAGCAGCGCAGGGAAGAAAACGTTGAAAAAGGGCGGGAGCTCGTTGAAAAAGAGATTAAAAACCTCGATTTTGATGTAAAAGACGTGCTGACTCCCGAGAACCTGCAAAAAGTGGCCGATAAGTTTAACTTCTCTAATGAAGAGGATATGTATGCGGCTGTCGGCTATAACGGCATTACGGCAGCTCAGGTCGCCAACCGCCTGACGGAGAAAGAACGGAAAATGCGCGACCAGGAAGAGCAGGTGAAAACCGTTCAGGAAGTGACGGCTGAAACGAAGCCTTATCAAGGGAAAAAGCGCGAAGCCGGCGTTCGCGTAAAAGGCGTCGACAACCTTCTCATCCGCCTTTCCAAATGCTGCAATCCCGTTCCGGGCGATCCGATCGTCGGATTCATTACAAAGGGGCGGGGCGTGTCCGTGCATCGTGAAGACTGCCCGAATGTTTTGACAAATGAAGCGCTTGACCGGCTCATTCAGGTCGAGTGGGAGCATGAGCCGCAAACGCAGCGGAGAAAAGAATACAATGTCGAAATTGAAATTTTGGGTTATGATCGCCGCGGCTTGCTGAACGAAGTACTTCAAGCCGTCAATGAAACGAAAACGAATATTTCATCCGTCTCCGGAAAATCGGACCGCAACAAAGTGGCCACGATCCATATGGCCATTTTTATCCAAAATATCAACCATTTGCACAAAGTGGTCGAACGGATTAAGCAGATTAAGGATATTTATTCAGTGCGCCGGGTGATGAATTAGGGGGGAATCGTCATGAAATTAGTTGTTCAGCGCGTCACAGATGCGAGCGTCACAGTCGGCGGCGAGATTGTCGGCAAGATCGGACTCGGATTGCTCGTGCTTGTCGGCGTGACTCACGATGATACGAGGGAGGATGCCGAATATTTAGCTGAAAAGCTCGTCAACCTCAGAATTTTTGAAGACGAAGCCGAAAAAATGAACCTTTCCCTGTTGGATGTAGGAGGTTCTGTTCTGTCGGTATCTCAATTTACATTGTACGGAGATACGAAAAAGGGGCGCCGGCCGAATTTTACAAAAGCGGCCAGACCGGATGCAGCTCGTAAGCTTTACGAGGAATGGAACACCCTTCTTCGGGAAAAAGGGGTGCCTGTCGAAACGGGCAGGTTCGGCGAGATGATGGATGTCAAGTTGACAAATTCCGGACCAGTAACCTTTATTATGGATTCAAAAGCGTAAAAAAGCCGCCTTATGGCGGCTTTTTTATGTCGAAATTTGCAGGAAAGAAGCTGTCCGTTCGCGAATTTCAGGCAGTAAATCTGTTCTAACAGGTTTTTTGATATAGGGAATTACATAGAACTATAACGAAAAAAGCAGGCGGAGCCGCCTGCTTTCTTAATTAAAATAATTTTCAAGACCGTTCCTGATTCCGTCCGTCACTCTTTCGCGATAACCGTTTGTGCTCACGATCGCTTCATCCTGGGGATGGCTTAAGTAGCCGAGCTCAAACAGAGCGGCAGGGCGGTTGTTTTCCCTTAGTACGAAATAATCCCCGAATAAGACGCCGCGGCTTGGCAGAGGCGACTGTTTTTCGATTTCGGACTGAACATCTGCGGCCAGCCCCTTGTCTTTAGACGGGCTGTAATAATAGGCCGTATTTCCCCTTACAGAGGCATTTGCAAAACTGTCGAAGTGAATGCTGATAAATGCGTCGGCATTGCGGTAATGAGAGGTCGCAACACGCGACTGCAGACTGACGAAAGAATCGTCATTGCGTGTCATGTAGACATTGACTCCGTCTGCCCTCAGCTTTGCTGCAAGAAGCTTCGCCGTTTTGATGGTCAGCCTTTTCTCGAGCGTTCCCCGCGTACCGATTGTCCCGCTGTCATGTCCGCCATGACCCGCATCAATGACAATCGTTTTGTTTTTGATCGAATCGCTTGAGCCGGACGGCTTTGATAAAGGAGGCTCTGTATCGCCTGAGTCTCCGGAAGATCCTGATTGATCAGACGTCTGAACGACCCAGTTTGCTATATATGCCGAATTTCCGTTCGGCAGGGCAATTTCATACCAGTCGCTCTTTTTCCCGGTAATGGGGTAAGCTTCGCCTTTTCTGGCGCGTTTAACGACAGATGATGAAGTCGACGGCTCGCTTCTGATATTCGTACCGTCGTACACGATGGTCGCATTCTCGCCTGAGCCTGAGCTGGATGCGCTGCCGGCGTTTTCGGAACCGGAATTCTTTCCATCGTCCGTCAAAATATAATGGCTTGCGACCCAGCCTTTTTGTCCGTTGAACTCGATTTCATACCACCCGTGCTGTTCATTCAAAATCGTCACTGCCGTATTTCGTTTCAGCGAGGCGATGATTCCAGCCTGATGGGAAGCCGAGCTTCTGACATTCAGGGACGAGACGCCGACAGTTCCTGATTTTTGAGAAGCGCCGCTTGAGGACGATTCATTTGCAGAAGTACCGCCGGAGACATAGTCGGAGTGAACCCAGCCCGTTACATTTTGATAGGAGATCTTGACCCAGCTTCCGTCCGTTTTTAGGAGAGCGGCCTTTTCCCCTTTAGGGAACGTTCCGCTGACTTCGTATGAAGTGCCGGGCCCTTTTCTGATTCTTAAGTCAGTAGCGGTGGATGTTACTTGTCCGCTTTTTGCTTCGGAGGATACAGATCCGCCTGATGCCTGTCCTTTTTTCTTAATGAGCCAAGAGACGACCCAGCCCTTTTGTCCGCCGGAAAGCCGGATTTGAATCCAGTCTCCTTTTTCCTCCAGAATCGGATATGTTTCATCCCGCTTGACGACGCTGACGATGTCATGGCTCAATCCGGGTCCGCTTCTGACGTTGATCTTATCAGTGGCGACCACGGCTTCTCCTATGGCCGCAGAAGCTGTATTGGATGATGTATATAAGGCCGCTTGAGCGATCAGGATCATCGAGAGGATCAAGATTGCACTCTTTCGCATAATAATTCTTCATCTCCTCCTTTCTTAGAAAACTTGAAAACAGTACTTCTTCCTTTATATCGTATATTCCTTGCTGTTTTTTTAATAAAATGAAAATGATTTGTTTATACTATAGAAAAAAGCGATCTAAAGGATGTTGCGAGATGAGGTATGATCATTGTATGGGAAAAGCGATTCATGAACAAGAAGCGAATTTGCATCTTAAGGATCATGTTGATCCTGAGCATATCGGTTATTTGGAAGAAACGGCAACAGAGCTCGGCCTGACGTCAAAAGAATCGATCAAGAATAAAAAGAACCGCATTTAGGGTTGACACACAATCGTAACACTCGTATTATAATATAAATTAGTGTACATATAAGTTAGAACTGAAGATGGAGAATAGTAGGTAAGAGTACGTGAAAAGAGAGGAACCGCCCTGGGCTGAAAGCGGTCTGCACGGTATCTTATCCGAATGAACACTCCGAAGGTTTCCCGCTGAAAGCTTATTTTCGGAGCAATTAGGCGGCGGACGTGAACCTGCGTTAAAGGAATGAAAGCGGGAACTGCCAGGCAGTTCCAACTAGGGTGGCACCACGGGTATAACTCTCGTCCCTACTATTGGTTTTATAGTAGGCTCGGGGGTTTTTTCTATTTTTCAGAAGAGAAAACAGGTATGAAAAAGAGGAGGCTTTACAAATGGCATTTAACATTCCAAGGGGAACACAGGACATCCTCCCCGGAGAATCAGAGCGCTGGCAATATGTCGAGAACATTGCGAGAGAGACTTGTCATGCATATCACTATAAAGAAATCAGGACGCCGATTTTTGAACATACAGAATTATTCTCACGGGGTGTAGGAGAATCGACGGATATCGTTCAAAAAGAGATGTATACATTCGCAGATAAAAAAGGGAGAAGCCTCACGCTTCGTCCTGAAGGTACGGCTTCTGCGGTACGCTCGTTTGTTGAAAATAAACTATTTGCGAATCCGACGCAGCCGACAAAGCTGTATTATATCGGACCGATGTTCCGCTATGAACGGCCTCAAACCGGGCGCTACCGTCAATTCTATCAATTCGGCGTCGAAGCGATCGGTTCGAGCGATCCGGCGATCGATGCGGAAGTCATTGCCCTGGCGATGAGCGTATACCGAAAAGCCGGTCTGCAAAATGTGAAGCTCGTCATTAACAGCCTTGGCGACAAAACGAGCCGCATTGCGCACAGGGAAGCGCTGATCCGCCACTTTGAGCCGCGCATTGATGAGTTTTGCGGAGACTGCCAAAAACGCCTCAAGCAAAACCCGCTCAGGATTTTGGATTGCAAAAAGGACAGAGAGCATGAGCTTTTGAAAACGGCTCCTTCGATTCTTGATTATTTAAATGACGAATCGAAAGCATACTTTGAAAAGGTTCAGCAATATTTAACAGATATCGGGATTTCGTTTGAAGTGGATCCGAACCTCGTCAGGGGGCTTGACTACTATAACCATACGGCTTTTGAAATCATGAGTGATGCAGAAGGCTTCGGCGCCATCACGACGCTCGCTGGAGGGGGCCGCTATGACGGCCTTACCGAGGAAATCGGCGGACCGAAAGCGCCGGGCATCGGCTTTGCGATGAGCATCGAGCGCCTGCTTGCCGCAATTGACGCCGAAAATGTGAAGCTTGCTGTCGATGAAGGACTCGACTGCTATATCGTGACGCTGGGGGAAAAGGCGAAGGACTATTCCGTATCCCTTCTCTACAAGCTGAGGGAGGAAGGAATCTCCGGCGACATCGATTACGAATTTAAAAAAATGAAAGGCCAGTTTAAAGCGGCCGACCGCCTCAACGCAAAATATATCGCGATTTTAGGCGAAGATGAACTCAAGGACAACAAAATCAATGTCAAAGATGCAAAAACGGGAGAACAACAGGAAATCAAACTTGACAAATTCATCCGTTTTATGAAAGCAAACACTGAAAGGTAAAGGAGAGGAACGCTTTGTTTGGACGAACGTATTATTGTGGCGAAATCACGGAGAAGGCGATTGGAGAAACCGTTGTACTAAAAGGATGGGTTCAAAAAAGACGCGATCTCGGAGGTCTGATTTTCATCGATTTAAGAGACCGATCCGGCATCGTTCAGGTTGTCTTTAATCCCGATCTTTCCGCAGATGCGCTCAAAACGGCGGAAACGATCCGCAGTGAATACGTGCTTGACATCACGGGCAAAGTCGTCGCACGCGAAGAAGCCACGGTCAATCCCAACCTGAAAACAGGCAAAATTGAAATCCAGGCTGAATCGGTCACCGTGCTGAGCGCGGCAAAAACGCCTCCTTTCGCGATCAGTGACCAGGCCTCCGAAGTGTCTGAAGACGTCAGATTGAAGCACAGGTATCTCGACTTGCGGCGGCCGGAGATGTACAACACGTTAAAAATGCGGCATAACGTTACGAAAGCCGTCCGCAGCTTCCTTGACGATAACGGCTTTATCGATATAGAAACACCGGTATTGACAAGAAAAACGCCTGAAGGAGCGCGCGATTATCTCGTACCGAGCCGCGTTCATGAAGGCGAATTTTACGCACTGCCGCAGTCCCCGCAGCTTTTCAAGCAGCTATTGATGGTGTCCGGTTTTGACCGCTACTATCAAATCGCTCGCTGCTTCAGGGATGAAGATTTGCGCGCCGACCGCCAGCCGGAGTTTACGCAGATCGATATCGAAATGTCGTTTATGAGCCAGGAAGACATCATGAAGCTTGCTGAAGAGATGATCGCCAGGGTGCTGCTGGAAACACGGGGCATTGAAATCCCGCTGCCGCTGCCGAGAATGTCTTATCAAGATGCGATGAACCTTTATGGTTCAGACAAACCTGATACACGGTTCGGCATGCTGTTGACCGATGTGTCAGAAACCGTAAAGGACTCTGATTTTAAAGTATTTGCGTCAGCCGTGGCAGATGGAGGCGCAGTCAAAGCAATAAACGTAAAAGGGGCAGCATCCAAATATTCGCGGAAAGACATCGATGCGCTCGGCGAATTCGCCGCAAACTACGGGGCGAAAGGACTGGCATGGCTGAAAGCCGAAGCGGACGGTTTAAAAGGGCCGATTGCGAAGTTCTTCCAGGATGAAAAAGGACAGGCGCTCGCTGAAGCGCTAAACGCGGCGGAAGGGGACCTCATCCTCTTTGTCGCAGACCGGCTGGAAGTCGCCAATGACGCTCTCGGCGCACTGCGCTTAAAGCTCGGAAAAGATTTGAAACTGATCGATGAAAGCTTGTTCAACTTTTTATGGGTTGTGGATTGGCCGCTTCTTGAGTATGACTCAGAAGAAGGACGCTTCTATGCGGCGCACCACCCGTTCACGATGCCTGTCCGGGAAGACCTGGAACTGGTCGACACGAATCCGGAAGACATGAAAGCTCAAGCCTATGACCTCGTCTTAAACGGCTATGAGCTGGGCGGCGGATCGATCCGTATTTTTGAAAAAGACGTTCAGGAGAAAATGTTTGCGCTTCTCGGTTTATCTGAGGAAGAGGCGAAAGAACAGTTCGGCTTCCTGCTTGAGGCGTTTGAATACGGGGCTCCCCCGCACGGCGGAATCGCGCTCGGCCTTGACCGGCTTGTGATGCTGCTCAGCGGCCGAACCAATTTGAGAGATACGATCGCCTTCCCGAAAACAGCAAGCGCAAGCTGTCTGTTGATGGAAGCTCCTAGCGAAGTTGACAGCGCCCAGCTCGATGAGCTGCACCTGTCAATCAACCGCAAAGTTCGACAGTAAATTGTAAAATATACGGCTGTTCATCCCATTGAAAATCAAGGGGACGTATGATATCATTTTTAACAAATAAAGTCCTGATGTGTTTGTTGTACACCTAGTTTTGACCGAACATTTCTTTACTTGGGAGTTCATTGTTTTCAAACGGAGTAAATGCCTCTTTTCACTCGAAACCGGAGGACTTGCAAAGTTTGGAACAGAACACCCACCTGCCGAGAGCGGGATCAAAACGAAGGAATGCGGCAACGGCACAATCGGGACTTTTTTGTAGTTTGAAAATTTTGGCCATACTTAGAAAAGTGTATGAGACAAAAGCAAAAATATGAATGAAAATTGAACAGACAGCTTGTTTAATGACCCGATTATGATAAGATACTATCGGTAACTGTATATAAAGATGGAGTGAGATTCTTGTTACATCAGTTTTCACGCAATGAATTAGCGATTGGCAAAGAAGGATTGAAAATTTTAAAAAACAGCACGGTTGCCGTTTTGGGAATCGGCGGCGTCGGTTCGTTCGCGGCAGAAGCGCTCGCCCGCTCCGGAGTCGGCAGAATCGTAATGGTCGATAAAGACGACGTTGACATCACAAACGTCAACCGTCAGCTTCCCGCGCTGCTTTCGACGGTCGGCCAGCCCAAGGTTGACTTGATGAAGGCAAGGATCGCCGATATCAACCCGGAATGCGATTGCATCGCCTTAAAGATGTTTTATACGGAAGAAACGTATGAGCAGTTTTTTGCCTATGAACCTGACTATGTGATCGACGCCTCGGATACGATTCATTATAAGATCCATTTAATGAAGGAGTGCCTCAAGCGGAACATCAAGATCATTTCAAGCATGGGCGCGGCCAATAAGACGGATCCGACGAGGTTTCAAGTCGCCGATATTTCAAAAACGCACACAGATCCGATTGCAAAAGTGATTCGGACGAGACTGCGCAAAGAAGGCATTACAAAAGGCATTAAAGTCGTCTTTTCCGATGAAAGCCCAATCGTGATCCGCGAAGACGTCCGCAAAGTCGTCGGAAATGATGAGGCGAAAATCCGCAAAGCGCAGATGCCGCCGTCATCAAACGCCTTTGTTCCGTCAGTCGCCGGCTTAATCATGGGCGGCCATGTGGTCATGGAGCTATTGAAAGATATTCCGATCAAAAGGGTGAAAGATAAATAATGCAAAAGGATAGCAAGGGAATGCCGCCGGCTATCCTTTTTGCCGTTTTGGAGGAAGTTCATGAGAAGATGGAGCAAAGATAAAAGGCGATTGGACGATTTGATATGCGAAAGTCTAAAAAATCGGGTGAACTTTCACGTTACGGCATATCGAAAAGCCCATGATTAAATGGGGAGGGCTTTCATTAATGTGGACGGGAAAGATATATTCAGCATGTGCACGCTTACAGCGATAAACAAAACGACCGAAATAGAGTCCCGATCCAATAGCGTAAGAAATGTTGATGATGTAACGGAAAACGAGCGGATTTATGACGAAGCCCTGCATCAGGCAAATGAAGACGGACATTTTTATCGATACCAATTTTTTGCTGCGCTTGACGAGTATTTCACAAACAGTATTAATCAAACATTGTCGTCTGAACAAGTTCTTGTCAGAATGCTCGGAATGATAGATAGAAGGACGGGCAGACGCCGGCTCTTAAAAATGGTACCGGTCATTGACCGCGAACACGAAATCGTCAAGTATTTTTACAAGCTCAGAACGGAAGCGGAACGAAAAATGGCCCGTCTCCCCGGATAAAGGGGGATGGGCCGTTTTTCATTTTGTCTTCATCAGCTTGTCATATACCTGTTTAAGCGCGAGTTCAAATTTTCCCGTCTGCTTCGGTTCGTAATACACTTTGTTTTTCAATGGATCAGGCAGGTATTGCTGCTTGACCCAGCCGTTTTCGTAGTCGTGCGGGTATTTGTAATCAACGCCCCTGCCAAGCTCGGCAGCCCCTTTATAATGGGCGTCTTTTAAGTGTTTCGGCACATCGCCGATTTTTCCTGACCGGACGTCTGCCAAAGCCTTGTCAACTGCGAGGATGGCCGAGTTTGATTTAGGCGACAGGCAAAGCTCGATTACGGCGTTTGCCAGAGGAATGCGCGCTTCGGGGAACCCGATCCGTTCCGCTGTTTGAATCGCTTGGAGCGTTCTCCCGCCGGCCTGCGGGTTTGCAAGTCCGATATCCTCATAAGCGATGACGAGAAGCCTCCGGGCAAGGCTTTCCAAATCACCGCCTTCCATCAGCCGCGCCAAATAATGGAGAGCAGCATTCACGTCAGATCCCCTGATCGATTTTTGAAAGGCGGAGATCACGTCATAATGAGCGTCACCGTCTTTGTCATGTGCGAAGCTTTTTTTCTGGAGGCATTCTTCCGCCGTTTCCGTCGTAATATGAATGATTCCTTCTTCATTTTCTTTTGTCGACAGAACGGCAAGCTCCACTGCATTTAGTGCCGAACGGACGTCTCCGCCGCAGCCTGCCGCGAAATGGTCGAGCGCTTTCTCGTCAATCTCAACCTGATATGAACCTAAGCCTCTGTGCTCGTCATGCAGAGCCCGTTCGATGGCTGTTTTGATTTGGTCCGGGCTCAAAGGGTGCAGCTCGAAAATTTGCGTTCTGCTTCTGATCGCCGGATTAATCGCATGATAAGGATTGGCCGTCGTCGCCCCGATCATGATGATCATTCCGTTTTCCAAATACGGCAGAAGGAAATCCTGTTTGCCTTTGTCGAGCCGGTGCACCTCGTCCAATATTAATATCACCTGACCGGACATTTTCGCTTCAGCGGCAACTGCTTCCATGTCCTTTTTGTTGTTGATCACCGCGTTCAGCTTCCGGAAGGCGATGCTTGTGCTCCCGGCAATGGCCGTTGCGATCGATGTTTTTCCGATGCCGGGCGGCCCGTACAGGATCATAGACGAAAGGTGCTTTGCCTGCACCATCCGCTGAATGATCTTGCCTTCTCCTACGAGATGATCTTGGCCGAGAACCTCTTCAATTTTTGTCGGACGCATTCGAAATGCTAATGGTTTCATGATCAATCTCTCCTGAATATATTCTTTTTATAGAGTAACGGAAAAAAGACGATTAGAAAAGAAATCAATATGGCAACACTGATTATATAGCGGAAAATGAAAGTTTATATAAAGTGTGCTATAATTACCTGTAATCTATCAGACGGACAAGCAAAATGCTTGCCGGCATATAGCGGCTTGTACACGCAGAAGAAATATCCGGACGGCCGACAGCAGGGCGGGGATATCTTTTTTTTCGGCGGAAATCTCCGTAACGAAATGCGGTTCACGGCTTCCGCATCCTGTGAGAGGGCCCAGAGTACCTTCGTCCGGAGCGAAACTCGGCTAAAGACTTTCACGTCCTGTGAAACGGCCTGAGTAACTTCGTCCTGAAGGCATGATTTTGTTATAGGTTAGAGGTGTTTAATTTGAAAATATCAACTAAAGGCAGATACGGGCTGACGATTATGATTGAGCTTGCCAAGAAGCATGGCGAAGGCCCGACTTCTTTGAAAAGCATTGCCCAGACAAACGATTTATCCGAGCATTATTTGGAACAGCTTGTATCCCCGTTGCGGAATGCCGGGCTTGTCAAAAGCATCCGCGGCGCATACGGCGGCTATATTCTTGGCGATGACCCAGCTTCCATTACGGCGGGCGACATTATCCGCGTGCTGGAAGGCCCGATCAGCCCCGTTGAAGTGCTTGAAAACGAGGAGCCTGCCAAACGCGAGCTGTGGATCAAGATCCGCGACGCCGTCAAGGAAGTGCTTGACTCCACGACGCTCGAAGACTTGGCAAGCTATACGGAAGGCGATCAGGAAGCCTATATGTTTTACATTTAAGACTTGAGGTGTAAAGAGGATGGAACGGATTTATTTAGATCATGCAGCAACTTCTCCGACCGATCCGCGCGTAGTAGAAAAAATGCTGCCTTATTTTACGGAAAACTTCGGCAATCCTTCAAGCATTCATTCCTTCGGCAGAGAAGGCCGGAAATGGATTGATGATGCAAGGGCGATGATCGCCGGGGAAATCGGAGCGCGTGAGAATGAAATCGTTTTTACGAGCGGCGGCACGGAAGCCGACAATATGGCGATTTTAGGAAGCGCGCAGGCGAATAAGGATAAAGGAAAGCACATCATCACGACCAAGATAGAGCATCACGCAGTACTGCATACATGCAACAGGCTGGAGGAAATGGGCTTTGATGTGACATACCTTGACGTTGACAAAAGCGGCCGGGTTTCCGCCCGGCAAGTCGAGGATGCGCTGCGCGATGATACCATCCTTGTCACGGTAATGTACGGAAATAATGAAGTGGGGACGCTTCAGCCGATTGACGAAATCGGAGCGCTTGTAAAAGACCATCAGGCATTGTTCCACACAGATGCCGTTCAGGCGTTCGGTTTCTTGCCGATCGATGTAAAAGGCAGCCATATCGACATGATGTCTGTTTCCGGGCACAAACTGAATGGACCGAAGGGGACAGGCTTTTTGTATGTCAATGAAAAAGCGAAGCTCACGCAGATTGTTTTCGGAGGCGAACAGGAACGCAAACGCCGGGCCGGAACGGAAAACGTGCCAGGGATCGTGGGGTTGAGCGAAGCCGTTATTCTCACAAAACAGGAAAGAGAAGAAAAAACGGCTCTTTACCGCCGCTTCAAAAACATCATCACCAAAACGCTTGAACGTGAAGGCGTCCGATTTGAAGTGAACGGAAGTCTTGAGGACAGTCTTCCCCATATTTTGAACTTGTACTTCCCTGGGGTTTCGGTCGAGGCGCTGCTCGTTAACTTGGATATGGCCGGCATCGCGGTATCGAGCGGATCGGCCTGCACCGCCGGATCGGTTCTTCCTTCCCATGTTCTCTCCGCGATGTTCGGAGAACATGCAGATCAGCTCACTTCATCAATACGGATCAGCTTCGGCTTTGGCAATACCGAAGAGCAAATAAAGCGCGCGGCAGAAGAGCTCGCAAAGGCCGTAGATCGTCTGGCGTGAGCTAAAGATTCGCATCGCGCTTGATAATGGTGATATGATCTGTGAAGGATAAGTTAATGAATTGATTTATTGGAGTTGATGAAAATGACGAAGCGGCCTGAAGATACACGGGTAGTCGTCGGAATGTCCGGTGGCGTTGATTCTTCTGTCGCAGCCCTGCTTTTGAAAGAGCAAGGCTACGATGTCATCGGGATTTTTATGAAAAACTGGGATGACACCGATGAAAACGGGTTTTGCACCGCTACGGAAGATTATGAAGATGTCATTAAAGTCTGTAACCAAATCGGCATCCCGTATTATGCGGTTAATTTTGAAAAGCAATATTGGGAAAAGGTATTCCAATATTTTCTTGATGAATATAAAGCGGGCAGAACGCCGAATCCCGATGTCATGTGCAATAAAGAAATTAAATTTAAAGCCTTTTTGGAGCACGCTTTGTCGCTTGGCGCAGACTATCTTGCCACAGGCCATTATGCGAGGGTCGACCGTACGGAAGGCAGGGTTAAAATGCTGAGGGGACTTGACGAAAATAAAGACCAGACGTATTTCCTGAACCAGCTGACAGAAGAACAGCTTGATAAAGTGCTGTTCCCGATCGGCGAGCTGCAAAAAAGCCGCGTCCGCGAAATCGCAAAAGAAGCGGGACTTGCGACGGCGGCGAAAAAAGACAGCACGGGCATCTGCTTTATCGGCGAACGGAATTTCAAAACATTCCTCAGCCAATATCTGCCGGCACAGCCGGGAGAGATGCGGACGATGGAAGGCGAAGTCAAAGGCAGCCACGACGGTTTGATGTATTACACGATCGGGCAAAGGCACGGCCTTGGCATCGGCGGAAGCGGAGAGCCGTGGTTTGTCGTCGGAAAAGATCTCGAAAAAAATATTTTGTATGTTGATCAAGGCTTTGACAACCCGCTCTTGTATTCAGACAAGATCACGGCGACAAACGTGAGCTTTGTGCACAGCGGCGCCTTCAGCGATGAGTCTGAACTTTCCTGCACGGCTAAGTTCCGCTATCGCCAAGCTGATCATGAGGTCACCGTCAAAATGACCGGAACCGATGAAGCGGAAGTCATCTTTAAAGAGCCTGTCCGCGCCGTGACGCCTGGACAAGCAGTCGTCTTTTACAGAGGCGAAGAATGCCTTGGCGGCGGAACGATCGATGACGTATACAAAGACGGGCAAAAGCTCTGGTATGTATAATAAACAAAGCCCCGGAAGCCTGGGGCTTGACGGCTGTCGACTTTGTCGACGGCCTTTTTAAAATCGAGCACGAAAGGGAGAAGGCTTTTGGACTACAACCAAATCGGAATTGATGCCATGCAAAAGGGAGACTTTGAAAAAGCGGCCGAAGCATTTACAAAAGCAATCGATAAAAACAGCGGCGATGCCGTTCCATACATCAACTTTGCAAACCTGCTGTCGGCACTCGGCGAATTGGACAGGGCGCTCGCCTTTTATGAAAGGGCGGTAAGCCTTGATGAAAAAGCCGGAGCGGCTTATTATGGAGCCGGAAATGTCTATGTCATGAAAGAGCGCTACCAAGAGGCAAAGGATATGTTTGAAAAAGCATACCGGACGGGCATGGAAAACAGCGACTTGTTTTATATGCTCGGAACCGTGCTCGTAAAACTTGAGCAGCCGAAGCTCGCTTTGCCGTATTTGCAGAGGGCGGCCGAATTGAATGAAGCGGATCACGAAGCCCGCTTTCAATACGGGCTGTGCCTTGCCAACGAAGGCCTGCTGGACGAAGCGATCACCCAGTTTTCCACAGTAACGGAGCTCAATCCGGGGCATGCCGATGCTTATTATAATTTAGGCGTTGCATACGCCTATCAGGAAAACCGGGAAAAAGCGCTTGCGATGCTGAACAAAGCGATCGACATACAGCCTGACCATTTCTTGAGCATCCAGGCCAAGCAATTGCTCGAAGAAGCATGATGCCGAGAGCGCTGTAAAGGAGGGAGGAGCACAGTGAAACACCAAAATCCGGACCAAATGCGAATGGATGAGGCGTCCTTTCTGAAGGGAACGGTAACAACTGTCATCTATCACAACGAAACAAATCTCTATACCGTGCTGAAAGTAAAAGTCCAGGAAACATCTGAATCGTTTGATGAGAAAACCGTTTCCGTCACAGGTTATTTTCCGGCGATCTTTGAAGATGAAACGTATACGTTTTACGGAAAAACCGCCTCCCATCCGAAGTTCGGCCTCCAATTTCAGACGGATCATTTTAAAAAAGAAGTCCCCACGACAAAAGAGGGCGTCATTCAATATTTGTCGAGCGACTTGTTTGAAGGCATCGGCAAAAAAACGGCAGAAGAAATCGTCAATAAGCTCGGGGAAGGCGCGATCAACAAAATTCTGGGCGACGCTTCAGTGCTTTACGACGTCCCGAAGCTGTCAAAGAAAAAAGCGGATAAGCTTGCCGCCGCGCTTCAGCAGCACCAGGGGCTCGAGCAGATCATGATTTCGTTAAGCGAGTTCGGTTTTGGACCCCAGCTTTCGATGAAAATTTATCAGGCATATGAATCGGAAACGCTTGATAAAATCCGCGAAAATCCGTACCAGCTCGTGAAGGACGTCGAAGGGATCGGCTTTGTGAAAGCGGATGAACTGGGCGGCCGAATGGGGATTTCGGGCAGGCATCCAGAACGGGTCAAAGCGGCGATTTTATTTACGATCGAAGCGGCATGCCTGCAGGAAGGGCATACTTACATCGAGACAAAACAGCTCATCATCGAGACGCAAAAGCTGCTGAACCAGTCGCCAGGCGAAGAAAAGGTGACCGAAATGGATGTGGCGGATTCGATCATTTCGCTCGGCGAACAAAAGGAATTGTTCATAGAAGATGACAGGTGCTACTATCCTTCGCTTTACTATGCTGAACAAAGCTTTGCCAAAAGGGTGCTGACGATCGCGGAACAAACCGAATATGACGATCAGTTCCCCGAATCGGAATTTTTGCTTGCTTTAGGGGAGCTTGAGGAACGGATGCAGGTTCAGTACGCGCCAAGCCAAAAAGAAGCGATTCAAAAAGCGCTGATGTCTCCGATGCTCCTTTTAACCGGAGGACCGGGGACTGGGAAAACGACGGTCATCAGGGGAATTGTCGAATTGTACAGCGAGCTTCACGGTTTGAGCTTGAATCCGGCTGATTATAAAAAAGACGAGGCGTTTCCGTTTGTCCTGGCTGCGCCGACAGGCAGAGCGGCCAAACGGATGAGCGAGTCGACGGGGCTTCCGGCCGTGACGATTCACAGGCTCCTCGGCTGGAACGGTTCTGAAGGGTTTACACATGACGAGGACAACCCGATCGAAGGCCGGCTGGTAATTATCGACGAGACGAGCATGCTCGATATATGGCTTGCCAATCAATTGTTCAAAGCGATACCCAACCGGATACAGGTCATCATGGTCGGAGACGAAGATCAGCTTCCGTCCGTCGGACCGGGACAGGTGCTCAGGGATCTTTTAGCCTCGAACGTCATTCCTTCCGTCAGATTAACCGATATCTACCGGCAGGCTGAAGGTTCATCAATCGTGGAACTTGCGCATGATATGAAAAAGGGCCGGCTGCCGCAAAATTTGACAGCGCCGACAAAGGACCGGTCATTTATCAGGTGCCGTCAGCAGCAAATGAAAGAGGTCGTGGAAAAAGTCGTCCAAAACGCATTGCAAAAAGGGTATTCCGCACGGGACATCCAAGTGCTCGCTCCGATGTACAGAGGACCGGCGGGAATCAATGAATTAAACGTGCTTTTGCAAAACATCCTCAATCCGCCGAAGCAAAAAGGCAGGGAATTGAAGTACGGGGATGTCGTCTACAGGACGGGAGATAAAGTTCTTCAGCTCGTCAACCAGCCGGAGCACAATGTGTTTAACGGAGATATGGGAGAAATCGTCTCCATCTTTTATGCGAAGGAAAATACGGAAAAAGAAGACATGGCCGTCGTCTCTTTCGACGGCAACGAGATCACATTCACCAAAAAGGATTTTAATCAGTTTACGCATGCTTACTGCTGTTCGATTCATAAATCGCAGGGCAGCGAATTTCCGATCGTCATCCTTCCCGTCGTCAAAAGCTATTACCGGATGCTGAGAAGAAATCTGCTTTATACGGCAATTACAAGAAGCAAAAAATTTCTCATTTTGTGCGGCGAAGAGGAAGCGCTCGAATGGGGCATCAAAAACAAAGATTCCTCTGAAAGGCAGACTTCGCTCAAGAGAAGGCTTCAGCAGGCAGCGCATGAAGAAGACGAAGAGCTCGCCGCGCTCCAAAAGGAGCTGCCGTTTAGCATATATGACGCCAATATCGGCATGGAGGGCATTACACCGTTTGACTTTATGGAAAAAGAGGCGGAATAAAGCTTTTTCATGGAATCCATTTCATCGTATGAGTCCCGTTCCAACGGCAGAACCTAAGACTGTTCTGAAAAAGGTGGTTGATCACACTTTGAGAACATGCAATGAGCTGGAAGGGCTCAATGTCTACGACAGGCAGTCGTCTCTTTTGCTTGGAGCGGTGACAGATATTTGTTTTTCCCAGGAAGGGACATGCCTCGGATTTGTCATGGAAGAGAAGCGGCGCTTTTACAACCATCGCTCGCTCCTTCCGCTTCCCTCCGTCACTGAGATTAATCGTGACGGGATATTCGTTGATTTCACCGTATTTAAGCCGATGCAAATCCCAAAGCAGAGCATTTCCTATGACCAGCTTAAACAAAAAATGGTCAAAAACGGGAGCGGCGATACGCTGGGAATACTGGAAGATGTATACTTTTCTTCCGACTCGGGCATAATCGTATCATACGAACTTTCAGACGGTTTTTTTGCCGACTTGTCAGGCGACAAAAAGCACATCCAGCCATCAGGCGAACCGCTTCAAGTAGGCAGAAGCACAATCGTCCTGAATTAAATAAGAGGTGTGTATACGAATGCTGATCTGCCCGAACTGCAAAGGCAAAGACATCGGAAAAATCGGTGTGAATCAATACTATTGCTGGGGATGCTTCATAGAGCTGACCCTTTCGAAAGGAAAAATTTCAACCCATCAGGTGGAAGAAGACGGAACATTGAGCAGTCTTGACGATCTGTTTACGGATGACGAACGTACGATTAACCTTTGAATGGAGGTTAGAATGTTGAATCGGACAATGACTTCTCTCATTTCGTTAGGTGCCGGGGCGTTGATGTATTACATGGCGTCTCAAAGCGACATGATGAATAAACGGAACATGAGAAAGCTTAGAAGGCGCGTTATGAGAATGTTTTAAAGAGAGGGGTACCCGTTCTTCGGGTATCCTCTCTTACGTTTCCCTTGCTTCCAAACGTCTCGCTGCAAGCGAAAGACAGTAATTCACCGTAAAATACATCAGGGCAACCAACAGGAAGATAGGGATGAGACAGTTGCCTTTTTGTCCGTTGATCACCTGTGCATTATGGGTCAGTTCCGGCAGGGCGATCACCACGGCCAGCGATGTATCCTTCAAAAGCGAGATGAATTGGCTGACGATCGGCGGGACCATTCTTCTGAGCGCCTGCGGCATGATGATCGACATTAATGTCTGAATATACGTCAAGCCGGAAGAACGGGCCGCTTCAATCTGGCCTTTATCGATCGATTGCAATCCGCTTCTGATGATTTCTGAAAGCATCGCCGACTCAAACACGGTTAATGCTGCAATCGCTGAAGCTGTGATGCCCAGTTTGATGCCGACTTCAGGCAAAGCAAAATAAGTAAAGAAGATAATTAACAACAGCGGCAGATTTCGAATCGTCTCCACGACAACGGCCAGCATGGTTGAGACGACGGGAATATTTGCAAAACGCAGCGTCCCGATGACGCCGCCGATGATAAAGCTGAGAATAATGGAAATAAACGCAACCTTCAACGTGACATAAAAACCGTTTAACAAAAATAAAAGATGGTCTGGTGTATAAGCGCCGGAAAAATCCATAACATGTCACCCTCCTGCCTGTTAATTGCTTTTGGCCAGCTTTTTTTCCAATTGTCCGACTCCAATGCTGAGCGGTATCGTTAACAGCAGATAGAACAGCCCCACAAAAATATAGACGTCAAAGGTGACCAGGGTGCTGGAAGAAATCAGATCCCCTTGATACATTAAATCCATTCCTGCGACAACGCCGAGAATAGAAGAATTTTTGACTAAATTAATAAACTGATTTCCCAGCGGAGGAATCACGATTTTAATCGCCTGCGGCAATATAATGTATCTCATCGTTTGGTTGTAGGTTAAACCGGACGACCTTGCCGCTTCCATTTGTCCTTTTGGCACCGATTGGATTCCGGCGCGTATCGCTTCGGCGATAAATGCCGCCGTATAAATCGTTAACGCGATCGTTCCGGCGGTAAAGCCGTCTATGACCATTCCGCTAGACGGAAGGCCATAGAAGAAAACGAACGTAATCAATAAAAGCGGGATATTGCGGACGAATTCAACATAGGCGGTACCCAGCCAATGTAAAGGTTTCAGCGGCGCAATTCTCATGACGGCAATGATTGTCCCCAGCAAAAAGCTGCAGATTAAACCGATGACGCTTGCTAAAATGGTCGTTTTAAAGCCTTCCAAATACATTTCCCAATTTTCGGTGAGTATCGAGAAGTTCAATACGCTTCACACTCCTTTAACGAAAGCCGGCTATTGTCGTCATCCTTCCTTGATCCATTTTTTGTAGACCTTGTCGTATTCGCCGCTTGATTTCAGCTCTTTTAACGCTTTGTTGATTTCCTTTACCAGCTCTTTTTGTCCTTTTTTCACGGCAATTCCGTACGGCTCTTCGGTAAACGTACCGCCGACTAAGTGGAAGGAAGAATCCTCATCAGCCATTCCGTACAGGATCGCATTATCTGTCGTTAAAGCGTCGCCCTGTCCTGATTTTAAAGCGGTAAAGGCTTCTGCGTAATTTTCGAATTCAAGAACGGAGGCTTCAGGAGCTTCTTTGCGGATGTTTTGTGACGATGTCGACCCTTTTACCGCCAAAACTTTTGTTCCTTTGCCAAGGTCGGCCGTGCTTTTGATCGGGCTGTCTTTTTTGACGAGGAGCGACTGGCCTGCTTCAAAGTACACATCTGAGAAATCGACTTCTTTTTTGCGTTCTTCCGTAATGGTCATGGTGGCGATAATGGCGTCAATTTCGTTATTTTGCAGCATAGGAATCCTTGTTTTGGATGTGACTTCTTTAAACTCGGCTTTGTTTTCGTCGCCGAGAATTTGTTTGGCAAGCTGTTTGGCGATATCGATATCAAAGCCTTCGATTTCGCCTGACTTCGGATCTTTCAAGCCGAACAGCCGCGTGTCATTTTTCACACCGAATACGATTTTGTCCCGCTTTTTAATCGTTTCAAACGTATTCGTATTCCCGCTGTCAGATCCTCCGGTTTCCTTTCCTCCGCAGGCGGCAAGAAGCATGATCGCTAAGAGAGCAGTAAATCCGAATGCCGGGATTTTTTTTATAAGTGACATACCTATTCCTCCAATTCTGTTTAATGGTTTAAGATACGGCTTAAGAACAGACGCGCCCTTTCTTCGCGGGGATTCGCATAGAACTCAGCCGGTATTGCTTCCTCCAAAACTTTTCCTTGGTCGATAAATACGATGCGGTCGGCTACCTCTTTGGCAAACCCCATTTCATGGGTTACGACGACCATTGTCATGCCTTCTTTGGCAAGGGTTTTCATCACGTCCAATACCTCTCCGATCATTTCGGGATCGAGAGCGGACGTCGGTTCGTCAAACAGCATGATGTCAGGCTTCATGGCCAGGCCTCTCGCGATTGCGACCCTTTGCTGCTGGCCGCCGGAAAGCTGGGACGGGTAGGAATCGGCTTTGTCGGGAATGCCGACTTTCTGCAGGTAATATTCGGCTGTTTCCTGTGCTTCTTTTACGGGTTTTTTTAATACTTTTATAGGGGCTAGCATGATGTTTTGCAGAACTGTTTTGTGCGGGTAGAGATGAAAGTGCTGGAATACCATTCCGATATTTTGGCGGATTTTATTGATGTCTGTTTTTTTATCGTTCATCACCGTGCCGTTTACCGTTAATGTGCCTTGGTCAATCGTTTCCAGCCGGTTGATGCAGCGGAGCAGCGTGCTTTTTCCCGAGCCGGAGGGGCCGATGATGACGACGACTTCGCCTTTTTTGATATGTAAGTTGATGTCTTTCAAAACATGAAAGTTTCCATAGTGCTTATTTACCTGGTCAAATACAATCATTTTATTCCCCCTTTATGTGTGTCATATCATATAACAAGTAATTCCATCAGAAGGGATATTATACATTTTTACCATTAAAATAGTCAAATAGTTTTGTTAATTCAGAAAAATCAAGCGGTCTATCCGGCTGGTTGGTTTTTCGGGTTTAGTCCATTTTATTCTTATAAAAATCCTTTAATTCGGAGAAAAGAATAATTTTTCAATATCATCGAAAGGATAACAAAAGAGGTGAAAAACATGCTGAAAAAACCGCTGCAGCTTTTAATGTGGATCTCGATTTTCATGCTCTTCCTCCTGACCGTTTATATCTTTTTGCAGCTCCGGATGATATGGGAGCCGGTTTCTCTCCTCTTGAAGTCGATTTTGATCCCTTTGGCGATCGCGGTTTTTATCACTTATCTGCTTCTGCCCATCGTTGAAAAGATTCATCAGGCTGGCGTACCGAGAACCTTGAGCATTCTGATCATTTATCTCCTCTTCTTCGGAGGGCTCGGCTACGGATTTTACAAAGGCGTTCCGATCTTTATCAAGCAGCTGACGGAGCTGTCTGAGGGCATTCCGGTTCTGGCTGCGTCATACGAAAGCATGCTCGATAAGCTGCATGATCATACAAACGCCTGGCCAGACGGTATGCATGACAGAATCGACAAGTTTGTCAATCGGGCTGAAGCGTTTGTAGGAAGCTGGGCGGAACGGACGATTACGAGCATCCGTTTTGTTTTTGACTACATGCTTGTTGCAGCGATTATTCCTTTCCTTGTGTTTTATATGGTGAAAGATATCGACACGATGAAAAAAGCGGTCTGGTACATAACGCCGGCTTCATGGAGAAAAAGAGGCAGCGCGTTCATCCGGGATGTCGACGATTCGCTCGGGGATTACATCAGGGGGCAATTGTTCGTATGTCTTGTCATCGGGCTGGGGGCCGGCCTGTCATTTTGGCTTTTCGGCCTGCCGTATCCGCTGATACTCGGCCTCATGATCGGGGCGACAAACGTCATTCCCTATTTCGGGCCCATCATCGGGGCAGTCCCGGCTCTTATGGTTGCAGCTGCTTTGTCGACAAAGCTTATCATCGTTGTGATTGCGACGATTTTGACTCTGCAGTTTATTGAAAGCAATATTCTCGGACCGCTCGTTGTCGGAAAAAGCCTGCACATGCATCCCGTTGTCATCATGCTCGGCCTCCTTGCCGGCGACGAATTGGCCGGCATCATCGGGATGATTCTCGCGGTTCCGGTGATGGCCGTATTAAAGGTCATGTTCGCCCATTTTTTGGCGGCGAGGAAAGCCTGACCGCAGGGAGAATTGACATTCACTGCATCGTTGTCTATAATTTCGAGATAGACATACATACGAATCTCGACTGACGGATCCGAGTATACTGAAGCCCTGTTTACAGAGAAAAGCTCCTTTAGGCTGAAAGAGCTTTAGCAGAAGATCAGTAGAAGCTAATCCTGAGTGCAGGCGAAAACCTGCCGTCTTTATCCGGCGTTATACGGATATCAAGGTGATGGACGAATCTGTCCATAATCAGGGTGGTACCGCGAGAGGAGCTCTCGTCCCTGTGCAGCTGCAAGGTTTGCATGGGACGGGGGCTTTTTATATTGCATGCATCAATTAAAGGAGGAAACACAGTGAAGACATTAACATCCGCAGAAGTGCGTCAAATGTTTTTAGATTTTTTTAAAGAAAAAGGCCATACCGTTGAACCGAGCGCCTCTCTCATTCCGCACGAGGATCCATCCTTGCTCTGGATCAACAGCGGAGTCGCGACGCTGAAAAAATACTTTGACGGACGGGTGGTACCTGAAAATCCGCGCATTTGCAACGCCCAAAAATCGATCCGGACGAACGACATTGAAAACGTCGGAAAAACGGCCCGGCATCACACGTTCTTTGAAATGCTCGGAAACTTTTCGATCGGCGATTACTTTAAAGAAGAAGCGATCGAATGGGCATGGGAATTTTTAACCGACAAAAAATGGATCGGCTTTGACCCTGAACGCTTGTCTGTTACCGTTCACCCGGAAGATGATGAAGCGTACGAATTGTGGGCAAAAAAAATCGGCATTCCGGAAGAGCGGATCATCAGACTGGAAGGGAACTTCTGGGACATCGGCGAAGGACCGAGCGGCCCGAATACAGAAATTTTCTACGACCGCGGCGAAGCATACGGCAACGATCCTGAAGATCCGGAACTGTATCCCGGCGGAGAAAACGAGCGCTATCTTGAAATCTGGAACCTCGTGTTTTCCGAATTCAACCACAATCCGGACGGAACGTACACGCCGCTTCCGAAGAAAAACATTGATACGGGAATGGGGCTTGAGCGGATGGTATCCGTTATTCAGGACGCCAAAACAAACTATGATACAGACCTGTTTATGCCGATCATCAAAGCAACCGAAGCCATTTCAGGCGAAGCATACGGAACATCGAAAGAAAAGGATACCGCCTTTAAGGTGATCGCCGACCATATCCGGACGGTTGCATTTGCGGTAGGCGACGGAGCTCTTCCGTCAAACGAAGGCCGCGGCTATGTCATCAGAAGGCTGCTTCGCCGCGCCGTGCGCTATGCAAAAGCAATCAATATCAACCGGCCGTTTATGTATGAGCTTGTGCCTGTCGTAGCTGACATCATGGCTGCTTTCTACTCAGAAGTAAAAGAAAAAGCCGAATTTATCGCCAAAGTGATCAAAACGGAGGAAGAACGCTTCCATGAAACGCTGAACGAAGGGCTCGCGATCCTCTCGGAGGTCATCGGAAAAGAGAAGAAAAAAGGAAACGGCGTCATTTCAGGCGAAGATGTCTTCAAGCTTTACGATACGTACGGATTCCCTGTCGAACTGACTGAAGAGTACGCTGAAGACGAAGGCATGAAGGTCGATCATGAAGGCTTTGAACGCGAAATGAACAAGCAGCGCGAACGCGCGCGCCAGGCCCGGCAGGATGTCGGCAGCATGCAGGTTCAAGGCGGCGCGCTCCGCGATATCATGACAGAAAGCAAGTTCGTCGGCTATTCTGTGCTGAAAAACGACACGAAAATCACAGAACTTCTTCAGGAAGGCGAGCTTGCCGATCTTGTTCATGAAGGAAGCAAAGTTCAAATCATGCTGGAAGAGACGCCGTTCTATGCAGAAAGCGGCGGACAAATCGGCGACAAAGGCTGGCTGAGAAGCGAAGAAGCGGCAGTCCGCATCACGGATGTCAAAAAAGCGCCGAACGGTCAGCACCTGCACGAAGGAATCGTTGAAAGCGGAACGGTTCAAAAAGGCATGAGCGTCTCCGCAGAAGTGACGGAGCGCTTCAGAAAAGACATCGTCAAAAACCACACGGCGACACACCTGCTCCATCAGGCTTTAAAAGACGTGCTCGGAACGCATGTCAACCAGGCCGGATCGCTTGTGACCGGCAGCCGTCTGCGCTTTGACTTCTCCCATTTCGGACAGGTTACAAAAGAAGAACTGGCGCAAATCGAGGCAAAAGTGAACGAGAAAATTTGGGATTCGATTCCTGTTGAAATCGATCTGAAACCGATTGATGAAGCAAAGGCAATGGGCGCTATGGCATTGTTTGGAGAAAAATACGGCGACATCGTCCGCGTTGTCAAAGTCGGCGATTACAGCATCGAGCTGTGCGGAGGCTGCCACGTGAAAAACACCGCCGAAATCGGCCTCTTTAAAATCGTTTCCGAATCCGGAATCGGCGCCGGAACGCGCCGGATCGAAGCGGTAACAGGCAAGGGCGCATACCAGGAAATGAATGTTAAGCTTGAATTGCTCGAGCATGCGGCAGATGCGCTAAAAACAAACGTAAAAGAAGTGCCGAAACGGATCGAATCGCTCCAAGCCGATTTAAAAGCGGTTCAGAGGGAAAATGAATCCCTGCTCGCCAAGCTCGGCAACAAAGAAGCGGGAGAGATTTTGGAAAGAGTGAAAGAAATCGGCGGAATCAAACTGCTCGCCGAAAAAGTAAACGCGAAAGACATGAATCACCTCAGGACGATGGTCGACGAACTGAAAGCGAAATTAGGCTCAGGTGTCATCGTGCTTGGCGCAGTGCAAAACGAAAAAGTGAATATTTCTGCGGGAGTTACAAAAGATTTAATAGAGCGTGGTTTTCACGCTGGCAAACTCGTCAAACAAGTCGCTGAAGCGTGCGGAGGCGGCGGTGGCGGCCGTCCAGACATGGCCCAGGCCGGGGGGAAACAGCCTGAAAAATTGGAAGAAGCTTTATCTTCTGCAGAAGAATGGGTGAAATCCGTTTTATAAAAAGCCGATGTAGTGTAGAATGGTGATATAAGGTACACTTTGGCCTTTCGAATTTGGGAAAGAGGTGCAAAACGGTGAGCTCATTTGATAAGACGATGAAATTTAACTTTTCCGACGATTCAATGGAAACCAATGTGAATGAAGTGCTGATAACCGTCCATGATGCGCTTCAGGAAAAAGGCTACAACCCGATCAACCAAATTGTCGGATATTTGCTATCAGGTGATCCCGCTTATATTCCAAGGCATCGCGATGCACGCAATTTGATTCGGAAAATCGAAAGAGACGAGATAATCGAGGAATTGGTTAAATCGTATATAGAAAAGCATAAAGAGGCGTAAAAAAGAATGCGAATATTAGGTCTTGATTTAGGTTCAAAAACGCTCGGCGTCGCGCTGAGCGATGAAATGGGCTGGACGGCTCAGGGAATAGAAACGATCAAAATCGACGAAGCGGGCGGCGATTTTGGACTTGACCGCTTGGCTGAGTTAACGAAAGACTATACAATAGACAAAATTGTCCTCGGATTTCCCAAAAATATGAACGGTACCGTCGGGCCAAGGGGAGAAGCCAGCCAGAAATTTGCGGAAGTCCTGGAAGACGCGTTTCATGTCCCCGTCGTGCTCTGGGACGAGCGGCTCTCGACGATGGCGGCTGAAAAGATGCTGATTTCAGCTGATGTCAGCAGGCAAAAACGAAAAAAAGTAATCGATAAAATGGCGGCGGTGATGATCCTTCAAGGGTATCTCGACAGCCTAAATACATGAGGTGATCAAATGGAACACGGTGAAAAAAACATTACGATCGTAGACGATAAAGGAAATGAACAGCTTTGTGAAGTGTTATTCACATTTGAAAGCGATAAATTTGATAAATCGTACGTCCTGTATTATCCGATTGAAGCGCAGGATGATGAGGAAATCGAAATCCATGCTTCAAGCTTCATTCCGAACGAAAACGGCGAAGACGGCGAGCTGATGCCGATCGAAACTGAGGAAGAATGGGATATGATCGAAGAGACGCTGAACACGTTTTTAGCCGACGAAGAGGAAGAAGAATAAAAAAAGCTGCCGCAAGTGAAGTGACCCCCAAAAGTTAGACAGCTTATTTTCTCAAGTAACATGACTGGCATGAATCCGGTATTGTACTGGGCTCATGCCTTTTAATTTTGCCTTGATCCGTTTGTGATTATAGTAATCGATATATGTTACGAGCTCTTGTTTAAAATGCTCGATGCTTTGAAATTCGTTGAAATGGATAAACTCTGATTTTAAAATACCAAAGAAACTTTCAATGACCGCGTTATCGTAACAGTTTCCCTTACGAGACATACTTTGAATAATATTTCGTTCCTTTAGGGCGTGGCGATACTGTTTCATTTGATAGTGCCAGCCCTGATCGGAGTGAATCAACAGATTTTCTTTATCTGTCAGCTGTTCAAATGATTTTTCCAACATCTCGGATACCAATGAATACGTTGGCCTGGATCCAATTGTATAAGCAATGATTTCGCCATTAAATAAATCAAGCATTGGCGATAAATAGAGCTTCTCCCCAAATAATTTAAATTCCGTGATATCTGTTACCCATTTCATCTTCGGCTTTTCCGCCTTGAAATTCCGCTCTAGCCTGTTTGGTGCCACCGTGCCGGTTTCTCCTTTATACGAACGGTATTTTTTCATCCGTACGAGACATTTCAACCCCAGTTCCTTCATGAGGCGATATATTTTTTTATGATTCATTTGATATCCCCGGTTTTTAAGCTCGTCGCGTATCCGGCGGTACCCGTAACGGCCTTTATGTTCATGATAAATCGATTGAATCAGTGTTTTTAATTTGGCATCTTTGTCTGGAAGACCGAAGGTTTTGACCCAGTAATAATACGTACTGCGCGGAATTCCAGCCAGTTTAAGCAGGGCTTTTACCGGAAATTCAGTCCTTAGTTCAAATACTACTTGGGCCTTTTCTTGTTTTGTAATTTTTCCTTGTTTTGAACTAAGGTATTCAACTTTTTTAAGTAGGCATTCTCCATTCGCAGACGTTCAATTTCAGCCTGCATGGCTTCCACTGATCCTTCTTGCGGTGTTTGTTTCTTCGTTCTTTTTTGATTTTTCTTTGTCATTGACGGCCGCCCCTTTTTCATCGGTTTTAGGGCATCGATTCCTCCGGTTTCGAACAGTTTCTGCCATTGAGCCACCGTAGAAGGTGCTTGAATATTGAAGATGGCGGCTGTTTCACGGATCGACGTCCCATTTTCGATCATATAGTGAAGTACCTTCAGTTTATCTTCTACAGAATAGGTTGTATAGAGTTTTTGAAACGCACTTTCTCCATGGTAATGGTATTTGCGAATCCATACCTGAAACACACCTGACGAAACACCGATCTCTCTGGCGATTGTTTTATGCCCTTCCCTACCCGCAAGATACCTTTTGACCGCTTGTATTTTTTCCTCAGCTGTAAATTTAGCCATAAAAAACTGCACCTCCGATTGTTAGATGGTGTCTAACAATTGGGGTGCAGTTCACAAGGCGGCTTTTTTTTATGACAAAAGTATTGTAATAAATTGCCGAATATCAACGAATCATGTAGTATATACCATGGGAGGAGAGGAGGACATAAATGTTTGAAGACCAGACTAAGAAACCGTTCATAAAAAAACTCCTTGATCATAAAATTAAATTTTGGCTGACCGCGGCGGCAGTGCTGATTATTCTCATTGCAGGCGGTGCATCGCTCTACGTGAAATCCGCTCTTGAGCCGGTCGATAAAAACAGCGAAAAAGCGGTCAACGTATACATCCCGAAAGGCTCGACCGTTTCAACGATCGCCGCAAAGCTGAAAAAACAAGAGTTAATTAAAAATGAAAAAGTGTTTATCGCCTATGTCAAATTCAAGCATGCATCAGGATTTCAAGCCGGAAACTTTCAGCTCAGCCAGTCGATGAGCCCCGCTGAATTGATCGATAAGCTGACAAGCACATCTCACGTTCCAGCCTTTAAGATCGTCGTTCCGGAGGGCCGGCAGCTCACTGAAATCGCCGCCATGATCGCAGGCCAAACCAATTATTCAGAAAAAGACATTATGAATAAGCTTGATGACAAAAACTTTATTAACAAATTGAAAAAGAAATATCCGAATGTAATCAAAGATGATGTCTTGAACAAAAACATCAAGCATCCGCTGGAGGGGTATCTCTACCCTGCGACATACCCGTTTTACGATCCGGAAACAAAGCTGGAAGCCATTATCGAAGCGATGATCAAAGAAACCGATAAAACGGCCGAAAAATACCGGACGCAGATGAAGGACAAAAAAATGTCCGTTCACAAAACGCTCACAATGGCATCATTAATAGAAGAAGAAGCGACTGAAAAAGCAGACCGACATAAAATATCGAGCGTATTCTATAATCGTCTTGACAAGAAGATGCCGCTGCAGACGGATCCGACCGTACTCTATGCACTCGGAAAGCATAAAAACCGGGTCGTTTACAAGGATCTCGGGGTCAAATCCCCTTACAATACGTACAAGCATACCGGACTTCCGCCGGGGCCGATTGCAAATGCAGGGGAATCGTCTTGGGAAGCGGCATTAAACCCGGATAAAACGGATTATGTCTATTTCCTTGCCAAGAAAAACGGAGAAGTCGTTTTTACAAAAACGCTAAAAGAGCATAATAAAGCAAAATCGAAATATATCACAAATCAAAGCGAGTAAACCTTAAAGGAGAGTAAAAAATGACTCTCCTTTTATTCGCAAAAGAAAATGTTTTATGGTAAAATATATCGGGTTGTTTATTAGAGAAAAGACATTCACTGCTTTAGGAGAGTTCTTACATCTGACCTAAAGCTCTTTTTATGAAAGGGAGGCTCTTCCCGTGAAGATCGGACACCAGGAACTGACCGGCTATCTGGAAAGGCTGCAAAAGCCTCGGCCGGCAGACATTATGAAGCTTGAGGCTTATGCCGAGGAGCACGGCGTACCCATTATGGAACCGACCGGAATCGACGCGCTGCTTCGGCTTCTGTCGCTCAAAAATCCGAAAAAAATACTTGAAATCGGCACTGCTATCGGATACTCGGCGATTCGGATGGCGCTTGAACTTCCTGAAGCCGAAATATTTACAATCGAGCGCGACGAACAAAGGTATCACGAAGCCATTCAAAACATTCAATCCTTCCAACTGGAAAACAGAATTCACGTGTTCTTCGGCGATGCGCTCAGCGAGTCGGCCGCCGTTCAGTCGATGGCGCCTTATGACGCGCTGTTTATCGATGCCGCAAAAGGACAATATCAAAAATTTTTCAGCTTGTACGAACAGATGCTGGCAGACGACGGCATCATTTTTACGGACAACGTCCTGTTCAAAGGGCTTGTCGCGGGAGATTACGATCAAATCGAAAACAAACGGATCAAAAAGCTTGTATCAAAAATAGATCATTTTAATCATTGGCTAATGGAGCACCCGGATTATCGTACAACGATTTTGCCGGTCGGAGACGGCTTGGCCGTTAGCCAAAAAGAGGTGAAACGCATATGAAAAAACCTGAACTGCTAGTGACACCGACATCGGTTGGCGATATTAAGCCTTTGGCCAGTGCCGGGGCTGACGCGTTTATCATCGGTGAACAAAGATACGGACTGCGCCTGGCCGGGGAATTTTCAAGATCTGATATTCAAGAGGCGATTCTTCAGGCTCATGAAGCCGGCGCAAAAGTGTATGTCGCGATGAATGCGATTTTTCATAACGATAAAGTGCCAGAATTGAACGATTATCTTTCCTTTTTGGAAGAGGCCGGGGCTGATGCCGTCGTATTCGGCGACCCGGCGGTGTTGATGGCTGCGAGAGAATCCGCGCCGAACATGCCGCTTCACTGGAGTACGGAAACAACCGCAACCAATCACCATTCGTGCAATTACTGGGGACGCAAGGGAGCGAAGCGCGCGGTATTGGCGAGAGAGCTGAACATGGACAGCATTATCGAGATTAAAGAAAAAGCCGAAGTCGAGATCGAAATTCAGGTTCACGGGATGACATGCATGTTCCAGTCCAAGCGATCATTGATCGGCAACTATTTTGAATACCAGGGCAAAGTCATGGATATCGAGGGCAAGAAAAAAGAAAAAGGCATGTATCTTCATGACAAAGAGCGCGGCAACAAATATCCGATTTTCGAAGACGAAAACGGCACGCACATTATGAGCCCGAACGATGTATGCATCATTGACGAGCTCGAGGATTTAATAGACGCCGGAATCGATTCATTCAAAATCGACGGGATCTTAAAATCGGCGGACTATCTTGCGCAGGTGACGGCGATGTACCGCGAGGCCATCGATCTTTGCATGACGGACAGAGAAGCATACGAAAATAAAAAAGAACAATGGATTGAGCGGATCGAAGACCTGCAGCCTGTAAACCGCAGCATCGATACCGGATTCTTCTTCAAAGAGACAGTATATTAAGGAGGGAAACCATGTCTGCAGTTCAAGATAAAATTTCCACAATCGTCAATGGAAAACGCGTCATTACGAAAAAACCGGAACTTCTCGCCCCGGCGGGAAATTTGGAAAAACTGAAAATCGCCGTCCACTACGGGGCAGACGCTGTATTTATCGGCGGGCGCGAATATGGACTCCGCTCCAATGCGGATAATTTTTCAATCGAAGAAATGGCCGAAGGCGTTGAATTTGCCAAACGATACGGAGCGAAAATCTACGTCACAACCAATATTTTCGCACACGAAGAAAATATCGACGGCCTTGATGAATACTTAAGGGATCTGCAGGATGCGGGCGTATCCGGAATCATCGTCGCCGACCCGCTGATCATCGAAACGTGCCGGAGGGTCGCTCCAAAGCTGGAAGTGCACTTGAGCACACAGCAATCATTGTCAAACTGGAAAGCCGTTCAATTCTGGAAGGAAGAAGGTTTGGAACGGGTCGTGCTCGCGCGCGAAACGAGCGCCCTTGAAATCAGGGAAATGAAAGAAAAAGTAGATATCGAAATCGAAACCTTTATCCACGGTGCGATGTGCATCGCATACTCCGGACGCTGCGTGCTGAGCAATCACATGACGGCAAGGGATTCAAACCGCGGCGGCTGCTGCCAGTCATGCCGCTGGGATTATGACTTGTATCAGACAGACGGTGCGAACGCGCTGCCGCTTTATGAAGAAAGCGACGCTCCGTTTGCAATGAGCCCGAAAGACCTGAAGCTGATCGAATCGATTCCGCAAATGATTGAAATGGGAATCGACAGCTTGAAAATCGAAGGACGGATGAAATCGATCCACTATATCGCAACGGTCGTCAGCGTTTACCGAAAAGTGATTGACGCCTATTGTGCAGATCCCGACGGATTTACCATTAAAGAAGAATGGCTGAAGGAGCTTGACAAATGTGCAAACAGGGATACGGCTCCTGCATTCTTTGAAGGAACGCCGGGATACGAAGAGCAAATGTTCGGCGAGCACGGGAAAAAGACGACATACGATTTTGTCGGGCTTGTGCTCGATTATGATGAAGAGACGCAAATCGTTACGCTCCAGCAGCGCAACTTTTTCAAAACAGGAGACGAAGTCGAATTTTTCGGCCCGGAAATTGATAATTTCACATACAAGATTGATACGATTTGGGACGAAAAAGGCAATGTGCTTGATGCAGCCCGCCATCCCCTGCAAATCGTCAAATTTAAAGTGGACAAGAAGATTTATCCTAGCAACATGATGAGAAAGGGGCAGTAAAAGGCATGGGAAAGAAACCGGTAGTCATTGGAATAGCGGGGGGCTCCGGGTCAGGCAAGACAAGCGTGACCAGGTCGATTTATGAACAGTTCAAGGGCCACTCTATTTTAATGCTTGAACAGGATTTGTATTACAAAGATCAAAGCCATCTGCCCTTTGAAGAAAGGCTGAACACGAACTACGACCATCCGCTTGCATTTGACAATGACTATTTGATTGAGCATCTACAAGAATTGCTGAAATACCGTCCGATTAAAAAACCGATTTACGATTACAAGATGCATACACGTTCGGAAGAAGTCGTGCATGTCGAGCCGAAAGATGTTATTATTTTGGAAGGAATCCTTGTTCTCGAGGATGAAAGGCTCCGCGATTTGATGGACATCAAACTGTACGTCGATACGGATGCAGATCTTCGCATCATCAGAAGAATGCTCCGTGACATTAAGGAAAGAGGCCGCTCGATCGATTCCGTTATCGAGCAGTACATTTCCGTCGTCAGACCGATGCACAATCAATTTGTCGAACCGACAAAACGCTATGCTGACATCATTATTCCGGAAGGCGGCCAAAATCGCGTTGCAATTGATTTGATGGTTACCAAAATACAAACTATTCTTGAACAAAACGCGATTTTATAATAACATAGCATAGACAAAGACTACTCTGACCATATTATGTATAGAAATTGAAGGGACCTCTTTAGATATGAGCCCTTCTTTAACTGTATAAGCACGATTTACCGGAGCCTTCCATCCGGTTGACATCATACTTTACAAATATGGGAGAGAAGAAGGGGACAAGGGTTGTCCTCATTCTTGTATATTCAAGTCTATACTCTCACATACAAGTGATGAGGGACCAACTAGAAGGAGTGAAGGAACAATGGCACAAGAGAAAGTTTTTCCTATGACAGAAACAGGAAAGAAAAAATTAGAAGAAGAACTTGAGTATTTGAAAACGGTTAAACGCAAAGAGGTTGTTGAGCGCATCAAAGTCGCCAGAAGCTTCGGCGATCTCTCGGAAAACTCTGAGTATGATTCAGCCAAAGAAGAGCAGGCCTTTGTAGAGGGGCGCATCACAACGCTTGACAATATGATTCGAAATGCGAAAATCATCGAGGATGATGGTGAAAATTCAAACATCGTCAGTCTGGGAAAAACGGTCACATTTACAGAGCTTCCGGACGGAGAAGAAGAATCTTATACGATCGTGGGAAGCGCTGAAGCTGATCCGTTTGAAGGAAAAATCTCCAACGATTCGCCAATCGCCAAAAGCCTTCTCGGCAAGCAGGTCGGAGATGAAGTGACCGTGCAGACGCCGGGTGGAGAAATGCTTGTAAAAATTGTGAAAATTTCATAAAGTTTGTTTAGCAGACGAACGCCTCGTCCACAATGTGGATGAGGTGTTTTTATTATGAAATTACGCAAGCGCATGAAATGGATTGCGATGTTGATGTCGGCGGCGCTTTTGTTTTTGCTGGTGAGACTGGCGGAAATCCAACTGTTTTTCACCGAATCCTTTTCCAAATGGAATGTGAACTTAATCCAGGAAAGCGTGAAACAGCGCACGGAAGAGGTTCAGATTTCAGATGGAAGAGGATCTTTTTTAGATCGCAGCGGTAAGCCGCTCACCGTCAGCAGAAAGCCGGCAATTGTGCTGTTTCCGTTTTTGAAGTCACAATCATGGCCGATTGGCGAAGCGGCCGCTATTTTAAACATATCGGAAGAAGAGCTGGACGGGAAGCTTGATAAAGCGAAAAAACCCGTCATTCTCACCAAAAATGAAGAGGGCTCAATTTCGAAAACGGCACTCGAAAAAATCAACAAACTGAAATATCCGGGAATATACGGCGTATACATAGAAGAAACAGAAAAAAACAGGCTGGCCTCACACACCATCGGCATGACAAATCAGGACCCGGAGCTGCTTCGCAAAAAATACCCGCACAAAGACGGCCTGTCGATCAGCATGAAAATCGGCACCTTCGGCCTGGAGCGGACATTTGACGAATTCCTGCTTCCCGAACAAGATACAAAATTGTTATACCATGTGGACGGACTGGGAAACCCTTTGTTCGGCATTGACGTCAAGTATACGGCAGATGCGAACCCGTTCTATCCGCTGCAGGTCAAAACAACGATCGATAAGACGATGCAGCAGAAGCTTGAAGACATTTTGGATGACCATCATGTGAAAAAAGGCGGGGCGGTTCTCCTCGACATCGAAAACAGCAGTGTGCTTGCGATTGCCAGCAAGCCTGACGTAAACACGGCTTCCCAAAAAACGAGGCAAAACTATATGCTCACCCCCATGTATCCGGGCTCTGTTTTTAAAACGGTGATCGCGGCGGCGGCGATAGAAAACGGCTTGGATCATCCGACGAAAACGTTCAACTGCAACTTGAATCTTTACGGAAAACCGGGCGATGACAAGGGGAGGCTGAACATGGAAGAAGGCTTTGCCCAAAGCTGCAATTATACATTTACGAGCCTCGCGGATGAGCTGATCAAAAAAAACGGCTCGGTCATCGAAGATACTGCGAAAAAGCTCGGGCTTACCGGACGGGTCGGCTGGGAAGGCCGCCTATACCGCGAGCGGGATTTCAGGCAGTTTTACCATGAGGGTTCGGGTTCGGTCTGGGGGGACGAGCGGGATAAAAAAGTGAAAAAAGCGGTTGCACAAACCGCGATAGGCCAAAAAAACGTCAAGCTGACTCCGCTTGAAATCGCCAATATGATGGCGACCATAGCGAGAGGCGGCGAGAAAAAGCAAGTCAAAATCGCAAGCGGGATCGAATACAAAAACGGCACATTGATGGCTTCGTTTAAAGACCATGAGCTGTCGGGGGATACGATCGATCATTATACCGCGCAAAAGCTGCAAAAACTGCTCAGAAACGTCGTCACATCTGAAAAAGGGACAGGCAGGCGCTTCCGCGACCTTCCGTACGACGTATCGGGGAAATCGGGAACGGCGCAGACGGGCCGGCTGACAAAAGACAAAAAAACCCTCTATCATAAATGGTTTGCCGGCTATTTTCCGGCAGACAAGCCAAAATACGCGCTCGCCGTCGTTCATATGGACACACCGGAAGATCAGGCTGCGACAAATGCCGCATTTTATGATATTGTTAAAAAAGTATATGAAATTGAAAAGAACCAGACATAGAAGAATGCCTTACGTGATGATAAAATAGGATGCGAGGCAAGAGGGAAAAAGGAGTGCAATGAATTTGAGCAAAACAAGGGAATCTCGATTTGAAAACCGTGATAAGCGCAGGAAAGCGAATCTTGTGCTTAACATTTTAATAGGGATTGTATTGGTTTTAATCGTTGTGGTTGCCAGCAGTCTGATGATGAACAGCCCGAAGGAGCAAACACAGCAGGACGTCTCCAAAAACGATAAAACGACAGAAGCTCCTGCTTCCGATAATAAAAAGCAGACGTCTGACGAGGATGTAAAGGACAAAGAAAAAGCCGATTCAGACAAAAAAGATACGAGCGATTCAGATTCGGAGAAAGACAAAGATACAGCTTCTGACGAGGAGAAATCGACAGACGATCCGTTTAAAGGAGCGAAAGTAACGGAAGGAGGCTCCAGCGCAAACGTCGAAAAAACGATCGTCAATCCGAATTGGAAGCCTGTCGGCACAAAGCAAAGCGGAGAGCATACAGCAACGTACGACTCTTCATCCCAAGACTGGGCGGAAATGCTTGAAGCCATCTCTTACGCAACAGGCGTTTCCGAAGACAACATGACGGTCGTCTGGCTCGGAAACAACGGCAGCCCTCAAGATGCAAAAGGAACGATTCGGGCAAAGGACAGCGGAGATAAATATTCGGTCGCCATTACGTGGGTGGACGGAAAAGGCTGGAAACCGACAAAAGTTGAAAAGCTAAAATAAAAAGAAAAAGCGGCGGTGAATGAAACCGGCCGCTTTTTTTATCATTCGGCTTTAAAATGAACGACGGCGCTGTACATGATCCGCCCGTCGATAACCGCAGTCTGATGGGACACCGATCCGACCCTGAGCATAAGAGCCTGATTGTTTTCGATCTGCTGATTGATTTTCTTTTCAAGCTCCTCCAAGGTCAGGGCTTCAAAAAACTCGATTTTATCCTTGATAAGATCAAGCTCGAATTTCATAGACAAATCCTCCATTCGTTCAGAGTCAATCATTATTAAAGCAGAGAAGCCGCATCATGACAAGGGAAATATCACCAAGCTGTTTTTGTACCCAAACCTGCGAAATTATGTTAGGATAAGAACTAATCAGGTATTGAAATCATACTATACTGATAGGGATTGTAAAAATAAATGGAGTGTGACAATAAATGGGGAGAGAGTTCATTTCGATATTTGAGAATTGGGCGAATTCTTATGATGATACAGTAGTCGGGCATGACCTTCAATATAAAGAAGTATTCCGAAACTATGACGGCATTTTGGAGGATGTTGTGAAGCGTTCAGGTAGCAAGGTGATCGAGTTTGGCGTCGGCACGGGCAACCTGACCGCAAAACTGATCGCCGCCGGAAAAAACGTGTACGGCATTGAGCCTTCAAAATCGATGAGAGACATCGCCGTAAGCAAGCTGCCTAAAGGGGCTTTGGTCTCTGACGGGGATTTTCTCGATTTTCCGGCTCCGCCGTTTTCGCCAGATACAATCGTCAGCTCATATGCCTTTCACCATTTGACGAACGATGAAAAACGCGAGGCGGTAAGGCGATATGGAAAAATGCTTGCGAAGCATGGTAAAATAGTGTTTGCTGACACCGTATTCAAGGACCGCGATTCGTACATTTCCGCCATTCAAGACGCAAAAAACAGAGGATTTTACCAGTTGGCGGAAGATCTTGAAACGGAACATTATCCGACGATTTCCGAGATGGAAACGATCTTTACCTCAGAACATTTCAGTATCGCCTTTCAAAAGCATAATGATTTTGTCTGGGTAATGGAAGCGGCAAAATTGTAAATGTGAAGGGAAGTTATCATATGAAGATAGCAATTATCGGAGCAATGGAAGAAGAAGTCACAATCCTGCGCAGCAAATTGGAACAGACGAAACAGGAAATCATCGCAAACTGTGAATTTACAAGCGGAATCTACGAAGGGAAAGAGGTTGTGCTTTTAAAATCCGGCATCGGTAAAGTGAATGCGGCCATGAGCACGACGATCCTGCTTGACCGCTTTAAGCCTGATGTGGTGATCAACACCGGTTCAGCCGGGGGCTTCCATCATTCCCTCAATGTCGGCGACATCGTCATTTCCACCGAAGTCCGCCACCATGATGTCGATGTCACGGCTTTCGATTATGAGTATGGACAGGTTCCAAACCTTCCTGCCGCTTATCCTGCCGACAGCGCATTGGTGAAGACGGCGGAAGATGAAGCGTCTGAACTCGGGTCTTTTCAGGTAGTCAAAGGAACGATAGCGACCGGAGATTCCTTTATGAGCGACCCTGAACGGGTGGCATTCATCCGCGGCAAATTTAAAGATCTTTATGCGGTTGAAATGGAAGCGGCAGCCGTCGCCCAGGTTTGCTATCAGTTTGATGTTCCTTTCGTTGTCATCAGAGCGCTTTCGGATATCGCGGGAAAAGAATCTGAAGTATCTTTTGACAAGTTTTTGGAGCAGGCTGCGAAACATTCGACAGAGCTTGTCCTCCGCATGATCAAACAAATCAAATAAAACAGGGGGGTGCCCCCTCTGTTTTATACCTCTTAAAGGAGGAAGGAAAACGTGAATGTGATTACGGATATCACACAGTTAATCGGAAAAACGCCTCTTTTGAAGCTGCAGAAGTTTCAAACGCCTAAAGGGGTTAACATATACGCGAAGCTTGAAATGATGAATCCGGGCGGGAGCATTAAAGACCGGCTTGGAGAAATGCTGATTGACGAAGCGCTCAGCTCCGGAAAGCTGAAACCCGGAGGTACGGTGATCGAAGCGACGGCAGGCAATACGGGAATCGGCCTCGCGCTTAGTGCGAGAAAACACGGCATCACCGCTGTTTTTTGCGTGCCGGAGCACTTCAGCATGGAAAAACAGGCGATTATGAAGGCGCTTGGCGCAAAAATTGTCCACACGCCGAGAAGTAAGGGAATGAAAGGTGCGATCCAAAAAGCGCGTGAACTGGAGAAGGAGATCGACGGATCTTATTGCGTTTTGCAGTTTGAAAACCGAGTAAATCCATTGGTTTACTACAAAACGCTTGGTCCGGAAATTTGGAGCGATCTTGACGGACAGGTTGACGTGTTTGTCGCCGGGGCCGGATCAGGAGGCACCTTTGCAGGGACTGCCCGGTTTTTGAAGGAAAAAAATCCGTCTATCAAAACGGTCATTGTTGAACCGGAAGGCTCCATTTTAAACGGGGGAGAAGCACACGCCCATAAAACCGAGGGAATCGGAATGGAATTCATCCCCGAATACATGGACCAAAGCCATTTCGATGAGATCTACACCGTGCTGGATGATGATGCATTCCGGCTCGTAAAAGAAGCTGCGGAAAAGGAAGGCCTTTTGATCGGAAGCTCATCCGGGGCCGCTTTGTTCGCCGCATTGAAAGAAGCTGAGAAAGCCGGGGAAGGCGCAAATATTGTGACCGTTTTTCCTGACGGGAGCGACCGTTATGTCAGCAAAAACATATACGAAGGAGGAATATAATATGAAGCAAAAAACGAAAATGATCCACTGCGGTATTACAGGTGACGAAAAAACAGGCGCAGTCTCAGTTCCGATTTACCAGGTGAGCACGTACAAGCAGCCGCGGGCGGGACAGCATACGGGATACGAATATTCACGAACGGCCAACCCGACGAGAACGGCTCTTGAAGCCTTGATCGCCGATCTTGAAGGAGGAGCGGCAGGCTATGCCTTCGGTTCAGGGATGGCGGCCATCACCGCGGTTATGATGCTGTTTAAAAGCGGCGACCATATCATTTTGACGGATGATGTGTACGGCGGCACGTACCGTGTGATGACAAAGGTGCTGAACCGCATCGGCATTGATGCCGCTTTCGTCGATACGAGCAGCACGGACAACATTGAAAAAGCCATCAAGCCGAATACGAAAGCGATTTACGTCGAAACCCCGACAAATCCGCTTTTAAAAATCACCGATTTGAAAAAGGTCGCTGAGACTGCGAAAAAGCACGGCCTGTTACTGATCGTGGATAACACATTTTATACGCCGTATTTCCAAAATCCGCTTTCATTCGGAGCGGATATTGTGCTCCACAGCGCGACAAAGTATTTGGGAGGACACAGCGATGTCGTCGGCGGCCTTGTCGTGACTGCGACGAAAGAACTCGGTGAGGAGCTTCACTTCATTCAAAATTCCACAGGAGGTATCCTCGGTCCGCAGGACTCCTGGCTATTGATGAGAGGCATGAAAACGCTCGGCCTGAGAATGGAAGCCCATGAGCAAAACGCCAGAAGAATCGCTCAGTTTTTGGAAAACCATCATGCCGTTAAAAAAGTGTATTATCCGGGCTCTGCATCCCACCCCGGCCATGAGCTTGCCAAGCGGCAAAGCACGGGATTCGGCGGGATGATCTCCTTTGATATCGGAGACGAGGAAAATGTCGACCTTGTGTTGGGAAGGCTGAAGCTGTTTACCATCGCTGAAAGCCTGGGGGCTGTCGAAAGCCTCATTTCAGTGCCTGCCCGGATGACCCACGCATCGATTCCGCGCGACCGCAGACTCGAGCTGGGCATTACAGATGGATTGATCCGGATTTCCGTCGGAATCGAGGATATTGACGATCTATTGGATGATTTGAAACAAGCGCTTGAACCGCTCGCTTAAATTGGCTGAATTTACATGTCTGGTCAACTGTCAATCTATGTTACTCTAATTCATATTGATTATGAATCTAGGCAGGTGACCAAAAAACATGCATAAGAAAAAAGTCAAATCTTTAATGGTTGACTATAAACAATTTGCTTTTACACTGCTCAGTGTCAGCACATTTTTATATATCGGCTCCGTCATCCCGAATCCGGGTCTCGGAACGGGCCAAAAAACGGTGATGATGCTCGCGACAGGCGCATTTTTAGCAGGAGCCTTCTTTTGTGTGAAGCGCTCGCTCAAATATAAAAAACAACTGGATGAAATGGAAGAATCGTAAACAGAGAACCGGGACGCACGGTTCTCTGTTTTTTTCATGGAGCGAAAAAAGGCATCCATTTTTTCGAAAAACAGTTTACAAACAGGAATTTGATGGATATACTTACAAAGTAAACAAAAAGCAAAGGAGGTTGATGAACATGAAAAACGCGATGACTACATACACTAGACTCTGTGAATACCATGATTCATTCAACCTGTGGGAGAAATTGTGCTCTTCCTTAACCGATGCTTTTTCGGCACACTGACGTTAGGAAGGAAAAACAATACGCTGCTCCTCCCGCAAGATAAAGACGCGTTCGTTTTTATCTGGCGGTTTTTGTTTGCGCCCGCAGGTTTGTCAAATGATCTGCGGGCTTATTTTTGAAAAAAGCGAACTTGAAAGGAGGTGAGCGACATGACGATTAATTTATTCTTCTTAACATTGACCATTCAAAAACGATTTAAGACGCCTGAAGAATACGAACGAGAATACGAGATCGAACAGCTGTACAACGAAATGAGAGACCGCCAGCTAAAGTATCTCTATACGAACAGCCAGCGCTAATCAAAGCGGACAATCAAATAAAAGGAGGAGATGATAATGATGTACAGAAGGGAATTGTTGGCACATTATACAATGGAGAAGGACCAGGTTTAGCCGGACTTTTTTGGGTCCGCATCGCAGATTGCCTGCATAGAATAAAGCAAATGTAATTGCAGGTGATGAATATGCACAAAGATGGAAGAATGCCTTTTATCGGTCATGGCTATACATCAATGCCTCATTCTTTTAAGCATGGCTACGGCAATCCGTACCGGCGCCGAAGAATGGAAGAAAGAGCGCGCCGGTTCGGCTATTGGCCGCCTTACTGGTATTATTAGAAGCAGAAAACGGCTCGTTTTCTGCTTTTTTTAAATAGATGGATACCCAAAATAGGAAAGGAGGGCTTAAAATGCCCTCCCTCCAGCTGTTCTAGTAAATGAAGCTAGTGCCTACGATAATCAAGAGAATGAAAAGCACGACAATAAGCGCAAAGCCGGCACCGTATCCGTAACCGCCGTAGCCGTAGCCGCCGTAGCAAGAGCCGCAAGACCCGCAAGACCCGCAACAACGGCCGAAACCGCCAAAACCGCCAAAACCGTATCCAAAGCCCATCATTTAGCACCACCTTTTAGTGAAAGTTCCATACATCCTATGCATTTATATGAGAAATTGAAAGGGCGGATAGATCATTTCATCAAGAGCTTTTTAAACATTATGCCTCTTTGATTCGATTTGTTCCTGCGTTTTAGGAGAAACATTTTCAAAGATGAATCCGTCTAGTTATGGAATGAAGGAAAAGATTCAGCATTTTCGCGGGTTTTCTTTTCATTTCTGGGCGGCCGATATGATTGGGGAAAGAGCCCGTTTTGTCTCCGGCTTTGTCCTTTGATGCAGGAATAAAAAATGGCCAAATAAGAATTAAAGCAGGTGTTTTGACGTGTTTGAACAATGGCTTGGAAAACAATTGCGGAGTCCGAGAGGCATTTTATCAAAATGGATTGCTTCTTATATGGAAACCGGAAATCATGATATAAACGAATGGTCGATTCAGTTATTGGATGTCCAGCCCTATGACCGAATCCTTGAAATCGGAACGGGAGGCGGAGCTGCTCTCAGCCGGATCGCGGAAAAGCTTGAAACCGGAAAGGCTTGCGGAATCGATTCATCCAAAAGCATGGTAAAGCGAAGTCTGCGCCGGACCAGGTATTTAAAAGAAGAGGGGAAAGCGGAGATCAAGCACGGATATGCCGAAAACATTCCGTTTGCAGACCGCGTCTTTCATAAAGTATTTTCAGTGCATTCGCTGTATGATTGGACGGATGCCGATCAGGCGCTAAAAGAAATTTACCGCGTGCTGCAAATCGACGGGACGCTGCTTCTCGCCGTCCATCTCAAAGAACAAATGAAAAAGTCAAAGAAAACGAAAGATTTGACGTTATATTCGGAAGAGCAGATCAGGCATCTGCTTGAAATACATCATTTTAGGGAAATCAGCGTACATATGTACAAAAATTATTGCTGCGTGACGGCGGTAAAATGACGATCATCCCCTAAAAGCCGGCCCTCTTACCACCGAGAGGGCTTTTTATATGCCATGAATTTAGTTCCATAATATCATATTTTTGTTTTTAAAAGAAATGTATTCCAATAAACTGTTAAACATGGTTTAATAGCGGGGTGAACGACTTTACTATATTTTGCGGAGGTACTTATGGAAAAAAGGAAAATTAGCGGTTCGATTGTTTTCATTCTAATGTTTGCCCTGATTTTTGGCCAGCTTCCGATTGGAAAGGCGGCGGCCGATGGCCCTGTTGATGAGACGGTGCTTGCGATCGCAGACCCCGTAAAAGCGGAGTTTAAAGAAAGCGATCAAGCACACTGGTATAAAATCGACCCTTCTGAAAAGGATCTCGCGGATTTTACGCATTTTCGAATCAAGCTTCAATCCGATCAGGAACTGAATATCTCCGTTTATTCCAGCCTGGAACATGCAACGGATGGTCAGACTTTTGATCGATACAACGGCTTTTCATATGCAAAAAACCCGGCCGCGATCGACTTTCCGATCGCCTGGAAAGGCCCGTACTACGTAAAAGTCGAAAACCATAATGAAGAAGAAACCGAAACTGATTCAAATACAGGCATTTCTTACACCATCAGCTATGAGGGCGTCACCCTTCCTCCGTCAGATCAGGTTGCCGAAGAAGAGTGCCCGGCAGAATTAAGCACATCAGAAAGGGAAAACGGCAAAAGCATTCTGCAAGATTTAAGAACGATCAGAGATGGCGTGCTGCAAAAAACGGAAAAAGGGAAAGACCTGTCATCTTTATACTATAAAACCGCTCCTTTCATAAGCGCAAAAATGATGTTTGACAAATCGCTGCGGGACGGTGTTTACCGCGATCTTGTCCAATTGAAAAAACTGTTCGGCGATGTCGCCGAAAACGGAGCGTCAAGCACATACACGGTCACAAAGGAAGATCAAAAGGCAATCCTCAGCCTTTATTCGGCGGCGCGCGATTCGGTGCCAGAGTCTTTAAAAAAGCAGCTCGATCAAATAGCTGAAGATATAGACATCGCAAATCTGACAGGCAGCAAAGTATCAACGATTTTGGCAAAAGCGGGGCTTGCGGATTCAGCTGCATCGAGTACACCTGAAAGCCGCTACATCGTGAAATTAAAAGACGGCAAAAATTTGAGATCCTTTTCATCCAAAGCGAAAGCATACGGAGCAGAGTCCGTTGATTCCTTCAAAAAAAGCAAAACGTTTAAAAACATGTACGTCGTCGAACTGGAGCAAAACGATTCAGACGGATACAAAGCAGCAGCGAAGAAATATCAGACAGCAGCGGCCAAGCTGTCCAAACTGCCTGAAGTGGAATTCGTCGAGCAGGTTCACGAGTATCACGCTTTATCGGCTGACACCCAGTACTCCTACCAATGGTCGCTCAAAAATAACGGCAAAGACCGCTCTGCAAACGCTGACATTCAATTCGAAAAGCTTCAAAAACTGCTGAATGGAAAAGCATTAAACGAAACGGTCATTGCCGTCGTCGATACGGGTGTTGATCATACGCTTGCAGACTTAAGCGGCGCTGTCAAAAAAGACGAAGGGTACAACTACATCGGCCGCAATACGAATGCGATGGATGATAACGGACATGGCACACACGTTTCAGGCATTATCGCAGCAGCGGCTGATAATCACTACTCAATGGCAGGGATCAACGCGCACGCAAAAATACTCCCTGTAAAGGTCTTGGATTCATCAGGAAGCGGAGACACGGAGCAGATCGCATACGGGATCATATACGCCGTTGACCGCGGGGCAAAAGTGATCAATCTGAGCCTTGGCGGACCGTACAGCCGCGTTCTGGAATACGCCCTGCAATATGCGGCTGAAAAAAATGTGACGGTGGTGGCGGCAAGCGGCAATGACGGCTCTTCAGATATTTCGTATCCGGCGTCTTCGAGATACGCGATATCCGTCGGCGCGACCAATCATCTCGATCTTGTCTCCGACTATTCCAATTATGGAAAAGGGCTGGATATGGTAGCTCCGGGAACCGACATCCCGAGCCTCGTTCCCGACGGTAATGTAACGTATATGAGCGGAACATCGATGGCTTCGCCGCATGTTGCAGCTGTTGCCGGACTCCTTTTGTCAGAGAACCCGTCTTTGCAACCGAAGCAAGTCGAAAAACTTCTGACGGAAACAGCGGCTGATGTTGCATTTGCCGAACAGGACAATCCGGGTTCGGATTTTGATGATGGCTTTGAGGAACCTGAACTTCCGGCTCCGGGATATGACTTTGTTTCTGGATGGGGAAGGCTGAATGCCTACCATGCCGTCAGCGTTTTGGAACTGAACATGAAGGTGAATCCGGTATTGGACCATTACAAAGCCGTAACAGGGAAGGCGAAAAGCGGATCAACGGTCAAAGTGCTGAGCGGAGGCAAGGTGCTCGGAACGGGAACGGCAGGGAAATCAGGAACCTTTACGGTGAAAATTCCGGCTCAGGCTGCCGATCAAGTTCTCCGGGTCGTAGCATCCGGCTACCTGGCTGAGGCAAGCTTAAGGACCGTCGTAGAAAAAGCGCCGAAAAAACCGTCTGTCAAGCGCGTCACCAACAATGACGCATATGTGGCCGGGAAAGCGCCGTCGGGCTATACAGTCAACATTAAAAATGCGTCCAAGAAGATCATCGGATCAGTGAAGGCAGATGCTTCCGGAACATTCAAAGCCAAGATCGGCAAACAAAAAGAATATTCCGTTTTATACGTTTCAGCATCGAAGGATGCATACAGGGAAAGCGCCGAAGTCAAAGTGACGGTAGCTGACGTAATTCCGCCGAATCCGCCAAAAATCAACCCGGTCTCTGATAAAAGTACAGAAATAAAAGGCAAAACCGAAGCGGGCGCTCAAGTAGCAGCAAAGGTAAAAGGAAAAACGATCGGTACCGGCAAAGCGAACAGCCAAGGCGAATACCGCTTGAAAATCAACAAACAAAAAGCTGGAACGACGATCATCGTAACGGCGAAAGACAAAGCCGGCAACATCAGCAAAGCGTCGAAAACGACCGTTCAAGACAAGACACCGCCATCAGCACCGAGAGTATATGCGGTGACGAATAACAGCACGGCCGTAAAAGGGAAAACCGAAGCAAATGCCGAAATCACCGTCAAAGCCGGCAAAAAAACGATCGGTACCGGCAAAGCAAATAAAAAGGGCGAGTTCTCCATTAAAATAAAAAAACAAAAAGCGAATACCGTAATATCGGTTACAGCGAAAGACAAAGCGGGAAATACGAGCAAAGCGGGAAAAACAACCGTGAAAAAAGCAAAATAGTATTGTACACCGGGAGCTGATGTTCAATCAGCTCCTTTTTCGGGTTTATGCCCCGCCTGAAATGGTTCAAACTGCAAATAAGGAGGGATTGACGATGAAATGGCTGCTCATGCCGGTTTTATTATGTTCACTTGCATCATCCGCATTTTTAGAAACAAAAGAACTGCCGACAAAGCAAAAGCTCGACGATGACTTGAAAAAGCAGGCTGTTGAGGCGGACATTTTTAAAATGAAGAAAGGCGAAGTCGAAAAAGAAACGAAAGTATACGCAGAAGGCGCCGCGGCATCTGCGGACCAGGAAGGAATATTCGCTTTATCCGTCAAGGCGGGAACCGTTTATGTTGAAAATCTCACCGGCCGCAGGGTGCAGCCGGGAGACAATGTGAGGGTATACGGAATGTACCAAGGCTTGCGAAACGGACATCCGCTTATTGCTGCGGTTCTGATAGAAACGTTATAAAAAATAATATATAAGAATACTAATCGATCGTGTTGCCAAATTGGCGGGATCTATTGTGGATTTGTGTAATTAGAACCGGTGAGCAAAATGGGTAGATTTTACCCATTTTGTTTTTTGTTTAAAAATTTTTATATTAAAAAAGGAATTTTGCGAACGCCTGTCTAATTTGAACAACAATGACGGTTGCGGAATGAACGTTCATTCCGCGATGTGGAGGTGAATACAGGTGGAACAAGAAAGCAAATATGAAAAGATCATCAAGGCTTCCCACGTTCTATTCGCAGACCGGGGATTCGATGCCACAACGATTCCGATGATCGCAGAGAAAGCAAACGTCGGAGCAGGGACGATTTACCGGTACTTTGACAGCAAGGAGGCGCTTGTCAATGTTCTGTTTCAAAACAGTGTAAGACGCTTTACAGAAAAGATTAAGGAAGGCTACCCCGAACATTTGAGTGTGCGCAGCCAATTTCACCACATCTTCCGCTGCCTCTACGAATTTGCGCACGAAAACGTCTATGCGCTTTACTTTTTGGAAATTGATAAAACTTCGCATTACTTAACCGAAACAAGCCGGAGCGTCCTGAACGACCTTTTGGATTTTGTCTATTTGTTTTTTGAGAAAGGCAAAGAGGCAAACATCATTCATCCGCTGCCTCCGCATATTTTAACCGCGATGGTATTCGGAGCGTTTGTCCACATTCAAAAGCTGGTGAAAGCCGGAGAAATTGAAGATCCTTCAGGCTTAATCGAAGAAATTGAACAATGTTCCTGGCATGCGATTAAACGTCACGATTAATAAGGATTTTCACAAAAAGAAAGGATGATCCTGATGAACAAGCTAAGCACGATCCCAATCCCGAAAACATACGGACCGCTCGGCAACCTTCCGTTGCTGGACAAAACGAAGGTGTCCCAGTCTCTGTGGAAAATCGCGGATGAAATGGGCCCTATTTTTCAATTTCAGTTTGGGGAAACGGTAGGCGTCTTTGTTTCAAGTCATGAGCTCGTTTCTGAGGTATGTGACGAATCAAGGTTTGATAAAAACATGGGGAAGGGCCTCCTGAAGGTTCGCGAATTCAGCGGAGACGGATTGTTTACAAGCTGGACGCATGAACCGAATTGGCGGAAAGCCCACAACATTCTCCTGCCGAGCTTCAGTCAGAAAGCGATGAAGGGCTACCACTCCATGATGCAGGATATCGCACTGCAGCTTATTCAAAAATGGTCCCGTCTGAATCAGAATGAGAGCATCGATGTTCCGGATGATATGACGCGCCTGACGCTGGATACGATCGGCTTATGCGGCTTCAACTACCGCTTTAACAGTTTTTACCGCGAAGGGCAGCACCCGTTTATCGAAAGCCTGGGCCGCGGATTGAATGAAGCGATGAGGCAGACGAAACGCCTCGAATGGCAGGATAAGCTGATGGTTAAGACAAGGCGGCAGTTTAACCGTGATGTTGAATCGATGTTTTCGCTCGTCGACCGGATCATCGCTGAACGAAGACAAACCGGAGGCGGGAGCGGAAACGACCTGCTGTCCCTCATGCTTCATGCGAAGGATCCTGAAACAGGAGAAAGGCTCGATGATGAAAACATCCGCTATCAAATCATCACCTTTTTGATTGCGGGGCACGAGACGACGAGCGGCTTATTGTCATTCGCGCTTTATCTGCTCCTTCAGCATCCCGATAAGCTCAAAAAGGCATATGAAGAGGCCGACCGGGTGCTTACAGATCCTGTGCCTTCGTACAAACAAGTTCAGCAGCTGAAGTATATTCGCATGATTTTAAACGAGTCGCTGCGGCTTTTTCCGACTGCTCCTTCGTTTTCTTTGTACGCCAAGGAAGAAACGGTGATCGGCGGCAAATATTTGATTCCGAAGGGTCAGAGCGTGTCCGTTTTAATTCCGAAACTGCACAGGGATCAAAGCGTCTGGGGAAAAGACGCCGAAGAATTCCGGCCTGAGCGGTTTGAACGAATGAACAGCATTCCGAAAAACGCGTACAAACCGTTCGGAAACGGCCAGCGCGCCTGCATCGGCATGCAGTTCGCGCTTCATGAAGCCACGCTTGTACTGGGGATGATCCTTCAGTATTTTGAACTGGAAGACCACACGAATTATCGCTTAACAATAAAAGAATCGCTTACCATTAAACCGGACGGGTTTACGATGCGGGTCAAGCCGAGAAGAGAGATGGCGCTGATGACAGCAGCGGCCCATCAAGAAAAGCAAGCCGCTTCCCGAACAGACATTCACTCACAGGCGGCGGCAGATGCCCACGGTACTCCGCTCCTTGTACTGTACGGCTCAAATCTCGGATCTGCCGAAGACGCCGCAAGAGAGCTCGCAGACGAAGCGCGTTTGCAAGGCTGGGAAAGCAGAACAGCTGAGCTTGATCAATATAAAGGCAGGATCCCGAAGGAGGGAGCGGTGCTTGTCGTAACAGCTTCGTATAACGGACACCCGCCCGATAATGCGAAGGAATTCGTCAATTGGCTTGAACAAGATCCCGAAAAAGACTTACAAGGTGTCAAATACGCCGTGTTCGGATGCGGAAACACCAGCTGGGCCAGCACGTATCAGCGGATTCCCCGCCTGATTGACGACGCATTTGAAAAAAAAGGCGCGATCAGGCTCTATACGCGTGGAGAAGGGGATGCCAACGATGATTTTGAAGGAAGCTTTGAAGCTTGGAAAAACGGTCTTTGGCCTAATTTGAGAAAAGCATTTTCCATAACGGAGCATAAGCAGCAGGCAGACAGACAAGAGCTGTCCGTCGAATTCATCAGCGCACCGGCCGGCTCGCCTCTTGTGAAAACGTATCGGGCGTTCACGGCACAAGTGTTAACGAACCGCGAACTTCAGAGCCCGGACAGCGGAAGAAGCACGCGACATATCGAAATCTCTCTGCCGGAAGGAACTGCATATGTGGAGGGGGACCATCTCGGGGTGCTGCCGCAAAACAGCAATGCGCTCGTCGACAGGGTGCTCAAGCGGTTTGGATTAAGCGGAGATGAACACGTTTTGATCAGCGGAGAACGCCGCGTCTCCCATTTGCCTTTAGATCGCCCGGTCAATGTCACAGCACTGTTTCAAAACAGCGTTGAACTGCAGGAGCCGGCCACAAGAGCCCAGATCCGCGAGCTGGCTCAGCATACCGTTTGTCCGCCTCATCAACGGGAGCTTGCCGCGCTTTTGGAGGATGAAGCCTACAAAGCGCAGGTCTTGCAGAAGCGTTTGACGATGCTCGATCTTCTTGAGCAGTATCCGGCTTGCGAGCTGCCGCTCGCACGCTTTTTGACGCTTCTGCCTTCATTAAAACCGAGGTACTATTCCATTTCCAGCTCGCCCCGGGAACATGCCCGGAACACGAGCATCACCGTCGCCGTTGTAAGCGGACCTGCGCTGAGCGGCCGGGGGCAGTACCGCGGTGTGGCATCAAACTATCTGGCAGAACTCGCCCCGGGGGACAGCATATCGTGTTTTGTCCGGGAGCCTTCGTCAGGCTTCAGGTTGCCCGATGACCCTGAAACGCCGCTCATCATGGTCGGACCGGGAACGGGAATTGCGCCTTTCCGCGGCTTTCTTCAGGCGCGCCGCATTGTAAAAGAAGCAGGAGCAACACTCGGCGAAGCCCATTTGTATTTCGGCTGCCGCCATCCGGAACACGATTTTCTGTACCGCGACGAATTGGAAAAAGCAGAACAGCACGGGATCGTACAACTGCACACTGCTTTTTCGCGGTTTGAAGACGGCCCGAAAACGTATGTGCAGGATCTGATAAAAGAGGATGCGGAAAGGCTGATTCATCTGCTGAACAACGGCGGCCGCCTGTACGTTTGCGGAGACGGCGCAAACATGGCCCCGGCCGTTGAAGACGCTTTGTGCGAAGCGTACGAACACATTTTGCAGGCAAGCAAAGAAGAAGCGCAAAGCTGGATCTCTAAACTGCAAGAAGAAGGACGCTACGCAAAAGACGTCTGGTCCGGCGCGGGAATTTCCGGCGGAACTGCGTCGGTATCCGCGCAGCCGCAAGTTTAAAACAAAAAGAGGCATCCGGATGTCCGGATGCCTCTTTGTTACGGCTTGGAGCTGATGTTATGTATAAATGTCATGAGGACTGATGCTACAAGCAATACCAATAAGATACACCCGACTTTAGCGGCTGTTTCCCAGCCGCTGAAAAAAGCAAGGCTGTTGATTGATTCCTGGCCCTTGAAGATCATATACACCGATAAAGGCGTTAAGATGACCACGCCTGTCCCCTTTAATAAAAGGGCTTTACGGCTTTCCTTTTTCGATTCATCCCACGAGTACATCAGGATGAACACAAAGCCGCACAAAGCGATGATATCGGTCAGAATCCCGCTGTCATTCAAGATCCATCTCAAATAGCTTCCGAAAACAACGGATGCAATCAATCCGTAAAATCCCGTTTTCTTCATGCCAAAACCCCCCCATCCAATTATAGCGGATATAAGGAGACAGCCAACATGACGAGATCCATGCACCTCTAAAAAACGGCTGACCTACAAAAAGAATTGCCATGCCGGCTTTTCCTTATATATCGGCATTCTTTGAATAAGGCTTAAGCTGTTTCTTTGCTTCGGCTTCCCTTGCATCTTTTCCGGCAAAGAAGGTGACCGGATAGGCAATCAAAAGCAGTCCCGCAATAAAAGAGATGATTCCCGGCCACTCAAAGTGAGTCCAGAAAAAACCGCCGAATGAACCGGCTAAGCTTGAGCCGAGATAATAGCTCAGCAAATAAAGAGATGAAGCTTGAACGCGCCGTTCACCCGCCTGCTGGCCGACCCAGGAGCTGGCGATCGAATGCGCCCCGAAAAATCCGAACGTAAAAACGGCGATGCCGGCAATTTTCAGCGGCAGCCAGGTAAAAAGCGTGATCAAGGCGCCTGAAGCCATGATGGCGATTGCGATCTTAATCATGAATGAAGTGCCGTAGCGGTCGGCTTTCTTTCCCATGTAAACCGAGCTGAGCGTTCCTGCCAAATAGACGATAAAAATCAAACCGATAATCGTTTGCGACAGCCGGTAAGGAGGGCCCATCAATTGAAATCCGATATAGTTGAACATCGTGACAAAGCTGCCCATTAAGATGAAGCCGAGGGAAACGAGCAGCATGAGCCGTCCGTTCACAAAGACAGACCGGTAGGCCAGGCATGTTTTTTTTAGATTGGTTTGCTTTCTTGCAGAGTGCCGCGGCTGCGGCAGGAAAACCCAAAACAGATAGCTTAGTACGACACAAATGATGCCGATGATGGCGAGCGCATCCCTCCAGCCGAAAAGGTCTGTCAAAAGGCCGGTCAACAGCCTTCCGCTCATGCCTCCAAGGCTCGTGCCGCTTATGTAGAGTCCCATCATTTTTCCGAGTCCCTTCGGATCGAACTCTTCGCCGACATACGTCATGGCGATGGCTGGAACGCCTGCAAGGAAAAAACCAAGAAGCCCCCTCATTACAAGCAGGGCGGCAAAATTCGGACTGAACGCCGTTAAAAGTCCGAGGACAGATGTTGCAAAAAGCGACATCGTCATGATGTTTCTAAGGCCAAACCCGTCCGCCAATGCGGCTGCAGCTAGCAAAGCAAACGCCAGTATACCGGTTGAAATGGATAATGTTAAGCTTGCAGACGCGGCTGATATGCCGAACTCTTTCGCAAATACCGGCATCAGCGGCTGTGTGGTGTACAATGTCGCAAATATGACAAAACCGCTGATAAATAATGCAATGCTTGCTTTTTGATAAACCTTTGTATGCGGCTGAATGTAATTCATGCTGGTCCCTCATTTCGGAAATCTGCTCTATGATTCATCCTACGCTTTCATTTGCAATGTGTCTAATTTATAATAACTATGATTATAATACGTTTTGGTTATGATAAAGAGGTGAGACAGTGGAGCTCCATCAAATTGACAATTTTATTGCGGTCAGCAAGCATCGCCACTTTACGAAAGCTGCTATGGAGCAGTGCATTTCCCAGCCGGCTCTGAGCCGGTCCGTCAAAAAGCTTGAAGAAGAATTGGGCGTTCCTTTGTTTATTCGCGGATCAAAGTCCGTCCGGCTCACAAAGTACGGCAAACAGTTTCTCGCCAATGCAAAAAAAGCCCGCCACACGCTCGATGAAGGCGTCCGGCAGGTCAAAAAAAGCGTAGATCCCGACTATGGAGAAATATCGGTGTCTTTTTTGCATACGCTAGGCTCCCGGCTTATGCCGCAGCTGATTGCCGGCTTTAAAAAACGGCACCCGCATGTGGAGTTCAGACTTTATCAAGGGGCGAATGAAGTGCTTCAGCACATGGTGGAAACAGGTGAGGCCGATATTTGCCTGAGCTCTCCGCCTCTGCCGAACGACCTGCTTGAGTGGACCATCCTTGATAAAGAGCAGCTTTATTTGGTGCTGCCCGCCGACCACCCGCTGGCAGGCCAAAACGAAATTGAGATGAAAGCCATTGCGGGGGAGGATTTTGTCGGCTTTAAACAGGGGTATGGGCTTCGCTATGTGTTCGATCAAATGTGCCGGGATCTAGAGATCAGCCCGAAGCTTGCGTTTGAAGGAGAAGAGGTTTCGACCATTTTGGGGCTCGTGTCAGCTGGGCTTGGCGCGGCGATTTTGCCGAAAACGGCTGAGCATGTCCATCTTCCCGTCGCATTCTGCCGTGTTGCGGATTACCGCTCCGAACGGAAGATCGGTCTTGCCGTCTTAAAAGACCACTATTTATCGCCTGCAGCCCTCAACTTTAAGCAGTTTGTCATTGAATACTATCAAAGGAACGCCCGCCCGTAGGCCCGTCTTCCAAAAGAGGCGCGGCAAAAGCCGCACCCCTTAAAAAATGTTTGTTATTTCTCATAATGCTGAAACTGAATATCCAATGTGCGAAGATACGTTTGCAATCCTGCGTCTTGTATCGGAATGATGTAGGCTGCCTCATTTGATTCATTATGGTGGGAATGCCATAACCCCGGCGGTGTGATGAACGCTTTTCCGGTGACCCATTCCACTTTAACCGGATCAATGATTTCCTTGGTATCGGGATCGATTTTGCTCCCGACTAATGTATACGTCCCCGGTGCCGCATAGGCAACAAAGTCGAGGGCGACCGATTTATGGCTGTGGGGCGCTTGCCTTGAACCCGGAGGGACGATGCCGAACATGGCCCACAGCACATGCGTAATGGTTAACGTCTGATCGAATTTGTCATTGTTTAAGAGAACGGAAATACGGTTACGAAAACGGGCGTCAGGGGCATTGGCGGCTTCGGCTAATTTTGCTTTTGCCTGTTCAGCGGTGTACAGAGTCGGTTTGAAGCGAGTTTCTGCGGCATTCACGCCTAAATAGCGAAGAAGCGGCGAATCTGTAATATAATAGATGGATGAGTCTTCAGAAGCGGTATGTCGGCTGTTTGAACCGGCAGGCAGCGTGAAAAAATCGCCTGTATGCCACTCAATCGTTTCTCCGCAGGAAACGGTTGTACCGGCGCCTTCAATCACGTAATATAATTCGCTTGTTGCGTTCGGTTTGGTATTGATCGTATCCCCGGTACGAATCTTGACAAAATGGGCGAGAAGGGACGGGCTTGATGCAGGATAATCCGTTTTAAGCTCGTTTGAAATGTCCAAAGGAATGATCCGCGTTTCCCCGGAACGGTATAATTCAGGACCGAACTCTTTAATTGGAACCGGGCTGATGATTCCGCTTCCAACCGGATCGGAAGCAGTGGTATACTCGAAAAAACGGGCATGCTTTGTCAACTGTTCGGCACGGGTTTCAGAATGGGCAGACATACGAAAACCTCCTGTTATTTTTTGATAATTCTATCATATTTCACATGGAAGATGTTAGCAAACTGATAAAAAGATAAAGAAAGAGGGATTGGTTGTGGCAAAAGGATTGAACGGAAAACGAATTGCAATCGGCGGTTCGCGAAAAATAGACGAAATCAGCACGCTCATCGAAAAACAAGGCGGAATTCCCGTCGTCCGCTCTCTGCAGGGAACCGTTTTTTTGGCGGAAAAAGAGGTTGAACCCGATTTGAAGGCATTTGTTGAAAATGGTGCCGATTGGGTGATATTTACGACCGGGATCGGTACTGAAACGCTTGTCAATGTAGCTGAAAAACTTGGAATCGGCGAACGCTTTTTGCAGGCGATCCGCAGGGCAAAAGCGGCATCAAGGGGCTACAAAACGATCGCTGCCTTGAAAAAGCTCGGCATTACCCCGGAAGCTTCCGATGAAGACGGAACGACGGGAGGACTGATTCGCGCGCTGGAGCCTTACGATTTGACCGGAAAACGGGTCATGGTGCAGCTTCATGGAGAAAATGCGCCGTCACTTTTGAGGTTTCTGGAGGAGAAAGGGGCGTCCGTATGTCCGATTCTGCCTTACAGGCATATCCCTCCGAAAGAGGAAACCGTTGCTTTATTGTGCCGGGAGATCGCAAGCCGCGAGGTCGATGCGGTTTGTTTCACGACGGCCGTTCAAGTCCGTTCGCTATTCAATTATGCGAGAGAAAAGGGTGCAGCCGAAGACATCGTCAAAGCTTTTGGGGAATCCGTTTTAGCGGCAGCCGTCGGGAAGGTGACGGCGGAAGCGCTGAAGGAAGAAGGCATAGATCGGCTGCTTGCCCCTGAGCTGGAACGGATGGGGGCGATGATCATGGAGCTGTCCCGTTATTATTCATAGCGCTAAACACAAACGACATTCCAAAACAAAGGAATGTCGTTTTTGCTACTTCAATTTATCATTCAACACGCTGTCCTCCAAGACCGCGAATTTGTCTCCGTAAACTTTCGTAATGTGCTTTGCTCCCCAATCGCAGAGGGAATCCAATATGTCTTTTAACGTCCACCCGTATTCGCTGAGCTCATATTCGACTTTCGGCGGAACCTGCTGGTACACGATCCGGTTAATGACGCCGTCTTCTTCTAATTCGCGCAATTGCTGGGTCAGCATTTTTTGCGTAATGTTCGGCATGAGGCGCTTCAATTCGCTCGTCCGCTTTTTGCCGTGCGTCAAATGGCAAAGGATGACGCACTTCCACTTTCCGCCGATAACTTCAAGGGTTGCTTCGACAGAGATATTGTATTTTTTCTGCTTCATCTTCATCCTCCGATCTGATAGGCACTTAAAAGTACCTATCATACTTTTTGGTTCCTATGATACTTAAAAGTACGTACTTTTTTTCATCACTGATATGTACCATAATATCATTTGCCGGCGATCATTTGCTATACAAAAAATCAAGGGGGAATGATATGTCTTCTTTTCAAAACAAACGAAGCATACCGGCGCTTTTGGCTTTAGCCGTCAGCGCATTTGCGATCGGTACGACAGAATTTATCAGCGTCGGCCTGCTGCCGCTCATTGCGGACGATCTGGATATTTCGGTTACGACAGCAGGGCTGACTGTTTCTTTATATGCCCTGGGCGTAACATTCGGGGCGCCCGTGTTAACATCTGTAACGTCCCTTATGTCGCGGAAAACATTGCTGCTTTTGATTATGCTGGTTTTCATGATCGGAAACGGCATCGCCGCGTGTGCCGGCAGCATTGGCATCCTCTTGGCGGCCCGCGTTCTTTCGGCCTTTTCGCACGGGGTATTTATGTCAATCGGCTCAACGATTGCTGCAAGCCTTGTGCCGGAAAATAAAAGGGCGGGCGCGATTTCCATTATGTTTACGGGACTCACCGTGGCGACGATTACGGGTGTTCCGATCGGAACCTTTATCGGGCAGCAATTCGGCTGGAGGCTTGCTTTTACGGCCATCGTTGCCGTCGGCGCGATTGCTTTTATCGCAAACAGCATCCTTGTGCCGTCCAATTTGCCAAAAGGCGCCCGGACGACGTTCCGAAGTCAGTTTAAGCTTGTGACCAATGTCCGCTTATTGCTTTTATTTATCATTACGGCTTTGGGGTACGGCGGCACGTTTGTCGTTTTCACTTATTTATCCCCGCTCCTTCAGCATGTCACAGGTTTTAAACAGGAGGCCGTCGCACTTATTTTGCTCGTGTACGGAATTGCGATCGCAATCGGCAACATCATCGGCGGAAAGGCTGCAAACAAAAAGCCGCTGGCTGCATTGTTTTATATGTTCATCGCCCAGGCGGCCGTGCTTTTCGCCTTGACGTTTACAGCGCCTTTTAAGGTTGCGGGCTTGATAACGATCATGTTAATGGGCTTGCTGGCTTTTATGAATGTTCCGGGGCTGCAGGTCTATGTCGTCATGCTTGCTGAACGGTTCGTACCGGGTGCGGTGGATGTCGCATCCGCCGTCAATATCGCAGCATTTAACGCAGGCATTGCCATCGGCTCCTACTTAGGGGGCATCATAACGGAGTCGATCGGGATCATCCACGCCCCATGGACCGGGGGAGTCATGGTTGTCTGTGCCGTTCTGCTTACAGGCGTGAGCCTTATGCTCGAACGAAAAGAGAAAAAACAGGGACCGGTGCTGCAAGAGTCTCTGCGGGACTGCATTTAAAAAAATAAACGAAAACAGGAGGTCAATGATGACTGCAAAACATTTACAGGATCGAACAGAATTGCATAATGGAGTAAAAATGCCTTGGTTTGGCATCGGGGTATTTAAAGTGGAAGAAGGCCCGGAGCTGGTAAATGCCGTAAAGACGGCGATTAATCACGGCTATCGGAGCATTGACACAGCAGCGATATACGGAAATGAAGAGGGAGTCGGAGAAGGCATCCGCCAAGGTTTACAAGAAGCGGGCATTTCGCGCGAGGATCTCTTTGTGACATCAAAGGTATGGAATGAGGATTTGGGCTATGAGGAGACAATCGCAGCCTATGAGAAGAGCCTCAGCAAGCTCGGGCTTGATGATTTGGATTTATATTTGATCCACTGGCCTGTTGAAGGCCGCTATAAAGAGGCGTGGAGAGCGCTGGAGGCCCTTTACAAAGCGGGGCGCGTCAAAGCGATCGGCGTCAGCAATTTTCAAATCCATCATCTTGAAGACTTGATGAAAGACGCTGAAATCATGCCGATGGTCAACCAGGTGGAGTATCATCCGCGCCTGACTCAAAAAGAGCTGCATTCATTTTGCAAGGCGCACGGCATTCAGCTTGAAGCATGGTCTCCATTGATGCAGGGGCAATTGCTCGATCATCCTCTTCTTAAAGAAATCGCGGAAACGCACGGCAAAACCGCAGCACAGGTCATTTTGCGCTGGGATTTGCAAAACGGCGTCATCACGATTCCAAAATCGACTAAAGCGCAGCGCATTGCCGAAAACGCGGATATTTTCGATTTTGAACTGACAAAAGAAGAAATGGCGCAAATCGATGCTTTAAACGAGAACACACGGGTCGGTCCTGATCCGGATAACTTCGATTTTTAAATAAAGACAACACCGTTCGATATGCGAACGGTGTTTGTTTTACCATAAGAATTGATATTCTTTTTCCAGCGCGAGCAGGCGTTTTTTCATTTCCAAGCCGCCCCTGTACCCTGTCAGTTTCCCGTTCTTTCCGATGACCCGGTGACAGGGAACTGCGATCAACAGCGGATTGGCGCCGATCGCCGCTCCCACGGCACGGACGGCCTCCGGCTTTTCGATCCTTTCGGCGATGTCCTAATATGAGCAAGTTTCTCCATAAGGAATGTCCTGCAATGCTCGCCAGACGGACAATTGAAAGGGGGTTCCGCAGAGGTCGACAGGAAAGCTGAAATCTTTCCGTCCGCCGTTCACATACGCGGCCAGTTCATCCGCGTAAGTCCGCAATGCTTCATCATCGAGCACTGCACAATCGGCAAGGTCCCGCTTGGCAAACCAGGCAGCCAGTTCATCATATGAGCCCGTAAAACAAAGGCCCGCAGCGGTCGCCGCCATATACAGATTCCATTCGTCAGCTTTAAGCTTGCTCCAATATACGATTTGGCCGGTCATTGCTCCGCCTCCCGCTTCAATTGACGAAACGACGTCGGCGTTTGCCCTGTTTTCTTTTTAAACAGGGCGGAAAAGTAATCCGCATTTGCAATGCCGACTTTGGCGGCGATTTGTGCGATCGTTTCGTCTGAAGCGGCAAGAAGCTTGCCCGCTTCACATATCCTTTTTCGGCTCATGTATTCAAGCGGAGAAACGCCTTTGATCCGTTTGAACGTCCGCTGAAGATGAAAAGGGCTGGCATGGCACATTTCAGCCAATTCAGAGAGCGTCAGCGGCTCGTGATAGCGTTCGCCGATGATCAGAGCGGCCCGCTCCGCCAGCTCCTCATCAGGCAAAAGAGGTCCGTCCGGATTGCATCGCTTGCAGGGGCGGTATCCTTCTGACAAAGCTTTTTGCGCATTCGGGAAAATGCGTACATTGTCAATGTGAGGGACCCTCGATTTGCAGGAAGGACGGCAAAATACGCCTGTCGTTTTAACCGCATAATAAAACACTCCGTCATATGATGAATCGTTTTCAACAATAGCCCGCCAATTTTCAGGCGTGAGGCCGGATTTGTCATTCATGTGATCACCCCGATGTATGTCAGTATAACCCGAAAGCGGTCCGGTGCGGTGGCTTTGGGAATGAAAAAGCAAGATGACAAAGGCCATCCTCTCCGAATTGATCTGATGCCCTGTATAGTGTTACAGTGAAAGAAGATTTGAAGAGGTGAGGGTATTGGTCAAAGCAGTGGATCACGCCTCCTGAAATAAAAAATCATTCTATTTTAGGAGGCTAACCATGAATTTTCAAAGAATTGATCTTGAACATTGGCACAGAAAACCTTATTTTGAGCATTACATGAACGCCGGAAAATGCTCATTCAGCATGACGGCAAACATTCGCATCACCGGATTGCTCGACAGGCTGCGTGACAAAAATATAAAGCTTTATCCCGCATTTATTTACATGGTGTCAAAGGTCGTCAACGCCTACCCCGAATTTAGAACGGCATTCAATGACAAAGGGGAATTGGGATATTGGGAACGGCTGAACCCGTGCTATACGATCTTTCATCAAGAGGATAAGACCTTTTCTGCCGTATGGTCGGAATACTCGGAAGAATTCCCGCATTTTTATCAGACGTATCTTGGAGATATCGAGCGGTTTGGAGACAAAAAAGGGCTGTGGGCAAAAAAAGACGTGCCCGCCAATTCATTTTCGGTCTCTTCGATTCCGTGGACCAGCTTTACAAGCTCCTGAGCTTCATCTTGCAAATACAGAGTACCTGCTCCCGATTATTACGAACGGAAAATACTTTTCTCAAGGGAATGATGCCTATTTACCCGTTTCCCTGCAAGTCCACCATGCCGTGTGCGACGGTTATCATGCCGGCGTTTTTATGAATGATGTAGAGCGTTTGGCCGATTGCTGCGGGGAATGGCTCCTTTAGATGCTAAAAAAAGTCCTTCTCAACGTGAGAGGGACTTTTTTAGAAGCTATTCTTTCGTCAGCCATTCTTTCACGACCAAAACGGAAGAGCCGTTTTCGATGAGCGGATCGGACTGTCCGATTTGTTTTGCTTCTTCAATAGAATGGGCGCGGATGAGGTATGCACCGCCTGTTTCATCGCTGAAAGGGCCGTACAATTCTAAACGGTTTTCCGCTTTCAGCCGATCCAAAAAATCGTAATGAGCAGGCACATATGCAGTGTTAAAGTTTTCTGTCCGGGTCGTCAGCATTAAATATCTTTTCATGATAAGTTCCTCCCTCAAAGTACCTCTATTTTAACATTAATCACCCGGAGGTTGCTGTTTCAGGTGCTTTCGGTAATGGGCATCATGAATCAAGCGGATCGCCGGCCTGATTAAAAGCTGAAAGCTTCCGATTGCAAAAAGCCAATTCCCCTCCTCCTTTCATAGATCAGAAAAAATCTGTGTAAAGCACTTTTACTTTTTCTTACCTGTATCAATCGTTTTTTTCCTTTATCTCATGTGCCGCGGCTTTTTCCCTCCCATCTCCCTCAGAAATTTTCTGATAAACGAGAATGACTGGTATTCCTAATACTATGATAAATAGACTGCTATTTTCCGGCGTTTCCGGTGCATTATAATTCGAATATCGTTTAGGGAGGTGACAAGATGGAAAAAGACAACCGAAAAAAGGCGGACGGGATTTCTGGCGGGCTTGTATTTCTAATGGCGGTTGCTTCAGGGGTCACCGTTGCTAATATTTATTTGAATCAAGCGCTATTGGTCAGCATGGGGCATACGTTTCACGTTACAGCTGCACAGGCGGGGATGATCGCTACAATCACCCAAGCCGGCTATGCATTGGGGAATTTCATGCTGGTTCCTCTTGGCGACATTTTTGAAAGGCGACGCCTGATTGTTGCTTTACTGTTCCTCGTATGTCTATGCTCTACAGGGTCAGCGCTTGCTGCAAATTTTTCCTGGCTTGCGGCCGCACAGCTTTTGTTAGGTTTTTTCACGATTATTCCGCAAATTATCGTTCCCTTTGCAGCCGATTTAGCACATGAAAACGAGAGAGGAAAAGTGCTTGGAAATGTTGCGATTGGCTTGGTGTGCGGAATATTGGGGGCAAGGCTGATCAGCGGAATCATCGATTCGCATGCCGGCTGGAGGATGGTGTACTGGATAACGTGCGGGTCAACGCTTATCATCATGTTGCTGATTCGCTTGTTTATGCCGAAAAACAAGGCTTCACACACCATTAACTACGGAAAACTCCTTGCATCTCTGGGACCTTTGCTTTTCAGGGAACACACGTTGAGAAAAGCCTGCCTGAGCCAGGGGCTTATGTTTGGCGCCTTTAGTTTATTTTGGACGACTCTCGTCTTCCTGCTGAATGATCCGCCTTATTCTTACGGAAGCCAAGCTGCCGGCATGATCGGACTCGTCGGAATCGGCGGCGCCTTCGCCGCTCCTGTGATCGGACGGATTATTGACAAGAGGGGGGCGGTTTTTGCCAATGTGGTTTGCATGTCTATCTCGCTGCTTGCTTTTATGCTGCTTTTTTCAGGAAAACAATCTTTAATCGCCGTTATCATTGGAGCGTTATTCGTAACAATGGGGACACAAGCCAATCAGGTTGTATGCCAGGCCATGATTTTTCAATTGTCGGCTGATATGAGAAGCCGCCTTAACGGCATGCTCATGGTCATGATTTTCCTGGGGGGCGCGTTGGGCTCATATGCGGGTGTTTTGGCCTGGACCGAATTTCGTTGGACCGGCGTTTGCTTGCTTGGAATGTTCATGATCGGCATTGCCTTTACTTCGCTTTTGATTCCCGATCAGTCAGCCCAAGAAATAGAGAGGGAATAAATGGATCATACAAACGAAAATGATTATAAAGGGCCTAAAGTATGAAAACAATTCGATAAAGATCATTATATGGCGTTCGTAAACAGCTTCAAATATTCGTGCCAGTGGGCTAAAATACGATATTAACGCTGCCTATGAAGTGTTTGCAGAAAGAAACCGGAATAAGGCGCGTTTCATATTCATTTTGCTCCCGATTCATGTAGAATCATATTAAGAAGATTCCCGCATGCCGGAGGAGTGAGTGCCTTTGAGTAGAATAAAAGAGAAAAGGAAAGAGCTCGGCGATTTTTTGAAGTTAAAAAGGTCAACTGTATCGCCTGAAGAATACGGGTTGCCGATAGGCCCCAGAAGAAAAACGAAAGGGCTCAGAAGAGAAGAGCTGGCACAGCTCTCAGGGATAGGAGTGACCTGGTATACGTGGCTCGAGCAGGGGAGGGATATCCAAGTATCGACACAGGTGCTGGAAAGCATCTCAAGAGTGCTCAAATTAAACTATGAGGAAAAAAAGCATGTCTTTCTTTTGGCCGGACAGCAAATTCCGCTGTATCATAGGGAAAGTTCCAGACAGGATTTGAGCCCGGTCGTCCAGAACCTTATCAAACACAATTTAAAGGCTTGTCCCGTTTACATCACAGACGAAAAATGGGACGTGATTGCCTGGAATGAAGCTGCTTGCGCGGTGTTCGGCGATTTTAACCGCATGAGCAAAAAAGAAAAGAACGCGATCTGGCGTTGTTTTTGTTCCAAAGAATATCAAAGCCTTTTCGCAGATTGGGAAAGTCATGCAAAAAGATTGCTTGCGCAGTTTCGCGGAACGGCGGCAAGGTTTTTCGGGGAGGAATGGATCAGGGAGCTGACAGATGAATTGTCCGATAAAAGCCCCGAATTCCGAAGGTGGTGGAATCATCATGAAGTGCTCGGAACGCCCCCCGGTGAAAAAGAGATACGCCACCCCCTGGCAGGCGCCATGTTTATGGAGCATGTCACTCTGCAAATATACGATTCGCCCGATTTGAAGCTGACGGTCTCTAGACCCCTGGAAAAAGAGGACACGATCGCAAAGCTCAATCGTTTGCTATCTGCCCGATCCATCAGCTCGTAAAAGAGGCCGTATTTTTACCGCGGTCATGAACATGGAGGATCCCCATGCTTTAGATGAAACTTAAGCATGCATGATCCGCCCGCGGAAATAAACAAAAATAGCCCGGATATCGGGCTATTTTGCATGGTATTACCGCTCGCATGCATAATTGTCGTGATCGCGGTCCATTTTAGCCTGGTAAGCAGGATGGGAGCTTGGAACACCGTTTGGGTATTTCTTTCTCAATTCGGTACAATTGGCAAACGTTTCTTTGCCGCCTGATGCCGGAGCGGAAGAATTTGAGTCTTTGCTTGCTGCAGCAGATTTTTTCGCGGAGTCCGACTTGAGCGCTGTCTTTGTTTTTCCAACGACGCATCCGTTGAACCCTTTGTCTGTCGCATAGCCGGACTTGCTCCATATCGCAATGTGCTTTTTCTTAGCGGTGTTTTCAACCTTTTGATATTCATCTACGTACTTTGTATTTGGCGGATATATGTAGGCTACCCTTGCAAGGCCGTCCTTTAAAAGCTGTTCCTGAACCGACTTTCCGTCAGCGTATACATAGGCCAGCAATCTTCCGTACTTGTCAGTGCGGCCGCCTTTATCAAATTCCAATTCCAGCTTGCCGCTTTCGACCAGTTTTTTGTTTTCTTCAGAAGCTTCTTTTCCGTATGGCTGAACGCATGAATTCGGTTTTTTTGTTTCCGGCGTATCGACAAGCAAATAGCGGACTGTTTTTACTTTTCCATTATATTTGACTTTAATCGTGTCGCCGTCGACTGCACGGACAAGGGTGACAGCCGCGCGATCTGTACGACCGTCATCCGCTGCACCGGATCGTTCTGGTTTTGAGCCGGAAACGGCACTGGAATTGCAGGCTGCCAAAGAAAAACTGAACACGAGGGCAGCGATTGCCAAACAACATTTTTTCAAAGCAAAATCCCCCTAAGCTGTAATTTGAACAAACTATATCATCAGCTAAAAAAGTAAAATTTTCAAGGGGAATTTTATTTTCAAAGCCGTTTTTCTTATCGTTCCTTTGCTTTATCCGCTCCTCCAAAAATATCTGGATTGCTTATTGATAAATTCGTGCCAATGAAATTGCTGACGGTAATATAAATAAAAAATCCAACAAAAGCTCCAGGGTCTCTTCCAAACAGGAGAATACTCAAAGAGATAAAAGTAACGGCCATCATGACATCAACAAGCAAACTAATTCTACGATGTTGTTTAAAATATTCTCTTACGTTCCTAATCTTGTTCATTATGCACCTCTGGATGAAATATTACATAGAAAATCGTACCATTTTCATAGAGTACAACGCAAACTGAACCGAATGCTGGCCATTTTACCCGTCGTCACTATGAGTTAAATTCCGAAAAAGCGATGACATAGTGCCTGAACGTTTCGGCCGCAGGTGATAAATAACGTCTTTGTTGTACTTGTTTTTTATTACGCAGGTTCAAGCATTTGCGGAACAGCCGGGGGATTGTTTTGCTGATTTTGGCTGGCTGGGCGTGGCCGTCATGTACTGTCATGCTCCTCGTTGCTTTATTTCTGTCTGTATTGCTGGCAAAAAAGGATGAAGCGCTGAAGGGGGCTTAAGAAAAAAGAGCTGTCATCAGACGGCTCTTTTTCATTTAGTCTTTTGGAATCGCATAAAATCTGGTACATTAATAGTGAAGAATGAAAAAACACGATCCGGTTGGTAGTCCGGATGCATGTCTATCATGTCAGTAACCTTCCCCTCCTCGGGATGTCCGTCATTCTTCTGTCACATTAATAGAGGAGGGAATCGTTATGAAATTAACGATTTACTATGACGGCCAGTTTTGGGTTGGAATCGTTGAGATTGTACAAGAGGGAAAATTAAAGGCATTCCGCCATTTGTTCGGCAAAGAGCCGAAGGATTCGGAAGTGCTGCATTTTGTTTACCATCAGCTTGCCGAATTGATTTCTCAAGCCGAAAAGGAAGGAATCAGCGTAAAAGCTGAAGCGAATAAGAAGATCAATCCGAAAAGGTTGCAGCGGCTCGTTTCCAAAGAAATGAAGACTGCCGGTAGGTCAATGAAAGCCCAGCAAGCGATCAAACAGGAGCTTGACGCAAAAAAAGCGATGAAAAAGCGCTTGAAAAAACAGCAGCGCGACATCGAAAAGGAGCAAAAGTACCTGCTGAGAAAGCAAAAAGCGAAAGAAAAGCACAGGGGAAAGTAGCGGATCCAGCTCGTGGTTATCCTTTCCGTTTTTCCATCCATGAACATAGCTGTCTATTAGAACTGAGAAAGCCCTCTAAATATTAGAGGGCTTTCGAATGTTTATACGGCACGCTTTTTCCTTTATTCAGCCTGATGAGCCTTCGCTTTTCGCATTTTATAAATCGCAATCAGCAAAATAAACCAGGCAGGAGTTACAAACAAGGAAACGCGGGTATCTTCCGCAAGTGCGAGAACCACGAGAATAAACGCCAGGAAGGCGAGAATCAGGTAATTGGAAAGCGGATAAAGCGGCATTTTAAATTTGTTTTCTTTAGCCAAATCAGGTTTTGTTTTTCGGTATTTCATATGGCAGATGACGGTGATTCCCCAAATAAAGATGAAACATACGGTGGAAATGCTAGTAATCAGCGTAAATACGCCTTCAGGCATGATATAGTTCAGCGTAACACCGATTAAAATAACGATAGTTGAAAAGAACAGCGCATTGTTCGGTACTTTACGGGAAGTCAATTTTGCCAATGAAGAAGGTGCATTGTTTTCTTTGGCAAGCGAGTATACCATCCGGCTTGTGCTGAATACCGCGCTGTTGCACGCAGAAGCCGCGGATGTGAGCACAACAAAATTGATAATGCTCGCCGCCGCCACGATTCCGATCGCTGCGAAGACTTGAACGAACGGGCTTTCGCTCGGATTAATGGCATTCCAAGGATAGATGCTCATAATGACAAGCAAGGCGCCGATATAGAAAAGGAGAACCCTGATCGGAATATTGTTGATCGCTTTTGGAATGACTTTTTCCGGGTCTTTTGTTTCGCCCGCTGTAAGCCCCACAAGCTCAATCCCAACAAACGCAAAAACTACCATCTGGAACGAGAGGATAAAGCCGTTAAACCCGTTCGGGAACATGCCGCCGTGGTTCCAAAGGTTCGTAAAGCTTGCTGCGCCGGATTGCGTGGTAAAGCCTGTGAAAATCATAAAGAGACCAATGACGATCAGCGCCAGGATGGCAATGACTTTAACCAATGCAAACCAGAATTCCATTTCTCCAAAAAGCTTGACTGTTGCAAGGTTCATAATGAGCAGAATGATAAGCGCGATTAACCCCGGCACCCATTGCGGAACGCTTGGCAGCCAATACTGGGTATAGAGGCCGACTGCCGTTAAATCGGCCATCGCGATTGAAATCCAGCAAAACCAGTAGGTCCAGCCGGTGATAAACGCCGCCATGTTTCCTAAATAGTCTTGTACGAAATCGACGAACGAGTGATACTCCAAATTCGATAAGAGCAGCTCTCCCAAGGAGCGCATAATCAAAAAGCAAATGATCCCTGTGATCAAGTAAGCAAATAAAATCGACGGTCCTGCAAAATGTATCGATTTTCCCGACCCAAGAAACAAGCCCGTTCCAATCGCCCCGCCGATCGCGATTAATTGGACATGCCTGTTTTTTAAACCCCTCGACAATTTTTGTTTATGTATATCATTTGTCACTCTTTTGTCCCCCACTTTGTTTTGTTGTCTCAACTTTCGTTATTTTTATGTATTGATTATACACCAAAATGGTTATTTAGAAACTATTTTTTAGGAGTTTCGGCCAAGATGCCGTCAGCAAGAACACGGTGCATTTGGTCTTACGTTTCATCAAAAAGGCTTCAGGGAAAGATGCGGATTCAGCTGAAGGCAACCCTGTGATCCCCGGGAAAGCGGCCATCCAGAAGGGCTGTTCAGTTCAGAAAATTCATTTTCACCGATATCAGAATTTTCCCCAATATATTCCCTGAGAGTGGTAAACTGTTTACAGATTGATACTTTAGGAGGAGGAAAGCCGTGAGAGTTTATAAGAAAAAAACACTAATATCAGAAATGAGATCATGTTCAGATGAATATAAAAGCAAAAAAGAGCGGTTCGCCAATCTTCAAAAGGCCTTTTTCGATTCGGCGGACTTCCGCGGTTTTCTATAGAGACATGTTCACCCGATTGTGCAATCCTGCTGATAATATTGAAGCCTAACCGGCTTGATGACAAAGGATGAATCTCATGAAAAGAATCGATAAAATATACCGCCGGCTGCTGCATCATTTTCGTGAAGTTTCCCCGGATCAGCTTTTGCAGATGCAAGGTCTTTCAGCAAAGGATATCGCCCAAGAGTTGCAAATGGAGCGTTCCAATGTCAGCTTTGAATTGAACAACCTCGTCCGCGCTAAAAGAGAGATAAAGGTGAAGACGTTCCCCGTCCGTTACGTTCCGGTGGAAGTCGTTGAAAGAACATTCAACATTAAATGGAATACAGCAAAGATGGAAGTAGACGGACTTCATCAGTGTTCCGGCAATCAAAAAAGGGTGCCCCGGAAAATTTCCACCAATCCTTTGGAACTGATGATCGGAGCAAAAGGCAGCTTAAAGAAAGCGATCTCCCAGGCGAAAGCGGCCGTCTTTTATCCTCCGCACGGTCTGCATATGCTGCTTTTAGGGCCGACAGGTTCCGGCAAATCCCTTTTTGCGAACCGGATTTATCAATTTGCGATTTACTCTGACATTCTCAAACCCGGTTCTCCTTTTATTACATTTAACTGTGCGGATTATTATAACAATCCCCAATTATTGCTCTCTCAATTATTCGGGCATAAAAAAGGATCGTTTACAGGCGCTGACGAAGACAAGGCAGGTTTAGTCGAACAGGCCGACGGAGGCATTCTGTTTATGGATGAAATCCACCGCCTTCCTCCCGAGGGTCAGGAAATGCTGTTTTATTTTATTGACAGCGGCGCTTATAACAGGCTTGGCGAAACGGAGCACAGGCGCACATCAAAAGTATTGTTTATTTGCGCTACGACGGAAAATCCGAGTTCTGCATTGTTGAAAACATTTTTGCGAAGAATTCCGATGACCATACATATCCCTTCGCTTGAAGAACGGTCTCTTAAAGAAAGAGTTGAGCTGACAACGTTTTTGTTGGGAAAAGAAGCCGAGCGGATCAAGAAAAATCTGAATGTGCACATCGATGTATATAATGTCCTTATTCATTCCGCAAAATTCGGGAATGTGGGGCAGCTGAAATCAAATGTGCAGCTCGTATGTGCTCACGGCTTTTTGCATCATCTTGACAGGGATGATGTTGTCGAACTGACCGTCCGGGATCTCCCTGATGACATCAAACAGGACTGGATTTCAAGCAGCAAAAATATCGAGAGAAGCAAAATGATTTCCGAATATGTAAATATCACCACCATCATATCGCCGATTGTGGAAGATGAAACAACAAAAATCGACGATGATCTCACATTTAATTTGTATGATTTGATTGAGGAAAAGGTCAACATTTTAAACAAAGAAGGCTTATCAAAAAAAGAAATCAATCAATATATTTTGACTGACCTTCATCTGCACGTCAGAAGTTTTTTTCATCAGCGAACGTTTCACAACTACAACTTACTGAAATTTGCCGACGATGAAGTGATTCGCCTTACGAAAGAGCTGAAAGAAGTTGCCGAACATGAGCTGAATTGCAAATTCGACCGCAAATTCATCTATTTTTTGAGCATGCATATTGATGCATTTTTAAAGCGGGTCAAGCAAACTGATGTCTTAAATGCACAGGAGACTGACGAAATCCGCGATACCTATGTGAAGGAATATCAAGTTGCTCTGATATTTAAAGATAAGATTCAAGAGTATTTTAGAATCATCGTTCCGGAAATAGAAGTGATCTACTTAACAATGCTGGTTCAGTCGATCAAATCGTTGGAGGGGAACAAAAGAGTGGGGATTGTCGTCGCCGCTCACGGAAACAGCATGGCGAGCTCCATGGTGGACGTAGCGATTGAACTTTTAGGCAGCACCCCGATTGCGGCGGTCGACATGCCTCTTGCGGTTTCCCCGTCGCAAATCATGGAGCGCCTGGAAGCGAAAATTAAACAAGTGGATGAAGGAGAAGGAGTATTGATGCTTGTCGACATGGGATCGCTTGCGATGCTGGAAACGAAGCTCGAAGAAAAAACGGGCATCAGTATTAAAACGATCAGCAATGTTACGACATCAATGGTGCTCGATGCCGTCAGAAAGGTTAATTATCTGAATTTAAACTTGCGTGCCATATATGAATCGGTTACAAAGGATTTTACCGCGCAGTGGGGCCGCACACCTCAGCCGCCCGGCAAACAGAAGGCATTGGTCTCCATTTGTACGACCGGGAGCGGAACGGCAAAAAAACTCGAGGAGATCTTAACAACAATCGTCAATCAGGCCGCAGACGACCCGATCAAAATCCTGACCGTTTCGTCTATTAAATTAGCAAACAGCATAAAAGAAATCGAAAAAGAGTATGAGATCCTTGCCACGGTGGGAACGAAAAATCCGAAGATCGATGCTCCCCATGTATCTCTGGAAGTGTTGATAGAAGGGGAAGGCGAGCGGATGATCCACCAGGCGATTGCAAAAGGCACCGTTCCTGCAGGCGACGGACTGGCCGGTCCAAACATCATTGTACGGGAGCTTTGCGAGGATAGTTTGAAAAAGTATCTCGTTTTCTTAAATCCTTATCATATTATTGACATTTTATTAGAATGGCTGCAAACGATTCAAGATGAATTAGGCATCATGCTGAACAATGCGGTGATGATCAAGGTCATCATGCACACCGCTTTTGCTTTCGAAAGGGTGATTAAAGATCATCCGATCGCTTTTTCAGAAGAAGAAGCAATAGACGATCAGCTGAAAAAGGTCTACCGCATAACAGAGCGGACGTTAAAGCCTTATGAACAGAAGCTTGGGCTTGAAATCTGCGAAGATGAAAAATTATTTATAGCCGCCATCTTTGCCGAAGAGCTGCATGGTTAGATGTTTTAAAAGCTGTTTTTTTACTTGAACCTGTATTAAATGGACCTCCATTTTAATACAGGTTTATTTTTTGTTTTGAATGTGTTTCAAAAACAAAAAGAGATTCGTTGAAAGCGCTTAATAAATTTGTGTTGGCACGATACTTGCATCATAAAAGAGCGAACGCCAAAAGAAAGGAGCAAACATCAATGATTTCAGTTATTATCAGCGGTCATGGAGATTTTCCAATAGCACTGAAAGAGTCGTCAAACATGATTTTCGGCGAAGAAGACCATCTGACGGCGGTGCCGTTTTTGAAAGGGGAAGGCATCCAAACATTGCAGAAAAAATATCAGCAGACGCTAAAGCGCATTCCAAAGGAACATGAGGTGCTGTTTTTAGTGGATATATTTGGCGGAACGCCATACAACGCGGCCGCTCCTTATATCGTGAAGGATCAAAGAATGGATATGGCGGCCGGGGTGAACCTGCCGATCCTGCTGGAGGCATTAAGCCTGAGAGGACATATGCCGCTTAAAGAACTGCTGAACAGGCTGAAAACAATGAGTCAGGAAAGCTTCCAGGTGTGCAGCGAACATTTAGAACATGCGATAAGAGCCGAAAGAGAGGATAAATTGTGATGAACATTGTATTAGCTAGGATTGATGACCGCTTTATTCACGGCCAGGTGCTGACCAGATGGATTAAAATCCATGCGGCTGACCGAATCATCGTTGTCTCAGATGATGTGGCGGCAGATGACATGAGAAAAACGCTGATTCTTTCTGTTGCCCCTTCAAATGTAAAAGCGAGCGCCGTCTCTATTTCAAAAATGGCAAAAGCGTTTCATAGCCCGCGGTATGCGGAGACAACGGCGATGCTGCTATTTGAAAAACCGGGCGATATTGTATCCCTGATTGAAGCAGGTGTTCCGATTAAAACGGTAAATGTCGGAGGCATGCGATTCGAGCATAACCGCAGGCAGATCACAAAATCAGTCAGTGTGACAGAACAAGATATAGAGGCGTTTGAACGATTGAACGAATTGGGGGTGAAGCTTGAATTGAGACAGCTCCCTTCAGATACCAGCGAAGACTTTATGCAGATTTTGAGAAACGTCGCAAAATAGAAAAGGGGGATATGTGAAGATGTCTTCAATACAAATTATATTGCTGTTGATTATTGCAGGCATTACCGGTATCGCAAGCGTATTGGACGAGGGACAGACGCACCGTCCGCTGATTGCCTGTACATTGGTCGGCTTGGTGCTCGGAGACCTGAAAACCGGCATCATTTTGGGCGGAACCCTTGAACTGATGGCCTTGGGCTGGATGAATGTCGGCCTCGCCATGGCGCCGGATACAGCCATCGCTTCTGTAATCTCAACCATTTTGGTGATTACCGCCGATCAGGGAATCGGCGAAGGAATTGCCGTCGCAGTGGCATTGGCAGCTGCAGGGCAGGCGCTGACGATTTTTGTCCGCACGATTACCGTCTTTTTAATCCACCGCGCTGACAAATACGCCAAGGATGGAAATATGAAAGGTATCGAAATCATGCATATTACAGCAATGGTGTTTCAGGCGCTCAGAGTTATGATCCCGACGTTGATTGTGGCGCTGATCAGCGTCAGCGCTGTTCAGGCTTTCTTAGGGAATATTCCCGAAGTCATTACAAAAGGTCTCCAGGTAGGCGGAGGAATTATCGTTGTCGTCGGGTATGCGATGGTGATCAATATGATGAACATTCCTTACTTGAAGCCATTCTTCTACATCGGCTTTTTGTTGGCGGCGTTTACAGACTTCAATCTGGTCGGGTTCGGCGCTCTCGGACTGTGCCTTGCCCTTCTGTATCAGCAGGTCATGCAAAAAAACAGCGCGCAGGGAGCGGTCGCAGCAGCAGCCGCAAACAGCAGCTCGGCTGCTTACGATGATGATGATGATCTTGATGCCTAATCAATGAGGAGGGGACCGAAGAAGATGGAGACAGAAAAAAGATTAACAAAGAGAGAAATTTTCAGCATGTTCATTCGTTCAAATTTTTTGCTCGGATCTTTTAACTTTGAGCGTGTGCAGGCAATGGGCTATTGCTATGTGATGATTCCGGCGATTAAAAAACTGTACGGTCCGGGAGCGAAAAGAAACGAAGCATTGCAGCGCCATCTCGAATGGTTCAATACACACCCGTGGCTGACAGCACCGATATTCGGCGTGACGGCCGCCATGGAAGAAGAGATGGCCAATCAAAAAGGAATTGATGCAAAAGCGATCAGCGGTATGAAAATCGGGTTAATGGGACCGCTCGCGGGTGTGGGCGATCCGATTTTCTGGGGGACGCTGCGCCCGGTGTTAGCGGCTTTGGGGGCATCGCTCGCCTTAGGAGGGAACATTGCCGGGCCTCTGCTGTTCTTTTTCTTCATCAATGCCATAAGATTAAGTACGAAATATTACGGTTTAAAGTACGGCTATGTGAAAGGAATGGAAATTCTTCAGGATTTGGTCGGGAACCGGATTCAAAAGCTGACCGAAGGCGCTTCGATACTCGGATTGTTTGTCATGGGGGCTCTTGTCTCAAAGTGGACCACCATCAACATCCCAATCGTCGTTTCCAGAATTAAGAACGAATCAGGCAAAGTGGAGGTTCAAACGGTGCAGAGTATTTTGGACAGCATCATGCCGGGGGTGCTGCCTTTAGGTTTGACGCTGCTCGTCGCGTGGATGCTGCGAAAAGGCGTGAATCCGCTTCTTATTATATTCGGCATTTTTATCATCGGTATTCTCGGTTATTGGGCCGGTTTTTTGGCATAAGGTTTTGGAAGTCATCCCGAATTCTTAAAAACAGCCGCCCCCGGCATTTCCGGCGGGGGCGGCTGTTTGGAGCAAAATCGGAATGTGCTTGAATATCCAATAAAGATAGGAAGGGAGAGGGTGAATAAAGTGAAAAAGAGGCTGCTTCAATTCGGAGCAATGCTGACCATGATGCTGCCGGCCGGGCCTGTTTACGCAGCCGACCCAAGCTACTATGAGGAGGAACATCGGCCAAGGTACCACTTCACTCCTGAAGCGAACTGGATGAATGATCCAAACGGAATGGTCTATTATGCTGGGGAATACCATCTGTTTTATCAATATCATCCATATGGTTTGCAGTGGGGGCCGATGCACTGGGGCCATGCGGTCAGCAAGGATTTAGTCAGGTGGGAGCATCTTCCGGCCGCGCTGTCACCGGATGATAACGGCACGATTTTTTCTGGCAGCGCCGTAGTCGATTGGAACAATACAGGCGGTTTTCAGACCGGAAAAGAAAAGCCGCTCATTGCCGTTTATACGCAGGACCGCGAAGGGGAACAGGTCCAGAGCATCGCTTACAGCAATGACAAAGGAAGAACATGGACGAAATATCCGGGCAATCCCGTCATTCCGAACCCGGGAAAAAAGGATTTTCGCGATCCGAAAGTATTATGGCATGAAGAAACAAAAAGGTGGGTGATGGTGCTGGCGGCCGGTGACCGAATCATGATATACACATCTCCCAACCTGAAGGAATGGACCTATGCGAGCGAATTTGGAGAGGGGCAAGGCAGCCATGGAGGCGTATGGGAATGTCCTGATTTGTTTCAGCTTTCAGTAGACGGCAATCCGTATGAAAAGAAATGGGTGATGCAAGTCAGTGTTGGAAACGGGTCCGTCTCGGGAGGATCAGGCATGCAATATTTCGTAGGCAGCTTTGACGGCAAGTCTTTTAAGAATGAAAATCCGCCGGGCAAAACCCTATGGACGGACTACGGCAAAGACTTCTATGCGGCTGTCTCCTGGTCCGACATCCCGTCTTCAGACGGACGCAGGCTTTGGCTGGGATGGATGAGCAATTGGCAATATGCAAACGATGTTCCTACATCCCCGTGGAGAGGGGCCATGACGATTCCAAGAGAGGTAAAATTGAAAGCGTTTTCTGACGGAGCCAGAATTGTGCAAGCCCCGGTAAAGGCGCTGCGTTCGATCAGAGGAGCCTCTCAAGGGTGGCGGCATAAGATTATATCCTCCGCAGGCCGCAGCCTGCCGGCTAATTTACCGGGAGACTCCTACGAAATCAATGCAGAATTTCAAGTGAGCGCCGGATCGGCTTCTGAATTCGGTTTTAAGGTTCGAAAAGGAGAAAATCAATATACAAAAATCGGCTATCATCAGGGAAACGGCACTCTGTTCGTTGACCGCAGCCAAACCGGAAACGTCGCCTTCCATCCAAGCTTTAACACCGGAAAGCAGGCTGCTCCGTTGAAGCCGGTGAATGGCAAGGTGAAGATGCGCATTTTTGTCGACCGCTCTTCTGTCGAAGTATTTGGAAACGATGGACAGCAAGTGCTGACCGACCTCATCTTCCCGGATCAATCGAGCAACGGGCTGGAGGTGTATGCTTCAAACGGTTTTGTAAAGCTAAATTCCCTAACGATTCATCCTCTGAAAAAAACTTGGGGAAAGTCCCCTCTCAAGTCAAACCTCGCGGGCTGGACGACCGTAAACGGGTTGTGGGCCGACACCATTGATGGAAAACAAGGACGCTCTGACGGTGATTCTTTTATTACATCTTCAGCTTCCGGAACAGACTTCACTTACGAATCCGACATTACGATTAAAGATGGCAATGGAAGGGGGGCTGGAGCCCTTGTCTTTCGGGCTGGTCAAGATGTGAAAAACGGCTATCTGGCCAATGTGGATGCCAAGCATGACGTAGTCAAATTTTTCAAATTTGAAAACGGATCAGCCTCTGTCATAGCCGAGCACAAAACACCGATAGATGTCAATAAAACGTATCATCTGAAAACTGTCGCCCGAGGCGCAAACGTTAAAATCTATTTGGATGACCGTTTGGTGATTGATGCGCATGATTCAACATTCAAACATGGAACATTCGGTTTGAACGTATGGGAGGCAACGGCAGTCTTTCAGAATGTGTACGTTAATCAATGACAAAGGGCCGGGATTTTGGATCCCGGCCTTAATGCCTTCATAGGACGGTGGGGATGTGCAATTTTTCCAGGGGAACGTTAGCTAGCACGGGACAAAAACGCGCTTCACGATAATTATTGAAAATCGACCCACACCGAGCCTTGCTCTGCTGAACGCACGCAATTTTCGACCCAGCGTATGCCCTCAATGCCGGCGTCAATATCAGGATAAATCAGGTTTTGTAACGTTTGTTTATCTCCGCGGTTTTTGGCGCCAATCGCGACGGCGAATTTCAAATAAATATTGGCCCACGCTTCAGACAGTCCTTTAGTATGCAGGGCGCCAAGCCGCTCATCTGCATTGCATCGGCTGTCCAAATAAGGCATGCCGCGAACGAGCGTCTGGATCGGCTCTCCCTGCACTTCATACTTTAGTTCATTCGGTTTGCTGTCCCACCATTCCAAACTCGCTTTAGAGCCGACGATCCTGATTCTGTGACCATCCATACACCCGGCGTTGATTGAGGAGGCCCACATCGTACCGACCGCTCCGTTTTCATAATGCATCAAGACGTAGGCATTATCCTCGAGCGGGGCGCGGCTCTTGACGAAGCTCTGGCGGTCGCACAGCAGCTCTTTTATGTTCATGTGCGGCATAATGAGCTGTGACATATAATAGGTGTGAGTCGACAGATCGCCCAGCACAAAGCTTGGTCCGGCGATTGCAGGGTCGACGCGCCATTTTTGTGCATCGCTGGTTTTTTCGACTTCATCTGTTGCGCTGAATCCGTGTGTATACTGCAAATCAACCAGGCGAATATCGCCGATTTGCCCCTGTTCAATCATAGCGCGCATTTGAAGCAGCATTTGATTGCCGGAAAAACCGTACGTCACGCCGACAATTTTTCCTTTTTTCTCCGCAAGGGCTTTGATTTCATAGCCCTCTTCTGAGGTGAAAAACATCGGTTTTTCACAGATGACATGCAAATCCGCTTCAAGCGCAGCCTTGCAGATTTCATAATGGGTGCGGTTCGGAGTGGCAATCGAGACCACCTCTATGCCATCGCCTCGCTTGGCTTCTTCCGCAAACATCGTTTGATAATCGGGATAACAGCGTTCTGCACTCACTCCGATGTTCATCCCGAAGTCTTTTCCCCTTTCAGCATCAATATCAAATGCGCCGGCTGTTAATTGAAAGGCTGTATTGTCTCTCAACGCGCCTGTGCGATGTTTATATCCAACCTGGCTGAGCCTTCCTCCGCCTACCATTGCCCAGCGCAAAGGCGTTGAAATGATCCTTTCTCCATTCAGCATGACGAAACCCTCCTATTGGCTGATTGCTTGCTTTAATGCTTTGATCGATATTCTGATGCCAGCTTCCGGTGACATCGTAAGGTCTTCCATTTCCAAAGAAACTTCACCATCATAACCCGTCATTTTCACGACCGAGAAAAATTCTTTCCACCACTGCAAATCTTGTCCGCATCCGACAGCTACATAATTCCACGCCCGATTCGCCGTATCAGTCACTTCCTTTGTTTCTAACACACCGTTTACGGCAGATAAATATCTTTCAATTCTGACATCTTTTCCGTGGACATGATGAATGGCCTCGCCCAGTTCTCTTGCAGCGATGATTGGATCTGCCCCCATCCATAATAGGTGGCTCGGATCAAGATTCAGCCCCACCATCGAGCCAACCGCGTTTCGAAGCCGAAAGAGAGTCTCGGGATTATAGACTAATTGTGAGCTGAAATTTTCCAGCGCGATTTTTTCAACGCCGCAGCTTTCCGCTTTTTTGACAAGCTCTTTCCAGTAAGGGATCGCGACTTCTTCCCACTGGTAGGTTAAGATATCTTTTAAGACAGGCGGCCAGCTCACCGTGTATGTAATCCAGTTCGGCGTATTGTCCTCAGGGCTTCCGGCCGGCAAACCGCTCATCATGATGACTTTTTTGATGCCTAATAATCCTGCAAGCTCCATCGTTTTTTCTGTGACTTCCCTGTGCTCTTTGCCGAGTTCTCCCGGATCTAAAGGATTTCCCGAGCAATTTAAGGCGCAAAGCGTCATATTCCGTTTTTCCAGCGTCTCTGCGAATTCGCGCCTTTTATCGCTGCTTTGCAGCAGTTCATCGAGATTTAAGTGGGGCGCAGGCGACCAGCCTCCGGCTGTCATCTCCAGTGTATTAATTCCAAGCTCTGCGGCTGCGTCCAGCATTTCATCAAAAGGTAAATGTCCTAAACTGTCGGTTACATAAGATAGTTTCATTGAAATTCCTCCTTGGATTTTTTGATCGGCCTGGCGAACGGCAGGCGCCTCATATCGATCATCCCTCCTCTGTGATTTGTAATCGCTTTCTTTTTAAGATTATAAAGTAATGAAATTTGTCTCGTCTTTATCAGATAGAGACATTCTTTTGTCGTTTCAGGACATCATTCTTTCAAATCATAATTTGCCGGCGTGAAATACGGTCATTTTTGATTCCTTGTAAAGCGACCGAAAAAGCCCGGGGGAACTTCCGATCTTGGCGGCAAAGACACGCGTGAAATAGTGGACGGTAAAACCGATTTCTTCCGCGATCTCTTTGATCGATAAATCCGTTGTTTTCAGCAATTCAGCAGCTTTGACGATTTTTTCGTTCTGCACGAATTCCGAGTAGCTGACGCCGAGCTCTGCCGAAAATAAACGGGACAAGTGCCGTCCTGAGATATGAAAGTGGTTTGCGACATCTTTCAGCTTTAATGATTGTGACAGGTTGTCTTGAATATGCAGTTTAACCTCAGTCAGCAGAGCTGAAGTTGTTTGAACGGGCTGCTTTTGCTTCGAATGATGGGCAGAGGGGAGTATGGTTTGAATTAGTGACAGGAGTAAAGCCTGCGACAGATTTTCCAGGATCTCTTTGCAAAAAAACTTTACAGGCTGCGCCGCTTGCAGCATTAATGTTTTCCAAAGCATGCACGGGGCTTCTTCATCTTTTGCAGATAATGCAACAATCCCGGTTTGTTTAATTTCCTCTATTACTTTAATCCATTCAGTGCTTGATCTATCTTCGTTTAACTCAAAAGCGACATAAAGAATGGACAGCCCGGTCTCGCTTTTGATTTGGTGCAATATTTCCGGCCTTGACATAAAAATCGTATTTTCCTTCAGCGGATATTGATAACCGTGCTCGAGATAATAGCCGTCTCCTTTTATCACATAACAAATTTCAAAAAAAGAATGCTTGTGAACGAGTGTATGATAGTGATTTGGCATAGATCCCCAATAGTGGACGAAAAATGAAGCGCCGTCAGGCTCTAAGTGATGCACATATTGATTTAAAGCTGTTCTGCCTGAAACAAGGTGATTCACATTCATGCAAACGCCTCCTGTTCCCTTTAGTTGTCGTTTTTCTCATCATACCAAGACGTGTAAAAATAAAACATCCCTATTGTAGCGGCAAAGGTGAGATGTAGGGAGGACGGAGTCTTCAAAAACTGAAGCTTTATTTCAATCAGGAATTTTTCCGTCTCTATTAAACAAAAATTGAGATATATAACTAATAATTGACAACGCTTTCACGCTGGCTTACACTTAGTTTAATGAGTAAACAAAGTGTAAGCATTAGAAGAAAATAAAGACAGACCTCCAGATTTGGGCAGAGCCAAAATCGAATTGTATGCTCCGCATAAAAAGGTTTGGTACCTATCGAACATGATTCGGCATGCAGCAAATAAGGTTTCCCATCCTCCCTGGTTCGCATGCAATTCTAATTTCTCTGAAAATTCAAAAGTATGGAAAGGCAAACAGGGGGTGGTGCAGAAGCTGTCTATTTCAAAAGTCAAGGCGGCTTGTCCCATGGCATTCAACTGTTAGTGGCATTTGCAGTTTTGTTCCTGTGACCAAAAGCTTTTTAGGGAGGAAAGAATAATGGCTAGCGAAACCCTTGAAAAAATTAGTATGTTTGAAAAATCCGGCTATGCTTCCGGAGATTTAGCATGTAATTTAATTTACACGACGGTTTCAACGTATCTTTTATTTTTCTATACCGATGTTTACGGTTTGTCAGCAGCCGCTGCCGGGACGATGTTTTTAGTTGTTCGGATAATTGATGCGCTTGCCGATCCTTTTATCGGAACAATAGTAGACCGGACAAACAGCAAATTTGGGCGTTTTCGGCCGTATCTGCTGTTTGGTGCGTTTCCGCTTTCAGTACTTGCCATCCTCTGTTTCACAACCCCGGATTTCTCAGATACAGGAAAATTAATCTACGCTTATATTACGTATGTCGGCTTATCTCTCACATATACGACGATCAATGTTCCATACGGCGCACTAACTTCCGCGATGACTAGAAATAACCAGGAGGTCGTCAGCATTACCTCTGTCCGGATGGTCTTTGCCAATCTTGGCGGACTCATCGTATCTTTTTTTGTTCCTTTACTTTCAGCTTATTTAGGTGATACGACCGGAAACAAAGCACTGGGATGGCAGCTGACAATGAGCATGTTAGGCATTATTGGCGCATGTCTATTAATCTTTTGTTTTAAAAGTACAAAAGAACGAGTAACTCTGCAAAAGCCTGAAGAAAAGATTGAATTTTCCGATATATTTGAACAATTTGGGGTTAACCGTCCATTAGTTGTTCTCAGCATATTCTTTATCATTATCTTCGGCGTCAACTCTATAAGCAATTCTGTCGGAATATACTACATGACGTACAACGCAGGCAGAGAAGACCTTGTCAAATGGTATGGCTTGCTCGGAAGCCTGCCTGCTTTGGCCATCCTGCCGTTTATACCACGAATCAATAAATGGCTCGGAAAGAGGAAGCTATTAAATACCGCTTTATTACTCAATATCGTACCGCCGAGCAACGTGTTTCTGGTGCTCTTCTTTCGCGTCATTGCCGCAGTAGGAAGTGTGACAGCCGGGGGGTATATGTGGGCGCTTATTCCCGAAACAATTGAATATGGGGAATATAAGACCGGAAAACGTTTGAGCGGATTGATTTATGCCATTATCGGCTTCTTTTTTAAGTTTGGCATGGCTCTCGGCGGGGTCGTTCCGGGACTGATATTGGACAAGTTCGGCTATGTTGCAGGGCAGGCCCAAACTCCTGAAGCATTGACCGGAATATTAATAACGACAACCGTTGTTCCTGTTATTTTTCTTATCTTAGCTATGATCGACATTAATTTCTACAATTTAAGCGAAGAAAAATATGCAAAAGTCGTACGCGAATTAGAGAATAAGGATAAAGTTACTTGGACAATATGAATGAATCTCGTGAAACCGCCCTTTCAAAACGATATTTTAGGAGGAAAGAGGATGAAAATTATCAATCCGGTGCTTAAAGGTTTCAATCCCGATCCGAGCATATGCAGAGTCGGCGAGGATTATTATATTGCTGTATCTACCTTTGAATGGTTTCCAGGCGTGCAAATCCATCATTCAAAAGATTTAGACAACTGGCATTTGATTGCACATCCATTACAGAGGATTTCACAATTGGATATGAAAGGGAATCCCGACTCAGGCGGAGTATGGGCGCCTTGTTTAAGCTATGCCGACGGAAAGTTTTGGCTCATCTATACGGACGTAAAGGTTGTCGATGGGGCCTGGAAAGATTGTCATAATTATTTAGTCACTTGCGAAACCGTTGATGGCGATTGGGGGGAGCCGATTAAATTAAATAGTTCCGGTTTTGATGCTTCTTTGTTCCATGATACAGATGGAAGAAAATATTTATTAAATATGATGTGGGATCATCGAATAGGCCGCCATTCATTTGGAGGCATTGTGATGCAGGAATATTCCGCAGAGGAAAAAAGGTTAATCAATCATCCGAAAATCATTTTTAAAGGTTCGGATATCAAGCTGACTGAAGCGCCTCACCTTTATCATATCGGAGATTATTATTATTTATTGACAGCAGAAGGAGGGACAAGGTACGAACATGCCGTTACGATGGCCCGGTCAAAACATATCGAGGGGCCGTATGAAATCCATCCGGATAACCCCATTTTAACGTCTTGGCATGACCCGCGAAATCCGTTGCAAAAGTGCGGTCATGCATCAATTGTCCAAACACATACAGATGAGTGGTATTTAGCTCATTTAACCGGGCGCCCGATCCGCCCTGATGATGATTCGATTATTCACCAAAGAGGATACTGTCCGCTGGGAAGAGAAACAGCGATACAAAAATTGGAGTGGAAAGACGGATGGCCTTATGTAGTTGGGGGAAAAGAGGGGAGTCTTGAGGCCGACGCGCCCCGGATACCTGAAACTGCGTTTCCTGCGACATATCCAGAAGTTGATCAATTTGAAGATTCGACATTAAATATTAACTTTCAGACCTTGCGGATCCCGTTTACGAAAGAATTAGGCTCATTAACCGAAAGGCCGAACCATTTGCGCTTATTTGGCCATGAATCGCTGACATCGAAATTTACCCAGGCGTTTGTCGCAAGGCGCTGGCAAAGTCTCCGTTTTATAGTGGAAACTGCTGTTGAATTCCGTCCGGAGAGCTTTCAGCAAGCGGCGGGTTTGGTGAATTACTACAACACCGAAAACTGGACGGCCCTTCAAATCACTTATGATGAGGACCTTGGGCGAATGCTGGACCTCACGATATGTGATAACTTTTCATTTTCACAGCCGATAACAGATAAAATCGTTATTCCCCGCGACATCCAATATGTTTATTTAAGAGTAAATGTTGAACAGGAAACATATTATTACTCGTATTCCTTTAACAAGGAAGACTGGCATATCATTGAGATCATGCTGGAATCGAAAAAGTTATCAGATGATTATGTCCGCGGAGGAGGGTTCTTCACAGGAGCTTTTGTAGGAATGCAGTGCCAAGATACAAGCGGAGCGAATAAGCATGCCGATTTTGCCTATTTTATGTATAAAGAGGTGTGAATGAAAGGATTAACGACCGTTTGTAAAGTCCAGTGAGATTCTGGCTAAAATGTCTTGCTATAAATTCATTATTTTGGGAAACGTGTTTTAGGCAGTGAAATCCGATCGATACAATCAGGATCTGTAAATCAGGGGGGCTGTCCTAAAAGTTCATAAGAACATGGCCTTTTGGACAGCCTTTTTCCTGAAAAAGGAACAGAAAAAGCGCCCAATCAAGGCGATTTTTTGTCTAACCAAAGGGTGTTTATAAGCAGTGTAACATGAATCAACTCATTTTTCTGACGAATGAATACAAAAATCTGGTGAATCAGCTTGAAGCGCGTCGAAAAAGGCACCTGTATGATCATCAGAACACACATCGCCGCACCGCATTATCATGAGAAATTTGATATTCATGAAGAAATTCTTCCGCAAAGCGTTCGGCTGCCCGAGCGGGCGGTGTGCAAGCTGTTGAAGCAGAGGGGAGGCCCTCTTTTTTTATTGTTTTTGCATGCCATTAATAAAGAGGTCTTCTAAAGCAAAACCTGCGATTTTCTTTTGAATTTAAACATCCGAATTCAAGGGGAAAAAGGGATTTTTTTGATCATTATTAAAATTCACACTTTACAGGTAGGTATTATGTGAATTATATTAAATATTAAAATGTAAGTTATTTTTCATCAAGTCTTAAGAAAGAACCGATTAATTAAAAAGGGGATGATCTGGGTTGCCTTTAAAAGCAGGAATTGATCAGTATGTGTTGGATAAGGTTAAGGTTTTACTGGAGAGTCTGGAATATGGAACGGTTCAAATCACCGTTCATGATTCACAAGTGACGCAAATCGAAAAACTGGAAAAACACCGTTTGCCATTACAAGCAAAAACAAAAATACATCAGAAGAACGCCAGGTGATAAAAAAATGAATATGCTCCGATCGGACCACCGAAGGGCTCCTGTTAGTTTACCGTTCACTGGAAGAAGAACAGTAACTAAGAGGACTTTTTTATTTTTAAAAAGGGAACGAGGAGAAAGAAATGGGACATCCAACGATTTATCCGACAGGAGGGACTGTGTTTCATCCTGAAAAAGCAAGCAGCGGCTATACCGTATGATGTCGTCCAAGATAGGATGGGATGGGAAGCCGAGAGCGGGTAACGATAATGAATAAAGGGGGAGAAACCGGATGACGGTTCAAACGGAGGAAATTACGATTAAGCCGGTATCAGGAAGAATCGGGGCTGAAATCAAAGGGGTAACATTAAGCGGGGATTTAGATTCGGCTGCGCTTCACACGCTCAAACAAGCATTAGCCGATTACAAAGTCATATTTTTGAAGGGACAGCATCATTTAGATGATAAAGGCCAGGAGGAATTTGCAAAGTTGCTTGGGGAACCGTACGTTCATCCAAAGGTTCCTGTAAAAGAAAAATCCAACTATATTTTCGAGCTTGATTCTGACAGCGGTGCAAGAGCAAACCATTGGCATACCGATGTCACATTCGCGCCGGAAGTCCCGAAATATTCGATCCTCAGAGCGGTGATCATTCCAAAGGTTGGCGGAGATACCGTTTGGGCCAATACAAATACCGCTTATGAAGAGCTTCCCGGGAGTCTCAAAAAACTGGCCGATCAATTGTGGGCGATTCACACGAATGAATTCGATTATGCATATACCAGATCAGAAGACTTGCCTGATGATGAAGCGAGAAAAAGGCGCCGGGCGATATTCGAATCCACCATTTTTAAAACGAGGCATCCGGTTGTTCATGTACATGCCGAAACAGGTGAAAAACACCTTCTGCTGGGCGGCTTTGCAGGAAGAATCGAAGGCTTTACAACGGGCGCCTCAGAAAGGCTGTTAAGCATCTTTGATGACTATGTCACGCGGCTGGAAAACACGGTTCGCTGGCAATGGACTGAAGGCGATGTAGCGATTTGGGATAATCTCGCCACTCAACACTACGCGGTCGCCGACTATGATGAACACCGTGTCGTACGGCGGGTGACTGTAGGAAAAAGTGTACCGGTGAACATAAAAAATGAAGCAAGCTCACTGATCGGTAAAAAATGAAGATTCAGTGTTTAGAAAAAAGAGGCTGGATTTGTCCAGGCCTCTTTTTAATCTTTCAAATTTTATCCTTTTTCTGCAACACATCCGGTAAAACTCATCATTATACGTTACCTAAAACATTTATAACCGGGCTGGAGGAATGCTTTGAGGAAAGTTGAAGACATTTTCTGGATCATACTTGGCTTTTACCCGGGTCAATCGCTCGAAGTTGCCGCCATAGTATGCTCTAGGCCAGTTCTTGATTGCAAGATCAGGCGTATTCACGTACACTCCCTCGGTAAAGGGCAGCATCGCCTGCCGGAAATCCTCCACCCAGCGGATGCCGAGGGCAGCTTCTTCCTGTGTATTCCATGTAGAAAAAATAGACATATTCGATAAAGCCTTTCTGTAGAAGTAGGCTGTAGCATCTTTTGGCACTCTGGCCACGGCGCCGCCCAATCCGTGGAAAAAAACCGTCACTGAGGTGGTAGGCGGTTTATCAATAAAGCGCCTGATCGTTGTGATGGCCTCATCTGGCAGCGGTTCATTCACAAAGGGTCCTACACTTTTGAAGGGCAAGGGAGAATCAGGCTGGGTGTCCGCTATCCGTTCAACTGCCTCAAGCCAAGGCATCTCTTCAATAAATACCTGTTGCGGCGAGCCTGTGTGAAGCAGAGGCTGCAGCAATTGCCGCAACTTTGCAGCTGAACCAAGGTAGACGCCCTGCATCAGCAGCAGAGACTCTCGCCCTGATGTTATGGTAAGGAGAGGAGTAAGCTTTTCATCGGAGTTCGGAAATGTATACTTCTGCCAGACACGCAGCACCTCTTCCATATTACCCAAGTCCCAGTTTATGCTGGCGTAGGCAACTGTTTCAAGATGATGTGTCCGGAAGCGGAAGGAGGTACAAATGCCAAAATTACCCCCTCCGCCGCCCCGCGAAGCCCAAAACAGGTCGCTGTTCTGAGTGGCATTGGCTCTTATGACCTGACCATTAGCATCGACCATTTCGAGTTCAAGCAAGCTATCGATCGTCAGTCCCCACGGTCGTGACAGACTGCTCTGACCTCCACCAAGAGTCAATCCGGCAATTCCCGTAGTCGGACAAAGTCCGCCCGGCACCACCAGTCCCTCAGGTCCAAGAATCAGTTATAAAGAATAGTCGCGAATTCCGGTTTGTACAGTGACTGTCCCTCTCTTATAATCAATCTCTACCCGGGTCATCTCACTAACATCGATAACGATGCCGGCGTCAACGACCGACAACCCCTCATAGCTATGGCGGCCGGATCGTATGCGTATGGGCACATCCCGATAACGCGCCCAGCGGATGGCGTTAACAATGTCCCGAGTCTCTCTGGCGAAGACGATGACAAGAGGGAATTTATTGAAAAAGGTGTTGAATTCCCTTCGGGCCGAATGATACCCCGTTTCACCGGGTACAACGATCCGTCCTGTTAATTCCGGCTCCTTTTCCCGCCGAACAGATTTTTTTTCTGTGCTCAATCCTACCACGTCCATTCTTTTCATTAGACTTAACACCGTTTGCAAAAATGCTTGTGAAAATGTATGCCAGTTTGGAAGAAAGTATGCGGCTTATGAAAGCGGGCTGAATTTAAATTCGAAAAAACTGGCACGGATCTTGCATCATATTCTTGTAGAGTGAGATATGAGGGAGGATGCAATGATGTGTTGAATACTTCGTAAAATGAAAGCGCTTTTTTAAGTCGTGCCGTTCCAGCCGTTTATGACCAACAATTTTTCATAAGGGGAGTATGAAGATGTCACCAACTAAGGAGAAGGGATCCTTAAATCTGTTGCATTCCACACAAACGATTATAAAAAGAGCCTTGCGCAAATTGGGCTATTCCGAAGAAGTATACGAACTGATGAAAGAACCGATCCGCACATTGACTGTCCGGATTCCGGTCAAAATGGACAATGGGTCTGTCAAGGTGTTTACCGGATACCGCTCTCAGCATAATGATGCGATCGGGCCGACAAAGGGAGGAGTAAGGTTTCATCCTGAGGTGAACGAAGACGAGGTGAAGGCGCTGTCCATTTGGATGACTTTAAAGTGCGGGATTACCAATCTTCCGTACGGCGGGGGAAAAGGCGGCATTGTGTGTGATCCGAGAAGCATGTCTTTCGGTGAATTAGAGAGGCTCAGCCGCGGATACGTCCGCGCCATCAGTCAGATTGTAGGACCGACAAAAGATATCCCGGCTCCTGATGTTTATACCAATTCGCAAATTATGGCCTGGATGATGGATGAATACAGCCGTCTCAGAGAATTTGATTCCCCCGGCTTTATTACGGGAAAACCGCTCGTTTTGGGAGGTTCGCACGGTCGCGAAACCGCCACAGCCAGCGGAGTGACCATATGCATTGAGGAAGCGGTGAAAAGAAAAGGCATCTCTTTAAAAGGGGCCCGCATCATCATTCAAGGCTTCGGCAACGCAGGCAGTTTCATTGCAAAGTTTATGCATGATGCCGGAGCGAAAGTTATCGGCATTTCGGATGCATATGGAGCGCTTTATGATCCGGCCGGTCTTGATATCGAATATTTGCTTGACAGACGCGACAGCTTCGGCACCATTACGAAGCTGTTTACAGACGTCATCACAAATCAAGAATTGCTGGAAAAAGAATGCGATATCCTTGTACCGGCCGCCATTTCCAACCAAATTACAATGGACAATGCGCATCATATTAAAGCGAAAATCGTCGTTGAAGCAGCTAACGGACCGACAACGCTTGACGCCACAAAAGTGCTGAATGAAAGAGGTATTCTGCTTGTCCCGGACATTTTGGCAAGCGCAGGCGGTGTCACGGTTTCGTACTTTGAATGGGTGCAAAATAATCAGGGGTACTACTGGTCAGCCGAAGAAGTCGACAGGAAACTGCGCGAAGTTATGGTCAATTCATTTCAAAATATCTATCAAACTTCTCTTACCCATCAAGTGGATATGCGTTTAGCGGCATATATGGAGGGGGTTAGAAAAATAAGCGAGGCTTCGCGCTTTAGAGGTTGGGTATAATGATTCGTAGGCCGCAGCAATCATGCGGCCGATTTTTACGCAATGGGTGCAAAAAAATTTTTCGTTATTTCTGCAAAAAATAAGGCAATTTGCAATTTATTTTGCATCTATTTGCTCCGTGTACCACGCCATTTTCATGTTTTTTCTGGGAAAAATGTCACGAAAACTAGCGATTTTTCAGACAGGCACAAATATTGCATCATTATGATGTGAAAATATCAAAGGAGGTGCCATTTATTCAAAAAATAAGCGGCAGAAGGCGCGGTTACTTAAAAATCACAATGTATTGAAAAATGGAGGAGCATGTTATGTATGAACAAATCAACGGGATGACATTGGAAGAAAAAACTGAAACACTCACAAGATTTTTGGTCAGCATAAAAAGTTTGAACGGAACATCCGGTGAGAGGGACATAGCTGATCATATTTCACAGATACTGAAAAGCTTTCCTTATTTCCGAAAGCACCCGGAACGGGTATGGGAGCAGCCGATTCCAGGTGACCCGCTTGGCAGGAAAAATGTATTTGCGCTTGTAACGGGCAATCATCGAAGTGAAAAAACCGTTATATATCATGCACATATAGACACGGTCGGCATTGAAGATTTTGGGATTCTAAAGGAGCATGCGCTCGATCCGGATTATCTCGTCAACTATTTTTCCAAATATGAATTTAATGAAGACGTCAGGCAAGACGCTTTGTCGGGAGACTGGCTGTTCGGCAGAGGCTCTGTTGATATGAAAAGCGGGATCGCTGTTCATTTGGTCAATATTTTATATTTTACCGAGCATCTTGATGAGCTGCCGGGACATATTTTATTTATGGCGAATCCTGATGAAGAAAGTCAGCACGCCGGGATTATATCAGCCGTTTCCGAATTGAAGCGATTGAGAAACGAAAGACAATTTAACTATCTGGCCGCCATCAACACAGATTTTATCACACCGCTATACGATGGCGATGACACGCGCTACATATATACAGGCGCTGCCGGAAAGCTCCTGCCGTGCTTTTATATTTACGGCCGCGAGGTTCACGTGGGGGATACACTGGCAGGCATTGATCCGAATTTCATCGCATCTGAACTGACAAACAGAATTCACAATAACATGAATCTCGCCGAAAATATTGAAGGAGAACTGACCCTGCCGCCGTCCTGTCTGTATCAGTGGGATAATAAAGAAACGTACAATGTTCAGACTGCCCTAAGCAGCTATTTATATTTTAATTACTTCATCTATGAAAAAACCGCGAAAGAAATCATGGATCAACTGCATGAAGTGGCGCTGGAAGCGTGTGCCTGCACAGAGAAAAAATTATCGGACTATTATGACGATTTCCTTATGCGAACCCACCTGCCGAGAAAGGACATATCGTGGAACATTCGAGTCGTTACACTGGAAAATTATATTCAGGAATTGAAGCAAAAGGGGGCGGATCCCGATTCCTGCATAAAGAAAACGCATCAGAAATTTGAGCATCTGGAGCTGCGAATGAGGTGCTTTAAAGTTGTCGAAGCCCTGCAAAAGCTCGATCCGGAGCAATGTGCGAAGGTCATACTATTTTATGCTCCGCCGTATTTACCCCATAACTATTTAAGAGAGGAAGACGCCCGCGACCGGCAATTGCTGAAGGTTGTAAAGGAAGCCTGCGAAGAGATGGCCGCAAAAACAGGAGAAACATTTGCATATCAAAAATTCTTCCCTTATTTAGCGGATGGAAGCTTTCTGTCATTGCATGAAACGAATGAGGAAATTGCTTCATTTATACGAAACTTTCCCGGATGGGAGACGATCGGGACGATTCCTTTCGAAGATATTCGTCAATTAAATATTCCGTCAATTAATATGGGGGTTTACGGAAAGGACGGGCATAAATGGACGGAGAGAGTGTACAAGCCTTATACATTTAAGGTGCTTCCGGAGCTGATCAGAAAAACGTCGGTCCATTTGCTTCATGGGTTGTACAAATTGAATACTGATGGAGGGATATCATGACAGAACAAAAGGGATACAACGAATTGCAACGCACGATGAAAAGCCGCCACCTTTTTATGATCGCTTTAGGCGGCGTAATCGGCACAGGACTGTTTTTGGGCTCCGGGTTCACCATTAGTCAGGCAGGTCCGGGCGGAGCGATTTTGGCTTATATGTTGGGCGGCTTTTTAATGTATGTGGTTATGCTGTGCCTTGGAGAGCTGGCAGTGGCACAGCCGGTGTCAGGATCGTTTCAGTCGTATGCCGCGACATACATAGGGCCTTCCACGGGCTTCATGATCGGGTGGCTGTATTGGTTCAGCTGGGCCAATACAGTAGGACTGGAATTCACGTCAGCAGGAATTCTTATGCAGCGCTGGTTTCCGGAGGTGCCTATTTGGGTTTGGTGTTTAACCTTTGGGGTTGTGATTTTTTTCATTAATGCATTGTCGGCAAAAAGCTATGCCGAAACCGAATTTTGGTTTTCAAGCATTAAGGTTGCGGCCATTGTATTATTTATTGTAATCGGGTGCGGAGCGATTTTTGGCTTGATCGGATTAAAGGGAGGAGAGCCGGCTCCTTTTTTCTCTCGTTTTACAACTGACGGAGGGCTGTTTCCCAACGGCTTGCCTGCGGTCCTTTTTACGCTTGTGATGGTGAATTTTTCATTTCAGGGAACTGAGCTAGTCGGCATTGCAGCCGGAGAAAGCGAGAATCCAGAAAAAACATTGCCGCGTTCCATTCGAAACGTCGTGTGGCGCACGTTATTTTTCTTTGTTTTGACCATGTTTGTATTGGTTGCGATGCTTCCGTATCAGACGGCGGGTGTCGTAGAAAGTCCGTTTGTCGCCGTACTCGATAAAGTCGGGATTCCCTATGCTGCTGATATCATGAATTTTGTCATTTTAACAGCAGTTTTGTCTGTCGCAAATTCAGGGCTGTATGCCGCATCCAGAATGCTGTGGTCGCTGTCTAAAAGCGGGATGGGGCCCAAGCGGCTAACGCCGTTGTCTAAAAAAGGAGTGCCGCTTCGCGCATTGCTGGTGACCATTACAATTTCGGGATTTTCATTGCTGACAAGCGTTGTAGCTGCGGAGACGGTATACTTGTGGCTCATCTCGATTTCAGGAATGGTTACCGTTGTCGTCTGGATGTCGATCTGCGCTTCGCAATTTTTCTTTAGGAGGCGCTTTATCGCCGGGGGAGGTGATGTGAAATTACTTACATTTAAGACGCCATTTTATCCGGTCGTTCCGATTCTCGGATTTGTTTTATACGGAGCCATATTGATCAGCCTCATTTTCATACCTGATCAGCGAATCGGACTCTATTGCGGGGTGCCGTTAATCATCTTCTGTTATGCGTATTATCATCTCGGCATAAAAAAACGGGTAAGAAGCGGGACTGGACATAGAGAAATAGATCAAGCCCAATAGAAATCTATCGAAAAAGGGAATGTATATGAAGTATAAAAGAAAAACCCCTCATTGAGGGGCTATCATTATGCCGCTGTCGTATTTGTCTTGTCTTTTCTAACAAGTCCCATGATGCCAGGGATAATCAAAAGAACGGCAGGCAATATATAGAACATAGAAATAGAAATCACTCCGCCAATACCGGAAATGATAAGCAAAACTCCGCCTACTTTAGGCTTGCTTTTCACAACGATAGAGGCTACAATGCCGAGGATTGAAAAGAAAATGGCTCCCCAGCCCAATCCGATAATTTCGCTGCTTCCGTTAAAAGTGGCATCAATACCGCCGATAAACAAAGCGAAGATCGCTCCAAAAAATCCGAAAATACCGCCGATTAAACCTAAAACAAATTCAGTTGTTCTTTTCATTCTATCAATCTCCTTACTTAACTGGTACAGCAAATGCTGCAGTTTTATTTTTTATACGGCTTCAGTTGTTCCGTCATCAAGGTTTTCGCTATCCATGTTGTTCATGCTTAATGCAACCCTGATCTTGTCGGCAAACATTTAAAATCGAATTGGCTATAATTGCGTATCTCCGCTGCCGCAGTGCTTGATCAGGATAGAAGTTCCATACCTTGACAATCGTATCTTTCAATGAAGATATATCAGTTGACGGAGCGACAAGATGAATTACATTTGATACCTCCCCATTCATTATTCGTATGTAACTCTTTTATCATAGGATAAAAATCATGACATTTCAACAGGGTATTACCAATTTTAAGATAGATTTTATCGGCGATTGGACACGATTGGTACATGAAAAGTTGCGAAATCCATTGGCACAACTGACCTTTAAGGCCTGTCGCCAACCGAAAAGACGCATTTAACCGCCTTGCTGAAAAAACAAGAGTGGGAGGTCTAAAGTTTTATGTTTAAAAAATAATAGCAGGAAGTATGGCTCAGTGAATAGAATTTGTAATTTATGGAAATCATTCCCGCGTCAGGGGGAAACTCAACAGATTTTCGTTCCGGGAGCATTCACGGGCAAAAAGAGGCCGGTGCTGTGATTTATTCCGGCCTCATTTCAAAGCGCAGCGGGATCAAAGGCTCTTTCCCGCTTTTTTTAATTTTTTGCATGTAAAAATTCCTGTACCGCCTTCACATATATTTCTTTTGGGTAGCATTGGTATAACCGGCTTGCCAAACGAACAGGGTCCCCGTAAAAAAACCGTTCATATTGAGTTTGTCTTGTGCCGAAAGGGCTCATTGTGAGATCCCATGCCAAACGGAAAAGTTTGACCCGGTCCTTTCCGTTTATGCCGGTTCCTTGCAGATAATGGTCAAGATCCTCTTTAATTTCAGAATCAAAAGCGCTTTCGGCCGGGATTGTCATCATGCCGCTGGCTCCGATTAATTGAATGATCTCTGTAAAACGGGGATATATTTTAGGGAAGACAGTGCTGGCGATTTGAAGCGGAATCAAACTCGGCCGCATATATCCGCATTCATCTAACATTGCATCATGTTCCGATTTCTCTAATAGCGCCTTCAATGTTTCAAGGCCGATCACGATTTCCGACAATTTCTCCTGTATGTGCTGATACTCAGATACATTGATCGTATCCACGAGAAGCTGGGAAACGCCTAAAAGAAATTCTGTTTTTATGATTTGTCTGGTGATGACCTGATGATATGAAAAAGCATTAAAAGAACTTGCGGCTAAAAAGCCGTTGGCTGTTTCCACATCACCATAAAAAAATACCCTGTCCCATGGTACTAAAACATCGTCAAAGACAACGACAGAATCCATTTCTTCATACCTTGAACCAAGGGGGTGATCAAATGCAGACTCCCCTAAAACGAACGATTCCCTGCAAATGAATTTTATGCCTTGCGTATTAGAGGGAATGGAAAAAGCAAAAGCTTCATCCTCTTCAAAATAAAATCTTGGTGCTGATAAAACTAAAATTTCATCTGTTAAGCCGCCTTGAGTCGCAAGAAGGCGGGCGCCTTTAATCACGATTCCCTCCTCATTACGGTCAACGATTTTTGCGGATATGGGATTTTCTGATGATGCCATATTCATTTGGGAGCGATTGACCTGGGGCGTAATGAATGTATGGGTAAACGAAAGGTCGTGTTTCATCGCCCGATCGTAAAGCGCCCGAATATGTTCAGGGAAACAGTTTTCTTTATCATGTAAAAGCGAGGCGGAAGACGCAAAGCTCATGATGACAGTGTTCATGTAATCGGGGCTTCTTCCCATCATTCCATGTGTGTGTCTTGCCCAGTGTTCAATCATTCTCCTTCTTCTTTGTAAATCTTCTTTTGTTTTCGGCTGTAAGTATGATAACCCAATCCGCTCTTTTTTTCCCGGGAGAAAAAAAGTCATCTCATCGATTAAGCCGCCGCTCGCTTGCAAATCATAAAGTGAGCTCTTAGTTTCCAGAATGCCTTTAAATGCAGGATGTTCAGAAATGTTTCCCTCTATTTTTTTGCCATCAAACCAAATTTCATTTTTTAGTTGGTTTAATCGGTCTAAAAACTCCTTCCCGCTGATAATTCCCATTGATATCGCTCCTTCTGCAGTAACGTTAGACACTGTCAATATATTAATAGTGATAGAGACATGTTCCAATATTCTGTTTTTGAAAAAGCCTGTTTAAGAGGATTGATCTGAAAGGTTCGTACCGGCGAAATACGGATGTTAGATTTAGTGGCATAATAAATGGAGGTGGTTTATAATTCTAATAAAGGGTTATATTTACAAAATTTCGAGGAGATGGAGGTTGGATTGATGTCTTCAAAACATGAGAAGAGCTCCGCCGTGTTATCAGAAATCGATTTATCTTCAGCTGCATTTAAACATGAAGCGTATGATTTTTATAAAGAATTGCGCGCGTCCCGTCCTCTTTATCCAGTTTCTTTAGGAGAACTCGGCCAAGGCTGGCTTATTACGAGATACGATGATGCTGTGCATTTATTAAAGGATGCCAGGTTAAAGAAAGATGTTGAAAATGTGTTTGCTGAAAATGAAAAACCCGTTATATCAAAAACTAAAGAGCCTTTGACAGAGCACATGCTCAACTCAGATCCACCTGATCACACCCGCCTGCGCTCCCTTGTTCAAAAAGCGTTTACTCCCCGGATGATTTTACAGCTCGAAGACAGAATCCAGCATATCGCTAATTCTCTATTGGATAATGTACAGCGCAATTCCATGAATCTTGTAGCAGACTTCTCATTTCCCTTGCCAATTATCGTCATCAGTGAAATGCTCGGCATTCCCCTTGAAGATCGCCAAAAATTCAAGAATTGGTCGCAAGCCATCATCGATTTCACTGACACTCCCGAAAGCTTGGATAAAATAAAGCAATTCGCCGAATACCTGCAATATTTAGTTCATAAAAAAAGAAACGAACCTGCAGACGATTTAATCAGCGCCTTAATCCAGGCTGAAAGCGAAGGAACGACATTAAGCACAAAAGAGCTCTACTCGACGATTATGCTGCTTATCGTTGCCGGGCATGAAACAACAGTGAACTTAATCACCAACATGATCTTTGCACTGCTCAATCACCCCGATCAATTGGAGACGCTTCAGCAAAACCCGAATTTGATAGATTCAGCGATTGAAGAGGCGTTGCGGTTTCACAGTCCCGTTGAATTGACTACCCTGCGCTGGGCGGCTGAACCGTTAACTTTGCATGGACAAGAAGTGAAAAGAAAAGATGTTATCGTCATTTCGTTAGCATCTGCCAATCGCGACGAAAAGGTATTCCCGGATGCTGATGTGTTTGATATTGCCAGAAAGAACAACCGTCATATTGCCTTTGGCCACGGCAGCCACTTTTGTCTTGGCGCACCGCTGGCCCGTCTGGAAGCAAAGATTGCCGTTCCTGCATTATTGCGCCGCTATCCGGATGTACAGATACAAGGCAGAAGGGAAGATATCAAATGGAAAGGGAACTTTTTGATGAGGTCTTTGGAAGAATTGCCGCTATGTTTCTAGAGGGGTTCTGAACCGTGCGGCCGGTCTGTCTTTATCACGCCGGTCGACCTGACAACAGAGAATCGCAGGAAAGCCATTTTGCACATCTGGCTCTTCGTTTGGGAGGTTTTAAGATAAAGGGGCATTATCGGTGATCATCGTTCGCGGAGGCACGGCGGGATTTACGGTAGGGGCGAGGCTGTTTCAGGAAAAAAGGGTCCATTGAAGGAGCAAAGGATATCATGCTTGGAACGATTCCGGACCGCATTCATGACATACCCGCCAACCGTCCGATCATTGTTCAATCTGGATCCGGCGTCCGCTCAGCCATCGGCGCAAGCGGGCGGTATAAAAAGTGTGTATAACATGACAGACGGATATGGATGATGTCCGTCTCTTTTGTTGTTTTTCTATCCTCTGTACATAACCTGGGATTCGCGGAACCGAAAGTTTAGAATCACTCTTGCCATTTTCCGTTTTGATTTTTTCTTAACATCAAGGTTTGATAGCGGCAGAGGATGACGCCTTTGTTTTTCGATTTTCATTAACCAGGCCCCGACTACATGAGGGGGGAGTTCGGTCAATTGATGCGGAAATGATAGGCAATCATTGTCACCGATATGAGCATGCGGGGCTGATAGATGACTAATAAAAATAGATGACTAATAAAACCTTTTTTATAACAACAAACGGAAATGAAGATAAATGTTCTAATTGAAGCTTGTCATTCCGCTGCCGGATACCATTCAGCGATATTAGAGCATTTTCCCTTTGATGTTTGCATAAGATATATGTATAATATAAATCGTAATATTTACGATTTATTAAAAGAGGTGTTGCAATGGAAATTTCATTTGTAAAGAGGTTTGGTATAGTAACTATTGGTTCATTACTAGTTTTGGCAGGATGTCAGGCTTCAGGTTCATCCGAAGGGGAGTCTAATAAAACAACAACATCCTCATCAGTTGCAGAAGACTCTTCGAAAAAGAGAAGAACATCTGAAAGTCACACACATGAAAGTGAACATGCTCACGATCATGCACATGATGAAAAAACAGAAAAAATTTATGAAGGTTACTTTAAAGACAGTCAAGTAAAGGATCGTTCGCTTTCTGATTGGGAAGGAGACTGGCAATCTGTATACCCATTCCTGCAGGACGGTACTCTTGACGAAGTATTTTCTTATAAAGCAGAACATGAAGGTGACATGACAGCTAAAGAATATAAAGAGTATTATAAAAATGGGTATAAAACAGATGTTGACCGTATCGTAATTCAACAAGATACTGTAACGTTCTTCAAAAATGGAGAAGAATATTCAGGCGTGTATACTTATGACGGATACGAAATCCTAACATATGATGCGGGCAATAGAGGGGTAAGATACATTTTTAAGCTGGCTAAAGAAGCTGACGGACTTCCTCAGTATATTCAGTTTAGTGATCATAGTATCTATCCGAACAAAGCCGGTCACTATCATCTGTATTGGGGTGACGACCGTGAAGCTTTACTTGATGAAGTCAAAAACTGGCCTACATATTACCCGTCAGAAATGGATAGGCACGATATTGCCCATGAGATGATGGCGCATTAAATTAGGAGTAACATGATTATTACCATGAAGTATGGTGTTTTTTTGCAATAAAACTGTTCTGCAAACGGTCCATTCTCTGAATTCCAAGATCGGAACTCTCAAAAGGTGGAAAACGCTTGCTGCCGCTGCTGTAAAAACTGACAGTAAGCGAGACCGCGAGGCCATTCAGCCAAACCTGTTGCCGATATAGCAGGATAAAGCAAAAGTTTCCCCTTCCGGCAACAATGTCACAATTGCCGTCAAAAGAAATAGCGAAAGAAAAAAAAGGCCGGAATTCAAGTCCCGGCCTCTTACTATCGCTTTTTTTGCCTTTTTCGTTGCGGCTTATTTAGGTTGAAAATCCTGAAATGAGCAATCTTTTTTATATTAACTTTAATCGTTTGCTTCACGATGTCAGGCGAAAATACGTCAGATGACGATGTGAACTTTTATTAAAACGTTTCACTTTTGTTTACCAGGAGATATAAAGATAATTTTACTTTGATGATTAAAAAAACAGGATAAGAACGCCTATCGCAACGGCGAAAATCGACAGGGCATAAACTCTGGAATATGAGAATGTTCAAACCTCTAAAAATGTTTTCAAAAAATACCTTTATGATCATATTGTTGTCATTTTCTGATCAACTATTATTTATATACCAGCGCCCCAATCAATTATAGTCAAACGATTTTAGAACTTGCATATTTTGCACTGGTTCTAACGGGATGATTAAGTGTTGATTATATTTTGGTTATATGTTATGTTTTTATCAAGTCAGCAGATATCATTTTTGATCTATCTGTTGTGATACAAAATCGAAACAATGGATCAGGGGCGGATAGAACCTGACCTTGATTTTGTTAACAAAACTATGAAGGAGAAAGTAAACAGCATGCCATTATTACGTTTCGATCTAATAGAAGGCCGTGATGAAAAAGCATTAAAAACATTGCTAGATGCCGCTCACAATGCGATGGTGGAAGCATTTAACGTTCCGGAGAGAGACCGCTATCAAATTGTTCATCAGCACCCGGCGAATGAGCTTATTATCCAAGATACAGGCTTGGGATTTAATAGATCCAAGGATTTGGTTGTGATCAGTATCACCAGTAAAACAAGAACGAAGAGCCAAAAAGAGAAATTGTATGCCTTGCTGGCTGAAAGGCTTGAAGTGGAATGCGGTATTTCCCCGGAAGATGTAATGGTGTCCATTACCGAAAATGGTGATGCCGATTGGAGTTTCGGGCTTGGTGAGGCGCAGTTTTTAACTGGAAAGCTGTAAGGTTTCAACACACCGGTGATGCCAAAGATGCGTCTTGCGGCGGATTCGGCTCCGCGGTTATCGCAGACCTCTAACAGCGCCGCAAGCGTTGAACGATACACTGCCGCATATATGTACAGCAGTCAGTAGAACCCTCTGCATTTCAGGGTTCTATATTTATGTTCACTTACTGGGCGCTTTTTTTACTCCCGGAAAATCTATAGAATACGTTCTAGTCCTTAATGAGATTGGACTCTGTGAAACCTAGAAAATATATGATGGGTGCAGGCGTAAAGAGAATGAAGCTGATCAAGGGATGTTATTATAGATTTTTAATGAAATGAGCCAGCATATCGTTGATGCCTGGTTCTTTCCCATGAACAGAATCTGTAAAAGAAATATAATGGATTTCTACAGATAGATGTTCCTGTGTGAGCTGTTGCCGGAAGTCAGCAGCTTTTTGCATTCATTAACTGTCTTCCGTTTCTTCTTCTCCGCGGTAAAACGCATAAAACATCTTCATCAGCGCGCTTCACATTCAGAGCTTTTTCGCGATTTTTTTCTTTGTATCAAAACCGAAGCCGCCGATACTTTTTCCAGCTCCATGCTTGACGCCTATAAATATAAACAAAACATTAATAAAACAATGCTATTAGATTAACAAGTTTAAGATACGATCATAGATAAGATGGGATTAAGAGTAAGGGAGATATGGCGTAAAGATGAAATTAATAAGGATGAAGAAGCATTTATTAGTGGCTTTGTTTTCTCTGGCATTATTCCAATGTTCCTTGAGTGAATGTTATGCGGGCACAACAACTAAAGCAAAAACAATAACTCCGCCGCCGCCCCCTCCTTCAGGATATTTCGTAGATCATTACAAAAATAACAGCGCTGCTCATACGACAGTGAATTCCAATCCTGCGATCGGGGTGCTTTCCGAATTTAATAAACTTTGGACTCCCGGGAGTACCTGGGATAGCGGGACCAAACAGAACAGCACCGTGTTGGATGCCAACATTCAAAAAGTTGTTGACATTGCTGAACGCCGTACTTCCGCTGAGGAAAATGCTGCATATTTTGATGATCGCAGGAATCAGAGCTACAGTGTGATTGACGGTCTTGGCCCGCTTACTGATATATATCGGAAGCGTGCAGGCGCGACGACTACCATCAACAGTATCCCGGCAGATGCCGCGATAAAAAAATACAATGATGAAGGAACCAATTCAGGCAGCACGAGTTCCAGTCTCGGCAGCATCGTGAGTTTGGTCAATACGTTGCGCGGCGCATATTCTTCAGCAAACCCGGCTAAGGAATACTTTAACTATCCTCGCCCATTTCGCTGGAAAAGCGATTTCCCTCCGGATATCCTGTTCTTGATGATGCTGAAGGCTGGGGACGCCTTAATCTCTTTACTGCCGCCGATGGATACGGTGCTTTTGCAAAAGACGTCACCGTGACCATGGATTCTTCCAAAGGCGGATTTCATGCACTGGATAGCTGGCGCAACGACATCTCCGGCACTGGGAAGCTGACCAAAAAGGGGACGGGAACGTTAAAGCTGGAGGGGAACAATACATATTCCGGCGGTACACGGGTAGATCAGGGAACGCTTGAAGGCGGCTCAGAGACGGCTTTTGGAAGAGGTGATGTTTCAAACAACGGCGGCACCCTGAGAGAAGATGTGTCAGGAAAACTGATCATCAGAGGGGACTACAAACAATCTGCCAGGGGTATACTTGAGCTCAATCTTAGCGGTAAAAATGATCTGCTCTACATTAAGGGCAAGGCAAAAATAAAAGGGACATTACGCCTTATTTTTTCGGACAATTATGTTCCGGCTGATGGGGCCGCTATCATTGCCTTTAATAAGCGCCACGGATCATTTTCTTCGATCGAGACCTCGGGTTTACCAAGCAAGTACAAAGTGAAGATGATCTATAAGTCCAACAGCATCCAATTAAAAGTCACTGAAAATTAGGTTGTGTCTCCCAGATTAAAAAAGCAGAAGCCGAAAGTGGCAGGGGGTGTTGCCGGGGGATTTGCTCGATAAAGAGTTTTTTTCAAGCTGGTGCTTATTGGCGCCAGCTTGATACTCGTAACGATACCGGGCTAACCTTGGAACATAATGGTGAACAGAAAAATATTAAAAAATAGTCGGCACCATCCCTCCATCCATACGAATTGGAGAACCTTTAAATGCGGATGCATAAGGACTGCATACAAATGCAGCAAGCCTGCCTATTTCAAACGGCTTGATAAATCGCTGTATTTCAGATTGGGGCAGGTTTGCCATCATAAATTCTTTCTCTTTTTCTGAAAAAGCCATCTCTTCATTAGGGTACATACCTTCAATGATTTGCTGCACATTTTCGGAGAGCGTTGGTCCCGGCATGATCGTATTGACTGTCACTTCTGTTCCTATTGTTAATTTAGATAAGCTTTTGGACAATGATAAAAGCATTGATTTTGTCATACAATACTGCGGCATTTGACCTGAAGGCATAATCGCCTCTTCACTCGCGATAAAGATAATGCGGCCATAATCATTTTTCAGCATTTTAGGCAAATAAAATTTAGATAAACTATTTGCAGCAAGAACGTTCGTGCGGAAGTATTTTTCCCAGACGTCATCATCCACGTCCTCATATTGCATGATTTCATAAATACCCATATTGTTAACTAAAATATCAATATTGGGGTATTTTTTAAATAAAGCTTCTCTTTGCCCGATATCTACAATATCAGCTGCAGCATTTTGAGGAGAGGTAGCCGGGAAATCTGTTTTTAGTTCATTTACAGTTCGTTCTACCTCATCTTCATGTCGCCCGTTAATGAGGACATTCACGCCTTCTTTGGCAAGTTCAATGGCAATTGCTTTACCTATCCCTTTCGTTGATCCTGTAACTAAAGCTGTTTTATTGTTTAATCCCATATCCATCATACATTTCTCCTTTAATCATGTTAAAAAAGTGCTTCCTAAGACAATGTCAATTTTCCCGAGTGTGTATCTAAGCAGTGTTCAGTACGCCAATTTGAAGGAGAATCCCCTTCCCAAAGGCGGAAGGCACGGTAGAACGAGTTCTGGTCTTCATACCCAATCATGAAGGCCACTTCTTTAATATCGAGCGAGGGGTCTGCCAAGTACTCCAGCGCCTGCTCATGCCTGACTTGTGTCAACAAATGTTTGAAACTTGTGCCTTCGTCAGTAAGCCGGCGCTGTAAGGTGCGTTCGCTCATCCCCAGCTCACTTGCAACAGTCCGAATGTCGGGGCGTCCTCCCATAAGGCTGCGTTTCATGATCCACTTGACCATCTCGGCGATTGAGAGGCTGCGCTGCTGCTCATCCAACGATTGGTCCAGTGCAGGTGTCAGAATCTCCAGCAACTCTTCGTTGTACGAGACAAAGGGGCGGTCCAGGTCTCCCCGGTGCAGCGTCAACCGGTTACAATTTGCACCGATCCGGATACGGCAGCCGAAGTAAGCTTCAAGCGCTTCTACATCGCCCATCGGATGCGAAAATTCGACGAGCCTGGCCGTTAAAGGTTGACCTGTGCCGCGGCGTCCAAGCTCCAGAAGAAATGCCAGCGTGATGCCGACAAGCATCGGCGGACCGGACTGCCCGCTATCCCGCCATTCCAGTTCGATTGTACAGTGCTCGCCTTCCTCGGTAATATGCAACCTTTCAGGAGGGCACAGCTGTTTGTACCGGGCCATCCGCTTTAGAGCGTCGCGGTAGTCGCGAGCATGGTAAGTCGCTAAGACGGGAGGAGGGTAATGCGCTGTATCAAAGGCGGTCGTAAGGTTGATGATTCCTTTTGCAGTGTCATCAATGAGATCAGAATACGCCTGCCAGATCGCAAAATATTGGGCGGCGGTGACAACCGGTTCAGTCACAATGGTGAGCGGCAGTTGCGCTTTTCGAACCACGTCATGGGCGGCAATCCCTAATTGACGCAATCCTTCCCAAAATCCGGCCGGGATTTTAATACGAATTTGACACGTCATATATATGAGCCCTCCTTTGGCTTTCTACAATTCGTTGGTTGTGACCTGCGTCTTGCTGCTTAGCGGGGCAATTATTACTTTACCTATCCAATACCGCTTTTGTAACTAGCAAAGCGCGACATTTTACTTGCCGATTACGACGGATGAGTCCGTGAGGAATCGGATCACTCTATTATAATACGAGGGGGTAGATCAGGCTGACGGAATCGCCGGCAAACCAAGGGCAAAATGGCAGAGGAGTGAGAAAAACGCAGAATCGCTCAGGGCTACGCTGGAAGTCCTTATAAAGTGAAAGAGCCTGTTTTGATGAACAACAATATGAAGAGTGTAACGACGATTTATCTGCAAAGCGAGGGAAGGGAGAGGCTGGGCGGTAGAAAACCTGCAGGCCGCAGCCGCGCTGTTGATGCTCTAAAAGCCTTCGGATGCTTGTTGTGCAGCCGGCGTTCGTTTTGCGGACCCTGTAACTGGAAAAGGAGCGGAAAGTGACTTTTTATTAATCATTGATTGTAAAAATGAAGATGTCTAAAGTATACTTAATGATAATGATAATCATTTACGACATGGAGATATGGACTTTTGATAAGCCATGCACGATATATACCGGGAGTGAATAGCCATGAGCAGGAATGAAGTATTTGATGTGACCGTTATCGGCGGAGGACCGGCCGGATTATATTCCGCCTTCTATAGCGGACTGCGCGGGATGAAAACAAAGATTATTGAATATCAGCCGATGCTGGGCGGAAAGGTTCACGTTTATCCGGAAAAAATGATTTGGGACGTCGGAGGACAAACACCGATTCCGGGAGCCAAGCTGATTGAACAGATGGTGCAGCAGGGATTAACGTTTCATCCCGAAGTGCTGCTGAATGAAAAAGTGGAGTCGATTGCCCGCAATGAAGAAGGACTATTTGAATTACATACGGCTGCCTCAGGCGTGCATCTGTCCAAGACGGTCATTGTTGCCGTGGGCGGCGGCATCCTGAATCCGCAAAAGCTCCAGATTGAAGGGGCCGAACGTTTTGAAGTGTCCAACCTGAATTATACGGTCAAGTCACTGCAGCATTTTAAAGATAAAACGGTAATCGTATCAGGCGGAGGCAACTCGGCTGTCGATTGGGCCAACGAGCTCGAGCCTGTAGCGAAGAAGGTATATCTCGCTTACCGCAAAGAAGCGCTCAGCGGGCATGAGGCCCAGGTTGATCAGCTTCTGAACAGCTCGGTGAGCTACTTCTTCCATACCCAGATTACCAGGCTGATCGCTTCGGATGATCATGAGGTGATCGAATGCGTGGAGCTTTCGAACGAGCAAACCGGTGAGATTACGGTGCTGCCTGTGGACGAGGTCATTATTAACCACGGGTATGAACGCGACATATCGCTGCTGGAGAACAGCCGGCTGGATATTGCCCGGGTTGATGACTATTATATCGAAGGTACCGCCAACTCCCAATCTTCCGTGCCCGGGCTGTATGCGGCAGGGGATATCCTGCATTACGAAGGCAAGCTGCACCTGATCGCCGGAGCGTTTCAGGATGCGGCAAACGCGGTGAACAGCGCCAAGCGCTTTATTGATCCCGAAGCGCACAAAAGCGCCATGGTGTCATCGCATAACGAGGTTTTCAAAGAGCGCAACCGGGAGCTTGTGAAGAAGATGTTCGGGTAGTTAAATAGAAACATTCACATAAAAAGCGCAGATCAAAAGGGCGTTCGCCGGCTCTGATAATTCAGACCGCGGAACGCCCTTTGTTTATGAAGTTGGAAAGTAACAAGACTTTTAAAAAATTAATTAGTTTCATTTCTGTATAGTCTTAATGTGTAAACTTTTTATCATGAAGAGATAGCACTTCAGATGCATAATAATTTTTTTTATGGTCTCTTTAGACATTTCGCCTGAGAATAATTCTTGTCCCGAATCTACTATATAAGCACCGTTCTCAGCAACGAAAGCTATTTCATTTTCAATTGATGGAAAAAAGGATTTAAGCTGGTAATATGGATTCCCGCTTGCTACAACAAATTTAATCCCCCGCGCTTTTAATTCACGATATTGTTTCATAAACCGCTCTTTGTTATATTTTATTTCATCGTCCAAAAACGTTCCGTCCATATCAACCGCTATTAGTTTTATGCTCACTTTTTCCTCCTTACCAGCTGAACGCGCCGTGCTTATAAGTGAACACCAATTTAACCAACTGCTTTCCCTTTATGCTTCAACTTTTTTGAAAAACCTTGGCAAGTGCTCTTTATGCGCTTCCAGCATTTCGTCTAAGATCGCTTTACCGATTTTATCAGAAGGGACAAGCAGATTAATCGTCATCGCGAGCAAAGCCGTATCATAGCTGCCTGTTACGGCGGCTTCAGCACCTACTCGTTCAAATGATTTGATTTGCTGGACAAGTCCCCGGACGGCAACTGGCAGATCGCCATGTACGATCGGCCTTGGACCTTCTTTTGTAATCACACAGCTTACTTCAACAGCAGAGTCATCCGGAATACTCGCAATTGCCCCATTGTTGATTGTGTTAACCGGCTGAATATCGCGCTTATCGTTATAAATAGACGAAATAAGACGAACAGCTGCATCGCTGTAATACGCTCCGCCGCGCTGTTCTAATTGGGGAGGCTTAACGGCCAGATCAGGATCTTTGTACAGCTCAAATAATTCGTCTTCAAGTTGCTGCACGACTTCGGCTCTCGTGGTGCCGTTTCTGAAGTTTTCCAATTCTTTTTGCAGCATCTCATCTGTTTTATAATAGTACATATGATATGGGCAAGTTAACACATTTAATGCCCGGATAAATTCCGGCTCCCAGCCTTGCCCTTCGATGTTTTTCACAAAACTGCTGTTCTCCGGATCTGATAACAGCTCCATTACTTTCTCTTTTACACTGACTCCGTCGACATATACATCCAATCCATATACCATATGATTGAGACCGGCGAAATCAATGCGAATCCGCGAATGGTCAACATCCAATAGTTTGGCGATTCCCATCTCAATTCCGATTGGTACATTGCATAAACCAACGATTTTCTTATGGTCAGTGTAACGAAGGACAGCTTCTGTCACCATGCCGGCAGGATTTGTAAAGTTGATCAACCAAGCATCCGGACACAGTTCTTTTATGTCCTGAACAATCTCCAATATAACCGGAATGGTACGCAGCCCCTTAAACAATCCCCCCGGCCCATTCGTTTCTTGGCCTAAAACACCATGGCTTAACGGGATTCTTTCATCTTTGGCGCGGGCATCAAGCAGCCCTACGCGAAACTGAGTCGTAACAAAATCGGCATTCTCTAAAGCCGCTCTCCTGTCAAGCGTTAAATGGACCTTGATTGGAAGACCGGCTTTTTCAATCATTCTCCTTGCAAGGTTTCCGACGATTTCCAATTTCTCTTTTCCTTCTTCAATATCTACCAGCCATAACTCTCTAACCGGTAATTCATCGTGTCGTTTGATGAACCCTTCTACTAATTCAGGGGTATAACTGGATCCCCCGCCAATCGTTACAATTTTAATGCCTTGTGTCATCCTCTTGCACCTCCGGGTTATTAAAAAGCAAAAGTACCTTATGAATGGATTGTAGCGGCATATGAGTAAGCCGGTAAATAAGTCGGTGACATCTTGTTTTTAATCACACAAGAAGTTATTTGTTACGTATATGTAACACTATGTTTCTCATGAAGCAGGTATGCTAAGATGAATGATATAAAGGGCTAGGGAAGGAGAGTCCCGCAGACATGTTTACACACGAGATCATCGCTTCGTTTAATGAACTGGAAACTTCTTTATACAATTACATTTGTCAAAATGGCGAGAAAGTCATCTACATGCGAATCCGTGAATTGGCAGATGAAACCCACGTATCAACAGCCTCGATTTTGCGTTTTTGCAAAAAAATAAATTGTGAGGGTTTTTCGGAATTTAAAGTAAAGCTTAAAATGCATTTAGAAGAAAATAAAAAGACTGTGCTAAAGAGTTCCCAACATTCGGTAACCGAATTTTTTGAGAAAACATTAAAAGGAGACATAGAAGAAAAGATTAAGGAGGCTGCGCTCCTGGTTGCCAAAGCAGAGAGCGTTATATTTATAGGTGTAGGGAGCTCTGGTATTCTTGCAGAATATGGAGCAAGGTACTTCTCATGCTTAGGCAAACTTTCAATGTATATTAAAGATCCTTATTTTCCGACACATTCCCAATTCCGCCGCAATAGCATAACGATTGCTTTATCCGTCTCAGGTGAAGGTCATTCTACAGTCACTCATCTTCATCAGCTAAAACAAGAAGGAAGTAAAGTGATCAGCATTACAAATCACAAGCACTCAACCATTGCCAAAATATCAGATATCAATATTCCGTATTACGTGACGGAAGAGTGGTTTGAAAATGCTAATATTACTACGCAAATTCCCGTTATGTATATTCTGGAATCCATGGCTCGTGAAATTTATAAACTAAGTGAATAACATTCATATTGAATATCTTGATTCGTTGTGATTGCTGACATATATAGTAATCTGTCATTCTATAATCCTCCGCAGATTTGAGAGAGGTATAATGGTTTAGAAATAATCCCAAACAATTTTTCAACATCCCCAAAAAGCCGAATGGGAGATAATTGGAATAATATCATTCGCAATACTCGGGTAAGCACTGTTTTTTCAAATAAAGAGCAATCCATTAAAGGATGAAATATCTCTAAAAACCAAGGGGTCCTTATCTATAAGGGAGGCTTCCTAATGAATTATGATGAAACACAACACCTGCATATTAGATATAATAAAAAGGGATTAGATCTTGAAGCAATAGGATTAAAACAACTAGACGTTGATGTGTGGGACATTTATTTCAATTTTGAGGACCATGCGATCGATAAACCGACTTTGAAATTCTCAATGATTGACCCTTTTGGTTGCAGGATATTTTCAATATCAAGCAGTGATTTAAGCATCGAGCACGCTTCCAAATATTTTGAGCTTTGGATCGAACTGGAGTTGAATATATAATTTGATCAGGGCCTCCTCAAGCTCCGTTTGCTGTCGATGCAGTCTGTGTTTTCCGGTCCTGGGGATATCGATGAGTGAAATTTCAATACCTCTCACAAAGTGAAAATTTGCCCGGTTTTATGCCTGCCCTTAATGTCAATGAACCGCTAAAGAGTAATGGCCGGCTCATGATCGGGACGGACATACGAGTTTGCGGTTAAACCTTTCAATGATATAATCTTTTTAAATAAACCGATGGGCTGGAATCTCCTGTTTAGGCAGACTTCAGCCTTAAATTTCTTAGGAGTAAGACCGTCTCAGCATAGCGGCTAGGACGGTCTTACATTTTTGTCAGCAAAATGGCTTAGGGATGTTTCTCTAATCTTTTAAAATAAACAGGTAAACGATAGAGAGAGGAGATACAGATGGGAATTGAAATAAAAGAAACAATGACGAAGAACATTCTTACTGACGCAAAAGGGTATTTGGATGGGTTTACACATTCATTAAATCCATACAGCGGGTGTGCTTTTGCTTGCAAATACTGTTATGTAAGAGAAATGCCCATTCAAAAATTTAAGGACATTCCCTGGGGAGAATGGATTAACATCAAAAAAAACGCAGCAGAAAGCTACCGAAATGAAATCACAAAACTGCGCAGTAAAAACAAGTCAGTATATATTTTTATGTCTTCAGCAACAGACCCTTACCAGCCCATTGAACGTAAAGTAAAAATGACAAGAATGCTGCTGGAAGAAATGCTGGAAAATCCGCCGGATATCCTTCAAATTCAAACACGGGGACCGCTTATCGCGAGAGATATTGATGTATTAACAGAGTTAAGAAAAAAATGTAAAGTCTTGATCTCGATGACCATTGAAACAGATCGGGAAGATATAAAGCGAATATTTGCTCCATATGTACCTGGAATCAAGTTGCGCATCAAAGCATTAAAAGAAATACATGAAGCAGGCATACCTACTCAAGCTTCGATTTCTCCTGTATTGCCTTTCACCCCTGACTTTCCAAAAGCATTAAGCGGAATCGCGCAGCATATTTGGATTGATACGCTAAGTATAGGGGATGGGGCAATGGGGAAGCGTTCAGAGAGATTAGGGATGCCAAATTTGTTTAAGGAGCATGATTTAGAAAAATGGTATCTCAAAGATTTACACGCAAGAGTGCAGAAATATTTTAGTAAATATTTTAATCATCAATTGATTAGGGTGTCTAAGAACGAAGGATTTCCACGATTTTTGAACAATAAGTAAGTTTTAAATGTGCCTGAAAATGAAATTTGGACAAAAGGCCCCTGATTCATTCAGAGGCTCTTAGCGTTTGTCTTCTGCAACCCTGTCCAGCCATTCGTTGATGAAAGTGTTGAACAGCTCCGGTTGTTCGATTTGCAAATTTGTGACACGCTGTATCCATTACAGCGAAAGTACCTCGCGGAAATTTGTCTATCACGCTGAGAGCATCTTGAAAACCAACAACAGAATCCTGTCTTCCTAAAAGAAATACACTTGGTCTATCAAAAAAACCATGATCAAATTCAAATGAAAATCCGTAATGATTCTTAATCTTGCTTAAAAACTTTTCATCAGCCATTTGACAACCGCTTACGATTTCCTTGTTATACCTTAACCAATTATATTCATCCAGCTTCACCGAAATACTTTGGAATTCTTCTAATTCCGCCTTCTTTAAACCTTCAATAAATTCTGCATCTCTTTTCAAGATTTTATGTTCCCCAACCGTTCTGCCATCTGCATCAGGGACAATAACAGGACATATAAATGCTGCACCCAGGGTATTTGTTCTTTTTCCTTTTCAATCATTCCTCCGGCTATATATCCGCCGTAGGATTCACCGGCTATCAGGTATTTTTCATTGGGAATCACTGCCCGGATAAATTCAGCAACTGCATGTAACATATCTTCAGAACTGCTGATTTCATGACAATTTTTAGTCAGCCCCATACCGGGGAGATCGATATATATACGTCTCCATCCATCCCTCTTACGAAATACAGGTTCCATGCAGCCGCTCATTAATCAAGACTTTGCAATCAGCCATTCTAATACCTTCTTTTACATTCAGTTATCAACGTTTGGCCTGACAAAACACTTTTAAAAATGAACTACAGCTTATTAATAATGACAGTTAATTTATAGTTTACATGCCTGTTTAAGTCGATCAGAAACTGATCCAACGATTCATTGGAGGGAAATTTGCATTCCAGGAGATAACAACCGTCTCCGCTAATTTTATAGTTATTGATAACGTATTCATCTTGTGTTTTGATAAAGGATAAATAGGGTTGATGATGTGTATTTTTGGTATAGATATTGAGCATCACGTGAACGGGATAACCTATCTTTTCTTCATTTAATTTAATTGTATACCCCTCAATCACTCCGTTATCTTCTAATTTAGCGACCCTGGAGGCAGCTGCTTGCCCTGTCAAATGGACTTTCTTGCCCAGCTCTTTCATCGTAATACGACTGTTTTGAGATAACTCTTCTAATATTCGCCTGTCCGTGTGATCCAACATAGAACCAAATCCTTTCAAACCGGATGTTACATCATATGTATAGTGAATTACTTTTCATTAAATGCATGTAAAAATTGTCTCCAATTAAGGTATATTTTAGCCCACTTTGATCATTTACACAAAGTAAATACATTCTTTCAAAAATCAAGTCAAACGGCCAAAAGACTTGATTTTAGCCATGTATCTACGGAGGGAGCATCGTATAAACTATTCGTAAATAAAAAGAAAAGGAGTTTTACACATGAACATTCAACAAATTCGCAATGCCACGCTTATTGTTGACTACGCAGGCAAAAAGTTTTTAGTAGATCCAATGTTGGCAGAGAAAGGTGCTTATCCTCCATTTCCAAATACACCAAGACAAGATCAAAATAATCCTTTAGTTGAATTGCCAACATCTGTCGACAATATTATTAAAGATATTGATGCTGTCATTGTTACTCATTTACATTTAGATCACTGGGATGAGGCTGCTAAGGAGATTTTGCCAAAAGATATCAAGTTGTTCTCCCAAAATGAAGAAGATGCAACAGAAATCCGAAATTCCGGGTTCAAAAATGTCGAAGTGTTAACAAAAGATACAGTCTTTGAAGGCATTCAATTAATCAAAACGAAAGGCGAACACGGAAGAGGAGAAATCTTAAAAATGGCAGGTCTGGTATGCGGCGTCGTGTTCAAACATCAAACCGAGAAAACATTATATGTAGCCGGAGATACGGTTTGGTATGATGCCGTTCAAGAAGAGATTGATGCACATCAACCAGACATTATTGTCGTCAATGGCGGGGATAATCAATTCTACGAAGGCGGTTCTCTTGTCATGGGTAAAGAAGATGTCTATGAAACGCATAAGGCTGCTCCAAACGCAAAAATCATCGTGAGCCACATGGAAGCTGTGAACCATTGGGGATTATCAAAAGAAGAATTAAAATCCTTTATTCATGAAAAAGGAATCTCCTCCCATGTTTTAGTGCCGGAAGATGGCGAATCATATTCATTTTAGCTAAGGAGAGGAGTGTTCAAGATGTCCCTTGAAAGCAATAAAGAATTAGTCCGCCGTTTCTTTGAAACCATTGAACAACAAAAGTACGATGACTTAAAAGACTTTTGCCATAAAGACTTTGTATTCTATCCGCAATTAGATACACAGTTTCCGGGTGTAGAGGGCTTAATTGAATCTGAAAAGAAAAACTTTGATGCTTTCCCTGGCTTTAAAATGCCAATTAAAGCGGTGATGGCTGAAGGCGATCTTGTATCAGTTTATTTTATTTTTGAAGGTAAGCACACAGGGACCCCATTTGCCGGGGTCCCTGCAACGGGGAAATCCGTTAAGTTTTCTCTGATGATTCTTTTGCGCATTGCTGACGGTAACATTATTGAGCAGAGATCTCATGTGGATGTACATGATATTCTCCGTCAGCTTACTTAAATGAAAGCCAACAGTACTTTTCTTAGCTTGTCTATTTATCTCGTTAGAAGACTCCTTTTTTAAGGGGCTTCTCCGAAAGAAATTCTGATAGCGTCTGCAGCAGCTTGTTATACATCTGTTCTTGTATCTATGATCGAATCAAGGGATCTTCCTGTAGTTGATGTGGCGGTTGATTCTGAAGGGCTTACCTCTGATGATGAATTTAAAATTATCCATCATCCACGTATCGTTTTATCAGAGAAGGCGACAGAAAAACAAATTCAATCAGCAAACCGAATATGTGCAGCAGCTGATAGAGGGTGCACTGTAGCAAACTTGTTAAAAAAAGCTGATGTCAAAATTGAGGTTCAAGGAGAAATCTTTACTAAATAGAGCAAATCATAGTTTCGATAGATAACCAGATCAAAGGGGTGCTTAAAGCTCCCCATCCTTAACATGAGCTTAAAATTTGATCTTTCTTTTGCAATTCAATATTATACATATAGGGGTATTAGTATGGAAGGGGAGATGATTGGATTTTAAATATTTCATTTATTTAGTATCATTAATTGCCATAGCCTTGTCTGTTACAAACGGTTTTCACCAGTTAAATACCTAGGGAATCTGACAGAAGTGCAATTACGTCAAAAACGAAAACAAACTGGAAAATGCATGCTGATTGATGTGAGAGAAGCTCATGAATTTCGTTCCGTCCCCATTCCTGATGCAGTGAATATCCCATAATTTGTGGTTCATCAACGTTTTAAAAAGATCCCTATAGATTGCCAAAGCGGCATGCGCAGTAAACAATTTGCGAAGATATTGCAGAAAAAGAATGATAAAGATATTTATCATTTGTCTGGCGGCATCTCTTCATGGTCGGGAAAGATAAAAGAAAACAGGGAGGTTAACTAATGGAATACGATGATCAATTAAAAAACAGGATAAAACGAATTGAGGGTCAAGTTCGAGGAATATTAAAAATGATGGATGAAGGAAAAGAGTGCAAAGAGCTCGTAAGCCAAATGTCAGCGGTGCGTTCTGCATTAGATCGGGCCATCGGTGTAGTTGTCAGCAGTAATTTGGAGAAATGCGTTCGCCTTCAAATCGAAAGAGGAGAAGATACAGAAGACCTTATTCAAGAAGCGGTCAATTTATTGGTGAAAAGCAGATAATGAATAGATGGCTGTTTATGAAGCAGCCTCTGTACTGCCTTTAGAGTATAAAGCGAAAATTTTTTGCCTGCTATTATACCCCTGTAGGTATAATCGGTAGAAACCTATATTTTTTTGTGTTGTTTTATACCCATACAGGTATATGTATACTAGAGGGGGAGAGATGACATACATGTCAGACCAAAAAGAGAAAACGACGATTGTATTATTCAGTGGCGACTTAGATAAAGCTATTGCTGCTTTTATTATTGCAAATGGCGCTCTAGCCTATGATCACGAGGTAACAATTTTTCATACATTTTGGGGGCTTAACGCTTTAAGAAAAGATGAACCGGTACCAGTAAAGAAAGGGCTGCTTGAAAGAGCATTTGGTTTCATGATGCCCCGGGGGCCGGAGAAATTTGGCTTATCTAAAATGAATTTTGCCGGTATGGGTCCTAAAATGATCAAACATGTCATGAAAAAGCATGGTGCGCTGTCTCTGCCTCAGCTTATTGCAATGGCGCAGGAACAGGGAGTTAAGCTTGTTGCCTGTACAATGACGATGGACTTGTTAGGCTTGCAAAAAGAAGAACTGATCGATGGCCTTGATTATGCAGGAGTTGTAGCTTATCTCGGGGATGCCAATGAAGCAAAAGTCAACTTATTTATATAACTTTTTAGGTAAGACCATCTGAAAGGGAGAGAGAATGGACAGAAAAATAAATGATCGGCAGCTGCTGAAGCATCTCGAGCTACTAAAGAATGGTGACGATGTAAATATCATTTAGTATGAGAGAACATAATGAAATGGAACAGTGATAAAACAGAAAATGAACATGGAGGGATGACTGATGAACATCAAAACTGATCGCGTGTTAGATGCAAAAGGGCTTGCTTGTCCAATGCCCATCGTAAAAACAAAGAAGGCGATGAATGAGTTAGAACCCGGGCAAGTCATAGAAGTACAGGCTACTGATAAAGGGTCTCTCGCTGATATACAGGCATGGGCAAAGGGAAGCGGTCACCAGTATCTCGGTACAACAGAGGACAGAGATATATTAAAACATTATCTTCGCAAAGCCAGTAACTCTGATATAAAGGAAGAAAAAAAGTTTCCTTATACAATCCAAAACGAAGAGCTTCAAAAAAAGGTAGAAGCGAAAGAGCATATAACAGTGGTAGATGTCCGGGAACCCGCAGAATACAATTCCGGCCATATTCCCGGAGCGATTTCAATTCCGTTGGGTGAACTCGAAAAAAGAGCAAACGAACTGAATAGAGACGGGAAAATTTATGTCGTTTGCCGCACAGGTAATCGAAGTGATCTAGCTGCCAAAAAACTTGCAGAAAATGGTTTTGGAAATGTAGAAAATGTTTTGCAAGGTATGGCGGAGTGGTCAGGTCCTGTTGAAAAAGATCAATAAAATAAACATTGGAGGAATGATTTGAATGGCTGTAAAAGTTGCGATTATCGCAAGTAACGGGAGTTTATTTGATGCTTATAAGGTGTTTAATATTGCTGCGGCCGCAGCAGCAAGCGATGCTGAAGTAGGGATTTTCTTTACGTTTGAAGGACTGAATTTAATCCATAAGGAAGCCCATAAGAATCTTCCTGTTCCGGAAGGCCGTGAACATATTCAAGAAGGCTTTGCAAAGGAGAACGCACCATCGATTCCTGAATTGCTTTCAATGGCTCAGGAGCTGGGTGTGAAAATCATAGCGTGTCAAATGACGATGGATGTGATGAATCTGGACAAAGACCAATTTGTAGACGGGATTGAAGTTGGCGGTGCAGCAAGCTTCGTTCATTATGCTTCTGATGCCAATATGACTCTGACATTCTAAGGGGGTTTTAGAAGTGAATTTTACATTCATTTCACCAAAAGAAGTAACGGAAAAGGTATTAAATCAAGAATCATTTTTTATTTTAGATGTACGAAATAAAGATGCCTTCAGCGATTGGAAAATCGAGGGCAGCCGGGTTGAACATTTAAATGTTCCGTATTTTGATTTAATCGATGGTATAGATAAAATTGCAGACCAAGTTCCAAGAGATCAGGATATTCTAGTGGTCTGTGCCAAACAAGGGTCTTCAGAGATGGTTGCACAGCATTTAGCAGATGCCGGCTTTGAAAGAGTTTTTGTGCTTAAAGGCGGTATGAAAGCGTGGAGTGAATGGTTACACCCGGTAAAAATCGGAGACTTGGAAGGAGGAGGCTCTATCTATCAATTCGTAAGAATGGGGAAAGGCTGTTTATCCTATTTTATCGAGTCTGACGGGGAAGCAATTGTAGTTGACCCTGCTCGTACTGTTGATGCATATACAGATTTTGCAAAAGAGAAAAACGTTACGATTAAACACGTGATTGATACACATTTACATGCTGATCATATTTCCGGCGGACGTTTACTGCGTGAGCGCACAGGATCTGCATACCATCTACCGCCAAAAGATGCAGAGGAAGTGCAATTTTCGTATGAACCGTTAGCTGAAGGTAAAGTTGTTTCTGCAGGAAACGAATGTATAAAAGTAGAGCCTATCTATTCACCAGGCCATACGATTGGAAGCACCTCTTTAATTGTTAATGACCGCTATTTGTTAACAGGAGATATTTTATTTGTAGAATCGATTGGCCGGCCGGACTTGGCTGGAAAAGCCGGGGATTGGGCAGAGGATTTGCGTAACACTTTATATGAAAAGTACAAACAGATATCAGATGACCTGATTGTTCTTCCGGCTCACTTTGCGAAAGTCGGCGAATTAGGCGATCAAGGGCATGTTCAGGCTAAGCTGGGTGATTTATACAAAAAGAATGGCGGTTTAAATATGGATGAAAATGAATTCAGAGGTGCTGTATCAGAAAACCTGCCGCCACAGCCACATGCATATCAGGAAATCCGTCAAACCAACATGGGAAAAATAACGCCTGAGACTGACAGGCAAAGTGAGATGGAAATTGGCCCAAACCGCTGCGCGGTTCATGGATGAACATAGATTTGAAGATAGGAGAGATAAAAAATGAAATCAAATAAAATAATAGATGCTAAAGGATTCGCATGCCCAATGCCGATTGTAAAAACAAAAAAAGCTATTGATGAATTGCAATCCGGAGAAGTGTTAGAAGTACATGCCACTGATAAAGGGGCAAAAAGCGATCTAACAGCATGGGCTAATTCAGGCGGTCATGAGTTGCTTAAAGATACAGAAGAAGATGGCGTATTAAAGTTTTGGATTAAAAAAGGTTAAATGTGATAAAGGGGGGGCTATTCCCCCTTTTAATTGACGGAAAGGAGGAAAGTTAGTGGGCATATCTTTTATTCTTCTACTATTTTTAATCGGATTAGTTGGTTCTTTTATGTCCGGGATGCTTGGTGTTGGGGGAGCCATTATTAATTACCCTTTGTTATTATACATACCTGTGTTATTTGGATTTACAGGCTTTAATGCTTACCAGGTTTCGGGTATTGTGGCAGTCCAGGTTTTTTTTGCAACGTTTTCCGGTGTATGGGCTTACCGGAAAGGCGGTTACTTAAATAAAGAACTTATCACCATTATGGGATTAAGTATTTTAATGGGAAGTATGATCGGCGGTTATGGGTCACATTTTTTCTCTGAAGATGTCATAAACTTGGTTTACGGAATATTGGCGATAATCGCCGCAGTCATGATGTTTATTCCAAAGACAGGTACAGAAGGTCGTCAAAGTGATCACGTTCGTTTTCCAAAGATATTAACCTCGGTAATCACTTTCGCAGTCGGCTTGGCTTCAGGCATTGTCGGTGCCGGCGGCGCTTTTCTGCTTGTTCCGCTAATGTTAGTCGTTTTAAAAATCCCTACACGAACCACAATCGCGACATCACTCGCAGTTACATTTATTTCATCGATTGGAACAACAGCCGCAAAGCTCGTCATTGGACATGTTCCTATTATGCCGGCTTTGGTTATAATAGCTGCCAGCCTAGTGGCATCCCCGATAGGTGTTTTAATTGGCAAGAGGGTGAATGCTAAAGTTCTTCAAGGTATTCTGATATTCGTTATTTTGATTACAACCGTGAAAATTTGGTTTGATATCTTACATTAATGTTTAAGGTTTTCTAAATTATCGGTTTTGAAGGAGGAATTGGATGAAAGAGGTTATAGAGTTAACTTCAATGATTTCAATTGAAAAATTCGTAAACGATCATAAATTAAGTTTTATATATATATCAAGGCCTCAATGCACAGTATGCCACGCTGTTCTGCCGCAGCTTAGAGCACTGCTCGCTCAATTTCCGAAGATCAAATTGGGACACATCGATGCTGATATAGTGGAGGAGGTTGCAGGCAGGTTTTCAGTCTTCACAGTTCCTGTACTTCTTTTGTTTATTGAGGGAACCGAATTTCTAAGAGAAGCGCGTTTTGTTCATTTTGACCAGTTTGAACAGAAGTTAAAGAGGGTCTATCGATTGTACGAGGAATAGATAGCTGAGGGAGGGTCCATGATGTGTCAAAACCCGACTTTTTTTGAACGGTATAAAGAAGAAGGAAAATCAATGGAAAGCGGCTATTTCAGGCAGATCTTCGACCATTTGCAGGATGGAATCATCATGATGGATCAGGAACGCAGGATACTGGTGATGAATCCGTCCGCAAAGAAGATGACGGGATGGAAAGTAGGGGGCAAGGTTCCGTACTGTTCCTACTGCCAAACGAGAAAACTGGAAGAGGGAGAAGAGCGTTGTTATTTGCTGGCCAAGCGGGAAATTCCGTATTTTCTTTCCTCAATGCCCACCTATGAGGGGCGATTCGTCGACATGGAGATGAGTACGGCGGTCATTTATGAAAACGGGGATCAAAAAGAAGTCCTTTTGGTCCTGAAAGATTTAACGATGAAGAAAAAGGAAGAGGAAGCCAGGATCTCCAAGCTCGTTCTGCAAAAAACGTTAGAAGCCCAGGAAAACGAACACAAGCGGTTGGCCCAGGAACTGCACGACGGTGTAGGGCAATCGCTTTATTCGGTTTCAGTAGGCATTCAAGCGATTCGATCGCGCATGAAGCAGGAAGATACATTTAAAGAATACATGCAGGAAATCATCGATGAACTGGAAAAGGCGATACAAGACATCAAGCTCTACTCTCTTCAGCTGCGTCCGCATAGTCTGGATCAACTGGGGTTGATCCCTACTGTCGAGCACCTTGTTTCCGGTTTAAACAAGACGCATAAAGATGTTTCTATTACATTTGCCTCAAGCAATGTCAGCAATCGCTTGCTGCCGAGTTTGGAAATCAATTTGTACCGCGTGATCCAGGAAGCGCTGCATAACGCCCTGAAATATTCGCAGGCGACACTTATTGAAGTCATACTGTACAAAGAAGGCGGTGAACTCGTTTTAATGATTCAGGACAATGGCATCGGTTTTGAGCGCGAGCTGACAGAGGAAGGTCTGGGATTCAAACATATGAAAGAGAGAGTCGATCAGATGGAAGGAAGTCTTCGTATTCACTCCGCACTTCAGAGAGGTACGTCTATTAAAGTGAAAGTACAGTATAAGGAGGGGAAGGAGAGTGATCAGGGTATTGCTGGTCGATGACCACATGATGATTCGCAAGGGAATTCGCGTGCTTTTGGAAGGTTTTTCTGAAATCGAAATTGTTGGAGAAAGCCACAATGGCAACGAAGCCGTCCTCAAGGCCGGTCAGCTGAAACCGGATGTAGTGCTGATGGATTTGTCGATGCCAAATGGATTGGATGGGTTCACAGCGAGCAGTGAGATCCGAAAGTTGAATCCATCTGTTAAAATCGTAATTTTGACAATACATGATGAAGAAATTTTTGTCCATAAAGCGATCGAGGTGGGGGCCCATGGGTACGTCTTGAAAAACAGCGATTATCAGTTGCTTTATCAGGCGATTGTCGAGGTGCACAGAGGAAAACGCTTTTACAAGACATCTGTATCCGAAGACATCATTAAACAATGGCTGAATTCAGAGTCCAAAAAGCCGCCTTCTGTTTTAACTGTTCGCGAAAAGGAGATTGTCAGACTCATTGTGCTGGGTTATGCCAATAAAGAGATTGCCGATAAACTCTCGATCAGCGTCAAAACCGTGGAAAACCACAAAACGAATATCATGCAAAAGTTAGAGCTGGACTCGAAACACGAATTGATCCAATATGCGATTAAAAACAAATATCTGGATCTGGCGTTGTAGCAGACTGCCTTTTGTCAGCTTGAGAAGACGGGGCTCACATAAAAGTAGGGGAGTTCCCCTATATAGAAAAAGGGAGATCAGTGTTACCTTAAAAACAGTGATATGCATCTTTACGAAAAACATCAACTTTCTAAAAGCATAAGGGGGTTGACTATGGCAAGACAAGTTCGTTATTCCGTTGTCATTGTCGGTGCTGGGACTGCCGGCATCTGTGTCGCGGCCCGCCTCGTCCGGGCTTCTAAAAAATTCAAAGGACAAATTGCCATCATTGACCCGCAAACAAAGCACTACTACCAGCCTTTGTGGACATTGGTTGGAGGCGGGGCAGCGAAGAAGGAAGAGTCGGAGCGCGATCTGGCTTCCCTGATTCCTGCCGGGGTTGACTTGATCAGCGATGCTGTAACGGAGTTTCGGCCGGATCAGAACACACTCCTTACAAAACAAGGAACGATCGTTTCCTATGATTATCTTGTTGCAGCAGCCGGTTTGCAAATCGATTGGGACGGGGTCAAAGGTTTGAAAGATGCGGTCGGAAAAAACGGGGTTTGCAGCAACTACTCGTACGATACGGTAGACAGCACTTGGGAAAACATCCGCAACTTTAAAGGCGGAACCGCCGTTTTCACTCATCCGGATTCTCCCGTGAAATGCGGGGGAGCTCCGCAGAAAATTATGTACTTGGCAGACGACTATTTCCGCAAGTCAAATGTTCGCAATCAGTCGGAGATTATTTTTGCATCGGCTAAATCAATCATTTTTGATGCCCCCAAATATGCAAATGCGCTCGAAAAAGTCGTCCGGCGCAAGGACATTCAAACGATGTACAAACGAAACCTGGTCGAAATTCGGCCTGATTCAAAAGAAGCCCTGTTCGAGAATCTGGAGACTGGGGAACAGGAAGTATTAACATACGATCTTCTTCATGTGACTCCGCCGATGAAAGCGCCTCTATTTATAAAAGAAAGCGCATTGGCGGATGCCGGCGGATGGGTCGATGTTGATCCGTACACTTTGCAGCACAAAAAGTTTGCCAATGTTTTCGGAATTGGAGACTGTTCTAACCTGCCGACGTCCAAAACAGGGGCGGCGATTCGCAAACAGGCTCCGGTTTTGGTGCAAAATCTGATGTCCCTGATAAAAGGATCTTCATTAGATGCAAGGTACGATGGATATACCTCATGCCCCTTGGTTACAGGCTACAACAAACTCGTGCTGGCCGAGTTTGACTATCACAAGGAGCCGCAAGAAACGTTTCCATTTGATCAGTCCAAAGAACGATTCAGCATGTACCTGTTAAAAAGAAGATTGCTTCCCGTCATTTATTGGAATGGCATGTTAAAAGGACTGATGTAAGAGAGGACAAAAGGTAACGGCAAGTGTATTTGGATGATGTGCATGATGCAGGATTCCAAAACAGTTTTCTTAAAATAAATGATGATTCAAGGGGAGGAATACAACATGTTGTTGCGCTACTTTTACGATGAAAAGCTGGCCCATGCATCCTATCTGGTCGGCTGCCAAAAAACAGGGGAGGCAATTATCATTGATCCCGGCCGCAATCTAAAGCCATATTTACAAGCAGCCGAAGATGAAGGGCTGCACATCACAGCAGCCGCAGAAACCCATATTCACGCCGATTTTGTTTCCGGTGCCCGCGAACTCGGCGTGACACACCAAGCGAAGCTGTATCTTTCCGATGAGGGCGATGCAGATTGGAAATATCAATATATTGATGGATTGAAACATCAACTTGTGAAAGACGGTGATCGCTTTTCCGTCGGAAACCTGATGTTTGAGGTGATGCATACCCCCGGCCATACCCCGGAAAGCATTTCTTTCCTGTTGACGGACCGCGGAGGAAATGCTGATCGTCCAATCGGCATCTTTACGGGAGATTTCGTCTTTGTAGGCGACATCGGCAGACCCGACTTGCTGGAAAAAGCGGCTGGGATCAAGGGAACGTCAGAATCGGGGGCAAGAGAGATGTTCAAGTCCCTCATGAAGTTTAAACAACTCCCGGATTACATGCAGGTCTGGCCGGCACATGGCGCAGGCAGCGCTTGCGGCAAGGCATTGGGAGCGATTCCGACTTCGACTGTCGGCTACGAAAAGCTGTTTAACTGGGCAATGGCTTGCACCGATGAAGAGGAATTCGTAAAAGCTTTGCTTGATGGACAGCCAGAACCGCCAAAATATTTTGCCGTGATGAAACGCGTGAATAAAGAAGGCCCAGCGTTGCTTAAAGATCTGTCTGCTGTTCCAGAGATCGCTTCAATTGAGCAGGTGAAAGATTTACAGAAAAAAGGGCAAATTGTGGATACCCGCCCTTCCCGGGAATTTGCTGAAGGGCATATCAAAGGCACGATCAACATTCCATTCAACAAGGCGTTTACGAACTGGGCAGGCTGGCTCATTGACTACAATCGTCCTGTGTCCTTCATAACGAATCCGGATAAAGTGAACGAACTCCTGGAAGCGCTGCGCTCTGTAGGCATTGACAATGTGGCAGGGTTTATGGACAGCGGCAAAATCCTGGAAAGCGGCGCTTTTGAACTTGAATCATACACGGAGATAACACCATTGGATATTGCTAAATTGGTGGAAGACGGATTCGTGCACGTCCTTGATGTCCGCAATCTGACTGAATGGCAGGAAGGTCACATTCCGAATGCGCAGCACATCATGCTGGGGACGCTCCCGGAACGGCTGGATGAAATTAAAAGAGACTGTCCGATCCTTGTGCAATGCCGTTCCGGAGCCCGGTCCGCCATTGGAGCCAGCATCCTGCAAGCTGACGGCGGTTTCAAACAGGTATTGAGCTTGAGCGGCGGCATTGTTCAGTGGCAGAAAGCCGGGCTTGCGATCGTGTGACAAGGGTCAGCCATTTGAGCTTTAATCAAGTGCATGGAATTCTATTAAAGCGTTATTCTAGAAAAAGATGAAAGAGGCCGAAATTCTCATCCTCCCGGCCTCTTTACCGATATTATTTTCCCTTCTTCTCCGCCCGATAAAACGCATGAAACATCTTCATCGGCAAACGCTTCTCACTCCGGGATCATAACCCCGCCCTGATGTTTCTCTTTGATTTCAAGCCAGGTCCGAAGCGGCCGCCTGAGGATGGGCATTTCAAATCTTTTGCCGCAACTTTAAATAATTTCTTAGTCATGCCAATTAAAAAGCACCATGATTGATTAATTAGATAAAATCTTTTTACAATTATGTCATGGTTTATCATGAAAATTATATTTTAATTTACTGCAAGTTAGATAAGGAGTGATCAAATGTCACGGATGGAAAATAAAACATTTAATTGCGAAAAAGAGTTAACGCTCAACATTATCGGAGGAAAGTGGAAAATGCTGATATTGTGGTTTCTGGGAAAAGAAGGTACGAAAAGGTTTGGGGAACTGAAAGCTCTGATGCCCGGCATTACTCAAAGAATGCTGGTGAATCAGCTGCGTGAATTAGAAGAAGATCATATTGTACATAGGGAAGTATATCCGGTTGTTCCCCCAAAGGTTGAATATTCTCTTACAAAACAAGGAGAAAGTTTAATGCCTATAATTGAGGCTATGTATGAGTGGGGTAAAAATTATATAGAAACTAATTTTTTTAAAGATGATAAATAGATGGTTGGCTTGAGATACTGTTTTGGAAACAGTATCTTTTTCTATACCATATGAGTAAAAGTATAGTATGTAAAAAAAAGTGCGTACTATAAAGGTGTCATCCCTCTTGCTATACTCGTCTTGTAAGAGAAATATCAAGAGAATCATCCGCGGAATTCATATTGATAATTTAAAAACAGGGGTGACTTATAATTGGAATTACAGTTAGCATTAGATTTAGTCAATATACCGGAAGCCATCAAGGTGGTAAAAGAAGTAGAAGAATACATTGACATTGTAGAAATCGGTACGCCGGTTGTGATAAATGAAGGACTCCGTGCAGTAAAAGAGGTGAAAGATGCTTTCCCGAATTTGAAAGTGCTGGCAGACCTTAAAATTATGGATGCGGCCGGGTATGAAGTAATGAAAGCCTCAGAAGCAGGAGCCGATATCATTACCATTTTAGGAGCTGCTGAAGACATGTCTATTAAAGGCGCTGTAGAAGAGGCAAAAGCTCAAGGCAAAGAAATCTTGGTGGATATGATTGGGATTAAAGATATTAAAGCGCGCGCCAAGGAATTAGATGAATTTGGTGTGGATTATATTTGCGTGCATACGGGCTATGATCTTCAAGCCATTGGCCAAAATTCATTTGAAGACTTAATGACAATTAAGAATGTAGTAAAAAACTCAAAAACGGCTATTGCAGGCGGTATTAAGCTGGACACATTGCCCGCAGTCGTTAAATTAAACCCTGATTTGATTATCGTTGGCGGCGGTATTGCAAATCAAGATGATAAAGCGGCAGCAGCCGCAGAAATGAAGCAGATGATTCAACAATCATGACGACTTATGATTATTTACAAGCGATCATCGCAGAACTGAATCATGCAACTTCTCGTATTCAAGAGGAAGGAATAGAGAATTTAATATCCAGTATTTTATCTTCAGAAAAAGTGTTTGTTTCCGGTGCAGGCCGTTCTGGTTTCATGGGGAAGTCATTTGCTATGAGATTAATGCACATGGGTATTCATGCGTATGTTACTGGAGAAACAGTAACACCTTCATTTACAGAGAAAGACTTGCTTATCGTAGGCACAGGATCAGGAAAAACCGAAAGTTTGCTTCACATGGCGAAAAAGGCAAAAGATATCGGAGGTGCCGTAGCAGCAGTTACAATTACTCCGGACTCACCAATAGCTGAAGTATCTGATTATATCGTGCAGCTGCCCGGTTCACCGAAAGATACAGCGGCAAGCGATAAACAGACCATTCAACCAATGGGGTCGCTTTTTGAACAAACTCTTTTACTGTTTTACGATGCCGCCATATTGCGAATGATGGAGATGAAAGGGCTGAATACTCAGCACATGTATGGGAATCATGCAAATCTTGAATAGATATGTATTAGTAAAGAAAAGGCGCAAATTTCATAAGGGATGTTGCGCCTTTTTTCTGTGAAGGTGTAATTCAGTATACATTAAGAAATGGCTAATATGAAACATTACTTCTCCAAACTGTCGTCTTTACAAGAAGAACGCAACTACACTGTGGAAGATTTGAAAGGGGCAGGATTTTCGAGAAAAACCATTGAAACTTGAACAACAGTATAGGATGTTAGATAAGTGGAGTAAATATGAAAGGATTGAATTGAAATGACTGTGCTCGGTAAAATCAGCTCTCGTTTTTCAATTGATGCACAAGAAGCTCCTGCTAACAAGGAAGAAATTAAATCATTAGTAGAATTCTCGCCTATCAATGTACCACCCGATTATTTAGACATAGTGAGTGAAGCGACAGAAGTTGAAATAAATGTTGCTGGAGAAAAACACATACGTATATGGAGCCCTGCGGGTTGTGTTGAAATGAATGAATCCTATGAAATACAAGACTACATACCAGATTCTCTTGCAGTGGGAGATGATGAAGGTGGAAATGCTCTTATTTTTTTCGAAGGAAAAGATGGCTTTGGGCTATATATAGTGGGGTTTGGAGATTTAGATGCAGAAGAGGCTGTGAAAGTTGCTCCATCTTTAAATGACTTATTAATTTATGACACAGGAATAGAGAAAATATTAGAAGGTTGATTGGTACCTGGAGAAAATCTGGCCAATATGAGAAACCCCATTACCGGGTGCTTTTTCGTAGCGTGTTAATCATAAAAAAAGCAACAGATTCAAGTGATGAATTTATTCAAAGTATTATATTTGAAAAGGCGAGGATGATTGGAAGCAAGGAAGTGGGGAGATACAGAATTAACTGAAAATATGTTTGATGCAGCACAAGTTCCAAGATCCCCAAGACAAGAGTATTACAGAGCATTCAATCAATATGTTAGGGAGGGAAAATAGATGTCAAAAATAAATCAATTCATTACTGAAATAAAATCTTTACCTAACTGTCGAATTCATAAACCTGCAGGGTTACCGGAAATTGATCAGACGAAGCATATTCTACCCGAAGATGTAAAAGAGTTCTATCGACTTTGTGGTGGAGTATCGCTATATGAGAATGAAGAATATCCTATTCACATTGTGTCCCCGGAAGAATTTGTCTTGGCCAACCCGGTAATTGTCGGAGAACTATGTGAAGAAGACATCTCTTCAAATTGGTATATGATATGTAATGACGGTAAGGATGAATATTTGACAATTGACCTTCATAAAAAGAGACTAGGAAGGTGCTATGATAGCTTCTTTGACCGGCATGCTCTCATTGGAGAGTCACAAATTGTAGCTGCCTCGTTTACAGATTTGTTCGAAAGACTCATCAGGAACAGGGGGCATTATTGGTATTGGTTGGAGAGTGATTTTCAATCACTTGGGGATGCATATGATGAGGAAGAATAACACTGTTAAATTCTTTTGAGTAAGATCCAATGGCTGTAGGATTTAAGGATAAACATTATTGTTATCAGGTCGGCCATAGACACCTTTGACATTCATTTTTATTATTTAGAGGAAAATGTTAGCTTTTTCCTTTCGGAGTTTCTTTATTTGAATCCGATATCACTTTGTAATATGATTAGAGACAAGAAAAACGAACGTGAATATTTAGTCAAGATGGATAGCCTGAGGGGTTGCTGATCTTTTACACATGGTTTGTTGTACAGCTGATTGTCGGCCGTTTTGAATTTGCGGAAGAAAGAGAGCATGAAGGATGTCATTGAATCCAGAACAGCCCGTCAAACAAGAGGCCGGCCAAGAGATATCGAGATTGATCGAAGCATGCCACGGGGCCTGCTTAATCTGTTTTAGCTTTCTACAGTCTACTCCTAACAATCACCATGAATACTATGTATGCAACCGCAATAATAACAGTTAAAATCTCAATTTTTATAACAGTATTATTTAAAATTATTAGCAGAAATACGAGTAATGTTGCAGTCCACCATATAGACTCATACTTTTTGTCACTCTGGTCTTGATTCCTCTTGCTTTTAATTCGGTCAAGTATCAGACAAGCGGCCCCAAAACCGACTAAAACAATTGTTGTCACAGTAGGCGGGAAATTTTCTTTGATCGTGTTCATTAGTACTCCAATCACAGCACAACTCAAAAAAATCCAAAGACCTTTCATAAAAGAATCATACCCTTCTTAATTTTCACATCCTCTTTTCACTCATGAAAGCAGACGACCGGCTTTTTATAAAACCATAGTCAATAACAGTGATAATCGCGCTTTGAAGCACCAGAATTAAATACAAGTATAAAAACGAAAGATAAAATAAATTCCATTCGTCGGATCCTTTTCATATAGGTACATCAAGTAAGAGAGCAGGATAAGGGGGTTGCTCTGTTTTATGTTCCCGTCATTTCTCTCATTTTTGCATTTAAAGCATCATAATCCTTTTTTTCAAAGGATACATCTATTCTGTCCACCCCTTTTGAATCTGGAAAGAGCCATAAATGTTGAGTGAATTTTATCCCAAAAGGTCCGACTATTCGGTAAATCAGGTTTAAAATATGAAAACAATCTAAGTCTACCCCATCTTTTAGATGGTTCTTAACCCTAATAATGACAAATTTGTAGATAGTTTCAAATCTAGGTTTTCGGGGAGAAATATTGTTAACTTTACAAAGCAGCTTCACAGATTGTTTGAATATATCTGTAATATCATTATTTTTCGCCAAAAAGACCACCCCATTATTTTGTTTTTATGGTACCATTATCCACAAAGAATTTAAAGTAATTCTTATCCTGTTGATTGGCTTAGTTTGAAATATGAATAAGCGTTTTGATCGGATGGAGGAGTGGTTTGACAGAAAGAAATAGGTGACCGAATTAGCGGAGAAGATCGGAGCGGATATGAGTCGTGTGTCTCTTGACATGCGTAGCTCATGTTTCAGATCATAGTGTCCAATTGAGTTAAGTAAAGATTGCGGCTAATACAGTGTTAGACTCATGGATCTTCATTCACCAAACCTTTCCTGAAGTCTTAGTCGGTAAAGACACTGTCTTTTTGTAGAGAAAGTGTAGTACTTATTTGTGTCAATTTAACAAACGGGCCATTTAACATAAGGGAGGATGTACCATGACCAAACATCAGATTTATACAATGAGTGTCGCAAGAGTCTATCCCTATTATATTTCGAAAGCAGAGAAAAAGGGCGTACAAAAGCTGAAGTCGATGAAATCATTCGTTGGTTGACGGGATATAGTCAGGAAGAGTTAGAAGTACAACTGGAAAAAAAGACAGACTTTGAGACTTTCTTTGCGGAAGCACCCCAATTGAAACCTTCTCGGGCTTTGATCAAAGGTGTAGTCTGCAGCGTCCGGGTGGAAGATATTAAAGAATCAACAATGCAGGAAATTCGCTATTTGGATAAACTAATCGACGAGCTAGCTAAGGAAAAGGCGATGGAGAAGATTTTGCGGAAATAATAATGACGAAGAGACACTGATTCCATTTTTGATCAAACTTTTTATAAAAAATGTATACTAATTCGCAAAAGGAGAAATCCATTTTGATCAAACATTTTTCGAAATGGATTCTTTTTATTTGTTCTAAAATGGGTTTTCTGTGAAATGCTTTTGATCAATCCTTATTTCAAAGCCTTGAGACGTCTTTGATAAAAAAGCACAAGAAAATCAGTGATTCTCAAAATATTAAAATTGAGTTTTAGCCTCACGCATATGTAACGGGAGGTTTTTTAGGTGCGGACCCGGCTTCATGTCATATAGACATAAATAAAGTAAATTGAGATATGGCGGCTTGAATATATCAAATGGAATTGGTGTGTTTCTGCTTGGATGGAAATTATCACGATCGTTTGATGCAATATCGCCGCCTTCAATGAATAACGGAATTTTCATAAAAATTTTAAGTGAATAACCCATATTCTGGAGAAATCGGAGGAGCGAACATTAAAGAGTATTGTTTAATTGCTTGGATCATGCAATAGCACATCCTCGGGAAGCCGAATATTGGAATACTGTCGGCTTTGGCTTCGCTATATCAATCGTTCATTTTACTTTATATTGCATATTGCTTGTTGTCGTTTGTTCTATGTTTTTTAAAACTTGATCGACTATGATTCCAGTCAAAGGATCTTGGTTCTTTTCAAAACGTTGATGTTTCCTGCAAATTGCAGCAGTTAAGAGAGGGCGTTTGTTGAACAAGGATTATTTCGATATTGGCTTGGAGTCAAACCCGTATGCTTTTTGAATGCGTTCGCAAAATAACTTTGATCACTGAAGTGTAGAAGCGAAGATATTTCCGCGATGGAAGCATCGGATTGAACAAGCAGTTTTTTAGCTTCTTTTATTTTTTCCTTTTGAATGTATTTGCCGAGAGAAAGTCCGGTCTCCTTTTTAAACAACTGTGACAGATAAATAGGATTCAAATGAATGGTTTGGGCGAGATCTTCAATCGATATTTTTTCGTATATGTGTTTAAAGACATAGTTTTTACATATTCTTATGGGTTTTGATTGATCGATCATTTTATTGGTCAACACCTTGTCGATTAACTCATAAAGATACTGCTGAACATAAAGATTAATCTGATTGACCTCCTTGGCATCTTCAATCCGCTGAATAGAGATGTCGCTCATTGTAAATGCGATTTCTTCATATAAGCCACCCTCGACAGCCGCCCTTGTTGCGAGTGCGACAGCGATGATTGCGTGATTTTTTGTATGGCGAAGGTGGCTTTTCTTAGATAGAACACCAACTCCGTCGATGTTCAGTCCTTTTAAATGTTCGGCCAATTTGTCTTTGTTCCCTTCTTTAATACACTGCCAGATATATTGCTCATGATAAAGATCCATGTGGAAAGCTCTATTTATCCGACGGGTGTAAAGCTGTTTTTCAATAGCTCCCTCCATTTTTTCTGCGTTTGCTTTAACTGAAAGGGAAAGTGCTGCCTCGTCGATTTTTTCATGAAATAGCAGAAAATATGCGAGCTGGGCGGCATGAAGAAGTTCCATGCGGCTAATTTTTACTACATTGTTGAAATATTGCAGTAAATCACTCTGTCTGTTCAAGGGAATTTTGTAATCGTGAACCATCCTTGCTGTCATTTCTTTCGTTATATTCAACGATAGCGAGGGGCCAAGAACGAATGTTCCTGATCTTTCGTAATTTTTGTCAAGGTGAATGAAAATGTAGTTCTCCAGAAAATTCGTTACTTTCAGCAAGGGAAAACGAAGTTCATCATCTTTTTCGATAATGTGAATAAATGCTTCGTTGTTAATGGGATTTTTCGCTTCAAGATGGTATTGAAATACTACGTTTTTGTCTGCATCTAAATAGATAGTCGGAATTTTGTAGGCGTTATAAAGCAGTTTCTCGACAAATTCCAGGTCTGTAGAGATGTTCATATGTTCAAGTCACACTCCTTTTTTTAGGGGAATGATTGTTGGCCCTAAATAAACTTAATTTATCAAAAGATATCTTTAGTTTATCATATTTTCAATAATTGAAAGCGATTACAATAATACGAAAGCTGGAGGTGATAATTGGTTCAAAGGTTGTGTTTTGACATTATATTTAAAGGAGAGCCAGCGATCATGAAAAAGAAAATCAATGACTTGATCTTACAAATGACATTAGAGGAAAAGGCTGCCTTATGTTCAGGCGCGGATTTTTGGCATACAAAGGGGATCGACAGGCTGGACATCCCGTCCCTAATGCTGTCAGACGGTCCCCATGGTCTTCGCAAACAAAAAGAAGGTGCCGATCATTTGGGGATTCATCAAAGTGTGCCTGCCACATGCTTTCCGACCGCAGCCTGTTTGGCATGTTCTTGGGACCTGAAATTGATGGAAAAAGTCGGGGCCGCCTTAGGGATAGAGTGCCAGGCAAATGGTGTCTCCATTTTGCTCGGGCCGGGTGCAAACATTAAACGCTCCCCCCTATGCGGCAGGAATTTCGAATACTTCTCGGAGGACCCTTATTTATCTTCAAAGATGGCGGCCAGCCATATAAAAGGGGTGCAAAGTCAAGGGATAGGAACTTCGTTGAAGCATTTCGCAGTCAATAATCAAGAGCACCGCCGAATGTCAATTGATGCAGTTGTAGATGAAAGAACATTAAGAGAAATTTATTTGGCCAGCTTTGAAGGCGCTGTGAAAAAGGGGCGCCCTTGGACCGTGATGAGCGCATATAACAAAGTCAACGGAACATACGCATCGGAGAACCACTACTTGCTGAATGACATCCTAAGGGAAGAGTGGGGATTTGAGGGATTTGTTGTTTCAGACTGGTCCGCTGTGGACGAACGTGCAGAAGCGCTAGCTGCGGGATTAGATCTTGACATGCCTTCGACAAACGGACTGAACGATCAAAAGATTGTTGAAGCGGTGAAAAGCGGGAAGATAACCGAGGGAACATTAAATAGTGCTGTTGAGCGTATATTAACGGTTATCTTTCAAGCAGTCAAAAGTAAAAAAGAAAATGCAGCATACGATCCAGATGCCCATCATGAACTCGCCCGTGAAGCAGCAATTGAAAGTATAGTTCTTTTAAAGAACGAAGGTCAGATTTTACCATTGAAAAAAGAAGGTAGCATCGCTGTGATCGGCGCATTTGCGAAGACGCCCCGCTATCAGGGGAGCGGCAGCTCACGCGTTAATCCGACAAATCTTGAGAACATATACGACGAGATTGTCAAATCAGCCGGTTCTCACGCCACAGTGATGTATGCAAAAGGGTATGACATTGAAAAGGATACAATAGATGACCAGCTGATTCAGCAAGCGAAGGAAACCGCCTGTCAATGTAAAACAGTTGTTTTATTTGCGGGTCTGCCGGACCACTATGAGTCTGAAGGGTACGATAGGAGTCATATGCAAATACCTGAAAATCAACAAAAAATAATTGAGGCTACAGCAGAAGTTAATCAAAACATTGTCGTTGTATTAAGCAATGGCGGTCCGGTTGAGATGCCTTGGATCAGCAAGGTGAAAGGCTTGCTTGAAGGATATTTGGGGGGCCAGGCGCTGGGAAGCGCGATTTGCGATATATTTATTCGGTGATGCCAATCCTTCCGGGAAACTTGCGGAAACGTTCCCTAAACGGTTACATGATAATCCTTCATATTTGAATTTTCCTGGAGAAGGAGACAGAGTCGAATACCGGGAAGGCCTGTTTGTCGGCTATCGTTACTACGACTCGAAAAACTTGGAACCTTTATTCCCGTTCGGATATGGATTAAGTTATACGAGTTTTGAGTATACCGGCTTATCAATTGACAAAAGGAAATTGCGCGATACAGAAAAGTTAACGGTGGCTGTAAATGTAAAGAACGTTGGAGATGCCGTCGGAAAAGAAATCGTTCAGCTTTATGTGAGAGACAGAGAGAGTACCGTTATCAGGCCGGAAAAAGAATTGCGGGGCTTTGAGAAAATCACCCTTCAGCCCGGTGAAGAAAAAACGGTTACATTTGAATTGGATAAGAGGGCGTTTGCTTACTACAATACCGAACTGAAAAACTGGCACGTGGAAGCGGGGACGTTTGGCATTTTAATCGGAAAGTCATCAAGTGACATTGTGTTGGAAGAAACGGTTGAAGTCGAATCAACTGTTAACATGATCAAACCTTTCCATCGCAATACATTGGCGGGCGATTTAATGGAAGACCCTGTAACAGCTCCGGTAATATCGAGGTTTTTAGCGAAGCTGGGGGAAAGCAACGGAGGCGGTCAGGCTGAACAAGACAATGCCGAAATGATTGAGGCCATCATTAAATATTCTCCTTTACGTGCTTTTGTTTCATACAGCAATGGGTCGATAACCGATCAAATGATCGAAGAGCTGCTAATTGAATTAAATGATCTAAAAGCTTCTTCTTTGGATCAATCGGCAAAATGACCGATAGCTTTAGCAATTAAATGAAAGCGTTTTCGTAATAAGGTGAAAAAACAGCACTGATCTTGATTTTAATCGTTCATAAATAAAGGAGGGGACAAAATGGAGATTAAAAATGAAGCGTTTGCTGAACCGGATATCCTAGGTCCAAACACCGCGCTGACAAATAAAAATTTGCTGGGCTACGGCATTGGAGCCTTTGGCATTATGTCGCTGTGGATTCTTGGAAGCACAATGCTTACCTATTATTACACGGAAATCGTTGGAATATCGGCAGGTCTTGTGGGTACAATTATTTTTCTCTCTCGAATATTTGACGGAATCAGCGATGTGGCAATGGGGTATGTGGTGGACAACACCAGGTCAAAACACGGAAAGGCGCGCCCGTGGCTGTTATGGCTGGCCGTACCGTTCAGCATATCGGGAATTCTCGTATTCTCTGTTCCCGATATCGGAACAACCGGTCAGGTCGTATACGCCGTCATTACGAATCTGCTGTTTATCTTGATGTATACGGGGATCAGAATTCCATATAATGCGTTAATTGCCTTGATGTCAAACGATTCTCAGGAACGTGGGATGATGAGTATTTATCAAATGGTTCCCGGATTTACCGCTGGAATGGTAGTTTCGATTGCTTTTATTCCTCTATTTAATATGCTGGGAGGGACCCGGATTTCCTGGTTTCTTCTTGTGTTGATTCTGAGCGTTATGGCGGGAAGCTTTATCTATGTTACGTTTCGTTCAACGAAAGAACGGGTCGGCTCACACAATGAATCTGACGTAAAAACAAAAGTATCGTTTATTACCGGTTTAAAAGTTTTGCTTGGAAATAAATTTTGGGTGCTCATATTTCTGGTTGGTTTGTTGATGTCAGCTTTAAATGCAATGTCGAGCGCCGGGGGATTGTATTATGCTTTGTATGTTTTTGGAGACGTTAATTTAATTGCTCTCATAGGGGCGGCTACTTCGCTTCCGGTTTTGGTGTCCCTCTTTTTTATTGCGCCGCTGGTCAAAAAATTTGGAAAAAGAAATGCTGCTCTTGGCGGTGCTTTTCTCGGGATAATTGGCGGGATCATCAAAATAGTCGATCCATCCAATCTGGTGATCTATATGACGGGGAGCGTTTTGCAAACGATTGGTACTGTTCCCGTCCTTGGCATTGGAATTGCTTTGTTGGCAGATACGATAGAGTATGGCGAGTGGAAGACTGGCATCCGGACAGAGGGATTGGCCACCAGCGGCGGAATGTTTGCCGACAAGCTTGGAAATGGCCTTGGAACGGCGATTGTAGGCTGGACTTTGGCTTTGGGAGGCTATGTTGCAGGTGCGGCTGAGCAATCAGAATCGGTTATATAGCCGTATTAGCGATCAATATCTATATCCCCCTCGTTTTTATGATTCTATTAGCAATATTTTTAATGTTTTATAAGCTGGATAACATTCATCCAAAAATTGTCGCAGAATTGGCTGAACGCAAAAGAAACTGTGTGGGAGGACCGAAAACATGAAAATTCATCAATTGAAAACAAACCGTATCACAAATCCTCTAGGCTTTTTGCTTGAAAATCCCCGGGTGTCATATGTGGTAATCGATACGAAGGCGCAAAAACAAAGCGCTGCTCAAATCGAAGTCGCGACGGATAAAGATTTTACGGCTGTCATATATGACAGCGGAAAACGGGGAGATATCGACAGTCTTGCTTTTGAACTTCCGATCAAACTGGAACCGCGGACGCGTTATTACTGGCGTGTTCACGTTTGGGCAGACAATGGGGACTATGCTGTGAGTGAAGCAGCTTGGTTTGAGACGGCTAAAATGGATGAGGAATGGGGTGCAAAGTGGATTACGCCGCTGTTAGAGCCGACGGTGCATCCCGTGTTAGTCAAGGCGTTTTCGATAGACAAAGAAGTCGAATCTGTTCGGATCTATGCTTCGGGCCTTGGCGTATACGAAATGACGGTCAACGGCGAAAAGGCGGGGAACGAATTTCTTGCCCCCCACTTTAATGCCTATGATAAGTGGATACAGTACCAGACCTATGATGTGACTCGACTCGTACAGCAAGGGGAAAATACTGTAGAAGTCATGCTTGGAAACGGCTGGTATAAGGGCCGGTTTGGATTCGAAGGAAACGCTGAGAATTTATATGGGGATCGATTTGCGTTCATTAGTGAATGTCATATTGTGTATCGGGATGGTTCACGTGAAGTGATTCCGAGTGATTTAAGCTGGAATGCGCGGAAAAGCAAAGTGCTGGATAGCAACATTTATGACGGCGAGATATATGATGCGACATTGGATACCATTCAAGAGTATGGAGTAAAAGAAATTGATCTTGGGTACGACCGGTTAACGGACCGCCTGAGTCTTCCAGTGGTCACCAAAGAAGAAATCCAACCGATTGAGATCATTTCCACACCACGAGGAGAAACGGTCATAGACCTCGGACAAAATATGGTTGGGTGGCTTCAGTTTCGAACAAGGGCTCCAAAAGGGACGGTCATTACATTGCAATACGGAGAGGTATTGCAGGACGGCAGTTTTTATCGGGACAATTTGCGAACGGCAAAAGCTGAATATACCTATATAGCAGATGGACGTGAAAGGACGGTGCGCCCCTTCCATACTTTTTACGGATTCCGCTATGTCAAAGTCGAGGGATGGCCCGGGGAGTTGCGCCCAGAAGACTTTACGGGCTGTGTCATCTATTCAGACATGGATCAGATCGGTCATATTGAAACAAGCAATCAAGATGTGAACCGTCTTTTTTTAAATGCCTTATGGGGACAAAAAGGTAACTTTTTAGACGTTCCAACGGATTGTCCGCAGCGTGATGAACGCATGGGATGGACCGGGGACGCGCAAGTATTCTGCGGAACGGCGAATTTTAATATGGACACTTATGCGTTTTTCCGGAAATATTGCTATGACATGGGAAAAGAGCAAGAAGCACGCGGCGGAATGGTTCCAATGGTCGTGCCTGCTGTCAATGTACACGGAGGCGGATCAAGCGCGTGGGGAGACGCGGCGACAGTCATTCCGTGGAATGTGTATCTTCATTACGGTGATCAAGCGATTTTGAAACAGCAGTTTAAAAGCATGAAAAGCTGGGTTGATTTCATCAAAAAAGCGGATGATGAGTCCGGCGAAAGAAGGTTATGGACAGAAGGATTCCATTTTGGGGACTGGCTGGCGCTTGACGGCAGTGATCCGGATTCGCCAATGGGAGGGACAGATCCTGCCTTTATTGCTTCCGCGTATTACTGTTATTCCGCAGAGCTTGTAGCAAAGGCGGCTACCGTCCTCGGCGATCTTGAGGGAGCGAAGCGATACGGGCAGCTTGCCTCGGAAATCAGGCGCTCCATCCAAAAAGAGTTCTTCACTGAAAATGGGCGGCTGGCTGTCCCGACCCAAACCGGATACGCTGTTGCTTTGTTTATGAATCTTGTACCTGATGAACATAAACAGCGCATAGCCGATGATTTGCGGCATCGTTTGCGGCTTGATAAGAATCACCTGCGGACCGGGTTTGTCGGCACACCTTTTATGAACCGAGTTCTCTCGGCGTTTGGAAGCAATGACATCGCCTACACATTGTTGTTAAACGATGATTTTCCAAGCTGGCTGTATGCGGTTAAAATGGGAGCCACAACGATTTGGGAGCGGTGGAACTCCATCCAGCCGGACGGAAAAATGAGTGAATCGGGGATGAATTCTCTTAATCATTATGCATACGGTGCCGTTGTTGAGTGGATGTATCGGACGGTGGCAGGGATCAATCCTTCCGCGGAAAAACCAGGTTTCCGCCATACCCTTTTGGCGCCGCAGCCTGATTTTAGACTGAAATGGGTAAAAGCGTCGCTTCAATCAGCTGCAGGACTGTATAAGAGCGAGTGGACATTTAACGAAAAGGGGCATTTATCGTTTGTTTTTACGATCCCGTTCAATGCGACAGCCACGGTCAGACTGCCTGACGCAAATGTTCTGGATATATCAATAAACGGGCAGAGAATAACTGATGCTGAAATTCCCACAATACAATCGGGAAAACACGTGCAAATTGAATTGGCCAGCGGGACGTGGAATATCTTTTACGCCCCCACCCGCCGGTACATAAAACGCCTGAGCACCCGCACACCGCTTGGCGAGCTGCTTGAAAACAGACAAGCGAAGCGTATCTTAGCCGAACTTTCGCCGATGGTTGCCGATTTGGATCCACAGGTCATGGGGCATGCCGCCCAAGCGTCGATTAGAGAATTGACTGCTTATCCTTCATTTGCCGCACCTGATGAGCTGCTTGATGAATTAGATGATAAGTTGTCAAAAATAGAGGTTTAACCCGCCGGTTTCTTAGCAGCTTTATAAGGCGAAGATCTATTCCGGGATCATTAAACTTTATTTTTCAACAATGATCTTTGTATAGTCATATCATTTATGTCAGAGAGCGTTTAAGATACTGTTGCATTCAAAATAGCAAGATTTTTCTGCAACCAAGAGCAGTTCGTTGTATGGCTGATGTAGAATAAAAGGAATAAGGGGGAACCTGAGCGTGTCGAAAATTGATTTTTTGAACAAAGAATTCATTCGCAATCCTTTTCCCGTCTACAGTGAAGTTCGAGAACAGGAACCGGTTTATCGCTTTCTGTTGCCGAGCGGTCATTATGCCTGGATCGTCACGCGGTATGATGATGCAGTAAAGGTGTTGAGCGATTCAAAGTTTATTGCCAATCCGCTTCATTTAAATGAAGCGGATGATCCGGCTGAGCCTCCTCATAAGAAAATTATTTCCAGAAATCTGCTCAGCGTGAATCCTGCCGATCATCGGCGTTTGCGCCGCTTGGTGCAGAAAGCCTTTACCCCGCGCATGGTTGAAAGGCTTCGCGGGCGAATCGAAGAGATAGCAAACGAACTTCTTGATAACGTGCAGGATAAAGGGGAAATGAATTTAATCGAAGACTATGCTTTTCCGCTTCCGATTATTGTGATTTGTGAAATGCTGGGTATTCCGCATGAAGATCAAGATACATTCAGGAAATGGTCTGATGTTATTATGGAAGGTGTGAATAATCCCCATTTTGAACAACAAAGTGAAGAGGTCATGATTGCTTTTGTCGATTATTTGCGTGACTTGATTGCGCGAAGAAGAAAAGAGCTGAAAGAGGATTTGATAAGCGATTTGATTAGTGTAGAGGTTGAAGGGGATGTTCTTTCCGAGCATGAAATGTACGCCCTCGTGTTTGTTCTTATTATCGCAGGGCATGAGACGACCGTTAACTTGATCGGAAACGGAATTTTGGCTTTACTGCACCATCCGGATCAAAAGGCCAAGCTGCAAAACCAACCGGAACTCATTCATTCAGCCATCGAAGAGATGCTTCGCTATGACGGCCCGGCAGAGGTAAGCAATATTAGGTGGGCTACTGAAGACGCGAAATTGGGAGGGAAAACAATTCGCAAAGGGGAAATGCTGTTTATTTCGTTCTCTTCCGCTAACCGTGACCCGGAAAAATTTGCTGATCCCGATTCCTTTAATATTACCCGTGAGGCGAATAACCATCTTGCTTTTGGCAAAGGAGTCCACCATTGCCTCGGTGCGCCGCTGGCCAGGCTGGAAGGGGAGATCGCCATTGGTACATTGCTGCGCCGCATGCCCGATTTACGTTTGAAAACAAATGCCGATTTTCTCGAATGGCGTCCCGGAATGATTATACGGGGATTAAAAGAGATACCTCTTTTGTTTTAAGACGCCGTGAATCAGGCCTAATCATCCCAAGGGGAGGACCCTTGGGGTTTTTTATATGTTTTGCAATATGAGCCATTCATCTGTTGGCTTTCGGTTTCTGCAACAAGTTATAATGAAACAGTGAAGTTCTTTTTTCAAGCCGCCTAATTTAATGTAAAGGGAAGTTGATCCAAATATGTCCGATATGTCTGCAATAAAAATAGCAAATGAGGAACGCGATGACGCGAATCAATTATATGCTGCCAGGGCGCCTGTTATGATTTGGGTGGCTATCACTTATGCGACAACTCTTGTTTTGCAGTTTATAAGTCGTCCATTATTGGTGCATACCATTATTTATACTTGTTTCATTGCTATACATATTATGCTTTATTGGCGGATGAGCGGCCGGCCGCTGCAAAAAACTTGGGTGTATATTGCCGCGCAAGGCATCTTAGTTTTTGTCTCAGGCTGCATCATGCCTGACGGTTGTCCGGCTACATTTATCGGCCTTTATACACTTTTAATCGGGCAAAGTGTGGGCGTCTACTATCGTATAGGAAAAATCCTCCTCTCATCCCTTTTCTTTTTGTTTTTGTTTTGCCTTGGTGTCTTTTGGATGCAGGGGATTTGGAATTTATCGCTGTTTCTGTTGATTATGCTCCCTTTAGTGGTTAGCGTTGCGGGTTATGCCATTCTGTTTTTCAGGCAGGTGCGGGCGAGAATCCGCACGCAGGCTTTTCTTAAAGATCTGGAGGTTGCCCATCAAAAGGTGGAGCAGCTGACCGTTGCAAATGAACGGCAACGCATGGCAAGAGACCTGCATGATACGCTTGCCCAGGGGTTGGTCGGCCTCATTATGCAACTGGAGGCGGTTGACGCCCATATGAGCAGCGGCAATTACAAGAAATCTCAGGCAATTGTCATGCAGGCCATGGAACGTGTTAGGGAAACCTTGGCTGAAGCGCGTCTTGCAATCGACAACCTGCGTTTAAAAGGGGCTCAAGACGCGGACTTTAGTGGAGCAGTTGATCACGAAGTCCATCGTTTTCAATCCGCTACCGGAATTCCGTGTTTTGTTCAAATGAAACTGACAGGTGCGCTGCCGGGTCTCATCGTTGAACACGGACACCGAATTATAAGCGAATGTTTAACAAATATTGCGCGTCATGCGAAAGCCAAGCATGCTTGGCTTACAATTGAAGAAAGAAACAACAGGCTTTATATTGAAATAAAGGACGATGGGACAGGTTTTGATCCTCGCATGACAGAAAAAAAAGCGGGACATTATGGATTATTGGGCATCCATGAACGGGTTCGTGTGTTAAGAGGTGTTATAGATGTTGAAAGCCGATTGCAAGAAGGAACAACGGTTCAAATAGAAGTACCCATCCATAAAGGAGAATACCTGTGAGATACAAAGTATTAGTTGTTGATGACCATTTTGTCGTAAGAGAAGGGCTGAAACTCATTTTAGAAACGAGCGAAGATTATGAAGTATGCGGGGAAGCGGATGGAGGAGAAGCAGCGCTTCGCCTAGCGTCAGAATTGAATCCTGATGTCATTTTAATGGACCTCAACATGCCGAAGATGAGCGGACTGGAGGCGATAAAAAGATTGCGGGACAGGGATCCCGGCATTCCTATTATTATTCTGACGACATACAATGAAGATGATTTGATGGTTCAGGGGCTCGCTTTAGGGGCGAAAGGTTATTTATTAAAAGACACAAGCAGGGAAAACCTGTTCAGGACGATTGAATCGGCCATTAGGGGCGAAACGCTTCTGCAGCCGGAAATAACTGACAGGATATTTGCTGGCAAAATAAGCGAGTCTTTGTCTGAAAATAATTCCGTAAAAGCAATCCTGACAGAAAAAGAGCTTTTTGTGCTACGATCTGTGGCACACGGTGCAAAAAACAAGGAAATCGCTTTTGACTTGGGGATTTCAGAGCGCACAGTGAAAGCTTACTTAACAAATATCTATAATAAGCTGGGGGTTTCTTCAAGGTCTGAGGCTGTTGCGGTGGCCATTGAACGGAGAATCCTTCATTTATAAATGGTACATATGAATCTTGCCCTTTCGTACATTAGGCATTTGCCCTAATGTACGATTTTTTTTGTTTTGTCTTTGTTTAATATAAGGATATGCTTCAAAAGGATATTCATTTGAAAATCACAGGACTGCCGCCTGTTTACAAAATATGAAGCAAAAGAAAGGTGAGAAGTATGGCAAAATATTTGTACAGACTCGGAGAGTGGGCATTTCTTCGGCCGAAAAGAGTGTTGATCGGATGGCTGTGCATCCTGGCTGTTGCAGGAGCTGTAGTATTTGGGATTGGCACTTCTTTTGACGGAGAGATCGCGATCCCCGGGACTAAATCAGAAAAGGCGGGCGAACTGCTGAAGAAGAAGTTTCCATCAGGTAATGAAAACGGCACAATTCAGCTGATATTCAAGGCGCCGAAAGGAGAAACGCTCGAATCTGATTCCGTCAGAAAAAAAATACAAGAGACATTGAAAGAAGCCGTTAAAGATAAGGCTGTCAAATCGGTGGCTGCCCCTTATCAAAGCGGAACGGTGAATAAAGACAAGAAAATCGGATATGCAACAATTACGTATCAGGCTAAGGCTGACCAAGTAACCGAGGCTTCGAAGGACAAAATAAAAAAGGTTGCCAAAGAAGCGAACAGCAATGGCATACAGACGGAACTCGGAGGAACAGTCGAGTTTTCAGAGTTGGAGATCGGAGGAGCATCAGAGATTGTTGGGGTGGTCATCGCTTACTTCATTCTCGCCTTTACATTTGCTTCCTTTCTTGCCGCGGGGCTTCCGATCATAACGGCTCTTATCGGGCTAGCCAATGGCCTCGTTATTGTGATGATCGGCTCAAATTTTACGACAATGACATCGGTGAGCCTGTCGCTTGCCGTCATGATCGGGTTAGCGGTAGGCATTGACTATGCGTTGTTTATAATTTCAAGTTTCCGTAAGTTGCGAGCCGATGAATTAAGTGTGAGAGAATCAGTCGCTCGTGCTGTTGGAACGGCAGGAAGCGCTGTTGTTTTTGCGGGAGTCACTGTTATCATCGCCCTCTGCGGTTTGTCAGTTGTCGGCATCCCTTTTCTTGCAAATATGGGATTTGTGGCGGCGGTAGTGGTCTTTTTTGTAGTGTTGGTTGCCATCACCGCCGTACCGGCTGTTCTCAGCCTTGTAGGAGAACGGATTTCTCCCGCAAGGAAAAATAAATGGCTTGGCGCGATGTTCAAAAGCAAGCAGAGAGAGAATTCTGATTCTAACGCGTGGGGACGGTTCATCACCCGTTATCCGATTTTAATTGTATTGGGGAGCATCATCTTGACCGCAGTCATAAGTTTGCCTGCCCTGCATCTTGACCTTGGTATGCCGGATAATGGAATGAAATCAAAAGATACGATTGAACGGAAGGCATACGATTTGATGGCTGAAGGATTTGGTGATGGTGTCAACGGACCGCTTGTCATTGTAGCTGACGCGTCTAATGAGCAAAATCATCAAGCTGCAATTCAAAAAGCGGCTAAAGAGCTGGAAGGAATATCAAATATAGACAGCATATCTCCGCCCATTCCAAACTCGTCAGGAGAATATGCAATGATTAACATAACGCCGAGTACGGGTCCGAAAACACCGATGACAAAAAAACTTGTGGAAGATATTCGGGATAAAGCAGAACAAATTGCACAAAAAGAAGATGTCAAATTTGAAGTGACAGGACCGACCGCAGTAAATATTGATATTTCTAATAAACTGACAGAAGCGCTTTCAGTGTTCATTCTCATTGTTGTCGGTTTTGCATTTGTCCTTCTCGTTGTTGTATTCCGTTCAATTCTCATCCCTTTAAAAGCGGTTCTCGGGTTTATCATGACACTTACAGCCACACTCGGATTCACTGTCAGTGTTCTCCAAGACGGATATTTAAACAGCCTGTTTGGAATACCTGCGACAGGGCCTGTCCTAAATTTCCTGCCGATTCTAGTCATCGGCATATTATTCGGCCTTGCTATGGATTATGAAGTTTTTCTCGTGAGTAGCATTCGAGAGGAGTATGTACGCTCTGGAAATGCCCGCAAATCCATACTATCAGGGTTGAAACACAGCGGGGCAGTTGTTTCCGCGGCCGGATTGATTATGATCTTTATCTTTGCCAGCTTTATTTTCGGAGATGACATTACCATTAAGTCAATGGGGCTTGCCCTTGCATTTGGTGTTTTGTTCGATGCCTTCGTCGTTCGGATGACCCTGGTCCCTGCTGTCATGTCGTTATTAGGGCGATCAGCTTGGTATTTACCTAAGTGGCTGGACCGTATATTGCTAAAAGTAGACATTGAAGGGGTATCTCTTATTGACGAACTTGAAGGCAAGGAGGCTCAGAATATAGATAAAGCAATGTAAAGATAGGGGAACTAGCAGGCTTATACACCAAACCAGGTGTATAAGCCACACTTAATCTGAAGATAGCTATATATGAGTAATATTACGCCTTGGCATAAATTGTCTAGGAGTCCATTAATGATACTAAAAATAAGTCATCCCCATACATAGATCAGAGACTGTTTTACAACAAAACTTAACCTCAGAAGGAAATACTCATGTACATATTGCATAACAACAAGTCTTGAATTAAATTACTTAAGAAAATTCGCCATTAATTCCTTGAAGATGTCTTAACAGCTCTTCATTTTAGTTATGGTATTAATAGCCGTGTGCACAGAAACAATTTCCTCATCAAGCTTTCCTTCTGGCATTGCTAGGGGAAGACTCATTTTTTCCTCGGCAGGTTCACTTCCATTCAACCATAACCCATTATGAGAAAAAAACTTCTTTTCACCTTTTTAAAATACATATTTTCAACACATTTTTTGCTTATACTTCTTATATCAAAATGAAAAGGAGTGAGTGAAAAAAATAGTTTGGTTACAGATTTTGCTCTTTCTTGCATGACCTATAATGATGTTGTTCTGTATGAAGGGTATGTTTAAAGAGCATAAAAATACAAAAACGGATCAACACCTAAAATCATCTACTGGATTACAATCGTTTCAAAATAAAATAGATGAATTGTTCGAACAAAACCAAAAACTTATGAAGGAAATCTAATTCTTGAAAGAGAAGAGCCCTACAACAATCAGAAAATAGTAAAGAGTCAAAGATACTACATGCAAAAGCCGTATATCCTTAATGGTGGAAGATCTTTGGCAACAGTTGTTGTCATTGTTTACCGATAGAGGACGGTAACAATTGAGAAACGAGCTGATGACAATGATGAACGGAATGATCAATAGTACTTCTATGACAGGAATGTGTATAATGCTGTTCTTCGGCTTCCTGTTTTTGATATTGCTCACGGCTGTAGCCGTTTATGTGGTTGGTCGCTCTTTTAAGTGCGGTGTCAGAGGAACTGACCGACCGCTAATGTTATTAAAAGAAAGTTATGCCAAGGGTGAAATAAGTGAGGAAGAGTATGAACGAAAACGGAAGGTATTAAAATAGAAAGTAGATCATCTTTAAATAAAGTGTATGTTCGTTTAACCAACAGCATTCGATAGTTCGAGTGCTGCTGTGTTTTTTTGTAAAAGATACTGGCATCTCCATCATGATAAAATTCATTCTTCAAACTTTTCTATTAGCATAACAAATAGGAAACTTTCCAGTGCGATCCTATGGCATTATAATTGTATAGATATTATACATGAGCAAGCAAATAATACTAAAATGAACCGAATTTTTAACAAGAAAGAAAAAACAGGTGCTTTATAGTGAAATTCGATAATCATCTTCATAAATTCTACACATTTTCTTAGTATGATATCATTTAAATACAAATGCCAAAAGAGGAAGATATTTCACGAAAAATGGAAAAAGAAACCTAATGATCGCATCATTATTTGCAACTCTTTTATTAATACTGGGTGCTTGTGCAGACGCGAATAATGATAATGCAAGTAAAGACAATACTGATGATATGCAAGATATAGATCACAGCAATATGGAAATGAATGAGGAAGCTCCTAAAGATATGAAAGAAGCAAAAAATCCAACATATAAAATTGGAAGCAGTGTGATGAACAAGGCAAATCACATGAAGGGTATGAAAGGTGCCAAAGCAACGATTGTCGGTGCCTACGATACTACAGTCTATACCGTTACGTATACTCCAACAATCGGCGGAAAAAGAATGAAAAACTATAAATGGGTCGTTCAGGAAGAAATAAAAGAGGCAGGTGATAAACCTTTTGAATCGGGAACGGAAGTGACCTTAGAAGCAAATCATATGAAAGGCATGAAAGGTGCAACTGCCACAATTGATACTGACGAAAGAACCACTGTGTATATGGTTGATTATCAGCCGACCACAGGTGGAAAAGAAGTGAAAAATCATATGTGGGTAACAGAAAGTGAACTTTCTGCCACTGATTAATATTGAAACGCGGGAAAACCGGGTACAAAAAAAGAGCTTATTCCTTTAATGGATAAGCTTTTTTGCAGTAGATGCCGTCAAGATTGAGGAGGGAGCACATGAGGAAGAAAATTTTAGTTGTTGATGACGAATGGAAAATGAGAAACTTACTAAAAATTCACTTAGAGGAAGATTACGATATCATAGAAGCAAATGAAGGAGAGGATGCAATTAAGAAAGTCAAAACAGCTTCTTTTGATTTAATTATCCTCGATATTATGATGCCGGGAATGGATGGCTGGAAAGCATGTAAAGAAATCAGAAAAGTGAGCTTTTCACCAATCTTGATGTTGACTGCTAGAAGTGATGTAAAAGATAAAGTGCATGGGCTGGAAATTGGCGCAGACGACTATTTAATCAAGCCGTTTGAATCAGAGGAGCTAATTGCTCGGGTGCATGCATTAATCAGAAGATCGGTGTTAAATAAAGAAAAAAAAGAAGATGAAAATATTATAAACTATGGAGACGGTTATCTTCAGATTGATCAAGAAGCCCATGCAGTTTCGCTAGGAGGGGAAGTTTTGGACTTAACTCCAAAGGAATATAAAATACTCCATACAATCGCACTCAATCCTAAAAGGGTCTTTACGCGAGAAGTACTCCTAGATATATTGTGGGGGCAAGATGATTTCAGAGACACAAGAACAATAGATACACATATCAAAAACATTCGACTAAAAATTAAAGACATTGGTTCTGGCTATAATCCAATCCAAACGGTGTGGGGGATAGGCTATAAATTTCAAGATGTGGATCAATCCATATGAATATGAACAGCATTACATTTAAGCTCAGTGGAACCATCATCATTTTATTATTGACTGTTCTTTTCCCATTAGTTTTTACTATTGATCAACTGTTTACAGCGTTTTATAAGAATCAAAAGCAAGAAGAGATGAATCATTTTGCAGCTAAATATTCAGCGTCTATTTCAAATGTGGAAGATACAAATGCTTATCATATGTTTGAGATGTCGTCAGAATTAATGAATGCAGACCTTTTTGTTTTTAATATGAAGGGCAAAATAATAAAGAGTACGGGGCTTTTGGGGTTTAACGAAGGTACTCAAGTTGCGGATTATATCTTTAACCCGATTTCTAAAGAACAGACGGTTGGCATCGAATACTCCAAAAAAAGTGGAGATCCAAAATTTCTGCTGACAGGTAAGCCAATTGTAATTGGAAATGAAGTGAAAGGTGGACTTGTCGTTGTTTCCAATATGGACGAAGTGAATACCTCTATAGCGAAAGTTCGCATCTGGCTATTGGTATCTGTGATAGGATCTTTGTTTATAGCAATTGGTTTTACATTCTTTATATCCAAAAAACTTTCTGCTCCACTTTTGAAGATGGAGCGTGCTACACGTGAGATAGCAAAGGGGACACTTAAAACAAGGCTCGTCGTTCCTACAAAAGACGAAGTAGGAAGTTTGGCGGCAGCTATAATGGATTTGGAAAGAGAGCTCGAGGATTATAGGACCAATCGAAGAGAGTTTTTCGCAAACATTTCTCATGAATTACGAACACCAATATCATACATTAAAGGATATTCAAAGGTTTTGAAAGACGAGCTTTACGGCAGTGAAGAAGAAAAAATACAATATTTGATGATTATCTATGATGAATCAACACGACTAGCGGAGCTTATCAACGACTTATTCGAACTGGCGAAAATGGAAGAAGGCAAGTTAGATTTAAGCTTTGAATGGGTGGACATATCGGAGGTTTTAAAAAGCTCTGTTAAAAAAGTTGATCTAAAAGCAAAAGAAAAAGGAATTCATATTCATTTTAATACCCGAAACGACCCTCCATTTTTATATTCAGACGGGAAGAGGCTGGAACAAATATTCATCAATTTAATCGAAAATGCTATCAGGTACAGTAATCAGGCTACAAAAATTGAGGTATACACGGCACTTCAAAAACGGGACATTCAAGTTTTTATAAAAGATTTCGGCATCGGTATTCCAGAAGAAGATTTACCTTATGTTTTCGAACGGTTTTATCGCGTTGAAAAATCAAGATCCAGATCTACGGGGGGCACAGGTTTAGGACTTGCGATCGTGAAGAATTTGGTTAAATTACTAGGAGGGCGAATCGAAATAAAGAGTGCTGAGAATATTGGGACTACATTCAAGCTAAGCTTTCCAACCGGCAAAAAAGTGAGTGAGAAGTGATGAAAAAAATAACCAGCATCATCATACCATTGTTGTTTATTCTAGTCGGTGTCGGATGCCTTACATTATCCAGCACAATTTTTAATATAAATGGTTTCGATCCATATATGAAATCATTTTTTGGAATTTGCCTATGTATGTTGGTACCAATGATTATTACTATCATATATTTGATTTTCAATAAAAAAAGATAGCAGCATTCATGAAGAAAGTACAGTAACGGTTGAGGTGACCGGGGCTTTGACGAAAAACATAGAAATAAACCGCCCGTTAAAACGGGCGGGACTTACATCACTATAATCCATGTTACTCTGGCTTATTATCTGCATTAGGGTCTGATGTGAAGTCTGACTTGAAACCTTTATATTTCACTTCAGTTACCATGCCTGCTGAAGCATGGTGTAAGTCATGGCAGTGGAACATCCAATTGCCGGGATTATCTGCTTTGAATGCGACCACATATTCGTCACCAGGTTTTAAATTAATGGAATCTTTAATAATTGGTGAACCTTGAATGGGTGTGCCATTCTTACTTAACACTTGAAAGAAATGCCCGTGTAAATGCATTGGGTGGTCATCATTCTTGGAACGATTGAACATTTTTACTTTGACTAAATCTCCATTTTTCACCGCGAGATTTTTTGTGTCGGGGAATGTTTTTCCGTTTATTGTATATTTCAATTCATTTTTCTCGGAAATCGTGTTCAAGTTCATCGTATATTCTAAATCATACGATTGATCGAGTGTAAACTCTTGTTTACTCTTTTTGCCGTAAGAAGTTAAATCAATGGTTGGCAGAGTTTCTTTTTCATTCGGTTGATCGATGTCTTTCCCCGAAAAGCCTTCATATTGTATGAGTGCTTTCATTCCTTTTGTACCTTTCATTTCTCCATGACATTCAAGGTTCCATTTACCAGGGTTATTTGCTGTAAACTCAATATCATAACGCTCACCAGGAGCTATGGGCAACAATTTATCTTTAATAACACCGGGATCATTAAGTTCTAGCCCATCTGTACTGATCACTTTAAAATCATGGCCGTGTAAGTGAATTTTATGCGACATAAATCCGGCATTAATAAGTCGAAGCCTTACTTTATCGCCTTTCTTCACTTTCAAAGGTGAAATATCATTTCCGCTTTTCCCATTAATGGTGAAAATATCGTACATGCTCATGTCATGCTTCATTCCTGTAGAATGATCTGAATTATCGTCTTCACCTGAATTCATGGTCATCTCTCCATGGTCCATGTCACTCATCTGATTAGATTGAGAACCCATATCCATTCCAGAACTCATCCATTCATCTAAAACGAGAGTGTAGTCTTCATCATATTTTTTATCATCATTTTTTTTCTCAACGATAAGTGAACCATAAAGCCCTTTGTCTAATTGTTCAACGCTATTTTGATGGCTATGGTACCAATAGGTGCCCGGTACAGTAGCTTTAAATTCATATGTGAAGCTTTTACCTGGTTGAACAGCATTCATCGTTACGCCAGGTATACCATCCATATGATTTGATATCGGCAGACCATGCCAATGTATTGTGACCGGTTCAGGTAATTCATTTTTAAGTTTAATCTTTACATTTTCGCCCTCTTGCACACGTATTTCGGGGCCGGGTACTGAACCGTTAAAGGTCCATACGGTTACTTTTTTCCCTTTGGTTAACGTGTGTTCTCTTTCTTGGGCAGTTATCGTAATTTCGTTTTGACTAATCTGCTCAGTATTAGATGTTGGTTTTATACTCCTTTCGGCTGACACTGGCTTTTCTTCTTTCATTTCCGTATTCACCTTGCTATGATCCGTTTCGCTTTTATTCTTTGTGTTCGAACATGCACCTAAAATGAATACAAATAAAGAAATGAAAAAAAACAAAATGATTTTCTTCTTCATTTTCCCACCTCCGAATTTTTGACAATCATATTTTAACGAGAAATTATGTAGATATCATGAAGAAGAAGGAATTATTGATAAACATTTTTATTTGGTTAACCATAATTATGACAAGGCATAGGGAAGGGGTAGTGAACGGGATGTGACGATGGGAATGACTGCAAATATCTCAAGCTTACCAATGAGCCGGCCTCTTTTTAAGAAAAAAATCTATCGATAGGTGGAAGTCTTTCAACAATTGGAAAAGGTGGTTTCCTTCGCTTTTACATTTTTTATATGAAACTACACAAATTCTACACATTTGTATAATTAAATAAATCCAAAGGGCCCCTCTTAAATGACCTTCTTATTGCGAAAGGTCGACGTGTTCAGTTATATCAAAACGTATATCCACTTGTGGTTGAACTACGGATCGCCAATTAAAATGTAAAGCTGGTGTGATTGAAAAAGCAGGAAAAGTTAACATGTTTTCCGAAGAAGTGATTTGTTATAAAGTCTGCTTAAAAAGGAGCAAACAATACAAATGAAGAAAATTATGCTTGTTTTGTCGTTAAGTTTCATTATTTTAGGTGCTTGTTCTACTAATACGAACGGAAATGCTGATTCAAATTCCAAAAAAGAAGAGAAGCGTACTAGCCTCACTTCCTCCAAATCGGGTGATGTGAGAGAAGAGACAAATTCAATTGATGTGTTGCCTGAATTCTTAAACAATAAGCCGAAAAATGTAAAGAATCTGTATAAAATTGCAGCACAGAATAAAGAATTGCTTGAAAGCATTCCTTGCTACTGTGGATGCGGTAAGTCTGCCGGCCATAAAAATAACTATGATTGTTTTGTTTACAAGAATAACAAAGATGGCTCTGTTGTTTGGGATGATCATGGAACAAAATGTGATGTTTGTTTGAAAATCGCAGATCGATCAATTTCAAAATCTAAAGAAGGAAAAACGGTAAAAGAAATTCGCAAGATGATTGATAAAGAATATAAGGAAGGATATGCTGACCCGACTCCTACCCCAGTAAGTTAACTAGCAACATAAAAGGGCAACTAATTCTATGAATGTCGATATCGGATAGAAGCATGATTTGGGCATCAAATGATGTGCAAGAACACGTGGATTTTAAAAGAGATTTAGAGATGGTAGGGTGAGAAGTGGTTACAAAAAATTATTTTGCAAGCAATCCGTCTAACAGCAGTATTTACATTTTCTAACCGAGATCCCCAGGTCCTTCGCGGTTATCTACCAATCCGTTCCATTCTCGACCTTGCAATGAAATTGATTGTTCTGTTCCCAACTTCCTCATTCCTTTTATCATCGATGTTCGATACCGTATTTTTCTGATAAAGTATGATAAAACATGCCGTTATCACTTTTTGACTTTTGTATTATTGAAATAAAGTTTGATCATTTTAAATAAAATTCGATAACTCACCAAAAAATTGATACAATTACGTTAATAGCTGAATGTTGATAATTCCTCAAACAGTCACAAGGGAGGATGTATCATGACCAAACATCAGATTTATACAATGAGTGTCGCAAGAGTCTATCCCTATTATATTTCGAAAGCAGAGAAAAAAGGACGTACAAAATCAGAAGTCGATGAAATCATTCGTTGGTTGACAGGATATAGCCAGGAAGAGCTAGAAGGGCAACTGGAAAAACAGACAGACTTTGAAACCTTCTTTGCGGAATCCCCCCGACTGAATCCTTCACGGGCTTTGATCAAAGGTGTAGTCTGCGGCGTCCGGGTGGAAGATATCGAAGAATCAACGATGCGGGAAATTCGCTATTTGGATAAGTTAATCGATGAGCTAGCAAAGGGAAAATCGATGGAGAAGATTTTGCGAAAATAATAATGACGAAAACTTTTTATAAAAAATGAATACTAATCCACAAAAGAAGAAATCCATTTTGATCAAACATTTTTCGAAATGGATTCTTTTTATTTGTTCTAAAATGGGTTTCTCGAGATGCTTTTTATTTCAAATCCTTAAAAAAATCTTTAAAATCACGCGTTATCCATTTTTATTGTATTAAAGTGGTAAAGGAAGGGATAGGTTTTCTTCAGGAAGAGCTTACGGTAGATCATCTGTAGACAAGATTAGACGTAGGATTAAAAACGAACTGGAGGAAAAAGAAGATCGTCTTAAAACGGGTTTTTTCTCGAAGATCGTTCAGTTAGGTTTTTGACTGTCATCGTGTATAGTGAAATTTTTAAGAACGAACAAAGAAGAAAGGATGGGATTGATGAAAGAATATTTTTCAATTGGGGAAACAGCCCGTCTAAATAACATTTCAATTCAAACATTGCGCTATTATGATAAGATCGGAATTTTCAAGCCTCAATGTACAGATGAGGATAACGGCTATCGATATTACCATGTTAAACAGTTCTTTTATTGAGATATTATTAAATATCTCAAATATATTAAAACACCTTTGGAAGAAATTAAGCGCATTATCTCACATACATTTACCCCTGAACTGATGCAAACCTTTCTTGAGGAGCAAGAAAGCGTGATTGAGCGTGACATGGAAAAACTCGAACGTGCCAGGCAATTGCTTCAAAGAAGAAAGAATCAGCTTAATGAACAATTGGAGATACGTACTAAAAAAGAAGAAGGTCTGGTTTATGTTCGACATATAGAAGGCCAAACCATTTTAAAAGTAGCGACACCTCAAGTGAATCCTCATGACCAATCAGATTTGTACTACCGAAAATTGGCTGAAGTCCTTGAAGAAAGAGGAGCTATAATCGACAACTATTACGGACTTATTTATGATTTAAAGCCTTATAAAGATTCCGGTGATATTTGTTGCAACAGTGTTTATACGACGATTTATGATGGAGTAAAGATAGATATAGGAGAACAAAACATTAGGATAGATACAATCCCATCAGGTGAATATGTGTGCATTGCATTTGATTGCTCTTCAACAAATTATTTTTCGTATTATCAAAAACTGTACCATTTTATTGAATCTCACGGCATCCAAACGGATGGAAACGTATATCAAGTTTCTCTTCCAAACAGCTATAACTCATTAAGAGAAGAAGACTTCCTCACAGAATTTAGAGTGCTGAAAAAATAACGAACCCCTTGACCCTATAGTTGCTATAGGGTTTATGATTTGTACATCATTCTTATGAATATTTGAAAGGAAGGATGAGATGACAAATAAAGAAGATGGGATGCTTCGGTTGCGCATGCCGCAATGGCACGGCGGAAGCAACCTGCTGGGAGCCCATTGGCTTGCAGCTAAAACGAACGGTCCATTTGAAGAAGAACATGTCGATTTAGATGCGAGCCTCTCAAAATTTAATAAAAAATGAATCTAAAACAAAAGGAGCGATGAAGATGAGAACACCGATAGATAAACCAATTTGGTACGCCTACCCTGGAATGGTAGCTGTCGTTACGTCTCAATATGAAGGTAAAAAAAATGCAATGGCTTCCGGGTGGCATACGTATATTGGATCTTCTCCAGGAATGTATGGGATATCATTAAACAAAGAGACATATACTTACGAATTGATTGACAAAAGTGGCGTTTTCGGTGTCAATTTTCTTCCGGGGAGATGTTCGGAACTCATTCAAGCACTAGGCACCCATACCGGTAGAAATATAAATAAATTTGAAGCATTTCATATTCAATACGCAGCAGGACTAAAAGCCGAGGTACCGATTTTAAATGATGCGTATTTTGCTTATGAGTGTAAAGTACACAGTGTTTCCACTTTGGGCGATCAAGAGTGGATTGTGGGAGAAGTTTTACAGAGATATCAAGATAAAGAGCTTTTCTTAAAAAATGGAATGCCAAATTTAGAAAAACTGGATATTCCGCTTCATATTGGAGGGTCCAGCTATCGAATATTAAATAGTCAAGCAGAGGAACATCAACACCCGTTTTCTTCCAATTCTGATTGAAACTTTCAGGTTCCTCCACATTCATTGTTACGCGGCATACATGCTCATAAAACCCCACAAGAAAGAGTCCCAAAGACCGCAAAGCTTCTTTAAGAAATCTTTGCGGTCTTTTGATATTTCTAAGACTCAATTCATTTTACAAAACCGGGTTTTTGTAAATGAATGATAAGCTTTTATTTTATTGAGTGATATCTCAATACAAGGATTGTTTGTTCGAAAGAAAAAGAAGCAGACTTTCCGGGTCCACTTCTTAGTTGATTTTAATTGCGTTCTCCTATATTTACAACAATTCTTCCTCTTGCTTCGCCTCTTAATAAGGTAGGAAGAACATCCGGTAATTGATCAAGCGTTACTTCTTTCTGAACAAAGCTTTCTAAATTGGATGGCTTCAGTTCACCGGCTAGGCGCTGCCATGTTTTTTGTCTAGTTTCCATTGGACAATAAACGGAATCAATTCCTAACAAATTCACTCCCCTTAGTATGAACGGAAATACTGTGGATGGAAGCTTTGTACCGGCTGTTAACCCGCTAACGGCGACTGACCCTCCGTACTGAATTTGGCTAAGTATTGATGCCAGAGGCTCACCGCCTACAGGATCGACAGCAGCTGCCCATTTTTGTTTTTGCAACGGTTTTAAGGTGCCGTTATATACTTCATTCCGATGAATAACAGTTTTAGCGCCCAGTTCTTTCAGGTAGTTGCTTTCTTTTTCTTTCCCTGTACTTGCTTCAACATGATAACCGCCTGCTGAGAGAATAGACACAGCAAAACTGCCGACTCCGCCTGTCGCTCCTGTGACAAGCACCTTGCCTTTTTTAGGTGTGACATGATTTTCTTCAAGGCGCTGTACGGATAATGCAGCAGTAAAACCGGCAGTACCAATAATCATCGCTTCCTTTAATGTAAGACCCTCAGGAAGGGGGACAATCCAATCAGCAGGAATCCGAGCGTATTCACTGTAGCCGCCAAAATGGGAAACACCTATTTCATAGCTGGTAGCAATGACTTTGTCTCCTGCTTGAAAACGGTCATCCTCTGAGGAAACGACCACTCCAGATAAATCTATACCTGGAACAAATGGATAGGTTGATACAATTTTCCCTTGAGGAATGGCTGCAAGACTGTCTTTATAGTTTACACTGGAGTAACAAACCCGAATCAGTACTTCTCCCTTTTGCAAATCTGAAGAAGTTAACTTTTGGACATTTACTGAAAAATTTTGATTTGCATTGTTTATAACCAGAGCATTGAATTCCATGTTCAAAAATACTCCTTTTGATTTTCATCTAATATTTCAAACAATTTTTTGTACTTTGATATCATTTCTTCGTCCTCAATTTTATGACCAGAATTGTAAAAGGTGATTGAGCCCGATCCTTTACCAAGTCGGTTATAATCTACAAGAATTTTCTTCAACTGTTTTGCAGTACCGATACTGCCTGAAATGATATCAACGTTTATTCCAAACAGTTTTTTGAAAAACGGAAAATGAGTACACCCTAACACTATGGTTCCGTATTGCTTCAATTCAAAAGAAGATAGTTCGTTCTTTAGATATTTAATGATCTTGTCTTCACTAAAATCAAAGTTCTCGGCAAACTCAACCAGTCCTGAAAGAGCTAAGCAATCAACAAGGTCATAGTGATCAATTTCTTTTACTAAATTATGAAATTTCTCTTCTTTAAGCGTCAAATTAGTAGCAACTACTAGAACTCTTTTTCTTTCCTCTGTACATTTTTTTATAGCAGGCTTTACAGCGGGTTCGATTCCGATGATCGGAAAATCAAAATTTCTCCGAAGATCTTCTATAGCAATGCTAGTAGCTGTATTACATGCAATAACCAGAGCTTTGATATTTTGACCGGCCATAAATTCAACTGCACTGAAAACATATTCTTTAACTTCTTTCTTTGATTTTTCACCGTAGGGAACGTTTAAGGTATCAGCATAAAAAATGTAATCTTCATTAGGCAGAATTTTTATGGCTTCATACAATACAGTCATTCCGCCTATTCCAGAATCAAAAAATCCTATTTTCATAACTTTTCACGCTTTCTTTCTCATTCTTTTTTTATCATATGACTTCGAATCATCTTAATCAAACGAAAAAGAACCATTTTAATATTCGAATTTAATATGGGAGATATCTAATTTTCGAATAGGTTAGACTTAATTCAATATGTTACTTTATAGCAAAACTTAAGAAGGGAGAGATAAGAGTGAAAAGTGTCGGTGATGTAATATGGTGAAGTCATCAAAGTCAAATCAACCAATGAAGTATTCGGGTTTTGGGCTCATTCAGAACCACGATATAAACAGCCTTTCGAGAAAAATTACTAGAGAAGCTGATTTATTCAAAGTATGGCATCTTGGTATTCCTGATATTAATGAACGTAAATGGATGCTATGTATCAACGGGCTGGTTGATAGACCGATTGAATTAAGTTTGGAGGATTTAAAAGCATTTCCACAAACATCTGTAATGGCGTTTCATGAGTGTGCAGGAAATCCCCTTCATCCCAAAGTGCCGCAACGGCGAGTTGGAAACGTTGTCTGGAAAGGCGTCAGGCTCGCAGATTTATTCAGTATGGTGGGTGTAAAAGAAGAGGCATGCTTTGTTATTTCAAAGGGTATTGATCAAGGGATTTATAATCAAAAATACTATTCCGAATACGAGAAAGATCTTCCTCTGGCAAAGGCGTTAAATCCAAACGTATTAATAGCTTTGGAAATTAACGGCGAGCCGTTAACTGTAGAGAGAGGAGGTCCTGTTCGACTTGTCGTTCCCGGCTGTTATGGAACTAACTCTACAAAATGGCTGACTCATTTGATCGTTTCAGATGCAAGAAGCAAAAGTGATTTCACAACCAAATATTTGTTGACCGGGAAGCAGTTGACGGACAACCAAAAGAGTCACCGGTGTGGGCTGTAAGTCCAAACAGTATGATTGTACATCCTCAGAATGGACAATTGATTAAACATGAAGTACTTGATATTTTCGGTTGGACATGGGCAGAAAATCCAATTGTATCAGTTGAAGTATCTACTGATGGCGGAGAGAATTGGAAAGAAGCTATAGTTGAAGCCCGTAAGAATGTTGAGTGGCAAAAATTTTCTTTCCGTTGGCTCCCGAAATCTGCAGGTGAATATTTAATAATTGTGCGAGCGTTTGACTCATTAGGAAATTGCCAGCCTTTAACTTCAAGACGCAATCAAGTATCCAGGGCAATGATCTTCGTTCAAAATTCTTTGGACGAGAAAAATTTACATCCCAATATTGATTAGTTTCAGCATACAGGGAGCGAAATCAAGAAGAAAAAAGCAAACTATCTAACGCAGTTTGCTTTTTTGCTATACTTTATTATATAAACAATGAGATGCACACCTATATTTTTATATCCTCATGGCAAAGCTTATATAAAAGCTGCTTAACCGAAATTTGTTCAGTCAGTGATCGTATTCCTTGACCTGCCCACAAAGACATCTGATCATGGTTATTTTGAAGTGATGCCTGCTGTCTCATTGGCTTGGTCAGTGTATTTTGATAAGGATATGGAAGGGTTTGTGTCTCATATCCTTCTTTTTCTTCCATCCATTTATTCACGATTCCTCTTGCCTCTTTGCCTGAAAATAGTTTCGTAAGCTTTGTATCTGCTTCGTTTGCTTCTAGTATTTTCTGCTTATGTACTGCATGTGCGTTACTCTCGTGGCAAATTAAAAAAGCAGACCCGATTTGTACTCCTTGTGCTCCAAGCGTTAAAGCTGCTTTTACCCCTCTGTGGTCTGTAATTCCGCCTGCAGCTATGACTGGAACACCCAGTGCATCTGCTGCTTGTGGAACCAGAGCCATCAAACCTACGGCAGATTCACCTTTGGAAGGCAAGAATGCTCCACGATGTCCACCGGCTTCGCTGCCTTGAAGGACGACTATGTCCATTCCCCGTTCTTCCATTAACACTGCTTCTTCTACAGTTGAAGCGGTTCCAATTAAACAGCATCCAGAGGCTTTCAGTTCTTTTACTGCATCTTCAGGCGGCAGATCAAAAGTGAATGAGCAAGCCTTCACTTTGTATCTTAAGATAATATCGATTTTTTGATAGAAGTCATCCCACTCGTCTTGTACAGATTTGAATTGATTTGCTTGATCAGCTAACGGGATGTTTTTTTTCCACTTTTCAACTTGTTCTTCTGAAGGTGTTTCAAGGTCTGACGGAACAAACACATTAATTTGAAAAGGAGCGTCTGTCAGCTCAAACATTTCTTTTGTTTGTTGTTCCAGTATTTCTGGCGTAAGGTATCCCGATGCCAAACTCCCGAGAGCGCCTTGATTCGAAACTGCTGATGCAAGTCGTGGCTTTGTAATACCGCCAGCCATTGGAGCCTGAATAATAGGCTTCGTTAAGGAAAACATCTTCATAAATTCATTCATACCGAATCCCCCCGTTAAGACATGACTTTTTGAAAAAAGTGACATTTTCAATTTTGCTCAAAGATCCGTATTCGCTTAAACATTTAGTTTTCCTTCTTTGTCAACTCTGTTTTTTCTGAAAATGCGCCCTCATATGAGTTAAAAAAGCAGATAAAGCAGGTGTTATTAAAGTGTCTTTTCGCCTAATAAACATAGTGGTAACTAAAGAATATTTGTCAGAGATGGTATGGCTGCGGATGCGTCCTTGTTTTTCATGTGCCGCAATAATTGAACGGGGCAGGAGTGAAATGCCCAAGCCGGCACTGACACAACCAATGATCGCTTCAAGTATTCCAAATTCCATCAATTTTACAGGCAATAAACCTTCTTCTTGCAGGATATGATTGAGTTTTGCTCTGTAAGAGCACCCCTCGCGGAATACCAGCATTGTTTGTGTTTGAACATCATGAAAGGAAGAAACAGCTGTGTGTGAAGCACTCGTAACCAGAACCAACTCTTCTTCCAATACCTTTTCTTGAACTAAATCAGGATGTTCAATAGGACCTGAAATAAAAGCGCCGTTTAACTCATAGTGTAACACTGCTTGTATTTGTTGTTCGGTAGGTCCGGTTTCTAATGTTAAATCAACGTTCGGATAATGGTTACTATAATCTGCAAGGAGTTCAGGCAGCCAAACCGCAGCCGTTGTTTCCATGGACCCAATACGCAGAGGTCCGGAAGGTGCAGATGATTCACCCATGGCTGCTCTAGCTTCTTCAATGGTATTTAGAATTTTTTCTGAATATGAAACAAGAATTTGCCCTGTGGGGGTAAGTGTGATCCCTCGTCTATGGCGATAGAATAATTTTGTCTGTAAATCGGCTTCCAGTTGCTGTATCTTATTCGTTACGTTCGATTGTGCATAATTTAAAGCTTGAGCTGCCTTAGAAATACTGCCTTCTCGAGCAGTAGTGAGAAAAACTTTCAACAGCTGAATATTCATAATGATCCTCCTGAAAATTGATATCTAATTTTGAGATATCTAACATCTTAATTTTGAATTATATATGATAGGTGAACTTCATGTAAACTAAGCTTTGAAAAGTAAGCTATTTCGTGAGTGAGCCAAGTAAAAAAAATCAATATTGAGCACTGGAGGGATATTAATGACGACATATCATTTTATAGAAATAAAGGGCATAAATGTATTTTACCGCAAGGCTGGGGATCCAAAAAAACCGGTGATTTTATTGCTTCATGGTTTTCCAACTTCAAGTCATATGTTCCGGGAACTAATACCTGTTCTAGCCAATGACTATTATGTAATTGCGCCCGATTACCCAGGTTTCGGTAATACGGCCTCACCTGACAGAGAAAAGTTTGAATATACATTTGACCACATTACTGAAATTGTTGCAGCTTTCGTAGATCGGCTTAGTCTAAAGAAATATGCACTTTATGTCTTTGATTATGGCGCCCCCATCGGCTTTCGTTTAGCTTTGAAACATCCGGAACGCATTGCAGCAATAATCAGTCAAAATGGAAACATCTATCGGGAAGGTTTGGGGGAAAAATAGGCTAAGCGGGAAGATTATTGGAAAAATCCAACACAAGAAAAAAGAGACAGCTACCGTACAGCATTTGCACCAGAAACAATTAAGAATCAGTATCTTGATGGGACACAAAATAATCAAGTATCGCCAGATGGCTATACTCTTGATATTGCATATATGTCCCGGCCGGGAAATGATGAAAAACAATTAGATTTAATCTTCGATTATCAAAATAATGTAAAACTTTACCCGGCATTTCAACAATATCTGCGTGAACATCAACCGCCTTTATTGGCAGTATGGGGTAAAAATGACGTTTCGTTTATTCCGCAAGGTGCTCTAGCCTTTAAAAAAGATTTGCCTGATTCCGAGGTTCATTTATTAGATTCTGGACATTTTGCATTGGAAACACATGCGAATGAAATCGGGAGATTGATTTTAAATTTTTTAAAAAATCACGTTATATAAACTATGGGGCACGATTAGGGGAATTAATTTTTATAAGGAGAGATTTGGTTGAAGGAGATATCACCTAAACAAGGGATGATTCTTATTACTTCCCTTGTTATGATTTGGAGTTTGAATTGGCCTGTTACAAAGATTGCGTTGGAATATACACCTCCTTTTCTGTTCTCAGGCATGAGAACTTTTCTTGGTGGGATCATTCTATTAATTGTTTTTTTTCCGAAAATCAGGAATTTGAATCTCAGAGAAAACTGGGGCATATATTCAATATCCACTATTTTTAATGTTATTCTCTATTATGGACTCCAAACAATTGGACTAAATTATTTACCTTCTGGATTATTTTCAGTTATTGTTTTCCTTCAGCCGGTATTAGTCGGAATGATGGCCTGGATATGGCTACAAGAGGAAATGACAAAATCTAAGTTCATTGGTTTGATTATGGGCATTATAGGAGAAGCGGTGATTAGCGAAGGGAGCTTGTCGGGGGAAATTTCAATTGTTGGTGTTTTACTTGCCGTGGGTACCGCAGTAAGTTGGGCGATTGGGACAGTCTACGCCAAAAAAATAGAACAGAGGGTAGACGTACTAAGCATGATCATCGTTCAGTTTATCATTGGCGGTATTATGCTGACTGCCATCGGTGCTTCGATTGAGAATTGGCGAGACATTCAACTGAATTTTTCGTATGTGTTTGGTTTATTATTTGGAGCTATTCTAGTCATTGCCTTGGGGTGGTTAATTTACTTCACGTTAGTTAGACTTGGAGAAGCGAGTAAAGTAGCTTCTTACATGTTTGTTATACCAATCGTTGCATTAATGATTGGCGCACTTTTCTTGAATGAACCAATTACTTTAAATATACTGGCAGGCATAATTTTGGTTACACTAAGTATTTATTTTGTAAATAGGAAGCCGAAGAAATTAGATGTTGCAAGAATTCAGAGTTAACACCTGTGAACTAATACATGCCAGGCTACACAATTTTATTGAGAGCCTAGTGAAATAAAAAAGCCGGAATTTTAGACCGGCTTCTTGCGCTTCTCCTTCTCCGCGCGATAAAATTCATGAAACATTTTCTTCTCAATCCGCGACACATAGCCGTTGCGCGAAATCCCGAGATCCTTCGCGATTTCGCGCTGCGTTTTTTCTTTTTTCAAATCAAGGCCGAAGCGGCCGACGATGACTTCTTTTTCTCTGAGTAATGAATTTTTTTCCGCTTACAAAGGACACGTACACTATATGCAACAAATAGAAACTTCCCTGGAGTAATATTTTTAAGAAAAGCAGTTGACATCCCCTGCTACTCGGTTATACAATGTACATGTAATAAGCAGTACTGAATAGCGGGATTTCCCAATGGCTATTCAGTAAAATTTTCCTTTGGTACTAAGTTATACTGAATATAAGTCGGACAAAAAAGGGAGGTTCTGAGTATGGAAAATTTAACTGAAATGCTGAAGGGTTCGCTGGAAGGCTGCGTGCTGGAAATCATCAGCCGCCATGAAACCTATGGCTACGAGATTACCCGCCGCCTGAACGAGCTTGGGTTTACCGAAGTTGTGGAAGGGACGGTCTACACCATCCTCATGCGATTAGAAAAGAAAAAACTTGTGAACATAGAAAAGAAACCGTCAGATATGGGACCGCCCCGCAAGTTTTACTCACTTAATGAGGCTGGGCGCCAGGAACTTGAATTATTTTGGAAAAAGTGGGATTTTGTATCGTCAAAAATCAATGTCTTGAAGTCAACCTAGCTTCATGAGATATTCCGTCCGAAATTTTTAGAGTGTCTTGTTCAGCTTTATAAAAAAGGAGGAAAAATAACATGATGGAAATGTTCAAAAAAATGATTGGTGATAAAAAAGAGTACAGGATGATGATGGCACGGGTTAAAGCCCTTCCAGATGACTACCAGTTTGTATTTAAGAAAATTCAAAACTACATGTGGAGTTTCTCAGCGGGCAGCGGGATGGACATGTTGCACATACAGTATGAATTAATCGAGTTGTTCGAAGCCGGTGCGGCGGAAGGCAGACAAGTGCTGGAAATCACAGGGGACGATGTGGCGTCGTTTGCCGACGAACTAGTGGCAAACGCTAAAACCTATGTCGCCAAGTATCGCGAAGATTTGAATCAGAGTATCATGAAGCGATTGGGAAAAAAATAAAGAATTCAATAGATAATATTGACTGAATAGCTGGATACAAATGTGAATTGCCGCCTTCGCTATTCAGTTATATTTTCAACCGCTAATAAGTTATACAGATTATCAGTCACACTAAATAGAGAGTATAGGCAATCTGGTTCCGTACTGCGCTTTTTATAAGGAGGAAAAAAGTATGAACAATGCAGCGATTTCTGTAAAAGGGTTAAAAAAAACCTTTACAGACAAGGAAGTCTTAAAAGGGGTGGATTTTGAGGTGCGGCGCGGCGAAATTTTTGCACTGCTGGGCTCAAATGGAGCGGGCAAGACGACGACTGTCAACATCCTCTCGACGCTGATGAAGCCCGACGGCGGAGAAGTAGGTATTTGCGGCTTTGACGTCCAGCGTCAACCGGATCAAGTTCGCCAGAGCATCAGCCTGACAGGGCAGTTCGCAGCTTTAGACGGCATGCTCACCGGGCGGGAAAACCTGATGATGATTGCCAAGCTGCGGGGAGTTTCCAATCCCGCTCAAGTCGCCGACAATCTGCTTGCAAGATTCAGCCTGACCGATGCGGCCAACCGCCGGGCGGATAAGTATTCCGGCGGGATGAAGCGCCGGCTTGACATCGCCATGAGCCTAATCGGGACGCCAGCTGTCATTTTTCTCGACGAACCGACGACAGGTCTTGACCCTGAAGCGCGGCTTGAAGTCTGGGATACCGTCAAGGAGCTTGCCGGCGGCGGCACGACCATCTTGCTGACAACCCAGTATCTGGAGGAAGCCGAACAACTGGCGGACCGTATCGCGATCCTGCATGGCGGAAAAATCATCAAGACCGGTACTCTTACCGAACTCAAAGAGATGTTCCCGCCAGCGAAAGTAGAGTACATCGAGAAGCAGCCGACATTGGAGGAAATTTTCCTCGCGATCATCGGCAAAAAGGAGGGGATGTAAATGAAAAGCAAAACAGGGGTTTTACTAGGGCGTTTAATGCGAAACATCATGCGCAGCCCGGATACAATTATTACGGTGGCGATTACGCCGATTATGATGCTGCTGCTGTTTGTCTACGTATTTGGCGGCGCCATAGAGACAGGCACGGACAACTATGTCAATTATTTATTGCCGGGAATCTTGCTGATGGCTATCGCATCCGGCGTCGCCTATACTTCCGTGCGTCTGTTTACGGATGTAAAGAGCGGGCTGATGGCGCGTTTTATTACCATGCCCATCAAGCGCTCGTCGGTATTGTGGGCTCATGTGTTGACCTCGCTTGTTTCCAATATGCTTACTGTCGTGGTGGTTATTCTCGTCGCGCTCTTGATGGGCTTCCGTTCCAGCGCTGATATCCTGGATTGGCTCGCGGTAGCTGGGATACTCGGGCTGTTTACGCTGGCGCTGACATGGCTGGCGGTCATTCCCGGATTGACAGCAGGGTCTATGGAAGGAGCGACAGCCTACTCGTACCCGCTGATTTTCCTGCCGTTTATCAGTTCGGCCTTTGTCCCAACCGAAACCATGCCTAAAATTGTCCGTGCGTTCGCCGAGAACCAGCCCGTGACTTCAATCGTAAATGCGATTCGTGCCCTCTTGTATGAAGGGTCTGTTGGCAAGGATATCTGGATCGCGCTTGCCTGGTGCGTCGGCATCATGGTCATCGCTTACTTCTTCGCCAGTAAAGAATTTAAACGCAAGTTAGGGTAAGTTTATGGGATTTGCCATATCATTATAAAGAAGCAACAGCGAAGATACGCGGGATTATTGATGAGCTGTCTGAGCACCTTGTTGCCGTATTTACCTTTTAAAAGAAAACAACATTGATCAGGTTAATAAAAACCACCAAGTTCATTTCAGCTGGGTGGTTTTTATATTCATACTCGCCATTTAATATCAACAGTGGCGGAACGTTGCATAATGCTGCCACTTTACCCCTATACAAAGGGGAAATGGACACTATAAACACTGAAAAAAGATTTGCACATAATACTAATTTTATAAACAAATGTTGCTATGGGATTGTGGCATAAATGGATATCAATGTTGAACATTGGGAATTACTCAGGGAATACCATGAAAGTTTAGATAAAATTAAAAGTCGGTGAGAGACTCCAGTGTGTATTTACAGTCGCAATAAGAGGTTAGCAGAAGATGCACCGTTACCTAGCCAAATTAGCGCACTTCAAGGTAAAAAGTAAAAAGAGGCCAGGTTGATATAATCCTGAGCCTCTTCATCGATCTCACTTCCCCTTCGCCTTCTTCCGCTTCTCCTTTTCCGCCCGGTAAAACTCATGAAACATCTTCATCAGCGCCCGCTTCTCAATCCGCGACACATAGCTCCGCGAAATCCCGAGCTCCTTCGCGATTTCGCGCTGCGTTTTTTCTTTTTTCAGATCAAGGCCGAAGCGGCCGACGATGACTTCTTTTTCTCTGCCGTCAAGGATGTCGATGTATTTTTTGACTTTTTCAAGCTCCATGTTGAGCTGGATGGTGTCGATGACGTCTTCGTTTTCCGATTTGAGGACATCGATGAGGCTGATTTCATTGACTCCCAGAGGTTATCCGTTTTTGTTGCGCTAAAGTGGTAAAGGGATTAGCTGGTTTTGGTCAGGAATTATTGTTTAATTCAAAAAGGTTTTAAAAAGCCAGTAAGCGGACCACGACAAACAATATATTTAAATAAGTTGCCGAATAAGTCATGCAGAATTTTTATCGGCATTAGTTATTAGTGCTAAAAAATTAAATACTAACCTACTTCAAGAGGTAAGTGATATGTCAGCCTCAACTCACTTAAGATAAGAGCTCAAACAATGGGTGGATGCATGTTGTAAGTTCATGAGTTTATAAAACGGATGTTTTTTTCAGTTTTAACGAATTAACCATAATAAAAAAAGTTGTCCGACTCATTTGGCGAAATGGCTATTTAGGATAGGAGACATCTTATAATCTCTAATGAAACAACAAGGCGGCTTCATCGGCCGCCGTATTGAGTTTTTTAACACCTGCATCATGTTCAAATTATTTCAGCATAAATATAATTAGGAAGGAACTATTTGACACTTACTTTTTCATTACCTATTGATAAATTAAGTTCCTCATAGGTAACAACTTTATTTTTGCTTTCTCCGAACTTTCTAACGACCGGAGTTGGATTTTGATTAAAATTCATACTAAGACTTTGATTAGAGTAGTGGCCAGCTGGATCAATATAATATTTATAATCAATTATTCTTTCTAAATCTATATCTGCATATGCAATTCCTTCTTTTTCAGCTTCAATCATCTCACTAATAGGTTCTCCATCTGGTCCATAAATACAAGTATGTCCACTTTTAAACGTATCAAAGTAATCTCTTTGCTCTTTCGTTTCACAAATCATTTTTTTCATTTCTTCTGAATAAATTGACGAAGTCATTACTACAAAAGTTTGGGTAGAAATTGCATAATATCTACTTGAGATTTCATCATCGAAATATCCAGGCCAAGAAGCTACATGAACTTGTTCATTTTGAGAATTCATAGCAAGAAGATTTAATGGTACCTGATGTTCCCAACACATACATCCACCCAAATTTCCAATTTCAGTTTCAAACACAGGCATTAAGCTTCCGCTTCCATCCCCCCAGCAGAGCCTTTCAGCAACAGAAGCTCGCATTTTTCTATGTTTTCCAATTAAATCTCCTTCTGGATTAAACCATAATTGTGCTAGATATAATGATCCCCCATCTTTCTCACTGCAGGAAATACAAACGTAGGTTTTATTTCTTTTTGCTGCTTCGCTTATTTTTTGAACTGCTAAACTAGGAATTTCCACTGCATTTTTATATAATTCGTGATACCATTTTCTTGTGTATTCTGGATGTCCGATAAAAGCAAACCAAGGGTACCCTGGTAAGAAAGCTTCCGGAAATGCTACTAATTTTGCTCCATTTGCTGCTGCTTCATCAATTAGATTACAAGACTTTTCAACTGTTGCATCTAAATTCAAGTACACTGGTGCAGCCTGAACTGCTGCTGCTTTAAACTTAGGATATTGTTTTGACATAATTATACGCACCTCGCCTTTAATATTTTTATTATTTTCCGATTTGATTATACCAATTATTTTCTTTTTTGCTTGTCAAATAAACAAAAATACAATTATGTGTAACATTTTACAAATAACGGATGGGTGATAACCCATCCAATTTTCGATTTCTGAGAACGGCTGATGAACAACTGCGGAACATAACAATTGGGGGAGGTTTCTCATTGGGACTAAGTAGAGTAGCCAGATGCTGAACCAATAAAATGTTTCGTAAAGGATGTTTGTGGGAGGCTAATTAAACAATGGAATTTGAGAGCACCTATTCTACTAAGAGGAAAAATAAATGTAGGAAGTCCCAAAAAGATCAGTCTTACGCTGATTCATTTTAAGTTCGGTGAACAAGTAAAACCGCAAGCATGTAGCTGCAGCTACTAATTTAAGTAATTGGAACAAACGAAGGGGGCATTATTTTTTTAGGACAGCAGGAGCGTATACACGTATGTATCCTCGTCCTTAAAATTTACCTTTACATCATCAGAACTCCAGTTAATTAAAGATCCGCCTAACATACAAAAGAAAAAAGCCTTTTTGATTCAAAAGGCTTTAAAATGTCCTCTATATTCTCTTCAGTTTATACAACATTCCCTGCTGCCTGCTTCTGAAGATAATCGGACTGAAGGCAATACGCGATGACTTTCTTCTTGTATTGTTTGACGACATCTATACGGTCATTGTAAGTAAATATCAACAGTCTCATTTCTTTTTTTCCTTTTTTTGTGTCAATGACCACCGGCGTTCCACCGTCCTTTGGATGTAAATATAAATGCTCATCCCCTGGGAATATATAATACTTCTCCATAAATACAGCTTCATTAAAATGTTGAATCACTTCTTTTTTATCCTGGCCATCAAGGCACTTTCCGCCGATCGTTACGGTGGAATTCTCGTCGCTTAGTTTTGAATGCACTTCGAATTTGGCGGAAATCCATTCGACGACGCCGGATGGAAGGCACGTCAATACAAGTTTAACAAGGAACAACAGAATAAGCATCGTTATAGAAATCCATGTCATATTTCATCATCTCCATTATATTATTTAAGATAAAAAAATTTAGGTTTGGTTGTTTTTCATCTGACAACCCTCATCTTTTAAAAAGCACAATTATTATAAAAGAAAAACAGTTAATAATCACCATCCAATTCCAGATGAAAATTACCATCCATTGATAAGCATCTAACTGACCATTATTGATTGGCTTTTAAAAGAATGGATTATCCTACTGGGGCATTGTATACGCGATTCTCTTTTTTAGATCTAATAAACAGTTGATTATAATATACTTTTTAAATTTTAAGGGCTAACGGGAGCAATGAGGTCCGACAGAGGAAACCAGCCACCAAAAGGGGGAACAGACACACCAGAGTAACCGGACCGGCGAACTCCAAAAGTTCCACAGATAATCTTTTTAGGTACAATGAAAAGGCGTAAGTCTGAAATTCTACAGAGCTCAAGCCTTTTCAATTTGTCTTTATAAAATTTTAATATGGCAATAGAAGCGTTGAGTATCCAAAGAGATATACTCCGCAATCATTCATATAGTTTTTGAAATTAAAAAACATATTATTTTAACCAATCTTGGATAAAGTTGACTAATGATTTTGCACCAGGTGACATGTGTCGTAAGGAGATACTAGCTATGCCGATTGTACGGCAATAATTTCCCTCCAACGGAATTATTTGAAGGTCATCGGGAAGACGATAAAGAATCATCTCAGGGAGGATACTGATTCCCAGTCCATTTTGCACCATAGAAATAATCGCCTGGTCCTCTGAAATTTCATATTTTATGCTTGGCTTAATTTTATGTTGCTTTAAAATTCTTCGTACATCCTTATCAATACTGGATTTTGGCATAATAAAAGGTTCATCATTCAGTTGTTTTAAATAAATGATGTCTTGTTTTGCCAAAGGGTGGCCCTCAGGTAAAATGCATAGAATCCGATCTTGTTTTAGAGGAAGCACTTCATATGCCTTGGAAACTGGTAATGACAAAAAGCCAAAATCAATCGTTCCGTCTGCTATCCAACTGTCGATTTCATCGTAATCCCCTTCAAAAAGTTTAATTTCGATGTCAGGAAAATATAGATTAAACTCTTTAATAATCTTGGGCAACCATTGAATAGATACACTTGGGAGTGTACCAATTCGTACAACACCAACTTCCAGTCCATGTATTTTCGAAACTTCTTGCATCATTCGTTCATTCCATTTTAGTATTTCCCTCATGTATTGTAGCACTGTTTCTCCGTTACTCGTCAGTTGAATGCCGGAACGACCTCTGGACAGCAAGGTGAACCCGAAGTCAGACTCAAGACCTGAAATCGCATGACTGACAGCGGATTGAGTTAATCCGACAACATCTGCTGCTTTGGATAAACTTCCTGTTTCTACTACTGTTCTAAAAATATCATATCTCACCAAAGTCATTGTTTAATCCACCTCTCAAGTATTAATTTTATTCATAATTCATATTATAATTATTCATTTGATTTATATAAAGAAGTATTTATAATTAAAAACAATTAAATACCCCGAGTAAGTTAATTGGATTAATCAGTGATTAAATAAAAAGAATGAAAAGGAGAGTGTTTTCATTGAGTACACTACCTGATAATAAAATTGTACCTTATTCAATGGAAGTGATGACGACAAAGCTGTTTACCAATATAGAAAAAAAAGTCGTTGGTAAATATGGTGAAGTAGGTAAAGCACTGCTTAAACAAGGAATTGAAAATTTTGGATATAAAGATGCTGAAGACATCGCTCGGAAAGCAGTAATTGAGGGAGACATACACACATTATTTGATTACATCCCAAAAGACCATGACACAGAAAATAAATATACCAACCTTACACCATTTGCTTTGTTTGCAAAGCTATTTGCACAAATTACAAAGCCAATTGTCGATATGTATGGCGACGATGGTGAAAAAACTATCCAAGAAGGAATTTGGGAATTTGGCGAAAATCGGGGTTATGGGATAGCGCAAAGGGCAAGAGTAAACGGGCAAGATAATACAATTGAAAATTACTTGCCTAACTATGATATGGGACGTAGTGAGCTATTCACGATTGAAGAGAATTATACACCTGGAGAGATCGAGCAGACTTTCAAGGTGTGCCCCCTAGGTCAGCAATGGGCCGATGACAATATGCATAAATACGGACTTGTTTATTGCACAATAATTGATGATGCAATTGCCCATGGATATAACAATAAATTTAATGTCGTACATGACGAACTACTTCTCAAACACGGACAGTGCCATTTCCGTTTTCAACTAGAGGATGAAGAAAAAGAAAATGATTAATATTAATCGATTAACTAATCATTTACAGGAATTAGCCGTTATTGGAAAAACAAAAGATGGTGGAATTAATCGTTTTTCTTATACGGATGAAGAAAAATGTGCCAATGAACAACTTGAACAATACATGAAGGCTGCAGGTCTGTCTGTTGAGTATGATGCAATCGGAAATTTGATTGGAAGCACGAAGAGGGAAGAGGGATTACCTGTTATTTTAATTGGATCACATATTGATACAGTACCAAACGGCGGAAAATATGATGGTAGTTTAGGAGTTTTGACAGCAATAGAAGTCATCCATTCCTTAAAAGAGAATAATATTAGGCTGAAACATCCATTGAAAGTAATCGCTTTTAAGGATGAAGAAGGTACTCGTTTTGGCTATGGCATGATCGGAAGTAGAGCGGTTGCAGGTACATTAACAGAAGAAGATCTAAAAAGAAAAGACCAGAAAGGGATCTCAATAGAACAGGCGATAAATCAACATGGTTTCAACAAGGATCGACTCCAAAGTGCAAAACTAGAAAACGTAAAATGCTATATGGAGGTTCATATTGAACAAGGAAAAGTATTGGAGCATCAAAATGCAGCAGTAGGTTGTGTCACAGGAATAACCGGTCCTGTATGGCTCCAGTTTACATTATCAGGGTTAGCTGAGCATGCAGGGGCAACACCGATGGATCAGCGACAAGATGCATTAGTCGGTGCAAGCTTAATCATTGCAGAGGCAGAAAAAATAGCAAAGGAATATCCTTCAGCTGTCGCTACGGTTGGCCAATTGTCCATAAAGCCCAATGGAGTCAATGTTATACCTGGTGAGGTAACCTGGACATTTGATATTCGGGATATTGATGAGGACATTCGAGATCAAGTGGAGCGAAGAATTAAGCAATTCTCTGAAATGATAGCTGCTGAACGGCGACTTGGTCTTGAAGTGCTTGAATTGCAGCGTGTGGCACCTCTTCGTTGCGATCAAAATATCCAAGAAGTTATTAAAGATTGTATACGAAAAATAAATGAACCTGTGATTTCATTACCGAGTGGTGCTGGACACGACGGGATGCAATTCAAAGATCTATTTCCAGTGGGGATGATTTTTGTCAGGTCAAAGGATGGTATTAGTCATAATCCAAAGGAATTTTCATCAGAGCAAGATATAGAGAAAGCGGCAAAGGTGTTATACCAAAGTATTTTAAAATTGGATTCCGACAAATAAAAATTGATTATGATCCTGATACTTCAAATTGTAGTCATCAGCTGGCTTTTATACACAAAATTTAACTATGTTTAATCAGGGTTAAAGGAGATTAAAAAACTAATGAATTTTATGGGCTCAACCATTGTTTTTATTGAAATTATCGTGTATATAATTCTAATGCTATTGGTAGGTGTCTATTTTAGCAGAAAAGATTTAAATCATGCAGATTATTTTTTAGGTGGTAATAAGCTTCCTGGCTGGGCCCTTGCTTTTTCCGAGAGAGCAACAGGTGAGTCGGCTTACATGTTCCTTGGAGCGGTAGGTTTTATTTATGTATCAGGTTTATCAGGAGTTTGGATTTTATCTGGAATGTTTCTTGGAATACTATTTTCATGGCTAGTATTAGCGAAAATATTTATGAAAGAAACGAAAAAATATGGTGTGTATACATTAACAGACTATATTGCGGTAAGATTCCCCAAACATAGTAATGTGATTCGCTGGTTATCATCGATCATTATGGTTTTCTTTTTTACATGTTATCTCGCAGCCCAGTTTTCAGGAGTGGGTAAAACTTTATACTCCTTTTCGGGGTTAAATATTACAGTAGGATCAGTTATTATTGCAGTTATTATCATTGCTTACTCTTGCATGGGCGGATTTATGTCGGTTGTATGGACTGATACGATTCAAAGTTTCTTGATGCTAATTTCGTTTATTATCGTACCAATTGCAGGATTTATTGAAATACGGCAAAATAACTTATCCATTTCAACTGCCTTGAGCTCAATGGGAAATGGAGCTGATAATTGGTTTGGCGGATTTACTGGAGTAGCCTTGGGCGCAATGCTGTTCACAAATCTGTCTTGGTTCTTTGGATGGCTTGGCGGACAGCCGCAGCTAAGCTCCAGGTTTATGGCTTTAAGAGATAAAAAAGAGCTTAGAACAGGTCAAAAAGTTGCAATTGTTTGGACTTTAATTGTTTATGTAGGCGCATTTTTATCAGCTATTTTTGCCTCTGTTCTGTATAAACAAGGAGAAGTTGCGGATTCAGAAATGATATTACCGCATATGGTTTACGATTTATTGCCGCACTGGGTTGCAGGCATTATCATATCAGGTATTTTAGCTGCTATTATGTCAACTGCATCTTCCCAATTACTTGTTATTACAACATCAGTAAGTGAAGATATTATTCATAAAGCGATGGGAATCACTATTAAGAGTACAACTTTAGTGAAACTATCCCGCTTCGTCGTTATAGTAAGTGGTGTAGTAGGTATTGTTATTTCATTAGCATCTGGCTCGATTATTTATAATATAGTAAGTTTTGCATGGGCAGGAGTAGGCAACACATTCTCTGCGGTCATCCTGTTAACCTTCTTTTGGAAGAAAACGTCTGGTGCAGGAGTAATCGCTACGATTATTATTGGATTTGTCAGTTCAATACTATGGACCATCTCCCCGTTAGAAGCAATTGTATCTGCAAAAGCTGCTACATTTTTTATCTGTCTCATCGGAGGTATTATTGTAAGCTTGTGTTATCCTGAAAATCGATCGTAAATTTTTTGGTAATTTACTCCTTAGCAATGGAAGAGCTCTATTTTTGATAATATTTATTCGAGAAGAAAAGACGGGAGGTCCTAAGGGTGGTAAAAGAAGATCATTCTGTAAAAGTTGCTGTCGTGCAGGCGGCATCCATTATTATGGATCGCGATGCAACTATCAACAAAGCAGTCCGTTTAATAATGCAAGCAAGCGAAAAGGGAGCTAAAATCGTCGTTTTTCCCGAGGCATTTATACCGGCCTATCCAAGAGGATTATCTTTCGGCACGATGATCGGAAGCCGCTCGGAAGAAGGACGGAAAGATTGGTATCGTTACTGGGAGAATTCAATAGAAGTTCCAAGTGAATCAACTGAAAAGCTTGGAGAAGCCGCTAGAGAAGCAGGGGTTTATCTTATAATTGGCGTCATCGAAAGGGATCGTGAAAATAGCGGAGGGACACTTTATTGTTCAGTATTATTTTTCAACCCTGATGGCGAATTTATGGGAAAACACCGCAAGTTAAAACCAACTGCCTCCGAACGAATTGTTTGGGGGGAAGGTGACGGTAGCACACTTCCTGTATTTGATACACCGTATGGCAAAATTGGAGCACTAATATGTTGGGAAAATTATATGCCCCTAGCAAGAGCTGCAATGTACGCTCAGGGCGTACAAATTTATATCGCGCCAACCGCAGACGCGAGGGAATCCTGGCAATCGACAATCCGCCACATTGCCATGGAGGGAAGATGTTTTGTTTTGTCCTGCAACCAGTATGTAAAAAAAGATATGTATCCACAGGACTTAGCTTGTTATGATGAGCTCAAATCTTCTCCTGAAGTCATGTGCAGGGGAGGAAGCGCTATTGTTGGCCCGCTGGGGGATTTTGTTACCGAACCTGTTTGGGAAAGAGAAGAAATCATCATTGCTGATCTTGACATGAAACAAATTACATACGGTAAATTTGATTTTGATCCTGTTGGCCATTATGCAAGACCTGATGTTTTCCAATTGCGAGTAAATAAGGAAAAACAAGAAGGGGTTAAGTGGAAGTTTCAATAATGTTATTCCAGTCTTTTGATGTTTAATAATCTACTGACAAAAAAACATTTAGGAATTGGAGCGAAAACTTTGTAATGTTTGACTGGGAAATTAGGTGTTGAACAAACATTTTACAAAAGGTCAGATCATATTCCACCCTGGACGGATCCTTTCCTAGATTATAGTACTGTTAGGAGTAGTGTGGTAACGCGATTGTTGTTTTGTATTTTTCCTGATATATAATTGATTTTGTTAAAGGGGCCTATTTTAAAATGATTGAAGTGGAGGCCGTTAAATGGATTGGAAACCAAATCGTGCAGATAAGACACCTATTTACAAGCAGATTGCAAATTATATCGAACAGGGAATTTCTTCGGGAGTTTTCTCACCTGATAGTGTTTTGCCTTCAGAACGTGCTCTAGCAAATGAATTACAGGTAAATCGAAGCACGGTGGTAGCTGCCTATGAAGTGTTACAGTCGCTTGGGTTAGTGGAACGAAAAAGAGGGAGTGGAACACGTATTAGTACGGATATATGGGGGATATCACATAAGCGTATTCCGAATTGGACCAGGTATGTGGAAGATGGTTCTTTTCTGCCTAATCTCCCTTTGGTTCAACGGATTCGCACGGAAACTCAAAAAAATAATTTGATTAATTTAGCTAGCGGCGAATTGACGCCACGGTTGTTTCCGACTGACCAATTTCGAACGATTCTTTCTGACCACCCATTTATGGGGCACCTTGGCTATGATCATCCACTAGGAAATGTAATTTTAAGGGAAACGATCGCTTCTCACGTAAAGGAATACAAAGATATAGATACTAGTTCTTCATCTATTCTTATTACATCGGGTGCCCAGCAGGCCCTTCACCTAATTGTTCAATGTCTGCTGAAGCCGGGAGATGCAGTTGCAATTGAGGATCCATCCTATTGTTTTTCCCTTCCGCTGTTCAAGTCCGCCGGCCTAAGAACCTTCCTATTACCTGTAGATGAAGATGGTTTCAATCCTGATGATCTGATATCTTTGCATAAGAAACATCGAATTCGAATGGTCTTTTTAAATCCTGACCATCAAAACCCTACAGGTACGGTGCTTTCTTTGGAACGTCGAAAGAAGGTCTTAGAGTTATCCGCTAAATTCGGCATTCCGATTATAGAAGATGATCCCTATAGTTTAACTACCTTTGATGGAAATGTCCATCCAACCTTAAAAACGATGGACCATGATAGGAACATTTTATATATTAGTTCTCTGTCAAAAATTATCGCATCAGGATTACGGATTGGGTGGGTTATTGGTCCCCCGCAGGTGATTCAACGCCTGGCAGATGCGAAACAACAAGTTGACTTTGGCCATAGCGTTTTTCCACAATGGATTGCAAATGAATTTTTAGGGTCAACACATTTCGGTAAACATATTTCAATGCTTCGAAAAGAATTGAAATATCAAAGGGATGAGATAACTGCTAGTCTCGAGGAAACATTAAGTGGGGAAACAGAGTTTTTTATACCAGAGGGTGGAATCCATGTGTGGTGCAAATTAAATAGTATCAGTAACGAATATCACTTACTTGAGGAATCAATGAGAAGGGGAGTGGCTTTCGTTCCAGGAAGCATTTTGGGTTCAAAAAAAGGATACGTACGCTTTACTTTTGGTCGGGGAGAGAGACACTTAATCCGTGAAGGTATTTCGCGATTTGCAGATGCATTAAAAAGTATTCAACTCAATCGATAATCACAATAAAATGCTGTTTATACAGTAAATAAATACGTGAAAATGATTCATGAACTAGTTATGGATCATTTTTTGTTTTTAGACAATCATAGATGCGGTCTCGAGTTTTTTCTGTAGCCAATGCTTGAAATAACGATGATATTTGGGATGCACCTTTTTTTCTTGAATACAGAAGGAAATGTTCTGTTAAAACATATTTTGATGTGATGCTGTTTTACAAAACATAGATAAATAAATGTATAGCGGCTGTATTAATTTTTTGTAAAAAATAACCACTAAGTTTCGTGTCACGGATTGTTGCATTTTCAAACCGGTTATTACGGAGATCTAGTGTCGAGCAAAGATCGTAGCGCTTCCGCGAACCTGGATATTCCTGTATCAATTTCATTAGTTTGGGTTCTGGCAAATGTAAAGCGTACAAAGCCGGAATCCGAACCGTAGACGCTTCCCGGTACGAACACGACCCCTTTTCGGATCGCTGCATCTAGCAGTTTGCTGTCATTAACGTTCGGTAGTAGACTGCACCACACATGAAGGCCACCTTGAGGAATGTCGTACATGAGTAAGTCTGGTAGTTCCCTTTTCAGCGCCTTGATCAGCAGGTCTCGCTTAAATTGCAGTTTTTTACGCAAATATTCCAAATGCGGTTCAAAATAATCCGATTTCAGAAATTGCGCGGCGACCTGCTGCGGAATGACGCTTAATCCAAAGTCCATCTGCTGCCTGGCATCTGCCAAACGTTCCACAATGGAACGTGGCGCGACCATCCAGCCAATACGCAAGCCTGAAGCGGCGATTTTGGAAAGCGAGCCGACATACAGGATGGAACCGACCGTATCCATCGATTTTAGAGGTGGGGGCGGCATTCCATCATAAGCGGTTAAGCTAAAAGGATCGTCCTCCACAATCGGTAAAGCTAATTCGCTGGTCACTTTTAGCAATTCTTTACGGCGATCTTCAGCGAGAACGGTTCCTGAAGGATTCTGATAATTCGGATTAAGAAATACCATTTTGATACGATGTTTCTTGTATAAGGCACGAATCTCATCGGGACGAATACCCTGCTGATCTACGGAAAGTCGGAACAACCGCAGTCCGGCGGATTGAAACATCGGCAGCGAATAGTAATAAGAAGGGTCTTCGATCGCTACGGCGTCCCCTGGCGACAATAGACATTGCGTAATCAAGTACAGTGATTGTTGTGACCCAGACGTGATCAGAATAGATAATTCGCTTGTCTGAATTGACCGATGTCTTTTCAAATAGGAAACGAGAGCTTCTCTTAGTGGAATATACCCTTGTGGATTGTCGTAGCCAAGATAAGACGTATAGCGATGCGCACTCATTAGACTTGCGATTTCATCCATTGGAGTCAAGTCCGCTGCGAGCTCACCGCTTGCGAAATCGATCAGCAGCTGATCTCTCAGCGATTCACGGATTTTGCGCATAAAAGGTGTGATTGGCAGTAGGTTACTTCCTTCGGCATATCGTTTCCAATTTGGCGTAGGGGTAGCTCCCCATTTGGTTGTACTAACACGCGTACCACTACCCGTCCGGCTTTGAATAATGCCGAAAGAGCGCAGGTGAGCGTAGGCTTGAATAACGGTACTTCGGTTCACCCCCAATTGTTCAGCCAATTTCCGTTCCGATGGCAAAAGGCTGCCCGGTGGAAACTTGCTATATGAAATTCCCTGTTCTATATAGTCAGCAATTTGCTCATAAAGCGGCTTGTTGCTTTGACGATCAAGCTTCCACAAGTTTTACACCTTCTTTCAAATTTGAAATTATACTACAGTGTACCCAGTAACGAGGTAGGGATCAAAGTGAACATCTCAGAATGATTTCATCCTTAGCGACTTAGTCCATCAGTCCTTTTAAAACCGGCATTTGGAGATCAGAGGCAGCAGCGCCAGAACACCGATGAGCGGCAAAAAAGCGATGCCCACGCAATATCGTTATGCCAAAAAAATTTAATCAATAACATATTCTATAATAAGGAAGTCAAGAAGAAATTAATCCATCCAATTCGCAGATATTTTAACCATCCACTTAACATAAATGTGATTTAAAAAAAGATAGAAAAGGGGACCGCCTCTATGTTGATTTTTAGTTTTATTGCTTGGGATATTAGTAGAAAAGGGCTCGACTTGGTAGCTACATCTGCGAAGCCATTGAAGAGAACATGCTTAATTTACCTGGTGTAAAAAGGGGGGATTAAACAATTCGTCGAAGGCAAACGGCTTTTTATTTTGCATACAGTTGCATTTGTATGGGTACTCAGAAAATATCCAAAGCAGATCAGTTTAGAGATCATATCACAAAAAAAACCTTGGTATATTTGATATGCTCCCCTAAAGGTAGACAGATGAAATAAAAAAATCTGTTTGCCTTGGGGGAGTTTTTTCATGGCTGGAAAATGGTTTTCAAAAGAAGAAAAATTGAATATTCTATCAGAATGTGATCAGGGCAATAATTCGGTGAAGGAGATCGCAGAAAAATATGGCATTCATGCCGAAACGATTCGTGAATGGAGAACATCGCATGATATGGCGGGTGTGGAGAGTTTGGAACGTTCAAAGCGCCATAAGTTCTATCCCGCAGAATTAAAATACAATGCCGTGAAAGACTTCTTATCCGGACGCTACTCTCAAAGAGAAATCTCGAGAAAATATAAGATTTCCAGTAAATCCGTACTCATGAAGTGGGTTGAGCTTTATAATGGTCATAAAACGTTAAAAGACAGCGGGAGAGGAAGGAATCGTTTGATGACCAAACGGAAGAACGTTTCATTGGAAGAACGGATTGAGATTGCGAAGGATTGTCTAGCTCATGGAAAGGACTACGCCAGATCAATGGAGATTCATCAAGTCTCCTACCAACAGGTGTATCAATGGGTGAAAAAGTATCAAGAAGGCGGAGAAGAGGCCTTAAAAGACAACCGAGGGAAACGCAAAACCGAAGAAGAACTGACACCTGAAGAAAAAATTCAACGGGAAAACAAACGGCTGGAACAGGAAAATGAGCGTTTGCGCGCAGAGAATGCGTTCTTAAAAAAGTTGGAAGAGATCAAAAGGAGGCGGTTCTAAGTCAGGTTCGGTACGAAGATCGATATCTCGCCATTTTAGAGCTGAATCGAAAAGAAGGCTTTTCTGTCCAAATGTTATGTGAGATTGCCGAAGTTTCGCGCCAGGGGTATTACAAATGGAGGAGCCGAGTACCTTCAGCGAGAGAAAAACAGAATGAAAAGATTATCGCCAAAATGGCGCTACTTCACGAACAAATTGGCGGTATCTACGGATACCGCAGAATGACCTTAAACATGAACCGCCGCTTTAAAGAGCGCCTCAATCATAAGCGCATCTATCGGCTGATGAAAATTGCCAAGCTGGAGTGTGTCATTCGGCGGAAGAAAAAACGTTACGGCAAAGCGACGCCTCAACATGTGTCCGAAAATATCCTGAATCGAGAGTTTAAAGCGGACAAACCAAATCAAAAATGGGTGACTGATGTGACAGAGCTAAAATACGGCCATCGGAAAGCGTACCTCAGTGCCATTTTAGATCTTCATGAGGGAATGGTCGTGTCTTATGTGCTGGGGAAATCCAATAATAACGCCCTTGTGTTTAAAACCTTGAACCAAGCGCTTGAGGCAGCCCCAAACGCACGTCCTCTCCTTCACAGCGACAGAGGTTTTCAATACACGTCCCACCAGTTTAGAAGGATGATTGAAAACGCAAATATGACACAGAGTATGTCCCGCGTCGGCCGCTGTATTGATAACGGCCCCATTGAGTCGTTTTGGGGGAAATTAAAATGCGAGAAATACAGACGGAATTCGTACGAGACATTTGAGGCACTTCAAAGCGCAATTGATGAATATATCCACTTTTACAACCACGATCGTCTACAAGAAAAACTAAACGGCCTCAGCCCAGTGGAATACAGGGCTAAAGCCGTCTAGTGTGTTTTAGTTATTTCCACTGTCTACTTGACAGGGTGCAGATCATATTTCCAAGGTTTATTACGACTTCTTATTCGAAGTACGCACTAATGTATTGAAAGAAGGGCCAATTTCACAATTTTGAAGTGTTTTTCTAATAGTTTCTTCGAATGTTTTCATCACTTCATTTAGTAATTGTTCTCCACTATCTGTCATTGTTGTATATACACCACGCTTATCGTCACCCCACCCATGTCTTCTAATTACACCACAACTTTTGGATTCCATTCTGGCTGCAAGTCTAGACATAGCACTTTGGCTAAGTCCAATCTTGTGTTGTAATTCTTGAAGAGGTAATGCTTTATCAGGTGCTTCTGAAAGAAACAGTAATACGTAAAATTCTCTCAAAGCAAGCTGATGTTTTTCTTTTAGAGTTCTTTCAAGCTCTTTTGAAACAGTATCATAAAAGTGTGTTAGACATAACCAACTGCTTTTAAGATCATCTTGTTTACTGAACATTAAAGTCGCCTTCCTTTTTATAATTCACACTACTTTATCATACCTTCTTATGCTAAATCTAACATGATTGTTTCAAAAAAAGAACTGCCTCTTTGAAGTGACCCCCAAAAGTTAGACAGCTTATTTTCTCAAGTAACATGACTGGCATGAATCCGGTATTGTACTGGGCTCATGCCTTTTAATTTTGCCTTGATCCGTTTGTGATTATAGTAATCGATATATGTTACGAGCTCTTGTTTAAAATGCTCGATGCTTTGAAATTCGTTGAAATGGATAAACTCTGATTTTAAAATACCAAAGAAACTTTCAATGACCGCGTTATCGTAACAGTTTCCCTTACGAGACATACTTTGAATAATATTTCGTTCCTTTAGGGCGTGGCGATACTGTTTCATTTGATAGTGCCAGCCCTGATCGGAGTGAATCAACAGATTTTCTTTATCTGTCAGCTGTTCAAATGATTTTTCCAACATCTCGGATACCAATGAATACGTTGGCCTGGATCCAATTGTATAAGCAATGATTTCGCCATTAAATAAATCAAGCATTGGCGATAAATAGAGCTTCTCCCCAAATAATTTAAATTCCGTGATATCTGTTACCCATTTCATCTTCGGCTTTTCCGCCTTGAAATTCCGCTCTAGCCTGTTTGGTGCCACCGTGCCGGTTTCTCCTTTATACGAACGGTATTTTTTCATCCGTACGAGACATTTCAACCCCAGTTCCTTCATGAGGCGATATATTTTTTTATGATTCATTTGATATCCCCGGTTTTTAAGCTCGTCGCGTATCCGGCGGTACCCGTAACGGCCTTTATGTTCATGATAAATCGATTGAATCAGTGTTTTTAATTTGGCATCTTTGTCTGGAAGACCGAAGGTTTTGACCCAGTAATAATACGTACTGCGCGGAATTCCAGCCAGTTTAAGCAGGGCTTTTACCGGAAATTCAGTCCTTAGTTCAAATACTACTTGGGCCTTTTCTTGTTTTGTAATTTTTCCTTGTTTTGAACTAAGGTATTCAACTTTTTTAAGTAGGCATTCTCCATTCGCAGACGTTCAATTTCAGCCTGCATGGCTTCCACTGATCCTTCTTGCGGTGTTTGTTTCTTCGTTCTTTTTTGATTTTTCTTTGTCATTGACGGCCGCCCCTTTTTCATCGGTTTTAGGGCATCGATTCCTCCGGTTTCGAACAGTTTCTGCCATTGAGCCACCGTAGAAGGTGCTTGAATATTGAAGATGGCGGCTGTTTCACGGATCGACGTCCCATTTTCGATCATATAGTGAAGTACCTTCAGTTTATCTTCTACAGAATAGGTTGTATAGAGTTTTTGAAACGCACTTTCTCCATGGTAATGGTATTTGCGAATCCATACCTGAAACACACCTGACGAAACACCGATCTCTCTGGCGATTGTTTTATGCCCTTCCCTACCCGCAAGATACCTTTTGACCGCTTGTATTTTTTCCTCAGCTGTAAATTTAGCCATAAAAAACTGCACCTCCGATTGTTAGATGGTGTCTAACAATTGGGGTGCAGTTCACTTATTTGGCAGTTCTTTTTTAATTTATACATTTAAATTATTTTTTTCCTGTTAACCAAGGCTCATTATCACTTTGTTTTTCATTTTCTTCAATTGGGAACCATCCAGGAACAGGTGAAATATAATCCCACATCGCACCAGAGATAGATAACTCTTCTTGATCATTACGTGACATACTTTGACGAATAGATTCAACTTCTCCATTTTGTATTTTCTGAACCCAATTAGGTTCCACAACAAGTTCACGGCCAACTGCTACTAATGGAATGTCTTTCTCTAAAGCTTCTAGAGCATCGTCTGGATGTTTGATGGAACCAACCCCTATCAACGGGATCTGGTTTTTTAGCGTGTTCTTTTACTACATTTAAAATTATGACCGATTCGTTCTTTGATACGCTCAAGAACAGGTGTTGTTTGTTCCTTATTTCGGATAGAACTTCTCCAGATTGTACCGAGAGAAATATGAATATAATCTAGTTTTTCATCTGACAATCGATCAAGAAATTGTGAAGCAGCATTAAATATATTAAAGCAGCAGGAAAAGCCAATTAGAAGTATCAATCTACAAAAGAAGATTGAAAAGAAAACTGGTAGACAAATCTCTAATATGACGGTATTTATGGATCAATTAATGAAAAAAAATCCAGAGATAAGAAAACCTCATAGAGGACGATATATTGTGGTGAGGACTTAAAAAATGAAGCGCTTGTAATACTGGGGGAATATAATTTGCATAAATTTCCACCTTTTTGAGGACTAGTGAAAGAAATAGAAGCCGGAATTTTGGCCGGCTTCTAAAGCGTTATTTCCCCTTCGCTTTTTTTCGTTTCTCCTTCTCCGCCCGGTAAAACTCGTGAAACATCTTCATCAGCGCGCGCTTCTCAATCCTCGACACATAGCTCCGCGAAATCCCGAGCTCCTTCGCGATCTCGCGCTGCGTTTTTTCTTTCTTCAAATCAAGGCCGAAGCGGCCGACGATGACTTCTTTTTCTCTGCCGTCGAGGATGTCGATGTATTTTTTGACTTTTTCAAGCTCCATGTTGAGCTGGATGGTGTCGATGACGTCTTCGTTTTCTGCTTTCAAGACATCGAGGAGAGAAATTTCGTTACCTTCTTTGTCCTGTCCGATCGGGTCATGGAGGGAGACGTCTTTTTTCGTCTTCTTCAGGGCGCGAAGATGCATGAGGATTTCGTTTTCTATACAGCGCGCCGCATATGTGGCGAGCTTTGTTCCTTTGCCCGCAGAGTAGCTCTCGATCGCTTTGATCAGCCCGATGGTTCCGATGGAAATCAAATCTTCCGAATCCTCGCCTGTGTTTTCGAATTTTTTGACGATGTGGGCGACCAGGCGAAGGTTGTGCTCAATCAGCATGTTTCTTGCGTGTTCGTCTCCCTGGGCCATTAATTCCAAGTATTTTTTTTCTTCATTGCTTGAGAGCGGTTGTGGAAAGGCATTGTTTTTCACATATGATACTAAAAACACAAGTTCCTTGATGACATACCCGAGCGCTGCAAAAACACCTGTCATTATCGGCACCTCCACAAAATGTATGTAGGCAGAAGCCTATATGTAAATGTATGTGGGAGCAGGGATGTCTGTGTCTGTACGATAAAATTACGAAGTTCTCCGGCGTCTTGCCGATCACGCCGCTCGAAGAGATCATGGGGGAGACTTCATGTTATGAGAGCGCTTCCAGCATTTGATCCATTTACAAAAGTTAACATGGACGCGATAATAAAAGCAGGGGGTGAGAGTGCCGGACTTAAAAGGGGTAAACGTTAGAACAGCAGTCTGGCGCAGCATATGAAAAACAAACGTTTGTTCATTCTTTCACTGATCGTGTTGAGCGTCATCGCCATAGGAATCCAGGAAACGCATCCGACTCCAATTGCGACCGGTTTCATGATCATTGTTCTTGTCACGACGGTTTTTCATATTTTTAAAGAAGCACTCGGAAAATAAAATGAACCGGCTCATGCTCTGAGCCGGTTTTTTCGTTTAGTCCTTGAGCGCTTTGCCCATTCCTTTTAAAAACTGGAGGCCGAAGCCGATGGCGCGGTTGATGTCAGGGTCGTTGATGGCTTTCAGCAGGGCAAAGATGCTGACTTTTTGATCTTCTTTTAAAAAGTGTTGTCCTTGTTCTATACCTGCTACCAGGCTTTCGATAAGCTTTCCCGTCAATTCGGGATCGGCTTTTGACAGGGCTCCGCCGGCCGCCATTGCGGTGTTGATCAAGTTTACAACCGGTTCGCGGGACAGCTGGCCGAGCGCGATTTTAGCGATGTCTTCTTTCGCTTGCAGCATGCTGTCTGCGGCGTCAAAGACGCCGAGTCCGTTCAGCTCGCCGATGAGTTTCATCGTTTTCGAGAGGGCGTCTTCGTTTTCCGCCACTAGCGATTTTAACTCTTCCAGTTTTTCAAGCTTGATTTGCTCTTCTGATTTGCGCTCCTTTTGAATTGCGGTAATAGGAGTGGCCATATATGATTTCCTCCTTGCATTAGTCTGTCAGATGGACGTATCCCGGACGCTTCCATTTGCGCTCTACTTCGACCCCGTTCTGCGGGTTGCGTTTTTTGTTGCGCGGGTTCGTTTTCGGGAGCGGCGGGGCCGCGCAGCCTCCGAGGACTTCCATGCGCACTTTCGTCTGCTTATAGGCAGGCGTGTTTGTGCGAGCATCAACTGCCGGGCCGGTTAAAAAGTTAATCGCCGATTCTTTGTTAGTCGAGTTCATCGGCAGGTACAGTTCATTCGCCCGCACACGGTCGGTAATGAGAGCGGTCAATTTCACAGCGCCGTAGGGGGATACGAGCCTTACGAGAGATCCGTCACAGATTCCCCGTTCTTTTGCCAGCTCTGGCGAAATCTCAACAAAGACATCCGGCACTTTTGCTTGAATTCCTGCCGATTTATTGGTCAGGTTTCCTTCGTGGAAATGCTCAAGCATCCGTCCGTTGTTGATATGAAGGTCGTACTCCTCAGGGAATTCGGCCGGCTCTGTCCAATCGGCCAGCGCAAAGCGCGCTTTTTTGTCAGGAAAGTTAAAGCCGTCTACATAAAGGAGCGGCGTGCTTTCTCCGGTTAAGCTGCCCCAGAGAAAACTGTTCCAGCCTTCAAGCGCTTCGTACCCCGCTTTGCCGAATAGGGGGGAGAGGCTTGCCATTTCTGAGAAGATGTCTCCCGGATGGTTGTAATTCCAGTCTGCCCCGAGACGGTTTGCGATGGCCTGGATGATCTGCCAGTCGGGCTTTGAGTCCCCGAGTGAAGGGAGCGCCTGATACAGCCTTTGAACGCGGCGCTCCGTATTTGTAAAAGTTCCTTCTTTTTCAAGGGAAGGCGCCGCAGGCAAGACAACATCGGCGTACTGAGCCGTTTTCGAAAGGAATATATCTTGAACGACGAGAAAATCGAGCCCTGACAAAATGTCGTGGACGCGGTTGGCGTTAGAATCGACAAGGGCCATATCTTCGCCGACGATATACATTGCTTTCATGTCGCCTTTTTCGATCGAATGAAGCATTTCGATATTATCAAGGCCAGGCGTACTGTCAATTGTTACGCCGTAAGCCTCTTCGAATTTGTTTCGTGCTTTGTCATCGGAAATATGCTGGTATCCCGGAAGCCAGCCCGGCAGCGTCCCCATGTCACAGGCGCCCTGAACATTGTTGTGCCCGCGCAGCGGATAGGCACCGGCACCGGGCCGGCGGTAGTTTCCGGTCGCAAGCAAGAGATTCGAAATCGCCGCCGACGTATCAGAGCCTCCGGTATTTTGGGTCACGCCCATTCCCCACAAGATGCAGGTGCCGTCAGCGTCCCGGATCATTTCCGCGATTTCGATCAGCGTCTGTTGTTGAATGCCAGTGACGCTTTCCGCATATTCAAGGGTATATGTTTCAAGGGATTTTTTATAATCCTCGAAGAAATTCACGTTTTCTTCAATGAACGCCTGATTATGCCAGCCCTGGTCGATCATATATTTTGTAACGGCCATCAGCCATACTTGATCCGTTCCTTGGCGCGGTCTGATGAACAGGTCTGAACGTTCGGCCATTTCGTTTTTGCGAAGGTCGGCGACGATCAGCTTTTGACCGTGAAGCTTATGGGCCCGCTTGATGCGGGTTGCGAGTACCGGGTGGCCTTCGGCCGGGTTTGCGCCGACGATGATGACGAGGCCGGCTTTTGCGATATCTTTGATCGTGCCTGCATCACCGCCCATTCCGACCGTGCGGAAGAGACCGTCCGTTGCCGGCGATTGGCAGTAGCGGGAGCAGTTGTCAACGTTATTCGTTTCAAAGACTTGCCGCGCCAGCTTTTGCATCAGGTAGTTTTCTTCGTTCGTAATTTTGGAAGAAGAAATAAAGCCGACAGACCCTTTCCCGTATTGCCGGCGGATCGAGCCTAAGCGGCTGGCAACGAGATCAAGCGCTTCCTCCCAGGTGGATTCGACGAATGCACCGTTTTTGCGGATTAAAGGTTTTGTAAGCCGCTCTTTGGAATTGACGAAATCCCAGCCGAATTTGCCTTTTACGCAGGTGGAAATGGCGTTGACGGGAGCGTCTGAGACCGGCTGGACCTTCAATATTTTCCGGCCTTTTGTCCAAACCTCAAAAGAGCAGCCGACACCGCAAAACGTACAAACGGTTTTTGTCTTTTTAGTCCGTGTTTCCCGCATCGCCGCTTCTACTTCGGAAATGGCGAAAATGCTGCTGTAACCCGGCTCTACGTTTTTTACGAGGTCGATCATCGGCTCCATGACATCCTGTTTGATACCTGTCATAAATCCGGCTTCTCCGAGCATCGATTTTTCCATCAGCGCGTTGCACGGGCAAACGGTGACGCATTGTCCGCAGCTCACACATGAAGAATCGTTGATCGAAACGCCTTCATCCCAAATGACCCGCGGGCGTTCCCGCTCCCAATCGATGGACAGCGTTTCATTGACCTGGAGATTTTGGCACACTTCCACACACTGTCCGCACGCGATGCACTGATTCGGATCATAGCGGTAAAAAGGATGCGACATATCGACGGCAGTCGCCGGATCCTCCTTCGGCGCATAAGGGTATGTCTGCTCTTCGATGCCCATCATTTCCGCCGTATTATGCAGCTTGCAGTTGCCGTTATTATTATCGCAAACCGTACAGTAAAGCAGATGGTTTTCGAGGATACGATCCATCGCTTCCTTCTGCGCTTTTTTCACCCGCTCAGTCGAAAGACTGACTGACATACCGTTTTCCGCTTTGAGCGAACAGGCCCGCTTCAATTTTCCGTCCGCTTCGATGAGGCAAGTGTCGCACGTTTGAATGGGATCTACCTCTGGTACGTGGCAAATTTGCGGATGCTCGATTCCGTGTTCATTCAAAATGTCTAAAACCGTGGCACCTTCCTGTGCTTCGTATTCTGTGCCGTCTATTATGATTCTGATCGGCTTTCCATCCATCATTTTTGTCCCTCCATCGTTGTCAAGAAATCAAAAAAGCCATGTACACATATACCGGTTCCCGTCCTGGCAAGCGGCATAAACATACATGGCGGAGTAGTTTACTAGCAATCCTTACTAACAGACCAATCCCAATATGTAAGAAACAGATAGATTTATAACACGTCTCCTATTATAAATCCATCAACATAACTTTTATTATAAAATGATATTTATTATAATTCAATAGAACAGGAAAATTTTAACCAAGTTAAATGTCTAAGGGAACATCATGATATTTTGTATGGTTTAAAGGGGAAGGGGTCTGACAATGTCTAAAAAAATCCATCAGTTTAATGATATCATCCGAAAGCTGAGGAAAGAGCTGTTTGGAAAGGGGCCTGAACGGATTCATACTGTATTCGTCGACAATATGGCGGTTTCGACGCTTTACGGCAATTTGACCGCAAGCGAGCAATTTATCGCAAGTACGTCTGAAGGCAAAGAAATGGTGCATGCAGCAAGGACGAGCCTGATTCAGGATCATTATTCAAACCGGACGCCGGAAGGCTTGGAAGAGCTGATCGGCGCAAAACTGGAGCATCTGTTTTCAGACATCAAGATCAAGGAGGACATCGCCGTTTCCGTGTTTATTTTTGACCGGAACATCGATGAAGGCGACGGGGCGGCCAACGGATAAAAGGAACGGTGGATTACGGGGATGGAAATTCGCGCAAAAATATTGCATAAGGGAGGAAAAAAGATGATACAGCTAAAGGCAGAGGATATGAGGCAGGCGGCAAAACCGCTGCTGAATGAAAGCAGCCCGACATTTGCCCACGCAATCGCAGACGGAATAATAGACGGGAAAATGTATGCTGATCATTCCGTTTCCCCGCGCAGCGCGGTTTTTCAAACACCTTCGGGAATTTATCATCTTGCCGGCAGCCCGCCTGAAAGTAAGCGGGACGAATGGCATTATTACCTGAAAGAACAAAGGAACGGCAGGCGTTTTACTGTATTTTCAGATTCGGCGGAATGGGACGCATTTTTGACAGACGGTCTGGATAATACGATTAAACAGATGAAGCGCATCGTATTTTCCTTTGTGAAAGAACCTGAACATTTCGTGAAAGACGCCGGCGCGGCATGCGTTATGTTTTCTGAAGAAGATCTGAACGAGAGCGTCCTTTTCAATGAACAGTATGCTGATGAATATTGGGGAGGAGCAGACAATTTTTTAAAGAAAGGCTTCGGTTTCAAAGCGGTCTGCGGCAATCGGACGGTTAGCGAGTGCGTTTCTATTTTTCGTTCCGACCGCTTTGCCGAGATTGACATCGCCACCGATCCGGATTTTAGGGGGCGGGGATATGCAGCCCTTTGCGCCCGGGCGTTTATTTCTTACTGTAAAGAACACAGGATGAAGCCCCGCTGGGACTGCGATCAACAAAACACGGCTTCGATCCGTCTTGCAGAGAAACTGGGTTTTCGGCCGCTGAAAAATTATTCATTGTATGTCCAAAACCGGTAAGCCCGTGCGAATGTTTTTAAGCGGAGAGGACAGGTTAAAAGCAGCAGGTGAATAGAGAGTTTTTCCATTGAAACTGCAGAGCCTCTCCTTTATGATCGTATTATTGGGCTTTTGGAGGTGGAAACGATGAAAAAGTGCTTTGTGATCGCCCTCGCTTTTTTGCTCCTTCTGTCAGGATGCGGGGAAAAGCACACCAAAAAAATCGTCGCATTTGGAGACAGCAATACACGCGGTTCAAATTGGCAGTTTCGTGATTATCCAAAAGCGGAAAAATGGGTCAATTTACTCCAAACGTCAGTGCGCGGAAAATATGACATAGAAAATGCGGGTATCGGCGGAGAAACAACGGAAAATGCAAGGCTCCGATTTCAGCGCGACGTACTCGACAAGCGGCCGTCATACCTTTTGATTATGTTTGGAACGAATGATGCGGCAATACTCGGTAAGGGAGTTCCGCGCGTTTCCAAAAAAAGATTTAAAGAAAATCTCTATTATTTTGTCAAAAAAAGCAGGCAGAGCGGCATAGAACCGGTTTTAATGACGTGCCTACCGCTCGTTGAAGGCAGCGGAAACAACATATTTTATTATGCGAGGTATCGTGCTGCTTCGTTTGATCAATACGGAGGCGCTAGAAAGTGGCATGATTCCTATAATGATGTGACAAGAGAAACGGCCCGAAAGCTGCATGTACCATTGATTGACAATTGGAAAAACATCGTGAACAAGGCGGGCGGAGCCACTGATGAGAACTTGATTAAATCGGGGTTCATCGACCCATCGGGAAATCACTTAACCCCAAAAGGCGCGAGAATTATTTTTGAAGGCATTGACAAAAGCCGGGTCATAAAAACTTCCTGATATACGGTCAAAGGCCTAGCCATTTCTCTTTTTTAGTTCATAGGCTGTTACTGTAACTGTCCTAAGGGAGGGATGATATCCTATGACCACTGGATTCCCGTTTCCGGCCGGTCCGTTTCCTTTTCCGGGCTACGCCGGATATACCGGTGCCGCATACGGCTATGCTTTTGTAGTCGTTCTTTTGGTGGTTCTTTTGGTGATCGGCGGTTTTTATTGGCTGAGTCCTTACGGCTTCTTCAAGTAGCACCTCTTTTAAAGAGGTGTTTTTTCGTTAAAACAGTAGTAAGCATATTATTCAAGTGATATAATAGCAACCTAAGTGAAAAAAGCCCAAGAACGCCCGGGAGTGCTTAACTACGAGGAGACAGAAAGCAGATGACCGAGCGACCTTCTCTTCATTTCAGTTTCAATCAGCTCGATGAATTCGCGGTTTAAATTCATCTCATTTGCTTTAATGTATGATTCTATTAAAAGTTCATCAGACAGCTTTCTCATACTCGGTACCCATTTAATGGGGAAGACACCTCCTTATATAATTGGAATAACGTGTTTGAGGTCAGCATATCATGTTATGTTATGCGATCTTTGGTTGAAGTACCTATAATCTACCATGAATATTTGGCGAGAACAATCGTTCTGTTATCCACATCAAAAAGTGGATAACTTGTGGGTATCATGTTTATAATTTAATAAAAGGTCGATGAAATAAGAGTGGATACTGTGTGTAATTTTATCCACACCTGTTGAAGAATCCTATTATATGTCGAAAACTTTTCGGGGAGCCGATGTTTTAAGACACTTTTAGATTTGATTCGACACTTTCAGAAAGCAGCAGTATATAGAAAGGAAAGGGTGCGGCTTGTGTTAAAAAAGTTTTTTTTGCCGGATGAATTTGTAAAAAATATTTTTCATATTACCCCTGAAAAACTAAAAGAGCGGAATGTAAAAGGAATTATTACAGATCTTGATAATACCCTAGTGGAATGGGACAGGCCGAGCGCCACGCCGCGTCTGATCGAATGGTTTGAGGAAATGAAGGAGAATGGCATTAAAGTAACAATCGTTTCCAATAATAATGAAAAGCGCGTCAAATTATTTTCTGAACCGCTCAATATTCCGTTTATTTATAAAGCGAAAAAGCCGATGGGCAGAGCTTTTCGAAAAGCCGTTAAAAACATGGGGCTCAAGAAGGAAGACGTTGTCGTCATAGGAGATCAGCTGATGACCGACGTGCTCGGAGGCAACCGCAACGGTTTTCACACGATTTTGGTTGTTCCTGTAGCCGCTTCAGACGGCTTTTTTACGCGTTTTAACCGGCAGATAGAACGCAGAATCCTGAGCTCATTAAAACGGAAAGGCCATATTCAGTGGGAGGAGTAATCAATGGAAAAGGTAGTTTGCATCGGATGCGGAGTCACCATCCAAACCGAAAACGAAAATGAACTAGGCTATGCGCCAGAAGCTTCATTATTAAAGGATGACGTCATCTGCCAGCGCTGTTTCAGGCTGAAAAACTATAACGAAATCCAGGATGTCTCCCTGACGGATGATGACTTTCTAAAAATTTTGCACGGCATCGGGGAAACCGATTCGCTCATTGTGAAAATCGTCGATATTTTTGATTTTAACGGGAGCTGGATTAACGGGTTAAACCGGTTTGTCGGAGGCAACCCGATTCTGTTGATCGGAAACAAGGCGGATATTCTTCCCAAATCGGTCAAACGCGAGCGCCTCGTTCACTGGATGAAGCGCGAAGCGAAAGAACTCGGTTTGCAGCCTGTTGACGTATTGCTTGTCAGCGCAGGACGCGGGCATGGAATGAAGGAAGCGATCGAAGCGATCGAGCATTACAGGCAAGGCAAAGACGTTTATGTCGTCGGCTGTACGAATGTCGGGAAATCAACGTTTATCAACCGGATCATTAAAGAAGTGTCAGGAGAAGGGGATATCATTACGACGTCCCAGTATCCGGGTACTACGCTTGATACGATTGAAATCCCTCTTGACGACGGGTCATCGATGTACGATACACCGGGTATCATCAATCACCATCAGATGGCACACTATGTCGCAAAGCAAGACCTGAAACTATTGACGCCGAAAAAAGAATTAAAGCCGCGCACTTTTCAGCTGAACGAAGAGCAGACGCTGTTTTTCGGCGGGTTGTCCCGGTTTGACTATGTAGCGGGCGGCAGGTCTTCGTTTGTATGTTATATGCCCAATCAAATAAACATCCATCGAACAAAGCTTGAAAATGCGGATCAGCTTTATGAAAAACACGCGGGTGATATGCTGGCGCCTCCTGCTAAAGAAGACCTTGACTCATTTCCTGAGCTTGTAAAACACACCTTTACAATCAAGGAGCCAAAAACCGACGTGGTGTTCTCCGGTCTGGGCTGGGTGACGGTTCAGGGGGCGAATCAACGGATTGTCGCCCACGCGCCTAAAGGCGTTCACGTGTTTGTGCGAAGATCTTTAATATAAGCTGGGGGAGAGAGCAATGAAACCGATATACGGACTGATTGGAAATCCGGTGGCCCATTCCATGTCGCCCGACATCCATAATGCGGCCTTGAAAGACCTTTCATTAGACGGGTATTACCACGCTTTCCGGGTTGAAAGCGATGATCTGGAAGATGCGGTGAAAGGAATGCGGGCGCTCGGCATTCAAGGATTTAACGTGACGGTTCCCCATAAGGTGGAGATCATGAAATATCTTGACCGCATCGATGAAAGCGCCAAAGTGCTCGGGGCGGTAAACACTGTCAGAAGGGAAAAAGAACAGCTGGTCGGATATAATACGGATGGAGAAGGATTTTTAAAGTCGCTGAAGCAGTCCCTTGATCAGCCTGTCAGCGGGCTTTCGATCTTGATCATCGGAGCAGGGGGAGCGGCCCGGGCGATCTTTACGACCCTCGCAGCAGAGAAGCCGAAGCGGCTCGATGTGGCGAATCGCACGCCTGAGAAAGCAGAAGCTTTCGTTCGCCTTTATGATGGAACGAAAGCGATGTCCTTATTAGAAGCAGAGGGTGACCTGTCTGTGTACGACGTGCTGATCCAGACCACCTCAGTCGGCATGCACCCGAACGTGGATGATGTTCCGCTTTCATTGGCCCGCGCGAAAGAAACGTGCCTTGTATGCGACATTATTTATAACCCGTTGAAGACCGTTTTATTAAAAGAAGCTGAGGCAAAGGGCTTAAAAACGTTGAACGGCGTCGGCATGTTCATCGGCCAGGCCGCGCTCTCTTTCGAATTGTGGACAGGCCGCGAGCCTGATATGGAAAAAATGAAATCAATCGTTTTACGAAAACTAGGAGGAAAAGAATGTTAACTGGAAAACAGAAACGCCATTTGCGCCGGGAAGCGCATCATCTGACACCGATCTTTCAAGTCGGAAAAGGCGGAGTCAATGAAAATATGATCAAACAAATCAGCGATGCGCTCGAAGCGAGAGAACTGATCAAAGTAAGCGTGCTTCAAAACTGCGAGCAGCCAAAGAATGAGGTGGCGGAGGCTTTGGCAAGCGGCGCCTGCGCCGAACTCGTGCAGACGATCGGAAATATCATCGTGCTGTACAAGGAGTCCAAAGAAAACAAACAAATCGAGCTTCCTTAAGGTTTAAAGGTGGTAAACATGAAGAAAATCGGGGTTTTCGGAGGGACGTTCGATCCTCCGCACAACGGGCATCTGTTAATGGCGAATGAAGTGCTTTACAAAATGGATCTCGACGAAATCTGGTTTATGCCCAATCAAATTCCGCCGCATAAACAGGAAAACTCTTTTTCAGAAAGCCATCACCGCGTTGAAATGCTGAAGATCGCCATTTCGGGAAAAGAGCGTTTTAAATTGGAGACGATTGAGCTCGAAAGGGAAGGGCCTTCGTATACGTTTGATACGATCCGGCTCTTAAAAGAACGGTATCCGGATCATCAGTTTTATTTTATTATCGGTGCGGACATGGTGGAGTACTTGCCGAAGTGGTCGAATATTGACAAGCTGGTGGGAGAGATCCAATTTGTCGGAGTCAAGCGTCCCGGCTTTCAAATTGATACGCCATATCCGCTCGTTTTCGTGGATGTTCCGGAATTTGAGGTTTCATCCTCTTTGCTCAGGGAGCGCATCAAAAACCGTCAGCCGACTGATTACTTGCTTCCTGACGAAGTGAAGGTCTATGTAAAGGAGAATCGTTTATATGAAACGTGATCAAGCCCTTGCCTGTGTAAAAGAACAGCTGACAGAGCAGAGGTATACGCATACGATCGGCGTAATGGAAACGGCGGTAATGCTTGCGGAACGGTTTGGCGCAGATGTGAAAAAGGCCGAAACCGCCGCGATTTTTCATGACTATGCCAAGTTTCGTCCGAAAGAGGAAATGAAACAAATCATTTTAAACGACAACAAATCGCTTGATGTGCTCGATTTTCATCATGAGCTTTGGCACGCGCCGGCAGGAGCAGTACTTGTCAAAACGGAGGTCGGCATTGCGGACGAAGACATTTTGTCGGCGATCAGATACCATACGTCGGGAAGGCCCGGCATGACGCTTTTGGAAAAAGTCATTTATGTCGCGGACTATATTGAACCGGGCCGCCGCTTTCCGGGTGTTGACGAGGTTCGCGTGCTTGTCGAAGAAAACTTGGATCTTGCGCTCATCCAGGCGCTGAAAAATACGATCACCTTTTTAATGACGAAAAACCAAGCCGTTTTTCCGGACACGCTGGCGACATATAATGCGTTAGTAAAAGAAAGACAATAGGAGGAATTAGTGAATGGATCAAGCTTCAATTTTAAAAATTGCCGCTGAAGCCTGTGACGATAAACGAGCGGAAGATATTATCGCAATGAATATGCAGGGGATTTCCCTTGTGGCCGATTATTTCCTGATCTGCCACGGGAACTCAGATAAGCAGGTACAGGCAATTGCCTGGGAAATTAAGGATCGGGCTGAAGAAAATGGAATCGATGTGAAGAAAATGGAAGGGTTTGACGAGGCCAGATGGATCTTAATCGATTTGGGAGATGTCATTGCCCACGTTTTCCATAAAGAAGAAAGAGGCTATTACAACCTTGAAAAACTATGGGGAGATGCTCCTCTTGAAGATCTCTCATTCGGAGCCAATTAATGATTTATCAAGGATTTTCAGGCGTTTATGACAGACTGATGGCTCACGCCCCGTATGATCAGTGGGTCGAATGGATTGAGAAGTCGCTTTCGGCGATGAAAAAGGAGCATATTCGGATTCTTGATCTCGCGTGCGGCACCGGGGAAATTTCCGTTCGCCTTGCTGAGAAAGGATATGATGTCACAGGTGTTGACATCAGCGGGGACATGCTGGCGCAGGCGCAGCAAAAAGCTGCCGGCCGGCAGCTTCCGATCCGTTTTTTTCAGCAGGATATGCGCGATTTATCAGGGCATGAACAAGAATTTGACGCGGTTGTCATTTGCTGTGATTCCTTAAATTACTTAAAAGATGAAAAAGACGTTTTAGACACCTTTAAAAACGTTTTTTCTTTATTGAAGGATGACGGACTTCTTTTATTTGACGTCCATTCCGTCTACAAAATTGACGACGTTTTTCCCGGGAGCACATACGCAGATCAGGATGAAGATGTCAGCGTGATCTGGCAAAGCTATGAGGGAGAAGCCGTTCATTCGGTCATTCATGATTTGACATTTTTCGTGGAAAATGGGGGCGTGTATGACCGTTTTGATGAAACCCATGAACAGCGGACATTTGAAACCGAAGAATACACCCGCTTGTTAAAAACGGCAGGATTTTCCGTACAGCAGATAACCGCCGATTTTTCAGACCGAAAGCCTGATGCGGATACAGAGCGTCATTTTTATACGGCAAAAAAAGCTAAAACCATCGTTTGACATGACGATGGTTTTAAAAATGCCATTTTCCATAGTTGAGTATCTGCGCCACATATGAAACAATGAATCAGACCTGAAATTGCTTTTTGACCAAAGCGATATCCTCTTCATACTTCAAGTGTGTGTTGCGGAACATCTGGCGGAACATGTCTTGAACACCGATTTCCAGCGCCTTGATCCCCTCGCCGGTTACCCCGCCTTTTACACAAACCTTTTTCTGCAGTGTCGGCAGCGTGTACAGCTCTGTTTCGAGAAGTCTCCCCAAGCCGACAAGCATTTCCTTGGACATCAAAATAGCGTCCTCTTTTGACACCGATGTTTCTTCAACGGCTGCCTGGATAAATTCCTGAATTAAGTAGCTCATAAAGGCGGGACCGCAGCTGACGATATCCGAGGCAACACGGGTGATGCCGTTTTCGATTTCCAAAGGAATCGAAATCTTCTCCATCAGTCCTGTGATTTTTTCCTTTGTTGCTGCATTGCAGCTCTTACCGAATGTTAAAAGCGAAACGCCCGATAAAGCCCTGTTGGTGATGCTCGGGATCACCCTTGCAGCCTGACAGGAAACGACCGTTTCCAGCTGTTCGACCTGGACGGGGCTCGTTATCGTGATCACAATCTGATCCGGTGTGAAAACAGGCGCTAAACGCTTTAACAGAGGGTATATATCGTGCGGCTTTACACAAATAAATACGGCCTCGCTTTCGGTAACGGCTTCTTCCGGCCGCTCTCTGACCCGGATGTCTGGAAATCGCTTTTTTATGTTTAACGCTTTGCCGATCGTTCTGTTTGTAATGGTTAAAGATGAGGGAATGACCGCTTCGGATTCAATTAACGCCTCAATAAGTATAGTCCCCATGTTTCCCGTCCCGATAAAGCCGATATTCAATCGTTCTCCCCTCCTTTAAACGTGTATCTTTTAAACGATATGACCGCTCCAGTTAAAATATGTATGGAAGCAGGTGAGTTGTTGATGAACAGGCTGAAGCGCTACAAATGGCCAGCGGCCGGAGGGATACTTGCAGCACTTTTTATCATCGCAGTCGCTGTGATGTCAAACATACGCAGCGAACCAGCCGGGAGCAATGCTGTGCCGGCAGAGGCCGCCGCTTCTTCATCCGGCCGTGCTGCCAAAAAGGAAACGAAAGAAAACGACGAAATTGTGATCGATCTGAAGGGCGCCGTCAAAAAGCCCGGCGTTTATGAGATGAAGGCGGGCGAGAGGGTGCATCATTTGCTGAAAAAGGCGGGAGGTACCGTGAAAAATGCAGAAGAGAAACAAGTCAACCTGGCCGCTGTCCTTCAGGATGGGATGGTGATTTATATTCCGTATGAAGGCGAGGAAGGCGTTCAAACCGGTGCGGGAGGAGGATCATCATCGACAGCGGGAGGCGAAGCAGAAACGGTTAACATTAATACCGCTTCATCGGAAGAGCTTCAGGCGATCCCGGGCGTCGGACCTTCAAAAGCGGAAGCGATCGCAGCATACCGTGAGGAGAACGGTCCGTTTCAAACGGTGGAAGACATTACAAATGTTTCAGGCATCGGAGAAAAAACATTTGAAAAAATAAAATCGTCAATATCAGTGAAGTAAATTGACGCCAAAGGACAATCATATGTAAACTTAGGGAAGTCTTACATCGTATTTGGAGGGAATTCAACGTGGAACGCATTTCTTGGGATCAATACTTCATGGCGCAAAGCCATTTGCTCGCGCTTCGCAGCACTTGTACAAGGCTCGCTGTCGGAGCGACGATTGTCAGGGATAAACGAATCATAGCAGGGGGGTACAACGGGTCAATCGCCGGAGGGGTCCACTGTGCAGATGAAGGATGCTACCTTATCGACGGGCATTGTGTCAGGACCATTCACGCGGAAATGAATGCGATCCTTCAATGCGCAAAATTCGGAGTGCCGACAGAAGGCGCTGAAATATATGTAACTCACTTTCCGTGCATCCAGTGCTGTAAATCAATTATTCAAGCAGGCATCAAAACGATATATTATGCAAAGGATTATAAGAATCATCCGTACGCAGTTGAGCTTTTTGAACAGGCTTCGGTCAGGGTGGAACAGGTAGAACTTGACGAAATGATTATCGATTTGAAAAATCGGGAGAAATTATCGTTTGTCGCAGATCTGATACAGAAGCTGTCAGAGGCGGGGCTTGAAGAAGCGGAGATCAGAAAAATACATGAACAGGCGAATAAGCTGTTTACGAGCTACGTGTAATGTAACATGGGCACCTACCGCATCCTTCCTTGCGGAGCAATTTCGGCGGCGGCCGGAATTGCTTCCGTTCAAAGCTCCTCTCTTCTCCCCTTAGCCGCCTTTTTATGTCTGTTTTTCATCCTCTGTCTGATTAAAAAACAATTTTTTCTTTTTATCATTTGTACACTTGTTTGCGGTTTTTATTTTGGTTATTTTCTCATCATCGACAGATCGAATACGTCGAGTTACCGGGAAGGCGCGTACGATGCGGCTGTATCGATTCGCGATATTCCCAGAATCGACGGGGACCGTCTCGCTTTCACAGCCGAAACGGCTGAAGGAGAGGCTGTGAAAGCGGGTTACATCATAAAGTCCCTGCAGGAAAAAGCGGCGCTATCAGCGCTCGATCCGGGGAGCACGTGTTTTATGAAAGGCGAATTAAAAAGCCCTAAAAAAGAGACTGTACCCGGGACTTTTGACTATAAAGAATATTTGCGCCAGCAGGGCATTCACTGGAATTTTACGGTGCAGTCGATCGAAAACTGCAAGTCCGGCGGCGGCCTGATGCCGTTTTTGCTGAAAATCCGCAAGGCCGGACTTGTTTTTATAGAAAAAAATGTACCAGAATCATCCGCTGGTATTGTGCAGGCGCTGACGTTCGGCGACAGGTTTCTGATCGAGCAGGAAGTGATTGACGGATATCAAACGCTCGGGATCATCCACCTTTTGGCGATTTCCGGGCTTCACATTGGGATTATTTCAGCAGCTTTTTTCTACATTTTGCTGCGGATCGGCATGACGAGAGAATGTGCAAAATGGTCGTTGATCATCATGCTTCCCGTTGCCGCCGTGTTAACAGGAGGGGCACCCTCTGTGCTGAGAGCGGCGTTCATGACAGAAATTTACCTTGTTTCTTCTTTGTGCAAGAATCGTCTAAGGAGCGCCCAGGTGATCAGCATCGTCTTTCTCGGACTTTTGTTATACAGCCCTTATATGCTGTTTCAGGCCGGTTTTCAGCTCTCCTTTGCAGTGTCATTCGTCTTTATTCTCTCGAAGAAAATACTAGTAAAGCCTAAACGTCAAGCCGCCCGGCTATTGCTTTCCTCCTTTGCGGCCCAGCTCGGTTCTCTACCGATTCTTCTCTTTCACTTTCAAGAGTTTTCATTTCTCAGCGTGCTGATGAATCTATTTTTTATACCGTTTTATGTTCTCGCTGTTATGCCGCTGTCATTTGCCGGTCTATCGGCATCATTGATTGCTCCCCCGCTTGGGGAACTTGCAATTGGTGCACTCGATGCGCTGCTCCGGTGGAGCCATGTTGTGGTTAAAACTGTTTCTTCCGTTGATTTCTTCACATATTCGGCCGTCCAGCCGGATGTCCTCCAGTTGCTTTTTTACCTTGTTGCAATATGTTTTCTTTTCATCTCCATGGAAAGAGAGGCCTCTATTCAAAGGCTCATCATCCCGGTTTGTCTGCTTGCCTGCGCTTTTTTGTTTCACGCCTCCGTGCCGTATTTCACCCGTGAAGGGGAAGTTACGGTGCTAGATGTCGGGCAGGGTGACAGCATATATGTCAGCGCGCCGGGACAAAACGGACGTGTCTTGATCGATACAGGGGGAACCGTTTCTTTCGAAACTGAGGAATGGCGAAAAAGGAAACATCAGTTTTCCTTGGGAGATCGAGTGTTAATGCCGTTCCTCGCTTCAAAAGGGGTGAAAAAACTCGATGCATTAATTTTGACTCATGCTGATCAGGATCATATTGGAGAAGCTGAAGTTTTGATCAGAAAGCATAAAGTGAAACAACTGATTGTGCCGATCGGTTATGCTGCTGAGCCGGCGGATGAAAAGCTCCTCCGCTTCGCTGCGGAAAGGGGCGTGGATGTGAGAACAGCCAAAAGGGGGGACCGTTTGAAGATCGGTGATCTGGTATTTGACGTTCTTTCGCCGGAGACAGCGAACGGAAACAGCAAAAATAACAGTTCCCTCGTTTTATGGATGAAGGCTGGCGGCTTCAGCTGGCTGTTAACAGGCGACTTGGAAAAGCAGGGCGAGCGGGAGATCATCGAAGCCTATCCGGATCTGAAAGCCGATATCCTGAAAGTCGGCCATCATGGCAGCAAAGGGTCGACAGGGGAGGAATTGATCAAACAAATCGAGCCGAAAATTGCGCTCATCTCCGCTGGGGAACACAATCGCTACGGCCATCCGCATGAGGAGGTGCTGGAGGTTTTGAAGCGTCATCAGGTCAAGGTGTTCAGGACGGACCGGGACGGGGCGGTTCAGTACCTATTTAAAAGAGGGGACGGAACGTTTTTGCTTCATCCTCCATATGATACAGTATATTCCCCGTAACAGAAAAAAGACTGCGTCTAAGCAGTCGGCAGCTGGCGGAAAGAAATTCATTTTTAAGTTTGTGTTAAGCAACATATGCGACCGGAGTCAATCCGGTTTTGATCATCCGGCCAGATGTATGACAGTAGCGATGATAAACATCACAGCAAAGAATCCAAAACTCACGACAAAACCGACACCCGAGTCTACAAGATCGTTACGTTTGCTTTGTACGTCATTTTCAAATTCATTCACAATTTACCCCTCCTATTTGTATCCAGTATAATTCAATTCTTTAGAAAAATCTAGAAGCTTCCTGCAACCGTTTTCTACATTTTATGAACATCGTCTTTTATAAACTGACCCGGGGGTTTATAGAAGGCGTTTATTATAAATGAGAGAGCGGATGACTCCGTTTCTCTCTTTACTATTTGCAAAACACGCTTTAGGATAGAAGGGAAGGATGAAAGAGAGGAAAGTACAGATGACGGTATTTGATGTTTGGAGAAGCTTGAAAAAAGGCGATATTCATCCTGTTTATTGTTTGTACGGAAAAGAGACATATCTGCTGCAGGAGACGGTTCAAAGGATTAGACAAGCCGTCGTTGACGAAGAAACGAAAGACTTTAACCTTTCCGTATTTGACCTGGAAGAAGATGCTCTCGATCTTGCTGTTGAGGATGCTGAAACCTTTCCTTTTATGGGGGAGAGGCGTCTCGTCGTTGCCAAAAATCCGACTTTTTTAACGGCTGAAAAAAAGAAAGACAAGCCTGAGCACAACCTTGAGGCTCTTGAAGCTTATATTGCGCAGCCTGCGCCGTATTCCGTATTTGTTTTGCTGGCTCCGTACGAAAAGCTTGATGAACGAAAAAAGCTGACAAAGCTGCTGAAAAAACACGCGGATATGGTCGAGGCAAAGGAGCTGAACGGGCCTGAAACGGCTGACTTTATTAAAGGCCTCGCCAAATCAGAGGGGAAGCAAATCGATTCAGGCGCAGCGGAAGAGCTGGTCATTCTGTGCAATGCGAGCCTGTCGGCCATTGCTCAAGAGGTCAAAAAGCTCAGTACATATATCGGAGACCGTGATGAAATCTTGCTGGACGACGTCAGAAAGCTCGTCGCAAGGGGGCTTGAGCAGAATATTTTCGAATTGATCAACAAGGTCGTCAATCGCAGGCGGACGGAGGCGCTTCAGATTTTTTACGACCTTTTGAAACAGAATGAAGAACCGATTAAAATGATGGCATTGATCGCCAATCAGTTCCGCCTCATATTGCAAACGAAATATTTTTCGCAGCAAGGTTACGGACAGAAGCAAATTGCCTCAAACCTGAAAGTCCATCCTTTCAGAATCAAGCTGGCAATCGATCAGGCGAGGCTGTTTTCCGAAACGGAGCTCAAAAGCATCATGGAGCAGCTCGCCGTGATGGATTATGAAATGAAGACAGGAAAAAAGGACAAGAAGCTGCTGCTTGAGCTGTTTTTGCTGAAGCTTTTGCAGCCGAATGAATAAAGCGGCCCTCAACAGGAGGCCGCTTTTTTTAATAGCAAGCAAAAAAGCTTGGCAGGGCCAAGCTTTCTTTTATGCAGAAAGTCCGTTCACTTTTTTCGCTAGGTTTGATTTGTAACGAGCCGCAGTATTTTTGTGGACAAGACCTTTTTTCGCTGCTTTGTCGATTTTCTTCGCTGCAACGGATAAAGCTGCTTTTGCTTTGTCTGCTTCGTTGTTGCTTACAAGTGTTTCAACTTGTTTGATCGCAGTACGCATTGCAGATTTGATCGTCGCATTGTGTGCGCGGCGCTCATTGTTTGTTTTTGTGCGTTTGATCGCTGATTTAATGTTTGGCAATGTGTTTCACCTCCTAAGAAATAACCTCTGTTCCTTTTTCTATAGGTTAGATCTCCACAATAGAACAAATTGTATTCTATCAAACACACCTTTAGATTGCAATATAAATGTAAAGTATTTTTATTTGAAAGAACGCTTCAGGGAATGTTTGCACTTGCGGCAGGGAACACTAACGACAGTTATGTTTTTGGAGGGAATACAAATATGGAGAAGAAAAAGCTTGACTTGAGCAAATATACCGTTAGAACCGATTTAGCCGTTGAAGCAAAGGATCTGGCGCAAGAAAGGGATGCGTCTTCCCGGCAACAACTAAAAGGGTTTAAGGTCAAAGAATATGAGCAGGACGGAATCAAAGTCCAGACGATGGATATTGACGAAGAAGGGGCTAAGCTGTCCGGCAAAAAAGCAGGGCGCTATTTAACCTTGGAAACGCAGGGGATCAGGCAGCAGGATTCGGCTCTTCAAGAAAAGGTCATCAATTTGTTTGCAAAGGAGTTTTCCGCTTTTCTTGACTATTTGGGCATTCAGCAGGACGCGAGCTGTTTAATCGTCGGGCTGGGAAACTGGAATGTAACCCCTGATTCACTCGGACCGCTTGTGACGGAAAGTCTCCTCGTGACAAGGCATCTATTCAAGCTTCAGCCGGAAAATGTGGAGGAAGGCTACCGCCCGGTCAGCGCGCTTTCGCCGGGTGTGATGGGGCTGACGGGGATTGAGACGAGCGATATTATCCAAGGCGTGATCGACCGTTCTAAGCCCGATTTCGTGATTGCGGTCGATGCCCTTGCCTCAAGGGCGATCGACCGCGTCAATTCAACCATTCAAATTTCCGACAGCGGGATTCATCCCGGATCAGGGGTCGGGAATAAACGGAAGGAATTAAGCAAAGAGACGCTCGGCATCCCGGTCATCGCCATCGGCGTTCCGACCGTTGTCGATGCGGTTACGATTACAAGCGATACGATCGATTATATTTTGAAGCATTTCGGAAGAGAGATGAAAGATGACAGCCCGTCCCGATCGCTTGTGCCTGCAGGAATGACCTTCGGAAAACGAAAGGTTTTGACAGAGGAAGACCTCCCGGATGAACAGCAGCGCAAATCGTTTCTCGGAATCGTCGGAAGTCTTGGAGAAGATGAAAAAAGGCAGCTTATTTACGAAGTGCTTGCACCGCTCGGCCATAATTTGATGGTAACGCCGAAAGAAGTCGATTCGTTCATCGATGACATGGCAAACGTCATTGCAAACGGGCTGAACACCGCGCTGCACGAAAAAGTCTCACAGGACAACAAAGGAATGTACAACCACTAGGCGGCTGAAACAGCCGCCTGATTTTTTTCGCCCAATGGCTTGTTCTACTTCCTCTATCTTGCTCATAGTCTATTTACTAGACAAGCTCTGGAGGGATTGCGATGAAAAAAAGAGGCAGAAATCGTCAGTTTGTGCTGGCCGTAAACGCTGGAACCGCGGTGAAAACAGTCTTCTTGTTTATGACCGGCCTGCTCTTAGTGTTCATTTTGTCAGGGGTGCTCACATCTCTCCGGCCTGAACTGAGACCGTCTTCGTCATTGTACCGGGTGACGGATGAACTGGCGGGCGAAGCGTTTGGACACATTTTAGGGATGGAAAACCGCTATTTTGCATCAGAGCTGCCTGAGCCGAATAAAAGGATTGAGCTTTCGCCGCTTGTTCTGAAACTGGCGACGAGCATTAATTTGAAAGACCCGCGAAGCTTTCTCGGCCGCGAGCTTCCAGGTTTTTCGCATTTTGATTCAGACATTCTCGTCGCTGGACAAGGGACCGATTATACGAACATGCCTTCTGAATCTGCGCCGCCGACAGAAGTCTTAAAAGAAGAAAGAGAAGCAAATCTTGCAGAGATTGAAGGAAAGAAAGAAGACGATGAAAACAAACAACCTCCCGAGCAGTCAACCGGCGACCGGAAAGTGGTATTTATTTATAACACCCATAATACCGAATCGTATCTGCCATTTTTAAAGGGGGAAACCAATCCCGACATGGCCATTCATTCAAAAGCGAATGTCACGCTTGTCAGCGATATGCTCGCTGATGCTTTAAAATCTCAAGGCGTTGGGGCAAAGGTGGATAAAACGGACATTCAAGCGAATCTGAAAAAGAAAGGCTGGAGCTATCCGCGCTCCTATGATGAGGCAAGGCCTGTCGTTAAAGAAGCGATGGCCCGACACAAGGATCTGCAGTATTTTATCGATATTCACAGGGATGCGCAGCGCAGAAAAGCGACCACCACGACGATAAAAGGAAAAAGCTATGCGCGGATCGCATTTGTCATCGGCAAAAAAAGCTCTAATTTTGAGGCAAATTTAAAGCTGGCAAAAGATCTGCATGAGCGCCTTGAAAAAAAATATCCGGGCTTAAGCCGCGGCGTTATATCAAAAGGCGATCCTGGGGATAATGGCGTATATAACCAGGACTTAAACGAGCATTCGATCTTAATTGAATTCGGAGGTGTCGATAATAATCGGGCGGAGCTTGAACGGGCTGCAGAAGCAACGGCCGACGTGTTCAGCGAGATGTTCTGGGAGGCGGAAAAAGTCGATGCAGGCTCGGGTAAAGACGATAAGAAAAAACAATAGAAACAGGTGATAACGGTGGCTTCTTTTATAGGAAAATGCATATTGGCATCCGCTGTCATGTTTTTCGGCGTTCTCGTCGGCATGCAGCAGGCGAATCACGGGATGCTGGAAATGAAGGGCTATAAAGACCCCGATTTAAAAGGAGCGCTCAGCATTTCTGAAGGAGAAGCGATGGAGGCTTCCGTTCTCGGGCACAAAATCGATTTGGAAGAAAAACAGAAGGAGCTTGAACGATTGGAAGCTTTCAACTTCTTTTCCAAAGCCGGCCGCGCGCTGGCAGACTCGGTCACGAACTCAGCCAGGTCTTTGTATGACTGGATTAAGGACAAAACGGAATAAGTCAGAGAGAACGGGTTCCAGGGGAACTCGTTTTTCTCTTTTTTGCGACTACACCTGAGGATTTCTAAACATTGAATCTTCACACCCCTATTGATATAATCTAAGCTAGCGCATGTTGCGTTTCATAGTAGGAGTGATTAGTGTGACAGACAAAGAAAAACGATTACAAAGACAGTCGAGAATTCGCAATTTCTCTATTATCGCCCATATTGACCACGGGAAATCAACGCTGGCAGACCGTATACTGGAAAAAACGGCGGCAATCACTCAAAGGGAAATGAAAGAGCAGTTGCTCGACTCGATGGATTTGGAACGAGAAAGAGGAATCACCATTAAACTCAACTCCGTTCAGCTGAAATATAAAGCAAAGGACGGAGAGGAATATATTTTTCACCTCATAGACACCCCGGGGCACGTGGACTTTACCTATGAAGTGTCAAGAAGCTTGGCCGCGTGTGAAGGCGCGATTCTCGTCGTTGACGCAGCCCAGGGAATCGAGGCGCAGACGCTCGCAAACGTTTACCTTGCGCTTGACAATGACCTCGAAATCCTGCCGGTCATCAACAAAATCGACCTGCCGAGCGCAGAGCCGGAGCGCGTCCGCCAAGAGGTGGAAGATGTCATCGGCCTCGATGCTTCAGAAGCGGTTCTTGCTTCCGCCAAAGCGGGCATCGGGATCGAAGAGATACTGGAACAGATCGTTGAAAAAGTCCCGGCGCCGGACGGCGATCCTGACGCGCCTTTACAGGCTTTGATCTTCGATTCCCTCTACGATGCCTACAGAGGAGTCGTCGCTTATATCAGGGTTGTCCAGGGAACAGTAAAGGCCGGACAGAAAATTAAGATGATGGCGACCGGGAAGGAATTTGAAGTCACGGAAGTCGGCGTATTTACGCCGAAAGCCGTTCCTGTCGATGAATTGACGGTCGGCGATGTCGGATTCCTGACGGCGGCGATCAAAAACGTGGGAGACACCCGCGTAGGGGATACGATCACGAGCGCGGAAAACCCGGCCGAGGAAGCCCTGCCCGGCTACAGAAAGCTGAATCCGATGGTGTATTGCGGACTGTATCCGATCGACACCGCGAAATACAACGATTTGCGGGAAGCGCTTGAGAAGCTTGAGCTGAACGACTCTTCACTTCAATATGAAGCGGAAACCTCTCAGGCTTTAGGATTCGGCTTCCGCTGCGGATTCTTGGGCATGCTTCACATGGAGATCATCCAGGAGCGGATTGAACGCGAATTTAAGATTGATTTGATTACGACGGCGCCGAGCGTTATTTACGACGTTTACATGACAGACGGCGAAAAGATCATCGTCGACAATCCGTCAAACATGCCTGATCCGCAGAAGATTGAGCGTATTGAGGAGCCGTACGTGAAAGCAACGATGATGGTGCCGAACGACTTTGTCGGTGCGGTCATGGAATTGTGCCAAAATAAGCGCGGCCAGTTCATCGACATGCAGTACCTCGATGCCAACCGGGTCAGCATCATTTACGAAATTCCGCTGGCTGAGATCGTCTATGAATTTTTCGATCAGCTGAAATCGAGCACAAAAGGCTATGCGTCATTTGATTATGAACTGATCGGCTATAAGCCGTCTAAGCTCGTCAAGATGGACATCATGCTGAACGGCGAAAAAATTGACGCTCTTTCCTTTATCGTTCACCGTGATTATGCGTATGAGCGCGGAAAGGTAATCGTCGAAAAGCTGAAAGAACTCATTCCGCGCCAGCAATTCGAAGTGCCGGTTCAGGCTGCCATCGGCCAAAAGATCATCGCCCGTTCGACGATCAAGGCGATGCGCAAAAACGTTCTGGCGAAATGTTACGGCGGAGATATTTCCAGAAAGCGCAAACTGCTTGAAAAGCAAAAGGAAGGAAAGCGAAGAATGAAACAGGTCGGCTCTGTCGAAGTTCCGCAGGAAGCCTTTATGGCTGTGCTGAAAATGGACGACAGCAGCCAGAAATCATAGGCCTTTTTCCGCCGCAGCTTAACACACTGCGGCTTCTTTCCGTAAAAGAAGGTGAACATAATGAAATCCGCTTATATCCACATTCCGTTTTGCGAACACATCTGCCATTATTGCGATTTTAATAAATTTTTTATTCAGAGCCAGCCTGTTGACGACTACTTGCGCTATTTGGAAAAGGAAATGTCCAATACAATGGAAGCCATCGAGGCCCCCGAGCTGAAAACGATTTTTATCGGCGGAGGCACTCCGACCTCATTATCGGCCGTTCAGCTTGAACGGTTGCTTGATACAGTCAACTCGGTTTTAAAACCGGGCGAAAACCTCGTTGAATTTGCAGTGGAAGCCAATCCGGACGATCTGTCGTCAGAAAAGCTGAACGTATTGAAGCAAGCCGGTGTAAACAGGCTGAGCTTCGGCGTTCAAACGTTTGAAGATGAGCTGCTGAAGAAAATCGGCAGGGTTCACGAGAAAAAAGATGTGTTCGTTTCCTTTGAAAGGGCGAGGGAGGCCGGATTTGAAAACATCAGCCTTGACCTCATGTTCGGGCTGCCGGGACAGACGATTGACGATCTGGCTGCATCGCTTGAGACCGCACTGTCTCTCGACGCTGAGCATTATTCGGTTTATTCGCTTATTGTGGAGCCGAAAACCGTTTTTTACAATCTGATGAAAAAAGGCCGCCTTCACCTGCCGCAGCAAGAGCAGGAGGCGGAGATGTATGAGCTCGTCATGAAAACGATGGCCGAAGCCGGCATACACCAGTACGAAATCAGCAACTTCGCGAAAAAAGGGTTTGAAAGCAGGCATAACCTCACATATTGGAGCAATGAAGAGTACTTTGGCTTCGGAGCGGGCGCCCACGGCTATATCAATGGCAAACGAACCGTAAACGCGGGCCCTGTCAAGCATTATATCGAGCTTATCGACAAAACCGGTTTTCCTTATAAGGAGAGCCATCCCGTGACAAGAAATGAACAGATTGAAGAAGAGATGTTTCTCGGCCTGCGGAAAACAGCCGGCGTAAGCAAAGAGCGGTTCCTCGAAAAATACGGAACGCCTCTTGACGGCCTTTTCCCGGACGTTTTGCGTTCACTTGAAGAAAAAGGACTGATTTTGAATACGGAAAAAAGCGTTCGTTTGACACACGGCGGAAAGCTGCTGGGAAATGAAGTGTTTCAGGCATTCTTGGGTGAGTTATAATTGACATTTTGATTGGGGTTTGGTAATTTTGATATACAATTAGCACTCGGGTGTCGTGAGTGCTAACAGGGGTGATATGGATGTTAACAAATCGTCAGCTGTTAATCTTGCAGGTTATCATCAACGATTTTATTCGTTCAGCTCAGCCGGTGGGATCAAGAACGCTTTCTAAAAAGGAAGACATCACATTCAGCTCGGCTACGATCAGAAACGAAATGGCTGACTTGGAAGAGCTTGGATTTATCGAAAAAACCCATTCATCTTCAGGCAGGATTCCTTCTGAAAAAGGCTATCGCTATTATGTTGATCATTTGCTTTCTCCTGGAAAGCTGTCAAAGACGGATTTGAAATTAATACATTCCATCTTCAAGGAAAAGATCTTTGAGCTTGAAAAAGCCGTGCAAAAGTCAGCTCAAGTCTTATCAGACCTGACCAATTATACATCGATTGTCCTCGGGCCAAGGCTGAGCGAGAATCATTTGAAACAGATTCAGATCGTGCCGATCCAGCCGAATAAGGCTGTCGCCATTCTCGTGACAAACACGGGACACGTCGAGAATAAAACGATTAATTTTCCGGCGGAGGTCGACCTTTCAGACCTCGAAAAGCTGGTTAACATATTAAACGAACGCCTTGCAGGCGTCCCGATATCAGAGCTTAAAGACAGAATTTTTAAGGAAGTGGTCATCTTCCTGCGTGCGCATATCCGTAACTATGACGATATTTTGCATGCGCTCGCGGCTACGCTTGATTCTTCGGCCCAAACCGACCGCTTGTTTTTCGGCGGCAAGATTAATATGCTGAATCAGCCCGAATTTCACGATATCGACAGGGTGAAATCGCTGTTGTCGCTTATTGAGAAAGAACAGGAAGTTCTGCGGCTTTTCCAATCGACGGAAGCCGGAATCACCATTAAAATCGGCAAAGAAAATGATTACGAAGAAATGGAAAACTGCAGTCTGATTACCGCCACTTATACGCTCGGTTCAAAGCAGATCGGCTCGATCGCGGTCATCGGACCGACGCGCATGGATTATGCCCGTGTCGTCGGATTGCTTCAGCATGTATCATCTGACTTGTCAAAAGCGCTGACGAGTTTGTATGATGGGTAAGGCAGTACTGAAAGCAGGCAGGAGGGAGCTCTCCCTTCTCTACATATGCAAGGTACCTTTAAGGGAGGTGAACACAGATGGCAGAAGAAAAACAAAACCAGGAACAAGAGGAACTGGAAGAATTGAATCAGACGGAAGCAGAAGAAGCTGAAGTTGAAGCAGAACAAGCCGCTTCTGAAGCCGATGAACAGGCTGAAGAAAACCAAACTGAACTGCTTGAAAAACAACTGAAAGAACTTCAAGAACGTCTTGATGAAAAAGAAAATAAACTTTTACGTGTTCAGGCGGATTTCGAAAATTACAAAAGACGTGCCCGCCTTGACCTTGAAGCCGCGGAAAAATACCGTTCACAGCGCATCATCAGCGATTTGCTCCCGGCGCTCGACAACTTTGAACGCGCCCTCGGGATCGATCCTGACAACGAACAGACGAAAAGCCTGCTGCAAGGAATGGAAATGGTGCACCGTCAAATTTTGGATGCACTTCAAAACGAAGGCGTTGAAATCATTCCTTCTGTGGGCGAACAATTCGACCCGAATCTGCATCAGGCCGTGATGCAGGTTGAGGATGAAGCATATGAATCGAATGCAGTCGTTGAGGAGCTGCAAAAAGGCTATAAACTTAAGGACCGGGTGATCCGTCCTTCTATGGTAAAAGTAAATCAATAACTACATAGCAGGAGGTTATTTTCATGAGCAAAGTTATCGGAATTGACTTAGGGACAACGAACTCATGCGTTGCAGTGCTTGAAGGCGGAGAGCCGAAAGTCATCCCTAACCCAGAAGGAGCCCGCACGACTCCGTCAGTTGTAGCATTTAAAAACGGAGAGCGCCAAGTGGGTGAAGTGGCAAAACGCCAGTCCATCACGAACGTGAATACGATCATGTCGATCAAACGCCATATGGGCACAGATTATACAGTTGAAATCGAAGGCAAAAAATACACGCCGCAGGAAGTATCTGCGATCATCCTTCAGCATTTAAAATCTTATGCTGAAAGCTATCTTGGTGAAACAGTCTCTAAAGCCGTAATTACCGTTCCTGCATACTTCAACGATGCGGAGCGCCAAGCGACAAAAGACGCCGGTAAAATCGCCGGACTTGAAGTCGAGCGGATCATCAACGAGCCGACTGCGGCTGCGCTTGCTTACGGCTTAGACAAAACGGATGAAGATCAAACGATTCTTGTATACGACCTTGGCGGCGGTACATTCGACGTTTCGATTCTTGAGCTTGGCGACGGCGTATTTGAAGTTCGCGCTACAGCGGGCGACAACCGTCTCGGCGGAGACGACTTCGACCAAGTCATCATCGACCATCTCGTATCAGAATTCAAAAAAGAAAACGGCATCGATCTGTCCAAAGACAAAATGGCGCTTCAGCGCTTGAAAGATGCTGCTGAAAAAGCGAAAAAAGACCTTTCCGGCGTATCTTCAACACAAATTTCCCTGCCGTTTATCACAGCAGGGGATGCAGGTCCGCTTCATCTTGAACTGACCTTGACACGCGCTAAATTTGATGAGCTTTCTTCACACTTGGTAGAACGCACGATGGGCCCTGTCCGTCAGGCGCTTCAAGATGCAGATCTTTCTGCAAGCGAAATTGACAAAGTCATCCTTGTCGGCGGATCTACGCGTATTCCTGCCGTACAGGAAGCAATCAAAAAAGAAACGGGCAAAGAGCCGCATAAAGGCGTAAACCCTGATGAAGTTGTTGCGCTTGGTGCAGCGATCCAAGGCGGCGTCATCACTGGCGATGTAAAAGACGTTGTTCTTCTTGACGTAACGCCATTATCTCTTGGTATCGAAACAATGGGCGGCGTATTTACCAAACTGATCGACCGCAACACAACGATTCCGACAAGCAAATCACAAGTGTTCTCAACAGCGGCCGACAATCAAACAGCGGTTGACATTCACGTGCTACAAGGTGAGCGCCCGATGGCTGCCGACAACAAAACGCTCGGACGCTTCCAGCTTACGGATATCCCGCCGGCACCGCGCGGTGTTCCGCAAATCGAAGTATCGTTTGATATCGACAAAAACGGTATCGTCAACGTAAGTGCGAAAGATTTAGGAACAGGCAAAGAGCAGAACATCACGATCAAATCTTCCTCAGGTCTTTCTGATGAAGAGATCGAACGCATGGTCAAAGAAGCTGAGGAAAACGCCGAAGCCGATGCGAAGAAAAAAGAGGAAATCGAGATTCGCAACGAAGCAGACCAGCTTGTCTTCACAACCGAAAAAACGCTGAAAGACCTTGAAGGCAAAGCGGATGAAGCACAAGTGAAAAAAGCGAATGAAGCAAAAGACGCGCTAAAAAGCGCAATCGAGAAAAATGACCTTGACGAAATCAAGGCGAAAAAAGAAGAGCTGCAAACGATCGTTCAAGAGCTTTCAGTGAAGCTTTACGAAGAAGCCGCTAAACAAGCGCAATCTCAGGAAGGCGGAGAAGCGAAAAAAGCGGATGACAATGTCGTAGACGCTGAATTTGAAGAAGTGAACGACGACCAGGACAAAAAGTAAGAACAATAGAATCGGCTGTGCGGGTATTGCCTAAGCATGGCACATGACGATAAAAGTCAAAGTCAGGATCTCTTGACTTTGACTTTTTTCTTCCTTAAGGACAAAAGGAATTGAAAAAACATAATTTGAAATGATACAATCTAATTTATGTGAGAAAATCGGGAGTGTGAAGAGATGAGTAAGCGTGATTACTATGAGGTGCTTGGGGTAAGTAAGAGCGCTTCAAAAGATGAGATAAAAAAAGCTTACCGCAAGCTTTCCAAAAAATATCACCCGGATATTAACAAAGAAGCAGGAGCGGCTGATAAATTCAAAGAAGTCAAGGAAGCATACGAAACGCTTTCCGATGATCAAAAACGTTCGCACTACGACCAATTCGGCCATACCGATCCAAATCAGGGATTCGGCGGCGGAGGTTTCGGCGGAGGCGACTTCGGCGGCTTCGGTTTTGACGATATTTTCTCAAGCATATTCGGAGGCGGCACGCGGAGGAGAGACCCGAATGCCCCGCGGCAGGGAGCAGACCTGCAATATACGATGACATTGTCCTTTGAAGAAGCTGCTTTCGGAAAAGAGACGACGATCGAAATCCCGCGCGAGGAAACGTGTGAAACATGCCACGGCTCAGGTGCAAAACCGGGAACAAAACCGGAAACTTGCTCACACTGCGGAGGGTCTGGCCAGCTGAACATGGAGCAGTCGACACCTTTCGGCAAAGTCGTCAACCGAAGAGTTTGTCATTATTGCAACGGTACCGGAAAGCAAATTAAGCATAAGTGTTCAACGTGCGGCGGCACAGGAAAAGTGAAAAAACGCAAAAAAATCAATGTCACCATTCCGGCAGGCGTGGATGACGGCCAGCAGCTTCGGGTCGCCGGACAGGGTGAACCAGGCATAAACGGCGGACCGTCTGGTGACTTATTCGTCGTTTTCCGCGTTCGCGAGCACGAATTTTTCGAGCGCGACGGAGATGACATTTACTGCGAGATGCCTTTGACCTTCGCACAGGCTGCGCTCGGGGACGAAATCGAAGTGCCCACTCTTTACGGAAAAGTGAAATTAAAGGTTCCCGCAGGAACGCAAACGGGTACAAAGTTCCGCTTAAAAGGAAAAGGCGTGCAAAATGTCCGCGGATATGGTCAAGGCGATCAGCACATTGTCGTCCGTGTGGTCACGCCGACCAATTTAACGGAAGCCCAGAAAAACATTCTCCGCGAGTTCGCAGAAGTGAGCGGAAATGTGCCGGATGAACAGGAAATGAGTTTTTTTGACAAAGTAAAACGCGCCTTTAAAGGTGATTAATGATTGGATGAGGAGTTGGTAGTATGAAATGGTCCGAAATTTGCATTCACACGACAAATGAAGCGGTGGAGCCCATCTCAAATATTTTGCATGAAGCCGGTGCGAGTGGAGTGGTAATTGAAGATCCGCTTGATTTAACAAAAGAACGTGAGAATGTGTACGGAGAAATCTACCAGCTCGACCCCAATGATTACCCTGATGAAGGGGTCATTATCAAAGCGTATCTCCCGATCAACAGCTTTTTGGGAGAAACCGTAGAAGGAATCAAGGAAACGATTAACAACCTTCTGCTCTATGATATTGACCTTGGAAGAAATAAAATTACCATCAGTGAAGTGAATGAAGAAGAATGGGCGACAGCCTGGAAAAAATATTATCATCCCGTTAAGATTTCCGAGAAATTTACGATTGTTCCGACATGGGAAGAGTATACGCCGGTTCATACGGATGAGCTGATCATCGAGATGGATCCGGGCATGGCATTCGGAACAGGCACGCATCCGACGACGGTCCTTTGCATACAGGCGCTTGAGAGGTATGTAAAAGAAGGAGATTCGGTCGTGGACGTCGGTACGGGAACGGGCATTTTGAGCATCGCTTCCGCCATGCTCCGCGCTGACCGGGTAGAGGCGTACGACCTTGATCCGGTGGCCGTCGAAAGCGCCCGTCTGAATTCCAAGCTCAATAAAGTCAGCGATCGCATCGAGATCAAGCAAAACAACCTGCTCGACGGAGTCGCGGGAGAAAAAGACGTCATCGTCGCCAATATTTTAGCCGAGGTCATACTTCGTTTCACAAAGCAAGCCTACAGCCTGCTGAAACAAGATGGCTACTTTATCACGTCGGGAATCATCCAGCAGAAAAAGCAGGAAGTCAAAGACGCTCTTCTAAAAGAAGGATTCACGATCATTGAAGTGCTGTCAATGGAGGACTGGGTCAGCATCATCGCCAAAAAATAATCGTTAGTAGGTGTCTAAAAGCGTATGCAACGATATTTTATCGAACAAACAAAACAAGAGATCGCAGCATCTTCCGCCATCGTCATCAAAGGAGAGGACGTCCACCATATCGCAAATGTGATGAGAATGTCGCCCGGCGACCATGTCGTATGCTGTGCAAAGGACGGCCATGAAGCCGAATGCCGAATCGAATCTTTGTCAAAAGAAGAGGTTAATTTAAGCGTTGTGGACTGGACAGGGAAAAATCGCGAGCTCCCGATTCGCGTCCACATCGCAAACGGCCTCCCGAAAGGCGATAAGCTCGAATGGATCATTCAAAAAGGCACAGAGCTCGGCGCCAGCTCGTTTTTGCCTTTTGCAGCGTCGCGGTCAGTCGTCAAGCTCGACGAAAAAAAGGCGAAGAAAAAACGGGAAAGGTGGGCGAAAATCGCCAAGGAAGCTGCGGAACAGTCCCACAGAAACAAAATTCCCGAAGTGGAGCGCGTCCATACGTTTCAAGGCTTGCTTGAAAGCCTTCCAAGCTTCGATAAATGTGTCGTTGCATACGAAGAGTCATCGAAACAAGGAGAAAACAGCGGGTTTCAGTCTGTGATTAAAGATCTGCCGGAAGGTTCTTCCCTGCTAATGGTGTTTGGTCCGGAAGGCGGCTTTTCAGAAGGCGAAATCGAAGCGCTCAAGGAAAAAGGCGCTCTCGCCTGCGGGCTCGGTCCCCGCATTTTAAGGGCGGAAACCGCGCCGCTTTACGCTTTAGCGGCAGTTTCCTATCATACAGAGTTACTAAGAGGTGAATAACAATGGCAACCGTTGCATTTCATACCCTAGGCTGCAAGGTCAACCATTATGAAACTGAAGCGATCTGGCAGCTTTTTAAAGAAGCCGGCTATGAAAGAAAAGAATTTGAAACGAGAGCTGACGTATACGTCATTAATACATGCACTGTCACAAATACAGGCGATAAAAAAAGCCGCCAGGTGATCAGACGGGCGATCCGTCACAATCCCGACGCCGTTATTTGCGTAACCGGCTGCTATGCTCAGACTTCACCTGCGGAAGTCATGGCGATCCCCGGAGTAGATATCGTCGTCGGTACACAGGACCGCGAAAAAATGCTTGGATATATCGAGCAATACAAAGAAGAAAGGCAGCCGATCAACGGCGTCGGCAACATCATGAAAGCCAGGGTGTTTGAAGAGCTTGACGTTCCGGCGTTTACCGACCGGACGCGTGCTTCTTTGAAGATTCAGGAAGGCTGCAACAATTTCTGCACGTTCTGCATCATTCCGTGGGCGCGCGGCCTTCTCCGCTCCCGTGATCCGGAAGAAGTCATCCGCCAGGCGCAGCAGCTTGTCGATGCAGGCTATAAAGAAATCGTCCTGACCGGAATTCATACCGGCGGGTACGGAGAAGATATGAAAGATTACAACTTTGCACAGCTTTTAAGAGAATTGGACAGCCGTGTAAAAGGCCTGAAAAGAATCCGCATCTCATCCATTGAAGCAAGCCAGATTACCGATGAAGTCATCGAAGTGCTCGACAGCTCCGACAAAATCGTCAGACACTTGCACATTCCGCTTCAGTCGGGTTCCAACAGCGTGCTGAAACGAATGAGAAGAAAATATACGATGGAATTTTTCGCAGACCGTTTAACAAAACTTAAAAAAGCACTCCCTGGACTTGCGGTCACATCTGACGTCATCGTCGGTTTTCCGGGGGAAACGGAAGAAGAGTTCATGGAGACGTATAACTTCATTAAAGAACACAAATTTTCAGAGCTCCACGTCTTCCCGTACAGCAAGCGGACGGGTACCCCTGCCGCGCGCATGGACAATCAGGTTGACGAAAACGTGAAAAACGAACGGGTTCACAAATTGATTGCCCTGTCAGACCAGCTTGCAAAAGAATATGCGTCAGACTACGAAGGAGAGGTTCTCGAGATCATTCCTGAGGAGCGGTTTACGGAAACGGGTGAAGACAACTTATATGTCGGCTATACCGACAATTATATGAAAGTTGTATTCGAAGGATCTGAAGACTTGATCGGACAGCTTGTGAAAGTGAAAATCGCAGAAGCGGGCTATCCGTATAATAAAGGACAGTTCGTCCGCATCGTGGACGAAGACGTTCCAGAAAGCATGCGTCTTTCATCTTAAATGTTTGAAAAGCCGGTTCGCCAACAAGGTGATCTGCACCCTGTCAAGTAGACAGTGGAAATAACTAAAACACACTAGACGGCTTTAGCCCTGTATTCCACTGGGCTGAGGCCGTTTAGTTTTTCTTGTAGACGATCGTGGTTGTAAAAGTGGATATATTCATCAATTGCGCTTTGAAGTGCCTCAAATGTCTCGTACGAATTCCGTCTGTATTTCTCGCATTTTAATTTCCCCCAAAACGACTCAATGGGGCCGTTATCAATACAGCGGCCGACGCGGGACATACTCTGTGTCATATTTGCGTTTTCAATCATCCTTCTAAACTGGTGGGACGTGTATTGAAAACCTCTGTCGCTGTGAAGGAGAGGACGTGCGTTTGGGGCTGCCTCAAGCGCTTGGTTCAAGGTTTTAAACACAAGGGCGTTATTATTGGATTTCCCCAGCACATAAGACACGACCATTCCCTCATGAAGATCTAAAATGGCACTGAGGTACGCTTTCCGATGGCCGTATTTTAGCTCTGTCACATCAGTCACCCATTTTTGATTTGGTTTGTCCGCTTTAAACTCTCGATTCAGGATATTTTCGGACACATGTTGAGGCGTCGCTTTGCCGTAACGTTTTTTCTTCCGCCGAATGACACACTCCAGCTTGGCAATTTTCATCAGCCGATAGATGCGCTTATGATTGAGGCGCTCTTTAAAGCGGCGGTTCATGTTTAAGGTCATTCTGCGGTATCCGTAGATACCGCCAATTTGTTCGTGAAGTAGCGCCATTTTGGCGATAATCTTTTCATTCTGTTTTTCTCTCGCTGAAGGTACTCGGCTCCTCCATTTGTAATACCCCTGGCGCGAAACTTCGGCAATCTCACATAACATTTGGACAGAAAAGCCTTCTTTTCGATTCAGCTCTAAAATGGCGAGATATCGATCTTCGTACCGAACCTGACTTAGAACCGCCTCCTTTTGATCTCTTCCAACTTTTTTAAGAACGCATTCTCTGCGCGCAAACGCTCATTTTCCTGTTCCAGCCGTTTGTTTTCCCGTTGAATTTTTTCTTCAGGTGTCAATTCTTCTTCGGTTTTGCGTTTCCCTCGGTTGTCTTTTAAGGCCTCTTCTCCGCCTTCTTGATACTTTTTCACCCATTGATACACCTGTTGGTAGGAGACTTGATGAATCTCCATTGATCTGGCGTAGTCCTTTCCATGAGCTAGACAATCCTTCGCAATCTCAATCCGTTCTTCCAATGAAACGTTCTTCCGTTTGGTCATCAAACGATTCCTTCCTCTCCCGCTGTCTTTTAACGTTTTATGACCATTATAAAGCTCAACCCACTTCATGAGTACGGATTTACTGGAAATCTTATATTTTCTCGAGATTTCTCTTTGAGAGTAGCGTCCGGATAAGAAGTCTTTCACGGCATTGTATTTTAATTCTGCGGGATAGAACTTATGGCGCTTTGAACGTTCCAAACTCTCCACACCCGCCATATCATGCGATGTTCTCCATTCACGAATCGTTTCGGCATGAATGCCATATTTTTCTGCGATCTCCTTCACCGAATTATTGCCCTGATCACATTCTGATAGAATATTCAATTTTTCTTCTTTTGAAAACCATTTTCCAGCCATGAAAAAACTCCCCCAAGGCAAACAGATTTTTTTATTTCATCTGTCTACCTTTAGGGGAGCATATCAAGGTGCACCGGCTTTTTTGTGAATTGTATCCATTGGCGGAGAGAACCTAGATGTTTCGAATATCTTCCCAGCCGTACACAAGTTCAGAAAGTTTCCTTCCCCCAATCTCGACTTCGACAGCATCTATTTTTTGACCGCCGAGCGCCTCATAAAATTGTCGGGATGCATTTTCTTCCAAGACAAGAACAATCATAGAGCTGATACGCATTCTTTTTAGTTCATCAATGACCGGTTTAAAAAGAGCTCTTCCAATACCCTGTCCTTGATGATCTTTTAAAATATAAATGGAATATAACTCCCCGTCATACCCGCTGTATTTGCCGCTTCTTTCTGCACCGCCGGATGAAAACCCGACGATTTCCCCGTCGCCGTTTTCTGCGACGTACACACCGCCCTGAGGGATGTTGTTGACCCATAACTGTTCCTGATTTTCATATGCTAGATTCTGCAAGTATTCGTCCGGAACGATATCGGCATACGTCGTTTTCCAGCTGTCGACATGTACCCGGGCGATTCCTTTAGCATCGGCTGAAACAGCTTTTCTTATTTTCACACGCCTGCTGGACATTTTTTCTCACCGCCTTTTTACTAAACTATATCATCATTAGCGGTTTCGGTTTGGGATCAGAAACATAATAAACGAATGAAAAACATTGGTCAGGGGCAAAAAAAGAACGGCTGTGACAACGTTAAATAACAGGCTGAAATGGGCGATCTGCTGAGCCGGGCTCTCGGACAGGCCTGAAATCAAACCGGTTATGGATGAAAGCGCAGGATAAGCGGCCGCCGCCCCGATCAGGTTAAACACAACATGGGCATAAGCCGTTTGCCTGGCGGCAGTGCCGCCTTTAACAGAAGCCATGACGGCCGTGATGCATGTCCCGATGTTAGAGCCGAGCACAACGCTCATCGCCTCGGTCAGTCCGATAACCCCCTGATCCATGAAGCTCATCAGGATGCCGATACAGGCGGAGCTCGAATGGATGATGGCGGTGAGCACCGTCCCGATCATAAAAGCATTGATTGTGGAATGTTCGACAAGATGTACGATATATGCGCCCGAGTCGAGGCGCGACAACGGCACGGCAAGGCGGCTGAATCCGTTGATGCAGAAAAAAATCACGCCTAAACCGATCATGCTCACCCCCGCATTTTGAAAAGGGGATTTTCTTGTGATCAAAAGGAGCGCTCCCAGAGCAAAAAGAAAAACAACCAAAAATTCCAGCTTCACAGCTAAAAATTCCGTCGTGAATGTAGAGCCGATGTTCGTCCCTAAAATGAGCGGAATCGAACGTTTAAACGAGAGGGCGCCCACGCTGACAAATCCGATGACAATCACCATGAACGCGGAGCTGCTTTGCAAAATCCCCGTAAATACGATGCTGACGAAAAAAGCTTTTAGAGGGTGATCCGTAAAAAAAAGCAGCCGTTTTTCAATTTCTTCAAATGCCAGCGAAATCAGACCCCGTCTCAGCATGCTCATGCCGGCGAGAAAAAGAACGATCAAAAACACAAACAAGATAAACATCATCATCAGATTTTCGCATTAGCCTCCTTTGTAAATGTATACAGACAAGCCGCCTGAATGATGACTAACAATAAAACAATCCCGTTTGGTTGACCTTACCGAAGGCTTATATTATAATGTCAAAGTACATGTTTCAATGTATGTCTTTTTACAAGCAGTCGATTGGTGTATTCGGAGGGAGGGAAAGAGAATGTCAAAAACGGTCGTTAGAAAAAACGAATCGCTTGAAGATGCTCTTCGTCGCTTCAAACGCAGTGTATCAAAGACAGGTACTTTGCAAGAAGCAAGAAAGCGTGAATTTTATGAAAAACCTAGCGTAAGACGCAAGAAAAAGTCTGAAGCTGCCAGAAAGCGCAAATACTAAAAGAGGGTGGATTTATGAGTCTTCTTGAGCGTCTGAATCAAGATATGAAGCTCTATATGAAAAACCGTGAGAAAGACAAACTGACTGTCGTTCGAATGGTGAAGGCTTCGCTTCAAAACGAAGCAATCAAGCTTAAGAAAGACAGGCTGACCGAAGATGAAGAACTGACTGTTCTTTCTCGTGAATTAAAACAGCGTAAAGACTCCCTCCATGAATTTTCAAACGCTAATCGTTCAGATTTAGTAGATAAAGTTCAAAAAGAGTTAGACATTTTGGAAGCTTATATGCCCGAACAGCTCTCAGAAGACGAGCTGCTCGGCATCGTCAATGAAACGATTGCCGAAGTCGGCGCTTCTTCAAAAGCGGACATGGGCAAAGTGATGAGCGCGATCATGCCGAAGGTGAAAGGAAAAGCCGACGGCAGCCTCGTCAATAAGCTTGTCAGCAAACAACTGTCTTAAAAGAAAGCAAAGACACCTTTCATTTTCTGAAAGGTGTCTTTTTTGGTGTACGATCATAAAATAGAAAAGAAATTGAAACCTTTGATACATTTGTAACGTATGTAAATTATGATCATCAGGGAAGGAGGGATCGAAGTCCTTGCTGCTGAATAAATTGCGAATTTTAGTTGCCCTTGCCTGCTGCTTTGTTTTATCCTTATTAATAGGGGTTCATTTGACCACAAAAGCATCTGGAGACACGGTATACGTAATCCCTATCGAAGAAACGGTGGAAAAGGGACTTTCTAAATTTCTTGAGCGGTCCTTTCAGGAAGCCGAAGATATGAATGCCAAGCATATTATACTCGATATCAATACCCCGGGCGGAGCCGTTGATGCTGCTCTTGAAATGGCCGATACGATACATAACTCCGCCATTCCGGTGACCGCTTATGTCAACAGAAGGGCTCTTTCGGCGGGCGCGTACCTTGCCTTAAATGCTGATGATATCTACATGGCGCCCGGCGGAAAAATGGGGGCAGCAGCGATCATCGACACAAACGGAAATGCAGCGGATAAAAAATCCGAATCTTTGTGGCTGGCGGAAATGGAGGATGCGGCGAAAAAAAACGGCCGTGATCCGAAATACGCGCTCGCGATGGCCGATGCAGACGTCGACGCCAAAGAAGCCGGGGCGCCGAAGGGGAAGCTTTTGACTTTGAGTCCTGACAAGGCGCTCGATGTCGGGTACTCGGAAGGAACCGCCCAAAACATTGATGACCTATTGAAAAAACTGAACCTGGAAGATGCCAAGGTCGAGTACGGTGAGGTCAGCTTCGCCGAAAAAGTGGCGCGGTTTCTCACTCATCCGATCGTTATTCCGATTCTTTTGTCGATTGGAAGTCTCGGACTGATTGTCGAGCTGTATTCTCCGGGCTTTGGAATACCGGGGTTCATGGGTCTTTCGGCGCTCATGCTCTTTTTCTACGGCCATCTTGTGGCAGGGCTTGCCGGAATGGAAACACTTCTTCTTTTTATCGCCGGAATTGTGTTCATTATCTTAGAACTTTTTCTGCCGGGCGGAATAGCAGGGATTATCGGCGTTATCGCCGTCGTCGCCAGCCTCTTTTTAGCCTCTGGAAGCTTTAAGGTCATGGCCGTCTCCATTTTGATCGCAACTGCTGTTTCGATAGCGGCATCCATTTTATTGACGAAAGTGTTGGGAAAGCGTATGAAATTTTTTAAGAAATTCATCTTAACCGATTCAACGAGTACGGAAAGCGGATATGTCTCAAATGTGACCCGCCACGATTTAATCGGAAAAATCGGCGTCACACAAACACCGCTCAGGCCGGCAGGTACGGTCATCATTGACGATGAACGGCTTGACGTCGTATCGGATGGTTCGTTTACCGAAAAAGACAAAAAAGTCAAAGTGATGAAAGTGGAAGGCTCACGGATCGTCGTGAGAGAAATATAAACCTATAATTTGAAGGAGGAACATTATGGATCCGTCAACTTTATTACTTTTAGCATTAATCGCAGCAGGGGTCATCCTACTGGCCGTTTTCTTTACATTCGTTCCTGTAATGCTGTGGATCTCGGCTTTGGCCGCAGGAGTGAAAATCAGCATCTTCACGCTGATCGGAATGAGGCTTCGCCGCGTTATTCCGAGCCGTGTCGTCAATCCGTTGATCAAGGCGCACAAAGCCGGATTGGATGTTTCCAATAATCAGCTTGAAAGCCACTATCTTGCCGGAGGAAATGTTGACAGGGTTGTCAACGCGCTGATTGCGGCCCACCGGGCGAACATCGAATTGACGTTTGCCAGATGTGCGGCGATTGATTTGGCAGGCCGCGACGTTCTTGAAGCGGTTCAGATGAGCGTTAACCCGAAAGTGATCGAAACGCCGTTTATCGCGGGTGTGGCGATGGACGGAATCGAGGTAAAGGCAAAAGCGAGAATTACGGTGCGCGCGAACATCGACCGCCTTGTCGGGGGAGCCGGCGAGGAAACGATCATCGCCCGCGTAGGCGAAGGGATCGTATCGACGATCGGTTCGTCAGATGACCATAAAAAAGTGCTCGAAAATCCGGATATGATTTCCCAAACCGTACTGAGCAAAGGCCTGGACTCGGGTACTGCATTTGAGATCCTTTCGATCGACATTGCTGATGTGGACATCGGCAAAAACATCGGAGCCATTCTTCAGACCGACCAGGCTGAAGCCGATAAAAACATCGCGCAGGCAAAAGCGGAAGAGCGCCGTGCGATGGCCGTTGCCCAGGAACAGGAAATGCGCGCCAAAGTCGAAGAGATGCGCGCCAAAGTGGTTGAGGCCGAAGCGGAAGTGCCGCTTGCCATGTCTGAAGCCCTCCGCAGCGGCAAGATCGGCGTCATGGATTACCTCAATATGAAGAACATCGATGCGGACACGGAGATGCGCGATTCCTTCGGGAAGCTGACGAAAGACCAGTCTGACGAGGATCATAAATAAACAAAGCCCCGAATGAACAGGAGGGAGCTAATTTGCAGGATATACTGGATATCATTGTAGACAATCCGATCATCATGGCCGTTATCCTCGGAGTCATTTCTCTCATTTTCAACAAGTTGGGAAAAAATGATGACAACGAAGAGGCTAAACGCAAAAAAACGCCTGAACGGCCAAAAACGGAAGCACCGAAGAATGCGGAAAAACGGCAGAAGACAACCGGGAAAGCCGCGGCACAGCCGGCTGCAGCGCAAAAAAGCACCGACATGGTGCGCGAGCTTGAGAGAATCAAAACCGATGTCGAGCGGTCGATGCCCGCCGTTGAACGGGCATTGAAAAAGCAAAGCGGCCGTCCGCCGAAACCCGCACAACACGTGATCGAGCTGAATCAAAACACGGTAGTTCAAGGGATCGTGCTCAGCGAGGTACTGGGTCCTCCCCGTTCCCGAAAGCCTCACCACACAATGAGGCGCCGACCTTAAAATTAAAAGTATTAGAACCCCTTTTTCACTCATACATATGAGATGAAAGGGGGTTCTTTTTTTATGGCGCAAAGAAAAAACCGCATCAGAGCGTGGCTGACGAAAACATTGGAAATCCCCCCCGACGTCATGATGGATCTTCCGCGGATTACGATGATCGGAAGACTTCACATATATATCGAGAACCACAGAGGACTCCTGCTTTTCAGCGACCGGGAAGTTCGGCTGATGCTGAAGCAGGGACAGTGCATCATTCAGGGCAAAGACTTCGTCATTAAAACGATTTTGCCTGAGGAGATATTGCTGGAAGGCACGATTGAGCTCGTACGCTATATTGATTCATAAGTCAGGGGGAAGAGGCGTGAAGAATAAATGGCTTTCTTTTTTTTCAGGTAAGATACAGCTTGAAGTCACCGGAATGGGGATCGAGCGTTTATTAAACGAATGTACAAGGCAGGGCATTCCGCTGTTCGATGTGAAAAAAAAGAAAGACTCTGTCTTTCTTTATATTCTGCTTTCTGATGTACATGCCTTTCGGAGGATCATCAGGCGTTTTGACTGCAAATGCCGGTTTACAAGGCGGAAGGGCTTTCCCTTTGTGATTCAGAAATCGAAGCATAACAGCGGATTTACGCTCGGCATTGCCGCCTTTTTCGTCGTGATGTTCCTCCTCTCCAACATGCTGTGGAAGGTGGACATTTCAGGCGCCAAACCGGAAACCGAGCATCTCATCAGGCAGCAGCTTGATGAAATCGGCGTGAAAAAAGGGCGTTTGCAATTTTTAATGCCGACACGGGAAAAAATCCAGCAGTCGCTCACAAAGGGCGTTGAGAACATTACATGGGTCGGAATCGAACTGAACGGGACAGCCCTCCATATGAAAGTGGTTGAAAAAAATGAACCGGAAAAAGAAAAGTTAAGCGGCCCGCACCATATCGTCGCCAAAAAAAGGGCGACCATCGCCAAAATGTTCGTAGAAAAAGGCGAGCCGCTCGTCACGGTCAATGAGCATGTCGACAAGGGGCAAATGCTTGTTTCCGGTTTGATCGGCAGCGAGGAGGAACGGCAAAAAGTCGGGGCAAAGGGGAAAATCTACGGTGAAACGTGGTACAAATCAACGGTGACCGTCCCCTTTGAGACATCATTTGACGTTTTTACGGGTAAAGTAAGGACAAGGCACAAGCTTGCCATCGGGTCAATGTCCATACCGTTTTGGGGCTTTTCGTTTAAAGAAGAAGAGCTTGTCCGCCCGAAAACCGAGGTTCAAAAACATCCGCTTCATTTCCTGACATTCAAGCTTCCCCTGTCATATGAAAAGGAAATGACGCGGGAAACAGAACAGGTCAAACGGGTATATACGAAAAAAGAAGCGGTCCGGGAAGGGATCGAAATGGGCAAAAAAGACGTCCGGAAAAAAATCGGCGAAGATGGAGACGTAATCGGTGAAAAAGTTTTGCACGAAACGAGTGAGAATGGTAAAGTTAAATTGATCATCCTTTACCAGGTTATTGAAGACATTGTTCAAACAACACCAATTGTTCAGGAGACTAAAGAATGACAGAACACTTACTTGCGATTAATCAGCAATTGGAAAGTCCGAATGAAGCTCAGGCGCTGTTTGGAAATCAGGATTCGCATCTGAAGATCATGGAGGAAGAGCTGAACATTTCGATTGTGACGCGGGGTGAAACGGTGTATGTTACAGGTGATGAAGAAACCTTTCACATCGTGGACAGTCTGCTCGCTTCGCTCTTGAATCTGATCCGCAAAGGAATTGAAATATCCGAACGGGATGTCTCATATGCGATCAAGATGGCGAAAAAGCACAAGCTTGAGTTTTTTGAAAACATGTATGAAGAAGAAATTACGAAAAATGCCAAAGGTAAGCCGATCAGGGCCAAAACGATCGGCCAAAGGGAATATATCGCCGCCATGAAGCGGCATGATCTCATCTTTGGCATCGGGCCTGCCGGAACGGGCAAAACCTACCTGGCCGTCGTAAAAGCAGTCCATGAATTGAAAAACGGACACATCCAAAAAATCATTCTGACTAGGCCGGCTGTTGAAGCAGGAGAGAGCCTCGGCTTTTTGCCGGGCGACTTGAAAGAAAAAGTCGATCCTTATTTAAGACCCTTGTATGACGCCCTTCACGATGTACTCGGCACGGATCATACGGCAAGGCTCCTTGAAAGGGGAACCATTGAAGTTGCGCCGCTCGCCTACATGAGGGGAAGGACGCTTGATGACGCTTTTGTTATTTTGGACGAAGCGCAAAACACGACGCCTGCACAAATGAAAATGTTTTTGACGAGATTGGGTTTTGGCTCTAAAATGGTCATTACAGGCGACATCACGCAAATCGACTTGCCGAAGGGAGTCACATCGGGTCTTGCCGTCGCAAAAAGCATGCTTTATGATATCGACGGGATTTCCTTCGTTGAGCTGGATCAGACAGATGTGGTCAGACATCCGCTGGTCGCCAAAATTATTGAAGCATACGAAAAGACAAAATAATCGAAATGGCCCGATCGCCCGCTATCGGGTCATTTTTTAGTTCCCTGCCGGAAAAGAGGTGCTTTTTTTGAAGAAGAAAAAAAGGAACGAAAAAGACCGGCTCATCCGCGTAAAAAACGGACGATCCCTTCCCGTCTTGCTCTATGCGGCAATTTCTGCGCTCATGTTTGTATTGCTCTTTTTCCATGTCAGGCCCCAATCGCTTGATTTGGATCTATTTTCGATAAGCGACAATACGATTTACGCCCCGGCTACGGTAGAAGACCAAAAAGCAACAGCCGTCAAAAAACAAGAAGCCAGGGAAGAAGTTCACGATCAATACACCTTGAAAAAGGAGTATTCCGACAACAGGGTAGATCTCGTTTCATCGATATTTGACACCATCAAGGAAGTAAAAAAGGAGAGCGCCGAAAAGGAGAAAAAAGACAAAGGAGCACCGTCTGAAGAAGAACAGATTAAATCTGCCGAAGACAAACTGACCTCCGATGTAACGGATTTTTTGTCAAGGGATTCGGTTAAAAGCCTTTTGAAGGCAAGCGACGGTGAGCTTTCGATGACCCGGGATTCCGTCATCACCGCTGTCAACGATGTGATGAGCGAAGAAATTTCGGCCGGGAAGCTTGACGAAGCCAAGGAAAAAGTCACGAAAGAACTGAAGGGCAACTCGGTTCCTTCGAAATTGAGAAGTGCCGCCAATGAAATCGGCCGCTTCGCGATTATCCCCAATTATGTCTATGACCCTGAGAAAACGGAGCAAAAGCGCCAGGAGGCGGCGGACAGCATCCAGCCGGTTCAGATTAAACAGGGACAGATCCTCGTCGAGGAAAATCAGCTGATCGACAGGGAAGTGTACCGGAAGCTCCAATTAACCGGATTGTTAAGCGGGGCCAACGTATACAAACCGATCGGCGGACTGCTGCTTTTGATCGGGCTGTTTATCGCCGCTCTCAGTTACTATTTTGAAAAACAGCACGGCAGCCGGCAGCCGAAAAATAAATCGCTGCTGCTGTTTACATTGATTACGGCGGTCGTTTTGATCGTCATGGAGGTCATCAGCCTCTTTCAGGAGCTTGAGTTCAGCCATATCGGATACCTGGTTCCGGTCGCGATGGGCGTCATGCTGATCAAGCTTTTAATTAACGAACGGCTGGCGATTCTTGCAAGCATGATCCTTTCGATCTGCGGAAGCATTATGTTTAACCAGGGCGTCACAGGCACATTCAATTACGGAATCGGAACCTACTTTTTGATTAGTGCGATCGCGGGTATACTGTTTTTAGGAAAGCATCATGCTAGATCGAAGATCCTTCAGGCGGGGCTGTTTGTGTCATTTGTGAACATTGTCGTCATGTTTGCCCTGCAATTGATCCAAAATACGGCGCAATCCGGCTGGGAAGTAGGCACGTATCTCGTGATGGGATTGGTTTCCGGTATCGGGTCTTCCGTTCTTGTTCTCGGCTTTATGCCGTTTTTCGAAAGCGGCTTCGGCATATTATCGACGATGAAGCTCATCGAGCTTTCAAACCCGAACCACCCGCTGCTCCGCAAAATTTTGACGGAAACGCCTGGAACGTATCATCACAGCGTCATGGTCGCCAATCTGTCAGAGGCAGCCTGTGAAGCGGTCGGGGCAAACGGCCTCTTGGCAAGGGTCGGCGCTTACTATCATGACATCGGAAAGACGAAGCGGCCCCAATATTTTATAGAAAATCAAATGAATATCGACAATCCGCATGACAAGCTGTCTCCGCAGCTGAGCAAAAACATCATTATTGCGCATGCGACAGACGGAGCGGAGATGCTGAAAAAACACAAGATGCCGAAGGAATTGGTCGATATTGCAGAGCAGCATCACGGCACGTCCCTGCTGAAATTTTTCTACTATAAGGCAAAAGAAAAAGGGGATCAGACGACAGAGGAAGAATTCCGCTACCCGGGCCCAAAACCGCAATCGAGGGAAGCGGCGATCATTTCGGTGGCCGACAGCGTGGAAGCCGCCGTGCGGTCGATGCACAATCCGAACCCTGAGCGGATCGAAAAGCTCGTGCGCGGCATCATTTCGGATAAGCTGCAGGACGGGCAGTTCGATGAATGCGATCTGACTCTTAAAGAACTTAACACGATAGCGAAGACGCTTTGTGAAACGTTAAAAGGCATTTTCCATTCCCGGATCGAATATCCGGAGGCTAATCCAAAACAGAAGGTGAAACACTCATGAGTTTAATTCTCGATATCTCAGACGAAACAGGCCGTCTCACAGAGGGACAGCTTGAGGAAATTAAAAAGCTTCTTCAATTTGCGGCGAAAGAAGAAGGCGTCGCCGATCAGGCGGAAGTATCCGTAACGATCGTGACAAACGAGGAAATACAGAAGATCAATAAAGAATACCGCGGAAAAGATTACCCGACCGACGTCATCTCGTTCGCCCTTGAAGAAGACGGAGAAGGAGAGGTCGAGATTATCGGAGCCGAAATGCCGCCAGTCCTCGGCGATATTATCATCAGTATCGATAAAGCAGAGGAGCAGGCCGGGGAATACGGCCATTCGCTGATGAGGGAGCTCGGATTCTTAAGCGTACACGGCTTTCTTCATTTGCTCGGATATGACCATATGACAGATGAAGAAGAAAAAGAGATGTTCACGAAACAGAAGGAACTCTTGAACAAATATGGGCTCACAAGATCCTCTTAAACCGAACGAATGGATCCGGCTGAAAAAAAGCTTTTCACACGCCTTCACCGGAATTATCAAGACGTTCATGTCCGAGCGCAATTTTAAAATACACACGGGAGCCGCAGTCATCGTGATCGTCTGCGGCTTCGTCTTCAGGCTGTCCGTATTGGAATGGGCCGTTATGTTCATCCTTATCGGCGGAATGCTCGCTTTGGAGCTTATGAACACCGCCGTTGAGCATGTTGTCGATTTGATCACGAAGAAGAGCCATCCGCTGGCGAAAGCCGCAAAAGATGCGGCGGCAGGGGCGGTTTGCGTCTTTGCTGCTGTTTCGTGTATCATTGGATTACTCATCTTTTTGTCAAAGCTGTTTTAACAATCGCTTTTTCCGCCTGACGTAAGAGATTCTTACAAAAAATTTACATTTTTGATTTTGGGCGTGAAAAAGGAGCCATTTTTATGTAAAATAAAAGTGTTAGCGGTACCATAACCGCTATGGGAAGGAATTCATACATTGACTAAACAAGAGCTGATTAGAGAGGCACTAAAAGCAAGGGAATTGGCATACGTTCCGTATTCAAAGTTCAAAGTCGGCGCTGCCCTCCTGACAGAGGACGGCAAGGTGTATAAAGGCTGCAATATCGAAAATGCCGCGTACAGCCTGTGCAATTGTGCCGAGCGGACGGCATTGTTCAAGGCTTATTCTGAAGGGGACAAAGCCTTCAAAATGCTTGCGGTTGCAGCAGACACGCCGCGCCCGGTATCGCCGTGCGGAGCGTGCAGGCAGGTTATAGCCGAACTGTGCTCAAAAAACATGCCCGTCATTTTGACCAATCTTAAAGGCCAAGTTGAAGAAACGACTGTTCAAGAATTACTGCCAGGAGCATTTTCATCGGAGGATTTACATGACAAAGGAAAGCTTTAAATCAGGATTCGTGTCCATAATCGGACGCCCAAACGTAGGGAAATCTACTTTTTTGAATCGCGTGATCGGCCAAAAAATTGCGATCATGAGCGATAAGCCGCAGACGACGAGAAACAAAGTGCAAGGGGTCTTGACGACTGACACCTCGCAAACCATTTTTATCGATACGCCGGGCATTCACAAGCCAAAGCACAAACTGGGCGACTTCATGATGAAGGTTGCACAGAATACCTTGAAAGAAGTCGACATGATTTTGTTCATGATTAATGCGGCGGAAGGCTACGGCAAAGGCGACGAATTTATCATCGAACGCCTGAAAGGGGTAACGACTCCGGTGTTTTTGGTCGTCAATAAAATCGATCAGATTCATCCGGATGACCTGCTTCTGCTCATTGATGAATACAGAGCCAGATACCCGTTTAAAGAGATCATTCCGATTTCCGCCCTTGAGGGAAATAATATTGATACTCTTCTAAAGCAAATCGAACATTATTTGCCGGAAGGTCCGCAGTTTTACCCGAGTGACCAGGTGACGGATCATCCAGAGCGTTTTATCATTTCTGAGCTGATTCGGGAAAAAGTGCTGCATCTGACAAGGGAAGAGATCCCTCACAGCATTGCGGTAACGATCGATTCCATTAAAGAAAGGGAAAAAGGTTCTGTATACGTGAGCGCGACGATCGTCGTTGAACGCGATTCGCAAAAAGGAATTGTCATCGGGAAAAGGGGCAGCCTGCTGAAGGAAGTCGGCAAACGGGCAAGGGCCGACATCGAAGCTTTGCTCGGCTCCTCGGTTTATTTGGAGCTTTGGGTCAAAGTCCAGAAGGATTGGCGCAACAAGATGTCTCAGCTTCGTGATTTTGGATTTAAGGAAGACGAGTATTAAAGGACCGAACTTGACCGGGGTATAGTCGTTACAAAATCTCTCGAAATCAAAGCGATATTAGTAAAAATTGTTTAACATGAAATGGAGGATGCGAGGTCAAGATAAGCTTAAGAATTTGGATGTTGAAAAAGCTAGTTATAAACAGAAAGGTGGGGCTTTTTATGCTGAATTTTACTTGGAATGTATTTTCACAAACAGGAAACGTTGATACGTACCTCCTTTTTAAAGAACTGGAAAAGGAGAACCTGGAAAGACCCGATGTACTTGAAGAAGAGCTAGCGCAACCTGACTTTCCAATTTTGTAATCTTGATTGTATCCCTCCAAATTTTTTGGATGGTGCTCATATGCTGACGAAATGTGAAGGTATCGTCCTTCGTACCAACGATTACGGTGAAACCAATAAAATTTTGACAATCATGACAAGGGAACATGGGAAAATCGGCGTGCTGGCCAGGGGGGCTAAAAAGCCGAACAGCCGCTTGTCCGCCATTTCCCAGCCCTTTCTTTATGCTTCGTTTTTGTTTCGGAAATCATCCGGGCTCGGTACGCTTGAGCAGGGCGAGATGCTCGAAAGCATGCGGAATATCCGGGAGGACCTTTTCTTAACGGCGCATGCCGCTTATATCGCCGAATTGATGGACAAAGGAACAGATGAAAAGAAACCGAACCCGTTTTTATTCGAACTGCTTCTTCAGTCGATGAGGAGGCTGAATGAAGGCACGGATCCGGACATCATCACCAACCTGATCGAAGTCAAAATGCTCGGCGTGATGGGCCTTTATCCGGAGCTTGATGAATGTGTCCACTGCAAAAGCAAAGACGGCACATTCCATTTCTCAATCCGTGACAACGGCTTCATCTGCCATCGCTGTTTCGCGAAAGACCCTTACAGGATCCCGCTGTCACCCGCTTCCGCCAGGCTCTTGAGGCTGCTTTTTTATTTTGATTTGTCAAGGCTCGGGAATGTATCGGTCAAACGGGAAACGAAGGAAGAGCTGAAGAGGGTTATCCAGCTTTACTATGACGAGTACTCGGGAATTTTTCTCAAATCGCGCCGCTTTATGGAGCAGATGGACAATATGAAAAAAATGCTCGGCAACGAAAACAAAAGTTGACAACCTCTTCATCTTTTTATAAGATCATGTCATATAGAGTACGGGCTGTGTGCCCAAATCAGTTTCAATAATGACGCTGCGTTGACGGAAAGAAGTAGTTGCGCCCCCTCATGAGAGCGACTCCGGGACGGTGAAAGCCGGGGATGAGAGCGTAATGAAAGGCATTCCTTGAGCAGCTTTTAAAAAAGAGGCTTGCAGGCGATCAGGCTTGCAGCAAATAGGGTGGAACCGCGGGAGAACTCTCGTCCCTATGTTTGTCAAAAAACAAGCATAGGGACGGGAGTTTTTTTCTGCCCAGTTTTCCCTATGCCGCTTGGTGAATTTGAAAAACACGTTTGTGGAGGTGCTTCATTTGAATATTCAAGAAATGATTTTGACGCTGCAAAAGCATTGGTCTAACGAAGGCTGTGTTCTTCTGCAGTCGTATGATGTGGAAAAAGGCGCGGGGACGATGAGCCCTTATACATTTTTACGGAGCCTCGGACCGGAACCGTGGAAGGTTGCGTACGTAGAACCGTCAAGACGTCCTGCTGACGGCAGATACGGCGAGAACCCAAACAGGCTGTATCAGCACCATCAGTTCCAGGTCATCATCAAACCGTCGCCGGACAACATTCAGGAGCTGTATCTGGATTCCTTAAAGGCGCTCGGGATTGATCCGCTGGAACATGACATCAGATTTGTCGAGGACAACTGGGAAAACCCGTCGCTCGGATGTGCAGGTCTTGGCTGGGAAGTATGGCTGGATGGCATGGAAATCACCCAGTTCACCTATTTTCAGCAAGTCGGGGGGCTCGAATGCAAACCGGTTTCAGTTGAAATCACATACGGTATTGAACGGCTTGCCTCATATATTCAAGACAAAGAGAACGTATTCGATTTGGAATGGACCAAAGGCTATACGATAAGAGACTTATTCATGATGGCTGAATACGAGCATTCCGTATATACGTTTGAAACGTCTGACGTAGATATGCTGTTTGACTTGTTTGCCACATATGAAAAAGAAGCGAACCGTCAAATGGATCAAGGGCTCGTCCATCCGGCATATGACTATGTCCTGAAATGCTCGCACACCTTCAATTTGCTAGATGCGAAAGGAGCCATTTCCGTAACAGAACGGACCGGGTATATTGCGCGGGTCAGAAACCTTGCCAGAAAAGTGGCGAAAACGTATTACAACGAACGCGAAAAGCTGGGCTTTCCAATGCTGAAGGAGGAAGAGGCATCCCATGAGTAATAAAGATTTGCTGTTAGAAATCGGATTAGAAGAAATGCCGGCGCGGTTCATGCACGACAGCATGACGCAATTGGGTGAAAAAATCGAAAGCTGGCTGAAAGACAAAAACATCGCGCACGGCAATATCCGGCTTTTTAACTCGCCGAGAAGACTTGCAGTCCTTGTGGAAAACACAGCCGAAAAGCAGGATGATATAAAAGAAGAAGCCAAAGGGCCTGCCAAAAAAATCGCCATTGACGAAAACGGCGAATGGACGAAAGCTGCGATCGGCTTTTCAAGAGGGCAAGGCGCAAGTCCGGAAGATTTATACGTGAAAGACGTAAAAGGGACGGAATACGTATTCGTGCAAAAATTCCAAAAGGGACAGGACACCGTCTCGCTGCTGCCTGAGCTGCGCGATTTGGTGACGAGCCTGCACTTCCCGAAAAATATGCGCTGGGGAAACGAAGAGCTAAAATACATCCGGCCGATTAAATGGATTGTCGCTTTATTCGGCAGCGAGGTCGTTCCTTTTTCGGTCGCACATGTCGAAAGCGGCCGAATCTCGGAGGGGCACCGTTTCCTCGGAGAAGCGGTCGAGCTGAACGCGCCGAAAGAATACGAGGAGAAGCTGGAAAGCCAATTCGTCATCGCCGATCCAAAAAAGCGCAAGCAGCTCATTACAGAGCAGCTTGACAAATTGGCTGCCGAAAAATCGTGGAACATTCCAAGAGACGAAGATTTACTCGATGAAGTCAACCATCTCGTTGAATATCCGACCGTTTTGTTCGGCTCGTTTGAAGAGGATTTTCTGGCGATTCCTGAAGAGGTTCTCGTCACAACGATGAGAGAGCATCAGCGCTATTTCCCTGTCAAAGATGAAACAGGTGCACTGCTTCCGTTCTTTGTAACGGTGCGGAACGGAAACGACCGGGCGCTGGAAAACGTTGCAAAGGGAAACGAAAAGGTGTTAAGGGCGCGCCTTTCAGATGCCGCTTTCTTCTACAAGGAAGACCAAAAATTAGACATTGAGGAAAATGTGAAAAAACTTGAGAAGATCGTCTTCCATGAAGAGCTTGGCTCACTTGGAGACAAGGTGAGACGGTCTGCGGCAATAGCCGGGCGGATCGCACAGGAAATCGGCGCTGACGATGAAACAGCGAAGCTGATCGACCGTGCGGCGCACATTTCCAAATTTGATTTGGTTACGCAGATGGTCTATGAATTCCCTGAACTTCAAGGAATCATGGGCGAAAAATACGCGCGGATGCTCGGCGAAAACGAAGAAGTCGCGCGCGCCGTTAACGAGCATTACATGCCGAGACAGGCCGGCGGCGAGACACCTTCAACTCTTGTCGGCGCCGTCGTTGCATTAGCCGACAAGCTTGACACCGTCGCTTCGTTCTTCAAAATCGGCGTGATTCCGACAGGCTCCCAGGACCCGTACGGCTTGAGAAGGCAGGCGAGCGGAATCGTCCAGATCCTGATTGACCGGAACTGGGGAATTTCGTTTGAAAAGCTGATTTCCTTTACAGAATTGAAAGAAAACAGCGAGCTGCTCGATTTCTTCAAACAGCGGCTTAAATATGTGCTGACCGGGGAAAACATCCGATACGACGTGACAGACGCCGTCCTTGAAAGCACAGAGCTTGAACCGTATTCAGCCCTTAAAAAAGCCGCCGTACTCGAAGCGCAGGCCGCAAAACCGGAATTCAAAGAAACGGCTGAGGCGCTGGCAAGGGTCATTTCGATCAGCAAAAAAAGCGAAGCTGCTGCCATTGACGCATCGCTGTTCGAAAATCCGCAAGAATCCGAGCTGTTTCAGGCATATGAAGAAACGAAACGGAAAATCGCGGACCTTTACGAAGCAAAAGATTATGAAGGAGCCTTTGACGAGCTTTCCAAGCTGAAAGCGCCGATCGAAGCTTACTTCGACCATACGATGGTTCACGCCGACGATGAAAGATTAAAAGAAAACCGCTTAGCGCAAATGGCAAATTTGGCGAAACTGATCCGGAGTTTTGCAAACATCAATGACATCATTGTAAAATAAACGGACAGATGACGGTTGCCGCATATGCGGGCAGCCGTCTTTTTGCCAAATTTTTTTCGTATTTGTCAAAATAATACTGCCTTTTTCATAGAGTTCAAATGTAATTGCTGTTATTTTTGCGCCTTTATGCGTTATAATATGTTATCGACTGTTTATACATATTGAACGAATCGTGAGCTTCAGCTTAAAGGTGGTGAGTACGATCGAACTAAATAAACGTCAGGAGCATATTTTGCAGATTGTCAAGGAGAACGGCCCGATAACCGGGGAGCATATAGCCGAAAAGCTGAATTTGACAAGGGCTACCCTCAGGCCGGATTTGGCGATATTAACGATGTCCGGTTTTTTAGAAGCGCGGCCGAGGGTCGGTTATTTTTATACGGGCAAGACAGGCACCCAGCTTTTGGCTGATAAGCTGAAAAAGCTGCAGGTGAAAGACTTTCAGTCGATTCCGGTGGTGATTCACGAAAATGTTTCCGTCTATGATGCGATCTGTACGATGTTCTTAGAAGACGTAGGAACGCTTTTTGTTGTTGATGATAACGCCATCTTAGTCGGTGTACTTTCACGCAAAGATTTGCTCAGGGCAAGCATCGGCAAACAGGAGCTCCCTTCTATACCCGTCCATATCATTATGACAAGAATGCCTAACATTACGATATGCAGGCGCGAAGATTTCATTTTGGACGTCGCCAAAACGCTCATTGAAAAACAAATTGACGCATTGCCCGTTGTAAAAGATACGGAAAAGGGCTTTGAAGTAGTGGGAAGAATCACGAAGACAAACATGACAAAAATCCTTGTCGGCTTATCTGAAAATGAAATCATGTAGAGTGAAAAACCAATGGGGGGATATCATGAATAATCGGACGATTTATGTTGTATCCGACTCTGTCGGCGAGACCGCCGAGCTGGTTGTTAAGGCGGCGGTCAGTCAATTCAACGGTTCATCTGAGCATACCAATATCAGGCGGATTCCATATGTGGAAGACCGCGGAACGATTAAGGAAGTCATTTCGCTGGCAGAAGCCGACGGCGGCATCATCTGCTTTACGCTCGTTGTGCCGGAAATCCGCGAATTCTTGATTGCTGAAGCTGAAAAAAGAAACGTAGTCTACTACGATATCATCGGCCCGCTGATCGAGAAAATGGAGTCCGTATACGGCTTTAGCGCCAAATATGAACCGGGGCGCGTCCGCCAGCTTGATGAAGATTACTTCAAAAAGGTGGAAGCGATCGAATTTGCCGTGAAGTACGACGACGGCAGGGACCCGCGGGGGATATTAAAAGCGGATATCGTCTTAATCGGCGTATCGAGGACGTCTAAAACCCCATTATCACAATATTTGGCTCACAAGCGCCTGAAGGTGGCAAACGTGCCGATCGTTCCGGAAGTCGATCCTCCGGAAGAGCTCTTTACCGTCGATCCGGCGAAATGCATCGGCTTGAAAATCAGCCCTGATAAGCTGAACCATATCCGGAAAGAGCGCCTAAAATCCCTGGGCCTCAATGACAAAGCGATATATGCCAATATCAACCGCATTAAGGAAGAACTCGAATTCTTTGAAAAAGTCGTGAACCGCATCGGCTGCAACGTCGTGGACGTATCGAATAAAGCGGTAGAAGAAACGGCTAACATTATCCATAACATGATGACAAAAAGGGTCTAAACATAAAAACTCAGGACACCCCATCCTGGGTTTTTGCTTTGGGCGTTTTGGGAAAAGTGAAAATGATAGCATCTTTGACCCATTTGTATTATAATAAAAAATTGTGATAAAATGATTAATTTTAGGTTTAAGCTTAGTACAGAACGAATAAACTATTATGGGTATCGTGTCAAGAATTTCAAGAAAAAAACTTTCGACAAATTCTTTATAGATCGATTATTTTGAAACCTGTGTGATTTTGCCCGTATTTATAGCAGGAGTTTGATGGAGGGATGGAGAATTAGTCTTCTTGAAAACAAAAGGACGATTTTTGTCGATGCAGACGCATGCCCGGTAAAAGACGAGGTGCTGAAAGTGGCATCCGATTACGAAGTGGATGTTGTGTTCGTGGCTTCATTCGAACATTATCAAGTCACAAGGGAAGAAGGAGAGAATTGGAAGTACGTCGATCCGCACAAAGAAGCGGCGGATCTGTACATTGCCAATCATGTTCGCGCAGGTGATTTGGTCATTACACAGGATATCGGGCTCGCATCACTCTTGCTTGGCAAAAAGGTCTTTGTGCTGTCAGAGAGAGGATTTCGTTTCGAGGAGAAGTCCATCGATCTCGCGCTTTGCCGCCGTCACATTTCTCAAAAACTGAGAAGGAGCGGACGCTACACAAAAGGCCCGAAAAAGCTTGTCAAAGAAGACAGGGAGCGATTTGTCAGAGAGCTGCAAAAAATCTTGTCGAAAATTGAAGGATTTACGTACTAAGCAGCGAATTATGTACGACGGAGTGTTGGAACATGGGCAATCGTATACCGGATGAAATCGTAGAACAAGTTCAAAAATCGGCTGATATCGTTGAAGTGATTGGAGAGTACGTCCAGTTAAGAAAACAGGGGCGTAATTATTTTGGGCTCTGTCCATTTCACGGCGAGAATACGCCATCTTTTTCCGTTTCAGGAGAAAAACAGATCTTCCACTGTTTTGGATGCGGAGCGGGAGGAAATGTCTTTTCATTTTTAAGACAAATCGAAGGTTATTCATTTAGTGAAGCAGTGACTCATTTGGCGGACAAATATCATATTGATATGCCTGAGCATGTAACAGCCGTTTCCTCATACAGCGCGGGCAATTCAGATGAACAGAAGATGGCGGAAGCTCATGAGCTGTTAAAGAAATTTTATCATCATTTGCTGGTCAATACAAAAGAAGGCCAAAAAGCGCTCGATTATTTGCTCGAGAGAGGCATTACGATGGAAGAGATCGAGCGGTTTGAAATCGGATGCGCTCTTGATTCATGGGATTTCATAACGAAATTTTTGGAGCGGAGAGGCTTTGAAGCCGGCTTGATGGAAAAAGCAGGCCTGATCATCAGGCGTGAAAACGGAGACGGCTATTTTGACCGCTTCCGGAATCGGATTATGTTCCCGATTCATGATCACCACGGAACAACGGTCGCATTTTCGGGACGGACGTTCACCGGAGAGCATCCGAAATATATGAACAGTCCCGAAACCCCGATTTTCCGCAAAAGCAAGCTGCTGTACCATTTTCACCAGGCGCGGCTTCACATTCGGAAAGAAGAAAGGGCCGTCCTTTTTGAAGGCTTTGCCGATGTCATATCAGCCGTCGGTTCAGGCGTGAAAGAAGCGATCGCGACGATGGGAACAGCCCTTACGGAAGAGCATGCAAAGGTCATCAGGCGTAATGTCGGAGAGGTCATCCTTTGCTATGATTCGGATCAGGCCGGATACGAGGCCACGCTGAAAGCGGCCGACATGCTTCAAAAGCGGGGCTGTACCGTCAAGGTTGCGATGATTCCAGACGGCCTGGATCCCGATGACTACATCAAAAAATTCGGCGGCGAAAAATTCAAACAGGATGTAATAGGGTCCAGCGTCACGATCATGACGTTTAAAATGCACTATTTCCGCAAGGGAAAAAATCTGTCTGATGAAGGTGACCGTTTAGCCTACATCAACGATGTATTAAAGGAAGTCAGCCAGCTCAGCGGGCCTCTTGAGCAGGAGATCTATATCAAGCAGCTGGCAAATGAGTTTGCGCTCTCACTCGATTCGCTGAAAGAGCAGCTTTCCGTTTTTGAAAAAGAGTCCGCCGGCAGAAAAAGGGACGGCGGCCGTAACGAATTGCAGGAACGCCGCACTTCAGTCCCGCGGCCTCCGCGAAAAAAAACGGGGCTTCGACCGGCTCATGAAAACGCCGAGCGAATGCTGATCGCCCACATGATTCGCGACCGGGACGTCATCCGAAAGGTTTTGGACCGCGTCGGTTTTGAGTTTAACCTTGATCAGCACAGGGCGATAGCGGCTTATTTGTATGCCATGTATGAAGAAGGAGCCGACATTTCCATCCAGCAGCTCTTTAAAAGAATTGATGATCAGGAGCTGGGCCAGCTTCTTACGGATATTTTAATGCTTCAGATAAACGAGGAGCTCAGCGAAACGGAATTATCTGATTACGTAAAAAAAGTGTTGAATTACCGAAATTGGTCAATGATAAAAGAAAAAGAAGCTGCAAGGACGGAAGCCGAAAGGCAAAAGGATTTTATTAAAGCGGCGACTTTAGCTCAGGAAATTATTAAGTTAAACCGTTCGCTAAAATAAATCGTTATATAATAGGAGAGCATTTGGCAATGAATCCTTACGGAGGAGCAAATGCTTGTCCTAATCACATATTGTCAATTTATGATTTGCTTTCCCGTTAAGCTCTAGACAGATATAAGGCTTAAAAGCGTGAAATAGGAACAAATAAAGCGGGACGCTTTTAGAATTCGTCTGTAAGTTTTGGAAGGAGGGATCCATGAATGGCTGATAAACAAGCACACGAGACCGAAACTGAATTCACGTTTGAACAGGTAAGGGACCAATTAACAGAGGCCGGAAAAAAACGCGGTGTGCTCACATATGAAGAAATTGCAGAGCGCATGTCCAGTTTCGATATCGAATCAGACCAAATGGATGAGTATTATGAATTTTTAGGAGAGCAGGGCGTTGAATTAATTAGCGAAAACGAAGAAAATGAGGATCCTAATATTCAACAGCTGGCTAAAGCTGAAGAAGAGTTTGATCTGAATGATTTAAGCGTGCCCCCGGGCGTTAAGATAAACGACCCTGTCCGGATGTACTTAAAAGAGATCGGACGGGTTAATCTCCTGTCTGCAAAAGAAGAAATCGAATATGCCAAAAAGATTGAAGAAGGCGACGAAGATTCCAAGCGGCGCCTTGCCGAAGCAAACTTGCGGCTTGTTGTCAGCATCGCAAAACGGTACGTCGGCCGCGGCATGCTTTTCTTAGACCTGATCCAGGAAGGAAACATGGGTCTGATGAAGGCTGTTGAAAAGTTTGACTACCGCAAAGGATACAAATTCAGCACATACGCTACTTGGTGGATCAGACAGGCGATTACAAGAGCAATAGCCGACCAGGCGAGAACGATCAGGATTCCTGTTCATATGGTGGAAACCATCAACAAACTGATCCGCGTTCAAAGGCAGCTCCTTCAGGATCTCGGCCGGGAGCCAACTCCTGAAGAAATTGCAGAAGATATGGATTTGACACCTGAAAAAGTCCGCGAAATTCTTAAGATTGCCCAGGAGCCGGTTTCCCTTGAAACTCCGATAGGAGAAGAGGATGATTCACACCTCGGCGATTTCATCGAAGACCAGGAAGCGACTTCTCCGTCAGATCATGCGGCATATGAACTGTTGAAAGAACAGCTTGAAGACGTGCTTGATACGCTGACAGACCGCGAAGAAAACGTATTGCGCCTTCGTTTCGGTCTTGATGACGGACGGACTAGAACGTTAGAAGAAGTTGGTAAGGTATTTGGGGTAACAAGAGAACGAATTCGTCAAATAGAAGCCAAAGCACTTCGTAAATTGAGACATCCAAGCAGAAGCAAACGTCTGAAAGATTTTCTCGAGTAAGATGAACGGGTCCGCCGGATCCGTTCTTTTTTGGCTTTTAAAGTTATGAAAGCGCTATTATTGGTAAACCCGATTATATTTTACTTAATTTTTTTCGATTTTGCAAATCGTCAAAAATTGTTTTTCAGCCATTATAACCTTGAGGTTCTAGGAAAAGCCCTTTATAATTGTTGTTGAAACCGCATTCAAAATTTGATTTTCAACTTATGAAATAAAACATCCGGTCTTCATCGATCATTTGTCTAAAATGTGAACTTCATTGGCTTTTGTTTCAAAACCGGTTTACTTTTTGTAAAATTAAAGTAGAATTAGAATTGTTTACATAGGGGCAGGGGTAAATGAAAAAGGGGGATGTAAAATGAACCGCAATCCATTGATTCCATTTTTAGTGATCGCCATTTTGGGCATAGGTCTTGTTGTGATTTTATCGATAAAGGGTAATTACGATGCAAAAGAGATTGCCGGAGAAGGGAATAAAACCGCCGAGGAAAACAAAGCGGATGCATCGCCGGAAGAGATCTACAAGGCGAACTGCGTGACGTGCCACGGCGAAAACTATGAAGGCGTATCAGGTCCGAAATTAAAAGGAGTCGGAGACCACCTTGATCAAGGACAAATTAAAGAAAAGATTGAAAAAGGCGGAAACGGAATGCCTGCCGGACTTGTTCCTGCTGAAAAGCTGGATGATATGGCGAAATGGGTTTCCGAGATCAAGTAGCCGTTTTCCGACGGCTGTTTAGGCTATAATATGAAATGGGCAGTATATGCCAAAATCCTTTCAAAAAGATTCGCAAAAGAAAGCCTGTCAAGGCCTCTGTGCGAATCTTTTTTTATGGATTCAAAGCATTCGAACACCCGATACTCGGAAGCCACGAAATTTCAATTGCTAAAAGATCTGTTATCCGATTCAGCTTTCTTCAGGAGGATCGGGTGAAAAAGCAGGTTCATTTTACTTTTGGATAGAAGGGGATATTGCAGGGAGTGGGGATTCGTCTGTATATTGCGTCTTTTTTAGGTGAAGCATATGAGTCGTGCATGCACATTGGATTACACTAACAGCACGATTAACCAAAATTTGAATGATGTATAAAAGAGGCAAAAAGGAAAATTGAGAAAGAACAATATTGCACCTGGAGCATCAGCGATATCGTTAACTTTGAAAATTGGACGCTTGACGATTATATTGATAATATGTCTAAAGCTCAAAAAAACTGGCAGGACACCATCAACGCCGTTAATGAGCTGGATGAATCGCTCAAGTCCGAAGAGCGGCAAAACAGCTGACAAACGCATCCCGCTCGCCAAATCGCCAAAAACAGCGATTACACAAGAAGAAAACAAAATCCTTTCAGATCCCAACGAAAGTCCGAGTCTATGCCGAACAGTCGTCGTCAGCCACCGGCCACCTCATGATTGATTCTTTAGTTTATAGGTATTATATGTTGAGCTTGATTGGGATCCCTTCAAAACAATTTGGAAAAGAGATGCGGCGTTGACAAAGAACTTTGGGAAAGGTGGTATTATAAATAATGAGTCAAAGTGTATTTAATATCCCAGTTGAAGAAGTTATTCAATTCTCGAAAAGTTTCCAAGTTGAGCGTTCTGAAGCTGTTTTCAATGATATTGTTCTTATTAAAGATTTAAAAACGGCTGAACATTTAGCGTTTGAAGCAATAGTGGGTGAGGATGAATATAATTGGAAAGATATTAGAGAATTAGAAATGAGTGAAGTTTGGGATGTTTATTATTCAATGTCAGAAAGTGAAAAACCTAAAGGATTGGAAGAATTATTAGATATAATTGCTGATAATGTAAGAAAAAGCTCGTTTGAATATGGCATGTTTTATGATGATGTTGTCGCTGATCTTCATAATTGTGCCATAAATAGAGCGATACATGGAAAAACCAATTCCTTTTTTGAAAAAATATTTGAAATATATCAGTTTGGTGCTTTCCCTTGCGGTTGGAGTGGTGATTATCCAGAGGGGAAAATTGTAGCGTATAAATTTGATGAAGTGTCATAAACCGTTTTGGCAAATAAAATATTCGGTCGGCATCTTTTACAACGTAAACGCAAGGAAGCGTGTTCCCTTTTGCAAAAGTTAACCTCCTTTCATTCCCTGCAATAGCCGGTACATTTATTTCCCGGTCATTACCGAGAGGCTAGAGAAATTGCACAGGGAGCAAAACACAAACACAGTATTTGCCTTTAACTTTAACAAGAAAAAACAATAACGGGGGTGAGCGGTGAACTTATGGATTATATCATGGTCACGGATCAGCCGTTATTTGTACAAAATGATTCAAGGGACGAATAACAAATAAGGAGTGATCGATTTGCTTAATTCCATTACATCTTTAGAACCTATAAATATACCAAGCGGCTGGTTCGTTAAATATAATGATTTAACCGTCTCACAAGATAAAGTTAAACCAAATACCAAATTGATAGAATTAGTAAAACAAAGATATAACGCTGTGGTAAACATCATTAAAGGAGAAGATGAATATCTTATACATATTTGCGACGACCATGGGGAACTGATGGACACCATCAATGTTGAAGAGCGCCGGCAGCTGGTAAACGAATTGGAACGGATCATTTGGAAAATAGAAGCAGCGGCATTTGGAGGGAACATTTTGATTTTTGAAGGTCCTCTTGACTATTTACGTCTGAGAATCCCTCAAGGATGGACCGTCTCTTATAATAAACTAATTGATATCGATCCCGATCAGTTGGAGGAGGACAGTGATGACTGGTTTAACTTTACATCATCATTATTACAGTTAGAGCATAAAGAGAGCCGCTTGATTTTAGATGTTGGCTGGTATGAAGATATTGAACCTTCAGGCACTTTTTATGTGCTCTTAATTAAGAATCTAGACTGGGAAAACCCGTTAGAAGATATGGATACGAGAAGACCGGAAAAATTAGTGTCTCAAATAGAAGCAATTCTTCAAAACGCAGCTGAACAAAAATATGCTTAACTAAGCTGAAATTTCGTCGGATTCCCGCTGAACCGAAACACCGGCCAAAAGGTCGACCTGAAGACGATGTATACGTAGATAAAGCTGTATATGTTCGGCCTTACAGCCCGTCATTGGCATGACAAACTGATGATGGGAAGGAAAAATTTTGCACGGTGCATTTAGTAGGAGAAGAATGAATGTTTTTTTAAAAAAGAAGGCAAAAGTGACAGAAGGAAAGTGCAAAAGCTTGTTCAGCAGCTGGAAGTTGACCGACATGTGATGACGATACCCAATCCGACATCATGAACATAGACATATTACATATATCTGAGAAAGAAGACCGTTTACATACACTCGTAAATATATCGATAAAATGGGGACAACGTTCTTTATATTTCGAGGCTGAAAATTAAAAGTCAATTAATCATTCTTAAGTCAAAGTACCCCATATCAAAATTCTCCCAACGATTACATTACTGACATGCACAAGAAATAGTGTGAAAGGAAATGAAAAACGTGGAATTTACAATATGATCAGCCAAGCAAAATTCATGAATCCCCAGGCAATGACCAACATATTTGGGGATATGCCTGAATTCACCGGTTCAGAATTAATGAATGTGGAACTTAGAAGAGACGGTCCTTGTTTATTGATTAGACTTATGACAGAAGAGAAAGTTGAGAATAAACCAAAACGGTGGGATAAGTGGGATGTAATCTATATTGACATGTCCTTTATAGGCGTGCGTCATTTAAACATAAAAGATATTGGTACGGACAATATAATCAATCAATTTGAAATAGATAGACTGCAAATTCATTAAAAATTAAATGTCTTAATCAAATGCAGATTGAATGTATTTTTGAATGGGCAAGAATTGACAGGATCTCTCCCGGATTATTAGATACATAAATATATGAGAGTCTTTGCTTTGTGATGTCCTGATCGGATAAATTAGATAAGGGAGTTCGGTTTAAAACATGCAAGTAAACAATATCCACGATTTTCACTTGAATAATGAAGATGCTTTTTTAACTTTGCAAATGGAGCTTAAAAGCCAAATTCAGTTAACAAAATCGATAACTGCCGATTCTTTAAAAACCTGCGCAGGTGTCGATTTAGCTTATTGGGAAGAAGGTGGCGAATCAGTCGGTGTCTGCAGTATAGTAGTGTTGGATGTCAACAGCAAGAATATCATTGAAAAAGTTCATAGCGTGGGGAAAATCAATGTGCCGTATGTTCCGGGATTTCTTGCGTTCAGGGAGCTGCCTCTTATCATTGAAGCGGCAAAAAAGCTAACGGCTGAACCTGATGTTTTTTTATTTGACGGAAACGGTTATTTGCATCATAACCATATGGGGATTGCGACACACGCATCGTTTTTTTTGAATAAACCAACTGTCGGTATTGCGAAGACTTACTTGAGAATCAAACAAACCGACTTTGAGATGCCTGACGATAGAGCCGGCGCTTATACAGACATGGTGATTGACGGTGAGGTTTACGGGCGGGCTTTGCGGACGAGGCAAGGCGTGAAACCCGTTTTTTTATCATGCGGAAACTTCATTGATTTAGAAAGCAGTTATCAAATTGCGATGAGCCTGGTCAATCAAGAAAGCAGACTGCCGATTCCCGTTCGGCTGGCTGATCTTGAGACACACGTTTTAAGAAAATATTATCGGGAAAATAAAAAACTTGCTGAGTAAATTCGCACCGGCTTGGAAACCAACCCGTTTTTTTATATGATAGTAAAGGAAAAATGAATCAGAAAAGTTGTGATGATTGTGAATGAAATGAAATTATCAAAAAGGCTGCAGACTGTAGCGGAATACATACCAAAAGGGGCAGTGATGGCGGATATAGGATCTGACCATGCTTATCTTCCCTGCTATTGTGTGCTGAATGATCTGGCAAGCGCTGCGATCGCCGGTGAAATTACGGATGGACCTTTTCTTTCTGTGAAACAGCAGGTTGAGAAATTAAATTTAAGTTCGCTTATTTCGGTGCGGAAAGGGGACGGGCTTGAAGTTATTCAAAAAGGCGAAGTAGATGCGATTGCGATAGCCGGAATGGGGGGATCGCTCATTGCTCACATTCTGGAGTCGGGAAAGGAAAAGCTGACGGGCAGGGAACGCTTGATTTTGCAGCCGAATATTCACGCTTACCATATTAGAGAATGGCTGCATAAAGAAGGCTATGCGCTTATAAGCGAAGACATCCTAGAAGAAGACGGGAAATACTATGAGATTCTTGCAGCCGAAATCGGCGATAAGGATGCGGCATACGAAGACATTTCTTTTGAGGCTGGCTTGCTTGTAGGTCCATTTTTGGCTAAAGAAAAAAGCGCCGTTTTTATAAAAAAATGGTCCCAAGAGCTTGAACATCTGAAAAACATTCATCAACAAATTAAAGGCGCTGCCCCAAGCATGGAAAATCAGCAAAAATTGCATGAGCTGTCAGAGCGGATTGAGATTTTAAAGGAGGTTTTAGAACGTGGGTAAGTTGGTGAACGGTCAAGAAATGATCCAACTGTTTGAACAGTTTTCCCCGAAGTCTTTGGCCGTTGAAGGAGATAAAATCGGCCTGCAGATCGGGACGCTTAATAAAAACGTCAAAAACATCATGGTAACCCTTGACGTACTTGAAGAAACTGTGGATGAAGCGATTGCGAAAAACGTAGATTTAATCATTGCACATCACCCTCCGGTCTTTCGGCCGCTGAAGAATATCGTGACAGATCAGCCGGGCGGAAGACTGATTGAAAAATGCATGAAACATGACATTGCCGTTTATGCGGCCCATACGAACCTCGACGTGGCTGACGGGGGTGTCAATGACATGCTGGCAGAAGCTCTTGGTCTTGAGGATACAAAGGTGCTTGTTCCGACGTATGAAGAGCCGCTTAAAAAGCTTGCCGTTTATGTGCCGAAAGATTATGAAGAACAAGTCAGGACGGCTCTTGGGAATGCGGGAGCCGGCCATATCGGGGCGTACAGCCATTGCGCTTTTTCCTCAGAAGGAGTCGGCAGCTTCCGTCCGCTTGAAGAAGCAAACCCGTTTATCGGCCAATCCGGAAAGCTTGAACGGGTTGAAGAGGCCAGGATTGAGACGGTCTACCCGTCAAGCCTTGAAAAGGCCGTATTAACGGCGATGAAGAAGGCTCATCCGTATGAAGAAGTCGCCTACGACATTTACCCGGTCGAACAAAACCCGCTGCAAAAAGGGCTCGGGCGGATCGGCACTCTGAAAGAGGAAATGACGCTTGCTGATTTTGCGCGCCATGTAAAGGAAAGGCTTCATGCGAATGGAGCGCGGATGGTGGGAAAACCCGATTCCAAAGTGAAAAAAGTAGCCGTGCTCGGCGGTGACGGAAACAAGTATATTTACGCCGCAAAACGGATGGGTGCCGATGTATATGTAACAGGAGACCTTTATTTCCATACCGCACACGATGCGATGGCGCTCGGCCTGAATGTCGTAGATCCAGGGCATTACGCCGAACACATTATGAAACAAGGCGTCGCCCAAAAGCTTTCGGAAATGTGTGCAGAGAAAAAATACGAGGTCCGCATTTTCCCTTCAGAAACCGATACTAATCCGTTTGTCTTTCTATAAGAAAAACCTGAGGCAGATGGCCTCAGGTTTTTGACTTTACTTTCGGCAATATTTTTTGCAGCGGGACTTCATGACTGGTTTTCCATGTGGACGGATCATTATGATCAAATTGCTCTAAAAAGCGGATGACTTCTTTAGTAATCGGCGTCGGCGTTGACGCTCCCGCCGTCACGGCCACCGTATCCACTCCTTCAAGCCATTCCAGCTTTAATTCGCTTAAGTCTCCGATCCGGTATGCTTTCGTGCCGGCGATTTCCTCAGAGACCTGTGCAAGACGGTTCGAATTGTTGCTTTTTGGATCGCCGACGACGATGGTCAAATCGGCTTTTTTCGCTTGTTCAGAGACCGCTTCCTGCCGAACCTGGGTCGCCAGGCAAATTTCTTGGTGGAATTCGACATGAGGATATTTCTCTTTCACTTTTTCCATAATGTCGTGGACATCCCATTGTGACATGGTTGTCTGGTTTGTGACGATCAATTTGTCTGCATCAACAGTCAGGCGCTCGACGTCTTCTTCGGTTTCGACAAGGTGAACGATATCGGGCGCAACGCCGACGGCGCCCTCCGGTTCAGGATGGCCCTTTTTGCCAATATAGATGACATGGTAGCCTTTCGCTTTCATTTCCCTGATTAAATCATGGGTTTTCGTCACATCGGGACAGGTCGCATCAATAGCAACAAGTCCTTTCTCCTCAGCCGCTCTTCGGACTTCGGGCGATACGCCGTGGGCGGTGAATATAACGGTTCCCTTGTCGACCTTATTTAAAATCTCAAGCCGGTTCGGACCGTCCAGAGTATAGATGCCTTCTTTCTCAAATGCGTCTGTTACGTGTTTATTGTGAACAATCATTCCCAAAATATAGATGGGTCTTGGCAGGCTTTTATCAAGAGCCGCGTTTTTGGCGATCACCATGGCGTCAACGACACCGTAGCAGTAGCCGCGCGGAGAAATTTTAATAACGTTCATTCTAGTAGTCCTCCTAAAAAGAAGTAAGAGCCGGACATGATAAAAAGCCGCAAAAACGGCTTATATTCTCACAGTCTCTATAGACCCCATTATATCCGATCCTTTAGGAGATATCAAAGAATGTTATATATACAGTTTCGGGATTGATGCTCCTTCATTTGTTCTTTTTGGGGATTCAGGCCGGCTGGATTTTTGACCGCTCCTTTCCGCTTTTGATTTTTCCGGTTTTTTCGATTTTTCCGGTTTGGAAGAGTTCTTGCTTTGTTCCGCGGCTTTGCCAGTTTCACCGCTTTTTTCAGATTCGGACGATTCCGGTGATTCGGTTTCTTGCTCTTCTTCGCTTTCGCTTGTTTCATCGTCGGCAGAGTTCAGCTGTCTGAACATTTTGACCATGCCCGGCAGGTTGCGTACGAGGGGGCCGTATTGCTGAATCATCGGCGTCACTTGCTGAGCCACGCCAAGCACTTTTTGCACATTGCCGAGCATGTTTGAGATAGAAGCCGGGTTTGCAAGTCCTTGGAGCCCGCCGAGTCCGCTCCCCGTTCCGCCAAGTCCCGCTCCTGCTCCGCTTCCGCCGAGTCCTGCTCCGGTGCCCCCCGAAGCGGCTGGTCCTCCGGGAAGAAACCTGGAAAGAAATCCTTGTATTCCTCCTCCGCGTGCTCCGGCCTGCTGGGCTGTGCCCATCGGATTAAAAAGCTGCTGGAGTCCTTGCTGCTGCCCGGCGGCCGGCCCCGTTCTCATGCCCATGTTTCTGGGAGTGAGCAGCCTGCTCGGTCTCTGCAGCCCCGGAGGCCTTCTCATAGGCTGTTGTGGAAACATATTTGTACCTCCTTTCACATCCTTCTCTAAAGTAGGATATGCAGGTCCTTCATAAAGTGCTTTTGCCCCCGTGCCCGATTCCGTCTGTGATGATGGTTTTTTTCCGCAGGATCAGTTATAATTTAATGATGGACATGATACCAGCCTTTTTTTGAGCCGCACGGCATAAAAAAGGATACATAAGCGCACAATTCAGCCATATAGGATAAAGCTTGGGACGCTATAAATAGGCGCTTTCCAAGAAGGAGTTGGGAAAATGAAGCAAACGAAATTTGACATGTACGATTTAAAGCCGTTTATCATAGAGGCTGTTCACCAATTGGGATTTTACGAGCCGACTGATATTCAAAAAAGGCTGATCCCTTCAGCGCTGAAAGGAGAGAGTGCCATCGGGCAGTCTCAGACGGGGACGGGGAAGACCCATGCATATCTGCTGCCGATCCTAAGCCGGATCGATCCTGACAAAACATTTGTTCAAGCCGTGATTACGGCGCCGACAAGGGAGCTCGCGAACCAGATTCATCAGGAAGTGTTGAAAATCACCAAGTTTTCGGGACCGGATGATGGGATTCGCTCAAAATGTTTTATCGGCGGTACGGATAAGCAAAAATCAATCGATAAATTAAAAACGCAGCCCCACCTTGTTGTCGGAACGCCAGGCAGAATCGCCGATTTGATCAGGGAACAGGCGCTTGACGTCCATAAAGCGGATGCGCTCGTCATTGATGAGGCCGATTTAATGCTCGATATGGGGTTTTTGGAAGACGTCGATTTTATCGGCTCCAATATGCCTGAGAACCTGCAGATGCTCGTGTTTTCCGCGACGATCCCGGAAAAGCTGAAGCCTTTTCTGAAAAAGTATATGGAAAATCCGAAGTATGCGCACGTCGAACCGCGGCATATCACGGCGGAAAAAATAGAGCACATCCTGATTCCGTCGAGGCACAGGGATAAAAATCAGCTTTTATTAGAGGTTATGACTCATTTAAATCCGTATTTGGCGATCGTTTTTGCCAATACGAAGACGACGGCTGACGAAATCGCCGCATTTCTTGCCGACAAGGGAATGAAAGTCGGGCTTCTTCACGGCGGTCTGACACCGAGGGAGCGCAAAAAAGTGATGAAGCAGATCGGCGATCTTGAATTCACCTATATCATCGCTACAGACTTGGCCGCAAGAGGCATCGATATAAAAGGCGTCAGCCATGTCATCAACTATGAGCTGCCGGAAGATCTCGATTTTTACGTGCACCGTGTCGGCCGGACGGCGCGCGCCGGCACATCGGGAACGGCCATGACGTTTTATGATACTTCTGATGAAGATGCGCTCGCAAGGCTTGAACAGATGGGGATTATTTTTGAAAACATGAGGCTTGAAAAAGGCGAGTGGAAAAAGATTGATGACAGAAAGCGCCGGCAAAACCGCAAGCGCACTCCGGATGAAACGGATGAAATCGCCAAGCGGCTTGTCAGAAAACCGAAAAAAGTCAAGCCGGGCTACAAGAAAAAAATGAAGACGGAAATCAATAAAATCAAAAGACAGCAAAAGAGAAAGCAATTTAGAAAAGGAAAGTAGGGGAAACAGCTTTGTTGAAAATCGGTTCTCACGTCTCAATGAGCGGAAAGCATATGCTGCTTGCGGCCAGCCAGGAAGCAAGCTCATACGGCGCCAATACGTTTATGATTTACACGGGCGCTCCGCAAAACACACGCAGGAAAAAAATCGAGGATTTGAATATTGAAGCGGGCCGGGCTCACATGGAAGAGCACGGAATCAGCGATATTGTCGTTCATGCGCCGTATATCATCAATATTGCCAACACGACGAATCCGGCGACATTTGAGCTCGGCGTCGATTTTCTCCGTTCTGAAATCGAAAGGACGGCAGCCATCGGAGCCAAGCAGATCGTTCTTCACCCGGGGGCACACGTCGGAGCCGGGGCGGAAACAGGCATAAAAAAAATCATCGAGGGGCTGAACGAAGTCATCGATCCCGGCCAGGATGTCCAGATCGCTCTGGAAACGATGGCAGGCAAAGGATCTGAATGCGGACGGACATTTGAAGAGCTCGCTCAGATCATTGATGGCGTCACACATAACGAGCATTTGTCGGTCTGCTTTGATACGTGCCATACCCATGATGCAGGTTATGATGTCGTCTCTGATTTTGACGGTGTATTAAATGAATTTGACAAAATCGTCGGAATCGACCGTTTAAAAGTGCTCCACATCAACGACAGCAAAAATGTCAAAGGAGCAAGAAAAGACCGCCACGAAAACATCGGCTTTGGAGAAATCGGCTTTGATGCGCTTCAATATATCGTCCACCACGATCAGCTTCAGGACATACCGAAAATCCTTGAGACGCCTTATGTCGGGGAAGATAAGAAGAACAAAAAGCCGCCATACCGCTTTGAAATCGAAATGCTCAGAAACAAACAATTTGATGCTGAACTGTTGGAGAAAATCAAACAGCAATAATACAAGGGGCTTTTTTAGCCCCTTGATACATACTGTTCAAACAGCTGGTTGAGCAGCTGAACGGCTTCTTTTGAAGTTACGGCTTCCACTTGGCTGAGCAGTTTGTTCCGTTCTTTTTCATTAAAAATGTTAATGTTTTTTCCGTTTACGAGCTTTTCCACTTCGAGCGCTTGCTTTCTAGTCACATGTATTCCGTACTGTTTTGCGTATTTGAGCACCTCATCGGCAGTTACCTGATTTAAGCGCTGCAATACGATTTTCTGAAATAAAATCACGCCCATTCCTCCCTTCTGAAATAATGTATGGCGGAAAATTAAAAATGTGTCATTTTTTTATTTCACGCTGTTAAATGATATGATAGTAAAAGGAGTAGATTTGGCCAGTTCAGATAAAAAGGAGAGACAGCATGGCAACAAAAAAACAACATAAAAAGGAATCATTGGTCCGCCTGTCGTTTCGGATCATCATGATTCTCATCGGTGCTGCCTGTGCAGCCTTAAGCATTGAATTATTTTTAGTACCAAACAACATCATCGACGGGGGCATCATCGGAATTTCGCTTATTTTGGATCACATTTTCAAGGACAACCCTTATTTGAACTTTGCGCTGTTCGTCGTGGTTCTCAACATCCCGTTTATGATTTCCGGCTACAAGCACATCGGAAAAACGTTTCTTATCTCCACGATCATCGGGATTGTCAGCTTATCAGTAATTGAAACGATGTTGCATCATGTAGAAGGGGTTACGACTCAGCCCATTTTGGCAGCCGTTTTCGGAGGGCTTTTGCTCGGATTCGGCGTAGGGCTTGTTATTCGTAACGGCGGTTCTATGGATGGAACGGAAATACTGGGGATTTTGTTCACAAAAAAACTCCCGTTTTCAGTAGGCGAATTCGTCATGTTCGTCAACGTTTTTATTTTTGCGTGGGCCGCTTTCATATTCGGCCTTGAGCAGGCGATGTATTCGGTTATGACGTACTACATCGCGATGAAGACGATCGATGCCGTCATTCAGGGGCTTGACGAAACGAAAGCGGTCATCATTGTGTCAGATCAGTACGAGGAGATTTCCGACGCCCTTTTGCACCGTCTTGGCAGGGGAACGACAAAGCTGAAAGGAAAAGGCGGCTATTCGGATGAAGATACGGAAGTGATCTATGCCGTGGTGACAAGGCTTGAAGTCACAAAGCTGAAGTCAATCGTATTTGAAATCGACAGAAACGCGTTTATTACGATTATGGATACGCACGAAACAAGAGGCGGAAAGTTTAAAAACGCCATTCATTAGGCTTTCATTTACTTTTTTAAAGATTATATGTATAATTTAAAAATGAACTGGTCAAACGATGAAAATGGTTTGCTGCATTAGGCTGCCATTTTCTTTTTGTTTGCTAAATCGTAATGATTCTGGAGAATGTGAAGGTGAACGAAAATTGAAACAACCGATTATCGAGATGAAACATGTATCATATTCTTATGATCATCGAAATGTGATAGAAGATATCAATTTAACCATTGAGGAAGGGACGTTTCTCGGCTTGGTCGGTCCGAACGGCTCGGGAAAAACGACATTGCTCAAATGCATTCTCGGGCTCATTAAACCGCAAAAAGGAGAACTGAAACTGTTCGGCGTCCCCCAGAAAAAGTTTAAGGACTGGAACCAGATCGGATTTGTCTCACAAAAGGCAAACAGCTTTAACACCGGCTTTCCCGCTTCTGTGTACGAAGTGGTGGCAAGCGGTTTAACCGCCAAGCTCGGCCTGTTTAAACGAATGTCAAAAGAGGATAGAAAAAAAGTGGATGAGGCGATTGACGCTGTTGGAATCGGTTCCCTTAAAGGCAAGAACATCGGCGAGCTATCAGGGGGACAGCAGCAGAGAACGTTTATCGCAAGAGCCCTTGTAAGCGAGCCTAAGCTTTTGATTCTCGATGAGCCGACGGTCGGGGTTGATCAGCTGACGGTTGAAAGCTTTTATCGCCTGCTTGAGAAGCTGAACAGGGAGAAAGGAATTACATTGATTCTCGTCACCCATGATGTAGGCACCGTTTCCGATAAAGTTACACATGTTGCCTGCATGAATAAACATCTTCATTTTCATGGCAATGCAAACGAATTTGAACAGGTGACAGATCGGGACCTTTCGCAATTTTACGGGCACGATGTCCAGGCACTCAGCCACGATCACCATCACCATGGAGGACAAGAAACATGCTGACACCTTTTTTTCATTATGAGTTTTTGCAAAACGCATTTATTTCCGGTTTATTAATCGGCCTTATCGCTCCTTTGCTCGGGGTGTTTATCGTCGTCAGACGGCTGTCTTTGATTGCCGACGCCCTCAGCCACGTTTCGTTGGCAGGGATTGCGGCAAGCCTTTATTTAGGAAGCCGGTTTACGATGCTTGCCGGCGTCAGTCCGATTTATTTCGGGATGCTGTTCTCAGTTACAGGCTCTTTAATCATCGAGAAACTCAGGACGGTATATAAACATTACCAGGAGCTTGCGATTCCGATTATCATGTCGGGAGGCATCGGTATTTCCGTTATTTTCATTTCGCTTGCGGACGGATTTAACACAGATTTGTTCAGCTATTTATTCGGCAGCGTCAGCGCGGTGTCAAGAGAGGATCTTCTCGTGATCATCGGAATTTCTGCCGCCGTTCTGATCGTCATTTTTTCTCTTTTTAAAGAGCTGTTTTTGCTTTCGTTTGATGAAGAGCATGCCAAAGCGTCGGGAATTTCAGCCAAATGGATTCATTTTATCTTTATCCTGATCGTCGCGCTCGTGATTGCCGCTTCGATGAGAATCGTCGGCACATTGCTCGTTTCCGCGCTGATGACGCTTCCCGTCGCGGCCAGCATGCGCATTGCAAAAGGATTTAAACAGGCGATCTTCTTTTCTGTTTTGTTCGGGGAACTGTCCGTCATTCTCGGGCTTATCCTTGCTTATCAATTGGATCTCGCCCCGGGGGGAACGATCGTGCTGCTGTCCATTCTCATACTGATATTGTGTATCAGCTACAACAAAATCAAAAGGGGGATTCGCCGTGAACGTACAGGAAGCGCTTGATCTATTAAAGGAAAAAGGCTATAAATACACAAGCAAAAGGGAGGATATGCTTCAGCTTTTCAGTGATTCTGATAAATATTTAACGGCGAAAAACGTGCTTTCCGCTTTAAACGATGATTATCCGGGCCTGAGCTTTGATACGATTTACAGAAATCTGTCCCTATTTGAGGAGCTCGGCATTTTGGAAACGACCGAGCTTTCAGGGGAGAAGATGTTCCGTTTTAAATGTTCTTCCGCCCATCACCACCATCACTTCATTTGCATGGCCTGCGGAAAAACAAAGGAAATCGAATTGTGTCCGATGGAAAAGCTTACAGACAATCTTGACGGTTATCAGATCAGCGGGCATAAGTTTGAAATTTACGGCACATGTCCCGGCTGTGAGGAAAAAAGCGCGGAAGTATAAGCAAAAACCGGCATACACGTTTATGCCGGTTTTTTTATGATGAGCAACTTATATGCCTTTGGCCGTTTCGAGGGCTTTCCGGTTGTTTTTCAGCCAGTCCGCAGCTTCCAGCCAGCTGTTGACTCTGACGATGTTGGAGTCGGTCGGAAGCTGATTGTACGGGGTGTTGAACAAAAGGACCGGTATATTGGCTTCTTTTGCAATCATAGTTGCGTTCCCGTGATGGTCTTCAAAGAAAACATCCACTCCGTGTTTCAAAACAGCTTCCAGCTTATTATGGCCGCCGACTAGCTCAATATCGTCGTAATGAACGCCGTTTTTGCGAAACCAATCGAACGTAATATCCTTCAAATGGTGTCTTCTTGCCGTAATATAGATCAGCCTGCAGTGATCTTTTAATTCATCAAGGGTCTGTTTGGCGTACTCCGCAAGCGATGCTTCTCTATAAATGCGCGGCTCGTTTTCGTTCATCCATTCCCAAAATTCCTCACCAGATATATTCAAAAGTTTTGTCAAGTCATATTCCTTTATATCTTCCAGCGTAATGGACAGGCTGAACGCCTCGTTTAAATAGGGAACAAATGTGTCTTGAGCCGTAATCGTACCGTCAATATCGATTCCTAAATGTAACATGTCCACACTCCTTATTCTCCATTCCTTCAGTGTATCATAAACTTTTAACATTTACAGTAAAGTTTAGCAAACATGAATCAGTCTAAAATGCTTAAACTATAAATGCTCCTTTATGGACTCTAAGAGGGGGGATAACGAATGGAAAGAGGACAAAATGTCAATGATCATAACCGTGATCGTTATGACAGTAACCTAGTCGATGCAAATTTGGATCGTGATGACTTTTTAGAAGAAACGGCAGCAGAAGTTGCCCCGCAGCCGTATCGCACAGAAAAAAGCGATAATGGCGCAAGGGATCGAGATGCAGATGCCGCCGGCGGAAGGATTACCGGATATATCGCGTTAGCTCTGTCGATTATTTCTTTGTTTATGCTTCCTGTTCTGTTGGGAATCGCAGGAATCATTGTCGGCTATATTGCCAGAAGACAAGGAGCAGCTGGCTTGGGAGCTTGGGCGATGGGGATCGGTGCCGTTTCGCTAGTGCTCGGCATATTTGTAGCCCCGTTTTTCTAATACAAAAGCTTGACGGATATCCGTCAAGCTTTTTTTGATGGTTACGTGTTTAATTTTTCCTTTTCGGCGGCTTGTTTGGCATAATGCTCTTCCGCCAGTTTGTCGATTTCTTTTTTCAGTTCTTCGACCATCGTTTCTTCCGGAACTTTGCGGACGATTTCGCCTTTCCGGAAAAGAAGGCCTTCGCCGCGGGCGCCTGCAATGCCGATATCCGCCTCCCGGGCTTCACCGGGACCGTTTACAGCGCAGCCGAGAACGGCTACTTTAATCGGGGCCTTGATTTTGGCGATGTATTCTTCGACTTCGTTTGCGATCGAGATCAAGTCGATTTCGATCCGTCCGCATGTCGGGCAGGAAATCAGTGTGGCCGCATTTGCAGCGAGTCCAAATGATTTCAGCAGTTCCCTTGCGACTTTGACTTCTTCAACCGGATCAGCGCTCAAGGAAACGCGGAGGGTGTTTCCGATTCCTTTTGAAAGGATCGCGCCAAGACCCGCTGCGCTTTTCACCGTGCCGGCAAACAATGTTCCGGATTCGGTGATTCCGAGATGAAGCGGATAGTCAAAGGCTTTTGCCGCTTTTTCATAGGCTTCAATGGCAAGGTTGACATCTGATGCCTTCATGCTGACGATGATGTCGTGGAAATCGAGATCCTCAAGAATCTTGATATGATGGAGGGCGCTTTCGACCATGCCGTCCGCTGTCGGATAACCGTATTTCTCAAGGATTCGTTTTTCAAGAGAACCTGCGTTGACGCCGATGCGGATCGGAATCCCTTTTTCCTTTGCGGCGTTGACGACTGCTTCGACTTTTTCGCGGCGCCCGATATTTCCGGGATTGATGCGGATTTTATCGGCCCCGCCTTCAATCGCTTTCAAGGCCAGTTTATAGTTGAAATGAATATCCACGACGAGCGGGATGGATATCCTTTTTTTGATCTCAGGAATGGCGTCTGCAGCCCGTTCATCCGGGCAGGCAACGCGGACGATTTGACAGCCGGCTTCTTCAAGCCGCTTGATTTCGGCAACCGTTGCTTCGACATCGTGTGTTTTTGTCGTTGTCATGCTTTGAATCACGACTTCGTTGTTGCCGCCTATTGTTAAAGGCCCTACTTTAACAGGGCGCGTTTTTGTACGATGTGTGATTTCACTCACTTTGATTCGCTCCTTAAGTATAATTCTAGAGGCGCTGCTCTTTCTTATACCATATCGTTTACAAATCCTATTGTAACAGCACGTTCATGAAACTGACAAGAAATTAACGCTTAATCCTCCCGGTAGACCGGGAACTTATACGTAACACCGGCTTGAATGCTTCCCGCTTTTACATTCGGATTCAGCGTTTCGAAGTCTTCTGTCATCTGATCGGCGGGAACGCCGGTTTGTCCGATGATTGAAAAGACGGTATCACCGGGTTTCACGGTGACGGTTTTGTATTCGATACCGCCAGATGCAGCGTGTGCCGCTGAAGTAGAAACAGGCATTGCATTCTGTGGAATCGTGCCCGATTTCAAGTCATAATAAACGATGAACAAGCTCAGTAAAATAGAAAGAAGTACGGTGAGACGCTTCATTGGACTTGTCCCCATTTCAATCGTTTTTTACTATGTTACGCTTGTTCGATGTTCGGCATGACTACAAATTATTTCACTTTCAGTTTTGCTTAGCCGGCGTTTCTTTCACGGCAAGGAAAAGCATCACAAAATTGACAAACCAGTACAGCAATTCCTGGCTCGGCACGACGGCCTGAAGGCTGTCCATAATGATAAAGAATACAGTGGCCAGCGTGATGGAATATGCCGACATCACCCAAAGCTGTTTATAGGATAGCTTTTTCCTCAGGCTGTTGCGGATGAACAGGCCGATAACGGCAAGGACGCTGACGTTAATAAATTTACCTGCAGCCGTCGACAGAAACAAAAGCACGCACAATACGGGGACGATCACGGCTTTATTTTGTTCAACGAGAGACAGGATGTCCTGTTTTGTCATTTCTTCGGGGAGCATCTTGTACGGCATTTCCTGGGCTTGTCCGTCTATTGCGATGACAAGCTTGTCTTTAAGAATGCCGACCGAATTGCGCTTCTCTTGTATCTGTTTTGATCCATAGGCGCCTGTCGGATCAAGGACAATGACAAACCCGAATGACTGTGATTCGACAGGTTTTTTTGCATCTGTATGTAATGATCCGTCTTTAATCGAGAAAGCGGGAAATTCTTTTACCGCAGACTGAAAGCTGTTCATCGTTTGCACGACTCCGCTCGAGATATGGTAGAGGTTTGGAAGAGCGGCGAGAATGCTGAGCAAAAAGACGAAAAAAATAGCTTTTCCTACTCCTTGAAATCGCGTTTTGGCAATTGCCGGAGGGGAATATGTGCTTTTAAAAAATAGCTGAAAGATATTCATTCGGTTTTCACTTCCCATTTCTATAGTGTATCTGCATTATTGTATCGTCAGGAAAGAGTGAATACAAGGAACTTACGCTAAGGTATAATAAAAAGCATGACAAGGATTGGGGGGAAACGATTGGACATTTTATACTGGATCATTGTGGCTGCAATGTTTGTGATCGCTTTTGCGGGTTTGGTCTTTCCGATCATTCCGAGCGTCGTGTTTATAATCGCCGGTTTTGTTCTGTACGGATTCTTTTTTACGTTCGCACATTATTCATATCTGTTTTGGATTGTTGAAGGGGTATTTACAGCTGCTTTGTTTGCGGCCGATTACGTCGCAAACCTTCTTGGGGTCAAACGCTTCGGCGGGAGCAGGGCGGCAGTGTGGGGAAGCACGGCCGGCCTGTTAATCGGCCCCTTCGTGATACCGGTGGCGGGCATTATCCTCGGGCCGTTTATCGGGGCGCTCTTAGGAGAGATGCTCGTCCATAAAAAGGACATCAAGACCGCTCTCAAAATAGGAACCGGCTCGCTGATCGGCTTTTTAACGGGCGCTTTGGCGAAAAGCGTGATTCAGTTGATGATGATCGGGTATTTTTTATATACCGTTCTGCATTGAAAAAAATGTCTGAAAGATGTTTAAAACGAAGAGGGAACGGTTAAAGTTTATATGTCCGCCCGAAATGCAAATTGTGATCATTTTGTGAGCATTACCATTGAAACACGCCTTTTCTTTTGATACATTGAAAGAGGAAAGGCTTGCTAATGGCGGCATTTCAAGTACATACAATTTTAAGGAGGAATCGATAATGGCTTACAAACTTCCAGAATTACCTTATGCTTACGATGCGTTAGAACCGCACATCGACAAAGAAACGATGAACATTCACCATACGAAGCACCATAACACATACGTTACAAAATTAAACGAAGCGGTGGCCGGCAAACAAGATCTTGAAAGCAAATCTGTTGAAGAGCTTGTTTCAAACCTTGATGCTGTTCCTGAAGACATCCGCACTGCGGTCCGCAACAACGGCGGCGGACATGCCAACCATTCGCTTTTCTGGAAGCTGCTTTCTCCAAACGGCGGAGGCGCTCCTACAGGCGAATTGGCTGAAGCGATCGACAAAAAATTCGGCAGCTTTGATCAATTCAAAGAACAATTCGCAAATGCTGCAGCAGGACGCTTTGGTTCCGGCTGGGCATGGCTTGTTATCAACAATGGCGAACTTGAAATCACAAGCACGCCAAACCAAGATTCCCCGCTTTCAGAAGGCAAAACGCCAATTCTGGGACTTGACGTTTGGGAGCACGCTTACTACCTGAACTACCAAAACCGCCGTCCTGATTACATCAAAGCATTCTGGAACGTTGTGAATTGGGATGAAGTGGCACGCCTTTACAGCGAAGCAAAATAATCTAAAACAATGATGAAAGGCCCGCTAAAAAGCGGGCTTTTTTATTTTGCCTTTCCGGGTACATAACTGACTTTTGATGTGACAGACTAAGGAGTATCAGAAAAGGGGAGTCAGTTATGAGCAAACTCAAAAACATAATAGGCGATGTTGAAGTAAACAGAGACTTGCTGCTTTTGCTTACTGTCGGCGGCCTTTATTCGCTGAGCATTGCCCTTTCAAATACGTTCGTGAATGTGTACCTCTGGAAGCAGTCCGGAAAGTTTCTTGATTTGGCGATTTACAATTTGTCGATCGTCGTTATGCAGCCGTTGACATTTATGCTCGCGGGACGGTTGGCGAAAACGATCGACAGGGTGTTTATTTTGCGGTTCGGCGTAACGTTTTTGGCCGTTTTTTATTTGACGGTTCTTCTGGCGGGGGAAAATGCGGCGTCACGATTGGTGCTTCTCGGCGGTGTCCTTGGAATCGGCTACGGGTTTTATTGGCTCGCTTTTAATGTGCTGACGTTTGAAATCACAGAACCGGAAACGAGGGATTTCTTTAACGGATTTCTTGGCGTATTGTCATCGGGCGCAGGAATGATCGGACCGATTGTCGCAGGTTATGTGATTTCACGGCTTGCCGATAACACCGGGTATACCCTGATCTTCAGCTTGTCACTCGCTTTATTTACGATTGCCGTCATCACGAGCTTTTTCCTCAAACGGAGGGAATCGCGCGGACGGTATATTTTAAAAAAGATCTGGGCGGAACGAAATGAAGATGCAAGCTGGCGCAATATCACCAATGCGCATTTTTTCCAGGGGCTGAGAGAAGGGATCTTTGTCTTTTTAATCAATGTCTTCGTGTTCATCACGACAAAAAGCGAACTTGCCCTGGGAAAATTCGGACTGGTCAATTCAGCTGTTTCTTTTTTTGCATACTTTTTTGCCACACGGCTGATTAAAAAAAAGGCGCGCAAAAAAGCGATTCTTTTAGGCGGCCTCATCTTATTCGGATCATTGTTCCTGATTTTATTCAACATGACCTATGTGACCCTGCTCCTTTACGCGGTGGCGATTGCGATCGGTTATCCGATCCTCCTTGTTCCGTACTCATCGCTGACATATGACGTGATCGGAAAGGCGAGATACGCGAGAAAGGCGCGGATTGAATATATCGTCGTGCGGGAGGTTTTTCTCAACATGGGCCGGGTCGTGTCTATCTTGGTTTTTTTATTGCTCGTGCTTTTATTAAAAGACGATCTGGGCATTACGGTTTCATTGGTTCTGCTTGGAGCAGGCCATACGCTGATCTACTATTTCGTTAAAGATATCCGCCTGACGGAGCCCGCTCAGGAAACGGTCGGTGAGGACGCACACAAGCAGAGAGCAGAGCCTAATTTTTTGGAAGGAAAAAGATAAGGGAAAATAGTAGAAAAATGTCGCAGAACGCTTTACAATGTAAAATGGCACCTTTAATTAAGGTGTCTTTTCTTTCTTAAAAAAGGTGATGTTGAATGAGGAAAAACAAGTTGAAAACCGAAAAGCGGAAATCGCTGCCCATCAGGCTGAATATACTGTTTCTGCTCGCGTTTATCATTTTTACGGTTGTCATCGTCCGCCTTGGCATGGTGCAGATCGTGTACGGAGAAGACTATACAAACGCAGTGCAGAAGCAGGAGGAAACCGACGTCTCCTCGACTGTTCCGCGAGGGAAAATATACGACAGGAACTTAAATACGATCGTTACAAATAAGCCGCTTAATGCGATTACATACACAAGGACAGCCTCAACCTCACAAAAGGAACGGCTGTCTGTCGCAAAAAAGCTGGCGGACATGATTGACGTCGATACCGACAAGGTAACAGAGAGGGACAAAAAGGACTACTGGATTTTGACGAGAACGAAGGAAGCGAAGAAGTTGATCACCACTGCAGACCGCAAAAAAGTGAAGGACGGGAAATTGTCGGAGGACGATTTATACCAGCTTCAGCTTGAGAGGATCTCAAAAAGCATGCTCAACGAATTGACCGAAAAGGACATGAAAATCCTTGCGATCAAACGCCAGATGGACTCAGGCTATGCGTTGACGCCGCAGTATATTAAAAACAAAGGCGTTACGGCAAAAGAGATGGCCTATGTCAGCGAGCATCTTGACGAGCTACCGGGAGTGGACGTAACATCGGATTGGGAGCGCGATTATCCGTTCAACGGTCTTCTCAGGACGATGATCGGCAGCATTTCAAACTCGAATGAAGGGCTTCCGAAAAATATGCTCGACCACTATTTGTCCCTCGGCTACAACCGGAACGACCGGGTCGGAAAAAGCTACCTTGAAGCCCAGTATGAGGACGTTTTGCAAGGGCAAAAAGAAAAGGTGAAAAGCATAACCGACAAATCCGGAAATGTCATTGACACACAAGTCGTTTCAAAAGGAAAAAGCGGCAAAGACTTAGTGCTCACCATCGATGTCCAGATGCAAAAAGAAATCGAGAAAATCATCGAAGACGAGCTGAAAAGTGCAAAACTGACAAAAAGCGCTCCCCTTCTTGACCGCGCGTTTGTTGTCATGATGGATCCGAGAAACGGGGAAGTGTTGTCGATTGCCGGGAAACAGATTAAAACGAAGAACGGCAAACTGAAATTTGACGACTATGCTCTCGGGGCAATGACATCGTCATATGCCATGGGATCGGCCGTCAAAGGGGCGACCGTATTAACGGGGCTGGAGACAGGCGCGATCAATTTAAATACGACGTTTAAAGATGAACCGTTGTGGATCGGATCAGGACCTGGCGTTAAACCGAAAAAATCGTGGACAAACAGCTTGGGAACATTAGGTATCGAGGGAGCGCTTGAACAATCGTCAAACGTCTTTATGTTTAAAACGGCCATCGCGCTCGGCAAAGGGCAATATAAGCCGCATCAGCCGCTAGACATAGACACGAAAGCGTTCGACACATTCAGATACTATTTCAGTCAATTCGGCCTCGGCGTGAAAACAGGAATCGATCTTCCGAATGAAATGACGGGGTATAAAGGCTCGCAAAAACTGCCTGGTTTCCTGCTTGACTTCGCCATCGGCCAGTATGATACGTATACACCGCTGCAATTGGCGCAGTATGTTTCAACGATCGCAAACGGCGGATACCGTATGAAACCGCAGATCGTCAAGGAAATCAGAGAGCCTGATTCGAAAAAAGGCATCGGCGCCGTCACGCAGGCCGTTCAGCCTGAAGTGCTGAACAAAATCGACATGAGCGAGGCGTATCTCAAAGAAGTGCAAGAAGGATTCAGGCGTGTGATGACTAAAGGTACCGCAGCTGGGCAGTTTGCATCGGCAAAATACAAGCCCGCCGGAAAAACAGGAACGGCTGAGTCGTATTATGACGGACCGGACAAATCGAAAACGGGAACGAAAACATACAATACAACGCTTGTCGCCTACGCACCGTACGATAATCCGGAAGTCGCGATTTCCGTCGTGGTTCCTTGGCCTTATAACGACTATAGTAGGCGATATTCGATCACAAACGAAATCGGCAGAAAAGTGCTTGATAAGTATTTCGAACTGAAATCGAAACAGGCAAAAGACAATACTGCAGAAAAAAATATGAACAAGATTGAAAAAGAAGCTAACGAATAAGCGCTTCTTTCTGGAACGCCCGCATCCAAGCGGGCGTTTTTTTTACCTCAAGGCTCCCCTTCACCCCGCGTTTTATACAAACTTCAAGCTTCTTTTACAAAACCTTAATAATTCATTTAAACAAGATTAACACTGAAAAGTTACGCTATACACGTAGGACAAATTACACATTTACGCGGGAGGATTAAGAAGTGAAATCATTTAAAAAAGTCACACTGATGTTCATCATGTCCGTTTTAGTTGTCTTCGCAGCAGCTTGCGGAAGCAGTAGTACGAACGGCAGCAGCTCGGGAGAAGGCAAACAAAACGATAAAGCAGAGGATAAGGCTTCAGGATCTTTGACGATTTCCGGTTCTTCGGCGATGCAGCCGCTCGTGTTAGCCGCGGCTGAAAAATTCATGGATGAAAATCCGGATGCCGATATTCAGGTGCAGGCTGGAGGTTCTGGAACAGGTCTTTCTCAAGTAGCTGAAGGAACGGTTCAAATCGGAAATTCCGATGTATTTGCTGAAGAAAAAGAAGGCATCCCTGCCAAGGAGCTTGTTGACCATCAAGTCGCAGTAGTCGGCATGGCGGCGGCAGTTAATCCGGAAGTGGGCGTCAAGGATATTTCATTAGAGGATCTGAAAAAGGTGTTTACAGGAAAGATCAAAAACTGGAAAGAGCTTGGCGGCAAAGATCAAAAGATCACCCTCGTCAACCGTCCTGATTCTTCAGGAACCCGTGCGACATTTGTTAAATATGCGCTTGACGGAGAAACTCCTGCTGAAGGCATCACCGAGGATTCTTCAAACACGGTGAAAAAGTTAATTGCTGAAACACCGGGAGCGATCGGATATCTTGCATTTTCATATATCAAGGACAACTCAATCACTCCTCTTTCAATTGACGGAGTGAAACCGACCGCAGAAAATGTGCAAAAAGGAAAATTCCCGATTTGGGCTTATGAGCATTCTTATACAAAAGGCGAGCCTACAGGTTTGGCTAAAAAGTTCCTCGATTATTTGATGAGCGACGAAATCCAAAAATCGATCGTCACGGATCAGGGCTATATTCCTGTAACAGACATGGAAGTAAAACGTGACGCAAGCGGCAAACAATCGGATAAATAATAAAGTTAGGCCGGGAAAGTGTGCTCCTGACACTTTCCCTATTATGACTTGTTTTAATAGGAGTGTAAAAAATGGTTCAAAAAATAGAGAAACTGTCCGCAGAAGAGCGGCTGATCAGCTCCAAACAAAATCGCAAAATGGATGAAGTCCGCGGGAAGGTACTGGTCGCTTCGTGCGCGTTTATTATGATGGCGGCGGCGATTTCGATTACGATCTTCCTCGGAAACAAGGGGTTGCAATCTTTTCTGGCTAACGGTGTAAGTCCAATTGAGTTCTTAACCAGTCTAGATTGGAATCCAACAAATCAAAACCCTGAATTCGGAGCGCTTCCGTTTATTCTCGGGTCATTTGCTGTAACCTTTCTTGCATCTTTGATTGCTGCACCGCTTGGAATCGGAGGCGCGATTTTCATGACCGAAATCGCACCTTCGTGGGGAAGAAAAGTATTGCAGCCGGTTGTCGAATTGCTTGTTGGCATTCCTTCCGTTGTTTATGGATTCATAGGCCTTACAGTTTTAGTGCCGTTCATCAGTCATCTGAAAACAAGCGGATCGGGGCACAGTCTGCTGGCGGGGACGATTGTCCTGGCTGTCATGATTTTGCCGACGGTCACTTCAATTTCCACGGATGCGCTCAGCTCGCTGCCAAAAAGCTTGAGGGAAGGATCATATGCTCTTGGTGCAACGAGATGGCAGACGATCAGAAAGGTGCTGATTCCTGCCGCTCTGCCGTCGCTGCTTACGGCCGTTGTGCTCGGAATGGCGAGGGCGTTCGGAGAAGCGCTAGCCGTGCAGATGGTGATCGGAAACTCAAGGAATCTTTTTGAGAGTCTCTTGGATCCAGCGGGAACATTGACAACGATTATTACGTTAAACATGGGACATACAACGTATGGAAGCGTGGAAAACAATACGCTCTGGTCGATGGGACTCGTTCTGTTGATCATGTCGTTCTTGTTCATCCTGCTGATCCGATATCTGTCATCCAGGAGGAAACTGTAATGAACAGCAAAGTAACTGATCGTATCGCAACAGGTGTTTTCGGATTGATCGCCGCGGTGATCACCGCGATTCTCGTCGGGTTGTTTTCTTATATTATCGTAGGCGGTTTTTCGCAGATCAGCCTCGAATTTTTGACGTCGCGTTCCAGCGCGCTGTCAAGCGGAGGAGGTATTCGGGATCAGCTGTTCAACTCGTTTTACATTTTGGTGCTGACCATGATCATCACTGTTCCGCTCGGAGTGGGCGGCGGTATATATATGGCGGAATATGCGCCTGACAACAAGCTGACCGACTTTATCCGGATCTGTATCGAAGTGCTGTCATCCCTTCCTTCCATCGTTATGGGGATGTTCGGCATGCTGGTATTTGTCAACATGACCGGCTGGGGATACACCATTATCGGCGGAGCCCTGGCGCTGACGGTCTTTAACCTGCCTGTAATGGTGCGGGTGACAGAGGACGCGATCCGCTCCGTTCCGAAAGAGCAAAAAGAAGCTTCCCTGGCACTGGGCGTATCGAAATGGCATACGATTAAAACCGTTTTAATCCCGGGGGCAGTCCCGTCCATTATTACGGGAGCAATCCTTGCGTCAGGACGAGTTTTTGGAGAGGCGGCCGCCTTATTGTTTACGGCGGGACTAACAACGCCGAGACTGAATTTTGCCGATTGGAATCCCTTTTCGGAAACGTCTCCGCTCAATATTTTCAGACCGGCGGAAACGCTTGCCGTCCATATTTGGAACGTCAATACACAGGGCATTATTCCTGATGCGGAAGCGATCGCAAACGGCGGGTCAGCGGTTCTCGTTTTGTCCGTCCTGCTGTTTAATCTTGCCGCAAGATGGCTTGGCTCCTTTATTCATAAGAAACTAACGGCTAATAAATAAAAAGGAAGGATGACATCTGATGGTTCAAATTCCGGCTTTGGAGATCGCGCGTGAGACGATTGGAATTGCGCCGCTGCCCGAAACGAAAGAACACATTTTAAAAGTGGAGAACTTAAATATATATTATGGAGAGAAACGGGCTGTCAACGACATTTCTTTCGATATTGACAAACACGCCGTTACAGCTTTGATCGGTCCGTCCGGCTGCGGAAAATCAACTTTTTTAAGAAGCATTAACCGAATGAACGACCTGATCGCATCCGCCAGAACGACGGGTAAAATCGTATATGAAGGGCTTAATATTCTGGATTCGAACATCAACGTTGTCAATCTCAGAAGGGAAATCGGGATGGTCTTTCAGAAGCCGAATCCTTTTCCGAAATCGATTTATCACAACATTACCCATGCGTTAAAATATGCTGGAGAACGAAGGAAATCAGTGCTGGATGATATCGTGGAAGAAAGCTTAACAAAAGCCGCATTGTGGGATGAAGTAAAAGACAGGCTCCATCAGTCGGCACTGTCATTGTCCGGAGGCCAGCAGCAGCGCCTCTGCATCGCGCGGACGCTTGCCATGAAGCCGGAAGTGCTGCTGCTGGATGAACCGGCTTCTGCCCTTGACCCGATTTCAAATGCGAAAATAGAGGAATTAATCGTTGCGTTAAAAAAGGAATATTCGATCATCATTGTCACGCACAATATGCAGCAGGCTTCAAGAATTTCCGATAAAACGGCGTTTTTCCTGAACGGTGATTTGGTGGAATACGACCGGACGGAAAAAATCTTCACCAATCCATCAGAAAAAAAGACAGACGATTATATCAACGGCAGATTTGGATAAGGAGGACGGCTTCATGAGCGCAGTTGCAGCAGTAAAGCAAAAAGAGGTGTACCGGATCAGCGATTTGAATCTGTGGTACGGCAGCCACCATGCATTAAAAAATATTAACCTGACCATTCCGGAATACGAAATTACCGCGATCATCGGCCCGTCCGGCTGCGGAAAATCGACTTTCATTAAGACGCTGAATCTGATGATCAATATGGTTCCGAACGTTAAAATGACCGGTGAAATCGCCTATGACGGAAAAAATGTGCTGAACAGCAAAGTCGATCTCGTCGAATTGAGAAAAAAAGTCGGTATGGTGTTCCAAAAAGGGAATCCGTTCCCGCAGTCGATTTTTGATAATGTCGCATACGGACCGCGAATCCACGGATTAAAAAATAAAAAAGAATTGCACGAAAGAGTGGAAAAAGCGCTGATTGACGTGGCGTTATGGGATGAAGTAAAAGACCGCCTTCAAGCCCCGGCGCTTGGCCTTTCCGGCGGACAGCAGCAGCGTTTGTGCATCGCAAGAGCGCTCGCGACGAATCCGGATGTTTTGCTGATGGATGAGCCGACATCTGCATTAGACCCTGTATCCACCTTGAAAATCGAAGAGCTCATGCTGAAGCTGAAAGAAAAGTACACGATCGCCATCGTGACTCATAATATGCAGCAGGCTTCCAGGATTTCTGACCAGACCGCTTTTTTCCTGATGGGAGAGCTCATCGAATGCAATGATACGGTCAAAATGTTTTCGTCTCCGGACGATGTGAGGACAAAAGATTATATTACCGGCCGATTTGGCTGATGGCAGGCTGCCGACTCATCGGCAGCCTTTTTATTATGCGAGGGGGAGGCTCCGGTCAACGAAAGGAAGCCGTTGGAAGAGGCTTTTTGGCATTGGAAATAGCAAAAAACAGGCTGTGTTGAGACAGCCTGTTTTTTTTAACGGGATAGAGCCTTGACGATGCTTTTTAAGCTCGATCCGCGCTTTAATTCGTATTTGCCCGCGCGGATTTTAGATTCGTAGCCCGCGTCTTTTACATAGTCTTTAAAATCATCTGCTGATGTGACAACTTTTTCTTTTTCGAGAATATCGGCAACCTCTGCCGTGCTCATGCCCTTTTTGATCTCAAGCTTGTATTTGGAGCCTTTTTTCTGCTCGTTGTCTTGTCCTGAGTCTTTCTCATTTTGGCTGGTGTCATCCTGTTTTAACGCCTTTTCTTTATATTGCAGAAGGTCCTGGTAATCTGTGCGTGTAAGCGAGACCTGATCATTGTCTTTCAAATATGTTTTGACATCGGCTTCACTGAGTTTGTTTTTTGAAGATTCTGCGTTTCCGCTGCCCGTCAGGTAAAAAGTGCCCGCCAGAACAGCCGTCGCCAAAATCATTCCCCCGGCGAAAGCTTGTACACTTTGTCTGGTCATACGAGCACCCTCTCATTATCCTTGATGATCGCTTTTACATCTTCAACAGAGACATGCTCTGCTTTGGCAATCGCTTCTTCTGACATGCCGTTTTGATATTTTGAAAGAATTTGTTTTGCGATATGCTGGCTGATGCCTGCGTTCGGTCTGCGGACAACGACGTTTGAATCGAGGAGCTCTTCCTCAAGCACCGTCATTTTCTTTTTCAGTTTATAGATTTCCTGCATGGCGGACAGCTGGAGCGTTTCCAGTTCCTGTTCAACTTCTTTAATCGGTTCTCTCTGAAAATATGAGAATGCGATCAGCGCAATGCTGACAACGAGCAGCGCAATGATAGCAATTTCCACGTTCATCACCTTCAATTCTTATTTTCTCCTTCTTTTTTATACCATAAAAACGCTTGCTTCAAAAGGAATTAATAAAAAAAATAAAAAATTTGTCGACAAAATTCATTTTCATTGGTGCCTTTGCATGATGTATAAGAACACAGGCTCTTCGGGGAGCGGCGTGGTAGTGAAGCGGCAAGCCGGGAAAACGCCTTTTCAATATAATATTCGAAACGGTTATTCGTTTTCTAGCGATCGTTTGCAAATAGATTCCGAACATTAGCCGTCCCTCGGAGTTGAGGATTCTATCCTGTCAGCGGCTTAAGCCGTGCCATGGCGGTCGATGAACTATTTCGGGACATAGCGCCCTAAAGAGGACAAATAAAAGAGGAAGGCTATTATTTTCGGCCTGCATGACCGGCAAACAGCAGAAAAGCATTTTTGGAAGGCGTATATGCCTCAAACTTTTGACTAAACCCGCACAAACTGAAAAAAACGCCTGGCATTCCGGCTTCAATAGTGGTATTATAGATAGGTCTGAACAGCAAATGATATATAGTTTGGAGGGAAAATAAATGCGCGTAAATATTACTTTGGCTTGCACTGAATGCGGCGAGCGTAACTATATTACTAAAAAGAACAAGCGTAACAACCCGGATCGCGTTGAATTCAAAAAGTATTGCCCACGTGACAAAAAATCAACTTTACACCGCGAAACAAAGTAAGCAGCAGGAATTTTCCTGCTGTTTTTTTCAATTTGAAAGGGGGATCGATGTGAAGTGTTCGTTACGAAGCGAGGTCAGAAATCAACTTGCAAAGCTTACGGATCAGGAATTTCGGCAAAAAACAAAGGCGATCCATCAGGCATTTTTAGAGTCGAGGGAGTGGGCGGATTCATCTGTCATCGCCATGACCATTTCAAGAAGGCCGGAGGTCCCGACAAGGCCGATTATTGAGCAGGCTTGGCGCGAAGGCAAGACGGTGTGTATTCCAAAATGCCTCCCTGAAACAAAAGAGATGCATTTCCGCCGTTTCAAAGATGACAGTGAGCTGGAGGTCGTCTACTTCGAGCTTCAGGAGCCGATCATACATCAAACAGAGCTGATCAAGCCGGAGGATATCGATCTTATCGTTGTTCCGGGGATATGCTTTGATCTTGAGGGATATAGGATCGGTTATGGCGGCGGTTATTATGACCGGTATTTGGAGGGCTTTATGAATGAGACTGCATCGCTTGCCTTTCATTGCCAAATCGTTGAGCGCGTTCCCCGCGAGGTGCACGATATCCCGGTGAAGCAAATTTTCACTGAGGAAAGGACATTCGTTTGCCGCTGAATAAATATTGTAAAATGAGACACGATACGGTTATAGGAGGGATGATATGAGGAAAATGACTTTTATTGTGCTGGGCACGCTTGCCGCACTCGTATTTTTTCAAAACCGCTATCGTGTGATCAATTTCATTCTTGGCCGCGACCGCATCCGCCACTACTTCATTCATTGGATCATGAGAATTCCGTTTATCCGAAACAAGTTTATCCAGCAGGCGTTTTAAATCCCGTGTAAAAACGGGATTTTTTATGCGCTGATGTGAAACCGCGCAAGAAAGGGCGTTTCCTGTTATAATGAACAAAAACCATTGTGGAGCGACGCTATGTATTCATTTGATTACATGTACTGGAATTTCATCAAACATCTCGTGGAACGGGATTATGAGCTTGTGCAGGCGCCGGCTTCGTTCGGGGAAGCCTGGCTTGAAGCCGGGGGAAGCGCTCCGTACGATTTGATCCGCATCTACCGGCAGGATATTGATTTTAGACACGAGCTCGTCCGCGATCTTGAGTCATTAGCAGAAAGAACGGAGCGTTTAAGGGCCGCCTCAGGCAGACGGAAGCTTTCGGTTTTAACCGTTTATTTATCACAGCAAGCGCCTGTTGACGAGTGGGAAGACGTTGTCAGCCATTCGATTGAAGGCAAAAGAGTCAGCATTGCGCCGATATTCATCGATGAAGCCTCCATAGAGGAAGGCCTCAAGAAAATCGCCGTCGCCTTACACATACATACTGGCGGCTGGACGGAAGACATCAAGGATGCTACATACGAAGAAGCCGAGAAAATCAGGGTTGAAGTTTTGGAGGCTGCAAAGCGCAGGGAAGAAGAAAGAAAGCGGGAAGCGGCGCTTTTTGAAAGGGGAACGCCGATTGTCACCTGGTTTTTCGCCGGTCTTCAAGTCATCATGTTTCTTCTATTAGAAATATCGGGAGGCAGCCAAAATACCGAAACGCTCATTCGGTTTGGCGCAAAGGAAAACAGCTTAATATTGGCGGGGGAGTGGTGGAGACTGCTTACGCCGATCGTCCTCCATATCGGACTCGTCCACTTGTTATTTAACACGTTTGCATTGTTGTCGGTAGGAGCGGCAGCAGAAAGGGTCTACGGTTCATTCCGGTTTCTCGCGATTTACTTAACGGCCGGGATTTTCGGTTCGATCGGCAGCTTTTTGTTCAGTCCGTATCCTTCTGCGGGAGCGTCAGGGGCAATCTTCGGATGCTTGGGAGCCCTTTTGTTCCTCGCTTTTTCAAACCGAAAGGCCTTTTTAAAGACGATTGGAACGAATATTATCGTCATCATCATCCTGAACCTCGGGCTCGGCTTTGCCGTTTCGAACATTGACAACGCCGGGCATATCGGCGGCTTGATCGGGGGATTGCTTTCGGCAATGGCAGTCGGGCTCCCCGGGAAAAGGAACGCGGGGCAGCGGGTGATCGGCTGGGTTTCAGTCCTCGTCATTGGCGGAGGAGCGCTTTACTGGGGCTTTCATTCCGCGCCCGTTCAGGAAAGCGCCCTCCTGTATAATGCCTGGAAGTGGTATGAAGAAGGCGAATACGAAAAGGTGAGGAATGCGCTGCAGGAAGCCGGCGGACGGGAAGACACTTCAAGCGACATTTTGAAAGTCCTCGCCATTTCCGAAATTCAGCTCGGCGAATACGGTACCGCTGAAAAAAGGCTCGCAGCCCTCGTGAAAAAAGATCCTTCAGATCATGCTTCCTTCTATTATATTGCAGTGCTGCACGCCAAAAAGGGAGAATTGAAAAAAGCGGAGCAGTCCGTTGAACAAGCGCTAAAAGAAAAACCGGATGAAGAGATGTATCAAACGCTGAAGAATGAAATTAAAAATGAATTAGACAAGTAATCAAGTATGAAATGCTTCCGTTATGTTAAAAATGGTCTGAAAAACAGATCTTTTGACGGGAGCTTTTTCATGGGAAAAAAACAGTTTGTGAAGGAAAACCTGGCTGAAAATGTCAAATATTTAAATGAAAAATTGGGGATCGGCAAAAGCTTTGACATGATCCGGCTCGATGTGATCTACGCCGGAAGAAACATGGCCCTGTATTTGGTCGACGGGTTTGTAAAAGACGATATTACGCATCATTTGCTGAAAAATCTTTCAAAGCTTTCTCCTGAGTGTCTGGAAGACGATCCGCTCGAAAAGCTGATCAAAACCTATATACCTTATATCGAAGTTTCGACAGAGGATGACCTCGACAAAGCAGCAGACCAGGTGCTGGCGGGTCCGGCCGTGCTGTTTGCAGACGGTGTCGACCATGCCATTGTTATAGATGCCAGGACATATCCGGCGAGAAATCCTGAAGAGCCTGACAATGAACGTGTCGTCAGGGGATCGAGGGACGGTTTTGTCGAAACGATTGTATTTAACACAGCATTGACAAGAAGAAGAATCCGCGACCGTTCGTTGAGAATGGAGATTCTCCAAGTCGGGAGAAGAAGCAAAACGGACGTTGTCGTGTGCTATCTTGAAGACATCGCTGATTTGGAGAACGTGAAAAAGCTAAAAAAATCACTGGAAGCGATCGATACGGATGCTTTGACAATGGCCGAAAAAACGCTGGAAGAGTACATCGGCGGCCGACATTGGAATCCGTATCCGACGGTCCGCTATACAGAAAGGCCTGATACGGCCGCAGTACATTTGTATGAAGGCCACATCCTCGTCTTTGTCGACGGCTCGCCGAGCGCCCTGATTACGCCTGTAACCTTCTGGCACCATTTGCAGCATGCAGAAGAGTACAGAAATAAACCGCTGGCAGGGGCTTATTTGCGTATGGTTCGCTTTATATCGGTATTGGCATCGATCTTCCTGCTGCCGCTGTGGTTTTTGCTGTCCATTCACCCTGAACTGCTGCCGGACGCCCTTCATTATATCGGGCCTGATAAAAAGGGAGCGCTGCCGTTACTGGCGCAGTTTCTGATCATCGAATTAGGGGTCGATATGATGAGAATGGCGGCGATTCACACGCCGTCATCGCTTGCCACAGCTCTCGGTCTTGTGGCTGCGTTAATGATCGGCGAAGTGGCGGTGCAGGTCGGGCTCTTCTCCCATGAGGTCGTGCTGTATTTAGCCGTTGCGGCAATCGGCACGTTCGCCACGCCGAGTTATGAGATGAGCATCGCCAACCGCCTTGTCAGGCTCGCCCTTCTCATTGCTGCGGGGGCTTTTGGTCCGATGGGCTTTGTCATCGGCATTTTCTGCTGGATCATTTATCTGGTAAGGATGAAATCCTTTCATGTTCCTTATTTATGGCCGTTTATTCCCTTTGATTACAGGGCTTTCCGCGATATCGCGATTCGCACTCCGATGCCGCTGAAAAACAGAAGGCCCGTATTTTTAGACCCGCAGGACCCCGACCGCTAAAGTCTGTTTTCACAAATAGAAGACAGGCTTTTTTTTTGCTTGACGCCAACCGGGTTTATTTATACGCTATTGTTAGGTTTTTAAAAGAATGGTGGATGACATGAAAACAGCATACGATGTACAGTTGTTCTTGAAACGATTCGGGTGCTATGTGTATTTCGGAAATCGGGAGCTGGAGCTTGAGTATATGATGGACGAACTCAAAGAAATGCTTCTTGCAAACCTGATCGAAAAAAAAGAATGGGCACAAGCGATGTCGATTTTGCAGAATGAACTGACAAATATAAAGAGAAAATAAAACAGTTGGGTTTTAAGGGGGACTTATGATGAATGAAAGCTGGCTGGTCGGAGTCGACCTCGGGGGAACGACCGTAAAACTCGCTTTTGTAAGCGCTTATGGGGAGATCCGCCACAAGTGGGAAATCCCGACGGATAAATCTGGAAAAACGGTGACGGTAGACATCGCAAAAGCGATTGACAGCAAGCTGAAGGAAATCGGAAAGCCGAAACACATTTTAAAATGGATCGGAATGGGTGCGCCTGGACCGGTTAATATAGAGACGGGCGTTGTTTACAAGACGACCAATATGGGCTGGGAAAACTATCCGTTAAAAGACCATCTGGAGGCGGAAACAGGGCTTCCGGCCGTCATCGAAAACGACGCAAACATCGCCGCGCTCGGGGAAATGTGGAAAGGTGCGGGTGACGGCGCAAAAGATCTCATTCTCGTTACGTTAGGAACCGGTGTCGGCGGCGGCATTATCGTCAACGGTGAAATCGTCCACGGCAAGAATGGAGCCGGAGGAGAAATCGGCCACATTTGTGCTGCTGCAGAAGGAGGTGCCCCTTGCAACTGCGGGAAAACCGGCTGCATTGAAACGATTGCGTCCGCCACCGGCATTGTCAGGATCGCCAAAGAGAAAATTGCGGCAGGCGATTGTGAAACCGTTTTAAAAGATCACCCTGCACTATCTTCACGCGAAATTTTCGAAGCGGCTGAACAAAACGATCCGGCAGCAGCGTATGTCATCGAATATGTTACAAACCACCTCGGACTGGTTCTCGGCAATCTGGCAAGCTCCTTGAATCCTTCAAAAATCGTCATTGGCGGCGGCGTGTCAAAAGCGGGCGAAATCCTCCGCGCCAATGTTGAAAAATCGTTTAAAAAGTACGTGTTTCCAAGAGCTGGAGAGGCTGCTGATATCGTGATCGCTTCACTCGGAAATGATGCCGGCGTTATCGGCGGGGCGTGGATCGCAAAGAACGCATGGCTGCAAAGCGAGGCCCAGCTTCATTAAGGGAAGCTTTGTAAAAATGGATTGATTTTTTTAAAAAGACACGCTAAGATATAATTTAGTTATTTTTAACTTTTTTACTAAAACATGAAATTTATGGAATCTGCCCGAGTGCTGCATAGGGAGGTTTGGAATGCAAAAGTCATTTTTTTCGAAAATTTCGTTTTTGCTCATTGCGACATTGCTGATGTGGCTGAAAACGTATGTCGTGTATAAAACAAGCTTCAACATTAAAATCGAAAATTTTATGCAAGAGTATATTTTGTTCATCAATCCACTAAGTTTTTTGCTGTTTATTTTCGGATTCGGCCTGTTTTTTAAAGAAAAAAACAGAAATCGTTTTATTATCGGGGCGAGCATCGTTCTGACGTTCGTCCTCTTGGCAAATATGATTTTCTACCGTTTTTACAATGACTTTCTGACGATCCCGGTATTGTTCCAGACGAATAACATGGGCGACTTGGGAAGCAGCATCAATTCCTTGTTCATGCCTACCGATCTCCTTCTCGTCGTTGACATCATCATTTTGATGTGGCTGTACAAGCGCCAGCCGGAGAAAACCGTCGGTGCGGCGACAAGGAAAGAGAAGGCGGCTTACTTTCTGTTTGTCGCAGCCGTTTTCTTTTTTAATCTGGGAGTATCGGAAACAGAGAGGCCGCAGCTCTTGACGAGATCGTTTGACAGGGAAGTGCTCGTCAAAAACATCAGCCTCTACAATTTCCACATCTACGATGCCCTGATCCAGTCCAAGCAGTCTGCCCAGCGCGCACTGGCTGACAGCAACAGCCTCACCGAAATCGAAAACTATCTCAGCGCAAACCGGACTGACCCGAGCAAGAAAATGTCCGGAATCGCCAAAGGGCGCAATGTGATTTTAGTTTCATTGGAATCCACCCAAAGCTTTGTCTTGAACCGGAAATTGAACGGCAAAGAAATCACTCCTTATTTGAACGACCTGATCAAAAAAAGCTACAGCTTTGAAAACGTTTATCATCAGACAGGACAGGGGAAAACAGCAGATTCTGAATTCATCGTCGACAACTCTCTTTATCCTTTGGGAAGAGGAGCGGTCTTCTTTACAAATGCCGCAAACAAATATACGGCGATGCCTGCCATTTTAAAAAATCACGGCTACTATTCCGCGGTTTTTCATGCGAACAACAAAAGCTTCTGGAACCGGGACATCATGTACGAGTCGCTTAAATATGATAAGTTTTACGATGTCAAATCGTATGACGTAAATGATGAAAACTCGGTAGGGTGGGGATTGAAAGATAAAGAATTTTTTGAGCAGACATCAGAGCTGATGAAAAAAATCCCGCAGCCGTTTTACACCCGTTTGATCACGCTGACGAATCATTTTCCTTTTGAACTGAACGAAGAGGATAAAATGATCGACGAATTCGATTCGAAAAGCCGCACGCTGAACAGATATTTCCCGACCGTCCGCTATCAGGACGAAGCGCTTAAACGGTTCATTGAAAAGCTGAAAAAGGACGGACTGTATGATAATTCGATAATCGTTTTATACGGGGACCATTACGGAATTTCGGAAAACCATAATGAAGCGATGGGACAGTTCCTCGGCAAGGAAATCACGCCTTTTGAAGAAGTCCAGCTTCAACGAGTCCCGCTCGTGATCCACATTCCGGGCGTCACGGATAAAAAGCCGAAAACGATTGACACCGTCGGCGGTCAGGTAGATATCCGACCGACATTGCTCAACTTGCTCGGGATCGATTCAAGCGATCAAATCCAGTTCGGGAACGACCTGTTTTCCAGCGATAAAACGGAATTCACAGTTCTTCGCGACGGCAGCATCATTACGAAGGACCGCATATATACAGACGGCGTATGCTATGATAAATCAACCGGCGAGCCTGCGAAAGATCCAGAAAGCTGTGAAGCTTTTGCCGAAAAAGCAAAACAGGAGCTTTCATACTCTGATCAAATCATTTACGGGGATCTATTGAGATTTTATGACAGTGAACGTTTAAAAAGTCACCGAAAGAAAAGCAATAAAGAATAAGAAAAAGCTTCCGTGCATTGGCCGGAAGCTTCAGCATGTAGAGAAAACGATGTCTTTTCTACAGGCTTTTTTGTTTATGTGCTGTTTCTTTAGATATTCATCGGATTTTAGATACAAAAAGAGAGCTCCCACATATCTGGCCCTGCTTGGCTGGGTATGTGGCAATCTGTTCTGGCATGCGGCTGTGAGGAGAACTTGTTCAATCACATTCCGTTTTCCCCTCAACCTGCAATAGCGAAGCCCCTGCAGCTGTTTTGAATCTGCAAAGCTTTGCTCTATTTTTTTTATTGGGTTTTCCCTGAAACAGACAAACGATTTTGTCTGACCTTTACTTTGTGGTCCTCCTACTCATGCCGGTGATGTTTTCGCTGTAGTAAGGCTTAACCTTTTCAATGATAAAAGAGAAGTCTATGTGTTTATCAATTTGTTTTTCGAAGTGATGATCCTCTTCGACGAGTTGATCAAGCAGAACAAATTCGGCTGCGTCGTGTGAAACATGAGAAAGACACCATCCTTTTTAGTCTTTCTTTTATTACAGGAGAATGGATATTTTAAGGAAAAATAAAGGCTGTCGAGATTTTCTCGACAGCCTCCTTTGCTTTTGTAAGTATATCCACCAAAGTCCATTTTATGGACGGGATTGATATGATTCATCGAGTGGATTTGCCCTGTTTATGATACCTGTTTCATTTCTTTTCTGGAGCGGTCTTTCTTGTGGTATCCAATAAAATAAATGAGACCGACAAACACGGCTCCGCCAATGACATTGCCGATAAAGGCCGGAATGATGTTTCCGATAAACTGCCCCCACGTGAACGAGCCTGCAAAAATGGCTGCGGGAATCACAAACATGTTGGCGACAACGTGCTGAAATCCGATTGCCACAAAAGCCATAATTGGGAACCAGATGCCAAGGATTTTTCCTGCTCCGTCTTGTGCGCCGAAAGAAAGCCATACCGCAAGACATACAAGCCAGTTACAGCCGATGCCGGAAATGAGAACCTTGCCGAAGCTCATATCGAGTTTTCCTTGTGCAACGGCGATCGTTTTTTCCAAATAAGGACCTGTTTCAGTCAAACCAACCAAATGTCCGAAAAAGTAAGCAACAAACAGTGCTCCGATTAAGTTCATCATCGTGACGATTCCCCAGTTAACCGCCAATTGTTTTAATGATATTTTTCTTGAAAATAAAGCCATCGCAACGGACATCATATTCCCTGTAATCAATTCAGCGCCAGCGAGCACCACAAGTATCAGACCGACAGGAAATACGGCAGCTCCGATCAGGCTGGACAGGCTTCCCCATTCTTTCGGCAGGTCGCCGATTACCCTGATGTCAAGCAAGTACCCAAGCGCGATAAATGCGCCGCCTAAAAACCCCAATACAAGCAGAGACGGCAGCGGGAGCTGTATTTTTTTCATCCCTGCTTCAATTGCTGCATCCGCTATTTCATCCGGTTTTCGAAAAGCCATACTAAAACCCTCCAATATTTCTTCTTTTTTCACAGTTATGGCAGAAAGACAATAAAAAAAGGCAGCACTCAAATAACCTGTGTCAACCAGGCGTTCGAATGCTGCCTAACTTGTATGCAGACCCATACAACAAAATCAAGCAGAATTAAGATATTGAAAGAGAATATATACAGTTCGTGCATACATTCCAGTGCTTTTGTCTTCTATAGCCGTAACAACATTATATCAAATGTGACAAAAATGTGTCAACGACAAATATGCTAGCTTTGCAGCGCTTCTTTTTGATCAAAGACAAACACAGATAAAGCGGGATGGTCCTCAATTTTTATATCAGAAAACACATGAACTAACCCAGCCCAGATCAGCTCCTCTCCATTCCATCCGGCGTTCGTTTGGGATAAAGATCTTGAATCAGGATTGTCCGGGCCGCATGCACCATTTCTCTTCCTTCAGGTCTGCGGGGATAAACTGCTCGCTTGCACTCAGATTTCTGTACAGTGTTGAGACTGCCATGTTTTCTACAAATACAGTATGAATCCTTTCAGGCCCTTTCCCGAACAGTTCTTTGCGAAGTTTTCGAATAATATCATTGAACTTATGAATTTTCTTAGACATGCTGAAGCTTCCGTGCATTGGCCGGAAGCTTTTTTGGCGCTGTCGGAATACAGTAGAGAAACATTTCAAAAAACATCGTGTTTACCTTTGTTTTGTTGTGATATAATCATTTTGATAATGATTCTCTTTATCAAAACTCGGAAAGAAGGAATGAAAGATGACTCATAGATGCAAGAAAATCACGGCGGCTTTTTTTGCCTTATTATTGATTGCAGCCTTGGCAGCATGCGGAAATCAATCAGCGAACAAAGGCTCTTCTTCAGGCTCAAAGCAGAAAGAAACCATTACATACAAGGCCGAAAACGGAACGGTTAAAGTCCCTAAGCATCCAAAACGGGTGGTCGTCTTGGCCGATGACTATTACGGATATCTCAAGACGCTCGGCATTCACGTGGTCGGGGCTTCTGACAGAGTATTCAAAAACCCGTACTTCAAAGGAAAAACCGATGGCGTGACAAACATTGGCGACGGAGTTTCAGAAGAAAAAATCATTAATTTAAAACCCGACCTGATCATCGTTTGGACAACTCAAGGGGCGGATGTCGAAAAGCTGGAAAAAATCGCGCCTACGGTCGCTCTGAAATACGGAAAGGGCATGAGAGAACAACTCGAAGATTTCGGGAAGATGACAGGGACGGAAGATAAAGCGGAAAAATGGCTGGCTGAGTGGGACAAAAAAGTTGCGGCGGCAAAACCGAAGGTTCAAAAAGCCGTCGGTGACAAAACGGTCTCCATTATGCAGACGAACGGCAAAGAGATTTACGTGTTCGGCGAAAAATTCGGACGGGGCGGAAGCATTGTCTATAAAGAACTCGGATTAAACGCCACGAAGCTAACAAAGGAAAAAGCCATCAGCACCGGCCCCGGGTATACGAGCATTTCGTTGGAAAAGCTGCCTGACTTCGCCGGAGACTATATTTTTATAGGTCCTTGGCAATCAGGCGGAGACGACGGCGGTGTGTTCGGCACTTCCATTTGGAAAAACCTCGGCGCCGTCAAAAACGGCCATGTCTATAAAATCGACCCGATCGGCTTCTATTTTTCCGATCCGATTTCATTAGAAGGACAGTTGAAATTCATAACGGACAGTTTAACGAAATAGAATAAAAGAGCTGCTTGATTTGCGGCGCTTCCGTCCTTGGGGCGGAAGCTTTTTTTATGATTGATGTTCGCCGAACAAGCATTCTTCATATGCTATTGTGGGAGGGATCATTGATGGCATTCATCAACATTAAACCGGAGTTAAAACAAGACATGTCAAGATTGTCAGACATCCTGAACATTCCCGAACCGCTTTTAGTCAGTGCGAACCTTAACGCGGACGTCGGGGAATTTTATTTTCCCGGATTGCATCCACAGGCAGGAAAAGATGCGGCGGCAGCAGAAACATATGAACAGCTGCAATTATTGGTGAATGGAGAGCCCGGGCTGGAAAATGAGCCGTGGCTGACTGATACGGTGATATATGATTCGCAAACGCTGAAACACGAAATTGAAAAAATCGCGGAATGCTTTCCGTTTGTCACATACCATAGTATTGGACGCTCTGTATTGGGCCAGCCGATATACGAGCTGAACATCGGAGCTGAGCATGCTGAAAAAAGAACGCATATCAATGCTTCTTTTCATGCGAACGAGTGGATCACCACTTCGGTGCTAATGAAGTGGGTCAAAGAATATTGTCTGTCTTTATGCAAAGGCGGTGAGATTCTCGGTTTTTCGCCGCTCAGGCTTTTTCAGATGACGAAGCTCTCAATCGTTCCGCTCGTGAATCCCGACGGAGTCGATCTTGTGCTGAACGGCCCGGAGCATCTCGGAATAAATCTTGAGCCCCTTGATGAAATGAACGAATATCAGTCTGAATTTAGGGAATGGAAAGCGAACATTAACGGAGTCGATCTGAACAACCAATTTCCGTCTTTTTGGGAAATCGAAAAACAGCGCAAGCCTCCTAAGGCGCCCTCATACCGGGATTATCCGGGAGACGCTCCGCTTACAGAACCTGAAGCGATCGTCATGCACGATCTAATCGAGAGCCGGCCGCCTGACCGGCTTATAGCGCTTCATACGCAAGGGGAAGAGATCTATTGGGGCTATGAAGGATTCGAGCCTCCGGAATCTGTCAATGTTGTTCAAGTGTTTGAGCGGCTCAGCGGTTATAAAGGCATCAGATATATTGACAGCTACGCCGGTTTCAGGGATTGGTTCATCCATTTTTACGGCAAAGAAGGATACACCGTTGAGCTTGGAAAAGGGAAAAACCCTTTACCCATAGCCGATTTTGACGATATATATTGTAAAAGCAGAGGAATTCTTTGGGCATCTTGTTTTTTTGAAAGCTGAAACCTTTACCGGCGCCACATCGTAAAGGTAGGCAGCGAAACATTTACGGAGGGAGAATGGCCGGTTTGAGAGTTTCATTATGGATCATTGCCGCTGTGTTTACCGTTTTAACAGCCGCCTGCACACCTTCGCAATCAGGCGGTTCAAAGGGCTCCTATAATGCCGATTCTGCTGGAAAGAATCATAGCGATGCAAAAGAAGAAAAGATAATACCGGTGAAGGACCGGTATTTTGATGCGGCGGCAGGGTGGCTTGATAATGAAACGATATTATATACCGCAACTGACCCGGTTGCGGGAAGTGAAGTAAAGTCATATGATATATTTACAGGGACCAAGAAAACGATATACAAAACCGATGAACGGCTGATCACAGCTGAACTGAACCGTAAAAAAGACATGATCCTCATCCAAACCGCCGGAGACGGCTCCGAGTTCAAATTGACGCTGATGAATGTGCGGGGCGAAAAGCTGTTTACAAAAGGTTTTAACACGAACGAACTGCAGGTTGACTGGAATGAGTTTGATCCTTATCTTCTATATGTGACGGCATTCACGAAAGATTGGAACTATCATTCATATTTGATCAATTCAAAAGAACAGACAACGGAGCAAAACATTGCCCAGGCTGCCTTTGTTCATTGGACATCGCCCGATTCATTCGATTATGTAAAGTGGGATAACAGGGACCGGGAAAAGCCGGCCCCTGTGTATTCCTATGACATATCGGCGGGAAGGCAAACGAAGCTTGCCGATGATGCGCTGCTTTCCGACGTGTTTGACAATGTCAGGCTGGTCGTGACATCATCGGGTAAAAACGGGTACGGGACCTACATATTTTCTGATGTGAAGTCATCGGAAAAACGGCTGTCTGTCACGCTCCCGCTGTTTTCCGATGATACAGGACAGTCGCCAATGGAATACGGCTATGATCAGAAAAACGAATGGTTTTACACGTATCAGCCGGGTGCATCGAGCTCCCTGTGCGATCTGATCGCCATCAGCCTTAAGACGGGGGAGCGGCGCGTGATTCAGAAGAGTGTGGAAATGCTTCCGATCACCGTGTCTCCAGACGGTCAATATCTATTGTACGGCTATGCGCACGATGAGATCATTTCACTCGGTTCGAAAACAATAGAACCACTTGTAGTCAAAGAATAGAAAGGAGCATGTTGCGATGGCAATAGCAGACGTAACCATCATCCCGATCGGAACGGAAACCCCGAGTGTGAGCAGTTATGTAGCGGAGATTCAAACGATTTTAGAAGGGTTTCAAAAGGAAGGAAGAATCAAATATCAGCTGACGCCGATGAACACCTTGATTGAAGGGGAGCTAAGCGATTTATTTCACGTCATTCAAACCATCCATGAAGCCCCTTTTCAAAAAGGGATACACAGGGTGGCCACAAACATCAGAATCGATGACAGGCGCGATAAGAAAACGACAATGGAAGGCAAACTGTCAAGCGTTCAAAAACATTTAAACAAATAAGCCCAAGCTTAAAAGCCTTGTTCCGTTTCATAACGGAACAAGGCTGTCCATTCAGCGGCAGAGGCGGTCTTTAGTGAGCCGTCGGATACCCGCTGTTTATAATCGTCATTACCGTAAACCAGCCGAAGACAAAAAAAGCCGCTCCTCCGAACAATATCCCGAGAACGTTGATTTGTTTAAGCGAACGAAGTGCCCCAACAGCAGATAATATCGTGACAAGGCCGAAAATGATCACGAGCAACATCAATATTAACCCCCTTCGTTTGGATCCCCTGCAGTTTATTTCCAATTTTATTTTAACCGTTTTCATTAGCTTTGTCGAGTGGAACATGGTTCATTGAAAGTTTCTCACAAAACGTTCATAATGAGACTGAGGTGAAAAGGATGAAATGGAGAAGAATGCCGTTAGGGCCGATTCAAACAAATGCGTATATTTTAGCAAATGATGACGGCGCCTGCTTAATATTTGATCCCGGCGGTGAAGCCGGTAAACTGAATGCCTATATAAAAGAACATCATCTTAGACCGCTCGCCGTTCTATTGACGCATGCCCATTTTGACCATATCGGAGCTGTTGACAAGGTGAGAAAAGAGTGGGATATTCCCGTCTATGTCCATAAAAATGAAGCGGAATGGCTGACAGATCCTTCATTAAACGGGTCGTCTCTGTTAACTGGTCAGGCTGTTACAGCAGAGAAAGCCGACCGGCTGATCGACAAAGAGCACGAGCTGAAAATCGGTCCGTTCAAGCTTCAGGTTCTTTTTACGCCAGGCCACTCGCCCGGAAGCGTCTCTTATTATGCAGAAGAGGAAAACCTGATCATTTCAGGCGATGTTCTGTTTAAAGGGAGCATCGGCCGCACAGATCTCCCGGGCGGAAGCCACGATGTTCTAATGGACAGCATTCACAAAAAGCTGCTTACTCTTCCTGAAGATACGCTCGTATTGAGCGGACACGGCCCTGAGACGGATTTGCTGACGGAACAGGAACAAAATCCGTTCATCAACGGCTTCACATTATAAAATGAAAAAAGAGACGAAATCCAGGCGGATCGTCTCTTTTTTCGTGCCTTAATGGCCTCCTTGCCCGGGGACCATAATAAACACGGAATAGTATGTAAACGCGGCAAAAAAGACCGTCAAGTATGCGCCGAAAATATAAATGTACATCCGTTCTGTCAAGTTAAGATACGATAAGAACACGAAGAAAACAGTTTGGCCGAAAAACAGCAATGACGCATCTTTCATATCTCCTAAATAAAACATGACCGCAAAAATACCTGTCCAGAAACCTAACACGCGGAACATGCGATTCATTGATATCCCTCCCAGAAAGCCCCTTTGTTTCTATTATAGATCAATCGCTCTTGAAATGTAAACATTTTCATTTTGGGAAAATCAATTCATTTTTTACAATTTTGTGATAACGGAATGTTTTTTGCACGTGTTTAATGAAACAAGATCCCGGGTACTAATCATAACAAAGACAGGACAGAACAATACAGAGGAGGAAACCAACCATGGAAGAGCTGATCTTTTATTCTTACCCGAGCTGCACGTCATGCAGGAAAACAAAGCATTGGCTGAAAGCGAATCAGATCGATTTTAAGGAGCGCCATCTGTTCAGGGAGACGCCGAATCAAGAGGAATTAAAACACATTCTGTCTTTGACAACGGAAGGATTCGATGAAATATTGGCGACGAGGAGCCAAGCATTCAAAGAGCTCAATTTGAATATCGAGGAGCTGACGGTGAGCGAAGTAGTAGACTTGCTCATTGAAAAGCCGAAGCTCTTGAGACGCCCGATCATCGTCAACGGTGAAAAGCTTGTTGTCGGATATAACCCCGGCGAGCTATTAAAGCTATTAAAGAGAAGCGCTTTGCAACGCTCTGTTTCGTGAAAAAACCGAAGATATGCTGAAAAAACTTCATTTTCAGCAATCTTCGGTTTTTACGCTTGGAAACTGGGCTAGCTGGATTCGAACCAGCGCATCACGGAGTCAAAGTCCGTTGCCTTACCGCTTGGCTATAGCCCAATGCCGCTACAAAATTAGTGTTGGCAAAATCGCTTGTTTTATACATAAGCATTTCGTTTTTGATCAGGAGGATAGATATGAAAAACAAACATTCAGCCCTGTATCATTATTTAATCAAACGATCGGACAATATAACGAATCAATGGTTATCCAAAACGTCCGGCATCTCGTCGCCCGATAAGGCAAAGCCGTATATCCGGGCGGTTGCCCACCTATTGACAGCGCATCAGCCGGAAAAAGAATGGGAGGAAGCGCTGGATTGTGCGAGAGAAATGGCGCGGGACAGGGCAGCGAGCCAAGTTCCCATCTATGAAAGCATAAACGGAATCAACGTGTTCCGGAGAATTATTATTGATGAAATCGGGATGTTTTCTCATGAAGAAGCACCCGAAAGTTCCAAGAGCGACGTGTTGGAATGGAGCAGACGGCTCAATTTGATAATGGATGAAATCATCGGGCAATTCATGACGGAATATGATCTGTTGACGATGAGCCAATTAAAGACCCAAAATGAAATGATTCATGAATTAAGCGCCCCGGTGATCCCGATATCAAGCCATATAGGCGTTTTGCCGATCATAGGAGAAATCGATACACATAGAGCGAAGGGGATTTTGGAATCCGCTCTTGAGCGATGCGCAGGGCTCCGTTTATCGCATTTATTTATCGATATTTCCGGGGTTCCGATCATCGATACAATGGTTGTATATCAGTTGTTCAGAATACTTGACACAACGAAGCTCTTAGGAATTGAAGCGACGATCTCCGGCATTCGTCCCGAAATGGCCCAGACGGTGGTCAAACTGGGCATCGATTTTTCCAATGTCAAAACAGAGCAGAATCTCGCAAAAGCTCTTTCGAAGAAAGGGTTCCGCATCCTGGAAGAAGGCGATGGCACATATAAAAACACGGTTTGAAGAGCCGTATTGTAAGAAATATGAGCCGGAAAAAGCAATTTTCGTGTTTCATAATCTTTTTTTGTCCCACGATAACGGCATATTTCCGTTTTTTGCGGATTTGAAGCTTCCGATGCTTTTCGCTTAAACTGCGATTAGAAAGGAGGCGTAACGATTGTGTACGCGATTGAATCATTAAGCGGGAAATTGATCGAAGAGGCGTGTGCGATGAGAGCTTCTGATATTCATATCGTTCCGGGGGAAAAAGAGGCGGTTATCCGCTTTAGAATTGATGATGAACTATTTCAAAAGGGCAGACTGACGAGAATGGAGTGCTCAAGGCTCATTTCTCATTTTAAATTTCTTTCTTCAATGGATATCGGGGAGCGAAGGCAGCCGCAAAGCGGTGCTTTAACCATTAAAGTGAACAATCAGCCCGTTCACTTGAGAATGTCGACTTTGCCTACCATATACGACGAAAGCCTGGTTATTCGCGTATTGCCGCAGGCAAGCGCCCCGCCGCTCAGAAGCCTGTCTTTGTTTCCAAACGCAACGGCAAAGCTGCTGTCTTTTCTGAAACATTCCCACGGTCTGCTGATCTTCACAGGTCCAACCGGTTCGGGAAAAACGACGACCCTGTACTCGCTGATCGAGTATGCCAAACAGCATTTCAACCGCAATATTATCACGCTGGAGGACCCGGTTGAATCCAGAAGCGAGCATGTTCTTCAAGTACAGGTGAATGAAAAAGCGGGCATGACGTATTCAGCAGGTTTAAAGGCTGTTCTCCGTCATGATCCCGACATGATCATCCTTGGAGAAATCCGCGATGCCGAAACAGCCAAAATCGCCGTCAGAGCTGCGCTGACGGGACATCTTGTATTATCTAGCATGCATGCGAAAAACGCAAAAGGAGCTATATACCGGCTGCTTGAGTTTGGCATTCATATGACCGAAATTGAGCAGACGCTTGTCGCTATAAGCGCACAGCGTCTCGTCAACCTTGTTTGTCCGTTATGCGGGGAGCGGTGTTCTTTGTATTGCAGGATGTCGGGGAACGGAAGAAGAGTGAGCGTTTTTGAGCTTTTGTACGGGAAGAGTCTGAACCTGTGCATAAAAGAGGCAAAAGGCGCATACGTGAACAGCCGTTTTGAAACGCTGAGAAAATTGATTCGAAAAGGGATAGCGCTCGGCTATCTCCCGGAGGAAACTTATAACAGATGGGTGCATCATGAGACTGAATAACATAAGATGGCCCCTTCGGAAGCAGGCGGAGCTGTTTGAGAAGCTCGGCGAAATGATGATGAACGGGTATACGCTTCTCGACGCTTTGAATATGCTTGAGCTGCAATTCGACAATAAGCAAAAAGCGGACATTTCATTCGGAAGAAAAAAGCTGGCAGAAGGTTATCCCGTTTTTCAGGTTTTGAATATGATTTCGTTTCATAGGGACGCCGTCAGCATTGTTTATTTTGCCGAGCAGCACGGAAATTTGCCATTCGCTTTTAAGCAAAGCGGCGAATTGCTCAGCCGCAAAGTCGACCAGTCCGAAAAATTGAAGAAGGCTGCAAAATATCCGTCATTCCTGGTTGCAACGGTCTGTCTCATCGCCTATATTATGAAATCGGCGATTATTCCGCAGTTTTCCGCGATCTATGACTCCATGAATATCGAAACATCTTTTCTGACCTCCTTCATCTTTTTATTTTTTGACAGCCTCCCGCTGTTTTTTATGTGCATTCTCATCATTGCTGTGGTTTTGTTAACGTATTATGTTTCGATTTTCCGAAAAAAAGCCCCGGAAGAAAAAATGGCCCTCCTCGTTAAAATCCCGCTGGCAGGCAGAATCCTCAAGTTATTCAACAGCTATTTTTTATCGCTTCAGCTAAGCAATCTTTTAACATCGGGATTGTCTGTATATGACAGCTTAAAAGCGTTTGAGAGCCAGCCTTTTTTGCCGTTTTTTCACAAGGAAGCAAAGCGCATGATCGAAAGGCTGAAACAGGGGGAAGCGCTGGAACAGATGCTGGACAGGCATCCGTTTTATGAAAAGGATCTCTCCAAAGCGGTGGCTCACGGTCAATTGAACGGTCATCTCCACAGGGAGCTATATTCATACAGCCAATTTTTGATCGACCGGCTTGAAAAGAAAGCGGAAAAGTGGACAAGCATGCTTCAGCCTCTGATTTACGGATTTACCGCAGCCATGATTTTAATCCTCTATTTGTCGATGCTTTTGCCAATGTATCAAATGATGAATCAGTTATAAAGGGGGACATCCATTTGAATGAAAAGGGATTTACGCTGATAGAAATGCTGGTCGTTATGCTTGTCATCTCAATTCTGCTCTTAATTACGATCCCGAATGTGACGAAGCATAATCAAAACATTCAAAAGAAAGGCTGTGAGGGATTGATCAATATGGTTCAGGCCCAAATTACCGCGTATCAGATGGATCACGACGGGAAAACGCCAAGTCTTGGAGAGCTTGAATCAGAGGGATATATCAAGAAAAATTTGGCGTGTCCTAATGGAAAATCGATCGTGATTTCAAATGGCAAGGCACAAACACAATAATGGGAAGGGACCAAACAGGGTTTACCCTTCTAGAAAGTTTAACCGTGCTATTGATCAGCTCGATCATGCTGATTCTTTTGTTTGACAGACTGCCTTCCGCATATGACGCAAGGATCGTCAAGCATTTTGCCGAACAGCTTGAAGACGATTTGCTTTATGCTCAGCAGGCAGCGCTCGCTCAAAACAAAAAAATAAACGTGCTGTTTGATGCTGATCATTGTAAATACACCATCAAGCCTGCGGATGAGAGCTTGACTCCTTATCTTATCAGGGAATATGATCACAAAATTGCCATCAAAAAGTCGACGCTCAGACAACATTTCACATACAGCCCAAACGGGGCTCCGAGTCAAGGAGGAAAGATGTTGATTGAAGCAAACCGTGCCTCCTTTGAACTGACGATTTATTTAGGAAGCGGTAAGATCAATGTTCAAAAAAAATAGAGGCTTTATGACAATCGAAACTGTTTCTGCATTCAGTATATGGGTGATGATAGCGGCTCTAATGATTCCCGTGTACCATCAGCTTGAATTAAAAGCCGAGATGGCAAAAAAAGAAGAAGCCGGGTACCGCATATTAGATGAGAAGATCAGCAGCTACATGCTGACCGGTCGCTACAAGCCCGCTGAAACCGTGTTTTATCAGGGAGCCGCATACTTGATTGAATGGGAGGAAAAAGGAGAAGAATATGAAGTCTGCATCTCTGTTGAAAACAGGCATGACTGTCAGTATTGCCTTGCGATTCTCAAAACAAAAGGGCTTTACCCTTCTTAATGTTTTGCTTTCATTAACGGTCTACATGTTTATCGCCGGAACGGCTGCCACGATTTTTCAGCTGTTTTTATCCCCGGGTGTCAAAAAAAATGAAATTCGCCCGGAAGAATGGACGATCACAGCTGAACAAATGCAGAAAGAATGCAAAGAAGCCGTTGCCGTTAAAGTGGCAGACAACGGACAGGCGCTTGAAATGACGAATTCCTCAGGTGATGCCGTTCGTTATGAACCGTATCAGGCGCTCATTCGAAAACGAGTGAATTCTAAAGGCCATGTGCCGATGCTGCAGCATGTCAAACGCATCGCATTCCGGCTTCAAGATCACCAAGTCATCATTGAAGCAATCAGTCTTAAGGGTACACAATACCGTGCGGCATTTCCGATTTATCATTCTTTATGAAGGTGATTCATGTGAATAATTCCAGAGGCTTTATTTACCCTGCAGCGGTTTTTTTGGCGATGATCTGCATGCTTTGCGCCGCCCATTCGACAGCGGCTTTTATGACGAAGCATGCTTTTATCAAACAGACGAAAGATTTTTACATTCAGCAAAATCTTCTGCAAAATGGAATCCTTCACTCCATCAGGCACATGCAAGACGAAGAAGCTGGAGAGGAGAACAAAGCGTATGGCTCTGTGATGTATGCCATTGCTTCAGCCGGCAAGGAAACGAAGCGTGTCAGGCTAAAAGTGAAGACGGCAGCTGATTCTGAAAAGACTGCTGATTTTCAATTCCATCTAAGGAAAAAGACCATCAGTCACTGGAAAGAGCATTAGCGATCAAAACGGTTTGGTGTATAAAAAAGAGAGGGGCTGACAACACTTCATCATAAGAGGACTCTCTCATGAGGTGATTTGATGAAAACGAACGATTATGTGAAATATATGACAGAACAGCTTGTCAAATATATGGACACGCCGAAACAAGAAAGAAAAGAAATGAAAGAAAGACGCAGGGAAAGCAAACCGCCGTCCCGCATTTTTCGGTGGTTCGGCATTCTCCCGCTCGGCTGTATGATGTTTTTTAAACGTCATAAATAGCGAAGCAAAGGGCCGTTATTCCGCCCAGGTACAGACATGGTCCGGGCATACCGAAAATGAAGCCGCTTTTCAACAGAAAGCGGCTTATTTATATTCTTCGACGACTACCACTTTATTTATTTTATGGGTTGAGGGCTCATATGAAATGGTGACAAATACGCCAAATTTTCGATTTCCTTCGCTTAATGTTACATGATATTGCTCTACTGCTTCATCGGTTCGTTTTCGGTCCCATACTTTTTGAGTGAGCCGGACTTCAGCTGCAGGGTATCTTTTTTTCGCTGCCTGGACAGCTTTTTCTTCCCATTTTGTCATGCCGGTTGTTGTTTTCTCTGCCGCCTGTATATCAAGCGGTCCGGCGATTATTGGCAGTAAAAAAAAGCATGACACGATGATTTTTTTCAGCATGGGTCATCATCCTTTCTCCCCTATTTTTTTCCTCGTTCATTTGGTTTATACGGAAAAATAAGAATAAAATTCGTACTTTATAAAGAACTTCATATTTTTCAAAAAGATGAGAATTTGAGAGATTTTTTGAGGATTTAAACGATAATGTTCTGTAAAACGAACTAAATCGACCATTTCGGCAGTTTTCAATTCAATGGGTTGTTCTTTATACTCTAACTGTAAGGTTCTTTAAAACGAACGAAAAGCTGCTAGGAGGGTAGTCATGATTCGATTATCTCGAACTAGGAGATGCCGAAAAAGAAGCAAAAAGGCAGTCATCGGTTTTCAAATAATTTTGATCATTTACCTTTTGATTGGATTGGGGAGTCAGCTGAATCATTATACGAACGCATCGTTTCATGATGTGGAAACATACAGCTTGACGATGAAAGCGTCTGCAAAATTTAAGGACATAGATGATAAGGTGTGGGACGGAAGCGATTTAAAGCTTCATAAACAGACAAAAACAAAAGGAAACGCTTGTGCGCCATTGGTTTTATTTGCTGAATTTAAAAACAGCGGCAAACACATTACTTCTTCTGAATGGAAATGGGAGCTGCACAAAATCGATGGTTCTTCAAAGCCGAAAGACGGGACTGTCATCGATAAAGGTACGATTGGCAAAGAAACAAAAAGCCGTGTATACAGGATAGAGTCAAATCGCGCGACAAAGGGAGGAACTTACGTTTTTAAATTGATCAAACCTGAAGGGCATCCCGATCACAAACGGGGAAAGCCGTTTATTTGGTCAAAGGCGATGAAGCTGAACGACTGCAAGGAAAAAACGCTGAAGCCTCCAAAAAAGGCCGAGTCTCATCGTAAGTCTGAGTCAGAAAAAACGAACAAGATGGAGCGGAAAGAACAAACAAAAGATACAGATGCCAGCCAATCTGTTCGTGAGGAAAAAAATAAAGAGAAACATTCATTAGAAAGCGGGGATGAGTCATGAAAAAAATCATGAAATGGGTCAGCAATATCTTATATGTGATTATTTTCACGCTGATCATTGCGACGGTTATCGTCGTGATTTCGACAAAATCGTCCGGCGGGGAGCCCCAGCTCTTCGGGTATCAATTGAAGACGGTTTTATCGGGTTCGATGGAGCCCGAATTTAAAACGGGGTCGATTATCGCCGTTCAAAAGGTTGACAATCCCGAGGCATTGAAAAAGGGCGACATTATTACATTCATGCAAGACCAGAACACAATGGTTACTCACCGAATTATCGGTATAACAAAAAATAAATCAAATCTCATGTTTCAGACAAAAGGGGACAACAACCAAAATCCTGATTCCGATCCAGTTCTTTCGGAAAATGTTGTCGCCAAATATTCCGGAATTACGGTTCCTTATGCCGGATATCTGCTGGACTTTGCCGGCAAACCGATCGGCACGGCCATCTTATTGATCGTACCGGGCCTATTGCTAATCCTTTATGCGGTCATCACTGTCTCGGCGGCATTGCGTGAGATTGAGCAAAAAGCAAAAGCGATCGAAACTGCCGGCAAAGACCGGGTTTCAATGTAACTTTCGTTGGTCACCTGTTATTCAGGTCTCCATATATAGATTTTCTTATTATAAAAGGAGGAGTTATCATGGGTACAAAGAAAAAAATCGGATTGGGAGTTGCATCCGCTGCTCTTGGACTGGCATTAGTAGGAGGAGGAACTTGGGCTGCGTTTAACGATATCGAATCGACTCATGCTACTTATGCAGCAGGAACGCTTGACTTAAATGCAAAAGAAACGTCTGCAAGAGTGAGCCTGTCAAACTTAAAACCGGGTGATAAATTCAAAAAAGAATTTACCTTTAAAAATGACGGATCATTGGCTATTAAAGAAGTGTTAATGCAAATGGGTTTCAGCAATTTCGTTGACGGAAACGCGAAAAACGGCGGGAAAAACTCTGCCGAGGATTTCCTGAAACAGTTTAAAGTGAGCGTACTGACGGTCGGTGTTGAAGGCGGAAACGGCTATCCTAAAAACATCATCCTGGATTCCGCAAACCTCTATGACTTGTACAATATGTCTGTGAAAAAAGATAAAGCATCAATGGACAAAGTCAAAAAGCTGATCGAGCCTGGATTCCTGCATGACAACGGCAAAATCAATGTAGCGACAATCAACGGAAAGACTGCGCCTGAGTACGACGGAATTCCAAAAGATCCGTACGATTTTGACAAAGTCGAAATGGTCATTGAATTTGTCAATGACACAACAACAGACAGCAACGGCAACATGGTGCAGAACAAATATCAAGGAGATTCTGTACAGCTCGACTTCTCGTTTGAAGCTACTCAATGGAACGGCCTGACCATCGACGGAAATAAACATGCCGATGAAAAAGGTTATGTAAAAGAGAACGAAAGAGCGCACAGTGAAGATAAATAAACGAATGATGAAAAAACGGATCTGGTATGATCCGTTTTTTTATGTATACTTGATCGGCGCCGTTTTATTTTTACAATGCCAAAGGGAGTAAGATATGCGGCACTTACTCCTTTTCCTGACTCTTCTTCCATTTTTGGTAATCTAAAAATTCTCGAAATTGTTTTTTAGAAACCCCTGATGCCATCGCGTCACGAACTAGATTTTCCCATTCACTATCTAATTGACCATCGTATTCGGTTTCATCTTTTTCATCAAGCAGGGTATGAACCGAGACGTCCAGAACAGCGGAGACTTTTTCTAGAAATTGAATGGAGGGGTTTGTTTGCAAATTTCTTTCTATTGAACTTAAATAAGACTTCGCTACCCCAGCCTTTTCAGCTAGTTCAGATAGTGAGTAGCCTTTTTCTTTTCGATATTGTTTAATACGCTGGCCAATCAATGTCATCACCTTCCTTTCGATATTATAGCACATTCAGAAGGGATTTATTGAATGACTTCTTTCAATTGGTGTGGAAGCTTCGGAAGTCTTATTTCCTAAATTGAGAAATATTCTTATTTCTTCCGGACTAATGCCTTCATTGAGAGCACTTTTGATCAGCTCTTCCCACTCCTTGTCCAATTCTTCTTTCTCATGTTCCACTTTATTCATGGCATTTCCCCCCAAAATACTTCATTATGTATTTCAGTTAAACGTGTTGTGATAAACAAAGATCGATCTCTGGTCTCAACACTTTTCCAAACTTGTCCAATTTGTGTTCCAAAAGTTATTCTCCCTACATTCATTATAATGGGAGGGATCTGAATAAAAAGAAGAACGGTGTCGAATCGGAAAATTTATCCTGAAATTTTTTTCTGTAAATAAAACAATCCGCCGTTTTCAATTTTAATTTCGATTTTCGGTTCGTAAAGCGCTTGAAGGGCTTTTTTTTCAATTTCGTATTCTTCGGGCTTTTCTTCCGTCTCTTCGTAAAATTGATTCAGAAGAGAAAGGTCGTTGTTCCATCTTTTAAGAGAAGCTTCGGCCCAGTCGAGGGGTTCTGTTCTGGCCGCTTGTTCGATATAGCGCTCGAGCCGTTTGATGGCGCTTTCCGGTTTGATTAAGGGCGACACTGTATAGCAGTAGTCGGAAATGTGCGAAGAAAGCGACCTGGCTTCCATTCGTTCCTGAAAGTTTTCTGTAAGCTGCCCGCTGATTAAATGGAGGCCGAGGGACAAAAGCTTGTCTTTTTTCATGTCGGACTGGTAGGAAATCGTTACATTCAAACCGAGCCACGGCTCAAGCGGAATATGTCCCTCCGCGGAGCTGATTTTTTCATAGAGGCGGATAAATTTTCCGTTCTTTTTGACCGCCTGAAATATTTGAAACAGCCGCGGCGACCCGAAGTGAATGAATTCGCCGTCAATATCTGCGGGCGCTGCTTCTTCATTTGTGATCAGCGTAATTTTCATCGGGTTCGGCACCCCGCCCGTCTTTTCAAGCCAGTGCCAATAAAATGGCCTGTTCATGATTTGCTTATCGACTTCAGCCGTCAGCTGCACCGTTAAGTGGCCGGGGCTTTTGTCGGTGATGTCGCACCCGTTTGCGGTGAAAAAACGTTCCAAAAACCTTTGAATTTCCTCCTGTCTCATGTATTAGCCTCCGATCTGTTTATGATCATGTCCGTAGGAGATGAACGATGCCAGATTTTCCATTTTAATTTTCATTTCCTCATCTGATGACGAATAAAAGAGAATGTCGTGCAGATGCTCTTCAAAATTGCCGACCTCTATTTTTGTTAAAATATCATCCAGGTCGCCGACGACTTTTTCGAATAAATGGATTTTTTCATAGAGAAGCTTCAAAATATGCTCTTCCACCGTGTGTTTTGTCGCCATATTGTAGATATACACATCGCGCTCCTGGCCGAGCCGGTGAATCCGTCCGATTCTTTGTTCAAGACGCATCGGGTTCCACGGAAGGTCATAGTTGATGATTTTGTTGCAAAATTGCAGGTTGATCCCTTCGCCGCCCGCTTCTGTGGCGATCAGCACCTGAACCTTGCCCCTGAATAAGTCTTTCATCCAGTCTTTTTTTCCTCTTTTAAAGCCGCCCCGAAACGGTACGGAACTGATTCCGTTTTGCTGGAGGAACCATTGGAGATAAATTTGCGTCGCTCTGTACTCCGTAAAGATAATGACTTTGTCATCCAGCTCTTCAATCAGCTCAACGACTTTAAGCGCCTTTGAGTTTTGCGTGACCTCATTGACCTTGTTGATCAGCCGGTGTATCGCGGCTTCTCCGATGACGGGCGCTTCGCGGTCTTTTTTGTCAAGCATGTTTTTTAAGGTCATGTAGACCGCTTCTCTGCTTGAGCAGCATTCGCGCTCCAATGTCATAATCGAAAACATGCCTGCAGAATGGCGATGATCTTTTTTCAGGCTTGTGATCTCGTCATATAAAGCCTGTTCGGTCGGAGAAAAGGAGATCGGCACCGTTTCGACGTGGCGCTTCGTCCATGTAATGCCGGTATCCTGCCGCCTGTTTCTGATCATCACTTTATTGATGAGCGATTTCAATCGTTCATGCGCCTCTTTCGAATCGATTTGTTTTGAATAATCTTTGTTGAAATTGCTTTCATTGCCCAAATGCCCCGGTTTTAACAGGGAGACGAGATTGAAAATTTCGTCGATCTTGTTTTGGATCGGCGTCGCCGTCAGCATCAGGCAATATTTTTTCTTTAAATTGCGGACGAATTCGTAGTTTTTGGTTTTGCTGTTTTTTAGTTTGTGAGCCTCATCAATAATGACTACATCGTATTGAATCGATAATACGGTTTCCCGGTGCGGCGATCGTTTCGCCGTATCGAGAGAGGAGACGACAACGTCGCACTGCTCCCATACGTAGCTTTTTTTCTGTTCGACGGCCGGGATCAAAAATTTTTCGCGTAGCTCTTTGACCCATTGCGAGACAAGCGAAGCGGGCACGAGAATCAAAATTTTCTTTGCGAGTCCGCGAATCATGTATTCTTTTAAAATCAGGCCGGCTTCGACCGTTTTGCCGAGACCTACTTCATCGGCCAATATGGCTTTTCCGTTCATCTGTTCAACCACTTTTTGAGCGACCTCAAGCTGATGGGGAAGCGGAGTAAAGTCAGGCAGGTGATACGGCGCCTGCAGCCCTTCAAAGGTCGGTATCGCCAGCCTTTTTTGCACCTCGCATGAAAGCTGGTAAAGCTCCCAGTTTGCCCAGGGGCCGTCCTGGTCAAGGTGTTTTGCAAACTGTTCCGGCCACTCATGGTCAAAATGAATGTCTGGTATCATCGTAACGCCGCCTTTCCTCTCACACGAAATGTTCTTTTCTTCTGAAGATCACCATTTGTAAATCGGGCTGATGTTATAATCGAATTGATAAAATACGAACATTTTAGAGAAAAAATAATGGATTGTTAATGATTTTTCCTGTTGCCCAAACGCTTTGATGATGGTAGGATATTTGTAGATCATCAGCGAAAAAATCGAAAGTCCTTATGTAGTATGTCCAGAAATGAAGCGAATATGAGCGAATGACGGCAAGGGGAGAGACCGGTAAGGAATGCCTTATGACGGCGCCGAAGGAGCAAGCTCTTGAAACAAGCGAATCTCTCAGGCAAAAGAACTCTTGCTTGACGCAACTCTGGAGAGAGTTTGCACCATTATCATGTTTAGCAAACCACCAAAGGGGACATCTTTGCTTTCGTGCAAAGTAAACTTTCAGGTGCCAGGACAGAGAACCTCCGAACTGACAAAGGGGGTTCTCTGTCCTTTTTTGTGCCGTCTATAAAGAGCTTTTAATATTGGAATCTTTCGCGTTTTCTGATGATTGGCAAACTTATGGTGATAAAAAACGAAGGGGGAAAGAGGATGCTTAAACGAACGCCTTTATTTGACCTGTATAAGGAATACGGCGGAAAGACGATTGATTTCGGCGGCTGGGAGCTGCCTGTTCAATTTTCATCGATCAAAGAAGAACATGAAGCAGTGAGGACGAAAGCCGGATTGTTTGACGTCTCCCACATGGGGGAGGTCGAGGTCACGGGAGCCGGCAGCCTTCCGTTTTTGCAGAAGCTTTTAACAAACGATGTCGCCGCATTGAAAGAAGGCGGCGCCCAGTATACGGCGATGTGCGATGAAAACGGCGGGACGATCGACGACCTCCTTGTTTATCAAAAGGGAAGCGGCCGCTATTTGTTGGTCATTAATGCAGCTAACATTACGAAGGATATCGATTGGCTGAATCGGCACGCCGAAGGGGATGTCAAGATTCAAAACGTGTCTGGCGAGATCTCTCTGCTCGCCCTTCAGGGACCGAAAGCAGCACAGATTTTAAAGCAGGTGACAGATCTTGATCTCAATGCTCTAAAGCCGTTTACATTCCGCGATGAAGCCCCGGTAGGAAATGTACGGGCGCTTGTGTCAAGAACGGGGTATACCGGAGAGGACGGCTTTGAAATCTACTGCAGGAATGAAGATGCACCATACATTTGGAAGCTTCTTTTGGAAACAGGCAAGGATGACGGTCTCATTCCGTGCGGACTCGGCGCAAGGGACACGCTCCGCTTTGAAGCAAAACTGCCGTTATACGGGCAGGAGCTTACAAAAGAGATAACGCCGATTGAAGCGGGGATCGGTTTCGCCGTGAAAACGAATAAAGAGGCCGATTTCATCGGAAAGTCAGTATTGGCAAGGCAAAAAGAACACGGGGCTGCCAGAAAGCTCGCCGGTCTTGAAATGATCGATAAAGGGATTCCGCGGCACGGGTATGCCGTTTTTCACCAAGGCGAGCGAGTCGGCGAAGTGACGACCGGAACGCAGTCGCCCACTTTGAAAAAAAACGTCGGCCTTGCCTTGCTGAAAAAAGAAGCAGCCGAAATCGGCACCATTGTCGAGGTTGAAATCAGGAAGAAACGGCTGAAAGCGAAAGTTGTAAAAACCCCATTTTATAAACGGCAGTCATAAGTTTGCCACGATCATGAAAGGAGACGAAAAGATGAAGCACCGCTACCTTCCTGCGACAGAACAGGATAAACAAGAGATGCTTGAGGCGATCGGAGTCGAAAAGATCGACGACTTATTCTCCGATATTCCCGAGAGCGTTCGATTTAAAGGCGAATACCAAATCAAAAAAGCAAAGTCAGAGACGGAGCTTACGAAAGAGCTGACAAAGCTCGCGGCAAAAAATAAGGACACGGCATCATATGCCTCGTTTTTGGGAGCGGGGGTCTATGACCATTACCAGCCTGTCATTGTCGACCATGTCATTTCAAGATCTGAATTTTATACGGCTTATACCCCGTATCAGCCGGAAATTTCGCAAGGGGAGCTTCAGGCGATTTTTGAGTTCCAGACGATGATTTGCGAATTGACGGGAATGGACATCAGCAATTCATCGATGTATGACGGAGGGACCGCCTTGGCGGAAGCTGCGATGCTTGCATCAGGGCATACGAAAAAGAAAAAAATCGTCGTCTCTGAAACGGTTCATCCCGAATCGCGCGAGGTGCTGAAAACGTATGCGAAAGGGCAGTACATCGAAGTCGTTGAAGTGCCTGCAGGTAAAGGGACGACAGACCTCGAAGCGCTTGATGCCGCAGTGTGTGACGAGACGGCAGCCGTGATCGTCCAGTATCCGAACTTTTTCGGACAGATCGAACCGCTGGACAAAATCGAGCCGATCGCACATAAAGGAAAAAGCATGTTCATCGTTTCCGCCAATCCGCTGGCGCTCGGTATTTTAACGCCGCCTGGAGTGTTCGGGGCGGACATCGTCGTCGGAGACGCCCAGCCGTTCGGAATACCGGCTGCGTTCGGCGGACCGCACTGCGGATATTTCGCCGCGACGAAAAAGTTGATGCGGAAGGTTCCGGGGCGCCTTGTCGGACAGACGGAAGACGAAAACGGCAAGCGCGGCTTCGTCTTAACGCTGCAGGCCAGGGAACAGCATATCAGACGGGATAAAGCGACCTCGAACATTTGCTCAAATCAGGCGCTCAATGCGCTTGCTGCTTCTGTTGCAATGACAGCCCTCGGCAAAAAAGGCGTTAAGGATATCGCCTGGCAGAACGTGCAGAAAGCGGCCTATGCAAAAGAAGCCGCCAAACGGGCAGGCCTTGAAGTCGCATTTGACGGGCCGATGTTTAACGAATTCGTCGTCAAGCTGAAGGAGCCTGTCTCTTCGGTGAATGAACGCCTGCTTGGAAAGGAGATCATCGGCGGATATGACCTCGGTGCGGTATACACGGATTTAAAAAACCACATGCTGATCGCTGTTACCGAGCTCCGGACAAAAGAAGAAATCGATACACTCATCAAGGAATTGGGGGATCGCCATGCATAATCAGGATCAATCGCTTATTTTTGAAATATCGAAAGAAGGCCGGGTCGGCTACAGCCTTCCTGAGCTTGACGTCCCTGAAACAGATGTGTCGAACCTTTTCGACGAGACGTACATCAGGAAAGAGCCGGCTGAGCTTCCGGAAGTGTCTGAGCTCGATATCATGAGGCATTATACCGCTCTGTCAAAGCGAAATCACGGCGTTGATTCAGGCTTTTATCCGCTCGGTTCCTGCACGATGAAATACAATCCGAAGCTGAATGAGAAAATCGCGAGAATACCCGGCTTTGCGGCGATTCATCCGCTTCAGGACGAGCGTACGGTGCAGGGGGCGCTAGAGCTGCTTTACGATTTGAGCAAGCATTTGGAAGAGATTACAGGCATGGATGAGGTTACGCTTCAGCCGGCGGCCGGGGCACACGGAGAGTGGACCGGTCTGATGATGATCCGCGCGTTCCATGAGGCAAACGGCGATCATAAAAGAACGAAGGTGATTGTCCCGGATTCTGCGCACGGAACGAATCCTGCGTCTGCGACCGTTGCAGGCTTTGAAACGGTCACTGTTCAGTCGAATGCCGACGGGCTCGTCGATCTGGAAGATTTAAAACGGGTCGTAAGCGACGAAACGGCTGCATTAATGTTGACAAATCCGAACACGCTTGGTCTTTTTGAAGAGCATATTTTAGAAATGGCCGAAATCGTCCACCAAGCAGGAGGGAAGCTGTATTATGACGGAGCCAACCTCAATGCGGTGCTGAGCAAAGCAAGGCCCGGCGACATGGGGTTTGACGTCGTACATTTAAACCTTCATAAAACCTTTACAGGGCCGCACGGCGGCGGAGGTCCGGGCTCAGGTCCTGTCGGCGTCAAAGCCGAGCTTATCCCGTATTTGCCAAAGCCCGTTTTAGTCAAAAAAGACGGCCGCTTCACGTTTGACTATGACCGCCCGCAATCGATCGGCAGGGTCAAGCCGTATTACGGAAACTTCGGCATCAATGTGAGAGCCTATACGTATATTCGTTCGATGGGTCCTGACGGGCTGAAGGAAGTTACGGAAAACGCCGTTTTAAACGCGAACTATATGATGAGGAAGCTTGCGCCGTATTATGATCTGCCGTATGACCGCCACTGCAAGCATGAATTTGTGCTGTCAGGCAGGCGCCAGAAAAAGCTCGGCGTCAGGACGCTCGACATCGCCAAGCGCCTGCTCGATTTCGGCTTCCATCCGCCGACCATTTACTTCCCGCTTAATGTGGAAGAATGCATCATGATCGAACCGACGGAAACCGAATCGAAAGAAACGCTTGATTCGTTTATCGAGAAGATGATCCAGATCGCCAAAGAAGCGGAAGAAACCCCTGAAATTGTTCAGGAAGCCCCGCATACAACGGTTGTGAAACGAATGGATGAAACAAAAGCGGCGCGCAAGCCTGTGCTTCGCTATGAAAGAGGATAAACATAAAGAAAACCGGCGGATTTGATCTGCACCCTGTCAAGTAGACAGTGGAAATAACTAAAACACACTAGACGGCTTTAGCCCTGTATTCCACTGGGCTGAGGCCGTTTAGTTTTTCTTGTAGACGATCGTGGTTGTAAAAGTGGATATATTCATCAATTGCGCTTTGAAGTGCCTCAAATGTCTCGTACGAATTCCGTCTGTATTTCTCGCATTTTAATTTCCCCCAAAACGACTCAATGGGGCCGTTATCAATACAGCGGCCGACGCGGGACATACTCTGTGTCATATTTGCGTTTTCAATCATCCTTCTAAACTGGTGGGACGTGTATTGAAAACCTCTGTCGCTGTGAAGGAGAGGACGTGCGTTTGGGGCTGCCTCAAGCGCTTGGTTCAAGGTTTTAAACACAAGGGCGTTATTATTGGATTTCCCCAGCACATAAGACACGACCATTCCCTCATGAAGATCTAAAATGGCACTGAGGTACGCTTTCCGATGGCCGTATTTTAGCTCTGTCACATCAGTCACCCATTTTTGATTTGGTTTGTCCGCTTTAAACTCTCGATTCAGGATATTTTCGGACACATGTTGAGGCGTCGCTTTGCCGTAACGTTTTTTCTTCCGCCGAATGACACACTCCAGCTTGGCAATTTTCATCAGCCGATAGATGCGCTTATGATTGAGGCGCTCTTTAAAGCGGCGGTTCATGTTTAAGGTCATTCTGCGGTATCCGTAGATACCGCCAATTTGTTCGTGAAGTAGCGCCATTTTGGCGATAATCTTTTCATTCTGTTTTTCTCTCGCTGAAGGTACTCGGCTCCTCCATTTGTAATACCCCTGGCGCGAAACTTCGGCAATCTCACATAACATTTGGACAGAAAAGCCTTCTTTTCGATTCAGCTCTAAAATGGCGAGATATCGATCTTCGTACCGAACCTGACTTAGAACCGCCTCCTTTTGATCTCTTCCAACTTTTTTAAGAACGCATTCTCTGCGCGCAAACGCTCATTTTCCTGTTCCAGCCGTTTGTTTTCCCGTTGAATTTTTTCTTCAGGTGTCAATTCTTCTTCGGTTTTGCGTTTCCCTCGGTTGTCTTTTAAGGCCTCTTCTCCGCCTTCTTGATACTTTTTCACCCATTGATACACCTGTTGGTAGGAGACTTGATGAATCTCCATTGATCTGGCGTAGTCCTTTCCATGAGCTAGACAATCCTTCGCAATCTCAATCCGTTCTTCCAATGAAACGTTCTTCCGTTTGGTCATCAAACGATTCCTTCCTCTCCCGCTGTCTTTTAACGTTTTATGACCATTATAAAGCTCAACCCACTTCATGAGTACGGATTTACTGGAAATCTTATATTTTCTCGAGATTTCTCTTTGAGAGTAGCGTCCGGATAAGAAGTCTTTCACGGCATTGTATTTTAATTCTGCGGGATAGAACTTATGGCGCTTTGAACGTTCCAAACTCTCCACACCCGCCATATCATGCGATGTTCTCCATTCACGAATCGTTTCGGCATGAATGCCATATTTTTCTGCGATCTCCTTCACCGAATTATTGCCCTGATCACATTCTGATAGAATATTCAATTTTTCTTCTTTTGAAAACCATTTTCCAGCCATGAAAAAACTCCCCCAAGGCAAACAGATTTTTTTATTTCATCTGTCTACCTTTAGGGGAGCATATCAATTCCGCCGGTTTTTTGTATGAAAAAAGCCGCCTCGTCATGAGACAGCGTTCATTTATTTCTTTGTTTTAATTTTTCCGGTCCACTTTTTGAAGCCGCCTTTCAGGTTGTAAATTTCCTGACAGCCGTGTTTTTTGAGCATTTGAGCGGCTCGTCCGCTTCTGACGCTGTTCTGGCAGTAAAGATAGACGGGTTTGTCCGGACGGATTTCCGCTTTTCTTTGTTTAAGCTGAGAGAGCGGAATGTTTCTCGCACCGAGGATGTGGCCGCCTTCAAACTCGTTCGGCTCGCGCACGTCGATGAGCTGCGCTTTCCGGTAGCCGGCCCGGAATTCTTCTTCTGTTAAGGTTTTCATAATCCGCTGCTGATAAATGTATGAAACGACCATGTAGATGATCAGTGCGGCGCAAATGATGAGAACGATAATGCTGCTGGTAGACAATCTGATCCGACTCCTTTTTAAGATCGTCCCGCCTAAAGCGGGAAATGTTTATGGATATGTTAAGACAAATACTATTATAGTAAAGGGCGGGAAATCTGTCATCTGATTAGCCGAATTTATTTTCAATTTTCATAGGGGATGGTAGACTTAGGTGTATACCAAAGAAAAAGAGGGTAGGTTATGGAAAAGGAAACATGGCGTTTTATCGATTCGGGGCGCAAGGCTCCCGATTTTAATATGGCTCTTGATGAGGCGCTGCTTTACTGGCACAGCCAAAAGCAGATTCCGCCTACCATCCGCTTCTACGGATGGAACCCGGCGACGCTTTCGGTCGGCTATTTTCAAAATATCGAAAAGGAAATCGATCTGGAAGCCGTCAAAAAGCACGGCCTGGGCTTTGTGAGAAGGCCGACCGGCGGAAGGGGCGTCCTTCATGACGAAGAGCTTACCTACAGCGTGATCGTATCAGAAGACCATCCCGACATGCCGCAGACGGTGACGGAAGCGTACAGGGTGATTTCCGAAGGGATTCTCGAAGGTTTTAGAGAGCTTGGACTTGACGCTTATTTTGCGATTCCGCGAACGGAGAAAGAAAAGCAAAGTCTGAAAAATCCGAGATCATCCGTCTGCTTTGACGCGCCTTCCTGGTATGAGCTCGTTGTCGAGGGCAGAAAAGTCGCCGGAAGCGCCCAGACAAGGCAAAAAGGAGTCATTCTTCAACATGGCTCGATTCTCCTTGAATTGGATGAAGACAAGCTGTTTGATTTGTTCATCTATAAAAACGACCGCATCAGAGAGCGGATGCAGCGGAATTTTAAACAAAAGGCGGTCGCCATCAATCAGCTGACCTCCGAAAAGGTGACCATAGAAGAAGCGAGCAAAGCATTTAAAAAAGGATTTGAGAAAGGGCTTAACATCAATCTCGAGCCCTATGAACTGACAAAAGAAGAAATCGCCTTCGTCGAGGAGCTGGCCAGGACGAAATACGCGACAGACGAATGGAATTATAAAAGATAGGACATCGATGTAAACGTTATCTGACTGCTTGTTTTTTACAAGCACATAGTGTAAACTTGTAATGATTTGAATAGGTGTGATTTGGAGGGATTAGATGACAACACCGAGTATGGAAGATTATATAGAACAAATTTATATGCTGATAGAAGAAAAAGGATATGCAAGAGTCTCAGATATAGCAGAAGCTTTAGCCGTCCATCCCTCCTCGGTTACAAAAATGGTTCAGAAACTCGACAAAGACGAATATTTGATTTACGAAAAGTATCGCGGTCTCGTGCTGACGCCTAAAGGAAAAAAAATAGGCAAGCGTTTAGTATACAGACATGAATTGCTGGAACAGTTTTTAAGAATCATTGGTGTTGACGAAGAGAAAATTTACGATGATGTTGAAGGGATTGAACATCATTTAAGCTGGAACAGCATCGACCGGGTCGGCGACCTTGTGCAGTATTTTGAGGATGACCGCAAAAGGGTCGATGATCTGAGAAGCGTCCAAAAAAGAAATGAACAGGAAAATCAATAGAAGAAGCTGCCGCTTTATGAAGTGACCCCCAAAAGTTAGACAGCTTATTTTCTCAAGTAACATGACTGGCATGAATCCGGTATTGTACTGGGCTCATGCCTTTTAATTTTGCCTTGATCCGTTTGTGATTATAGTAATCGATATATGTTACGAGCTCTTGTTTAAAATGCTCGATGCTTTGAAATTCGTTGAAATGGATAAACTCTGATTTTAAAATACCAAAGAAACTTTCAATGACCGCGTTATCGTAACAGTTTCCCTTACGAGACATACTTTGAATAATATTTCGTTCCTTTAGGGCGTGGCGATACTGTTTCATTTGATAGTGCCAGCCCTGATCGGAGTGAATCAACAGATTTTCTTTATCTGTCAGCTGTTCAAATGATTTTTCCAACATCTCGGATACCAATGAATACGTTGGCCTGGATCCAATTGTATAAGCAATGATTTCGCCATTAAATAAATCAAGCATTGGCGATAAATAGAGCTTCTCCCCAAATAATTTAAATTCCGTGATATCTGTTACCCATTTCATCTTCGGCTTTTCCGCCTTGAAATTCCGCTCTAGCCTGTTTGGTGCCACCGTGCCGGTTTCTCCTTTATACGAACGGTATTTTTTCATCCGTACGAGACATTTCAACCCCAGTTCCTTCATGAGGCGATATATTTTTTTATGATTCATTTGATATCCCCGGTTTTTAAGCTCGTCGCGTATCCGGCGGTACCCGTAACGGCCTTTATGTTCATGATAAATCGATTGAATCAGTGTTTTTAATTTGGCATCTTTGTCTGGAAGACCGAAGGTTTTGACCCAGTAATAATACGTACTGCGCGGAATTCCAGCCAGTTTAAGCAGGGCTTTTACCGGAAATTCAGTCCTTAGTTCAAATACTACTTGGGCCTTTTCTTGTTTTGTAATTTTTCCTTGTTTTGAACTAAGGTATTCAACTTTTTTAAGTAGGCATTCTCCATTCGCAGACGTTCAATTTCAGCCTGCATGGCTTCCACTGATCCTTCTTGCGGTGTTTGTTTCTTCGTTCTTTTTTGATTTTTCTTTGTCATTGACGGCCGCCCCTTTTTCATCGGTTTTAGGGCATCGATTCCTCCGGTTTCGAACAGTTTCTGCCATTGAGCCACCGTAGAAGGTGCTTGAATATTGAAGATGGCGGCTGTTTCACGGATCGACGTCCCATTTTCGATCATATAGTGAAGTACCTTCAGTTTATCTTCTACAGAATAGGTTGTATAGAGTTTTTGAAACGCACTTTCTCCATGGTAATGGTATTTGCGAATCCATACCTGAAACACACCTGACGAAACACCGATCTCTCTGGCGATTGTTTTATGCCCTTCCCTACCCGCAAGATACCTTTTGACCGCTTGTATTTTTTCCTCAGCTGTAAATTTAGCCATAAAAAACTGCACCTCCGATTGTTAGATGGTGTCTAACAATTGGGGTGCAGTTCAACACGGCAGCTTTTTCTGATGGTCTTTTTTTTCTGTCCCCTTCCTAAAATGATGGTAAGGCCAATCTTTTAAGGGGGGGAGAACGGATGTACATCGACGGGGTTTTTTCTGGCGGAGGAATGAAAGGAATTGCGCTCGCAGGAGCATACGAAGCGCTCGAAGAACGGGGCTTCCGATTTAAAAGACTGGCCGGAACGAGCGCCGGATCGATCATCGCAGCATTTATCGCGGCCGGGTATACGAGCAAGGAGATCCGCTGCATGCTGGAGGAATTGAATGAACGCGAGCTCCTTGACCCGAGATTTGCTTTTTTGCCGTTAAAAATACTGCAATGGGCTTCGATCTATTGGCGCCTCGGTTTGTATAAAGGAGAAAAACTGGAAAACTGGGTATCCGAGAAATTAAAGGAAAAAGGAATCTCCGTGTTCGGCGACTTTGAACAAGGGAAGCTCAAACTGATCGCCTCGGATTTAACGAATGGCAAAATGCTTGTCCTGCCTGATGATCTGACCCGCTACGGCCTGAATCCCGGGCGGTTTTCCGTCGCAAGAGCGGTGCGGATGAGCTGCAGCATTCCTTATTTTTTTGAGCCTGTCAAACTGAAATCTTCTGACGGCATCAGCACGGTCGTCGACGGCGGGGTGCTGAGCAATTTTCCGATCTGGCTGTTTACCGCCGAAAAAAAACGCCCGGTTTTAGGCGTTACCTTGATGCCGAGTGAAAAAGAAAGGCCGAAGAAGGTGATCAACAATGCGTTTGAGCTGTTCGGAGCGCTTTTTGAGACGATGAAAGAAGCGCATGACGCCAGGCATATCGCTACTAAACACGAACGCAACATTATTTTCCTGCCCGTCGAAGAAGTGCTGTCGACGGAATTTGCGATTTCGGCAGAAAAAAAACTAGCTCTGATTGAGCTAGGAAAAAAACGAACAGAATTATTTTTGAAACAGTGGACGTATTAAAAGAAAGCTCTGTTTTTCTTTTTGCTCTTTTTTCCTTCGATCACCGTCAGCTGAGTCTGGCTTTTTTTCTTGACCAAGACAGGCTTGGATTTGTTGATAGACGGCACGCTTCTCAGATGATTCACCCGGCCTCTGACTGAGCGTTTTTTATGATCCTGAAAACGCTTGTTTGATTGTTTGGCTGCTTTTCTAAATGCTGCTCCTTCACCGCCCGCGTCGCGGTTTATAAGATGTCTGATGACAAAATAGACAATTGCGCCGACCGCAGCAAAAACAAACAAATATTGCAGCAAGCGGCCGGGGCTTGTGACAGCAAAATAAACGAAACCAAAAATTCCAAGCGCAATCACTAAAGCTGAGACTGGATGTACCCGTTGCTTCATAACTGTCCACCTCCCAAAAAATTAACCGATTCGTTAAAGTTTACATTACGATATAGAAGGTTCCTTCTGTTCGTCCTCTGCTTTGGTCTCCATATGAAGAAGCTCGTTAAAGCTTGCGATTGCCACTTCCACCTGATCGTCCGACGGCTCTTTTGTCGTCAAAAGCTGCAGCCAAAGGCCGGGATAGCCCAGCGCTTTCAGCACAGGTATGTTTCTCACTTTGTTCGTCAGCTGCAGCACTTCAAATGAAATGCCAAGAACGACTGGTATCAGCGCGATTCTATTTAAAATACGGACCCAGAGAGGGTCAGCAGGAACAAGCAAGTAAACAAACATGCCCACGATCACCGTAAATAGAATAAAACTGCTTCCGCATCTGTAGTGAAGCCTTGATTGACGCTGAACATTTTCCACCGTAACCGGCATGTTTTGTTCGAAACAGTTTATGACTTTATGTTCGGCTCCGTGATATTGAAAAACCCTTTTAATGAAAGGGGTGCATGATATCGCGTAAATATAGCCCAACAGCAGGATCAGCTTGAAAAAGCTTTCGACCATAATCTGCGCGACATCAGATTGGAATACAGGCCGGGTAAGCTCCGCCAAAAAGACGGGAACAAGCGTAAATACAAATTTGCTGAAGAGGAATGACAGCACCCCGACAGCGGCAAGCCCAAAAATCATCGTCAGCTTTGACTGCTTCTCCTCTTTTAATTGATCGTCCAATGCAGGGTCGCGATCATACCGTTCGCTTGAAAAATTCAAATGCTTGGTACCGTTCGCACTCGCTTCAATAATCGCGATGATCCCCCGGAGAAACGGAATTTTCTTCAGCTTTTCCAGCGTGGGATGTGATGTGCGGGGCAGCTTGAAAAATTCAATGCTCTGATCCTTCCTGCGAATCGCGGTTACATAATGGCGCCTGCCGCCGAACATCACGCCTTCGACGACGGCCTGCCCTCCGTATGCGGGCTTTTTTTGATTTGACATTTGCATCAACCTATCTGTATCAATCTATGATTACATTAACCATTTCCTTACACCTATTGTACAGGAAAAGTACTGAAACCTCTAGGTTGACGTGCCTAAAAATTTTAGAAATTAGAGAAGCGAATCGTCAAATCTAATTCAAGTATACCCGTTTTCTTGATTTTTACACTTCCGTTCAAAAAAACTTGGAAAGATACTGTTGGCACAGCTGTTTTTGGACATACTGGAAATGGAGGTGAACTGACGTCATGAGCAGTGAAGACAATGAAAAACAGCCCGAAGAACTTGAGCAGAATAAACGCGAACAACCGGCATCTTTCATCGGCAGGGTGGTTACGACAGGGTTTATCGGCGGCATTCTCTGGAGTGCGCTGGGAGAGCTTGCATACCTGTTTAAATTTTCAGAAGTCACGCCGAACATGGTTCTTCAGCCTATTGCTGTCGGCGAATGGAAAAACGGTTTTCTCGGAACGGTGATCAGCATTTTGCTGATAGGGGTGATTTCAATCGGCGCTGCCCTCCTGTACTTCGGCTGCCTGAAGCAAATCAAGGGTATGTGGCCCGGGATTTTATACGGAGCTGTTTTGTGGGGCATCGTATTCTATCTGTTTAATCCGATGTTTCCGGATGTACAGACAGTTTCCGAGCTGAAAAGGGAAACGGTTATCACGACGTTTTGCATCTACTTGCTGTACGGATTGTTTGTCGGCTATTCGATTTCGTTTGAATACAATGAATTAAATTCCGAAAAGCTTTCAAAGGCGATTGGAGAATCGAAGGAATAGTGTTGATACCTGAATCATTATGATAAAATGTTCACTGTAAGTGGACATTTTTTAACGTGAAACAAACGGTGGCTTTGTTTAATGAAAAAAAGGGGGAAGAGAGTTGCCGCACATTTTAATTTTGAACGGACCGAATTTAAACCGGCTTGGGAAGCGAGAACCTGAAATATACGGAAGAGATACGCTGACCGATTTAGAGCAAAAGCTCTTTCAATTTGCCGAAGGCGTTCAGGCTGAGCTGACGTTTTTCCAGTCAAACCATGAAGGGGATATCATCGACGCTCTTCATGAGGCTGAGGATCAGTATGACGGCGTCGTCTTAAATCCGGGCGCTTTTTCGCACTACAGCTATGCCATTAGCGATGCAGTGGCCGCCATCAGCATACCGGTGATCGAAGTTCACATTTCCAATCCCGATGCGAGGGAAGAGTTTCGGCGGCAATCGGTGATTGCACCCGTGGCTCAGGGCCGGATTACCGGACTCGGTTTTGAAGGCTACAAGCTTGCCGTCTGTTATTTTTTGAACAACAAATAACAAAAGGGGGACTCTAGAACGATGAAACTGAAAAAACTGAGAGAACTTTTTGGCGGTCTTGGAATCGAAGGGCTTCTGGTGACGAGCAGCGTCAACTTGAGGTACATAACCGGATTTACAGGCTCTGCGGGCCTTGCGGTGATTTCAGAAGACAAAGCGGTCTTCATTACGGATTTCCGGTATACGGAGCAGGCCAAACATCAAATCAAGGGCTTTGAAATCGTTGAGCATACCGGCTCAATCATCAAAAAAGCAGCTGATGCGATCAAGGAAATGGGACTAAATAAAATTGGTTTTGAGCAGGATAAGATGACATACGGAACGTATGCCGCATACAAAGATCTTCTCGGCCCGGCCGAGCTTGTTCCGGTTTCGCATTCGGTTGAAAAGTTGCGCTTGATTAAGTCAAGTGAAGAGATTAAGATATTAAAGGAAGCTGCTAAGATTGCAGATGATGCATTCAGCCATATTCTGACGGTGATTAAGCCCGGCATGACGGAGATTTCAATCGCCAATGAACTGGAGTTTTACATGCGGAGTCAGGGAGCGGATCATTCTTCATTCGATATGATCGTCGCCTCGGGCGTCCGCTCAAGCCTGCCGCACGGAGTGGCAAGCGATAAAACCGTCGAGAAAGGCGATTTCGTCACATTGGATTTCGGGGCCTACTATAAAGGATACTGCTCGGACATTACGCGCACGATCGCCGTGGGAGAGCCGAGTGATGAGCTGAAAGGCATTTATCAAACCGTGTTTGAAGCGCAGGCGCTCGGCATGCAGAATATCAGGCCGGGAATCACCGGCAAACAGGCTGACGCCTATACGAGGGACCATATTGCTTCCAAAGGCTACGGCGATTATTTCGGCCATTCTACCGGCCACGGCCTCGGCATGGAAGTCCATGAAGGCCCCGCGCTTTCAGTCCGTTCTGACCAGCTTCTTGAAAAAGGCATGGTCGTTACGGTCGAACCGGGAATCTACATACCGGGCAAGGGCGGAGTCAGAATAGAGGACGATATTGTCCTCACTGAGGGCGGGAACGAATCTCTCACCCATTCCGCAAAAGATCTAATTATTTTATAATCCGTTTGATTGGAGCTATAGGAGGATAACCATGATTTCAGTAAACGATTTTCGCACAGGTTTAACGATTGAAGTGGACGGAGGCATTTGGCGCGTTGTTGATTTCCAGCACGTCAAACCGGGTAAGGGTGCAGCATTTGTCCGCTCAAAATTGAGAAATCTCCGCACAGGCGCGATTCAGGAAAAAACATTCCGTGCAGGCGAAAAAGTAGCCCGCGCCCAAATCGAGACAAAAACGATGCAGTATCTGTACGCCAACGGCGATCAGCACGTTTTTATGGACACGAGCTCATACGAGCAGCTTGAGCTGAGCTCTTCGCAAATCGAGCACGAGCTTAAATTCCTGCTTGAAAACATGTCCGTTCAAATCATGATGTATCAATCAGAAACGCTCGGTATCGAACTTCCGAACACGGTCGAGCTGAAGGTTGTTGAAACAGAACCGGGCATCAAAGGCGATACAGCATCAGGCGGAACAAAACCAGCAAAAACAGAAACAGGTTTAGTTGTCAACGTTCCGTTCTTCGTGAACGAAGGCGATACACTCGTTGTCAATACTTCTGACGGTTCTTACGTTTCCAGAGCGTAGGCCATGCGCACAGGAGCCGGCTTCATATGAAGCCGGCTCTTTTTTTGTTTTGCAAGTTTCAAGTAGAAAATCAGAAGACTACTTTTTCAAGAGAGAGCATAGATTGTAAAAAAAGCCGGAAAGCGTTAATGGAGGTTTATGATATGAAGTTTTTCTTTGGACAAGTCAATCCGACTGTTTTGACAATGGCGGCTTTAAGAGTTGTTTCCTCTTTAATCGAGCTGACGGCCGCGATCGTGATGCTTCTTTTGAACGACGTCCGCAAGGCGGTTGCCGTAAACAGCGTGCTTGCCATGGTCGGACCGTTTATTTTTATTATCACGATGACGATCGGAATATATCAGATCGCGGGCCAGCTCTCCTATGCGAAGCTCATCCTTATCTTCATGGGCGTCGTTTTCATTATTGCAGGAATCTATAAATAACGAAGCAGGCTCTCTTGTCATAAAGTCTTCCTTTGAACATACATTTTTATAGAAGACAAGCTAAAAGAGGAGGGAGCGTTTTTGCAGCACATCACAGAGATTCTCCCTGACACGATTAAACTGGCGCTTGCCGGGCTTGCTGAACACGACATGAACCAGATCGAAGAAATTCGGATCAGGACAAGTCGTCCGCTTGAATTGGTTCAAAAAGGCCAGCCGCTTTTTTTGGATTATGCGGCAACGCCGGAGGATTCAGCGATATTTTTGAACAGGCTCGGCAATTACAGCATGTATACGCTCGAAGAGGAACTGAAAAAAGGGTATATCACGATAAAAGGCGGCCACCGCGTCGGCCTTGCCGGCCGGGTCGTCATCGAAAACGGAACGGTCAAGGGAATCAGGGACATCTCCTCCTTCAACATTCGCATCGCCAAAGAAAAGATCGGCATATCGCAGCCATATGTGCCTTATCTCTTTAAAAACGCCTGGCTGAACACATTGATCATCGGTCCCCCGCAAACAGGCAAGACGACTTTGCTCAGGGATCTTGGCAGGCTGATCAGCACGGGAAGCGGCAACATTCCCGCGAAAAAGGTCGCCGTTGTTGACGAAAGGTCTGAGATTGCCGGATGTGTAAACGGCATTCCACAGTACAAGTTCGGGAAGCGCATCGATATTCTCGACGCCTGCCCGAAGGCGGAAGGGATGATGATGATGATCAGGTCAATGAGCCCGGAAGTGGTGATCGCCGATGAGATTGGCAGAACAGAAGACGCAGAAGCCCTGTTGGAAGCGGTGCATGCAGGGGTGTCGGTTATTGTGTCAGCCCACGGGTTTTCGTTTAGAGACGTTATGAAGCGGCCTTCCTTGAAGCGGCTTCGGGAATACGGCGTTTTTCAGCGAATCGTTGAGCTGTCGCGGAAAAACGGACCGGGCACGATAAGCCGGATCTGCGGCGGTGACGGGGAGCCGCTCACAGCGGCTGGGAAGGTGTTATCATGCTGAAGCTTTTCGGGGCTGTGCTGATTTTGGCGGCTGCCACTTGGACAGGTTTTGAGATGGCAAAACCCTTCAGCGAAAGGCCGAAGCAAATCCGGCAGCTTTTGGCAGCTCTGCAGTCGCTGGAGGCTGAAATTATGTATGGGCATACCCCGCTCCGCCTGGCGTCAAAACATATCGCCGAACAGCTTTCTGAACCCGTTTCTTCCCTGTTTGAGACGTTCTCTCATAAGCTTGGAGAAGGCACCGCTTCAGCCGGAGCAGCCTGGGAGGACAGCCTTAGGAAAGTGTGGCCCGAAACGGCTCTCAAAACAAAGGAATTTGATATTTTGAGGCAATTTGGAGAAACGCTCGGCAGGCATGACCTCGTTTCGCAGCAGAAGCATATCAAGCTGGCGCTGACCCATTTGGAAACAGAGGAAGCTGAAGCGAACCTCGCCCAGGCGAAAAACGAAAAAATGGTAAAAAGCCTTGGATTTTTGGCGGGACTGTTACTGGTTCTTCTATTGATGTAATGAAGAGGGGAGCGCAAACGAAATGGGAGTAGACGTAAATATTATTTTTCAAATCGCCGGCGTCGGAATCGTCGTCGCATTTCTTCACACCATACTTGATCAAATGGGAAAGAAAGAATATGCCCAATGGGTCACGCTTTTAGGATTTATTTATATTTTATTCATGGTTGCAACTGTCGTCGATGATCTCTTCCAAAAGATAAAAGCTGTCTTTCTATTCCAGGGATAGGGGGGCTTACTCATTGAAATCGTTCAAATCGTAGGATTAGGAATGATTGCAACCTTTCTCAGCTTGATTGTCAAAGAGCAAAAGCCGACATTTGCATTTTTGATCATCGTATTTACCGGCTGCACGATTTTTTTATTCCTGGTCGACCAGGTGTACGAAATCATCCGCATGATCGAAAAGATCGCCGTTAATGCAAATATCAACATGATGTACGTCGAAACGATATTGAAAATCATCGGGATCGCATATATTGCGGAGTTTGGTGCACAGCTGACAAAGGATGCCGGACAGGGGGCGATTGCCTCGAAAATCGAGCTGGCAGGCAAAATCCTCATTTTAGTCATGGCCGTTCCGATTTTAACCGTCATAATCGAGACCATCATCGGGCTGATCCCTTCCATGTCTTAGTCAGAAAGGAGGATTTTTGGTGTGAAGCGTTTACTGTTTTGGCTCCTGGTCATCGGCTTTGTTTTCGCGGGGGCTCGGGAGGTACAAGCCTCTGAAAAAGAAGGGGAAGCAGGTACTGCCGCAACATCGGCGGAAGCGATGGCCGATCAGCAGGCCGAATCGCTGGAGATCGACAAGGTCGGCGAGTTTTGGAACAACATTATGACGGAATACGGAGGCCATCTTCCGGAGAGCCAAAAAGGCAGCTTATTGGAGTTCATCAAGGGAGAGAAGCATTTTTCGCCGGAAGAGTGGGCCAAAGCGCTTTTTTCTTATTTGTTTCATGAAGTGCTGGCAAACGGGAAACTATTGGGAACCCTGATTCTTTTGACGATATTTTGCGTCCTGCTCCAGCTCCTGCAAAATGCGTTCCAGCAAAGCACCGTCAGCAAAGTAGCCTATGCGATCGTTTACATGGTGCTGATCATCCTCGCGCTTAACAGCTTTCGGGTCGCCGTCACCTACGCGAATGAAGCGATCCAGTCGATGACAAGCTTCATCCTGTCGCTCGTCCCCCTGCTCCTCGCGCTGATGGCGACCTCGGGGGGAGCCGTTTCAGCAGCTTTCTTTCATCCTGTGATTCTCTTCTTAATGAACACGAGCGGCCTGTTTATCCAGTATATCGTGATGCCGCTTTTATTTTTATCAGCGATCTTAAGCATCGTCAGCACGATGACCGAACAGTACAAAGTCACCCAGCTTGCCCAGCTCCTTCGCAATGCAGCGATCGGAACGCTGGCCGCCTTTTTAACCGTATTTCTCGGCGTCATTTCGGTTCAGGGCGCATCAGCCGCCGTCACCGACGGCATCACGTTAAGGACGGCCAAATTCATCACGGGCAATTTCATTCCCGTATTAGGCCGGATGTTTACGGAGGCGACGGACACGGTGATCAGCGCTTCCCTCCTGCTCAAAAACACCGTCGGGATTCTCGGGGTGGCCATCCTGATTTGCATCGCCGCATTCCCGGCAGTCAAAATCCTCTCCCTTGCGCTGATTTACAAAATTGCCGCCGCTGTTTTGCAGCCTTTGGGGGGAGGCCCTGTCATCAGCTGCCTTGATGTAATCAGCAAAAGCGTCATCTACATTTTCGCTGCGATGGCGATCGTCTCGCTCATGTTTTTTCTAAGCTTAACCGTCATTATTACAGCGGGGAACCTGACCATGATGATGAAGTAGGGGAGGGTCTGATATGGCTTTTTTGACAGAGTGGCTGACAAACATCATTTTGTTTATTCTGCTTGCGATCATCATCGACATGCTTTTGCCGAACTCGAGCATGCAGAAGTACGCAAAAATGGTGATCAGCCTTCTATTGATCGTTGTCATACTGAATCCGATTTTTACGCTGTTCCGTGCCGATCCGGATGCTATCATCGAGCAGCTGACCAAAAACGGACAAGTCCGGCATGAAGAAATAAAAAATCAGCTGAATTCAGAAAAAAAAGAAATACAAGCCTCACAACAAGCATATATTTTAGAACAGATGGCTGCTCAATTAAAAAAGAGTGCAGAGGAGAGGTTGAGTCATGACAAATACAAGATAGCTAAAGTAGAAATCTCTTCTGCGGGCCGCCTGCAATCCGAAAAGGATGTCGCCCGGCATATCGAAGCGTCCGTTTATTTGGAGACAGCTTCCGAAAAAACGGTCCAAGCCGTCAAACCTGTCGACATCAATACAGGGGAAGCCTATCAGACAGAACGAACAAGAGATCATCAGGAAGCCGAGAAAATCAAAGAACAGCTGGCAGGCATATGGGACATGAACCCCGACAAGATCACAGTCCATATCGAAGGGGGAGAACAAAGCGGCAATGAATAAAAGAAGCTGGATCGAGAAGCTGATCGGTCATTTGGTCCCGAAAGAAGGGAAAGAAGGAAAAGCGAAGCTGACGAAATACCACTATTTTCTGCTTTTGTTCGTTCTCGGCGTCTCTTTCATGCTGGTGAGCCAGATTTTTTCTTCCGAACCGTCGCAGCAGAAGGCGGACGTCCCCGCATCATCTGAGAAATCGACATCAGAAAACCAGGAACAAAGCCGTGACAAGGAAGTGTTTAAGCCGGCCGGGAGCGACAAACCAAAGGATTCGATCCAGGACTATGAAAGGGATTACGAGAACCAGCTCAAGGAGATTTTGGAAACGATCATCGGCGTTGAGGATGTATCGATCGTCGTCAATGTTGATGCGACTTCCCTGAAGGTGTTTGAAAAAAATCAGAAAACGCAAGAGACATCAACTGATGAAACGGACAAACAGGGCGGAAAACGGACCGTCACCGAAACATCTTCCGATGAAGAAATTGTCATGATCAAGCACGGCGAGGAAGAAACGCCGGTCGTCGTCCAGACGAAAAAGCCCGAGATCAGAGGCGTTCTCGTTGTCGCTCAGGGAGTCGACAACGTTCAAATAAAACAAACCATCATTGAAGCAGTGACAAGGGTTCTTGACGTTCCGAGCCACCGCGTCGCTGTTGCCCCTAAAAAAATGAAGGAGGATTCATAAATGATGCTGAAAAAACAAACGGTCTGGCTTTTAACCATGTTAAGTCTTGTCGTTGTGCTGAGTGTCTACTATATCATGTCGCCTGAAGGAGAAAATGTCGTGTCGGTAAATGACGAAGGACAAGTCGCTGCTGAAAAAGAACAGCCGACTAAAGAACAGCCGATGAAAGAGGAGCCTGCAAAAGAAAAAAGCACAGAATCTGAAAAAGGCAAAACCGATGGAAAGGAAAGGGAAGATAAAGAAACGTCAGCCAGCGAACAAAGCGCTGAAAAAGGAGAGGTTGTGACAGAGGAAACGTCTGAGGGAGACGACTTCACGACATACCGGATGGAGATGGACGATCAGCGCAGCAAAATGAGGGAAGAATTAAACGAGATCGTTATGAGTGACAAAGCGACCGCAAAAGAAAAAAGCGAAGCCTACGATAAGATGACAGAGCTTAGCGATGCGGAAGGAACGGAGAAAACGCTTGAAACGCTGATTAAAACAAAAGGGTACAAAGATGCATTAGTCAATGCCGAAGGAGATAAAGTCAATATCACGGTTAAATCGAAAGACCATTCAAAAGCCGCTGCTATCGATATCATCGACCTCGTCGAAAAAGAAGTAAAAAACTTAAACGATGTGGCTGTTACATTTGAACCTTCCGAATAAAACGTTTCCCGCTTGGAATAAAGCGGGATTTTTTCGTAACCGAAGAAGCGGTCGTGTTCAGCGGCTTTATGATAGGAGTTGAATTCGGTACCCCTCTCCTGTAAGATGATATATAGTATGTACTTTTAGTACTAACTGATAATCATGAGAAATCTATTCATTAGGGGTGCGATAGCATGTTAAATATTGATGAAATCAGACAGCTTATAAAACTAATTGATGAATCTTCGATAAATGAATTTACATACGAAAACGAAGGATCGAAGGTCGAGCTTAAGAAGAATGCCGGCGGCTCCGTGCAGATGGTTCAGCAGGTTCCTGCTGCGCCTGTTCAAGCTCCGGCCGCTCAAGCCGCGCAGCAGCAGGCTCCTGTTCAGGAGGCGCCGGCAAAGGAAGAGAAAGATAACGGCAACCTGCATAAAATCACGTCTCCGATGGTCGGAACGTTTTATGCATCGTCTTCGCCTGAAGCTGATCCATATGTAACCGTTGGATCAAAGGTTACAGAATCATCCGTCGTCTGCATCGTCGAAGCGATGAAGCTCTTCAATGAAATCGAAGCCGAAGTGAAAGGCGAAATCGTTGAAGTTTTAGTAGAAAACGGACAGCTTGTTGAATACGGACAACCTCTCTTTTTAGTAAGAGCAGAGTAAGGAGCAGTAAGATGATTAAAAAGCTATTAATTGCGAACCGGGGAGAAATTGCCGTCAGAATTATCAGAGCTTGTAAGGAAATGGGGATCGAAACGGTTGCAGTCTATTCGGAAGCAGATAGAGAGGCGCTCCATGTTCAGATGGCAGACGAAGCATTCTGCATCGGGCCGAAGCTTTCAAAAGACAGCTACCTGAACATCACCAACATCGTTACCGTCGCCAAGATGACCGGTGCAGACGCGATTCATCCGGGCTACGGCTTTCTTGCGGAAAATGCGGATTTTGCCGAGCTTTGCGAAGAGGTAAACGTAACCTTCGTCGGACCGACAGCAGATGCCATTTCTAAGATGGGGACGAAAGACGTCGCGCGGGAAACGATGCAGAAGGCAGGCGTTCCGATCGTGCCGGGATCACAAGGAATTATCGAAAATGTCGAAGATGCGGTTTCATTGGCGCGCGATATCGGGTATCCTGTGATTATCAAGGCAACCGCAGGCGGAGGCGGAAAAGGAATCCGCGTCGCCCGCACGGAAGAAGAATTGATCAACGGCATCAAGATCACACAGCAGGAGGCGGCCACAGCATTCGGAAATCCAGGCGTGTATATTGAAAAGTACATCGAAGATTTCAGACACGTGGAAATTCAAGTGCTTGCCGACACGCACGGAAACACGATTCATCTGGGTGAGCGCGACTGTTCGATCCAAAGAAGGCTGCAAAAGCTTCTTGAAGAAACGCCTTCACCTGCTCTGGATGAATCTGTAAGGGAGCAGATGGGCCAAGCAGCTGTAAAAGCGGCTGAAGCGGTTCAATATACGGGCGCAGGAACGGTTGAGTTCATTTACGATTACCGCGAACAGAAATTTTACTTCATGGAAATGAACACGCGGATTCAGGTTGAACATCCCGTGACGGAAATGGTGACAGGCGTCGATTTGATCAAAGAACAGATCAAAGTGGCATCAGGCGAGAAATTGAGCCTTACACAAGAAGAGGTCACATTTGACGGATGGGCGATCGAATGCCGGATTAACGCCGAAAATCCTGAGAAAAACTTCATGCCGTCACCCGGGAAAATCGAAATGTATCTTCCTCCGGGAGGCCTTGGCGTCAGAGTCGAATCGGCCGTATATCCCGGATACTCGATTCCGCCGTATTATGACAGCATGATCGCCAAAGTGATCACCTACGGAAAGACGAGGGATGAAGCTGTTTCAAGAATGAAGCGGGCCTTGAGCGAATTCGTGATCGAAGGCATTCACACGACAATCCCGTTCCATTTGAAGTTATTGGATCATGAAACATTTGTAAGCGGGGAATTCAACACGAAGTTTTTAGAAATATATGATGTCATGGGATCGTAATTATTACGGAGGTGAATCTGTTGAAAGACGATAACAGCTTATTGGACATGAGCCATGAAGAAAACCATTTGGGGAGAGTGGAAATCGCTCCCGAAGTCATTGAGGTAATCGCTGGAATCGCGGCTTCCGAAGTCGAAGGCGTTGCCGAAATGCGCGGCAATTTTGCAACGGGCGTTGTGGAGCGCTTCGGCAAAAAGAACCACGGCAAAGGCGTTAAAGTCGATCTGTCTGATGACGGGATTACGATTGACGTATTCTGCGTCATGTTATTCGGCGTGTCGATTCCGAAGGTCGCAAATGCTGTCCAGGACAACATCCGCCAGACGCTCCTCAATATGACTGCTCTTTCGATTAATGAAATTAATATTCACATCGTTGGAATTCAATTTGATTCAAAAACGCATGAAGTTGAAATTGATCAAGAGATGTAGCGCGGTTGAATGGAAGAACCAAGGGGACCCGACGGCCCTTTGGTTTTTTCGTGTCCAGCCTTTAAAAAATGCTTTTTAAAAAGCATCATTCTGACCATTGCGATGAAAAATAAAAAGGATGCAAGAGAAAGTGCACAGAAAACGAATGATTTCCGGAGGATTTCATTTATTATTCGGTTATAACCGATAAAACCTCGATTTTTGCATGCGAAAAGACTAAAAATATGATATGATCTCTTTGTGGCTTAACCGGTTAGCAGCAAAGAGGGTTAAAGGAGAAAAAGAAAGAATGAAAAGAAGAACAGCAAGAGAAAAGGCTTTGCAGTCATTATTCCAAATTGACGTCAGCGATATTGAACCGAAAGAAGCGATGGCCCATGCCCTGGACGGCATGGAAAGCGACGCTTTTTTCGAACAGCTTGTCTACGGGGTCTTAGAGAATAAGGAAAAAATCGATGAGATGATCACGCGCCATCTCGTCAATTGGAAGCTTGACAGACTGGCAAATGTCGACCGCGCCATTTTGCGCTTATCAGCATATGAAATGGCGTTTGTAGACGATATACCGGCCAGCGTCTCTATGAATGAAGCGATTGAGCTGGCAAAGCAATTTGGGGATGACAAGTCGGCGAAGTTTATAAACGGTGTTCTTTCTAACATTAAGTCCGATCTTGAATAATTTAGGAGGAGAGCAAATGACAGCAACCATCATCGACGGGAAAGAAACAGCAAAAGAAAAGCGCGGGCAGCTGGCCAAGGAAGTTGAAGAACTGAAAAAACAAGGAGTTACCCCGGGACTGGCCGTTATTTTAATCGGCGATGATCCGGCGTCTCTTTCATATGTGCGCGGCAAGAAAAAAGCGGCTGAGGCTATGGGGATTCGTTTTCAATTGGATCATTTCGACTCAAGCTTCACCGAACAGCAGCTGCTTGAGGTGATCGATCAATACAACAATAATGACGACTTTCACGGAATTCTTGTCCAGCTGCCTCTTCCGGAGCATATTTCCGAACAAGCGGTGATCGAAAAAATTTCCCCTGACAAAGATGTCGACGGGTTTCATCCGTTGAACGTCGGGAAGATGCTGCTCGGCGAAGATACATTTCTGCCTTGCACACCTGCGGGCATCATCGAGCTATTGAAAAAAACCGGCGTCGATTTGTCAGGAAAAGAGGTTGTTGTCGTCGGCAGAAGCAATATTGTCGGAAAGCCTGTAGGGCAGCTTCTTCTGAACGAAAACGCAACCGTCACATATTGCCATTCAAGAACGGCCGATATTACGGCGCATACGAAAAAAGCCGATGTTCTCATCGTAGCAGTAGGGAAAGCTAATTTTATCAAAGCGGATCAAATTAAAGAAGGAGCCGTCGTCATCGATGTCGGCGTCAACCGCCTTGAAAACGGAAAACTTGTTGGGGACGTGGCGTTCGACGAGGCGAAAGAGAAAGCTTCCTACATCACGCCTGTACCGGGCGGAGTCGGTCCGATGACCATCACCATGCTTGCCCATAATACGGTTAAATCAGCGAAACGTTCGTTGTAACGGACAGCCGTTCATCCGTCAGAAACCCTGGCGGATGAACATTTTTGATGCCGGCTGGAAAGGAGGCTCTCGCCATGGGTGAAGTAGCATTTGTCACGGTTACCGCATTGACAAAATACATTAAACGCAAATTTGACGTCGATCCCCATCTAGATGACCTTTGGATCAAGGGGGAGCTGTCAAATGTAAAAATACATAGCAGGGGCCATATTTATTTTACGCTGAAAGATGACAACGCCCGCATACAGGCCGTCATGTTCGCCAGACAAAACAAAAGCCTCGGCTTTACTCCCGAAAACGGAATGAAGGTGCTGGTAAGAGGCGGCATTACGGTTTATGAACCGAGCGGCAATTATCAGCTTTACGCTAAAGAAATGCAGCCCGACGGAATCGGGGCACTTCATTTGGCATATGAAGAACTAAAGAAAAAGCTGTCGCAAGAAGGGCTGTTTGACGAAGCGCACAAAAAGCCCATCCCCGCTTTTCCGTCAGTCATCGGTGTCGTCACTTCCCCTACAGGAGCGGCTGTACGGGACGTCATCACCACTATTAAAAGAAGATATCCCCTCGTAAAAGTGATTGTCCTCCCAACCCTTGTTCAGGGAACAAACGCTAGTGAATCCATCGTCAGAAGCATCGAAGAGGCCAACCGCAGACAGCTGTGCGATGTGCTGATCGTCGGGCGCGGAGGGGGATCGATAGAAGAGCTGTGGGCTTTTAATGAAGAAATCGTCGCAAGGGCGATTTTTGCATCCGACATCCCGATCATATCAGCCGTCGGACACGAAACCGACTTTACGATCAGCGATTTTACTGCCGATCTGCGCGCGGCAACCCCTACGGGAGCCGCCGAGCTTGCCGTCCCGAATATGCTTGATTTGATGGAGCGTCTGAAAACACTGGATGTCCGAATGACAAAAGCGATGCAGCAGGGTTTGCGAAAGCGGCAGGAGCTTTTGAATTACCTTCAATCCTCATATGCTTTTCGTTATCCGAAAAGGCTGTACGCCCAAAAGGAACAGGAGTTTGACCTTATATTCGACCGTTTTCAAAAGCAGATCGTCCTGACCTTGGACCGGAAAAAGCAGAAGCTGAGCGAGCAGTCGTACAAATTGCAGATGCGCCATCCGGAAGAACAGCTCAGGCAGGCGAGAAGACGGCACGGGGAACAGACAGAACGGCTGAAACGGAATATGAGCGTGCAGCTCAAGCAGATTCATTCGCAGTTTCAGACGGTTCTTGGTAAACTGAATGCATTGAGCCCTCTTCAAGTCATGGAAAGAGGGTACAGTCTGACATATAAAGAAGACGAATTGATCAAAAGTATCGAACAGTTGCAGGAAAATGACGAGATCCAAGTCAAATTAAAAGACGGGACGCTGGCCTGTGAAGTACGTCAGAAGAGAGGCGAAACAAATGGCTGAAGAAAAGAAAAATAATCAGGAAGAAATAACGTTTGAAGAGGCCATGAAAGGTCTTGAACAAATCGTATCAAAACTGGAGGAAGGGGACGTGCCTTTGGAAAAAGCGATCGATTATTTCCAGGAAGGCATGCTTCTTTCGAAGATGTGCCACGAAAAGCTGCAACATGTAGAGAAGCAGATGGACTACATTTTGCGGGAAAACGGGGAATTGGCTCCTTTCAGCGTTCGGGAGGAGGAAAAAGGTGACCAGTAAGCTAGAAGGATTTTTAAAAACGAGAAAAGCGTTAATCGAACAGCGTCTTCCTTTATATATTCAAGAGCTGCAAGCGCCGGCAACCCTTAAACAATCCATGCTTTACTCCCTGGAAGCTGGAGGAAAAAGGCTGAGGCCGATTTTGGTGCTTGCTCTTCTTCATGCATACGGAAAGCATGAAGAAGACGGCATACCGGTCGGCTGTGCGGTTGAAATGATCCATACGTATTCGCTGATCCATGATGACCTTCCTTGCATGGACGACGATGATTTAAGAAGAGGAAAACCGACAAACCATAAAATTTACGGCGAAGCGACGGCCGTGCTTGCAGGCGATGCTCTGCTGACGGAAAGCTTTAAAATGATTACCACACACGTCTCTTTTAACGTCCCGGCTGAAAAGAGGCTCAGAATTGTGAATGAGCTCGTCTCTGCTGCGGGTGCGGAAGGCATGGTCGGCGGCCAAATTTTGGATATGGAAGCGGAGTCAAAACCCGTGTCATTACAAGAGCTTCAATCGATTCATGAAGGAAAAACGGCCAAACTCCTCAGCTTCAGCGTAATTGCGGGAGCGATTCTTGCGGACGCGCCGGAAGAAGAGATTGAAAAGCTTCGCGAATTCGGGCATCATATCGGGATCGGCTTTCAAATCAGGGACGACATTTTGGATCTTGAAGGCTCAGAGGATAAAATCGGCAAGCGGATCGGATCTGATACGTCGAACGGAAAATCGACCTATCCGTCGCTTCTGTCAGTGGAAGGGGCCAAACAAAAGCTCAACGAGCATATCGAAAAAGCGAAGCGGCTGATCTCAGAGCTCTCGCTTGAAAAAGAGCTGCTGTATGAACTGTGCGATATGATTGCAGACCGCGACCATTGATGCTGCGGTTCCCATTTGAGTATAAAAGAGTGGTTATGATAAAATGTTAACAGTTGAACTTTAAAACGCCGCGCCGTTATCACGATGTGTTAGCGGCTGTTTTTTCAGACTGAAGCGTCCGCATATGCAAGTTTGCGCATAAGGGTGGGTTCATCATATAATAATTCAAGCTGATAAAAAGGGATGATATCCTTTTTTGAATAAATTGTAATCTTTGAAGCAAGGCGCATACTTGCAGAAATCATCTGAAAGTGAGTTGATCCGATTGGATCTGTTATCTATAAAAGACCCTACGTTTTTAAAACATCTTTCCATTCAGGAACTGGAAAGCTTGAGCGCTGAGATTCGCCGATTTTTAATTGAAACGCTTTCTGAATCGGGAGGCCACATCGGTCCTAACCTTGGCGTTGTCGAACTTACGATCGCTCTTCATCGGGAATTTAACAGCCCGAAAGACAAATTTTTATGGGATGTCGGGCATCAATCTTATGTTCACAAGCTTTTGACCGGTCGCGGAAAGGAATTTGCGACATTGCGCCAGCATAAAGGCCTTTGCGGCTTTCCGAAGCGGAACGAGAGCGAACACGATATCTGGGAAACAGGCCACAGCTCAACTTCTCTTTCCGGAGCGATGGGAATGGCGGTTGCCAGGGATTTAAAAGGTACGGACGAGCATATCATCCCGATCATCGGCGACGGGGCTCTTACGGGCGGAATGGCGCTTGAAGCGCTAAACCACATCGGACACGAACAAAAAGATATGATCGTCATTTTGAATGACAATGAGATGAGCATCGCCCCGAACGTCGGAGCGATTCATTCCATGCTCGGAAGGCTGCGCACGGCGGGTAAATACCAATGGGTGAAAGATGAACTTGAATACTTGTTCAAGCGCATACCGGCCGTGGGCGGAAAGCTTGCTGCGACGGCTGAGCGCGTCAAAGACAGCCTGAAGTACCTGTTAGTGTCCGGGATGTTTTTTGAAGAGCTCGGTTTTACGTATCTGGGCCCTGTAGACGGCCATTCCTATGAAGAGTTGTTTGAAAATATGCAGTATGCGAAGAAAACGAAGGGGCCCGTACTCCTTCACGTCATTACGAAGAAAGGGAAGGGCTATAAGCCTGCCGAAGCGGACAAAACCGGAACATGGCACGGCACAGGTCCATATAAAATCGATACGGGAGACTTTGTCAAACCGAAGGCCGCCGCTCCGTCGTGGAGCGCCCTTGTCAGCGAAACGGTCCGGAAGCTTGCAAGGGAAGACGAACGAATCGTCGCCATCACCCCGGCCATGCCGGTCGGTTCCAAGCTTGAAGGATTCGCAAGCGAATTTCCCGACAGAATGTTTGACGTCGGGATAGCCGAACAGCATGCAGCAACGATGGCGGCCGGCCTTGCAACACAGAACATGAAGCCGTTTCTCGCGATTTATTCGACATTTCTTCAGCGCGCCTATGACCAGGTCGTCCACGATATTTGCCGGCAAAACCTAAACGTGTTCATCGGCATTGACAGGGCGGGGCTCGTCGGCGCTGACGGCGAAACTCATCAAGGCGTATTTGATATCGCTTTTTTAAGGCACATTCCAAATCTTGTGCTGATGATGCCGAAAGACGAAAATGAAGGCCAGCACATGGTCAACACGGCGATCCGCTACGATGACGGCCCCATCGCCATGCGCTTCCCGCGCGGAAACGGCCTCGGCGTTAAAATGGATAAAGAGCTGAAGACGATTCCGATCGGAACATGGGAAGTTCTGAGGCCCGGAACTGACGCAGTGATTTTAACCTTCGGCACGACCATTCAAATGGCGCTTGATGCAGCAGAAGATCTTCAAAAAGAAGGGCGCTCCGTCAGAGTGGTGAATGCCCGCTTTATCAAGCCGCTTGACGAAGCCATGCTCAAAGGCATCTTAAACGAAGGCCTTCCGATTTTAACGATCGAAGAAGCCGTTCTTCAAGGCGGATTCGGCAGCTCGATCCTTGAATTTGCCCATGACCATCAATCATACAGCCCGATGATTGACAGAATGGGGATACCTGACCGCTTCATCGAACACGGAAGCGTTGCAAAGCTTCTTGAAGAGATCGGCTTGACAAAGGAAGATGTCATCAGACGAATCAGACTGTTGACACCCGTAAAGACACATAAAGGAATTGGATCATGACAGCAAAAAAAGAACGGCTAGACGTTTTACTTGTAGAAAGAGGGTTAATCGAAACCCGCGAAAAAGCGAAAAGGGCGATTATGGCCGGAATCGTCTATACGAATGAAAACAGGCTGGACAAACCGGGCGAAAAGGTTGACCGCACCATTCCGCTGACGATTAAAGGAAAGGCGTTGCAATACGTCAGCAGAGGCGGTCTAAAGCTCGAAAAAGCGCTGAAGGAATTTAACCTGTCCGTAGGCGGCAAAACGATGATTGACATCGGTTCATCAACCGGCGGCTTTACGGACTGCGCCCTGCAAAACGGAGCCGCATGCTCGTATGCCGTTGATGTGGGCTATAACCAGCTCGCATGGAAGCTGCGGCAGGATGAACGGGTCATCGTCATGGAACGCACCAATTTCAGGTATTGCACCCCTGCCGATTTCACGGAAGGTCTGCCGGAATTTGCGACGATAGACGTTTCGTTCATTTCGCTGAAAATCATCTTGCCGGTTCTGAAGACGATTTTAGTTCCCGGAAGCGATTGCGTGGCGCTCGTCAAACCGCAATTCGAAGCAGGCCGCGAATCCGTGGGGAAAAAGGGCATTGTCCGTGACCCCCTTGTTCATAACGCAGTGCTGAATGACATCAGCAGGTTTGCCGCGCAGGAAGGATATGACTGCAAAAATGCATCGTTTTCCCCGATTACCGGAGGTGACGGCAATATCGAATTTCTCCTTCATCTGCAGTGGACCGGGCAGGGCAAGCCCGGTGCGGCGATTCCCGAGGGGATGGTCAACCAAATTGTCGAAGAAGCCCACAAGACATTAAAAGCGAAAAAATCGGATGAAAAGGAATAATAGCGGGCTATTATTCCTTTTTTACTGTAATCGTGTACTTTTTCTTTAAAATCAGATAACATATTTGTATAAACATACACAATACCTGTATAAACCGAGGTGCTATATGAACAAAGGTCAAAGGCATATTAAAATCAGGGAAATTATTACCGCGCATGAAATCGAGACACAGGACGAACTCGTCGATATTTTAAAGAAAGACGGCTATAATGTGACACAAGCTACCGTATCCCGCGATATTAAAGAACTTCATTTGGTCAAGGTTCCGACAAACAACGGCACGTATAAATACAGTCTGCCTGCCGATCAGCGATTTAACCCCCTGTCCAAATTAAAAAGGGCATTAATGGATGCGTTTGTCAAAATCGATTCGGCAAGCCATATGATCGTCCTCAAGACAATGCCGGGAAACGCTCAGGCGATCGGCGCGCTGATGGACAACTTGGATTGGGAGGAAATCCTCGGGACGATCTGCGGGGACGATACCATTTTGATCATCTGCCGGACGCCGAACGATACGGAGACCGTGCAGAAAAAAATATTGGAGCTTTTATAAAGAAAGCCTGAAAAGAGGTGCGATAAAAGCTTGTTAGCTGAATTATCGATCAAGAACTTTGCGATTATCGAAGAACTAACGATTTCTTTTGAAAAAGGACTGACGGTTTTGACCGGTGAAACCGGCGCCGGAAAATCAATCATTATCGATGCGATTTCGCTGCTCGTCGGCGGCAGAGGATCATCGGAATTTGTCAGATACGGAGAAAAACGGGCGGAATTGGAAGGGCTCTTTCTGCTGGATGAGGGGCATCCGGTTTTTGATATGTGCAGGGAGCTCGGAATCGAAGCATCAGACGGCATGATCGTGATGAGGCGTGACATTAACGCCAACGGCAAAAGCATCTGCCGTGTCAACGGAAAGCTCGTAACGATCGCCGCTCTGAGGGAAGTCGGAAGGCTTTTACTCGACATCCACGGCCAGCACGATAACCAGCTTTTGATGGAAGACGATCATCACCTTGAGCTTTTGGACCGGTATGCCGGAGAGGAAATCGAAAAAGCGCTGAAAGCGTATCAGGAAGTGTACGGCCGCTATATGAACGTCATGAACAAGGTCAAGCAGCTTTCTGAAAGCGAACAGGAAATGGCTCACAGACTCGACTTGATCCAATTTCAGCTTGACGAAATCGAATCTGCAAATCTCGAGCCGAAAGAGGACGAGCTTTTAGAAGAAGAGCGCCGGCAGATTTCCAACTTTGAGAAAATATACGAAGCTTTGCAAAATGCCTACAATGCGCTTCGCAATGAGCAGGCGGGCCTCGATTGGGTCGGCATGGCTTCAAGCGAGCTTGAGAACGTGTCTGGCATCAATGACGGACTGAAGAAAATATCCGAATCCGTCGCAAACGCCTACTACACGCTGGAAGACTCGACGTTTCAAATCAGAAACATGCTCGACGAATTGGAATACGACCCTGCCCGCCTCGATTTCATTGAATCCCGCCTGAACGAAATTAAACAGCTGAAGCGGAAATACGGAGCCACAGTTGAAGATATTCAAGCCTATTCGGCTAAAATCGAAGAAGAAATCGACCGCATTCAAAACCGGGACAGCCACTTGCAGGCTTTAAAAGAGGAGCTTGAGTCGGTCGGCCAGGATGTCGCGATCGAAGCGATGAATGTGTCAGAGATCAGAAAAGCATGGGCGAAAAAACTCGCCAAAGATATTCACCGCGAACTAAAAGAGCTGTACATGGAAAAATCAACGTTCGATACCGAATTTGAGATCAAAACAGCCGATGCCCGAGAAGTCGCGCCTGTTGTCAACGGAACGCCCGTTCACCTGACAAAGCAAGGCGTTGACACCGTCCGCTTTTTGATTTCCACCAATACTGGAGAACCGCTGAAATCGTTGTCAAAAGTCGCTTCAGGCGGCGAATTGTCAAGGATTATGCTGGCGATGAAAAGCATTTTTTCCGCACAGCAGGACGTCACATCGATCATTTTTGACGAAGTGGATACTGGTGTAAGCGGAAGGGTGGCGCAGGCGATCGCCGAGAAAATCCATCGCGTGTCGATCGGCTCTCAAGTGCTGTGCATCACCCATTTGCCGCAGGTTGCAGCAATGGCGGACACGCACCTTTTGATTACGAAGCAGTCTAAAGACGGGAGAACGACGACAAGCGTCACCCCTTTGTCAAAACAGGAAAAAATATCGGAAATCGGCCGGATGATCGCCGGCGTCGAAGTCACGGATCTGACGAAACGCCACGCAAAAGAGCTTTTGCAGCAGGCCAAACTCGTCAAAACGACCGGATAAGCTGTTCAACACGAACAGCTTATTTTTTATCTTTCCATGTTTGCCTGACTTGATCCGCATTTTTCTTATACAAACGTTTCTTTATCATTTTATCCAATGTTTTTCTCGCGCTCACAGTTATAAATCACCGTCAGAAAGGCAAAAGTAATGGATGTAGCGAAAGAAATTTTATGGTGTGGGTTAGGTGCGAGGAGAGTGAAAAGGTGGATGTTGAAAAAATCAGAAAAGCTGTGGGTATAATTCTCCTTGTTTCTTTAATAAGTGTAGGATTTTACAAACCGGTGAAAGAATACATTGAAATACCAAAAAACATGAACATTTTTGAGGCGGATTCACATGCCGTTCAAACCGGCTTATCCGTCAGCATACCCGAAGACGAATCATCAGAAGCGTTCACATTAAAAGAAAATAAAGGCGAAGTGGAAATAAAAGGCGAACAAAACGGAAAGGCAGAGCTTGTTTATGACTTTGCCGGATTTCCTGTCAAAAAAACGAAAGTAAATGTTCTGCCCGAGCTTAAAGTCGTACCCGGCGGGCAGTCGATCGGCGTCAAGCTTCACTCTGTGGGGGTATTGGTTGTCGGCTTTCATCAAATCAATACAAATGACGGAAAAAAATCACCCGGTGAAGCAGCCGGAATCGCGGTAGGCGACATTATCACAGAAATCAACGGAACGAAAATCGAAAAAATGAATGACATCACCCCTTTTATCCAAAAGGCGGGGAAAACGGGAGAGACACTGAACCTGTTGATCAAAAGGGATAAACAGGAGCTCAAGACAAAGCTTATTCCGGAAAAGGATCAGGCTGAAGACAAGTACAGAATCGGCTTATATATCAGGGACTCGGCTGCCGGAATCGGCACGATGACCTTTTATGAGCCGAAATCGAAAAAATACGGGGCGTTGGGCCACGTTATTTCCGACATGGATACAAAAAAGCCGATCGTCGTTGAAAACGGCCAGATCGTAAAATCAACCGTTACATCAATCGAAAAAGGAACAGGCGGAAATCCGGGAGAAAAACTGGCCCGTTTTGCATCAGAACGAAAGGTCATCGGCGACATTAACAGAAACAGTCCTTTTGGAATATTCGGGACGCTTCATCAGCCAATCAAAAACCGCATTTCAGACAAAGCCATTCCGATTGCATTTTCAAACGAAGTCAAAGAAGGACCGGCACAAATTTTAACGGTCATCGAAAACGACAAAGTTGAGAAATTCGATATCCAAATCGTCAGCACAACACAGCAAAAATTTCCCGCCACAAAGGGAATGGTGCTGAAAATTACCGATCCGAGACTCATCAATAAAACCGGGGGCATCGTTCAAGGAATGAGCGGGAGCCCGATTATCCAAAACGGGAAAATCATCGGAGCGGTTACCCACGTTTTCGTCAATGATCCGACAAGCGGCTACGGCGTTCACATCGAATGGATGCTTTCTGAAGCGGGGATCGATATTTACAAAAAGGATAAAGCGAGCTGAACTGCCGGGATCCCCGGCAGTTTTTGATTACACCTTTCATTCTTGATCATCGTACGTTAAAATAGGGATGAAAAGATTTTTCGACAAATTCACGTTCCTCTGTTTGTCAAGCTTCATTTCAAGTCGAAAAAACGAGAAAATCTAAAAAAAACCGAAAAAAAGCAAGATATACCACTAATATTGGAAAAATCATTTTTTTTAAAAGGGAATAATGCGGCGCTGTCGAATTAAACATATTAGAAAAAGATTGATGAATTTTATCAACATACACATTTGGGGAGGAAGAAACGTGGAGAAAATTAAAGTATGTGTTGCTGATGATAACAGGGAGCTTGTCGGCCTATTAAGTGAATATATCGAGGGTCAAAACGACATGGAAGTGATCGGCGTGGCATATAACGGACAGGAATGTCTTTCTCTGTTTAAAGACAAGGAGCCTGACGTACTCGTACTGGATATTATCATGCCTCATCTAGACGGATTGGCCGTTTTGGAAAGGCTGCGGGAATCTCAGCTTAAAAAACAGCCGAACGTCATTATGCTGACTGCTTTCGGTCAGGAAGACGTAACGAAAAAAGCCGTGGATTTAGGCGCATCGTACTTCATTCTGAAGCCGTTTGATATAGAAAATCTCGTCGGTCACATCCGCCAAGTCAGCGGAAACGGTTCTCAAATGACACACCGCGCCCCTTCGGTTCAAAGCAGCGTCCTCCGGCCGCAGCCTGAATCGCCGAAGAAAAACCTGGACGCCAGCATCACGAGCATCATCCACGAAATCGGCGTTCCCGCCCATATTAAAGGGTACCTATACTTGAGAGAAGCCATCTCCATGGTGTATAACGATATTGAACTGCTCGGAAGCATTACAAAAGTGCTGTATCCGGACATCGCCAAAAAATTCAACACGACCGCAAGCCGGGTCGAACGGGCGATCCGCCACGCCATCGAAGTCGCATGGAGCAGAGGCAACATCGACTCCATTTCTTCTCTGTTCGGCTACACCGTCAGCATGTCAAAAGCAAAGCCGACGAACAGCGAATTCATCGCGATGGTCGCAGATAAGCTGCGGTTGGAGCATAAGGCTTCTTAAGCGTGTTGTGGCGCGGGGATTGTGGATAATTGCCGCCCTTGTTTCTGATGGCTAATTCGTTGTAATTGCAATGAATGTAACAGAGGGTTTTTAACCTCGTCTTTTTAGACGGGGTATTTTTTTGCGCCTTTTAGTGGCCAGTACGAAATGACATCCTTTTATTACAGCTTGTTGTTATTGAGGTGAAATACGGAACCAACAATGAATAACCTAATAATCAGTTGCCATTACGCTTTATTGGGGGCAATGCCAAACAAATTAAGGGGGCCCGCAGTAAAGTTAGAAAATGAAACGCTAAAGTGGAAAGGTTATTTTGATGGGGAGCCCACAGATGACGAGAAAAAGTATAGCTTGTACAGAGGCAATAGCTGATTTTCCAATAATTAAGGACTGTGATGAAGAGGATATCAATCATAAGTTCCGCATTAAAAACGGAGAGGTTACAGTTTTTTGGCATTTTAAGGTGGGAAGAAATAATTTCACAATTGATGCGAAAGCCGGGTGTCGTAGAATTTAGTTTCCATTATGTAACCGGCGGAGATAAAAACATTCTCCTTTGAAGACTCTAGAAAAACATCCAAATAAAAAAAGTCTCTACTTCGATGTTAATGGTTCGCCGGGACGTAGCTCTTCGAAGTCTGTAAATAATCTCTTGTGTATCAAATAAAATTCGCGCCAAAAAACTGCCGCTCAATGCATCATTGAGCGGCAGCAAAACCAAAACATTATTTTTTTACGGCATGAATATAATGAATCGTCTCGAAAGCAGATAAATCATCCGTTCGATTGCGAAAGAAACGGTCGTTTATCGCGTCAGGCGTTAGATGCTCATAAATGAGCAAGCCTGAGGCTTCCAGCAGCTTCTCGATTTCTTCATAAGAGAAACACGATTTCATCGGTTCTCCGCTTGCTGCAGCCATTTTCACCATATTTTCAACTCTGTTGGATATTCCTTTTTCTTCATAGAGCCGTTCGTCCGCATAATCAAATACGATGGAACTGCCTGATGGGACTTTAGAAAATAAGCGGCTGATCAAGTTTGCATTTTCCTCTTTCGTTAAATAATAAGAAACACCTAAAAGGCTGAAGAAGGTTTTTTCGTTTTCGAATCCTTCATCTATCAGACTTTGATACGAAAACTCCCGGGTAAAGTCCATCGGAACAAAATGAAGATGATCCGGAATGTCATATTCGGTATTTTCCAGCCGTTTCTTTTTGAATTCCTGTGTGGATGGATGATCCACCTCGAAGACTTGGAAGCTGTTTTTCAGCTCTGGATGCCGGAAACAAAACGTATCCAGCCCGGCTCCGAGGATGACGTACTGTGTTAGTCCCAGCGTGGCTTCATGAAGCAGCACGCTTTCGCAATACGCTGCACGTGCCAATGGCGTCGGCGAAAGCTGGACTTGTGTAATCCATTTTAATATTTTTTCTCGGTCGTCCTGAAATTCTTGGGCAATGTCTCTGTTGAAAAACTGTATTCCTTGAATCATATTCTCGCTGATGTCTAAAAACTCTTTTTCGGAAATGAGATCTTTTGCAATGAAATCATCGAAAATTTTCGGTGCATCAAATTGACTGTGATAGGCTCTTCCAAATGCTGATATTAGGGAAGTTAAACTTGACTCGTTTGGCTTCATTCCTGCTCCTCCTGCATAAAAAATAAGATTCCCCCGGCCAGGAGAATCTTATTATATACAGAAATATTATAATAGTAAATTATAGCATAAATAAATTTTTTTGTCAAGGGGATATAAGGGATTATTTTTCTTTTGCTGAATCCAGCAAACTGCCTGCTTCAAAATGAAAGCGTCAATCTGAAAAACGCCTGTTTGGCGGTATTTGAGTCCGTCTTGAAAAAAGGAACCGTCTTTGTATTTTTGTAATGTTTATGTTAAAAAAAGGCCTAAGTGTGGAAAGAACATCATAAGACCTTCATAATGAGGATGGATCGTTAATTCATTCAGAGGTGAACTTACATGACGAAAATATTTGCGCACAGAGGCGCTTCAGGGACATACCCTGAAAATACGATGACTGCATTTGAACGCGCGGCTGCATCTGGCGCCGACGGGATCGAGCTTGACGTACAGATGTCGAAAGACGGGCGTCTTGTCGTCATTCACGATGAGAAGCTCGACAGGACGACTTCTTTAAAGGGTTATATTAAAGATTTTACATACGATGAGATCAGGCAGGGGGATGCAAGTTTCCGCTTTTCCGAAAAGACCGGCTTTGTCACGGTGCCGACCCTTGAAGAGGTGTTTGACTGGGCGGCAAAAGGCGATTTTCTCGTCAATGTGGAGCTGAAAAACAGCATTGTCCGCTATGATGGGATGGAAGAAAAAGTGATGGCGCTTATTTCTGACTATAAGCTCGGGGACCGGATCATCATCTCTTCTTTTAACCATGAAAGTCTCGCCCATTGCCGGAAGCTGAACCCGGAGATCGAATTGGCTGCGCTTTACATGGATGTCATTTATAAGCCTGAACAATACGTAGACATGATTCCGGCATCCGGGTTCCATCCGTATCTCCGCTCGATGTCGCCGGATACGATCGCAAATGCTCATAAACAGAACAAAGCGGTCAGGCCGTTTACCGTCAATCGCGAGGAGGATATGAAGGAGCTGATTGCTGCCGGGGCAGACGGATTTTTTACCGATTTTCCCGAAAAAGCGATGAAACTGAAGGAAAGCATGTGATGAAAAAAGCCGCAGATGTTGATCTGCGGCTTTTTCATGCCCCGGGGCCGTTTTGTTTTTTTCTAAAGCGCGCACTTACCTGGTTTCGTTTTCTGTCTCTGTACAGGATGAAGCCTCCTAACAGGTAAAGCCCTAGACAGAAGCATATTAGTCCTGTCAGCCCCTGGAGCCAAAGAATTTGAAACGGGCTGATGAGTACGCCGAATACAGTGTCTCGCATCAATTTAATCCCCAGCGCTGCCAAGCAGCCCGGAATCAGCAAAATCAGCAGTGCGACCAGTCTCCCCATACACCCAATCCCCTTACCAATCATTTTCCTTTATTGTCTATTTGAAAAAAAAGTTTGTCAAGAAAGGAAAACGTGATAACATAGGTGTTGTGCAAATTGTTGCAAGAGAACGTTTAAGTGTGCAAAATTTTTCATACAAAGGGGTAAAGGGATGAAGCAAAAGGTACTGATTGTAGGTGCTGGAAAAGGGGGAAGTGCTCTCTTAGACTTGCTGCTGAAGACGAAAACGATGCATATCGCGGCCGTCATCGACAAAAATCCGAAGGCGCCGGGACTGTTCATTGCCGAAAAAAACGGTATTGAAACCGCTCTGGACTGGCTGCCTTACATCGATCAGCAGATCGATATCATTATTGAAACGACCGGAGATCCCGGCGTATTGAAGCAGCTCGTCCGCAAAAAACCGGAAAGAACGATCATTGTGCCGGGTTCGCTCGCTTATATCATTTCTCAATTGATGAATGAAAAGCAGCAGCTGATCCAAATGCTAAAAGAACAGACATACAAACACGACCGGATTTTTAATTCGATGAATGACGGCATGATTTTTATCGATATCAATGAAGAAATTATCCTGTTTAACAAAATGGCCGAGGAAATGACAGGTACAAAACGGGAGGAAGCGATCGGCCAGCACATTCAAAAGGTCATCCCGACGACGAAGCTTCCGCGCATTCTCAACACGAGAGAGCCGGAATACAATCAAAAACAGTTTTTAAAGCCGAACAGGCAGATTGTAACGACGAGGATTCCGATTATTGATGACGGCGGCACGCTGTTAGGCGCGCTCAGCATTTTTAAAGATATTACGGACGCGGTTGAACTGGCCGAAGAGGTGACAAACCTGAAGGAAGTCAGAACGATGCTTGAAGCGATCATTCAGTCGTCTGATGAAGCGATTTCCGTCGTCGATGAGAACGGAATCGGGATGATGATCAACAGGGCGTATACAAAAATGACCGGCCTGACAAAAGATGAGGTCATCGGAAAGCCAGCCAATACCGATATATCCGAAGGCGAAAGCATGCATTTGAAAGTGCTCGAAACAAGGCGGCCTGTCAGAGGCGCCAGAATGAAGGTCGGCCCGAATAAGAAAGAAGTGATCGTCAACGTTGCGCCGATTATCGTCGACGGGATTTTAAAAGGCAGCGTCGGCGTTATACAGGACGTGTCCGAAATCCAGTTGCTGACGAAGGAATTGAACAGAGCGCGCCAGATCATCCGCACGCTTGAAGCGAAATACACATTTGCCGACATTATCGGGTCCAGCGAGCAAATGCTTGTGGCTCTTGAGCAGGCGAAATTGGGGGCGAAAACGCCTGCCACGATTTTGCTCAGGGGTGAATCGGGAACGGGGAAGGAGCTTTTCGCCCATGCGATACATAACGAAAGTGACCGAAAGTATAATAAGTTTGTCCGGGTAAACTGTGCGGCTATTTCGGAATCTTTGCTTGAATCAGAGCTGTTCGGCTATGAAGAAGGCGCTTTTTCCGGCGCAAAGCGCGGCGGGAAAAAAGGGTTTTTTGAAGAGGCTAATAACGGAAGCATTTTTCTCGACGAGATCGGCGAACTGTCCCCGAGTACGCAGGCGAAGCTGCTCCGCGTTCTTCAGGAAAAAGAAATCGTCAGGGTCGGCGGGACAAAGCCGATCCCCGTGAACGTCAGAATTATTGCCGCGACCAACGTCAATATTGAAAAAGCGCTGGCCGAAGGCAGATTCCGCGAAGATTTATACTACCGCATCAATCGCTATCCGATTTCGATTCCGCCGCTTAGGCAGAGAAAAGAGGATATTGAAGCCCTAAGCCGCCATTTAATCGGAAAAATCAATCAGGAATACGGCCGCAATGTAAAGGGACTTACGAAAAAAGCTCTTAAATCGCTGACTGCAAGAAAATGGCCGGGAAATGTCAGGGAGCTTGAAAACGTCCTCGAGCGGGCGATGATCTTTTTAAAACCGCAGATGGAGTGGATTGACCTTGAACATCTCCCTGAAGCAGACAGTCCGAGGAAAAAGGCTGAAACCGGCCTGGCTTTTGCCGAAATCGAAAACGAGAAGCTTTCGGATGCTGTTGAACGTTTTGAAGCGCATGTGATCAAAGAGACGCTGGAAAAACATCAATACAATCGAACGAAAACGGCAAAAGCGCTGGGCATCAGCATCCGGAACCTTTATTACAAAATGGATAAATACCATCTTGCAAAAGACAGCATGCAATGATCTGCATCTCTCACTGCAAATTTGTGCAGGGTTTTAGGCGGGAACGCCAGTCTGATCATTTTTTCTGACTGGCACGAAACTTGCATGAATAAGAGGGCGGATGTTTGCTTAGAAAGGTGGGTACTATGAAGCTGACACAACTATTTCAAAAAGCGGCGGAACTGGAAAATAAAACAGTTGCCGTCGCACATGCAGAAGATGACGAAGTGCTGCAAGCCGTCAAACTTGCGGTTGACAAGCAATTTGCCAGGTTTTTGCTGATCGGGCACAGAGAAAAGATCAGGCATATGATGAAAGAGCTGGATATTCCAAAACGGCACGTCGATATCATCCATTCGGAAACGCCGGAAGCTTCCGCGAAAATTGCGGTCCAATCCGTAAAGAACGGCAATGCAGATGTCCTGATGAAAGGGCACGTTCCGACTGCAGTTCTTCTGAAAGCCGTTTTGAATAAGGAATACGGCTTGCGTTCCTCACATGTGCTGTCACATGTCGCGGCGTTTGAAGTGGAAGGCTTTGACAGGCTGATATATGTAACAGACGCGGCGATGAACATCCATCCGAAGCTTGAAGAATTGAAACAGATTTTAGAAAATGCGGTTCGCGTGGCTAGAGCGGTCGGTGTACAAATGCCGAAAGCCGCCTGTCTTGCCGCTGTTGAAACGGTGAATCCCGCGATGGAAGCCACATTACACGCGGCTGCTTTAACGCAGATGAATCAGCGGGGCCAAATTAAAGACTGCTTCGTCGATGGGCCCCTTGCTTTGGACAACGCGATTTCCGAGCTTGCCGCCCGGCACAAAAACATTTCCGGAATCGTGGCCGGCCAGGCTGACATCCTGCTCGTTCCTTCCATAGAAACGGGCAATGTGCTTTACAAATCGCTGATTCATTTTGCGGGTGCAAAAGTGGGAGCTATTTTGGCAGGTGCAAAAGCGCCCATCGCTTTAACGAGCAGGGCCGATTCCGCGGAAAACAAATTGTATTCAATCGCTTTGGCGCTGTGTACGTCTGAAGCACGACAAGAGGAGGAATAAGACATGGAACTATTTCGATATATGGAACAGTACGATTATGAACAATTGGTGTTTTGCCAGGATAAAGAATCCGGGTTAAAAGCGATTATCGCGATCCACGACACAACGCTCGGGCCGGCTTTGGGCGGTACGAGAATGTGGACATACGAAAGCGAAGAGGCCGCTATCGAAGACGCGCTTCGCCTTGCAAGGGGGATGACCTACAAAAACGCAGCTGCCGGATTGAACCTCGGCGGGGGCAAAACGGTCATTATCGGAGATCCGCGCAAAGATAAAAATGAGGAAATGTTCCGTGCTTTCGGCCGCTACATTCAAGGGTTGAACGGCAGATACATTACAGCTGAAGACGTGGGGACGACAGTTGAAGACATGGATATCATCCATGATGAGACGGATTTTGTAACGGGAATTTCCCCTGCCTTCGGCTCTTCGGGTAACCCTTCCCCAGTCACAGCGTACGGTGTATATAAGGGCATGAAAGCCGCGGCGAAGGAAGCGTTCGGAACGGATTCCCTTGAAGGCAGAACCGTTGCCGTCCAAGGCGTCGGAAATGTGGCGTACAATCTTTGCCGCCACCTTCATGAAGAAGGCGCAAGCCTGATCGTGACAGACATTAACAAAGAAGCGGTTGAGCGGGCCGTCGCTGACTTTGGCGCCAGGGCCGTCGATCCTGACGATATTTATTCACAGGATTGCGATATCTATGCGCCATGCGCCCTTGGAGCGACCATCAACGATGATACGATTCCGCAGTTCAAAGCAAAAGTGATAGCGGGGGCGGCCAACAATCAGCTGAAAGAAACCCGCCACGGCGATTTGATTCACGACATGGGCATCGTCTATGCGCCGGATTATGTCATCAATGCCGGCGGCGTCATCAACGTCGCAGATGAACTTTACGGCTACAATGCGGAGCGCGCCCTCAAAAAAGTCGAAGGAATTTACGCTAACATCGAAAGGGTCCTTGACATTTCAAAACGGGACGGCATTCCAACTTACTTAGCGGCAGACAGGCTTGCCGAAGAGCGGATTGAGCGGATGCGCCGTTCAAGAAGCCAATTTTTGCAAAACGGGCAGCACATTTTAAGCAGACGCTAATATCACTACCCCTTATCACTGGAGGTCAAAAAAATGCAGGCACAGGAAAAACGTATTCTCGTCATTAACCCGGGATCAACATCTACCAAGATCGGCGTTTTTCACGATGACCGTTCCATTTTTGAAAAATCAATCCGCCATGACGAGGCAAAGCTGAAACAGTATGAGACGATTTCTGACCAATATTCATTAAGAAAACAGGCCGTTTTAGAAACGCTGCACGAACAGGGCATCAATATTTCGAAGCTGAATGCCGTATGCGCAAGGGGCGGCCTGCTCCGGCCGATCAAAGGCGGGACATACGAAGTGAATGATGCGATGATTGAGGATTTAAAAAACGGCTATGCCGGCGAGCACGCCTCAAACCTCGGAGGGATCATCGCCAGAGAAATAGCCGACGGCCTTAATATTCCGGCTTTTATCGTCGATCCCGTTGTCGTCGATGAAATGACGGATGTCGCTAAAATTTCCGGCACTCCGCTTATTGAAAGAAGGAGCATCTTTCATGCCCTCAACCAAAAAGCGGTGGCCCGAAAAGCGGCTTGGCAGTTTGGCAAGCGCTATGAAGACATGAAAATGATCATTACGCACATGGGAGGCGGCATTACGATCGGCGTCCATTGCCATGGTCGGGTCATCGACGTCAACAACGGCCTCCACGGTGAAGGTCCGCTCAGCCCTGAGCGGGCCGGCACCATTCCGGCCGGGGACCTTATCGATTTGTGCTTTTCCGGCGAATATACGCGCGATGAGCTGATGAAAATGCTCGTCGGCGGCGGTGGACTTTCCGGCTATCTCGGCACGACCGACGCTGTGAAAGTCGAAAAAATGATTCAGGAAGGCGACCAAAAAGCGGCGCTTATCTATGAAGCGATGGCGTATCAAATTGCGAAAGAAATCGGCGCGGCCAGCGCCGTATTAAGAGGGGAAGTAGACGTTATCATTCTGACGGGCGGACTGGCTTACGGAAAAACATTTGTTTCCTTGATCAGAAAATACATAGACTGGATTTCGGATGTCGTCGTTTACCCCGGCGAAAACGAGCTTCAAGCTCTGGCCGAAGGCGCTTTTCGGGTGCTAAACGGGGAAGAAGAAGCGAAAGAGTATCCGAACCAGAGGAGGGAAAGTCATGGCAACAGAATATGATCTCGTGATTCTCGGAGGCGGAACGGGCGGATATGTAGCCGCAATCAGAGCTTCACAGCTCGGATTGAAAACAGCGGTTGTTGAAAAACAAAAGCTTGGCGGCACATGCCTTCACAAAGGCTGTATTCCGTCCAAGGCGCTCTTGAGAAGCGCAGAGGTTTACCGAACCGCGAAAAAAGCGGAAGAATTCGGGGTGATGATTCCCGAAGTTAATCTTCAATTTTCTCGGGTTCAAAACCGGAAGCAAAAGGTTGTCGACCAGCTCTACAACGGTGTGAAGCATTTGATGAAAAAAGGGAAAATCGATGTATACGAAGGAATCGGACGGATTCTCGGACCGTCGATCTTTTCCCCGATGCCGGGAACAGTGTCAGTTGAGATGGCAAACGGGGGCGAAAACGAAATGCTCGTTCCGAAAAACGTCATCATCGCCACCGGTTCAAGGCCGCGCCCGCTTCCAGGACTCGAGCCGGACGGCGAACGCGTCCTCTCTTCTGACGAAGCCCTTGAACTCGAGAAGCTGCCGGCGTCCATCGTGATTGTCGGCGGCGGTGTCATCGGCATCGAGTGGGCTTCCATGCTCAACGACTTCGGCGTTGATGTCACGGTCATTGAATACGCGAAGCGGATTTTGCCGACCGAGGACGCGGACATATCAAAAGAAATGCAAACCCGCCTGACGAAAAAGGGCATCAAGATCATCACGGGAGCAAAAGTGCTGCCTGACAGCCTCGAACAGGGAGAGGGAATCAGCATACAAGCCGAAAAAGACGGTGAAACGCTTGCGTTTTCGGCTGAAAAAATGCTCATTTCAGTCGGCCGGCAGGCCAATATCGAAGGGATCGGACTTGAAAACACGGATATTGAAGTCGAAAACGGGTTTATCTCGACAAACAGCATGTACCAGACGAAAGAGTCCCATATTTATGCGATCGGCGATGTCATCGGCGGTTTGCAGCTTGCCCATGTCGCTTCCCATGAAGGCATAACCGCTGTCGAACATATCGCCGGCGAAGAGCCTCATCAGATGGACTACTCTCTAGTTTCAAAATGCATATACTCAAGTCCTGAAGCGGCGTCGGTCGGTTTAACGGAAGAAGAAGCGAAGGCTGAGGGACGAAATATGAAAGTCGGCAAATTCCCGTTTCAGGCGATCGGAAAAGCGCTCGTTTACGGAGAAACGGAAGGCTTCGTAAAAATCGTCGCTGACAAGGATACTGACGATATTTTAGGGATCCATATGATCGGCCCGCATGTGACGGACATGATTTCCGAAGCGGGGCTTGCAAAGGTGCTTGATGCGACGCCGTGGGAAATCGGCCAGACGATCCATCCGCATCCGACGCTTTCTGAAGCCATCGGAGAAGCCGCCCTTGCGGTTGATGGAAAAGCGATTCATTTTTAAAAAGCATAAAGGAGTGAAAAAAATGAGCAATAATCGTCACGAAGCAGTGGGATTAACAGATGAACAGGCAATCGATATGTACAAAACCATGCTTTTGGCAAGAAAGCTCGACGAGCGGATGTGGCTGCTGAACAGATCAGGCAAAATCCCTTTCGTGATCTCTTGCCAAGGTCAGGAAGCGGCCCAAGTCGGCGCTGCTTTCGCTTTAGACCGCGACAATGACTATGTTTTGCCTTATTACAGAGACATGGGCGTCGTGCTCGCGTTTGGAATGACGGCAAAGGATTTAATGCTTTCCGCTTTCGCGAAAGCGGAAGACCCAAACTCTGGAGGAAAACAAATGCCCAGCCACTTCGGGCAAAAGAAAAACCGGATCGTCACGGGCTCTTCACCGGTGACGACACAGGTTCCGCACGCCGTCGGCGTCGCTCTCGCAGGAAGGCTGGACAACAAGAATATCGCCACATTTGTGACATTTGGCGAAGGCTCTTCAAATCAGGGCGATTTTCATGAAGGGGCAAACTTTGCCGCGGTTCATAAGCTTCCTGTCATTTTCATGTGCGAGAACAATAAATACGCTATTTCCGTTCCGTACGAAAAGCAGGTCGCATGCGAGAAGATTTCCGACCGTGCCGTAGGCTATGGAATGCCCGGGATTACGGTTGACGGAAACGACCCGCTCGAGGTGTATAAGGTGGTCAAAGAAGCGAGGGAGCGGGCTGGAAGAGGCGAAGGCCCGACATTGATCGAAACGATTTCATACCGGCTGACCCCTCACTCCAGCGATGATGACGACAGAAGCTACAGAGGCCAGGAAGAAGTGGCTGAAGCGAAGAAAAAGGATCCGATCATAACATACGCGCAGTATTTAATAGAAGCCGGACTTCTTACCGAAGAGTCAGAAAAAGCGATAGCAGACGAGATTGCGAATATCGTCAATGAAGCAACAGATTATGCTGAGCATGCTCCGTATGCCGATCCTGAAGAGGCGCTGCGGCATGTTTATGCGGAGTAGGGGGGAAAACCAATGCCTGTAATGTCGTATATAGATGCTGTTACATTGGCTTTAAAAGAGGAAATGGAAAAAGACCCGCGCGTCTTTATTCTCGGCGAGGACGTCGGAAAAAAAGGCGGAGTCTTCAAAGCGACAGCCGGCCTATATGATCAGTTTGGGGAAGAGCGGGTCATGGACACGCCGCTCGCCGAATCGGCGATTGCCGGGGTCGGAATCGGTGCCGCCATGTATGGCATGAGACCGGTAGCGGAAATGCAGTTTGCTGATTTTATCATGCCCGCTGTCAACCAAATTATTTCGGAAGCGGCAAAAATCCGCTACAGGTCGAATAATGACTGGAACTGTCCGATCGTCATCAGGGCGCCGTACGGAGGAGGCATTCACGGAGCGCTGTACCATTCTCAGTCCGTAGAGGCCGTGTTCGCCAATCAGCCTGGACTGAAAATCGTCATGCCTTCCACGCCTTATGATGTAAAAGGGCTTTTAAAAGCGGCCATTCGCGATGAGGATCCAGTGCTGTTTTTTGAGCATAAAAGAGCCTACCGCCTTATAAAAGGCGAGGTGCCGAATGACGATTACGTACTGCCGATCGGCAAAGCTGACGTCAAACGGGAAGGCGAAGACATCACAGTCATTACTTATGGATTGTGCGTTCACTTTGCTCTTCAGGCGGCTGAGCGGCTTGCGAAGGACGGAATTTCCGCTCATATCCTCGATTTAAGAACGGTATATCCGCTCGATAAGGAAGCGATTATTGAAGCAGCTTCCAAAACGGGCAAGGTGCTCCTTATGACTGAAGATACGAAAGAAGGCAGCGTAATGAGCGAAGTCGCCGCGATCATTTCTGAGCACTGTCTCTTTGATCTGGATGCGCCGATCAAGCGGCTGGCAGGGCCTGATGTGCCGGCGATGCCGTATGCGCCGTCGATGGAAAAATATTTTATGGTCAATCCGGAAAAAGCAGAAGCAGCGATGAGAGAACTCGCAGAGTTTTAAAGCTAAGAAAAGGAGGACAATCGTATGGCAGTGGAACAGATGACAATGCCCAAGCTCGGAGAGAGCGTAACCGAGGGAACGATCAGCAAATGGCTTGTCAGCGTCGGGGATCGCGTCAATAAATATGACCCGATCGCTGAAGTTATGACGGACAAAGTCAACGCTGAAGTGCCTTCCTCTTTTACGGGAACGATCAAAGAGCTTGTCGCAGAAGAAGGAGAGACCTTGCAGGTCGGAGATGTCATTTGCAACGTCGAAACAAATGAAGAATCAAAGCCGGAAACCCCTCAGGATACAGAGGAACATAATACAGAGGCACTGCCAAAAGCAGAGCCGCAAGACGCGCCGAACAAAAAGCGCTATTCACCGGCAGTTTTGCGCCTGGCGGGAGAGCATAACATCGATTTGGAACAAGTGGAAGGAACAGGAGCCGGCGGGCGGATCACCCGCAAAGACCTCCAGCGCATCATTGCATCAGGCGGCATTCCGGTTCAAGGCGCGGCAGCGGAAAAACAGCCGGCAGAACCGCAGAAAACGGCTGCGGCCCGCGCGCCGAAAGCTGCTGAAACAAAGGCTCCGGAAACGGCAGCAGGCGACATTGAAATACCTGTCACAGGCATCCGCAATGCGATTGCTTCCAATATGGTCAGAAGCAAGCATGAAATCCCTCATGCCTGGACGATGATGGAAGTCGATGTCACAAACCTTGTCAGCTACCGCAATCACATCAAAGACGAATTTAAAAAGAAAGAAGGCTTCAATTTAACCTTTTTTGCTTTCTTCGTCAAAGCGGTTGCCCAAGCGCTGAAAGAATTCCCGCAAATGAACAGCATGTGGGCCGGCGATAAAATCATTCAGAAAAAGGACATCAACATTTCGATTGCCGTGGCGACGGAAGATGCATTGTATGTGCCGGTTATTAAGCATGCCGATGAAAAAACGATTAAAGGCATTGCAAGAGAAATCGCGGACTTGGCCCATAAGGTGCGGAGCGGCAAGCTGACAAGCGATGATATGACCGGCGGAACGTTTACCGTTAACAATACGGGTTCTTTCGGCTCTGTCCAGTCGATGGGCATCATCAATCATCCGCAGGCGGCGATTTTGCAGGTGGAATCGATCGTCAAGCGTCCCGTTGTGATGGACCACGGTATGATCGCCGTCAGGGATATGGTCAATTTATGCTTATCGCTTGACCATAGAGTGCTTGACGGTCTTATTTGCGGAAGATTCCTTGCCCGCGTGAAAGACATCCTTGAACACATCGATGAACATACATCCGTTTATTGAATATAAAAAAGCTGACCCTTTCTGAAGTGACCCCCAAAAGTTAGACAGCTTATTTTCTCAAGTAACATGACTGGCATGAATCCGGTATTGTACTGGGCTCATGCCTTTTAATTTTGCCTTGATCCGTTTGTGATTATAGTAATCGATATATGTTACGAGCTCTTGTTTAAAATGCTCGATGCTTTGAAATTCGTTGAAATGGATAAACTCTGATTTTAAAATACCAAAGAAACTTTCAATGACCGCGTTATCGTAACAGTTTCCCTTACGAGACATACTTTGAATAATATTTCGTTCCTTTAGGGCGTGGCGATACTGTTTCATTTGATAGTGCCAGCCCTGATCGGAGTGAATCAACAGATTTTCTTTATCTGTCAGCTGTTCAAATGATTTTTCCAACATCTCGGATACCAATGAATACGTTGGCCTGGATCCAATTGTATAAGCAATGATTTCGCCATTAAATAAATCAAGCATTGGCGATAAATAGAGCTTCTCCCCAAATAATTTAAATTCCGTGATATCTGTTACCCATTTCATCTTCGGCTTTTCCGCCTTGAAATTCCGCTCTAGCCTGTTTGGTGCCACCGTGCCGGTTTCTCCTTTATACGAACGGTATTTTTTCATCCGTACGAGACATTTCAACCCCAGTTCCTTCATGAGGCGATATATTTTTTTATGATTCATTTGATATCCCCGGTTTTTAAGCTCGTCGCGTATCCGGCGGTACCCGTAACGGCCTTTATGTTCATGATAAATCGATTGAATCAGTGTTTTTAATTTGGCATCTTTGTCTGGAAGACCGAAGGTTTTGACCCAGTAATAATACGTACTGCGCGGAATTCCAGCCAGTTTAAGCAGGGCTTTTACCGGAAATTCAGTCCTTAGTTCAAATACTACTTGGGCCTTTTCTTGTTTTGTAATTTTTCCTTGTTTTGAACTAAGGTATTCAACTTTTTTAAGTAGGCATTCTCCATTCGCAGACGTTCAATTTCAGCCTGCATGGCTTCCACTGATCCTTCTTGCGGTGTTTGTTTCTTCGTTCTTTTTTGATTTTTCTTTGTCATTGACGGCCGCCCCTTTTTCATCGGTTTTAGGGCATCGATTCCTCCGGTTTCGAACAGTTTCTGCCATTGAGCCACCGTAGAAGGTGCTTGAATATTGAAGATGGCGGCTGTTTCACGGATCGACGTCCCATTTTCGATCATATAGTGAAGTACCTTCAGTTTATCTTCTACAGAATAGGTTGTATAGAGTTTTTGAAACGCACTTTCTCCATGGTAATGGTATTTGCGAATCCATACCTGAAACACACCTGACGAAACACCGATCTCTCTGGCGATTGTTTTATGCCCTTCCCTACCCGCAAGATACCTTTTGACCGCTTGTATTTTTTCCTCAGCTGTAAATTTAGCCATAAAAAACTGCACCTCCGATTGTTAGATGGTGTCTAACAATTGGGGTGCAGTTCATTCCGGTCAGCTTTTTCTGTTGACGCCCGGAACGAGCATGCGGAGATGGCCGTTCAGCACGTTAATGTCCGCCGGCGCCTTGGAATAAATTTCACCGTCTGTATCGGCGTCCATTTCTTCAGCGGTTTCCACTTTGATCGTTTTTCCCTGAAAATAAGACAGATCTCCTTCGAACGTTTCCCATTCAGGCTGATCCATGGAGAGAAGTTCCTTTAATGCCGAGAGGCTGGTATTCCGGCAAACGAGTACATCCGCCTTTCCGTCAGTAGCTGTGGCTTTGGGGAGAGGCAGACGGTTCGTTCCGATAAACTGCCCGTTCAGCACCAACACCATCACGGCTTCATCTGTCAGTTCCTCTCCGTCGATGGTCAGTTTGCATGGGAAAGGCTTGAGCTTCGGGATCGTCCGCAATGCGCTAGTAAAATAGCTGATTCTTCCGAGGAGCGCCTTTTCGGTTTGATTGATGTGGCTTGAAGCCTCTGTAATAAAGCCCACGCCCCAAAAATTTAAACAATAATGATTATTTGCTTTCAGCACGTCTACGGCGGCTTTATCCCCGTGTACCAGCGCTTCGGCCGCTTTTTCGATGTTTTGCGGAATTTCAAGCGTTCTTAAAAAATCGTTGCAGGTCCCGCCGGGCAATATCCCGATCGCGGGTTTCGACTGAAGCGGGCTGATGCCGTTTATGCATTCGTGGACTGTGCCGTCCCCGCCTAAAATATATAATTCGTCAACGCCTTCTCCGATATGCCGGCATAGGCGGAAAGCATCTCCCTTTTGCCTCGTCGGGTTGATGATCAGCTCATCTATGTATTCGGAAAGGATCGGAACGACTGTGCCGAGCGTTTTTTTGATGTTTTTTTGTCCGGCATTGCCGTTGTAAATCAGCATGGCTTTCCTTTTGTTCATATGGCTCACCTGTCTCTTTCGTCTCTTTTTATAGGTTTCCCCGATTGTTCCCCGCACTAAACCTTTAAGACGCGTGATTTGCGGTATGAACGGTTTCAAAGTATCATTAAAAAAGACGATGAAAAAGGAGAGGACTCAAAGTGAACATGGATTTTAATTTGTTTATGAACGATGTTGTGCGCCAGGCCAGGCAGGAGATCACAGCGGCCGGATACAAGGAATTAAAAACGGCTGAAGAAGTAGACGAAGCATTGGCGAAAAAAGGGACCACGCTCGTGATGGTGAACTCCGTCTGCGGCTGTGCCGGAGGAATTGCAAGGCCTGCCGCCTATCACGCCGTCCACTATGATAAGCGGCCGGATCATCTCGTGACGGTGTTTGCGGGCCAGGACAAAGAGGCCACGGCAAGGGCGCGCGAATATTTTGAAGGATATCCGCCGTCTTCCCCGTCATTTGCATTGCTGAAGGACGGCAAGATTGTAAAAATGGTCGAGCGCCATGAGATTGAGGGCTATGAACCGATGGCCGTCATCACGAAGCTTCAGGGATTGTTTGAGGAGTACTGCGAAGAAGTATAATGAACAAAAGCCTGCCGGCATGATGAACTGCACCCTGTCAAGTAGACAGTGGAAATAACTCAAACACACTAGACGGCTTTAGCCCTGTATTCCACCGGGCTGAGGCCGTTTAGTTTTTCTTGTAGACGATCGTGGTTGTAAAAGTGGATATATTCGTCAATATCATGTTGAAGCTCCTCGAACGTCTCGTATGAATTCCGTCTGTATTTCTCGCATTTGAATTTCCCCCAAAACGACTCGATGGGGCCGTTATCAATACAGCGGCCGACGCGGGACATACTCTGTGTCATATTTGCGTTTTTAATCATCCTTCTAAACTGGTGGGACGTGTATTGAAAACCCCTGTCGCTGTGGAGAAGAGGACGTGCGTTTGGTGCTGCCTCAAGCGCTTGGTTAAAGGTTTTAAAAACAAGGGCGTTATTATTGGACTTCCCCAGCACATAAGACACGACCATTCCCTCATGAAGATCTAGAATGGCACTGAGGTACGCTTTCCGATGGCCGTATTTTAGCTCCGTCACATCGGTCACCCATTTTTGATTTGGTTTGTCCGCTTTAAACTCTCGATTTAGGATGTTTTCGGACACATGTTGAGGCGTCGCTTTGCCGTAACGTTTTTTCTTCCGCCGAATGACACACTCTAGCTTGGCGATTTTCATCAGCCGATAGATGCGCTTATGATTGAGGCGCTCTTTAAAGCGGCGCTTCATGTTTAAGGTCATTCTGCGGTATCCGTAGATACCGCCAATTTGTTCATGAAGAAGCGTCATCTCGGCGATAATCTTTTCATTCTGTTTTTCTCTCGCTGAAGGTACTCGGCTCCTCCATTTGTAATACCCCTGGCGCGAAACTTCGGCAATCTCACATAACATTTGGACAGAAAAGCCTTCTTTTCGATTCAGCTCTAAAATGGCGAGATATCGATCTTCGTACCGAACCTGACTTAGAACCGCCTCCTTTTGATCTCTTCCAACTTTTTTAAGAACGCATTCTCTGCGCGCAAACGCTCATTTTCCTGTTCCAGCCGTTTGTTTTCCCGTTGAATTTTTTCTTCAGGTGTCAATTCTTCTTCGGTTTTGCGTTTTCCCCGTGTATCTTTTAAGGCTTCTTCTCCACCTTCTTGATACTTTTTCACCCATTGATACACCTGTTGATAGGAAACTTGATGAATCTCCATCGATCTGGCGTAATCTTTTCCGTGGGCTAGGCAATCCTTCGCAATCTTAATCCGTTCTTCCAAAGAAACATTCTTCCGTTTGGTCATTAAACGATTCCTTCCTCTCCCACTGTCTTTTAACGTTTTATGACCATTATAAAGCTCGACCCACTTCATGAGCACGGATTTACTGGAAATCTTATATTTTCTCGAGACTTCTCTTTGAGTGTAGCGTCCGGATAAGAAGTCTTTCACGGCGGCGTATTTTAATTCTGCGGGATAGAACTTATGGCACTTTGAACGTTCCAGACTTTCCACACCGGCCATATCATGCGATGTTCTCCATTCACGAATTGTTTCGGCATGAATGTCATATTTTTCTGCAATCTCATTCACCGAATTATTCTCCTGATCACATTCTGATAGAATATTCAATTTTTCCTTTTTTGAAAACCATTTTCCAGCCATGAAAAAACTCCCCCAAGGCAAACAGATTTTTTTATTTCATCTGTCTACCTTTAGGGGAGCATATCATGAACGGCAGGCTTTTTGTATATTAATTTAATAAATATGCAATTCGAAGGGTAAAAATGACAGGATTCTATTAGTTTATACAAGCTTTTCTAAAGGTTTTTCATGTATTTTTTTAAAATAGTATTGCATCATTATGAGAAAATGTTTAAAATACATATCAACGAATAAATATTCAAATGGATTCAGGGGGATACAACATGAAAAAATGGCTTTTACTGTTAGTGACGGTTTGTGCCGCATTTTCTTTGGCCGCTTGCGGGACGAGCAGCTCAAGCGATAAAAAAACATTGGTGATGGGAACTTCTGCAGACTACCCGCCTTTTGAATCGAAGGACGGAGACAATATCGTCGGTTTTGACGTTGATCTGGCCAAAGCGCTAGCCAAAAAGACGGGCCATGAACTCGAAGTCCAGGATATGGATTTTAACGGATTGGTGACAGCCCTTAAAACAAATAAAGTAGACATCGTCTTGTCAGGCATGACGCCGACTCCTCAGCGCAAAAAACAAGTCGATTTTTCAAACGTTTATTATACGGCTCACAACATGATCGTGACGAAGAAATCGAGCGGCATCAAATCGCTTGATGACCTGAAAGGAAAAACAGTCGGCGTGCAGCTCGGTTCCATCCAGGAAGAAAAAGCGAAGGAACTGACTTCAAAGTACGATTTGAAGGTTGAAAACCGCAACCGCATTTCCGATTTGACCGAAGAGATTAAAGCTGGCCGTTTCGAAGCAGCAATTATCGAAGACATCGTTGCTGAAAAATATTTAAATAAAAACAAAGAACTCACCGCTTTCAATCTTCCGAAAGACCCTGACGATCAAGCCGGATCGGCGATTGCTTTCAAAAAAGGAAGCGACCTGACGGAGAAGTTCAACAAGGCGCTTAAAGAAATGGAGAAAAGCGGAGAGTTGGACAAATTGAAAGAAAAATGGTTTAGCGGAGAAACACAAAAGTAAGCACGAAAAGTTCAACTTTTTTGTTGAACTTTTTTTGCTAAAAGTGATTGGACGCCTCACTTACTTGAGGCGGGAGAAGGAGAGTCATTATGAATTTTCTTGATTTTTCAAGTACGATACCTGAAATGCCTTTTATTCTGGAAGGTCTCGGCGTTACATTAAAAGTAGTCGTCGCTGCGGCGGTGTTTGGATTTGTGCTGGGGGTTTTCATCACCCTCCTGAAAATCAGCTCGATCAAGGTTCTTTCATGGATCGCTGATTTTTATACCTCAATATTCAGGGGAACGCCGCTCGTTCTGCAGTTAATGATCGTGTATTACGGCCTGCCGCAGGTTCTGGGTTTTGATATTGACGCCTATTGGGCAGCGGTGGTCGCATTCGGGTTAAACTCGGCCGCCTATGTATCGGAAATCATCAGAGCCGGCATCAATGCCATCGATAAAGGCCAAAAAGAAGCAGCGATGGCTCTTGGCGTGCCATACTGGAAAATGATGAAGGATCTCTTGCTGCCTCAGGCCTTCAAAAACATTATGCCTGCCCTTGTCAACGAATCGGTTACGCTGACGAAGGAGTCAGCGGTTGTGACGGTCATCGGGCTCGGCGATATTATGAGACGGAGCTATCAGGCGGGAGCGGCGATCTACAGCCCTCTTGAACCGATGCTGTTTGCCGGTTTGATTTACTATGTGCTCGTTCTGATACTGACGTTTGCCGGCAAAGCGATTGAAAGGAAGCTGAATGCAAATGATTAATGTTAGCAATCTCTCAAAATCTTTCGGAAAACTTGAGGTGCTCAAAAATATTTCCGTTTCCTTTGAAAAAGGAGAAGTAGCGGCTGTTATCGGTCCGTCCGGTTCAGGGAAATCGACGTTTTTGCGCTGCCTGAACCTGCTCGAAAAGCCGACGGACGGAAGCATTTTCATCAAGGATCAGGAGATTACGAACAAGAAAACAAACGTGCTGAAAATCAGAGAGAACATCGGAATGGTCTTTCAGCATTTTCATTTGTTTCCGCATAAGACCGTTTTGGAAAACATCATATATGCGCCTGTTAAAGTCAAAAAAGAAAGCAGGGAAGCGGCTGTCAAAAAAGCGGAAGAGCTGCTCGAAAAAGTCGGGCTTCTCAATAAAAAAGACGATTATCCGAACCGTTTGTCAGGCGGGCAAAAGCAGCGGGTGGCCATCGCCCGGGCCTTGGCGATGAATCCGGAGATCATGCTGTTTGACGAACCGACGTCGGCGCTCGACCCCGAGATGGTGAAGGAAGTGCTTCAGGTCATGCAGGACCTGGCGAAAACGGGAATGACGATGGTGATCGTCACGCACGAAATGGGATTTGCGAAAGAAGTCGCCGACAGAGTGCTGTTTATGGACGGAGGAACGATCGTCGAAGACGCCGACCCGTCATCATTTTTTTCTTCACCAAAATCGCAAAGAGCTCAAGACTTTTTGGAGAAAATACTATAAAATAAGCGGAAGAAGACATAGATCTTCTTCTTTTTTGGTTCATTTGATCCAACGATAGAAAAAAAGATTGGGGTTTACGATGTTTAAAATAGGTTATCGCACATTAAAAACAGCACTCGGAACGGCACTATCGATCTATATCGCCCAGCTTTTGGGCCTGCACAATTTTGTGTCAACAGGCATTATTACCATCCTTTGCATTCAAGTGACGCAAAAGCGGTCTCTCCTGGCGTCATGGGCCCGTTTTGCCGCATGTTGCCTTGCGATTGGGTTTTCGTATATTTTCTTTGAATTGATCGGCTATCATCCGGCTGTCATCGGTCTCATGCTTTTATTTTTCATTCCGACAACCGTTATTCTGAAAATCAAAGAAGGAGTCGTCACAAGCTCGGTTATCATCCTTCATCTCTACATGTCTGAAGGAATCACGCTGCCTCTCGTTTGGAATGAATTCCTCATTATCATTACAGGCATCGGGGTTGCGCTCCTCATGAACTTGTACATGCCGAGCCTGGACAAGCAGCTCAAACAGTACCAGCAGAAAATCGAAGACAATTTCGCCAAAATCTTCGAAGAGATCGAGCGCTATTTGCTGACAGGGGAGCAGGACTGGACGGGAAAGGAAATTCCTGAGACGCACCGCCTGATCAATGAAGCAAAAACATTGGCATACCGCGATGTGGAAAATCACTTTTTACGCCATGAAAACCTTTATTACCACTATTTTAAAATGCGGGAAAAACAGTTTGAAATCATTGAACGGGCTCTTCCGAAGATTACGTCGATTTCGATGACGGTGGAACAGGGGCATATGATCGCAGCGTTTATTCATGATTTGAGAGGAGCCATCCACCCGGGGAATACGGCTCATAAATTTTTAAAGCGCCTCGTGAAAATGAGAGAGGAGATCGAAGAGATGGAGCTGCCGACGACGCGCGAAGAATTTGAAGCGCGCGCAGCCCTCTTCTATTTTCTCGGTGAAATGGAGCAATATTTGGTGATTAAAAGTTATTTTAAAGGGATTAAATCTCCTGCCTGATCGCATGAGTTCCCCCTTCATTGGTCAGTCTAATGAAAAGGGAGGAGCTCATGCTATTTTTTTATGAAAACAGGCCGTTTCCGGTCATAGCAAGCACCGCATCTGTATTAGAAAATCATGCTGATTCCCGTCAGCAGGCTCGTCAGCACCATGACGCCGATCATTAGAATAACCATGATTTTAATCATTTTTTGAGACAAGCTTTTCACCTCTGTTTCGATTGATCTCCTTCCATTTTATCCTGCTTTTGATCAGCGGACAAGTTTTACGGGGGAACACCATTTCGTAAACGAAGGGGCTAAAAAATGATGAATATGTTTGAAAAAGTCGATGATTTATATAAAAGCCGCCAAGCCGCCGCGCTTGGCGGGGGAACGGAAAAGATCGACAAACAAAAACGAAAAGGAAAGCTGACTGCCAGGGAGCGGATCGGGCTTTTGCTTGATCAGGGAAGCTTCGTCGAGCTGAACGCTTTTGTGAGAAGCAGGCAGCCTGGAGGTCCCTTAGGCGATGGCGTCGTCACCGGATTTGGAAAAATTCATGGAAGGCCGGTCTATTTATTTTCCCAGGACTTTACCGTCACAGGCGGCACGCTCGGAGAGATGCATGCGAAAAAGATCGCGGCCGTCATGGATCTTGCCCTGAAAAATAAGACGCCTTTCATAGGTCTTAATGACTCAGGTGGTGCGAGAATTCAAGAGGGTGTGCTATCATTAGATGGGTACGGCCACGTTTTTTTTCGAAATGTCCTTTGCTCCGGCATCATTCCGCAGATTTCTGTCATTCTCGGTCCTTGTGCCGGCGGTGCCGTTTATTCGCCGGCTTTGACAGACTTTGTCTTTATGAGCGAAAAAACGGGGCAGATGTTCATCACAGGTCCAAAAGTCATAAAAACGGCAACGGGAGAGAATGTCACCCCCGGCGAATTGGGCGGTGCGTCCATACATAATTCAATCAGCGGCAATGCTCATTTTTCCGGGGATTCGGATGAGGCCGTCCTTCAAGAGGTGCGGAAGCTTTTATCCTATCTCCCCCAGCATCATGAAGAGAAGCCTCCTGCCGGGCCGAAACCTGTGAAAGACGATGATATGAGGCCGCATCTCTTAACCTTATTGCCCGAAGACGGCCAACGGCCGTATGACGTGAAAAACATCATTCGCGAAATTGCTGACAGCGGTACATTTTTTGAGGTGCAGCAGCATTTTGCGAAAAACGCCGTGATCGGTTTTGCGAGGATTGCAGGAGAGGTGACGGGGATCGTCGCCAACCAGCCGAAGTATTTGGCAGGCAGCTTGAATATTGATGCATCTGATAAAATGTCCCGATTTATCCGTTTTTGTGATTCGTTTCAAATTCCGATTTTGACGCTTGTGGATGTGCCGGGTTTCCTTCCGGGAATACGAGAAGAGCACGGCGGAGTGATCAGGCACGGCGCCAAAATCCTTTATGCTTTCGCTGAAGCGGCAGTTCCGAAGGTGACGGTTATTTTAAGAAAAGCATACGGAGGAGCATATGTCGCTTTAAACAGCAAGGCGCTCGGAGCTGATGCCGTATTTGCCTGGCCGAACGCTGAAATCGCAGTCATGGGAGCCGAAGAAGCAACCGATATTCTGCTGGCAAAGGGTAAAAAAACAGAGGAAGCCGACAGAAAGCGGCTTATCGCGGAGTGCATGAAAGCCGCAAGTCCCTTTACTGCGGCCCGGCATGGGATGATCGATGATATCATCGATCCGAAAGAGACGCGGAAGAGGCTGATTCAGACATTTGACATGCTGAAGAGCAAACGGGACATCCGGCCGAAAAGAAAACACGGAAACATACCGCTATAAAAATGGAGGGGAACTACCATGAATGAAAAACGCCTGTTGGAAGAGTTTCTGGAACTTGTGCAAATCGATTCTGAAACAAAACACGAAGCAGCCATCTGCAAAGTGCTGAAAGAAAAATTCACCGCTCTCGGACTGGATGTCATTGAGGACGACAGCGCGGAAAGAACCGGACACGGCGCCGGCAATCTCATATGTACGCTTCACGGAACAAAAGAAGCCGATGCCATCTATTTTACGTCACATATGGATACCGTCGTTCCCGGAAACGGTGTAAAGCCCGTCGTTGAAAACGGCTACGTGAAAACAGACGGCACGACGATTCTGGGAGCAGATGATAAAGCTGGGCTTGCGGCTATGCTTGAAGCCGTCAAAGTTCTGAAAGAGAAGAACATTCCGCACGGAACGATCCAATTTATCATTACCGCCGGCGAAGAATCCGGACTTGTCGGAGCGAAGGCTCTGGACCGTTCGCTCATTACGGCTAAATACGGCTATGCCCTTGATTCAGACGGCAAGGTCGGAGACATCATCGTGGCCGCGCCGACGCAGGCGAAAATAAAAGCGTCGATCTTCGGAAAAACGGCGCACGCAGGGGTAGAACCGGAAAAAGGCGTTTCCGCCATTACGATCGCATCAAAAGCGATTGCCAAAATGCCGCTCGGCCGCATTGACGAGGAGACGACGGCAAATATCGGCCGCTTTGAAGGCGGAACCCAAACAAATATCGTCTGCGACCAGGTTGAAATATTAGCCGAAGCCCGCTCGCTCGTTCCCGAAAAAATGAAACAGCAGACAGAGAAAATGAAAGCGGCTTTTGAAACGGCAGCCGCTGAAATGGGAGGCCGCGCCGAAGTTGAGATTGCAGTCATGTATCCCGGCTTTAAATACAAGGACGGCGACCTCGTAGTGGAAGTCGCGAAAAAAGCAGCCGAAAAGATCGGACGCCCGCATAAACTGCTGACGAGCGGAGGGGGAAGCGATGCCAACGTCATCGCAGGACACGGCATTCCGACGGTCAACCTTGCCGTAGGTTATGAAGAGATCCATACGAAAAACGAAAAAATGCCGGTTGAGGAGCTTGTCAAGACTGCAGAAATGGTCATTGCGATTATTGAGGAAGTTGCAAATCCATCATAAAGGCAGGGGTTTTACGTGGAAAATCAACATGCCATTCTTTTTCAAGTGAATCAGGAAGATTATGGGGCAGACATCCGTCACATCTTGGGGATTGAACGGATAGGACATCTGAAAGAGATCAACGGGCTTCCTCCCGAAGTCCGCGGGATCACCAGGATCAGGGATGAGATCGTTCCGGTCTTAGACACGGGCGTCATCCTGCATCATAAGCCGCTTTCGATCGATGACAAAAGCAAGCTGCTGATTTTTTCATCACAAACAGGACCCGCCGGCTTGCTTGTCTCCGATGCAAAAGAGATGATTCCGATCAATGACGGCGACATCAAGCCGTTTCACATGCAGGCCGATTGCTTCACAGGCGTTCTCGAACGGAACGGCGAACTGATCATTCAATTAGATCCAGACGCCATCGTGGAAAAAATCGAAGGCTTTGAGGCGATTTCCGAAAGCTTTGAACGCGAGGAAACGGCAGCCGGATGATAAACACAACAAAAAAGGCTGCGCCGCATTTGGCGCAACCTTTTTATTTTGAAGCCGAACCCGCCGGTTCGATTCCTTTATTCTTTTTGTACATTTGATGAAAGACAACGTTCTGAACCGTCAGGAACAATCCGCTCGTCATCCAGTAGAGCGGGAGGGCAGCCGGTACGTTGATTGAAAAGACCGTCATCATCACCGGGAAAAAGAAGCCCATGATTTTTGCCGACTGCTGTGCCGCCGGGTTGGACTGTGCCGCGTTTTGGGCGTTTAATTTTTGCGATACGTAGAACTGGATAAAATACATAAAGCCGGCGCATAAAGACATGAAGATGTCCGAATGTCCCAGGTTGAACCAAAGGAAAGTGTGCGATGCGATTTCAGGCGTCGACCGGATGGCGTAATAAAAACCGATCAAAATCGGAAATTGGATCAGCATCGGCAGACAGCCCATCGCCAGCGGATTGATGTTATGCTTTTGGTAGAGCTGCATCATTTCCTGCTGAATTTCCCTTTGTTTAACAGGGTCTTTCGTCTTTTTCAATTTGCTTTGAATGGCATCCATTTCAGGCTTGACCAGCGCCATTTTTTCCTGCATGACCCGCTGTTTTTTGTATTGATTGGCAAACAAAGGCATCACGAGGAAGCGGACGATGATCGTCACGACGATAATGGAAAGTCCATAGCTGCCGTGGAAAAAACCGGCGATTCCTTTAATCAGATTTGAAAAAGGCAGCACGATATAATGTTGGAATATATTTCCGTTGTCTGCTGCGGCTGTTCCGGCGGCAGAAGCGTGCTCTCCTACAAATAAGGTCATCATCAAAAACATTGCAATCGTAACTAGTCGCGTTAATTTCTTGTTCAACATGTGTTCCTCCTTCTTCATTTGAGGGCTTTTTAGAGCCCTGTCGCTATTTAAATGGCAAGAAGAAGGAAACGATGGTCTTCATCATCATTCGACGAAGCCTTCATGCGAATGACTTTACTAATCCATAAGGTAATGCGATGATATAGGATAACGAGAAAATCGATTCGATAAATGAAATGAATCGTTTTATATTCTTCAATCCGTTTCGTTTTCCAATTTTCCCCCGTGCTGCAATGCTTGAGCAGAAGGGCGATTCCGATCGCCGTCAGCGCGGGCAGAATGATTGTGAAAAACTCAAACAGAAAAAAAGCATCGTTAAAGGATTCGAGAATCACGATTATCACTTCCGTTTCAATAACATCTTACTATATGTACGGTCGTATGTCTAATCAGAGCAAGGGAGGGAGCCGTTTTGAAAAAAGGAAGAATCATTTTTCACATCGATATGAACAGCTTCTACGCGTCTGTTGAAACGGCATTCGATCCCTCCTTGAGCGGAAAGCCCCTCGCCATCGCCGGCAATGCGAAAGAACGAAAGGGGATTGTCGTGACTTGCAGCTATGAGGCGAGAGCCCGCGGCGTAAAACCGCCCATGCCGCTCTGGGAGGCGAAGCGCATCTGTCCGGACCTGATTGTCAAACCGCCGAACTTCGGCCGCTACAGAAGCTCCTCGAAGGAAATGTTTGAAGTCTTAAGGGAATACACCGATCTCGTCGAGCCCGTCTCGATTGATGAAGGATATATGGATCTTACTGATACGCCGTATCGGGAAAAAGCGTACGAAACCGCCTTAGAGATTCAAAAGCGTCTGCAGGAGGAACTTCTGCTTCCGTCAAGCATCGGAATTGCGCCGAATAAATTTTTAGCCAAAATGGCTTCAGATATGAAAAAACCGCTCGGCATTACCATTTTGCGAAAACGGGAGGTGCCTGACGTACTCTGGCCGATGGATATCGGCGAAATGTATGGAATCGGCCAAAAAACCGCTGAAAAGCTAAGAACGCTGAACATCGAAAAGATCGGGGATCTGGCAGCCGCTGATGAATTCGCATTAAAGCAGCTTTTAGGCATCAACGGCCCGAGGCTGAAAAGAAGGGCGAACGGAATCGATAACGGCGAGGTCAATCCCGACAGAATATACGAATTTAAAAGCGTCGGCAATTCGTCGACCCTTCCGCACGACAGCACGGATGAAAAGGAGCTGGGCAGGCTGTTTGACAAACTGGCCGGCTCGGTCAGCGACAGGCTGAGGCGAAAGGACGTCATGGCTTCGAAAATCTTTATCATGATCCGCTATGCCGACTGGACGAACATCACAAGGAGCAAGACTCTTCAAAACCCGACAGATCGGGCCGATGAGATTGCCAGCGCAGCTAAAGCGCTTTTTCATCAGCATTGGCAGGGAAATGCGGTCAGGCTGCTCGGCGTGACGGGCACAGGACTCGTGAAACGGGATGAAGCCTTCAAACAGCTCGATTTGTTTTCATTTCAGGAGGATGCCAAAGACGAACCGATTCAAAAGCTGATGAACGAGCTGAACGAAAAGTACGGTACTGATCTCATCAAAAAAGGGGTCAGAGTCGTCAAAAAAGAGAGCAACTCAAGCGGAACAAGCTTCAATAAAGATTTTTTCCAGGAACAGAGAAAGGATCAATAGCTTGAAAAGATGGGTCAAAGTATGGTATTTTCATCTTACAAACACAAATTAAAAAGTATATGCAAAGCGCTTTAGAAGGGACGTTAGACATGGCAAAACAGCAAATAGGTGTAGTTGGTTTAGCGGTAATGGGAAAAAACTTGGCTTTAAATATTGAAAGCCGCGGATTTTCGGTTTCTGTATACAACAGATCAAGCGCGAAAACGGAGGAGTTTTTAGAAGAAGCCAAAGGCAAAAATGTCGTCGGCACATTCAGCATTGAAGAGTTTGTCGAGTCTCTTGAAAAACCTCGCAAAATCCTTTTGATGGTCAAAGCGGGAACGCCGACGGACGCTACGATCCAGTCGCTTCTTCCTCATCTTGAAAAAGGCGATATCCTGATCGACGGCGGAAATACATACTATAAAGATACGCAAAGACGCAACCAAGAGCTTGCCGAAAGCGGCATTCACTTTATCGGCACAGGCGTTTCCGGCGGTGAAGAAGGCGCGCTGAAAGGCCCGTCTATCATGCCGGGCGGACAAAAAGAAGCCCACGAGCTCGTCAAACCGATTCTTGAAGCGATTTCGGCAAAAGTTGACGGTGAACCTTGCACAACGTATATCGGACCTGACGGTGCAGGCCATTATGTCAAAATGGTCCACAACGGCATCGAGTACGGTGACATGCAGCTGATTTCCGAGTCTTACTTTATTCTGAAACACCTTGTCGGTTTATCGTCTGATGAGCTGCACGAAGTGTTCTCAGAGTGGAACAAAGGAGAGCTTGACAGTTACCTGATCGAGATCACCGCCGATATTTTTACGAAAAAAGACGAAGAAACAGGCAAACCGCTTGTTGATGTGATTTTGGACAAAGCAGGCCAAAAAGGCACAGGTAAATGGACAAGCCAAAGCGCGCTCGACCTTGGCGTGCCGCTTCCGATCATTACGGAATCCGTGTTTGCCCGTTTTATCTCGGCAATGAAAGAAGAGCGCGTCAAAGCGAGCAAGCTGCTTACAGGTCCTGAAGCGAAACCGGTAACTGAAAACAAAGAAGAATTAATTGAAGCGGTCAGAAAAGCCCTCTTCATGAGTAAAATCTGTTCTTATGCGCAAGGCTTTGCCCAAATGAAAGCCGCTTCAGAAGAATACGGCTGGGATTTGAAATACGGCGATATCGCGATGATTTTCCGCGGAGGATGCATCATCCGTGCGGCCTTCCTGCAAAAAATCAAAGATGCGTATGATCGTAACCCAGAGCTTGACAATCTCCTGCTCGACCCTTACTTCAAAGATATTGTGGAAAGCTATCAAGGAGCGCTCCGGAAAACGATTTCCCTTGCGGTTGAACAAGGAATTCCGGTGCCGTGCTTCTCAAGCGCACTCGCTTATTTTGACAGCTACCGCACAGCGACGCTGCCTGCCAACCTTATTCAGGCTCAGCGCGACTACTTCGGTGCCCATACGTATGAGCGCACAGACAAAGAAGGCATTTTCCATACTGAGTGGATGAAATAAGCGTATATAAACGAAAACCGCAAGCCTATGGCTTGCGGTTTTTTCATGCATTCTTTCAGCTGTTCTGTGGCAACCTATCAACACACAGCGTTTAAAATTAAGGAGGTAATCGATAACATGTATCCGAGTCTAAGCGGAAAAACGGTTGTGATCACAGGTGCCGGGACAGGCCTTGGGAAAGCGATGGCATTGCGGTTCGGTATGGAAAAGGCAAATGTCGTCATCAACTATTTTAAAGAAGAAGAAAATCCTGAGGAAACGGTGAAAGAAATTGAAAAAAGCGGTTCAAAGGCAGTCGCTCTCAGAGGAGACGTCTCAAAAGAAGAAGACGTCAAAGCGCTGATCCAAAAAGCGGTTGATTCGTTCGGCTCCGTTGATATCATGGTGAATAACGCGGGGGTTGAAAACGAAGTCCCTTCGGAAGACTTGTCGCTGGAAGACTGGAACCGCGTCATTTCAACAAATTTGACGGGAATGTTTTTAGGGTGCCGGGAAGCCCTCAAATATATGCTTGATAATGGAATCAAAGGATCGGTCATCAATATGTCGTCCGTCCACCAGCAGATCCCGTGGCCTCACTTCGTCCATTATGCGGCAAGCAAAGGGGGAGCCAAACTGCTTACAGAAACGCTCGCTCTCGAATACGCTCCGAAAGGCATCCGTGTAAACGCCATCGGGCCCGGCGCGATCGACACGCCGATCAACGCCGAAAAATTCGCTGATCCGGAATTGAAAAAAGGGGTCATCGAACTGATCCCGATCGGCTATATCGGAAAGCCGGAAGAAGTCGCGGCGTGCGCCGCCTGGCTTGCGTCAGATGAAGCGAGCTATGTTACGGGGCTGACGCTGTATGTTGACGGCGGAATGACGAAATATCCCGGGTTTCAAGCTGGAAAAGGGTAAAACAAAAAGAAGGCGGCAAGTCTTCTTTTATCATAACGCAAAAAAGTAAACATAAGATTAATAGAAAACATAAAATCTGTTTACAATCGTTTGATAGTGTAGGCTTGTCAGGAAATAAAGCAGTAATGGAGGGAGTACATATGGGTTCTTTACGAAACAGGATCGCAGGCATCACATTGGCGGGTGCCGTGGCGTTAGGTTCTGCGGGTACAGGCAGTGCAGCGATGGAAACAGCGAAAAAAAAGGAAGATCGCAAAGTCAAAAACGTCATAATGATGGTGATGGATGGAACGAGCTCTACGGCGACAACCTTGGCCCGCTGGTATAAAGGTGAGCCTCTTGCGCTTGACAAAATCGTCACCGGCGGGGTCAGAACATATTCAGCAGAATCGGCGATTACGGATTCAGCACCGGCAGGAACGGCGATGGCAACAGGGCACAAGTCAAACTCCTCATATGTCGGCGTGCTGCCTTCAGTAGTAAATTCGCCGGGCGCAGAACCCATCAGCGAGAAAGATCATTTCCGGCCATTAGCAAATGTATTGGAAGGGGCGAAGCAGACCGGAAGAGCAACCGGAATTATCGCCACATCTGAAATTCAGCACGCCACGCCGGCTTCTTACTCCGCACACCATTTGAACCGCAATAACTTCGAAGTGCTCGGCGAACAGCAGGTTTACCAAAATATCGACGTCGTCCTCGGGGGAGGAAAGGAATCGCTTCAGCCGGGAACGAAGGAAAAGAGCCGCAAGGACAATGAAGACTTAGTGAACGTGATTAAAGATAAAAAATACGATTTTGTTGAAACGAAGGATGAGCTCCTCCGTTCAAAATCGAAAAAAATCTGGGGAGCTTTCTCCCAGCGCGATCTGGCTTATGACATGGATAGAAGCACGACGCATCCCGAGCAGCCGACGCTTGCCGAGATGACGAAAAAGTCGATTCAGACGCTATCAAAGGATAAAGACGGCTTCTTCTTATTTGTTGAAGGAAGCAAGCCGGACTGGGCAGCGCACCAGAATGATCCGATCGGCATTATAAGCGATGTGCTCGCATTTGATCATGCTGTCAAAGAGGCGCTGAAATTCGCCGAAAAAGATAAACATACGATGGTCATCGCCGTCACCGACCATGGAAACAGCGGGATATCGATCGGCAACAGCAATACGACGAAAGGCTATGATTCAACGCCTGTGTCGGCATACATCGATCCTTTGAAAAAAGCAAAAATGACGGTTGAGGGTGCAACGGGCAAATTAAAAGACGATTTATCAAACATCGAAGAAGCCGCACAGCTTTACGGCCTCGACAATTTAACGGCATCTGAAAAAGAACAGCTGAAAGGGGCAAAAGACAAAAAAGCGGCTGCCTCGGTTTTTGTTAAGCTGCTGGCAAACCGGGCGAACCTCGGCTTTACGACAGGAGGCCATACAGGGGAAGACGTCTTCCTTTATTCCTACGGACCCCAAAAACCGCAGGGGCTTCTCGAGAATACCGACATAGCCAAAACGATGGCGAAAGCGATGGGCTTCAATTTGGACAGATTGACAAACGACATCTTCAGCGAAGCACGCCAGGCGTTTAAGAAAGCAGGAGCGCGAGTCACAGTTGATAAAAAAGACCCTGCAAATCCGGTTGTTATCGCAGAGCGCAAAAACGTCAAAGCAGAAATGCCGGTCAACAAAAACATCATCAGGATCAAAGGCAAAGAATACGAATTAGACAGCGTGATCGTAGAAAGCGACGGCTCGTTCTATGTGCCGAAAGAGGCGGTCCGCCTCTTTCAAAAAAAAGCGCGGTAAACATGATGCAAAAGCCCTCTCAGATGAGAGGGCTTCAGCTTGTCGACAAAGTCACAAAAAAAGTGGCTTGATCGACAAGCTTTTTTTGTTAAAATGTGTGTGGAATCTAATTTTTGGAGGTTTTACCATGTTGACCAAACACTCTAAAGATCAGCGTGAACAGCTTGAAGTCTTTGCCTTAAGTGAGCTTGTACCTGAAGACCATTTGGTCAGGAAGATGGAAGAAGCCATTGATTTTTCATTTATTTATGAAAAAGTTGCCCCTCTTTATTCTTCAAAAGGGCGTCCAAGTATTGATCCTGTTGTACTGATTAAAATGGTGCTCATTCAATACGTGTTTGGTCATCGCTCCATGCGCGAAACCATTAAGCGAATCGAAACTGATGTAGCCTATCGCTGGTTTATTGGATATGGATTCTCTGAAAAAATCCCTCATTTTTCAACCTTCAGTAAAAACTATGAACGTCGCTTTCATGACACAGACCTATTTGAAACAATCTTCTATAAGATTTTACGTCAAGCCATGGATCTCGGCCTCGTCGATCCTTCGGTCGCCTTCATCGACAGCACACATGTCAAAGCGAATGCCAATAAGAAAAAGTTTGTGAAAAAGATCGTAAGAAAAGAAACAAGAGCTTATCAGGAGCAGCTAGATCAAGAAATTAATGCCGATCGCGAAGCGAACGGAAAAAAGCCCTTAAAGCCCAGGCGATGCTTAGAGGAACGAGAAGTAAAGGAAAGTACAACTGATCCTGAGAGCGGATATTTTGTCAAAGGCGAACGAGAACGTCTTTTTGCCTATGGATTTCATACAGCTTGTGATCGGAACGGATTTGTGCTGGGAACGGTTGTTGAGCCTGCCAATATCCATGACAGCCAAGTGTTCGCGTCGCTGTTTCAACAAGTAAAAGAGCGCGTTGCCAAGCCTCATACGGTCGCAGTTGATGCCGGATACAAAACACCGGTTATCGCAAAATTTCTTCATGAAGAAAACGTTCGCCCTGTTATGCCTTACACGCGTCCGCAAACCAAAAAAGGATTCATGAGAAAACACGAGTATGTTTACGATGAATTTTATGATGTCTATATCTGCCCGCAAGACCATATTCTCTCCTATCGCACAACCAATCGGCAAGGTTATCGAGAGTATGCTTCAGATCCAAAACGATGTAAACCATGTCCATTACTACATACATGTACAGAAAGTAGAGATCATCGAAAGATGATTCACAGACATATCTGGCAGGATCATTTAGACGAAGCTGATCATCTTCGGCATACGGAAGAGAATAAACAAATCTATGCCAAACGTAAAGAGACGATCGAACGAGTTTTTGCCGATTTAAAACATAAGCATGGCCTGCGCTGGACAACCCTACGGGGAAAGAAAAAATTGTCCATGCAGGCGATGCTTGTTTTCGCTGCCATGAATCTGAAAAAGCTGGCGAATTGGACCTGGAAAGGTCCTAACCGCCAGCCTTCTGATCGAAATAATAGAATAAAATGGACAAAAACAGGTCGGATTTTAAAAATCCGACCTGTTTTGTCAACGGTCTGAAGCCCTCTCAGATGAGAGGGCTTTTTATTCGTCAAAATAAATACAAACATTTATTTTTAAATGTATAGACATTTAAAAATGAAAAGATATAATAATAGATAATGAAAGCGCTTTTAAATAAAGAAAGGGGATCAAACATGAAGAAAATTCTGCTGGCATGCAGTTCAGGAATGTCGACCAGCCTTCTCGTCACCAAAATGGAGGAATATGCAAGATCAATCGGAGACGAGGCGAAAATATGGGCGGTCGGACAGGATCAGGCGAAAAAAGAAATGGACCAGGCACATGTTGTGCTAATCGGGCCGCAGATGAGCTTTTTAAAAAACGAGCTTCAAAAAGAAGCGGACAAATATGGAATTCGGGTCGATGTGATCGATATGGCGGCTTATGGAATGGCGGACGGAAAAAAAGCGTATGAACAGGCCATAAGCCTGATAGGAGATTGAATGTGATGGAAAAAACAACATTCGGCGAATTAACGCATGAGCAAATTTGCTTTCAGCTGATTCTTCACAGCGGAAACGCACGCAGCAAAATCATCCAGTCCTTGAGGGAATATAAAGAAGGAAACATCGAGAAAGCGGATGAGCTGCTCGTTCAGGCCGGTGACGATCTGCAGCAGTCCCACGACATCCATTTCCAAATGGTTCAGCAGGAAGCAGGCGGAGAAAAGCAGGATGTCTCCCTGCTTCTCATGCATGCTAAGGACCATTTCATGTCGAGCTGTCGATGAAGGAGCTCGTTTATGAGCTGCTGGAAATCTTTAAAGACAAAATGTCAGAATCAAAGAAATAGAAGGGGAGAGAAGGCCGTGTTTGAAAAACTGAGCAATATTTTGGTTCCGATTGCCGGAAAGCTCAATAACAACAGATATTTAGGCGTGCTTAGGGACGCGTTCATGCTGGCTTTTCCGCTTACGATTTTCGGGTCGATCATCGTCGTATTAACCAATTTGCCGTTCCTCGATAAAATGATGAGCAAATCTGCGCTTGAAGCGTTTCAATCTGCCCTAAGCATCGCGCCGAGTGCGACGATTAACATAATGTCCGTTTTCGTCGTCTTCGGCATCGGCTACTACCTGTCGAAAAGCTATGAGGTTGAGGCCGTATTCGGGGGAGTCGTCGCATTGGCATCTTTCCTCGTTTTGACGCCGTTTATCTTAAACAGTGAAGGCGGAGAAACGATTGCCAATGTCATCCCGGTCGACAGGCTTGGCGCAAAAGGGATGTTTCTCGGAATGATCACCGCGTTTACATCAGCCGAGATTTTCAGATTTTTTGTCCAAAAAAATTATACGATCAAAATGCCTGCAGGCGTTCCGCCAGCCGTATCAAAATCATTCGCGGCGCTCATTCCGGCCGTGATGACGCTGTCGGTCTATTTAATTATCAATATCATGATCACTCAGGCGTTCAGCACGAATATGCACGATTTGATCTACAATCTTGTTCAGGCTCCGCTTGTCGGTCTGGGAAGCGGCATTATTCCGACTTTGATCGCGATATTTTTTACCCAGCTGCTTTGGTTTTTCGGGCTACACGGCCAAATCATCATCAACTCTGTCATGGACCCGATTTGGAACACGCTTTCATTGGAAAATTTGAATAGTTATACGGCGACGGGGGAAATGCCGCACATTATCAATAAGCAGTTTATGGAAGTGTATACCGTCGGAATGGGCGGAACCGGCATGACTTTAGCCGTCATCATCGCGATTTTGCTCTTTATGAGAAGCAAGCAGATGAAGCAGGTGGCTAAGCTCGGAGCAGCTCCGGGGATATTCAACGTCAATGAGCCGATTATTTTCGGGCTGCCGATCGTCATGAATCCGCTGATTATCATTCCGTGGGTCGTATCACCGATGGTCGTCACGCTGATTACGTATTTTGCCATGGCCTCGGGCCTTGTACCTCCGCCTACAGGCGTTACGATTCCTTGGACGGTCCCGATTTTTATCAGCGGCATGATGGCGACCAATTCCCTTGCAGGCGGCATCCTGCAAATCGTCAATTTAGCCGTCGTCTTTGCGATATGGTTTCCGTTCCTCAAATTCATCGACCGCATGAATCTGAAGAAAGAACAGGAAATCAACGTTCCCGATCAAAACAAGACGATAGGATTGTAAAAGGAGATTGATCACATGTCAAAGACAGAAGCAAAAACAGAGCCGGTCCAATACCGTTTTCCAAAAGGCTTTTGGTGGGGATCTGCAGCCTCCGCCACCCAAATTGAAGGGGCGGCGGATGAAGGAGGAAAAGGGAAGAACATTTGGGATCACTGGTACGAAGCAGAGCCGAACCGCTTTTTTGACGGTGTGGGTCCTCAGGAGACATCGCGTTTTTATGAGACGTATAAAGAAGACATCCAGCTGATGAAGGAGCTTGGACACCATTCGTTCCGTTTTTCGATTTCATGGTCAAGGCTTTTTCCCGAGGGAAAAGGCGAATTAAATCAGGAAGGCGCTTCCTTTTATCATAACGTAATCGATGAACTGACAGCGGCGGGGATCGAGCCTTTCGTCAACCTTTACCATTTCGACATGCCGCTCGCCCTTCAGGACATCGGCGGCTGGGAAAACCGGGAAGTCGTCAGCCATTTCGTCTCCTATGCGGAAACCTGCTTCCGCCTGTACGGAGACAGGGTCAAGACATGGTTCACGCATAATGAGCCGATTGTTCCGGTGGAAGGCGGCTATCTATACGATTTTCATTATCCTAACGAAATCGATTTTCAAAAAGCGGTTCAGGTCGCCTATCATGAGATTTTATCGAATGCCAAAGCGGTTGAGGCTTACCGCAGGCTCGGCGGAGACGGAAAAATCGGCATCATCCTGAATGTAACGCCGTCTTATCCGCGAAGCCGGCATCCCGAGGATGTGAAAGCATCTGAAATAGCAGACGCCTTCTTTAATCGATCATTTCTCGATCCTGCGGTTAAAGGAGAGTTTCCTTCACTTTTAATTGATATATTAAAAGAGGATGGCTTCCTTCCCGACGTGAAGCCCGGCGATTTAGAGCTGATCAAAGCCAATACGGTTGATTTGCTCGGGATCAACTATTATCAGCCGAGACGGGTGAAGGCGAAGGAACATCTGCCAAATCCGAACGCGCCTTTTACGCCTGAGCGCTTCTTTGACCATTATGAAATGCCGGGCAGAAAAATGAACCGCCACCGCGGATGGGAAATCTATGAAAAAGGCATATATGATATTTTGATGAATCTCAAAGACAATTACGGCAATATTGAATGCTTTGTTTCGGAGAACGGCATGGGTGTCGAAGGGGAGGAACGCTTCCGCGGCGAAGACGGAATGATTCATGATGACTACCGGATTGAATTTATAAAAGATCACTTAAAATGGGTTCACAAGGCCATTCAGGAAGGCTCAAATGTAAAGGGATATCACCTGTGGACCTTTATGGACAACTGGTCATGGACGAACGCTTATAAAAACCGCTACGGCTTTGTATCAGTCAACCTTGACAAAAACGGCGAACGGACGATTAAAAAAAGCGGATACTGGTTCAAACGCATGACAGAGATGGGCGGTTTTTAGCATTCGGCTGCTAAGGGTTTTGGAGGCAAAACGAATATAAAAGGAGATGGTCTTTTCGGCCATCTTTTTATTTCCCTGAGGAAATCGATATAATGATAAAGAAGGCGCTTCATATCAAACAGAATCCTTAGTACTGGTGGTTAAAACATGAGAAAATACGAATATATTTCAAATGAAATGAGGAAAAGAATCCGGGAAGGATATTACCCGGACGATCAGCCGATACCTGATGAGCTGTCCCTTGCCAGAGAATTTTCCTGCAGCAGAATGACGATGAAAAGAGCGCTCGACATCCTCGTGTCAGAAGGCATGCTGTACCGCAAACGGGGACACGGCACCTTCATCATCAAATCGTCCATTCAAGACCTTCCCGTCAGTGTGACGGATCGCGAAAACCTCGGCTTGACAAAACTTCTCGCCAACAAACAAATCGAAAGCACCGTCATTCAATTCGATGTCGAATTTCCGGAAGATGAAGTGGCAAAGCAATTATCCATCGAAAAAAGCGTTCCGGTATACCATATCATCCGGCTGCGGAAAGTGGAAGGCGAACCGTATGTTATTGAGGAAACGTATATGCCTTCAAACCTGATTTCGGAATTGAATGAAGAGGTGCTGCACGGCTCAGTTTATCGGCATATTACCGAAACGCTGAAACTGACCATCGCCGGCTCCCACCGGAAAATCAGGGCCGATAAATCGAACGAGCTGGACAGAAAGTATTTGGAGTGCGCCAGTGACGACCCGGTGCTTGAAGTCGAACAGGTCGCTTTTTTAAATACCGGGGAGCCGTTCGAATATTCGTTTGCGCGGCACCGTTACGATAAATTTGTGTTTTCCAGCGTCCATATTCGAAAGTAGCAGTATTGGTCATCCATTCCGCAAAAAAACAGCCTTCGTACTTGAAGGCTGGTTTTTCATGAATATTAGATCGGCCACCAATGAAAACCGTCTTTTGCGAGCAGGTCGTCAGCGGCTTTCGGTCCCATTGAGCCCGCTTCATAGTTCGGTGACAATGTTTTGTTCTCTTCCCAGTATCGCGAAATCTCGTCGACAAAGCTCCAGGAAAGAGCCACTTCATCCCAGTGGGCAAAGTTTGTCGCGTCACCGTGCAGGCAGTCGAGAATCAGCTTTTCGTAAGCTTCAGGCGTGTTGATGCCGTCGCCGCAGTTGTGGCAATAGTCCAGCTTGATCGGTTGGGCAAATGTGCCGCCGCCGAGTTTTCTCGCGTTTAGGTGAAGGGTGATGCCTTCATCAGGCTGGATGTGAATCACCAGAAGGTTCGGATGCATCGTATTGCCGTTTCCGTAATACAGATTCATCGGAATGTCTTTAAATTGGACGACGATCTGTGTCGATTTTTTCTTCATCCGTTTGCCCGTCCTGATATAAAACGGTACTCCGGCCCAGCGGAAGTTGTCGATCAAAAGTTTTCCGGCAACGAATGTTTCCGTGTTCGAATCTTCTGCAACGTTCTGCTCATCGCGATAGGCGGGAACCGGCTGATCATCTATGACGCCGGCGTCATATTGACCGCGGACAAAATATTGGTCGACTTCGTCTTTTTGAATCGGCCGCATCGCTCTGAGCACCTTGACCTTTTCACTGCGGATCTCCTCGGTGTTCAGCTTGATCGGCGGCTCCATCGCAAGCAACGCGACCATTTGCAGAATATGGTTTTGAACCATGTCCCTGAGGGCGCCCGACGTTTCGTAATACCTTGCGCGGTCTTCAACGCCTAATTCCTCGCTTGAGGTGATTTGAATGTTGGAAATGTAGCGGTTTGTCCAAAGCGGTTCAAATATCGCGTTGGCAAACCGGATAACCTCGATATTTTGGACCATCTGCTTTCCTAAATAGTGGTCGATCCGATAGATTTGATCCTCTGAAAAGGCTTCGCGAATCTCCTGGTTGAGCGCTTTTGCACTCGGCAGATCATGGCCGAACGGCTTCTCGATGACGAGCCGGGACCAGCCGTTTGTCGATGTGACGCCCTCCGATTTTAAAAACTTGGCAATCGTTCCGAAAAATTCGGGAGCCATCGCCAAATAAAACATCCGGTTATTCGGGATATCATATGTATGCTCAAGCTTTTCAATCAGCCCGTTCAGCTCTCTGTATGAGCCTGGATTTGTGACATCGAACGGATGGTAGTAAAAGTGGGACGTAAACTCCTCAACATCCTTCTCATTTAACGGAAATTTTGAAATCGATTGCTGGACGGTGCTCCGCAAGTCCTCGTTTGTCCAAGGCCGTCTGCCTACCCCGACGACAGCGAATTCGCGGCCGATTTGGCCGTTTTCGTAAAGCCTGTGAATAGACGGGTAAAGCTTTCGTTTTGCCAAATCCCCTGTTGCGCCAAATATAACGATTACAGCTTTTGGTTCAATGTGTTCTTTTTTCAACTAAACGTACCTCACTTTACTCGAAGCATAAGTTTATTTTCTTCATTTTAAAGCTAATAGTTCCTTAAAGCAAACATTTGAGACCATTTGCTTTCGAAAAGCCGGGAAATTTTCCTTACACCATATCATAAACGCCTCCATTTCTTTTTTTTCAGACTTCCTGTATGCTTGTACATATATCATGTTTGATCAGTTACAGGAGGAACGACATTGGAATTATTATTTTTAGGAACGGGAGCAGGCATTCCGGCGAAAACGCGGAATGTTACGTCCATTGCGCTCAAGCTTTTAGAAGAAAGGCGGTCTGTCTGGCTGTTTGATTGCGGGGAAGCCACACAGCATCAAATTTTACATACATCGATTAAACCCGGAAAAATCGAAAAAATCTTTATCACCCACCTGCACGGAGACCATGTATACGGCCTTCCGGGGCTCGTCAGCAGCCGCTCTTTTCAAGGCGGGGAAAGCTGTCTCACCGTCTACGGGCCAAAAGGAATCAAAGCATTCCTCGAAACCGCGCTTGAGGCAACAGGAACGCATTTGACGTATCCTTTAGTCATTGAAGAGATCGAAGAGGGGACGGTATTCGAGGATGACCAGTTCATCGTCACGGCTAAACGCGTTGTTCACGGAATTCCGGCTTTCGGCTACAGGGTGGAGGAGAAGGATGTTCAGGGAGCGCTCGATGCAGAGGCTTTAAAAGAGATCGGAATTTCACCCGGACCTGTTTATCAAAAGCTGAAAAAAGGGGAAACGGTGACATTGGAAGACGGCCGTACGGTCAATGGTTCCGACTTTATCGGCCCTCCGAAAAAGGGGCGGATTATTGCCATTTCCGGTGATACGAGGAAATGCGAGAACGTGAAGGTGCTGGCGGAAAATGCAGATGTCCTCGTTCATGAAGCGACATTTGCAGGAGGCGACCGGGAGCTTGCCGGCGATTATTACCACAGCACGACTGAACAAGCTGCTGAAACGGCGAAAGAAGCCGGGGCGGAGAAGCTGATTCTAACCCATATCAGCGCACGGTATCAAGGCGAGAGCGTGAATGAATTGATAAACGAAGCGAAGGAAATCTTCCCGAACAGCACGGCTGCCTATGATTTTTACGAATATGAAGTGAAGCGGAGATAACAAAAAGCTTCCCGGCCCAACGAGGCGCGGGAAGCTTTTTGTTGACACGGATGAAAGATGCTGTATAATAAAGCGTAATTATTTCGATTTACAAGGAGGATCAATATGAGAGTGAAAATCACGCTTGCTTGCACCGAAACAGGTGATCGAAACTATATCACAACAAAGAACAAACGGACGAATCCGGACCGGCTTGAATTGAAAAAATATTCTCCGCGCCTGAAAAAATACACGATTCACCGCGAAACAAAATAAACCAGCAGGCCGTTAAGGCTTGCTGGTTTCAGCTTGTCGACAAAGTCACAAAAAAAGTGGCTTGATCGACAAGCTTTTTTTGTTAAAATGTGTGTGGAATCTAATTTTTGGAGGTTTTACCATGTTGACCAAACACTCTAAAGATCAGCGTGAACAGCTTGAAGTCTTTGCCTTAAGTGAGCTTGTACCTGAAGACCATTTGGTCAGGAAGATGGAAGAAGCCATTGATTTTTCATTTATTTATGAAAAAGTTGCCCCTCTTTATTCTTCAAAAGGGCGTCCAAGTATTGATCCTGTTGTACTGATTAAAATGGTGCTCATTCAATACGTGTTTGGTCATCGCTCCATGCGCGAAACCATTAAGCGAATCGAAACTGATGTAGCCTATCGCTGGTTTATTGGATATGGATTCTCTGAAAAAATCCCTCATTTTTCAACCTTCAGTAAAAACTATGAACGTCGCTTTCATGACACAGACCTATTTGAAACAATCTTCTATAAGATTTTACGTCAAGCCATGGATCTCGGCCTCGTCGATCCTTCGGTCGCCTTCATCGACAGCACACATGTCAAAGCGAATGCCAATAAGAAAAAGTTTGTGAAAAAGATCGTAAGAAAAGAAACAAGAGCTTATCAGGAGCAGCTAGATCAAGAAATTAATGCCGATCGCGAAGCGAACGGAAAAAAGCCCTTAAAGCCCAGGCGATGCTTAGAGGAACGAGAAGTAAAGGAAAGTACAACTGATCCTGAGAGCGGATATTTTGTCAAAGGCGAACGAGAACGTCTTTTTGCCTATGGATTTCATACAGCTTGTGATCGGAACGGATTTGTGCTGGGAACGGTTGTTGAGCCTGCCAATATCCATGACAGCCAAGTGTTCGCGTCGCTGTTTCAACAAGTAAAAGAGCGCGTTGCCAAGCCTCATACGGTCGCAGTTGATGCCGGATACAAAACACCGGTTATCGCAAAATTTCTTCATGAAGAAAACGTTCGCCCTGTTATGCCTTACACGCGTCCGCAAACCAAAAAAGGATTCATGAGAAAACACGAGTATGTTTACGATGAATTTTATGATGTCTATATCTGCCCGCAAGACCATATTCTCTCCTATCGCACAACCAATCGGCAAGGTTATCGAGAGTATGCTTCAGATCCAAAACGATGTAAACAATGTCCATTACTACATACATGTACAGAAAGTAGAGATCATCGAAAGATGATTCACAGACATATCTGGCAGGATCATTTAGACGAAGCTGATCATCTTCGGCATACGGAAGAGAATAAACAAATCTATGCCAAACGTAAAGAGACGATCGAGCGAGTTTTTGCCGATTTAAAACATAAGCATGGCCTGCGCTGGACAACCCTACGGGGAAAGAAAAAATTGTCCATGCAGGCGATGCTTGTTTTCGCTGCCATGAATCTGAAAAAGCTGGCGAATTGGACCTGGAAGGGTCCTAATCGCCAGCCTTCTGATCGAAATAATAGAATAAAATGGACAAAAACAGGTCGGATTTTTAAAATCCGACCTGTTTTGTCAACGGTCTGAAACCAGCAGGCCGTTAAGGCTTGCTGGTTTTTCTTTAGTTGGCGGTTTGATATGCATAGCTGTGCTGCTTTCGGGCGGCATACCATACATCATATATCGCAAGCTGGACGATATGCGGTTCATCATGGTGGATCAGGTGGGAGCTGTTTTTGGCCTGAATCCAGCCGCTTTGACGTGATAAAGAAAGCAGTCTGCCGTGAAGCTTCAGCCATTCATGATGCGCTTTTTTGAAAGATTCCGAGCATTTTCCCGAGGAGAGCACAAGCAAAGGAACTGCCCCTAAATGTTTTTGCTCCTGTTTCAGCATATTCAGGCTTTGGATAAACTCTCCGTGGGAAGCCTCGAGTGAAAACTGACTGAAATAGTCGTCCTGCGCATCCTTCGGCAAAAGCGGGAGCACATTTTGCTCCTGGTCTTCACAAGCGGGGTCAAGCAGCACCATGCCGATGATGTCGCCTTTGTACCGGCTTGCAAACAACCTGGCGATGACGGCGCCGAACGAGTGAGCGACGAAGACATAAGGTGGTTTTACACCGGCTGCCTGAAGCAGCGCTTTTAATTCCTTCACTATCTGGTCAGCCGTTCTTGTTTCTCGGGCGGGCCCGCTTTTTCCGAGACCGGCGCGGTCGTATACAAAAAGGCCCAGCTCTTCGTCTATATCGGGCAAAATCGGCTCCCACGTATCTGAAGAAAAACCGTAGCCGGCTTCAAAAATAATCGTTGCGTCTGTCTTTCCTTGTCTATGTTTCGTATAAAACGTACACCCTTCAACCGTATATGTTCTTTCTGCAATATCTGAACTCATGGAGGTCATCCTCTCTCTATATATGGTGTTCTATTAGGGAAGACGGATGAATACGGGGGAACGTTTCTCGAAAAAAAAAAAGAAATACCCCCGAACATGAGGGGTATTTCTGAAACTTACCAGGCTCTATCGTATTGAACAGGGCCTTCGATTGTTGTATTCAGCTGTTTTGCAGCCGTTTTTGGCCAGTATGGATCTCTCAGCAGCTCTCTTGCGACAAAGATCAAATCGGCCCTTCCGTTTTGAAGGATTTCCTCAGCCTGCAAGCCGTTTGTAATTAATCCGACCGCACCTGTTTGGATATCGGCTTGAGCACGGATCGTATCGGCAAAGCTTACTTGGTAGCCAGGGAAGACTTTGATGTCAGCGGGTACGACTGCACCTGAGCTGACGTCAATCAAGTCAACGCCTTGCTCTTTCATCCATTTGGCAAACACGACATAGTCAGAGACATCGAGTCCGTTTTCTGTATAATCAGAAGCCGAAACCCGCACAAATAAAGGACCGTCCCACACTTCTTTTACTGCGTCGATCACTTCGCGGAGCAGGCGGTAGCGGTTTTCCGGCGATCCGCCGTACTCATCTTCGCGGCGGTTGGAAAGCGGTGATAAAAATTCGTTGATCAAATAGCCGTGGGCACCGTGAATTTCGATGATGTCAAAGCCGGCTGCTTTCGCCCGCTCAGCGCCTTTTTTGAAAGCCTGTACCGTTTCTTTGATGTCTTCTTTTGTCATTTCGGCGGGCGTCCGTGAATTTTCGTCAAAAGGAACCGCTGAAGGGCCGTAGATCGTGCCTTCTACTTCGGCTTTTCTTCCGGCATGCGCCAATTGAATGGCCGTTTTGCTGCCGTAAGGCTTAATTTGCGACGTTAAAGCCGCCAGGCCTTCGACGTGTGCGTCATCCCAAATTCCCAAATCCTGATCGGAAATTCTTCCCTGCGGCGTGACGGCCGTTGCTTCGACCATAATCAGCCCGACTTGTCCGACAGCGCGGGATACGTAATGGGTCATATGAAAAGGCTGAACCTTTCCATCCTTTTCATGGGAGGAGTACATGCACATCGGTGACATGACAATGCGGTTTTTTAGTGTAACTCCTTTTAAGCTCCAGGGTGTAAACAATTTTCGATTACTCAATTTTTTTCGCCTCCCGTAAGTTTTCGAATCGATTATACCAATTATGACCATTCTCGTCATATAAACTGCTCAAGCTGTTTTCAAATATAAAATCTTCAGTAAAATGAAGTTATATTCGTTTTTTTGTAAAATCGCGCTGCACAATACATAATCAAGGGGGCTACGTTGTGACATGGCAGACCGAGGAAGAATTGAAACAGCTGCTGATTTCCTTCATTCAATACGAAAGCATATCAGGTACGGGCGGGGAAGTGGCGCTTGCTGAATATATGTACCATTTACTAAAAGACCGCTCCTATTTTCAAAAGCATCCCGAACATGTGAAGCTTCATCAGATGAAAGACGGCCGTTATGTTGTGATGGCGCTCGTTCAAAAGCCCGCGGCAAAAAAGACGGTGCTGCTGCTCAGCCATTTTGATGTCGTAGATACAGCAGACTACGGCGAATTTAAACAACTGGCGTGCAGACCGCTTGAACTGATGGATTCCTTAGCTGCCAAAAAAGAGCTGCTGCCTGATCGGGCAAAACAGGATTTGGAAAGCGGCGAATGGGTGTTCGGAAGAGGCAGCATGGACATGAAAGCGGGCCTTGCGGTTCAATTTTCGGTGCTTGAACGGGCGATGAACGGCGAATTTGACGGGAATCTTCTTTTGGTCTCAGTACCTGATGAAGAAGTCAATTCACAGGGAATGATTGAAGCGGTTCCGGCCTTAAAAGCGTGGGAAAAGGAGTTCGATCTCGAATTTACAGCCTGTTTAAATTGCGAACCGATGTTTGAAAAATACCCCGGGGATTCGAAGCTGTACGTATATTCGGGCAGCATCGGCAAAGCGCTTGCCGGCTTTTTCTGCAAAGGGATTGAGACTCATGTGGGCGAGCCGTTTTCCGGTTTGAACGCGAACCTCATGGTGTCGGAAATCAACCGGCTCCTCGAATTGAATGTCGGCTATTGCGAGGAGGTTGACGGAGAGGTCACGCCGCCGCCGGTCAATCTGATGCAAAAGGATTTGAAGGAAGCCTACTCCGTGCAGACTCCGCATGCCGCGGTTTCGATGTTTAACGTTCTGATGATGAAGAGATCTGCGGCAGAGCTGCACAGCATGCTGCTGGACACCGCGAAAAAAGCGGCTGTCAACATTAAAATCAATATTGAATATAAAACCCGTGATTATCAGCGTTTTGATGCCTTCACGCCAATTGAGCGCAACATCAGTGTCCTGACCTTTGAGGAACTGTGGAACAGGGCGAAAGAAAAAGCCGGAAAAGAGGAAGCGGAGCGTATCCTCAACTTTGCGTTAGCAAACAGGGGAGAGATGGAAGACCGTGATTTTTCAACAAAAATCGTGTCTGAACTGGCCTCGCTTTGCAAAGAAGACGCACCGGTGATCGTCCTGTTTTACAGTCCTCCTTTTTATCCGGCCGTCTCTTCAAAAGACGAACCGCTCATTCGGAAGACGGTCAGCGATGTGGCACAGTATGCCGGCAGCCGGTACGGTCTCGAGTTTGAAGAAATTCAGTATTTTCCCGGTCTCTCCGATTTAAGCTATCTTCAGCTGCAAAAGCAGTCGGTCGATGCTTTTACAGCCAACATGCCGCTTTTTGACAAGGGCTATTTTCTTCCAAGCGGTGCGGAAAACACGCTTTATGTACCTGTTATCAATATCGGACCTGTCGGAAAAGATCCACATAAGTGGACGGAGCGCCTTCATGTTCCGTTTTCATTCGGAACGCTGCCGGATTTGCTCCAGTTTGCGATTCACAGATTGCTGGCATAAAAAAGCGCAGGAAGGCAAAAAAGCCGGACCGACCATTGATATGCTCCCCTAAAGGTAGACAGATGAAATAAAAAAATCTGTTTGCCTTGGGGGAGTTTTTTCATGGCTGGAAAATGGTTTTCAAAAAAGGAAAAATTGAATATTCTATCAGAATGTGATCAGGAGAATAATTCGGTGAATGAGATTGCAGAAAAATATGACATTCATGCCGAAACAATTCGTGAATGGAGAACATCGCATGATATGGCGGGTGTGGAGAGTTTGGAACGTTCAAAGCGCCATAAGTTCTATCCCGCAGAATTAAAATACAATGCCGTGAAAGACTTCTTATCCGGACGCTACTCTCAAAGAGAAATCTCGAGAAAATATAAGATTTCCAGTAAATCCGTACTCATGAAGTGGGTTGAGCTTTATAATGGTCATAAAACGTTAAAAGACAGCGGGAGAGGAAGGAATCGTTTGATGACCAAACGGAAGAACGTTTCATTGGAAGAACGGATTGAGATTGCGAAGGATTGTCTAGCTCATGGAAAGGACTACGCCAGATCAATGGAGATTCATCAAGTCTCCTACCAACAGGTGTATCAATGGGTGAAAAAGTATCAAGAAGGCGGAGAAGAGGCCTTAAAAGACAACCGAGGGAAACGCAAAACCGAAGAAGAACTGACACCTGAAGAAAAAATTCAACGGGAAAACAAACGGCTGGAACAGGAAAATGAGCGTTTGCGCGCAGAGAATGCGTTCTTAAAAAAGTTGGAAGAGATCAAAAGGAGGCGGTTCTAAGTCAGGTTCGGTACGAAGATCGATATCTCGCCATTTTAGAGCTGAATCGAAAAGAAGGCTTTTCTGTCCAAATGTTATGTGAGATTGCCGAAGTTTCGCGCCAGGGGTATTACAAATGGAGGAGCCGAGTACCTTCAGCGAGAGAAAAACAGAATGAAAAGATTATCGCCAAAATGGCGCTACTTCACGAACAAATTGGCGGTATCTACGGATACCGCAGAATGACCTTAAACATGAACCGCCGCTTTAAAGAGCGCCTCAATCATAAGCGCATCTATCGGCTGATGAAAATTGCCAAGCTGGAGTGTGTCATTCGGCGGAAGAAAAAACGTTACGGCAAAGCGACGCCTCAACATGTGTCCGAAAATATCCTGAATCGAGAGTTTAAAGCGGACAAACCAAATCAAAAATGGGTGACTGATGTGACAGAGCTAAAATACGGCCATCGGAAAGCGTACCTCAGTGCCATTTTAGATCTTCATGAGGGAATGGTCGTGTCTTATGTGCTGGGGAAATCCAATAATAACGCCCTTGTGTTTAAAACCTTGAACCAAGCGCTTGAGGCAGCCCCAAACGCACGTCCTCTCCTTCACAGCGACAGAGGTTTTCAATACACGTCCCACCAGTTTAGAAGGATGATTGAAAACGCAAATATGACACAGAGTATGTCCCGCGTCGGCCGCTGTATTGATAACGGCCCCATTGAGTCGTTTTGGGGGAAATTAAAATGCGAGAAATACAGACGGAATTCGTACGAGACATTTGAGGCACTTCAAAGCGCAATTGATGAATATATCCACTTTTACAACCACGATCGTCTACAAGAAAAACTAAACGGCCTCAGCCCAGTGGAATACAGGGCTAAAGCCGTCTAGTGTGTTTTAGTTATTTCCACTGTCTACTTGACAGGGTGCAGATCACATCGGCCTCCGGCTTTTATACATTGGCAGTAAATTCGTCTCTGATCTCAGCGGACCGTTTTGCCGCTTCTTTGACACAGGCGGCTACCGTTTTTTCAAATTCAAGCTTATCGAGAACGTGGAGTCCGGCTTCGGTCGTGCCGTTCGGGCTTGTGATTTCCCTTCTCATCAAAGATGGATCCTTTCCGGTTTCAAGCATTTTCGCAGCACCCGACATCATATCGGTGATCAGCCGTTTCGCCGTTGATTCGTCGAGACCCAATTCAAGGGCTGATGCATGGAGCGCCTCGACAAACCGATACACAAATGCCGGGCCGCTGCCCGCCACCGCTGTCACGGCATCAAGCGCGGATTCTTCAACAGCCGTGACGCTGCCGATCGTTTGAAAAAGGCCGGTCACTTCACGAATCTGGGCTTCTGTCACGAGCCGCCCGGCCGCAAAGGCTGTCGCCGATTTTTGGATCGAAGCGGACGTATTCGGCATCGCTCTGACAACAGGCAATTCCCCTCCGGCGTAGTGTTGAATCGTATCGATCGGAATGCCGGCAAGTATCGAAACCACAAGCTTCTCCTTTTGTAAATAAGGCCCGATTTCAGTGATGACGGTTTGGGCATCTTTCGGTTTTATCGCTAAAACGATCGTGTCGGACGCTTCCGCGACCTTCTCCGTATCAGGTTCGGTGCGAATCCCGTATGCTTCTTGAAGCTCCTTGAGCCGGGCTCTGTTGGAGTGATTTGTCGCGATAATTTGTCCGGGTTCAACCTCACCGCTTTTGACAAGTCCCTTGATCATCGCCTCCGCCATTGAACCGGCTCCGATAAAGCCTATATGTTTCATTTCATCATTCCTCCTTCTAGAAAAACAAAAAAACCTTCCGTCATCTTATAGGACGAAAAGGTTTCGCGGTACCACCTACATTAGCATTCAGCATGCTCAGCTCTTGACCCGTAACGAGGGAAACGTTAGGTTTGCCTAAGCGCTCTGAGGGCAGGTTCAACAGGAAAGCGGGCTGTGAAATTTTTCAGCCTGGAATTTCACTCTCTTTTCGCCATTACCTGTTTACTATTCCTCTTCATCGCGTCTTTAATCATTTAAAATGATCGATCATTTATTTGTTGTTCATTATGCTACGGAGAACAAGCCTGTGTCAACAGGCATTTTGGCAAAAATGACACGCACCGGAGAAAACGGTAAAATATGATCAACATTATTTTGCTGGATGAGGAGAAAAACGTAATGAAAGATGAAAAGATCATTCCCATTTCGATACCGACTCCGTTTGCGGTCGGAGACGTCAATGTTTATTTGCTAAAAGGAGAAGCGCTGACATTGATCGATGCCGGTCCGAAAACAAGGGAAGCAGCCGCTGTTTTAAAACGCAAGCTTCTTGAATTGAACCTGACCCTGGAGGATATTGACCAGGTTGTTCTGACTCACCATCATGCAGACCATGCCGGATTGCTTGATGAATTTCCTAAAGATACAGCCGTTATCGGCCATCCGTTCAATGAGCCGTATATCAGCCAGGACCCTGTTTTTATCGAAAAACAGCAAACGTTTTTTACATATTTGTTCAAACGGTTCGGCGTCCCCGCCGACATGGAATCGGTAAGTCTTACGGTAAAGCGGTCTTATCGCCTGTCATGCAAACGTTCATTGACAAAGGCGGTGACAGAAGGCAGCCGGATCGACGGACTTGAAGGGTGGAAGGTGCTTGAGACGCCTGGACATGCTTCGTCACATATCGCGCTTTATCATGAAAAAAGCGGAAGGATGCTCGGCGGAGATTTACTCTTAAAGCCGTCTTCCTCAAATCCTTTATTGGAAATGCCGCAAAAAGGGGAAAAGCGTCCGGCTCCGCTGCTCGATTATCTTGCTTCACTTGAACGGCTGCTTGATCTGCCGCTCTCGGTTGTCTTTCCGGGTCACGGCGAAAGCATAACCGCCATACGGGAGCTGATCAAAAGACGCCTGGAAAAACAGCGGAACAGGGCAAGCGAGGTGCACCGCATGATAGCGGATAGCCCTCACACCGCATTTGAAATATGCAGGAAGCTGTTTCCCGCCGTATACGAAAAAGAGCTGTTTTTGACAATGTCTGAAACTGTCGGGCAACTCGATGATTTGGAAACGCGCGGAGTCATTACAAGCGGCGAAACTGACGGCATCGTTTACTATACAATAAAGCAGGTGGAAAAATGACAGACAGATTGAAAGGCAAAAATATTTTCATTACAGGTGCATCCGGAGGGCTCGGCGAACGGATCGCTTATTTTTCGGCAACAGAGGGGGCCCAGGTGATTCTCGCTGCCCGCAGTAAAGCACGCCTTCAGACGGTGCGGGAAAAAATCATTTCCGATCTTGGGGCATCGTGCCGCACTTTTGTATTGGATGTCAGCCGGACAGAGGAAATCGAATCGGTTTTTAAAGCGGCCGGGCCGATCGACGTTCTTGTCAACAATGCAGGTTTTGGAATTTTTGAGTCTGCCCTTGAAGCGTCTCTTGAAGACATGAAATCGATGTTTGAAGTCAATGTCTTCGGGCTGATCGCCTGCACGAAAATGGCGCTGCCCCATATGACCGCGCAAAACAGCGGCCACATTATCAACATTGCTTCACAAGCCGGCAAAATTTCAACGCCGAAGTCGAGCCTGTATGCCGCCACAAAGCATGCCGTTCTCGGGTTTTCCAACAGTCTGAGAATGGAGCTTGCCGAAACAGGAGTCAATGTGACAACGGTAAATCCCGGACCGATCAAAACCGATTTTTTCAATGCCGCCGATAAAACGGGAGATTACGTCAAAAGCATCGGCAAATGGATGCTCGATCCTGATCAAGTGGCAAAGAAAATCGTCTCCATTATGCTGACGAACAAGCGCGAAATCAATCTGCCCGTCTGGATGAGCGGAGTCAGCAAGCTCTATCAGCTGTGTCCGGCCATTGTCGAAAAAATAGGCCGCGGTGCTTTTTATAAAAAATAAGGAAGACCGGTTTTTTACGAAAAGGAACAGATTTGCTTAAAGCGAGTCTGTTCTTTTTTTTTGATAACGCTTTCTATTCTTCTTTTGTATGGTCAGCTATTCCCGCTTTTACAAAATCGACGGCGTAAAAATTCATATAAAAGCAGGGAGACTTTGTCCCTCTTGGAAATTTTGGCCTCAAGGTCTTGTTCATACTTTTACCTTCCCGTGATCTGAAGGCACTTGGGCAGTGTAAGGCGATCGTTATAAAAACAATATTCAAAGCGAGTTTCCGTGCCTCTGGAAACACGTGAGGGAACCCTGTGAAAAATAAGGTAAAGGTCGCTTTCACGCTATAGTTCTTGTTATATAAAATAGCAGATGAGCGAATAGAAAAAGTAATTTTTTACCAATTAAATAAAGAGGATGATGGGCAGCATATTAACGCGAAGGAACAGGAAGAAGGGAACCAGTTGATGAAAAAACGATGTATCATATCGTTGATCACGGCAGTGTATATTGCAGTCTTATGGCAATGTCCGATCATGGCTTCAGGCGATAAGTACGCGAATTTTGCGGAGTTGGCAGAGAACGAAGTGGAAGGCGAGGATTACAGGATTGAATATACGGACATGGGCACTGATCTTCTGGTCTTATCTCCGCACGGCGGCGGCATCGAAGGGGGAGTCAGCGAACTGGTGCGCGCCTTCGGCGAAGAGTATTCAACGTATTTGTTCGAAGGAATTAAACCCTCGAATAATTGGGATCTGCACATTACAAGCAGTCATTTTGATGAACCGACAGCATTGGAAAAAATCAGTGAGCACAGCTATGTGTTAGCGATTCATGGGTATAGTGATACCGAAAAGCACACGATTGTGGGAGGAACGGACACAGAAGTCGGACAAGCGATCGTCGATGCGCTGTCTGAGCAAGGGTTTTCTGCTGAACTGGTGGATCAAAGCCACCGTCTTTCAGGAACGGACCCGGATAATCTGAATAATCTGTGCAAAACAGGCAAGAGCATTCAATTGGAGATCAGCACCCCTCAACGGGAGGCTTTTTTTTCGCGATTCGGACTGGTGACGAGGGCAAAATCCTACAATAAAGTGTTTACTAAATATGTCGATGCCATAAAAGAGGTGCTGAATGAAAGATATAAATAAGAACGGAATGTTTGTCGCACATTAAAAGAAAGACGTCAGGTTAGAGGTGAAGTTGTTGATCTATATTTATAATTGCTACGGCGGCACCCATTCATCAGCCCTCGCAGCCGCCTATCATCTTAAAAAACTTCCGTTCGGCAGAAAGCCGACCAAAGACGAAATTTTAAATACCGATGCCTTTAATCAATTAAGTCCAAAAGAAATGGGAAAACTCGTTTTTCACGGCCTTGATGAAGAAGGAAGCAAAGTATACACCATCGGCAGGGGGTCATCAAAAGCCGTTATTCCGGCAATGCTCGGAATTCTGAAGATGTTTGAAAAAAACGGGACGCTAAACGAGAAAGTGATCTTTTCAAACACATCCCCTACCGTGCCGGTGACCATGACCTTCGGGGGCTTGTTCTCAAGGAGACTGAAGATCGATTTCATCGGGGTCCCTTTATTGGTGCTCGGTGCACAGCAATCCTATCAAAACGTCATCAAATTGGTAGAGCGCACAAAAAATCACGCCAAAATGACGTCTTCTTTAATTGAAGTGCTTGATAACGGTTTTACCGACTAGTCTATCAGCTTTCGGAATGCCCACATGTCCTGCGTCAGGAGAAACACCTGACGCAGGACAGAATGCATGCCGGAAGCTTTTTAATTTATAGCATTTTGTAAAAAATCAAATCTAAGAGAGGATATTTTTGAATTGAAACGAATCTAAAAACCTAGAATTATTTTCATTTTTTTAAATACTTTGTAAATCGGGGAGGGGATATGCAACAACGCCGCTTTCATTTTGCTTGGGAAAGAAAATGGAAAGCGGGGATGCCGTATGTTTAAAACAGTAGAAGAAAAGCCTCGGTAAGTAGAAATGAAACGGCAAATCGATGCACGAAATTTTTTTTGAAATAACAATCAGTTCCGCCTGTCTGAAAAAATTTACATACTATTAGGGGGCCTCTATGCAAAAAATGTTTTCCATCTTTCAAAATAAAAATTATGCACTGCTGTTTTTGGCATCTTTCACCTCGCAAATGGGAGGAATCATTGGGCTGACTGCACTCCTGTTCTACCTCCTTGACCGTTTTTCGCAGCAGCCGGCATATGCGACAATTACCGAGCTTATGCTGTCTTTGCCGACTTTGGCCGTATTTTTTCTTGTAGGTGTTTTCGCCGATAAGTTTGACCGGCAAAAAATCGCCAAGAGCTGCGACTGGATCTGTGCCGGATTGTCATTTTTATTATTGTTATCCCTCTATGTTGAATGGATGCCGCTTATATTTGCTGTCTTATTTTTCAGAAACGCTGTAAAGAGCTTTTTCAATCCTGCTCAAACTTCCCTTATACAAGGAATACTAACCGAAAATGAATATTCGGTGGCCGTCGGCCTGAATCAGATGGTTGCCAGTTTATTTATGCTGTTCGGCAACGGGCTTGGCGTCTTTTGCTATTGGACGCTTGGAGTAGAAGGCGCTGTTCTCGTTGATACCGCCAGCTTTGTGATTAGCGGGCTGCTCATTCAAGCCTGCCGGATATCCAAGGAAGTACGCATGCCGAACGGAAAGCATTCGATCAGAGACTTAAATGTCAGAGGTGTATGGAAAGATTTTAAGGTCGGCTTCAGCTATATTGTAGGCCATAAATTGCTCTTTGCCCTCGTTTCCGGGTTCAGCCTTTTCGGGGTCGTAAACGGAGGCCTTTCAGTCATGCAGGTGTTTATCTTAAAATATAAGCTTGCCCCGCGAAACTATGAGGAAATGTCGATTTTGCTCGGCATCGTTTTCGGTGCAGGTTTTTTGCTCGGCAGCATAACCGCCGCTATTCTTTCTCAAAAACTGAAGCTTCACCATTTGTTGATGTTGGCGCTGATTGTTTCCGGCAGCGCCACGATTTTTGCCTCCTTGGCCGGAGAGATTTGGCTGTATATGATCGCCTCCGGCTTTATAGCCCTTTCGCTTCCTAGTATCAATGTCGCAATTGGCGGATGGATACCGAGTATCGTTAACCCGAAAATGATGGGGAGAGTACAGGGCTGGATTAACCCGATCATGATGCTTTCACAGTCGCTGACACTTCTTTTCATCGCGTGGCTTTATCCCGCTTTTATCGCGCTTGAAAGCCTTTATTGGCTCGTCGGAGGCAGCCTCATTGCCGTCGCCCTATTTTACATGATCATTCTTCCGAAGTTTATGCAGATTCATCAGGGCGCTGATGCAACCATTGATTGATAGACAGATTGATGTGAAATAGAGCGAATCGTACGCCATATGCCGCCGGGACGGAAGCCAATGGGTACAGATGAGCAGCAACAGGCCATTGTCCGGAGGAAGCGGTTCAAGACATTTCTGAGCAAGTCAGCGGCATGATAAAGGACGATGTGATGCCTGTTTTCAGGAACAGAATGGCAATTCTTTCGGCGTCTGAACAAGCCGGATACCTTTGGAAAACGGCGTGTTGAAGAAAAAAACAGTGAACTCGTGGAACGCGCCGGAAGAGCCGGTAAACGATGAAGGGTTTGATTGAACTGTATTAAAAAGAGATTTCAAAATGGCAGAAAGCTATATTTATAAAAATGAACCGACAAAATGACCATGCATTAGGTGTAGTTAACCTGCAAACCCATGCTCTTTAAAACTTCCGGGTCTAATATATGAAGGGAACTTTTCTTTTTAAACGATTATGCTGAGCATCTCGTCTGCGTCACTAACCATAGCTACTTTTTAAATACGATTCACATCTTAAGGATATATACCTTTCAGCAGATTATGGATTTAGTTCTTTTTAACCATCATTTTTCAATCCCAACTGATAAATATATTTTTCCTATATGTAAAATACCGGATAACCAATTAATAAAAAATTAACCATTATTAAACAATATTCCCATGGAAAATAATGATTTTTTTTGATAATCTGTTTTCACAAGACGGAGGTTCAATAAAAAATCAGCAAAAGGGCAACTACGGACCAATATTAGAAAAAATATCAAAAAGGAGAATAATGTATGGTTGCTAAACAATCATTGAAAAATGGGGTATTCAGCAAAGTTACAGAGAATGAAAAAGAGTTAATCGTACATCATTTTAATAAAACGAAAACCGATTACCCAAAAGACAAGACCCTCCATCAGCTGTTTGAGGAACAGGCGGAGAAAAACCCTGATCACAGAGCCGCCGTGTTCGGCAGCCGAAGCCTGACGTACAAGGAGCTGAATGAAAAAGCGAACCAGACAGCGAGACTGCTCAGGGAAAAAGGCGTTGGCGCAGGCTCTGTTGCGGCGATCCTCGCGGAGCGCTCCATTGAGATGATCATCGGCATCATGGGAATTTTAAAGGCGGGGTCGGCGTATTTGCCGATTGATCCCGAAACGCCGAAAGACCGAATCGCCTATATGCTGAAAGACGCCAAGGCGGGCGTCCTCCTGACAAACAGCGGTGCCGCTTGCGGAATAGACTGTGAGGCAGAAGTGATTCGTTTGGACGGGGATGCGTTCAGCGGCTTTGGCAAAGAGAATCTGGGCCTTGAAAATCGTTCCGGTGACGCCGCCTATATCATATACACTTCAGGGTCAACGGGAATGCCGAAAGGCGTGGTGACTCCGCACTACAGCGCCGTCCGCGTCGTACGGAACACCAATTACATTGACATTCGGCACGACGACGTCATTCTTCAATTGTCGAACTACTCGTTTGACGGATCGGTGTTCGACATTTTCGGCGCTCTATTAAACGGCGCAACACTCGTCTTGATTGAAAAAGAAACGGTATTAAACATCGATAGACTCGGAAGCGTTATCAAAGAAGAAAAAGTCAGCGTGATGTTCATTACGACGGCGCTGTTCAATATGCTTGCAGACATTCATCTCGACTGTCTGGCCAATCTGCGGAAAATATTGTTCGGCGGGGAGCGGGTCTCGATTCCGCACGCCAAAAAAGTGCTCGACCGCGTCGGAAAAGACAGGCTGATTCACGTGTACGGCCCGACGGAAAGCACGGTGTACGCAACATATTATGCCATTAACGAAATTGATGAAGAAGCCGATACGATTCCGATCGGCAGCCCGCTTGCGAATACGACGGCACTGATCATGGACGAACACGGCCGTCTCCTGCCGATCGGCGTTCCGGGCGAGCTTTGCATATCAGGAGACGGGTTAAGCAAAGGGTATTTAAACCGCGAAGAGCTGACAGCGGAAAAGTTTATCCCGCATCCGTTTATCCCGGGTGAGCGTCTGTATAAAACGGGAGACCTGGCGAAATGGCTGCCTGACGGAAACATCGAATTTATCGGCCGGATCGACCATCAGGTGAAAATCCGGGGCTTCCGGATCGAACTCGGCGAAATCGAAAGCCAGCTTCAGAAGCATGACGCCATCAGTGAAACGATCGTCACCGTCAGGGAAGACGGGGAGAGCCGCCCGTATATTTGCGCCTATATCACGGCAAAGCGCGAGATCGCGATCGGCGAGCTGAGGGAATGGTTGAGAAGCAAACTGCCGGAATACATGATCCCCGCCTATTTTGTCAAACTGGACAAGCTTCCTCTGACCAAAAACGGAAAAGTGGACAGAAAAGCATTGCCTGAGCCCGACAAAACAGCCGCATCAGAAACGGAGTATGAAGCGCCGAGGAATGAAACGGAAGAAAAGCTGGCGTTCATGTGGCGAGATATATTACATATGGATAAACCGGGAATAAACGATCCTTTTACAGTGATGGGCGGACATTCATTAAATGCAATGGAGCTCATCGCAAAAATAAAAGAGGAACTGCACGTGGAAGTACCGCTGCATCAATTATTTAAGCTGGGTACCATAAAGGAATTGAGCGCTTTTATTGAAGCGAATCAAGAAGAGTCCGGTACTGACAACGGTATAGACAGAACGGCCGATCCGGAAAATATGCATGAAAGCTTTCCTCTCACAGGGATTCAATTGGCATATTTGGTCGGAAGGGATGAAACGTTTGAAATCGGCGGAGTGGCAACCAACCTGACAGTTGAATTTGAAGCTGATGTCGACTTGAACCGTTTTCAAGCGGCATTGCAAAAATTGATTAACAGGCATCCGATTCTACGCACAATCGTATTTGAAAATGGAACACAGAAAATTCTTGAAGGAGAACAATACTATGCGATAGAAACCTTGGATTTACGTCATTTAACAATAGAAGAAACAAAGGAAAGAATTTTGCAGCAGCGAGCGGAAATGACGTCAAAAATAATCGATCCAAGCACATGGCCTTTGTTTGAAATCAAAACGTTTATATTGCCGGAAGGGAAAAAATATTTTTTCCTTAATGCAGATCCGCTCATTTGCGATGATAGCAGCATGAAAATATTAATCAGAGAGTTTAAACAATTTTATGAAAACCCAAGCCTTCAGATCCCTTCTTTAGAATACACCTTCAGAGATTATGTGTTGGCAACGATTGAGTTTAAACAGACGAGCAGATATAAAAAGGACGAAAAATATTGGATGGATAAACTTGAGCATTTTCCTAGCGCGCCTGAACTGCCTTTAAAATATGATCCTGCTAATGTGACGAAGCCTACATTCAAGAAATTTTCAACGTTTTTAAATGAGCATACATGGAATCAATTAAAGAAGAAAGCAAGAAATAAAAATCTTACGCCGACATCGGTCCTTTGTGCAGCTTACGCTTATATACTGGCATACTGGAGCCATCAGAACCATTTTGCCATTAACTTAACCGTATTTAACAGAATCCCGTTTCATCCTGACGTGAAAAAAATGATCGGGGATTTTACGACCTTAATGCTGCTGGACATTAATGCAGAAGGGGCCATGAAGTCTTTTTGGAACTTTGCTTTAAAAGTTCAGGATACGCTCCTGGAAGCTCTCGAACACAGACATTATGACGGCGTTGATGTGATCAGACACATCGCCAGAAAAAATGCCATGAATAAAAAGGCTGTCATGCCGATCGTGTTCACAAGCGTACTGAGCGAAAACCCTGAAGACTCCTTTGATCAATTGGTGGATTTTGATAAAGTACATTTCTTTAGCACAAGAACATCTCAAGTATATATTGACAACCAGGTGTATGAAATCAACGGCGGTTTGTACATCACCTGGGACTATGTTGAGCAGATTTTTGAACATGACGTGATTGAATCGATGTTTAACCAGTATATAGACGTCATCGATCAAGTCGTATCCGATGGGGAAGTATCAAATATCCAAATCGATGAAAAGAGCCTCCGCTTGATACGGGAATACAATGATACAGATCAACTTTTCAATGCGCGAACGCTGCACGAGCTGTTTACCGATCAGGTTAAACAAGGGCCTGGCCGCGTTGCGTTGAAGCATCATGATGAGTTGATGACATATCAGGAATTAGACGAAAAATCAAATCAAGTCGCCAGGTACCTGCTGGAAAAAGGCGTAGGCAAAGGCGATTATATAGGGGTTATCGGCAAAAGAAGCATAGGCACGATCGTCAATCTGTTTGCCGTATTAAAGGCAGGTGCGGCATACATTCCGCTTGATCCGGATTATCCGGAAGAAAGAAAAGAGTATATTAAATTAAAAAGCAAATGCAAATTCTTTATCAATCCTGACATGCATCAACACGAAGATGTTCAATCATACTCTAAGGAATCAGTCGAAGTGAAAGTCGATCTGGAAGATGTGGCATATGTCATATTTACCTCCGGGAGCACAGGCAAGCCAAAAGGCGTTCAGATCACTCATGGAGCCGCAGCGAATACCATTATCGATATCAATGAAAAATTCGGCGTCACAGAAAAAGATAAAATCATGGGCATTTCCTCATTATGTTTCGATTTGTCTGTTTACGATGTTTTTGGCGCATTATCCAGCGGAGCTGCTCTTGTCATCATTGACGATCAGAGGGATGTCTTCCGCTTGAAAGAGACTGTGGAACAAGAGGAGATCACGATTTGGAACTCGGTTCCGGCGATTATGGGAATGACGGCTGATCTATATCGTGAAGATGAACGCAACCATCATCTAAGACTCGTGCTGCTCAGCGGAGACTGGATCCCGCTTCAGCTTCCCGGGAAAATAAAGAAAATTTATAAAAATACAGAAGTCATTAGTTTAGGAGGGGCAACAGAAGGATCCATCTGGTCCATATACTATCCCATTCATGAAATCAAAGAAGACTGGAAAAGCATCCCTTATGGAAAGCCTTTAGCCAATCAAAAAATATACGTATTAAATCAGCATAAACAGCTATGCCCTGTCGGTGTACAAGGAGAGCTGTACATAGGCGGAGCCGGGGTGGCAGAGGGATATATTAATGATAAAGAAAAAACGGACAAATCATTTCTATGGCATCAGGAATTGGGCTACATCTATAAAACGGGCGACCACGGCGTATTAAAAGAAGACGGCTATGTAGAATTCCTCGGAAGAAAAGACAGCCAGGTAAAGATCAGAGGATACAGGGTGGAACTGGGGGAAATTGAAAATACACTTCTGAAGCATGAAGATATCAGCAAAACCACCGTTATCGACTATACAAACCGGGACGGCGTGAAAAACTTATATGCTTTCGTCGTAGCAAAAAAAGAGGTCAGCCAAAAAGGACTAAAGGCATTTTTGCAAAAAACGCTGCCTGACTATATGATACCGGCGAAGTTCGTAAAAATAGACGAAATTCCGTTAACCGTAAACGGAAAAATCGATAAACGGATTTTGCAAGAATTGGCAGAGCAGCAAACGATAGATGAAGGCGCAGCAGACGGATTGATGCAGCCGGAAAATGAAACACAGGCCATGCTCCTTAAGATATGGAAAGATATATTCGGCTTGAACCGCATCAATCTAGACGTCAGCTATTATGAGCTGGGCGGGGATTCGCTGAAGGCCATATCCATCATTGCGGAAATCAATAAACGAATGAATGTTGAGATGCCGATAGGCGAAATCTTTAAAAATGACACGATCATCGCATTGGATCAATATTTGAAAACGAGGGAAGACAATCATGTTGAAAACCCTATCAAGAAGGCTTTAGAAAAAGAATATTATGCGGCATCTCCTACACAAAAAAGGATGTACATGCTTTCCATGATGGAGAATGAAAGGGGAGCCTACCATATTCCGATGGCGCTTCTCGTCGAAGGACGGATCAACCCGGTTCAGCTTGAACAAGCATTCCACACATTTTTGCAAAGACATGAGATTTTGCGGACCGGATTTGAAATCCAAAACAATGAACTGATTCAGAAAGTTTATCATCATGTCGAATTTAAGATGGAATGCGAACGCGTGGGCACTGCCATTTCCGATGCAAATGCTTTAATGAAAGTAACAAGCGCTTACTGCAAAGAATCGACAAAGCCGTTTGATCTTAGCAGGCCGCCTCTGATGAGGGCGAAGCTGATTACAATCGACGATGACAAGCATATACTGGTCATTAATTTTCACCACATTGTTGCTGACGGCGCATCCCAAGGCATACTAATGAACGAAATATTGGAGCTTTACGCCGGCGAGCCGCTGCCGGAACCAGGCGTCCAATATAAAGATTATGCAGAATGGCATCATACATTTCATCAATCAGCCGCGATGAAAAAACAAGAGGAATACTGGCTTGATGTTTATCGCGACTTTCCGCCGAAGCTGGATTTTCCGTATGATTTTAAACGGCGGAATATCGACGCTTTTGAAGGAAGCAACGTATATTTGCATATCGATCAAAAGCTGTCTGAACAGATAAGGGAATTGGCAAAACACAAGGGAACTACCCTCTATATGGTGATGTTAAGCGCATATTATGTGCTTCTAAATAAATATACAAGTCAGACGGACATTGTGGTAGGAACGGCTGCCGCTGGCAGATTGCACCAAGATCTTCAAGACGTCTTCGGCGTTTTTGTCAATACGCTCGCTTTGCGCAACAAGATCGACACGTCAAAACGCTTTACGGAATTTTTGAATCAGACGAAGGAACATACGATTACGGCCTTTGAACATTCTGAGTATCAGTTCGACGATTTAATCCGCAAGCTCGAAGTCAAAAGGGAATCTAACCGAAATCCTTTATTTGACACGATGTTTGTGCTGGAAGATGCCAGGATGTTTACGAAACAAAAAGGCGGTGTAAAACTCAGTCCGATCATTTTTGAATTAGACAATGCAAAATTTGATATGACGTTTAACATTTTGGATTTTGAACAAGAGATCATTTTGAATATTGAATATTCCACGAACTTATTCAAGGAAGAAACGATCTCAAGGATAGCTGAAAATTACATCGGGATTTTAAAAGAAATTACGGCAAATCCTGATGTAGCGCTGAACCAAATAGAGATGATCTCACGTCAAGAAAAGCAATGTCTCCTACAGGAGTTTAACAATACACAGGCCGATTATCCAAAAGGGGAAACCATCCACCGGCTCTTTGAAGAGCAGGTGAAACGGACGCCTGATCAGACCGCAGTGGTTTTTGAAAATCACCGGCTGACATACCGCCAGCTAAATGAAAAAGCAAATCGATTGGCGCGTCTGTTAAGGGAAAAAGGAGTGCAGCCTGATTCGCTCGTCGGGATCATGATGGAGCGTTCGGCCGAAATGATCGTTGCGATTATGGGAATCTTGAAGTCCGGCGGGGCCTATTTGCCGATTGATCCCGAATATCCGATTGACCGGATCAAATACATGATTGATGACAGCAAGGTCAACGTGATTCTTACTGATGATCCGTCTGGCAAAGAGCTTGAGACAGAAACGATCGAGTTCATTGACATTCAGGATCAAATGATTGATGAGCAGGACCCGGCTGACATTGCCAATGTAAACAAAAGCGGGGATCTGGCTTATGTGATCTACACTTCAGGATCAACCGGGAAGCCAAAAGGAGTCATGATCGAACATCGTTCCGTCATGAATCTCTGCAGCTGGCATCAAACATGCTATAACATCGCTCAAAACGATAAAAGCTCGATTTATGCAAGCATCAGCTTCGATGCCTTTGTGTGGGAGCTCTTCCCTTATATCACGGCGGGAGCATCGGTCCACGTCTTGAATCAGGAAACAAGATTGGATGTTCAACAATTAAATGAATATTTTAATGAACACGATATTTCGATTTGCTTTTTGCCAACTCAAGTCTGCGAACAATTTACGGCGCTTGATAATCATTCGTTAAGAACGCTGTTGACGGGCGGAGACAAATTAAACGTTTTTAAAGAAAAGAACTATCAAATCGTAAACAATTATGGACCGACAGAAAATACCGTCGTCTCTACAAGCTTTACAATAGACAAGCCGTATCAAAATATTCCGATTGGGAAACCGATCAGTAATGTCAAAGCGTATATCCTGAATCAGGACAATCAGCTTTGCCCGCTTGGATCTGCCGGCGAGCTTTGCTTGGCCGGAGAAGGATTGGCACGCGGATACTTGCACAGACCGGAACTGACCGCGGAAAAATTCGTACCGAATCCGTTTGCCCCTGAAGAAAGAATGTACCGCACAGGGGATCTTGCCAAAATATTGCCTGATGGAAACATCCAGTTTTTAGGGCGGGTTGACCAGCAGATAAAAATACGCGGCTACCGGATTGAACCCGGCGAGATCGAAAACCGGCTGCTCAAGTATGAAGATATTGATGAAGCAGCTGTCATTGCTAGGGAGGACGGAGGTCATGACAGTTACCTTTGCGCATATGTAGTAACAGCCAAAAATGAAATCACATCGGAAGAAATGAGGCGCTTTTTAAAGAAAGACCTTCCGGATTATATGATTCCTGCGCACTTTATCAAGCTTGAACAGCTTCCGCTTACCGTAAATGGAAAATTGGATAAGAACAGACTTCCTGCTCCTGAACGAAGGGGCGGATTGGATGAAGGCTACGAAGCGCCAAGGGATAAAACCGAAGAAAAACTCGCCTCGATTTGGGGAGAAGCTTTAGGAATCGAACATATCGGGATCAGCCGGAATTTCTTCGAAGCCGGCGGACATTCCCTCAAGGCAGCCGCATTATTGGCAAACATTCATCAAGAACTGAAGGTGAAGGTGCCGTTAAGACAAATGTTCGAAACCCCGACGATTAAAGGGCTTAGAGAATATATCGATTCGGCAAAAGAAAGTGCTTATCCATCGATCGCGAAAGCGGAAGACAAAGCTTACTACCGTCTCTCTTCGGCGCAAAAAAGGCTGTATATCCTCAATCAAATCGAAGGCAGCAGCGTCGCCTACAACATGCCTTTTGCCATGACAATTGAAGGCGATTTTGATGTCCGTCGATTCGAGAGTGCTTTGCAAAAAATAGTGAAAAGACACGAAGCGTTTAGAACTTCCTTTGTCATGGCCGACGGCGAACCTGTGCAAAAAATCGAAAAAGAGATCGATTTCCATACGGCATACAGCGTTAACGTTACAGAAAGCGTCAAAGAAAAAATAAGCCGTTTTATCAGGCCGTTTCGTTTGGACGAAGCGCCGCTTTTCAGGGCAGAAGTCATCAAAATGAATGAAAATCGGCATCTGATGATGTTCGATATGCACCATATCATTTCAGACGGCGTGTCAATGGATATCTTTATGAAAGAACTGTCTGCATTGTATGAAGGAAAAGACCTGCCGCCATTAAATATCCAGTATAAAGACTACTCTGAATGGGAAAAAGAATTCGTTCAGCACCATGAACTGAAAAAACAGGAAGTGTACTGGCTGAATATATTTAAAGGCGACATACCGGTACTTCAAATGCCGACAGATTATGAAAGGCCGCTGACCCAAAGTACTGAAGGAGACACCGTAACGCTGACAATCGAAAAAGAAACGTTCGGCAAGCTTCAGCACATGGCAAAAGAAAACGGGGTTACGATGTACATGATTCTTTTGGCGGGGTATACAACGCTGCTTTCAAAATATACCGGTCAAGAAGACGTCATCGTCGGTACGCCGATTGCCGGACGAAAACACGGGGATCTTAACCATCTTATCGGAATGTTCGTGAATACCCTGGCGATAAGAAATCATCCTGAAGGCAAAAAGACTTTCAGAGAATACTTAAACGAAGTAAAAGAAAACACGCTCTCGGCTTATGAAAACCAGGATTATCAATTTGAAGAGCTGGTTGAAAAGGTAAATATCGAAAGGGATATGTCGCGAAATCCGCTGTTTGATACGATGCTTGTGTATCATACGGCAGGAATGAAGCCGTTCGCGGCAGACGGGCTAAGAAGCGAGATGCTTGAGATCGAGCGCGGCATTTCTAAGTTCGATATAACGGTAAACGCAAGCGAATCAAGAGACGGATTAACATTGGAAGTCGAATATTGCACGGCTTTGTTCAAAAAAGAAAGAATAGAAAGATTGGCAAAACACCTTATCCATTTACTGAAGGCGGCGGCAGAAAACCCGGATATTGAATTAAATAAAATGGATGTAATGGGAGAGGCTGAAAAACACAAAATTCTCTATGAATTTAACCGTACAGACGGGGAGTTCTGCAAAGAGAAAACGATACCGGAACTGTTTGAAGAGCAGGCGGAAAGGACTCCTGATCATCCGGCGGCAGTCTTTGGGGACGACAAGATTACTTTCAGGGAACTAAAGGAAAGAGCTGATCATCTCGCCTCCATTTTGCGTGAAAAGGGAGTAGGCCCGGACGTTGTGACGGGTATTATCACAGAACGGTCAATCGAAATGGTGATCGGCATCATGGGCATTTTGAAAGCAGGAGGAGCCTATCTGCCAATCGATCCGGAGTACCCGGAGGAAAGAAAGAGCTATATGTTGCAAGACAGCCGCGTCAAGACGGTGTGCGTGGCCGGCAATGCTCATCCGGGTGAAGATTTTAATGGAGACATCATCAGGCTTGATCAATTGGATCAAAAAGAATCTGTACCGGGCTTGAAGCACCTCGCCAAGCCGCAACACGGAGCATATGTCATTTATACATCCGGCTCTACAGGACAGCCGAAAGGCGTCATGATCGAGCATCGCAGCGTCAATAATTTGGTGCAGGGGCTGAATGAAAGGATTTACCGCCGTCATCATTCACGCCTAAATATAGCGTTGGTCGCGCCATATATATTTGATGCCTCCGTCAAACAAATTTTTGCATCGCTCCTGCTTGGGCATACTCTCTACATCGTACCGAGAGAAACGGGCTTTGACGCCGTGAGGTTAATCGAATTTTACGAGAAAAACAGAATCCATGTATCTGATATGACACCCGCCCATGTAAACATGTTGTCGCATGCGGACAAGATGGAACGGGATTTGGACATTCTCGAATTGATCGTAGGCGGAGATTCGCTAACACCGGAGCTGATCAATGGTTTATATGAAACGATTCCTAATCTGAAATGCAATATTACAAACGTATACGGACCGACAGAATGTTGCGTTGATGCCGCTTCATACCGAATTGAATTCGGAAAAACGGCGCCGAAACCGGTCCCGATCGGCACACCGCTTTTAAATACGAAAATATATATTCTCGATAAGAATCACAACCCTCAGCCGATCGGAATCGCCGGAGAATTGTGCATCTCCGGAGAAGGCGTAGCCAGAGGATACGTAAACAAACCAGAACTGACGGCGGAAAAATTTGTCGATCATCCGTTTGAGCCGGGCAAAAAAATGTATAAAACCGGAGATTTGGCAATATGGCATCAGGACGGCAATATTGAGTTTTTAGGAAGGGCCGACCATCAGGTGAAAATTCGCGGCTACAGAATAGAGCTCGGTGAAGTGGAAAGCCGTTTGCTAAGACACAAGGCAGTAAAAGAAGCAGCGGTGATTGCCAGAAAAGATCACAATCAAAACAGCTACTTATGCGCCTATTTTGCATCTCAAAAAGGATTGACCATTGCGGCGATGCGTCAATTCCTTGAAAAGGAGGTTCCTGATTATATGATCCCGTCATATTTTGTCAAGCTTGATCATCTTCCTCGGACATCAAGCGGCAAAATAGACAGAAAGGCGCTCCCGGAACATGACGGCAATGCAAGCACAGGAACGGAGTATGAGCCGCCCCGAAATGAAACCGAACACAAGCTGGTGCAAATTTGGAGGGAGGTTCTCGGTGCAGGCGATATCGGGATCAACCACCATTTCTTCGCCTCAGGCGGCGATTCGATAAAGGCGCTGCAGATCGTTTCAAAGCTCTCAAGGCTGAACTTGAAGCTTGAGATCAAGGATTTGTTTGCAAATCCTAAAATAAAAGACCTGAGCCAATCGATAACGAAAATTGCGAGAGAGCATAAACATAACGAAAACGTTACAGGCAAAACGGAATTGCTTCCAATCCAAAAACGGTATTTTGCAAAAAACAAAGAGGAAGCCGATCACTTTAACCAGTCATTTATGATCTTTAGAAAGGGCGGCTTTGATGTAAAAAGCGTAAGAGAAGCCTTTCATAAAATAATGGAGCATCACGATGCCCTAAGGATGATCTATAAAGAACATGACGGGGAGATCATTCAATATAACAGAGACTATCGGGAAAATCTTTTCGGTTTATACGTTCACAATCTGAAAGGTACAGAGAATACAGCGGAAAGGGTTCATGAACTGGCGACCGGTATTCAAAAGCAATCCTCCATCAAGGACGGGAAGCTGGTGAACCTCGGCATTTTCCAAACAGAAGAGGGCGATCATCTTTTGATTGTCATCCACCACCTTGTCGTTGACGGGGTATCGTGGAGAATCATACTCGAGGATTTCGAAACATTGTACGCGCAAGCAATAAAAGGTGAACCGCTCGACATCGGATACAAAACGGATTCCTATCAAGCGTTTGCTGCACAATTGAAACATTATGCCGCAAGCCGCAGGCTGTCAAAGGAACGGGAGTATTGGCGGAAGGCAGCAAAAGCCGAGGCTCCGTGTATTCCTGGAAATCAAAAAACGGAAAAAAATACGTATGAAAACAGCACGACATTAAGCATCACACTCGACAAAGAGACGACTTCGGCTCTACTAAGGAAAACAAACAGAGCCTACAACACGGAAATCAATGACATTTTATTAACGGCATTAATAGCCGGAGTCAGAGAAACGACCGGCGAAAATAAACTGAAAGTCATGATGGAAGGCCACGGCAGGGAAAGCGTCCTTGACGGCGTTGACATCAGCCGAACGGTCGGCTGGTTTACGACGGTTTATCCGGTTTTCATCGATTTGGGAGAAGAGACGGACATCGCCCAAAATATCAAAATGGTCAAAGAGACTTTGAGGAAAATACCGAATAAAGGAATAGGCTACGGCGTATTACAATATCTTTCCGATGAACCAAACGCCTTATATGAAGGAGAGGCGCCAATTTCTTTTAATTACTTTGGCGAAATGAGCAAGGATATTAATAGAAGAGAATTTTCTGAATCGCCGTTTTCCGCCGGTGAAAGCGTCGGAGGGAAAATCCAGCGGCACTCAGCCATCGAAATGAATTTGATCGTTTTAAACGGCGAATTGACGATCTATACAACATTCAATCAAGCACAATATCAACAAAGCACAATCCATCATTTCAACCAAACATATAGGAAACATTTAGAGAAGATCGTTGAACATTGCGCCGGAAAAGACGATATCGAGCTGACGCCTTCCGATTACGGCGATGCATCTTTGAGCCTTGAAGAAATGAAGGCGATTGAGGACAAGTACGGGTCTTTCAAAATTGAAAAGATCTATCCGCTGGCCAATATGCAAAAGGGAATGCTGTTCCACGCCTTGGAAGACCAGACATCAAGCGCCTATTTTCAGCAAATTGTAATCGGATTGAAAGGCATTGCAAATGAAGACATTTTAGAAGAAAGCTTTCATGAGCTCGTCAAGAGACATGAGATATTAAGAGCATCGTTCGAATATGACATCGCAGAAGAGCCGAAACAGGTTATTGTGTCAGACCGGAAAATAGATTTTGAGTACAGGGATCTTCAAGAAACAGAAGATGCTCAAAAGCAATTGCTATTAGAAAAATATGTGAAAGAAGACAAAGAAAAAGGGTTTGACCTTAGCGGCGGCTCGCTCATGAGAGTGTGTCTAATCAGAACAGATGAGGATTCCTATCAACTCATTTGGAGCCATCATCACATATTGCTGGACGGCTGGTGTCTGGGGATTCTGTTAAGCGAGCTGTTCAAAATATACCGAAAAAGGCTGAAAGGCGAAGCCCCCCGGTTAGAAACGCCGAAACCGTACAGCGACTATATCAAATGGCTGGAACAACAGGACAAAGACGAAGCCGCGGAATATTGGAAGGAATATTTAGAGGGATATGAGACCCGAACCGAAATACCAAAATTAAGCCGCAAACATTCGGGAGAATATGGCGAGAAAGAAAGAGTCATTGCGTTGCCGGAAGAGCTTACAAAAAAACTGGCCAGGATCGCAAATCAAAACAACGTCACCATAAACACAGTCCTTCAGGGCATTTGGGGCGCTGTCTTGGCTAAATATAACAACGCGGACGAAGTCGTATTCGGAACCGTCGTTTCGGGGCGGGAGGCTCAGGTAGACGGTATTGAAGAAATGGTCGGGCTGTTTATTAATACAATACCGACGCGGATCAGATTTGGAGGCGGCAAAAGCTTCAAAGAAGTATTGCGGGTCACACAAGCCGAGTCTATTGAAAGCAATCGATTCAATTATATGAACCTCTCAGAGCTTCAGGAGCTGAGCGAATTAAAAAGAGAATTGATCAGCCATGTCATGGTCTTCCAAAATTACGCCTTTGATCGGCATATGTTCAGCGGCATCGATGAAATTGGTTTTGAAATAGAGGGCGTTAATGGCAAAGAACGAACAAACTACGATTTTAATATTGTGGGGGTTCTAGCAGAAGAAAAGCTGATGCTGAAAATAGCATATGATGGAAATATCTATGATGAAATCATGATTGATAACATCGAAAAGCATATTATAGCGGTCGCCGAACAAGTGGCTGAACATGATGAGAAAACATTAAGCGAAATCGAGCTTGTGTCAGAAGAAGAAAAACACATGCTCCTATACGAATTCAACGACACGAAAACCGATTACCCAAAAGACAAGACCCTCCATCAGCTGTTTGAGGAACAGGCGGAGAAAAACCCTGATCACAGGGCCGCCGTGTTCGGCAGCCGAAGCCTGACGTACAAGGAGCTGAATGAAAAAGCGAACCAGACAGCGAGACTGCTCAGGGAAAAAGGCGTTGGCGCAGGCTCTGTTGCGGCGATCCTCGCGGAGCGCTCCTTTGAGATGATCATCGGCATCATGGGAATTTTAAAGGCGGGGGCGGCGTATTTGCCGATTGATCCCGAAACGCCGAAAGACAGAATCGCCTATATGCTGAAAGACGCCAAGGCGTGCGTCCTCCTGACAAACAGCGGTGCCGCTTGCGGAATAGACTGTGAGGCAGAAGTGATTCGTTTGGACGGGGATGCGTTCAGCGGCTTTGGCAAAGAGAATCTGGGCCTTGAAAATCGTTCCGGTGACGCCGCCTATATCATATACACTTCAGGGTCAACGGGAATGCCGAAAGGCGTGGTGACTCCGCACTACAGCGCCGTCCGCGTTGTAAGGAACACCAATTACATTGACATTCGGCACGACGACGTCATTCTTCAATTGTCGAACTACTCGTTTGACGGATCGGTGTTCGACATTTTCGGCGCTCTATTAAACGGCGCGACACTCGTCTTGATTGAAAAAGAAACGGTATTAAACATCCATGAGCTGGCAGAAGTGATCGACAAAGAGAAGGTCAGCGTGATGTTCATTACGACGGCGCTGTTCAATACACTCGCCGATATCAATCTGGACTGTCTGGCCAATCTGCGGAAAATATTGTTCGGCGGGGAGCGGGCCTCGATTCCGCACGCCAAAAAAGTGCTCGACCGCGTCGGAAAAGACAGGCTGGTTCACGTGTACGGCCCGACGGAAAGCACGGTGTATGCAACATATTATGTCATTAACGAAATTGATGAAGAAGCCGATACGATTCCGATCGGCAGCCCGCTTGCGAATACGACGGCACTGATCATGGACGAACACGGCCGTCTCCTGCCGATCGGCGTTCCGGGCGAGCTTTGCATATCAGGAGACGGGTTAAGCAAAGGGTATTTAAACCGCGAAGAGCTGACAGCGGAAAAGTTTATCCCGCATCCGTTTATCCCGGGTGAGCGTCTGTATAAAACGGGAGACCTGGCGAAATGGCTGCCTGACGGAAACATCGAATTTATCGGCCGGATCGACCATCAGGTGAAAATCCGGGGCTTCCGGATCGAACTCGGCGAAATCGAAAGCCAGCTTCAGAAGCATGACGCCATCAGTGAAACGATCGTCACCGTCAGAGAAGACGGGGAGAGCCGCCCGTACATTTGCGCCTATATCACGGCAAAGTGCGAGATCGCGATCGGCGAGCTGAGGGAATGGTTGAGAAGCAAACTGCCAGAATACATGATCCCCGCCTATTTTGTCAAACTGGACAAGCTGCCTCTGACCAAAAACGGAAAAGTGGACAGAAAAGCATTGCCTGAGCCTGACAAAACAGCCGCATCAGAAACGGAGTATGAAGCGCCGAGAAACTTTGTGGAGGAGCAAATCCTATCTATATTACAAGACGTTCTGGGAACAGAACGGATGGGCATTTCTTGCCGGTTCTTCGAAAGAGGCGGCAATTCGCTAAAAGCGATGCATGCGGTTAATTCAATTAATAAAGCTTTCGGCATCAATATGAGCGTCGGTGCATTTTTTGAAAATCCGACTGCCAAAAACTTAGCATATTACGTATTACAAGCCGACGCGGTTGTCGAAGGATATGCGATTGAGTTTTCAGAAGAGGAAATATAGGCCTTAAGAGGCGGATTGCTGAGCAAACTTGCTTATGGAGTCATTATATTCAGACTGACCATAAGGACCTTTTTTCGAGATTCACCCGCACTGTACAATCTATCCTCAGCCGATAGATTGTACAGCTGCCTATTTTACACCGTAAGTCTGACGAATGGAGTGATGATTGATATGAGTATAATCGACTTCATAAATGATTTAAAAAAGAAACATATCTTCTTATATCATAACCAGGGAAAAATCAGAATCATTGGCCCACAGGAATTATTGACCCCTGAATTAAAGCAAAAAATAAAGCAGCATAAAGAAGAAATCATAGCTGCTCTTAAAATCGACGGCACAAAAAAGGAGTGCGGCATTCCGGAAGCTCCGCTGTCCAAAAACGGATGCTACCCTTTATCAAGGGAACAAAAAAGGATGTTTATTTTAAATAAGCTTGACGAAAGCGGAATGGCATACAACATGCCGCTTGCGGTGAAAATAAGAGGCGATTTTCAAATCAGCCGGCTTGAACATGCATGGAGGCAGTTAATCGGCCGGCATGAAGCGTTAAGGACCTCTTTTGAAACAGTCAACGGCGAGCCGGTGCAAAAAATAGAACCGGACGTTGATTTTCATTTGCGATACAGCGAATTGGGAACAGAAAGCGTTCAAGAGAAAATCGCGAGGTTTATCAAACCTTTTCGTTTAGAAAAAGCTCCGCTTTTAAGAGCGGAAATCGTAAAAGTCAACGAAGCCGAACACATGATGATGGTTGATATGCACCATATCATATCAGACGGCGTATCCATTGGAATTTTAATGAAAGAACTGGCTGATGTTTGCGGAGGCAAACCATTATCCCCGGCTGTGACGCAATATAAAGATTACTCGGAATGGCAAAGAGAAACCGAGAAAAAAGGCGGGCTGAAGAAGCAGGAAGATTATTGGCTGAATGTTTTTCAAGGCGAAATTCCGGTTTTGAATATGCCGCTTGATTTTGCGAGGCCAAAAAACCGAAGCTTTGATGGCGGCAGAGCCGTTTTTGAATTGGATCATGCCATGACCGGAAAACTGGAAAGTCTAGCGGCAGAAAACGGCGTTACGATGTATATGCTTCTTTTGACTGTGTATACCATCCTTCTTTCAAAGTACACGGGACAGGAAGATATCATTGTAGGTTCGCCGATTGCGGGCAGATCCCATGCCGATTTAAAACATACAGTCGGAATGTTTGTAAACACCCTTGCAATGAGAAATTATCCTAAAGGCGACATGACATTTACCGAATACTTAAAAGAAGTAAAAGAACATACGTTAAACGCATATGAAAATCAAGATTATCAATTTGATGCATTGGTTGACAAATTGGACCTGATAAAAGACACAAGCAGAAATCCGCTGTTTGATACGATGTTTGATCTGCAAAATGCTGAAGACTTTAAATTCGATGCCGGCGGGGTATTTTTTGAACCATACAGCTTTCCATTTGATGTTTCAAAATTTGATGTAAGCCTTACGGCGGTTCATCACGGGGATCGTATCGAGCTGGATTTCCAATATTGTACGAAACTGTTTAAAAAAGAAACGATCAAACGAATGGCAAGCCACTTTTTACATCTTTTACAGGACGCTGCCTATCATCCTGAACGGACATTATGCGAACTAAGCATGATGTCTGAAGAAGAAAAACATACGGTATTACATATATTCAATCATGAGAAAACGGACTATCCGAAACATCAGACAATCAACGGGCTGTTTGAAGATCGCGCTGAAAAAACGCCGGACCACACCGCGGTCATATGTGGAGACGAGCATCTGACGTATCGGGAGCTTAACGAAAAATCGAATCAATTGGCGCGGCTGCTCAGAAAAAACGGAGTAAAACCCGATACGGTTGTGGGCATCATGACAGACCGTTCCCTTGAGATGATCATCGGGATCATCGGGATCTTAAAAGCGGGGGGAGCTTATCTGCCGATTGATCCGGACTATCCGGCAGACAGAATGATGTATATGCTCAAAGACAGCGGTGTTGATGCCGTCTTCACACAGGAGCATTTAAAGTCTAAAGCAGAGGGATTTCAGCTGATTACCGTTGAAGACACCGGGTCTTTCAGTAAAGAAAACCTTCCGCATGTAAACGATGCCGCCGATTTAGCATATGTCATTTACACTTCGGGTTCTTCCGGCAGGCCAAAGGGAGTGATGACAACTCACCGAAATGTCATCAACTATATTCATTCATTTACGAAAAGGGTTCCATTGCACGAAAACGATACAGTACTCCAGGTCGTATCATTTTCATTTGATGCATTTTCCGAGGAGCTTTATCCGATTTTGGCAAGTTCCGGACGGCTTGTGATCAGCAAAAAAATCGGAGATGCGAGCATAGATGAACTGGTGGAAAACATCAACAAGCATCGCGTTACACTCGTGAGCTGCTCCCCGCTGTTATTAAATGAAATAGATAAAAACAAACATTTGGCTTTTCATCAGAATATGAAATTCATCAGCGGAGGAGACGTTTTAAAATATGAGTATGTCGAAAACATCATAAAAGGCGCAGATGTTTATAATTCCTACGGTCCGACGGAAGCGACGGTTTGCGCAACTTATTATAAGTTAAGCGGCGAAGACCGCGCCAGAACGAGCATTCCGATCGGCAGGCCTTTAAGCAATTATAAGGTGTATGTTGCCGATCGATACGGCCGGCCTCAGCCGGTTGGAATTCCGGGCGAACTGCTGATCGGCGGTGATGGACTGGCGCGTGGATATGTAAATAATAAAAAATTGACAGACGCGGCTTTTATATTGGATGCCTCAGGCGAGAGGTTATACCGCACAGGGGATTTAGCGAGATGGCTCCCTGACGGCAATCTCGAATTTTTAGGGAGAATCGATCAGCAGGTCAAAATCCGCGGTTATCGGATCGAGCTCGAAGAAATCGAACACCGGCTGCTGGAGAACGGCGATATCAACGAAGCGATTGTCATGGCCAGGGAAGACAGCGGCAAAAATAAATATCTGTGTGCTTACATCACACTAAAAAACAAAGGAGCGACGATCGACCAGATCAAAAGATCGCTTGCAAAGAATCTTCCAGATTACATGGTGCCGTCACACTTCGTAAAGCTGGACAAAGTCCCGCGTACCATCAATGGAAAGGCGGATGTCAAATCACTGCCGGAGCCTGATGCGAGGGATCTTGCACAAGCGCAATACGAAGCTCCCCGAAATCAAACGGAAGAAAAGCTTTTGTCGATCTGGCAGGAAGTATTGGGTACGGAGAGGATCGGCATAAATGATAATTTCTTTGAGATAGGCGGACATTCCCTGAAGGCATTCTCGCTGGCCGCTAACATTCAAAAAGAATTGAATGCGGAAGTGACGTTAAAGGAAATGTTCAGCCATCCGACGATTAAAGAAATCGCAGCATATATCAAACAAAAACATCAAACGGTTCATTCAGCCATAAAACAAGCGGAGAAGAAGGCGTACTATGCCCTTTCATCCGCCCAAAAAAGATTGTATATTCTCAATCAGATCGAAGACAGCCAAACAGCCTATAACATGCCTTTTGCAATGAAATTAAAGGGCAGGCTCCGGAAGGAAAAGCTTGAAAAAGCCTTCAAAGCATTAATTGACAGACATGAAGGATTCAGAACATCCTTTGTTACGGTGGACGGCGAACCCGTCCAAAAGATAGAAGAGGAAGTCAACTTTGAAATCACATCCGCCGAATTGGGGAAACAAAGCCTGCAGGAACGTATGAACCGATTTATCAAGCCGTTTGACCTTGAAGAAGCGCCCCTTCTAAGAGCAGAGCTTCTCAAGGTGAACGAAGATGAACATATCCTGCTGATTGATATGCACCATATCATTTCAGACGGAATGTCAATGGGGATCTTTATGAAGGAATGGGCTGCATTATATGAAGAAAAGCCATTGCCGCCTTTAAAAATCCAGTATAAAGATTATTCTGAATGGCAAAGAGAATCATATGAAAAAGACAGGATCAAAAAACAGGAAGAATACTGGCTTCATACATTTCAAGATGACATTCCCGTTCTCAACATGCCAACCGATTATCCAAGGCCGCAAATGCAAAGCTTTGAAGGGGATAGATTCGCATTTAAAATCGGCGGCGAGCTGACCGGAAAGCTGAAAACAATCGCCAAAGAAAACGGCGTTACGATGTACATGCTCCTTTTGGCGGGATATACGGTGCTGCTTTCAAAATATACCGGACAGGAAGACGTGATCGTAGGTTCACCGATAGCCGGAAGAACCCATGAGGATGTGGAAAACACGATCGGAATGTTCGTCAACACGCTTGCGATGCGAAATTATCCAAAGGGCGGCAGCAGATTCATTGAGTACTTAAAAGAAGTAAAAGAACATACGTTAAATGCCTATGAAAATCAAGACTATCCGTTCGATGAGCTTGTAGACAAATTAGATTTGGAACGGGATATCAGCAGAAATGCTTTATTTGACACGATGTTTGACATGCAATCATTGGATGATGCCGAGCCGCAGATAGAAGGACTCGATGTTGAAACGTGCAGCATGGAGTTTCATATTTCAAAATTCGATTTGTCTTTGGCGGCGGCGGAAACCGCTGATGGGATAGCCTTCCATTTGGAATATTGCACGAGATTATTTAAGAAAGAAACCGCAGAAACGTTAGCCGGGCATTTCATTCATATATTGAAAGATATTTCAGATCATCCCGAAAAGACATTAAACGAAATCAATATGCTTTCAGAAGAAGAACGGAACGCTGTACTTTATCACTTTAATGATACGAAGACGGGGCATCCGACAGGGATTTTGCCAAAGCTGTTTGAAGAACAGGCGGAAAAAACACCGAATCTTCCGGCAGCGGTCTTTAAGGATCAAACATTGACCTACGGCGAATTAAACGAAAAAGCGAATCAACTTGCAAAAACCTTGCGCAAAAAGGGCGTTCGGCGGGAATCTATCGTCGGAATGATGGCAGAACGTTCATTGGATATGGTGACGGGTGTATTGGCGATCTTAAAAGCCGGAGGCGCTTATCTGCCGATCGATCCGGAGTATCCGAAAGAGCGGATCGAATATATGCTCAAAGACAGCGGTGCTGATATATTGCTGATTCAAGACCATCTCATCGGCAGCATCAGCTTTGCAGGCGAAATCGTGAATATGAGCTCACCGGATGCCTATGCTTCTGATCGAAGCAACCTCGAGCACATCAACTCTTCCGGCGATTTGGCATACGTCATCTATACGTCTGGTACGACGGGAAATCCAAAAGGTGTTATGGTGGAGCACGGAAATCTCATTCATGCCCATTACAACTGGAGAAGGCACTACGAGTTAGAGACATTTAAAGTAAACTTGCTGCAGCTGGCGAGCTTTTCGTTTGATGTTTTTGCCGGAGACTTATGCAGAAGCCTCTTCAACGGCGGAACGATGTATATCGTGCCAAATGACGTGAAGCTGGAAATGAATTTATTATATGAAATGATAAAAAAATATCATATTAATATTTTTGAGTCGACGCCAAGCTTTGTGATTCCTTTTATGAAATATATCCATCATCAGCATCTGGATATTTCCGGGATGAAATTGCTGGTTATGGGGTCAGACAGCTGTGCCATCAAAGATTATAAATGGCTTGTCGAACAGTATGGAAATAGCATGAGAATCATCAACAGCTACGGTGTTACTGAAGCTTCCGTTGATTCAAGCTATTATGAGGAAGATTTGGAGAATATCCCGGACATAGCGAATACGCCTATAGGAAAACCGTTGGACAATACCGCATTTTATATATTAGATTCCTCATTAAACCCTCAGCCAGTCGGCGTTTATGGAGAGCTGTACATCGGGGGCGGAGGGATTGCAAGAGGATATTGTAACAACCCTGAACTCTCGAAGGAAAGGTTTGTTCCAAACCGCTTTGACGACGGCGGGAACATGTACAAAACGGGAGACCTGGCAAGATGGCTGCCGGACGGAAATGTTGAATTCCTGGGCAGAATCGATCACCAGGTAAAGATCCGCGGCTTTAGAATCGAAATCAGCGAAATTGAAAGCCGGCTGCTGGGCAAGCAGGATATAAGCGAAGCGGTGATTATTGACAGGGAAGACGGCAAAGGCCATAAGTACCTGTGCGCCTATATTGTCGCCCAAAAGTCCGTCAATGCAAATGAGCTAAGGGAATATTTGTCCAATCATTTACCGGACTATATGATACCTTCCTATTTTGTTCAAATCAGCAGGATGCCTCTTACACCAAACGGCAAGGTCGATCGCAAAGCACTTCCGGAACCGGACGAAGAGAGGGCGGCAGCAAGCGAGTACGAAGCGCCGCGAAATGATACGGAAGAAAAGCTGGCTGCGGTTTGGCAGGAAGTGCTCGACAGGGACAAAATCGGAATCAATGATAATTTCTTTGAAGTCGGAGGAGATTCAATAAAGGCTCTGCAAATCGTTTCAAAATTATCAAGAGCCGATCTCAAACTTCAGGTGAAAGATCTGTTTACCAACCCTGTCATCAAACATCTCAGCAAATACGTGAAAAAAGAGGCGAAAGCGCGCCAAAACAACGAAATCGTTCAAGGAGAAGCGCCGCTGACTCCGATCCAAAGGGCGTTTTTTGAAGCAAATAAAATAGAGCAGAACCATTACAACCAGGCTTTTATGCTGTACAGAGAAAACGGCTTTGATGAAAAGACCGTCGAAAAGGTTTTCCGCAAACTGGTCGAACAGCACGATGCATTAAGAATGATATACAAAGAGAAAAACGGCGAAATCATTCAGCATAACCGCGGTTTGGAAGACAGCGTCTTCGATTTGTATGTTTATGATATGAAGACGGAAACGAACCTTGAGGAAATCGTTTATCAGACAGCGACGGCCGTTCAAAAAGAAATCTCAATCCGCGCAGGAAGCATGATGAAGCTGGCCATTTTCAAAACAAATAGCGGCGACCACCTTTTGATTGCGATTCATCATCTTGTCGTAGATGGGGTGTCCTGGAGAATCTTATTCGAGGATTTTGAGACCGCCTACAGTCAAGCATTGCAAGGCAAAACAATTGAGCTCGGCTATAAAACCGATTCGTACAAAACGTATGCGGAAAAACTGGCGGAATATGCACAAACCAAAAAGCTTTTCAAAGAAAGAGATTATTGGCGGGACATCTCAAAAGGAACGATGGCATTTCTCCCTAAGCAAAGACGAGCAGAGGATAACTACGAAAACAGCAATACGCTCAGAGTTTTTTTAAGCGAAACGGAAACGGAACAACTGCTTGGCGAAGTACACAAAGCATACAATACGCAAATCAACGATATCCTGTTAACGGCTTTGTTAATCACGGCAAGGAAAATGACGGGGGAAAACAAACTCAAAATTCTTATGGAAGGCCACGGGAGAGAAGACATTTTACAGGACGTTGATATCAGCAGAACGGTAGGCTGGTTCACCTCAATATATCCCGTATTCATTGATTTAGAAGACGAAACAGAACTGTCCATGACCATAAAAATGGTGAAAGAAACCTTGAGGAAAATACCGAATAACGGAATCGGGTACGGAATCCTGAAATTTTTGTCAAAAGACGAAGAGCTTTTGAAAGATGAAAGGCCTCCGATATTATTCAATTATTTAGGCGAGATCGAGCATGATACGGGGGCTGGGCAATTTTCATCATCGGAGCTCCCGAAAGGACAAAGCATCGGGGAAAAAAGCGCAAGAGATGCGGCGGTTGAGATCGACTCAGTCGTTGCCAATCAACGGCTTATCATCAGCACGACGTTTAACCGGCGTGAATACGGCGATCACACCATTCGTGATTTTAACCAAACGTACAAAGAAAGTCTTCAGACGGTGATCAACCATTGCATGAGCAAGCATGAAACCGAAAAAACGTCTTCAGACTACGGTTATGACAAAATTTCATTACAAGACCTTGAGGAATTATTGAATGAATATGAATCTGTAGACAGCTAGAACTTCCTGACAAAAGGGTCTGTATCACCCCTTCTCAAAAAAGTGCTGCTGCCGGTTTCTTTCGCGGCAGCAGCCGCTGACATTGATGATGTGCATATCGAAAACTAAAGGAATTCTAGGAGCTGAGATTGCGATATGAAAACCAAAGTTGAGAAAATATATCCGTTATCAAACATGCAAAAAGGAATGCTGTTTCATGCCATGGAAGACAAAGCGTCATCTGCATATTTTGAGCAGCTTATCATCGATTTAAAAGGCCAAGTAGATGAGCAGATATTTGAGGACAGCCTGAATGAAGTTATGAAAAGGCATGAGATATTACGAGCATCATTTACCTACAAATTGGAGGAGCCGTTACACGTCATCATTAAAGATCGGAAAATAAAGTTTGAATACCGTGATATCCGCGATCAGCATAATCAGGACGATGTTTTGAGAAAATTTTTGCAAGAAGATAAACAAAAGGGGTTTGACTTGGCCAAAGAAACTTTGATGAGAGCCTGCCTCATCAGAAGGGATGAGGATTCATACCAATTGATCTGGACGTATCATCACATTTTGCTAGATGGCTGGTGCCTTGGGATTATATTGGATGAGCTCTTTACGATTTACGAAAAGAAACGAAAAGGCAAAAGGCATCAATTGGAGGACCCTAGACCATACAGTGACTATATCAAGTGGCTTGAAAGCCAGGATAAAGAGGAAGCCAAGGAATATTGGAAGCAATATTTAGAAGGCTGTGATCAAAAAACGATGATTCCCAAGCTGAGCACGCATTCCGGTGCACCTCAGCCTAAAAGAAAGGAAAAATTAATTGAATGTTCCGAAAAACTCACAAATGGCCTTTTGAAATTGGCAAATCGGAATCGTGTGACAATCAATACCGTTTTGCAAAGCATTTGGGGCGTAATTTTAGCAAGGTACAACAATAGCGAAGATGTGGTGTTCGGAACCGTTGTCTCCGGAAGGGATGCTGAGGTGGAAGGGATCGAAAAAATGGTCGGCGTCTTCATCAATACAATCCCGACCAGAATCAGGCTGGAAAGAGACATGAGCTTTAAAGATGTGTTAAGAAAAACACAATCTGACGCATTGGAAAGCAATCGCTACAATTATCTGAATTTAGCGGAGGTTCAATCGCTGAGCGAATTGAAACATGATTTGATCGATCATGTCATGGTATTTGAAAACTATGCCGTAGACCAAAAAGCGTTTGAACAAAGAAATGATTTAGGGTTTGAAATGGAGAATGTCGGAGGGGAAGAACAAACGAACTATAGCTTCAGCATCTCCGCCGGGCTTGACGGCCGCTTAAAGCTCTTGCTTATCTACGATGAGAATGTTTACGGCGAAGAGATTATCAATAATATCGAAAGGCATATCATAGCGGTCGCCGAACAAGTGGCTGAACATGATGAGAAAACATTAAGCGAAATCGAGCTTGTGTCAGAAGAAGAAAAACACATGCTCCTATACGAATTCAACGACACGAAAACCGATTACCCAAAAGACAAGACCCTCCATCAGCTGTTTGAGGAACAGGCGGAGAAAAACCCTGATCACAGGGCCGCCGTGTTCGGCAGCCGAAGCCTGACGTACAAGGAGCTGAATGAAAAAGCGAACCAGACAGCGAGACTGCTCAGGGAAAAAGGCGTTGGCGCAGGCTCTGTTGCGGCGATCCTCGCGGAGCGCTCCTTTGAGATGATCATCGGCATCATGGGAATTTTAAAGGCGGGGGCGGCGTATTTGCCGATTGATCCCGAAACGCCGAAAGACAGAATCGATTATATGTTGGAGAACAGCGGTGCAAAACTGGTATTAACAACAGAGCCATTGCTTGAAGGGTTTGATGTTGAGGCAGTTGACCTATGCTCCGGCGAGCTCCAAATGTTAAGCGTGAAAAACCTTCCGCATGTCAATCGTTCGGGTGATACAGCGTATATCGTATATACCTCCGGATCAACCGGAACGCCTAAAGGCGTGGTCATCCCGCACTACAGCGCCATCCGCGTCGTACGGAACACCAATTACATTGACATTCGGCACGACGACGTCATTCTTCAATTGTCGAACTACTCGTTTGACGGATCGGTGTTCGACATTTTCGGCGCTCTATTAAACGGCGCAACACTCGTCTTGATTGAAAAAGAAACGGTATTAAACATTCATGAGCTGGCAGAAGTGATCGACAAAGAGAAGGTCAGCGTGATGTTCATTACGACGGCGCTGTTCAATACACTTGCCGATATCAATCTCGACTGTCTGGCCAATCTGCGGAAAATATTGTTCGGCGGGGAGCGGGTCTCGATTCCGCACGCCAAAAAAGTGCTCGACCGCGTCGGAAAAGACAGGCTGATTCACGTGTACGGCCCGACGGAAAGCACGGTGTACGCAACATATTATGCCATTAACGAAATTGATGAAGAAGCCGATACGATTCCGATCGGCAGCCCGCTTGCGAATACGACGGCACTGATCATGGACGAACACGGCCGTCTCCTGCCGATCGGCGTTCCGGGCGAGCTTTGCATATCAGGAGACGGGTTAAGCAAAGGGTATTTAAACCGCGAAGAGCTGACAGCGGAAAAGTTTATCCCGCATCCGTTTATCCCGGGTGAGCGTCTGTATAAAACGGGAGACCTGGCGAAATGGCTGCCTGACGGAAACATCGAATTTATCGGCCGGATCGACCATCAGGTGAAAATCCGGGGCTTCCGGATCGAACTCGGCGAAATCGAAAGCCAGCTTCAGAAGCATGACGCCATCAGTGAAACGATCGTCACCGTCAGGGAAGACGGGGAGAGCCGCCCGTACATTTGCGCCTATATCACGGCAAAGTGCGAGATCGCGATCGGCGAGCTGAGGGAATGGTTGAGAAGCAAACTGCCGGAATACATGATCCCCGCCTATTTTGTCAAACTGGACAAGCTTCCTCTGACCAAAAACGGAAAAGTGGACAGAAAAGCATTGCCTGAGCCTGACAAAACGGCCGCATCAGAAACGGAGTATGAAGCGCCGAGGAATGAAACGGAAGAAAAGCTGGCAGCGATGTGGCGTGAAATTTTAGGCGTGAAGAAGATTGGAATCAATGACCGCTTCTTCGAAATGGGAGGCCACTCTCTCAAAGCCGCAGCGATGACGGCTAAAATTCAGAAGGAGCTGAAGACCGAAGTTCCTCTTAGGCAAATATTTAAAACGCCGACAATTAAAGGGCTTGGAGAGTTTATTCAATCAACGAAAAAAAGCGTTTATTCATCTATCAAAAAAGTGAAAGAAAAAGAATATTATCAGCTCTCATCCGCCCAAAAAAGATTATACATTCTCAACCAAATCGAAGAGAGCGGCTTGTCCTATAACATACCTTTTACAATGAAAGTAAAGGGCAGCTTTGATATACGCCGGTTTGAGGATGTATTGAAAAAATTAACGGAAAGGCACGAAGCGTTCAGAACCTCCTTCTTGATGGAGAATGGCGAGCCTGTTCAAAAGATTGAAAAGCATATCGATTTTCGCATCAAGTACAGCGAATTGGGATCTGATTGTATTTCAGACAAAATAAAGGCTTTTGTCAGACCGTTTGATTTGGAAAAAGCGCCGCTATTTCGAGCGGAAGTATTAAAGGTTGATGAAAAAGAACATATCATCATGTTTGATATGCATCATATCATTTCAGACGGCTCTTCCATGGGCGTGTTAACAAAAGAGATCTGCGATTTATACGAAGGAAAAGAACTCGCGCCGCTCAACATCCAATATAAGGACTACTCAGAATGGCAAAAAGCGTTTTATCAAAAAGATGAGATCAAAAAACAGAAACAATATTGGCTGAATGTCTTTAAAGATGACATTCCTGTCCTAGATATGCCGACCGACTTTCCAAGACCGCAAATACAAAGCGTGGAAGGCGACAGAATCGGTTTTAGAATTGGCGCCGAATTGACGAAGAAGCTTAATCTAATCGCCAAAAACAACGGAACCACCATGTATATGCTTCTTCTGGCTGCGTATACGGTATTGCTTTCAAAATATACGGGACAAGAAGATGTGGTCGTCGGATCGCCGATTCAAGGCAGACAGCATCATGATTTGAAGAATGTGATCGGAATGTTTGTCAATACGCTGGCTATGAGGACGTATCCAAAAGGCGGAAAGACATTTGCCGAATATTTAAAAGATGTAAAAGAAACTGCGCTGAAAGCGTATGAAAATCAGGATTATCAATTTGATGACCTCGTTGAACAGCTCGATCTTAACAGGGATATGAGCAGAAACCCGCTGTTTGATACGATGTTCGTCCTGCAAAACCTTGATCATGCTGATGCTGATATTAAAGGGCTGACGTTTGAAACATATGAAAGCGACATTCATATTTCAAAATTTGATTTCACATTATCGGCAATAGAGAAAGACTCCGGTATAGAGTTTGATTTGGAATACTGCACAAAATTGTTCAAAAAAGAAACGATTGAAAGAATGTCAAAGCATTTTGTCCGCGTTTTAAGGGAGATTTCGAATCATACTGACATCAGGCTGAATCAGATCGAGATATTGTCGGAAGATGAAAGGAACAAATTATTGTATCACTTTAATGATACAAAGACAGATTTTCCAACAGACAAAACGATATGCGAACTGATTGAGGAACGGGCTGAACAAACGCCTGACCATACAGCGCTGGTGTTTGACGATCAAAAGCTGACATACAGGGAACTGGATGAAAGATCAAATCAATTGGCCAGATTTTTAAGAGAGAAAGGTGTAGAACCGAACACCCCAGTTGGAATTATGGTGGAACGCTCTCCTGAAATGATCGTCGGAATCCTTGGAATTATGAAGGCCGGTGCCGCCTATCTGCCGCTTGATCCGGCATATCCGGAAGACAGGATCAAGTATATCCTTGAAGACAGTCAAACGAAGGTTCTTCTGACGCAAGATGCGCTTATGAAAGAACGGGCGTTGATAAAAGATGCCAGCCTTATGAAAATAGACATCCATGACGAACGGATCGCGGGGCAGGATGCGGATCGTCTGCTTCATGTTCATCACGGCGGGGACCTGGCATATATCATCTATACTTCCGGATCTACCGGGAAGCCGAAGGGCGTATTAATCGAACAAAAAGGCCTGTGCAATCTGGTTCATGCCGTCATTGAATTGATGCACATAAAGACGGATAGCAGAGTCGTTCAATTCGCTTCCCTTTCATTTGATGCTTCAGCATTTGAAATATTTTCGGCGCTGGCGGGAGGAGCCGCCTTGGTTTTGGGCCGACAAGAGGATCTGATGCCAGGACAGCCGCTGACAAGCTTTTTGCGCCATCATGAAATCACGCATGCGACTCTGCCGCCGACGGTTCTCAATAGTTTGGATGAACCTCGGTTGGACAACCTCAAAGTCATCGTATCCGCCGGTTCAGCGTGCAGCGAAGAACTTGCAAAAAGATGGTCCGGCAATCGGGTGTTTATCAACGCTTATGGACCGACGGAAACGACGGTCTGTGCAACCGCGGGGGTCTACAAAGGAGATGGCCGCCCGCATATCGGCCGCCCGATCGCCAATACAAACGTATATGTATTGGATCAAAACCAGCAGCCCGTCGCGGCAGGCGTCGTGGGAGAGCTGTGCGTCGGCGGGAGCGGTCTGGCCCGCGGGTATATAAACAAACCGGAACTTACGGCAGAAAAGTTTATCCCGAATCCGTTTGTACCTGCTGAAAAGCTGTATCGAACAGGAGACCTGGCCAGATGGCTTCCTGACGGAAATCTTGAGTTTTTAGGAAGAATCGACCATCAGGTGAAAATTCGCGGCTACCGGATTGAACTCGGCGAAATCGAGAATCAATTGCTCAAGCATGACGATATAGATGAAGCGGTTGTCATTTCCAGAACGGATAAAGACAATACCGATTATTTATGCGCTTATTTCGTTTCGAAAAAAGAAATGACGGCGACAGAAGTGAGCGAATGGCTCGAGAAAGAGCTTCCTCATTACATGATTCCGGCATATTTTGTCAAGCTTGATAAACTGCCGCTGACTTCAAACGATAAAGTTGACCGAAAAGCGCTGCCTGAACCTGACATGCGCATCGGCACTGGAGCGGAATACGAAGCGCCGCGGAATGAAACAGAGGCAAAACTTGTGGAAATATGGAGGGAGGTTCTCGGTGCACAGGATATCGGGATCAACCACCATTTCTTCGCCTCAGGCGGCGATTCGATAAAGGCGCTGCAGATCGTTTCAAAGCTCTCAAGGCTGAACCTGAAGCTTGAGATCAAGGATTTGTTTGCGAACCCTAAAATCAAAGATGTAAGCAAATACGTCAAAAAAGGAAGCGAACGGAAAAAAGCCTATGAAACGATTGAAGGAGAAACGGAATTAACGCCGATCCAACAATGGTTTTTCGAGAAAAACAAAGAAGAGATCGACCACTTCAACCAGTCGTTTATGATCTTTAGAAAGGGCGGCTTTGATGTAAAAAGCGTAAGAAAAGCCTTTCATAAAATAATGGAGCATCACGATGCCCTAAGGATGATCTATAAAGAACATGGCGGGGAGATCATTCAATATAACAGAGACTATCGGGAAAATCTTTTCGGTTTATACGTTCACAATCTGAAAGGTACAGAGAATACAGCGGAAAGGGTTCATGAACTGGCGACCGGTATTCAAAAGCAATCCTCCATCAAGGACGGGAAGCTGGTGAACCTCGGCATTTTCCAAACAGAAGAGGGCGATCATCTTTTGATTGTCATCCACCACCTTGTCGTTGACGGGGTGTCGTGGAGAATCCTGTTCGAAGACTTTGAAACATTGTACCATCAGGCATTAAAAGGCGAACCGCTCGACATCGGATACAAAACGGATTCCTATCAAGAATTCGCACGCCAATTAAAGGCGTACGCCAAGAGCCGCAAATTATTGAACGAGGCGGAGTATTGGCGCGGTATTGCACAGGCTGAAAGTCCATTCATTCCGCAAATCAAATCATTAAAAAGGGATACATTTGAGAACAGCACGACATTAAGCATCACGCTCGACAAAGAGACGACTTCGGCTCTACTAAGAAAAACAAACAGAGCCTACAACACGGAAATCAACGACATTTTATTAACCGCATTAATAGCCGGAGTCAGAGAAATGACCGGCGAAAATAAACTGAAAGTCATGATGGAAGGCCACGGCAGGGAAAGCATCCTTGACGGCGTTGACATCAGCCGGACGGTCGGCTGGTTTACGACGCTGTACCCGGTATTTATTGATTTGGGCAAAGAAACGGATATCTCCCAAAATATCAAAATGGTCAAAGAGACTTTGAGAAAAATACCGAATAAAGGAATGGGCTACGGGGTATTAAAATATGCGGCTCAAGACCCTGATTTAATCAATGAAGAGAAAGCGCAGATTTCATTCAACTATTTAGGTGAAATAGATGCTGACATTAACCGCGGCGAATTTTCAGGATCGGACTTACCTGAGGGTGAAAGCATCGGAGGAAAAATTGCTAGGGGCCGCTCAATCGAAATCAATTCCATCATCATGAATCATAAGTTAATGATTCAAACAACCTTTAATGAATTAGAATACACGAAAGAAACGATCAGCCGGCTGAATGAAAATTATAAAGAAAGCCTTGAAAAAATCATCAGCCATTGCGCAAGTCAAACGGAAAGCGAACGCACGCCGTTTGACTATGGAGATACGAACATCAGCTTAGATGAACTGGAAGAAATAAAAGGAAAATACGGAGAAGCCAAAATTGAGAAGATCTATCCGCTGGCCAATATGCAAAAGGGAATGCTGTTTCATGCCATTGAGGATCACACATCAAGCGCATATTTTCAGCAGACGGTTATGCAAATTGAAGGATATGTTGACCCGGATATTTTGGAGAAAAGCTTCAATGAGATCGTGAAGCGTCACGAAATATTGAGAGCCTCATTTGAATACGAAATCGTTGAGGACCCAAGGCAGGTCATTATCGAAGATCGGAAAATCGATTTTTACTATTGCGATATCGAAAAGAGCAGTCCTGCTCACAAGGATCGATTAATTGAAAGATACATTGCAGAAGACCGGGAAAAAGGCTTCGATTTAAGCAAGGATATGCTGATGAGGGTTTATTTGATCAAAACAGCCGGCGAATCATATCAACTGGTATGGAGCCACCATCACATCCTGCTGGATGGCTGGTGCCTCGGCATCATTCTGGGCGAGCTGTTTACCGTCTATGAAAAAATGATAAAAGGAGAAGCACATCGATTAAAAGAACCGAAGCCGTACAGCGACTATATTAAATGGCTGGAAAAACAAGACAAAGAGGAAGCGCGTCAATATTGGAGCACATATTTAGAAGGGTATGAAGAACAAGCGCAAATTCCTGCATGTAAGAACGGCAAAAAGAATGGACGGTATGACAGGCAAGAAAAGGTTATCAGCTTTTCAAAACAGCTTACACATCAAATCAAGGAATTTGCCGGCAGCAACAGCGTAACGTTCCATACGGTGCTTCAGACCATTTGGGGCCTTGTATTGGCGAAGTATAACAATATAGAAGATGTGGTGTTTGGAACGGTCGTTTCGGGAAGGGAAGCAAAAGTAGACGGAATCGAAGACATGATCGGCCTGTTTATCAATACCATCCCGACAAGAATCAGATTTGAAAAAAACAAGGGCATCAATGACATCTTAAAAACGGTTCAGGCCGAAGCGATCGAAAGCAATCGCTACAACTATATGAATCTCGCTGAAGTACAGGCATTGAGCGGTTTAAAAAAGGATCTGATCGATCATATTCTTGTGTTTGAAAATTATGAAGTTGACGAGCAGCTCCTGGAACAGAACCAGACGGAAACAGGCTTTAAAGTGAAAGGGATAAGCGCCGCAGAACAAAGCAATTACAGCTTTAGCATGTCGGCAACTCCGGGTGAACAGCTGACGCTGGTCTTAACATATGACGGTAATGTCTACGACGAAGAAATCATCGGCAATATCGAAAGCCACATCAAAAGAGCCGTTGAGCAAGTGGTGACGAATGAAAATCGGAAGATAAGCGAAATCGACATTCTCCCGGAAAAAGAAAGAAAAAGGATATTGTATGATTTCAACGATACGGCAGCTCATTATCCAAAAAATAAAACGATCCATCAGCTGTTTGAAGAGCAGGCGGAACGGACGCCTGAAAATATCGCGCTTGTTTTTGAAGAGCAAATGCTGACATACCGGGAGCTCAATGTAAAATCAAACAGGTTAGCGAAGATGTTAAGGGAAAAAGGCGTAAAACCTAATATGATCGTCGGTGTAATGGCGGAACGGTCAATGGAAATGATCATCGGCATGATTGCGGTGCTGAAATCCGGGGGAGCATACTTGCCGATCGATCCGGAATATCCGGAAGACCGGATCAAGTACATGCTGGAGGACAGCGGGATTCACATCCTGCTGAAAAAGGCGGATAAGCAAATAAACGTTGATTTCACCTGTATCGACATGAATAAAGATGTGCTGACAGATGACAGCGGCACAGAGAATTTGCAGCATGCCGCCGGCTCTGCCGATATGGCCTATATCATCTATACGTCGGGATCGACCGGAAAACCGAAAGGCGTTATGGTCAATCATCAATCGATTGTAAACACGTTGTGCTGGAGAAAACAAGCGTATGGCTACAGTCCAGCCGATACGACGCTGCAAGTCCCGTCCTTTTCATTTGACAGCTCTGTAGAAGATATTTTCACCTCGCTTCTTTCAGGGGCAACGCTCGTATTAATAAAAGATCTGAAAGTGAATGTCAATGAATTGATCAGCGTGCTGCGGACTCATAAAGTGACAAATTTTCTGGCCGTCCCGAGCTTTTATCAAAACGTGTTAAATACGATTGAGCATCCTTTGAACGATTTAAGGTTTGTCACGATTGCCGGGGAAGGCTTTAATGAACACCTGGTGCAGAAGCATTTTGAAAAGCTTCCGCACGTTCGATTATTTAATGAATACGGACCAACGGAAAACAGCGTTTGTTCGACATGGAGCGAATTGCGTAAAGGTGACCGAAAGGTTCTGATTGGAAGGCCGATCAGCAATCACAAAGTTTATATTCTGGATGCCGAACAGCGGGTGATGCCGCTCGGGGCTTCAGGCGAACTTTGTGTAAGCGGGGAAGGCCTGGCCCGCGGGTATTTAAACAACCCGGACCTTACCGCCGAAATGTTTGTGTCAAATCCGTTTATTCCGGGGGAAAGAATGTACCGCACAGGGGATCTCGCAAGACTTCTGCCGGACGGGAACATCGAATATTTAGGAAGAATCGATCATCAAGTCAAAATACGCGGTTTCAGAATCGAACTTGGGGAAATCGAAAATCAATTGCTCAAATATGAAGGCATTGACAGAGCGGCAGTCATTGCCAGAGAGTCTCAAGACGGCAGCAAATATCTTTGCGCGTACATCACGTCAGAAAAAACTGCGGGCATATCAGACATCAGAAAATATTTGCTGAAAGAACTTCCGGACTACATGGTTCCGCAATACTTTGTCAAGCTTGACCGGCTGCCGCTTACGGCAAACGGGAAAATCGACCGAAAAGCGCTTCCGGAACCGGACGGCTATGTCAGCTCGCCAGCGGAGTATGAAGCGCCTCGAAATGCAGCGGAAGAAAAGCTTGTTTCGATTTGGAAGGAAGTTTTAGGAATCGATAAAATCGGAATCAGCCATAACTTCTTCGAGATTGGCGGACATTCTCTCAAAGCCGCGGCTTTAGCTGCAAAAATGCATAAAGAACTGAATGTTGAAGTCCCTTTGCGGCAAATATTCGAAACCCCGACGATAAAGGATTTAGGCGAATTTATCGAATCGACAAAAGAAAGCCCGTATGCATCGATTGCGAAAGCGGAAGAAAAAGAACATTACACATTGTCATCTGCGCAGAGAAGGCTCTTTATCCTCAACCAAATCGAAGGCGGCGGCATCTCTTATAACATGCCTTTCGTCATGAAAATTGAAGGACGTTTTGATGTGCAGCGGCTGGAGGGGGCTTTCCGGCAGCTGATTCAAAGACACGAGGCTTTCAGGACATCGATTTTTATGGCTGACGGTGAACCTGTGCAGAAGATCGAAAAAGAAGTCGATTTTAACGTAAAGTACGGCCGGTTGGGAACAGAACGTCTCGAAGAGAAAATCAAAGCGTTTATCAGGCCGTTCGATCTGGCAAAGGCCCCGCTTTTAAGAGCGGAAGTATTAAAAGTGAACGATGAAGAGCATATTATGATGCTCGATATGCATCATATCATTTCTGACGGTGTATCGATGGCCATTTTTACAAAAGAGCTGGCCGAGTTGTATGAGGGAAAATCATTGCCGCCATTATCGATTCAGTATAAAGACTTTTCCGAGTGGCAGAAGCAATTCTTCCAAAAAGAAGAAATGAAACGGCAGGAAGAATACTGGCTTAATGTCTTTAAAGACGATGTCCCGGTTCTGAATTTGCCGACCGATTATAAAAGGCCGCAAAATCGCCAATTTGAAGGGGATATCCTTCAGTTTGAAATCGACGGCGAAACAACCGGCAAGCTTAGGAGGCTGGCGAAAGAATACGGCGTTACAATGTATATGCTGCTTTTGGCCGGCTACACAACATTGCTTTCAAAGTATACCGGCCAGGAAGATATTGTCGTTGGTTCGCCGATAGCGGGAAGATACCACAGCGATATGAAGCAAGTGATCGGAATGTTTCTCAATACGCTTGCCATGAGGAACTATCCAAAAGGCGGCATGAAATTTGCTGATTATTTACAAGAAGTCAAGGAGACGGCGCTGAAAGCATATGAAAATCAGGACTATCAATTTGACGAACTGGTCGAGAAGCTCAATGTCAAACGGGATATGAGCAGAAATGCGCTGTTTGATACGATGCTTGTTCTGCAAAACTTTGACAGCGATGAATTTGCGATTCAAGGGCTCAAGTTTAAACCGCTCAAAACGGACATGCATATATCAAAATTTGATTTGACGCTGACAGCGGCCGAAACAGACGAAAATATTCAATGCGTCCTCAACTACTGCACAAAGCTGTTTCAGCGGGCGACCATTGAAAGAATGGCACGGCATTTTTCCAATATTTTAAAAGCTCTAGCAAACGATCCTGAGATTCGGCTACATGACGTCGATATGCTGTCACAGGATGAAACGAATCGGCTTTTATATAAATGCAACGGGAAACAGGCCGATTATCCAAAGGATAGGACGATCAGCGAGCTGTTTGAAAAACAGGCGGAGAAAACACCTGACAAAACCGCGGTGGTATTTGAGGACCAAAAGCTGACGTACCGGGAACTGAACGAAAAATCAAATCAGCTGGCAAGGCTGCTGAGAGAAAAAGGAGCAGATGCAGACGTCGCAGTCGGCATCATGGTTGAACCGTCGCTTGAGATGATCATTTCCATTCTGGCTGTACTGAAATCCGGAGCTGCATTTCTGCCGATCGATACGGAGCAGATTGCCAAAAGAACAAATGACATTCTGAGTGACAGCGGGGCGGACATATTGCTTGTCAAAGGCTCCGTCAAGGAAAACGTCGTCTTTAACGGAGACATCGTCAATGTAGATGACGGTGCGGCATATGCAAAAGCTTCGTCAAACTTGTCTGCGTGCACCGCGGCTGACAGCTGCGCTTATATCATTTACACATCAGGCTCCACCGGAAAACCGAAAGGGGTACTGGCAAAGCATTACAATGCGGTGAACTATACAGCGTGGTTTATAAAGGAAGCGGCTCTGAAGGAAAACGATAAAGCGATGCTGGTGTCTTCCTATGCGTTTGATCTGGGTTATACAAGCATATTCTCATCCCTTTTAAGCGGAAGCGAACTGCATATCGCGCGGAAAGAGCTCTATACAAACGCACATCGGGCCTTGACGTATATTAAAGAAAATGAAATCACCTATATGAAGCTGACACCGTCGCTATTTAACATTTTGGTCAATGATCCCGGCTTTTCCGCCGAAAATGCATTAGACAAGCTCAGGCTTGTTGTCTTGGGCGGAGAGATGATCAACACGAAAGACGTAGAAACTTATTTAAAGCAATATCCGAATCACATGATCATGAACCATTACGGACCTACTGAAACGACAATCGGCTCGGTTTTTCAAATGATCGATTCAAAACGCCTTCATTCCTTCAAAGAACGTCCGGTCATCGGCGCTCCGATTCATAATACGAAGGTATATGTACTGGATCAAAACATGAATCCCGTTCCGGAAGGCGTATTTGGGGAATTGTGCATCGCGGGAGACGGAGTGACAGGCGGTTATCTAAACAGGCCTGATTTGACGGCAGAAAAATTCGTTGAAAATCCGTTTTCGCCAAATGAACGAATGTACCGGACGGGAGATTTCGCCAGACGGTTAAGCGACGGCAGCATCGAGCTTTCAGGCCGGATGGACAGCCAAGTAAAGATCAGGGGTTACAGAATCGAAACGGAAGAAATCAAAAATACATTGTTGAAACACGAACAGATAAAAGAAACCCAAATCGCTGTCAAAGAGGATCAGAACGGCGTCAGACAGCTTTGCGCATATGTGACGTCAGACGTGAACATGACGTTCGAAGACGTAAGAACTTATCTAAAGGGTGAACTCCCTGATTACATGATTCCGTCATGTATTGTCCAAGTTGATAGCATGCCGCTGACAGCCAACGGAAAAATTGATACGGCCGCATTGCCCGAGCCAAAGATGAGCCAAGAGGCTGCGTTTGAAGCGCCGCGAAACGCTGCGGAAGAAACGATGGTCAAGGTCTGGCAAGAAGTTCTGGGGGTTGAAAAGATAGGAATCACCCATAACTTCTTTGCGCTGGGCGGAGACTCCATTAAAGCGCTGCAGATTATTTCGAGATTATCAAGAGAAGGCATTGGGCTTGACATGAAGGATTTATTTGCCAATCCGGAAATCAAGTTTTTAAGCAAATATGCCAAGGCCGAAACAGATAAAACGGCATCCTATGAAGCGGTTGAGGGAGAGGTTCTGTTAACGCCGATTCAGCAGGAATTCTTCGCGCAGAACAAACAAGGCAGAAACCATTATAATCATGCGGTGATGCTGTTTAGAAAAAGCGGATTTAACGCGAGGCTGGTCAAACAGGTATTTGAAGAATTAGTAAAGCACCACGATGCTCTCAGAATGATATTTAAAGAAGAAAACGGGAAGGTCGTTCAGTTTAACCGGGGAGCGGACAGCCATCAGTTTGATTTATGCGTATATGACGTCTCACAAGAAAAAGACCAGCGCCAAAAGGTTCATCAATTGGCAACGGAGATCCAGCAAAGCATCGATATCGAAAATGGTCCCTTGGTGAAAACGGCGATCTTTAATACGGATGAAGGAGATCACCTTTTGATCGTGATCCATCACCTCGTCACCGATGGAATATCCTGGAGGATATTGTTTGAAGACCTGGCGCTTGGGTACAGCCGATTAGAAGCCGGAAAAACAATAGAATTCTATCCGAAAACGGCTTCTTACCAAGAATTTGCACAGAAAATTGCAGACTATTCAAGAACGGAAAAGCTGCTGAAGGAAAAGGACTACTGGTGTCAAGCCTTAAGTGAAAACATCGGGTTCCTGGAAATGAAGGAAGCAGCCGGCGTATTCAAATATGAAGACAGCCGCACGTTAAATACGGAACTCGGTGAAGAAGACACAAGGCGGCTGCTGAGGGAAACAAACCAAGCTTATCATACCGAAATCAACGATCTTTTGATCACGGCGCTTCTCGTAGCTGCAAGGGATGTAACAGGCCATACAAGCTTGAGAATCAGCATGGAAGGACACGGAAGGGAAAAGGCAATAGGCGGCATCGACGTCAGCCGCACGATCGGGTGGTTTACGTCCAAATATCCGGTATTCATCGATTTGGGAGAGGAAAAAGGCATCTCATCCAATATTAAAATAGTCAAAGAAACGTTGAGAAAAGTACCAAACAAAGGAATAGGATACGGGATATTAAAATATACCGCAAAGGACGCAGATCTCATAAAAGGTGCAAACACCCCGATTTTGTTTAATTATTTGGGACAGCTTGATGAAGACATCAACAGCAAAGAATTTACTTCATCATGGCTTTCGCCGGGAGAATCGATAGGAAACGGCATCACGAGAGAAAATCCGATGGAAATAAACGCGCTTGTGTTTAATGGACGGTTGACCATTCAAACGACATACAACGCGAAAGTATTCGATGAAGACACCGTCAGCACCTTTGCAGAAGCATATAAAACAGCTCTTAAAACCATCATCAGCCACTGCGCAGCCAAAGAAGAGCCGGAAAAAACGCCATCCGATTACGGCGACAAGTCCATCAGCTTGCATCAGCTTGAGGAGATCAAACGGAAATATAAGGGGATGGAAATCGAAAAAATATATCCGCTCGCCAACATGCAAAAAGGCATGCTGTTCCACGCGCTTGAAGACAAGGAATCGAAAGCGTATTTTGAACAAATGGCCATCGATATGAAGGGATATATTGATGAAAGGCTGTTTGAAGAAAGCTTCAATGCTATCATGAATCGGCACGAAATACTAAGGGCTTCGGTTGAGTACGACATCACGGAAGAACCGAGGAACGTGATCATTAAGGACAGAAAGATAAACCTTCTGTATCTTGATATAAGACATCAAAGCCCGGATAAACAAGAGCTCACAGTTGAACAGTACCTCAAGGCAGACAGGGAAAAAGGTTTTCATTTAAGCAAAGAAACATTGATCAGAGCGGCGCTTGTGAGAACCGCAGATGACGCCTATACGTTCATCTGGACAAACCACCACATCCTTCTGGATGGCTGGTGCAGGGGAATTATTTTGGGAGAGCTGTTCCACATCTATCATAAGAAAGCAGCCGGTCAAGAGATTCAGCTTGAAGACGGAAGACCGTACAGCGATTATATGAAGTGGCTCGAAGAACAGGATAAAGAAGCAGGAAGAGCGTATTGGAAGCATTACTTATCGGGATTCGCCGAAAAATCGCACATTTCGGTTTTAGGAAGCCCAACCGGAAACGGAGAATATCAAAGAAAGGAAACCGTTGCTGAATTCCCGGCAGAATTGACCCGCCGAATTACAGAACTCGCCAATCGGAACAGCGTGACGGTCCATACCGTATTGCAGAGCGCTTGGGGGATTATGCTGGCAAGATACAACCAAACCGAAGACGTCGTGTTCGGTACCGTCATCTCGGGAAGGGATGCCCAAGTAGACGGAATAGAGAAAATGGTCGGGCTTTTCATCAATACGATACCGACCAGGATCAGAGCCGGCAGAAATCAAAGCTTTAGGGATGTGGTAACGAAAGTTCAGGCAGATGCTTTAGAAAGCGGCAAATACAATTACATGAATCTGTCGGAAGTACAGTCGCAGAGCGAGTTAAAAAGAGATCTCTTGGACCATGTGATGATTTTCGAAAATTATGCAATTGACCAGAGCGCCTTTGAGCCTGATGAAAAAACGGATTTTGTTTATAAAGAAATTCATGCTGAAGAACAAACGAATTACGGATTTAATATCGTGGCAATTCCAGGCGAACGGTTAGCCGTCAAATTCACGTATGACGGAAATGTTTATCATGACCAAGTCATCAACAGCATGAAAAAACACCTTCAGCATGTGCTCGAGCAGGTTGTTAAAAATGAAGATCAAACGATAAGCGAAATCAAGCTCCTTTCGGAAGAAGAACGAAATATGCTGTTGTACCGGTTTAATGATACAAAGGCGGATTATCCGAAAGACAAGACGATTCATCAGTTATTTGAAGAACAGGCCGAAAAGACCCCTGAGCTGACAGCCGTTGTGTTTGGAGATGACAAGCTGACATATCGGGAGCTGAATGAAAAATCAAATCAGCTCGCAAGATATCTCAGGGAAAAAGGGGTAGGACCAGATACAATCGTTGCCATCATGGCAGAACGTTCCCTGGAAATGATGGTTGGAATCATGGGAATTTTGAAGTCCGGAGGAGCCTATTTGCCGATTGATCCCGAATATCCGAAGGAGCGAATCGAGTATATGCTTGACGACAGCGGAGCGGAAATTATCCTTGTGGACAAAAAGACGGGCGCCATCGGACAACGCCAGGAAGCCGTATATCTGGACGGCGGCTTCGATAGCTTATCCGCCGATCGGCTGGAACCGGCCGGTGATCCCGACAGTCTCGCGTATATCATCTATACGTCAGGCTCGACAGGAAAACCGAAAGGGACGATGATCAGGCAAAGAGGACTGGTGAATTATATCACATGGGCTGACCAAGTTTATGTTCAAGGCGAAAAGCTTGATTTTGCCCTCTATTCATCAGTTGCTTTCGATCTGACGGTGACATCCATATTTACGCCGTTAATTTCAGGCAATAAAGTGATTGTCTATCAGCATAGCGATGACGGGGAACCGGTCATCAGAAAAGTGTTCAAGGACAAGAAAGCCGGGATCGTCAAATTGACGCCGTCGCATTTAAGCCTTGTCAGAGACTTGGACGGAAGCGGATCAAGCATAAAGCGGCTGATCGTAGGAGGGGAAGATTTAAAATCCGAGCTGGCAAAAGAAATCTCTGAAAGGTTCCAATCAAAGATTGAGATTTATAATGAGTACGGGCCAACAGAAACGGTTGTCGGCTGCATGATTTACCAATATGATGCCGAACGGGACCGCCATGTTTCAGTTCCTATCGGCAAGCCGGGCCGGAATGTCCAGCTTTACATTTTGGATGATCAACAAGAAGTTCAGCCGATCGGTATCGCCGGAGAGCTGTATATTAGCGGAGACGGAGTGGCGAAAGGCTATCTGAACAAGCCGGAGCTGACGGCTGAAAGGTTCCTGCCGAACCCGTTTTTGCCCGGTGAAAGGATGTACCGGACGGGAGATCTCGCAAGGCTTCGGCCGGATGGGAATATCGAGTTTTTGGGACGGATCGACCACCAGGTGAAAATCCGCGGGTATCGCATCGAGCTTGGAGAAATAGAGAACCGATTATTACGGCATAAGGATATAAAGGAAACGGCTGTTACCGCGAAAACGGATCACAGCGGCATTCAGTACCTTTGCGCATACATCGTTTTGGAAAAAGGCAGAACAGAAATCAGCCAGGCGGAAATAAAAGAGTTTTTGTCAAAAGAGCTTCCGGATTACATGGTTCCGTCGTATTTGCTGACGCTTGATACATTGCCGCTCACACCAAACGGAAAAGTCGATTTGAAGGCACTTCCTGAGCCTGACCGAAATGCAGCAGCGGAAACGGATTACGTGCCTCCGGCAAGCGAGCTTGAAGAAAAAATTGCTGCCGTATGGGAAGGCATCTTAAACATCAAACCGATCAGCATAAGCGCCAACCTATTCGATATCGGGGCAAACTCTTTACACGTCATGTCATTTGTGTCAAGACTCTATACAGAGCTGGGCTTTAGAGTTCCGTTTAAGGACATTTTTGCGAAGCCGACGATCCAAAAACTAGCGGACTTCTTAAAAAATGCGCAGCAATTGTTAAAAGACTATACAGATGATTGCATACAGCTGAGCAGCACGGCAGAAAACAGCAAAACGTTGTTCTGCTTTCCGCCGGCGGCTTCTATGGGGATTGCCTACATGGGCCTGGCCGAGCATTTGGATCAGTATTCCGTATACAGCTTCAACTTCATTCAATCTGAAAACCGGATTGAAAAATACGTGAACATCATCAGAAATATTCAGGCGGAAGGGCCATACACGCTCATAGGATATTCGTCGGGAGGCGTGCTCGCATTTGATGTGGCAAAAGAAATGAACCGCCGAGGATATGAAGTGGAAGATCTGATTATCATCGATTCAAGATACCGTACAGAAGCGGAGAAAGATCAGTTCACAGAGGAGGAATACAGGAAGGAGATCTATAAAACATTTGATCTTGAGAAATATAAGGATTTAGCAAAGCTCATGAGCGACTATTTGGTTGAATTAATTATGAAGTCTTATGTATATGTCCAGAACACGATCACGTCCGGTACAATTGACGGTGATATAAGCTATATCAAGTCAGTGAAAGAACCTCGGAATGACGATTTCATGATGTGGAAAAACGCGACGGACAAAGCGTTTACAGTGATCCAAGGCGCTGGGGAACATATGCAAATGATTTCTAAATCCCATCCTGACATTCTCGAACAAAACGCTAAATTGATTCATGGAATCGTCAATAAGACTGTAAGAATTTAAGCGGAAAAGGCATCCTGCTGAAAAGGGATGCCTTTTTTGTGCATTCACGAAGAATTCGGCTCTCTGCTATAATGAAAAGCAAAGAAAAGAGAGGAAGCATAGCAAAAAACAAGCAGCACTGGGATTACATCTATAAAAAGGGGATATACATATAGATGGATTTAAAAGAATAAAAACATAAAGCAGGTGAAGCGATGGAACCCATTCGAGTGCTCATAGCCGATGATGAAAAAGAAATCAGAGATTTATTGAAAACATATTTAGAAAGAGAGTGGTATGAGGTAGATGCGGCAGCTGATGGAGAGGAAGCTCTTCGATTATTTGAACAAAACCATTATCACCTGATCGTATTGGATTTGATGATGCCGAAAATCGACGGCATGGAGGTCTGCCGAAGAATAAGGAGTCATACGAATGTTCCGATACTGATGCTGACGGCAAAGGATCTTGAAGGCGATAAGATTTTAGGATTGTCGATGGGAGCTGATGATTATATTACAAAGCCTTTCAGCATAAACGAAGTGCTTGCGCGAATCAAAGCCCTGCTGAGGCGGTTTTTAATACTGGGCAGCAGCGAGTCCCGCACTGATGAAAAGTCGTTCATGTCATTCAAAGGATTAACCATCGATCTGAAAACATATTCCGTCACGGCAGGGGGGCGCGAAATCGTTTTGACAGCGAAGGAATTCGAACTGCTGAAGTTTTTCGCCTCAAATCCCGGCCAGGTATTTACGAAGACGCAGCTGTTTCGGAACGTATGGGGCGATCAATACATAGAAGACGATAATACCGTGATGGTTCACATCAGGAAGCTCAGAAAAAAAATAGAGGCCGATCCGTCGAATCCGCAATTTATTCAGACTGTGTGGGGAATCGGTTATAAGTTTGCAGGTGAGAAAAATGCTCAATGATCATAAGCTGCCGCTGTTTATCCTCCAATTTGCAGCGATTGCCGGGCTTTTATTCATCAATATGAATACCGGTTCTTTAGGCGTATTCAGTATCATGCTGTACGTTTTGCTGCTTGGAACAACGGCTGTTCTTTTTCTTTCAAGGCTTCGCTTTAACAAGCATCTGGAGCTGATGGATACCGAGCTGAAACGCGTGGCAGGCGGGAATTTAAGAAGAAGATTGCTTGCGAATGACGACCCTTTATTCAATGAAATCATTTTTTCGATTAATGAATTGATTGAACAGCTTGAAAAGGTCCAAATCGACGCCGCACAATCGGAAATGGCGAGAAAGAGGCTATTGTCCAATATATCCCATGATATCAGGACGCCGCTTACATCTATCATCGGCTATATTGATGCTTTAAAAGACGGAGTCGCATCTTCAGAAAAAGAAAAACAGGAATACCTCAACATTCTTTCTAAAAAATCCAGCAGCTTGAAGCAATTGATCGATGAAATCTTTAACATGGCAAAGCTTGATGCGAATGAAATTCCGCTGAATATAGAGTCTTTTGATCTGGCTGAACTTGTCCGTGAGACGCTGATTAACTTTTTGCCTGAACTCAAAAAGCATGATATTGAATTAAATGTTCACATACCTGAAAAAAAATGTTTCATCATGGCGGACCGGCTGAGTCTGATCCGCGTCATCGAGAACCTGGTGAAAAACGGAGTTCATTACGGAAAAGCAGGAAAGATATTGGGAATCGAGCTGAGGGAAACTGATCGTGAATATCAGCTTCTCGTCTGGGACAAGGGACCGGGCATTCCGGAACATGATATTGAAAACGTGTTCGAAAGAATGTATCGAAGAGATCGGTCGAGAAAGCTGGGTGAAGGCAGCGGCTTGGGACTTGCCATTGCGAAATCCCTTGTTGAAAAAAACCGCGGAACCATTTGGGCGGAAAGCACCCCTTGGGAAAAGACGACTTTTGGTTTTTCGCTTCCTAAACAAAACCATCTTCATTTATTTAAGAAATAATTAAGAAATGATTAAGAAGGAATTAAATCCTTCTGTTTAAGATGTAGCTATAAGGTTAGTGAAAGCGAGTGAACCTAATTGAGCACAATCATAAAAACGACGAATCTCACAAAAATGTACGGGACGCAGAAATCTGTAGATCACCTTAACATTCACGTAAAGCAAGGAGATATATACGGTTTCTTAGGCCGAAACGGAGCCGGCAAGACGACGACGATCAGAATGCTGCTCGGATTGATCAAACCGACCCATGGCCAGATTGAGATTTTTGGAGAAAACTTCTTCAAAAATAAAAAGGAAATTTTAAGGAGGATCGGTTCCATTGTAGAGGTCCCCGGTTTTTATGCAAATCTGACCGCGAGAGAAAACCTTTTGATTAACGCGAAAATCATAGGCATTCACAAAAAAAATGCGATCGATGAAGTGCTCGAAATCGTGCGCCTTCAAAATGAAACGAAAAAGCTTGTCGGCAAGTATTCCCTGGGAATGAAACAAAGATTGGGGATTGCGAGAGCTCTGCTTCATTATCCGGAGCTGTTGATTTTGGATGAACCGACAAACGGCCTGGACCCTATCGGCATCAAGGAAATGAGAAGACTCATCCGTTCTCTGGCCAGAGAACGAAATATCACGATCTTTATATCAAGCCACATTTTGTCTGAAATCGAACAGCTCGTCGATCATGTCGGGATCATTCATGAAGGAAGGCTGCTTGAAGAACTTCCGTTTGACCATCTTAGGGAAAGAAACCGTAAATATCTCGAGTTCCAATTATCCGATCAAAACAAAGCGGCCGTTCTGATGGAACAGCATTTTGACATTCACGATTATGAAGCCGGCCAGGACGGAATTATCCGCGTATATTCCCACCTGGGGCAACAGGGGAGGCTTAACAAAATGTTTGTTGAAAACGGCATTGACGTATTAAAGATTACGATGAGCGAAGACAGTCTCGAGGACTATTTCGTGAAATTGATAGGGGGCGGGACGATTGGTTAATTTGTTATATACGGAACTGTTGAAGCTTAAACGTTCGCAGATGTTTTTAGTCAGCATCTTGGGAGCTGCAGCCGCCCCTTTTATCTGTTTTATATCATCTTTAGCCAAGAAAGCGAAATACCCTGACGTGCCGATCCGGTTCAGCGATACTTTTTCCGATACGAATCTGTATATTATATTGTTGATCGGCGTTCCCTTATATGGGGTGATTACGTCGTATTTATTCAACAGGGAGTATGCCGAAAGCACGCTGAAAAATTTGTTGACCATTCCCGTTTCAAGAATCAGTCTGATTATCAGCAAATTGCTTTTGCTCCTGATCTGGATCATGATGCTGACGTTAATCGCTTGGGTGCTCACCTTTTTATTCGGCCTGATCGGACAATTTGAAGCCTTGAGTTCAGGTGTTTTAATGGAAGGGTTTAAACAATTTTTCATAGGCGGGATGCTTCTCTTTTTCTTGGTCACTCCAATTATTTTTGTCACGCTTCTGTTTAAGAATTACGTCCCGACGATTATCTTTACAATCATTATTACAATGGTGAGCATAATGGTTTATGGCACGGAATACAGCGCTCTATTCCCCTGGTCTGCGGTATGGGTGATAGCTTCAGATACGTTCTTCCCCGAATATCCGCCGGAATATTCTTTTATGAGCGTTGCCGCTGCAACGGTTCTTGGATTAGTCGCGACAATTGCTTATTTTAAAAAAATCGATATTCATTGATCCCTTGTTGAGGAATTTGCAGGTAAGCTGCAAATTTCCCTCACACCCGGATCTACATATTGACCGAATGTTACCTGCGCTGCTTTAAAAGGAGTGAATAGCCTTTTTTAGGGTTTTGATGTAATATTTTTCAATAAAAGTATGAAAAAGGAGATGTTAGGATGTTTTTTTCGGAGTTAAATATTGACGCTTTTCGCGCCATTAATAATTTGGGGAAAGAGTATTCGATGTTCAATCCGGCCGTTTATTTTCTGGCCGAATATATGATGTATTTTCTAGCGCTGGGTTTGTTAGTATATTGGTTTACCAGAACAACAAAAAACAGATTGATGGTCATTTATGCAGTGATCTCCTTCGCGTTTGCTGAAGTTCTCGGAAAAATCGCAGGCTCGCTTTATTCCAACTATCAGCCTTTTGCAGAACTTCCCCATGTCAATAAGCTGATCGAGCATGAAATTGATAATTCGTTTCCGAGCGACCATACGATTTTATTTTTTTCAATCGGATTTTTATTCTTCCTGTTTCACAAAAAAACAGGATGGCTGTGGCTTGTTCTCGCCTTCGCCGTAGGCATTTCCCGCATTTGGTCAGGCGTTCACTATCCATTTGATGTTGCGGTCGGAGCGATCTTGGGAATTTTCTCGGCTCTGTTTGTATTCTTTACAGTACCAAAACTGTCGTTCATCAACCGGTTGCTCGCCTTGTACGAAAAGGGGGAGCAGCGCATCTTTCCTTCAAAAGGCAAATCAGGCGATAAATCGAAAAACTTTTAACAATAATGGCTTTTCCTTTTTTCAGGGCGGGGGATTCATCTTGTGAATCCTCCGCCTTAGTGTATCCAGGGAGATCTACATATCAGCCGGTTTGCGAATAAAAGAAAAATCGCGAAAACATCCTGCCAAATATGCATGTCCTTCATTTTTCAATGGTGCGCGTGGCGAATTTGTTTTGAAGAGAGGCGGCAATGTTTTAAAGGGGGAATGGAAGTTCCGGTACAAGAAAGAATACACAAAAAGAGAAAGAGGTTTAAAAGCCTCTTTCTCTTTTTGCTTAAGAAGAAATTCATGTAAAAATAATGATTTTTGAGGGGGGATGTAAAAAACAGGAATAAACTATTTTGATAGTAAAGGAAAAATATGTTATATTATTAATTGTGGTTGGAGGTGATAATTTCCATTAGTCAATGATAAAATGGTCTGATTTGCAGCGAATCTAGTTTTTTATCAATTAAACTAAGAATGTGCGACCTCGGGACCGTTGCTGTGTTCGGGATAGTTTTTTGGATGTCAGCTTAGAGGTACATAAAATATTAGAATACGGAGGGATATCGAATGAAAAAAGCGATTTTAGGGTTGTCTTTGTCAGCAGCGCTATTGATTCCGTCTTCATTTGCCGCTGCATCAGAAAGCACTCAGCTGACAGAAGAACAGAAAGCGCTGCTTGAAGCAAAAACGGAATATGTGCAGTCGCTTCCCGAGCAAGTGAACATCCAGAGCGGCTTTTCCGCTTATGCGGGGAAAAGGCTGACGATTAAAAGGGGCAGTTTTCTGGCCTGGTCCAAAGATTATATCGAATGGTATTACAACGGCAAAAAAATTTCGAGCAGCAACGGCTCACAGGATGTCGGCTACGTGTTTCCGAACATCGTGAAAGCGAAAGGGATTACAAGGTATTATAAGTCTTCAGGCCTTCATAAATGGAGAGCCAAAAAAACGCACAGCATCGGAACCGTCACGCCATGGGGGGACGTCGTGCTGACAAGCAACACCTATACGGACAGAAGATGGGTCAATAAAAAAGGAAAGTACGGTAACGATTAAATAGACGAATGAATACTACGCTGCCAAAAGACTATTTTGGAAATTTTGGCAGCGTAGTATAATTGAAAATGCTGACATCACATCCTGTATAGAGAAAGGATTATTGACATTGATCAAAATTAAAAATTTAACGAAAGCTTATGGCAGCAAGACGGTTTTCGACCGGCTCAATATGAATATCGAAAAACATAAAGTCAACTTCCTGATGGGGGAAAACGGCGCCGGAAAAACGACTTTGCTGAAATGCCTCCTCGGCCTCGAGCCTTTCAAAGGCGAAATCCTGTACGATGATAAACCTCTTGACGCCATCCGCCATAAAGTGCACGTCGTTTATGACGACTCTCCGTTTTATCTTAATCTGACGGGATATCAAAATATCAGCATCCTGCTGAACAAACGTGTCGGAAAAGAAGAGCTGGAACAGGCGGCAACGAAGTTTCTCGGCCATGCCCTTCTGAAAAAGAAGGTGAAGACGTACTCCTACGGGCAAAGGAAAAAGCTCAGCTTCATCATCGCCGTCTTAAACAAACCAGAGTACTTGTTATTGGATGAAATATCCAACGGCCTCGATTACCGCTCGATGATGGAGCTTCAGGAGATCGTCAAAAGCTGGTCAAACGAGATGACTATTGTGGCTGCGGGCCACCAATTTGAATTTTATTCTTCAATCGTCGACCGGTTATTTGTGCTGAAAAACGGTTCGGCTTTGCATGTGGAATACTTTAAGACGAATGGAGCGGGATTGGGCGATGTTTATAAAGAATATTTATAGCATTTTACAGAAGGAGCTTGCTTACCAGTATCATGCAAAAGTATTTTTTATATTAGTCATTCCGCTGCTCATCGTTTCTTCAGGGATGATATATGTTCAATATAAAACTGCCGAAAGCAGCTACCGGCAGTTTTTGAAGACGGAATCGGAATATCGGGAACTCGGAATTGATGTGAAAAAAGCGTTGGATTCACCAGTTAACGTAACGGAAGGGACATTAAAGAGCGGAGATGGGGACGGGGAGATCGTCGAAAATATTTTAAGGTACGATTATGAGCAGCTCATCCTGTCCCTTCATCTTATACAGCCGAAACAATCGGTCGTTGCGGCTATGGAGTGGATGGGCTTTATTGCCTTGCCTTTGGCGTTCACCCTTTACGCCATTTATATTTCGACGTATGACAACAGATTCCGGACGGTGAAGGTGAAGGCGGCAAGATATGACTGGAAGATGGTTCTTCTCGCCAAACAATGTTCGGTCTACATCGTTATGCTTGTCACAACAGCGGCCGTTTTATGTTTGGCTTATTTGGCAGGTCTCTTCTTTTATGCATTGGCGGCAAGAACGATACCGGTCGATCAGTTCGCGGTTTCGGTTCCTTCTAAGAGCAGTATGTTGAGTCAATGGTTCGTCGTTTTGGCAGTGAGCTTTATTTTTGCAACGATCGGATTTTATTTGGGGATATTGTTCAGAAGCTTTATCACGCCGGCTTTGCTTTATATCATTTACACCCTGCTCGTTCCCGTTCTGGGCAAATTCGATTTGAAAAACCTGCTTGCCAATCTGGGGCATGCGGTGTTCGATTTCAACGGCAGTTTTAAACTGTTTACGCCCGAGACAGTGGAAATCATTCCGATCATGTTGATTCTGCTCGTGTTTTTCGGCGTGTTTTCGGTTGTCGCCTATTATGCGGCACACAGGCAAAGCAAATATGTTGTATGATCGAAATAGAATTCATTGGCAGCCGTCTCAGCTTAAGGCGGCTTTTTTTTCGGGTTGAAAAAAACTTGATCCCTCGTAAAAATTCGGAAAATTCTATATAATAGTAAGGCAGCCTAGAACAGATGTCATAAGATGTTCAATTAAACAGCGTATGAATATGAGGGACAGGTGAGAAATGTGGCGAATCAAGATTTGAATTTACAAACGCTATATACGAGTCATACCCGCGGCGCCTGGGCGAATCTGGGCGGACATATGACAGTCGAGATGACGGAGGAGGAAGCGAAAGAACTTGAAGGTTTGAACGACTATCTGTCTTTGGAAGAAGTCGAAACGATTTACGTTCCGCTGGCACGGCTGCTCTACTTGCACCGGAATTCCCAATATGAGCGGAATATCCGGGTGAACGGGTTTTTGAATCATCCCCACGCAGCTAAAATTCCGTTTATCATCGGGATTGCCGGAAGCGTGGCCGTCGGAAAAAGCACGACGGCACGGATTATTCAGACCGTGCTGTCCCGTTTACAGGAACGGCTGAAAGTCAGCTTGATCACAACAGACGGTTTTCTGTATCCGAATGCGGTTCTGATCGAAAAGAACATCATGTCAAGGAAAGGCTTTCCCGAAAGCTATGATGTCAAGGCGCTGCTCGAGTTTTTAAACGATTTAAAATCGGGAAAGGAAACCGTCAAAGCACCGGTCTATTCCCATTTAACGTACGACAGGATGGAAGGCATTTTTGAAACGGTCGAGCAGGCCGATGTTGTCATCATTGAAGGGGTGAACGTGCTGCAAACGCCGACGATTGAAGACGACAGGACAAAACCGCGCGTATTCGTATCCGATTTTTTTGATTTTTCGATTTATGTCGATGCCGAGGAAGAGCTTATTATCAAATGGTATCTTGAGCGTTTCCGCATGCTCAGGGAGACGGCGTTTCAAGACCCGACGTCGTATTTTCATAAATATAAAGACCTTTCCGATACAGAAGCCGATTACATGGCGAAATCGATTTGGGAGACCGTTAACCGCCCGAACCTGTATGAAAACATTTTGCCTACGAAATTCCGCTCGGATTTAATTTTGAAAAAAGGGGAGGGTCACAAAGTCGAAAAGGTTTTAGTCAGACGGGTATAAGCGTCTAAAGAGAAAGCGGGGGAAAGCCGATGATTCACCATATTGAGCTGTATGTATCAGATTTAGAAAGATCCAAGCATTTTTGGGGGTGGTTTTTAGAAGAACTCGGATATGAGATCTATCAGCGGTGGGAAGGGGGGATCAGCTGGAAAGCAAACGGCGCTTACATCGTATTCGTTCAAGCTCAAGGAGAGTTTTTAAAAGCGGGCTACCACAGACGCCGGGTCGGATTAAACCATCTCGCCTTTCAGGCAGCCTCAAGGGAGCAGGTCGATGAAATAACAGAGCAGCTGATCCGACGCGGCTATCAGCTGCTCTATGAAGACAGACATCCGTTTGCCGGCGGCAGCGGACATTATGCGCTGTATACGGAAGATCCGGACCGCATCAAAGTCGAGCTTGTGGCGCCTTGCTAACACGGCAGGTCTTAAAGCCTCCTTTAGTGATGCAATGTTTTTCCGGCAGGCTTTCCGTACTTTGCGTTTTTGACGTTTCGGAAAGCTGCAGCGAGGAAAGGGATTCCGAAAAGGGTCACAACCGACAGGATGGAAAAGGTGAAAAAAGGCTTTTCTGCCCCGAACACATCCAGCAGCATTCCGCCCGCCCACGGCCCGATTACGCTTCCGAGCTGAGTAAAGCCCATCGCTCCGAAGTAAGTCCCTTTTAGTTCCGGAGGCGCGATTTGATCAACCAGTACATCCAGCATTGAAAACAGCAGCACTTCTCCTATTGTGAACAATACAACAATGAAGACGATTGACAAAAGATCATGAAAAAACGAAAGGCTGAAGAGGCTTGCTGTGATCAGCGCGTTCCCTGTCATCAATGACAAAATGGGGGAAAACCGCTTTGCGATATGTATGAGCGGATACTGCGTTACAAGTACGGCAACGGCGTTCAGCGTCAGCATCATCCCGAATATCTCAGTTCCGCCTTCAATAAATGGGCTTGCCGACATGTACTGCGCAAGCGTCGATGTGAAATGGGAGTAGCCGAACAAACAAAGAACCGAGCCGATCAGCGTCAACGAAAACACCCGGTCCGTTTTTGTCACCTGGAAGGCCTTCCGCATCTTGATCCGCTTATTCGTCTCAATCACCGGCACGGTGTGTTTTTTAAACTGAACAGCCAAAACCGCCGCGTAGACGAATAAATCAAACCCGCAATCAAAAACGGCATCGTCGTTTTTGAAGAGCCGAGATACAGTCCTAAAAGCGGTCCGAACACCACGCCGAGGTTGATGGCCGTATATCTGAGGTTGAAGACGAAGAGGCGGGTCTCAGGCTTGGATACGTCTGAGAGGAGCGCTCTTGAAGTCGGCTCAAAGAGAGCGCGGCACAATCCGTTTAAGGCGTTCATCAAAAAGAAAGTCCAGACGTTGTCGGCGAGCGCAAAGCCCGCGAACACAAGCGTCCAGCCGAAAATCGACAAAAGCATGATCGTTTTCCGGCCAAACCGGTCTGATACATATCCTCCATAAAAGCTTGCGGCAATCCCGACGAGGGAGCTTGCCGCAATAACGGCTCCTGCAAAACCTGCGGAAGCGCCCTTCACCTGCGTTAAATAAATTGCTAAAAAAGGAATGCTCATCGCGGTTCCCATCCGCCCGAAAATCGTTCCGACAATGATGGTCCAGCTGAGCGGGTGGATCTCTTTCCATTTTGGTTTCATGATGAACTCCCCACACTTGCAATCGTTTTATTGTATATCATACATGAAACAAACGGTAATGAATAGAGGATATTCAGGAGATAAGGGGAATGAAAAAAGCTTCCCTGCCAGAAAGGAAGCCACGTCAAGTTTATGAAAACATGCCTTGGTTTGTAACATAATCATAGATGACATCTTCGATATGGGCATGCAGCCCCTCGTCCGGCTCCTCGATCCGCCTTTCCTTCAAAGCGAGCTTCAGGATTTCCTTTTCGTGGGGGCTCAAGGGATCGATCGCAACATTTCGGCCGTATTGCCGCAGCGCCTGTCCCAGCATTTTTTCGATCAGTTTCTCTTCCATTTTGTTTTCTCCTTTTAGGAGCGGTTTTCTTTTATCTTACTAAGAAAAACCGCCGTGCTCAAGGGAGTTTACGCCGAAGATTTAAGCTTTGTTATAAATTGTGCTCTTTTTCCCCGTATAGTATAATGAGTAAACACAACCACAAAAATGAAAAAGAGCCGGAATACGGTAACATTCCGGTCTGCAGGACCATTCCCCGAACTTGTTGCGGCTTTAAGGGATGGTCTATTTGTTTTTTATGAAGAAAGCACAAACATGTTTTCTCATCTTTTATAGAAGAGTGTCAGGAGTTTTCTAACCGCGCGTTTATCTTGGACATGGTCCGTATTTTGCCTATCGCAGGCTCTAAAGAAGAAAGGTGTTTTAGATTTGAGACGAATCATTAAATGGGCAGTATTAGTCACGCTTTGTGCGGGCTTATTCGCATGTATTGCAAACGAGAATGCAAAGAATATTCATTATGCAAAAGCAGAACAGCAAACACTGGATATTTATACACCGAAGACGGCCAAGAAAGAAAAACATCCTGTTCTCATCTATATACATGGAGGAGGATGGACAGGCGGAGACAAGAGCAACGCTGCTTCAAAGCCGGCATTTTTCACAGAAAAAGGCTATGTTTTCGTGTCTGTAAACTATCGGCTTCATCCTGATGTTCAGTATGGTGATATGGCCTATGATGTCGCCAAGGCGGTGAAATGGGTTGAGGATCATGCAGATGAGTATCAAATAGATCAATCGAAAATCAATATAATGGGGCATTCGGCAGGAGGCCACTTGGCGGGCTTAATTGCCGCAGATGCAAAATATTTAAACAGCGTTGGTCTAAAACCGGCATCGCTCAATTCGATTGTTATATTAGACGGGCCTCTGAATCTCAAGCAATTTATCGAAGCGATCCCTTCTTACAAAAAGGTGTTTGGCCCTGACGAAAAGGTGTGGACAGAGGCTTCACCGCTTACCTACATGAACAATCAAAACCTGCCGCCGGCTTATTTGGTCACGCGCTGGGCAGATCCTTCTGTTTATCAATTTGCAGCAGCCTTAAACAAAGCGAAAGGATCCGATTTTGTTTATCAAGTCAAGAATCTGTCCCACAGCGGTTTAAATAAGATGTTCGGTTCTCCGGATGCACCACAAGAAGCGCAGGATATGACAAAAGCTGTTATGGCGTTTTTAGAGAAGAAAAATAAATGATCTTGAAAGGACTGGTGAGGTCTCCGGCCCAAGCGCTGTTCGCGGGGCCGCAAAGGCTTATGGTGATAACCGCAGGGTTTCAGACACTTGCTGCACCCGCAGCGGAAGTGCGCGGAGACGTTTTTAGGACTGCACGTTATGTTCAGTTGCGGAGTTGATTTTTCAATCCATCACCCTATTTTCCAGGGGGACTTGCGATGGAAGCATGCATAACACCTTCTTTCCAAAGAAGGTGTTCAGCTTGTCGACAAAGTCACAAAAAAAGTGGCTTGATCGACAAGCTTTTTTTGTTAAAATGTGTGTGGAATCTAATTTTTGGAGGTTTTACCATGTTGACCAAACACTCTAAAGATCAGCGTGAACAGCTTGAAGTCTTTGCCTTAAGTGAGCTTGTACCTGAAGACCATTTGGTCAGGAAGATGGAAGAAGCCATTGATTTTTCATTTATTTATGAAAAAGTTGCCCCTCTTTATTCTTCAAAAGGGCGTCCAAGTATTGATCCTGTTGTACTGATTAAAATGGTGCTCATTCAATACGTGTTTGGTCATCGCTCCATGCGCGAAACCATTAAGCGAATCGAAACTGATGTAGCCTATCGCTGGTTTATTGGATATGGATTCTCTGAAAAAATCCCTCATTTTTCAACCTTCAGTAAAAACTATGAACGTCGCTTTCATGACACAGACCTATTTGAAACAATCTTCTATAAGATTTTACGTCAAGCCATGGATCTCGGCCTCGTCGATCCTTCGGTCGCCTTCATCGACAGCACACATGTCAAAGCGAATGCCAATAAGAAAAAGTTTGTGAAAAAGATCGTAAGAAAAGAAACAAGAGCTTATCAGGAGCAGCTAGATCAAGAAATTAATGCCGATCGCGAAGCGAACGGAAAAAAGCCCTTAAAGCCCAGGCGATGCTTAGAGGAACGAGAAGTAAAGGAAAGTACAACTGATCCTGAGAGCGGATATTTTGTCAAAGGCGAACGAGAACGTCTTTTTGCCTATGGATTTCATACAGCTTGTGATCGGAACGGATTTGTGCTGGGAACGGTTGTTGAGCCTGCCAATATCCATGACAGCCAAGTGTTCGCGTCGCTGTTTCAACAAGTAAAAGAGCGCGTTGCCAAGCCTCATACGGTCGCAGTTGATGCCGGATACAAAACACCGGTTATCGCAAAATTTCTTCATGAAGAAAACGTTCGCCCTGTTATGCCTTACACGCGTCCGCAAACCAAAAAAGGATTCATGAGAAAACACGAGTATGTTTACGATGAATTTTATGATGTCTATATCTGCCCGCAAGACCATATTCTCTCCTATCGCACAACCAATCGGCAAGGTTATCGAGAGTATGCTTCAGATCCAAAACGATGTAAACCATGTCCATTACTACATACATGTACAGAAAGTAGAGATCATCGAAAGATGATTCACAGACATATCTGGCAGGATCATTTAGACGAAGCTGATCATCTTCGGCATACGGAAGAGAATAAACAAATCTATGCCAAACGTAAAGAGACGATCGAACGAGTTTTTGCCGATTTAAAACATAAGCATGGCCTGCGCTGGACAACCCTACGGGGAAAGAAAAAATTGTCCATGCAGGCGATGCTTGTTTTCGCTGCCATGAATCTGAAAAAGCTGGCGAATTGGACCTGGAAAGGTCCTAACCGCCAGCCTTCTGATCGAAATAATAGAATAAAATGGACAAAAACAGGTCGGATTTTAAAAATCCGACCTGTTTTGTCAACGGTCTGAACACCTTCTTTCCAAAGAAGGTGTTTTTTGCTGCTTTCAGCCAGGATTTTCTTTGGATAAATTTACGCCTGGAATCGAACGTATATTCGCAGTATAGTAATCATACAATACATATGCGAACGTTAGTTCTTTTTTGCGGGAGGATGCAGATATGGATTACAGTCAATATCCGGCGCGGTCGATTTTATGCGTTGATATGCGGAGTTTTTATGCGAGCTGTGCCGCCGTTTTGCTCGGGCTTGATCCGATGACTTGTTTTCTGGCGGTGGTCGGGAACACAGAAAGGCAGGGGAGCGTTGTTCTGGCCGCTTCCCCGGCTCTAAAAAAAGAGTTCGGCGTTCAAACGGGGACGAGGCTGTTCCAGCTTCCGGACGATCCTCGCATTCAGCTGGTCAATCCAAAAATGGCGGTATTTGTCCGTGTTTCAACAGAGCTGACCCGGCTGTTTGGCCGCTATGTGCCGCATGATGCCATCCATACGTACAGCGTCGATGAAAGCTTTATTCAAGTGGACGGCGTTGAAAGCATGTGGGGGGACGCGCAGACGATTGCCGAAAAAATCCAAGACGACATGAAAAGGGAGTTTGGCCTGCCCTGCACCGTCGGAATCGGTCCGAATATGCTGCTGGCAAAGCTCTGCCTTGACCTTGAAGCGAAGAAAACGGAAGGCGGAATCGCCGCATGGGATTATTACGACGTGAAAACGAAGCTTTGGCCCTTATCCCCCCTCCGGAAAATGTGGGGAATCGGTTCAAGACTGGAAAAGAGGCTGAACCGCATGGGGATTTTTACGGTCGGCCAGCTGGCGCAGTATGATCTCAAACGGCTTGAGAAAGCATTTGGAATCATGGGAAACCAGCTTTACTACCACGCTTGGGGCATCGATCTTTCAGCGATCGGATCACCGATCATGAACGGGCAGATCAGCTATGGGAAAAGCCAGATTTTGCTCAGGGACTACCCCGATCCGGATGAAGTCAAGCACGTCATCCTTGAAATGTGTGAAGAGGTCGCCAAAAGGGCCCGTGACCATCAGCAGGCGGGCCGGACTGTCAGCCTCGGGGTTGAATACAGCCGTGATGAGTTTGGCGGGGGATTTTACCGTTCGAAAACGATGGAAAGCCCTTCAAATGTCACGCTCGACCTGTATCACACATGCCTTGCATTGTTTGACCGCTTTTATGAAGGGAAAACGGTTCGGAAAATTTCCGTTTCCCTTTCCAATATTCAGGATGACAATCTGATCCAGCTCGATCTTTTTCGTCCGGATCAGGAAAAAAAGCGGACGCTCGGGTACGTCATGGACGGCATCAGGGAACGGTACGGCTCAGCTGCGCTTCTGCGCGCCGTTTCCTATACGAACGCCGGAACCGCCCGTCTGCGGTCAAAGCTTGTCGGCGGACATCAGGCATAGAAAGGAGAATGATGTATGCTGAAAGACAGAGGCAATATCAAATGGGTGTCTATGATGCTACCGGAACACGTTGAATTGCTTAAAGAATATTACGATAGTCTTGATAAAGTGAAAAAGCCGGTTTTGGATGAACAAAAATATGAAGAATTCAATGAAATCATTTGTGAAGCGATGGCGGAAAACGCACCTTTGCGATTTGCCTATTACCGGCAGGGGGAGGTCAAAACGCTTGCCGGCCGCATCCACTATGTTGACGCCCTTAAACGGGAGCTGCGCATCGTAAGCCATACGGATGAAATACGCATTTTAAAGATGGATGACATGATTGAGATTGAATATGATTTCTGTGTATAATGAAATCAGTATTCGGAGGTGGATAAAATGGTAAATGACATTCATTTGCCAGCTGCAGCGTCTCATGCAAAGCCTGTTATCTTGAAAGGCGATACTTTGCATGAGGCGGAACGTTAAACAAATCGCCTGATTGTAAGGTATCATTTCTGATCATCCGGCTTTGCACCTTATTTCAAAATAGATATAAATAAGGAGCTGGCAGAAATGAACCCTTTTATTAGAAATGATCAATATCATTTTATTATGTTTCAAACGGACAGTCTTGTCCAAGGATATGCGAACATCAAGGACGGAAACGTGCTTGATGCTTTGAAATCCAATGCTTTAGGCCAAGTATTACATCTGTTTCCTGAGCTCAGCAATGACCAAAAAGCTTTGCTTGGCAAGATAGTTGAGGTGAAGGACAGCGCCGGAGCCGCGAGATTTTCAGCTGAATTAGAGCATCATGTGATTCCATTTCAGCGGGTAACGGCAGAAAAGGCCAAAAAGCTGTTTTCTAAAGTGAAAAAGTTAAAGACTCCCGATTTTGGGGAGATTGATTTCAGGAGGTATTCCTACTTGGGATGGAATGATGCAGGCTCAGGCAGGAAATACATGATTGTCGATATCGACGGAAAACTGACAGGAATACACGGCACCATCAGATCCAGCAATAAAAAAGGAGTCTGCTCGATATGTAACGGGATCGAAGAGCTCGGACTGTTCATGGCCCGGGTGAAAAGCAGCAAAGAAGCCTATACGGACAGAGGCAATTACATTTGCTATGACAGTGAAAAATGCAACCAAAACATGATGACGCTGGATCATCTGAACAAATTCGTCGCACAAGTAACGAAATATTAACGTAAACAACCCGGCTGGAAATTCGAGCCGGGTTGTTTATGATTCAGCCTTTACCGTCCGCTCTCCGAAGAGCCGGCGGGTCAGCAAGGAAACGGCCGAGGATGAGGCCGTCCGCAGCTCGTGGACAGCATTAAAAAAAGCGGGCTTAGAAAGACGGTGGCGGCCAAAACCTCATGGACAATGTCAGCGGCGAGGCAGGAAAATGTTAAAGCTTTTCGCAAACAGGAAACAGCTACGTCCCAAGGGGCAGGAAGAAAGGCATAATAGGAAAACAATAGGCATAATCAAGCGTTTTGCTGTGTGTGTTACGGATGTCGCCACAAATAATCCGCCCGTTGCAACAATTTTTCAGAAAAGGGTATAGGGGACGGTATAACTGTACATTTTCATGTTGCAAAACAGCTTTTCCAAATAAAATAGGTCTGCAAAAAAGAAAGCCCGAATAATGTGAAACAAAGGGGTTAGTGGCACGATTTGCACAGGAAAAAAATATACTGTTCATAAGATGCTGAAACAGCAAGTGAAAGGGGTCATTAGTGATGCTGATTACAGTCAAAATACGCCACACTGCTGAAAGCGAAGGCACGGATATAGGAGATTTCACTCCCGCTGAGATTGAAAATATTGTGCAGACCATCAGAAAATACGGAGCTTGGCTTTCACCTGATGCCGATGCAGATGACTATAAGTTTTCCTTTCAGGATGCCAAATACAATCTTGAGCAAAGAGTCTTTGAAATTATCGTAGAATAAAATATATCCGGGTCTCTCGGACGCTGAATGAACGATTTTATATGCGTTTATTTAGAGTCCTTTTTATTTCCGGAGCGAAATGAACAGGGAGACAGGCTCCTTTTCACGAATGCAGACGTTCAATCCGGCAGCCTGCTTATAAAGCGAAACCTTGGAGAGGCTTATCCCCCAAGGTTTTTGTCTTTTTTGGCTTCCTCAGTCGGTAAGCCCTTCTTTGATCAAAGCATCGACTTTGCTGCTGAATAAAAGGCCGACATGGCTTAGACCGGAAATTTGGATGTTTTCAGCGCCATCCAATTTAGACAGGCTGTTTAAGACGATGAAATCACTCGTGCTGTAAATCGAAGTAAATTTGGTGCCGCTGGGAGCGGAATTTGTGACCAAACGGTTTGCCCCTCCCAATGTGACGACATGCTCTACTTTGTCACCGCCGCCCAAGTTTTTAATATAATAAAGTGTGTTGGCTCCGCCCATGCTGTGGGCGACAATGTCCACTTTCTCGGCTCCCGTTTCGTTTAATAGTTTTTTACATACTCCGACAACTTCGGTGCATTATTCCTGTTGTTTCCGGTCTTATCTAAAAAATCGATAGCATAAAGATCCTTGCGAGACCAGCCCTGGGATTCTAAATACGTTTTAATCCCCATGAAGTTATAAGAGCCGCCGCCGATTCCGTGAACCATGACGACAGGGGTGCGGGATTCGGCTGAAGCTTTGGAAGTTTGAACGGCAAACATGGAAACGGCGGACAGCATGCAAATGAATAGAATGGATAAAAATCGATAGCGGCGCATTGTTTCTCCTCCTGGATGTAATAAATTCACAACGACAATTCTATAAAAGGAAAATACGAAAACGAAGTGTAAATCTATCTATTTTTCAACCCGAAAAAAGAGTAATATATGAAACGCCTTTTTGGTTATGAGCCTGGCGAGCCCTGATTAAAAAAGGAGTTTGGAGCTTTTTGGATAAATGAGGAACATCATGTTCTGTTGAATAAGATCTAAGAACTTTATCCTATTAAACCGGTGATGTGATGAAATGGCAAATAGAGTGGAAAAAACGGTATAATAAAACAGATACCATCTATTTCCGGGGAGGGGATGCAGAAGCTTCCAATGATGAGAAGCTTGCACGCGATTAACGATTGGCGGGCGGGCATATGAAAGATAAGACGAAAAAAGAAAAAACAATTTTTAGAAAGAGGTTACATGCCAAATGAAAACAACATTTTTTAAAAAAACCGCGATTTCACTGCTTTTTACATGCGCAGCGCTTGCAGGATGTTCAAATGACAGCGCCCACTCTGCACAGCCTAAACAAAGCGATCGACAGTTGAATCAATTTTCCAGGCTTGAAGATCAATATGATGCAAGATTGGGAGTCTTTGCGCTGGACACCGGTACGAACAAAACGGTAGCTTACCGGGCGGATGAGCGTTTTGCATATGCATCTACTCATAAAGCTTTAGCCGTGGGGGCATTGCTGCAGCAAAAATCAATAGCGGATCTGAATCAAAGAATCACCTATACCCGTGATGATCTAGTCAATTATAATCCGATTACAGAGAAGCATGTTGATACAGGAATGACCCTGAAAGAGCTTTGCGATGCTTCCATCAGGTACAGCGACAATACCGCCGGGAATCTCATACTGAAGCAGATCGGCGGACCAAGCGGGTTTAAACAGTCGCTCAGGGAAATTGGCGACAACGTGACCAACCCGGAGCGAATAGAACCGGATCTGAACGAAGTGAAGCCGGGAGAAACACATGATACGAGCACACCAAAAGCGCTCGCTAAAAGCCTTCAGGCATTCACAATCGGAGATGCTCTCCCGAAGGAGAAGCGCGAGATGTTAGTAGATTGGCTTAAAAGAAACACCACCGGCGATGCATTAATCCGCGCGGGAGTGCCGAAAGGATGGGAAGTAGCGGATAAAACAGGAGCGGGGTCATACGGTACGCGAAATGACATTGCTGTCATTTGGCCGCCGAAAGGAGACCCGATTGTGCTCGCGGTACTATCAAGCCGCGACAAAAAGGACGCCGATTATAACGACAAGCTTATTGCCGAGGTGGCAAAGGAAGTAATTAAAGTCCTTAAGTAGGAATGTGCGAGGCGTTCAAATGATTTGATAGAGGGGAGTTTGGAGGAGATGATGATTCGTCATGCCGAAGCGCCGGATTATGAAAGAATCGTCCCGGTCATTAACGATTGGTGGGGCGGGAGGCAGATGAAAGATAAGCTGCCGAGGCTATTTTTTGAACATTTTCAAAATACGAGTTTTATCGCTGAGAAAGACGGGGAGCTGCTAGGTTTCCTCATCGGCTTTTTATCGCAGTCCAACCCTGCGGAATCGTATATTCATTTTGTCGGCGTGCATCCCGATTACAGAAAAGTCCAGGTCGGCAAACAGCTTTATGAAGCCTTCTATCGAAAAGCGAAGGAGGCGGGCTGCAAGACGGTCCGCTGCATCACCTCGCCCGTCAACAAAGTATCGATCGCGTATCATCGGAAAATGGGGTTCTCGATCGAAAAAGGGGATAAAACAACAGACGGCGTCCGCGTGTTTTCGAATTACGACGGACCAAATGAAGATCGTGTGCTGTTTGTCAAAGAGCTGTGAATAAAAGGGAGAGGAATCTCGATGATTCGATTATTAGATCATACAGATCCGCATATGGCACGCCTCATTGTAAACATTCAAAGGCCTTGCTTATGAAAGGGAAGCGGACATCATTCAATTTAAGGGCATTCCCCAGCTGAACGAGACGGCCGGAGATGTCATGGATTCAGGCGAAACGTTCGTCGGCTGGTTTGAAGGCGGCGAATTGGCGGGGCTCGCTTCTTATAGAGAGACGCCGCAAGTGCTGACGATTTGCCGGCTGGCCGTCCACCCTGATCATGTCCGAAAAGGCATTGGAACGGCGCTTTTGCAGTTTTTGCTTGATAAGGAAGCGGATGTGTTTGAGGTAACGACGGGCGCACGCAATGAACCGGCAAAAGCCTTGTATCAAAAATTGGGATTTTCTGAAATCGGCCAATTTGAACCTGAAAAAGGCGCCGTTCTCTCAACATTGATCCTGCAGGCGCCGCGGAAGGTCGAAGTTGTTTCATACCGGGAGGAGTGGAAGAGCGAATTTTTAGAAGAAAAACAGCGGCTCGAAGCGCTTTTCCGGGATGAAGCCCTCCATGTCCACCATATCGGCAGCACGTCCATTCCGGGAATGAGCGCAAAGCCTGTCATCGATATCCTGCTTGAAGTAAAGGATCTCGGCGCCGCCGCGAGGCATGAAAACGATGGGCTATACGCCGAAAGGAGAAAACGGCCTTCCGGGGAGAAGATATTTTCAAAAAGGCGGCCGCCGGCGTACGCACCACGTCCATCTGTATGAAGCCGGGCATCCGGATATTAAGAGGCACCTGCTTTTCCGCGATTACCTCATAGCCCATCCGGAGCGGGCGAAAGAGTATGCGGAACTGAAAAAGAAGCTCGCGAAAAGGTTCCCGCTTCAGATCGAAGGCTACATAAAAGGCAAAAACGAATGGGTAAAAGAGACTGAGCGGTTGGCTTTATGGTGGGGCAAAGCCGGAGAGGACACATGATGTCCTTCCGGCTTTTTAGGCCCTTACACAGGAGTCGAATGCTCCTTTATGGCTTCCGTCGCAGTAAGGCATCTTCAGCGATTTTCCGCATCTGCAAAGAGAAAACGGCGTTTTTTTAGGGAATGGATTTCCTTCCATATCGATCAGTTCCACATCTCCGATGACCCGAAATCCGCCGTTGTCCATTACTTTGATCTGCACTTTTTCAGACATAGATCCCACCTCCGAATCTCTTCATATGTATGATAAAAGAATAGAAACGATGCGTGTTTGGCGGATCATGTGGTACAATGTCCGTAAATGAAACAAAAGAAGGATATGATATCATGCAGCTTCATATAACTGAACAGGCGAAACAAGCCATTCATCGAGCCAAAGCGGCTAATCCCGATAAAAAAATTCAGCTCCGCTATGACATCGATGGCTGCGGGTGCGCAGTCAACGGGGTTCCCGTCATTTGGCTGACGGATGAATTGACAGGGGAATGCGAGCTTTTGGAGACAAACGGCGTTCCGGTGTATATCCAGTCGTCGCAAAAAGTTTTCTTTGATGATGCGATGACGATCGATTATCATGAGAAAGCGGGAACGCTGATGCTGAAAAGTCCGGCACAGGTGCTTTCTCCGAGAATGGGCATATTAGTGAAATAGGGTGGCGTTTTTTTTGAATCAAAAGATGAAATCGTTAAAACAAACCGCTCAAAACAAAACGTGGGTGTCGTTTCTTCACCAGAATCATCCGTACAGCCTTCTTCATTGGTCGATCGGAGGAACGGAAACCGTCCAGAAGGATGTGTGGCTTCTCCAGGATGAAATGACGTTTGAAACGAAGGAATTCGACAAGCTTGAGTCGGCCATTTCCTGGATCGGCGAGAATATGAGCGACATTACGGATGTTTTGTAGCGCAGGAAAGGCGAACGGGCTTGCTATCCCAGTTCGCCTTTTTTATACGCGTCCGGTGCCGCTTCCTGAAGAAATTCCCGCACCGTTTGTTTGTAGTCGTCCCGGTTTTGTGAATAACTCATCGCATGTGCGCCTTTTTCCGCGATGTACAGCTTTTTCTTTCCTCTTTTTTTCTCATAGAGCAATTCGCTTGACTGTGCCGGTATATAATCGTCGTCTTTGCTGTGGATGAATAAAACGGGCTTTTCGACCCGGTCGATGACGGCCATAGGAGAGACATCTTTGATGCGATAGCCGTCCCGGAATTTCAAAAAGACGTCGGCAAGCGGCAAGATAAACCCCGGAAGGCGGAAATCTTCCTTCAGCCGGTAAATCAGCTGGTCTTCAAACGTGGCAAACGGGCAGTCAGCCACATAAAAATCGGCGCGGGCATCGGCCATTCCCGCGTACAGAAGCGTTGTCACGGCACCCATTGATTCGCCGTGAATGCCGATGACGGCCTCATCTCCATTCCGTTTCCTCAGCCAATTGACGACCGTTTTTAAATCTTCTTTTTCATAATAACCATAGCTCGTCGTTTTCCCGCCGCTCATCCCGTGTCTTCTGTGGTCGTAGATAAGGGCGTTCCAGCCGAGTTCCAAAAACAGATTCATATATTTAACCGAATTCAAAAGATTCATGGTCACCCCATGGCAAATAATGACGGTATGCTTCGTCTTGTTCGGATGGACATAGTACCCTTTAATCTCGTAGCCGAATGGTGAGGAAAGGGTAACCTCTTCTTTCGGAAGGGCTTGAAACGCCTCTTCGGCATAATGTCCTTCCGCCGTTTCCCGCTCGATAATGAATTGATCGGTCCGTTTTTTAATATACATGATCTGATTCGTAAAAAATATTCCGAGTGCAGCAAGAAATAGCAGCACCGCTCCGAGAGCAGCAAGCCAAATGAACATCCCTGGTTTACTTCCTTTCCTTAAAATGAAGCTTCTGTCGTCTATCTTAGCACATCAAAAGTGAAAATGCCCAAGCTTTAGGCGCTGATGTACAAGTGTTCTGCTTGAGAAAATCCGTTTCTTCCTGATACACTAACATCACAAACCGGATGAACGGAGGGAATGGCGTGGGAAAGAAAAAACATGAAACATCAGATAAACAGCAGCTGAAGGACGCGCTCGCCGATGATTTAAAGCAAAAGCTTCAGCAAATGAAAACAGAGCTAAAGGAAGAAGGCGAAAAGAGACAAGCGAGTGAGAGGGAACGCCTCATCAAGCAGCGGAAAGAAAAGGAGAAAAACAAGAGCTTCGAGGAGCTGCTGAATGAGAGCGCGCTCGACTGGAGGCAGTATAAGTAAAACACCAGGCCGGCCTTGTCGCGGCGTTGGAGCTTTTCGATCAATTGGTGTAAAGAAAAAACAGCGTTCTCCGTTAACCGGAATAGAACGCTGTTTTTTACAACATGTGCTTTACTCAATGACGGATCGAGCCGGTGAATCCGGATCTAACGTAAAATCATAAGACTCTTCGTCGCGATACATCGGATCGGCATAAATAGAGCCAAGATCATTGCCGGTTGTCTTTTGATATGAGGAAAATGAGTCGTACTCCTTCTTTTTCCACATCCATAATCCGTCTTCTCCAGCTTCTTTATGATAAACGTTATGGTTGACCGTATTTCCTTCATTTGTCGAAAATTCGTTTACGATAAATAATCGCGAATCGCCGGCCGTTACGATATTCTTTTCAATTTTGTTGTTTTTTGTATCGTGCTGAAGCAGCAGCTGCCCGCCATACAGCCCTTTGGTGTCATTACGGTAAACAATATTGCGGGCGATGACAGAATTGACGGTGCCTCCACGGTTTTTGTCATATCCGCCGATTGAAATGCCGGTATAAGCGTTCTGATACACCTTGTTGCCGGTTATGTGAATATCCTCGGCGTATTTCCCTTTATGTTCAGACGTTGCTTCAATACCGAGATCGTTTTCGTAAACGGTATTGTTCTTAATTTCAATGCTTTTTCCTCCATCGACATATATTCCGCCCGCTGAGTAATCATCTCCATAAGCAGGATTTCCGTAAGTTGAGTTGCGGTAAACCGTATTATTTTCGATGACGCCGTTTCGCGCATAATCGTTTTGATCCGCAGTTCCTTCATAGCCGATAAGATCAATACCGATGTTGTTATTGTCACGGACCACATTGCCGCTGATCGTGAAACCGTCGATGTTTCCGTTCAGGACTACTGCTTCACTCGCTCCGAGCGTCAGTTTTTCAACCGTATTGCCTTGGATGCTGATGTCTTTCATACTGCCGGTTCCATAGACTGCAATTCCGTGGGCATTGCCTTCATCCGCCGTTGTCTTAATATCCCGGATATGGTTGTTCTTAATGGTAATATGACTGCTTGAGCCTGAAACGTAAATTCCCATGGCGGTTGCTTCTTCAGATGAAACAGAAAGATCCTGAATCGTCAGACCGCTGATTGTAACGTAATGTTTATTGTGAACGCGAACTAACGGTGTTTCGTATTTCGCGCCCGTAACAAAGTCTCCCTTAATCACGGCCTGTTCATTCTGATAGTTGCGGAACGTAATAGGTTTTCCCTCTGTACCGCTGTGCTTTATGTCAAGCGTTTCTTTGTACGTACCTTCCCGAATCAGCACGGTTGTGCCGGCAACAGCTTCTTTTGCGGCATGCGCCAATGTACGGAACGGCTTTTCTTTCGTTCCTTCATTTTGATCATTTCCATTTGGAGAAACATATAAGCAGTTTGCCGGTTCTTCTTCATTCGCCTGTGTCTTATCGAAAGCCGCGGCGATGATAATGCAAGTTAAAATGCCTGCCGACAAAATAAAATACCATACTCTCAAACTCAATTCTCCTTTCTATTTAAAATAGATTGCCAGCACAATTATAAATGATCCATATATGGAAAACCATCGCAAAAATGCGAAAGAATGCCGCGGTGCCATCCAAGCTTGGTCAATTGATGCTGCATATCGCTTTTGATGAACCCGCTCATATCCGAAGATGAATCCCAACGTGTTTTGAAGGAGGGGAGGAAACAAGCCGAACGCCTCAGCTTAGCTGTTTTCGAAAAATTAAAGTCAAAAGAATCGCTACTCTGACATTAGCTAAAGGCATAAAATATGAAAGTTAAATTGTTTTATAAACGACACAATCATATAATTGAGTGAAAAAGGATGCATATCATGCCGTTTAATTCTTTTGAAAACTATCCGATGAGCTGGAAGCCATCGATTGATAAAACTGAAAAGCCCATTTATAAAGCACTTGCAGGGAAATTGGAACAGGATATATTAGACGGAGTTTTATTACCTGGAACAAAACTTCCTCCACAGCGAGAACTGGCCGATTATTTGGATTTAAATGTAAGTACCATTTCGAAAGCGTTTAAAGTTTGCGAGTTAAAGGGCTTGCTAAGTGCAACTGTCGGAAGCGGCACCTTTGTATCGTATGATGCGTTATCGAATGCGTATTTACTTGAAGATACAAAGCCGAAGCATTTAATTGAAATGGGAGCAACACTACCAGATAATGCTTCTTACGAGCCGCTGCTACTCCAACTAAAAAGTATGGTGCAAGAGACTGATTATGAAAAATGGTTTAGTTATGGCCGGGCAGGCGAAAGCCTTTGGCAAAAGGATGCAGCTGTAAAGTTAATCCGAAGGGGTGGGTTTGAAACAGCCGTTGACCGCATTTTATTTGCAAACGGGGGGCAAAATGCGATTGCTGCTACATTGGCGAGTCTTTGTAAGCCTGGAGACCGCATTGGTGTTGACCATCATACGTACCCCGGCTTAAAAACCGTTGCAGCAATGCTTAGTGTGCAAATCGTACCGATAAAATCAGAGAATGATGAAATGAGTCCGGAGTCACTTGAATATGCGTGTAAAAATGAAAATATTAAAGGCATTTATTTGATCCCGGATTATCATAATCCGACAGCTTCCTTTATGTCTGTTGAGAATCGAAGGATGATTGCAGACATTGCAAAGAAATACAATCTGTTTGTTATTGAAGATGCATCGTACCATCTTCTGGGCAAAAATCCGCTTCCAGCACTTGCATCATTTGCGCCGGAACAGGTTATCCATATTGCAAGTTTATCTAAATCATTAGCACCGGGGTTGAGGCTAGCCTATGTGGCAGTGCCGGGTCAATTTAAAGAACCCATTTCGAAGGCGCTTTATAATTTAAATATAACAGTTTCCCCGCTGTTATCAGAACTTACAGCACGTACGATTGTATCGAATCAATTTGAAGTCTTAATTGAAGGTCATCGGGAACAAACCATTCGCAGAAACCAAATCGTAAATCGATATTTTGCGGAATATACATGTTTAGGTGTTGAAACGGGCATCTTTCGCTGGCTGTTGTTGCCAGGTAAAATGACAGGTGCTGAATTTGAAAAATTAGCTGCACAACATGGAGTGCAAGTGTATGCGGCTGAACGCTTTGTGGTTGGAAATAGTCGTCCGGAAAGGGCTGTAAGGGTTTCTGTATGCGCACCAAAAACGCTCGAAGAGCTGGAGCGGGGATTAATGATCCTTACACGTTTGCTAAACGATCTTACCTAATATTGTTTGCCATACAATTATATTATTGTATGGTTTTTTTGCGCGTGTTACGATGATCCAAATCAAGTTGGAGGATTAGATATAGAAATAGGTTTTCGAAAGGCGGGTCAGAATATGTTACAAAAGGATAGTGTAAAATCATTAGACTTCCAAACAGCTTCGTTACAAAGCTACATTCGTTCTCCTGAAAAACAAAAAACGTTATACAAGCGTACATTATTCATTGTAAGTATTTCGCAAATTTTTGGCGGTGCAGGATTAGCAGCTGGCGTTACTGTCGGTGCCCTTATTGCACAGCAAATGCTTGGTACAGATGCATTTGCCGGTGTACCTTCTGCTTTATTTACTTTAGGGTCGGCAGGAGCTGCATTATTTGTTGGGAGACTTTCTCAACGTTATGGCCGTCGAACAGGTCTATCAGCCGGTTTTATGATTGGCGGTCTTGGAGCAATAGGAGTCATCATTGCAGCACTAATAAACAGTGTTTTTCTGTTATTTGCTTCATTGCTTATTTATGGTGCAGGAACAGCGACAAATTTACAAGCTCGTTATGCAGGTACGGACTTGGCAAATCCTAAACAGCGGGCGACTGCTGTTAGTATTACGATGGTGTTTACAACATTTGGTGCAGTTGCAGGTCCGAATTTAGTCAATGTGATGGGTAATTTCGCTCTTTCTATTGGTGTTCCATCACTTGCCGGTCCTTTCATTTTAGCAGCAGCATATATCCTGGCAGGTGTTGTCCTTTTCATCATGCTTCGTCCAGATCCATTGGTTATAGCAAGATCTATAGAAGCGACCAGCCAAGAACCCAGCGGTAAACGACATTCAGCAACAACTGAACATACAGCAAACAAAAGAGGCATAATCGTCGGTGCAACGATTATGGTTCTTACTCAAATTGTAATGGTGGCTATTATGACAATGACACCGGTTCATATGAGGCATCATGGACATGGCTTGGGTGCAGTAGGTCTAGTTATTGGTTTTCACATAGGCGCCATGTATCTTCCTTCACTGGTTACAGGTGTCCTTGTTGATAAGCTGGGGCGTACAGCGATGGCTGTTGCGTCTGGAACTACGTTGCTTCTGGCAGGTTTAATATCAGCATTTGCATCAGGAGATTCTATGGTTCCTCTAGTAATTGCCCTTTCTTTACTTGGATTAGGATGGAATTTTGGTTTGATAAGCGGGACTGCACTTATTGTCGATTCAACAGAAACTTCCACACGGGCTAAAACTCAAGGTACAGTGGATGTTTTGATTGCGCTGTCAGGAGCTGCCGGCGGAGCATTGTCTGGAATGATTGTGGCAGGCTCAAGCTATCCAGCATTATCATTTGCTGGAGGGATTTTATCCTTATTCCTGATTCCAGTGGTGATATGGTCTCATGGTGGTAAAAAATAAGCCGGATTGTAGAAGGAAAACTCACCGTCCTTGATCCGTGTGGCGCCCGGCGAAGCCATGACGGAACGCTTTCAGTCCCGAAGACGTTCTCATCTGATTAGTATGCGCCTTTTTCGCTTCGCCGGCCTAAAATAGGTCATCCTTACATTAGGATAGTTGATGGTGTCCTCGGCTATGTTAGAGATAACTTCAGATGAGATCGGGAAGAATGAGATTGAAGGCATAGTTACGAAGCGCGCCGATTCAAAATGCGGCAACGAATGATGAAAGAAATATATGGTGCCGTTTACGAACAATGCGATCCCACTCATGACGAGGGCCGCCAACATCAACAGGGAAATCCCGATTGCGAATGAAAGCATAAGCACCGTCTATAGGGGAGACGGTGCTTTCCGTTTGTTATTCGCGGTGGGCCGTATACACATCGCGTTTCGTGTAAAAACGAAGCGCTTTGATTTCCTGCTCCGTCAGCGGGCGAGCACTTGCGGCTTTGACGTTTTCCCTCAGCTGTTCGAGTTTGCTAGCCCCGGGGATCACCGCGCCGACAGCGGGCTGGGCGAGGATATATTTCATGGCGGTTTCGGTCGCGGTCAGATCCGGCGCCGTTTTTTCTATATCCGCTTTTGTTTTGACAAGCTCCTCATACGAATAGGATAAATAGCCGTTACTCTTTATATCGGCGTTTGCCTCGGAGACGGGCTTTTCCGTGAGGAGTCCTTTAGCCAGCGGTCCTCTTGCAATCACGCTGATTCCGTTTTCTTCAAGGATAGGAAGCCATTCCTCAGGGCGGCGGTCCAATAAGCTGTACTGCATCATGACGGTGATGATGCTTGATTTTTTGACATATTCCTTAATGACATTCGGGCGTATAGAAGAGATTCCATAATAACGGATGACGCCTTCCTCTTTTAATTCTTCGAAGGCTTCGATCGTTTCATCGATATTGTCTTCGATCGTTCCCCCGTGAAGCTGATAAAGGTCGATGTAATCCGTTTGCAGACGCTTTAAGCTGCGTTTGACCGCTTCCTTTATGTAAGCTTTTGAAGGGTCCCAAAACCAGCCCGGCTTTCCTTCCTTCCAGCGGTTTCCCGCTTTTGTGGCGAGGATGACGTCTTTGCGCCTCGACTTGATGGCTTCCCCGACGATTTCTTCGTTAAGCCCAAAATCGTATAAATCGGCAGTATCCAAATAATTGATGCCAAGCTCAAGCGCTTCATCCAAAATGGATAAGGCGCGCTGTTTTTCCGTGCCGAGAGACATACAGCCGAGGCCGACTTCGCTCACTTTTAAATCAGATTGTCCAAGCGTCCGTTTTTTCATCGCGCTTCACTCCTTTCTTCCTTCTACCTGAACGTAATATAAAGGAGCGAAGTTTTCAACTAATCGGCACTTGAAACAATCGTTAAAAGCCTGCATTCAGCTCAAGCAACACGATGATGACGGAGGCAATGGAACAAATCGCCGCAGGAATCGCCGTGAAAACAGATTGACGGGCCCGGAAAATGTGCGCATGGATCGCTCCCATCATAAGCAAGAAGAACAATATCCCTGCTGCGACAGCTAAATTCGGGTTCCATATTCCCCATGCCATTATAAGCGCCCCGGCGATTTCGAGACAGCCGGTAACCGTAAGAAACCATAATGGGTATTGATAATGGCGCCAATGTTCTACTTGAAAGGGGACATGCAAAATCTTTATCACGCCTCCGGTGAACATAAAAGCTGCCAAACAGGCTTTCATCACAATCGGTATCACTTTACCTCACTCTGAAGCTTGCCCAGGCCGCATTCCTTGCATCAAAAGATCGACAACCTGCATTGCAAGACTTGCCGGATCTCTCGTCCCGGGAAGCAAATAAGAATCTGTCAGATGTTCAATCATGCCGATCAAACATTCGGCAACCGTTTCCATGTCCAGCTCGGGGCGAAAGTAGCCGAGCTGTTGTTCCGCTTCCAAGTTCTCTTTCAAAGCCATCGCCAAATCGCTCTTCACCTTTTTAGCGTCTGGATTGAGAAAAAAGCCGATCCGGGTTAAATCCGGGTCTGCAGCAAGGAACGCGAAAACGGTTTCCACCGCAGTCAAAACCCGTTGTGACACATCTTCTTGGTTTATTCCTTGTTCCAGGCGGAATGACTTTGTCAGCTTTTTCAAATGAGAGTGGAAGTCGGTTATTAACTCCCCGAAGATGGCATCTTTACTTTGAAAATAAAGATAGAAGGAGGGCTGCGTCAGTCCGGCTCTTTTCACAATTGTACTGACCTTGGTGTCGTGAAATCCGTGAAGCGAAAATTCATTCGCGGCTGCTTTAAGCAAACGTTTCCGGCTCTCCTGTCCTTTGCGTCCTTTTCCGGATTTCAAAATAGAATCCCCCCAAAAAAATAATACTCGCAAGTAATGTTACTCACGAGTATTATTTCATATCGCCCAAATGTTTGTCAAAGCCCGGCCTAAGGGGAAATGACCCAATCCTTCACATATCGATAAAACCGGCCGTATTCCTTCAGTTTGGCGCGGATTTCCCACGCTTTTCCGGACATCACGATTCCGTTCGGCAGGCGATAGACCTTCATGGCGCCACCTCCCTTGATGGTGTATGATAAAATGTATGGGATAAAGAGCAGCAACAGAACGTAGGAGATGATCAAACTGAAACATTTAGAGGAAACAACCATTTCAAAAGAAAAGCTTTTTTCAGGCAAGGTAATCGATCTTTATCTTGAAGATGTCGAACTGCCGAACGGCAAAACGGGCAAGCGGGAAATCGTAAAGCATCCGGGGGCCGTGGCAGTTTTGGCGCTGACGGATGACGGAAACATCATCTTCGTCAAACAGTACAGAAAAGCGCTCGAACGGACGATTGTTGAAATCCCCGCCGGGAAGCTCGAAAAAGGCGAAAAGCCTGAATATACCGCCCTCAGAGAGCTTGAGGAAGAAACGGGATACACGGCGGCGAAACTAGAGAAAATCACTGCTTTTTATACATCTCCCGGGTTTGCGGACGAATTGGTCCATCTGTATTTTGCCGAACAGCTGACCCGTCTTGAAGAAAAACGGGAGCTTGACGAAGACGAATTTGTCGAAGTGATGGAGGTGCCGCTTGCCGACGCGCGGAAGCTTGTGGAAAGCCGGGATATTTACGATGCGAAAACGGCTTATGCCATTCAGTATTTAGAGCTGCGCGAAGCGCTGCAGGCGAAGAAATGAAAGAAATATTCGCAGACATGCATATTCATATCGGGCAGACCGAATCAGGCCGGCCGGTTAAAATCACGGCGGCCAGATCGCTTACCCTTGACGAGATTTTGATAGAAGCAAGCGAACATAAAGGAATGGGGCTGATCGGCATTATTGACTGCCACTCGCCGGAAGTGCTGGCCGAAATCGAAAAAGGGGTGGCAAGCGGCCGTTATACGGAACTTGCCGACGGCGGCATCCAATATAAAGAAACCGTGCTGCTTTGCGGGGCGGAAATTGAGATTTATGACGAGAAGTGCCGCGGTCCGATTCACGTTTTGGCATTCATGCCGACGATCGAAAAAATGAAGCGCTTTTCCGAATGGCTTTCAAAAAGAGTGACGAACATTCATCTCAGCTCACAGCGCATCTATGAGACAGGGCTCCGCCTTCAGCAAACGGTAAAAGAACTCGGCGGCTTATTCATCCCCGCCCATATTTTTACCCCCCATAAAAGTTTGTACGGAAAAGGAGTCAAGTCGTCTCTGAAAGAGGTATTTGATGAATGTCTGATTGATGCGGTCGAGCTCGGGCTGAGCAGCGATACGCACATGGCGTCGCACGTATCAGAGCTGAACGCCTATTGTTTCCTGACCAATTCAGATGCCCATTCGCTCGGAAAAATCGGCAGGGAGTACAACAAGCTGAAGATGAAGCACGCGAGTTTTAAAGAATTTTCGCTGGCGTTAAAGGGCGAAGAGGGCCGCTCAGTTGCCGCAAACTACGGGATGAATCCTGAGCTCGGAAAATATTACCAAACTGCCTGCGAATCTTGCGGCCTCCTGAAAGAGGCGGATGAGAAGACGTGCAAAGGGTGCGGCAGCGCAAAATTTACAAAAGGAGTCAAAACGCGCCTTGAGGAGCTTTATGATCAGGACGAAAGCCCGGTCAAGCGGCCGCCGTACATCCACCAGGTGCCGCTTCAGATGATTCCCGGCATCGGTCCGAAAACGATCGAGAAGCTGAAGGAGGCCTTCGGAACCGAGATGAACATTCTTCATCATGTGGCCGAAGACGATCTTCTCGGCATGCTGCGTCCGCAGACGGCCAAGCTTCTGATCAAAGCGAGAAAGGGAGACATGGAGCTTGAGGCCGGAGGCGGCGGAACCTACGGAAAAGTAAAAAGGGGATAGCGAGATGGACTGGAAACTGAAATCGTTTGAGGAATTGTCGAAAGAAGAGCTGTATCAAATCGTAAAGCTCCGAATCGACGTTTTTATCGTCGAGCAAGACTGTCCTTACCACGAGCTTGATGATATGGATCAAAAGGCGCATCACTTGTATCTGGCCGAAGGAAGCGCGATTTTGGCTTATTGCAGACTGTTTCGGAGCGGCGAGGTTTATGATGAAGCATCGATCGGCCGCGTCATCGTCCGCAGCCGGGACAGGGGAAAAGGCCATGCAAAGGCCCTTCTGGACAAAGCCCTCAGCTTTTTGGAAAACGAATGGAAAGAAAAAGCGGTCAAAATTAAAGGTCAGGACTATTTGCGTTCATTCTACGGGTCGTTCGGGTTTAAGGAAGTATCGGAAGTCTATCTGGAAGACGGCATCCCTCACGTTGACATGGTCAAAAGCTTTTCCGGCGCCTCAAGGCAACAATGATTTTCCGTATTTTGGATGACGTCATCAGAACGCGTTTTTTGCCCCTGGCATAACATGTTAAGAACATGTTGAACACGAGGGGGCATAAATGGAATGGACCAGGCAAAGCAAATGTATCTCGAACTGTTAAAAAAAACGGTCTTATTCGAAATTTGGCAGGAGCATGAACGATATATTCCGATCGGTGTGCCTGTCCCCGAATCGCTGCAAAAAGAAACCGGATTAAACGATTTGAAAATCGTACGCTGCGTCGTCCCAAATCCGGAATTGCGGAGAACGGGAACAGATTGGCCGCCGATTGCACACAGCATGATCGGCCGGGTGCGGATGAATCACTTGCAAATGTGCATGGAGACGGTTTTACAAGAAAACATAGCGGGAGACTTTATTGAAACAGGCGTATGGCGGGGCGGAGCCTGCATTTTTATGAAAGGCTTTTTAAAAGTTCATGGAGAAGACGGCCGTACGGTATGGGTGGCCGATTCGTTCGAAGGCCTGCCGGCGCCGGATATCGAAAAATATCCCCAGGATACGGGGGACCGCCATCATGAGGTTGATTTTTTAAGGGTATCGCTGGAGGAAGTAAGGCGCAACTTTGAAAAATACGATCTGCTTGATGAAAACGTTCAATTTTTGAAAGGCTGGTTTAAAGATACGCTGCCTGAGGCGCCTATTGAGCGGCTCGCCATTTTACGGCTGGACGGCGATATGTATGAATCGACAATGGACAGTTTGGCCAATTTGTACGGAAAAGTATCAAAGGGCGGTTTTGTCATCATCGATGATTTCTCTCTAAAGGGCTGCCATGCTGCCGTGCTCGATTTCCTTAAAGAACAAGGCCTGGATGAATCGATCCTCGTTTCCATCGATCCTTATTCGGTATATTGGCGAAAACCATAATCAAACGACAAGAGGCTCAACAAAAAGTCGAGCCTTTTTTATATTGAAGATGATTTAGAATACGGCCGCATATAAACACGTATCTCTGTATTCGCTTCGGTCGTTCGACAGGTCATCGCTCCGCAGCACGGCCTCAAGCTCGAAACCGAGGCGCTCAGCCATTTTTCTGCTTTTCAGATTGAGGCTGTCGCAGCATATTTCCAGCCGCTTTGCTCCGAGATGGCGACGGGCAAAATCAATGAGTCCTTGAATTGCTTCTGTCATGTATCCTTGTCCCGCATGTGCGGTGCTGCACCAGTAGCCGATCTCAAACCTCCGGGCTTCCCAGTTCATGCGGTGAAGCCCTGTGCTTCCGACAAATCGGCCTGTTTCCCTATGAAAAATGTGCATCCTCAAGTCTTTGCGCAAAATAAAATCAGCCTGGGCACGCCTGATGTTGATTTCGACTTCGTCTTCTTTCGGTTCCTCTCTTGCAAACGGCATCCACGGTTTAAGCTCAGCTAAAGACGTTCGGATCGCGTCGCAAACGGCTTTGCCGTCACCGGCCTTCGGCGCTCTGACAAGCAGACGCCCGGTTTGAAAGCTGTCCGGAAAATCCAGCAAAATAGGATTCACAGGGGATCCCTCCGTATTGATTTTCGCCTATTATCCTATAAACATATAAAAAAGTAAATTCAAAACGGAGAGCTCGTCCCGCAGCCGCATGTTTACATCTTGCCGCCGACAGCGTATTCGGCCGTTTCGGTGTGCACCGCCAGAGGCGGGGGAAGGCGCATTAGGATGATATATGTTCCAAATGCAAGAATTACCCCCGTGAACCAGGATATATCGTAGAACGGCTTTAACGTGGGAATACAGCTCCCGATTAAAGACATAAACGCCCCGAGCGCGACAGCGGCGAAAGCCCGGTAGTTGTAGCCTTTGTAATACATATACCGCCCGCTTGCGGAATACAGCTCGTCGACGTGGATCGTGCATTTTCGAATCACGAAATAATCGGCAATCATTACACCCGCGACAGGACCCAAAATACCGCCTATGGTGCCGAGAAACGAGAACACGCTTGCTTCGTTTTCCATCAGCTTCCACGGAAACGTAAACAGGGCCAAAGCGGCGGTGATATAGCTGCCCCGCTTAAAATCGATATACTTTGGTAAAAAATTGGCCAAATCATAAGCGGGAGAGACGATGTTTGCCGCCACATTCACCGAAACCGCCGCGATGCAAAGCGTAATGACGGAAAGGGCGATGACATACGGATTGTCAAAATGGGCCAGAATATCGACGACATCCCACAGCGGTTTTCCGAAGGCGACCTGTGAACCCGAGGTTACGGTAATGCTGGCGAATGCGAATAGCACAAACGTTCCGGGCAAGCCGAAAAACTGCCCCTTGATCTGTTCTTTTTGGGAGGTTGCGAATCTTGTAAAGTCGGGAATATTCAAGATCAGCGTCGCCCAAATTCCGATAATTCCCGTCACCCCGGCGAGGAAAGGCCATATTAATTCGCTGAACGTTCGAAATTTTCCAGGCTGCGAATAAATGGGGCCGAGCCCGCCCGCAATATCGACCGCCCACCAAACCATGCCTCCGAATACGAGGTAGACCAGGGGTCCTGCCCAAACTTCAAATTTTTTGATCGATTCCATTCCATGATGCAGCACAAGCAGATGAATCCCCCAAAAGAAAATAAATGACAAAAGCCCTGACAGATGAAGTCCCAACAGATTCCAATCTCCGCCTATGTCTTTCCAGCCGCCCCATATATTCAGCATTAGGATGTTAATCGCCGTACTTCCGGCAAACGCTTGAATGCCGAACCACATAATGGCTACAAAACCGCGGAGCAGCGCGGGAATATTCGCGCCGTAAATGCCGAAAGAAGATCTGATCAATACGGGGAAAGGCACGCCGTACTTTGCACCTGCGTGGCCGTTCAGGGCAAGGGCGGCATAGAGGACGAGAGAGGCCACGGCAATAATCCCCAATACCTGCCATGGAGACAGCCCGATCGAAATTAAACCGCCCACCGTGGCATATGTCGGAATGTTATGGATGCAGCCCATCCAAATCGACGCGAAATTGACGGCTTTCCATGTTCGTTCTTGTGGCTCTAACGGCAATAAATCTTTGTTGCTTAGCGCGTTTTCCTTGTTCATTGTCATCCCCCTGTTCTACATATTTCTATGAAATATAACGCAGTCACCTTAGAATGACATCGGATAAACTGAACAATTTTTCCGGGAGCGTTTATAGAGGCTGTCCAAAAATCATCAGAAGGTGTCCGAAAAATTTTTTGCTTTGCAAGAAACAGCCGCCCCTTTTGATCATAGGATAAAAGACCAGGTTACAAGTTCCCGAAAGAGAAATGAAAGCGTTTCCCATATCGGGCGCCCGGTAAAACAAAAGGAGGGATCGATTGCAAATGAAAAAAATCTTATTGGTCTGCGCAGCAGGCATGTCCACAAGCCTCTTAGTCAACAGAATGAAACAGCATGCTGAGCAGCTCGAAGAGGAAATTGAGATTACGGCACTGCCCGTTGCAGAAGCCGGGACGATGGCCGCCGAAGCCGACATCGTTCTGTTGGGCCCGCAGGTCCGCTATCAAAAATCTCAGGTTGAATCAATGGCCGGGGACGTTCCCGTAGCCGTGATCGATATGAGGGACTATGGAACCATGAATGGCGAAGCTGTACTGGAGAAAGCTTTGCAGCTGATCAAATAAAAGGAGGGGGTCATTTTGAGCGGATTTATGGAGAAATTTGAACGAACCGTTGAGCGATTCTTGGTTCCGATTGCGGCCAGGCTGAATTCACAGCGGCACATTTGTGCGATCAGAGACGCCTTTATTTTATGTTTTCCGATTATCATGGCAGGCTCAATCATCACGTTGCTCAATTTTGCGATTTTGTCTCCGGACGGTTTTATCGCCAACATTTTATTTCTCGACAAATTGTTTCCGAATTTAGCCGATTACCAGACGGTTTTTACGCCTGTTCTGCGGGGATCGCTTGACATCATGTCCGTTTTTGTCGTATTCCTTGTCGCACGCAATCTCGCCATTTCATTGCAAGCTGATGAGCTTCTTTCGGGGCTGACGGCAGTGTCATGCTACTTTATCATCTATCCGCCGTATCGGCTCATTGACAATGAAAGCCTTTTAACGATGAAATGGCTTGGCGCCCAAGGGCTGTTCGTCGCTTTAATCATCGGCATCATCGTCGGCGAAGTTTTCAGCAGACTCGCCAATTCGAAGCGCCTGCAAATTCATATGCCTCCGCAGGTGCCTCCGGCGGTCGCCAGAACGTTTAAAGTGCTGTTTCCGATAATTTTCATCACAATCGGTTTTGCGATCGTAAGCTTCGCTCTTACGTCCGTTGCGAAAAACGGGCTTCATGAACTCGTATATACATTGCTGCAGGCGCCTTTACGGGATATGGGGACCAACATTTTCACGGTTGTTTTTCTCGGCATTGTCGCCAATTTTCTGTGGCTCTTCGGCATTCATGGACCGAATACGATTGCGGCGATCAGAGAAACGATTTTTGCTGAAGCAAATCTCGAAAATCTTGCTTTTGCAGCTAAAACAGGATCTGCATGGGACGCTCCGTTTCCGGCGACATGGGCGCTGAATGATGCGTTTGCCAACTACGGCGGCTCCGGGATGACGCTCGGCCTTTTGATTGCGATCTTTATCGCTTCAAAGCGAAAGGATTATAAAGACATCGGCAAGCTTTCGATCGGCCCGGGGCTGTTCAATATTAATGAACCCGTCATTTTCGGCCTGCCGGTTGTGTTAAATCCGATTTTTATGATTCCGTTCATCATCGTGCCGGCCGTCAATACGTCAGTCGGGTATTTGTTTATTAGTTTTAAGATCATTCCGCCGATCGCCTATTCCGTTCCGTGGACGACCCCGGGACCGCTGATTCCGTTTCTCGGAACGGGCGGGAACTGGGCCGCGCTTGCCGTCGGATTTCTCTGCCTCGCCATTTCAACGATCATTTACCTGCCGTTTGTAATGGCCGCTAATAAGACGGTGAAAACCGACGGCGGCGGGTAAGCGAACATCTGAAAACGGTTTTGGGAAGGCAGACGCTTTTTTGCCTTCCTTTTTTATATAAAAAAGTCATGCTGCTCTCTTTTCTCTCATACAATCTATTAAAATCAAAAGCGCGTCTGGGAGGAAGATACATGCGGAAGCACTCGATGAAAGAGCTTATATTTCAGCATATGAAAGACCATTTGTCGATCTATTTATTCGTCTCCGTATTATTTTTAATGGGTGTGATTTTCGGTGCGGTTATTGTCAACAGCATGACGATCAGCCAAAAGGAAGATTTGTTTTATTATTTGAACCAATTTTTTGGACAACTCTCACAAGGAAAAGCGGCAAGCTCGAAAGACATGTTTTTGCAGAGCCTTCTTCATAATATGAAGTATCTTGGATTGATGTGGATTCTCGGAATCTCGGTCATCGGCCTGCCCGTCATATTTATCATGGTCTTTTTAAAAGGGATCGTTGTCGGTTTTACGGTCGGTTTTTTAGTGAATCAAATGGGGATCAACGGTTTTTTCCTGTCGTTTGTCTCCGTGCTCCCGCAAAATCTTCTCCTGATCCCGGCATACTTGATCATGGGCACATGCGCCATCGCATTTTCCATGAGGCTTATCAGACAGCTGTTTGTGAAAAGGAGCCTTACGGAAGCGCCTGTTCACTGGTTTGGCAGATATGCTTTCGTACTCGTTTTGATTCTTGTCATGTCGGTTATATCGTCTTTTCTTGAAGCCTTCCTTTCGCCGCTGTTAATGGAGAAGGTGATCGATTTTATTCAGGTCAAATCGAATTAATTTATAATCATTATTAAAAAATATTCATTTTGTTTATCAATTTATAATAATTATAGTTGGCTCTCCGCGCTCGTTTTGTTATAATAAGCTAGGTAATGCGGCGTAGGAGGGAAAGTCAATGGAAACACGTATTGATCGAATCAAAAAACAATTGCATTCTTCCAGCTACAAACTCACCCCTCAGCGCGAGGCTACTGTAAGGGTGCTGCTTGAAAATGAGGAAGACCATTTAAGCGCAGAAGATGTATACCTCCTCGTAAAAGAGAAATCTCCTGAAATTGGTCTTGCGACAGTATATCGAACTCTTGAATTGTTAACCGAATTAAAAGTAGTGGATAAAATCAACTTTGGCGACGGCGTGTCAAGGTATGACCTTCGCAAGGAAGGAGCGGCCCACTTCCATCATCATCTTGTCTGCATGGAATGCGGGTCAGTCGTTGAAATCGAAGAAGATTTGCTTGAGGACGTTGAAGACATCATTGAAAAGGATTGGAAATTTAAAATAAAAGATCACAGGCTGACCTTTCACGGAATTTGCCACAACTGTCAGCAAAAAGAAGCCGAGTAAACCGGATGTGCGAGAACCCTTTCAATCTTTCCCGAACGGGTTCTTTTTTGATTCATACGTATAAAACTTGTCTCATTTGGCATATGTTTTAGTAATCGAATCGATAGAAGGGACCTGAAAAGGAATGAAAATGCTGAAAACGGCCGCTGACATGATCAAGGTGTTTGTGCTGTTTACCGGTTTTACCGTCTTGTTTTATTATGCTATGATATGGATAAATTCAGAGTATGAAAACTATCATCGGTACGATAAACCCGAAGGAGCCGCCCTCAAGGTCGCCTCGATGGACGGGGACGAACGGGACGGCTGGTTTAACCGGTTAATCTTTTTTTATTTAAACGGGGAGTAGGATAGCGTGAAAGTTCATATTAAAGATTTTATCCACTATGCCGTGGTAGAACGGGGGCTTTCCCATAATACGGTCGTGAGCTATGAACGGGATTTGAACAGCTATGCCGCTTTTTTGGAAGAAAAAGAGGGCTTGGGCTCCCTCAACGAAGTGACAAGGCTGCATATCATCCAGTTTTTAAAGCATTTGAAAGACTCCGGAAAATCCGGAAGGACGATCGCCAGACACCTGGCTTCCATCCGGGCATTTCATCAGTTTTTGCTGAGAGAAAAAGTGACGGCGCAGGATCCGTCCGTCCATATCGAATCGCAAAAAACGGAGCGGACGCTGCCGAAGGTGCTGTCATTGCAGGAAGTGGAAACCCTTCTTGAGACTCCGAAGCTTTCGACTCCGTTCGGCTATCGTGACAAAGCGATGCTGGAATTGCTTTATGCGACGGGAATCCGCGTCAGCGAGATGATCGAATTGAAGCTTGCCGATGTGCATTTGGCAATGGGATTCATCCGCTGCTTCGGAAAAGGAAGAAAAGAGCGGATTGTCCCGCTCGGCGAAACGGCTTCGCATGCGATCGGGGAATACCTCGAAAAGGCAAGGGGAAAACTTCTTAAGAAAAACACGGAAGACGCCCTGTTTCTGAACCATCACGGCAGACAGATGAGCCGGCAGGGATTTTGGAAAAACTTAAAGAAAATCGCTTTGGAAGCAGGGATTCAGAAGGAACTCACCCCTCATACGCTAAGGCATTCGTTTGCGACGCATCTGCTTGAAAACGGAGCGGATTTGCGGGCCGTCCAGGAAATGCTCGGACATGCCGACATTTCGACGACGCAGATTTATACCCATGTGACAAAGACAAGGCTGAAAGACGTCTATAAGCAATATCATCCCCGTGCATAGCCCCAAAAAGGCGAAGCGCGGTTTTTCATTTGCCTGAAACTTCAAAAATTGCGGGAAGTTTCTCACTATTTCCGTTCGTGTTGTCAACCGTTGTGTAAACGGTTTATACTTGACTAACAGCGGCATTTATTTCTAGCATGCGAAAACAGGTCAGCTTAAAGATCATATGAAAGAAGGAGGCCGTCAGAATGCCTGCATATCAATATAACCGCGTTTTTTTAATCGTCATGGACTCCGTCGGAATCGGCGAGGCACCGGACGCTGAAAAATTCAACGACAAAGGGGCGGATACCTTAGGCCACATCGCCGAACACATGGGAGGCATCAGCCTGCCGAACATGGCAAAGCTCGGGCTGAGCAACATCCGCCAGATCAAAGGAGTGCCGCGGGCTGAACAACCGCTCGCCTACTACGGAAAAATGAAGGAAGCCTCAAACGGAAAGGATACGATGACCGGTCATTGGGAAATCATGGGGCTGTACATAGATAAACCGTTCCGGGTATTCCCCGACGGTTTTCCGGACGAATTGATCCAGGAACTTGAAAAAAGGTCCGGAAGAAAAGTAATCGGAAACAAGCCGGCTTCAGGGACGGCGATTTTGGACGAACTGGGCGCCGAACATATGGAAACGGGGGCCTTGATCGTATATACCTCTGCTGATTCCGTTCTGCAGATCGCCGCTCACGAGGAAGTCGTTCCGCTTGAAGAGCTTTATCATATCTGCGAAATCGCACGCGAGCTGACGCTTGACGAAAAATATATGGTCGGCCGCGTTATCGCCCGTCCGTTCGTCGGAAAGCCCGGCGAGTTTAAGCGGACGCCGAACCGCCATGACTATGCGCTGAAGCCGTTTGACAGAACGGTGATGAATGAAATGAAGGATGACGGTTTTGACGTCATTGCGATCGGCAAAATCTCAGATATTTATGACGGCGAGGGAATCACGGAAGCGCTCAGAACCAAGTCGAATATGGACGGGATGGATAAGCTGATTCAGACGCTCGGCCAGGATTTCACCGGCATCAGTTTCGTCAACCTCGTCGACTTTGACGCGCTGTTCGGACACCGCCGCGATCCTGAAGGATACGGAAAAGCGCTTGAAGAGTTCGATGCGCGCCTTCCGGAAGTATTTGAAAAGATGCGTGAAGACGATCTATTGATTATCACCGCCGATCATGGGAACGATCCGATTCACCATGGCACGGACCATACGAGGGAATATGTTCCGCTGCTTGTATACAGCAAAAAGAACGAAAACGCGGCAGAGCTTCCGCTCGCTGATACGTTTGCGGATATCGGGGCAACGATCGCCGACAATTTCAAAACGAAAATGCCTAAGTACGGAAAAAGCTTTTTATCCCTGCTTAAATAGGAGGATACGACGTGAAACAGATGATTTCAAACGCTGCTCAATATATTAAAAGCAAGGCAAAACACGAACCGGCAGTCGGTCTGATATTGGGATCGGGACTCGGCGTGCTTGCCGATGAAATTGAAGATGCCGTCCGGATCAAATATGAGGATATTCCGGATTTTCCGGTTTCTACGGTTGAAGGACACGCAGGGCAGCTCGTCATCGGCGCGCTGAAAGGTGTGCCGGTCGTTGTGATGCAAGGGCGCTTTCATTTTTATGAAGGCTATCAACTCGATAAAGTCACGTTCCCGGTAAGGGTCATGAAGGAGCTGGGCATCGGCACGCTGATCGTGACGAACGCCGCTGGCGGTGTCAATGAATCGTTCCGTCCGGGTGACTTAATGATCATCTCCGATCACATCAACTATATGGGAACAAACCCGCTGATCGGTCCGAACGATTCAGCGCTCGGCGTCAGATTCCCGGATATGTCGCAAGCTTATGACAAAGAGCTTCGCCGCATGGCAAAGCAAACGGCCGAAGAATTGAACATCCCGGTTCAGGAAGGCGTATACACCGCGGTTTCCGGTCCGTCATATGAAACGCCTGCCGAGGTTCGTTTCCTCAGAACGATCGGTTCTGATGCCGTCGGAATGTCAACCGTTCCGGAAGTTATCGTGGCAAGGCATTCCGGCCTCCGCGTGCTCGGCATATCCTGCATTTCAAATGCAGCAGCCGGAATTTTGGACCAGCCGCTGTCTCATGACGAAGTCATGGAAGTAACCGAAAAAGTAAAATCAGACTTTTTGCGCCTCATCAAAGCCGCAGTCGCGAAAATCGGCGAGATAGCGTAACATAAGGTACACGTATGAAAGCCAATACATGTCCGAAGCCAGGACATGTATTGGCTTTTTTGTATAGGGAGAAATTTTTACCAATCATCCGTATAAATCCACCTCTATTGGAAAAAATAGAGAGGATTACGAAATGGAGGTCTGGGTGATGAAACGTCATTTATCCACATTGATGATTTTTACGATAATTCTTATGACAGCGCCGGCCGCATTTGCGGAAAAAAGCGATACGAAAACATCGGAGCTTGCCCATGAAGCGAAATCCGCCGTTTTGATCGAGCGGGACACCGGAAAGATCATGTATGACAAAAACAGCCATGAAAAGCTTCCTCCGGCCAGCATGACAAAGGTGATGACCATGCTTTTGATCATGGAAGCTCTTGATGAAGGAAAAATTAAAATGAAAGATAAGGTGAGAACGAGCGAATATGCCGCATCGATGGGAGGTTCGCAGATCTTTCTTGAACCCGGCGAAGAGATGACTGTCGAAGATATGCTGAAAGGCATCGCCATCGGTTCCGGAAACGATGCCTCTGTTGCGATGGCAGAGCATATCGCCGGATCTGAAGAGGAATTTGTAAAAAGGATGAACGAAAAGGCCGCAGAGCTCGGCCTCAAGGACACGTCTTTTAAAAATACGACAGGACTTCCTAAAGAAGGCCATTACAGCACAGCCTACGACATGGCCGTCATGGCGAAAGAGCTGTTGAAATACGATCAAGTCACGAAATTTACAGGAACGTACGAGGATTATTTAAGGGAAAACACCGATAAAAAGTTTTGGCTTGTCAATACAAACAGGCTGATCAAATTTTATCCGGGAGTCGACGGAGTTAAAACGGGATTCACAAATGAAGCGAAGTACTGTTTGACGGCCTCCGCGAAAAAAGGAAATATGCGTGTGATCGCCGTCGTCTTCGGCGCCAGTACCCCGAAAGAGCGAAATGCGCAGATCACCAAAATGCTCGATTATGCGTTCAGCCAATACGAAACCCATCCAATATACAAGCGGAATGAAGTCATATCCGAATTAAAGGTCAATAAGGGCAGCGAGCAGAAAATAAATCTCGTTACTTCAGAACCGATTTCCCTTTTGACGAAAAAAGGCGAAAACATCAAAGCCGTCAAGAAGGAAATCAAAAAGAAAACGGATATCCAGGCTCCTGTCAAAAAAGGGACAGAGCTCGGGACGCTCGTGCTGAAAAAGGATGGAAAGGTGCTGCATGAAAGCCCGCTCGTCGCTGAAAAAGACATGGACAAAGCGGGAATGTGGACATTGTTTAAGCGGACGATGACAAACTGGACGAAGTGGGATGAATAATGCCGAACGGTCACTAGTTTTGTCATGGTGAAGGAATTTAGAAAGCCTGAATCGAAACACTCATTATCCGATTTATATCAAGGAGGAATGAGGATGAGCCTCGGAATCGATTTTAACGTCAAAGAATCCGTGCTTTGTATTCGGTTGACAGGTGAACTCGACCACCATACAGCGGAAACCTTGCGAAACCAGGTGAGCGAACATATGGAACGATACGACATTCGTCATATCGTCTTAAATCTTGAAGAACTTTCATTTATGGACAGCTCAGGGCTCGGCGTCGTGCTGGGCCGGTATAAGGAAATTCAGCAGCTGGGCGGAGAAATGATCGTCTGCGCGATTTCCCCGGCCGTCAAGCGATTATTCGATATGTCAGGGCTGTTTAAAATCATCCGCCTTGAGCAATCCGAACAGCATGCGCTTCAAACACTGGGGGTGGCATCATGAAAAATGAGATGAACATCCAGTTTACAGCGCTCAGCCAAAATGAATCGTTTGCACGGGTAACGGTCGCTGCTTTTATCGCCCAGCTTGATCCGACGATGGATGAACTAACCGAAATTAAAACGGTTGTATCAGAAGCGGTCACAAACGCGATCATCCACGGATACGAAAACTCAGGCGAAGGAACCGTGTATATCTCTGTCACGCTGGAAGACCATATCGTCTATTTGACGATCCGCGATGAAGGAATCGGGATCACGGATCTTGAAGAAGCTCGCCAGCCGCTGTTCACGACGAAGCCGGAACTCGAAAGATCGGGGATGGGCTTTACGATCATGGAGAACTTCATGGATGATATCACGATCGATTCCTCGCCTGAAATGGGCACCACAATACACTTAACAAAGCACTTATCGAAAAGCAAAGCGCTTTGCAATTAAGGGAGATTTGTTATGGATGTGGAGGTTAAAAAAGAACTGAATACCCAGCTTAAAGACCATGAGGTAAAAGAACTGATTAAAAACAGCCAGAACGGCGATCAAAGAGCAAGAGACCTCCTCATAGAAAAAAACATGCGTCTTGTTTGGTCCGTCGTTCAGCGTTTTTTGAACAGAGGGTATGAGCCTGATGACCTCTTTCAAATCGGCTGTATCGGTCTTTTGAAATCGGTTGACAAATTCGACCTTTCCTATGATGTCCGGTTCTCCACCTATGCCGTCCCGATGATCATCGGCGAAATTCAAAGGTTCATCAGAGATGACGGAACGGTTAAGGTGAGCCGCTCGCTGAAGGAGCTCGGCAACAAAATCAGGAGGGCGAAAGACGAGCTCTCCAAGACGAACGGACGAATTCCGACCGTTCAGGAAATCGCCGAACATCTCGGGATCTCTTCCGAGGAGGTCGTACTGGCCCAGGAAGCCGTCCGTTCGCCTTCGTCCATTCATGAAACGGTATATGAAAACGACGGAGACCCGATTACGCTTCTCGACCAGATCGCCGACCAATCGGAGGACAAATGGTTCGATAAAATCGCTTTGAAAGAAGCGATCAAAGACCTGGACGAAAGGGAAAAGCTGATCGTCTACTTAAGGTATTACAAGGACAAGACGCAATCAGAAGTTGCCGACCGCCTTGGCATCTCCCAGGTTCAGGTATCCAGGCTCGAGAAAAAAATCTTAAAGCAAATCAAAAACCAGATGGATCACAATGACAGCTAAACAGGCAATCCCGGATACAAGCCGGCCCCCGCGATGGGCCGGCTTTTTTAGTGTGGTAATTTATGGTCATTCTTTCGGTGCTGAATGATAAATGAGATGAACCTCATACTACAACTATAACCATCATATAGGAAGTGACCCAGATGGAACGTCAAGTTTTTATCAGGCTCCGCCACCGTCTAGTGGCCGATCCGGATGAATTGATCAGGCTCGGAGATATCGCACAGGTGGCGGGCGACCGGCGCTGCAAAAAAAAGCTTGAACAGCTGCCTATATACAAGGTGAGCAAATCGGATCAAAACTTGGTGGTATTGGACATGATGAAGGTGATTGAAGCCATACATAAATCGTTTCCAGACCTTGATGTCCAAACCGTCGGCGGTGCCGAAACCATCGTGGAGGTTCAATATCCAAAACGGGGCCTGTCTCCCGTGCTTTTCATCGCTGTCTGGCTGCTTTTGTTCGTCGGTGCGGGTCTTACCGTGATGAATTTTCATGAAGATGTCAGCATGAGGGAAGTGCACATCCGGCTTTATGAAATGATAACGGGAAAAGAAAACCGCTACCCCTACCTTTTGCAGGTTCCATACAGCATTGGCCTGGGCCTCGGGATGATTTTGTTTTTTAACCACTTATTTAAAAAACGATTCAACGAAGAGCCCAGCCCCCTTGAAGTGGAGATGTTCAAATATCAGCTCGATTTGGACCAATATGTGGCCATGCACGAAAATAAAGAAACGACAAAGGATATCCATGATCATTAGCGTAATGATCATCTTTCTCGGTCTTGCGGGAGGTGTGGCAGTAGGTTCCGGTTTTGTCGCTTTTCTCACGGTGCTGGGCATCATTCCGAGGCTGATGCAGCTGACAAAAACGAGAGCGTATATCCAGGCATACGAATGGGCCGTCATTGTCGGCGCCGTTTTTGGAGGATGGGAGTCGCTTAATATGAACCGATTTTTTTTATCGAAATGGTTCATGATTCCGATCGGCCTCTTCGCGGGCTTGTTTATCGGAATGCTTGCGGCCGCTCTTACGGAAGTGCTGAACGTGCTGCCGATTTTGGTCAAACGGATCGGCATGGGGGACAGGATTTTAATTTTATTGATGGCCATTGTCTTCGGAAAGATTATCGGATCTTTATTTCAATGGCTGATCTTTGTTCATTTGTCATAAAAGGAGGATGTTCATGTCAAGCTTAAAAGATAATTATCAGTCTAAAGTGAAAACGTATCAGCCCACTCCGCCTTATGTGCTGAACTGTTTAAAAGCGTTTCTCGTCGGCGGGCTGATCTGCATGATCGGCCAGGCGTTCCAAAACTTTTACATGGCCGTTTTTCATTTTGATGAAAAAACAGCGGGAAATCCGACGGTCGCCACGCTTATTTTAATATCTGCCCTGTTAACAGGGCTCGGGGTTTACGACAGAATCGGGCAGTTCGCCGGCGCCGGTTCGGCCGTTCCGGTGACAGGATTTGCCAACAGTATGGCGAGCGCGGCGCTTGAACATAAAAGCGAAGGATATGTCCTCGGCGTCGGTACAAACATGTTTAAACTCGCCGGAAACGTGATCGTCTTCGGCGTTGTCGCAGCGTATATTGTCGGAATTATCCGCTACGCTTTTGACAAGCTGTTTTAGGAGGAAGATGTCATGAAAACAACGGGAAAACAAACATGGGTGTTCCAAAACCCGCTGTTTGTCAATTCAAGCGGCACAGCGGTCGGTCCAAAGGAAAAGCAGGGACCTTTAGGACATTTATTTGATCAGACATACGATGACATGCACTGCAATCAAAAAAATTGGGAAATGGCCGAGCGCAAGCTGATGGAGGATGCAATCGAATCAGCATTGACTAAACAAAACCTGAAAAAAGATGACATCGACATCTTTTTGGCAGGGGACCTGCTCAACCAAAATGTGACCGCCAACTTTGTGGCAAGGCATTTGAAGCTTCCGTTTCTTTGTTTATTTGGGGCTTGCTCCACTTCAATGGAAGCGATTGCGCTCGGTTCGGCGCTGATTGACGGCGGCTTTGCAAAACGGGCCCTTGCAGCGACGAGCAGCCACAATGCAACGGCTGAACGGCAATTTCGCTACCCGACGGAATACGGCGGGCAAAAGCCCGGCACTTCAACCTCTACCGTAACAGGAAGCGGAGCGGTGGTGCTCAGCCAAAATCCGGGCGGGATCAAAATCACGAGCGCGACCATCGGAAAGGTCATCGATTTTGGTATCACAGATTCACAGGACATGGGATCAGCGATGGCACCCGCTGCCGCCGATACGATCAAACAGCATCTCGAGGATCTCGGGCGTACGCCGGATGACTATGATTTGATCCTTACCGGCGATCTTTCCGGTGTCGGAAGCCCGATTGTAAGGGATCTGTTAAAAGAAGAAGGGATTCGTGTCGGCACAAAGCACAATGACTGCGGGCTGATGATCTATACGCCCGATCAGCAGGTGTTTGCCGGAGGAAGCGGATGCGCCTGCTCGGCTGTCGTCACCTTCGCCCATATTTTTAAAGAAATTGAAGCGGGAAGATTAAACAGGGTGCTTGTCGTGGCCACGGGTGCACTCCTGAGCCCGACCGTTGTTCAGCAGAAGGAATCGATTCCGTGCATCGCGCACGGCGTCGTATTCGAACGGGCCGAAGGGGGGAACGCGTAATGGAATACATCATCGCGTTTATCGTCGGCGGCTTGATTTGCATAGTCGGACAGCTTCTGCTCGATGTATGCAAAATGACACCGGCGCATGTTATGTCAACCTTTGTCGTAGCGGGAGCGATCCTGGACGGATTCGGCATTTATGACCGGCTCATCGAGTTTGCCGGGGCGGGGGCGACCGTGCCGATCGTCAGCTTCGGGCATTCCCTGTTGCACGGCGCGATGCACCAGGCTAAAGAGCACGGTTTTATCGGAATCGGAATGGGGATATTTGAGCTGACGTCCGCCGGTATATCTGCCGCCATTTTATTCGCTTTTCTCGTGGCTGTGATTTTTAAACCGAAAGGATAAGGAACAATGACAGCAAAACGCAAAGTCATTTTGGTAACAGACGGCGATATCTATGCTGCAAAATCGATTGAATATGCGGCAAAGCAGATCGGCGGCCGCTCGATTTCCCAGTCGATGGGAAACCCGAGCGTGAAAACGGGTCCCGAGCTCGTATCGATGATTCTTGAAACACCGCATGATCCCGTGTTCGTAATGTTTGACGATTCCGGCCTCCAAGGGGAGGGGCCTGGAGAGACGGCGATGAAGTATGTGGCTGCACATCCTGATATTGAGGTGCTCGGCGTCATCGCCGTCGCTTCGAAAACCCACTACGCGGAGTGGACAAAAGTAGATGTGTCGATTGATGCGGAAGGGGAGCTGACAGAGTTTGGAGTTGACAAGTACGGAGTCAGAGAATTTGACGTCAAACGGATGAGCGGAGATACGGTCTACTGCCTTGACCAGCTTGATGTTCCTATCGTCGTCGGAATCGGCGATATCGGAAAAATGGGCAGAAAAGACGATGTAAAAAAAGGGTCGCCGATCACAATGAAGGCGGTCGAGCTCATTTTAGAAAGGAGCGGGTATGATGAGTGCACAGGAAAAAGAGAAGACAAGAGTATTCCATGATCCTTCTAAGAATGAGTCATTTTTCAAACAGCGGGTCGGGATGGGGGAAAGCTTTGATCTCGGAGTCAGGAAGGTGTTTGTCCTCGACCGGGAAATCCAGATTTACTATGTAAACGGATTGTGTGATACGCAGTACATCATTCACCTGCTGAGGGAACTGGTTCATTTGAACGATTCGGAAAAAGAATCAGGCGAAGCAGAAGAAATCGTTGAAAACAGGCTGCTGAACCAACAGGTATCAAAAGCGAAAACGCTTGATGAAGCAGTCGATCAAGTACTGTCAGGATTGGTCGCCATCATCGTCGAGGATGCGGGCTTTGCTTTTATCGTCGATGTCAGAAGCTATCCCGGAAGGACGCCGGAAGAGCCTGACACAGAAAGAGTCGTACGCGGAGCAAGAGACGGACTCGTCGAAAGCATTATCGTCAACACAGCCTTGATCAGACGGAGAATCAGGGACGAACGGCTCAGGTATAAAATGCTCCATATCGGAGAACGCTCAAAAACCGATATTTGCCTTTGCTATCTGGAAGATGTGGCAGACCCGGACCTTGTCAACGTATTAAAAAAAGAAATCGAAAATGTGCAAGTCGACGGTTTGCCGATGTCTGACAAATCGGTTGAAGAATTCATCGTCGGGCAGGGCTTCAACCCTTTTCCTCTCGTCAGGTATACGGAAAGAGCCGATGTCGCTGCAAGCCACATTTTAGAAGGGCATATCATTATTATTGTTGACACGTCACCGAGCGTCATCATTACGCCGACCACGCTGTTTCACCATGTCCAGCATGCTGAGGAATACAGGCAAACGCCGGCGGTTGGAACGTTTTTAAGATGGGTGCGCTTCTTCGGCATATTTGTATCGACTTTTTTGCTGCCGCTGTGGCTGCTGTTTGTCATCGATCAATCGCTTTTGCCCGACAATTTAAAGTATATCGGTTTAAATAAGGATTCCCACATCCCGATTATTATGCAGATTTTTTTAGCTGATCTCGGGGTCGAATTTTTAAGAATGGCCGCCATCCATACGCCGACGCCGCTTTCGACAGCCATGGGTTTGATCGCCGCCGTCTTAATCGGGGATATCGCGATCAATGTCGGCCTGTTTTCTCCTGAAGTCATTTTATACGTCTCGCTGTCTGCCATCGGGACATATACGACACCAAGCTATGAGCTAAGCTTGGCGAACAAAATGGTGAAGCTCTTTATGCTCATATTGGTGGCGCTGTTTAAAGTGGAAGGGTTTGTCATAGGCTTTACGATCTTAACGATTATCATGGTCTCGATCCGTTCTTTGGAGACGCCGTATCTTTGGCCGTTTCTCCCGTTTAACGGCAAAGCGTTTTGGAACGTTCTCGTGCGTACTTCTGTTCCGGGAGCCAAAATCAGACCGAGCATCGTTCACCCGAAAAACAGGGTCAGACAGTGAGTCGGCTCTTTCGAGGCTTATCAAGCCTCTTTTTCTTGTTTACGGGTGATAACCGTATCTCTGCGTGTAAGGCTGCATTCCTCTGTATTCATTAGCCGATATGGCAACGGCACGCAAGCTGCATACATTGTTCGGCCTTCTGATCGGATAGGCGATATACAGCATTTCCCGGCCGTACGGGTCAATGGCTGATGAATGCAGGAAAACTTCAGTTCCTCTGCGCCAGTATCTTGTATTCGCCGGAGCCGTAATGATTTGCCCTTCGAACGGCTCATAAATTCTATAGTCATACGCGCCGGCATCATAAGAATGGTCCGTAACATCAGAAGGTGTATAAGGATAAAAATCTTGATACATGCGAAAACCCTCTTTTCATCGTTTTTCTTGGCTTTATTATTATGTATATATGCAGGTTAATGCCCAGCCGTATAGGCAAAGCCCCAGGTAAGCCGCTTTTATTTTTTCATGTGCAGGAATGTTGCTGATGCCTATTTCTATCAATTGCGGTTTTCTGTTATGCTATAAAAAATAGAGGTTGACTGCAGATTCACTGACAAATGTAAATTAAGAAAATTTGAACAAAATGATGGTTTAGATTTTTGGACGAAATGTTATAATACACAATAAGAAATTGCAATACATTAAGCGAAAAAGATGTATCGGGCAGTGATCCGGACTGTCCCTTCCACTTTTGTAGATAGAGAAAGAGGGAATGACAATTGTTTTTACACGGTACAAGCAGACAAAATGAAAACGGACATCTCGAAATCGGAGGTGTCGATGTTCTATCATTGGCAGAAAGATATGGAACTCCCCTTTACGTATATGACGTCGCTTTAATACGGGAACGCGCCAGAAAGTTCCAGGAAGCCTTCAGGGATGCCGATTTGAAGGCGCAAGTCGCATATGCAAGCAAAGCGTTCTCTTCGGTTGCGATGATTCAGCTGGCCGAAGAAGAGGGGCTGTCATTGGACGTTGTATCAGGGGGGGAGCTTTTTACAGCGATCAAAGCGGGGTTCCCTCCAGAACGGATTCATTTTCATGGAAACAACAAAAGTCCGGAAGAACTGCAGATGGCGCTTGACCATAAAATCGGCTGCATTGTGCTGGATAATTTCCATGAGATTTCGATCACGGAGGAGCTCTGTAAGCATGCGGGACAAACTGTGGACGTTTTGCTCAGAATCACCCCCGGTGTCGAGGCGCATACGCACGATTATATTACGACGGGGCAGGAAGATTCGAAATTCGGCTTTGACCTGCATAACGGACAGGTGGAACAAGCGATTGAGCGGGTTCTTCAGTCACCTGCTTTCCATTTGCTCGGCGTGCACTGCCACATCGGTTCGCAAATTTTTGATACCGCGGGATTTGTTCTTGCGGCCGACAAAATTTTTGAAAAGCTTGCGGAATGGAGAGACGCCTATTCTTATACTCCGAAGGTGCTGAACCTCGGGGGCGGCTTCGGCATCCGCTATACAAAAGAGGACGAACCGCTCGCAGCAGATCATTATGTCAAAAAAATCATTGAAGCGGTCAAAGCAAACGCCGAGCATTTCGGCTTTGACATGCCGGAAATCTGGATTGAACCCGGCAGATCGCTTGTCGGGGATGCCGGAACGACGCTTTATACGATCGGTTCGCAAAAACAAGTGCCCGGCATTCGCAAATATGTGGCGGTCGACGGGGGCATGAGCGACAATATCAGACCGGCGCTTTACGAAGCCAAGTACGAAGCAGCGCTGGCGAACAGAATGGATGCTGCCTGCGATGATACGGTATCTATAGCGGGGAAATGCTGTGAAAGCGGCGATATGCTCATATGGGATTTGCAAATTCCAAGAGCAAAAGACGGCGACGTTCTGGCCGTATTCTGTACAGGCGCTTACGGCTACAGCATGGCCAACAACTACAACCGCATCCCGCGCCCGGCCGTCGTGTTTGTCGAAGACGGTGAAGCGCAGCTTGTCATTCAGCGGGAGTCATATGAGGATTTGGTCAAACTTGATTTGCCGCTGAAATCCAAAGTGAAACAACCGTAGTAAGATCACAAAAGCTTGCAGGGGACTGTTCCCTGCAAGCTTTTTTATGATGGCCGTTTTTTGCGGTGCTGGAACTCTTTTTTTCATATAAAAAAGCTGCCGAGATCAGTAGTCTCGGGCAGCAAGGATTTTATTTATGAACAAACTGTTCCGCTTGTTGCATTCACTTTTACTGTATGTTCTTTTTGCTTATGATCTTCAATCTTAATGATATAAATATACCGGCCGCTTTCTTTTTTCAGCTCGGATGATGTAACTGTGCCTTTACACGTTTTTAACGCGACAGATTGAGCCTTCTCTTTTGTAATAGCAGCTTGCTTTTTCTGTATGACATGATTCACCGCTTTGCCGCTCTTACAGTTTACTTTTACAGTATGCGCATTGCCGTCTTGTCCGAGGATGTTGACGATATAAACATAAACTCCGTTTTCTTTTTTCAGCTTAGAAGATGTAACGATTCCTTTGCATTTCTTTAATGCGACAGAATGAGCCTTCTCTTTCGTAATGGAGACTTGTTTTTTCTGTGTTTCTTGTTTGACGACTTTGCCGCTCTCACTGTTTATTTTTACAGTATGCACATTGCCGTCTTGTCCGTGGATGCTGACGATGTAAACATAAACCCCGTTTTCTTTTTTCAGCTTAGAAGATGTAACGGTCCCTTTATATTTCTTTAAAGCGATAGAATGAGCTTTCGTTTTCGTAATGGCGACCTGCTTCTTTTGGATTTGCTGTTTGACGACTTTGCCGCTTTCGCCGCTTACTTTGACAGTATGCGCATTGCCGTCATCCCCGAGAATGGTGATCGTGTAGACGTACACTGTTCCTTCTTTCTGCAGTTTAGTGGAAGTGACCGTTCCTTTGCACTTTTTCAAAGCCGTTTTTTGCGCCGTTGCTTTTGAGACGGACACCTGCTCCGCTTTCACTTCGATTTTTGAATGTGTATCGCTTTGCTGAACAACGGCGGCATGAGCTGACGTTAATGAACTGAGTGAAATGATTGTCCCTAAAGCAGCTCCTGATAAAACTTTTGTTACATGATTCATGGTGATTCCTCCTTTAGATGTACTGTTGGCCTGCCAACAAAACCGATTGTACAGGCTCAAGCTAAAGCCGCATGAGGATTAGCTGAAAAATTGCTGAATTCAGTTATTTTTCAGAAGATATTCAGCTCATTTCAAGATAGGAGCGAATAATAGGATGTAGATAGACAAAAAATGAAGCATAGATTTATGCCCATGAAGGAGAGAAAACGAATGAATAAACTTGAAGGCATCAAGATTTTGCTTGTCGATGATGAACAGGCGATCATTGAATTTTTGACATTGGGGCTTGAAAACGAAGGATTCGAAGTGATGTCGGCAAAAGACGGCATGACAGGGATCAACTTGGCGAAATCGTTTCAGCCTCATGTGGCAGTACTTGATGTCATGATGCCGGGAATGGATGGATTTGAAGTATCCAGAATGTTAAAAAAAATGGGGAATACCGCCGTTATTATGTTGACGGCAAAAGAGGAGGTTGACAACCGGGTAAAAGCGCTGACCGAAGGGGCGGATGATTATATGGTGAAGCCATTCAGCTTTGAGGAGCTGCTTGCCCGGATCCGTGCAAGAATCCGCAATCATTTTCCTCATTTATTGGAAGAGGTGGCGATCGGCCCCTTTCGAATTGACGACAGCCGCAAGGAAATCCGCTTCCACGAGGAAGTGCTGAAGCTTTCTGCAACCGAATACGAACTGCTGAAATTTCTCATTTTTAACCATGGGATTGTCTTGAGCAAGGCGAGAATATTGGACAAAGTATGGGGCTACGATTTTTACGGCGAGGAAAACATTGTTGAAGTCTATGTCCGTTCATTAAGAGAAAAGCTGAAAGATAAAGAACACGCTTTAATTCGCACGATTCGCGGAGCGGGCTACAGGTTGGACATCTGATGAAAAAGCGGAAGATTTTTCGGTTTCAGACGCTGCGTTTTCAGCTGCTGTTCCGTTCCTTATGCATGCTCAGCCTGCTGCTCATTTTAATCGGGACGATTCAATACGTTTTTGTGAAAAAGTCAGCGTATGATAACAAATCGATGAGCATTCAGGGGCTCATCAGCTCTGTCAGCGCTGATTTCTGGGTTAAGAGCGCCCAAAGTCCAAAGGATTTCAGCATGTTTTATCCCGGTGTAACCATCGCTTTTATCAAACAGGACGGAGAACTGACCGTTCTATCGGAAGACATGCACTCAGGCTCGCCCCCTGTCTTAACACGGGAGTATCAAGAGGTTATCAATAGAAACTATAATCCGCATTTTACAATCGCAGAAAATCGTAACGGAAATGAAGAGCTTGTCGTGCTTCAGCCGATCATATTAAAAGGAAAGCTCGAAGGCATCGTGCAAATGAGCACAGAAACGGCTCCGATGAAAGAGGGGATTTTTCAGCAAATGGTGTTTTTTGCGATTATTTCAATTTCCGCTCTTCTATTGGGAGTGTTCACTTTTTATCCGATCATTAAGCATACGCTTAAGCCTTTATCAACCATTGTCGACCTGATGGGAGAAATCAATGCCGGCAATTTAAACAGACGATTGCCACTTTACAAAAACCAGCACGAAATTCATGACCTGGCCAATTCTTTCAATGGCATGCTGGAAAGAATCGAAACGTCGTTCAGAGTCGAAAAAGAGGCGAAAGAACAGATGCGCCGCTTTGTTTCAGATGCTTCACACGAACTGCGTACGCCCCTTACGTCGATACATGGATTCCTGGAAATTATGCTTCGCGGTGCGGTGTCAAAGCCTGAGCAAGTTGAACGCGCGTTAAAAAGCATGTTTGAAGAATCCAAACGGGCCAATCATCTCGTTCAGGATTTGCTCTTCCTCGCCAAACTCGACCGGCTTCCGGGTTTCCATATGGAGAAAGGATCCCTTGCCTCGGTCATTTCCAGCATGGAATCCCAGCTCAGGCTGCTTGTAAAAGACAGAAAACTGGAATTTTCCATAGAAACCGAAGGTGAAGCTGTATTTGACAAAGATAAAATGAAACAGGTCATCCTTAATCTTTGCCAAAACGCCGTCCAGCATACGGATCCGGAGAAGGGCTTCATCAAACTGACGCTAAAGAGCGAAGATCAAAACCTGGTGCTTGCGGTTGAGGATAACGGAACGGGAATTGAGGAAAAACATCTCCCGCACTTGTTTGAAAGGTTCTACAGAGCTGAAGCATCGCGTTCGCGAAAATACGGAGGAGCAGGCCTCGGGCTTGCAATCACAAAATCGATCGTTGACGCTCATCAAGGATCGATAGAAGTGAAGAGCAAACCGGGAAAGAGAACGGTTTTTCAAATCCGTATGCCGAAAGAAAACAGCACTTCCTGACTTAGGAAGTGTTTTTTTATGAAAAAAGAACAGGTTCTGTATAGAACAGCATACAGGATAATTGTATATAATATTGGGAATTTAACAAAAATTTAACAAAGGAGATGGTTCAGCTTATGATTCAAAAGAAGCAAAATGCTGTGCATTCCGAAGTAGAGGCGGGGTAGATGGAACCGACCAAAGTATCCCTATCCCGCCGCATGCTCCAATGCCTGAAGCAATGTGTTGATTGTAACACAGCAAACCTCTTTACAGCAATAAACAGTTTTGTGATTATTTCCTTAATTTCTTCTGTGATTTTGATCCCGTCTTTTGCACTGGCTCATGACGGAGGGCCGACTGTGTTCTCCGACGATAAATATGCAAATTTCGAGGAATTAAAACAAAATGAAGATCCTTCAGTATACCGAATCGCGACAAAGCAAGCAGGCAGCACAATGCTGATCATGGCCATTCACGGCGGCGGAATCGAGCCTGGAACAAGCGAAATTGCAAATGAACTCTCGCGCAAGTATTCCATGTATTTGTTTGAAGGATTGAAATTATCGGGGAATTCAAGCCTGCATATTACGAGTACCCATTTTGATGAACCGGCGGCGCTTGAGATGGCCGCCGGGCATCAGTATATTTTGTCGCTTCACGGATACTATGCTGAAGACCGCAATATCAAAGTGGGCGGCACAGACCGCAATAAAATGAGCAAATTGGTTGATAAATTGCATCAAGCAGGCTTTGCCGCCGAAATGCTTGAGCCAGGCGACAAATATGCGGGAACGAGCCCAGATAATATTGCCAACAAATCGATAACAGGTTTAAGCATTCAGCTCGAAATGAGCACAGGTTTTCGAAAGTCTCTGTTTGATACGTTTACGTTAAAGGACAGAGCCTTGACGCAAAATGAGGATTTTTACCGGTTTACAGAGGTTCTGTCGCGTTTTATCGAGGACAATTACGAACCCCTTCACGCCTGACGCCCGCCAATGAAGAAAACACCCCCTTATGAAAGGAGGTGTTTTCCGTGTTCATTACCCGTTTGATTCTGTTGTTCCGCCTCCGGTAAATATGGAAACGATCGCGTTCCAGAGGGAGACAAAGAAATCGATCACTTTTTGAATGAAGTTTTTGCCTTCATCAGAGTTGATGAAGTTTGCAATTTTGTCTTTCGCTTTGTCGAGCTGGTCTCCAACCTGATTCCAGTCAATTTTGATGTTTTTCATGTTGTCGAATAAAGAGATAAGCGACTGCTTTTGGTCGTTCGTCAGTGTTACGTTTAATTCGGAAGCGGCCTGATCAATCTTTTTCTCCAATTCGTCCTGGGATTGCGGGACGCCGTTTTTCGCGATATCTTCTTTGACTTTTGCCATTAACGCTGATGCGTTTTCATCGCCGATTTTTTGGCCGAGCTTGGACGTGGTGACAAGCTCTTCATTGGCGACCTTTTTGACGTCGTCCGGAATTTTTTGATCAGATGATGTCTCATAAGCTTTCATTAACCCGGTCAGCGCAGCCGTTCCGGATACTTTAAACGGAGCGGTCACGTAGACTTTTGCATCCTTGACTCCGGCCGTCATCAGCGCGTTTAAATACATTTCATCCGTAATCTTGCTGATATTGTTTGTTTTGACTTCCAAACCGCTGCCTTCTTTTGCGACTGTAATCGATGAAGAAGAAATCGCTCTCGTTCCGATATCTGCTTTTGGTATATAATCTCCTAAATATTTATGCTCCTCAGCATTCGTCACCTCAATAATTGTCGCATTTTCAGGCGCATTCATTTCGTTCAGCACTTTTTGTCTGTCTTGAGCTGACAAGTCTTTACCGAGTGTAATGATCACGTCTCCAACTGCGGAGTCAGCATAACTGATCTGCGGCATAATAAGCAGAAACAATGCTGTGCAAATTCCAAGTATTGATTTTTTCAAGCTGTATGCCCTCCTTAAAAATGCAGGCTTCAGGCAGAAGATTGCTGTTCGTTTTGGGGAGAAGCCTGCCGGAACGATACCTATATTCGCGATTCGTTCCGTCAATATAGACGGATGAAAAGAGCGGGAGGTTTCAATTAAAATTTGCCTTTTTAATAGATTGAGAGTCCTGGTTTTGCTCGCAAAATCATATAAGCACTTTATGTTCCTTTTGAAGTTGGCTCAGTGATTCCCTTCTATGCTATAATGAGCCTTGTGAAAACGAAAGGAGAGAATCATGATGGCTAAAAAAGGATACATACAATTAACAAACGGCAAAAAAATCGAGTTTGAATTATATCCGGAGGCAGCGCCAGGCACTGTCGCCAACTTTGAAAAACTTGCGAACGAGGGCTTCTATGACGGCCTGAAATTCCACCGGGTCATCCCGGGCTTCGTCAGCCAAGGCGGCTGCCCGTACGGTAACGGAACAGGCGGACCGGGCTATACGATCAAATGCGAAACAGAAGGGAATCCCCATAAACACGAAGCCGGTTCTCTCTCTATGGCACATGCCGGAAAAGATACGGGCGGCAGCCAATTCTTTATCGTGCACGAACCGCAGCCTCACTTAAACGGCGTTCACACCGTTTTCGGAAAAGTCACCTCCGGCTTTGAAGCGGTCACTTCAATGGAGCAGGGGCAAGGAATGGAAAAAGTCGAAGTATTTGATGCATAAGGTAAGAAACAGTCCGCAGGTTGCGGGCTGTTTTTTTTTGCTGATGAACGGCGGATTCTCAAGTTGCTTTGACAAATTAGGCTGCCACCCTCTCCGAATCGATTTTGATCAGCCACGCAAATAAAAACAATTCTTATCAAAAAAACAATTGTAAAAAAATGTCCCTTTATGTAAAATATATTCATCGATGCGCTGCATAAAGAACGTCAACTTGCTAAAGGAAAGGGGCGGAAGGATTGGCTGTAAAAATTCCATCGGCGTCAGTAGGGGTTAAAATCAATGATTGGTATAATGCGATACGCAAATTCAATGTAACGGACGCGGAAATGCTCAAGGCAGAAATTGAGCGCGACATATTCCGTATGGAAGAAGATCAGGATTTATTATTGTATTACGCCTTAATGGAATTCAGACATAGAATCATGCTTGACTATATTAGACCTCTGGAAGAAGAAAAAGTTCCGCCTGATTTTTCTGAAATATTAAAAGATATCGAAGATAAACAAGGCAAGCTGACTGGCTTGCTTGAATATTATTTTAACTTTTTCAGAGGGATGTACGAATATAATAACCATGACTATATTAAAGCGATCTCTTTTTACAGGCGTGCAGAAAAGAAGCTCCGTCATGTGGAAGACGAAATCGAGAGAGCGGAATTTCATTTTAAAATGGCTGAAATCTTTTATCATATGAAGCAAAGCCATGTGTCAATGAACTATGCGCTCCAGGCCATTGAAACGTATCAGGCGCATGAGACTTACAAGGTGCGGAGAATTCAGTGTGAATTTGTGATTGCCGGGAACTACGACGATTTGGAGTCGAGCGAAAAAGCATTGCCGCATCTTGAAAATGCCCTGAAGCTTGTCCGGGAAGAAAGCCAGCGGATTTTAGAAGGACATACCTTTTACAATTTGGGGAATTGCTATTACAAGATGGGGAAAGCAGATCAAGCAGCTGAATACTTTCACAAGGCTGTTGTGATTTATAAGGAAGAGACTTCTGATACTCTCACAAAAGCATGTTTCAGTCTTGCCCTTGCGTATTTTAAGCTAAAGCAAAACGAACAGGCTCATGATATTTTTAACGAAGGCTTTAAAATCGCTCAACAATCAAATGATGCGATATATATATCAAAATATCATTTCTTACAAGCTTTATATATAAATGAAGACGGCATGGATTCACTATCGGAGACTTTTCAGCTGCTAGAGTCAAGAAAAATGTATCCGGACATAGAAGACCTGGCTTTAGAAGCGGCTGAATACTATAATGAAATTGGGCTCTTGAGCGATTCGGTTTATTTCTATCAAATCGTATTCAACGCCCGCAAACAAATCAAAAAAGGGGACTGGTCGTATGAAGTCTAAGCTGTTGTTAACCGCCGCTGCTTCAGTCATTGGATTGTCTTTAACAAGTCTTGCGCTACCGGCAAAGACAGAAGATGTGAGCACGGCAGAAAGAAATGTGACATCTAATACATCCCCGGTTCAAATCGCAGAAAGAAACGTAACATCGAAACCATCCGCCCCGGTTCAAACAGCGGAAAGAAACGTAACATCAAAACCATCTGCACCGATTCATACCGCAGAAAGAAATGTGACATAAAGGCATTTGAGAGGAAAAAACGGCAGTGCTTCGCAGGCGGAGCACTGCTTTTTTGCTTTCAGTTATGACATGAATAATATATGAAGAATGAGAACATCATAAAGTTACTATAAGATCAAGGAGGAAAGAAAATGCCATTAGTACCTTATGATCCATTTAAACATTTGAATAGCGTCAGAAGGGAATTTGATCGGGTTTTTGCGGATTTTCCGGCGACTTTCGGAGGGGAACACGGCTTTGGAGAAATTCGGGTAGACGTGCACGAAACCGAAAGTGAAATCGTAGCTTCCTGCGACATTCCCGGACTCGAAAGCAAGGAAGATGTTCATATTGATGTCGAAAACAATATGCTGCATATCAGCGGCTCAGTAAACAGATCAAACGAAGTAAAAGAGGAAAACATCCACAGGAAAGAACGGTTTGTCGGACGTTTTCACAGGTCGGTCACACTTCCGGGGCCGGTTTCGACTGAAGGAATCAAAGCGTCCTATAAAAACGGGGTGCTGGAAGTACGAATGCCGAAAGACATGAAGGAGCAGAAAAAAAGAATAGATGTCGAATTTCATTAAGATGAGGTCCCTCAAGTGGAGTGACCCCTGTCAAGTAGACAGCTTTTAAAAAGGTACTAGGCAGCCTGAGTCCTGTATTGATAGGGGCTCAGGTTGTTTAATTTCTTTTGGAACCGTTGATGGTTGTAGAAACGAATGTATTTACATACAGCGTCCTTAACTGCTTCAGCTGTTTTGAACGAATATAAGTAAATGCATTCCGTTTTAAAGTGGCTAAAGAAATTTTCCATACATGCATTGTCCCAGCAGTTACCTTTTCTGGACATACTGGCTTTCATCTGATATTTTTTAATTAGGTTGTTATATAAGCGGGATGTATATTGGAACCCCTGATCGCTATGCAGGAGAACTCCCTTTACATTCCGTTTTTTCTTTGCCTTCTTAAGGGTGTCTACCACAAGCTTCAAATCATTCCTTCGACTGACTTGGTAAGCAACAATTTCATTATTGTACAAGTCTTTAATGGCGGACAAATACAGTTTTTGACCGTTAAACATTAAATAGGTAATATCCGTTACCCATTTTTGATTAGGCGCGGAAGCCGTAAAATCTCTGTTCAGATGGTTGTCTGACATGACATATGCTTCCTTCTTTCCGTAATATGGTTTCTTCTTTCGGATGACTGCCGGATCCCCAATTTATTCATAAGGCGTTGAATACGTTTGTGGTTAATATGTAATCCATATGTTTTTTTCAACCATATCTGTACTCTCCGGTATCCGTAAATCCCCCTATGTTTTTTATGACACTCCATGATTCTTTTTTTCATACTCTCGTCCTTTAACTGCTTTTCAGAAGGCGTTTTTTGTCTTTTTAGCCACTTGTAATAACCACTTTTAGATACTCCAGCTATCTGACATAATAATTGAATAGAACTATTCCCCGCAGACATTTCTTTGATAACTTCAAACTTCTTGCGTGTTGGTACCTCATCCATTCCCCCTTTTACATCTTTAAGAGCTTTTTTAGCATTTCCACCTCTGCTTCAAGGCGTTTGATTTTAGATTCAGGATCTTCAAGTCGTTTTTTTGGTCTGCCCTTGCCAGATCCTGTTGCTTTTCCTCGTTTTTCTTCCAATCCCTTCATTCCCTCGGCCTCATAATACTTCACCCAACGAGCTACCATTGATTTAGATATTCCTAATTCTTTAGCAACCGTCTTGAAACCCATCCCATCTTTCATGTGTAAATCGACTGCTTTTTTCTTGAAAGTCACATCGTATGTTTTCATGATTTCTCCCATAAAAAATCCCCTCCATAGTAGACAGATTAATATCCTTTCTTTTTTCTGTCTACTATGAGGGGATCATATCAAAGTCAGGGATCTTTTTTATTTTTTGAAACAAATAACCGAAACACTCGTATATTGTTAGAAGAAACCGTATGATGTGTATGTATAGATCAAAACGAAAAGTGAGAAACGATACAGGTTTTTGGTTTCGATTAAATCACTAGGTCTTTTGACATGTTTGGATGCCGGGAAAAGGAGGCCGTTTCTGATGAATAAGAAAAGATCTTGAAAAGATTGCCGGCAGTCTTCAAAAAAGGAACTGTTCTATACACAGCGGGAATTAAGCCGTTTATTTTCGTTATTTGATTGGAAATTATATCGTCTTTTTGTCGTGATTTTCATCTTGTTTCACCATGCGCCCCTGAAAACAGAATGTATATTCGTAGGTTATTAGGAGTATTTCGAGGGAAAATGAAACGATTCGGCTTCATTTTGCGTTATACTTAAAAACTACGTATTTTTCCGTCTGAAACGAATATGTTTTGATTTCATCAATTGAAGGGGAAAAACATATAGATAGTTCAGAACGTGTTCTGGAGGTTTTGACCATGGGGAAAATAAGAGTCAAGCTTACAATCCTGCTTATTTTGGCGGCTGTCCTGGCAGGAGGCTTTTATTATTTAAAAAACGGAAGCATGAAAGATGTTTCGACGGCGCTCAGCCAAACGGTTTCGTCTGAAGAAAAAAACTATACCGTTTACGAATATAAAATCACTAAGATCGATGGAACGGAGTATCAAGGAATTTCGGATAACGGCACAAAAATTATCTTCAATTCGAAAAATCTTGATCAAAATCTGTCCGACATTAAAGAAGGAGACAAAGTAAAGGCTTACTTCAGCAATGCCAACAGAATCGACGGGTTGATCAGAGTCGTCAAAGTCACAAATTAACTCCCCTTGCCGCAAGGGGAGTTTTTATTTTGCAGAGCTGTTTTCATTGCAATTTGAATTTTCTGTGGCTATAATACGCATAAGGACAAGAAAATATCGATTGTATCCTTCGGGGCTGGGTGGAAATCCCGACCGGCGGTAGTAAAGCGATGACGCTTTAGAGCCCGTGACCCGCTTTTGCTTACATGCAGGCGGTGGATTCAGTGAAAAGCTGAAGCCGACAGTGAAAGTCTGGATGGGAGAAGGATGAAGAAAACTATGTAAAAAAACTGTACCGCATAGTTTTATTTCTCATGCATGAAAATCAGACCCCGGAACGAATATTCCGGGGTTTTTTGTGTGAAGCTAAAAAGAAGGGAGGGAATACGATGACGGATGAGCACTATATGAATCTCGCATTAGAGCTTGCAAAGCAGGGCGAGGGCCAGACGCGCGCAAATCCGCTGGTAGGAGCGGTCGTCGTCAAAGACGGACAGATCGTCGGAATGGGCGCCCATTTAAAATACGGTGAAGCGCATGCCGAGGTGCATGCCATTCAAATGGCGGGCCGGCATGCCGAGGGAGCGGTGATATACGTCACGCTTGAACCGTGCAGCCATTACGGGAAAACGCCGCCTTGTGCTGAGCTGATTATTCGCTCAGGTTTGAAGAGAGCAGTTGTTGCAGCCGAAGACCCGAATCCCCTTGTATCGGGAAGGGGAATCAGCATGCTTAAAGAAGCGGGGATCGAAGTCACAACAGGCGTTCTCAAAGAACAGGCGGAAGAGTTGAATGAAAAATTCATGCATTTTATGCGGACGGGAATGCCGTATGTCACCCTGAAAGCCGCGGTTAGCCTCGACGGCAAAACAGCCACGGCCACCGGTGACAGCAAATGGATCACCTCAGAAGAAGCCAGGCTGGATGCACACGCGTACCGGAAAAATCATCAAAGCATTTTAGTCGGCGTAGGCACCATCAAAGCGGATGACCCGAGTCTGACATGCCGCCTGCCCGGTACGGCACATCAGCCGGTCCGTGTAATCCTTGACACGAATTTGACGATCCCGCCTGCAGCGAAAGTCATTCATGACAAAGCAGCGCCTACTTGGATTTATGCAGGCGCCAATGCCGATCCCGAAACCGTCCGGTCTCTGGAAGACAAAGGCGTTCGGGTCACTGTGCTGGACACGGAGACGATTTCCGTGCGTGATGTGCTTTTGCACCTGGCGGAAAACGGCATCACGTCGGTGTATGTCGAAGGAGGATCAACCGTTCACGCAAGCTTTGTCAAAGAAAGGCTTTATCAAGAAATCATCTTCTATCTTGCCCCGAAATTAATCGGAGGGCTCTCTTCTCCCAGCGCCATCTCCGGTGAAGGCTTTCAATCGATGAAAGATGTCCCCTTATTACGATTCACATCCATAACCAAAATCGGCCGGGATTTGAAACTTTCGGCAAAACCTTTAACAGAATAGGGTGGTGACCCATGTTTACAGGCATCATTGAAGAAATCGGAACCATCAAAGACATGAGAAAGACCGGAAACGCCATGTCTTTAGTCATTGCATCGAGGAAGGTGACCGAGGATGTCAAGCTTGGTGACAGCATTGCGGTCAACGGAGTCTGCCTGACCGTCACCGGCTACAAAAAAGATCAGTTCACAGCAGATGTCATGCTTGAAACGCTGAAAGCAACATCGCTCGGCGCTTTAAAAATCGGAAGCTCCGTCAATCTTGAAAGAGCCATGGCGGCAAACGGCCGCTTCGGCGGGCATATGGTGTCTGGGCATGTTGACGGCACAGCTTCCATCGTAAGGATAGAAAAAGCGGAAAACTCCATATACTATGATTTAAAACTGGACCCCGCGCTTGCCAAAATGCTCGTTTTGAAAGGCTCAATCGCAGTTGACGGCGTAAGTTTGACGATATTCGGATTAACGGACGATGAGGTTACGGTTTCGCTCATTCCGCATACGCTCGACGAAACGATTTTTTCCGAAAAAAAGGTCGGGAGCATCGTCAATGTTGAGTGCGACATGATCGGCAAATACATCTACCGGTTTCTCCATCGGACAAATGAAGAAAAACAGACGAAAATAATCACCGAAACGTTTTTAAAGGAAAACGGGTTTTAAACGAAAGGAGGAGCGGCTTATGTTTCATACAATTGATGAGGCCATACACGATCTGAAACAGGGTAAAGTCATCATCGTCGTCGATGATGAAGACAGAGAGAATGAAGGCGATTTCGTCGCGCTGGCTGAATACGCGACACCGGAGGTAATCAACTTTATGGCGACTTGCGGCAGAGGGTTGATCTGTGCGCCGCTCAATGAAGAGATCGCTTCAAGGCTCGATCTGCATCCGATGGTGGACGAGAATACCGACTCCCACCACACCGCTTTTACGGTCAGCGTCGATCACCGCGATACAAAGACGGGAATCAGCGCCCAGGAACGGTCATTGACCGTAAAAGCCCTTATCGACAGACACGGGCGTCCCGAAGATTTTAAAAGACCCGGCCATATCTTCCCGCTGATTGCGAAAAAAGGCGGGGTATTAAAAAGAGCGGGGCACACGGAAGCAGCGGTCGACCTTGCCGAGGCATGCGGTTCCGTACCGGCAGGCGTCATTTGTGAAATCATGAATGAAGACGGGACGATGGCAAGGGTTCCCGAATTGAAAAAAATCGCCGATCAGCACGGCTTGAAAATGATTACGATTAAAGATTTAATCAAGTACCGCTATAGCAGGGGAACGCTGATCAACCGCGAAGTAAGCATTACGCTTCCGTCCGATTTCGGGACGTTCAAGGTGTTCGGCTACACGAACGACATCGATCAAAAAGAGCATATCGCCCTTGTAAAAGGCGATGTCCCGTTTGACGATGAGCCGGTGACAGTCCGCGTTCATTCAGAGTGCCTGACAGGCGATGTGTTCGGTTCGCACCGCTGTGACTGCGGTCCGCAGCTTGCCGCAGCGCTTTCGCAAATTGAAAAGGAAGGGCGCGGCGTGCTCGTTTACTTAAGACAGGAAGGGCGAGGCATCGGCCTGATCAATAAGCTGAAGGCGTACAAGCTTCAGGAAGAAGGATACGACACGGTCCAGGCGAACGAACAGCTCGGTTTTCTGCCCGATTTAAGAAATTACGGAATCGGCGCCCAAATTCTGAGGGATCTCGGCGTGAAAAACATGAAGCTTTTGACGAACAACCCGAGAAAAATCGCAGGGCTTGAAGGATACGGCTTGACGATTGCTGACAGAATACCGTTGCAGATGGAAATGAAGAAAGATAACGAAAACTATTTGAAAACGAAAAAAACAAAATTAGGGCATTTGCTTCATTTTTAATATAAAAACATTCACAAAAAAGGACGGGATTCATATGAATAAAATTGAAGGCCATGTAATTGGAACAGATTTGAAAATCGGTATCGTTGTTTCAAGATTCAATGATTTTATTACGAGCAAACTGTTAAGCGGGGCGGAAGATACGCTGATAAGACACGGGGTTAAATCAGAGGACATTGATGTTGCTTGGGTTCCCGGCGCATTTGAGATTCCATTGATCGCAAAAAAAATGGCTGAAACGAAAAAGTACGACGCCGTGATCACGCTTGGAACGGTGATCAGAGGTGCGACAAGTCATTATGATTATGTGTGCAACGAAGCGGCAAAGGGAATTGCGCAGAGCAGCATGTCAACGGGCGTTCCGGTGATCTTCGGCGTGCTGACGACAGATACGATCGAACAGGCTGTTGAACGGGCTGGAACAAAAGCCGGAAACAAGGGTGCCGAAGCCGCCGCAGCGGCGATTGAGATGGCGAACCTGACCCGGTCGCTTCATTAATTCCCGAAAAAGAGTTTAAAAAGGTTATAAAAATGTTTATAATGTGATGTGAAGCGACCAGCCTTCGTTAAGATCCACATTTTGATATATTGAGGGGTATTTATGTTAATTCGTTATAAAAAGTCATTCGAAAAGATTGCGATGGGTCTCCTTTCGTTCATGCCGAATGAGAAGGACGTCAAGCAGCTTCAGCAGACAATGAAAGACTATGAAACGGACACTGACAGACAGCTGTTCCTCTGGAAGGAAGACGAGGACATTGTCGGCTGTGTAGGGGTTGAAAAAAAAGATGAAGAAGTTGAAATCAAGCATATCAGTGTCAATCCGTCTCACCGTCACCAAGGAATCGGCAAAAAGATGGTTTCCGCCCTTTCACAAATGTTTGAACCTAAACCGCTGGTTCCGAATGAATTAACAAAAGGATTCTTTAAACGCTGTCAGGATCACGAAAATGAAGACATCACATATAACAAATGAGCAGAGGCGATTCATTAGCCTCTGCTCTTTTTTCGCCGTGCGATTTCCTTCTCCCTTTCAGCAAACACTTCTGTCCGGTCTCTCAGCCTGTGTTTATGAATTAGGAAATCATCCGTCATTCGGCTGTTTTGCCCCCAATGATAGGATTTCCGCTCGCACTCTCTCAGGCAGGCTTCGATCAGCGCTTCATCTGTGATGGGGAGCATGATGCTTTCGTAAGGCGAATGTGCTTCTATATGCTGAAGAGTCTCCCGCAGAAGGCTGACCAAGCGCTCATGATCTAAGCCGAGAGACTCGACTGCAGCTTTTTCGGCTTCAAGAATACGGAGGCTGTTTGCCATCAGCCTCTCCGCTCCTGTGAAATTGTTTCTCCGCTGATGATAGAGGGCGACGGCAAGCTGAATCAAGCCGACCCAATATATTTTCCGTTTTCCCGGAGGATCCTTTTTCCAATGCTCCTCCAAAATTTCATGGCACTCAAAATAATCCCTCGCGCCATGAAACTCGGTTAAGTAATCGATATAGCTTTCAGGATACATCTGACATCCTCCTTTTACCCTTCCATTCAAGTGTATCACAGAGAAGAGACGGAGGAAAAATCACGCCTGCACCCCGGCAGATGAAAAGCATGAGCGAATGGAATTAACAGATCCAGGCGCTCCAACAGAATGACAATCAAAGCGAATCTTCCGCCGCAGGCGTTGGCTCCCATGCTGTTTTCTTCTATTCCATCAACGATTTTACACGGTTATTCTATGTGTGTTTATCTCAATCTGTATAGACAAAAGCCGTCGTTTCTTAAATTATATTGGACTTCATGCAGACGCGTAATTTATACTTAAGGGTAGCCAGTTTGAAGCCGGCTTAGAAGCGATTTGAAAATGGTGAGAAATGATCATGGAATATCAGGTGAAGATCGAGGCGTTTGAAGGACCTTTAGATTTGCTTTTGCACTTAATCAACCGGCTCGAAATCGACATATATGACATACCTGTTGCGAAGATAACCGAGCAATATTTATTATATGTGCACACGATGCGCGAGCTTGAGCTTGACGTGGCAAGCGAGTATTTGGTGATGGCCGCCACTCTTCTCAGCATTAAAAGCCGGATGCTTCTCCCGAAACAGGAGGAGGAACTGTTTGATGAAGAGATGATGCTGGAAGAAGAAGAGGATCCGAGAGACGAATTAATCGAAAAATTGATAGAGTATAGAAAATATAAAAGCGCTGCACAGACTTTAAAAGAGCGCGAAGAGGAGAGGCAAAAATCGTTTGCCAAACCGCCGAGCGATTTAAGCGAATACGCCAAGGAAGTTAAATTAAGCGAACAGAAGCTCTCTGTTACGGTATACGACATGCTCGGCGCGTTTCAAAAGGTGCTGAACCGAAAAAAAATCAGCCGTCCTTCGGAAACGAGAATTTCCAGGCAGGAGATTCCGATCGAAGAACGGATGACCCAGATTGTCGAATGCTTGAAATCGTCGGGGAAAAGAATGCACTTTATGGAATTGTTCCCTTACGAACAAAAACAGCATTTGGTGGTGACATTTTTAGCGATTTTGGAGCTGATGAAAAATCAGCTGATCATTATTGAACAGGAACGCAATTTTTCCGATATTTACATAACAGGGAGTGAAGCGATTCATGACGCTTGATATCGTGAATTGGAAGGCTATCGTCGAGGCTTTGCTGTATGCGGCGGGAGACGAGGGCCTCACCAAAAAACAGCTGCTGTCCGTGTTGGAGGTTGATGAAACCGAACTTCGGGATATCATGCTGGACGTCAAAGAAAGCTACGAAAAAGAAGACAGAGGCATAGAGCTTGTCGAATACGCAGATACGTACATGCTTTCGACAAAAAAAGACTTTGCCGTCTATTTAAAAAAATTGATCGAAGCTCCGTCAAAAGGACTTTCCCAGGCAGCCCTCGAGGTGCTGGCGATCGTTTCCTACAAACAGCCGATTACACGAGCCGAAATAGAAGACATCAGAGGAGTCAAATCAGAACGGATTCTCCAAAGTCTTGTCGCAAAAGCGCTTTTGTGCGAAGTCGGACGTGCGGATGGTCCCGGCCGGGCGATTTTATACGGAACGACCGAGACGTTTCTTGAGCAGTTTGGCTTAAAAGCGATCGAGGAGCTTCCGCCTCTGCCTGAAAACGTCGAAGAAGACGGGGTTCAGGAGGAAGCCGATTTGTTTTTTGAGAATTTCAATCAAACGTTTGAAGATATAAAATAGATTCACGTTATGTCCGAAGTATGATAATATATATTATCGTATTTTTTATGTTTATTTGAATACGATTGTAACAAAGCAATGAGGGGAAGGTTGCCGACAACAATGGAACATTCAATGGCAAGAGCCCAAACCGAACAGGCGCAAAAATTTTTATCACAGGCCGTTCAGGCGTTGAGCGCATTTTTAAATGATACAACGCTCGCATCATTGGAAAAGGAAGAGCCGGGGCGAGGTGATTATTACCGCGAGATCCTCAGCAATTTAAGGAGGCTTTCGGTTTACTGTGAAGAAGGGCTTGAGGCCTGCCGCATCAGGCTGCAGCAGGAGCCTTTTCAGGATGCTGCTGCCGAAAGGATGCTCTATCAGATTTATCATCGATGCATAGAAGAATTTTTTACGCCGAAAAAAGATACGTGGTACGAAGACTCTAGAGCAGCGTATACGGGGAAAAACGCCATTCGCTTTCGCGAACCGGCACCAGCCTCATTAAAGAATTTGATGGCTTCTCTTGAAACCGGATATCAATCGATGAGAGAAGAATTGGAATACTACGGGACGGACTATCGGATGAAAATGGTTCAATCCAGATAAAAAGAAACTCTCCCTTTGCGGGGGAGTTTTTTTGCGGAAATCGGACAATTGATGTTCATAACTGTAAGACAAGCGCATAAACTTGTACAAACCACAGGCAAGGACGTGAGAAAATGCGCTTTCTAAAACGAGCTGCAGCAGTGTTCATCACGTTTTCTCTTTTTTTCTCTTCGCATCAAAACAGTAAAGCAGAGCCCTTCATCGATGTCAGCGCAAAAAGCGCGATTATCATCGACGGGAACTCCGGAAGGGTGCTATTTGCAAAGGATGAGCATACAAAACGGCGCATTGCCAGCATCACGAAAATCATGACAGCCATTTTAGCGATAGAGTCGGGAAAAATGGAGGAGACGGTAACGGTCAGTGACAGAGCGGTCCGGACTGAAGGGTCTTCCATCTATTTAACAAGCGGGCAAAAGGTAAAGCTCAAAGACCTCGTATACGGTTTGATGCTGAGGTCCGGAAACGATGCGGCCGTTGCGATCGCCGAGCATGTCGGCGGAAGCCTGGAAGGTTTCGTCTATATGATGAATCAAAAAGCGGCAGACCTCGGCATGGAAAACACCGTTTTTCATAACCCGCACGGACTTGATGACCATAAAGATCATTATTCAACCGCTTACGATATGGCGCTTTTAACGAAATACGCGATGACGAATAAGACGTATCGGAAGATCGCAGGCACGAAACGGTATAAAGCGGAAACGATGCAAGGCATCTGGAAAAACAAAAATAAGCTCCTGACCGGTCTTTACCGGTACAGCACCGGAGGCAAGACGGGCTATACAAAGCTTGCGAAACGGACGCTCGTATCAACCTCATCCAAAGACGGAACAGATCTGATCGCCGTCACGATAAACGCACCGGACGATTGGAACGATCACATCGCGATGTTCAACTATGTGCACGATCATTATAAAACCTATGTACTCGCCAAAAAAGGCGACATCCCCGAACTGAAGGATACGTTTTACGGAACGAAAGCATTCATTAAAAGGGATGTTACATATTTGTTGAATGATGATGAAAAAGAAGACGTGAAGATCGAGACAAAGCTTCTTGAGCCGAAAAAGAAGTGGTGGAAAGACAAACGGGCGATTCCGGACATCGTCGGCGAAATGAATGTGCAGCTGGGCGGAGAAACGATCGCAAAACTGCCGGTTTATTACGAAAACGAGCGGAACAAAAAACCGAAAAAATCGTTTATGGAAACCTTTCAATCCGTATTTAAAAAAGTCGCAGGCGGTCCGTCATGGTCAATATAATCTGGGTAGCCTTAACCGTTATCGGCCTTGTTTTCGCGCTTATAAACGGAACGGTTCAGGAAGTCAATGAGGCCGTCTTCAAAGGGGCTAAAGAGGCGGTCACGATCGCGATCGGACTGATGAGCGTCTTGGTATTTTGGCTGGGGCTGATGAAAATAGCCGAACAAGCGGGGCTTCTCGAAAAATTCAGCCGCATGTGCCGGCCGTTCATCTCGAAGCTGTTTCCGGAGATTCCCCCGGATCATCCGGCGATGGGGTACATTTTATCGAATTTAATGGCCAATTTTTTCGGGTTGGGAAACGCGGCGACGCCGCTCGGCATTAAAGCGATGGAACAGATGAAATCGCTGAATCAAAACCGGTCTGAGGCAAGCCGCTCGATGATTACGTTTTTAGCGGTGAATACTTCAAGCATCACCCTCATTCCGACGACGGTGATCGCCGTAAGAATGACGTATGACGCAAAAGCGCCGACAGATATCGTCGGTCCGACGATTTTAGCCACGCTCATTTCAGGAATCTTCGCCATCATCATCGACAGGTATTTTTATTATCGAAGAAACAAAAAGGGGTGAGCATTTGGAGTTCATCAATTGGCTTTCTTTAGCCCTTATTCCGTTTATCATCGCCTCGATTCTTTTATATGGCACGTGGAAAAAAGTCCCTACGTATGAGGCCTTTGTCGAAGGGGGAAAAGAAGGAATCCAAATCGCGTTTTCCATCATCCCGTACCTGGTCGGAATGCTCGTTGCGATCACGGTCTTCCGGGCTTCCGGAGCGCTCGATTTTTTTATGGATCTCTTAAAGCCCGTTTTTTCAGCCATCGGAATTCCGACGGAGGTCGTGCCGCTTGCTTTAATCCGGCCGATATCGGGGACGGCCGCTCTTGGCATGACGACCGATTTAATCGCTGTCCACGGACCGGACTCTTTTATCGGCCGGCTTGCTTCCGTGATGCAGGGATCGACGGATACGACCCTGTACGTCCTGACCGTCTATTTCGGAGCGGTTGGAATCAAAAAAATGGGGGATGCTTTAAAGGTGGGACTGCTTGCCGATTTAGCGGGGATCATCGCATCCATCATCATCGTGACGCTGCTGTTTGGAAGCGCCTGAAAAAGGGCGCTTTTTTTTCTTTGTTAAAACCGTTTTACTTTTTGCGTAAGAAAGGATACATTTAAGTGCGGAAGCTGTGCTTTTTAAGACATGCTGCCTGCACAAAAGGCATGCTTGTTTGTTCGTTTGGAAAAAAGTAAGATAATACATGAGGTGAAAGATATGGAACGACTTCAAAAAGTAATCGCTCACGCCGGAATTGCGTCGAGAAGAAAAGCGGAAGAGCTGATAAAAGAAGGAAGAGTGACCGTCAATGGCAAAACGGTCAGAGAGCTCGGCACCAAAGTGACAAGCTCAGACCGCATTGAAGTGAACGGAATCCAGCTGGAAAGCGAAGAACCCGTTTATTTTCTCTTTTATAAGCCGAGAGGCGTGATTTCAGCGGTCAAAGATGATAAAGGCCGGAAAGTGGTAACCGACTTTTTTCAAGAGATCCCGCAGCGCATCTATCCGATCGGGCGTCTTGATTATGATACGAGCGGACTGCTCCTTTTAACGAATGACGGCGAATTCGCCAACAAGCTCATGCATCCGAAATATGAGATCGATAAAACGTATGTGGCAAAACTAAAAGGAATTCCCGCAAAAGAACACTTAAAAAAACTGGAGCGCGGCATCCGGCTTGAAGAAGGCAAAACCGCTCCTGCAAAGGTCAAGCTGCTGTCCATCGACAAGAAAAAACAGACAAGCATCGTCCAGATCACGATTCATGAGGGGCGAAACCGCCAAGTCCGCAGGATGTTTGATGCGATCGGCCATGAAGTGCTGAAGCTGAAAAGGGAAGAATATGCTTTTTTAAACCTGCAAGGCTTAAAAACGGGAGAAAAGAGAGAGCTGACGCCTCATGAAGTGAAACGGCTCAGAGCAATGGCGGAGCACGGGAAACACGCTTTCTAAATTTTCACACAACCTTCAAAAAAGGAAAAATGTGTGTCAGTTTAGAGGTGCTATAATAGTACTGAGTGTCTAAATGAGGGGGCGGATTATGAAAAAAAAGCGTTTTTACATTCGGACAGTCATCCTTCTTGTGCTGCTGGCTGCGCTTGGCTATACGCTATACAGCGCTGTATTCGATGATAAAGAGAGCGTAGCGGCAGGAGAGAAGGCTCCCAACTTTTCGCTTGAGGATGTTAACGGCAACCGTCTGAAACTGAGTGATCTCAAAGGCAAAGGGGTGTTTTTAAACTTCTGGGGAACATGGTGCGAGCCGTGCAAAAAAGAATTTCCATATATGGCGAACCAATATAAGGAGTTCAAAGATCAAGGAGTTGAAATCGTCGCAGTAAACGTCGGGGAATCAAATCTGGCCGTCCGTAACTTTATGAACGATTACGGGGTCAATTTTCCGGTCGTCCTTGATAAAGACAGGCAGGTTTTGGATGCTTATGATGTCACGCCGCTTCCGACTACATTTTTGATCAATCCGGACGGAAAGATCCTAAAGGTTGTGACAGGCACTATGACAGAGAGCATGATCCATGATTATATGAATATGATAAAACCTGAGAGGTCTTCATGATGAAAGAAATCAAATGCGAGTGCGGGCATGTGAATCCGCTTGGGACCGTTTTGTGCGAATCGTGCGGAAAGCCGCTGCAAAAGCAGGATGCAAAATTGCTGGACATGCGGTATGACGGGAGCGCGAGACGCTCACAAACGTATAACAAAACGATCGTCGATAAAATCTGGAACTTCTTTTCGTCTGTAAAGGTAGGCGTCTGGCTGATCGTCATTACCTTGACGGCATCGGCTTTCGGAACGATTTTTCCGCAGGAGATATTTTTGCCGCCGGGAGCGCAGGCTGATACATATTATAAGGAACAATACGGACTGATTGGACAAATCTATTATACTCTAGGATTTCATAATCTATACGGTTCCTGGTGGTTTATTATTCTGGTCGCCTCAATCGGCGTATCATTGGTCATCTGCAGCCTTGACCGGGTTGTCCCGTTATACAGGGCCCTGAAAAATCAGGGGGTCACCCGAAACCCGAACTTTATGGAGAGACAGAGGCTGTTCAGCCGGACGGAAACGGAGCTTTCCGAAAAAGTCAGAACGGACATCATCGAGAAATTGAAAAAAAAGCGCTACTGGGTAAAAGAGGAAAACGGCAATCTGTTTGCCGAAAAAGGCCGCTTTTCGAGATGGGGGCCATACGTCAATCATATCGGGCTGATCATTTTCCTCATCGGCGTCATGCTCCGCTTTGTTCCGGGCATGTACGTTGACGAAAATCTCTGGATCAGAGAAGGGGAAACCGCTCCGATCCCTGGAACAGACGGGCAGTATTATTTGAAAAGCAACAAGTTTACGAAGGAAATGTACAACAGCGAAAATGAGAAAAAGGTATTTTCAGAGGCTATCAACAAAGCGGGAGACGGGATGGTCGCCAAATCGTATCAAACCGATGTCGAGCTGTATGAAAGAAAAGACAGCAGTCTGCCCGGCGAATCGCCAAAGTTAAAAAAGGTGAAAAACGGCAAAATCAAAGTCAATGAGCCGCTGAAATTCGGTTCTTATGCACTTTATCAGCTCACCTACAAAGAAGGCGAGCTTAGCAAAATGGTGTTTCAGCTGATCGAAAAAGACACGGGGAAATCGTTCGGGAAGGTGTCAATCGATCTGTTCGAACCGAAGCAGGACTATGATCTTGGCAACGGTTACAAAGTGCATCTGGCAAGCTATCTTCCGGACTTTTATTTCAATAAAGACGGAGAGCCGAGCACGAAAACGAGAAACCCGAACAATCCGGCTTTTGTTTTCCAGATCAGCGCTCCTGACAAGCCCGGCGGGGAGAAAAGCTTTGTGGCGATTCAGGAGACGATAGAAGGATCTAAAGACAACAAATATAAAATGAAATTTGACCATGTAGAAACAAAGAACCTGTCGGGTCTGACGGTCAGAAAAGATTTGACGCTGTGGGTATTGATGGTCGGCGGCGCAATCTTTATGATCGGGGTCATTCAAGGAATGTACTGGCACCACAGGCGGATTTGGCTGCGTTCGATAGACGGGGATGTGCTCGTCGCCGGCCACACGAACAAAAACTGGTACGGACTGAAAAAAGATCTGCAGGCCGTACTGGCCGATACGGGAATATCCGAACCGGCTGATCAAAAAGAACTGTTCAAAGAAGAAAATAAACGGCCAGCATAGGGAGGGGTTTTCATGGCAGAGCTCAGCGGGAATTTATTGTACGCGGCATTTCTTTTGTATCTGGCTGCAGTCTTCTTTTTTGGGGGCTCGATCAGAAGCAAAACATCCGCGCCGAAAAAAAAGAATCGATGGGCGTCGATCGCCGTCTTGATTACGATCTCAGGATTTGTATGCCAACTCGGTTATTTTATCGCGAGATGGATCGTGTCCGGTCATGCGCCGGTCAGCAATCTCTTTGAATTTACAACAGCTTTCAGCATGATGCTCGTTTTGGCGTTCATCATCATCTATTTTATTTACAAGTTATCAGCTTTAGGGTTGTTTACGCTCCCTGTCGTGCTGCTTTTAATCGCATACGCCAGCATGTTCCCGACCGATATTACACCGCTGATTCCGTCCTTGCAAAGCAGGTGGCTGTACATTCACGTAACGACGGCAGCGCTTGGTCAGGCGATTCTTGCGGTCAGTTTTGTCGCAGGCGTCATTTTTCTGCTCAAGCATGTGGATCAGTCGAATCCCGGCAGAAAAACGTTCTGGCTCGAATTCGTAATGTTTATGCTTGTTGCCACCCTGGCGTTTATCCTTGTGACAAGTGCATTCAGAATCGGCGGCTATGAGGCAAAGTTTAAGTGGATAAACAAAGAGAATGTAGAAGAAACGATGGTCTATGAGCTTCCGCCGCTTATCGGACCGAACAAAGGCGAGCTGTTGACAGAGGGGAAAATGGAGCCGATCGTCAATGTTCCGCCGATATTTTCCGGCAGGAAATTAAATACCGTCCTCTGGTCGTTTGCTGTAGGAATCTTGCTTTACGGCGCCATCAGACTGATCGCGAGAAAACGGATCAGCGCGCTCCTTCAGCCGCTGGTGAAAAACGTCAACCTTGATCTCGTCGATGAAATCGGCTATCGGTCGGTATCGATCGGCTTTCCGGTTTTCACGTTGGGCGCGCTCATTTTTGCGATGATTTGGGCGCAGATTGCCTGGACCAGATTCTGGGGCTGGGACCCGAAGGAAGTATGGGCGCTCATTACCTTTCTGTTTTATGCCGCCTATCTGCATCTCAGGCTTTCAAGAGGATGGCACGGAGAAAAATCAGCCTGGCTCGCTGTCATCGGTTTTGCCATCATTATGTTTAATCTTATTTTTGTAAACCTTGTGATCGCAGGTCTGCATTCCTACGCATGATCCCTCGTGTTAAGGAGGTTCGGGATCATCCTTGAACCTCCGGTATTTTTAGGCGTTCAAACGTTGGAAAGCAAATCTCACTTGGATTACAGCAGCTTTTCTACTAAAATGAATGTAAGAAGATTCAATTTCGGGAGGTTTACCGATGGAACAGACAAAAGAGACAAAAATATTAGTAGTAGATGATGAGGCAAGAATCAGACGTCTATTAAAAATGTATCTCGAAAGGGAAAACTACAAAATTGAAGAAGCCGAGAACGGAGATGAAGCCATCGATAAAGCTCTTGGCCAGCATTACGACTTGATCTTGCTTGATTTGATGATGCCGGGTACGGACGGCATTGAAGTATGCCGTCAAATTCGCGATAAAAAAGCAACGCCGATCATCATGCTGACGGCGAAAGGGGAAGAAGCCAACCGGGTGCAGGGCTTTGAAGTCGGAACGGATGACTATATCGTGAAACCGTTCAGCCCGCGGGAAGTCGTGCTGAGGGTTAAAGCGCTTCTTAGGAGATCATCGCAAACCTCTTATCTCAATACGGATACGACGGCAAAAAATGTGCTTGTTTTTAACCATCTGTCAATTGATCATGACGCCCACCGGGTCATGGCGGACGGAACCGAAGTCAGCCTGACGCCTAAGGAATACGAGCTTCTCTACTTTTTGGCGAAAACGCCTGACAAAGTATACGATCGGGAAAAGCTGCTGAAGGAAGTTTGGCAGTACGAGTTTTTCGGGGATTTAAGAACGGTAGATACTCATGTCAAACGTTTACGTGAAAAGCTGAACAAAGTCTCTCCGAAAGCGGCCAAAAAAATCGTGACGGTCTGGGGTGTCGGTTACAAATTTGAGGTCGGAAACGAATGAAGTTTTGGAAAAGCGTCGTTGGTAAACTATGGTTTACCATCCTTCTCTTAGTCTCATTAGTTCTGATTATTTTAACCTTTTTTCTGCTTGAATTTATCGAAAACTATCATGTCCAGGAAGCCGAGGCGGATTTGACGAAGCTCGCCAACAAAGTGGCTGTCATTATTGAAAACCATGACGATCAGAAAGTCGCCAGATCGATCACCTGGGAGCTTGCTGACGAGATGACAGCGATCGCCATCATTAAAAACGAGAACGAATATTGGTATTCGCCGAATCAGGATAAAAAGCTGTCTTCCATTACGCTGAAGGAGATCAAAGGCGACCCTGATTTAAGCCGCGCGCTCGCCAATCATGAAAAGGTGCAAAAAAGGCTGTCCTTGAAAAACCAGAAGAACGACCAGCTGATCGTCGGCGTGCCTTATGGAAAAGGGAAGGGTGAAGGGATGGTGTTTCTTTCCCAGTCGCTTCTCGCGGTCAAGGATACGACAGAACATACGACAAGATATGTTCTCTTTGCCGCTGCGATCGCCATCGTGTTAACGACGTTCTTCGCTTTCTTCCTGTCAAGCCGGGTCACCTATCCGCTCAGAAAAATGCGGGAAGGCGCTCAGGACCTGGCAAAAGGAAAATTTGATACGAAAATCCCGATCTTAACACAGGATGAAATCGGGGAACTGGCCATCGCTTTTAACCAGATGGGACGTCAGCTTAAATTCCACATTACGGCTTTGAATCAGGAAAAAGAACAATTGTCAAATATTTTAAGCAGTATGGCTGACGGGGTCATCACCATCAACATCGACGGAACGATCCTTGTTACAAACCCTCCTGCCGAACGGTTTTTGCAGGCATGGTATTATGAGCAGCACATGAATGTAAAGGAGGGGGATGAACTTCCTCCTGAAGCGCGGGAGCTGTTCCAAAACACCGTCAGCACGGAAAAAGAGCAAATGATCGAAATGACGCTGCAGGGAAGAACGTGGGTGCTGTTAATGAGCCCGCTCTACAATCAGTCCCATGTGCGCGGAGCGGTTGCCGTTCTGCGGGACATGACCGAGGAAAGGCGGCTCGATAAGCTGAGAAAAGACTTTATCGCCAACGTCAGCCACGAATTGAGGACGCCGATCTCAATGCTCCAAGGATACAGCGAAGCGATCGTCGATGATATTGCGAGTTCCGAGGAAGAGAAAAAGGAAATTGCCCAGGTCATTTATGACGAATCGCTGAGGATGGGGAGGCTTGTCAACGATCTGCTCGACCTCGCAAGAATGGAAGCAGGGCATATTTCATTAAACGTTGAAAACGTGGATCTCAGGGAGTTTTTCGAAAGGGTGTTCAGAAAGTTTTACGGCGTAGCCGCAGAAAAAGAGATCAGCCTTACCCATCACCTGGATTTGCACGAAGCCAAATTCATGTTTGATCCGGATAAAATGGAGCAGGTGCTGACCAATTTAATTGATAACGCCATCCGTCACACCAATCCAAACGGGAACGTCCACGTTGATGTCCAATCCGTCGAAAGCGGCTTGAAAGTCGCCGTGAAAGACTCGGGCAGCGGCATTCCCGAGGAAGATCTGCCGTTTATTTTCGAGCGTTTTTATAAAGCGGATAAAGCGAGAACGAGAGGAAAAGGCGGAACAGGCCTCGGACTTGCCATCGTCAAAAATATTGTCGATGCCCATAACGGTTCGATCACCGTCCACAGCAAGCTGAACGAAGGCACGGCATTTACGTTCTACATTCCAAGAAAAAAGAAAGATGCTGGCCAAATTTGACGAAGAATATTGTTCCATAAGAAACAGAGAGCACCTGTTCATCCAGAACAGGTGCTCAGTCATTCGGAAGCAAACCATGCAATTTGATGGAAAAGTAACTTCCCCATAATGGACGTATAGAACCTAGGTTGAGAGTTAGAACCAGGAAGCAGCATGTTAGTCATCAAAAGCATAAATGCCTGTTTGTTAACTCGGGCGGAAAAACATTTAATCTAGCAATACTGAATGCAGGGGAATTGTTGCAGAGACCGTAGATGTCCAACAGTTTCCGGCGGAAAGAATATAGGAAAGTACTTGGAGAATTGTTCGGATAAACGAAGCAAAAACATATGCCGGTGGGGTCACTAATGAATTTATCATAGTGAAGACGGTCATGAAACTAAAATAATAAATATCTAACAAATTTAAATTGTTGAGTAATGAGCTGTAATATATACATAAGAGATATCTAGATAAATATAAAGCATGAGACAGGGAATGATGATTTTTTGTGGATAAAATCAGAATACTGCTTATTGAAGATGATGAACCGATTGCCCTGCCTTCATAAGGGATTAACAAACTATTAAGAGATTTTAACTGCATTAGAAAAAAACGTAAAAACGAACTTGACGCTGGACAACATGATCGATATCAAAGCTCTTATAAAGAAGCTGCTAAGGATATTAAACAATTCGAAATTGAAGGTGAAGATAAAAAAATTGATGGCTTATGGTTCCATGTTGTAACCGACGAAAAGAGAAAGGAGATCTCGAAAAAGCTTCGCCGGCAATTGAACTTAAAATCATAGCACGATGAAAATCAGTCAATCCCAGGAAGAATTAACCTTATTTGCTGTCAAGATCAACAACGCCGTCCGCAAGAACAAAAGCCTAATTGAAGGGCGGTTGTAATCGTTGGCACCTGTTCATTTAGAGCAGGTGCTTTTATAATGTGGTATAGTTAAATTTTAGTTTAACTTTAGGGAAATTCCCTTCCCATTTTCATATTTTCGTAATATAGTTGTAATAGTTGTAATGTAACTTTTTATGATTGACAAACGACAATAAATTGAACGGAGGGGTTTCAAGTGGAAGAAACCTTTCAGAAAATATATGATACATATCACCAAGATTTATTTCAGTTTTTATTTTATATGGTAAAAGACAAAAGCCAGGCTGAAGATTTAGTCCAGGAAGTCTATATCCGCGTTCTGCATTCGTATGAAACATTTGAAGGCAGAAGCAGCGAAAAAACATGGCTTCTTTCAATCGCAAGGCATGTCGCCATCGATTGGTTCAGAAAACAGCAGACGATCCGCCAGCGGATCATGGGGACGTTTGACTGGGAGAAGCAGGATGTAAAAGACCGGCAACCCTTGCCTGAGGACATTTTGATGCAGAATGAAAATCTTAATGAAATCTTTAAAGCGCTTGATAAATGTACATTGGATCAACGATCTGTCATCGTGCTTCGGTTTATTCAAGGGTATTCGATTGCAGAAACAGCCCAAGCTTTACATTTTTCTGAAAGCAAGGTGAAAACGACTCAGCATCGCGGTCTGAAGGTACTTCGCAAACAGATGGAGCTTTTGAAGGAGGAGCAAAGGAATGAAGAAGTCAGAATGGAACGAAGAACGGCTAAAGATGTTACTAAGCCAACTTCCAACGGTTAAGGATGATCGTTCACCGTATCAAATCTATCAAAAGCTGCTTCACGCACAGCCGAAAAAAACTCCCTCAAAAAAACGGTTCGGGGCATTTGCTGCATCAGTTTGCGTTCTCTTTCTTCTTATGCTGATAACTCCTCAATTGGTTGACCAGACAAAGCAAAACGGTGAAAATCCTGACATTGCTTCCGGCAGCCAAAGCAAAGTGGAAGCTAAGCATAAGGAAACGAAGACGGCTGCCGACCGGTCTGAACCCGCAAATACATATGTCGTTCCAAGCGATCAAAAAGACAACTATATCACCTTTGCATTTCCCGATGATTCGAAGTCGGTCGTCGTGCCGGTCAGCATTAGGAAAAAAGCCGGCATGAAGACGGTTGAAGACGCGCTCAACGAATACGCCCGGCTTGATGCCGATCAGTTTGAGCCATTGGACACATCTTATTTTCAACATGTGACATTCAGTGAGCAAACGGAAAGCCACTCGGTCACCCTGCAAGTGAATAAGGACATTTCTGGAATCTCCACGGACGATTTCGAGCTGATGAAAGAAGTGATTAATGAAACCTTTAAATGGGGTTCCTGCGACACTGTTCAGTTTGTCTCAAACGGCGAACCGGGCGTTACTATTGATTCATACGGACTTCTTATGGATCTGTCAATCGAGCAGAAGACCAAAAGGGGCTATTTCCTATATGAAGATTCTGACGGTGAGCAGTTTCTTGTGCCGTCACGCGAATCGTATCAAAGTATAAATGAAGCGATCAGCCAGATGCAGCACGGAGAAAGCGGCTCTCATATCAAATCCATTTTATCGGGCGACCGTGCGATTCAGGCTGTTGAAGAAAACGGAAAAGAGCTGATCATTCGTTTTTCACCGTCTGCGGACATTCAAAATCAATCCGATGATATTTTAATGCTGGAAGGCCTGCTCCTGACGGCAAAAGATTTCGGCTATACAAAAGTAAAATTTACGAATGCGAACACCGATAAGATCGGCAGCTATGATTTGACAAAATCGATTCCCGTTCCGTACGCGCCGAACCCGATTACGATAAAAGGCTGAAAAAGAGACTCTGATGAGGAGTCTCTTTTTTGATGAATAAAATGTATAAAATACCGTCATTTGGAATTATACTAAGCTGTCGTAAAAGAAAGCTAAAACAGCCGGCACCATCAGAGGAGGATTCAGAACACTTGAAACCGTTCAGATACCTATTTTGCGTATTACTGATCACATGGCCTTGCATCGCGGTTCCGTCTGCATCGGCAACTAAAAGCAGTTGGACCGAACCGATTAAAGGGGAAATAACGGATAAGTTCGGCACAAGGGGCGGCAAACACAAGGGACTCGACATCGCGGCTCCTGAGGGAGAAATGGTGGTAGCTGCCGCAGATGGAACCGTAAGTAAATCGTATGCATCGAACTCATACGGCCAAGTCATTTTCATCAAACATGACAACGGGTATGAAACCGTCTATGCCCATTTGAACAAACGGCTAAAGAAAAAGGGTGACCGCGTGAAAAAAGGAGAGGAAATCGGAATCATCGGAAATACCGGAATATCGACGGGAACGCATCTTCACTTTGAAATCCATCAAGGCGCTTGGACTGAGAATAAGAAAAACGCGATTAACCCGCTGACCGTATACAGCGAGGAGGCGTTCCGTCCGAGTTCGGTTCATGTAAATAAAGGAAGCGCTGAGACAAAAAGCGAGATCACCGTTCGTAAAGGGGACACGCTATGGAAGATCAGCCGGGAAAACGGGTTATCCGTCGAGAAAATGATGGAGATGAACGGCCTTGCAAACCCGAATATTTACGCCGGTCAGACGTTGCGTCTCGACGAAAGCCGGGAAAAGCAGCGCACTTATATTGTTCAAAAAGGTGATACGCTTTACCGCATTGCCGAAAAAATGGGCGTGACCGCCGGAGCAATTCAAGAGTGGAACGGACTGAAAGGGGAGACCATCTACCCGCAGCAGCCGCTCCTTATCAGGGTGGACCGTTCGTCGTAAAAAAACGGAACCCTGATTGCTTCAGGGCTCCGCCGGCTGCTACGGCAGGTCGATGACCTTAACCGAAACGATATCGTCGATGTTTTTCAGTTCGTTTAAAATATCGTCTTCAAGATGGCGGTCGAATGAAAGCATCATGATCGCTTCGCCGCCTTTTTCTTTCCGTCCCACCTGCATTGTCGCAATATTGATGTTATGATCGCCGAGAATCCGGCCGACATGACCGATCATCCCCGGCTTATCCTGATGATGAATGTAGACAAGGTGACCGTTTGGATAGAAATCGATATCAAATCCGTTTAAAGCGACGATGCGTCCGCCAAAGTGCGGAATGTACGTTGCAGTTAAAGCAAACGTCGAACGATCGCCTGTTACTTTAACTGAAATGCAATTTTCATAACCGGATTCATTGGAAGAAATCTTTTCGCTGAAGCTGATGCCGCGCTCTTTCGCGACGGTTCCGGCGTTGACCTCATTGACCGTTGCAGCAACGCGCGGTTTCAGGAATCCGGCCAAAAGGCTTTTTGTAATAAATGATGTTTCTAGCTTTGCAATGGATCCTTCATAATGGATGGCCACATCTTTCACAGGCTCATTCATGCATTGGGATACAAGGTTTCCGATCGTATTGGCAAATTGATGGTACGGCTGGATCTTTTGGAAAGAGTCCTTTGTCATGGCCGGAAGGTTGATCGCTGACATTACAGGGTTTCCTTGCGCATACTGCAGAACTTCTTCCGATACTTGCGCCGCTACATTCAGCTGGGCTTCTTTTGTCGAAGCTCCCAGATGCGGAGTGGCAATCACGTTCGGGTGATCGATCAATTTGGAATCCACAGGAGGCTCGACTTCAAAAACGTCAAGCGCCGCCCCTCTGACATGGCCGCTTTCAAGCGCTTCAAGAAGGGCCGCTTCATCGATGATCCCGCCTCTTGCGCAGTTGACGAGACGGACGCCTTTTTTCGTTTTTGCGATCGTTTCCTTGTTTAAGAGGCCTTTCGTTTCTTTCGTCAGCGGTGTGTGAACTGTGATGATATCCGCGCAGGCGAGCACCTCTTCAAAGCTGTTGGCATTGACTCCGAGTTTGTCCGCTCTTTCCTGGGTCAGAAACGGATCATATACGTGGACCGTCATTCCGAACGCTTTGGCGCGGCTCGCAATTTCGCTTCCGATCCGTCCCATTCCGACGATGCCGAGCGTTTTTCCGTAAAGCTCTGACCCGACAAAAGCTGAACGGTTCCATTCGCGCGATTTGACGGAGATGTTCGCCTGCGGAATATGCCTCATTAGTGCAGAGAACATTGCAAATGTATGTTCCGCCGTTGAGATGGTGTTTCCGTTTGGCGCGTTCACCACAATTACGCCGTGCTTCGTCGCTTCGTCAATGTCAATGTTGTCAACGCCTACTCCCGCTCTCGCGACGATTTTCAATGAGGTCATCTTTTTAAACAGCTCTTCCGTTACCTTTGTTGCGCTTCTTACCAGAAGAGCATCAAAGGTATGCAGCTCGTCTTCCGCTTCCGCGACATTTTTTTGAACAATTTCAATAAAATCTGCTTCCATTAATGGTGCAAGTCCATCGCTTGACATTTTATCTGAGACCAATACTCGAAACATGTAAGATTTCCTCCTAAATAAACGTCATAAATATCTGATAATTTACCATATTACGAGAATGGTGTCAATGAGTTTCAAGTGTAAAAGACGAAAATTAAAAATGAAAAAAGTGTGAATGTGCGGATTTTAGACGGTGTGCGGGTAATGCATTCTGCTGATGAAAGAGACTTGAGCTTTCATCTGTACATTTCTTCACAACTACACTATAATAATATCGAAAATAAAATTTAATATGATCAATCTTCGGGGCAGGGTGAAATTCCCTACCGGCGGTGATGAGTTTTTTGCTCTAAGCCCGCGAGCCTTTATGAGGCAGGATTCGGTGAGATTCCGAAGCCGACAGTATAGTCTGGATGGGAGAAGATGGAGGTTCCTGCGTTTTGAAATACATATTTCGAAACGTTTATTTGACCTGTCTGTAAACGGCCCCGCTTTTGCAAAAAGCGGGTTTTTTGTTTGTGGACGGGGGCTAGAACCATTCCTCTTTTCGTGAGATGTGATCGAAAAGGAGAAAGAGACAAATGAAGCACAACAGAGTAAGACGTCTAGTGTCCATCAGTATGCTGAGCAGTATTGCATTCGTATTAATGATGCTGAGCTTTCCGATTTTGGGGGCGTATCCGTATTTAAAAATCGATTTCAGCGATATCCCGGCATTGCTTGCTGTCATATTATACGGCCCTGGCGCCGGAATTGCCGTTGAGGCGATTAAAAACGTGCTGAACTACTTCATTGCGGGAAGCGCATCAGGCGTACCGATCGATCAGACAGCGAACTTTGTCGCCGGAACGCTGTTTATACTGCCGGCCGCTTTTATGCTGAAAAAAACGAACTCTGCCAAAGGGTTTGCAGCTGCTCTTGTTCTGGGTACGGTTTTAATGGCCGCCCTGATGAGCATCTTGAATTATGTTCTGTTTATCCCTGCATACACTTGGTTCTTACATGCTCCAGCATTATCAGGGGGCGCACTGAAAACGACGATTATAGCAGGCATTCTGCCGTTTAATCTCATTAAAGGCCTTGTCGTGACATTGGTGTCCACACCGATTTTCCTTCAGCTGAGACCTTGGCTGAAAGAAAATGTACAGGTGGCAAGACAGCATTAATTAATACAACAAAAGCCCGGCATTCGCCGGGCTTTTTCATGAACATATCCGGCCGGAGACACTCTCGCCGGATATTGCTTTTTCTATTCGTGCTTCAGCGGGTCGCCTTCAAACGGCTCATCCGCAACTTTAATCGAGTCAGTAGGACAGCCTTCAAATGCGTCCATCATGTCTTCTTCCAGGACATCAGGCACTTCTACGACGCCTTGGTTGTCATCGAGCGTGACATACGCGATTCCTTCATCATCATAGTCATAAATATCAGGAGCCGCTGCACCGCAAGCGCCGCATGCGATACACGTATCTTTGTCTACAATTGTATATTTTGGCATAAATAAAAAACCTCCCAGATGGTTCTTCGTTGGAACAAATGGTTTTAACCCTCTATCGGTCCGATATGAAACCTATTCCCATTCCTTATTGTAATGGTGTTAATCCTACATTTCAACTTAAAAATATTGAGAATGCTTATCACACAAGGGTTCTACTGCTAACATGCCCCTTTTAGATGACTTTAAACGTCGATTTCTCTGCAAAATCTGTTAAAATAATAAGAAGAAAATATCGAATGTTGTCCTAAAAGAATGTAGGTGATGCTATGTCGGTTCATTTTTTTGACGCCGTTGTGCTGGACATTCTCACATCAATGCGGGGAGAACGGTCGCCGAGCGCCGTATATCATTTATTAAAAGGGAAAAGGTCATCACAGACGATTCAGGACGCCGGTTTATTTGCCGTCTCAAAGTATTTCGGCTTTTGTACGTCCCTTTCCCGAGATCGGTTGAATGGCAGTTTTCAAAAATTGCTGCGGGAATCTTTCATTACCGAAAAACACGAGACGGGCGCTTTTGCCGTCACTGAAAGAGGAGAAAAGGAACTGGAACGCTGCTTCCGCATCCATCCCTGGCCCCGGCATTTTCACGGCGCCTATTATCAGGCGGCTGCAAATATCATGTGGCAAAGGATGTCCCTTTTGATTCAAGTGCTGTCAAACAGACGGTATCGGGAGCGGTTTTATTTGCCGATCACAAAAGATTACCAGATTCAAAATTGGGTCAGGCGGTACTTAAGAAACCGGAATGCCGATGAGTTGGCAGCGCATTTTCATACGGAATTGAAGGAAAAGCTGTCAGCGTTAGATGACGACCGGCAGGCCGCCGTCTTTGTACATTCCCTGACATCGGCTGCCAAGATCGGCTTTACGTGTAAACAGCTTGCGGAAAAGATGCGTGAGGATGAATGGTACATATATGCTCTGTTTTGGGATGTTCTGCACTATTTTATTCAATCCGTTCAAAAGGGTGAAAGCCCGCTTTTTGAAACGCTGATCAAAGACATACCATTTAAAGACGGGCTCACGCAGTCGACAAGGAAAACGCTGTTTCTCATCAAAGAAGGAAAATCGATTGAGCGGATCGCGGAAATCCGAAAATTAAAAACGGCAACGATCGAGGATCACATCGTCGAAATCGCGATTCACGATCCGGCTTTTTCAATTGAAACATACGTGCCGGAAGAGGAACAAAGAATCATTGCAGATTATGCAAAACGCAATCAAACGAATAAAATCAGGCAAATTAAAGAAGGGCTCGGGGGCAGATACAGCTATTTTAAAATCCGTCTCGCCCTGTCGAAAACGGTGACGCGGCATGGATAAGCTTCATGAGGCTCTCCGCCGCCATTTCGGCTACACCTCTTTTAAAAAAGGACAGGAAGAAATCGTGAAAAGCGTGCTTGAAGGGCAGGATACGGTTGCGATGCTTCCGACCGGGGGAGGAAAATCGCTGTGCTACCAGCTTCCCGGGCTATTGACGGACGGAACGGTGTTGATCGTTTCCCCTCTCCTTTCTTTAATGGAAGATCAGGTGCAGCAATTGAAAATGCGGGGAGAGAAAAGGGCGGCTGCCTATAACAGCGCCTTAACCCATCAGGAAAAAGAATACATTTTAAAACAGCTCCACAGGCTTAAATTTCTTTATATATCGCCGGAAGCTCTCCAGTCTGAGCAGATGGTAAGGCGGCTGCAAACGATGAAAATCAGCCTTTTCGTCGTCGACGAAGCCCACTGTATCTCGCAGTGGGGGCATGATTTCAGGCCTGATTATTCGAAGCTCGGAGACATCAAAAAAAAGCTTGATAGCCCCGTCACACTGGCGCTTACAGCGACGGCGACAGAAGAGACGTTAAAGGACATCTCGCGCATGCTCGGGCTGAACGAAGTCCGCTATCTCATTCATTCGGTCGATCGGCCGAACATCGCCCTTCATCTCGAGGAGGTCCAGGATACCGCCGGAAAAAACGAAAGGCTGATTGAACTTGTCCGCAAGCTTCAAGGCCCCGGCCTCGTCTATTGTCCGACAAGAAAATGGGCCGAAGAACTGGCCGGAAAGATCGCCGAAGAGACGAGGATGAGAACGGAGTTTTACCACGGCGGAATGGACGCTGGCGACAGAATGCTGATTCAGCAGCAGTTTATCCGCAATCAGCTTGACATCGTCTGCTGCACAAACGCGTTTGGCATGGGAGTTGATAAGCCTGATGTCAGATATGTGATCCATGTCAACCTTCCGCAAACGATCGAAGCATACATGCAGGAAATCGGGCGCGCGGGCCGGGATGGGAAACAGAGCGTCAGCATCCTGCTGAAGGCTCCGGGAGATAGGGGAATCCAGGAACAGCTCATTCAGACAGAAGCTCTCACCAGACAGACAATCGACTTTTTATACGAAAAACTTGCCGATGTCCGGGACGAACGCGGCGCAAGGGAAAGCCTTGAGCAATCCGGCTTAACGGAAACACAGGCCCGGCATTTCTCCCATTTGTTTTTCAAATTTCGCCATTTGGGGAATAAGGCGAGAGAGCTTATTTATCAGGAAATGGACTTTAGAAGACAGCAAAAACTAAACAAAATGGCAGGCTTCGCGCAGATCACAGAAAGCAAAGGGTGCTTTCGGGAAGGGCTGCTTTCTTATTTTAATGAAACCTTAAGCGCCGGAAAAAGCGGTAACACGGCATGCTGCACGCACTGCGGATTAAATCTTGAAGATTATGAAACTAAAGGAGATCATCCATTTATGAACCAACTAACAGCATGGGAAGAGGAATTGGATACGATATTTGCTGCCAGCCGTGATCGGATATGCTGAAAAAGCAGACGGAAATCATCAGCCGGCTGTCAGACAGGGAAATGTTGAGGCAGCTTTATTTTTCCCAGCTTCTGATGCTTTGTACGGCGGTCTTGACGGGCGTCTTTTTGTTCGATGATATCAATGATTTTTTCTCGCTGTGGAACGTACGCGACATCAGAATTCTCACTTTCGGCGTGCCGCTTGCTGTTTTCGTCATTGCCGTTGACCTTGCAGTGATGAAATGGGTTCCCGAGCATATGTATGACGATGAAGGGATAAATCAAAAGCTTTTTCGAAGCCGTTCATACTTTCATATTGTCGTGCTCACCCTTTTCATCGCGTTCACTGAAGAAATATTGTTCAGAGGGATCGTCCAGACTCATCTCGGCATTTGGGCGGCAAGCATCATTTTTGCGCTTTTGCATTTTCGTTATTTGCGAAAATGGCTGCTCTTTGTCATGGTTGTTCTGATCAGCTTTTTGCTCGGGATCAGTTTTTTAAAGACGGATAATTTATTCGTCCCTGTCACGGCACATTTCCTGATCGATGCTGCAAGTGCGTTTCAGATTCGTTTTCAACACGTAAGGAGGAGATTACATGGCGGAGATGTCGAGGATAGAGAGAAAGAAGATGGAGCGGGAAAAGGCTCAGGCTGAACTTGCCCTAAAAGCGCAAGAAGAGCCGCAATTCCCCGAAGAAGAGCTCCCCTCCAGACAGTCTTATCGTGAAAAAAAGAAAAACGGGAAAAAAAAGAATAAACAAAGGAATCCTTTATTTACCTCGCTTGCAGTCATATTTTTATTCATTCCAATCATCGTCTTCCTGGTGTTCATGTACATGATGAATCAAAGCGATACGAATCCTGACCAATATGACGATGTATTTTATGAAAAATCGAAAGATACAAGCTTTCTAGATGACCAGGCGGCTGATCAACTGGCGGACTCAACAGATCAAGCCGCCGCTCTTCAGGAGGAAAAGGCTGATCAAACAGAGGGAAAAGCTGATGACCAGCCAAAAAAAGAAGCGGCTGAAGAGCGGCCAAAAGACGAGAAAAAAACTGAGGACAAGCCGTCAAAAGTAGAAAAAAAAGTTCATAAACCTGCTGCAGCAGAGAAAAAAGCCGGGGAGAAGACCGCAATAGAAAAGAAAAATGTCGTAAAAGCGCCGGTTCAAAAGGCGCCCGAACCGAAAAAGGTGATTCAGCATACCGTTGGAGAAAAGGAGACCCTTTACAGAATCTCCATGAAATATTATAAAGACCGGTCGGGCGAGGAAAAAATCCGCAGTTATAATCAGTTGTCCGGCAATAACGTGTATGCGGGACAGGTGCTGAAAATTCCTTTTTATTAAGGCTCCCTGCATGAATGCGCCGACCCGTTCATATATATTGTACAAACAAATCGGACAAGGTGTGAGGAATGTGGGAAGCGCGCTTGATCAGCTGGACCGTTTTACCGATGAACCTACAAAGCAAATGCTCCGCGGCTTAATCAAAAGAAAAGAAAAGTATGAAAACTATCGAAAGCAATCGCTTAAGTGGCTCGTGGCAGCCGCGGTTTGCGCCGTATCGTTCTGCCTGTTCGCAGTTGGAAAAGGGCTTGGCCGAAACGGCATCCTTGCCGAATTGCTGAACGATTCCATTTACCTGTTTTGGATATTGGCTGCCGCTTTCGCATACAGTACGGCACATTATTTTAAAAAGAAGGAAGAGAAAGCGGAAGGGGATTTTCATAAACTGAGGTGTGAGATTATTCAGAAAAGCACCGATTTATGGCCCCAGCCCGAGGAATGGAAATCGAGGGAAACGGTCTTTAAAGTGATGAAACAGCACTATGATATCAATTTGTATTTTGAAAGCAAATAAAAAAGGGCTGACGTTTTCTTTTGTGAAGAGAAACGTCTTTTTTTATCAGGCGTCTTATATAAGAAAGAAAACAAGAATGGGGTATTCATATGATCTTTTTCGTCAGTTTCATTTCCGTTGTTTTCGTCTGCTTATCCGCTTTGATCTGGAAAATGTCAGCCATCGCCAAAGAAGACCGTGTAATGCACGCAGGTTTTTCGCTCGGGCGCTTGCGCGGAAAAGATCCGCTTAACGTCTTTTTTATTTCTGACATCCACAGACGCACGGTCAGCAGGGAAATCATTCAAAAGGTGAAGGAGCACGGCGTTCATCTCGTCGTGATTGGAGGAGATCTGGCAGAGCGGGGCGTTCCGTTCGCGAGGATTGAAGAAAATATCAAAAGGCTGACAAGTTTGGGAAAAACGTTTTTTGTGTGGGGAAACAACGATTACGAGATCAATCAGGCAAGGCTTGTTCGCCTGTTCAAAACATACGGTGTGACCGCTTTGCGCAATGAATCGGCTGTTTTCAACCACCGCGGGCAGATCGTGAATGTTTGCGGCGTGGATGACCTCAGGATCGGATTTGCCGACTTGCCGGAGGCGGTGCGGAATATTCATCCCGGCGCTCCGACTCTTTTAGTGTCACACAATCCTGGAATACACCATCAAATACATGAGGAGGACCGGATTGACATCATACTCAGCGGCCATACGCACGGAGGCCAGATTCGCATCGGCCGATTCGGACTATATAAAGAAGGCGGGACGGGAACGATTCATAGGACCCGCTATCTGATCAGCAACGGCTATGGAACGACAAGGCTTCCTTTGAGGCTCGGAGCTAGGCCGGAAACACATCTTATCAAACTGGCTCCAGTGCAGACAGACGGTTGCGGATAGGCGCCGTATCGGCTTTTTTTCCGAAAAGACGGCATAGTGCTTGTCTTCCGCTGAAACACGGTGTAAACTGGTATCAAAATTAAGAACCTATAACTCATCATCTCCATATAATAAGATAAATGATGTGTGCAAGAAGAGGCAGGAGGGAACGTTATGCGGCTTGAGCGTCTAAATTATAATAAGATTAAAATCTTTCTGACACTTGACGATCTGACAGACCGGGGGCTGACTAAAGAAGACCTTTGGAAAGACTCATTTAAAGTTCAGCAGCTGTTTAAAGACATGATGAACGAAGCGAATACAGAGCTCGGGTTTGAAGCAAATGGCCCAATTGCTGTTGAAGTGTATTCTCTTCAAGCACAAGGAATGGTCATCATTGTCACGAAAAACCAGGAAGCGGATGAAGACGATAATGAGTATGATGAGGATTATATAGAAATGCAGGTCAAGCTTGGCGAAAGTGTTGACATTATATATGAATTTCAAACGTTTGAACATCTGATTGAGCTGTCCAAAAATCTCGACAGGATCGGAATCCAGGGCGGTACGGTCTATCATTATGAAGGCCGGTATTTTTTGAGCCTCGATGATTTCGATTCCCATTCCGTTGACGGCGTGATCTCGATTTTGGCCGAGTACGGAAATCCGACGACCTTAACGATCTACAGACTTCAGGAGTACGGGAAGAAAATCATGGACAACAACGCCGTTCAGACCATTCAGACGTACTTTAAATAGTTGGATGTCAAAAGATGTGCTGCTGTGTTAAACAGCAGTTTTTTTTGTCGAAAATAAGAATGTACAAAAATGATTTTTCTCGAATATTTTTTATGAAAACGGGCTGTTTGTCCTTTGCATGATTAGTGCAAGGGTGTATACTATTCTCTGAAAGGACAACATGCCAGAAAGACTTTAGGAGGTTAACTTATCATGGTAGCCGATCAAAACACCGGTCATACTGAGGAAAATGCACACGATGTTTTAAAATCAACGCAAACGGTGATACATAAGGCGCTTGAAAAATTGGGGTATCCAGAAGAAGTGTATGAATTATTAAAAGAACCGATTCGTTTTTTAACGGTTAAAATTCCGGTTCGCATGGATGATGGATCAGTGAAAATTTTTACGGGGTACCGTGCGCAGCACAATGATGCAGTAGGACCGACAAAAGGAGGCATCCGCTTTCATCCGGGAGTCACTGAAAAAGAAGTTAAAGCGCTTTCTATTTGGATGAGTCTGAAATGCGGGATCATTGACCTTCCATATGGAGGCGGAAAGGGCGGGATCATCTGTGATCCGCGGGATATGTCCTTTCCTGAACTTGAACGTTTAAGCAGAGGCTACGTCAGAGCGATCAGCCAAATTGTCGGACCGACAAAAGACGTGCCAGCTCCCGATGTATTTACCAATTCTCAAATTATGGCATGGATGATGGACGAATATTCAAGAATCGACGAATTCAATTCTCCGGGTTTCATTACCGGAAAACCGCTCGTTTTAGGTGGTTCTCACGGCAGAGAATCTGCGACAGCAAAAGGGGTTACGATTTGTATTAAAGAAGCGGCGAAAAAGAAAAACATCGATATTAAAGGGGCTTCTGTCGTTGTGCAGGGGTTCGGAAATGCGGGAAGCTATCTTGCGAAATTTATGCATGACGCAGGTGCAAAAGTTGTCGGCATTTCTGATGCATACGGCGGCTTATATGACCCTGAGGGTCTTGACATCGATTATTTGTTAGACCGCCGCGACAGCTTCGGAACCGTCACAAAGCTCTTCAATGACACGATTACAAATCAGGAGCTGCTTGAACTTGATTGTGACATTTTGGTGCCGGCTGCGATCGAAAACCAGATTACAGAAGAAAACGCGCATAACATAAAAGCGAAAATCGTCGTGGAAGCCGCCAACGGCCCGACGACTCTTGAAGCGACGCAAATTCTTTCTGACCGCGGTATTCTCCTCGTTCCAGATGTGCTGGCAAGCGCCGGCGGTGTAACGGTATCCTACTTCGAATGGGTACAGAACAATCAGGGCTTCTACTGGACTGAGGAAGAAGTCGAAGAAAGACTGGAAAAAATGATGGTCAAATCGTTTAACAACATTTACGAAATGGCGCAAAACCGCAGAATCGACATGAGGCTTGCCGCCTACATGGTGGGCGTCCGCAAAATGGCGGAGGCATCCCGATTCAGAGGCTGGATCTAAGCCCAACCATTTGCAACAACGCAAAAAATCTCCTATCATAAAATAGGAGATTTTTTTGATTTGCCGGACATGACAGGAGTTGAACGGAACATGAAAGAAGAAAAAGTGATCATTATCGGCGGCGGCCCCTGCGGGCTTTCAGCGGCCATCGCGATGCAGCAAATCGGAATAGAGCCCCTCGTTATTGAAAAGGGAAATATTGTGGACAGCATTTACCGTTATCCTACGCATCAAACCTTTTTCAGCTCCAGCGAAAAGCTGGAGATCGGAGATGTTGCATTTATTACCGAAAACCGCAAACCGGTCAGAAATCAGGCCCTGTCCTATTACAGGGAAGTTGCCAAACGGAAAAATATAAGAGTCAATGCTTTCGAAAAAGTTCATTCCGTAACAAAAACGGAAGATAACCGGTTTTTAGTCGAGACGTCGAAGGATGCGTATTTGGCCTCGTTTTGCATCGTGGCGACGGGATACTACGATAACCCGAACTATATGAACGTGCCGGGTGAAGATCTGCCTAAGGTTTTTCATTATTTTAAAGAAGCTCATCCTTATTTTGATAAAGACGTTGCAGTCATCGGCGGAAAAAATTCAAGCGTTGACGCGGCAATGGAGCTGGTCAAAGCCGGTGCGCGCGTGACCGTTTTATACAGGGGAACGGAATACTCCTCAAGCATTAAGCCGTGGATTCTTCCCGAATTCGTATCCCTTGTCAATCACGGGAAAATACGGATGGAGTTTCGTGCGGTCGTCAAGGAAATTACAGAGGATCAGCTGACTTTTACCATTGATTCAAAAGAAGAAATCACCATCAAAAACGATTTTGTGTTTGCGATGACGGGTTATCATCCGGATCACAGTTTTCTAAAGAAAATGGGGGTTCAGATTGATGCAGAATCAGGCCGTCCGTTTTTCAATGAAGAAACGATGGAAACGAATGAAAAAGGCATTTTCATCGCCGGCGTCATCGCTGCCGGAAACAATGCAAACGAAATTTTTATCGAAAACGGGCGCTTCCACGGCGGACTGATCGCTGCAGAAATCGCCAAACGGATATAAAAAGGAAGAGAGCATATTCTATATTTAGATGTGCTCTCTCTTTTTTTGCAGCAGCACAGATTATGACGCAAAGGGGCATCCGAAGATGAAACATAAAGTCGCTCTCATTACGACAGGCGGAACGATCGCAAGCCGGAAAACCGAAAGCGGGAGGCTTGCGGCAGGCGCCATAAGCGGGACGGAGCTGGCCCGGATCTGCAAGCTTCCGGAAGATGTACAAGTTGACGTATATCCGGCATTGCAGCTTCCGAGCATGCACATTACATTTCACGACCTGCTGAAGCTGAAAAGCACGATAGAAAAGGCTTTCGAAGACGAAACGTATGATGGAGCCGTCGTCACGCACGGAACTGATTCGCTTGAAGAAACCGCCTACTTTCTCGATTTAACGATCAGCGATGACCGTCCGGTCGTCGTCACCGGCTCGCAGCGGCCGCCGGAAGAGCAGGGCAGCGACGCATATACGAATATCAGGCATGCTGTTTATACGGCATGCAGTCAGGATATAAAAGGAGCCGGAACGGTTGTCGTTTTCAATGAACGGATTTTCAATGCACGCTATGTCAAAAAGGTTCATGCGTCAAACCTTCAAGGCTTCGACGTATTCGGATTCGGATACTTTGGGATCATTGACAATGACAAAGTGTACGTCTATCAGAAACCGCTAAGGCGGGACGTCCATCGTCTAAAAAAACCTCTCCCTGTCGTCGACATCGTGAAAAGCTATCTTGACGCGGACGGGAAATTCATACGTGCTGCCGCTCAAGAAGGTGCTGCCGAAATCGTCCTTGAAGGCGTCGGAAGGGGACAGGTCACCCCGGAAATGGTGGCTGATATAGAGGCTGCTTTAAACAAGGGCATTCATATCGTGATCACGACGAGCGCGGAGGAAGGAGAAGTCTATACGACATACGACTATGTCGGCAGCAGCTATGATCTGGTGAAAAAAGGCGTCATTCTCGGAAAAGATTACGATAGCAAAAAAGCGAGAATAAAATTGGCGGTTCTTTTGGCCAGCTATGACAGCGGCATTAAAGACAGGTTTTGTTATTAGCCGCTGAATCCTTATCGATTTCAAAACATTGTGAATCATGGTAGGATAGAATGAGAAGAAAAGGAAAGAGGTTTCTCATGTTCGGAATTATCTCCGCAGGCGTCGCTCCCGGAATCGCATTGCTGATGTATTTCTACTTAAAGGAAAAGTACGAAACAGAGCCTATTCAAATGGTCATACGCCTTTTTATAGTAGGGGTTTTGCTCGTCTTTCCGACGATGTTTATCCAGTATGTTTTGGAAAAAGAAAATATTTCTGAGAGCAATTTTGTTATTTTTTTATCTTCCGGATTTTTGGAAGAATTTTTAAAATGGTTTTTGCTCATGTTCAGCGTCTACCAGCATGCCAATTTTGATGAACATTATGATGGAATCATGTACGGGACAAGCCTTTCGCTCGGGTTTGCCACATTGGAAAACATTCTGTACTTAATCGGAAACGGCGTCGAACACGCGTTCATGCGAGCGCTGCTTCCTGTATCAAGCCATGCTTTATTCGGCGTTATTATGGGCTTTTATATCGGCAAAGCCCGTTTTTCAAAAAGGAAGAAGCAGGCCGAGTGGCTTTGTCTGTCGCTTTTTATACCTGCCGCGCTTCACGGTCTCTATGACTACATCCTGCTGGCCCTCAGAAATTGGATTTATTTTATGCTTCCCTTTATGGCGTTTCTCTGGTGGTTCGGCCTCAGAAAAGCAAAAAAAGCACGTTCCGTCAATGTCGGAGAGCGTCCGCTCGATCTTTAAGCCGCCTGATAGAGGCGGCTTTTTTATTTTGCAAAACAAACAGTATCACCAGATTTTAATGGTGCTGAAACAGAAAGGAAAGCGTGTATAAAATCTGCCTCTCTACAAAAGATATGGGTACAAAAATGCTGGAGGAGGCTTAAACATGAAGTCGAAAGGTTCTTTTTGTTTGAATGTCATTTTTTGTACGATGATGGCAGTAAGTCTTTCACTTCCATTCAGTCAAAAAAGCTCCGCCTTTACTGAACAGGTTATACAGCGGGGGGCGACAGGGGATGATGTGATCGAACTTCAGGCAAGGCTTCAATATAACGGCTATTATAATGGCAAAATCGACGGTGTGTACGGATGGGCGACTTACTGGGCTGTCCGGAATTTTCAGGACCGGTTTGGATTAAAGGAAACAGACGGTCTTGTCGGACCGAAAACAAAACAACATTTAGTCAATACGACAAAATACTACAGCGCTTATGTGCATGAGCAGATTAGAAAAGGGAATAAGTTTACGCATTACGGTAGCATTCCGCTGAAATACCAGACGAAGCCTTCGAAAGAGGTGCAGCAGCAGGCGAGAAAAAGAGCGGAGGCCGGACAGCGCCAGCAGGCGGCGCCGAAGCAGTATGCGGCGCAAAAACAGCAGCAGAAGCAGGCGGCACCGGCGCCGAAGCAGGCAGCGCCAAAGCAGCAGAAAAAACAGGCGGCTCCGAAAAAATACGATGCCGCTGCGGCCAACATGCCGGGGGGTTTTTCAAGCAATGACATCAACCTGTTGGCGAAGGCGGTTTACGGCGAGGCACGCGGTGAGCCGTACGACGGCCAGGTTGCGGTTGCGGCTGTTATTTTAAACAGGATCAACAGTCCGATTTTCCCGGATTCGGTTGCTGGCGTTATTTTCGAGCCGCTTGCCTTCACTTCCGTAGCCGACGGTCAGATCTATATGACGCCGGATAAAACCGCGAAAAAAGCCGTGTTGGATGCCATCAATGGATGGGACCCTTCAGAAAATGCCTTATACTATTTCAACCCTGACACGGCCACAAGTCCGTGGATATGGGGAAGACCGCAAATTAAACGGATAGGCAAACACATTTTCTGTGAATAAAAGCGAGGTGTTATAAATGATCAGAGGGATTTTAATCGCCATTTTAGGAGTCGCCATCGTCGGAACGAGCTACTGGGGCTATAAAGAACACCAGGAGAAAGACGCTGTTCTGTTACATGCCGAAAACAATTATCAGCGGGCATTCCACGATTTAACGTATCAGGTGGACAAGCTCCACGATCAAATCGGCAGCACGCTTGCCATGAACAGCAAAAAAACCCTTTCCCCTGCATTGGCGGAAGTCTGGAGAACGACGTCTGAAGCGCACAACAACGTCAGCCAGCTTCCCCTTACATTAATGCCGTTTAACAAAACGGAAGATTTTTTGGCGAGCGTAGGGGATTTCAGCTATAAAACAGCGGTGCGCGACCTTGATAAAGAGCCGCTGAATAAAAAAGAGTACGCATCTTTAAACAAGCTTTATGAAAAATCGAAAGATATCCAGGACGAACTGCGCAGTGTCCAGCATAAGATCATGGGCAATAATTTGAGGTGGATGGACGTTGAGCTTGCGCTTGCATCAGGCCAAAAACAAAGCGACAACACGATTATTGACGGCTTCAAAACGGTGGAAAAAACCGCAAACGGGTTCTCAGAATCCGATTTTGGCCCGGCAACGATGACAAACGTGAAAAAAGAAGAACAAGGGTACAACCATTTAAAAGGGAATAAAATAACCCAAGCCGAGGCGAAAAAGATTGCGCAAAAGTTTGCACCGGATAAAAACTATAACATTAAAGTAGCGAAAAGCGGCAAGAGGACGAACAAGGACGTCTACACGGTCAGCATGCAGGATCCCGACCAAAAATCCGATATTTATATGGACATCACCGCAAAAGGCGGATATCCTGTTTACCTGATTCAAAACAAAAAAATCAAAGATCAAAAAATCAGTTTGAACGATGCATCAAACCGCGCGCTTCAATTTTTGAAAAAGAACGGCTATGAGACACGCGATCTCAAAATGGATGAAAGCTCGCAATACGACGGTGTCGGCGTTTTTTCATTCGTTCCCGTTCAAAACGGCGTGTGGCTCTATCCTGACAGCATCCGCATGAAGGTCGCACTCGACGACGGGGAAATCGTCGGTTTTTCCGCGAAGGATTTTCTGACTGCCCACAGAAAAAGGAATCTTCCGAAACCGAAATTAACGCCGGAAAAAGCGAAAGCGAAGCTGAATTCGAATGTAAAGGTTCAGGAAACGCGCCTTGCCCTGATTACAAATGAAGCTTCCCAGGAAGTCCTGTGCTACGAATTTCTCGGGACGATCGAAAACGACACATTCCGCATGTTCCTCAATGCGAATGACGGCACTGAAGAAAAAATCGAAAAGATGAAAAATGTAGAACCGATATATAAAAGTTTGTAAAAACGAAAGGAAAAGGCGGTCAGGTGCCTTTTCCTTTTTGGCATTCGGAATAATTAGCCCTGAACATTTCCATACTGAAGGTATGGAGGCCCGTTAACGGCCCTGCGATATTCGATGGAGGAATTCTATGAAAACATTTGAGCGTTTATTATTAAAACTGCTCGTCGTTCAAGGCGTTGTTCTATTATGCGTACAGCTTCTTTTTCATTTTTCACAGGCTGAACCGTATTTGTCGAAGGTTGTGCAGTATGAAGGCGTAAATAAAACGAATATCGGCGAATGGATCGAGACATTTAAGCCGTAATTCGTATGAAAATCTCCCCTTTTTCGCTTAGAACATGATACAATCCTATAAGGAGTACCAGAGAGCAAGGAGAGGAATTATGGAAAAGAAATTATGTATCGCAATCGACGGTCCAGCCGCAGCCGGAAAAAGCACCGTGGCAAAAATCGTGGCCCGCAAAAAGTCTTATGTTTACATCGACACCGGCGCCATGTACCGGGCCATTACGTATTTGGCGCTGCAAAAAGGCGTGGATCTGAATGATGAGGCAGCCTTGACAGAGCTGCTCCAAAAATCGGCAATCGATCTTACGGTTTCCGAAGATGGGGCGCAGAAGGTATATATTGCGGGCGAGGATGTAACTGAAGCGATCCGGACGGACGAAGTCAGCAACCAGGTTTCCATTGTCGCCAAGCACAGAGGAATCCGCGAAGAGATGACGAAAAGGCAGCAGCAGCTTGCCGAAAAAGGCGGAGTCGTCATGGACGGCCGCGATATCGGAACCCACGTCCTCCCTGATGCAGAGGTGAAAATTTTCCTGCTGGCATCAGTCGAAGAACGGGCAAAACGCCGCTTTGAAGAAAACGTCAAAAAGGGGTACAATGTGAATTATGAAACGCTTGCAGAGGAGATCCGGCGGCGCGATAAACTCGATTCCGAGCGGGAGATTTCCCCGCTGAAAAAAGCGGATGACGCGCTCGAAATCGACACGACTTCATTGTCCATCGATGAAGTGGCCGGGAAAATCCTGCAAATTGTAGACAAAAAGGCTCAAAAATAAAAAAATCGGGCAAATTATTTTTTGTCCGCATGTTTTGACTTGACAAACACATGCTTTTATTAGAAGTTAGTAATAATAAATCATTTTATAGAACATTCAAAATATCCATTTTTGAATGGTTCTTTAATACATATTCGGCTGTCCGGATTGATGTGACATTCAGTTCGGTATAACCGTTTTACAAAAGCTGTGCAGGTTTGGACCAAGGAGGTTATTGAAATGACAGAGGAAATGAATCAAATTGATGTTCAAGTACCAGAGGTTGGAGATGTGGTGAAGGGAATTGTGACAAAAGTTGAGGACAAGCATGTTGACGTTGACATTCCCAACTGCAAACAAACCGGCATTATTCCAATCAGTGAATTATCAAGTCTTCATGTTGAAAAAGCATCAGATGTCGTCAAGGTAGACGATGAGCTTGAATTAAAAGTAACAAAAGTGGAAGACGACGCTTTGATTTTATCTAAACGTGCTGTTGATGCAGACCGCGCTTGGGAAGACCTAGAGAAAAAGTTTGAGTCAAAAGAAGTTTTTGAAGCCGAAGTAAAAGACGTCGTCAAAGGCGGTCTTGTCGTTGATATAGGCGTGCGCGGGTTTATTCCTGCATCACTTGTCGAAGCGCATTTTGTGGAAGACTTTACGGATTATAAAGGAAAGACCCTTTCGCTGATCGTCGTTGAGCTTGACAGAGATAAAAACCGCGTGATTTTGTCACACCGTGCGGTTGTTGAAAAAGAACAGTCAGAAAAGAAACAGGAATTCCTGCAAACGCTTGAAGCAGGGCAGGTTCTTGAAGGAAAGGTTCAGCGCCTGACAGACTTCGGTGCTTTCGTTGACATCGGCGGCATTGACGGACTTGTTCATATTTCCCAGCTTTCACATTCCCATGTTGAAAAGCCGTCAGACGTCGTTGAAGAAGGACAGGAAGTAAAAGTGAAAGTGCTCTCCGTCGACCGCGACAACGAACGGATTTCGCTGTCCATTAAAGAAACGCTTCCCGGACCATGGGCCAATATCGGTGAAAAAGTGAAGCCGGGAGACATTCTTGACGGAAAAGTTCAGCGCTTGGTAAGCTTCGGGGCATTCGTAGAAGTGCTTCCTGGCGTTGAAGGACTCGTTCATATTTCCCAAATTTCAAATAAACACATCGGAACGCCTCACGAAGTGCTTGAAGAGGGTCAAGACGTGAAAGTCAAAGTTCTTGACGTCAATGAAGCGGAAGAGCGGATTTCTTTAAGCATGAAAGAGCTCGAAGAAAACGATAAGACAGAGCAGGAAGACTACCGCCAATACCAGGCGAAGGAAGAGTCTTCAGGCTTCCAGCTCGGAGAAATTTTCGGAGATAAGCTGAATAAACTAAAATAAATTGGTGATGATGGTGACGCGAGCAGAGAGAAAAAAAGCACACATTGAACACGCCCTGTCCACGGGACAAAAGCGCCTGACAGGGTTCGATGATATCACGTTTGTTCACGTCAGCCTTCCGGAAACGGCATTGTCACAAATTGATACCGCAACAAAAATAGGCGAACTGTTCTTAAGTTCGCCTATTTTTATCAATGCGATGACAGGCGGAGGAGGACAGACTACGCTTGAGATCAACAGAGCGCTGGCTAGAGCCGCTGCAGAAACGAACATACCGGTTGCTGTCGGATCGCAAATGTCCGCTTTGAAAGACCCCGGCGAACGGCCTTCTTATGAGGTTGTCAGAAAGGAAAACCAGAAGGGCCTCGTTTTCGCTAATTTAGGAAGCGAAGCGACGGTAGAACAGGCGCAAAGAGCAGTAGATATGATCGAAGCAGACATGCTTCAGATTCATCTCAATGTCATTCAGGAAATCGTGATGCCGGAAGGTGACCGCAGCTTTTCCGGACGACTGCGCCGAATTGAGGAGATTTGCAGCACTGTCGGCGTCCCCGTGTCTGTAAAGGAAGTCGGATTCGGGATGAGCAGGGAAACAGCCGCCAAGCTGTTTGAGGCGGGGGCTGCTGCGGTTGATGTCGGCGGCTACGGCGGAACGAATTTTTCTGAAATCGAAAATTTGCGCAGGGATAAAGCGGTTGATTTTTTTAACCAATGGGGCATATCAACGGCTGCCAGCATTGCAGAGGTGAGTTCCGCTTTTCAGAACCGGGCGGTGATCGCCTCAGGAGGAATTCAAAACGCCCTTGACCTTGCAAAATCGATCGCCTTAGGAGCTTCGGCGGCCGGAATGGCCGGATATTTCCTTAAAGTGCTGACATCGTCCGGCGAGGATGCTTTAGTTAAAGAAATCGCCGGCCTCATAAAGGATCTCAAAAGAATCATGACGGTATTGGGCTGCCGAACGATAGAAGAGCTAAAAAAATCCCCTCTCGTTTTAAAAGGGGATACGTATCATTGGCTGAAAGCAAGGGGAATCGACCCTTCAACCTACAGCATGCGTTAAGCCGTGTACCGTGAGACATTGTAAAACTCCTCCATGCGCTGACAAGAGGCAAAGCAGCGTACGGAGGAGTTTTTTTGTTTATCGGAACCGCATAAGGAATCTGCCTGTCATCACGGGCGGATCAAACCTTAGGACGTCGGCCGTTTATGGATTTCGCCTGCGCGCTTCTTCTGCGCTTTCAAGAGCGGTAGCCCCATTATGGCTGATGGACTGATCGCGGTCAGATTCGGTGCGCCTTTGTTTCTTCAATTTCTTTTCCTGCCTGTCTTTTCCCAACGTATGACCCTCCTTATCGATGTTTAAAATGTCTTTCATCCCCCCATACTAAACATGGAGGATGAAATGATGGAAGAATTCTATTATTATTGGTCGATGTGGTTTTTGTGGGTTTTGACCACTTTTATTCTTGAGAAAAACAAAACCCGTTTTTTTACCTCGGCATTTATTTTGCTCAACATCATTTTAAGTATGTATCAGGTGCGACTCGTCTTGTTTTTTAATGCCGCCTATTTGCTGTTTTACGCCGGTGCTTATATGCTCGGCGGGTATGCGGCGATCCATAAAAACATGAGGTGCTTGCTTTTGCATCTTTCAATGGTGTTTGCTTACGGATTTTTGTTTCTTTTTGCATTATATGATCCTGTTTGGTTTATCCTAAAGCCTGAGTGGCTGATCATCATCCTGTTTGTGATCATGACCGCGGCATTTGAAAAAAGCTTCGTGAACCGCCTGGCGCTGTTTGTGCTCGGAATGTGCCAGGGAGAGCTGCTGTATTCGCTCATCATTAGGAAGCTTTATGATGGCATGGTTGTCGGAGGATATTCGTGGCTTTCAATGTGTTCGGCGGGCATTGTTTTGCTTTACGGCGTCTCCCAGTACGAACGTCTCGTCCATCAGATTCACCAAAAATGGAAGCGATTGAACAAAGGAGCAACAAAAATGTCATGAGTCAATTTACCTATCCGATCATCCTCGGTATTATCGCCGGGATTGTCGTCAGAGTGTATATGCTGAGGACGGATTACCGCCAGTATCCGACTTATCTTCATGGGAAAACGATACATATTGCCCAGGCGATGATCGCTGCTGCAATCGGAGCGGTCATCATTCCGTCCATTTTAAAATCGGATTATACAGCCATTACGTTTTTGACGCTGGCTGCGACCCAATTCCGGGATGTCCGCAATATGGAAAGGGAAACCTTGACACAGCTCGACGGCTATGAGCTCGTATCAAGAGGGAGCACGTACATAGAAGGGATTGCGATCGCTTTTGAAAGCAGGAATTACATCGTCATTTTTACATCGCTTCTGACGACTTTGGCATACATCCTTTTTAAATCCGTATGGGCCGGGCTTGGGACGGCGCTCATCTGTATTATCATCGGCCGAATCTTGATGTCAGGAAGTTTTATTAAGCATATTGCAGACATTGAACATAAACCGTTGCACTTTGACGGCCAGGGGCTTTATGTAGACGATATTTACATTATGAACATCGGGATTCCCGAAAAGCAAAAGCTCATTTTGGAGCACGGAATGGGCTTTGTCCTGAAACCGAAAAATTTTAATTCAGCCGTCACCCTCGCAAATCTCGGACAGCGGCAGGCTATCTTGTTTGATGTGTCAAATGTGCTCGGGGTGTACCGCGATTCTGGCGAGCCGTCCCTTACGCCTTTGGCAAAAAGGGATTTAAATGACGGACGGGTTGCGATTTTCGTTCTTCCTGCCATTAAGGATAAAAAGACGGCCATCAGGGTGATCGGGGACGTTCCGACGCTGGAAAACGCGATACGCCTCCCGATGGAGTTTATAAAAGAAAAGCATGGTAAGGTGATCCGATGAGCGATTCGATTTCACTTCAAAACTATATTTTGGCGGTCGTCACGACAAGGAAGGACCGCGTCATTGGCGGAACAGCCGTGTTTTATTGCGATGATGCCGAAGAAATGAACAAGTATGCCAAAAATCTTGAAGCCATTCTAGACGGAATCGCTCACGGGATAGGAGATGACCTCTTTTTGATTGTGAAACATTTTTAATTAGAGTTGTGATCTCTTTAGAAATTGATATAATATATGAGTTAAGCCCTTCTGTATAAGAAAAGAAGGGTTTCTTTCTTCACGATGAATATGAGAACACGATCATTGAAAAGAATGCTTTGAAGAGACTTGAAAGGAAGGGTACTATGGGAAAACCTGTCGTAGCCATAGTTGGAAGGCCCAATGTTGGGAAGTCCACAATCTTTAACAGGATTGCGGGTGAAAGAATTTCGATTGTGGAAGATACACCCGGTGTGACCCGGGATCGGATATACAGCTCGGCCGAATGGCTGAACCATGACTTTAATCTGATTGATACCGGCGGAATCGAAGTCGGAGATGAGCCGTTTTTGGCGCAGATTCGCCACCAGGCTGAAATCGCCATCGAGGAAGCCGATGTGATTATTTTTATGACAAACGGACGCGAGGGTGTCACAGCGGCCGATGAAGAGGTGGCCAAGATCTTATACCGGACAAAAAAACCGGTCGTTCTGGCGGTCAATAAAGTCGATAACCCGGAAATGAGAGCGAACATTTACGATTTTTACTCGCTCGGCTTTGGCGAGCCGTATCCGATTTCCGGTACGCACGGTCTCGGTCTCGGCGATTTGCTTGACGCTGTCAGCGAGCATTTTAAAAACTTGCCTGAGACGAAATACGATGATGAAGTGATTCAATTTTGCCTGATCGGACGTCCGAACGTCGGCAAATCGTCGCTTGTCAACGCCATGCTTGGGGAAGAGCGCGTCATCGTAAGCAATATTGCCGGAACGACGCGGGACGCCGTTGACACGAAATTTACGTACAATCAGCGCGAATTCGTCATCGTTGACACCGCCGGAATGAGGAAAAAAGGAAAGGTATATGAGTCAACAGAAAAATACAGCGTTCTCAGGGCGTTAAAGGCGATCGACCGTTCAGACGTCGTAGCTGTCGTCTTGGATGGCGAGGAAGGCATTATTGAGCAGGATAAGCGGATTGCCGGCTATGCCCACGAAGCCGGGAAAGCCGTCGTTATCGTTGTAAACAAATGGGACGCTGTGGAAAAAGACGAGCGTACGATGAAGGAATTTGAACAAAATGTCAGGGAACATTTTCAATTTTTAGACTATGCGCCTGTTTTGTTCATGTCCGCATTGACCAAAAAGCGGATCCATACATTGATGCCCGCCATCGTCACGGCAAGCGAAAACCACGCGATGAGGGTGCAAACCAACATCCTTAATGATATTATTATGGATGCGGTCGCCATGAATCCGACGCCGACCCACAACGGGCAGCGCCTAAAGATTTATTATGCGACCCAAGTGTCGGTCAAGCCTCCGACTTTTGTCGTTTTTGTCAATGATCCGGAGCTTATGCACTTTTCTTATGAACGGTTTTTGGAAAACCGGATACGGGACGCATTCGGTTTTGAAGGAACACCCATCAAGATTTTTGCAAGAGCAAGAAAATAAAGAGGTGTAATGAAATGACTAAAGTAGCAATGCTAGGGGCCGGAAGCTGGGGAACAGCATTGGCGCTCGTTTTGGCGGACAACCAGTACGATGTGTGCGTATGGGGGCATCGCGAAGAACTGATACGGCAAATCAATGAACAGCATGAAAACAAAGACTACCTGCCAGGCGTCAAACTGCCTGAAAAGGTTTGCGGAACGACGGACTTGCAAACGGCATTGACCGATGTGAAAACGATCATCGTCGCCGTTCCGACGAAAGCGATCCGCGAAGTTCTAAAAAAGGCGATTCCTTTTATCAAACAAAAGGCAATTTTCGTCCATGTATCAAAAGGAATCGAGCCTGATACGCTGCTGAGAATTTCGGAGATGATGGAAGAGGAAATCCCTGAGGACATGAGGGAGGATATCGTCGTCCTTTCCGGCCCGAGCCATGCCGAAGAAGTCGGATTGAGACATCCGACAACTGTAACCGTTTCGGCGAAGAAATGCCTTGAATCTGCCCAGGCGGTACAGGATATGTTTATGAATCAGAATTTTCGCGTTTATACAAATCCGGATATCATCGGCGTTGAGATCGGCGGCGCATTAAAAAACGTCATTGCCCTTGCCGCGGGAATCGCAGACGGCCTCGGGTACGGTGATAATGCGAAAGCCGCGTTGATTACGAGAGGCCTGGCCGAAATTGCCCGTTTAGGCACGAAAATGGGCGGAAATCCGCTAACGTTTTCCGGACTTACGGGAATCGGAGACCTGATCGTCACCTGCACGAGTGTCCATTCACGAAATTGGCGCGCCGGTAATATGCTGGGTAAAGGCTTCAAACTTGAAGAAGTTCTGAATGAAATGGGGATGGTCGTTGAGGGGGTACGCACAACAAAGGCGGCATATCAGCTTGCAAAGAAGTATCATGTCAATATGCCGATTACAGAAGCCTTGCACAAGGTTTTGTTTGACGGCAAAAAAGTTGAGACTGCTGTCGAATCATTAATGGCAAGAGTCAAAACCCACGAGATGGAAGATCTTGTGAATACATTCGAAAACCAAATGAAATGACCGGCACACCATATTTTCCGCTCTCCTGCAGTTTGTTTTAAAAACTGAAACATTTTGGAGACCTGGGCAAGAGAGGATACATTTGTCCGAAGGCTTGCATAAAATAGAATCGAAGTCTGGAAGAGCTGTATCTTATCATTTGGGTTATATAGTCATCATTATCAAGCCTGAAGCAAAGTCCCCCTCTTTGCTTCAGGCTTTTTTTTGCGGTTTTTGTTGCGCTTCAAAAATTGGAAAAGCTGTTGAACTTCTGGTTTTTCTTATATAAAATGAAATATAACGCTTACATCGCAAGAGAATGATAGAGAAGGAGGGCTATTCGCGTGAGTGTCGGCATGTTAAAAATGTGGTTTGCCCTGGGATCGATGGGCCTGATGTTCTTAGCGGTGATCGCCATTTACATCAGCAGGTATAAATTTAAAAACCGTTTTTTGAAAATCGCCGCTTCGTTCCTGGCGTATACCTGCATGCTCATATCCGGCGTCATCGTCTTTATCGTTGTCTTCAGCGGCCCTGTCAATGACTAATGCTTAAAAGGAAGATCCATATGAAAAAAATAAACGCATTGCTCGCATTTATATTCACAGCAATATTGTTAAGCGGGTGTTTATACCCTGAAGAAAGAAAGGCGCAAAACAGCGTCCCCTATGAACAGCAGCTGAGCGAGGTGCAGGCGGCGGTAGATGAGTTCAGAAAGGCGACAGGAGGGCTTCTCCCGATTAAAACGAGAGATATGTCAGTTCCAATCTATCAAAAATACCCTATCGATTTTAACAGGCTGTCTCCGCGCTATTTGGCTGAACCGCCGGGCACTTCCTACGAAAACGGAGGGGAATATTTGTATGTTCTCGTAGACGTGGAACACAACCCGACTGTGAAGCTCATAGACGTCAAAATGTCCGAAGCAATCCGCGACCTGAAGCTCCGGGTCGACATGTACAAAGAACAGCACCGGTATCCTCCCTATCAAAAAGTCGTAGCCGAACATTTATTTATGCTTGATTATAAAAAACTGGGGCTGAAGGACGCGCCTTCGGTCACCAGTCCATTAACGGGCACCTCCCTTCCTCTTCTCGTCGATCAAAACGGCGACATCCAAGTGGATTACCGAGTGGATTTAGCCAAACTGATCGAAAAATCAGGGAAGACCGTCAAGCCGGGCGAGGAGATCCAGGACCTGATCTGGAAAGAAAGCCCCTTTGTACCTGCGTTTTCGGTGAAATATACAGTAAATGACAAGAATGAGCCGGTTTTTTTGCAGTAGAATGAATTAGTCATGAACCTTTCTCCATTGCATACAATAAGGAGAAAGGTTTTTTCATGCCTGCCGAAAAAATTTCCCTGAGCTGTCATATTGAAATAGGACAACGTCATACAATGTAGTGTCCTGTTTTTGAATGATGAAGAAGTGAAAAATTGAAAAGGATTGGAAGTCCGGGAGGGGATCACTTGGAAAAGGTCGATATTTTCAAGGATATCGCTGAACGAACAGGAGGCGATATATACTTAGGTGTCGTAGGAGCTGTCCGCACAGGAAAATCTACGTTTATTAAAAAATTTATGGAGCTAGTGGTGCTCCCGAATATCAACAATGAAGCAGACCGGGCGCGCGCGCAAGATGAGCTCCCCCAAAGCGCCGCTGGCAAAACCATCATGACAACAGAACCGAAGTTTGTTCCCAATCAGGCGATGTCAGTTCATGTCAGTGACGGACTCGATGTGAATATAAGACTTGTTGACTGTGTCGGCTACACGGTCCCTGGCGCAAAAGGATATGAAGACGAGAACGGACCGAGGATGATCAACACGCCTTGGTACGAGGAGCCGATTCCGTTCCACGAAGCGGCCGAAATCGGCACGAGAAAAGTAATTCAGGAGCATTCGACAATCGGTGTGGTCATTACGACCGACGGCACCATCGGAGAGATTCCGAGGCAGGATTACATCGAAGCTGAAGAAAGGGTGATCGATGAGCTAAAAGAAGTCGGAAAACCGTTTATCATGGTTATCAATTCGGTCCGCCCGTATCATCCGGAAACCGAAGCGCTCAGACGCGAACTGACGGAAAAGTATGACATCCCCGTCCTTGCTATGAGCGTGGAAAGCATGAGAGAAGCGGATGTTTTAAGCGTTCTGAGAGAAGCCCTTTACGAATTCCCGGTTCTCGAAGTCAATGTCAATCTGCCGAGCTGGGTTATGGTGCTGAAGGAAAATCACTGGCTGCGCGAAAACTATCAGGATTCCGTGAAAGAAACCGTCAAAGATATTAAAAGATTAAGAGACGTCGACCGCGTCGTCGGCCACTTCAGCGAATTCGATTTTATCGAGCGGGCGAGCCTCGCCGGCATTGAGATGGGGCAGGGGATCGCAGAGATCGATTTATACGCTCCGGACTATTTGTACGATGAAATTTTAAGGGAAGTCGTCGGCGTCGAAATCAGGGGGAAAGACCACCTTTTGCAGCTGATGCAGGATTTCGCCCATGCGAAGACGGAATATGACCAGGTGTCCGATGCTTTGAAAATGGTGAAGCAAACCGGCTATGGGATCGCTGCACCGGCATTGACCGACATGAGCCTTGACGAGCCGGAAATCATCAGGCAGGGATCGAGATTCGGAGTAAGGCTCAAAGCGGTAGCGCCTTCGATTCATATGATTAAAGTCGATGTCGAAAGCGAATTCGCGCCGATCATCGGAACGGAGAAGCAAAGCGAAGAGCTCGTCAGGTATTTAATGCAGGACTTTGAAGACGATCCGCTGTCGATCTGGAATTCTGACATTTTCGGAAGAAGCTTGAGCTCCATCGTCAGAGAAGGCATTCAGGCGAAGCTGTCCCTTATGCCGGAAAACGCAAGATACAAGCTGAAGGAGACGCTCGAACGAATCATCAATGAAGGCTCGGGCGGCTTGATTGCGATCATCTTATAAACAGGAAGGCCTCTTATCATACGGGAGGTCTTTTTTTGGCTTGAAAAAGGACGGATAGGCAGCTGGAAATTTAGTCAAGAAAATGATGAAAAAAGGAAAAACAGGAATATTTGTTCGTATGATTGTGCTTAAACCTTGACGAATAAGGGATCATAGCTTTAAAATGCTTGATATGGCTTATCATATGTGTTAATCTACATACAGAAAATCTTCACTTTATTGGACAATCGTTCCTCTGAACGTAAGATTTTCGCCGAAAGCCGTGAATCGCCTTTTCTATATTTATTTGAAATTTCTGTTCAAACAGGTATAGAAACAGGTTGAACTGTGAAGAAATGATGATAATCTATTGATTGATACCTTTTGGGAGGAGGTGAAAGGCATGAACAAGACAGAACTAATCAATGCGGTTGCAGAAGCAAGCGAACTATCTAAAAAAGATGCTACTAAAGCAGTTGATTCTGTTTTTGATACAATTTTAGATGCACTTAAAAACGGTGAAAAAATTCAATTGATCGGTTTTGGTAACTTTGAGGTGCGTGAGCGCTCAGCTCGTAAAGGTCGCAACCCTCAAACTGGTGAAGAAATCGAAATCCCTGCAAGCAAAGTACCTGCTTTCAAACCAGGTAAAGCGCTTAAAGACGCTGTAGCAGGAAAATAATGTATGTATAGGTCGTGTTTTGCGCGTTATACATACCGTATTATTTCTTCACAGGAAAGCCCCTTTTAGAAGGGGCTTTTCATATTTAAAAGCATATTTCAGGCGGTACTCTTTTCGGCGGTTAAAGCCTTTCATTTTGCTTTTCTAAGCTGATGTGTGCTAGAATCTGAATTAAATGTATGCGTTTCTGGAGGATATAAACATGAGCGAAATCAACAAAGAAAAGATCGAGCAAGCTGTTCGTCAAATATTGGAAGCTATCGGAGAAGATCCAAACCGCGAAGGTCTTCTTGACACCCCGAAACGGGTCGCAAAAATGTACGCGGAAGTGTTCGCAGGCCTGAACGAAGACCCGAAAGAGCATTTCAAAACGGTGTTTGGCGAAGACCATGAAGAGCTTGTTCTCGTCAAAGACATTCCTTTTTATTCAATGTGTGAGCATCACCTCGTTCCTTTTTACGGAAAAGCGCATGTCGCATATATTCCGAAGGGCGGAAAGGTGACGGGCCTCAGCAAGCTGGCGAGAGCCGTCGAAGCGGTTGCCAAGCGTCCGCAGCTGCAGGAACGGATTACGTCGACGATTGCGGACAGCATTGTCGAATCGCTGTCACCGCACGGCGTGATGGTGGTCGTAGAAGCGGAGCATATGTGCATGACGATGCGCGGTGTTAAAAAGCCGGGGTCTAAAACGGTCACTTCAGCTGTAAGAGGAACGTTCAGGGAAGACGTAGCCGCCCGCTCCGAAGTGCTGGAGCTTATTAAGCATCATGATTAAAAATGAAAAGGTGTGCGATGAACATGATCAATAATCAAACGAATGATTTTGTCGTGATAAAAGCCGTCGAGGACGGCGTAAACGTGATCGGTCTGACAAGAGGCACGGATACGAGGTTTCATCATTCCGAAAAACTTGACAAGGGTGAAGTGATGATCTGCCAGTTTACAGAGCATACCTCAGCCATAAAAGTCCGCGGGGAAGCCGTCATTCAATCGGCTTACGGCGAAATGAAGAGCGAATCCAGAAAATAGTTCGGCCGTTAATCCGCTCCCGATAGGCATATGCCGTTCATTTTCATCATATTATGATATAATTAAACTTTCTCCGCTTAAAAAAGATACATAAGCAATCAAGAGAAAAACTGCGAATTTTGGGACAAGGGTGATATCTTTGCAAGACATCTACGGACGTTTATCTCATTTGAAAATCGAGCTGAATAAAAAGCTTTCACATCCTTACTTAGCCAAGCATTTAACCGCTCCGAAGGTTGATGAGGATAAGCTGCTTCTTTTTTATGCTCTGTTTGATGAAACAGATGTAAAAGAGGTTGACAAGGAAAATTACATTTTAACGGCGATGCTTGTTCAAACAGCCCTTGATACCCATGATGAAGTCACGACCGCAGCTTCGATAAAGCAGGACGACTATAAAAACCGTCAGCTGACGGTTTTGGCCGGGGATTATTTCAGCGGGATGTACTATTCCCTCCTTTCGGGTATGAAGGACATTTATATGATCCGGACGCTGGCAGCGGCCATCAAAGAAATCAACGAACACAAAATCAGGCTGTATGATCATTCCGCAAAAGATTTAGCCAGCCTGGAAAAAAGCGTCAGCATTGTGGAAGCTGCACTTTTTCATCATCTTGCCGACCACTTTTATTTGCCTCACTGGAAGACCGCAGCCAATGATTTTCTTGTATATAAGCGGCTTGCCGCCGAAGAAAAAGGGACGGATTCGCGTTTGCTGGAGACGATTTTAAAAGAGGAATTTCCGGAAGATCAGGCTTCATGCGAACAATTGACTGTCGCAGCTTATGAAAAGGCAAAGCTTCAAATCAGCCGGTGCCCCATCAAACGGCCCGACGTTCAAAAATGGCTCTTGGAGCGGCTTGAAGCCATTAAACCGGGAAAACCGGCCTATCATCAGAAAGTGGAAGAAGGGTAACATTCATGGAGCAGTCAAAAGAACAGCGCGTGCACAGCGTTTTTGAAAAAATCTACAAAAACTATGACCGGATGAATTCCGTGATCAGCTTTAGGCAGCATAAAAAATGGCGCGACAAAACGATGCAGATCATGAATGTCCATGAAGGGGCAAAGGCGCTGGATGTGTGCTGCGGAACCGGGGACTGGACGATCGCCCTCGCGGAGGCCGCCGGAAAGTCGGGCGAGGTCAAAGGCCTTGACTTCAGCAAAAATATGCTGACGATTGCAGAGCAAAAGACAGAGAGCTACAGCCAGATCGAATTGATCCACGGCAATGCAATGGAGCTGCCTTTTGCAGACAATACGTTCGACTATGTCACCATCGGATTCGGGCTCCGCAATGTCCCTGACTATTTAACCGTATTAAAAGAGATGACGCGCGTGGTGAAACCCGGAGGCCAGGTTGTGTGCCTTGAAACATCCCAGCCGGAAATGATCGGTTTCAAGCAGCTTTACTATTTATATTTCCGGTTTATCATGCCTGCATTCGGAAAGCTCTTTGCCAAAAGTTTCAAAGAGTATTCCTGGCTGCAGGAATCCGCCAGGGAATTTCCGGGTATGAAAGAGCTTGCCGCTTTATTTGAAAAGGCTGGGTTAGAAAATGTTCAATATCATCCGTTCACAGGCGGTGTAGCAGCTACACATGTCGGTTGGAAGCGATGATGACTACAGGAATACTCGGGTGAATCGATATGAAATTGACAACGTTATATTCTTTTTTGAATGAGGATATTGATTTAATAGAAAAAGAGCTGGAAAAGACCGTACACTCCGACTACCCTTTGCTGAGTGAAGCGAGCCTGCATTTGCTGCAGGCCGGGGGGAAACGGATCAGGCCGGTTTTTGTCCTGCTGAGCGGCATGTTCGGGGAATACGACATCAACAAAATTAAAAATGTCGCAGTTTCATTGGAATTAATGCACATGGCATCGCTCGTCCATGATGATGTCATCGACGATGCCGAACTCAGAAGGGGAAAGCCGACGATTAAGGCAAAATGGGACAATCGAATTGCGATGTATACAGGCGATTATTTATTTGCCCGTTCGCTTGAATCGATGACCAGAATAAACGAGCCGAAAGCCCACGAAATTTTGTCGAAGGCGCTTGTTGAAGTTTGTCTTGGAGAAATCGAACAAATTAAAGATAAATATAATATGGAGCAAAACCTGAGAACGTATTTAAGACGGATTAAGCGGAAAACCGCGCTTTTGATCGCGGCGAGCTGCCAGCTCGGAGCCATCGCCGCCGGAGCGGGTGAACACATTCACAAAACGCTTTACTGGTTTGGCTATTACGTCGGAATGTCGTACCAGATCATCGACGACATCCTCGATTTTACGTCAAGCGAAAAAGAGCTCGGCAAGCCGGTCGGAGGGGATCTGCTGCAGGGGAACGTGACGCTTCCCGTGCTGTATGCGCTGAAATCCCCCGAACTGAAAGCGCGCCTCATGCTGGTCAACAGCGAAACGACGCCTGAACAAATCAAGCCGCTGATCAAGGAGCTGAAAAAAACCGATGCCATTGAACAATCGTTCAAAGTCAGCGAAATGTATTTGAACAAAGCGTTCCGCCTGCTCGAAACGCTTCCGAAAAACCGCGCAAGGACGGCGCTCGGCCAAATTGCGAAATATATCGGAAAGCGAAAATTCTAAACGCCGATCTGAAAAATAAGTAAAAAGTATGAATATTCTCCGCCCTTTATTGATTAATTTTTTGAAAAATGTTATATTTCCGTTGTAGTATTGAAAGCCTATACATAACAGTGGGGTGGAGAATCGATTATGGAAAAAACCTTTGTGATGGTTAAACCCGATGGCGTTCAGCGCCAACTGATCGGCGACATTTTGTCTAGATTTGATCGAAAGGGCTTACAATTGATCGGAGCCAAACTGATGAAAGTCTCAGAAGAGACGGCCGGCGAGCATTATAAAGAGCATAAAGAAAAACCGTTTTTTGGCGAACTTGTCGATTTTATTACGTCAGGCCCTGTCTTTGCAATGGTATGGAAAGGGGAAGACGCAATTGCGATCAGCAGGCAGCTGATCGGCAAAACGAACCCCAAAGAAGCGCTGCCTGGCACAATCCGCGGGGACTACGGCATGAGCGTCGGCAAAAACATCATTCACGGTTCAGATTCTCCTGAAAGTGCAGTGCGTGAAATCGGCTTATTTTTTAAAGAGAATGAACTTATTGAAGAAGAAAAGTTAATCAATCAATGGATCTATTAAAAAATCAGCTGAAAGGCTGATTTTTTTAAATGAAAAACGCCCTTTTCCCCTATGAGGCAGCGGGCGTTTTTTCGTTTAAACGATACAAATTGCCACGAAAACAAGCTATAATGTTACACATATCAGCATGAATCGATTAGGAGAGAAAAAATGGACAACTACAACTTCTTCGTTGACAAATGGAAAAAAATAACTGGTGTGGATTTAGCTTTGTACAAAGAGGCGCAAATGAAAAGAAGGCTGACGTCTCTTTACGAAAAAAAGGGCTTTGGCGATTTTCGCGAGTTTGCGAACGAACTGGAAAAAAATGATGCGCTTCTTCAAGAAACGCTAGACAGAATGACGATCAATGTTTCTGAATTTTACAGAAACTATCAAAGGTGGGACGTACTCGAGAAAACGATTCTCCCTCTGCTCAAGCCGGCCAAAACGCTGAAGGTCTGGAGCGCGGCCTGTTCAACCGGGGAAGAGCCCTATACGCTGTCAATGATCTTAAGCCGCCAAAAACATCTGACAAACTATGAAATTATCGCGACAGATATCGATGATAAAGTGTTGGCAAAAGCAAAGGAAGGCATTTATCAGGAAAGGTCGCTTCAGGAAGTGCCAAAAGCGATGAAAGATCAATATTTTATTCAAAACGGCACCCGCTATACCGTAAAAGACGAAATACGGAAAAACATCCGCTTTCAAAAACACAATCTACTCGCCGATTCGTATGAAAAAGATTTTGATATCATCGTATGCCGGAACGTGCTGATCTATTTTACAGAGGAGGCGAAGGAGACAATCTACCGCAAATTCAGCGAAAGCTTAAAGAAGAAAGGAGTTTTGTTCGTTGGAAGCACAGAGCAGATCTTTAATCCCGAGAAATACGGCTTTCAATCGACAGATACGTTCTTCTATCAAAAAAGTTAGCTGACTTTTTACGAAAAGGTATGTTATAGTTTTACTTAAAAGCGTTAATGTGATGAAGGGAGAACGAAAGCATGAGGTATTTAACAGCCGGAGAATCTCACGGCCCGCAGCTTACGACGATTATTGAAGGGGTGCCCGCAGGGCTTTATATCACAAAAGAAGATATTAATAATGAACTCGGAAGGCGGCAAAAAGGGCACGGCCGCGGACGCAGAATGCAAATCGAAAAAGACCAGGCCCGCATTACTAGCGGAGTAAGGCACGGCCGTACGCTTGGATCTCCGATCGCCCTTGTTGTGGAAAACAAGGACTGGACCCACTGGACGAAAATCATGGGCTCAGAGCCGATTTCAGAGGAAGAAGAAAGCGAAATGAAGCGTCAGATTTCAAGGCCGAGACCGGGTCACGCCGATTTGAACGGCGCGATTAAATACGGCCACAGGGACATGCGCAATGTGCTTGAGCGTTCTTCTGCCAGGGAAACGACCGTCCGGGTGGCGGCCGGAGCCGTCGCGAAAAAGATTTTGTCGCAGCTTGGCATTCAAGTGGCCGGTCACGTTCTGGAAATTGGCGGAATAAAGGCTGAAAAGACCAATTACAAATCAATCGAAGACTTGAAAAAAGTGACGGAGGAGTCTCCTGTCAGATGCTATGACGATGAGGCAGGCACAAAAATGATGGCCGCGATCGATGAAGCGAAAGCTAACGGAGATTCCATCGGCGGAATCGTCGAAGTCATCGTCGAAGGGGTTCCGGTCGGAGTCGGCAGCTATGTTCATTACGACCGCAAGCTTGACAGCAAGCTGGCAGCTGCCGTTTTGAGCATCAATGCTTTTAAAGGCGTCGAATTCGGCATCGGCTTTGAAGCTGCCAGAAAGAACGGAAGCGAAGTCCATGACGAAATCATTTGGGATGAAGAAAAAGGGTATACGCGCGCAACGAACCGCCTCGGCGGTCTTGAAGGCGGAATGACGACGGGGATGCCGATTGTCGTCAGAGGCGTCATGAAGCCGATTCCGACGTTATACAAGCCGCTGAAAAGCGTCGATATTGAAACGAAAGAGCCGTTCAGCGCCAGCATCGAACGTTCTGACTCATGCGCCGTTCCGGCTGCGAGCGTCGTGGCGGAAGCAGTCGTCGCCTGGGAAATCGCCAATGCAATCGTCGAGCAATTTGGAGTCGACCAAATGGACCGCATCGCTGAGAACGTTGAAAAGATGAGAAAGCTTGCGAGGGAATTTTAATGAAAACATTGCAAATCGAAACCGCTTCTCTGTCTTACCCGGTTTTTATCGGAGGAGGCATCAGGAAACACGCGGATGAGCTTCTGTCATCCTTAAACCTTCCGATGACAAAGCTTTTTCTGATTACCGACGAAGAAGTTGATAAACGATATGGAGAAGAGCTGTTCCGCCTTCTCCAAAGCAAATGGCCCGTCAAAAAGGTTGCCGTTCCGAGCGGAGAGCAAGCCAAGTCGATTGACATGTTCATGAAGCTGCAGACCGAAGCGATCGAGTTTCATCTTGACCGTTCTTCCTGCATTCTCGCCCTTGGCGGAGGCGTCGTCGGCGATCTTGCGGGTTTTGTGGCATCGACTTTTATGCGGGGCATCGACTATGTTCAGTTTCCGACGACTCTGCTTTCCCACGACAGCGCAGTCGGCGGAAAGGTCGCGATTAACCACCCGCTCGGCAAAAATTTAATCGGCTCTTTTCATCAGCCTAAAGCGGTCATTTACGATACGGAATGCCTTCGGACCCTGCCTGAAAAGGAAATGAGGTCAGGGCTCGCAGAAGTCATTAAACACGCCTTTATCCATGATGAAGCGTTTTTAAACGATCTTCTCGACATCAACTCGATAGAAGAGATCACAAATGAACAGCTGAATGACATGGTGTATAAAGGCATTTCGATTAAAGCGGCAATCGTCTCAAACGACGAACGGGAGCAGGGGATCAGAGCGTTTTTAAACTTTGGGCACACGCTGGGCCATGCCGTTGAAGCCGAGTACGGCTATGGAGAGATCACCCATGGCGACGCTGTTGCGCTTGGGATGCAGTTTGCCTTGTTTGTCAGCGAAAACGTTCTGAATTGCCCTATTGACCGCAAGCGGATGGCGAGATGGCTGAAAAACCTGGGCTATCCCGGGCAGTTGAAACATGACATTTCAACAGAAGCGCTCATCAGCCGGATGATGAACGATAAAAAAACGCGCGGCGGAATCATCCAGTTCGTCCTGCTTGACCGGATAGGCAGCGTACGCCTGCACTCCTTTCAAGCAGAAGAGATCGAACGATGGCTGAATATGTGGAGATTGGAGGGAGACGAATGATGATTCGCGGTATTCGGGGAGCAACTACAGTGGAACAGGACACAGATAAGGATATTACAGCGAAGACGACACAGCTGATCGGGAAAATGATTACAGAAAACGATATCAAACCCGAGCAGGTGGTCCAAATCCTCATATCCGCCACTTCAGATATTCATGCCGCTTTTCCTGCAAAAGTCGTCAGAACGTTTGACGGCTGGCAGCATGTGCCGGTTATGTGCATGCAGGAAATGGACGTTGAACACGGCCTTAAGAAATGCATCAGGATCATGATGACCGTGCAGACCGAAAAGCGGCAAGATGAAGTCCGCCACATATATTTGGAAAATGCCGTCTCGTTGAGGCCTGATTTATCATTGACAAAAAAGACTGAATTGTAATACGATTGTAGAAACCTTAGAAATACACAGGAGTGTGTATATGGGTTTTACTATGAGAGCTTAGTTTGAGATTAGGGTAGTTGAGAATGAGTGTAGATGAGCCGAGACCATACGTTTTTAAATCCTACCCAAAAGACGTTTGTTCTTTTGGGTTTGTTTATTTTCCGCAACATATTTTTGCCTCTCTGTGCCTACCTCATTCTCCTCTTGAAAAGGAGTGAGAACTTTGAGTATTCAAAACGATTTTTCCGCTTTCATGAAAGATGCTGTGCGTTTTAAAACCATTCCTATTATCGAAAGTTTTTCCGTCGATACGCTGACGCCCATTCAAATGGTTGAAAAGCTGAAAGACGACATTGTCTATTTGCTCGAAAGCGAGGACGAATCATCCTCATGGTCCAGATATTCCTTCATCGGACTCGATCCGTTTTTGACCATCAAAGAGGAAAACGGCAGGTTCCACGCTGCGGATAGCGAAATGAAGAAGCTTTATACGGCGCCAGAGCTGAAGGAAGTGCTTGTATGGATGTCGGATACATGCGCAATTAAGGCGCCGAAGCTTGATATTCCGTTTTCAGGGGGAGCCGTTGGATATTTAAGCTATGATGTAATGCCGCTTATTGAGCCGGCCATCGCCGGACATCAACGGGTAACGGACATGGCCAAATGCCAGCTGTTCGTCTGCCGGACGATGATCGCCTACGACCACGAACTCAAAAAACTCCACTTTATTCATTACGTCACGCTGAACGGCGGAGAATCGGAGAACGAAAAAGCGGAAGCCTATCATGCCGCCAAAGAAGATTTGAAAGAGCTAATACGCAGGCTGAAGGACCGTAAAGCGGCGAAGGAGCTTTTTCTCCCGCAGGAACGGCACGGCGCACCAAGCTTTGACCATGTCCGGTCAACGTACGAGAAGCAGCAATTCATGCGCGATGTTGAACGCCTGAAAGAATACATTAAAGCGGGTGATATCTTTCAGGGAGTTCTTTCCCAAAGGTTTGATATACCTGTGAAAGTCGGTTCCTTTGAATTATACAGGGTGCTGAGGCTGATCAATCCATCGCCTTACATGTACTATATTAAGCTGCCTGACCGCGAGCTTGTCGGAAGCTCGCCGGAACGTCTGATCCATGTGCAGAACGGACACCTTGAAATTCATCCGATTGCCGGGACGAGAAAAAGGGGAATTGACAAGGCTGAAGATGAACGACTCGAAAAAGAGCTTCTGGCTGACGAAAAGGAAAAGGCGGAGCACTATATGCTTGTCGATTTGGCGAGAAACGACATCGGCAGGGTGGCCGAATACGGGTCCGTAAATGTGCCGGAGTTTACAAAGATCGTGTCGTTTTCACACGTGATGCATATTATTTCAGTCGTGACCGGCACTTTAAAAGCAGGCGTTCACCCGGTCGATGCTTTGATGAGCGCCTTTCCGGCCGGCACTTTGACGGGGGCTCCCAAAATCAGGGCGATGCAGCTTTTGAATGAGATTGAGCCTGAACCGCGGGAAACGTACGGGGGCTGCATCGCTTACATCGGGTTTGACGGGAATATCGATTCCTGCATTACGATCCGGACGATGAGCGTCAAGGCCGGCGTTGCATCGATTCAAGCCGGCGCCGGAATCGTGGCCGACTCCGCGCCTGAAATGGAATGGGAAGAGACGTGCAATAAAGCGGGGGCGCTGCTGAAAACGATCCAAATCGCTGAAGACGTGTTTTGTGAAAAGGAGGAGGACGGTCATGAACGAACTGCTGAAATCATGCGTTAACGGGGAGACGCTGAGCGAAGCCGAGGCGAACGAAATCATGCATTTGATGATGACCGGCTCCATGAGCGCTGCTGAAATCGGCGGGTTTCTCTCCGTTCTTGCTTACCGGGGAGAAACGGTTGATGAGGTGACCGGCTTTGTCAGAGCGATGCGGGAGAAGGCTTTGGCAATAGACGGCCCGGGAGATGTCGTTGATACGTGCGGTACGGGGGGAGACGGCGTTTCCACGTTCAATATTTCGACGGCGGCCGCCATCATCGCTTCATCGGCCGGTGCCAAAATCGCCAAGCATGGCAACCGCTCGGTGTCCTCCAAAAGCGGAAGTGCAGACGTTCTCGAATATCTCGGGATATCGATCCAGACGACGCCTGAGGAAACAAAACGGAGCATTGAACGTCGGAATATGGGCTTTTTATACGCGCCGGCCTATCATTCTTCAATGAAGCATGTTGCGGGCGTTAGAAAAGACCTCGCGTTTCGAACCGTATTTAATCTGCTCGGTCCGCTCAGCAATCCGATGAAAGCCAAACGCCAGGTGATCGGCGTATACTCCATCGAAAAGGCGAGGCTGATGGCTGGAGCATTGGAAGCCTTTGAACCGGAGCATGTTTTATTTGTGTCAAGCCGCGACGGACTCGACGAGCTGTCGATCACATCACCGACAGACGTCATCGAACTGAAAGGCGGAAAACGGTTTGAATATACTGTTGAGCCGGCTGACGCCGGACTGCCGCTTGGCAGGCTCAGCGACATTCAGGTGGGTACCCCTGAGGAAAGCGGCCGCCTCATCTTAGACATTTTGCAAAACAACAGTTCTGAATCCGCGCTTCACATCGCCGCTTTGAATGCAGGCGCCGCATTGTATGTCGCGGGTCAGGCCGGCGGGCTGAAAGAAGGCGTTTCAGCCGCGCTGGAGACGATTAAAAGCGGCAAAGCGCTCAAACAGCTGGAACGATTAAAACAGAAAGAGGAAGAGATGTATGCTGAATCGAATCATTGAAAAAAAGCGGGAATACGTGTCGAAGATGGTGCTGCCGGAAGATGTAAAGCTCGTGAAGCGCTCACTTAAGAAGGCCCTTCTGTCGCCGAATCGCTTTGTGGCTTTGATTGCCGAGGTGAAAAAAGCCTCCCCGTCAAAAGGGGTGATAAAAGCCGATTTTCAGCCTGAAGAAATCGCAAAAGCGTACGAACGGGCAAACGCTGATTGTTTGTCTGTCCTGACAGATGAACCGTTTTTTCAAGGCAAAAATGAATATTTGTCATCGATCAAACGCGAAGTATCGATTCCCGTGCTGCGGAAGGATTTCATCATCGACTCCTTACAGGTCGAAGAATCGAACCGCATCGGAGCGGATGCGATCCTTTTGATCGGCGAGGCGCTCGAGCCGCAAAAGCTTTACGAACTGTATACAGAAGCCGCCGAAAAAGGCATGGATGCACTCGTTGAGGTTCATGAAGAAAAAACGCTGGAAGGGATCTTGAACATTTTTACGCCGGAGATTATCGGTGTGAACAATAGAAATCTGAAAACCTTTGAAACTTCCGTCAGCCAGACGGAGCGGATTGCACGAATGATTCCTGACGGCACCGTTCTTGTCAGCGAGAGCGGGATCGGCAAAAAAGAAGACTTGTGTTTTGTGAAAAAGTGCGGAGCACGGGCCGTCCTCGTCGGGGAATCGTTAATGAGGGAAGCGTCGCAGCAAAAAGCCATTCATGCGCTGTTTGGAGAAACGGGTGATGAATAAACCAAGCTTGAAATATTGCGGGATTCATTCTTTCGAAGATTTGAAGGCGACGGCCGGCTCAAAAGCGGACTACCTCGGATTTATTTTCGCCGAAAGCAGGCGGGCGGTTGACCCTTCTGATGTGAAAAGCTGGTGCAGGCAGATCGGACCTTTGGCGAAAAAGCTTGTCGGCGTTTTTGTCAACGAAGATACCGGCCGCATCATTGAGATTGCCGGAGACGTACCTTTAGACGTAATCCAGCTTCACGGCGACGAAACGATAGAAGACATCATACGGCTGAAAACGATGACGGACTGTGAGGTTTGGAAGGCGTTTCACCACGGAAGCGGAACCGTTGAAAAACTGAAAGCATTCATCCCGTATGCAGACGGGTTTGTGATCGACTCTTCTGTAAAAGGGATGAGGGGAGGAACAGGCATTTCGTTTTCATGGGAAAGCGTGCCGATGTACATTGAAGCTGCGGCCAAAGATGGAAAGCGGTTGTTTATCGCGGGAGGCGTCAATCCGGACAGCATAGGAGCGCTTTTGGATCAGAAGCCCCCGGGAATCGATCTGGCAAGCGGAATCGAAGAAAATGGTCAAAAAAGCGAGAAGCTGATCAACCTTCTAGAAGAAAGGATGTTCAATCATGTATTCATATCCGAATGAACAAGGCAGATTTGGCGACTTTGGAGGGAAATTCGTCCCGGAGACATTGATGCAGCCGTTGGAGGAAATCGAAAAAGCGTTTCTGGGTCTAAAGAATGACCCTGCATTTCAAGAGGAATATAAAAAACTGTTAGTTGAATATTCAGGACGACCGACCGCCCTCACGTTCGCCGATCAGCTGACAAAGCAGTTGGGCGGAGCAAAAATTTATTTAAAGCGTGAAGACTTAAACCATACAGGCGCACATAAAATCAACAACGCTCTCGGTCAGGCGCTGCTTGCTGCGAAAATGGGCAAAACAAAGCTCATCGCCGAAACAGGCGCAGGCCAGCACGGTGTCGCTGCGGCGACCGTCGCTGCAAAGTTCGGCATGTCATGCATTGTTTTTATGGGTGAGGAAGATGTTGCAAGGCAGTCGTTGAATGTTTTTCGGATGAAGCTTTTAGGGGCCGAAGTCGTGCCGGTCTCCAGCGGAAACGGAACATTGAAAGACGCGACAAACGAGGCGATCCGATACTGGGTTCAGCACTGCCGGGATCATTTCTACATGATCGGGTCGGTTGTCGGACCGCATCCATACCCTTATATCGTCCGGGAGTTTCAGCGAATCATCGGCGATGAGGCGAAAGCGCAGTTTTACGAAGCCGAACAAAAGATTCCGGACAAGGTCATTGCCTGTGTCGGAGGGGGCAGCAATGCGATCGGGATGTTCAGTTCATTCATCGAAGAACCCGTTGAGCTGATCGGCGTTGAGGCTGCGGGAAAAGGCACCGAAACCCCGCTTCACGCGGCAACCATCACAAAAGGAACGAAAGGCGTCATCCACGGTTCTTTGACGTATTTGCTGCAAGATGAGTACGGGCAGATCATCGAGCCGTATTCCATTTCCGCCGGTCTCGATTATCCCGGAGTCGGGCCTGAACACGCCCATCTCCACCAGATCGGCCGCGTCCGGTACGAATCGGTGACAGACGGTGAAGCCGTAGCGGCTTTAAAACGTCTTGCGGAGACAGAGGGGATTTTACCTGCGATTGAATCGGCCCATGCGTTGGCGAAAGCGTTTGACATTGCAAAACACATGAAACAAGAGGAAAGCATTCTGGTATGCCTTTCAGGCAGGGGAGACAAAGATGTCCATACCTTGATGAAGGTGATGGAAGAAGAGGTGAATGAAGATGTTCAATCTGAAAAAGTCCGATAAGCTGTTTGTCCCATTTATTACAGCGGGCGACCCGCTGCCGGAGGTAACGGTCGAACTGGCAAAATCCCTTCAGGCGGCGGGCGCCTCGGCTCTTGAACTCGGTGTACCGTACTCTGATCCGCTGGCTGACGGCCCTGTGATTCAGAGGGCCTCAAAACGGGCGCTAGACAATAACATGAACATCGTTGAAGCGATCAGGCTTGGCGGAAAAATGAAAAAAAACGGCGTGGATATCCCGATAATTCTCTTTACGTATTACAATCCTGTGTTACAATTAGATACAGATCACTTTTTCGCTTTACTGCGACAAAATGAAATTGACGGACTTCTCGTTCCGGATCTTCCTTTTGAAGAAAGCGTGTATTTGCAGCAGCAATGCAAAAAGCAGGGAATCACGTATATTTCCCTTGTTGCACCGACAAGCGAAAGCCGGATCCAAAAAATCGCACAGCAGGCGGAAGGGTTTGTGTATTGCGTATCTTCGCTCGGCGTTACGGGTGTTCGCGATGGATTCGATGATTCTGTTTCTTCATTTGTCCGGTCTGTAAAAGGGATGAGTTCCGTTCCTGTTGCTGTCGGCTTCGGGATTTCCGGCTCCGAACAAGTGGAGCTGATGAATGAACTGGCGGACGGCGTTGTCGTAGGAAGCGCTCTTGTCAGAAAGATCGAGGAGCTGAAAGACGATCTCATAAGTCCGGAGACAAGAGAGCAAGCCTTGCAAACATTTGAAGAATACGCTAAAACATTCAGCGTATCGTACATGGTTAAATGAGGTGACAGAATTTTGCAAATCAAAGAACAGTTAAAACAGTTAAAACCTTATCAGCCAGGCAAGCCGATTGAAGAGGTCAAAAAGGAATTCAATCTCGATCAAGTCGTAAAGCTTGCTTCAAACGAAAATCCGTTCGGCTGTTCAGAAGCGGCCAAGGATGCTCTCCAGACTGAGGTTCAGCAAATGGCCCTTTATCCCGACGGCTACAGTGCGGCCTTGCGGACAAAGCTTGCAGGGCACCTTGGCGTAAGCGAGACAAACATCATCTTAGGAAACGGCACGGATGAAGTCATTCAAATCCTTTCCCGTTCTTTGTTGGACGCCGGCACAAACACGGTGATGGCGAACCCGACGTTTTCCCAATACAAGCACAATGCCGTTATCGAAGGTGCCCAAGTGCGGGAGGTGGACCTGCTTGAAGACGGCTGCCATGATCTCGATGCCATGCTTGGGGCGATCGATGACAAGACGAAAATCGTCTGGGTTTGCAGTCCGAATAACCCGACAGGAACATACGAACCGGAGCAGAAACTGATCGGTTTTCTTGAGAAGGTTCCTGAGCACGCCCTCGTCGTTGTCGATGAAGCTTACTATGAATATGTAACCGCGGAAGACTATCCTGAAACGATCCCGCTTTTGAAGCGCTTCCCGAACCTGATGATCCTCAGAACGTTTTCAAAAGCGTACGGCCTGGCCGCCTTAAGGGTCGGCTACGGTATCGCTTCAGAAGAGCTGGTACGCTCCATCGAGCCGGCGAGACAGCCGTTTAACACGAACCGGCTCGGCCAGGCTGCCGCACTTGCCGCGCTTGGCGATCAGGCGTTTATCGAAGAATGCGTCAGAAAAAACAGAGAAGGGCTTAAGCAGTACTACGATTTCTGTAATGAGCACGGGCTCGATTATTATCCTTCCCAGACCAACTTTGTGCTGATCGATCTGAAACGGGATGCAGACGAACTGTTTCAGGCATTGCTCGAAAAGGGCTATATCACGAGATCGGGAAATGCGCTCGGTTTTCCGGGGCATTTAAGAGTCTCCGTCGGCACAAAAGAGCAGAACGAAGGGTTTTTGAAAACATTGGCCGGTATATTGTAAGGGGTGATGCTGCATCACCTCTTTAGTCTATTGAACCAGGTGATAAAGATGACTCAACCGAATGAAACGATATTATTGGCCGGATTAGGCTTGATCGGCGGTTCCATTGCGCTCGCCATCAAAAAAGAGCATCCCGGAAAACGAATCATCGGGTTTGATGTGTCCAGAGAGCAGGTGAATGCTGCACAGAAGCTCGGCGTGATTGACGAGCCTGCTGCTTCGTTTTCGGAAGGCATTCAAAAAGCGTCGACGGTCTTTTTGGCCGCTCCTGTAGAGCAGACGCTTCATATGCTTGACGAGCTGGCCGCATCCGGCATGAAGAAAAAACTGTTAATAACCGACGTGGGCAGCACAAAACAAAAGGTTGTCGCCCACGCGGAAAACGTGCTGCCGAAAGAGTATGAATTTATCGGCGGACATCCGATGGCAGGCTCTCACAAATCAGGCGTGGCAGCCGCCAAAGAGCTATTATTCGAAAATGCATTCTATATTTTGACCCCGGCCCGTTCCGCTAAAAAAGAATCGGTCTGCTCTTTGAAAGAACTGCTGAAAGGGACGAATGCAAAGTTTGTGGAAATGTCTCCCGAGGAGCATGATGCCGTCACAAGCGTGATCAGCCATTTTCCCCACATCGTGGCAGCCAGCCTCGTGCACCAGACGGTTAAATTTGAGGACCAGTATCCGCTCGTCAAGCGATTTGCCGCTGGAGGATTCCGCGATATAACGAGGATTGCTTCAAGCAGTCCGGCGATGTGGCGGGATATTCTTTTGCACAATAAAGATAAAATTTTAGAACGGTTTGACGAATGGAAACTTGAGCTGGACAGGATCCGGACTTTTGTTGAAAATGAAGATGCAGACGGGCTGTTTGAATTTTTTCGGCAGGCAAAGGAATACCGCGATGGCCTTCCTTTACGGCAGAAAGGCGCGATTCCTTCTTTTTACGATCTTTATGTCGATGTCCCTGACCATCCGGGGGTCATCTCCGAAATTACGGCGATTCTCGCCGACGAACAAATCAGCATCACGAACATCCGGATTATCGAAACGCGGGAAGAGATAAACGGTGTTCTCAGAATCAGTTTTCAATCTGACCAAGATCGCAAACGCGCTGAAAAATGCATTCAAACCCGCGCGAAATATGAGACATTTTACGCTGATTGAGGTGGAAGCATGAAAAGAGGAAAAGTCAGTTCATTAAAAGGAGAGCTCCATATTCCGGGCGACAAATCGATCTCCCACAGATCGGTCATGTTCGGCGCCATTGCGGAAGGAAAAACGGTTATCCAAAACTTTCTGCCGGGGGCAGACTGCTTAAGCACGATCGACTGCTTCAAAAAAATGGGCGTTGAAATCGAACGGAACAACAGAGATGTTACGGTATACGGCAAAGGCTTAGATCGGCTGTCTGAGCCGGGCGAACTCCTCGATGTCGGAAATTCCGGAACGACGATCAGGCTGATGCTCGGCATTTTGGCGGGACGGCCGTTCCACAGCACAGTAGCGGGGGACGACAGCATTGCCAAACGGCCGATGAAGCGCGTAACCGATCCGCTTCGGCAAATGGGGGCGAAAATTGACGGCCGTGCCGGTGGAGAGTATACGCCGCTATCTGTCCGCGGCGGAAACCTTGCCGCGATCGATTTCCAATCGCCTGTTGCCAGCGCGCAAATCAAGTCGGCCGTTCTCCTTGCCGGTCTTCAGGCCGACGGGACAACGACCGTGACAGAGCCCCATAAATCGAGGGACCATACGGAACGGATGCTCTCAATGTTTGGCGTGAAGCTTGAGGAAAGCGATACATCCGTTTCGATTGCCGGGGGACAGACGTTAAAAGGAACGGATGTATTTGTCCCCGGGGATATTTCTTCAGCCGCATTTTTCCTTGCAGCCGGCTCCCTTGTGCCGGACAGCGAAATCGTTCTGAAAAATGTCGGTTTAAATCCGACCAGGACGGGAATCATCGATGTTCTTGAAAAAATGGGCGCAGATCTTGAAATCGAAGCAAAGGACACCGGAAGCGGAGAGCCGTACGGCGACTTGAAAATCAAGGCCGCATCCTTGAAGGCGACCGAAATTTCGGGGGATCTGATTCCGCGCCTCATCGATGAAATTCCGATCATCGCCCTTCTCGCGACACAGGCTGAAGGCACGACGGTGATAAAAGATGCCGCAGAGCTCAAAGTGAAGGAAACGAACCGCATCGATACCGTGGCATCGGAACTAAATAAACTCGGTGCGCGTATCGAGCCGACGGAAGACGGGATGAAGATTTACGGAAAAACGCCTTTGACCGGAGGTGCGCAAGTATCCAGCCACGGCGACCACCGCATCGGCATGATGCTCGGGATTGCCGCGTGCATCTGCGAAAATCCGATCGATATTGCCCGTCCGGAAGCCGTAAGCGTCTCATATCCGACGTTTTTTGAACATATTGAAAAGCTGGCCAAAAAAGCTTGAAGCCTTCTGTGCTTCAGGCTTTTTCGCCTTTCAAAAAAGGCCGCGAACATAAAACGAAGGCTTGCTGCATAGCTTGTCTTAAAGAATATTTCCGGGAACGGGATAAAGAAGAGCAACATATTTGCCGAAGCTGCCCGGGTGAATTATGATAATAACTAACTCAAGCAGTTTTGCCGGAGCAAAACGCCGGTGATGATTTGACGAAAGAAAGGGACGTTTAGATTTGAATACTTCGATCCAAGAAGCCATAAAATTAGTTGAAGCAGGCCAAACGGAAAGCGGATTGAAAAAACTTGCCGAAATCACGCCTGCCCTTCACGACGAAGACAAAGCGACTATTGCCCAGCTGTATTACGAATGGGGAATCGTCGACAAGGCCATTGCCATCGTCAGCGATTTGCACGAACTGTACCCGGAAGAATCTGAGCTGACCTGTTTTTATGCCGAGCTCCTCATCGAAACCGATCAGGAAGAGGAAGCGCTCCGTGTACTGGAGACGATTCCTGAAACAGATCAGGCATACGCGGAAAGCCTGCTTTTGATGGCTGACCTGTATCAGATGCAGGGGCTGTTTGAAGTCAGCGAACAGAAGCTGTTGAAAGCGAAATCCATCCTGCCTGATGAGCCGGTGATCGATTTTGCTTTGGGAGAGCTGTATTTCGCTCAGGGAGCCTACAAAAAAGCGGTTGCGCAATACAAAAAAGCAGCCGGTGAAAAGGCGGTTATCGGAGGAGTCGGCGTTTACCAGAGGCTCGCTGAGTCATTAAGCTCGTCAGGAGAATTTGAAGAAGCGCTGGAATGGTATGAAAAAGCCGTCCGGGAGAATCCGGAACCGAATACATTGTTTGGTTACGGTTTTACCGCTTTAAAAGCGGGGTACCCTAAAACTGCGATCAAACAATTGACAGAGCTTAAAGAGCTTGATCCGGCCTATTCCTCGCTCTACAAGCCTTTGGCCAACAGCTATGAAGAAGAAGGGCTTTATGAAGAGGCGTTTGAAACAGCGAAAGAAGGAATCCGCGTAGATGAGTTCAACAAAGAGCTGTATCTTTCTGCAGCAAAAGCAGCGTTAAAAACGAAAAGGCCGGCTGATGCGAAAGACCTGCTTCAGGAAGCGCTCGCCCTTGACCCTGGATATATCGAAGCCGTTCACACCCTTCTTGCCCTTTATCTTGAAGAAGAAGACTTTGAGAGTATCATTGATCTCGTAGAAGACGTTCGCAAATATGGTGAAGATGACCCAAAATTCACCTGGTTTCTTGCATCGGCGTACGCTGGAATCGAAGAATACGAAAAGGCGGGCCGGGAATTCGAAGCCGCATTTTCGAATTATCGGGAAGATGGAGATTTTCTGTATGAGTACGCGGTATTTTTGCTTGAAGAAGGAAAGCGGAAGGAAGCATTGCCGCTTTTGAAAAAAATCGTTGCACTCGATCCCGCAAATGAGGAAGTCCATGAGATGATTTTCAGAATCGAAGATGAAAATTCCTTTGAATAAGCAGGATATGATCGGTTTGTGTGGAATTAATAAAGTAGTACACAAGATGCGATAGAGGAGGGAATAACATGCAGACCCCTGTTTCTGTCAATGAAAAAAAAGATTTTATCCGCTGGTTTTTAAACCACTATCAGCTCAAACGAAGAGAGTGTGTATGGATTCTGAATTATTTAATGAGCCATGACTCGTTAATGGAGAAAGTACATTTTGTCGAGCAGGCCGAATTTTGCCCGAGAGGCATTATCATGTCCACCCACTGCGTCGAAGAAGTGCCTTTTCGTTTTTATAAAGAAAACGTCATGACGACAGATGCAGAGAAATCGTTTCACGATATCCGGCTGAATAAGCAGCAGGATCTGTTCATCCAGCTGAATTTCCGCTCTGCCTATAATTCGCCGGAATACGCGGCCGTACTGGAGGCCAACCCTCATATTCCGAAAGACCTATACGAAAATGAAAAAGATAAAATAGTCGCCGAGCAGATTTTGGAGCACTCCATTTCGACTTTTCAGAGACAAAAACTGCTGCGGGAAATAGACGAAGCGCTTGACCGCCAAGATAAAGAGAGCTTCGAAAAATTAGCAAAACAACTGAGCCAGCTGCAATAGCCCCGCCGCTAACAAGCCTTGCCAACGCAAGGCTTGTTCAGCGAGGGAAGCGCTGTCATAAAAGGAGGATATCCCGAGTGAAATGGAATGCACATGATGCAGATGTTTATCTGAACGCCAAGGAGTACATCGATACCGCGGTCATTCCGCTGATTTCGGTCGATCTGGGGGAGCAGTTTAAATCAGCCGTCTCAAAAGGGGAATTTACATCGATGCTCGCTGAGGAGCTTGAGAGGCAGCTGAAGGGCCGCATCTATCTGTTTCCGCCTTATACATATTTGCAGGCTGATGAAAAATCGGCACGGGATCTTGGCGATCTGAAAGAAATGGCCGAAAAGCACTTTCGGCACACCATTTTTCTGACGGCTGACGAGCGCTGGAAGCATGCGCTCAGCGATGAGCAAAGGCTGCTCTGGATTCCGGCTGTGCCCCTTGAACATATGAAAGACTCGCTGAAACAAAAGGTTTTTGATGACCAAATTGAGCAAATATTGAACATTTTGTTACAATATTGGAACTCTTGATAAAAACACTTACATTTCCTCAGATTAGTTATTTTGGGAATGTTGACCTTCCTAAAAGATTGATATATTATGAGGGTGTCCTAGTTTCATTGAATATTTTTCTATTTCAGTTATATTGTAGCTGGGGACTTGAGGGGGGATATGAAGATGAGCGAAAACAGACATCGGGTATCCAGACGTCAATTTTTAAACTACACGCTGACCGGGGTCGGCGGTTTTATGGCGGCGGGAATGCTCATGCCTATGGTTCGCTTCGCGCTCGATCCGGTTTTAAGACCGACTGAGGATCAGGACATGGTTCAGGTTGTAAGCGTTGACGAGCTGACAAACGAACCGCAGCGCTTCGACTTCAAGATCAAACAAGTGGATGCCTGGTACGAATCTGAAGAATCGCGGTCGGCGTGGGTTTTCAAACATGGGGGAGAAATCATAGCTTTATCACCGGTTTGTAAGCATTTGGGGTGCACGGTCAACTGGAACAGCGATCCAAAAAATCCAAACAAGTTTTTTTGTCCGTGCCATTACGGACTTTATGAAAAGGATGGTACCAATGTACCCGGAACTCCGCCGCTTGCTCCTTTAGACCGATATGAGCAAGAGGTTAAAAACGGCTATCTTTACTTAGGGAAAGCCAAGCCGAGGAAGGATGGGTGATCATGCTAAACAAAATTTATGACTGGGTGGATGAAAGGCTTGATATCACACCGCTCTGGAGAGATATTGCCGATCACGAAGTTCCTGAACACGTCAATCCGGCGCACCATTTTTCAGCATTCGTCTATTGCTTTGGGGGATTGACGTTTTTTGTAACGGTCATTCAGGTGCTTTCCGGCATGTTTTTAACGATGTATTATGTCCCGGACATAAAAAATGCCTGGGAATCGGTTTACTATTTGCAAAATGAAGTAGCTTTCGGACAAATTGTACGGGGAATGCACCACTGGGGGGCAAGCCTGGTCATCGTCATGATGTTTCTTCATACGCTGAGGGTTTTCTTTCAGGGGGCGTATAAAAAGCCGAGGGAGCTGAACTGGATCGTCGGCGTGCTCATTTTCTTTGTCATGCTCGGCTTAGGTTTTACAGGCTACCTGCTGCCATGGGATATGAAGGCTCTGTTTGCGACAAAAGTAGGTCTGCAGATCGCGGAGGCGACGCCGCTGATCGGGCCGGAAATCAAAACGCTGCTCGCCGGTCATCCGGATATCGTCGGCGCCCAGACGTTGACGCGATTTTTTGCCATACACGTCTTTTTCCTGCCAGCCGCTCTATTTGCGCTTATGGCTGCACACTTTATCATGATTCGCAAGCAAGGAATTTCCGGGCCGCTGTAAACGAGTGATGAAAAGAAAGAAGGAGGGGATGGCATGAAAAGGGGAAAAGGAATGAAGTTTGTCGGAGATTCGAGAATACCGGCGGAAAGAAAACCGAATATTCCAAAAGATTATTCGGAATTTCCGGGGAAAACGGAAGCGTTCTGGCCGAACTTTTTGCTTAAAGAGTGGCTTGTAGGAGCGGTTTTTCTGATCGGTTTTCTCGTATTGACCGTCGTTCATGAGCCTCCTCTTGAACGGATGGCCGATCCGACGGATACCGGTTACATACCTTTACCGGACTGGTACTTTCTATTTTTGTACCAATTGCTTAAATACGAATATGCCGCCGGGCCGTATACGGTGGTCGGAGCAATCGTCATACCGGCGATTGCGTTCGGGGCGCTTCTGCTGGCACCGTTTATCGACAGGGGGCCTGACAGAAGACCGTTTAAGCGTCCCGTTGCTGTCGGGCTGATGCTTTTGGCGCTGTCAGCCACGGTTTTCTTGACATGGCAGTCCGTCGTCACACACGATTGGGCCGCTGCCGAAGAACAAGGGAAAATCAAAGAAGAGGCTGACATTGACAAGAGCGCTGCGGGCTACAAGGTCTACCAGGAACAAGGCTGTATTTCTTGCCACGGCGATAACATGCAGGGCGGGGCAGCAGGACCGTCTCTCGTTGACAACGGTTTATCTCCTGAAGAGATTGCGAAAATCGCCAAGGAAGGCAAGGGGCAAATGCCGGCCGGCGTGTTTAAGGGTAATGATAAGCAGCTGAAAGAGCTGTCCAAATTCATATCTGAAACGACTGCAAAGTAAATGTTGTCAAGATTCAAAAGGAAAGATATACTCATGATAGAGCTGAAGCTGACGTTAGGTCAGCGTTCGAGGCTGTCGAAAAAATTCGGCAGCCTCTTCAAATTGCAGCGGGTCTATACTCCGAGAGCGTGAACACGCCCATGTGTTCCAGGCGGAGGACCCAAGCGGCAGCCCTTTTTATTTTAAAAGACTGTGAGTTGATAGAAGTGAAATGGATTCTTTACATGCTCGGGCAAAGATCGGTACTCGTCCTGCTATTGGCCGTCAACTTTCTCGGCACTGTCTACGGATATTATTGGTACCTTCCCCAGCTGGTGGACACCCCGGCAAAGTTTCTGATCTTTGTTCCCGACAGCCCGACGGCCACCTTGTTTTTTTTATTTGTCCTTTTGGGCTTTCTTTTAAAAAGGAATGCGTCCCTGTTTGAAGCGCTTGCTCTCGTTACGCTCGTTAAATACGGGCTGTGGGCGGTCGTCATGAATATACTCGTGCTTGTAACGACGGGAAGCCTTCATTGGACGGGGTATATGCTGATCGCATCGCATTTTGCCATGGCTGTGCAAGGCATTTTGTATGCGCCGTATTACCGGTTTAAAGCTTGGCACTTGGCGGCGGCTGCGGTTTGGACGCTCCATAATGATGTGATCGATTACCTGTTTAAGATGATGCCGAATTATTCAATGCTTGATCAATACATGCCGCAAATCGGCTATTTTACGTTTTGGCTGAGCATCGCTTCGATCGGATTGGCGTATTATCTTGTCCTGTCTAAGAAAGCTTTCAAGCTGTAGGCTTTGGATAACAATCTTGGTCTAACCTTGTCCCTCTCTTCATACGCTGTAATAGAAGGAGTGGGAGGGACCGTAAATGATACGAAAGGTGATCCTTTGCATGCTGATTGCGCTCGTTTTTCCTGCCTGCGGTTTGAAAGCGGGCGGTGATCCGAAAGCATTGCAGGAATTGAACGAACTGTCCGATACCGTATTCCAATTAACAAGGCAGACGCAATATGAAGAGGCTGTCCAGATTCTCCAATATTTTGAAGACAGGCTGAAGGCTGCGGAGAAAAGCGAAGCGGAAGGCGTGATGACCGCAACAGAGGTCCGCCAGGTTACGCTGGCATATCATGATGTGCTGAAAAGCCTTGAAGACAAAGAGACGGAGCAAACAGACAAGCTTAAAGCAGCGGCTCAGTTCAGGATGCTGATGGATGCGTTGGAGTCCGACCATGACCCGCTTTGGAGTTCGCTGAAAAAGCCGATCATGGATTCGTTTCAGGCGCTGAAAGCCGGTATTCAAAAGGAAGACGGCCTGACGTTTCAGGAAAAATGGAATCATTTCTTATCATTGTATGATACGATTTATCCAAGCTTAACGATTGATGTCCCGCCAAAACAACTCAAAAGCGTCTCAAACCATATCGATGTCGTCGAGCACGGCGATTTTCAGCAAATGACGGAAAGCAGCAAGCTCGAAAGGCTGAATGCGCTGGAAAAAGATTTGGAAGACGTATTTAATCAAGTGGAGGAAGATGACGCAGATCCCTCCTTGTTGTGGGTCATCCTGACAACTGGAAGCATCATCCTTTCTACGCTGACATACGTCGGTTTCAGGAAGTATAAAGCCGAAGGGGACAGGCGCAAAAAAAGGGAAAAGGATTGGCCGAAATAGAAGCTCTGCAGCCCGCAGGCTTCTTTTTGTTTGATGGTTCAGCGGGAAATGGGATTTTTGTTTTCGTCAAGCGTAAATCCTTCACCCAATACATCGTGAACATCGCTTACCGCAACAAATGCATGGGGGTCGACGGATGTGATCACATTTTTTAAAAGGACCACTTCATTTTTCGGGACGACGCAATATAACACATCGCGCTCCGCTTTCGTATAGGACCCCTGGCCTTTTAAAACCGTGACTCCGCGTTCCATTTCTTCGATTATTTTTTGCTGGATCTGCTCGTTCTTTTCGGAAATGATGGTCGCTCCTTTTGCAGCGTACCCGCCTTCCTGCATGAAGTCAATCACTTTTGAGGCAACAAATACGGCGACGAGCGTGTACATCGCTTCTTTATAGGAAAGGTAAAAAATAAGCGAAAGCGTAATGACGCAGGCGTCAAATACAAACATGACTTTGCCCATGGGTGTATGGAAATATTTATTGACGAGTCGGACGATGATATCAACGCCGCCTGTCGTACCTCCGTATCTAAAAATGATTCCGAGCCCGGTGCCGATAAAAACGCCGGCAAACAGCGCTGCAAGCGCAAGATCGTGCTTCAGCGGCATATGGATCTGGAAGCGCTGGAAAATCCATAAAAACACGGACAGGCTGACGGTTCCGATGATCGAATACGCAAAAACCGTTCTTCCGAGCAGCCTCCAGCCGATGATAAAGACCGGAATGTTTAATACCAGATTGGAAATGGAAGGATCGATCTTAAACAGGAAATACAGGAGCAGGGTGATTCCGGTAAAACCGCCTTCCGACAAATTGTTTTGCATATTAAAATGAACAAGTCCAAACGAAAAGACAGCGGCGCCCGCCAAGATAAACAAAACATTTTTCATTCTGATCTCTCCGAACATAAAAATCCCCTTTCCTTCCATAAGCTGGCGTTAATATTATAGTGTATCCCATTTAAAACAGCAAACCCGTCTCAAACATTTGTCAAACTTGTTTGAATTCGCTAACATGTAAGAGATGACAGGAGGTTTTGCCAAATGACTCAGGAAAAAACGGTGAAAGATATACAGCGCGAGGTTGATGAATATATCGGCCAATTTAAAGAAGGCTATTTCAGCCCGCTTGCGATGATGACCAGGCTGACGGAGGAACTCGGCGAACTGGCGCGGGAAATCAATCATCATTACGGGGAAAAGCCGAAGAAAAAAACCGAAGCCGAAAAAAAGATCGAAGAGGAAATCGGCGACGTTTTATTTGTTTTAGTTTGTTTAGCCAATTCACTTCATATATCATTAGATGAAGCGCATGATATGGTCATGGAGAAATTCAACACCCGTGACAAAGACCGCTGGACAAGAAAAGAAGAAGGAAAGTAGAGGAGATTCACATGCCAAAAGAAACGATCAAAATTGCCATAGCCGGCCCCCGCGGAAGAATGGGGACGGAAGCGGTCAAGCTTGTCGAGGATACCGCTCACTTTGAACTCGTCGGGGCGATTGACCGTACATATAACGGGAAGAAGCTGTCTGAAGTTATGCAGTGCCGCTCAAATGCGGTGATTTATACGGACATACACGAATGCTTTTCAGAAACGGCTCCGGACGTGCTGATTGATTTGACAACGCCTGAAATCGGTAAATTACATACGAAAATCGCCTTGGAGCACGGAGTCCGTCCGGTTGTCGGGACGACGGGATTCTCAGAAAGCGATCTCGATGAACTGATGCAGCTCACAGACGAAAAAGGAATCGGCGCAATCATTGCGCCAAACTTTGCGTTGGGAGCCGTCCTGATGATGAAATTTTCGCAGATGGCGGCCAACTATTTTACCGATGTGGAAATCATTGAACAGCATCATGATCAAAAGCTTGACGCCCCGAGCGGCACAGCGTTGAAAACAGCGGAAATGATCTCGGCCGTCCGGGAAGCAAAACAGCAGGGGCACCCTGACGAAAAAGAGATTTTGCCGGGAGCAAGAGGAGCAGAACAAAACGGAATCCGCCTGCACAGCGTCCGCTTGCCGGGATTGATTGCCCATCAGGAAGTGCTGTTCGGCGGAGACGGACAAACGCTGAAAATCCGTCATGATTCATATAACCGTGCATCTTTCATGTCAGGTGTGAAACTGGCTGTTGAACAAGTGATGAAAATCGATCAGCTTGTCTACGGTCTTGAAAATATCATCGATTAATGACAAAAGGGGGAAATCGCTTTGAAAATCGCTTTAATCGCCCATGACCGTAAAAAACAGGATATGATTCAGCTTGTGACGGCGTATCAAAACATTTTAAAAAAGCACGAACTGTTTGCGACGGGGACGACCGGATTGAAAATCTCGGAAGCAACCGGCCTGTCCATCGTCCGCTTTCAATCGGGGCCGCTCGGCGGGGATCAGCAGATCGGCGCGCTGATTGCGAAAAACGAAATCGACCTTGTCATCTTTTTAAGAGATCCGCTGACGGCTCAGCCGCATGAACCTGACGTTTCCGCATTGATCCGCTTGTCTGATGTCTACTCAATCCCGCTTGCGACCAATATGGGGACTGCGGAGATTTTGATCCGCTCGCTTGAAAAAGGCGCCTTTGAATTTAGAAATCTCGTTCACGGCGGGGATCGTGATGCTTGATATACTTGCTTTTGGCGCGCATAGCGATGATGTGGAAATCGGCATGGGAGGAACCATTGCGAAATACGCGGAAAAAGGGTTCCGGATCGGCATTTGCGATTTAACAAGGGCTGAACTGTCTTCGAACGGAACGGTCGAAACGAGAAAAAGCGAAGCGGCGCTGGCGGCGGACATTTTAGGCGTCAGCCCGCGCATCTCCCTCTCGCTCCCGGACCGCGGACTGTTTTTGAACGACGAGGCGATCCGGGAAGCTGTAACCGTCATTCGGGCGTATAAGCCGAAGCTCGTGTTTGTACCTTATCAAAAAGATCGGCACCCGGATCACGGACATGCGGCGGAAATCGTCGAAGAGGCGGTTTTTTCCGCCGGAATACATAAATATCAAGATGGAAACAATCAGCCGGCTCATAAAGTGCAAAATATGTATTACTATATGATAAACGGCTTTCATAAACCTGAATTTGTAATCGATATTTCCGATACGATGGAAAAGAAAATAGCGAGTCTCAGAGCATACAGGAGCCAGTTTACCCGGTCTGGGCAATCGGTGGAAACGCCGCTGACGAACGGGTATATCGAGACTGTTGAAGCGCGGGAAAAACTTCTCGGAAAAGAAGCAGGCGTCGCATATGCGGAAGGATTTTTTTCGAAGCGGACGCTTGTGTTAAACAACGATTTATTTGGGGGCGGATGATGAAAAAACTAAAAATCGGAATCACGTGTTATCCGAGTGTCGGCGGATCGGGAATCATCGCGACCGAACTCGGCAAGCTGCTCGCGGAAAGAGGGCATGAAATTCATTTTATTACGTCAAGTGTCCCGTACAGACTGAATAAAGTATATTCCAACATTTATTTTCACGAGGTGCAAGTCAATCAATATGCCGTGTTTAAGTATCCGCCTTATGATTTGGCATTGGCCAGCAAAATGGCGGAAGTGGCAAAGCGGGAGCAGCTCGATATTTTGCATGCCCACTACGCTGTCCCGCATGCGGTTTCGGCTTTTTTAGCCAAGCAGATGCTGGGCGGAAACATCAAAACGGTCACCACGCTTCATGGCACCGATATTACGGTGCTCGGGTATGACCCGTCATTACAGGACTTGATCAAATTCGCCATTGAATCGTCGGACCGCGTGACGGCTGTATCATCCGCGCTTGCGTCTCAGACGTATGATTTGATCAAACCGGATAAGAAAATAGAAACGATCTACAATTTTGTTGATGAGCGGGTTTACATAAAGCACGATCATCATGCATTAAAAGAGCAGTACGGCATTTCGCCTGATGAAAAAGTGATCATCCATGTATCGAATTTCAGACAAGTCAAACGCGTGCAGGATGTCATTCATGTATTCAGCCGAATCGTCAAGCGGATGAAAGCAAAGCTCCTTCTCGTCGGTGACGGCCCGGAAATGACCGTCATCTGCCAGCTTGTCAGACAGCTTGGCTTAGGGGACGATGTACTCTTCTTAGGCAAGCAGGACAACGTAGAGGAGCTATACGCGATCAGCGATTTGAAACTCCTTTTATCGGAAAAGGAAAGCTTCGGCCTTGTTCTTCTTGAAGCGATGGCCTGCGGCGTTCCTTGCATCGGAACGAACATCGGAGGCATCCCGGAAGTGATAGAAGACGGAGTTTCCGGTTTTTTGGTCAATATAGGCGACGTCGATGCTGCGGGCGAAAAAGCGCTCCGTTTGTTAACGGATGACGCTTTGCATTCGAGCTTTGCGGAAGCGGCGCTGAGAAACATCAGGGACCGGTTTTCTTCCTGCAGTATCATCGGCCAGTATGAGGATATTTACAATCAATTAATAGAACTGGAAGTGTGAGCGATGGAGGATCTCTTTGTAAAGGCTCTCCCCCTCCTTCATGAGCTGAAAAAACATGGCTGGCAGGCTTATTTCGTCGGCGGGGCCGTCAGGGATACACACATGAATCGTCCGGTCGGGGACGTCGATATCGCAACAGATGCGCCGCCGGAGGAAATCGAAAACATTTTTCCGAAAACGATCGATGTCGGAAAAGAGCACGGAACGATCATCGTTTTGCTGAATGGAGAATCTTATGAAGTGACGACATTTCGTTCCGAACTCGAATACGAGGATTACAGAAGGCCGAGCGGTGTTCAATTTATCAAATCTCTCAAGGAAGACCTCAAACGCCGCGACTTAACGATCAACGCCATGGCGATGGATGAAAGCGGCAGGCTGATCGATTATTTCGGCGGTCTTTCTGATATAAAAGAAAAGGTCATTCAGACGGTCGGAGACCCTGCGGAGCGCTTTCACGAAGACGCGCTCCGCATGCTGCGGGCCCTCCGGTTTATGAGCCAGCTCGAATTTACGCTTTCGGAAAAGACAAAAGCGGCGATTTGTGAAAACAGTCATCTGCTGGCGCATATTTCAACAGAGCGAAAAACGGCAGAATTTGAAAAGCTGTTGAAAGGAAAAGCGGCTGGCCCGGCGCTTGCCGCGGCGGCCGACACAGGCCTGTACAAAGAGCTGCCCGGATTGGACGGAAAACCGGAAGAGGTCCGGTCTGCCGGCGTTTTTCCTTTTTATAAGCTGGAAAAAAGAGCGGACATCTGGGCGGCTTTCCTCTCTATGATGTCGATTGACGATGCCCGATCCCACGCTTTTTTGAAAGCGTGGAAGCTTCCGGGCAAAGTCATCAAGCAGGCAGCGGAAGTCGGGAGCCGCATCAATCAAAAATGGGACAGGCTTTCCATGTATGAGGCCGGTGAAGAGACGCTTCTTTCGGCGTGCATGATTCATATGCTGAAGAAGACGGGGCAAATCGATGAACGGCGTTTGGCCGAAATACGGCAGGCTTATTCTGAGCTTCCGATCAAAAGCTTGAAAGACCTCGCCGTTACGGGCGGGGACCTTCTCCAAATGAGAAACAAGCCGCCGGGCAAATGGGTTTCCGAAGATTTAAAACGGATTGAACACGCCGTTTTAGTGGGGGAGCTCGCCAATCAAAAAAAAGCCATAGAGGAGTGGCTGAACGAATGCAATCAAACTTAAGAAAAAAACTCATTCAATTGTTTACCGAGGCTGACGGGGAATTCATCTCAGGACAGAAAATCAGCGAAGAGCTCGGATGCTCCAGAACGGCGGTCTGGAAGCATATTGAGGAACTGAGAAAATCGGGTTATGAGCTTGAAGCCGTCAGAAAGCTCGGCTATAAAATGAAAAAAAAACCGGATAAGATCACTGAAAATGAAATCAGGCTCGGATTAAAAACGGAAAAAATGGGTCAAATGATTTATTTTCAGGATGTCGTGTCATCGACGCAAAAAGTCGCCCATGAACTGGCGAATAACGGTGCGCCGGAAGGGACGATCGTCGTAGCCGATAAGCAGACGGAAGGAAGGGGGAGAATGTCGAGAGCGTGGCACTCTCCTGAAGGAAACGGAATCTGGATGAGCCTCATTTTGCGGCCGGAGATTCCCGTCCAAAAAACGCCGCAATTGACCCTTTTGACCGCCGTGGCGATCGTCCAGGCAATCGAGGAGCAAACAGGGATCGCCGCGGAAATTAAATGGCCGAACGACATTTTAATCAACGGCAAAAAAGCGGTCGGGATCTTAACCGAATTGCAGGCGGAAGCCGACCAGGTCCATTCCGTCATCGTCGGTACGGGCATTAACGTCAATCAGCTTGCTGACGATTTTCCAAACGAGCTAAAGGAGACGGCCACAAGCCTTCGCTTGGCGAGCGGCGAAAAAATCGACAGGGCGGCTCTTATTCAGACGATCTTGTTAACCTTTGAAAAAAGGTACCGCGAGTACATCACGCACGGGTTCCGGCCGATCAAGCTTTTATGGGAAAGCTATGCGCTGACTCTCTATCGCGAATTGACCGCGCGGACGCTTTCCGGAACGTTCCGGGGCAAAGCGCTCGGAATCGATGACGAAGGCGTGCTGCTCCTGGAAACGGGCGACGGAATCAAAAAAATCTATTCCGCAGATATCGAAATTAGTCCGTCATAGTTGGAACGGACGCGGCGTTTTTGGTATACTTCGATTGGGCAGTATCCGTTGGAACTGCACCTGAAAACGAAGTTTTATAAATAAACAGTCTGCCTTGATCCAAAAAGGACTGGGACAGAGGGATGATTCTTGCCGATGACGGACGATGCAAAATCTTCTTCGCGGAAGATTTTTTTACTGTCCGAAAAAAGGCAGCTCATCTCCTCTGAAAAAGAGGAGGAGAAACACATGAAGACAAAACTTGATTTTTTGAAAATGAAACAGGACGGAGAGCCGATCGTCATGCTGACCGCTTACGACTATCCGGCGGCAAAGCTGGCCGAGCAAGCCGGAGTGGACATGATCCTTGTCGGCGATTCTCTCGGAATGGTCGTCCTCGGCCTTGACTCGACCGTATCGGTTACCGTCGCAGACATGATCCACCACACAAAGGCCGTAAAACGGGGTGCAAAACATACATTTGTCGTTACAGACATGCCGTTTATGTCCTATCACTGCTCACAGGAAGACGCGCTCAAAAACGCGATGAAAATCGTGCAGGAAAGCGGTGCGGATGCGTTGAAGCTCGAAGGCGGAGACGGCGTGTTTGAAACGATTACAGCCTTAACAAGGGGCGGAATACCTGTGGTCAGTCATTTAGGCTTGACCCCGCAGTCTGTAGGTGTCCTTGGAGGCTATAAAGTACAGGGAAAAGACGAAGAAAGCGCGAAAAAACTGATCGAAGACAGCAGGCGCTGCGAAGAAGCAGGGGCGATTGCCCTCGTGCTTGAATGCGTTCCTGCCAAACTCGCGGAACGGATTTCAAAAGAATTAACGATTCCGGTTATCGGCATCGGAGCAGGCGTCTACACAGACGGACAGGTTCTTGTCTACCATGATGTCGTCGGCCACGGAGTCAGCCGGACGCCGAAATTTGTTAAACAATACGCGCAAATCGACCCGCCGATTGAAGCGGCGCTTACCGGATATGTGCAAGACGTGAGAAACCGAGACTTTCCGGAAGATGCTCATTCCTTCCATATTGATCAAGAAGTGCTTGAAGGGTTATACGGAGGAAAATAATCATGATTGAGATCCATACAGCAAAAGAAATTCAAACGATAGCAAACACATATCGAAAAGAAGGAAAAACGATCGGATTCGTGCCGACGATGGGATTTCTTCACGAAGGGCATATGGCGCTTGTGAAAAAAGCGCGGAAAGACAATGATATCGTCGTGATGAGCATTTTTGTCAATCCTCTTCAATTCGGTCCGGGGGAAGACTATGAAGCATATCCCAGAGATATCGAAAGAGACCGGAAGCTGGCGGAGGAGGGAGGAGTGGACGTTTTGTTCACTCCCGCTCCCGAGGAAATGTACAAAGCTGAATCAACGGTTATCGCCAGCGTCAAAAAAAGGACCGATGTCCTTTGCGGCCGTTCAAGACAAGGTCATTTTGACGGCGTAGCAACCGTACTGACGAAGCTGTTCAACCTCGCGTCTCCGACGAGGGTTTATTTTGGAATGAAGGATGCGCAGCAGGTCGCTGTTGTCGACGGCTTGATCGATGATTTCTTCATGGACATTGAGCTTGTTCCCGTTGATACGGTGCGGGAAGAAGACGGGCTTGCGAAAAGCTCGCGGAATGTTTATCTGACACAGAGCGAGCGGAAAGAAGCGGCGGCTTTATACGAGGCGCTTCGGCATGGCGCCCGGCTCGTTTCCGAGGGCGAGCGCAATCCGGATGCCGTGAAAAAAGAAATTCGGGGCATATTGGAAAAAACGAGCGGTGTCATCGATTATGCGGAGATTTACTCATATCCGGAATTGAAGAGCCTAAAGACGCTGAGCGGGAAATTCATTATAGCGGTAGCCGTAAAATTCTCAAAAGCCCGCCTAATTGATAATATCATCATCGAAATTCCGGACGATCAAAAGGAGGATGAATGATGTACCGGACGTTAATGAGCGCCAAGCTTCACAGAGCGAGGGTGACGGAAGCCAACTTGAACTACGTCGGCAGCATCACGATAGATGAAGATTTATTGGATGCCGTCGGAATGATGGCAAATGAAAAAGTACAAATTGTAAATAATAATAACGGCGCCCGGCTGGAAACATACATCATTCCCGGTGAAAGGGGGAGCGGCGTCATTTGCCTGAATGGCGCAGCCGCCCGGCTCGTTCAAAAAGGAGATGTCGTCATCATTGTGTCATACGCGATGATGACGGAAGAAGAGGCGAAGCATCACAAGCCGAAAGTGGCCGTTTTGAACGAGAAGAACGAAATTGAGCAAATGCTTGGGTTTGAGCCGGCCCGTACCATTCTGTAAAGCCCCCAATGCTGGGGGCTTTCATGCCGTTTTAGGAAGAACATTTTAAAAGAGGCCTGTTTTTTCAGCCGCTGTCCTCATGTACTTTCTAAAAACGTGTTACACTTTTGTTGAACGTATCAAAATTGAGGTGTCCATTGAATGAACAATCAACGTTATGTAGTCATTGATGTGGAAACGACAGGGAATTCGCCGAAAAAAGGCGACAAAATTATTCAAATTGCAGCGGTTGTGATTGAAAATGGACAAATTACCGAACGTTTCTCCAAGTATGTGAATCCAAACCAGCCCATTCCCGCTTTTATCGAACAGCTGACGGGGATAACAAATGAGATGGTGGAAAACGAAGAGCCGTTTTCGGCGATCGCCGGAGATATATTTGAACTTCTTAATGAGAGCTGTTTTATAGCACATAACATTCACTTCGACCTCGGATTTGTCAAACACGAATTGAAGGAAGCCGGTTACGGAGGGCTCGAATGCAATGTGCTTGATACGGTGGAGCTGGCGAGAATCGCATATCCCCGCTTCGACGGATACAAGCTGACAGAACTGAGCGAAGAGCTGAAGCTCAAGCATGAAAACCCGCACAGAGCAGACAGTGATGCAGAAGTAACCGCCATGATTTTCTTACATATGATGGACAGATTCAAGCGGCTGCCGCTCCCTGTCCTGAAAGGGATAAGGCGTCTATCGTGGCACCTGATCAGCGATGCGCAGGAGCTGTTTGACGGTTTGATCGTCGAAAAGGACCGGCGCGCAGAGCTTGAAGAAGGGTATATCAAAGTCGGTTCATTTGTTATAAAAGCGCCTGAGACTGCGCCTGAAGAACCCGAAAAAGAGGTCTTCCCATCTCATGAAACACATATTTGGGAGGATGGGCCAGGCCTCTCTTCTTTGCCGAGGTTTGAAAAAAGAGAAGGGCAAACAAAAATGATGAAAGAGGTTTGGACCGCGTTTACGAATCACGAACACGCTCTGATCGAGGCGGCGACAGGGATCGGGAAGACGCTTGGGTACCTCGTGCCTGCCGCCGTTTATGCCAAACAAACCGAAAAGCCGGTTGTTGTCAGCACGTATACGACATTGCTCCAGCAGCAGATTTTGCACCATGATATCCCGCTTATGCAGCAGGCCGTGCCGTTTTCGGTCAAAGCCGCTGTGCTGAAAGGGCGGTCCCATTATTTATGCATCCATAAATTCGAGCAGATTTTGCAGGAAGATGACGATAATTATGATGCCGTCCTGGCAAAGGCGCAAATTCTCGTCTGGCTGACGGATACACAGACCGGCGATTTATCCGAAATCAACCTGCCGTCCGGCGGGAAACTGCTATGGGAACGAATCGCTTTTGATGACCGTTCTTATGAGAGAAACCGCCCGTTTAAAGAGCTGTGTTTTTATGAACGGGCAAAAAGAGAAGCAGACAATGCCGACCTGATCATCACCAACCATGCGCTACTTTTGACAGATGAAATCAACCAGCGAATCCATGCAGCTCATGCGGATACGTTTGTGATCGATGAAGCCCATCACTTTGAACGTGCCGCCGGCGAACAGTTTGGAGCAAGGGCCGATTACGTTTCGCTGCATAAACAATTGATGCGGCTCGGCACTTTAAAGCAGAGAGGCCTTCTGAAAAAAGCAGAACGGCTGTTCCGCTCATTCGGCATCTCTTCGGAAACGTTTTTCCAAATCGATGAATGGCTCGGCCGGCTCATTGAGGAAAGCGATATGTTCTTCACATCTGTCCATGCTTTTGTCAAACGGAGGAAACCAAAGAAGGATGTCAACCGTCTGCTCTATAAGGTTGGTTCAGGCGGAGAAAACCGGGCTTGGAGCCGTCTCGAAGAAGGCGCCAGAAGGCTGTGCGCCATGCTTTATGATATGCATCAGCTGTTTTTGGATCAAAAGGAACAGGTAAGCGGCAAACACGTTTCTTTCACAAGCCGGCAGGCGTTTCTTCTTGAAGAATATCAATCGTGCATGGCCTATCTTGAAGAGTACGGCAATAAGCTCAGGCGTTTGCTTTTTGAACACGCCGACGATGAAGTCGTCTGGATTGAAATTGATGCAAAAGGGGCGAAAAATGCGGCCGCTTTTTATGCCCAGCCGCTGGATGCGGGCGAAATGCTGGCTGACCGTTTTTTTACCCGGAAAAGGAGCGTCGTTCTCACTTCTGCGACGCTTGTCGTGGAAAACTCTTTCAGCTATATGATCAAAAAGCTCGGGTTAAGCGATTTTTATCCGAGAACCTTGCAAATCGAGTCGCCTTTCTCTTATGATAAGCGTATGAAAATCATGATTCCGACAGATGTCAGCCCGATTACAAACGATCATCCCGAGGAGTATACCGCGGATGTTGCCCGATATATCATGGCGCTTTCACAGCAGCCGAATGCCAAGGTGCTCGTGCTGTTTACATCTCATGACATGCTGCGCGATGTGTATCAGTTGCTGAAAGACGAAGCTGACCTTCAGTGCCAGCTTTTGGCTCAGGGGGTATCCGGAGGAAGCCCTGTCAAGATTATGAAGTCGTTTAAGTCTTGTCAGCAAGCGGTCCTGCTCGGAACGAACCATTTTTGGGAAGGCGTCGACTTTCCGGGGGACGAACTGACAACGCTGGTCATTGCAAGACTCCCTTTCAAGCCGCCTGATCATCCTGTTGAATCAGCCAAGTGCGAAAGAGCGAAACAAAAAGGGGAAAGCCCGTTTCAGGCCGTCTCGCTTCCTGAAGCTGTTTTAACCTTCAGACAGGGAATCGGCAGGCTTTTGCGTTCGCGAGAGGACAGCGGCATGGTCGTGATTCTCGATCGCCGGATTCGCACTTCATCCTACGGCAGGGTGTTTATGAAGGCTTTGCCTCCTGCTTCTGTTGAAGAGCCGGATTTATCGGGTCTAAAAGCTTATATTTCAAGGCTTTAATGCATAAAAAGCCGCATCAAGCGGCTCTTCACATGGTGTGGATTAAGGTTTTATTTTTGGCTGTTTATATAAACGGTTTATCCGTTGTAACAACTATTATGGCTTATGGCAGACAGAGTATGAATTACAATTATTGTTTCGTGCGGAGGTATTTGATAATGGATAGCAAAATCGAAATTCTTTCTACCGTGACTGTTGAGCATTCGGAAGATCTTTATAAAATCGTCGATTTGTTAAACCGGACGCTTAAGCGCAACGATTTAATGTTCGGTCTTGCCCTTGATGAAGAAGATCAAAAACAGGCAATTTTCACTATTTATCGAACGTAGGGGATAAAAATGGGCAAAAAAACTTTAATTTTCATTCTGATATTTGGTATTATTTTTTTAACAGCGATTCTTGCCGGGGCGAACGTATACCGGACAGCAATGAGCCAAAAAGAGAGCGGTCACGCGGAAGCGGCAGCCCTCGCAAAAGAGAAGGCTGATTTAAAGGAAGTTGATTCCGTTGAAACGTTTGTCGGCAAAGAGAAGCAGTACATTGTGGAAGGAAAAAACAAAAAGGGCGAAAACATGTACGTGTGGGTGCCTGCCGACAAAAAACAGAAGACGATCTTCAAAAAAGCGTCGGATGGCATTTCAAGCCGCCAGGCCGCCAAAGCGGTTGAGAATGAAGGCCTTGTGTCCCACCTGAAACAGGTGCATCTGGCAAGAGAAGGAAATGTTCTAATGTGGGAAGTTACATACTTAAATAAAGATGGGCAATACAGTTTAAGTTATGTGGACTTTATAAATGGAAAAATTCACAAAACGATAACGCCATAAGTCGAAACAGGGGGAAACCAAGTTGAATCTAGCGAAAAGAGTATCAGCATTAACACCGTCTGCAACATTGGCAATCACAGCAAAAGCAAAAGAATTAAAAGCGGCAGGGCACGATGTGATCGGCCTTGGTGCGGGAGAGCCGGATTTCAACACGCCGGAGCACATCATCGAAGCGGCCGTCCGCTCCATGAATGAAGGCCACACGAAATATACGCCTTCAGGAGGGCTTGCTGCGCTGAAAGAAAGCATCGCCGAAAAATTCAAACGCGATCAGGGCATTGAATACAGCCAATCAGAAATTATTGTATGTACAGGTGCGAAGCACGCTCTTTACACCCTATTTCAAGTATTGCTTGATGAGGGAGATGAAGTGATTATTCCGACGCCATACTGGGTCAGCTACCCTGAGCAGGTCAAGCTTGCCGGAGGCCGCCCCGTGTTTGTCGAAGGGTTAGAGGAAAACAGCTTCAAGATTTCTCCTGAACAGCTTGAACAAGCGCTGACAGATAAAACGAAAGCCGTCATCATCAATTCTCCAAGCAATCCGACCGGCATGATGTATTCGGAAGAAGAGCTTAAAGCGCTTGGCGACGTTTGTCTCCGCAACGATATTTTAATCGTGTCAGATGAAATTTACGAAAAGCTGATTTACGGCGGAGGAAAACACGTGTCGATCGCACAGCTTTCCCCTGAGCTAAAAAGACAGACGATTATTATCAACGGAGTTTCTAAATCGCACAGCATGACCGGCTGGAGAATCGGCTATGCAGCGGGAAATGAAACGATCATTAAAGCGATGACCAACCTTGCCAGCCACAGTACATCAAACCCGACTTCTGTCGCTCAATACGGCGCCATCGCAGCTTACAACGGGTCTCAGGAGCCTGTTGAAGAGATGAAAAAGGCATTTGAAGAGCGCCTGAACAAAGTATATGAGCTGCTTCTGGAGATTCCGGGGCTGACTTGCCTGAAGCCGGAAGGCGCTTTTTATCTGTTCCCGAACGCAAAAAAAGCGGCTGAAGCATGCGGCTATAAAACCGTTGACGAATTTGCGGAAGCTCTTCTTGAAGAGGAGAAGGTCGCGATTGTCCCTGGCTCTGGATTCGGTGCGCCGGACAATATCCGCCTGTCCTATGCGACATCTCTTCCGCTGTTGGAAGAAGCAGTGAAACGCATTCGCCGCTTTGTGGTGAACCGCAGCAAATAACCTAAAAAGCGTCCTCCTGCGGGGCGCTTTTTATGATGCCATTGACCTTATCCGTTGAAAAAAGGTATAATATAAGTTATGGATGTCAGAGAGAAAACGGGCATGACCCTTTTCTTGGTTTTGGAGGGAAACGATAGTGAAAACAACAATAAACCAAGTGTACAAACATGTTGGTGAAGAAGTGACAATCGGCGCCTGGATTGCCAATAAACGTTCAAGCGGTAAAATCGCATTTTTACAGCTTCGCGACGGGACGGGCTTTATTCAGGGAGTCGTCGTTAAAGCGGAAGTGGATGAAGAGATTTTCCAAATTGCGAAAACGGTCACACAGGAAACGTCTTTGTATGTAACAGGCATCGTGAAAGAGGACGAACGCTCTCCTCTCGGGTACGAGCTTGCCGTGACATCGCTTAAAGTCATCCACGAAGCAAAGGACTATCCGATCACGCCGAAAGAACACGGAACAGAGTTTTTAATGGATCACAGGCATCTGTGGCTTCGTTCCAAACGGCAGCACGCCACAATGAAAATCCGAAACGAAATCATTCGCGCTACATACGAATTTTTCAATAAAGAAGGCTTTGTAAAAGTCGATCCGCCGATTTTGACGGGAAGCGCTCCAGAAGGAACGACAGAGCTGTTTGCGACGAAGTACTTTGATGAAGACGCTTATTTATCGCAAAGCGGCCAGCTGTACATGGAAGCCGCTGCAATGGCTTTAGGAAAAGTCTTTTCCTTCGGGCCGACCTTCAGGGCGGAAAAATCAAAAACAAAGCGCCATCTGATTGAGTTTTGGATGATCGAGCCAGAAATGGCGTTTGTTGAATTCAATGAAAACCTCGAAGTGCAGGAAAATTACGTGTCTTTTGTCGTACAAAGCGTTCTTGAAAACTGCAAAATCGAGCTTAAAACGCTCGGAAGGGACACGTCGAAGCTCGAACAGATCAAAGCGCCATTCCCGCGGATCACGTATGATGAAGCGATCCAGTTCTTAAAAGACAAAGGCTTTGATGACATCGAATGGGGCGACGATTTTGGGGCGCCTCATGAAACGGCAATTGCCGAAAGCTATGACAAGCCGGTGTTCATCACGCATTATCCGACATCTTTAAAGCCGTTCTACATGCAGCCTGCGCCTGACAGGGAAGAAGTCGTTCTTTGTGCAGACTTGATCGCTCCTGAAGGCTATGGCGAAATCATTGGCGGCTCAGAAAGGATCCATGATCTTGAACTTCTTGAAGCGCGCTTGAAAGAGCACGGCTTAGAATCTGATGCATATAAATGGTATGCTGAGCTGAGAAAATACGGTTCTGTTCCGCATTCAGGCTTCGGACTCGGTTTGGAGCGGACGGTTGCCTGGATCTGCGGATCGCCTCACGTACGTGAAACGATTCCGTTCCCAAGACTGCTAAATCGTTTATATCCTTAAAAAAAAAGTCTCCTGCTATGACAGGAGACTTTTTCACAGTCATCCTGATATACTGGAAGGTAAGAGGTGTATCAAATGAAAAAACAGCAATTTATTAAGATGCAGGAAATGGGATCTGTCAGCATTCCGAATCTGCTCTTTTTGAATTACAGAGAGCTTGGGCTTGACGAAACAGAGTTTATGCTGCTGTTAAACATCAAAATGCATGTGGAAAAAGGCTCTTTTTTCCCGACGCCTGAAGAATTGAGCAAAACGATGTCGATTGCGACTGAACAATGTATGAACATGCTGAGGATGTTTATCCAAAAAGGCTTTCTCTATATAGAAGAATGCGAAGACCAGAACGGCATTAAGTTTGAAAAATATTCACTCGAACCTTTGTGGAGCAAACTGTTTGATTATCTCGAAATGGCGGAGAAGAAAAAACAGGATGAAGAACAAGAAGGCGAACAAAAAAGCCTGTACACGATTTTTGAAGAAGAGTTTGCCAGGCCTTTATCTCCGCTGGAATGCGAGACGCTCTCCATCTGGATTGATCAGGATAACCACGATGTGCAGATGATCAAGCAGGCGTTAAAAGAAGCCGTCATGTCGGGAAAATTAAACTTCCGCTATATTGACCGCATTCTTTTTGAATGGAAGAAAAACGGAATCACAACAATCGAACAAGCCGTCAGCTACAGCCAAAAATTCCGGCGAAAGACGCCCCGGCAAAGCGAGCAAAAGGAGTATAAAAGACAGGTTCCTTTTTACAATTGGCTTGAACATTAAGGTGAAAAGGTGAAGACATGTTAACGAAAAAACAGATCGAGTTTTGTTTAGAAACGATTGGCGAAATGTTTCCTGATGCAGAATGCGAACTGGTTCACGACAATCCGTTTGAACTCGTCATCGCTGTCGCTTTATCTGCCCAATGCACGGATGCTTTGGTCAACAAAGTGACAAAAACGCTGTTTCAAAAATATAAAAAGCCGGAAGATTACCTTGCGGTGCCGCTGGAAGAGCTTCAGCAGGACATCAAATCGATCGGCTTATACCGAAATAAAGCAAAAAATATTCAAAAGCTCTGCAAAATGCTGATTGAAGAATACGGTGGTGAAGTGCCGAAAGACAGGGATGAGTTGGTCAAACTTCCCGGTGTCGGGAGAAAAACGGCCAATGTCGTCGTCTCGGTGGCATTTGGTGTACCGGCCATCGCAGTCGACACCCATGTGGAAAGGGTTTCGAAAAGGCTTGGCTTCTGCCGCTGGAAGGATTCAGTCACAGAAGTAGAAAAAGCGCTGATGAAAAAAGTGCCGGAATCCGAATGGTCTGTGACACACCACAGACTGATCTTTTTCGGTCGCTACCACTGCAAGGCGCAACGGCCGAAATGTGAAGTATGTCCGCTGTTTTCCTTGTGCCGCGAAGGTCAAAAACGCTATAAAAAAGGACTGGTGAAGCTGCCGTGACAAGCGTTTCGCTCTTATCTGAATATGAACAGCCGCTGAGAAATATGAAGCCGGAAAGCGATGACAGGATTGCCGTTCTAAACGAGAATCCGCTCTATTTTGATTTTTTTGCAGAAGAGGGGATGCCTAAACCGTGGGCCGATAAATCGGAATGGGTCCCGCTCCTTTTTCAAATGTGGGAGCAAACGAAGGACAGGCTTCTTCCCGTTTTTCAAACGAGAAAATCGAGATGCAGCCAGGACGAGATGCTGAAAGGGGTCTGCTATTTGATCGCAGCCTTCCATTGGACGATGGGAGAGCCCGTCGAGACGCTCAAATGGGAGACGCTCATTCGGAAAAACTTCCCCGTAAAACCGATCAACTGGACGGAACGGGTCGAATTTATTTTGCAGAAGCCAACCCAGTACCATTGTTTTATCCAGCTTGATGAACTATTTACGGAAATGAAAAAGCAATATTATAAATATGCCGCAATGAAAAAATAAACCCACTCACGATTTGTGATCTGCACCCTGTCAAGTAGACAGTGGAAATAACTAAAACACACTAGACGGCTTTAGCCCTGTATTCCACTGGGCTGAGGCCGTTTAGTTTTTCTTGTAGACGATCGTGGTTGTAAAAGTGGATATATTCATCAATTGCGCTTTGAAGTGCCTCAAATGTCTCGTACGAATTCCGTCTGTATTTCTCGCATTTTAATTTCCCCCAAAACGACTCAATGGGGCCGTTATCAATACAGCGGCCGACGCGGGACATACTCTGTGTCATATTTGCGTTTTCAATCATCCTTCTAAACTGGTGGGACGTGTATTGAAAACCTCTGTCGCTGTGAAGGAGAGGACGTGCGTTTGGGGCTGCCTCAAGCGCTTGGTTCAAGGTTTTAAACACAAGGGCGTTATTATTGGATTTCCCCAGCACATAAGACACGACCATTCCCTCATGAAGATCTAAAATGGCACTGAGGTACGCTTTCCGATGGCCGTATTTTAGCTCTGTCACATCAGTCACCCATTTTTGATTTGGTTTGTCCGCTTTAAACTCTCGATTCAGGATATTTTCGGACACATGTTGAGGCGTCGCTTTGCCGTAACGTTTTTTCTTCCGCCGAATGACACACTCCAGCTTGGCAATTTTCATCAGCCGATAGATGCGCTTATGATTGAGGCGCTCTTTAAAGCGGCGGTTCATGTTTAAGGTCATTCTGCGGTATCCGTAGATACCGCCAATTTGTTCGTGAAGTAGCGCCATTTTGGCGATAATCTTTTCATTCTGTTTTTCTCTCGCTGAAGGTACTCGGCTCCTCCATTTGTAATACCCCTGGCGCGAAACTTCGGCAATCTCACATAACATTTGGACAGAAAAGCCTTCTTTTCGATTCAGCTCTAAAATGGCGAGATATCGATCTTCGTACCGAACCTGACTTAGAACCGCCTCCTTTTGATCTCTTCCAACTTTTTTAAGAACGCATTCTCTGCGCGCAAACGCTCATTTTCCTGTTCCAGCCGTTTGTTTTCCCGTTGAATTTTTTCTTCAGGTGTCAATTCTTCTTCGGTTTTGCGTTTCCCTCGGTTGTCTTTTAAGGCCTCTTCTCCGCCTTCTTGATACTTTTTCACCCATTGATACACCTGTTGGTAGGAGACTTGATGAATCTCCATTGATCTGGCGTAGTCCTTTCCATGAGCTAGACAATCCTTCGCAATCTCAATCCGTTCTTCCAATGAAACGTTCTTCCGTTTGGTCATCAAACGATTCCTTCCTCTCCCGCTGTCTTTTAACGTTTTATGACCATTATAAAGCTCAACCCACTTCATGAGTACGGATTTACTGGAAATCTTATATTTTCTCGAGATTTCTCTTTGAGAGTAGCGTCCGGATAAGAAGTCTTTCACGGCATTGTATTTTAATTCTGCGGGATAGAACTTATGGCGCTTTGAACGTTCCAAACTCTCCACACCCGCCATATCATGCGATGTTCTCCATTCACGAATCGTTTCGGCATGAATGCCATATTTTTCTGCGATCTCCTTCACCGAATTATTGCCCTGATCACATTCTGATAGAATATTCAATTTTTCTTCTTTTGAAAACCATTTTCCAGCCATGAAAAAACTCCCCCAAGGCAAACAGATTTTTTTATTTCATCTGTCTACCTTTAGGGGAGCATATCATTTGTGAGTGGGTTTTATTGTTAGGTCCCGTCGTTATTTGTTTCGTTTCCCGAATTTGATTGATTCTTATCGTTGTTCTTGTTTTTAGAAGAATCATCGGTATTTTTATCTTTATTACCGTTGTCTTTATCTGTATCGCCTGAATTTTGGTTATCCTTGTTCGTATCGCCAGGTGTTTGCTTTTGATCATCAGACTGATCATTGTCACCGGTATCTTGCTGATCCTTATTTTTGTCTTCATCTGTGGTCTGATCATCATCTTTGTTTTGCTGATCATCCTGATTTTGCTGGTCATCGTCGGCTTTCGTTTCATCATCACTGGCCGCGTTGACTTTCAGGGTGACAGAAGCCGGATCACTTTCATCGTCATCGGTCACCGCCGTTACTTGGAACCTGTAGACAGATCCTTCTTTTGCATTCGGTATGACCGCTTCTTTGGCGCTGCTGTTTTGGATTTCGGTGTATCCTCCGCCGTCGACAGACTGTTTCACTTTAAATGAGGCGTCATCATCGCCTGAGTATGACCACGACAGTTTGATGCTTTTTGAAGCTTCATCATACTCCGCGCTCAAGCCGGATGGTTTTGCTGCATCTTCTTTTTCCTCATATTGTGTTGAAACGGTCGTCGGCTGAGTGCCTTTTACGAAATACTCGGTCGTCTTTTTGTCGCTAGGCGTACTGCTGCTCGCCAGCGCAGCCGGATTGGAGCCTTTCACAACGGTCGCTTCCACGACGCTGTCCGGTTTCTTGAACGAGCCGCTGCCGTCGTCAACCTTGGCAATGACCTTTTTAAACAAGAGTTTGGCGATTTGCTGTTCGCTCACATTAAGCGAGTTCATACCATCCTTACCGGTCCAGACGGCTGCCGTATATTGCGGCGTATAGCCGACAAACCACGAATCTCTCGCACCTTTCGGATTGAGGCCGTATTTTTTTACATCAGATTCTTCAAAGTTTGTGGTCCCCGTTTTTCCCGCAACAGTGACGCCAGGGACCTGTGCAGCAGTTCCCGTTCCTGTCTGAACGGCTGTCTTCAGCATATCCGTGATCATAAATGCGGTATAATCACTCATCGCAGCCTTCGATTCAGGCGTCAAGTCAAGTTTCGTACCGTCATTAAATTCAACTGATGAGACGAAATGTGGCTCATTGTAATAGCCATTGTTTCCAAATGCGCTGTACGCTCCGGCCATTTGCAATGTTGATACGCCTTTTCCGAAACCACCGATCGCATACGATTCTAACAGATCATCTTTATCGATCGAAAGGCCAAGGCCATTTGCGAAATTTGCCACGTTTTCTTTGCCGGCAGCCTGGAACGCTTTTACAGCCGGGATGTTCCGCGAATCGGCAAGCGCTTCCCGCATCGATATCCAACTTTTATATCTAAGGTCATAGTTATGAATTTCTTGTCCAGTAGAATACGTGTACGGTTCATCTTTAATCTGCTCATACGTCGACCATTTTTTATTTTCGATGACAGGTCCATAGTCAAGGATTGGTTTGATCGTTGAACCCGGCTGGCGTTTTGTAGCAGTCGCATAATTCCAACCGCCGGGAGACATATTGCCGCCAACTGCACGAACTTCGCCGGTTTTCGTATCAAGCAGGGTTAATCCGGCCTTCATTTTATCGGTAAGCAGACCAGAATTTTTGTCCATGAGCTCATTCAAATAATCTTGAGCGTCTGTATCTAGCGTCGTGTAAATTTTTAATCCGTCTGTGTTAGGATTAACGTTTGCTTTTGATTCAACTTCTTCTACGGCATCTTCGATAAATGCAGTGTATTTATTTGAATTTGATTTAGCATACTGCTTAGCAGACACAAGGCCTTTTTTAACAGATACTTTTTTCGCTTTGCTATAATCTGCGTCTGACAGGAAGCCGTGCTTATTCATCAGGCTTAAAACGATATTCCGCCTTTTTTCAGCCTGTTCCGGATGTTTGATCGGGTTGTAGTTGTTCGGGCTTTGCGGCATTCCGGCAAGCGTTGCGGCCTGCTCAACCGTCAAGTCGTTTAAGTTGGTAACCCCGTAGAATTGTTCCGCCGCTTTGCCGATACCGTAGGCTTGCGGTGAGAAGTAAATCCGGTTCAAATACATCTCAAGAATTTCGTCTTTTGAATATTTTCGTTCCAGCTGAAGGGAAAGCCATACTTCCTGCACTTTACGCTTCAGCGTTTTTTCATGCGAGAGAAGGGAGTTTTTGACGACCTGCTGTGTAATCGTACTTCCGCCTTCTGAACCGAATCCGCCTTCAAAGTTAGCGAGAAGCGCTCCTCCTATGCGGATCGGGTCAACCCCGTGGTGATCGTAAAAACGGGCGTCTTCTGTCGCGAGGAACGCGTTTTTGACTTTATCGGGTATATCTTTAATCGACACGTACTTCCGTTTTTCCGAGCCGAGCTCCGCGATTTTCTTCCCGTTTTTATCATAAATGGTTGATGAATACGGCGTTTTCAGTTTCGCTTCGTCAAGGGACGGAGCGTCTGAGACCATGACTGCAAAAGTGACGCCTCCGGCGATTAAGCCGATTACGCCAATGATCAGAATGGATAAAAGAATCTTTTTAAATAGTCCGGGTTTCTTTTTTTTCCTGGGTTTAGAATGAGTATTAGACCTGCTATTGCCCTGCTGGGCTCTTCGCCGTTCCTGGCGGCTTTTAAATTGATCTGACATAACATCTCAACCTTTCGTAGTTAAACCTTTCCGCTCACATGACTTTAAAATCATAAATTATGATGGCGAAAAATACAACTGGTCAATAACTTTAATATAATCAATTCTTGGCGAGTATCCAAGCGAAATGGGGTGTCCGGCTTCTTCAAGTTCGTCTTTTCGGATCGACTTTCTGCCGTTTCGGTTTTTTCTTTCCCAGAAATTAAATAATTTTTCCGCTTCCAAAAAATAAATCTCACCAAATGCGGATATAATAACAAAGCATATCCCGCCCTGTGCCACGACCTGCTTCATATGCTCGATCTGGTGATCGTGGAAATTCTGCAAAGGAAAAGACGTCTTGCTTTTGGTTTCTTTCGCTTCAAAATCGATGTAGCGTCCTTTATAGACCCCGTTATAATCAGTAGTCGACGACTGCTTGAAATATGCTTCTTTAATGACCGCCGCGCTTCGCTTTGGATAATCGACATGAACGATCTGCACAGGTGTCGGTTTTTTATGAATGACCGCGATTGAATGATTCAGATAATATATATTCGTTTCATTCAAATCGTCTTCGAGGGTCATCCCGCGATTGCTGTACGACGGCTTCTTTTTTAAGGATGAGGCAGCTTGTTTCGGCTGATAGGTTTTGCCGTTCGGATAACGAATCACTTTCTTCATCCTCCTTTTTGAAAAATCTAGGAACAAACGGAAGTGATCTGCCTTGACTAACGCGATCTCCGGGATAAAGCTCGCGCGCTATATTCAAGAGCTTACCGGAAAACTGAACAAAGATAACATTTCGCGGACAAACGCATATAAAAAATACTTTGACCGTCATCCGGAAATCAAATGGTCGCTTTTGGCCTCGTTTGTTTCCCGGAATGCGGGCTGGTCGATGACGGATTTAAAAGGACGCCTGTTTGAGCTCGGGCTTTCGGACGTCCAGCAAAACTGGCTGTTTCTGACGTATGAAAGGGCAAACTGGCTTATTTTTTCCGATGCCTACCCGCAGCTCCTTTTATATGAGTGGTCCAAAGAGCTCGGACAGCCTCTTTTTCATTTGCTCCCCGCTTTAGGCGTTTCATCGTTTATGAAAGCAGAATGGGAGCGCTTTTGGCGTGAACGGGACGAAAAGCGGCTCATGCACGCTCTCATTATAAATGAACAAAACACTATCCAAACTCCTATTATACAAAATCCTTTGTTTAAAAAGAATGTTTTTCACACGATTCCTTTTCAGGTATGTGAATGGTTTCACTTCAACACCGTGATATTTCCGACGGTGGAAGGCGTCTTTTACGGCGTGTCGGTCAAGCGCTTTACAAGCTTACACGAAAGAATCAAGCTCGGCAAACAATTGAGCAGGTTGCTGTTCAGGCCTGAGCTGTTTCCTTCTTTCTACCATTTTACCACTTGCGTTCCGCATACAGGATCGCGTTTTGATATGGAACGCTGGGCCGGGATTAGAAGCAGATCTTCGCCATTTCTAAGAACATGCTTTCCCGTTATTGCCCATTCATTAGACGGAGCAAAAGCCGATTGGTTTCACGGGGAAAATATGGAGAAGCTGTTTCAGGACGAGAAGCTGCCGGAAAAAATCGAATTGACGGAATGGTATTTTCAAAAAAGACGGCAGCTGCATGCCGTTTTCTCCCTGGAAAACTGGCTGGCCGGGAGGCGGTAAACGAAAAAAAGCAAGGAGACCTTGCTTTTTAAGTAGACGGGCGGTTTGGTCCGCCTAATTTTTTATCCAATGCATCTGTTTGTTTTGAAGCGGGTTTTGTTTTCTGAGGGGATTTCTTTTTGCCGTTTTCCATAAGAGACACCTCCTTACCCGTTTAGATTTTGCATAAAAAGCCGGCTTCATACAAATTTTCGCGATCGGCGCTGTCGAAATGGGAAAGGTCAGCGGGAAATTGATTTTCTTTGCCGGTTTCGTTCTAGTTTTGTCAGCTGTGAAGGAGAGCCTTGCCGGAAGGGAGAAAGCATAGAAGGCGATCAAAAAGGAGGTAGGCAAATGAGCGGATTTGTTAAAAAAGAGCATGTCCTTCAAATGCTTGTTGAAACGGAAACAGAACTGTCAGCTGCAGAAACAAAGCTGACTGAAGCGATCACAAGGGCGGTATCTGAAAAAGGCGCCGTCTTGGCGGAACGGCTTGATCAAATTGAAGGGGAGCTCACCGAGCTTTCATCCTGCTTAAACGGCACGCTGATGGGAACGCGGCATCATCACGGGGAATCCGCTTAGCATCCGCAATTTGAATTCGTTGTGTTCAAACGGTCCGTCTGGTACGATAAACCCGAGGTGAACATGGTGGATGCACAATCTCTTCTTGAACAGACGCGGGAGCTCATCCGCTTGGCAAAAGAAGCTCACGAACGATATAAAAAAGGCAAGGAGGAAGGTGCAGAGTACGATTTCTTCAAGGTCGTCAAACCGTCTGCCGACTGCTGCGAAAAAGCTTTGCAGAGCTGGCTGAACGCCAGCCTGGCATATGTAGAGGAACACCGTCCAAAGTATATTCATGAAGAGCAGCTCCGTTCGGTCGAAGAAAACTTGAACGAAATTGTCCTGCAATCTTATTTCTGCAAAATTCATAAAAAGCGTTTTAAAGACTTGACCGAATCTGTGCTTTATACGCTGAAAAACATTGAAGACGATATACAAAAAGGAGACCGGGGATAACCCTGGTCTCCTTTTTGTTCAGTTGGCTTCCGTTTTCAAGTCGTAGGCAGGATGCTGCGCTCCATTCGCTTCGAGAACTTTCATACTTGTGCGAAATTCGTTTAATGTCAGATGTCCCTGGATGTATAAAAACCTTGCGAAGTCCATCAGCTTATCCATACAATCTGTCTCGTACTGCTTCATCTCTGCGAAACAATTTCTTAAGTATGATACGTTCATTCGGTGCATCCCCTCTCATTCTATAGTAATAATATAGTACCATAACAATTCGACTTTTTTTTGTTTTTCCAAAATTAAAATTTTCGACAGATTGTGACAAATGTGTGACATTTGATTTGGCACGGGATAGGCATTCTTTTCATACAAATATAGAAAAAAGGGCTCTAGAAGGAGAGATGAAAGATGGAAGAAAGGAGCGCTGCCGGTTATCCTTTTTCAAACCAGCATCCATATTATCCGGTTTACCCGCATTCCCACATGAATCCGCCTTATCAGCCTGTTCCGAATTACTACAGCCAAGAACCGGCCCAGTATACTCAGCCTGCGGGCCACGGATATCAGCTTTCACCGGTATATCATCAGCCGGTGGGGCAACATATCGATCCGTTTCCAGCCTATCAGCAGCCCGTCAATTATCATATGCAGCAAGTTCACGCCTTTCCTTATCCGAATCCATATCCGCTGCCGAGGCCAAACCTCCATCAGCCTTCCCAATTCCAGAGCTTTTTGTCGCAGTTTAAGAAAAAGAACGGGCAGTTTGATTTTAGCAAGATGATGGATACGGCCGGTCAAATGGTGAGCACCGTCAACCAGGTGGGAGCGCTCGCTAAAGGTTTTATCGGTTTCTTTAAGTAAAAAAAGCATGGATGATGATCATTCATGCTTTTTCCTGCGCGGGAAATGAAACGGTCAGAACATTTTTGTTCCATGATGTTTTCATCGTTTCTTCGCGTACGGGATACGGCAGCAGTACGGTTCTTGACAGACTGGTAAACGATGACGAATCACCGGCGCTGTTTTCTTCTTTTAGGGCGAAGTGCAAATACCTTGACTTGGCTTCGATCATAATGTCGCCGTTTTGAAACGACTCGGGAACGGTAATATCGACGTGAAGCCCTTCGCTGTCGTCCCTGATATGCATGGAAATGCTTGACGCCTCGAGCTGATCAGATATGATTTTTTGAAACGAATTTAATATTTCGTGGAAAGGGGAAGAATAGAACAATTGTTCAATGGCTTCCTGAAATTCGTCTTTTTTGCTAAGAGAGTGATTGTCATTTTCTTTATGATTCATCCGTTTTCACCTCAATTTTTTTTACTTTCAGCTTATGCAGGGGCATTTGATATGGTTAAACGATTGATGGGATTTTGAAAGTGTGGTTAAATAGTGGGGAATCCAGAGATAATGTTGAAAGCCGCCATAAAAGAGGCATATTGAAAGGAGCCCAATTGCATTGCTGAAAAAATTATTCGGTTTAGGCCAAAAACAGGATGAAGTAAAAGAAGAAACCGTTTTTTCGCCGGCTGACGGACGGGTGCTGGATCTTTCAAAAGTGCCGGATCCCGTTTTTTCTCAAAAAATGATGGGGGACGGAATGGCCGTCGAGCCTTCCGCCGGTGACATCGTATCGCCTGTTGACGGTGAAGTGATACAGCTGTTTCATACGAAGCATGCGATCGGTATCCGCTCGCTGTCCGGAGTGGAGCTGTTGATCCACATCGGGCTGGAAACCGTGAATATGGAAGGGGAAGGTTTTACCGCTCATGTAAAAGAGGGGGATAAGGTAAAAGCAGGAGACCCTTTGATTACATGCGATCTGGAACTGATCAAAGAAAAAGCGAGCAGTACGATTACTCCTGTCGTCATTATGAACGGGGATGCGGTAGAGCGCGTCACCAAGCATGAAGAGGGAGAAGCGAAAAAAAGCGAAACCAAGCTGATGGAGCTGAAAGTCAAGTGATGAAAAAAGGCAGAGAACCACTCTCTGCTTTTTTTTATGGATTCGCCTCTTTCAGAACGAACGGACATTCGCTAAAATAGAAAGAGGAGAGGTGACAGTATTGTTTCAAAAACGAACTTTGACAGACATGATTCAGTTTCTGAAAGAGGACGAGGCTTTCAGCAAACAGATTGTTCATTGGCATACAATTGAAGAAAAAGAAGCGGAATACCGCGATTTTCCGGAGCGTTTGGATGAGAATATCGTCCGCGCGTTAAAGAAAAGAGGGATCGAGAAGCTGTATTCCCACCAGGCTGAAGCATTTCAAGGCAGCACCAGCGGGCAAAACGTCACCCTTGTGACGCCGACCGCGTCCGGAAAAACGCTTTGCTATAACCTGCCCGTCTTGCAGCGCATTACCGAAGATCCCGATGCGCGGGCATTATACCTTTTTCCGACAAAAGCGCTGTCACAGGATCAAAAAAGCGAGCTGAATGAATTGATAGATGAGATCGGTGCATCAATTGCTATACATATGACGGCGATACATCACCGGCGATCAGGCAGAAAGTCAGAAAAGCCGGCCATATCGTAATCACAAATCCCGATATGCTTCATTCGGCGATTTTGCCCCATCATACAAAATGGGTGTCCCTTTTCGAAAATCTGAAATATATCGTGATCGACGAGCTTCACGTGTACAGGGGTGTTTTCGGAAGCCATGTTGCTAACGTCATTAGACGGCTCATGCGCATCTGCGCGTTTTACGGAAGCAGGCCGCAGTTCATATGCACATCGGCGACGATTGCCAATCCTTTGGAGCTTGCCGAGACGCTGACCGGTCAGCCGATGCACTTAATTGCTGACAACGGGGCGCCGTCCGGCAGAAAGCACTTTTTATTTTACAATCCGCCGATCGTCAACCGGTCGCTTAATATCAGAAAAAGCGCGACGCTAGAGGTCAGGAAGCTCGCTTCCGAATTTTTGAAAAACCAGATCCAAACGATTGTCTTTGCGAGAAGCAGGGTCAGGGTGGAAATTATTTTAACGTACCTCCAGGACGTGATGAAGCCGATTGTCGGCGCCCATTCGATTCAAGGCTACAGAGGCGGCTATCTGCCGAACGAACGGCGGATGATCGAAAAAGGGCTCCGCAGCGGGGAAATCAAAGGTGTCGTCAGCACAAACGCCCTTGAACTCGGCGTTGATATCGGCCAGCTGCAAACATGCATTATGACAGGATATCCGGGTACGATCTCAAGCGCGTGGCAGCAGGCGGGACGAGCCGGAAGAAGGCACAACGAAGCGCTGATCGTCATGGTCGCAAGCTCTGCGCCGCTCGATCAGTATATCGTGCAGAATCCCGACTATTTTTTCAAGCAAAATCCGGAAACAGCGGTGATCAATCCGGATAATCTCGTCATTCTCGTCGATCATATAAAATGCGCCGCTTTTGAATTGCCTTTTAAGCGGACCGATACGTTCGGCGAAACAGAGATTGAGGATATTCTCGAATATTTGGCAGAAGAAAGGGTTCTCCACCTGAGCGGGGACACGTTCCACTGGATGAATGACGCTTTTCCGGCCCACGGCATCAGCCTCAGGTCAGCTTCACAGGAAAACGTCGTCATCATCGACCAGTCGAGCCGGGAAAAAGCAAAAGTGATCGGTGAAATGGACAGATTCAGCGCGATGACGCTCCTTCATGATGAAGCGATTTATTTGCATCAAGGAATTCAGTATCAGGTTGAAAAGCTCGACTGGGAGGAGAAAAAAGCGTTCGTGCGCGAGGTGAAGGTCGATTACTATACTGATGCAAACCTGGCCGTTTTGCTGAAAGTGCTCGAAATCGACAAAACAAAGGAAACAGATGAAGCGGCATTCGGATTTGGTGATGTGACGGTACAAGCAAAAGCGACGACTTTCAAAAAAAAGAACTAATTGACCTTTTAGCCATGTTTTTTTAAGTTTATTATGAAGACTTTTTGCAAATTCCAGATTTTCTTAATAATTAGGGTTAGCTTTGCCTATCCCAATGATCAAAAGCGGCGCGTTTCACCAACTTTTTCCTGGCTACGCTTCTCGGGAAGCAATACCCGCTGATTTGCCGTATCAAACTCCACCAACAAGTATATGATATATAGGCGAAATAACGTAAGTCTAATACACATCTCTAGGCTATAGCTCGGCAGCTGTTTTCATCATTCTGAGTTTAAAACAAGGCTAATATGATTGAAAAGTACGCCAGAGTTGATCGAAAGAAGGGTTGCGTTCTTACATCTTCAAGCTACAACAATATTACTCGGCAAACTCACCACGATAAAAACATCGGTTGATTCTGTTTTGTATATAAGTATATAATTATATAGTGATATATAGGCTGGAGGTGTACTAAGTGAATAAAACAATTATCGAGATGGATAAAGTGGCAGAAGTATTAAAATTGCTCGGGGATAAAACACGTTTAACGATGGTAGCTATTCTTAAACAGCGCGAATGTTGTGTTTGTGAATTTCTCGAAGTATTTACGATGAGTCAGTCTTCCATCAGCCAGCATCTTCGTAAACTTAAACATGCTGGATTATTGAATGAAGAAAAAAGAGGTCAGTGGGTTTATTATTCGTTAAATACGAAAAGTGAATTATTTGGATTAATTGATGAGCTATTAAAACATATACCAGACCAAACAGAGCAAATCAAAAAAATGAATGCGAGCAAGGTTACAACTCGTTGTAACTGCTAATAACAGATGGGAGGGGAGCTTTAATTAATGAGAAATACAGAAAAAAAACTATTGTCTTTTCTTGACCGCTATTTAACACTTTGGATTTTCCTTGCCATGGCGATCGGGATTGGCATGGGGTTTGTCTTTCCCACTTTCGTAGACGGATTGAACCATTGGCAAATAGGAACAGCATCTATACCACTTGCGATTGGGTTGATATTAATGATGTATCCGCCACTTGCCAAGGTACGTTATGAAGAGATGGGAAGGGTTTTTAAAGATATAAAAATCCTTTTGTTATCGCTTGTACAAAACTGGATTATCGGCCCGATTCTCATGTTTTTATTAGCCATTGTATTTTTGCCTGATAAACCAGAGTATATGGTTGGACTCATTATGATTGGTTTAGCTCGTTGTATCGCCATGGTTATTGTGTGGAATGATCTAGCGAAAGGTGACACTCAATACGCGGCAGGGTTGGTTGCTTTTAACTCTGTTTTCCAGGTACTATTTTTTTCAGTTTATGCTTATATCTTTGTAACTGTCATTCCAGAGTGGCTTGGTAACGAAGGTGCAATCGTTGATATTACAATGGGCGAAGTCGCAAAATCTGTATTTATTTACTTAGGTATTCCGTTCATCGCTGGAATGTTGACACGCTTAGTATTAGTTAAAGCAAAGGGCAAACAGTGGTATGAGAAAGTTTTCATTCCGAAAATCAGTCCAGTTACACTTATCGCTTTGCTGTTTACCATTATTGTGATGTTCTCTTTAAAAGGAGATATGATTGTAAGTTTGCCGTTTGATGTGGTCCGGGTTGCGATTCCATTACTCATTTACTTTGTCGTGATGTTCTTTGTTTCGTTCTTCTTAGGAAAGAAATTCGGGTCAAATTATGGAGTTACCACAACATTAGCCTTTACAGCAGGAAGCAATAACTTTGAGTTAGCAATTGCGGTGGCTGTTGGTGTATTCGGCATTCATTCGGGTGCTGCATTTGCAGCAGTTATTGGCCCTTTAGTTGAGGTACCGGTCATGATTGGATTAGTGAATGTTGCTCTTTGGCTACGTAAAAAATACTATAGCGCAAATATCAAAGCATGATGCATGAAAGGTTGGATGTAAAAATGAGCAAAGAAAAAAAGACGATTTACTTCCTGTGTACAGGGAATTCTTGTCGAAGTCAAATGGCAGAAGGGTTTGGCAAAAAGTATTTAGGTGATGTATACAATGTTTATTCGGCTGGAATTGAGGCGCATGGCTTGAATCCAAATGCCGTAAGAGCAATGAAAGAAGTAGGGATAGATATCTCAAATCAAACATCCGATATGATTGATCCACAAATATTAAACAAGGCTGATTTTGTCGTTACTTTATGCGGTGATGCCAACGATAAATGCCCAATGACACCCCCACATGTCAAACGTGATCATTGGGGATTCGATGATCCAGCTAAAGCAACAGGAACTGAAGAAGAGAAATGGGCTGTATTCCAGCGTGTTCGAGATCAAATTGAAGAAAGAATCAAACGGTTTGCGAACGAAGGAAAATAAAAACAAGTTGAAAGGTCCTTCAAAATAGAAGGGCCTTTCATTTTGTTTACAAAAACTTTTCCATTGCCATCACATCAACATACTGTCCATCTAGAATCCCTTGATTTTTAAAGATACCAACTTGCCTATACCCCATTTTTTTGTATAAACTTTGTCCCAGCCCATTAAAGGGAAACGTAAATAGAACGATTTTATAAAATTCATTTTCTTTAGCTGTCTTTTCAAGTGCTTAAAGAAGTAGGCTACCCACTTCTTTTCCACGAAATGAACGGTCAACATAGACAGAAAGGTCAGCCACGCCTTTATAAGCACAACGGTGGGAGTAAGGGTTTAAGGAGGCCCAGCTCGCAATTTCTTCTTTTGATTCGGCTACAAGGATAGAATAACGTCCTTGGTGTTCCTGAAACCATGTTTCAATATAGTCCATATCCTTAAAATCTTGCTCCAGTGTCGCAATCCGATCTTCAATGCCCTGATTATAAATATTCAAAATAAATGGCAAATCGGTAGGAACAGCTTTTCGAATGTATATGTTATGTCTATCAAATATATTGGAGAAGTTTTTTGATATAAATGGTGATGGGTACGGAGATTTGTGTGTGTCATTGAAAAGGTAGATTATATTCACACTTGGGGCATCGATCTTTCAGCGATTGGAACACCAATCATAAACGGACAGAGGAGCTATGGGAAAAGCTGAATTTTGCTAATCCGACCCTGATGAAGTCAAGCACGTCATCCTAATGGTGAAGGGAATGGGCGGCGCCATGGATTTGGTCAACGGGTTAAACGAATCGTTGGTATCATGGAGCACGTCAATAAACATGGGGAATCGAAAGTGAAGAAACAATGATTCCTCCCGCTGACAGGATAGAAAGTCGTGCATTGGCTGATCACTGATTTGGCTGTTTTGATTTTGATAACGAGCATATGACACTGACTGAGCTACAGGAAGGCGTCACGCTTGAAGAAGTATATGAAAAAACAGAAGCTGACTTCGCAGTATGCCAGTCAGTCATTGGGCCAAAATCTTAAACGGGAAGGTATATGACATGAAAAAAACAAGTAGCTCTGGTGACAGGCGCAGCCGTGGATTTGAAATCGCTAAGGAATTCGCCCGTGAAGGCGCCGATGTTATCATTTCAGATAGGGGTCCATGCGACAAAACACGGAAAATATACGCTAAGACATTTTTTGTATGTGTTAGCTTTCATCGTTAGATTTGTTTTAGTTCATGACCTTCCACAATCGAGATTTTTCCTGGTAGAGGGAGTTAATAATATAGAGATTAATATAAAAACTGAATCCCTTTAAAAATAAAGGAATTCAGTTTTCTTTACTATGAACCCTTTGGTATTTCTGAAAGCTTTCCATCCTCGATATAAACGACTCGATCACATAAATCTAACATTCGTTTATCATGGGTAACCATTAAAGCTGCCTTTTCATTCAGTCTCACTTCGTCCGCCAACATTTTTACAACAGTACGACCACGTTCTGAATCAAGGCTTGCTGTGGGTTCATCCGCAAGAATAATCTCTGGATCATTCATCCAAGCCCGGGCAATCGCAACGCGTTGACGTTCACCCCCAGATAAGCTTTGTGGATAGCTATCACTACGATGTTCCAAGTCAAGCCGTTGGAGAAGCCCATCGGCTCTTTGTTCTGCTTCTTTATTATGATTTTCAGCTAATTTTGAAATAAGAAGTAATTGGTCCCGGACCGTTAAATAAGGTATTAAATTAGACGATTGAAACACAAACCCTATTTTTTCTAATCTGATACGATTCATCTTTTTTTCAGGTAACTTACTAATATCTTTGTCATCAATAATAATACGGCCGTTTGTCGGAGAAAGTAATGCCCCCGCAATCGAAAGAAATGTACTTTTACCAGATCCTGAAGGACCAACAACAGCAACAAATTCACCAGCCTTGACTTGTAAAGACACTTTATCAAGGACTTTTACTGACGAATCGCCATCTCCAAATACTTTATCAATCTTATCAAGAACTAGTTTATTATTCATTATGCAGCCCTCCCAATGGCTTCAATAGCATCGATTTTTGCAACTCGGTATAGAGATAGTAATGATCCAATCACTGAAACAACAAGGAATAGACCTGAAGAACCTAGAACCAATTGCGGCGTAAGATCGAATGGCATACTTTTTGGTAAAATAAACGCTACTCCATATGTCAGGGCAATACTGATCAGGAGGCTTATAATCGTTAGCAGTAATACTTGGGAAACAATATTACGTGCTAAATATCCCGTTTTTGCACCAATGGCCTTTAACACACCAAATTGGTTTATTTTCTGTATTGTAATAACATAGAAGAATGCGGCTAACACAAAAGCTGCTATTACAAAGAGAAAGGCAATCATCATAATAAGTGAGCCTTGTTCCTCTGAGTAACCTGGAATCCCTTTTAGTGCTTGGCTTTTGTCAATCACGTTAATCCCTGTTATATTCTTTTCAATTTGATCAGCTTTATCTTGACTTGCCTTTAAAGCAATTGCATTGAAAAGCATTTGTTTATTTGCAGACAGCTTATGAATAGCGCCCCACTCTTTAAAATTCATGTGAATAACAGGTGCGTGGCTAAAGGATTGTCCTTTTGTAAAACCAACGATTTTAAATGTTTTACCGGAGAATTGATCTTTTATATGATCATCTAATTTCAATCCATCCTCTTTTAACGAACTGTCTGCGACAACTTCATTAGTTGTCGTGTTATTGATCATATGTCCCTCAACCACATCAGGAGCCAAAAATCCATTCATATTCAAGGCAAAAAATGTTGCATCAATTTTTTTAGAAGACTCATTCTTAGTAAATGTCGTCATCTGTATGCCTAAAGGTGCTGTCGACTGACTTTCAGTATATTTTTGAATATCTTTCAGCTTGCCCTCCGATAATAGTGAGCGGTTCAAACGATTGTCAGCTTCTTTCTGAATCACAAGATAGTCTGCATTCATCTTTTGAATGGATGAAGCATTGTCAGAAGATAATCCTTTTGCAAGTCCTGAAACAAAAAGGACGAGCCAAGCGATTAGAACCATAATTAGTCCAACGAGAAAATAACGTAACTTAGCATGTTTAAGTTCTCGTAAAGCAAGAAACATATTTATTCCTCCATTCTATATATTTAACCTTCAACGGCCTTGATTAAACTATAGAACGGGAATATGAACGGAAGATGAACAGAAAATTACATTACATTTTTGGCAGATGAATATGAAAAGTTCTTACCCTATTTGGCTTTCAACCTGAATTTGCCCATTATGCAATTCAATAATTTTTTAGTAATAGCAAATCCTAAACCACTGCTTGCTTTTTTACGAATTCTTGCCTTATTTGCTTTATAAAAGCGATTAAATATATAAGGTAGGTCGGTTTTTGAAATTCCTATGCCTGTATCCTTGATCTCTAGGTGATGTTCATTATTTTTTTCCTAGCTTTATGGAGATTGCATCTCCGTTTTCAGTGAATTTGATACTATAGTGATAAGATTTGTCCAAACTTGATGGAGTAATTGCTGATCTGCATAAATGAAAGCAGAAGGAAGCTCCATATCAATGGCTATATCTTTTTCACGCCAATTCCATTCAGTCATAAATAACACTTGTTTAATTTGATCAACAATATTTCCAATATTTCCTCTTTAATTTTTTGTAACTTACGCCTAGAAGACCAAAAACTGATGAGGAAAAGACCAAGTATGCTCTATATCTTATAGAACAAGGGGGGAATGGACAGGTGCAGCAGTTGAGAAGGCTGGTATCTCTCGTATGACTCTGGAAGTTTTTCTCGTTTTTTCACAGCTAAAATGCCCTCCTTTGTCCGTCAAAGCTGCTAGAGAAGGGACTCCTCCAATGGTCTTTGAAATGTCGATTGCCACCGGTATTGTACTAAACTTTTTGTAAGGGATGTACCAAGGTGCATCCAAACAGCGTAAAGAAACGAAGAGATAATGGCAATAGCAGAAGCGACCGTAATACTGCCATTATTTCGAAGAGATGCCTTTTTAGCAATTGGAAGTGTTTATGCATCGGTAAGGCAAAAGCAGCAGCGGCTGTCCTCAAAAACTAACTTAACCATTTTGCTCCTCTATAATAGTCATTGTAAGAAGTATGAAATAAAATCAATAATAACAATGGGACTCAGGCAGAATAGGGGAAAGTAGTATCAATTTCCATCGGTCATAGAATTTCTTGCTAATCATATAGATTAAGTTAGTAATGAAAATACTAAAGATTAAAACCAGAATAACCACCTTTTCCCCGTTTTGTGATAAACTCGGCAGTAATTCCAGTAAATGCAATCACAGCAATTACTACAGGGAGCTTGCCAAATCGCAGACCAATTGATTGTTGGTAGTTAATAACTCCCACCGCAGCAGTTATAAAGAATAAGAGTAACTCCACAAGCAGTCATGAAGCACCTTGTTCAATCCATCAACTTTTTATAACCTTAAATTGAAGTAGCAGATATAAAATAATTAATCCTGCAATACTTCCCTGGAATCAGAATATGTAGGTGTTTCGTTATCAGATACCAACTGACAAAAGGAATACAAGCAAAGCAATTTGTAAAGTGATTTTAATTAAATTCATTGGTATTATTCCGCTATTTCCAAAAACAAAAGCCATCGCGCTAGATGGCTCTTTTTACGAGTTCATACATCATGAAAATAAATTCATTTTTATTGCTCTGTATCTCCAGAAGTTGAAACCTGGACATGGCGTTGAGTAAAGACTTTCTTAGCTATTGTTAGAGCATTAAGGACACGAGGAAAACCTGTATAAGGTATTAACTGAATAATAGCTTCTACTACTTCTTCAGGAGTTAAACCTGATGTAAGAGCAGTATTAATATGAAGCTGAAGCTGCGGTTCTGTCCCTTGTGTCACAAGTGATGACATGGTTACAAGTGCACGTTGTTGGTTTGTTAATCCTGGACGTGAGTAAATGTCTCCATAAGCAAATTCAATGATGTATTTTGAAACATCAGGCGCAATATCCTCAAGTTCATCCGATATTTTGAGATGAGTAGAGATTTCCTTATTATTAGTCAAGGTGTATTCCATTAATTTGTCCAACCCCTGATGTAAACGATCTTTTTCCACTTTAAACCCTCCTACATATAAACGTCAGAATGACTTTTCCTTTTAAATTCCTAATGTAACTCTTTTTCTTTTATTCGTAAAATACATATAAATAATAGAACCTATTCAATTTAGTAATAGATTGGTGAAGAAGCGGCTTGTTATTATAATGTTATCTTTGAAATATAATCTAAGAATGCTTTTGTGGCATACGAAATGTATTTTTCTTTTTTTAAAATAATACCTAAACTCCATGGAATTTTAGGAGTGGTAATAGGAATTGCCTTAATTTTATCCTGATTTATTTTACGAACAATCGATTGTGGAAAAAATGTAACACCGAGATTATGTTCCACCATATCGCTTATAAAATCCCATTGGGAACTCTTATATGATATTTTAGGTGAAAATCCAGCATAACTACACTCCTGAATAATTCGATCATGCAGCGTAAAATCTTGACTGAATAAAATAATTGGTTCCTCTTTTATATCATTTATGGAAATTTCGGATTTGTTTGCAAGATGATGAGAATGATGAACAAATAACATCAACTCTTCCGAAGTTAAGGGAATAATGTTAAATAATTCTTGATCAACAGGCAGCATGACTACCCCAAAATCTAGCTTTCCCTCTTCGACCATCTGTTTTACTTTATTGGCACCATGTTCAACTAACTCAATCGTTATATCTGGAAATAACTCTTTAAATCCTTTGATGATTTTTTGGAAAAATAAAACTCCAATAACTGGGGGTAAACCGATTTTTATTTTTCCTCTTTTTAGATTTATCATGTCATATAAATGAGAATTTAAATCAGTAAGTATATCGAAGATTTTTTCCGCATGATCAAAGACAATCTCACCTGCATCAGTCAGTTCACTGTGCCTCGCAGAACGGTCTAATAGTTCAACCTCTAATTCTTCCTCTAAGCTTTTTACCATTTTACTTAGAGTAGGTTGTGATAAATGAAGAGATTGAGATGCCTTTGAGAAACTTTTTGATTTAGCTACCTCCATGAAGTAGCTAAGCTGGCGAATATCCATTCTTGTGTTTCTCTCCTTATTACTTTTTGTTATAGTATTTATGATTTTTATTCATTTTACTTATATAAATGAAAGTTGTAAACTGATGTTGGTAAAGATATTACTATTGGAGGCTTTTAAAATGGATAAGGAATTGCAACAAAAAGTTGTGTTTATAACAGGAGCTGCAAGCGGCATTGGTTTAGAAGTGGCTAAAGAATTCGCTAAAGAAGGGGCCAAAGTGGTGATTTCCGATCTAAATGAAGTTGCCGCTCAAAAAGCAGTAAGTCTGCTAAAAGAAAAAGGATACGATGCTCTTGCTATTGGCTGTGATGTAACAAAAGAAGAGCAAATAGAACAAAGCATAAACTACACTGTTGAAAATTTTGGTAAAATAGATATTCTTATAAATAATGCAGGATTGCAACATGTAGCTGAAATTGAAAATTTCCCAACTGAGAAATTTGAATTTATGCTAAAAGTAATGCTTACCGCTCCATTTATTGCAATAAAAAAGGTATTTCCTATTATGAAAAAGCAAGGATATGGACGAATCATCAATATGGCATCAATCAATGGAGTCATTGGTTTTGCCGGTAAAGCTGCTTACAACAGTGCGAAACATGGAGTAATCGGCTTAACAAAAGTAGCAGCTTTAGAAGGAGCTGCACATGGTATTACAGTTAATGCCTTGTGTCCAGGATATGTAGATACTCCACTTGTCAAAAACCAGTTAAAAGAAATTACAGAAACTAAAAACATCCCTGTAGAAAAGGTCATGGAAGATGTTATATATCCGCTTGTAACACAAAAGCGTCTACTTTCTGTTCAAGAAATTGCAGATTACGCTGTTTTTATTGCAAGTGATAAAGCAAAGGGAGTTACAGGACAGGCTATTATCATGGATGGCGGGTATACCATTCAATAACTTTCAAAAGGCAGCTTCCTTATTCGAAAGCTGCCTTTAAAAATACCCTCATTTACTTACGGTCCGGTTCTCCGCTATTAATGCTAAATTACTTCCTCAACAATCTGAGAGGCTGGGTTTAAATCCAGCCTTTTTGACAAATAATGACGTTACTGCGTTACTTCTTTGACTTCAATTTTTCTAGGATTAAAATGTACCAGGGTTGAATAGAAAATAACATAACTTAGCATATTTAAGTTCTCGTAAAGCAGGCAACACCGTTTTCTCCCCCAATCTACATATTTTATCCTTAACAGCTTTTTGTTTGCCCTAAATAAATATAGATTAGGAATAAGAACAGGACATGAACAGGAAATTACATTACTGTTTAGGCAGGTAAATATGAAAAGTTGTTCCTTTCCCTATTTGGCTTTCAACATGAATTTGCCCATTATGCAGCTCAACAATTTTCTTAGTAATAGAAAGTCCTAAACCGCTGCCGTCTTCTTTGTGGCTCCTTGCCTTATCTGCTTTATAAAAGCGATTGAATATATAAGGCAAATCATTTTGAGAAATACCAATACCTGTATCCTTGATCTCTATGTGATATTCATTATCTTTTTTAATCAGCTTTATGGAAATTGAACCGCCGTTTTCCGTGAATTTGATACTGTTCACGAGCAGGTTAGTCCATACTTGATGGAGCAATTGTTCATCCGCATAAATGGGAGCAGCAGGGATCGCCATTTCCACAGTTAAGTCTTTTTCACGCCAGCTCCATTCGGTCATAAATACCACTTGCTTCATTTGAGCAGCAACATCAAAGATGTTTTTGCTCAAAATCTCCTTCTCTTTATCCAAGGAGGCAAGTGTTAGTAATTGCTTGCTTAATTGCGACATGCGCCGGCTCTCATTTTCGATAATGGACAAGTAATGTTGACGCTGGTCTTTAGATAATTTCTTAGATTGCAATGTCTGCGAGAAGCCTTGTATAGAAGCAAGCGGTGATTGAATTTCATGTGAAACGTTAGAAACAAATTCTTGACGCATAGCTTCCAGTTGCTCTAAACTATTTGCCATTTGCGAAAAATGGTTGGCCAATTCACCGATTTCATCGCGCAATTTTACGTTTAATTGAATATTATATTTTCCTTTGGCGATTTGTTTTGTAGCCTGAGTTAATTTAATGATTGGCTTAACAATGTAACGGGTACTGACCAAAACAAAAAGAATGCTGATTAAAATGGTGAGAAGAAGAATTAATGCAAAAAAGATTCGTAATTCCCCAAATTGAAGTTCCGTATTAGGACGGAAAAAAAGGGCATAGTGATGTCCCTTGTCCATGATTGGAACTCCAATAGTATTGATTAGAACGTTATCAAAAAAACCTGTAATAAAACCTTTTGAAGAAAACTGAGAAATACCGTGATAAACATTACCATCTAAAACAGATTGAATCACTTTATCACTTAAATCTTTTTCTCTAAATGGTCCGCCAAAAAAAGAGCCGTGACCATGTTCATCGACTAAATAAATTTGATAACCTAAATCACCGATATTCCTTAAATATTGATCTAGGTTAACATTTGGGTTCCTTTCATAAAATGTCTGTACATCTTCGGCCATACGGGTTAATTTTTTGTCATTATAAGGTTTAAGATTGGATTGGTAATATGCATTGGAAATGAAAAAAGCGGCCACACTACTGAGAATCATTACAACAATAGTGGTGATAACAATTTTTAAATAGAGCGTCCTCACTTTTTTGCCACCTCCAATTTATAACCGATACCGCGAACCGTCCTAATATTAAAATCATCGGTATCGGAAAAACGACTACGCAGCCGTTTAATATGAACATCTACTGTTCGATCATCTCCATCGAAGTCGGCTCCCCAAATCAAATGAATTAATTCTTCCCGTGTAAAAATTCTGTCTGGGTAGCTTGCAAGCTGTGACATTAGCTCAAACTCTTTCATCGGCAGCATCAATAATTTATCGTTATAATGTACTTCATAACTTTTCCGGTCTATTACAGTATTATTAAGGCGAATTTTTTCTGAACTCACCATGTTATATCGCCGCAGTAATGCTTTTATACGAAATATTAATTCTTTCGGCTCGAAAGGTTTAGTCAAATAATCATCCGTTCCAGCAGAAAACCCTTTTTCCTTATCTATAAGCTGGTCTTTTGCGGTCAGCAGAATAACAGGAAAATCATAATATTTTCTTATTTCTTCACATAGTTGAAATCCATCCTTATTGGGCATCATCACATCGACCACAGCTAAATGAACTTGCTTTCTTGTAAGAATAGAAGAGGCTTCTTCACCATCGAAAGCTTCAAAGACGCCATAGCCTTCAACTTGAAGGTAATGTCTGAGTAATTCAAGAATATGATCATCATCATCAACAATGAGTATATTAATCATTTGAAGACTCCTATCTAGTTGTTTTTGCTTGTGATTTTGATATAAATCTATCATATACTGCAAATGACAGTTAGTAAAACATAGCTTTGAAATTCATTAATGTTAAATTAAGGGGGGATTAATTTTTTGAAAATAAGAGACCCATTGCGAATATTATCGGTCTCTGTCCTATCTCTTAGTTAAAGCCATTAATACCGCAGTATAAAATTTAAAAAAAGTATAAACATAAAATATGAACGGAGCATGAACATTAAGTTACACAATATTAATAAAGAGAGTAGATAACAAAAGCTAAAGATTCTTTTACAATGGGTTTTGGGAGATACAACACTCATACGATAATACTCATTTGAAGGCTTTAAGTTCCCTCAATGATGAAGATCGTCAGCTTAACAGAAGGAGCAGCTGAGGTTAATGTAGTATTGCGCGTGATAGTCACGGGGAACGCAAGCGGTGAGATCCTGCTTGCACAGGAAGTCGTTTTCAAATGGCTCCTTATATTGCATCCTCCTGGAGATTAGCTGGAGCCATTTTTACTTAGGGTATCTGTAACATCAACCACTAAAGTCACCTCTGCAGCAGCATTCAATCGAAATTTAAATTTAACCCGTTATCCTTAAATGAACTAAGGAGGATCACCTTTAGGGTATCCTCCTTTTTAAAAATAAAAGAAATCTGTTTGGAAAAAATGAAAAACAGTTGGCGGATTGTTGTCCAACTCCGCCATAGGTACAAGCCTCGGTTGATCCATTTACATAATAACGCCCTTAAAAATCAATTACCTTTTCCTGTACCTGGGTTATGCAAACGATCGAGCTACTCCGAAGGATGAATTTTACCTTCTGAGGTAGCTGATAAGAGATTGGACGTTACGAAGGGAGGGATTGAGATGATATCCTACAACAAATGTTAAATAAACCTTAAGGCCCTATGCAATTCTAACTTAATTCATATAAAATTTATTTGAAAAATTGAAAATTTTCATCCTGAAAAGAGATATCGCATGAGAACACGGAATTAGTTAAGTTTAGACGGAGTCTTATTAAACAGCAGATCCTTTTCCTTAAGTTTTAAAAATTCAATTTGAAAAGGGGAAATGTTATGTTGTACAAAATTCGTTCTTGGATAGAAAACACAATGGTACTGAGGTATCATTTAACCCCGCTTGTGATGGGGGTTATTGTGTTTTTTATTTTGAAAACCATATCTCCAGCTTCAGACTTTTTACCATTGTTTTTATTTTCTTGTATTCCGTCCGGTTGGCACACTTTTAATTACATAAAAGGAGTATTAATCTATCGAGAAATGGATGCTACAGATCGTCTGATCGCTTATTTTGAATCGAGAAAAAAGAACTTCTCTTTATCCATTCAATTGTTAAAATGGGGGATTAAGGCTATGGTAGCTTTCTTTATCGGTATACCTTCGGTGATTTATTTAATTTATAAGATATCCCAAGATGTTAAAAGGCTTTATCGAAGCGAAAACAGGAAAACACATAGCTGAATTGTCTTATTTAATTTTCCTTACTGTCTCGACCGTTATTGCTGAAGTTTTAATTGAGTAAAACTGTGAATTAGTCGTGATGGAGAGCACTTAAACAAAAGGAACTTGATGAAATGTGAGTTCTTTTTGTTTTATGTGTTAATGAGTATATTTATTAAAATTAAATTTGAAACACATGAAAATATCGGTTCTGGGCCGATTCACCTGCCGGAGGAAGAGCTGCACACGAATGCGGCCTGGATTCAGGTAAGCGATGCTGAACGGGAGAATTGGAATGACATCAAATTGGAAGAAGCTTTATTGGGGGCAGCAAATGTTCTCGGCTATGTCGCCGCCCTGAAAGTGATGTGCGACCCGTCCGATTTGCACGTCTTCCCGCAAATCAAAGCCGTTCATAATGAAAAGCCGACGATCTTTTTGTATGACCGCTATCCGGGAGGCGTCGGACTGTCTCAAAAGGTTTACGAACAGATGTCCGATATTATCGGCGAAGCGTATCAGCTTATTGCCAATTGTCCGTGCCGTTCCGGATGTCCGTCTTGCATCGGGGTTCACAGCGAAGGCAACCAAACGAAGGACAATGCACTGCGCCTGTTAAAAGGCTGGAAAGGTTGAGGACAGAATGTCTTTAAAACGAAAGCTGAATCGCTACAAACATCACCTGGGAAATATGGGGAAGAAGGATGACCATGCAGCCGGCGCTTCCCCAAACACATCCTTTAACCTGTCATTTGAAAAGGAATGGACTTCACTCGGCGTCAGGCCGTACATATTTGAAGAGTGCTGCTGCCTGATCCGCGAAGTCGTTTATCCGCTGACGCATGTTCACGGCCATTACTCGTTTGCCGAGCTTCACGATACGGTCAGCGAGTGGAATAAAAGCGGCGTTTCCCATTCTCTTTCAAGCAAAGGGTACCTCCCGAGCCAGCTTTTTTTCTTTGACACGGAAACGACAGGGCTCGGAGGAGGAGCCGGCAATACGATATTTTTGCTCGGCCATGCAAGGGTTTATGATGACAAGGTGGTCGTCAAGCAGCATCTCTTGCCAAAACCGGGAAACGAAGCGGCTCTTTATCACAGTTTTTTAAGCGAAGTCGATATTAAATCGCTTGTCACCTACAACGGAAAAGCGTTCGACTGGCCGCAGGTCAAAACGAGGCACACGCTGATCCGTGACAGGCTTCCCGAGCTTCCCGATTTCGGCCATTTTGACCTGCTGCATGGTGCAAGAAGGCTCTGGAAACATAAATTCGAGCGCGTTTCCTTAAGCACGGTTGAAAAAGAGGAGCTGGGATTCGAGAGAACGGAGGATACGCCGGGGTATCTCGCACCTATGATTTATTTTCAGTTTTTAAAAGAAGAGCGGCCCGGGATTATAGAAGGCGTCCTCCGCCACAATGAGCTTGACGTGCTCTCTTTGATCACCCTTTACATCCATATATCGAAAAAGATTCTATCACCGCAAAAAGCGGAGGAAGCAAACGAAAAATACGCGCTGGCGAAATGGCTCATCGCCAATCAAGAAACAGAACGGGCGACAGAGCAATTGAAGAAGCTTGCGTCCAAATCCTTTGAACAGTCAGAGCGGGCGTCCTACGATTTATCGCTTCAATATAAAAAACAGGGAATGCTTGAAAAGGCGGCTGAGCTGTGGGAAAAGCTGCGACATGCGGAAGATGAAAAAACAGCTTGGCGGTCGGGCATTGAGCTTGCAAAATATTACGAGCATCAAAAGCGGGACGTTCCGGCCGCTTTATCCGTAACACGGGATCTTCTCGGCCGCTGCGCCTCAAAACAGCTCGTCCCGACAGAAAGGGAAGCGGCTGAGCTGGACGGCCGCCACGAGAGGCTAAAGAGGAAATACAGGAAGAGTATTCCCCGGGCAAGCGCAGAAGTCGACAGCATCCGCCGCCAGCAGCGCAAGAAAAACATGTTATGAATTGTAGAAACGGCAAAATTCTTGTAAAATAACGCTAGACTATTTTTGAAAGGAGCGTCGATATGTATAAGGGCTTGTTTTACTTGTTTTTTGTCGTTGTACTGTTCATCATTTTCATTTTGACGAATTTCAAGGAAAGCTTTTTGGCTTACTTTTAAAATAGGTCTTTATATTAGTACATGTTCACCCCCTGCTTCATAGTTTAATAGTGTATTTAGAAGCTCTTAGGAAAGGGGATTTGATCATGCACTGCAGACCAAACGTGATAGGGCCGATTGTTCATCCTACACAATGCTGTTACACCCACACGCACGGCAATACGATCGTACCGCACATTCATCCGCAGCATACAACAAATATCAACCATCAACATTTCGATCACGTTCATTACTACCCGCAAACTCAATCAAACGTGAATCAGGCGACACATCAGCATTTTGTCAGCACAGGAACTGCGCCGTTTGCAGGACCTGGATTTGGCGGATACTAAAAGGCGGACTGCGTAAGCTTTGTGAGGATCAACAAAGCCGGTTCCAGGGGAACAGAATATTTTTAAAAAATGGGGCAGATCGTGCCCCATTTTTTAGCAGGTGATAAAAGTGAAAGTATTGGCTGTAACAGGGTACAAACCATTTGAAATCGGAATATTTAAGCACGATGACCCGGCGCTGTTTTACATAAAAAAAGCGATTGAAAGCAGGATTCTCGCTTTGCTTGATGAAGGACTGGAATGGATCCTTATTTCCGGGCAGCTTGGTGCGGAAATCTGGGCAGCAGAAGTGGCTTTTTCCCTTCAGGAAGAATACCCTGAGCTGAAAGTGGCTGTCATCACCCCGTTTTTTGACCAGGAAAAGAACTGGAATGAGAAAAATAAAGAGCTGTATGAAGCCGTGTTAGCTCAAAGCGATTACACGGAAAGCTTGACGCACAGACCTTATGAAAGTCCGGCGCAGTTTAAGCAGAAAAACCGGTTCTTCATCGAAAAAGCCGATGGCCTGCTGATTCTTTATGATGAAGAAGTCGATGGTTCGCCTGTTTACATGCTGAATGAAGCAAAAAAAGCTCAGGAAAAGCGCGATTTTCCGATCTATACGATCACAATGGACGATCTTAGATCAACCGTTGAGGATTACACCTTTTACGAAGAATAACATGAGGAAGATAAATTTGACATTGTACACGTTTTCTGAAAAAATATAAGATGATGATTCACGATATGAGGTGAAAAAGATGCTTGCTGATAAAGTGAAGCTTTCTGCTAAAGAAATTTTGGAAAAAGAGTTCAAAACAGCGGTCAGAGGCTACAAACAGGAAGATGTTGACAAGTTTCTCGACTTGGTGATTAAAGACTATGAAGCCTTCCATCAGGAAATTGAGGAATTGCAGCAGGAAAACCTGAATTTGAAAAAGCAGCTGGAGGAAGCCAGCAAAAGGCAGCCTGCTCAATCAAATACGACCAACTTTGATATTTTGAAAAGATTATCTAATTTGGAAAAACATGTATTCGGAAGCAAATTATACGATTGATGAAAAACCCTTGCCCTTAAAAAGAAAGTAGGATATAATAGTGGATGTCTTAACGTTCGGGTAATCGCTGCAGATGCTTGCATCTGTAGAGGAAAGTCCATGCTCGCACGGTGCTGAGATGCCCGTAGTGTTCGTGCCTAGCGAAGTCATAAGCTAGGGCAGCCTTGTGTAAGGCTGACGGCAGGAAAAAAGCCTACGTCCTTTGCGGATATGGCTGAGTATCCTTGAAAGTGCCACAGTGACGAAGTCTCACTAGAAATGGTGAGAGTGGAACGAGGTAAACCCCTCGAGCGAGAAACCCAAATTTTGGTAGGGGAACCTTCTGGACGGAAATGAACGGAAGGAAGGACAGAGATTGCTCTGTAGATAGATGATTACCGCCTGAGTACGAGGCCAAAAGCCGACTGCAGTACGAGGGAACAAAACATGGCTTACAGAACGTTACAAACACTAATGATGATGACAATGCATAAGCTCTCCGCAAATAGGAGAGCTTTTATCATGTAAAAACATACATACAAACAGGTGATACAATGAAAACCTTTAAATTAATTGCAACAGCCCCGATGGGAATCGAAGCGATCGTCGCCAAAGAGGTGCGCGGATTAGGCTATGAGTGCACGGTCGACAACGGAAAAGTGATGTTTGAAGGAGACGCTCTCGCCATCTGCAGGGCAAATCTTTGGCTGAGGACGGCGGACAGGGTAAAGATCCAGGCCGCTGAATTCACCGCGAAAACGTTTGACGAACTATTTGAAAAAACGAAAGCGATTGACTGGAGCTCCTTTATTCCGGAAAACGCGAAGTTTCCCGTTACGGGAAAATCGGTGAAATCGACACTTGCAAGCGTGCCTGACTGCCAGCGCATCGTGAAAAAAGCAATCGCCGAAAAACTGAAAACGCAATACCGAAAAGGTAACGAGTGGCTTGAGGAGACGGGTCCGGAGTATAAGGTTGAAATTTCGCTTTTGAAAGACAAAGCTGCCATCACGCTCGATACTTCAGGAATCGGCTTGCATAAAAGGGGATACCGTGCAGGCCAGGGGGAAGCTCCATTAAAAGAAACGCTTGCAGCCGCCCTGATCCTGCTGACAAACTGGACGCCGGACAGGCCGTTTGTTGACCCGTTTTGCGGTTCGGGTACGATCCCGATTGAAGCTGCGCTGATCGGGCAAAACATCGCCCCCGGGTTTAACAGGGAGTTTGCATCTGAACAATGGGAATGGATCGGCAAAGATGTATGGAACAAAGCAAGGCTTGAAGTTGAGGAAAAGGCCAATTATGATCAGCCTTTGTCCATTCACGGCTATGACCTTGACCACCGCATGATCGATATCGCTAAGGCGAATGCCGAAGAAGCGGGACTGGGCGATTTAATCGAATTTAAACAAATGCAGGTCAAAGATTTCACGACAAAAGAAGAATACGGCGTCATCGTCGGAAACCCGCCGTACGGCGAACGGCTCGGAGAAAAAGAAGAAGTCGAAAAGATGTACAGGGACATGGGCAAAACGTTTGCCGCCCTTGATACATGGTCCGTCTATATGCTGACATCAAACGAACGGTTTGAAGAATGCTACGGGAAAAAAGCGACAAAAAAACGAAAGCTCTTTAACGGCTTTATCAAAACGGATTATTATCAATATTGGGGAAAAAGACCCCCAAAACCTAAAAACGAATAGCTTATCACCATCCCGGACAGGCCGAATGGAAACCCCGCTTTTAGAAGCGGGGTTTTTTACATGAAGAAAACCGGAGATGTCCGCTCTCTGCATGATTTGAGCGCACATGAAAACACCGATTCATTATACAATCCAAGAATCGTTTTTCTTTTTATAAGAGCTTTCATCGTATGTTTTAGAGGGTTCATCGTAGCCGTATTCTTTTTTAGGCTGCTCATGGTATTTTTTGTAGGCCTCACAATAGTAGTAGTATTTCTTTTTATCATCGCAGTGCTTCTCATAAGGATCGTCATAATAGTGCTCTTTCTTATGGTCATAAGTCTCGTAGTCGTAATATTCTTTTTCGTACTCGCGGTGCTTTTTGCACGGCTCGTAACAATAGTGCTCTTTCTTATGGTCATGATGCTTCTCATAAGGCTCGTAATCGTAATACTCCTTTTTGCGGTCGTCATGTTTCTTGCACGGCTTGTAGTAGTGGTAGTAGTATTCCTTCTTACAATGGTCATGGTGCTTTTTTTTGTAAGGCTCGTCATGGTATACCCTCACATAAGGAACATAATGTTTCCGGTAAGGATCATAATCATGATCATACTTGGTGTAATCCCAATCATGGTTTTTTCCAGTTGTGTAATAATACATTAACTTTCCACCTCAGTCTATAAATTTTAAATTCTATACAACATATGATGAAATAATGGAATAGATTGGGTATATACGTTGGATCAAACGCACATTGTCAAATGACGAGACGAGCCGCAGAGGAAGAAACCGAAGGAAAATAAAGAGTCTGTATAAAACATGATCAATCTGCATATACTCGGGATTATTCCGTTTTGAAAGAGGTGATTTCATGTTAAGCAGCGAGCATTTCGACATGATTCAAAAAGCGCTTGAGACGTCATCCAGCGAACTGGACAACGATGGCGGAGAACAGATTACATATGCAAAGGAAGACCTTAAAAATGCGATCAGCCATATGGAATCGACGGACCATCCGTTTTTGACGTATTCGATCCGCCGGAAGTGACAAATAGCCCCTTCTCGTTCCCCTTTTCGTTTTTCACAAATCTTTCTTGTTGAATTTCCAGTCCCATAGTGATAGCATAGAAGTTCTGAAAAACTCGATAGTTGGGGGTTGGAGCAGGGTGACAGCATCTCGTCTGCCTTTTTCTTTAACAAAAACAAAAAATTTCTATGAAGAGCTTAACAATTGGATCGGTGATGTGTTTTACGATATTCTTCCTGAAAAGGGCTTTGATTTGCGGGATGAGCAAATTTTCATGGCCTTTCAATTAGAACGGGCATTTAAAGAAAAGAAGGTCATGTTTGCCGAAGCAGGCGTAGGAACAGGGAAAACGCTTGTCTACCTTCTGTTTGCGCTCAGCTATGCCAGGTATACGGGGAAACCGGCGGTCATCGCCTGTGCGGATGAGACGCTTATTGAACAGCTGGTGAAAAAAGAAGGGGACATCCATAAAATATCCGAGCACCTCGGCTTGACTGTTGACGCGAGGCTCAGCAAGTCCCATGACCAATACGTCTGCCTGAAAAAGCTTGAGAAAACGATGCAGCGCTCTGATGATGAAAAATGGCTCGATCTTTATGAGGCGCTGCCCGGATTCGTCCATGAATCACAAGGCATGCAGACATTTTATCCATACGGTGACAGAAAGGAATATCCGTCACTGTCCAATGACGAATGGGCCGAGATCGCGTACGATTCGTTCCAGGACTGCCTTACCTGTGATATGAGGCATCGCTGCGGACTGACGCTGTCAAGGGACCATTACCGGAAATCGACGGACTTCATCATTTGTTCCCACGACTTCTACATGGAGCATGTCTGGACGGAAGAAGCCAGGAAACGGGAAGGACAGCTGCCGCTCTTGCCGGAGCACAGCGCCGTTGTATTTGATGAGGGGCATCTGCTCGAATTCGCCGCGCAAAAAGCGCTGACATACAGGGTAAAACAATCGACTTTGGAGATGTTTCTGGAACGCCTGATCGGCAATGATATCAGAGAAGAGTTTGCAGAACTCGTCGAAGAGGCGCTGCGCGTCAACGATGAATTCTTCCAATTGCTTTCCGAAAATGCGGAAAAAGCTGAAGGGTCAGAGCGTTTGCACATCAAGGAACATAACGAAGTGAAAAAAGCGGCCGGCGAATTTTATGATCTGCTCGAAAAAATCGGCGAGGCGCTCGTTTTTGAAGGCGAGCTGTACACGATCGACCAGTACGCTTTAACAGTCGTCGAAGAATATCTCGAACAAATGGCATATTCCCTTTCGCTCTACACGAAAAATGCGATCAGCTGGCTTGAGCAAAAAGAGCTTGAATCGACATTTGTGGTGATGCCGCGGACGGTATCTGAAGTCCTTGGAGAAAAGGTATTTTCCAAACAGATTCCGTTCATCTTCTCATCAGCGACATTATCGGAAAACGGCTCTTTTGATTATTTGGCGAAAAGCCTCGGCATCCGCGATTATTTATCTCTCACAGTCGATTCGCCTTACGATTATGACGAACAAATGAAAGTATGTATCCACCGGATGTCAGAAGCGAAGGAGAAGGGAAAAGCGGCGATCAGCAGCATGAAACAGGAAGGCGGAAGATCCCTCGTTCTGTTCCCGTCCTTTGAAGAGCTTGAGGCGTTTAAGCAGCAGGTCAGAGGCGTAGACTTGCCGTTTCCCGTATATTTCGAAGGAGACGAAGAAATCAGTACGATCGTGGAAAAATTCCAAAGCATTGAAGAATCTGTTCTTTGCTCCGTCCATCTGTGGGAAGGGCTTGATATTCCTGGCGCTTCGCTTCAAAACGTCATCATTTGGTCGCTTCCTTATCCCCCGCACGATCCGGTCTTTGAAGCGAAGCGGAGCGGTGTGAAAGACGCCTTCCGCGAGGTCGAGCTGCCATATATGCTGCTCAGGCTCCGTCAGGGCGTAGGGCGCCTGATCCGCTCCAATGAAGACAAGGGGACGATCCACATTTATGCTGCCTCTTCTAAAGAATGGAATGTATTAGAAGAGGTTGAGGCAGTGCTTCCCGTGAAGCCGGCCTATGTTTAAAAGAAAAGCGGTTGTTTCGCTTTTCTTTTTTTATTTGCAGAAGGGCATAAAAGTTGACTTTCGTAAATATTTCCATTAGTCTGATTACAATTCGCATCATTTACAGAAGAGGGGGATCGTTTTGAGCGTAACTGCATATGAAAAAGAATTTTTAGACATGTTAAAGAAGATCAGCCATTATGAGCAAGCGGTTAATGTCATGTATTGGGATATGAGAACGGGCGCTCCGAAAAAAGGGGAGGAATACCGTTCTGAAGCGATCGGACAATTATCGGCTGACGTTTTTCAAATGAGAACGTCAAAGCGGATGAAAGAGCTGCTGGATGCTTTGTCCGCACAAAATGAAACATTGCCGCCTGATACGCAAAAGGCGGTCGAGGAAGCAAAAAAAGATTATGAATTAAACAGTAAAATTCCAGAAGATGAATTCAAAGAATATACGACGCTGACATCCAAGGCGGAATCGGTTTGGGAAGAAGCAAAAAAGGCTTCCGATTTTTCTCTGTTCGCCCCATATTTGGAGAAAATCATCGAGTTCAAAAAGCGGTTTATTACATACTGGGGATATGAGGGCCACCCTTATAATGCACTTTTGGATTTTTACGAGCCGGGCATGACGGTGGAAACGCTTGATGCGCTTTTTTCCGAATTGCGGGAATCGATAGTTCCGCTCGTCCAAAAGATTGCAGGCAGCCGGAAAAAAACGGATACGCGCTTTGTACAAGAGCATTTTCCGAAAGAAAAGCAGCGTGAACTGTGCCATTTCTTTTTAGAAGAGCTTGGTTACGACTTTGAGGCAGGGCGTCTTGATGAGACCGTGCATCCGTTTCAGATCACCATCAGTCCGGGAGATGCACGGGTAACCACCGCATTTAATGAATCCGATTTCCGTTCCGCGCTGTTTGGAACGATTCATGAATGCGGGCATGCCATTTACGAACAAAATATCGATGAAGCGTTAAGCGGAACGAATTTATCAGAAGGCGCTTCAATGGGGATTCATGAATCCCAGTCGCTGTTTTACGAAAACTTCATCGGCAGGCACCAAAGCTTCTGGAAACGGTATTTTCTCAAGTTGAAAGAAGCAAACCCGGAACAATTCCAAGGCATTACGGCTGACGCGTTCTACAGAGCCGTAAATGAATCGAAGCCGTCTTTCATCCGGATCGATGCGGATGAATTGACATATCCGCTGCATATTATGATCCGCTACGAAATCGAAAAAGCGATTTTCAGCGGTGAGGTATCGGTTGAAGACCTTCCGAAGATGTGGAATGAAAAATACGAAGCATATCTCGGGATCACGCCTCCGGACGATGCAAAAGGAATTTTGCAGGACGTTCATTGGTCAGGCGGCGATTTCGGCTATTTTCCTTCGTATGCGCTCGGATATATGTATGCAGCCCAGCTGAAATCGAAAATGCTTGAAGACCTTCCGGAATTTGACCGGCTCATTGAAAGCGGAGATTTCCAGCCGATCAGAAAATGGCTGACGGAACGGGTTCATGTCCACGGCAAACGAAAAAAACCGCTTGAGATCATGAAAGCCGCGACAGGCGAAGAACTGAATGTCGGCTATTTAATCCGCTATTTGGAAGAAAAGTATACGAAGCTGTATTTGTAAAAAAACCCTTCCCGATTTTATGGGAAGGATTTTTTAGTCTGAATTTTCAGTTAAAAACGAACGATCTATCAAAAATATGTGCTTTGAGTTCGTAATTTTTGTTTTTAGTCTTTCCATTCAGACAGAAAGTTGCTATAATTTGATACATTATATCACTCATATAATCGCGTGGATATGGCGCGCAAGTTTCTACCGGGCACCGTAAATGTCCGACTATGGGTGGGCGCTAACAAAACGAACGTCTGTCGCAAGGCAGATGGCTGTCGTCTTTTTCAGCATTGCCCGCTCTATCGGGCAATGCTTTTTTTATTGAATAACGGAGGGGTATGCATGGAACTGCTTAAACGAAAAATTGAAGAAGAAGGTACCGTTTTATCCGATGAAGTGTTGAAGGTCGATGCTTTTTTAAATCATCAAATCGATCCGGAGTTGATGCTTGCTGTCGGGGAAGAGTTCGCCTCTCTTTTTGGCAGCGAAGGGATTACAAAGATCGTAACGATCGAGTCTTCCGGAATCGCGCCTGCCGTCATGGCGGGCTTGAAACTCGGCGTTCCGGTCGTTTTTGCGAGAAAGCGCCAATCTCTTACGCTTAAGGACAATTTGCTAACGGCATCTGTCTATTCATTCACAAAGAAAACGGAAAGTACGATCGCCATCTCTGCCGGCCACCTTTCAAAGGATGACAATGTGCTTGTCATCGATGATTTTTTGGCGAATGGACAAGCCGCCAAAGGTCTTATCTCGATCATTGAACAGGCCGGTGCAAAGGCCGCAGGAATCGGAATCGTCATCGAAAAATCGTTTCAAAACGGCAGAAAAGAGCTTGACGGTCTCGGAATCAGGGTTGAATCCCTGGCGAGAATCGCCTCTCTTGAAGGCGGAAAGGTCACGTTTTTACAGGAGGTTCGTTCATGAAGCTGACAGCCGGAAAAACCGTTTCATTAAGCATTCAGCACGTTCTGGCCATGTATGCGGGAGCCGTGATGGTTCCCCTGATCGTCGGAGACGCGCTCGGTCTGACGCCTGAGCAGCTGACCTACCTCGTCTCAGCCGATATTCTGATGTGCGGGATCGCAACATTGCTGCAAGTTTGGAAAAACCGCTTTTTCGGAATCGGGTTGCCCGTCGTATTGGGATGTACCTTCACAGCCGTTTCCCCGATGATCGCGATCGCATCGAAATACGGAATACCGGCGATTTACGGAAGCATTATCGCAGGCGGCCTGATCGTCATACTGCTTTCATTTTTCTTCGGAAAGCTCGTCCGGTTTTTCCCTCCGGTCGTAACCGGTTCCGTTGTGACGGTTATCGGGATTACGCTGATTCCCACCGCGATGAATAACATGGCGGGCGGTGAAGGGAGCAAGGATTTCGGGGCGCTGTCAAACCTCGCATTGGCATTTGCGGTTCTTCTCGTGATCGTCCTTTTGAACCGCTTTACAAAAGGATTTATGAAGTCAGTTTCGATTTTGATCGGCCTTATTGCCGGAACGGCCGCCGCCGGTCTGATGGGAAAAGTCGATTTTACAGAAGTGTCGCATGCAGGCTGGGTGCAGATGATCCATCCTTTCTATTTTGGAACTCCTGTATTTGAAGTCACTCCGGTCATCACGATGACCCTCGTCTTGATCGTCAGTCTTGTAGAGTCGACAGGCGTTTACTTCGCATTGGGCGATTTAACAGACAAAAAGCTGACGGAGAAGGATTTATCCAAAGGATACAGGGCGGAAGGGCTTGCAGTGTTATTGGGCGGAATCTTCAACGCTTTTCCGTACACGGCTTATTCGCAGAACGTCGGTCTTGTTCAATTGACAGGCATAAAGAAAAACAGCGTCATCCTAACCGCGGGGGCTTTTCTCGTCCTGTTGGGGCTCTTTCCTAAAGCGGCCGCGCTGACAACGATCATTCCCAAACCGGTATTGGGCGGAGCAATGGTGGCGATGTTTGGAATGGTTATCGCTTACGGCATTAAAATGCTGAGCAGGGTTGACTTCGGAAAACAGGAAAACCTGTTAATCGTTGCATGCTCGGTCGGGATCGGCCTCGGTGTGACTGTCGTCCCGCAGATGTTTCAGCATCTTCCGGACAGCATCAAACTGCTGACCGAAAACGGGATTGTCGCGGGAAGCTTGACCGCGATTATCTTGAATGCGATCTTCCATATCAATCCGTTTGCAAAGCCGATAGACCGCACGGAAGCCGTACCCGGCGAAAAATCAGCCGTCTAAACCTCACGATCCCGTGGGGTTTTTCTTTTGGTCAGATGTGTTTTCTTCTTAATCATGACACATACTACAATTGAGAAGAGGAGGCTTTTCTGATGAAAAGAGAGCATGAGCTTGTTAAAAACATCCGCACAAAAGACGGCGGACAGGCCGTGATTCGCCCCGTCAGGATGACGGATGCCCCCGATATTATCGAAGCGGTGCGCGTTGTGATTGACAGCGGCGTCTACATACAAAAAGAAAGGCCGCGCACGCTTCTTGAGGAGCGCGCCTTTATCAAGGATATGTATGAAAAGGATAATATGTACGCAGCCGTCGAAATCGACGGCAAGGTGTACGGAATCGCAAGGGTGATCCGCGGCGAGCTTCAGATGAAACGGCATACCGGACTTTTTAGAACATGGCTGCATCCGAAAGTGCAGGGACTCGGCATCGGCAAAGAAATCATGTCTTACACATTGAAATGGTGCAGGCTGCATCAGCTTCATAAACTGTGCCTGACCGTATTTGTTTCAAATGAAGCGGCCTTTTCCCTATATAAGAAAAACGGATTTGTCGTCGAAGGCATCCAAAAAGAACAGATACATGCGGATGGAGCGTTTGATGACGAAGTGCTGATGGCTTTCTTTTTTCAGGACGCCACGTGAGTATACGCTTCATGGTGGAAGAGGTGATAACATGGTTTATCTGTTATCGGCGGGAACGAGCATACCCCGCTGTCATGTCAATCAAGAACAAGCTGCCGGGTTTGCGCGCGAGATGTTTAAAGATTCCTTTAAAGACATTGACCGCCTGTTAGCTTCATTCAAAAACGGGGAGATCGAATCAAGGCAGTTTGTCATGCCTTTGGAATGGTATAAAGGCGCGAAAAGCTTTGAAGAAAAAAATCGGGCTTACGTTGAGATGGCGCTCAAACACAGTGCAGAAGCCGTGACGAATTGCCTTTCTGATCGGCGTTTTTTGAAAAGCGAGGTTCCTTTTGAAACAATTGAAGCGATTTTTTTTGTGTCTTCCACCGGCATCTCGACACCGAGCATTGAGGCGAGGCTGATGAACATGCTCCCTTTCTCAAGACTGACAAAGCGCATTCCGCTCTGGGGCCTCGGCTGTGCGGGAGGGGCTTCGGGAATCGCGCGGGCGTTTGAATACTGCAGAGCTTTTCCAAAGGCGCATGTTCTGGTAGTAGCGGCAGAGCTGTGCAGTTTAACCTTTCAAAAGGACGATAAATCGAAAAGCAATTTGATCGGAACGTCTTTATTCGGAGACGGGATTGCGGCCGTTTTAATGTGCGGCAAGGAAGCGGACACAAGCTGCTCGACATTTTCCGTCCTTCCCGAGTTGCTGGGCTCTCAGTCGTCCACTTTAAAAGATTCGGAAGATGTCATGGGCTGGGAAATCACCAACAGCGGCTTTCAAGTTGTGTTTTCCCGGGATATTCCGTCACTGATCAGGACGCACCTAAAAAAAGATGTTGAAGCGTTTCTCGACGGGCAAAACGCCGGACTGGACGACATTCAAGTGTTTCTTGCTCATCCGGGCGGCAAGAAAGTTCTTGATGCATACATCGACAGCCTCGGCTTTTCCGAAGAGCACCTTGCATGTTCAAGGCGGATATTGGCAAGGCACGGCAATATGTCTTCGGCAACCATTATGTACGTGATCAAAGATTGTTTTGAAACCGTCACCCCCAAACGCGGGAAGCACGGGCTTTTAGGAGCGCTGGGCCCGGGTTTTTCGTCAGAGCTTCTTTTCATGAAATGGACGGAAAAAGAGAGTGAATGATATGTTTTGGACGATCATGTTCATTTTTATCTTTCAGCGGCTGATTGAATTAACCGTCGCGAAGCGGAATGAAAAAAACGCCAAAAAACGCGGAGCGGTCGAATTCGGCAAGCGCCACTATCCGTTTATCGTGGCGATGCACGCTTTGTTTTTCGTTTCGCTCATTTCGGAAGTGGCCGTTTTTCATCGGAACATTCAGCCGTTCCCGGCTTTAATCCTGATGATTTCAGCGCTGGTGCTCACCCAAGGGCTGCGCTACTGGTCGCTCTTTTCGCTCGGGATATACTGGAATACAAAAATTTTGGTGATTCCGGAGACGAACCTCATCCGGAAAGGGCCCTACAAATGGATCAAACATCCAAACTACTTGGCTGTCGCGCTTGAATTGATCCTTCTTCCCCTGCTTTTTCAGGCATATGTGACCGCGGTCGTTTTCACTATATGCAACGCGGTATTGCTTCTGATCCGCATTCGTGAAGAGGAGCGAGCGCTGAAGGAATTATGCCATTGAAAATGATTATCATTTCATTTATAATGGATGTGAAAAACATTATCATTATAGGATGGTGGAAGACGGATGACGATGTTTTTTTTGCTCGGAGCTGTGTGTACATACAGTCTCATGATCGGATTTGTTTTAAAAGGAATCTCGAAGCGTTCTGCATAAATCGATATACAGATATGGAAAGCTGCCGTTTTGAACTGCACCCCAATTGTTAGACACCATCTAACAATCGGAGGTGCAGTTTTTTATGGCTAAATTTACAGCTGAGGAAAAAATACAAGCGGTCAAAAGGTATCTTGCGGGTAGGGAAGGGCATAAAACAATCGCCAGAGAGATCGGTGTTTCGTCAGGTGTGTTTCAGGTATGGATTCGCAAATACCATTACCATGGAGAAAGTGCGTTTCAAAAACTCTATACAACCTATTCTGTAGAAGATAAACTGAAGGTACTTCACTATATGATCGAAAATGGGACGTCGATCCGTGAAACAGCCGCCATCTTCAATATTCAAGCACCTTCTACGGTGGCTCAATGGCAGAAACTGTTCGAAACCGGAGGAATCGATGCCCTAAAACCGATGAAAAAGGGGCGGCCGTCAATGACAAAGAAAAATCAAAAAAGAACGAAGAAACAAACACCGCAAGAAGGATCAGTGGAAGCCATGCAGGCTGAAATTGAACGTCTGCGAATGGAGAATGCCTACTTAAAAAAGTTGAATACCTTAGTTCAAAACAAGGAAAAATTACAAAACAAGAAAAGGCCCAAGTAGTATTTGAACTAAGGACTGAATTTCCGGTAAAAGCCCTGCTTAAACTGGCTGGAATTCCGCGCAGTACGTATTATTACTGGGTCAAAACCTTCGGTCTTCCAGACAAAGATGCCAAATTAAAAACACTGATTCAATCGATTTATCATGAACATAAAGGCCGTTACGGGTACCGCCGGATACGCGACGAGCTTAAAAACCGGGGATATCAAATGAATCATAAAAAAATATATCGCCTCATGAAGGAACTGGGGTTGAAATGTCTCGTACGGATGAAAAAATACCGTTCGTATAAAGGAGAAACCGGCACGGTGGCACCAAACAGGCTAGAGCGGAATTTCAAGGCGGAAAAGCCGAAGATGAAATGGGTAACAGATATCACGGAATTTAAATTATTTGGGGAGAAGCTCTATTTATCGCCAATGCTTGATTTATTTAATGGCGAAATCATTGCTTATACAATTGGATCCAGGCCAACGTATTCATTGGTATCCGAGATGTTGGAAAAATCATTTGAACAGCTGACAGATAAAGAAAATCTGTTGATTCACTCCGATCAGGGCTGGCACTATCAAATGAAACAGTATCGCCACGCCCTAAAGGAACGAAATATTATTCAAAGTATGTCTCGTAAGGGAAACTGTTACGATAACGCGGTCATTGAAAGTTTCTTTGGTATTTTAAAATCAGAGTTTATCCATTTCAACGAATTTCAAAGCATCGAGCATTTTAAACAAGAGCTCGTAACATATATCGATTACTATAATCACAAACGGATCAAGGCAAAATTAAAAGGCATGAGCCCAGTACAATACCGGATTCATGCCAGTCATGTTACTTGAGAAAATAAGCTGTCTAACTTTTGGGGGTCACTTCATTTTTGGCGGCTTTTTTCGTTTTTCTTTACGTTGTGAAGAAAAATACAGAATTGTCGTGTAAAATGGGAAAAGGGGCTAAAGTTAAACAACATGCAAAAAGGGGTAGGAATAATGGCACAACTTAATACGAAAGACGACCTGATGAGAAAGGCAGGCGCTGTTTTCAAAGAGCTGAAGAAAAACGGGGATGAGAAACGGGCAGCACAGCTTGCGTCCGTCATTCAAAAATGGGCCCGCAAGGAAGTGTATATCGCTTTATGCGGCCATTATTCAGCAGGGAAATCGTCTTTGCTCAACGCGCTGCTTCAAGAAGATGTTTTACCGACAAGCCCGATTCCGACAAGCGCCAACCTTGTCCTTGTCAGGAGGGGAGAGGCGAATACGGCGCTTCATACGACAGATGGAAGATACGCATCGTTCAAGGGCGCTTATGATAAACAAAAATTGCAGGCGTATTGCAAGGACGGCAGCCAAATTGCAATGGTAGAAATTGAAGGGGATTTTCCGGGGATTGCGCCTCATGCCGTTTTAATCGATACACCTGGAATCGATTCTACGGACGATGCCCACTTCCTTTCGGCATCATCCATTCTGCATCAGGCTGACGCACTGTTTTATGTCGTGCATTACAACCATGTCCATTCTGAAGAAAACGTGAACTTTCTCCGCTCAATTCGGGGAAAAATAGCGAATTTATATTTCATCGTCAATCAAATCGACAGGCACGATGAATCGGAAACGCCTTTTCTGACGTATAAAAACCAGGTTCTTGACATGCTTCTGAAAGAAGGGATCAGGGAAGATCACCTCTTTTTTACGTCCGTTACAGAGGCCGAACATCCGCTCAATGAATTCAAACGGCTTCGCGATAAGCTGTCCGGGCTTCAGCACCGAACGGAACAGCAATTGCGGACATATACGGAACAAAAAGTCATCAGCCTGATCAACGAGCACACAGAGATGCTGATCAGCGATACAGAATCGTCCCTCCCGGATGAAACGGCTGCCCTGGAAGCAAAAGTTCGTGATCTTGAGAGAGGGCTTTCTGAAGCCGCAGCGCTCCGGAAGCGGGCGGAAGAAGAGGTCAAAAAGGAAATCCAAACGATCATCCAAAATGCAAATCTCACACCGTTTGACATGAGGGAACTTGCCAAACTGTACCTCGAATCAAACGAAAAAAGCTTTAAAAAAGGTTTTCTCTTCACGAAAGCAAAAACGCTTGAGGAAAAGGAAAGGAGAAAAGAAGCTTTTCTGGCGGACGTCAGAAAAAGGGTTCAGGCAGAGATTGACTGGCATATGATTGAAGCGTTCAAAACATTCTCAAATCGATTCGACCTTAACAGCGACGACTTTCTCTCCCGCGTTCTCGAATTCGCAGAGGTCGATGAGACCCTTTTGGTCAAAGCGCTGAAAAAAGGGGCGGCGCTTTCCCCGGAATATGTGCTGAACTATACAAAAGAACTCGCCGAAAGCATCAGGAGAAAAGCGAAGGCGGCCGCCCGGGCTCTCACGGAAGAATTGACGGCTCTCCTGGCTGAGAAGGAAGAGAGCCGGCTGACGGTGATGAAACGCGAATATGAAGAGGAAAAAATGAAGCTTTCGGAATTGCATCAACGGCTTAGCGCCCAGCAGAATGCCTGTGAAAAAGCGAATCGCCTCTTGGATCTTTGGGAAACCGGAGGTAAGGGCGAAGAACCGGAAGCAAACTGGCATGTACAGGAAAAGAAAGAATTGCAAAAACCGATCGAAATGAAGCGGTCTGATAACAAGCCGGCGCCTCGGCAAGAAGCGGCCCAAGGGCCTTCAAGTACAGCCGAAAGAAGCGTTTCTGATTATATCGATTACTTTTTGCGGCTTGTCCGTCATTTAGAGGATATTCCGAGTTTGGAAAAGCAAAGGAAGGCTTTCGCCGCCAAAACGAAACGGCTCGAATCCAGACGGTTCACATTGGCCCTGTTTGGCGCGTTCAGCGCCGGAAAGTCTTCGTTTGCAAACGCCCTCTGCGGAAGGAAGGTGCTTCCGTCCTCCCCTACGCCGACGACGGCGACGATCAACAAGATCACCGAACCGACGGGCGCAAAACAAGACGGGACGGCGGAAGTGGCCTTTAAAACAGAAACGGAGATGGCCGCTGAACTAGACCAGCTTTTAGACGGGAAGATGTCTGGTGCAAAAGGCCGAACTTTTTCAGAAAAGCTGGAACATCTCTTAAAAAAAGGAAATCTTCAGCAGGATGAGCGCATCATCGTTGAACATTTTCAGAAGGCGTACAGGCGTTTTCAGCACTATATCATCGATCAAGGTGAATTCATGATATCCGCCGATGAGCTAAAACCGTATGTCGCCGATGAAGAAACGGCTTGCGCTGTCCGCGAAGTCACCGTTTATTTGCATACGCCTGTCACGAACAAGGGGATTACGATTGTTGACACGCCTGGTGCGAGCAGCATGAATAAACGGCATACAGAACTCGCTTTTCAGTATATGAAAGACGCGGATGCGCTCCTTTATTTAACATATTATCAGCATTCCTTTTCAAAAGCGGACCGGTCATTCTTGCGGAAGCTCGGGCTGATCAAAGACGCGTTTGGCATGGATAAAATGTTTTTTATTCTAAACGCGGCAGATCTGGCGGGAAGCGCTGAAGAATTGGAAACGGTCGAATCCTATGTAAAGGGAGAGCTGTTAAAGGAAGGGATTCAAAATCCGCATCTTTACCATGTCTCAAGCAAACAGGAGCTCGATGGAACACCCGCCGGCTTCAACGATTTCAGCCGCTTACGAAAAGACCTCGGCGACTTTATTGAAAACGGATTGGCCAAATCTGCCGTCGATCAGCTGGCATCTGAAGGCGAAGCGCTTTGCGAAGCGGTTTTTCAGCTCCGCCGTTCGCTGCACCGATCTGCAAAAGAGGCGGAGGCGGAGAGAGAGGAAATCGCGGGAGCGTACAAGGCAGCTTGCTCGGCGATCGAAGAGACAAGAGACGGGTCTTTTATGCTTCAAATGACGGAAAAGGATATAGAAGAGCAGTTTTATTATATCGGACAGCGCCTTTCTTTTTATGCGTACGATCTCTTGAAATCGGCCATTCATCCGGGGCTGCAAAACGGAGATTGGCAGGCCAACCTGCAAAAAGCCTTGAAAACGGCTCTGAAAGAGTACGCATTCGAATACTTGCAGGAATTAAAAGCGCTCGACATCAGGATCGCAGGCATGATGGTCAAATATGCGGATGAAGAGTGGGGAGGCGCGCTTCAGCAAAAACTTGACGGCAATCGCTATTTTTCGGTCCATGTCAAAGAGGAGCCGCCGGAATCTGACTGCTATGACCCCCGGGAGGCAGAGGCAGATGAAGGCGCATTTAAGGAAGAGCTGAAAGCATTCAAGTCGCCGAAAGCATTTTTTCAGCAAAACGGAAAGGCGAGGCTGATCGAGGCCCTTACGTCAAAGCTTTCTGCCATAACGGACGGCTGGATTGAGCATGAAAAACAAACATTTTTAAGCCGCATCCGAAAACAGGCAGATCTCCTCGGGGAATGTTTGTTCAAGGAGGCTATGGGCCAAATTTCCGGTCAAAAGGAAACATATTTCCACGAGCCATTTACTAAAGCAGACGAAGAAAGAATCGAAACCGCATATGCTCTAGCGACTGAATGGCTTCAGGCGATCCGGCAATAGCCTAATTCCGTCAGGCATGGTAGACTGAATAAAAAAAGAAGGGATGCACACGATGACAAACGTACACGAAGCGATTACAGCACATTCCAAAAAACAGCATCAGATCGTGAAGGAGTTCGTCCTTCTTGAAGACGAAAGAGAACGGGCGATCGAAGAGGCTGTCGCAAAATGCGAGCGGCACGAGCCGTTTTCTACCGACCGCATCAATCAGGTGACAGCGAAAATGAACGACCTGGCCAAAAAAGGCATCGTTCCGCAGAGACGGTTTGTCACAAAGGAAATGGTCGAAGAATACGTCAGCCGAAAAAATGCGCGCGAATAGACATGGTTGATCCTTCCGGGAGTCGTTTCAGGCCTCCATGCAAAACATAAGATAGATGTCCGCTGGAGGTGAAACACGATGGGAAGAACAAAGCTCGGCAACAAAAATGCCCAGCAGAACAATAACGCAAAAAAGAAAAACGGTTTTAATACCGAATTTTCTACTGAATCTTACGCGCAAATGGAAGCAGCGAAAATGATTTCAAGCAAAAAAAAGCATGAAAAATAAAACAGCGTCTTTGGCGCTGTTTTCATCATTTTTGCTCATGTGGTACAATAGGTGCATTGTATGTATGAAAGGGAGTTTCTAAAGGATGAAAAAGAAGTTGCTGCTTGTTGACGGAATGGCTTTATTATTCCGGTCTTTTTTTGCGACGGCGGTGCACCGCAATTTTATGATGAATGACAAAGGCGTTCCGACAAACGGGGTTCACGGGTTTTTAAAGCATCTGCTGACAGCCGTGACGGCTTTTGAACCGAGCCATGTCGTCTGCTGCTGGGATATGGGCAGCAAAACGTACCGCAATGATTTATTCAAGGATTATAAAGCAAACCGAGGGGAGCCGCCGCTCGAATTAATTCCGCAATTCGATCTTGCAAAGGAAGCTGCACGAGAGCTTGGCGTTTTGAATATCGGCCTTGCCGGATATGAAGCGGATGACTGCATCGGCACGCTGGCGGCATTGTTCCGGCATGAAGCGGACGTTACAATCGTAACGGGGGACAAGGATCTGCTTCAGGTGCTGGAGGATTCCGTCCAAGTCGCTTTGATGCAAAAAGGCATCGGCAATTATAAAGTGTATACGAAAGAATCATTCATCGAAGAAACCGGAATCGAGCCGCAGGCCTTGATCGATATCAAAGCTTTGATGGGGGACTCAAGCGATAATTATCCGGGCGTGAAAGGAATCGGCGAAAAAACGGCGTACAAGCTGATAAGGGAATATTCGACGGTTGACAGGCTGCTTGAAAATATCGATCGGCTGACAAAAGGCCAGCAGACGAAAATAAACGAAAGCCTTGAAGATCTGAAGCTTTCGAGAGTGCTCGCGGAAATCAAGTGCGATGTCCCGCTTTCCTGCTCATTGGAAGACGCTGATTTTACGCTCTTGCACGAAAGGGCGAGGGAGATGCTGAAAGTTCATCAGATCAGGGGAATTGAACCGCTGTTGATGAAAATGGAAAAAAGAGAGATCGGTTAACCATCGATCTCTCTAATGTTTTGTATTGCTTTTTTTCGCCCGATTTTCAAGCTCGGTTTTCGGATCGGTGTGCCGGTTCATTTCAATATCGCCCTGCGGCGTCACACCGCCGGTCAGGCGGCCTTTTCCGGCCGGTTTTTGCTTATCCACATGAACCACCTCAGGAGCTTATTATGCGCAAGCAGTCCGATTTTTAATCTGGATGATTCAGTAAAATTGCATTTTTGGCAAGCCTGTCGGCCGTTTGGTTTTCCTTTGAGGGTATCCACTTAATGAAGAATAGATCAAAGGATGCTTTTAAGCGGACAATCTCGCTAAGATACGGCTTGAATGCATCGTTTTTCACATATTCTGAATCTGCGGCGCGCTCTACGATCTGGGAATCCGTGCGGAACGAAACGATCGAATAGCCTCTTTCGGCACTGAGCTTCATGCCTTCAATGAGCGCCGTAAATTCGGCTTCATGGTTGCTTAAGCGCCCGGCAGGGATGGAAAAGGACTCCGATTCCCTTCCGTTTTTAATAAAAATGCCGAGCCCGGAAGGTCCGGGATCACCGGCACTAGCCCCGTCGATATATACTTCAACCGGCATCTTTTTCGCCTCCTTCATCCATCGGGGTGATCCTTTTGGCAGCATAGGCGTAAGGAGCCGCGAAAAGGGCAACGACAAATTTTAAGACATACGTGGTGATAAAAATCTGCACCCATACGTCAAAGGGATATTTGCCGATAAACGCGACGCTTGTAAAAATGAACGTGTCGAGTAGCTGGCTGACGGCCGTGCTGCCGCTGTTGCGAAGCCATAATGCGCGGTCGGAAGGAAATAACCTTCTGATCCACGAATATACATAAACATCAAGCGTTTGGCTGATGATATAGGCAAGCAGGCTTCCAAGCGCAACGCGCGGCAGAAAGCCAAAAATCGTCTCAAGCGCCGGCTGCGCGATATCCTCAGGGTGCGGCTTAAAAAGCAGGGCGCCCTGCATAACGGCGGTCAGGCTCACGAGGACGGCAAAGCCGAGCGATACGGCTTTCTTCGCTTCATCCTTGCCGTATCTTTCATTGATGACATCCGTCGCAAAAAAAACGCTGCCGTACATGATATTGCCGAGCGTCGAGGTCAGCCCGAAAAGCTCGACTGTTTTGGCGACCTCGATATTGGCGGCGACTGTGGCAAATCCGATCCAGACAAACAAGCCGGTTTTGCCAAACCGTTTGTAAAAGAAAAGAACAATGATAAAGCTAATGATCGCAAAACCGATCCACAAAATCTCGTTAAACAAGAACAGGTACTTCCTTTCTAAATAAGCTGTAATAAGACCGTTTTGATTATAGCATAACAAGACATCATTTGAATAAAGGTGATTTTGTGAAACTAAGAGCAAGCATGGACATTCAACTGAACGGATTTTTTTCCGTCCCGTTTACCGCCGACGACTGGATTGAAGTCAAAGATGCGGTGGCAATCGGCCGCCGGCTCGCGCAGAATCCGTATGTAGGTAGCCTTGAATTTGAGGATGAAAAGGGAGCTTTTTGGACGCTGAAGGAGCTTGAAAAATTAAAGGAAGAACTGGCGCATGAACCGGATGAAATCACGGTGTTTTTTGACGGAAGCTATGACAAGGTCAGCCAGCTGGCAGGCCTCGGAATCGTGATTTATTATTCCCTCGGAGGGGAAAGATACCGGTTGAGAAAAAACAAAAGCTTCCGGCTGACGACGAATAATGAAGCGGAATATGCCGCCCTCTATGAAGCCGTAAACGAGCTCAGGGATCTCGGGGCAAGCCGGAATTCCGTCGTCATTAAAGGAGACTCGCTTGTCGTGCTAAACCAGCTTGATGGAAACTGGCCGTGCTATGATCCGGTCCATTCGAAATGGCTCGATAAAATCGAAAAGCAGCTTAAAAAATTAAAGCTCTCGCCGACCTACGTTCAAATCAGCCGCAAAGACAATAAAGAAGCGGATCAGCTTGCGAAAAAAATGCTTGAGCATACCATTGTTGAAAGCCGCACGAAACTAGACAAATAACGGAGATGAAAGCCTTGGATAAGAAGGAGATCTTAAAAGAACTGACAGATCTGCAGGACACCTACTGCGAAGGGTGTTTTATCAAAAAACATTTCAGAAAGGAATACGGAAAAACGTATGCCCATGCATTTTGCATTACAAAATGCACGGTCGGGGAAAAGCTCCGCGCCTATGGAGAAGTGCTCACAAACAAAAACTGACGCCCGCGCCGCCCCGGGTGTCGGGCATCATTGAAAAAACCGCATGAAGCGGTTTTTTTGTTAGCGCTGTGCCTCATCAAGCTGATGTTCGCATTCGTTCAAGATGTCGAGCTGCTGCCTTAAAAAATCTCCGTCCAAAACGGATAATTCTTCGGTTTGCGACAGCTGTCTCGCATCTTCGATCGACCGGTACGCCGATTTCATTAATGTTGAACTTTTTTGCCTCGTGGCCATCCCTGTCGTTTTTTGAGCGGTTTCTACGGCTAATTCAAGCTGCTTCCGCTGATTGTACCCCGTTTCGATCGCATCATGATGTTCCTGATTCATGATCAACACCTCCGCGATTTATTTTTTCCTTAAAACAATGATATTTATGTGCAAAAAAAGAAAAAATATAATAAAATTAATCCGATATAACTATTGAGCCTAAAAAATATAAGTCTATATTACTAATTTGGGTATCTTATAGAAAAGGGGCCTGTGACAGTGGAAAGCAATGAATTGCAAACCGTTCTGCACAAGACATTTGTCGAGGTATATAAAGATTTGGAACAGCTGGTGGATATCGCAAAAAAAGGACGGCCGTCCTTGGAGAAAAATATTGAGGAAATCGAACAAAGGCTGAAACAAAACATTTTAGCCATCGAAATTCAGCTGAAAATTAAATAGGAGAGGCAAAGATGCCTCTCCTCTATTTGAAGTTTCATTTGTTCTTCATTCTGTTAAAGTTACAGCTTCACAACGTTAGATGCTTGAGGTCCACGATTACCTTCAACGATTTCGAAAGAAACTTCTTGTCCTTCTTCTAGAGACTTGTATCCTTCACCTTCGATTGCAGTGAAATGAACGAATACATCGTCTCCGCCTTCAACTTCGATGAAGCCGAAGCCTTTTTCATTGTTAAACCATTTTACTTTACCGTTTTGCATATTGCTTAATCCTCCTAGTACTGTAGCACAGTGTGCTAAAAAAATTTTCATCATCTAACGATGTTCTGCTAAATGATGGTTTCACTATACACCATCTCTAGAGGCTTCGTCAAGCTGTCAAGAGAAAAAAATGAACTTTTATGCTTTTTTAAGGAATTTCATTGCAATCGCTTTCAAATTATGGTTTTTTAAGCTTTGACGGAGCAAAGAAATTGAAACGTTTCACCGGGAGCTACGTATATAAGGAAACCATACATAGATGAGGAGTGTTGCTAAGATGAATCGTTATTCGATTGATGAATTTGTGGAAAAAACGCAGCAGGAGGATAAAGGGGAGGGGATGTTTGAGCTTGAGACTTCGCGTCTCCTTGAAGTGAATCTGGACGGGAAAGTATGGGCAAAGGCCGGCTCGATGATTTCTTACAGAGGACAAATCAAGTTTGAGCGGGAAGGTGTGTTTGAACACGGACTCGGGCGGATGATGAAAAAGGTATTGAGCGGTGAAGGCACTTCACTCATGAAAGCCGAAGGAAAGGGAAAGCTGTATCTTGCCGATCAGGGGAAAAAGATATCGATTTTAAATTTGGACGATGATTCCATTTTTGTAAACGGAAATGACCTGCTGGCGTTTGAGTCCGGCATGAAGTGGGATATTAAGCTCATGAAAAGAATTTCGGGGATGCTTGCAGGCGGGCTTTTCAACGTAAAGCTCGAAGGGACCGGAATGGCGGCGATCACGAGTCACTATGAACCGCTTACCCTGCTCGTTTCTCCGGAAAGCCCCGTATACACCGATCCGAATGCGACCGTAGCCTGGTCAGGGAATCTTGAGCCTGAATTTGTCACAGACGTCTCTTTTAAAACGTTTATCGGCAGAGGGAGCGGGGAATCCATTCAAATGAAATTTGCCGGACACGGGTTTGTCGTCGTTCAGCCGTTTGAAGAAGCATACTATACCGAATCATAAGAAAAAAACACTTGTTTTCACAAGTGTTTTTTTAGGGCTGCCTGTGTCCTGCTATGACAGGGCTCTGACAGCTTGCTGTTTATTCATGATGATCTCTGACTGCTTCACGATGTCGGTCAGAATGACTTCTGAAGAATTGGATAAGTGCAAAGCTTTGATGTTGCGTTTCATTTCGTTTAATTTTTGTTCATCCGCCAAAAGGGAAGACACGGATTCGAGAATTTCCTCATGCCGGTTTACGACGATGGCAGCGCCTTTGTCTTCGAAGAACAGAGCATTCTCTTTTTCCTGTCCAGGCACCGGTTTGTAGAGGATAACCGGAACGCCGATGGCGGTGGCTTCCGTGAGGGTGATTCCGCCCGGTTTCGTGATCATGCAGTCAGCCACGCGGAACAGCTCGTCAATTCTTTCGATATAGCCGAACGTTTTCAGCTTATCCGGATACAGTGCTTCAATTTCTTCGAGCGAGCTTTTCAATAACGTGTTTTTCCCGCAAACGACGACAACTTGGACGTCTTCTTTCACCATCAGGGATTCGCACAGCTCTTTCACGTTTTTGAGAACCCCGTGGGCGCCGGCCATGATCAGCAGAATCTTTTTATCGGGAGACAGCTGATACTTGGCGTAAATTTGATCTTTGTCCATTTCTTCTTCAAATTGACGGCGGATCGGAATGCCTGTAATTTTGACATTGTTTGGATGAGTGCCGATTTCGAGCAGCTTTTCCTTCACATAATCGGTCGCTACATAATATTTATCAATGTGTTCGTGAACCCAGATTTTGTGAAGGCAGAAATCCGTCATCACGTTAAATGTCGGGATCACTTTTCCCATTCTCCGCCTGTATTCAGGCACGACGATCATCGGAAACGTATTGATGATAATATCAGGCTCATGCTTTTTAACAAGCTGATCAAGCCGTTTGTTTCCCATCTTAAAATAAATATTAAACTTTCTTTTATTGTAAATTTTATCGACCCCATAGTAAAAAAGGCGATAAAACTGTTTGCCGATTGAAAAGCTTTTCAGATAAAGATATTGCGTGATTTCAGATACAATCGGATTCGATTCTTGATACAAATTCGAAACAGTTACATTCTTAAAGCCTAGTCTTTCACATTCTTGATGAAGCGTTTTGGCTACTTGAACATGGCCATTTCCATAATTTGCAGTCAAAATTAATATATTTTTGTTGGTATTCAAACATATTCACCTCAATTAATTCAAACAACAAGAGCTAAATGATAATAAAAACAGGAGTTAATGTCCACACATACCATACCATAAAATATTAGTTTAATTATAAATGAAGAACAAAAATTAAGGTATTTTTAAAGTTTGGATTCGCAGGAAAGCGTTGGTTTCCTGCGCTTTCCTGACAGCTGAAAACACCGGACCAAACTTCTTTTTTTATGGAAGACAAACCCAACTGTATTTTATCATATTTTACGCGTCTTGCATCAGACCAGAGCATGAGAATTTCATTTCCATTCATATGGCGTTTCCTGGTAAACGTAATAATTCAGCCAATTCATAAACAATAGAGTGGCATGGGCTTTCCAGCGGTTTACAGGAACCGAGCCGTCCGGTCCATCTTTAAAATAGTTCACCGGGGGATCAATTTCCATATTTTTGGCCAAATCTCTTTCATACTCCTCTTTAAGAGTATCGGTATCATACTCAGGATGTCCAGTTAAAAAAACCTGTTTTTCATCTTTTGAAGCAATTAAACAGACGCCTGCTTCATCCGATACGCTGAGCACCTTTAAATCTGGGACCGATTTTAGATCGTCCATGTTTATATCTGTATGCCTGGAATGCGGGACATAGTAGAATTCTTCAAATCCCCTGACCAATCTTTCAGTTTTCTCTAATATTCTGTGTTCAAACACGCCGAACGTCTTTTTCGGCAGCATTATTTTGCGTATGCCGTAATGGTGATACAGCCCGGCTTGAGCCCCCCAGCAGATGTGGAGCGTTGACGTGACGTTCGTTCTGCTCCAGTCGAATATCTCCCGGAGCTCGTTCCAATACGAGACATCTTCAAATGCCAGATGTTCGATCGGCGCCCCCGTAATGATCATGCCGTCAAATTTTCTGTCCCTTATCGAAGAAAAGGTTGTATAAAATTGCTCTAAATGCTGCCTTGCTGTATTTTTTGGTGTATGGGTAGACGGTATTAAAAAAGTGAAATATACCTGTAAAGGAGAATTTCCGAGCATCCTCAGCAGCTGTGTCTCCGTTTTGATTTTCTGCGGCATCAAATTGAGAATCACAATGTTTAAAGGCCGGATATCCTGATGGAACGCCCGATTTTCATCCATGACGAAAATATTTTCACTTTCAAGAATCTGCTTTGCTGGTAAATCGATAGGAATGTTGATAGGCAACACGCCACCTCCGGTTTTCTCCGCTGATTTTTCTTCATTATAGGAACTTTTTGGCGATATTTCAATGCGTGAATTGTGTTACAATGAAAGAAGTGTGTGAAAAATATGGAAACCATCATCTGATGAACCAGAAGGAGGCTCCTCTCGCTTATGAAAACCCATTTAACAGACATTGAAATCGCTCAAAGCACCAAATTAAAACCGATAACGGAAATTGCACGGAAACTCAGTATAGATGACGAAGAAATAGAGTGCTTTGGTTTCACTAAAGCGAAAATTTCCTTAAATATTTTTGATCGATTAGCGGATAAACCCGACGGAAAGGTGATTTTGGTAACTTCCATCAACCCGACGCCGGCCGGCGAAGGCAAGTCAACGGTCACCGTGGGCTTGAGCCAGGCGCTCTGGCAGGATGGGAAACGTTCGATCGTTGCGCTCAGAGAGCCGTCTCTCGGACCGACAATGGGCTTAAAAGGCGGCGCCGCAGGAGGCGGATACTCGCAGGTTCTCCCGATGGAAGACATTAATCTGCATTTTACCGGGGACATGCATGCGATAACAAGCGCAAATAATGCATTGGCAGCCTTTATAGACAATCATATTCATCATGGAAATGAATTAAACATTGATATCAGAAGAGTGGTTTGGAAACGGGCGCTCGATCTCAATGACAGAGCCCTGAGGGAAACCGTGGTCGGGCTGGGAGGCAAAGCGAACGGTTTTCCGCGGGAAGACGGTTTTGACATTACGGTCGCATCTGAAATCATGGCCGTTTTATGCCTTGCAACAGATTTGCAAGATTTGAAGAGAAGGCTTGCATCAATGATCGTCGCCTACACCGCTGACCAAAAACCGGTGACAGTCAAAATGCTCGGAGTGGAAGGAGCGCTCACCCTTCTCCTGAAAGACGCATTGAAGCCGAACCTCGTGCAAACCGTCGAGGGGACGCCTGCGCTTGTCCACGGGGGGCCGTTCGCCAACATCGCCCATGGCTCAAACAGTCTGATTGCGACTAAGATGGCAATGAAGCTTGCTGATTACGTCGTGACAGAAGCAGGATTCGGCGCTGATTTAGGGGCCGAAAAGTTTCTGCATATTAAAACGAGAGCGGGCCGGTTTACTCCTGGTGCAGTCGTAATCGTCGCCACGGTAAGGGCGCTGAAGATGCACGGAGGCGTCGCGCTACAAGACTTGAAGACCAGCGATCCAGGAGCCGTCAAAAGGGGAATTGCAAACCTTGCCAAACACATTGAAACGATCAGGGCCTTCGGCCTTCCGTATGTCGTTGGCGTGAACCGGTTTGTTCAGGATTCGGAAGCCGAGCTCGAAACGGTGCTTGACTGGTGCCGGGAAGAGGGCCATCCTGCTTCGGTGTGCAATGTGTGGGAAGAGGGGGGCAAAGGCGGTATTGAGCTGGCCCGTAAGGTCGTCAGTGTGCTGCATGAAAAAGAAAACCGATTTTCTTATCTGTACGAATTATCTGATTCGATTGAGGAAAAGCTGTCAAAAATCTCGCGGGTCGTCTACGGAGCAAAAGGCGTAAAATTCACGGATAAGGCGAAAAAACAGCTTGCCGAATTGGAAAAGAACGGTTTAGGTCATTTGCCCGTTTGCGTAGCGAAAACCCAGTATTCCCTTTCAGACGATCCGGAGAAGAGCGGAAGGCCGGAAGGATTTTTCATTACAGTCCGCGAACTGAAGCCGTCAGCAGGCGCCGGCTTCCTCGTCGCTCTGACCGGCAGCATTTTAACGATGCCGGGCTTGCCGAAGCGTCCAGCCGCGCTTTCCATGGACGTTGATGAGAACGGCCGGGCAAAAGGGCTATTCTAAAAGGAGCGATGAACATGTCCATTTATGATATCAGCGTAAAAACGATTAAGGGCGAGGAAACGACATTGAAGCCGTATGAAGGAAAGGTGCTTCTCATCGTCAATACAGCCAGCAAATGCGGATTTACCCCGCAGTATAAACAGCTTCAGGAGCTTTATGATGCATATAAGGACAAGGGGTTTGTCGTTCTTGGGTTTCCGTGCAATCAGTTCATGAATCAGGAACCCGGCGATGAAAAAAGCATCGAGGAATTCTGCAGTCTGAATTACGGGGTGACGTTCCCGATGTTTGCCAAAGTGGACGTGAAGGGTGAGCATATCCATCCGCTGTATATGCACCTGACGAGCCAGGCAAAAGGGATGCTCGGCACAAAAGCGGTCAAGTGGAATTTCACAAAATTTCTCGTCGATCAAACAGGTGAAACCGTCCAGCGGTTTTCGCCGCAGACAAACCCAAAAGAAATAGAAGAGACGATTCAAAAATGGCTCGGATGAAACAGCGAAAAAAAGAGCAGCTCAAAATGATTGCCGATTGGGTGAAAGAAAAGCTCGAAGATGAAGGGACAGGCCATGACTGGCTGCATATCACAAGGGTGCGGCGCCTGAGCCTTTTGATCGCGGAAGCAGAAGGCGCTGACCTGTTTATCACAGAAGCGGCCGCCCTTGTGCACGACCTGATCGACGAAAAATTATCCCCGCAGTACAAAATACCGCTTCGGGAACTGCGCCGCCAATTTTCAGGCTGGGGAATCGACAATAAAACAGCAGAAGAAATCATCGGTATTATTACGAAAATGTCTTTCAGAGACAGGGAAACATATAAAGGTGAAAAGCTTTCGGCAGAAGGGATGGCCGTACAGGATGCCGACCGCCTTGATGCAATAGGCGCCGTCGGAATCGCCCGAACCTTCATGTATGCCGGTGCAAAGGGGCATGCGATGTACAGGGAAGGCGCCCGGGACAAAGGCGTTCCGTCGGCTGTGGGGCATTTTTATGAAAAGCTTCTTCTTCTGAAGGATCTGATGAACACCGAAACAGGAAGAAAGCTGGCCGAGCATCGGCATGAGGTGATGGCCGGTTTCCTTCATGAACTTAAAAACGAGTGCGGATACGGCGAAGAAACCGCCTTGATAGATCAGGAATCACGGTTATGGTAGAATAAGACCCGGATCTTGATACAGAGGGGGACAACCATGAAGATTAAATCGATAGAACCGACACCGAGTCCGAATACAATGAAGGTTATATTAACCGAAGAGCTGCCGGGCGGGAAAAGCAACAATTATAAAAAAGGCCAGGCAGAAGGCGCTCCGCCTGTTATTCAGAAGGTTTTAAACATAGACGGGGTAAAGGGAGTCTACCATGTGGCAGACTTTTTAGCGGTTGAACGGAATGCCAGGTTTGACTGGAAAGATATTCTCCCGGCTGTCCGTTCAGCCTTTGGAATGGCTGAAACGGATGAAAACGGCGGAGCTTCGGAGGAAAAAGAGTCGTTTGGCGAGGTCAAAGTATTTGTGCAGATGTTCAGCGGCATCCCGATGCAGGTCAAACTGACGGACGGTGAACGCGAAGAACGGTTTGGCCTTCCTGAACGGTTTCAGGAAGCGATCTTTAAGCTGAAAACCGCGTCTTCCAATGTCGTCCTTGAGCGGTCGTGGAAGGAGCAGGGCGTCAGGTTCGGAGATTTTTCAGAAATCGGCCGTGACGTGACGGAAGAGCTTCAAGCGGCTTATGATGAAGAGCGTCTTCAGAAATTAACGGAAGCGGCCGCATCACACAATAAAGAAACCGAAAAGCAAGCCGTGCAAAGAAAATCGTACAAGGTGACGCTTGACATGCTGGATGATGAAGATTGGCAAAAGCGCTATGCGCATCTGGAGCAGATGGATCCGAAGGAAGAGGACATCCCGGTGCTTGAGAAAGCGCTCAATGACCCGAAAACATCCATCAGAAGGCTTGCCGTCGTGTATTTAGGCATGATCGAAACGCCGGACGTTCTCCCGCTGTTATATCAAGCGCTTGAGGATAAAACGATCACGGTGAGAAGAACTGCCGGCGACTGCCTCTCAGATATCGGAAACCCGGATGCCATTCCGGCGATGGTAAAGGCGCTGAAAGACCCGAGCAAGCTCGTCCGCTGGAGGGCAGCGATGTTTTTGTACGAGGTCGGCGACGAAAGCGCGCTTGCTGCGCTCAAAGAGGCTGAAAACGATCCGGAATTCGAAGTCAGCCTGCAAATTAAAATGGCGATCGAACGGATCGAGCACGGAGAAGAGGCAAAAGGTTCCGTCTGGAAGCAAATGACGGAAAGCCGCAAAAAAGAAAACCGGTAAAAAGGCGCTGAGAGCAGCGTCTTTTTATTTTGACCGAAAAAAGGCGCTTATTCCGGCCGGTGCAGAACTATGATAAAGACAAGCGTCCTGTTAGAAAATATCACTTTTTCTATAAAAATATTTCGAATATTGTTGAAAAAAAACCTGAAAATATATATAGTAGGTAGCAATCATATCCGAATGTTTGAGGTCTGATAAATGGGGAGCGGTTATCAGATTGAAAAACAAAATCAGCCATCAGCTTGAAAATCCATAAAAAGAAGCTTTAGACAGACTGATAAAACTGAATATTCGGAATATACAAAGAAAGTTTAGGAGGATCATCATGACAGGTTTACGCAGTGACATGATTAAAAAAGGGATCGACAGAGCGCCGCATCGCAGTCTGCTGAGAGCGGCCGGGGTAAAGGAAGAGGACTTCGGCAAACCGTTTATTGCCGTTTGCAACTCATATATTGACATCGTGCCCGGTCATGTCCATTTGCAGGAGTTTGGAAAAATCGTCAAAGAGGCGATCAGGGAAGCGGGCGGTGTTCCGTTTGAATTTAATACGATCGGCGTCGATGACGGCATCGCGATGGGGCATATCGGAATGAGGTATTCCCTTCCTAGCCGCGAAATCATCGCCGACTCCGTCGAAACGGTCGTTTCGGCCCACTGGTTTGACGGGATGATTTGTATTCCGAACTGTGACAAAATTACGCCGGGCATGCTTATGGCGGCGATGCGGATCAATATTCCGACCGTTTTTGTCAGCGGAGGGCCGATGGCTGCCGGAAGAACGAGCGACGGACGGAAAATCTCGCTTTCTTCTGTATTTGAAGGCGTAGGGGCTTATCAATCCGGCAAAATAGACGAAAAGGGCCTGGAGGAGCTCGAACAGTTCGGCTGTCCGACTTGCGGATCGTGTTCAGGCATGTTCACGGCCAACTCGATGAACTGCCTGTCGGAAGCCCTTGGACTCGCGCTGCCAGGAAACGGCACCATTTTGGCAACGGCACCGGAAAGGAAAGAATTTGCGAAGCAATCAGCGCGCCAGCTGATGGAGCTGATCAAAAAAGATTTAAAACCGCGTGACATCGTCACCGAAAAAGCGATCGACAATGCGTTTGCCTTAGACATGGCGCTCGGCGGGTCGACCAATACGATCCTTCATACGCTGGCGATCGCAAACGAAGCAGGCATTGAATATTCGCTTGAACGGATTAATGAGGTTGCAGCAAGAGTTCCTCATTTATCAAAGCTTGCTCCCGCATCTGATGTGTTCATTGAAGATTTGCATGAAGCAGGAGGCGTCTCCGCGGTCTTAAACGAGCTGTCCAAAAAAGAAGGCGCCCTTCACCTGGATACGATGACGGTAACGGGAGAAACGCTCGGCGATAATATTGAAGGATGCGAGGTCAAGGACTACGAAGTCATTCATCCGATCGATCAGCCGTTTTCAGAACAGGGCGGGCTTGCCGTGCTGTTCGGCAACCTGGCGCCTGACGGGGCAATTATCAAAACCGGAGGCGTTCAGAACGGCATTACCCGCCACGAAGGCCCGGCGGTCGTCTTTGATTCGCAGGAAGAAGCGCTTGACGGCATCATAAACAGAAAAGTAAAAGCGGGAGACGTCGTCATCATCCGCTATGAAGGTCCTAAAGGCGGACCTGGAATGCCTGAAATGCTTGCGCCGACTTCCCAGATCGTCGGAATGGGTCTCGGCCCGAAGGTCGCGCTGATCACAGACGGCCGTTTTTCCGGAGCGTCGCGCGGGCTTTCAATCGGCCATGTGTCACCGGAAGCTGCCGAGGGCGGACCGCTTGCATTTGTAGAAAACGGCGACCATATTGTCGTTGATATCGAAAAACGGATATTGAACATCGAGATTTCCGATGAAGAATGGGAGAGAAGAAAAGCGAATTGGCCGGGCTTTGAGCCGAAGGTCAAAACAGGCTACCTGGCCCGTTATTCGAAGCTTGTGACGTCTGCAAATACGGGCGGCATCATGAAGATCTAGCGGTTTTTCGTTCGGAAGTTTGAAATTCATCCCCCTCTGTAGTATCCTTTACATCAGTAGTGTAAGGTAAATAGAGGGGGCTTTTATATGTCAACAGCATACGAAGAATACATGCGCCAGCTCGTTGCTCCGATGCGTCAGGAACTGGTGCAGGCCGGCTTTAAAGAGTTAACGAACGAAGAGGAAGTCGAGAATTTCATGGAAGCTGCCGAGGGCACAACGTTTGTCGTCGTCAATTCGGTTTGCGGATGCGCCGCCGGACTGGCAAGACCAGCAGCCGTTCAAGCCGTTTCCGGAAGCGACCGCGGGCCCGATCAGACCGTAACCGTGTTTGCCGGTCAGGATCGTGAAGCAACTGCAAAAATGAGGGAGTATTTTAAAGGGTTTGAGCCTTCTTCCCCTTCCATGGCGCTTTTAAAAGGAAAAGAGGTCGTTCACTTTATTCCGCGTGAAGAAATCGAAGGCCGCGAGATGACAGAGATTATGAAAAACATTACAGATGCTTTTGAAAAACATTGCTAGAATGCCCTTTTTTCAAGGGGATTTTTTACGGAGAAAAAGATGATTGTTACGACAAGCTACAGACCGGCAGAAGACACGATATTAACGGCAAAAAAAATCAGCGGAACGCTCAATGCCCGATTTTCCGAGCGGAGAAAACGGCCGATCTATCAAATCAGGGAAACGGAGCAGGATGACGTCCTTGTGGTTGGAAAAGAGCGCTTTGAGCTTTATCACTCAGACGGTGAAAAGTTTTTCTTCCATCCAAACTCGGCCATGTTTCGCGCCAAGCGGCTTTTGAAAGGGGAGACGGATCCGTTTGTCGAAGCCACTCAACTTACGCCCGGTGACAAGGTGATCGATTGCACGCTCGGCCTTGCTTCTGACGCGATCATCGCAAGCTTGGCCGTCGGGAAAGAAGGTACGGTTTTCGGAGTGGAAAAAAGCCCGCTTCTTGCATTTCTTGTAGAGAGCGGACTTCAGACATGGGAGACCGACCTTTCCGCTTTGAATCAGGCGATGAAAAGAATCCGCGTTACATCGGGCGACAACCTGGAATACCTTCGCCGGCTCGCTGATGATTCAGCAGATGTCGTTTACTTTGATCCCATGTTCGATGAAGGTATAGCGGCATCTGACGGCATTGCTCCCTTAAGGAAGCTGGCACACGCCGATTTTAATCTTTCGGGATGTGTAGAGGAGGCTCTTCGCGTTGCCAGAAAAAGAGTTGTCCTAAAAGACCATTGGAAGAGCCCGCGTTTTGAGGCTTGCGGCTTTGACGTAAAAAGGCGGAAAACCGCGCTTTTTCATTACGGCGTTTTGGAACTTGAACAAACCCAAGGGGAAAAGCCCTTGGGTTTGTTAGTCCGCGATTTCCATGACGATAAAATAAGCGAGGGTAATAAGCGAAGCTGTAATGAAAAGTCCTTCAACCATTAAGGATCACTCCCAATTTTGGAATGTTCTTCTTTGATTGTAAACGTTTTATTGATAAAAGAAAAGGTGCTTTTTCTCTTATTAAACGACAGAATTGATAAAACATTCTGATTTTAATGTTGACAATGCAGATGTGCTGGCTTATGATTGCATATAAATTCAATCATAACAAGCGAAGATTGGAAATAGTAGAAGGACAATAAGCTTTCAGAGAGCTGATGGGTGGTGAGAATCGGCACTTATTTCCTTTGAACTCATCCAAGAGCTGCACCCTGAACACCGATTGGCTAAGTAGGGGGAGCCGGAATTCTGCCGTTATACAGATAGGCGGTGATAGCCGCCGAAACAGAGTGGATTAATGACGGATTGATTAATCAATTAGAGTGGTACCGCGAGCAAAGCCTCGTCTCTATAAATAGAGACGGGGCTTTTTTTATACACCAATATGACAAAGGAGTGGTTTTGAGATGACAAGAAAAATTTGGGTGTTCGATACAACGCTTAGAGACGGAGAGCAGGTTCCTGGTGCGAAGCTCAACCTTTATGAAAAGCTGGAAGTTGCCAATCAATTAAAAAAGCTCCGGGTCGATATCATCGAAGCAGGTTTTCCTTCATCATCGGCCGGCGATTTCAATGCTGTGAAAGAAATCGCGAAAAAGGTAGGGAAGGCTGACGATGTGATCATCACAGGGCTGGCGAGGGCAGTAAAAGCTGATATAGATGCGGTTTATCACAGTGTGAAATACGCCGAACATCCGTTGATCCACATCGTGCTGGGCACTTCTGACATTCATATTGAAAAGAAATTCGGAAAATCAAAAAGCGAAATCATGAATATCGGTGTAGATGCAGTAAAATACGCCAAAACGCTTATGCCGGATGTGCAGTACTCGACAGAAGACGCTTCACGCTCCGACTTTGAATATTTATGGTCGACAATTGAGGCTGTTGTAAAGGCGGGAGCAACGATGATCAATATCCCTGATACGGTCGGCTATGCAGATCCGGAAGAGTTTGGCGAATTGATTTTCAAAATAAACGACCGCTTGAAAAACGTAAATGACCGGGTGCTTCTCAGCGTCCATTGCCACAATGATCTTGGCATGGCAACTGCCAATACGTTAGCTGCCATTAAAAACGGTGCAGATAAAGTGGAGTGCACGATCAATGGAATTGGCGAACGGGCCGGAAACGCTGCTTTGGAAGAAGTTGTGATGGCGGTGAACATACGCCGGACATTGTATCAGGCGTTCACGAATATCAACACAAAAGAAATTATGAATACATCCAGGCTTGTCAGCAGCTTGATGGGGCTTGATGTACAAGTGAATAAAGCCATAACCGGGGAAAATGCTTTCGCTCACTCGTCAGGCATCCACCAGGACGGTTTGCTGAAATCCAGGGATGCATATGAAATTATGAACCCGGTTGAGGTCGGCCTCGATGATATGGAACTCGTATTAACAGCCCGCTCCGGCCGCCACGCGGTGAAAAACGCGCTCGGGAAAATGGGGTTGCATCAGTTAACCGATCAGCAATTTGAAGAAATATTTGAAGCGTTTCTCAAACTGGCCGATACAAAAAAAGAAGTCTACCAACACGATTTATATGTCATCGCAGAGAACTATTTCGCAAAACATCATTCCCATGATCAAGACAAAACAGGGCACAGCAGGCATTTTTATGAGCTTATCGATTTGCAGGTCATCAGCAATTTTCATTTTCCGTCTGCCAGTGTGAAAATAAAACAGAATGAGCAAATCTTCCAATCGAGCGCTGTCGGTTCAGGCCCGATCGAGGCATTGTACGCCGCTATCACAGAAATCGCGGATTTCGATATTAAATTGATTGAATACAAGATCACGAGCGTATCAAGGGGAAAAGATGCCTTGGGGAAAGTCAGCATTCAAGCTGAATATAAAGGGGAAACTTACTCAGCCAAAGCAACGGATACCGATATTATGAAAGCGAGCGCTTTAGCTTACATTCATGCAATCAATCATATCGTGGTCGATCGCTTGCTTCAGGTGAAATGAATCAACGGGAAGGTTATCGAAAAAGTACAGCGCAATTGTTAGAACTGGGGTTTTTAAATGAGATGAAGCACGGTCGGATGCGGGACGGAAGCCGATAAAGCAGTGCTTGTGATTGGAAGCGGACAAACCGGATTGATAAAGCTAAAAAGAGAAATCCGCCGGGAAAAGGCCGAAAAGACGCAGGAGCAGTCGAGAAACACGCAGGCCAACCGGAGGTGCAGCGGCCGTTTGGCTTGTGTGTTTCAGGTGAAAACCTCCTTTAATATGGGGAGATCTGGACAATCGAAGGCCCTGCTTCAGCCTGACGCCGGATGAGTTTTTGAAGCTCGCGGAAGGAGAAATTGTACGGGTAAACGGTCTTTCGGGATAACCGTTTTAGCTGACTGAAAATTCAACATATGATAGAATAAGAGAAAACGAATGTGGTCAGAAGGGAACTAATCGGCGATGAAGATGTGGATGAGAAAAGCTCTTGTAGCCTTATTTACAATTGCGACGTTCGGCCTTGTATCACCTCCTGCCGCTCTGATGGCGGACAAGCCGTCAGAGCATCAGAACATCAAGCAGCAGACGGGATATACGGCCGTATATGAAAACAGGGAAGGTTCCCTGTCTGACGGGGAGCAGGAACAAAAGCCTCCGTTTGACTCCTATATGACTGGGCTGCTGAATGATGCCGAAGATCAATCTTTTGCGAAGTTCGGGGACAAGATATCGCAAAAGATTGAAGATGAGTACAGAGAAGAAGTCCTTCCAAAGATCGAAGAAGTGATCGTCAGCCATCTGATGACGCTGAAAGACGATGAGGCATACCAGGATCTTGTGATTTCAAAAAAGCCGACACCGGGAAAATCGGAAAAAATCTTTCACGTGTATAACCGCAAAACAGGGGAGGATGTTTTAAGGTTTCACGTCAGAAGGGATCAGCCGCCCCAGCAAGGCTACTGGTTTAATTTTCATTATCACAGCGCAGAGGACGGCTTTCAAAAACACCATGACCTCGGAAGCATTTACTGGGACCGCAATACGCCGCCAAATTGGATGAGTCATTAAAGGAGATGCATGACAGATGAAAAAATATACGATGAATGAAATGGTGCACCTTACAAAAAACATGCTGAATGAACGCGGCGTCACCATTGAAGACATCGCGCTCATCGTTCAAAAACTGCAGGAAAAATACCATCCTGACCTGCCTTTGAGCGTTTGTATTGAAAATGTCGAAAAGGTTTTGAATAAACGGGAAATCATCCATGCCGTTTTAACGGGTATAGCGCTTGATCAGCTTGCGGAAAAGAAGCTTTTGCCAGAACCGCTTCAATATTTAGTGGAAACGGATGAACCGCTTTTCGGAATAGACGAAATCATTCCTCTGTCAATCGTCAATGTTTACGGATCGATCGGACTTACCAACTTTGGATATCTGGACAAAGAAAAATTCGGGATCATTAAAGAGCTGGATGATTGTCCGGACGGTGAGGTCCACACATTTCTTGACGATATCGTGGCTGCGCTGGCGGCTGCGGCGGCAAGCCGGATCGCCCACACTCATCAAAAGCTCCAGGACGAAGAGCAGGAAGAGAAAGCCGGACATCCGAGCGTGCACGGGAGTCGATAAACCGCCGAAAGGCGGTTTATTTATTTTGTTCACCTTTTCTGAAAAATGTCTTGTTGCCAAAGGCCAAACAAGATACACTACAAAAGGATGAAAAAAGTGAAACGAAATCAGATGTATACCGTCATATGTTTAGGAACGGAAAGGACGGGGAATACAAGCTTCATCAGCCGCCTGCTACGATGCTAAACCCCGGAAAGAGATGCCTCTTTACGCCAAAACCGCTATACATAGCAATCTTGATCATCCGTAAAGAAACCTGAATTATTCATAAAGGAGGCTGTCATACGCATGATTTCATTTATTTTTGCGATGGACCGGAACCGTCTGATCGGTAAAGACAATGATCTACCTTGGCATCTGCCGCGGGACTTAAAATATTTTAAAGACGTAACAAGCGGACATACCGTCATCATGGGAAGAAAAACGTTTGAATCGATCGGAAAGCCGCTCCCGAACCGAAGAAACGTTGTCGTGACAACAAATGGGGAGCTCGATCTGCCGGGCTGCGAAATGCTGCATTCGGCAGACGAAGCTGTGCGTTTTGCCAAAGAAAGCGGAGAAGAATGTTTTGTGATCGGCGGTTCAACGCTGTATACAGAACTGCTTCCTTATGCCGATAAGCTGTATATGACGAAAATTGATGAAGCGTTTGAGGGAGACCGTTATTTCCCGGAATTCAGCGAAGACGAGTGGGAAATCGTTTCGAGACAAAAGGGTGTAAAAGATGAAGAAAACCCTTATAACTACGAATTCCTCGTTTATCAGAGAAAAGGATAGAGAGGAGGGAATTTGGTGTTTCGCTCTTGTTTTTTGGCGATCTATGTAACCTATATGCTGTTAAAGCACATCAGATTGCTGTATGAGCTTCAGACGCTCGATCCGCGGATTTCTTATGCCAATCAGATGCGGGCTGTGTATGACAAGCCGAAATCTTTCATGCGCGGGTGTGTCGGGTTAACTGGATCAACCGTCTCCATTCACCAGTCCGGCAAGACTCCGGCAGGTCCTGTGCTGTATGTTCATCCGAAGCTTACGCTTGCAGATCTGGCTATTCTGCTCGGCCACCTGGATAAAACGCCTTCTTTTTTCGCGGAACCTCGTGCATTTCGATACCCGCTTATCGGGCAATGGCTGAACAAAATGGCCGCTATTAAAAAAACCGGAGACCCAAACGAAGCCGCTGAAAAAATAGAAGACATCGTTCGCAAAGGTCAAAGCTTCATCCTTTCCGAGGATGACGGGATTGATTATGAAGCTTTGGCAGGCAGGCTCGGCATCCTTGTTGTACCGGTTGAGACGGCAGGTGTCGGGGACATGCAAAAAGGGTCGTTTTTTAAACGGCTGAGACCTGCGGATATCGATCTGACGATTCATCAGGCTTACGCTATTTCTGAAAAAAAGCAGCTTCGGGCATAACGCTTAGGAAGCGCAAAAACACCGGGCACATTATAAGCCCGGTGTTTTTTTATGTTATACAAAAGGTACATTTGCAACGTAGAAGAGCACGCAGAAAAACATAGACGCGCTTCCCCCGAGGACAAACGTATGCCAAATGGCATGGTGGTAAGGAATTTTCCGCCATAAATAAAAGATCGTTCCGACGGAGTACAGGATTCCTCCTAAAAGGAGGAGCGCAAAGCCTTTGCCGGTTAATGCCTCATAAAGCGGTTTGATCGCAATGATCGCCATCCAGCCCATCAAAAGATACATCAAGGTGCTTACGACGATAAAGCGCTTGACGAAAAAGATTTTAAAAACGATCCCGCATACGGCAAGGCTCCAGACGACCGCAAGCATCGTATAGCCGAGAGGGCCTTTTAGAGGGCCGAGAACCAACGGTGTGTAAGTGCCCGCGATCAATACATAAATGGCTGAGTGGTCGATAATTTCCAATATATCTTTCGTTTTCGGATGCTGTATGCTGTGCAAGAGGGTTGAACTTAGATACAGAAACAGCATGGAGGCTCCGAAAATCGAAAAGCTGACGACATCAAGCGGATTGCCGTAGCGCACCGCGAAAATCACCAAAAATACGATCGCAGGGATGGACAGCAGGACGCCGAGTCCGTGTGTTACGGCATTGGCGATTTCTTCTTTAATTGTGTACATCAACATACACCCTTTCTAATCCTGAATGATATGATTTTTTAATGAGCTTAAAAAACGCAGCCCCTCAAGCGTTATTTTCGTTCCGGCTCTTCCGCGGCCTTTTGTGACGTATTCCCGTTTTTCGAGGTAGTCGAGTCTATTGCGGACCTGCTGCGGAGTAAGCTCAGACTTTCCGTTTTTGCTTTTTTCTGAAAGGATTCTCCTGCTTGCAGGCTCTCCTTTTTCATTCAGTTGTTTGATCGTTTCGAGCAAAAACGCAAATTCCTCTTTTTCCATCATCGTCAAGGATGCCGGCGCGTTTTTTTTGTCTTTTGTTTTCTTCTTATCAACCTGCTCCCGCAAGGCGGGCGGAATGTCATAAAGCTGAACGGTTGTTTGGTCTGAGACGGTTTTCATATAATCGGCCATATTTTTCAGCTCTCTTACGTTTCCTTGAAACTCGTATTGCTCCAAAGCCTTCCAAACGACAGGTTCGACATAGATGTCATGGTCTCCGCTCTTCAGGAAATGATGAACGAGAAGGGGAATGTCGCTTTTACGCTCACGAAGAGGAGGCAGCGGCAGGTCCAGCACGTTTAGTCTGTAATACAGATCCATGCGGAACTCATCGTTTTCAACGCGTTCTCTGAGCGGGACGCTCGAGGATGAAATAATCCTCGGGCCGGTCCCTTGTTCAATGGCGGCCAAAAGCTTTCCCTGAAGGGACAAAGAGAGGCCCCACACCTCATCGAGAAACAGGGTTCCGGGATCCAGCCCGGAATCGTGAAAAAGTTTGTCTTCCAATTCTTCTTCACATGCTGCGCTGCAGTTCACTTGCAGAAACGGACCGCCGGCAAAAGGTGATTCATAGTGGATGGCTTTTGCAAACAGCCCTTTTCCCGTCCCTGTTTCCCCTGATATGTAGACCGGGTGAACGGATTCGGCAAATCGTTTGGCTCTGTTTTTTGTCTGTACAAAAGAATCGTCTTCACCGATCAAGTCAGCGAAAGTGATCGAAGGACAAGTGTATTGGATCATTGTTAAACTCCTTTTGGTTTCAATTGGTTCTATTATAACACCCAATTGAAACAAATAAAACTTTTTTTGCAAAAACAATCTTTTTGAATGAAACGGTTCTTGCAGTCGTATATATGGATAAAGCGGTGAATCGTTAAAAAAGTCTGCAAATAAAATAGAATTGCTCTTTAAATTTTGAATATTCATGATATAATGGCGTATTAAATAAAGCTTTATAAAGAAAGGATCCTATAAATGAAACCGTTGCTTAAAGAAGACTCTCTCATCCAAGTCAAAGACATTTTAAAAGCACACCAAAACGTAAAAGATGTTGTCATTCATACCCCTCTTCAAAAAAACGAGAGGCTGTCTGAGAGGTACGATTGCAACGTTTATTTAAAAAGAGAGGATTTGCAGGTTGTCCGCTCATTCAAACTGAGAGGCGCATATAACAAAATGAAGCAGCTGTCAAAAGAAACGACGAAAAACGGCATCGTCTGCGCAAGCGCCGGCAACCATGCCCAGGGCGTTGCATTTTCGTGCAAGCACCTCGGCATCCACGGGAAAATTTTTATGCCGTCTACAACGCCGAGACAAAAAATATCCCAGGTTGAGCTCTTTGGAAAAGATTATGTCGAAATTATTCTGACCGGTGATACATTCGATGATGCTTATCAAAGCGCTGTATTATGCTGTGAAGAAGAAGGACGCGCATTCATCCATCCGTTTGACGACCTTGACGTGATGGCCGGACAGGGAACGGTTGCCGTTGAAATCTTAAATGATATTGAAGCAGAGCCGCATTATTTGTTTGCCAGCGTCGGAGGAGGTGGCCTTCTTTCAGGGGTGGGAACCTATATGAAAAATGTGTCCCCTGAGACGAAGCTGATCGCGGTCGAGCCAAAAGGAGCGCCTGCTCTGTTTGAGTCCAATAAAAAAGGCGAAGTTGTCATGCTCGCCAAAATCGACAAATTCGTAGACGGAGCCGCCGTACAAAAAATCGGCGACCAAACCTTTAAAACGCTCGAAGCCGTCGTCGATGACATTTTGCTCGTTCCGGAAGGCAAGGTCTGCACATCCATTCTCGACTTGTATAACCAGTGCGCGATTGTCGCGGAACCGGCCGGGGCTTTGCCGATTGCCGCTTTAGATCTTTACAAGGATGAAATCAGAGGGAAAAATGTCGTCTGCATTGTCAGCGGCGGAAATAACGATATCGGCAGAATGCAGGAAATCAAGGACAGGTCGATGATGTACGAGGGCCTCCAGCATTATTTTATCGTCAATTTTCCGCAGCGGGCCGGGGCGCTGCGCGAATTTTTGGACGAAGTACTCGGGCCGAACGACGACATTACACGGTTTGAATATACAAAGAAAAACAACAAAAGCAGCGGGCCGGCTCTCGTCGGCATCGAGCTGAAACAGCGCGAAGATTATGAACCGCTCATCGACAGAATGAACCGAAAAGGATTCCGCTACGTTGAAGTCAACAAGGATGAAGGGCTCTTCAACCTGCTGATTTAAGACATTTTTTTGAATACATCGCATCATTTCCGGACAAAGCTTCCCGGTATTATGTATAATATAATAAAGAAAATATCCAATAAAAGAGGATTGATACCTTGTTACTCAAAAGCCTAGAGTTCAAACGATCGGATGGACAGCAGGTGAAGGTGACGGAAATACCATTGTTAAAGGAGGACGACCCGCACTTTTTTATGGCGAAGCTGAGGCTTGAAGCGTATTTAAAAGAGCTGTATGATTCGAGGCGGACAAAAAGCGTCTACTCCTTCAGGGAATATTTAAAACGGGCATTAAAATGGCGGGATTACCTCGCGATTTATCAGCAGGAAGAACTAAAACATAATGCATAGCATGCAAACATTCTTTGCCAGCCTAAGCCAATGGCCGGCAAAGAATTTTTCATGCGGTTTTTGCGCCACATGGAATCGACAGGATGTGAAAAGGATTGGCAAACATTAAGATCGTAACGGATTCGACTGCGGATCTGAGCAGGGAAACGCTTCGCAAATACGGTATTTCCGTACTGCCGCTTTCCATAGCAATTGACGGAAAGATTTACAGGGATCAGCTTGATATACAATCTGATGAATTTATTGAGAAGATGGGAAAAGCAGCTGAGCTTCCGAAAAGCTCCCAGCCGCCTTTGGGGGCTTTTATCGACTTATACGAAAAACTGACCGAAGACGGGAGCGAAGTGATCAGCATTCACCTTTCAAGTGAACTAAGCGGAACGTATCAGACGGCTGTATGCGCTTCAAAAATGGTTGACGCATCGATTACGGTAATCGACTCGATGTATATTTCAAAAGGCTTAGGTTTTCAGGTAGTGAGGGCAGCGGTCCTTGCCGGGCAGGGATTGACGGCTGCAGCCATAGCGGAGGACCTTGAACGGCTCAGACACCGCACTTCTCTGTATGTGACGATCGACACTCTTGAAAATTTGATCAAAGGGGGGCGCATAGGCAGAGGGAAAGCGCTGATCGGTTCCTTGCTGAAAGTAAAGCCGATCGCGAGGCTTGAAGACGGGATTTACACGCCTGAAAAAAACGTCCGCAGCAGCGCTCAGCTCATTAAATATTTAACAGGCCAATTCCTTTCGGCCGTAAAAGGAAAAACCGTTCAGGCGATCGGCATCGCCCATGCAGATGCGCTGGAGCTGGCGCATAGACTGAAAGCTTCATTGCTTGAGCATGTTCCGGGGATGGACATCGACATTTTATGCACCACGCCGATCATATCGGTTCATACAGGAAAAGGAGCGATCGGTTTCACCTTTTATACCGACTGACAAAGGGGATGGGGAAGGATTGAAAAACGTTTTCGGCGCACTGTTTGCCGGTATTGTCATCGCTTTGTTATCCGCCTGTGGCACCAGTAAAATTGAAGACCCGCTGAATTATGATGTACAGTCTTTTTCTTTTCAAAATCAAGATCATAAAACGGTATCGCTCGACAGCTTAAAAGGAAAAGTGTGGGTCGCGGACTTTATTTTTACGAACTGTGAGACCGTTTGTCCGCCGATGACCGCGCACATGACAGAACTGCAAAAGCAAATGAAAGAAGAAAACATACAAGCCCGGATCGTCTCGTTCAGCGTCGATCCCGAAAACGATACGCCGGAAAAGCTGAAAAAATTCGCGGCGAACTATCCGCTGTCTTTGGACAATTGGGATTTTTTGACTGGATACTCGCAGGCTGACATCGAAAAGTTTGCGCTGAAAAGCTTTAAGGCAATCGTCAAAAAGCCGGAAGACGATGATCAGGTCATTCATCAAACCTCATTTTATTTAATCGACCAGGAAGGGAAAGTCGTCAAAGATTATGACGGTGTTAAAGATACGCCGTATGAAGATATCATCGCAGATATTAAAACTCTTGAAAAACGCTGAACATAGTATGCTAAAGCCTGTTTTTCCCCGCCGGAAAACGGGCTTTTTGCCGTGCGATTTTCAAAAGAAACAAAACGTGTTACACTTTCTTTTAGGTGATAAAGAAGGAAGGGGCATCGCTATTTGAGCAAACGGTTTTTTCCAGTCATGATCGTTCTTGTCTGTCTGCTCTCAGCATGTACAATTGGCAATGCGGGAGCCGAAAAAACGGCGGTTACTCCTAAGCGGAACATCGTCATCGCCGCAGTAGGAGACTCTCTGACAAAGGGAGTTGGCGACCAGGAAGGAAAAGGTTATGTCGGAATGGTGGCCGAAAAACTGAAGAGCCGCAGCGATGTAAAATCGGTTACGGTCAAAAATTATGCGGTGAAAGGCTACCGGACTGATCAGCTGAAGAAAAAGCTGGAAGAACGACAGGTGCAGGAGGGGCTGAGGGACGCCGACTATATCTTGCTGACAATCGGCGGGAACGATCTGATGAAGGTGGTCCGCCAAAACTTTGCACATTTGACGCTTCAGCCGTTTAGAGTCGGGCAAAAGGCATTTGAAGAAAGGCTTGGGGACATTTTAACGGACATCAGAGAGCAAAACGGCAGTGCGGAGATCGTTTATGTCGGCATGTACAACCCGTTTACATTTACGCTTTCAGAACTGAGGGAAGTCGGTCAGGTTGTCGGCGAATGGAATGAAGGAGCGAAGGGGGAGCTCAAAAACATCCCCAATGCAAAAATGGCCGATATCGCTGACATCTTTGAAGAATACAGCGATGAAAAAAAGATTGCAGATGATGAGTTTCATCCCAATCATTACGGGTATTCACTAATAGCAGAGCGTGTTTACGATCAAATGACAAAAGAAGACTTTCCGCAAGAATAAGGTGAAAAACATGAAGAAATGGAAAAGTTTATTTTTAACGTTATTAGCAGTGAATATCATCATTTTGGCCGGCGTTTTGACTCTCCTGATCCTTCCCGGCGGCGAAAGGGAACAGGCCGGGCCTCCAGCGAGCGAGTATGAACTGAATGTGACCGCCACGAAGGAATCATTGTCGGCATTCATCAATTCGTATTTGCAAAAAGAAACATCGTCAGACCTTGACTACAAGGTTGAGATCGATGATGAAGTTCACGTCATCGGCGCCATCCGCGCCTTTTCATCGACGGTCGATTGCGCGGTGTCCTTCCGGCCGTCAGTCGAAAAAAGCGGGGATGTCGTTCTTCATGTAACAAAATTTTCTTTAGGAAGGCTGAACATCCCGATATCGTTTGTTTTAAACTACATGGATCAGTTTTATGATCTCCCGGATTTTGTCCATGTCCGCGCACATGCGAAAGAAATTCAAATCCGCTTATCGGAAATGCCGCTTAAAAACGGAATGTACGTAAAAGCGAAAACCATCGATTTGAAAAAAGACCAAATCGAATTTGTCTATTATCAGCCGGCATCATAACCGAAAGTTGACGAAACGTTTAAAATACAGGACAATATAAAATATTAATAGGTAAGGAAGAATTTTCTTTTTGAATAGTAGAGGTGACCGTATGGAGCGTATCAATAAATATTTCAGCTTATTGGCGTCATTATTTGGACTGTATTTTGCGGCGCTCGCAGCCCTCAGCTTTTTCGACGATGATATGGACAAAATGTATTTAAACATCGGCTATTGCGCCTTATTTTTGAGCATTATGGTATTTACGCTTGATGTGAAAAAACGAAAAAAAACGGACCGGTAAAAAAAGAGACATCACGTCTCTTTTTTTCAATCGGCACCGTCAGGATGTTTTTTCATTTCAAGAGACGGATATCCATTGACAAACCCGAGGCAATAGAAGGTGACCGGCTGGCCGTTTGAAAGCTCGGCCTTCGGAACATTCAGCAAGACGGTTTCTGTTCCTGCTGCACGTATTTCCAAGTCGGTTTTTTCAAAGGGACATGCGATATAGTGGCTTGCGTTTGCAAAGGACACGTTTGCAAAAAGAACGGGCCCCTTTCTGACGGCAAGATCAAGAGCCGGGGCGTCGGGGGAGAGATGAACGAACCTCATACTGCGTTTGCTATCTTGAATAGATACCCGGTCTGACATCGCGAAAGGAAACGGCTTTGACAGGGTGCCGGTAATGGCGATTGTATAATGGGTAGCCGGCATGATGTCATAATATACGGTAAGAAGCGGAGGGCGCAGTGCCCCTGCCTTTAAAACGTCGATTCGGCAGATGCCGGCGATAATCGGCACATAAGAGGACAGTTCTCTATAAGGTGCGTTTTGAAACAGCGGAAATCCGTTGACGAGCACGTTGATATCGTCCGTGCCGGGAGCGGCGTGAAGCAGCCTGAGCATCGCCTGGGCGTTGCCGGCCCGAAAAGCAGCGAGCGCCTGCTTCTCTGTATACGGAGCATAAAAGACCGACTCAGTCCGCCGGCCGTCATATATTGTGCTGTCCATCTGCACACGCCCCTTTCTAGTTTTTCTTTCATGATATGAGGTTTTCCCGGCATCTGCCACAGCCGGGGACAAAGCAAAAAAGGAGAAGGAAATGAATACGGATTTTACATACGGAAATGTTTTGACACAGCTGATTTTTTTCTCCGGGCCCATTATTCTCGCCAACCTTTTGCAGATTTCCTTCCAGTTCATCGACAGCTTGTGGGTCGGAAATTTGCTCGGCGCCAAAGCGCTTGGAGCGACGGCTGTCTCCGGAACGGTTTTCTTTACGGTCCTGTCGTTTGTATTGGGGATCAATAATGCTGCGCTTACGATTTTATCCCAGCAAAAAGGGAAGGGCGACAAAGAGGGACTTGCATCGTACGTCAATGCATTTATTGTGATCATGACGGTGATGAGCCTTTTGCTCGGCATAATCGGCTATATGTTTACAAATCCTTTGCTTTCCCTTCTGCAAACGCCGAATCAAATGATGGATTTAGCATCCGGCTATTTAAGAATTCATTTTATCGGAATTATATTTTTGTTCGGCTACAATTTTATCAGCACCGTATTGAGGGCTGTCGGCGACAGTCAAACACCGCTCAAGTTTGTGCTGATTGCTGTTATGTTAAATCTCTTTTTGGATCCGCTGTTTATATCGGGGTTTGATTTGGGGATTTCAGGAGCGGCTTACGCCACCGTTCTTTCCCAGGGGATCGCGTTTATTTACGGCATCGTCCATACGGTGAAAAAAGGGCTCGTGCCTTTTACGCTTCCAAAGCTGCCTTCGCTTGAAGAGACTTCTGTTATTTTAAAGCTCGGGATTCCCGCCGGCTTGCAAATGGTCGTGATTTCAGGCGGTTCGATGGCGATTATGAGCGTTGTCAACTCATTTGGAGAAAGCGTTGTTTCCGGATTTGGAGCCGTCCAGAGAATTGACAGCCTTCTCATCCTGCCGGCGATGGCCATCGGAACGGCCGTCAACAGTATGGCCGGTCAGACGATCGGAGGCGGGGACATGGAGCGAACGAAGAAAATCGCAAACTATGGCGTTTTTTACGTGGTCATGTTCATGCTGTCGATCAGCGCCGCCGTTTTCTTCGCCGGATACCATGCGGTGAAGCTGTTCATTTCAGAGCCTGAGGCGGACGGCTTTGGAGAACAATATTTGAAAACGATTGCCTTCTTTTATCCGTTTATCGGTATTAATTTTGTGTTAAACGGTGTGGTAAGGGCTTCTGGCGCGATGTTTCAGATTTTGGTGCTGAACGCGGTCTCCTTTTGGGTATTGCGTTTCCCGTTTTCATATATGTTTTCTGAATGGACCGGCGAAAACGGCATCGCGCTCGGCATCGGCACGAGCTTTATGTTAAGCAGCCTGACCGCGTTTCTGTATTACCGCTTCAGCGTTTATCATATTCGGCGAGCTTGATAAACGTTTTTTCATCTTCGATTAACCCGCAGACGCCGCACTGTACTTTCATTACGGGGCCGTTGTATGGAAGATGAAAAAGGGAGCGTTCGTCCGTTGAATACGTTTCTAAAATTTCCCCTGTTGAAGGGTCAAGCTTGACGGAGATCGGCGACTGTTCAATCAAATTGAAGCGTGTCCGGTTCGTTTTGCAGTTTGGACATAGGTAGGGAGCTGCCATATGTGTGCACCTCTTTTTGATCTTAATGTGCTCATGAGCGTGCAGATATATGTAAGTTCACCGGTTTAGTGCTGTCCTTTTTTGTCAAGCTTGCTGAACAGTTCGATCAGCGTTTTCAGCTCATCATCGGTGTAGCAGCTGAATCGTTTAAAATAATATTCCGTTTTCTTTTCTTCGAAATATCTGATAATTTCTTTGCCGGCATCTGTCAGGTGGATTTTGATGATCCTTCTGTCTTCTTTTGAACGGACTCTCGTGATCCATCCTTTTTCGACCAATGCATCGGTTACCGCGGTAATATGGCTGGCGGAAACGCCCAAAATCGTTGCGAACTCCGTCACCTTTTTCGGCCCCTGCTCGCTCAGCAGGCGCAGGATCATAAATTCATTCCGAGACATCTCTTTTTCGAGCAGCTCATTTATTTCATCGCGCATTTGTTTAAATACTGTGCGAAGCAAGGCTTCCATATCGTACATCATTTGTTCTCTAGCTTTCAAATTTCGCCCCTCCATACAATTAGCAAATTTCCGCTTTCTTTAGAAAGGAATAACCGAATCAGCATGAATTTTCCTTTTCATGAACATGATATCACTATGATACCATAATTTTTGACTGATAAGTAAATGTTTAAGCAGATTTTTAGTTCATGTGACCGCCAATTGACAAAGGCAAAAGCGGCAACAGCGGGAGGATTGACCGTTTATGCAGTAAGCGAGTGATGGAAAAGACAAATAATTGTCACAAATCTCTCTGCAAGAGGAGAAAGTCGGATGCCTGGGGTTTTTTTAGAATAATGTATGAGCGTGAGCAGAAGAAGATGGAAAAGCAAAAGGCTATGATATAATAGTTCACATCACGTTTTATGATAAGGAGGCAGCGCATATGGCTGAAAAACGGGAACTCGCTACGTTTGCGGGAGGCTGTTTTTGGTGCATGGTCAAACCTTTTGACGAACAGCCCGGCATTATGAAAGTCGTCTCAGGCTATACGGGCGGTCATAAAGAAAACCCGACATATGAAGAGGTCTGCAGCGATACGACCGGACATCGAGAAGCGGTGCAGATCACGTTTGATCCCGATATCTTTCCATATGAAAAATTGCTTGAACTTTATTGGCAGCAGATCGATCCCACAGACAGCGGGGGACAGTTTGCGGATCGCGGCGAATCCTACCGGACGGCGATTTTTTATCATCATGACCGACAGCGGAAGCTCGCTCTGGAATCAAAGAAAAAACTGGAAGAAAGCGGCGTCTTCAAAGATCCGATCGCAACCGAGATTCTTGAAGCCGGCCCGTTTTATCCTGCTGAGGAATACCATCAGGATTACTATAAAAAACATCCTGAGCGCTATAAAAGGTACCGTGTTGGAAGCGGGCGAGAGGGATTTTTAAAAGAGCATTGGGGAGGCTTGGGACATGGGCGTCAATAATAAAGAAGAACGGCTGAAACAGCTCAATCGGATGCAGTACGAGGTGACGCAGAACAACGGGACAGAACCCCCTTTCCAAAACGAATATTGGGACCACCGGGAAGAGGGAATCTATGTTGATATCGTTTCCGGGAAGCCGCTGTTTTCCTCGCTCGACAAATTTGATGCCCACTGCGGCTGGCCGAGCTTTACGAAGCCGATTGATGAAGGTGAGATAGAGGAAAACCTTGATACGTCCCACGGCATGATCAGGACGGAAGTCAGAAGCAAGACCGCTGACTCGCATCTCGGTCACGTGTTTCCCGACGGCCCGGGTCCAAACGGTCTACGCTACTGTATCAATTCAGCCGCGCTCCGTTTTATTCCGAAGGGCGATCTTGAGAAGGATGGCTACGGAAAGTATGCCGGCTTATTTGAGAAAGGAAAAAAAGACTCTGAAAAGAATTGACATTCTCCCGTCAAAAGATGATCCTTTTTATGAAAGGGTCATTTTTTTATATCATTTATACGAACCGAAAAGAGGCTTCCGTCATGAAATCAATTGCACAAGCTGAAGAAAACTATTTACTGCTGACATGCAGCAAAAAAAGCGAAGCGTCTTATGACGTTTTTATAGATGATCAGATTCCGCAAATGTTTGCCAACCATTTTATACAGCTGCGGGACGATTTTCCGATGGAAGATTTATATTCGCTGCTCGTTCGCGTTCCGGGGATTTTAAAACGAAATTACATTCATGTGAAAAGTTCATTTGGCAAGAGTGTTCCGCTTTCTATGAAAAAAGCATTGTTTGATCTCGGGTATGTTCTTGATGAGGAGCTTTTTTACAGCATCGACCTGGCGGAATGGCAGGGGAATTCCGCGTCAGGCCGGATCAGATGGGGAACGGCAACATCGCTTCAGGACGGCTGTGATGTGATGCAGACCTATGATGCGCTGAGCGTGAATGAGACATTTGCCAAAGAGAAGCTGCGCCGCAAGTATCCGTTTTATGAAAAAGGCATTATTCAGCTGTTTGTCTGCTACTCTGACGATGGGACGCCGATCGGCTGTGCGGAGCTTTACGCAGATTACCGGGAAAACGTGTCCAAAATCGAGGAAGTCGCCATTTTAGAGCCGTATCAGCGCAAAGGCTATGGAACAGAACTGCTCCATGAAATGCTTGCCGAATCGAAACGGTCAGGGCTGGAGCTGAGCTATCTGGTCACGTCTGGAAGCGATCAGGCGAAACGGTTTTATGAAAAGCTCGGATTTCGGAGAGAGCATCGTCTGACAACCATTTTTAAATATTTGTTTTCCTCGATGTAGGCAGAAGCACAAACCAATGGTGACTTGGCCCGCATAGGCTGGGGTGTAACGAATTTTTAGGAAAGGATGAATGTCCCGTGTATTACCCCCATCATTGCTGTGATTACGGCGGCTATGGATACGGCCATGGATTTTACGGAAGAAGCACGTTCGTATTAATCGTCGTACTTTTTATTTTGCTGATTATCGTCGGAGCTGCTTTTATCCACTAAAAAAATATAGAATCAAACCGGTTTATAACATCTTCACAAAACCTTCCATCCGTCGGGAGGTTTTTGTTTTGCAAAAATGAATCGTCAAATATCCCCTTAATATGTAACATCAACCTGCACAAGATATTGCTTTTATCCTGCGTTTTGGGCACCTGTTGTGAGTTTCACAACAGGAAGAATCATATTGAAGCATGATTTGGACGTAAAAGGAGGTCTTTCCGGAATGATGGTCTGGAACGTTTTTGTCTGCCGTTTCTTTTTTATCCCCATGTAGATTCCCGGCATCCGCTTCTCGCGGAAAGTTTCGGTTTCCGCAGGCGCCAGTGTGTCGCCTGTTTCTCGCATCCGAAATGCAGCCCGCATGTCTGTCTTCATTTACGCTTTCGAAAAAAGAATGCGGCCATTTCCCGTTTCATACAATGTAAAGAAAGTCCTGTTCCTTGGGAGGGGGGATATGCCGCATGTCATTTTTGATTAAACCGGATCTTCACGGAAGTTATCCGGTCGTTCACCATGCAAAAGGAAGCTATATTTATGACCAGTCGGGAAAACGATATCTCGATGGCTGCTCAGGTGCCGTTACCTGCAATCTCGGCCATGGCGCAGCAGAGGTTATCGCCCGGCTCAAAGAACAGCTTGATGCAGTTTCTTTTGTCTATCGTTCGCAGTTTACCAGCGAGCCGGCCGAACAGCTTGCCGAGCTATTGGCAGACGCGCTTCCGGGCGATTTGAATTGGTCTTTTTTTGTAAACAGCGGGTCTGAGGCGGTGGAAACCGCGATGAAGATTGCCGTTCAATATTGGCAGGAGAAAGGACAACACGATAAAACGGTGTTTCTTTCCAGGTGGAACAGCTATCACGGCATTACGAACGGAGCCCTTTCGCTGTCGGGATTCTATGAGCGACGTTACCGTTTTACCCATCTTCTTCACAGGTACCCAGCCGCATCCGCACCGAACTGCTACAGATGTCCGTATGAGCTTGATTCTTCTGCTTGCGGTGCGGCATGCGCGAATGAAGTGGAGCTTTCGATCAAACGAATCGGCAAACGGTTTATCGCCGGCTTTGTAGCGGAGCCTGTGATCGGAGCGGCCGGTGCCGCGATTACGGCTCCCGGCGACTATTACAAAAAAATAAAGGACATTTGTGAAGCGAACGATATTCTGTTTATTGCGGATGAAGTGATGAGCGGCTTGGGAAGGACGGGAAGGATGCTTGCCATCGAACATTGGGGCGTCACACCGGACATTGCCGTTCTCGGCAAGGGAATGAGCGCAGGCTATTCTCCGATTGCTGCTGCCGTTATAACCGATGACATGATGGAGACGATCAAAAATGGATCAGGAGTCATCATGAGCGGACATACCTACAGCGCCAATCCTTTTTCAGCCGCTGCGGCACTTGCGGTTCTCCGCTATATCATCAAGAACGATCTCCCCCGAAAAGCCGCGGTAAAGGGTGATATGCTGAAGGAGAAATTAATGAGCGTCATGGAACAAACCGGTATCATCGGCGAAATCCGCGGCAAAGGGCTGCTCTTGGGCGTCGAGTTCGTCTCCGATCAAAAAAGCAAAAAGACGTTTCCCGACTCCTTATCGGTATCAGGGCGGATCATTGCGGAAGCGAAAAAGAGGGGACTCCTCCTGTACCCGGCGCAAGCCGGCATCGACGGAGGGGGCGGCGACGCCGTCATCGTCGCGCCGCCGCTTACGGTATCAGAAGCGGAGATGGAGGAGCTCGTTCACATATTCAGAGAGTCTGTCCATGAAGTTGAAAAACAAGTAGAAAAGGGGATACAGGCAGATGGCCCTTTTGAATAAACGGATGTCAATCGAGGATGCGGTAGCAGATGTAAAGGATGGATCGACCCTGATGTTTGGAGGGTTTGGCGGCGTCGGCTCACCGCCGTCGCTCATCAGGGCGATTTTGGAAAAAGGCGTGAAAAACTTAACCGTAATTTGTAATGATGCAGGATTTCCCGGGATCGGCATCGGACCTCTGATCGTCAACAACCGCGTCAAAACGCTGATCGCCTCCCATATCGGCTCCAACCCCGTCGCCGGCAAACAAATGACCGACGGCCTTCTCGAAGTCAAATTTTCGCCTCAGGGAACGCTGGCCGAACGGATCCGTGCGGGCGGCGTCGGACTTGGCGGCATTTTAACAGACGTCGGAATCGACAATGAGATGGTGCTGGAAGAAAAGAAAACCGTCTCTCTAAACGGCCGCACGCTCATCGCAGAAACAGCGCTGACTGCGGAAATTGCCTTTATTTACGGAAAAACGGCTGATGAATTCGGCAACCTCACTTATGACAAAACAGCCCGCAACATGAATCCGCTCATGGCGATGGCTGCAGACAAAACGTATGCAGAGGTTGAACAAATCGTCCCGGCAGGCGGACTGCATGAAGAGGAAATCGTGACACCCGGCATTTTCGTCGATGGGGTGGCCGAATCAAAGGGGGTGATGTGGAAATGGGTTTGGGAGCATTAGAGAGGGAAGAGATCGCTAGAAGAGCGGCTCAAGAAGTGAAAAACGGAATGATCGTCAACTTGGGAATCGGCATCCCGTCGCTCGTCCCGAACTTCCTGCGTCCGGGGATTTCCGTCATGATTCAATCCGAAAACGGTGTGCTCGGCATCGGGGAGACACCTGAAAAAGGGATGGAGGATGAGAATCTTTGCAATGCGGCGGGCTACCCGGTCACTGTCGTAAAAGGCGCCTCTTATTTTGACTCCGCCGTGTCGTTCGGAATGATCAGAAAGGGCTGTATTGATTTGACGATCCTTGGCTCCCTTCAGGTCAGCCAATCCGGAGATCTTGCCAACTGGATTGTGCCGGGAAAAAAAGTTCCGGGGATGGGAGGGGCGATGGAGCTTGCGCAAAAAGCAAAAAAAGTGATCGTCGTCATGAGCCATACGGATAAAAACGGGGAGCCCAAGCTTCTCGAAGCCTGCACCCTTCCGCTCACGGCGAAGGCTTGCGTTGACATGGTGATCACTGATAAAGCGATATTTGCGATTGAAAACAATCACTTTGTATTGAAGGAACTGATGAATGAAGCGTCTCTTGATGACGTGCTGCGGCTGACGGATGGACGCGTCCAGACCGATCTGCCGTTTTCGCAGGGAGGAGGAATTGGATGGAGAACATAGAGAAAAAAGTGTGCGACTGGATTGATACGCATGAAATCAAAGCGGTTCGTCTGTTAAAAAAGCTCGTCGGGGAAAAAAGCACGATGGGGCAGGAATTTCACGCGCAAGCTGTCGTTTTGGAAAAACTGAGGCAGTTTGACGCCGAAATCGACGTCTGGGAACCGAGCATTAAGCAGTTGCGCCAGCATCCGCTTTTTAAGTCCGACAGAACGAGCTTTAAAGAAAGCCCGAACATCGCGGCCAGAAAACGGGGCACAGGAGGCGGAAAATCACTCATTTTAAACGGCCACATCGATGTTGTGCCTGAAGGAAGCAAGAAGGATTGGGATACCGAGCCGTTTCAGCCTGTTGTCAAACAAGGAAGGATCTACGGCAGGGGAACAACAGATATGAAAGGGGGGACCACCGCTCTGTTAATGGCGATGGAAGCACTCGAAAAGTGCGGCATCAGGCTGAAGGGAGACCTCATCTTCCAAAGCGTCGTTGACGAGGAATGCGGAGGAGCGGGAACGCTGGCCGCCGTTACGAGGGGCTACCGCGCGGACGGTGCGCTGATTCCGGAGCCGACGAACATGAAATTGTTTATCAAACAGCAGGGATCGATGTGGTTCAGAATCACGGTAAAGGGGCTTTCAGCACACGGAGGTACAAGGTATGAAGGGGTCAGCGCAATCGAAAAGAGCATGATTGTCATCGAATCCATCCGCCAGCTTGAAAAGGTGAGGAATAAAAGAATAACAGATCCATTATATGAAAATATTCCGATTCCGGTTCCGATCAACATCGGAACGATCAAAGGAGGCACATGGCCTTCATCGGTAGCCGACACCGTAATGATAGAGGGAAGGTGCGGCATCGCCCCGAACGAATCCCCCGAAGATGTTCAATCTGAACTGGAGAGCTGGCTGAAGGATCTGGAATATCAAGACGAATGGTTTAAACATTATCCGGCCGAACTTGAATGGTTTGGCGCAATGTGGCTTCCAAACGATTTGACCGAGGATGACGAACTGGCCAAGACGCTCAAATCAGCCTATGAAACAATCACCGGCGAACAGCCCGTCGTCGAAGCGTCCCCATGGGCGACAGACGGCGGCGTATTGTCGCATGCGGGGAACACCCCCGTCATCGTATTCGGCCCCGGTGAAACGAAACTGGCTCACCAAGCCAATGAATATATCGAAAAAGACGCCCTTATCAAAGCGGCGAAGATTATCAGTCTTTTTATTATGAAGTGGTGCGGCATTGAAAGAATATGACCGGATGTTTCGGAGGGAAAACATGATCAAAAAATGGGAAAATGAAACCTGCCGGCTTGAGCTTGATCTCGATCTTTTCAATAAAAGAATCAGAATCATCAATTATGAGGGGGATGTCTGTTCTTTTTTCCTCGATATGATGGAGACGGCAACAGAACATGATATTGAGAAAATCATTATTTTTGCGAAAAAAAACGACACGGCCGGTTTGCTGGAGCATTTGTTTGAGCCGGAAGGACAGATTGACGGATATTATAACGGCCATGATGCAGCCGTGCTTGTCCAATATTTGAATCAAAACAGGCGAAACACAGCCGATTGGCTCGCTCAGGATGATATGCTCAGGAAGCTGTTTCTTTCCCCGGCTCCGCTGGAAAAAAAGCAGACGCCGTTTTTCATCCGGCCTGCCGAAAGCGGCGATGCCCCCCTTTTGGCAAAGCTTTATCAAGACGTATTCCCCGTCTATCCGGCGCCGGTTACAGACCTTGCATATATCAAAAAGACGATGGCGCAAGGAGCCGTATACTACCTCGCCTTTGATCAGATGAAGCTTGTCGCAGCGGCCTGTGCTGACGTCAACCAAACGCTCAGGAATGCGGAAATGACTGACTGTGCAGTTCTTCCTTCACACCGCGGTTTTTCTTTGACAAAGCGCCTGATTACAGCGCTTGAAGCCGAATTGAAGCAGGCGGGCGTCTTTTATGTTTTTTCGATTGCAAGAGCCGCTTCTTTGGGGATGAACGCCACGCTTTGCCATTTATCCTACCGATACAGAGGCCGGCTGGCGAACAATTGCTTCATTTATAAAAGCTTGGAGAACATGAACATCTGGTGCAAAAATTTAAGCCGTCCGCCTGAAATGACAAATCCGGGCGGAAAGCTCAGATTCGGCCGGGATTATTTTTCAAAATGAAGAGTCACTTTCCCTGCCGTTCACATAACTTGGAAAGTAAAAGGAAAAATGCTGATAGGGGGATGAAAGATGACAAACGGTCTGTTCAAGCCGAAAAGGCACTGGAAGGAGATTGAACTTTGGAAGGATGTGCCGGAGGAAAAGTGGAATGATTGGATATGGCAGCTGACAAATACGGTCAGAACCCTCGACGATTTAAAAAAAGTCGTCAACCTGATAAAAGAAGAAGAGGAGGGGGTGCGGCTGTCCACGAAAACGATTCCCTTAAACATTACGCCTTATTACGCCTCGCTCATGAATCCGGATGACCCCCGCTGTCCGATCAGGATGCAGTCCGTTCCGCTTTCCGAAGAAATGCATAAAACAAAATACGACCTTGAAGATCCCCTTGAGGAGGACGAAGATTCGCCAGTCCCCGGTTTAACCCACCGCTACCCTGACCGTGTCCTGTTTCTCGTCACAAATCAATGCTCGATGTATTGCAGATACTGTACAAGGCGGCGGTTTTCGGGCCAAATCGGAATGGGCGTGCCAAAAAAGCAGCTTGACCAGGCGATCGGATATATCCGCGACACGCCTGAAGTCAGGGACGTTCTCATTTCAGGCGGCGACGGACTGCTGATCAACGATCAGATTCTGGAATACATTTTGAAAAACCTTCGCGCCATACCGCACGTTGAAATTATCCGGATCGGGACGCGGGCGCCTGTCGTGTTTCCCCAGCGGATAACCGACAAGCTATGCGACATTTTAAAAAAGTATCATCCCGTGTGGTTGAATACGCATTTTAATACCAGCATCGAAATTACGGAGGAAGCAAAGGAAGCATGCGAAAAGCTTGTCAATTCCGGCGTGCCGGTCGGCAACCAGGCCGTTATTTTGGCGGGCATAAATGACAGCGTTTCCATTATGAAAAAACTGATGCATGATCTGGTGAAAATCAGGGTCCGTCCGTATTATATTTATCAGTGCGATTTGTCTGAAGGAATCGGCCACTTCAGGGCGCCGGTCTCAAAAGGGCTTGAGATCATCGAAGGGTTGCGGGGACACACGAGCGGCTACGCCGTTCCAACCTTTGTGATTGATGCACCTGGCGGGGGCGGAAAGATCTCCATCCAGCCGAACTACCTCATTTCGCAAAGCCCTGATAAAGTGGTGCTCCGCAATTTTGAAGGGGTCATCACTTCATATCCGGAGCCTGAAAACTATGTGCCGGGAAGAGCGGACGAATATTTCGGCGAAATTTATCCTGAAGTGCTGAAGGAAAAAGAACGCATCGGAATTTCCGCCATATTTGAGGATCGCACCCTTTCCTATACACCTGAAGGATTGAACCGTTTAAAAAGAAGGGAAAGCTATGCGGAAAGGCCTGACCACGAAACATTGAAAAGCCGCAGAGCGAAACGGGACGAATTAAAAGAAAAGAAATTTCTCGCCCAGCAAAAGAAAGAAGCGGAAGCTGAGGGGCATGCCCAATGAAGCGCTGCGACTGGTGCGGCGAACCGAAGGCCGAACATGGTCAAACGACCGTTTACTGGGAACTTCCTGACGGAACTAAAGCGGTTGAAATTACGGAGACGCCCGCGGTCAAATGCCAAAGCTGCGGGATGGTGTATCAGGAAGATGATATTATAAAAGATATCGAAAACCAGCTGTTTCTCATCGATACAAAAACTTTGCCTTCAACGGTGTCGTTTGAAGGGCTTATGAAAACCGAGCGCATTTTAAAGCGGAACTACTTTGATTTTTCTTCGTAAAGCCGGCTTTCTGAGCCGGTTTTTACATATCGGAGAACGGTTTATCGTTTGTATTTTTTCATTTGAGCTGTATAATAGAACAACAACAGAAGAGACAGGAGGGGAAACCGTGAAATCTTTTTACCATTATTTAATGAAATACCGCCATCCAAAGCCGAAAGACGATATCAGCGATTTCGCCAATCACGCCTACCTTGATCACGGGTTTCCCAAGGCATCAAATCGGTACGATGAAATCAGTTCGTATCTTGAGCTCAATGTGGATTATTTATCATCAATGACGATCTTTGATGAAGCTTGGGAAAAATATATAACGGAAACAAAGCAATAAAAATGCCGCAGACAAGAGTCATGCGGCATTTTTGTCGTTTCAGGCCGCCGCGAGGGCTTTTTGGAAAACTCGTCGCCGCTCTGTATCCCTGCCCATGCGAATTGACAGCCTGGCGCATACGATAAGCGTAAGACGGAAGCTTTCAGGCAGGGGGGAATCAGCATGAAGTCAAACGCGCCTAAATATAAAATCGGGGATGTTGTAGTGGTGGTTATGTACGGTACCGTCGGCACGATTACAAAGGTTCATAAAATCGACAAACACTTTCTGTATGAAGTTAATCATAATGAAGTTCTTTATTTTGAGACTTCTTTACAGCTTTATAAAGACTACGACGGAGTCATCGTCGAGACGGAAAAGCTTGATATCGAATATGAATTTTTAATCGGGGATGTCGTGTATGTGAAAAACTACGGCAAAGAATTGTTTAAGATCACCGGCCACAGAACCGAAATATGGAGATATGTAGAGGACGGCTGGGAAGACATTATATATGAACTGATCCGTCTGAAAGACGGCGAATGGCTTGAGACGGAGGAAGAGGATTTGACCCTTGTTCTCAGAACATACGAAATGGACCAGTTTGTTCATCAGCTTCTTTTTGTCCATTATGTGGGGGAAGTGGGACAGGAACTCGATGAACCGCTGACAGAAAAGGTGTTCCTGCCTTTTGCGGGCGATAGCGAGGAGCAGGAAAAAGAGCGGAAAATAGCCTCTGTTGTAGTGGATGAGCTGCTCGATATCTACAACGACTATAAAGTATTGTATGAAATGTTTCAGGATGAGGAATATAAAGATATGATGGATTTTGTGTTGGGAAGCCTGAAGGAATATTTCAGCTGAAAAACACCAAAAATAAAAAATAAGGAAAACAGCCGAACAAAATCAATCCGGACATTACGCGCAAGACTTTCCCCAGGATTTGATCAAAATGCTCTCCGTCAAGCGCTTCAACGGCTTTCCGTATCATTTTTCTTTCCCCCTCTTGGCTTTGTTTTTGTTACAACATGTATATGACAGGGGACAAACATTATGACAAACCGGTTATAAAACCGGAAGACAGCTCATACATCAGAATAAGGAGGCGATCAAAGTGAAAGAAATTGAGCTTATGATAGATACAGAAGAAATCGCTGATTTTTTTTATCTTAAGCTGACGAGAAGAGGCTACATACCGAGCGAGGACGAACTGTTCGAAATTGCCGATATCACTTTTGATTATTTGCTTGAAAAATGCATGATAGATGAGCATATAGAGGATTAAGACGAAAAGACCGCAGCCTCGCAGGCTGCGGTCTTTCTTTGTTGCCCGCTGACCAAGGCCCGATATACAATGTTAACAAAATGGTCAAGGAGGCAGCAGCTGTTTTATGTACAAAGCAATCATCTCGGCTGTTCTATTTATCATAGCAGCCGTCATCATCCGCTTTCCTGCCGTTCAATCAGTCGATGTCATCATTCTTCAGGCTGTCGAAATCATCAGGCAGCCGTTTCTTACACAGCTGTTCAACATGGTGACCCATTTGGGATCAGGCAAGATCATCCTGCCTCTGCTTTTGCTTTTGACGGCCATTCTTGCCGTTTATAAGAAAGCGGGGGCTTCATTGTATGTGTATCTTTTATTTTTTGCGGAAAGAATGGCCAATGAAGGCTTGAAAGATTGGATTTCAAGAGAGCGCCCGTCACTCAGCCCGCTGATTTCCGAGACATCCTTCAGCTTTCCGAGCGGTCATTCAATGAATGCAGCGGCCATGTATCCATTCATCGCCTATCTCCTGTTGACGCATGTGCCGTTTTTCAAAAAGCGACGAACGTCTGTCATGGTGTGGACAGGGGTGCTGATCACACTGGTCGGATTCAGCCGCATGTATCTCGGCGTCCACTATACAACCGATGTAATAGGCGGAGTTTCCCTCGGTTTTGCGCTGTTTGTCATCTTCGGGAAAATTGCCGAAAACTTCCCGCTCGTTCGACAAAAGTAGTCAAAGGGATCGAAAAGCGAAACGCCAATATAATAAAAAAAGGGAGGGATCGTGTTGCCGTTAAATTTCCAACTGTTTAAAAAGAAGCTGACAGCTTACGATGTGACGATTTTTCAGACGCCACGCTTTGGTGAAGAGAAGGGATATGAGATGGTGTACAGGACTGAAATAAACGGCAGAACCCATGAGGATGTATTGGAGCGTACGTTTTCGACCTTTAATGTATATGACACGGTGCCGAACGATTATAAGGCAAGGTTTCTCGCAACGGGCGATATCGTTTTAATTGATGAGGGAAGAAAGGGAAAAACCTATTATAAACTGCTGCCAACGGGTTGGAGCAAAATCAACCGCATTCTGCTGCAATCATCCTGAAAAAGCAAAAACTGCGGAAGCGTTAACCGCAGTTTTTTTACGTAGTATTTTTTCGCTTTCTGGCGCTGAAGTCTTTTTCGTGCGCTTCCTCCGCTGCAATCACATCCTTGGTCGGGATGTGGTTGTTTTTTTTCTGGCCGGTTACTCTGTTGCGCTGTTTTTTGCCCATTGCTCGATTACCTCCTTCCTAACCAATAGGATGACTAAACAGCGCCGGTTTTATCCCGGGTTATTCTGTCATCTGAATTGTCGCGGGATATACGTACGGATGTGCCGGTTCTTTTATGGCGGTCTGTTTTCGAACCTTGATGACCGGGACGGTGCTTCCTTGAAACGAAGCCTTGCCGATCGTTCCTTTTATTTCAAGCCATGTATCCGGTGCTGCAAGATGCGCTCCGTCCCATTCGGCAAGAAAGCCGATCAGGCTTGCATCAGCGATACAGTGGGTAATCAGAAAGCGGGATAAGACGATCTGCTGTTTTTTCAAGGAGCCTTCTTTATGGACAAAGCCTTGGACGATGATCTCTTTTCCCTCGTAATCATCAAGGTTTTCACTGATGTCGCCGTAATATTCGGCGAACATATCGCCTTTCATCACAAGCGGATTCGAGTGCTTGAACCTGGCCATTTTCCGGTCATATGCCGTTTGTGAAATGGCGGATTCCTCCAGGCCTTTTTCGATTCCGGGCGTTGTCACATGCCCGCTGTTTGAGGCATCTGTTTTGGCGAGCATCGTTCCTTTATTTGCTGCGACAGATGAGTTCAAAACTGCAGGAGCAAACGCAAAACCGGTGATGAGCGGCAGGGAAATCACTCCGAAGTGAACCATTTTGACCAAAAAAGGCTTCGATCTGCCGTGGTCATGCCCGCATGAGGACAGCCCGCACTTTTCCTTGTGAACCGTCCAAACCCGTGTCAGTTGAAAGAGAAACAGCAAAGTAAATACACCGGCTGCAATCAGGCTCATATATTCGTATTTCGGATTGATGAACCTTCTGATCTCTCCTGTATGATGGATTTTAAAAATATATCCTGAAAAGGCCGCCAAAATGACGGCGCGCAAAAATTGCTGCGCCTGAAAAACCATGTCAAATCCCCCCTTTTTTCTATAAAAAGACAGCGATCTTCACACAAATATAGACAATCAGGGTGATCAGCGCCGCTAAGCACAATACAAATTTTGGTTTAAATACGCTGAGCATCATGATCGTGTTTTTTAAATCAAGCATCGGTCCGTATACCAAAAACCCGAGGATGGCCGTTTCGGGGAACAGGCTCCTGAAAGATGCGCCGATAAAGGCGTCAGCTTCCGAACAGAGAGACAAAAAGTATGCCAGCGCCATCATGATGAGGCTCGCATCAAGCACCCCGCCTCCGTGTATGAACAGCGATTTTAAAGGCAGATACGTTTGAACGAGAGCGGCGACTAGAGCACCGGCAACCAAATATCTGCCCATATCAAAAAATTCGTCAATCGCATGTGTCAGCACATGATAAAGCCGTTCCAAAAAAGGAGAGGGATGAAGGGCATGTTCATGATCATCTTTGCTGCTTTTCTCCTTTAACTGGCTGGATCGAAATATCAGACTGATGACAAGAGCGATCAAGAACGCAGCGGCGAAACCGGCGGCAACTCTTAAGACCGCCATTCGCACATCATTGCCAAACGCCATATAGGTCGATAAAATAACGATCGGATTGATCAGCGGCCCTGTCAACAGAAAGCCGACCCCGGCATAAATCGGTACGCCTTTGGCGACAAGCCTCCGGACGATCGGTACGATGCCGCATTCACAAGCCGGAAAGCACGCCCCTAACAAACAGCTGACAAAGACGGCTGAAAACCTGTTTTTCGGCATAAGGGCGCGTAGGTGGTCTTCCGTTACAAAAATCTGAATAAAGCCGGCAATGAATACCCCGATTAAAACAAAAGGAAGCGCCTCAATTAAAACGCTGATAAAGATCGTGTTCAGCTGCACGATGGACGAAGACACTTCAAAAGGAAGGTTCTCCGCCAGCGATTCTCCGATTGCCGCAAGACATACGAATACCCCGATTGCCAGTATCCCGGTAAAATCGATGATATAACCGTTGATTGTCCGAAACATGGTTTTCCCCACCCTTTAATTTAATCGGAATGATTCTTGTTTAAGATATGCTTGTCTTTTTTAAACATGACAGTTATTGGAGAGAGCATGACACATGCCTTTATTTTCTTTTTCCGTTGTATTGGTTTATAATACATAATGCGAGCAGATGCTCCACCATAAGTTATCAGTCAGCTTTAAAAGGCAGGAGGAATAATCATGAGCGTACATATTGGCGCGGAAAAAGGGCAAATCGCGGAAACGGTGCTGCTGCCCGGAGATCCGCTTCGTGCAAAATACATTGCAGATACATACTTAGAGAATGTCGAGTGCTACAATGAAGTGCGCGGCATGTACGGATTTACGGGAACTTATAAAGGAAAGCGCGTTTCCGTGCAGGGAACGGGCATGGGTGTTCCGTCCATCTCGATTTATGTAAATGAATTGATCAACAGCTATGATGTGAAAAACTTAATTCGCGTCGGATCATGCGGCGCAATCAGAAAAGATGTCAATGTAAGAGACGTGATCCTTGCGATGACTTCTTCCACTGATTCGCAAATCAACAGGGTGGCGTTCGGACAAATCGACTTTGCTCCGTGCGCTGATTTCGGACTTTTAAAAGCGGCCTATGATGCTGCGACAAAACGGAACATTCCGGTGACGGCGGGAAGCGTTTTTACGGCTGATCAATTTTATAATGAGGACAGCCAAATCGAAAAGCTTGCCAGACACGGGGTGCTGGCGGTCGAAATGGAAACGACGGCGCTTTACACATTGGCGGCAAAATTCGGCCGGAAAGCCCTGTCGATTTTAACGGTCAGCGACCATGTCATTACAGGAGAAGAAACGACGGCTGAAGAAAGGCAGACGACATTTAATGACATGATTCTGCTTGCATTGGACACCGCCTTATAATTTTCAGCGAGAAAAAGGAAGGATATGAAATGAACAGAAAGTACAAATACGCATCGATTGCATCTCTATTAAGCGCAGCGGTTTTGCTGGGCACAGGATGCTCGATGACAGAACAGAAGCAGCCGGATACAACGAATACGAAAAACGTATCTAACGTGAACAAAGAGCAAAAGACGGACAGCCCGAAAAGCGATCTCAGCGATCAGGAATTTGTGCTTGAAAGCAAATATTTCAATCAACTCAAAGAAGTCAACGGTCTGCCGACCATTCAAAATCCGGAAAACATACTGGCGCTTGTCAATAAAGAATACGCGCTCCCGGGAGATTACAAACCTGCGGATTTAACGGTGCCGAACGTTCAGTTCTCCTTTAAGGAGGATATCGAAAAACGCTATATTAGGAAAGAAGCGGCAGATGCGCTGGAAGACTTGTTTAACGCTGCAAAAAAACAAGGCTATGAGCTTGCAGCCGTTTCCGGATACAGGTCATACGACAGACAAAAAACGATCTATGACAACGAAGTGAGCTTAAAGGGCGAGAAGAAGGCGAAAGAAGCCGTGGCGTATCCGGGAGAGAGCGAACACCAAACCGGGCTTGCGATGGATATTTCCTCAAAGAGCATGGGCTATGCCCTCTCTCAAGATTTCATCAACACAAAAGACGGCAAATGGGTGGATGAAAACGCCTATAAATACGGTTATATCATCCGTTATCCTAAAGGGAAGGAAAGCATCACGAAATATGAATATGAACCATGGCATCTCCGCTATGTCGGCAAAAAGGCTGCCAAAGTCATAAAAGAGCATAATCTGACGCTTGAAGAGTACTTTAAAAAAGTGAAGAAAATATAAAAAAAGGCTTTCGCGCTTGGCGCGAAAGCTCTTTTTTGTGAGACAGCGCGGCGAAAACCAAAAAGGCCGAGTAATACCGGCCTTTTTGACTTACCAGAAAAATAAGCCTCCAAGCGCAATGCCGGTGATCAAGCCGAGACCGATGCCGTAGGCAGCACCCCAGCCCCATCCCCAGCCTCCCCACCAGCCGTAGCCGTAACCGGGAGCACCTCTTCTGATCATCGGGGAGATAAATACTTTTTGCGGCGTGACGCGGACGATTCTGCCGACATGGAAGCGGCCCCTTCTATCAGTGATTCTGGCCACTTTGCCGACATTCTGATTGCAAATTCTATAGTAACGCTCCATTTACATGCTCCTTTCATCTAGTATGCTCTCTATTTCAGCATATGGCGCAATTGATAGAAAAGGTTGGACGAAAGAAGCAAGACAAACGCTGGTTTATGGACGGCACACAAAAATAATAGGATTGAGAGCCCCCTGATATGTTGCCAGCAGTTGCTGATGTTTTTCCATTGTTTTATAGGTTTTTTCCGGAATGTCAGGCGACAGGTTCATCTCTGTCACGCTATCTTCAGGATCGGCTGCCTCCAAGGCAGCGCCGATCGTCTCGATCTGCGAAAAACCGGAACCGCGGAGTACGCGCAGCCAATCGTCTTCCGTGTACAATGCGGTAAATCCGTAAAAATCGCTGATTTCTTTTTTCTCTTCCTTTGAAAGACTGTCATCGGCGAGAGACACTTCAATACAGACGAGCTTTCCGTCAGGCTTCAAAATCCGGCGGATTTCCGCGAGTGATGAAGCAATGTCTGTAAAGCTTAATACGGATTCCGACAATACACAGGCAAAGCTGTCAGATTCAAACGGCGTTTTTTCAATTTGAGAATGTACGACAGGGATGGACAAGTCTTCATCCGCAAATCTTTTTTTCGCTTTACAGATCATGACCGCGTCTGAATCAAGAGCGGTCACAGGAAACAGAAGATGTCCCAAGTATGCTGCGGTCTGGCCCGTACCGCAGCCGGCGTCAAGAATCGGGAGTTCAGGATCGATATCGGCTTTGGCGAGGACGGCCTTCGTCAGCGCCATGCCGCCCGGATGAGCGCCGGAAACGCCGAAATAAGCCAGCATGTCTAAATAATCGCTCAAAATTAAATCCCTCCTTTTTGTATGCATATGCGACATAAACATATCGGTTTAACGCCGGAGGGCCGGAAATCGCCCAATTTCAAGTAATCCGAGTTGACGAATAAAGAATCGTCCGTGATAATATGGTAAGAAGAAAAGGTGGTGTTCGTTTGAAACAGCAGTTAAAACTATTTTTGATCGTACTCGTTACGGCTGTCGCCGCATCGGCGCTCACGCTTTTTATAGTGGGCAAAGGGAACGGCGGATCCGCTTATTCCTCGGCGGACAGCGAAAAATTTGAGAAGCTGATGGCCGCTTACGACAAGATCAAGAGCGATTATTACAAAAAAGCCGACGATGAAAAGCTCACAGACGGGGCGATAAAAGGAATGCTTGAGGCTTTGGGTGATCCATATTCTACATACATGGATAAAAAAGAAGCGCAGTCTTTCGAGGAAAGCATTACTTCTTCTTTTGAAGGAATCGGCGCCCAAGTGGAAGAAAAAAATGGACAAATCTTAATCGTCGCGCCGATAAAAGGCTCCCCCGCAGAAAAAGCGGGCTTAAAGCCGCATGACGAAATTCAGAAAGTCGACGGCAAAAGCGTCAAAGGAAAGACCGTCAATGAAGCAGTTGCGATGATTCGCGGCAAAAAAGGCACGGATGTCAAGCTTGTGCTGAAAAGGGAAGGCGTCGGTGAAATCGATGTCACCATTAAGCGGGATACGATACCGGTCGAAACGGTTTATTCAAAAATGATCGACGGCAATATCGGTGAAATCCAAATCACGTCATTCTCTGAAAATACGGCAAAAGAACTGACAAAAGCGATTGACGATTTGACCGAAAAAGGAGCGAAAAGGTTCGTTTTAGATCTTAGAGGAAACCCTGGCGGTTTAATGGATCAGGCGATTACGATGAGCAATCTGTTTGTCGACAAAGGCAAGACGATTATGCAGGTGGAACCGAAAAACGGAACGAAAGAAGTATACAAAGCCGAAAATGAACGCAAAGTGACCAAGCCGACCGTTGTCCTTGTAAACGGCGGAACGGCGAGCGCGGCGGAAATTATGGCGGCAGCACTTCACCAGGCTTCAGGCATCCCGATTGTCGGCGAAAAAACGTTCGGAAAAGGAACCGTCCAAAATGCGGAAAACTTCTCTGACGGATCTACCGTGAAGCTGACGATCGCCAAATGGCTGACGCCGAACGGAAACTGGATTCATGAGAAAGGGATCGAACCGCAATACAAAGCCGAGCTTCCTAGCTATGCCAAACTGCCGTATCTCGATCCAAAGAAAAAGTATCAGTCAGGCAGCACGGGTGACGAAGTAAAAGTTGCCCAAAAAATGCTGAAGGCTCTCGGATATAATGTAAAACCAACGGGCTCGTTCGACGATCAGACGGTTCAAGCCGTTAAAGCGTTCCAGAGCGATCAAAAGCTCAAAACGACAGGAATCATAACCGGAGAAACGACGAGCGGAATGACGGTAAAGCTTCAGGATAAGCTTTCAAAACACGATACACAGCTCGAAAAAGCGATCGAGATCGTCAAAAAGGAAAAATAAACAAAACCCTTACGCTTTTAAAGGCGTAAGGGTTTTTTCATTAGGCGCTTTTTTGTACATTGTTCTTCTTGTCAAACAGATAGCTGATGACGGAATTCGATTTTACGCGTTTTACGAACAGCGGATTAAGGATCACGACGGACAGGAGGTTGGCCGCAAGTCGCAGAAGCCTTCGTAAATCCCGAAGGATGCCTTGGTCGAATACACCGTAAATGTAACGGCAAGGCCGATCAAAAGTCCGATGATGGTCGCTTCTTTTGTCTGATTTCTCCAGAATAAGCTGATGACGATCGCCGGGAAAATCTGCACCATGCCGGATACGCCGAGGAGCTGAAGCGTCACAAGCGCCGCCGGGAACAGCATGCCGAATATAAGCGCAAGGCCGATGACGACGAATACCATGGAGCGGGTGACCAATGTCAATTTGCTCCCTGACACACCGGGATTGATCAAATCACGGTATAAATTGTTGGCAAACAAATTGGAAGCGCCGATCGCCATAATCGAACACGGAATGAGACTCGCCAGGGCGATGGTTGAATAAGCAAGGCCTTGGGTGACACCTCCGTAAGAGCTTTGAATCAAATAAAGCAGCGCAAGTCTCGGATTGATGCTGTCCGGAAGTACGAGAAACGCGATGAAGCCGAGAAAGATCACCAAAATCAGCACGATGTTGTAAAGCGGCAGAAACATGCTGTTTTTCCTGAGGGCATCGGCGCTGTTCGCCGTGAATACCCCTGTTGCCGCATGCGCCCACATAAATAAAGCGAGGGCGGACACGATGGAAGCGGTGATGAACCAGGAAATCCCTTTCGGACCGTCTGCAGGAATCGTCAGCATGTGCGGCGCTTCACTTGCGAGCTTTTCAATCATAGGCGTCCAGCCGTTGAAATGGATGAGCGGCAATGAGACGACCATAAACAGCATCATCACCCAAACTAAAATATCTTTTATAATAGCGGTATATGTAGGCCCTTTGATGCCGCTGAAAAACGTATAAAGCGCGACAAGAATAAAAGAAATGATAACGACGGCTTTGACGTTGATATAACCTGTTCCCGCGACCTGAAGCGTATCCTGAATTCCGCTGAGCTGCAGGCAAATGTACGGAATCAGCATCAGGACGCCGACAATCGCGACAAGCGATGACAGCAATTTGCTGCTGAAGCGTTCTCTCGCGTAATCGGCGAGCGTCGTTAATTTATGCTCCTTTGCGACATGCCACAGTTTCGGCAGAAAGAAGTATGCGATAAAATACGCCAAAACCGAATAAGGGATCGCAAAGAAAGCTACGCTTCCGCCCGTAAAAGCGGTGCTTGTCAATCCTAAAAATGTGTAGGCCGTGTATAAGTCGGCACCGACGAGGAACCAAACGAGAAGCCCTCCGAAACGCCTGCCTCCGACAGACCATTCTTCAACCGATTTGCGCGACTGCTTGTTGCTGCCGGCAAGAAATCCGATACAGACAACGGTCAGGATAATGCCGGCCGTTATCAAAAGCGCTGTTACATTTCCTTGCATTATTCATAACCTCCGTTTTTCTTTTCCAATTTATAAACGGTAACCGTAATCACTGGCGTCACAACGATCCATAATGCGAGCCAAAAATGGAAAAACGGAAGCCCGAACAATATCGGCTGGATCCTGTTTACGAAGGGAAGCAAAGCAAGCTGGCCGATAAAAGGGATGATGAATAGAATGAAAATGAAAAACCGTTTATTCACCTTTTTTCCTCCTTGAACGATTTTAATGTTCATTATCATAGCAGTTGTCAGATTCAATCACAAGATAATTATTAGAAAAAAGTGATTTTTTAAATTATTAAAACAATTCATCTGCCTTGCAGAAGCGGAAAAATAACATTACAATAATTAATATCTTGAATTCGAGATAAAAGGAGAATCACGATGAAAACAAAAGGACTGCACCATGTCACGGCATTTGCGAGAGACCCTAAAGTGAACCTGTCATTTTATACGGAGGTATTGGGTCTGCGCCTCGTCAAAAAAACGGTTAATTTTGATGATCCCGGCACCTACCATTTTTACTTCGGAAATGAGACCGGAGATCCAGGCACGATTTTAACGTTCTTTCCGTTCCAGGGAAGCATGAAGGGTACGGTTGGAAACGGACAGGCGGGAAGGATTGATTTAGCGGTTCCGAAGGGCGCTCTTCCCTTCTGGAAGAAGCGGCTCGCAGATCTCGGCATAGATGTTCGGGAAACCGTGCTTTTTAAGGAGAATGTGCTTCTTTTTCAAGATGCTGAAGATCTTCAGCTTTCCATCACAGAAGACGGCGAAAGCGGGCAAAACACGCGGGAAGCGGCAGGCATCCCGACGCATTATGCGATCACCGGCACAAAAGGTGTGACATTGAACAGCTACCGGCCGGAGGCGACGATCCGTTTTTTGGAGGAGCAATTCGGCTATCGGAAAGCAGGCGAAGACGGGGATTACGTCCGGCTGGAGATCGGCGGAACGATCGGAAACCGCCTGGATGTCAAAGTCAATGGGCAAACGAGGGGCATCGGCGGTTACGGCACGATTCACCACGTTGCTTTCAGAACGACCCGAGAAGAACAACAAGAATGGAAAAAGCTGCTTCAAGAAAGCGGATTTTCTGCCTCGGAGATTCTCGACCGCCAATACTTCACGTCGATATACTTCAGGGAACAAGGCGGCATATTATTTGAAATGGCGACAGATGAGCCGGGCTTTCTCGTTGACGAAGGCCTCGCGGATCTCGGGACATCGTTAAAGCTGCCGGACTGGCTTGAACAGCACCGCCGCCAAATCGAAGGCGTTCTTCCAAAATGGGAATAGGGGGGAGTACGAATGAACCACATATTTGAAAGAGGGCAATCAGATGTTACACTGCTGCTTTTGCACGGAACAGGAGGGAACGAACACGACCTTTTGCCGATCGGCCGCATGGTCGATCCTGATGCCAATTTGCTCGGCGTCAGAGGAAATGTCCTGGAAAACGGCATGCCGCGCTTTTTTAAGCGTCTGAGAGAAGGCGTTTTTGATCTGGAGGACTTGTTCGAAAGGACGGAGGAGCTGAAAGCCTTTCTTGATCAGGCTGCCAAAGAGCTTGAATTTGCCAGGGATAAAGTGGTGGCGATCGGATATTCAAACGGCGCCAATATCGCCGGAAGTCTGCTGTTCCGCCACGGGCAGGCGCTAAAAGGTGCCATCTTGCATCATCCGATGGTTCCGTTCAGAAACACCGCGCTCCCCGATATGACGGGGGTGCCGATATACATCGGCGCAGGAAAGATGGACCCCCTCTGCCCGCCGGATGAAACAAAAGAGCTTGAGAGCTTATTCAAAAAGGCCGGGGCGGATGTTTCGCTTTATTGGGAAGACGGCGGACATCAGCTTACACATCGGGAAATCGAACAGGCAAAAAGCTGGTATGAAACACATATAAAAGCAAAAAAATAAACCTTAGTCCTTCAAGGACTAAGGTTTTCTCTATGTTACAGCCATGTTGAAACTTCTGAAACTTCGAAGCGGGTGCTCTTGTGAGCCGGCTTGACCGGTTTTCCGATCGAAATCAGCATGACCGGTACATAGCGATCATCAATTTGAAATTCTTTAACAAATGCCTCTTTGTCAAAGCCTCCCATTGCGCATGTGTCATAGCCTTTTGCTTTCGCGGCGATCATCAGCTGCATAGCTGCGAGCGATGCGTTTGTAAAGGCGGCGTCTCTGGCAAAAGCGCTGCTTTGGTAGGCCCCGTTAATTTGGGAAAGCAATGTGTTTTTAATGTCCTCTGTCATAAATCCAGCTTCTGTTAAAGGACCGTAAACGGCTTCACCGTTCAAATTCGCCTTTAGGTCTCCCAATACGGCGACGACTGCGGATGCCTGGGAGACTTGCTTTTGATTGTAGGCGATCGGAAGCAGTCTGTCTTTTGCTTCCTGGCTGTGGAATACGGTAAAATGCCAATGCTGAAGGTTCCAGGCTGACGGAGCTTTCGTCGTGACGGAAAGCAGATCTGTCAGTTCCTCTTTTGAAATGGAGACATTTGTGTCATATTCTTTAATCGAAGTACGTTCTGTCAATACTTTAATCGTGCTGTTTTCTGATGCAGACATGTGACTTCCTCCTTTGGGATAAACGTGTTATGATAGAATCAGATAAAAAGTTAGAAACTTACTTTTTGTAACTTCAAAGAGTATTCTAATGTTTCAACTTATATTTGTCAACAGGATATGGAGGGGTGAGAGAATTGGGGTTTACAATGTGTCCTAAAATGGAAGCCGCCTTTTCTTTGCTCGGCAAAAGATGGAATGGACTGATCATTCATGTGTTGCTGGATGGACCGAAACGGTTTAAGGATTTAACCGAGATGATACCGATGATCAGCCAAAAAATGCTGGCTGAACGTTTGAAAGAACTGGAGCATGGCGAAATTGTCGAAAGACAGGTTCTGCCTGAAACGCCTGTTAAAGTGATTTATCAATTGACGGAAAAAGGCAATGCGCTCGAACCTGTTTTAAAAGAGATACAAAATTGGGCTGAACATCATTGTGATGCAGAAGGGGGACGCGAGAAGTGACCGGAAAACAAGCTGCGGTTATCACCGGAGGCGCAGGAGGAATCGGAAAAGAGCTTGTTGCAGCATACGCAAAAAAAGGCTATGACGTGCTGTTTGCCGATGTTCTGGAAGAACAGGGCAGGCAATTGGAACACGAGCTGTCTGTATCCGGATTGCAGGTTCAGTTTGTACCAGCAGATGCAGCGGAAGAAGAGGACGTCAGACACCTGATGGATGAGGCTGTCAAAAACGGCCGCACGCTTTCCGTTCTGATTAATAACGCCGGAAAATCGGTCTGGAAATCACCGTATCATCTGACATCTGAAGAATGGGACGATGTCTTGAACGCCAACTTGAAAAGCGTGTTTCTCTGCTCTAGGGAAGCGGCAAAAAAAATGAGGGAGAACGAAAACGGGGGCGCCATTGTCAACATGTCTTCGACGAGAGCTTTTATGTCTGAACCGGACAGCGAAGCCTATGCTGCGTCAAAAGGCGGGATCATTGCTTTAACCCATGCTCTCGCTGCGTCGTTAAGCAAGGATTCGATCGTGGTCAACAGCATTTCCCCGGGATGGATCGAAACAGAGCATTATGGCGGGCTGCGAGACATTGATCACGAGCAGCATTTTTCCAACCGGGTCGGCCATCCGCTTGATATCGTCAAAGCATGCTTTTATTTAACCGATCCGGACAACCGGTTTGTCACCGGTACGAACGTAACGGTTGACGGCGGAATGACCAAAAAAATGATCTATGAAGAATAGCCGGCGCCCAAGCGTTTCCCAGCTTTATGAATACCTTGGCTATAGGCAGACATAAAGGAGGATAAATGCCGATGTACCCTCATATGCTTTATGGATATTCGAGATCTTACCCTGCCGCATATCCGGCGCGGTCTCCGTTTTTCTGGATCGGAGCGCCGCTGATCGGCGGATTAATCGGCGGATTTCTCGGAAGCGCGCTTTTTAACTTTCCAAGGCCGTACGCATATCCGCCTTATGCAGGCTATGGAGGGCCAGTGCCGTACGCGGGCTATGGAGGAGCACAGCCCTACGGAGGTGCCATTGCACCCGCGTCTTCCTACGGCGCCGCACCATACGCAGCGCAGCCTTACCAAGGCGTTCCAGGCGGAGTTGTTCCATATTATCGATAAAAAATGAATGTTCCCAAGTTGTTAAAGCCAAACGGCGGCCTAAGCGCGGGATGTTCCGCCCTCAGGCCGCCGTCTTGCTGTCTATTTAGTCGGGAAACTGGACCTTGCCGGAAACCATGTATGCTTCTGATGTACCGTTTTCGGGAAGCTTTGGTATCGTGTCTTTCACGACTTTTCCGCGGATATCGGTGATTCTCACTTTCAGAGAGCCTGTCCCTAAATTGGTGCTGACGAAATGGTTGTAGTCCGTCTTCTCCATGTTGATCCACTTTCCGCCTTTGTAGTATTCCATTTTCATGACAGGATACTTGTGGTTTCTCACTTGGATCGCCGCCCACCACCGGCTGCTGCCTTCTTTGATCCGATATGTGAAGTTGCCTTTGATTGGCGCTTTGACGACACGCCATTTAATGTTGATTTTTCCGTCTTTCATATCGCCGATTTCCCGGAAGGCGTTAGGCGACAGGTCGAGGGCGCCGGGTGCTCCTTCAGGGTACAGGTCGGTGACGTAGACGGTCGTTTTTCCTTTCGGCCCTTCCACTTGCAGGTAGGCGCCGGCCAGAGCGGCTTTTACGCCCTTATAGTTAAGATCGGTCGGGTTTAACGCAGTGATCTTCATATTGGAAGGGATGGGGTCAAGAAGCAAAGCTCCTCCCGAATAGCCTGATCCCGTATAGGTTGCATAGCCTTTGTGAAGGTCGTTGTATGCAGCCGAAGCCTGCGGTGAAAAACAAAGGATTGTCAAAACGATAGTGCTGATAAAAGTGATGATCTTTTTCTTCATATACATCCTCCTTTAATTGAGAATCTTTATCATTATAACGGCCGGCCGGTACGGATCGAAAGAGGAAATAGATACATAGATTTTTTAAGACGGATAGACTACAATATACAAATCAAAGGGCATGGTTTGAAATGGCCAGGCAAAAGAGATGATAGACTGGAAGCGCTAGTGTTAATATGATTTAGTGGACAGCGGTAAAGGATGACGGCAAAGAAAAACGGCCCGCTTTTTCCAAACCGGCCGTTTTCAATACGTAATCTCGACTTCAGACAGGTTGAAGTCTTCATTTTTCAAAAACATCACCTCTAAAATGCCGTCCTTAAATACGGCTTTTGTACCTTTTCTGCGTACAAGAGAGGGGAGAATGACTTTTTTGTGCTGCCCTGTTTCAGGGTAGTTTTCTATGATCAGGGTTTGTGAAGTATGTTTAATTTTCAGGGGGTTAAGCTGTTCTCTTGTAAGCGGAATTTTAACGAATACGTGGCTGGTCGTTTCAAAGACGTCAATCTGTTCGGTTTCGTCTGCTGCCGGCGTTTCTTTTGCAAGAGGGTCACGAAAAGGAAACTGAGCCGAGTACCCCGGTCCAAAAACGCTTTTCATTACTTGGTTAATATAGTGTTCAACATCTTTCGGGTCGGCGTTTTTTAAGCCGTCTTTGGAAAATGGCTGCTGAAAAGGAAAAAAGCGCTGCCAATCAAACACAGGTCACACTTCCTTTCTCATAGACGGTACAGTATATGCCTCTGAGATAAAAAGCGTGCGACGTGATGAAGGAAGAAAGGAAGAGGATGTATTATGAATCATTCAACTCAAACGAAAGGGATTATGTATACGGCATGTTCTTATTTGCTATGGGGGCTGCTCCCTTTGTACTGGAAAGTTCTCGAACAGACAGCAGCCCTTGACATACTGGCTCACCGCATCATCTGGTCGTTCGTCTTTATGTGCGGCGTTCTGCTGTTTTTGCGGCAGTGGAAAGACGGCATCACCGCTTTCCGGGCGCTTCTCGGAAACAGAAAAGCCCTTGTGACGCTGATATTTTCTGCCGTGTTGATCACAGCCAATTGGTATGTCTACATATGGGCGGTAAATCACGGCTATATTCTTGAAGCGAGTCTCGGCTATTATATCAATCCGCTCGTTTCCATTTTGCTCGGGATCGTCTTTTTGAAGGAAAAACTGTCGCGAATGCAGACTGTAGCAGTTCTCATTGCGGCTGGCGGCGTATTGATTTCTGCTTTTCAATACGGTTCTGTGCCGTACATCGCGCTTGCACTGGCTTTCAGTTTCGGCCTTTACGGTCTGGCCAAGAAAAGAACGCAGCTTTCGAGCGCCGTCGGGCTGACACTGGAAACGATGGTTATCGCACCCGCAGCACTTGTCTATTTGTTGTTCTTTAGCGCTTCGGGTCAAACACATGCAGCATCAGCGGATATCGGAACGGTGATTTTGCTGTTTTTGGCCGGCGTGCTGACTGCCATACCGCTTCTTTTATTTGCAGAAGGAGCGAAAAAGCTCCCGCTGTACCAGGTCGGAATTTTGCAGTATATTGCGCCGACGATTACGCTATTCTTAGGCATTTTTGTTTACCATGAACCGTTCAGCAGCGAAAAAGCGTTTACGTTTTCATGCATATGGGCGGCGCTTGTTTTGTTTACCATGTCCCAGTTCAAATGGAAAAAGCAATCAAAGGTATTTCTCAAAAGAAAAAAATCGTATCATTCATAAGCCCTTTTTCTTTTCAATAACCGCTGATCATGTATAATAAAACATTATTGAATGGATTCGGAGGCGGTCCGTCATGGAAAACGAAACCGAACTGTTTCACTCATATCTGACCCTCTGGAAAAACCGGACGGTGCATGGGGACCGGAAGAGAGCGCTCGATCAGGCCATCGATGATGAACTGAATGACCTCAGAACCCATCCAAGGCTCAGAAAAACGAGATTTGAAAAATATGCTCAGGCCGTTCAGCGGATTATCTCATCCCCCTTGGAAGCGGATATAAAGCTTGAGCTGATTGCACGCCATACAGAACGTTTGCAATTATTAACAAATAAAGAAAGCAGGGAGTAACATGAAAGCAATCAATAAAGAAGATGTCCAAGCTTCTTTACAGACATTTTTAGATGAGCCGGTCTATATTCATTTGGAAACAACCACCGGATCATATTCGGCTCATAAAAATGAACAGAACATGACGGTCGTTGCATTTATCCGGAATGCAAAAGTCGTCTGCTCCCGGGCGAAAATCACGGGAAGCGGGCCTTACCGGGCGGGCTTGAAAACAGAAGAAGGCTGGATTTACGCAGAGGGCCTTACAGATTATACGATTGATGACGAAGGAAGGCTGCTCCTCGCCGGCCATTTACCAGGAGGCAAGCTTGCCATTTCACTTCAAATCAGCAAAAAGCCATTTGCAGTCTAAAAAGAAGGTGTTATAAATGAAAAAACATTTACTTGTCATCCTGCCGCACCCTGATGATGAATCGTTCGGAGTGGCGGGTCTAATCGCTTTAAACCGAAAAGAAGGGATCCCCGTGACTTACGCTTGCCTGACGCTTGGAGAAATGGGCAGAAATATGGGAGATCCGCTGTTTGCCAATCGCGAAACGCTTCCTCTGCTCAGAAAGCAGGAATTGATGGATGCCTGCAAGGAAATGGACATACAAGATTTACGTATGCTCGGGCTCCGCGACAAAACGCTCGAATTTGAAGATGAAGACCAGCTGGCGTACAAAGTGGAGGCCGTAATCGATGATGTAAAACCGAGCCTGATCGTGACGTTCTATCCCGGCCACGGCGTCCATCCGGATCATGACGCCTGCGGAGCGGCGGTCATCCGCGCGCTGTCCAGGAAAAAGAAAGAAGACAGGCCGCGGGTGTTATGCATGGCGATCACACACCACAGAGAAGAAGCACTTGGCAAGCCTGATGTCGTTCTCGATATCAAAGAAGTGGCTGATATTAAAATGAATGCGCTAAAAGCGCACAAGTCACAAACTGGCGGCATGCTGAAAGAGATTGAGAAAAAAATAGCAAACGGTGAGCCTGTCGTTGAAACATGGTTTGAAAAAGAATCGTTCTGGACATATCAATGGGACGATTAATGAGAAAAAGGTATAGAGCTTAAACATGCTCTATACCTTTTTTGGCTTTATGCACTGAGCTTCATGATCAAACGGTTTTGAATGATCCTGAGTCTGAGGAAAAGTCCGACGGCTCCAGCGGCAAGGCCTGTGATCAAGCCGATCCAATATCCGTATGCTCCGAAGGAAGTATAGGTGCCGATGACAAAGCCGACGGGAAGCCCTATGATCCAATAGGAAACCAGGGCTGTGACAAGCGTGTAGTTGACGTCTTTGTATCCTCTGAGCGCTCCTTGAATGGGTGCTGCGATTGCGTCTGAAAGCTGAAAAAACAGGGCGTACAACAAAAAGTGCTTCGTTAGGGACAAGACCGCGGGATCTCCAGTATACATACCGGCGATTTGCTGTCTGAACAACAAAATCACAAGAGCGGTGAACAGCGAAAATCCGACTGCCATCGAGATGCCCAGGTAGCTGTAGGCTTTTGAATCCTGAAAGCGCTTTGCCCCGGCTTCAAAGCCGACGACGATCGTCAATGCCATCGACACGCTCAGCGGCAGCATATAAAGAAGCGAAGCGAAATTCATCGCCGCCTGGTGGGAGGCGATCGTCACGGTATCAAAGTGGCTCATCAGCAACGTAACTGCCGCAAAAATACTCGTTTCAAAGAAGATGGCAAATCCGATCGGAAGCCCGATCTTCAAGAGGTTCAAACATTCTGAAAGGGAAAATGAATAGAACGTCCCGAAAATCTTAAACTGGTAAAAAGGCGTTTTTTTATGAACGATCAATAAAGATATGAGACAGATGCACCAATACGTCAATGCGGATGCCAAACCGGCGCCGGCTCCCCCCATTTTTGGGAATCCGAGCTTTCCGAAGATAAATAGAGCATTTAATACAAAATTAATCGGAAGAGCGCACAAGGTGATCAGCATCGTCACCCTCGTTTTGCCGAGCGAATCAATGAACGAACGCATCACGTTATACACAAACAGCGGCAAAATGCCGAGTCCAAGATATGACAAGAAGTGTTTCGCGATGAGCGATACCTTCTCATCGAGCTGAAGCCGTTCCAGGATCGGATCAATCAGGAAAAAACCTGAAATCATAACGATGAGACTGATGATAATTGCCACGTAAATCGCTTGAATCACAGTGTAGGGGACTTTCTTTTGCTGTTTGGCCCCCATCAACTGAGCGACGGTTGGAGTCACCGCCGTCAAAATGCCGGCCAGTCCCGTATACACAGGCGTCCACAAGCTCGACCCGATCGCAACGCCGGCAAGATCCGCAGCGCTGACCTTGCCGGACATCACCGTATCGAGAAACGTGATCAAAGAAAGTCCGGCCTGTGTGATCAAAATCGGAATTAAAATCGTAATAAACTGCTTTGCTTTTTCCCTTAAATCCTTTGTTTCCCTCATATTTGCTCCCCGTTTCTTTTGGATAACGAGAGAAATTATAACACGTTATGTAGATAATGCAACAAATGCCTATTCAATCCTTCGTCTTCTTTGTTTTTTTAAACATTTGCACATAAATAAAGGAAAGGGAAATCACTCCGAGAAAAGAACATAAATATTGGAAAATTTTTTGGATTGCCATATCATTACCTCCTCTTTATTAGGATGTGAAAGAAGACCGGAAAAATACATATAAAATGGAAAAAATAAGATATGTAGATCTTTTTATCTATTTTAAAAGGGAATATGTAAGGTTTTTAGTTGTGCAAACCCATTTTTTATTCGCTCTTGCTGGATACAAGGGACTGGAATCGAAGATTGTAAAAAGCCGGATGGTCTAAAAAAAGATACGCCGAATTCCGGATGAAGGCAAAAAATTTGTATGATAAAGTCAATTTATAGTTTCAAGAAGGAATTTTATGAGGAAAAATAGAAATGTATGGAGGAACAACATCATCCGGAGCCTTTCTGCCGGATCATAGATCCCAATGACCGGTTGATGTTCCGATGAATGCATACGACATGAAAATCATCGCCCTCATGTGACGATCCACGAATCTTTTGCCAAAGTCAAAAAATCATCGCCCTAAAAACATCTGCACAGCAACCCGAATAGCATAGGCGCTTATTCAGCCTGTCTGTCCCATACGTGTTTCTGTCAACCCTTGCAAACTGTGTTTCACAGGCGGCACTTCCTTCTTTGAACATGTTTTCAGCACGAACACCGATTTTCGGCACTGAATTGAATTCAAAAAAGAAGAACATTGATTTTTGTCAATGATTCTTTGCTTTTGCATTGAAAAACTATTAAAAAATATCAGAATCAGCCGATACAAATCGTGAATTGCATTTTTGCTTAAGAGCGAAAACGGGGGTCTCGTCCGCTAAGCAGACTTAAGTGATCGAACCACTTGTCTTTACCGGACGGCGTTTTAAGCAATGACAAAATGTAATGGATACATAGAGAGAAAAGCGAAAAATGAGGCGGGAGGTTAAAAGGTATGAAGAAGAAGATAGCAGTAGGTTTGGCGGCCTCTGCAGTCGTTGGAACTTCGCTTGCTGCGTCACCGGCGGAGGCCCAGACGATCAAGGTGAAGAGCGGGGACTCGCTGTGGAAGCTTTCAGCTCAATACAACACGAGCGTTTCCGCACTGAAATCAGCCAACAATCTGTCATCAACGGTGATCTATGTTGGACAAACCTTGGAGATTCCAAATGGAAAGTCGGAAAGCAGCAGCAAAAAATCGGGTTCTACGAGCTCAAGCAAAAATTCTGCAAAGACCACTTACACGGTTAAATCAGGAGACTCTCTCTGGCTGATCGCCAAAGACTACAAAACGACCGTTCAGGAGATTAAAACGTTAAACGGTTTGAGCAATGACATGATTTATCCGGGCCAGAAGCTTGTGATTAAAGGAGCAGCCAAAAACACAAGTTCCAGCACGAACAAAAAGTCTTCATCGTCAAGCTCGGGCTCATCATCAAGCTCAAGCAGTTCAAGTAAATCAAGCAGCACGTACACAGTCAAGCTGGGCGATTCTTTATGGAAAATTGCCAATAACTTGAACATGACGGTTGCCGAGATTAAAACGCTGAACAACTTGAAGTCGGATACGATTTACCCAAATCAAGTCCTCAAAGTAAAAGGGACTTCTACAAGCGGAAGCAAAACGTCGTCTTCAAGTTCTTCATCGGGCAAAAAGAGCTCAAACAACAGCTCAAAAACGACAACTTATACAGTTAAGGCCGGCGACTCTTTATGGAAGATTGCCAACTCGATGGGTGTGACGGTTCAAAGCATCAGGGAAGCCAACAATTTAAAGACAGACGTGTTACAAGTCGGCCAAAAGCTGAAAATCTCAGGCGGAACGAAATCAACGCCGTCAAGCTCTCCATCTAAATCTTCAAGCTCTTCAAAAACGGGCACTTCGTCAAGCGCGAAGGTGGAACGGATGATTGACGAGGCTGAAAAACAGCTTGGCGTTCCTTACAGATGGGGCGGAAACAATCCTTCCGGTTTTGACTGCAGCGGCTACATCTATTATGTGCTCAACAAAGTCACATCCGTTTCCAGATTGAGCGCGGCCGGATATTGGAATATCATGACGCCTGTCAGCACGCCTTCAAGAGGGGATTTCGTTTTCTTTACGACATATAAAGCAGGCCCTTCCCATGTCGGAATTTATTTAGGAAACAATAAGTTCATCAACGCCAATGATTCGGGCGTCACCATCAGCGATATGAACAATTCATATTGGAAGCAGCGCTATCTCGGAGCCAAACGCTATCCCTTCTAAAAAAGCCATTTTTATGGCTTTTTTTTGTGCATCGGTCCCCTCAGTGTTGAAGGTTTATCAGATCCTGCCGTTGTCTACACTAGATGAAAAAAGCCAAAGGGGGACCTTGCGATGCATCGATTGTCCAAAGTGCTGCTTGCATGCGTTTTTGTATGCGTGACATCGGCATGCGCACAGCAAAAAGAGCCTGCTCAGGAGAAAAGCGAACACGAGCATGCGGAAACATTTGAACCGCTCACACAGCCGATTAAGGTGCAGCTGATGAAACGGGACGGAAAAGAGACCGGTTTTATAGAAGTTTCTGAATCTGCATCAGAGGGCGTTGATATAAGAGTTAGCGCCCATGATCTGCCGCCTGGGCTGCTTGCTTTTCATATCCATGAAACAGGCCGGTGCAAAAGGCCTGATTTTGAAAGCGCCGGCGCTCACTTCAATCCCGCGCAAAAGGAGCACGGCTTCAACAATCCGAAAGGGCATCATGCCGGGGATTTGCCGAATATTGAAGTCGGGGCTGACGGCAAAGTCGATGTCATTGTCAATGCACCTGACGTTACGTTGCATAAAAACAGCAAGTTCAGTCTGCTTGACCAGGACGGAAGCGCATTTATCATTCATGAGAAACAGGATGATGATTTAACGAACCCGTCCGGAAACTCAGGCGACCGAATGGTTTGCGGCGCCCTGTCAAATGACGGCAAATCATAATGTTCCGTTCATCAGGCAGAAAGTATATCTATTGAGGAAACAGAAGAGTGTTTAGTATACTTGATATAGAAGACGCTTTTTAGAAAGGAACATACCACGAATGAAATACGACCTACACGAACTAGAGCTGCCTGAAAAAATAAAGGAGCGGCTGAGAGAGTCCGCCAGCCGGCCTGCCGGACAGGAATTTCAGTCATTGATCGGAAAGCCCGGCTATCAAGCTGAGGATAACGCCGTCCTAAATGATGGGCTGATCGCGCTGTCCCTCGGAAAAAATGTGCTGCTGAAAGGACCTACAGGCTCCGGGAAAACAAAGCTTGCGGAAACGTTGTCCGCCTATTTCCAGAAGCCGATGCACAGCGTCAACTGTTCTGTTGACCTTGATGCCGAGGCGCTTGTCGGCTATAAAACGATTGAAAACACAGAGGGACGCGCATCCATCGAATTTATCGAGGGGCCTGTGACAAAGGCGATGAAACACGGGCACTTTTTATATATTGACGAAATCAACATGGCAAAGCCGGAAACCCTGCCGATCTTAAACGGTGTGCTTGATTACAGGAAAACGATGACAAACCCGTTCACCGGCGAGGTCGTCAAGGCAAAAGACGGTTTCGGCGTCATCGCGGCGATTAATGAAGGCTATGTCGGAACAGTCCCTTTAAACGAGGCATTAAAAAACAGGTTTGTCATTATTGACGTTCCGTATATTAAAGGCGACCTGCTAAAGCACGTGCTTGAAACACAGTCTGAATTAAAGGATGAGAAGCTGCTCAGCCGGTTTGTCACTTTGTCTTCGGACTTAATGACACAGGCGCACAACGGTCAGGTGTCCGAAGAAGCTGCATCGATCAGGGCTCTTTTGGATACTTGCGATCTTTCAACTTACATTCCGCCGCTGCGCGCGATCGAACGGGGCATCGTGGAAAAGCTTGACGATGAACGCGAAAAAGCGGCTGTCCGCAATATTGCCCAAACTTTATTTGAATGAGGGTTCTTTCATGAAGTTTATTAAATTTAACGACAGCAAGATCGACTCACTCTTGTTTATGGAGCTGACGGATCTGGCGAAGACGCTTGCTAAAAGCGATCAGGTCGAAGTTGAATACGGCGTTCAGTCCTATTACAACCCGTTTGAGAAAAAAGTCTATATGAGTCATTTCTGGAAGGACCGCGCTCACGCGGACATGGTCGCCGGGCTGAAGAGCGATGTGTACCTGCGTTCTGTCGGTACCCGCTACAGCTCGATGAAGGACTTCGCAAAGATGCTCGGTGACATCCGTCATTTTCAGTTTAAGAGTTTTGCAAAACAATTGTTTATGCTTTTTGAGGATGTCAGAATTGAAGAATGCATCAAAAAAGAACGTCCAGGAACAAAAAGCGTGTTTTTCAAGCGGAGAAATATGTACCGGAAGCATTTTGCGACACAGCTGACGCTGAATCTGGAGCGGAGCATTTTTACCGATGCTCTGTTTTGCGCCATTTATCTGAAGCTTACGGCGGAGTCGCCGCTTGAGGGCATCCCGCATATCCATGAATCGATTGATCCGCTGAAAGGGTTCATCGAACAGCAGCTGAGCCGCGTATATGAAGCGCGGTCAACCGGGGATATCGTATCAATCGTCAGCCTGTTGATGGAAGGCTTTGAAGAAGTTCTTGAAAAGGATATGCTGAACACCTACTTCTTTTTCCCGGAGCTCGGGTACGAACAGGTTGATGAAGAATTCCTGTTTAACGATTTGAAAGCGAAGCCGAAACTAAGCGAAGATTTGACGCTGGATGAGAATAGCGAAGGGGACGAAGAAGTCCTAGATGAGGAAATGCCGACATGGCACAGAGAAACGGAAGCGCCGGCCAAAAGCTTCCTTCAATTCGACTTGGAGCACGGCGCGAAAACCGATATTGCGGGAGGCGCATTGAGGGAAGGCGAAGACGGCGATCAAGCGCTCGGCGCAGTTCAGGGAACGGCGAAACAGACGAAAAGAAAAGATTACTCAAAGCTTGAATCCCTTGAATCTGTCCAGGACGAGCCGAATGCGGGCGGAACACCGGAAGGAAAGGAAAACCGCTACGCCTTCCCGATTTTTAAAACGCCTGAAAAACCGACAAACGAAGAAGTCTTGGACTATCAGGAGCAGGCAAAGACGGTCGAATCGTACCAAAAGCGTCTGAAGCAAATGATTCAAAAAACGCTGGAGCACAAAAAAACGCTGCCGAGAACCGATTTGCACGCCGGCCGCCTGAACAACAAGCTGCTTCGCTACTTTACGGAACGGAATCCGCGTCTTTTTTACAAAAAGCAAGAAAACTCGACAGAAATCGATGCCGTCTTTACATTGCTGGTGGATTGCTCCGCCAGCATGCATGACAAAATGGCCGAGACAAAACGGGGCATCGTGCTGTTTCACGAAGCGCTTAAATCCGTATCCGTCCCCCATCAGATCGTCGGGTTTTGGGAGGATACGAATGATGCGACAGAAACAAGTCAGCCGAACTACTTCCATACAGTTGTCCCTTTTAGGGATTCGTTAAAAGAAGACGCAGGGCCCCGCATCATGCAGCTCGAACCCGAAGAAGACAACAGGGACGGCTACGCGATCAGGCAAATGACGAAAATGCTCGTTCAAAGAAGCGAAGAGCAAAAATTCCTGATCGTCTTTTCAGACGGGGAGCCGGCCGCCTTCAATTACGAACAGAACGGAATTGTCGATACGCACGAAGCGGTAATGGAAGCGAGAAAAAGAAAGATCGAAGTGATCAACGTATTTTTATCGAACAGCGAAATCGAAGAATCGCAAATCAAAACGATTCAGGATATGTACGGAAAGTACAGCCTGTTCGTCCCTGATGTCGATCAGCTTCCTGACGTGCTGTATCCGCTCTTAAAAAAGCTGTTGAACAAAAGTATAAGATAGGCATGACAGATGGCTGCATTGTTCGCGGCCATCTGTTTTTATTGCCGGCATGATCGATAAATCATCCAATTTTTATTATCTTCATCAACTATAATTTTTGAAATTTATTTTCCTGGAACAAACGTCATCACATACAGACGGAAAGGTGAAATATGGATAAAGTGCAAAACAGACGCGGTCTGAATGTTCTAAATTATAAAATTCTTTATTTTTCAAGACGATTTTTTAATTTTATTTGAACAATCTGTGTAGAAACAAAGGAGAAACAGTGGTAAAATGAACGTGGAAGCGTTTTTATTACATATTTCTGGGCAAAGGGTTCAGAAGATATATTAAGATAGTGAATCATTCACTTGATTATTAGGTTGGGGGTAATGTTCAAATGTTTCAAAATAGTATGAAACAAAGAATGACTTGGGAAGAATTTCACGGTCCGAACCTCGGCTATGTGCTGGAGCTCTATGATCAGTATGTCAAGGATCCGGAGAGCGTCGATCCTGACGTGAAAGAGATGTTTGACGGTCTCGGAGCTCCCCCGGGTGACTTAAGGGCCGCCTCTGAAAGCAATGAAGGGGCGCATTTCACGGCAGAATCTATCGAAAAAATCGCATCCGCGGTAAAACTCGCAGAAGATATTCGAACCTATGGCCATTTAAACGCTTCCGTCAATCCTTTGAGAAAAACGCAAGAAAAACAAGAGCTTTTTCCGCTTGCTGAATACGGTCTGACCGAGCAGGATGTGGAAAAAATCCCGGCATCGGTGATTTGCAAAGATGCCCCAAAAGAAGTAACGAACGGTTTAGAAGCCATCCAGTACTTAAGGAACACATACAAAAAATCGATCTCTTTTGAATTCGACCATGTGCATATTTTTGAAGAGCGCAATTGGCTGATGAAGAAGATCGAATCGGGGGAATTATTCGCACCGAAAGCGAAAGAGAAATTAGTAGACGTCTTAAGAAGGCTGACAGAGGTTGAGGGGCTTGAACAGTTTTTGCACAAAACGTTTGTCGGGCAAAAGCGCTTCTCGATCGAAGGGCTTGATGCGCTCGTGCCTATGCTGGATGATATGATCGCCAAGTCGGTTTCCCTCGGTACGACGAACATCAATATCGGAATGGCGCATAGGGGACGCCTGAACGTATTGGCCCATGTGCTCGGAAAACCGTACGAAATCATTTTTTCCGAATTTCAGCATGCTCCGAACAAAGATCTCGTCCCTTCTGAGGGATCGATCGGAATCAGCTACGGCTGGACGGGGGATGTAAAATACCATCTCGGTGCAAACCGCCAGATTCAGGATGAAGAGACAAAGACGGCGCGGATCACCTTGGCGAACAATCCGAGCCACCTTGAATTCATCGATCCGATTGTAGAGGGCTCTACAAGGGCAGCACAGGAAACGAGAACGGAGAGCGGGTATCCGGTTCAAGACGTCAAAAAATCGCTGGCGATTCTGATCCACGGCGATGCTGCGTTCCCGGGAGAAGGCATCGTCGCTGAAACCTTGAACCTCAGTCAGCTGAAGGGCTATCAGGTCGGCGGAGCGATCCACATCATCGCCAACAACATGATCGGATTTACAACCGAAAGCAATGAGTCGAGATCGACGAAATACGCGAGCGACCTGGCCAAAGGTTTCGAAATTCCGATTGTCCACGTCAACGCCGACGATCCTGAAGCCTGCCTTTCAGCGGTTCAGCTTGCAGTCGAGTACCGTATGACTTTCAACAAGGACTTTTTGATCGATCTGATCGGCTACCGCCGCTTCGGACACAATGAGATGGATGAACCGTCGGCGACGCAGCCGATGCTGTACGATGCGGTCAGAAAGCATCCGACGGTCAAAAATATTTTTGCAGAAAAGCTCATCGATAGGGGAGTTATTGAAAAAGAGGCCGTTCAACACATTCAAGACTCGGTCATGAAGCGTTTGGAAGATGCGTACCGAAAAGTGCCGGCGAAAAAGGAAGACATGGCGCATGAAATCGTTCCGCCGGAGCCGGTTTCAAACGGGTTCCCGTTTGTCGACACATCCGTTGAATTTGACATTCTGCGCAAAATTAACGAAGAGCTGATCGCATGGCCGGAAAGCTTCAACGTGTTCGACAAGTTAAAGCGAATCCTCGAAAGGCGCGCCAAAGCGTTTGAAAATGACCGGAAAGTCGATTGGTCTTTGGCCGAGGCGATGGCGTTTGCGTCCATTTTGAAAGACGGCACGCCTGTAAGGCTGACCGGCCAGGATTCAGAACGCGGCACATTTGCACATCGGAACCTTGTTCTTCATGACAGCAAGACAGGGGACGAATTCATCGCCCTGCATCACCTTGCAGATACAAAAGCGGCATTTGCGGTTCACAACAGCCCGCTTTCTGAAGGGTCTGTCCTTGGCTTTGAATACGGTTATAACGTTTCTTCGCCGGAAACGATGGTGATCTGGGAAGCGCAGTTCGGAGATTTCGCGAACGCAGCTCAAGTATATTTTGATCAGTTTATTTCTGCAGGCAGGGCCAAATGGGGGCAAAAATCCGGGCTTGTCGTCCTGCTCCCTCACGGATATGAAGGGCAGGGACCTGAGCATTCGAGCGGCAGAACGGAGCGATTCCTCCAGCTTGCAGCGGAAAATAACTGGACTGTCGCCAATCTGACAAGCGCGGCGCAATACTTCCATATTTTAAGAAGGCAGGCGAAAATGCTGCTGCGTGAGGAGATCCGCCCGCTCATTATCATGACGCCGAAAAGCCTGCTGAGAAATCCGAACACCGTTTCAGAAGTACAAGAGCTGACAAACAGCAGCTTTAAGCCTGTTTACGAAATGTCCGGTCTTTCTCATCAGTATGAAAAAGTGACACGCCTCGTCCTTTCAAGCGGCAAAGTCTCAATCGACATCAGCGATTTCTTTAACAAGATGGAAGGCGACAAAGACTGGATCCATATTGCCAGGGTCGAAGAACTTTATCCATTCCCTGCAAAGCATATTAAGGAGGTCTTTGGCAAACTGCCGAACTTGGAAGAAATCGTTTGGGTTCAGGAAGAACCGCAAAATATGGGGGCTTGGAATTACATTGAGCCTTATTTAAGGGAAATTGCCCCTAAAGACGTTAAAGTGCGCTATATTGGAAGAAGAAGACGTTCAAGTCCGGCAGAAGGGGATCCGACGGTTCATAAGAAGGAACAGGAACGCATTGTATCTGAGAGCTTGACTCGCAAAAACTAAGGGGGAACTGTAAAAATGGCGGAAATTAAAGTACCTGAATTAGCGGAATCAATTTCAGAAGGAACGATAGCCCAATGGCTGAAACAACCGGGAGATTACGTGGAACAAGGGGAATTCCTGCTCGAGCTGGAAACCGACAAAGTCAACGTTGAATTGACGGCAGAACAGTCCGGAGTGCTTCAGGAAGTGCTGAAAGACTCCGGTGACACGGTTCAGGTCGGTGAAGTAATCGGAACGATTGCAGAGGGCGAAGCAAAAGGAGGCGGTGATTCCGCACCACAGGCTGATGCCAAGAAGAACGCAGAGGCTTCCGGAGAAAAGCCCGCGCCGGCGCAAGAGAAAGCCGAAACGACGGATCAAGCGAAAAGCCGGGAAGAGGCTGCGAAAACAAGAACGATCGCTTCTCCTGCTGCCAGAAAACTGGCCCGGGAAAAAGGCATTGATTTATCGGAAATTCCGACTGGCGATCCGCTCGGAAGGGTCAGAAAACAAGATGTTGAATCCTATCAAAAGAACGAGCAGCCGCCAAAAGCTCCGGCCGCGCCTAAACCTCAAGGAAAGGCCGCAAATGCCGAAAATTCTGAAAAACCGGTTGAACGGCAGAAAATGTCCCGCCGGAGACAAACGATTGCCAAACGCCTCGTTGAAGTTCAGCACACCGCCGCTATGCTGACGACTTTTAACGAAGTGGATTTGACGGCAGTCATGGATCTCAGAAAACGCCGCAAAGACCAATTCCTGGAGCAGCACGATGTCAAGCTTGGATTCATGTCCTTCTTTACGAAAGCCGTCGTGGCTGCCCTGAAAAAATACCCGCTTCTCAACGCGGAAATTCAAGGCGACGAGCTTGTTATCAAAAAGTTTTACGATATCGGAATCGCGGTCGCCGCTCCTGAAGGTCTTGTCGTCCCAGTCGTTCGCGATGCGGATCGAAAAACCTTTGCAGATATCGAAAGAGACATCGCTGAGCTGGCGAAAAAAGCGAGAAGCAACAAGCTGTCTCTCGGCGAACTTCAAGGCGGATCCTTCACGATTACAAACGGGGGAACGTTCGGATCGCTGCTGTCGACTCCGATTTTGAACAGCCCGCAGGTCGGAATTTTGGGTATGCACAAAATCCAGCTGCGCCCTGTAGCCATCGATGAAGAGCGCTTTGAAAACCGTCCGATGATGTACATCGCTTTATCTTATGACCATCGGATCGTTGATGGAAAAGAAGCGGTCGGCTTTTTAGTCACCGTGAAAAACCTGCTCGAAGATCCTGAGCAGCTTCTGTTAGAGGGATAAAATCAAAAAAAAGCTTTGGCCGCATGAGCGGCCAAAGCTTTTTTGTTTATGAAACGGCGGAAGATTGCGAGGTTTCGGACGCATTCTTCTGCTTCTTTGCTTTTGTGGCCCAGTAAGTCGCAAGCCATGAACCTGAAAGGTTGTGCCAGACGCTGAACACCGCGCTCGGCACGGCAGACAGCGGTGAAAAATGAGCGGTTGCCAGCGCCGCCCCAAGACCCGAATTTTGCATGCCTACTTCGATTGAGACGGCTTTTTGCGAAGCATAATCCATCCTGAAGCATTTTGCCAGCAAAAAGCCGAGCAGCAGTCCGAGCCCATTTTGAAGGACGACAACCGCAAAAATCAGCAGCCCGGATTGAATGATATTGTCCCGATTGCCGCCGACGACGGCCGCAACGATCGCGACAATCCCGATGACCGACACGAGCGGAAGCACCTGCACCGCTTGTTCCACTTGTTTTTTAAAGATAAACTGGACGATCAGTCCGAGAATGATCGGGAGCAGTACAGCCTGTAAAATCGAGACAAATAACGATGCGAAGGATACCGGCAGCCATTCTTTTGCGAAGAGCATAATGAGAAACGGTGTCAAAACAGGCGCCAGCAATGTTGAAATCGTCGTGATCGCGACAGACAGCGCCGTATTTCCCTTTGCCAAATAGGTCATGACATTTGAGGCGGTCCCGCCGGGGCAGCAGCCGACTAAAATGACGCCGACGGCAATGTCAGGCGGAAGGTTGAGTCCGTAAGCCAGCGCAACAGCAGTGAGGGGCATGACAGTAAATTGGACGATCACGCCGATTACCACGTGAAGGGGTTTTCGCAGCAGTTCTTTAAAATCGTCCGCTGACAGGGTCAGCCCCATCCCAAACATGATGACGCCGAGCAGAATCGTAATATAAGGGCTGATCCATGTAAACTGCGAAGGAAATGCAAACCCGAGCACCGCAAAGAGGATCACCCATATGGCAAAGGTCTTTCCTGTAAATTGACTGATTTTGACTAAATAATTCATTTGTCCAGCTCCTTACTGTGCAGAAAATCTAACAAAATTCGTGTCCTATTATTATAATTAATATTCTGAATAATTCAACACCGAAAAAATACACGGCCAATAATTTTATTATGTAAACTAAAAGAATTATTCGAAAACTTGACGGATTCAGAAATCGTTTTTAAAATGATACTTTGTAGCATGATTTGCAGGGTTGTCCTGAGAAGAAGAGGTGCTTTAGTGGAAAATAATCAAAATTCATGGTCATCAAAGCTTGGCTTTATTTTAGCTTCAGCCGGCTCGGCAATCGGGCTCGGCGCGATATGGAAGTTTCCTTACGTTGCCGGAACAAGCGGCGGCGGGGCGTTTTTACTTATTTTTATCCTTTTTACCTTATTGGTCGGGCTTCCGTTATTATTGGCTGAATTTATCATTGGCAGAAAGACGCAAAAAGACGCCGTTGAATCATACAAGGAGCTTGCGCCCGGCTCGCTGTGGCATTTGATCGGGCGGCTCGGCATCGTCACGTGCTTTATTCTGCTGTCTTTTTACAGCGTCGTCGGCGGCTGGATTATCATTTATATCTTTAAAGGACTGACGGGAGAACTTTCAAAAAATACGGATTATGCGAACCTTTTTGGACAAACGATTGCAGATCCGTTTCTCGTCCTTGTCAGCCAGCTTATCTTTATCATCATTACAATCATTGTTGTGGCAAAAGGAGTCAGCAGCGGAATTGAAAAAGCGAGCAGGTTTATGATGCCGGCCCTTTTTATCATTTTTCTGATCTTGATTGTCCGCTCGGTCACGCTGCCGGGGGCAATGGAAGGAATCGAGTTTTTCTTAAAGCCTGACCTTTCCCGCATAAAAGCCGAGACGGTGCTGTTTGCCATGGGGCAATCCTTCTTCTCTTTGAGCGTCGGGGTGTCTGTCATGGTGACATACAGCGCTTATTTGTCCAAAAAAGAAAATATGGTGCAGTCGGCCGTTTCGGTCACATTGTTAAACGTGTCAGTGGCGATTCTTGCGGGATTTGCGATTTTCCCTGCAGTGTTTTCATTCGGTTTATCTCCTGATGCGGGGCCGATGCTTTTATTCAACGTGCTTCCGTCCGTATTCCATCAGATGCCGTTTGGAATTGTCTTTTTATTGGCGTTTCTTATCCTGTTTTTATTTGCGACGCTCACTTCAGCCTTTTCGATGCTTGAAATTTTGGTCTCCGTTTTGTCAAAAGGGGATGCGAGAAAAAGGCGGATCTTTGCCTGGGCTGGCGGCATCGCGATATTTCTGTTCGGAATTCCTGCAGCATTATCGTACGGAGTGCTTCAGCATGTCACGATTTTCAACCTGTCAATCTTTGATGCGTCAGATTATCTCGTCAGCAACATATTAATGCCGATCGGCGCCTTTTTAATCGCCGTTTTCGTTCCGCTGAAAATACCGAAAGACGAGCTGTTTGCCGAATTAAAAGAAGGCTCTAATCTCAAGCGAAAATGGTTCGCCGTCTGGCTTCTATTAATCCGCTACGTGGCGCCAGTCGTCATCATTATTGTCTTTTTAGATGTAATCGGAGTCTTCAAATCCCTAAACTTTTGAGTTTAGGGATTTTTTTGTTCCGGTCAGTAAGGTTCCCACAGGACGCGTTTCGCCTGCACAAAGCGCCTTTCCGGCTCCCGCCAGTCTACGACGTTCCACCAATTGTCCACATATTTCGCTTTTTCATTTTGATACTGGAGATAGTATGCGTGTTCCCATACATCAAGCGGAAGGAGCGGGATGACGTCCCATTGGCTCATCATCTGATGTTTTTCTGCAATCAGAATCTCGAGGCGATGCGAGCGCGGCGCCCATACGAGTATTGCCCAGCCGACTCCTTCGACATGTTTGGCGGCTTCTGTAAAATGCTCCTTAAAGGCAGAATAACCGCCGAACGATCTGTTGATCATCTCCAGCAGTTCGCCGGACGGCCTTCTTTTGCCTTTCGGATTCATCGCATACCAGAAAATCGTATGCAAATAGTGTCCGGCTCCGTGAAATGCGAGCTCTCTTTCCCAATGGTTTACAAGCTGGTACTGTTTCGTCTGCCGCGCCTTTTGCAGTTCCCGTTCCGCTTTGTTGAGACCGTCGACATAACTTTGGTGATGCTTTGTATGATGAAGAAACATGATCTCTCTCGAAATATAAGGCTCAAGTGCCGAATACGAATAAGGAAGCCTTGGCAGACGATGGCCGCCGATCGGAACCATCCTGTACGGCTGGCGGTTCTCTTGAGCGCTGCTGCGGCTGATTGTCTCATAAACGGCTTCAGCCTGTTCATACCATTCCTGCTCAGTCGCATCGGCATCATCCAGCGATCGAAACAACCCATCTAACCGGCTTTCCAAAGAAGGATCATGCTTCACCTGTTCCTTCAGACGGTTGGCCCAAGACGCCAGCTCCTCTTTGTATACGTCTCTGTTCAATGTTTCTCCCCCATTTCCATTTGTTTAATAAACGCGCTTACAGCCAGCAGAGAAAACACGAAGGGATAGCTGTGATAGCGAATGTAAAATTGCTTCGGAAGCCCGATGCCCGTCGGATAAACGATGTGCTTAGGCTGATGCCGGCTTTGATCGATGAGAAAACGGATTCCTTTTTGAATATGCGGTTCGAGCGGGTCCGTATATTGCAGCAACGCGTCGAGCGCCCATGCACTTTGAACGATCGTGCTGTGGGGAAGGGGTGCAAACGTTTTGATTACACAGCTTTTGCACGATTCGCCCCAGCCTCCGTCACGAAGCTGAATAGACGCAAGCCAGCGCAAAGCTTTTTGGACAGCCGGATCGTCCGCCCGGACGCCGACTGCTTTCATCCCGGTCACTGCCGCCCATGTTCCGTAAATATAGCAGACGCCCCAGCGGCCGTACCATGAACCGTTTTCCTCCTGATTGTGGTAAAGCCAATGGAGCGCCCGCCTGATGACGGGATGGTCCTCCCTGTAACCCGCCTTAAGGCCGAGCAAATGCAGAACGCGGCCCGTCAGATCGGCGGTTGACGGATCGACTGCAGCCTCATTCGCCGACTCGATCGGCAGACTTCCGATCAAAGGATGGTTGACGTTTTTTTCAAAGGCCGCAAAACCGCCGTCCCTGTTTTGCATCGACAAGAGCCAGGCGAGTCCCCGGTTCCAGTCGGCCGTTCGTCTGTTAAAAGGTATCGCTTTTAACGCCGCTGCTGTATCGTCCAAATCCGGATTGTTCGTGTTGATATTCGAAAATCCCCAGCCGCCCGGCGTTGCATGCGGATTGAAAACGGCCCAATCCGCTTTTTTGGCATGCTGCCTTTTTTCCAGATAGTCCGCCGCAGAGGAGACGGCAGAGCTTTTTCCGGGCATTCCGGCTTCCTGCATCGCAAAGCTTAATAATGCTGTATCCCAGACGGTTGATGTGGAATTTTCCAAATAAAGGCCATCGCCTCCTCCGCACGGAGAAATCAGCCCCTTCACCCCGCTGATCGCTCTTTTGATTACGGGTGCGTGTTTTGAGATCCCGAGTGAAAGCAGACTGTAAATCATAAATATCGTCGCGCTCGCATAGCTGTACAGCGTACCATCTTGTTCGATTCTGTCCAGCATGTATTTTTTTCCTGCTTCATACCCAAGGTTGTGAACGTAAACCGGCCCCTTTAAAAGTTCTTTCCATTGCAGGTTGAAGGGGTAATAGCGCCGTTCATGAAAAGAGCGGATGCTGAGCCACTCCAGCGGATTTTTTGACATGTTTTCATCTAGGTGGCGCAGCGAGCCGATCTGCTCGTTCTTCAGCGAGTATTTTTTATTTAGCGTGATGGCCATCGGAACGAAATGAATTCTCGCATATGTGCTCAAATGATAGAAATGCAGCGGGAAAACCGGAGGGATCAGCAAAAAAGACAGCGGCAAATACAGTCTCGGCCACGGATACAATCCGTTTGCTGCAAGCATCCATTTCGTCATGAAGTGGACGCGTTTTAATCCGCCTTTGGATTTAATAAACGCCTCCGCTTTCTGCATATGCGGTTCATAGCGGTTGTACAATCCTGAAGCCAGCATGCCGGTATATCCCTGCACAGTCGCCGTCAAATTTCCGGCTGTCTCATCCGGATAATTTCGGAACGTCCCGTCACCATCTTGCTTCGACCTGATTCGTCTGGCAAGAGCGGAGGTTAGAGAAGGGTCATGATCCCCGAGAGAAGTCAGCAGAAGAATCAAAAAACTGTTCGTCATGACAGACCCTTCAAAACAAAACCTCCACGATCCGTCCGGCTTCTGTTTGTTTAAAAGTTGTTCAAGAGTCTTTTGCCTGAACGCTTTTACCTCTTCCAGTAAAGAATGCATTCTTCTCATCCCCTTCATATTAATCTATTCGCCTGCATGATTCGTCATGCATCATGATAAAGAAGCTGTTGCATGTCAGAGGCATTTCTGTTAACATCGTTTCATAGCTAACGATTTTGAAAATTAAAGGAGGGATGTGTGATCCACGTATTTGATGAAGACGGAACATTGCTTCCGGAAGAAAAGGATGCCATCAATGCATTAACCAAATTGCCATTAAAGGAGCTCAATTTAGAGGCGGTTGCCGTTTGTGCCAATTTATACCGCACAGCACAGCTCCTGAAGAATAAAATGGAGCAGGAGGTTCTCTCAGAGCATCGATTGTCATGGACGGCGTTTTCGATCCTTTATGATTTATGGGTATGGCGGTCAATGGAGACGAAAAGGCTGGCGGAAACATCGGGGGTCAGCAAAGCGACAGTCTCAAATATCACGAAAACCTTGGAGCGGAAAGAGCTCTGTTCTCGGAAAACCGATCCAAGGGACAGGAGAATCGTTTACGTCGCCATTACCGAAAAGGGGAGAGAGGTAATGGAAAATCTGTATCCCCGCTTTCATCAAGGCGAAACCGAACTCGCCGGAAGTCTTGAAAAAGAAGAGCAAAAGGTTATGGTCGGCCTGCTCCGAAAAATCATCAGAAATAATGAATAGCGATGATGGGGTCTTAGTAGTGATGGTTTCCCTGTATCAAGAGAGCCGGTGGACGGTGTGAACCGGCACAAAGATCATCATGAATTACCGCCCTTTGAGCTTTCTTTGTGAACAAAGAACGGGCGGACCGTTATACCGAATGAGCGGAAGAACGATCATGTTCTTCAATTAGGGTGGTACCGCGTGCAATCGGCAAAAATCACGTCCCTTTTCACAGAAGGGATGTGTTTTTTTTATTTTTAAAAAGGAGGAAATTAACGTGAGTCATGTTTTGGAACAGCTTTCAGAAAGCCAAATCAAAGAAGTAAGGAGGCAAATGGAGATCTACACGCAAGGAGCAGAGGACATCATACCGGCCGAAGATCTTGAGCTTAAGGTTGCCAAATCGGTCGTTTCCGGCAGGCCGTTGAACATTAAGCTTGGTCTTGACCCCTCAGCTCCGGACGTACACCTCGGCCATACCGTCGTTTTAAATAAGATCAGGCAATTTCAGGAAAACGGTCATAACATCCAGTTGATTATCGGTGACTTCACAGGGAAAATCGGCGACCCTACAGGCAAATCGGCCGCCAGAAAGCAGCTGACAGATGAAGAAGTAAAGCATAATGCCCGAACGTATTTTGAGCAATTTGGGAAAATCATCGATATGGAAAAAGCAGAACTCCACTACAACTCAAAATGGCTGTCCAGGTTACATTTTGAAGACGTTATAAAGCTCGCCGGAAAAATAACGGTGGCACGGCTTTTGGAAAGAGACGATTTTGAAGAGCGGCTGGCGCTTGGAAAACCGATTTCGCTGCACGAATTTTTTTATCCGCTCATGCAGGGATACGATTCTGTTGTACTGGAGTCGGATGTTGAACTTGGCGGAACGGATCAGCATTTCAACGTCTTAATGGGCCGGCATTTTCAAGAAAAATTCGGAAAAGAGAAACAGACTGCCATACTGATGCCTTTATTGGAGGGGCTTGACGGGATCGAAAAGATGTCTAAATCGAAGAACAATTACATCGGCATTGATGAAAGCCCGAATGACATGTACGGAAAGACGATGTCCATCCCTGATCAATTGATCACAAAGTATGCTGAACTTGCAACAGACCTTTCGGCTGAACAAATCAAACAACTTCAGGCAGACCATCCGAAAGACGCCAAAATGTTTTTGGCGGGAACGCTTGTCAGAATGTACCATGGCGCTGAAGCAGCAAAACGAGCCGAACAGCACTTTACCGCAGTTTTTCAAAAAGGAAGCCTCCCTGATGAAATGCCTGAAGTTCGCTGGCAAGGCGTAAAACACATCCCGGTCATCGATTTGCTCGTTGAATTAAAGCTGCAGCCTTCTAAAAGCGAAGCCCGGAAGATGATCCAAAACGGCGGGGTGAAAATTGCCGGAGAAAGGGTCGATGATCTGCAGCAAACGGTTATCGTTAAAGACGATTTAATCGTACAAGTCGGAAAACGAAAATTTGTCAGGTTAAAAGTTTCATAAAAAACAGAAACGGCGGCTTTGAACACTGGAGTTTCAAGCCGCCGTTTTGTCTTTCATACGCGGAAAGCGGAGGACCGATTAAACAGGCGATTGTCGGCGGTGTTTCTGCTCAGGAACCTGAAATCGTTCGGATCGGATCCAAAAGAGGAAGGGGGCGGCCATCGCCATTAAACGAAGCCTGTAAAACTTGTTTACCCCGTGGGAAAAATCAGGTATCGTTTAAAGGGATACATATACAAGCTGCACCGGACACACAAATAATGGAGGTCAAAAAAATGAAGGTAGAACAAACGCTGTATGAAGCCGCTGTTGAGCTCATTAACGCAAGGTACCCTTCCGGATGGGGCGGAGCGGCCGCGATGTATACGGAAGAAGGTAAAATCCTCACGAGCGTTGCACCGGAGGTCATCAACGCTTCTACAGAATTATGCATTGAAACAGGCGCCATTTTAGAAGCGCACAAGCTGGGCGCGAAGATCACGCATTCCATTTGCGTCGTCAGAGATGATGAACATTCCGGATATAAAGTGCTCACGCCTTGCGGGGTATGCCAGGAAAGGCTCTTTTATTGGGGGTCTGAGGTGAAAGCGGCTGTTACCGTCCCTGACGGCGGCCTTGTCTTTAAAGCATTAAAGGAGATTCAGCCGTTTCACTGGTCTGCTGCATATCAAGAAACTGATGCGTAATCAAGGGGAGGAGAGTCTAAATGGAAAGAGGCCGAACCGTTTACTTAAGACCCGTCAGGAAAGAAGATATGGAGAGCTTCTACAGAGCCGTCCAGGATGATGACATCAGGTATATGACCGGAACAAGACGCGTCTTTACAATGGACGAATTATATGATCATTACGAACGGATCACAAATGATGGTACACGTTATGATTTTGCGATTTGTTTACAGGACGGCGATGAGACGATCGGCGATTTGTCGATTTTGGACATCGACCGGGTCAACCGGAAAGCCGGATTCAGAATTGCGCTCCACGGCCGGGACCATTTCAACAAAGGGTACGGCACTGAAGCCGTTAAACTGGCGCAGCAGTTTGCTTTTGAGAAGTTTCAATTAAACCGGCTTCAGCTCGAGGTGTTTTCTCATAATATCCGGGGTGTGAAAGCATACGAAAAAGCCGGGTTCAAAAAGGAAGGAACGTTGAGGGAGGCCCTTTATATGAACGGTCGATATTCAGACGAAATCATCATGGGGATCCTGAAAAAAGAATATGACAGGCGAAAAAGCGATTGACTTCTCCCTGTTTTTAAACAGCAGAGGCTGGGGCGCGGCAGCAACAGCTTGAAATGAGCCGAAACAAAGGATAATTCCGAACAAAAAACACCGTCCACAATGTGGACGGTGTTTTGCCTTGGTGGAAAAAAGATGCTACTCCATACTGATCCATACGCTTTTCACTTCAGTATAATTATCCAAAGCGTATGATCCCATTTCCCGGCCGAGGCCGGACTGTTTATAGCCGCCGAACGGCGATGCCGCGTCAAACGCATTGTAGCAGTTGACCCAAACGGTGCCTGCTTGCAGGCGGTCTGCTATATAATGGGCGTTTTTCACGTTTTCCGTCCAAACACCGGCGGCAAGCCCGTATTCCGTCCGGTTGGCGCGTTCGATGACTTCGTCGACCGTTTCATAAGGGATCGCGGCCAGGACAGGGCCGAATATTTCCTCTTTTGCGATCGTCATGTCATCCTCAACATTCGTAAACACGGTCGGAGAGACGAAATATCCTTCCTCATAAGGGCATGTTCCGCCGGCGGCAATTTTCGCGCCTTCCTGGCGGCCTTTTTCAATATATGAAAGAACCCGTTCATGCTGTTCTTTGCTGACAAGCGGTCCCATTTGCGTATCTTCGTGAAGCCCAGCACCCTGACGAATGGATTTTGCATATGCGGCCATTTCATCGATGACTTTATCGTATTGGTCTTTATGGATGAATACGCGCGAACCTGCACAGCACACCTGGCCCTGGTTGAACATGACGCCGGTCAGCGCTCCCGGAATCGCTTTTTTCAAGTCTGCATCAGGCAGGATGATGTTCGGCGATTTTCCGCCGAGCTCGAGGGTGACGCGCTTGACGGTTTTTGCCGCTTTTTCCATGATTTTTTTGCCGATTTCGGTCGAGCCCGTGAATGCCAGCTTGTCGACCAGCTTGTGGTCTGTAAGCGCTTCCCCGGCTGTTTCTCCGAAGCCCGGGATGATGTTGATCACGCCCTTTGGAAATCCGGCCTGATCGACGAGCTCGGCCAGATACAGGGCGGAAAGGGGAGTCTGCTCAGCAGGCTTTAAGACGATTGTACAGCCGGCTGCCAGAGCTGCACCCATTTTCCACATCGCCATCAGGAGCGGGAAGTTCCAAGGGATGATCTGCCCGACCACACCGACAGGCTCATGGCGTGTATAGTTAAAATAAGGTCCGTTTACAGGAATCGTTTGTCCGGTTATTTTCGTCGCCCAGCCGGCGTAATAGCGCATGTGTTCAATTGACATCGGAATATCCCCTGCGGATGTTTCGCTGATCGGCTTTCCGTTGTCAAGCGTTTCAAGCTGGGCCAATTCGTTCTTGTGTTCCTCCATCAGATCGGCGAGTCTGTACATGAGCCGGCTTCTCTCGGCCGGGAGCATTGTCCGCCATTCCCCGTGATCAAAAGCCTCCCTGGCGGCTTTTACCGCTTTGTCGACATCTTCAGGGCCCGCTTCATACAATGTAGCGAGTGTTTCTCCCGTGGCCGGGTTTGGGGTTTCAAACGTTTTGTTTGAAGCGCTCGCTACAAATTCTCCGTTAATGTAAAGCTTTTTCGTTCCCTGCAAAAATGACTCCAGCCTTTTACTGACCTGCATCGTTAAAGAACTCATGTTTGTGAAACAAACCTCCCTTAAAATTTTGGTCTGTCTTCTTGTGAGTTATTCCTGGTGCTGGTGTGATTGGTGGTTGGATCAATGAGATGCCGAAGGTGGGATATATTGCTGATTTTGGAATCGCACACCACTATTCTATAACAGAAAATGAATTGAAATCAATATTCATTTGCAGTTTAGAGAAGGAGCCGCCCTGGACGGTGCATCGTTGCAATTCGGCAAAAAAACGCTACAATGGAATTTATACATCGTTTTTTAAAAGGAGACATCAGTATGATCCACGAAAAATGGCACAACAACAAAACGTTGAAAAAAGTAACATGCATTCACACCGACGCAAAAAAATACATTGTCGACAGAGCTTTGACCGTAGGGAAAACGTATGAAGTCAAAAATGAAACGGAAGAATTTTTATTTATTATCGACAACACCGGCAAAGTGGGCGGCTATTACAAAGAATACTTTAAAGAGGTCTGAGGGCTGAATGATTCTCCCAACGATCATCAATACTAAAAGATGATCACGATTGAAAGGGTGAATCTGGTGAAACAAAACCGCGACCAGGAAATTCGGGAGCTCCTTCAGAAAGAAGCCGGCCGCAGCGATAAAGCAGGAGCGGAAGGCATGGCTGTAACAGAAGAGCAAGTGTCCGATACGCATATGGAAAGCACGATAGAAGGCGGAGATCGCTGAACAAAACCGCAGGATAATCATTTCCTGCGGTTTTGTGCGTCTTTTGTCAGGCACGGGATGGCGAACTAAAAAATCTGAAAAAAGTTGAAACCTTTAGTTCTTGTTACGCGTATTAACTGGTAGATAAAAAACATACATAGAGAGTTAAAGAAATGTAATCTGCTCGTAATTGTTTATAAAACGGTGTTATCGTATTCTAAATAGTAACGAAGAGATCCTTTTGCCTTGTGCATTAACATAAATTAGATATACAGAAAGAGGGGTTTTGATTGGGCGTTTTTTCAGCTAGCAAAACAGCAGACGGCAAAAAATTTGAACCGCTGCTTATTGAAGGAGAAAAGATTGAATCTGTCTGCAGACTAAGAATTGATCAAATTTGTTTTACCAACAAGCGGATTATTTTTTTTGACAACAAATTATTTTCCAAAAAGAAAGTCCGTGTTTTTCTTCCTTACAAGTCAATTGAAGGCTTTGCAATCAGGGAAGTCAGCATGTTCAATCCTGATTCCTCTCTTTCGCTCATGACAAGCAGCAAAGTCTTTGACCTGGAGTTTACAAAGGATACCGACATGCTTGAAATTCAAGCGCTTTTGTCAAAATACTTATGCGCATAAAGCGATGAAAGGCTTGTTCAAAAGAACGGCCTTTTTGATTTGCCTTTTACAATGCCGGCGTGGAATCAATAAATCGGAATCAAGCCGAGAACCGACAGGGACGATGAGCTGATAAGCTTCTCCGACACCGCAGTTTAATTTAGCCGACTGATCCACAGCAAGTGCAGTATTTTGATGTTTTGCTTTTCTTTTTTCTGTTTCAGAGGCTGATGAATTGCAGCATTGATAACATGAAACGATTTCTTTAACAGGATTGTTCACTTATATAGCTCTATTCATACCGATTTCCGAAATCGTGTTGATGCTATCAAAAGAGGTCGCTGTCAATGGCATGAAAAAATTCCTGTGCCAGGATTCCAGGACACACTTTTTGCGTTGTAAAATTTATTGCTTTCGTATCAGCTTCATAACGGCCGAGGATATTGTCTCTTTCCCTTGACCTAAAATATGCCTTTTCCATCCAAAAACAATATGGTATTGACATTACAAATCTTAAAAGCTATGATATTAAAAAAAGTAATCCGTAAAATCAATAATCGCAATCTCATGCAAAAAGAGCTTTAGCATTCGGTTATAATGCCATTATGACCGCGTGAAAAAGTGTTCTTTACCATGCATGGCATAAAGATTTTGATAGGACGGTATATTTCATTTTCCCTATATTTATGTATGAGGAAAAGAAATATACCGTTTTTTTAGGAGGATATAACATTGGAAAAACAGAAATTGACGAAAGGGTCTTTGGAAGCTGAAATCAGCAAAGCCTTAACCCAATGGGAAAAAGACTATTTGGGACGGGGGTCCGTGTCTGTCAAAACAGATATTCTCAGAAATATGGTCATCGTTTCATTGAACGGCATTTTAACGCCCGCCGAGTACGAACTTTGCAGTACAAAAGAAGGGCTGTTATCGGTCAAAAGAACCCGCTCTGGCTTGGTGGAATCGGGCCGGGAACAATTGAACCGCATTATGAAAGAGCTGACCGGTGAAGATACGATCAGCTTTCATACGGATATCAGCACGCGCACAGGCGAGCGGATCATGGTGTTTAAATTGGCAAATGACCTGCAAAAAAAATTCTCATAAAAAACGGAAGATCTTTAAAACATGTATATGAGTTAAAGATAAGCCGGTATTATTCAGGAAGATGGCTGAAGTGGGCCGATCTTGAATATACCGGCTTTTTTGCGTTTGTAGAAAGGAAGGCAAGACATGAAACAATATGTTCTTTTTCATCATGCCGACGGAGGGATACCGGGTGTTTGATGTGCTGGATTCTTTATTTTGGCTGAAAATATTTTTCGCGTCGCTTGCGCTTTGTTTCATCAGCGCATTGCTCGTGCTGAATCCCAAGGTTCCATTGCCATTTGTGCGGATTCATGCCAAGGTCATCGCTCTGCCTCCGCTCACCGCGCTGGCGGCCTTATTGACGGCAAATCCCGGCCACGCTTCAGCTCCTTGGCGCTTGGATTCGCTGGCCTGGCTGATCGCCTTGTTTGTCTTAACCATCGGTTTCATCGTCCAGCGCTTCTCCGTCCGGTATTTGTTCGGGGACCGGTCCTACCGTAAATTCTTTTTGCTGTTGACGCTAACGACAGGCGTGGCTTCATCCGCTTGGCTTAACGATGATCTTCGCTGGCTTCTCTTATGCTGGGGAATCACTCTGCTCGGCTTGACGGCGCTGATCGGTTTAAACAGCGCATGGAAGGCCGCGAAAAATGCCTCTATGTATGCGGGCAGGATCTTTTCGCTCAGCTGGCTGGCTATAGCGGCAGCGGCTCTTTGGCTGTCCTTGGCGACGGGGCACTGGCAGTTATCATCCGCCATAGCGGAAAAAAGCCTTGCACAGATCAGCTCATGGGAGAAAATCGGAATCGGCCTCCTCGTCATCTTAACGGTGATGATTCCTGCAGCGCAGTGGCCGTTTCATCGCTGGCTGCTCGATTCGGCGATTGCGCCGACTCCGGTTTCCGCGGTCATGCACGCTGGACTCGTTAATGTCGGGGGCGTCATGCTGACTCGTTTTGCACCAATGTTCAGCGGTGATGGATTGCAGCTGATTCTGCTCGTTCCGGCCGTCCTTTCAGTCTTACTCGGAACAGGCATGATGATCGTCCAGGCAGACTACAAGCGGCAGCTCGCATCTTCAACGGTCGCGCAGATGGGGTTTATGCTTATTCAATGCGCATTAGGCGCCTATATCGCAGCTGTTATTCACCTCATCTTGCACGGGCTGTTCAAAGCCGCCCTTTTCCTGCAAGCCGGATCAGCGGTTCGCCGTTATGAACATTTCGCATCTAAACCGGGAAGGCTGGCTCTTCCTTGGAGCATGACAGGAGGCGCCTTGGCTCTTGCCCTCGGAATCGGAATCTGGGTTACAAATGCGGATGATGGCTATCAATTGATCAGCGCCCTTGTTTTAGGCTGGTCACTGTTTGTTGCTTGGAGACAGCTTGTCACAGCCAGTTACGGACGAGTCGCGCGAATTGCCGGACTGTTCATTTTAACGGGGGCCTCGCTCGCGTTTGCCATCATTCATTTTGTTTTGCACGGGCTCCTGAAGGAAGCTGTTGTTCAGGGGGCGCATCCGTCCGCAATGGCAACCGTTTTAACGGCAGTCGTTTTGTTATCCGGCAGTGCAGCCGGCGCTTTGATCGTTCGGCAGCGCTTTGCATGGTCCGGCGCACTTTATCTGCGTCTTGTAAAAATGAGTGAGCCTCATTTCGATTCGGTCGAAGAACGGCCGGGTTATCTTGACCAATATCTTACTCAAGGAGGTCGTCAATCATGAAAGCAGCCGCATCTACATTGTCTAAACAATCGATCTTCAAATATGAACATCAGACCGCTGACATTAATATTGATGAATTGGTTCAATCAGCTGCACGGGTTATTGCGCCGCTGTGGCCTATTGAAACCTTTGCTGCGCGCCATCCATGGATGGGGCTGGAACAACAAACATTCGAACAGACGGCGCGGCGGCTTAAACAACAGCTTCTTGTCGATATCTACCCAAAGCCCTCCATGTTCCATTCCGCAAAACAGCGTGGAGAAATAGATAAGGCGATTCTTAAAGAAAAGCTGATGGATTGGCTCGATTCACACCAGTCCGGCATGACGAGGGAAACAGCGGCAGCGTTTTGCAAAGCCGCGCTCAAGCTCGATGAAATACCCGAACAGCTATTGTCATCCAGTCAAGTCAAAAAGCTCGCCAAACAAGCGGCAGGCTGGATGATCGAAGAACAGGAAACACGATTCGTCAAACCGCTAAGCGTTTTAGCCGGGCAAAAAACAGCTCACCTCCTCGACCGTCATATGATTAAATGGTCAAAACTGTACCTTGATGAGTCACAATCGGCATGGCGGCTTCCTAATCGTGAGAAAGGGTTTTACAGCGCATGGAGGCGGCTTATTGAACATGATCCCGCCCTGTCGCGTGCTGAACGCCTGCGGCTGAATGGGTGGCCGGAAGAGCCGCGGGAAGCTTTGAAAAGAGCACTCCGGGCGCTTGATATTTCTAATGGAGACGTCCAGGACTACTTTGAAGCCCATTTGCTTTCTCTGCGGGGCTGGGGTGGGATGATGCTCTGGCGTTCCCGGCAATCGCGGGACGAAGAAGGGCTGTTGCTCGAGTATCTGGCTGTCCGGCTTTCAATGGAATGGATGCTTGTTGAGCCTTATTTGCCATTCTCTGTGCCAAAGCCTGACAAGGAGATGCAGTTGGTTCCTCTGATTGCGGCATGGCTGCATTGGGGCGGTCTCACTTCTGAAGAATGGCTCAATCTTTCCGCAGCAGAGCAGCAAGCCCGTTTCACACTCGCCCGCCGTTTTGATGACATCACGCGCCGTCGCCTTTGGCTGGAAGCGTGGGAGCAAACATACGCCGATGAGATAAGGAAGCTCACGGCTAACAAACCTGCAGCCGCCGAAAAAAGTGAACCGGTGATGGCCCAGCTGGCATTTTGTATTGATGTCCGTTCAGAGCCGTTTCGCCGGGCATTGGAAAAGTCGGGGCCTTTTGAAACGTATGGAACGGCCGGCTTTTTCGGTCTGACAATCGAAACGTGCGAACTTGGCAGCAAACACTGCCACAGCTCCTTGCCGGTCATTCTCAAACCGCAGCATCGAGTAAAAGAAACAGCGGAAGAATCCAGTTTCAAATCGTATCAAGAGCATAGAAAAGCCGCAGCTTCGCTAAGCTCTGCCTTTAAAACAATGAAACAGAATCTATTGGCGGGTATGCTGCTTCCCGAAGTGAGCGGCCCCTGGCTGAGCCTGCAAATGGCAGCGCGCAGCCTGGCTCCCCGCAAAGCGGGAAAAGCTTTCCGAAAAGCGCGGAAGTCATGGCTGAAGAAGCCTCAGTCAAAGCTCTCGCTTGATCGTATAGAAACGCCTGAAGCCGGCATTCCGCTCGGTTTTACGGAAGATGAAAAACACTCGTATGCAAGACAGGCATTGCAAATGATGGGGATCACAGACCGGTTCGCTCCGCTGGTTGTCATTTGCGGACACGGGAGCAGAAGCACAAATAACCCTTATGCCTCGTCATTGGACTGCGGTGCCTGCGGGGGGGCATCAGGCGCTTTCAACGCACGAGTCCTTGCCGCTTTATGCAATCTTCCAAGCGTCAGACAAAGGCTCCGTTCCGACGGCATATTGATTCCGGATGATACAGTATTTGCTGCCGCAGAGCATATTACAACATTGGATGAATTGCATTGGCTTTATGTACCTGAGCTTCCGCCTAAAGCCAAACAAGCGTTCGACCTCATCGACTCGGCACTTCCCGATGTGAGCCGCACAGTCGGAGCGGAACGCTTAGCCGATTTGCCTCAATTCGGATATAAAAATCCCCGGAATGAAGTTGAACGATTTGCTGAGGATTGGAGCGAAGTCCGCCCAGAATGGGGACTGGCCCGAAACGCTTCATTCATCATCGGCACACGCCGGCTTACGCGAGAAGCCAACCTTGAGGGAAGGGCTTTTCTGCACAGCTATGACTGGCGGAATGACCGGGACGGTTCCATCCTCGGCAATATCATTTCAGGTCCGGGGACGGTGGCCCAGTGGATCAATCTGCAATATTACGCGTCAACCGTTGCACCGCATTATTATGGAAGCGGAAATAAAGCGACCCAAACCGTCACTTCCGGCCTTGGCGTTATGCAGGGAAATGCAAGCGATTTGCTGGCAGGCCTCCCTTGGCAGTCTGTCATGCTGTCAGATCAAGAGATTTATCATGCGCCTCTCCGGCTGCTTGTTGTCATTGAAGCGCCACGTGAACATATCGAGCGGCTTCTTGAAGAGGATCACAGCTTCCGTCGAAAAGTGGAAAACGGCTGGATTATCCTTGCTTCGATCGATTCGCACGGGAACTGGGTGAACTGGACAAAAACAAAATGATGAATGAGGTGAATATAATGGGGATAACAGGAAATGAAAATGTGTTGTTAATTACCGGAATGGAGGATACGCTTGAACAATCAATCTGCCGTGCGGCAGCGATTCAGCCGGAGAAAGTGCTCGTTTTAAAAAGCGTATTCCCTCACATTTCCCAGCCATACAGCGATTTCATGAGAGATATTATCACTCTTGTCTTCCAAAAAAAAATCGGGGAAATCTTAATTGTTCGATCCAAAAATGAACAGGCGGCTGATATCGACCTTGAGAATTTCTTGTTTAAAAATCCGCAATTAAAGGATAAATTACAGACCATCGATTACCTTTTTCAACACCCCGGAATTTCCATTCAGCAGCCTGGATGAATGGCTGAATGGGGAAAAAAACGTTGCTCAAGGAATACAACAAAGCGTCGACCTGATTCGGCGGCACCCTTTTATCCCTTCGCATGTCAAAGTCCGCGGTTTTTTAATAGATACGGAACATGAGGAATTAACAGAAATTAACGCTTAATGGAAAAATGGAGCCGGGTCCACCTTCGGCTCCATTTTTCTATACAAAATGGCCACCCGTTATTACGGGTAGTTATTAATCGCCCTTTATATGACGCTCGATTTGCCGGCATTGGAATCGATGAGATCGGAATCCAGCACAGAACCGACAGGGACGATAAGCTGAGTAAGATCTCCGTTTTCTTCTCCAAAACCGTAGTTTAATTTGGCTGACAAAAAGTAATCGATCTGCTGATAAGGGCCTACCGTGACAGAAGCGCCTCTGTCGACTGAATTGATTTTAAAAGCTCCCAAATTAATCATTGCCGGTGAAAACATCAAACCATCATCCCTTTCCCGAAGGCAGATTGGAACGGGACTCAAAAAGGGCCGGTGAATCGAGCTGATCTCTGTCATCCACATGGCTTTTCGTTCCCAAGAACCCGCTTTCATCCCCGAAATTTTGTCCGTAGCCTTGGTTTTTCTTATCCGAGTTTTGCCACTCCGCCAATAAATTTTGTCCGACATTCACTGCTGAAGCATTTTCAAAGGAATTAATTTTCAACATGAAAATATTAATATTGATATATGGAGCTGGTTGCAACACAAGCAAACCTCCTTTTTACAGTTTTATGCCGAACCTGTTCACAGTATTCGAGGAAAGGGGGGCCATCTATTGGATGCAGATAAAATGAAGCAGTGGCTTGATCTTGCACAGACATTATACGGAGGAGAATTTTGGAAAACGGTTTTCGATGATGAACAGGGAAAGGGCTTTACAAACGGTAATCCCAATTTTCCTTTTCAGACGGGCGTTCAGCAGGAAAAAGAGCGCAAATCTGATTTTCCACTCATTGATATAGTTGATACGTTTGATGAAATACGCTTTTTAATATATCTTCCCGGTTTTCGAAAGCAGGATGTCGAACTCCTGTCATATGAAACTTACTTTATTGTCAGAGGGAGCAGAAAGTCTTATTTTCCCGAAGACAAATTTAAACAAAGGGAAGGAAAGTATGGCGAGTTCGAAAGGAAAATCGATCTCGATATACCGATAGACGGAAATGGCCGCATACATGCCGTTTTTAAAGACGGAATTTTATATGTCACCATTCCTAAAGATCAAACAGAAGCACGCTCGATTACGATCCGGGATTAATCTTTATCGAGTTCGCATCAGAGACATCACAGTCATTGACTGAACTGACCGGGACGGCAAAAACCGAGCCGCAGGAATTGTTTTGTCCAAACCCTTGATTCTTGTTGACAACAACAGCCCTTCTTATGATTTCGGCCGAGCCTGTATGAAACGAGCTCGCGTTCAAGCTGTTTATTTTGACGGCATGCAGATGAATTTGAGTAGGCAGAAACAGTCGGATCACCTCTTTCTATATTGTTAGGTAATGTATATCAATATCTCTTTAGCGATAGAACAATGAAAAGGAGCCAGTTCACAATGCTAAAAACATTATTCAAACCGCTGATCAAAAAAATCTGCCAGGAAGAAATGAAGGAATTGAAAGAGAAAGTGCTGGCCTTGGAAAAGGTACACCATAACAAACAAGATGAACACTGCTGCACAAGGGATATTCGGATAGAAAACATGCGTGTCGATAAGAATGAATACAATATCGAATTCGGAGAGCTTGAAATCGAAAGTCTCAGCGGAAAACTGAATATCGGCGCCAACTATCCGCTGTCAGCAAAATGGCTGGAAGATGCGCGGATTCAAAAAGAGCCGGCAAAAAAACGCGACGCAAAAAACGAACGCCCCCAGCCCGAGATCTCGCTCCGTCCGCGGACATTCAAAGGAGACAAGCATTGACAAAGACGGGAGAAGGACATCCTCCCGGTTCGTTTTATTTTTTCCTGCAAAATGTGTTCGATCCATAAAAAAACGGGGCTCTCATTCGATAAGCCGCCGTTCTTCTTGCACCTGCGTGTTTGAGAGCTTCACGCCTGTCCGTCTGTTCCATATTTAACGACAGGCCATTTCTCTTTCCGCAATGCGTTCATCAGCTCAGGTCCAACGTGCAGGTGTTCCTCCACAAGTTCTTTTGGCGTCAGCGCCATCCATTGGTTCAATGAGATATCTGCAAAGCGGCTGCTCTTGAATATTTCTAAAAACCACAGGCTGTCTGTGCCCGTGTTTTGAATATAATGGCCCATGGCAAAAGGTACATACCCCACATCACCAGCCCGATAATTAAACGTCCGTGCTGTGCCGTTCGCCGCGAATACGGTCATCCGTCCGGTACCTGTGAGATAATACTGCCATTCATCATTATTCGGATGCCAATGCATTTCTCTCATTCCGCCAGGCTTGATTTCGACGAGCGCGGCAGCGATTGTTTTCGAAATCGGAAAGTTGGAGGAATCAACGATTCTTACCGTCCCGCCCGGCGTGACGATCGGCTTCTGTTTCAGAAGCCGGTATGCAAAGCTTTTCGGCACAGTTCCATAGGGATCAGGCACCTTTTGGCTTTCAAGCGGACCCGGCACCTTTGTTTGAAAAATGTAGCGCTGTTTGTCAGGGATGCGGGCAAAGGCGCTTTCGCTTACACCGAAATTCGCGGCTAAGACATCCTTTGGTGTGTGTGCGAACCAATCGGTAATCGTGAATGTGTCGAATTCGGAGAATGTCCCGTCGTCAAAGACGAGGAGGAATTCGCAGCCATCTTCAAGTCCTTGAATCGAGTGCGGGATTCCGGCGGGGAAGAACCATAAATCTCCAGGGCCGACATCTGCGATAAAGTTCCGGCCATTCTGGTCGACAGCGGTAATGCGTGCATGGCCCAAAATCATGTAAGCCCATTCCGATTGCTTATGCCAATGCAGCTCGCGTACACCGCCTGGAGTCAGCCGCATATTAACCCCGGCGATCGTCGTTGAGACCGGCAGCTCTTTAACCGTTATTTCGCGCGACCAGCCGCCGTGTTTTAACTGCATGTGGGTGTCCGAAAAAGAAAATTTTAAATTGGGGATCGACCCGGCATCTGTAGCCGGAGGAACGAACATGTCGGGATTCTCAAGATCCCGCATGACGTCACGGGGGCCAAAATCGGTCGCCCCGGCGCCGTCTTCCCTGATCGGATGGGGCACCTGAGTTCCGGGTGTTTTTTTCATAGAAAATGCTCCCTTCGCTGGTCTTATATCATAACAGAAGTTTATGATGCGGCTGTCGAAAATATATCAAATCCTTAACACACAGCGGTGTTTCAAGTCTCACATACCGGGAAATAAAAAACAAAGGAGGGGATGAAGGATGCCGCTGACAAATGAGCAAAAGGAACAGCTCTACCATAGATTAATGGATTTGAAAAAAAGTCTTTCAGACAGAGAGGCTCCTGATCAGTCGATGACAGAAGAAACGGGTGAATTATCAAACGGAGTGGATAATCATCTTGCCGACCACGCCGGAGTCTATTTTGAACGAATGAGGGAGCAAACCTTCGAGCAAACGGACAGAAACGTATTGCAGGAAGTAGAAGACGCTTTAGAGCGGATGGAAGACGGAACATACGGAATATGCGAAAAAACAGGCAGGGAAATACCTTACGAACGCCTTAAAGCCGTTCCATATGCAAGATATGTGATTGAAGCCCAGAGAGAAGCAGAAAAAATAAACGAATCAGGGGCAGCAGATGACAGGGAGTTCAGCCGGCAAATGAGAGACCTGACCAACAAAGAAACGATGGATCAAAAACATTCCTACACCTATGAACGGCTTGATCAAGAGCAGGATTCAAAATAGCGCACCCGCAGAAGGCGGGTGTATTTTTTTGATAGAAACATATTTTGAAATAAAAATAAATCAGTTGACTTTCTGTTTAAAAGAAAGTAACATACTATTTGTAAGTAAATAATGAAACGTTAGCACAGGAGGTTAACAATATGTCTAAAGTATTATTTGTCAAAGCAAACGACCGCACAGTTGATGAAGCGGTATCTGTAAAACTTTACGAAGCATTCCTTAACAGCTATAAAGAAGCTCATCCAAACGATGAGGTCACTGAGCTCGACCTTTATAAGGAAAACCCTCCGTACCTTGGCCGAAACGCGATCAACGGAACGTTCAAGGCAGGAAAAGGCATGGAATTGACTGAGGAAGAAAAAGCGGCTGCGGCTGTTGCGGACCGTTATCTTGATCAGTTCGTTAAAGCCGATAAAGTCGTATTTGCCTTCCCGCTGTGGAACTTTGCGGTTCCAGCAGTGCTTCACACTTACATCGACTATCTGTCCCGCGCAGGAGTTACGTTTACATACACTCCTGAAGGACCTAAAGGATTAATGGGAGACAAGAAGGTTGCCCTTTTAAATGCAAGAGGCGGATTCTATTCTGAAGGCCCGATGGCAGCAATGGAAATGTCATTGAACTACATGAAAACCGTTATGGGATTCTTCGGTGTAGAAGACCTTCATACAGTTGTCATCGAAGGACACAACGCTGTTCCTGACCAAGCGCAAAAAATCATCGAAGACGGCCTCGCTGAAGCTAAAAAAGTTGCGGCTGCGTTTTAATCCGGAAATCTTTTAATCTAGTACATCCCTTAGATATTGGATATCTCTTTACAGGATCCAATGATTTTCTAAGGGATGTATTTTTTATGAGCAGAATTGCTCTCAAAAGCAGCAGGATTTCAAATGCTTTGATTTTTAAGGAAAAACGACAATTTTTACCTTACTTCGACAAAACGACGGTGTTATATTGCAATTAGATACATTTTATGATAACAATGGAAAATTCTTTGAATTGCAAAGTGAAAAGACACTTTTGATACGCCTCGCTTTGTACAAGTGTCAATTCGTTTCAAAACAAATGAAACGTCAGCAAACAGATATATCTTTATTTGCAATCCATGCAGCAAAACCAGTTTTTAAAACAACATTCTTCAACAAATGTATTTGTCTTCAAACGACGCTTACATCCTTCAAGCCTAGAATTTTAAACTAAAATCAATAAATTCTATCCTCTTTGAAATGCACAGTTTATTTTTCATCATGATAAACACTTTATTGTTTCCTTAACAACCATTTTACGTAAAAACCACAATTAAATATCGGAATTTTCCGGTGATAATTTGTAGAAATGAAAAATTCACCTATTCATTGCTTTTTAATTCCGAAAATCAAAATGTATAAACATAGTATAAAGAAGGGGATAAATCTATGAGTAATCAATATATCTATACGTTAACTAAACATTTCTGGATTTCTTGCGCCCATAAAGTCGCCGGTGCAGGAAAATGTGAAAGGCTTCACGGCCATAACTACAAGGTGATCTTTTGCATTACCGGTTCAGCATTAGACGAAAAAGATATGTTAATAGATTTCCGTGAAGTGAAGCACCATTTAGAGAAAAAGTATGACCATTATGTGCTAAATGATTTTGACGAATTTAACAAAGTAAAAGGAGGATATGAGCCGAGCACCGAAAGGGTCGCTCAAGTTTTTTTTGAGATAATAGAGTCACTATGCAACGCAAAGAGGAATCAACCGCATGTTAAATGGGTTGAAGTTCAAGAAACCAATGAAGCCAGTGCGAGATACGAAAAACTTGAAAGGAGGTGATCATGTGGAAAAAGAAATCGTGAAAAAAGAAGAAGATCAAATTTCTGAAGATTTGCTCTTGACTGACGAATTGGAACTTGAAGAAAAAGAACTTTTTTTAACCAACGCTAAGACGATGTAACAAAAAATGGGATCTGCAAAACAAATCGTTTTGTAGATCCTGATAATGATAGGGTGTGATCTTATAGACATTTTAAAAAAATGCTATGAAGATTTTTTAAAGATAGATATGGAAACAGAAATCGGACATCTTCTTAAACATAAGCAGGCTGAAAAAATAGTTGGCATATGGAACTTATGGAGCAGCATCAGCTTCTCACAGTTTGAAAAGTATGTGTGGCGTTGCATAAATAAAGCAAAAAAAGTTCAAGACGTCATCAATATAACCGGAACGGTGCACATCGCCATAAATCTCCTCTACGTTTTAAGGAATCACCAACTATGTAAAGTGAGCAAAAATGGCGAAATCGAATTTTCAAATAAACTGATGAACTTTGAGGTTGCTGCTGATCTGGCAAATGCGGTTTTTCCGGAACGGATAAGAAACAAAAAAGAACATGGACAGTTTCAAGCAACATGGACCACTTCGGTTAAGCGTGCAAATATAATTTTTGAGCAGGTGCCTCCGTGGAAAGATGTATTTTTTTGCGGCGATGATGATTTAACAAGCCTTGCTCTTGCTCAAATCAGCGGCAACGCATTTAACATATCTGTAGGTGATATAGACAGCGATCTCGTGTCCTTTATCGAATCCAGCAGCAGGCGGGAGGGGCTGCAAATTGAAACATTCGAATTTGATGTCACATATGAAGCCCCTGACAGGCTTAAAAAGAAATACGACGTTTTCCATTGCGATCCCCTCGATCATGGGCAAGGCATAGATTTATGGCTGCAGAGGGCGCAAGAAGTATTAAAAGGCAAACCGGGGGATTTGATTTATCTGAATATTAGTGCGGACCGTCTCGGACAAAGAGAGTATCTTTTATTCAAGCATCTGCACGAGATGGGTTTTTACTTGGAGGAAAAACATAAAAATTTTAGCAGCTATCAAGTGGAAGAAGAACCTTTTTTAAATACGGAAAAATTAAATGAGGAAATAGAAAAAATAAACATTGAGTACAGCGCAATAAAAGATTTATATATCCATACAGATCTATATGTTTTCATCAGAAAAGCGGTTAGACCAATTTTTCTTCCGCAGGAATTTATGGAGATTAGAAGGAAAATATAATGAGGTGTTTTAATGTACGTGCTAGGTATAAACGGCTGGGATAAAGGTGTGCATGATACGAGTGCAAGTTTATTTTATCAAGGAAAATTGCTCGCTGCCGCTGAAGAAGAGCGATTTGTAAGAAGAAAAAAAGCTTTTGACACAGTACCCGTTCATTCTATTTCTTATTGCTTGCACGAAGCAGGTATTACTGCAGATGAAGTCGACTACATAGCATTAGGCTGGGATGTGGAAAAACTTGAAATGGAGTATGGCGGCAAACAAGGGCTGACATCTAAAGATATCATGCATTGTGTTTTTCCTAAAAATATGTTTCCGCGGAAAAAAGACCCCGCACTACAAATGTATCCCCATCATCAAGCCCACGCGGCTGGAGCATACTATAGTTCCGGATTTGATGATGCAGGAATACTTGTAGTAGACGGTTCGGGCGAGGAAGAGTCCGTCACAATCGCAAAAGGTGAAAAAGGGAAAATCGATTATCTTGAAGTGTACCCTTTGGAATGTTCCTTGGGAATCTTTTATGAGGGGTTGTCAAAATATATTGGTCTGGGCAGATTTAGAGAAGGAAAAACAATGGGCTTGTCTTCTTATGGGGTATGGGAAGGGGACGTCCCGTTAATTGTCAACAAACATGATGGATATAGAAGAACTTATAATCAAATTTTAAAAGATTGGGTACTTTACTTTTATAAAAAGTTCGGCGAAAAGGTAAATTCAGCACATTATGTCTACGACCACAAAGAGGCTAAACTATACGATCAACTTGATGCATTATCTTATAAACATGTGGCAGCTTTTGGGCAAAAAGCATTGGAAGAGAATCTGATTTACCTGGCCAAGAGGGCGATAGAGCTTACCGGCTGCTCTCGATTATGCATTTCCGGCGGCGTCGGGCTTAACTGTGTAGGCAATAGGAAACTGCTTGACTTAGAAGAAGTCAAAGATATTTTTATACAGCCCGCTGCATCTGATGCAGGAGTATCATTAGGGGCAGGAGCATTGCTGTCTAAAGAATTGGGTTTTGATGTAAAGCTTTCGAAAGACCATGTCTACTCAGGGCCGGCCTTTAGTGATGGAGAAATTAAAGATTTGCTGGAACGATACAAAATTAAATATGAGTTTTTTGAGAATGGCATAAACGAAGCTGCAGTCCAGCTTTTAAAAAAAGGAAGTGTCGGAGCCAGATTTGCCGGAAGAATGGAATTTGGACCGAGAGCTTTAGGAAACCGAAGCATTCTGGCCAATCCGCAAAGCAAAACAATGCTTCAAAGGGTAAATTATATAAAAGAAAGGGAACAATGGCGCCCCCTTGCACCTAGCATTAATGCAGAGAATCAGACGATGGCGATAAACGAGGAAACGGCATCTCCTTATATGCTGTTAAACGCAACAATACATGAATCCTCGCTTGAGGTGCTTCAGGCAGTAACTCATATCGATGGTTCCACAAGGCCGCAAATCGTAGATAAAGGGGTAAATTCATCTTATTGGGAGCTTATTCAATGTTTTTATGAAGAAACCGGAATACCAGCTGTTTTGAATACGTCTTTTAATATTGGAAATGAGCCGATCGTTTGTTCACCGAAGGATGCAATTCGTTCATTTTTTTGTTCTGAGCTAGATTTTCTATTCTTAAATCATTTTTTAATCAAAAAATAGGATGAGGTGAATGATCATGAGTGCTACCTATCCAAACTTTCCGGAATACAAACTGAAGAGCGTCTATAAGGGGGAAACCTTCTTTAAAAGAGGGGCGACCCGCGACCATATCTTTCACGAAGAATTTGAAGAATGGCAAAAATTCTTTTGTAGTGGCGAGTACCTTCCGCCAGCCGGAAAAGACATCGCTTTATTCCATGTCTGCACATGGGCAAAACCATATGACTTTTCCTATATTGGAAAAAAAATAAGGGAGGTTACAAATAAATTTGAAAGGATACACCCCATCATATTGTCTAATGCAGGCGTTATCCCTTATGAATATCAAATGAATCCGGCATTTTGCGCATACGATTGGATACAGACGGAGGATATATCCGGAGAAGAAGCTTTAAGATTGAAAAAATTATATCAAGATTCGCTTTTAAATCGAATAAAGAATTATTTAACCTCTAAGCAGCAGCATTATAAAGCGGTTGTTCACTATTGCATGCCGATAAAGGATTCAATTGTGACGGACATTCATGATTTTTGCAAAACAATAGACCTCCCATATTTTCATACACCTGGTTTGGAGACATTCAGAAATTCAAAAGGCGTCTTGACTAACTTGAAGGATTTGGGAGAATTTTATATTTTAGATCCTGTTTTGAATGATTTGGAAAATACTTTAAAAAAGGTGAGCAGCATTGATAGATCTGTCAATCGTAATACCGGCTTATAATGATCCCAGACTTGACGAGTGTTTAAAAAGCATAGATATAGAGGCGGAAATTATAGTCGTACTCAACGGCGCAACCAAACAGGTTGAAGACATAGCCAAAAAGCACAATACGACAATGGTCCATCTGCCGGCTCCCAATCTTGCAAAGGCTTATAACGAAGGAATCAAATCTTCAAGCAAGAACAATGTGCTGCTGATGGATTCAGATTGTATTTTTAGAAAAGGCTGTATAGATAAGTTATACAACATGTTGTATGAACATCCGTTAGCTAAAGGAAGGGTGCTTTTTGCCTACCGGTCAAAAACAGAAAAAATAATTGCAACTTCAAGACATATTCATACCGCTAAAAAAAATGCGTATTCCCCGCCTTTAGCATTTAGAAAGAATATTGTAGATCAAATAGACGGCTATTATTTTGACGAACAAATAAACTGGACGGAAGATTATGATTTTGATGCAAGAGTGAGGAGGGCTGATCTCAGTATCGGATACGATGATAGCGCACAAGTCATACATCCCGCCCTGACGCTGTTAGGCGATTTGAAAAGCTCTTACAACTATGGGAGAGGACAAGCAAGAGGGGTTCAATCGAACAAAGAATGGTATTCGCCTCCTAGCAGGCTGTTGAAAAGCATGATAAAAAGTTGGACTCCTTTGAAAAATAGGTTTGGAACGGGTGTGGCTGTGTATCTTTCTTTATGGCAGATTGCATTTTTCATGGGATTTAAAAAGGAAAGCAAAGCAACCGAAAGGGGTGTAAAAAAGAGTGGTTCGGCAAATACAACAGTATGACAATATCTCAAGCGTTTATGATAAATTAATTCCTGAACCGGACGGACTATTTGATTTCTACAACGGCTTTGTAAAGGAAGGCGTCACAATTCTTGACATCGGATGCGGATCTGGCCGTCTGGCCTTTCAATTAGCCCAAAACGGTGCAACCGTTCATGCTATCGATATTTCGGCAGGGATGGTTGAAAATGCTAAAAGGAAGCTTGCTCAATTTGACCGGAAAACATTAGAACGTATACATTTTGAGAAGGCCGATATAAAAAATTTCCATTGTGAAAGCCGATTTGATTATATTTTTATGAGCGGTGGCGTCTTTGAGTATCTGTTAACCCCAAAAGACCAGGTTGAAGCGCTTCAAAAAATTAAGCAGCTGCTAAAACCGGAAGGCAAATTTATTTTTGACATCATATCGCCGCCGCAAGTTTGTGCTTATGACAAAAGGCAAAAGGATTTTGGAAACACAGCTAATCCCTCCAAAGATCATCAGTATATTAAATCCCAAAATATATTTCGCATAGATCATTACAAACAAATTGTATCAACCCGTTGTTTATTTGAAATACATCAAGATGATAAAGTAACGGAGAAATACGAATTCAAATTTTTAACTAGATATTCACTGCCGACAGAACTGTTTTATCTTCTGAAGTCCAGGGGTTTTACTGTTTTAGGTTTTTATGGAGATTACAATAGAGAACCTTTTAAGCGAGGCAGCGAGTTTATGATTTACATCACAAAGCTTTCTTAAAGCAAGGAGAATGTGAATGCACGCAAATAACAGAAAACATTTAGTAATCGCGCCGCATCATGACGATGAAATCATCGGATGCGGGGGAACAATTGCCAAAGCGATTAAAAGCGGGGATCAAGCAAGAATCATTATCGTCACAAGGGGTGAACTTTCCGGAATCGATGGCAGCATTGAACAAAATGTTCAAATACGCGAAAACGAATGCAAAAGGGCTTGCGAAATCATCGGCACACAAGATATTCACTTTTTAAAAGAAAAAGACCGGGCGCTCACCTATAGAAGAGATCTTGTTGAAAAAGTGCTGATGCATATAGATGATTATCGGCCTGATTATGTATATTACCCCCACTCGGAAGAAGCAGACCGTGACCATCGAATTGTTCATGAAATTACCAGTGAGGCATTATTTTTAAGCCGCTCTAATTTTCTGCGAAACAAAAACAGGATCAAAAGGTGCTTGCAGTACGAAATTTGGACTCCGTTAACCGCTTATCAATTAGTCAGTGATATCAGCAGTGTGATCGATCAAAAAATGGAAGCCTTAAACGCATATAAATCTCAAGGAGCTATTCTTCAATTGGAAAATGGGGTAAAAGGGTTAAATGCATATAGGGGTATGCAGGTCGGCACTGATTTCGCAGAAATTTTCAAATTTTAAAATCTAACAACGGAAGGATTCGGTTATGTTCATACAGGTTGAAAATGTATCACGTTCATTCAGCAGAGCTTCAATGGATGAAGGATTTTGGAATTCAGTTAAGAGTCTATTTCATCGAAAAAAAGAAGTCATTCATGCTGTAAACAATGTTTCGTTTTCAATTCCAAAAGGAAAAATCATTGGTCTTATCGGTGCAAATGGAGCAGGCAAGTCGACTTTAATAAAGCTGATGACGGGTTTGATTACACCGACTTCAGGCAGGATAACGGTCGATTCATTTACACCGCATAAAAAAGAACCGGCGTTTTTAAGGAAAATAGGGGTTGTATTAGGACAAAAAAATCAATTGTGGTGGGATCTTACCCCGTACGAAACATTTTTGCTCCATAAAGAAATATATCAGATTGCCCAAGCTGAGTTTGAGCGTAATATAGAGCGGCTGACAACCGCTTTGCATGTGAAGCATGTCGTGAAATCTCCCGTTCGAAATCTTTCTCTTGGCGAAAGAATGAAATGCGAATTGGTAGCCGCGCTGCTTCACTCTCCTGAGATTTTATTTTTAGATGAGCCAACAATCGGCTTGGATTTTATTGCTCAAAAAAATATTAGACGATTCTTGAAGTCATACTGCCGGGAACAGGAAGTGACAGTTATCTTAACGAGCCATTATTTACAGGATATTGAGGAGCTTTGTGAGCATATTATGATTTTGCGGGATGGAGAGCTTTATTATAATGGGAGCTTTAAAGGTTTGCCCGGTTTAAACGATGATGAATACAAGTTGTTGTCAATCACCCTTTCAGAAATGGACAACCTTTCGCTTTTGAAGCAATACGGTGAAATCATCGAAGAACAGGATCATACTGTTCTTTTGAAAATTAGCAGAAATACATTCAGCCAGGCTTTGAGGGATATTATCAATCATTACGATATTATTCATTTTGAGGAGAAGCATACAGAAATCCAATCTTTATTAGAGGAAATTTATAAACTATCAGAGCATGTCGGAGTTGAAAAAATTGAGAAAATATATTAAGCCGGGGCTCATGGCCATACAGACGGCTTTTCAGTACCGTTTCAACACCCTGCTGTATATGGCATTTAGCCTGCTTCCACTTATTGCCGTCATTTATTTATGGCAAAATGTCTATGATCAAAAACAAATCATTGAGGGGTATACAATTGACTCAATGATTACATATTTAATTATTGCAAAGATTCTCGAGATCTTATTGCTTCCTGCTTTTCACTGGTCGATTCAAGATGAGGTGAGCAGCGGCGAACTTTCAAAATATTTAACAAAACCTATTTCATACTGGGGATTCTGGTTTTCAAAAAATACCGGAAACAAGCTGGTCCAATTGATGCTCGTCAGTATTCCGATGGGAATTGTTGCTTTGTGCATTAGAGAATATTTTTTATTCCCTGATTTTCATGATATAGCCGGTCTGATTGCAGCTGTCATATTGGCGATGATTCTGTATTATAGTTTGTATTTTCTTGTTTCTCTGTTTTCTTTTTATTTTGTTGAGATAGCTTCTTTCTTTTTTACAGTAGATATTTTGCTTGAACTGCTTTCAGGCACGCTGTTTCCATTAAAGCTTTTGCCGGAACCATTTTTTCATATCGTTAAAAACCTCCCATTTGCCTATTTGATTGATTTTCCTGCAAACATATATCTTGGCCGTTTGGGAGTGGGCGAAATCTTGTACGGTTTATTTATTCAACTTATATGGATCGGCATACTTTCCGCTTTTTCGAAGTATGCGTGGAAACGCGCGATGTCAAAATATGAATCGGTTGGTGCATGATATGAGATACATCACTCTTTTTTTCCACATTGTTAAAATCAATAGCATTAATTTGATGATGTACAGAACCAACTTCTTTATGAATATTATTGACAGTCTCATATGGTTTGTCATTACACTGATTTTTTTCAATACACTCTTTGGTTATGTGGAAAACGTCAATGGATGGAGTATATATGACATTTATTTACTGCTCGGAACGAGCGAGATATTAAAATCCTTAATTTTTGTATTATTTATCAATAACCTTCCGTATATCCCATCATTGGTTAATAAAGGAACCTTGGATCTTCTTTTATTAAAGCCCGTAAACAGCCAGTTCATTGTATCTTTGCGGAAATTAGACATGGGGAATTTCGGGAATTTATTTCCGGCCATTGTGCTTGTTATATATGCATTGATCAATCTAAACGCCACTTTGCAAATTTCTCAAATATTGGAATACTTGTGTTTTATTGTAACCGGAGTGGTGCTGGCTTACGCGCTCTGGTTTATCACTATGACATTATCGATTTGGATCACGAAAGTTGACGGTCTGCACGAATTGTTTTTAGGCGCAATGACGCTATTTAGATATCCGACGTCTTTTTTTAAAGGGATCGGCAGGATTATTTTTGTTTTTATTTTTCCTATAGTGATCGTCGCAAATGTACCGGTGGAACGCCTTCTGGATGTGTCTAATGGAACAAACGTTTATCAGTATTTCTTATATGTTGTTGGTTTTCTAGTATGCAGCGCGATGTTTTGGAAATTCTCTCTGAAACATTATCAGAGCGCGGGAGGGTGATGAGTGTAAGATGAATGCTGACACAACTGTTTTACCAATGGTCGAAATTTTCGAAACAATAGAGGGCGAAGGATCTGCTGCGGGAAAACAGACGACTTTTATAAGGCTGTTTCATTGTAATCTGCGTTGTGTGTGGTGCGATACAAAGTACAGCTATGCCCCCAGCAAACCCGAGTTTGAAGCTACAATAGAAGAAATCGCACATAAGGTTTCCCGTTTAGCAAACCATTATGTTTGTTTGACCGGGGGAGAGCCATTAATCCATGGAGAAAAATCTTTAGCTTTAATTGAGCGGTTGGCTAAAATCGATGTAATTAAAGATATTCATATAGAAACAAATGGTGCTATTCATTTAAAGCCTTTTATAAACATGAGGCGTCTATCCGCTAAAATGGCCAATAAAGTTCGCTTTATCATGGATTTTAAACTTCCAGACAGTGGAGAAATGAAAAAAATGATCTATGAAAATTTCGATTTATTAGACGAAAATGATGAAATCAAATTTGTTATAGGATCTGAAAACGATTTTCAAATCGCTATGGAGATTATTGACAAGCATCATAAAAAAGGCCGTCTATTAATGAGTCCGGTATGGGAGACGATGAAGCCGGCGAATCTAGTCAAAAAAGTTTTAAACAGCCGGCGTAAAGATATTCAAGTTAATCTTCAGATTCACAAAATCATTTGGGATCCGGAAAAAAGGGGTGTTTAATATTAAAAAGAATAATAAGAAAGCCGTCGTTGTTTTAAGCGGGGGATTAGACAGTGCCACCTGCATGGGGATTGCTGAGAATGAAGGCTACAAGCTGCATGCCCTCACGTTTTACTATGGGCAGAGACATTCCAGAGAAGTGGAACAAGCAAAAAAAATAGCAGAGCATTATCAAGTACAAGAGCATAAAATTGTGAATATCGATTTTTTAAAAGAATTAGGAGGCAGCGCCTTAACTGATGAAAATATAGATGTGCCGAAAAAAATGAATCAAGATAACATCCCGGTGACATATGTACCGGCTAGGAATTTAATTTTTCTCTCCTGTGCATCAGCTTATGCGGAAGTGATTAAAGCAGAAGCGATTTACACTGGAGTAAGTCGAGTCGACTACAGCGGGTATCCAGATTGCCGTCCAGAGTTTATTGAAAGCTTAAACAATACGGTCCGCCTTGCGACCAAAAGAAATATCGAAGGGGAAAAAACAAACATTTTTACTCCTCTTATCAATTTAAGCAAAGCAGATACGATAACTCTGGGACTTAAGTTGAATGTGCCTTACGAACTTACTACCTCCTGCTACAATGGGGAAGAGTATGCCTGCGGTGAATGCGACAGTTGCACATTAAGGCTAAAAGGTTTTAAAGAGGCTGGTTATAAAGACCCTATTCCGTACAAAAATATTCAAATGATATAAAAAATGACGAATCGGTAATAGACGCCAACGATCACCATGGCATTTATTTACCGGGTGTTTACGGGAGCGGCAGAGCAATGCGAAATTGCGTCCAAATAAAGTGCAAACAGTGGCAAAACCGCGAAGAAATGAAGGGGAATATCCATCTCGTGCAGATATCCATCAGTCCGATTTTAACAGGATGACGATCAGGAATTCTCAGAATGCTGTTTGACAAAAATAAGTTTTAAAGTCAAAGGGGGGCTTAGAAAAAATCCCCCTCTATATTGTGCATTTTTAGTAAAAGCTACATCCACAGAAAATAAGCATAATCCGTCGGGACGCTCGCGTGTCCCATTTGCCTCAGCATCGCCGAGATGTTGCCTCTGTGATATGTGCCGTGGTTGATGACGTGATTCGTCATCTCGGCAGCGTTCGTTTCCCTCTCACCCAGCACCGGGTGCCTTACTGTAAGAGGCGCATCGAGATTCTCAGCATCTTCAAAAAATGCTTGGTATTGATGTGCGGTTTCATCAAAAAAAGCGCTCAGCTTTTTGATGTCTGCTTCCTTTAATTCTTCATTAAGCCTCATCGCCAGAGCTTTTGCTTCATCATATCCGCCCCCCGATATGATGTTCAGCCAGAGCGCGTCTGAGACGCACATATGGACAACAACTGCCGAAACAGAAGGGAACACGCTCTTGATTTCTTTCGTGAAAAGCTCTTCAGGAAGGCTTTGCAGGTGCTCAAACACCTTTTGGTTTGCCCAAACGTGGTAGTCAAAACGTTTTGCTGTGTCATGCTTCATATTATGTCCTCCTCGCTTTTAAAGGAATAGAATTCGACAAAACGGCTTCTGTTTCCTTCCGCAGGGAGGATTTATTTGTTTCCATCCCGAAGCTGATATGTCAGGAGGGAAAAGGTATGATGGCGGCGTCTCAGCCGCTAGCGGCACATGCAGACCGAAGCGGTTAAGCTTGCATTTGCCGACGGTCTCGAATATATAACCGAAAACGATCAGATGCCTGCTCAAACAGATGAATTATTGTCAGAAGAATATGCCAAAAAAAGGGCACTGATAGGGGATACGGCGCTTGACTCCTGCCCGGGGAAGCTACCTGAAGGGGGAACTGTATATTTGGCGTCTGCCGATGAAGAAGGAAACATGGTATTCAAAGCAGCTATACGGGATTCGGTTAAGGTCTGGCGTCCCGAAGACGGGAGTCGCTCTCCAAAACAGAGACTATGAATTTAAGCTGGACCCGAATCACCCGACCCGGAAAAAGGACGTTCCATACGATCATTCCCGGATTTATCACAAAAGACGGTAATCCGGTAGTGTGATGGGAGGGTATATGCAGCCTCAGGGACACGGTCAAACGGTCATGAATCTCCATCCCGCAAACGGACCTTGATGCCCCGCGCTGGCAATGGAAGGGCGGAAAAAAAGTGCTGCTGGAAACGTCTGTTCCGCAGCACATAGCACAGGCCCTGTCAGAAAAGGGGCATCAAATCGAATGAGCGCTTGATTCAGGATCACCCTCCGCCATGAAAACGGCGTTTTGGCGGGCAAACAGAAACGAGAACAGACTGGAGCATTGCCTCTTGGTAGAACTCCTGAACATCCGCTCTGGCAGTTATTTTTTGTCACGTTTTTCCGACGGGGACACCGGAAAAAGCTCGTCTGACGCTTCGTGTTGATACTGTAACGAACCCGTGTTTTTCCGCCTTTCGCCTCCTGTCTCTTCTAAAACGTTAGCCGCCATATAGCGATGAAAGAAATATTCAAATACGGTCACGCCGATCGCTGAAATGATTGAAGCCATTGCAAGAGACCCATACGGAGGATTATCCTGCATCGCGAGAATGGCCCAGATCAAAATCAGGGCAAGACCGAAATCCGCCATAGTCGCCGTCGTATTATTCGTTCTTGGAAGGAGCCAAAGATCTCCTACCAGGTAGGATACGATCCCTAAAATCAAGGTAAGGACAAATACGTCTCCAAATGGGACGCCGAAAAACAGAGTTAAAATCACATATAATAGAACCAGGCTTGCAATGAACTTTAAACACAGTGCCCATACATGTTTCATAAGTTTCATCACCTTCCGCTTTTATTTTAAAGTGCCGCCGCTTTTTTGCTGTTTATTGCTTTTTTGCTCCTGCTGAAACGCGCTTTCTGTCTCATGATCATTGTTAATCTGTTCGATGCTGCCGTTTTTGATGCCTTTCTTCTCCATGATCTCACCACCTTTTTCACTATATTTTGGATCGATTTTGATTTCTTATTCATGCTTTCCGTTCAGCCTCATTATTTTTTTAAAAACCTTCCTGGACCCATTCTTCCGGTTTTGCGGGACGTCAAGCCGTGCCAAATAATATAGAAAACAGGATTGGCCTGATCGATGCAATACTCTTTCTAAAGGATTTCAAAATGTTCACCGGCCGGCACAGTTTATACAAACGAACTAAAAATGTATTTTTTCTTTTAGAAATACAGAAACTAAAAAAGACCCGGCTGCTGGGAACAGTCGAGTCCTAACTGATCAAGGGGCCTGGGCAAAGGCTTCTTGATGACAGGCCTCTTCCTCTAAACCGGAGAGGCCTATTCGTTTTTTTTCTGCACCGGAAACAATGCCGTCAAGGAGGAAGTGTTACGCTTTATACATATTCCTTATCAGGTTCTGTATGATCGCAAAACTTGATTGGCTGTCCATCCCGGTCCGTGCACCACGATTGAGTTTGAAAGGCGAGAAACACCGCAGCCCAGGAGTCTTTAAACTGAATCAATATTCCTCCGTCTTTCCATGTGCCATTGTCGTTTTCCCAGCGGCTGCCTCGGGGATTGCCTTGATTCATGTGAATGTTGTGCATTCCCAGACCCGTGTCAAATTTAGAACCGTATACGTAAATTGCTGCATGTTGATCATTTTTTGCTTTATTTGCGTACTCTTCAAGAAATTCGTATAAGTCATTTTTTTCACCGGGCAAGGTATGCGGCAAAGGCGTCATGGCAGGATCGTGATTTGGGAAGCATCGAAATCGTCATCGGCATAGTAGAGAACTTTTGATTGATCCGACGATTTTACGTTGACGGCACATCGATAATGTCTGCCATTCTCACCGGCTACATAAATGTCAAGATGCGGTGTTCGGTCATTGACCGGATCTCTTTCGGTTCTCACGACGGTTCCTTTTAAAACGCCATAATGTTCTACAGGCATAAAAAGTTCCTCCTCGCATATGATCAGGGGTGAAGTAAAGCTTGGGAAACAACATGGTGAATGATTTATTCGTTGATTCCCAGAAAAAATCCTTAACCAAGAGCAGTCGCTTTAACGTTTGAAAAACAGGCCCGGCAAGTTCGATGAGAAAGTTTCATCATCAGTATTCCCCAAAAGTCTGTAAAATCCTCTTTTCATCATCATGATAGAAGTTTATTGTTTCATTTTCAGGTTGTTATTGTTGGAAATTTTCAAAAAACATTTTAAATTTCATAATAATGGAATTGTTTTGTTTACAACACTATCCAAACGAGGTAGTATTATGGTTGTTAGGTGCTTCATAACAAAATTTGACGGGGAGTGACGCTTATGAAAACCAGGCTCGTAAAGATTTTGCCGATCGCTGCTGTTTTATCGGGTTTACTAGTAACTTCACAATCCGCATCTGCGATTACCGGTTTGGCTGATAATAAAGAATCAGCGCTTGAAGTTTTGCCGGGGTACCATTTTCAATGGAAACTGCAGACAGCTTCAGATGAAGATTGGTTTCTTTGGCAAAATAATACGGAAGACAAGCATGATTTATCAGCTTCATTAACGTCTCCAAGCGGGAAGAATTTCGATTTGGAAGCGCACCATGTAACGTCGCAAAAAACGGTTGTTGTACAGGCAGAGGATCACGGTTCCGGGAAAACGGATTCGCTCCGCGTCAATGCAGTTCAGCCTGGGGAAAAGGTTTATTTAAGACTGAAGACACATGATGGTGATTATAGTACAACGAGCAATTATGATTTTACTTATTCCATTCAATGAAAAACGGCATTACATTTTGAGGTGGGACGTGAATTTTTAGAACACTCAAGAAAAGACGCCGGACTTTTACTTTCGGCCCGACGCCGATTGTCTATCTTGATAAAGATTCCTTTTTGTAGTCGATGGGGGCCTGGCCGCCATAATTTCAATAAAAAAACAGCCTTGCGAATAAGGCTGTTCGAAAAGCGAGCCCTACCAGCTCGCTTTTTTGATACCCGGAATTTGTCCTTTATAGGCAAGCTCGCGGAAGCAAATCCGGCAAAGCTTAAATTTGCGAATCACAGAGTGCGGTCTGCCGCAGCGTTCACAGCGCGTGTATTCCCGGACTTTAAATTTTTGTTCGCGCTTTTGTTTGACGATCATTGATTTTTTGGCCAATATTTTTCCCCCTTTCAAGATCATGGTTGTATATAAACATAAGTGTGTATGATTTCTGTAAACAACTAATTATAACAAATTAAATAGGATTTGTAAACTGAAGTACGGGAATCATGTAACATTCCATCTTTCGCAAATCATCGAAAAAGCCTTTATTTTTGCGTAAACGCCATTTTTAGACCGATGATGGCAAACAATGAACCTTGGATCAAGTTGATTTTTTTTGCTATGGCAGGGCGCCTTAGCAAAAATTCTCCGGCTTTCCCTGCGAATATGCTGATGATGGTGAAAACGGCCAAAGCCTGAAGCAAAAAGATGATGCCGTACATGAGCATTTGTATCGTCACATTGCCGGCTTCATTGTTGACAAACTGCGGCAGAAAAGCCAGGAAGAATAACGAAACCTTTGGGTTTAAGAGATTCATAATGATGCCTTTTCGATACAAAGATGTTAAACTCACCAAATGCTGATCGGATATATGAAAGCCTGAGCTTTTGTCCCGGAAAGACTGGTACGCCAAATATAACAAATACGCTGCTCCGGCGTATTTCAAGAAGGTGAAGGCAAGAGCCGATTTGTAAATGACCGCTGAAATTCCGACCGCTGCAGCGGAAATGTGAAAAACGAGTCCGGTGCAAAGCCCGAAGGCCGTTGATATTCCGGCGCTTTTGCCATTCGATATGCTCTGTGCCAGCACGAATAAATTGTCCGGTCCGGGCATGAGGGTCAGCAATATGGCTGCGCCTAAAAAAGATGCTGCTGATAAAAAGTCCATATGTCCCACTCCATTTCGATGCAACGTTGCTTTGTGCCATTATAACATGCAGAACGTATCGGAAGGTGCGGCTTCCATTTATATTGCGGCGGGCATATTACTAGATTTCATGCAGACGCCTAAAATCCCTTTTAAATATAGGTAAATGTTTATTAAAAAATAAGGATAACAGCCTTTTTATCCAATATTTTGGTTCTTTTTATTAGTACATGTTGTCTCTCATTCTCATAGTTTAATAGTGAGAAAGCATTAAATGAAAGAAAGGGAGAATGTCCATGTATGATCACGATTACTGCAAACCGTATGTAGCGCGTCCTATCGTCTATCCTACAAGGAAATGTGAGTATCATGAGTATTCCAAAACAATTATTCCTCATATTCATCCGCAGCATATTTCCAAAGTAAAGCATCACAAATATGAGCATGTTCATTACTATCCGACCACTTATTCCAAATACGAGCCTGAGTCACATTACCATTCACATCACGGAAAGCCCTGCAACCGCAAACACAAAGAAGAGCGGTATTAACTTTTTGGACTTTCTTAAAAAAGAATGTCTAAACAGATCTGAATATCATTTCAGAGGAAAGCACCCCTTCGGGGTGCTTTTCACTGGGATATAAAGTTAGACAAGTTCGTAGAAATGCTGTGCAAAAGATGGCCAAACTTAAAAAGGAGGGTGCTTTGTGCACCCTCCTCAAGAACAGCCGCCGAAGATTACGTCTCTTACGATGCAAACAGGGGAGACCGAACTTGAATAAAACTGTAATTAATTTTTTAGTAATAATATTTCTTATACGGTTCACACTTAAAATAATATTTTTTATAATGGTGTTTTTTGTCATATTCGTAACCGTAATCATAATCGTACTTTTTGTCATGATCATAGTCATAATCATAGTCATACTTTTTCTTATGATCATAGTCATAATCATAGTCATACTTTTTCTTATGATCATAGTCATAATCATAGTCATACTTCTTCTTATGATCGTAGTCATAATCATAGTCATACTTCTTCTTGTGATCATAGTCATAATCACAGTATTTCTTATCATGTTCAGGTTTATAATAAACCTTCTTACATTTGAACCAGTAATAGTCCTCGTGCTTCTTCTTATCGTATTCGTATTCGCTCATCAGCCATTCCCTCCTTTCTCATTTGTCTGTATATTCTATGCCCTTTATATGAAAGAGATTGTGCGTTTTAAATATATTGGAAAAACAGGCTGGTAACTGGTTTTGAGAGTGCAGTGTCAACCATCTGCCCTCCGAATATTTTCAGTCGAATGCATTACTGCTTTAAAAGATAATAGGTAAATAGAAAACCTTCATATATAATAAGAGAGAACGATTGAAGGTTCCCGTGAAAGGGGGAAGTATAACATCATGATCGACACGATGCCGAATGAGGTAAGGACAGATTGCATGAATTGTTTCGGACTGTGCTGCGTAGCGCTGCCGTATGCGAAATCCGCTGATTTTGCGTTTGATAAAGACGGCGGTGCACCTTGCCGTCATTTACAATCGAATTTCCGGTGTGCGATACACGAAGATCTTAGAAATAAAGGATTTCGCGGCTGTACCGCTTATGACTGTTTCGGCGCCGGCCAAAAGGTGTCACAAGTCACATATGAAGGTAAGGACTGGCGAAACAACCCTGAGCTGGCGGAAGAAATGTTTAACGTATTTCCCATTATGCAGCAGCTTCACGAAATGCTTTGGTATTTGCATGAAGTCCTTTCAATAGAAAGAGCGCAATCAATTCACCGGGATGCGCTTGCGATCCTTGATGAGACGGAACGTTTGACGAAACAGAGCAAGGAATTCATTTTGCAAATCGATGTGTCTGCACATAGAGCGAAGGTGAACGATGTTCTTTTGCGGACGAGTGAAATCGTACGTGCCAAATCACCGAACAAAAAACATCTGAAAAAAATCGGCCGTGGAAGCATCCTCATAGGTGCTAAACTAAGAGGTTCTGACCTAAGGGGAGCAAACTTGAGAGGCGCCGTCCTGATAGCCGCCGATCTACAGAATTCCGATCTGGGAATGGCTGATCTGATCGGGGCTGACTTTCGGGATGCCGACTTAAGCGGCGCCGACCTATCCGAAAGCATGTTTCTTACGCAGGCCCAGGTCAATGCGGCGAAGGGTGACCGGCATACAAAATTGCCGCCGGCATTAAGGGTTCCTGATCATTGGAAAGCGGCTGATTGAGTAAAAAAACCTCTTCCCGCGAAGGGAGAGGTTTTTAAAAGACGCTGCGGACCAGTCCGCCGTCTGCCCGCAACGCCGCGCCGTTGATCGCGGAGGAAAGCGGGCTGCTTAAAAACGTGACAAAGTGTGCAATTTCTTCCGGCCGGATCAGCCTTTGAATAATCGAAGTCGGACGATTTTCTTTCATAAAGCGCTTTTCCGCTTCTTCGACCGTAAGATGTTCCCCTGGATAGAGAGAGTTCAGCATCGTTTCGACTCCCTCGGTTAAGGTTGACCCCGGCATCACAGTATTTACTGTTACATTTGTGCCTGTTGTAAGCTCTGCCAGGCTTCGGGAAATGGAAAGCTGCATTGTCTTCGTTGCACTGTAATGCGCCATTTCCTGCGAAGGCATCACAGCCGCCTCACTCGCAATAAAAATGACCCGGCCTTCCTTTTTCTCTATCATGTTCTGCAAATACTTACGCGAAAGCCTTACACCGCTCATAATATTCACTTCGAAAAAGCGAAACCATTCATCATCCGGAATATCAAAGTAATCAGCAGGTTCAAAAATCCCTAAATTATTGACTAAAATATCGATCTCAGGATACGCCTCAAATAGTTCATTGCATCCTTTTTCCGTGCCGAGGTCAAAAGCGGCCGGATAAAGGACGGCTCCTGTATAGCGTTGTTTCAACCCGTCTATCGTTTGTTTGACGGTTGCTTCCCGCCGCCCGTTGATGATGACAGACGCGCCTTCTTTCGTTAAGGAAGCGGCAATCGCTTGACCGATTCCTGACGTAGAACCTGTGACCAACGCCTTTTTTCCCTGCAGATTCAGTTCCATCATACATTCCTCCGTTCCTCTTATTTATAAACAAAAATTCAGCGGATCATACTGCCACCATTATGATACAGAACAGCAATCTGCGGTAGTACGCACTTTTTTGTTCCATAGGCACTTTTTTGTACCTGACATCAAAAAGCCCTCCTGGAGGGCGGCAAAACCTGGAGGGGGATTACGGCTGCTGATTCAATTTCTTTACAATGCCTTGATCGATTTCTCTTTCGTTTACTCTTTCCTTGCTTGATACGATCTCTCTTCTGTTTTCCCAACGAATGAGATAATATTGACCTTTCTTCATTTGATCTCCGGAAGAAAGTTTCAGTTTTTTTGCTTTTCCAGTTTTATCATAACCGGTAGTATAATAAGTATACGTAATGTCTGTATATCCATCATCAGCTTTTTCTTTCGCGATTTCAGGATCTGCCGTAATTTTCACATAATAATCTTCCGTTGAATAATACGTCGAGTAAAACAAATACCCGCCTCCGAAAATGATTAATATTGCGGCGATCATTCCAAGAAAAAATTTCATTATTTATCACCTCAGGAGCCATCATACGTTAAAACTGGCGCGCGGAACTATTGATTTAGCTTACATTTTCATTACACCTATGTAAGGAGCAGCTTGCTGTTAAACGTTTGATTACAGAAAAAGGAGAGGCTTTGTCCTCTCGACTTGAGAGGGAATGATATGAAGTCAATAAAATCGATCACCGTTCATTCAAATACATATGTTGTAGGGAAAGGATGCCATCCCCCGGGATTTAAAGACGGTGCTGTCGTGGTGAAGATTACCGAAAAAAACAAGTTTTTCGGGCTGATTAGAGGTTTTGTCGTTCATTTTGATACAAAAGCAGAGCTGCATATTCATTCGAATGACGTCATTGTCGATTGGGGAGAAGGAAGCTAACTAACGGACACGGAAAATGGATATGAGATAACTTTGCTTGATAAAACAAGTTTTCGTCATGCAAAAAGGCAGCAGGATGGGCGGTGACCATTGGGATTTTAGGTGTTTGTAATAGTACATATACATACATATGAACATAGCTTAATAGTGAAAACAAACAGAAAAAAGAAGGGAGAATGTGATTCATGTATCATTGCAATGTCTTACCGCCGATCATTCATCCTACTCATTGCTGCGAACATCATACATTTTCTGAAACGATGGTTCCTCATATTCATCCCCAGCACACTACGAATGTGAACCATCACCATTTCGAGCATGTTCATTACTATCCGCACACATACTCCAGTTTTGATCCGGTCACACACCATCATACACATTGCGGAGCGCCTTGCTGCTAGTAAAGGGAATGAAATTGTATGAAGTCTCATCCAAAAAAGCATCTAAGTGAACTGCACCCCAATTGTTAGACACCATCTAACAATCGGAGGTGCAGTTTTTTATGGCTAAATTTACAGCTGAGGAAAAAATACAAGCGGTCAAAAGGTATCTTGCGGGTAGGGAAGGGCATAAAACAATCGCCAGAGAGATCGGTGTTTCGTCAGGTGTGTTTCAGGTATGGATTCGCAAATACCATTACCATGGAGAAAGTGCGTTTCAAAAACTCTATACAACCTATTCTGTAGAAGATAAACTGAAGGTACTTCACTATATGATCGAAAATGGGACGTCGATCCGTGAAACAGCCGCCATCTTCAATATTCAAGCACCTTCTACGGTGGCTCAATGGCAGAAACTGTTCGAAACCGGAGGAATCGATGCCCTAAAACCGATGAAAAAGGGGCGGCCGTCAATGACAAAGAAAAATCAAAAAAGAACGAAGAAACAAACACCGCAAGAAGGATCAGTGGAAGCCATGCAGGCTGAAATTGAACGTCTGCGAATGGAGAATGCCTACTTAAAAAAGTTGAATACCTTAGTTCAAAACAAGGAAAAATTACAAAACAAGAAAAGGCCCAAGTAGTATTTGAACTAAGGACTGAATTTCCGGTAAAAGCCCTGCTTAAACTGGCTGGAATTCCGCGCAGTACGTATTATTACTGGGTCAAAACCTTCGGTCTTCCAGACAAAGATGCCAAATTAAAAACACTGATTCAATCGATTTATCATGAACATAAAGGCCGTTACGGGTACCGCCGGATACGCGACGAGCTTAAAAACCGGGGATATCAAATGAATCATAAAAAAATATATCGCCTCATGAAGGAACTGGGGTTGAAATGTCTCGTACGGATGAAAAAATACCGTTCGTATAAAGGAGAAACCGGCACGGTGGCACCAAACAGGCTAGAGCGGAATTTCAAGGCGGAAAAGCCGAAGATGAAATGGGTAACAGATATCACGGAATTTAAATTATTTGGGGAGAAGCTCTATTTATCGCCAATGCTTGATTTATTTAATGGCGAAATCATTGCTTATACAATTGGATCCAGGCCAACGTATTCATTGGTATCCGAGATGTTGGAAAAATCATTTGAACAGCTGACAGATAAAGAAAATCTGTTGATTCACTCCGATCAGGGCTGGCACTATCAAATGAAACAGTATCGCCACGCCCTAAAGGAACGAAATATTATTCAAAGTATGTCTCGTAAGGGAAACTGTTACGATAACGCGGTCATTGAAAGTTTCTTTGGTATTTTAAAATCAGAGTTTATCCATTTCAACGAATTTCAAAGCATCGAGCATTTTAAACAAGAGCTCGTAACATATATCGATTACTATAATCACAAACGGATCAAGGCAAAATTAAAAGGCATGAGCCCAGTACAATACCGGATTCATGCCAGTCATGTTACTTGAGAAAATAAGCTGTCTAACTTTTGGGGGTCACTTCAAGCGGATGCTTTTTTTAAGTTGAAGTTTCATTCCTTATTGTACAGGTGATTCCCCATTATCTTAAAAAAAAAGGTTTCAAACAACGAAAAAATAAAAAGCGCATTTAAGGTAAATGAATGATGGAATAAGGGAGATGCAACCGGCATCAAGTAAGGGCCGGGTTCAAAGTTTACGAAGCTGAAAAGAGAATGTAAAAGTGATATTGCAAAGGGTGCGGCAAGAGCTGGGTCATATGAGAGTACGATATGGTTGCCTCTGATGATGCTGTTAAGCGGTAATGAACAGGGGAAACCTTATTTCCAGCTTAAAAAAACACCGATCGCTGTAATCGGTGTTAGAGGGTGCCAAGAGGTTCTTACTTTAGCATATTCACAAATGTTGTTTTTATTCTTTTTTCATATTGTGAACCAATCCTCATCAAAAAGATGCTGTATAAGACACCTCAATTTATAAAATATGCCATGCCAGAGACTCACAATATTTTATTCTGCTAAATGGCAAAAGGTGAATAAAATTTCAGTTTGGGGCGATGACGACCACAACAGATGCTTCACAACTCTTCATCATAATGAGGAAAACGATTTTATCCTTTTGGCTATTGATATGAAATCATTTTGTAACTATAATGGTTACAAAGGCGTGTAACAGGTCAACAGGTTAATCGGGCTGCTAAAGAAGAGGGATTTTTAATACAAGTCAATAAAAGCTCATGATGATATACATATGTGCTCAATCATTTAATTACAATGGAAAATGGAGGAATCTGCAATGAAAATGTTAGTTACCGGAGCAACAGGAAAACTCGGGTCAAAGGTGGTAAAGACGCTGTTAAAAACTGTGCCGGCAAGCCAGTTGGCCGTTAGCGTCCGCAATCCGGAGAAAGCGGAAGGATTGCAGGAGCGCGGAGTGGAAATCCGCCAAGGAGATTTTGATCGTCCGGAAACATTGGATTCCGCTTTTGCAGGGGTCGACCGCTTGCTGATCATTTCTGCAGACGGAGATAATGAAACGAGGATTCGCCAGCATACAAATGCGGTAAAGGCAGCAGAACGGGCAAAAGTAGGCTTCATCGCCTATACCAGTATAGCCAATGCCAGCGAGAGCGCGATGTTCCTTGCTCCTCCGCACGTTGCCGCGGAAGAAGCGATATTAAAAACAGGGATTCCTTACTCATTTTTACGAAACAATTGGTATTTGGAAAATGAGGCGTCAAGCATTCAGGGTGTGATGGCGGGAGCTCCCTGGGTGACATCTGCAGGAAGCGGCAAGGCAGGCTATTGACTCAGGAGGAACTGGCGTCTGCCCTTGGCGGCGTATTGGGCAAAGACGTACCGGTTCAGCAGGTTGATGACGCTCAATATGCCGATATCATGAAAAGTGCCGGCGTACCGGATTTTCTCATCCCGATGCTCGTGAATATTCAAAAAGGCATCCGGGGCGGGGCTTTGGATGTCGAGAGCAGCGATTTTGAAAAACTTCTCGGACGTCCACTTACGCCGATCAGCGAGGCGCTGACTCAAATCGTAGACGGAATAACAGAGTAGTTGAAAAACCGGCCTTTGTTCATGTCGACAGAGGCCGGCTTTATTTTTGAGACTTCCGGGATTCTCCAGTTACTTGATTTCGATCGCCGAAGCCTTGTTATCCCAATCCGAAGCCATATTAGCCGTTTTCCCGTACCAATCGGAATGTCTAAACAAGACTCCTTTTCCATACCCTTGAGTTGAAGTATGCTCCCACAGCGTCGTCGAATAGCTTGAAGAAGGTGACGCCGTACTCAAAGAGGAAATTCTGTCGTTCCAGCTGGAAGGCAGGTTTTTAAACCCGTCTCTCCAATAAATATACTGTCCGCCTTTATTTTTATATTCATAGAAATCAGTACAGCAAGGACCGGAGCCTGTGATCTTGAATTTGTCCTGAAGCCTCTGTTTGTCTTTTTCGATAAATGCCTGCAAACTTTTCCTGCTCGTAAAGCCATATGCAAGCCAATCGCCAGCTTGATTCTGTTCAGGCAGAACCATGGTTACTTTTATGTCTTTGTCGGCTTTATTACTCATGTTGATCTGGGAATCCACGTCTTTTCCATCCACTGTTACATAGTGAAACGATTCTATCGTATAATCGTTCCTTTCTTTTGCCGACACAGTGCTGGCCGGCAATGCAGAAATGAAACAGGCTGCTGCAACGATACCCATTCCCACTGTTTTTTTGAGCTTTGTCTTAAACATAACACCACTCCCTTGCTGGATTTCCCCATTTTTCAATAGGCTTGAAAAATCATAGCATTAATAAAATGAAAAACATGTCTTTTTTTGCATAAAAACTTTAAAATGAAATAAATTTACAGTTTCCAATAATTGAATTGAAAGTTGCTCAGGTAAACAAAGTTCAAGTTTCAATTTGAAGGGGGGAAAACGATGTCTAATAAAGTTAATATTTCTTATGGTCAACACCGCTCACAATATGGGGTATTACGGTTGCCGGAAAGGAAAGAACGATGCCCGGTAGTCGTTATGATTCATGGAGGGTTTTGGAAATCCAGATATGATTTAGAAGAAAACAATCCTATTGCTGAGGATTTAACTAGCAGGGGGTATGCCACTTGGAATATTGAATATCGTAGAGTTGGGGAAGAAGGAGGAGGTTGGACAGGGACATTTAATGATGTAATTGACGCTATAAATCATTTATTACAATTAAAGGAACCTTATCGTTTAGACCTATCAAATATAATGATTGTCGGCCATTCGGCAGGAGGTCATTTAGCGCTTTGGTTAGCCTCTCGATCTGCAGCAAAATCAGACCAAACATTTAATGAATTAGTTGTGTCCATTAAGAAAGTAATAAGTTTGGCTGGAGTAACTGACTTAAAAAAAATGTGGGAATTTCACAAAGAAAAAGGGATGAAAAGTCATGTATCCGCACTAATGGGTGGGGCTCCGCATGAGGTGGCTGAACGATATAAAGTTGCTTCTCCAATTGAGTTGTTACCAATGAAAATAGATCATGTTTTAATTCATGGTGTATTAGATCGGCATGTTCCAGTAGAGTTAAGTGAAAATTACTATTCAAAGGCAATAGAAATGGGCAGCAATATAAGCTTAGTTGTGCTGCCAGATGTGGAACATTTTAAAATCATTGATCCTACTTCAACAGCTTGGGATACAGTAATTGATACAATATTTTAAAGCCTAAGGGCGGAATCTTCTTGGATTTACTTATGCAAGCCGGGCTATTTCCCTTCCTTCTTGTGGGTTTAAAGGCCTAATCACTAAGATTCATTTTCATGGATAAGCAGGATTTATCCACCAATTCCCTTCTATAAAGTGGTAAACTCTATACTGATTGTAACTTTAGTATTAGAGGAGAATGTCATGAAAACTTTAGACGTTCAGGCGTTGCACAAAGCAATTGACCATACGCTGGAACAGTTAAAAAAGCAATCAGATGAAATGGCTAAAATCAAAAAAAGCGTTGAAGCCATCACATCCCTTGACGATGCTTTAAAAGGAAAAGGGGGAGACGTGATTCGTGCTTTCTACGAAGAATGCCACACTCCGTTTCTTCAGTTCTACGAAACTTTCATTGACGAATACGAATCGGCATTGAAAAAATTAAAAATGCATTGAATTCCTTGGAGCCGAATCACAACGGATATATTTCGCAATCCTTTCTCGATCACGAATTGGAGCAAGGTTTGAACGCGGCTGATCGAACAACGAAACATTTGGTGTCCAAAGCCAATGCCGCGATTTCAAAAGTCAGCCATATTGTTGATTTACCGGATTTGAATGACAATGATTTTCACGGACAGAATAGAAGAGCATTGAAAGACATCAATCAAACAATTGAGAAGCTACATACGTTTGACAGAGAACAGACAAACGCCCTCAAAACAGCTGAAAATGACCTTGAGACGATGCAGAGGTACATAACCAGGCTTGAAAAAATGTATACAGGTCCTAAAATTGAAATCACCAGCTATCAAAAAGGCTCGATTTTAAAGCCGGATAAGATGGATACTTTGAGCGGGAATCAAGAGACAGCGATGGGAGTCATGTTAGATAAACTTGATAAGAGATCAAAGCTTGAAAAAGAGATTAGCGAAGTTAGTGAACATGATATCAAAATTTCTAAGTTGAAGGAAAAACTTGATAAAACATTAGATGATGATGTATATCTTAAAATCGCTAAAGAGATTGGTTATAACAACCTTACAGCTGAACAACTGGAGCATGTGAAAACCATTGAATTTTGGAAGAATCCTCTCCAAGCGACCGTAAATAATCTGAAGGATACGATTGACGGTGCTTATGAAGGTTTTTTATCCGGTGTAGATGATGCAGAGAAGGCAGTCGGAGAATTTTTAGCCCCTGTTGATGAGGCAGGGGAAAAATATTTAGGTCCTGTATATGACCACTTCAAAGGTCAAGAAGTAGCAAAATATGATTTTTTGAAGGAAACGGGAGAAGGACTTCTGGCAATAGGAAAATTTGGAGCAGACCTTCTTTTGGATCCAAAAGAAACGATAAATACCGTTTTTGAATTCGACTACAAAAAGGCTTGGGATTCTACCTGGAACGAGGTAAAAGAGAGCTGGGATAAAAACTTTATACATGGAGATACATATTCACGGTCGCACTATGTAACTTACTTTACTTTAAATGTCGCCAGTTTATTCGTATCAGGCGGCGGCGGTGCTGTAGCAAAAAGCGGATCTGTCGCATCAAAGGTTGGAAAAGTTGGAAAAACCGCAGGGAAAGGAATAAGCAAGTCGGCGGTATCCGGAATCAAAAAAGGAATAAACGGCGCTGGAAAAGTTGGACAGGCAGCAGGTAGAAAAGTCGTAAAGGACGCCAAGGAAGTTGGAGAACTGATCAAAAAAGGGGCGTCAAAGCTAGGACAAATCCCCAATCCGCTTGCCCGTGAGCTTCTTTTAGCTGGCAATGTCCCTATAAATGTGCTTCAATTACAAAAGAATGGACATGATTTGATTCAGCAGATCAAGAAGTCTGTTGATCACCAGAAAGGCGTTAAAGGCATTGGAAAAGCTTCTGGGGAGGACAGCATCCAAAAGACGCCTAAGAGTGCGTCTGGCGGAGAAGCTAAAAATCCAAATAGACCTTCAAACCCAGAGACAAATGAGCCGATTCTTAAGGTTGAGAAGCATGAACCGGCAGCTAAAAAGGTAAGCGAACTTAAATATAAAAAAGGTTACTACGTTGAACATACAACAGGAATAATTAACAAGTTTACTGAACGTAACGGGATTAGCGGTGGGCATAATTATGATGAGTTCAAGAAATATTTTAATAGTAATTCTAACAAATATGAGTTGGAATCTGTTGTTAAAAAGAAACATCCAGATATAGAAGGGATTTTTGATATAGAATATAAAGTAAAATGCGAAAAAATGGATTACACGGGTAAAAATGGAACTGGCGAGCATAAGATATTACCTAATAAAAATAGAGTTTATAAAAAAACAGTGTATGATCCAAAAATTATTTCAAACGATGAAATCATTGATTTAAGTAAAAAAGCTATGGAAGACGGTATAAAAAATGAAAGGATAATTAGATTAGTAAAGCAAAATAAGTTAATAATACAAGGAGAAGCAGACTACCATGGTAAAAAATTAAAATTTGAAGGGATAAAGAATGTAGAAACTGACGAAATAGAAAATGCTTTTCCGGTATTAGAATGGAGGAATTAATATGAGTAAATATGAAGAATTTATCGATAAAATGCAAGAAAATAATTTAAGTAAAGGAGCAGTCATTGACGTATTGAATATATACGTCAATGGAGGATCATTTCTGAAACACTTAGAAGATTTCATAAGTAAAGATGGAGAACGTCATGATTACCATGGAGTAATTTATTCAGATGAATATGAACAAGATGATGAAGGTTATTTTGGAGAAAACAAAGTTTTATTTTATTCCGGCGACGAAGACGACGCTTGTGATATTGTTAATTATGATGAGTTGTATGAATATTTAAAAGTATCATGTGAATTTTATAGCTTCAAACACCCTGAACAAACAAATAAAGTACATCATTACTTATCGAAAATTAAAGAAAAGTATAATATCAAAAATTGAAATTCGCCCTCTAAACAGAGGGCTTTTTATAAATTTAGAATGCCCAGTTAGAAGAAAAGGTGATAAGTATGATGCACATCATATAATTGTAATTGAAATAACTTTTGCGGAGAACATGAATGGTGGAATATACATCCCGCTGGTCACTCCCACATTTTAAATTCCTTAACCAACAACTTGATTTTACAAAAAAATGTTTATAATTGAAAAGGAGACATTTGTTGCATCTTTAGTTCAGGAAAGTGTCTATTTCATTTCCACATCGACAACATCCCCAAATTTAATGAGATTGGTGTCTCCTTTTCAATCCACGATATGAAAAACCTTCCGAATCTGATTTATATAATCGATTTTTCCTTCTCTATATAAATGATTTCCCTGATTTCTGCTCGGCGAACTACACCGTGTTGTTAAACTCCATAGCCTCACTTATGATCAGTTTATATATATTCGATCTGAGACAGATCAAGCTTGCCTTTTTACACGGCTATGATTGGTTTCTAATTCCGGCAGCATCATAACTGTTCATTTGATTGTGATCCTTATGGTTATCGTCTCTCATGCTTTTCATCTCCTTAAAGAATAGGAACAAAAACCATGTTAAAAATGGCTAATCAAATAGTAGATGGCAAGGTTTTAAAATTTTTAATGACGACTTCGATGGTAAGGAAGAGATCATTGGTTCGAGTTTGTTTGGAAACCTTCAATCCAGGTGCTGAATCGATGTAATAAAATGGAGCATTGTTGGCGAATTGCCGTCCAACTCAGTCATTCAGATGTACAATTCAAAGTTCCTTGAAGTAAAGGAGGTTATCGGAATCGAATATATTTGTTTAGAAGCATTAACTACTTTGACAGGGTAGCGTTCGTTAAAAAATGAAAAAAAAAGAAGCAGCGCTTATAAAAAACTTATGGGGATAAAAAATCGAATGGAAACAATTGTTCTCGAAAAATGTTGTTTAAAACGAGTAATTTATTTACTTTCTGAAATAAATCCGCTGCCAAAATGATCAAAGATCCATGATAACCCGACCGAAATCACAAATAAAAAAAGCCAAACCCTTAAATACCAAGGATTTGACTCTCATCTTTGAATACGTCCCAGGAGAGATTCGAACTCCCGACACACAGCTTAGGAGGCTGTTGCTCTATCCACCTGAGCTACTGGGACACAGAACAATATTATAGTATAAAGCAATGAAAAAATAAAGGGGGAAAATTCAATTTTTTTCGTTTTTCAGAAGAAAGCGTGCATCCAGCCTGACTGAATGCATGCTTTTCCACCTTAGCCTTTCAGATCAATATGATGTCCTGAAACAGGGTGGGGCGCTTGTATTGCGTCGATCAATTGTTCCGCATTTTGCTTGGCGGTATCCATAGCTGTTTTCGTTAGTGAAATATTCACGTTTTGGGCCAGCGAGGATTGACTCATAGCCACCGATAAAGCTGCGATATCCAACAAAACCACCTCCTTACCATGTAATATCGGTTGAATGAAGGGAGGTCTTAATTCACATTTAATCGTTTGAATATTCAATTTTTTGATGCGGCATGATAGTATAGATTTGGAAAAGCGCTGGCGGACTTGCTGAAACAGCAGTCAGATCTCGCAAATGTACCGTCTAGCGCCTTTTCTCATCCGGCCGTTTCATTTTTTCCTCCAACAACTCAATGATTCTATTGTTTTGTTTCACCATTGTTCTCAGTATCGTGATCATCGTTCCGGAGAATCCGGTCAACATGATGAGCAGTACAATGAAGATCCACATGCAAAACACTCCGTATTCTTTTTCTTCTTTCGCAAAATTTCGTCTGTTTTTAAAAAAAAACGATATGGGAGGCTGATTCATGGATTGGCTTGAGTTTGTATCTTCGATGGTCCAGTCGTTAGCGTGGCCCGTTACATTGGCAACGATCGTATGGCTCTTAAAGGAACCTGTATCCGAACGGCTGAAGGAACTTATCAAATTAAAATATAAAGATTTCGAATTGGAATTCGGCATGCGTGTTCAGGCGCTGGCTTCGGCACGCGGCAAAAGAAACCGTGCTCTGGTGTCGATAAAGGCCGATAATCCGCCGCAAGCCGTGGTCGAAAGCGCATGGGCCGAGGTTGAGGAGGCGCTGCGTGAGGCCGCCAAAAGACTGGAATCGGATTCCGGCAGTCAGGGTGTGCTGCATGTCATCGATACGCTTTATGAACAAGGAGGGATCACGAAAGAAGCGGTGTCGGAATTAAGAGAGCTGTGGAATTTGAGATTTATGGCTACAGGCGAGATCAGTTCCGACAGTGCTTTAGAATACAGAAGCCTTTGCAGCGAAGCGGCTGAAACCCTCAGATCAGCGAGTAAAATGGCTTCAACCTTTTAAAATATCTTTTTCGTTCTTCATTTTGCGATTTTTCCCAGGATGATTATCTGCCGTCACAAATATGATATGATGGAGGCACATGAAGAAGACTAGCAAAAGAGAGGTTTTCAGTTGAATGTTAGAGAAAGCCGAATCATTATTACAGCGTTATTTTGGCTATCCGTCATTGCGGCCGGGACAGCGGGAAGCCATTCAATCCGTTTTAGAAGAGCGGGATACGGCGTGCATTATACCGACAGGGGGAGGCAAATCGATTTGCTATCAGATTCCCGCTCTGCTTTTGGAAGGTACGACACTGGTGATCTCCCCTTTAATTTCACTGATGAAAGACCAGGTGGATGCCTTAAACGAGCTTGGGATCAAAGCTTCATACGTCAACAGCTCACTCGATACCCGCAAGGTTGAGGAACGTCTTTCCATCTTAAGAGAGGGCGGGTACAAGCTGTTTTACGTCACACCGGAGCGCTTAACTTCCCCGGAATTCATCCGTGTGATTTCCAATCTTCATATTCCGCTTGCGGCGATAGATGAAGCCCACTGTATCTCGCAGTGGGGGCACGATTTCAGGCCGAGCTACAGGAATATTGAAAGCTTTTTAGGCTCGCTCGTAAGCCGTCCCGTCGTGCTTGCACTAACGGCGACCGCAACGCCTGAAGTTCATGAAGATATTTGCGAACAGCTCGGCATCCAAAAAGAAAACACCGTTTACACCGGATTTTCCAGAGACAATCTGACGTTTAAAATCGTAAAAGGTGAAAACAGGGACCGGTTCATCGAATCCTATATCGAAAAAAACCGCTCTGAAGCGGGGATTATTTATACTGCGACTAGACGCGAGGCTGAAAGAATTTCCGGAAATCTCTTGAAAAAAGGGATAGCCGCCGGGTGCTACCACGGAGGAATGAATGATGAAGAGCGGGAGCGCCAGCAGGACCTTTTTTTAAATGACAGCATCAGCGTAATGGCAGCCACTTCCGCATTCGGAATGGGCATCAATAAAACAAATATCAGGTATGTAATCCACTATCAGATCCCAAAGAACATGGAGAGCTATTATCAGGAAGCGGGACGCGCCGGACGCGACGGTCTTGACAGTGAGTGCATTCTGTTGTTTTCACCTCAGGATTTAATCGAGCAGTCTACAGACGATGAAGACATGCAGGCGCAGGAAATGAAAAAGCTGAGACAGATGGTTGATTTTTGCCATACAGAAGGCTGTCTTGAACGGTTCATTCTCGGTTACTTCGGCGAAAAACAGACCGAAGACTGCGGGAGGTGCGGCAGCTGCCTTGATACGAGAAACGCAGCAGACGTCACAAAAGAAGCGCAGATGGTATTATCCTGCATGATGAGAATGGGCGAAAGGTTCGGGAAAACTATGGTCGCACAGGTTCTTTCTGGGTCTAAAAATAAAAAAGTCATCGAAAACGGCTTTCAGCATTTATCGACGTACGGTATTTTAAAGCATCAGACCATTCTTGAGATCAGCGATTTTATAGAATTTTTGATTGCCGATGAATACATAGGGATGTCTGACGGAACATACCCCGTTCTTTTTGTGACAAATAAGGGGCGGAACGTATTGCTTGGAAGGGAAGAGGTCACCCGAAAAGAAAAGATGAAAACCGCCCAAATTGTTCAGGATGACCGGTTGTTCGAGCGTTTAAGAACGCTGCGCCGCAAGCTTGCACAGGAGCAGGGAGTGCCTCCATTCGTCGTTTTTTCTGATGAAACATTGAAGGAGATGAGCGGCAAAATGCCGTTGACCGAGGATGAATTAATGGATGTCAAAGGAGTAGGGGAGCAGAAAAGACAAAAATACGGCGCTTTATTTTTACAGGAGCTAAAAGCCTATAAAGCCGAAAATGAATGATAAAAATGTATTTGGTAAATCTCTTTATTAGAAAAGTGAAAGATCGGGAGAACCGTTGATATGACTGGGTTTATAACGACTTAGACAGGCGTGGAAAATGTTTCTTGTAAAAGAACTGTAATCAAAAACAAATTGTTTTGTTATTGAATTGACATTTTCATATGTTACGATTGCTCCTGTTAGCCGGACAATAAAAAGCTAACAAGGGAGGATTTACTTATGAAGAAGACGTTTATGTCCTTTGTTGCGGTTGCGGCGCTGTCGTCAACTGCATTCGGAGCGAGTGCCTCTGCAAAAGAAGTAACAGTCCAAAAAGGTGATACACTTTGGGGAATCTCGCAGAAACAAGGTGTCAGCCTGAAGGATCTAAAAGATTGGAACCAGCTTGCTTCTGATGTTATTATTCCAGGCCAGAAGCTGAACGTTTCAGAAAAAACAACAGAAAAGAAACAATATACAATTAAAGCGGGAGACACACTCTGGAAAATCGCCCAAAAATTCGGCGTTACAGTGAATGATCTCAAAAATTGGAACGACATCAAATCAGATATAATTTATCCGAATACAACAATTGCTGTCGATGGGCAGGCAACTGTTCAGACTGAAGTAAAAGCTGCGGAAACCAAAACTGCGGTTCAACATAAACCGAAAACCGAACAGGCTGAGCCAGCTCAAAAACCGGCTGAACCAGTTCAAAAACCGGCCGCTAAAAAAGAAACAGTTTCTCAATCAAATACATCTCAAAACGCGGTAAAAGAGCTGACAGTTACTGCAACGGCTTATACTGCTAATGACGGCGGAATGTCCGGTATCACAGCTACAGGAATCAATTTGAAAGCCAACAAGAACGCCAAAGTCATCGCCGTCGATCCTAACGTGATTCCTCTGGGTTCAAAAGTTCACGTTGAAGGCTATGGTGTAGCGACTGCGGGAGATACCGGCGGAGCCATTAAAGGAAACAAAATTGACGTATTTGTTCCAAGCAAATCTGACGCAAGAAATTGGGGCGTCAAAACCGTTAAAGTAAAAGTATTAAAATAAAGAGCGATTTTCGCCTTGACACTGAACATAGTTGATGGTCAGTGTCTTTTTTTATGTTCATGAACAAGCAGCACAGGTCCTCACTAAAGTGATATCGATCATTTCATTGCACCATATTTAACAAATTACAGCCCCCTGATTAGCTTAGAGTGCAATCTATCAATTGTTAGCCAGACGATTGATACGGGTTTAAGCGGCGGACTAAAGGAGGGAATGTCATTTCCTATTGGCTTGCTATATGTATTACCTCAAAAGCAAGTAGCCGCTACTTGCTTTTATCGAAATAACAAGTAAAGGTGCATTAGGAAAATTGAACAAATACGTTGAATCTTGAAGCTTGAGAAAAAGGATACATCAACAGCCGAACTGTCACTATTCTCTTTAACAAACTGAGTCAATATGTGTAAACGAGAAGTGATGCAAATCCATCGAGCCGTAGAGGTCCGCGGCAGGCACGCATGGTGGGGCGGCCTGCATTGAAATTAGCAGAACATCGCAGTATATCAATAAAATGAGAAATTTTTCGGTGTTGATTGACGGTGCTGAGACGGGAAAAATCAAAGGTGGAGGAAGCTGCGAATTGATTTGCAGCCTGGCGAACATTTTATTCAAGTGAAAGCTGATTGGTGCATAAGCCAATTATTGCTTTACATAAAGGAGAAGTGTCGAAGTTTAGATGCGGAAGTCCGATCCGGGGATGGAAGGTTTTCACGGTGATGTTTTCTGTTCTGTCCAGCCCTGAAAAATATCTGTTTATCCACCAGGAATAAGCGGCCGAAAGTATTGTGTAAGCTTTTCCTGAAAGCAATATAGGCCCCGGGGGAACAAACGTTCAGCTGCTGATTCATGCGAAAACGCCAGACATTCCGGTCCATCTTAGCAACGCGTCGGGAGAAAAACACCGGAAGCTGGCGTTGTGCTGTTTTTATAATTATAGCCGCCCGGATGGCCGACAGCTGCAATGTATCTGGAGGCAGCGGTTCGGCGAACGCAAAGTTGTTTCACCGTTCGCGGGAATCAACCTGCTATTTACGGCATCCGGATAAGGTGTTTTGCAAAATAGCAGGACCTAATCTATTCATTTTCGAGTTGGAAAGGCGTATCTCGACCCGTGTATTCACAGGAAGCTCTGAAGATATTTGGTCAAATTTTCCTGCCTGGGGAGCTCCCCCGGCCCAGCTTGGCATATCTTCATTAACGGAATACATCTTAAACCGCCAACTGATTTCCCCGGGTATTTGGGCCAACCCTTCGTATCGGTCGTAATCTCCGAATGAAGAAGGAGGGGGCATCCAATCAGCATAGATGCCAATGCTCTGTCGTTCTCTCACAGGACTCGTCGGCATATCTGTATACGGTTTTTTAACTTTTGCAATTAAAGCGGTTCCTAGAGCATTGGGTATATCCCTGACCGGATGAAGAACGACGCTGCATGGATAGGATATCTGGGCCGTAGTCTGGGCCTTAGCTGTTACCGCATGAGGCAAGAGCAGGACTAGAAGCGGCAGCAAACTTTTTAACATTCTGTTCAATCGAATCACCTCCAAATCCGGAAATAGTTTAACCGATCTCTGCGCCCGAAATTCAACTGTGCATAAAAATGGTTGAAAAGCGGCATCCCCGCTCATCCAGCTTTCTGGAATATAATGAAGAAGCATGACAAGGAAAATAGTTTTTCCTTATAGAATACTTACAAAAGAATGTTGGTAAGGAGGGCAAATATGTTTCCGGAGATTGAAACAGATAGGCTTGTATTAAGAGAAATAACTGATCTGGATACAGAAAACATATTCGATTGTTTTTCCAATGAAAAAGTTACCCGCTATTATGGACAAGATACATTCGAAACCAAAGAGCAAGCAAGACATTTAATTGCTCTTTTTAAGCAGAATTATGTTGAAAACAGGGGAATTAGATGGGGCATTCAAATAAAAGGAGAAGAAAAACTAATCGGCACAATTTGATTTAATGCTTGGTCGCCTAAACATAAACGGGCGGAAATAGGATATGAATTGAATCCCGAATATTGGAGAAAAGGCTATGCAACAGAAGCGATTGCTAGAATTGTAGAGTATGGATTTGGAGATATGGGATTAACTCGTATTGGTGCGGTTGTTTTTATTCAAAATGAAGGGTCTAATCAGGTATTAACAAAATTGGGTTTTCAAAAAGAAGGAGTATTAAGAAATTATATGTATCAAAACGGCGTTTTGCATGATACATATGTATACTCTATTTTAGGCGCTGCGGGTTGCTGAACTTCCTGAATTTTAACACAATGTCTTCCTGCGGCAGCGGCCTGCAAGTCAGCTCACCCGTAATCAGGCAGAGGAAATCGCAGTTCCTCTGCCTGTTAATGCTCCGTGATGGTGAGACGGACCTTGCCGTTTAGCGCTTTTATCCGGCACCTTCCTCCTATGGGAAACGTAAAAAATGGAGTCGTATGGCCGAAATCCATATTGGCGATGACCGGAATCGACGAAAGCTCTTTTTTTGTTTGAATGATCGTTTTGAGAAGGTCGATCGGTACGCCTGATTTTTTCTGAAAGCGGCCGATAACAACAGCTTTGACAAATGAGAAATCCGGAAGGTGGAGCAACGATTGCAAATCGCGGTCGAAAAAAGCGGCCGAAGATTCAAAATCATCTTCCAAAAATAATACGGCATCTTTTATGTCAGGGAAATATTCCGTTCCCTGAAGAAGATTCAGCGTACTTAAGTTTCCCCCGAGCATCCTGCCTTCCGCAGTTCCTTCGTTTAAGATGACCGGACCGCGATTTGGATAGGGACGCTCTTCCCCAATCTCCTCGCACCAGAAGTTAGACGGTTCGATTTCGTACGGTTCTTCCGACAGACAGCATTTCACAAAATAATCTTTTGTATACTCTAACCCCTGTTTCATAGAAAAGCTAGAAAAATGAGGGCCGGAATAGGTCACAATGCCCGTCTTTTTATAAATTGCGGAGGCGAGAGCCGTAATGTCCGAAAAACCGCAGAACATCTTTGGATGGGACTTGATCAATTCATAGTCCAAATAGGAAAGAAGCTGATTGCTGTTGTAGCCTCCGAGCACTGTCAGAATCCCTTTTACGTCCGGGTCTAAGAAGGCTTCGTGAAGGTCGCTGACTCTTGATTCAATGCTTGATGAAGAACATGCATCGAGTTCATCGGCATGGGCCGAAACCGAAATTCGAAACCCGATCTGTTCTAACACGCGCGTTGCCCTTTCCGCTTGCTCTTTTTCTAAAAGGGACATACTCCTGGAAGGAGCAACGATTCTTAAGAGGTCTCCGGCTTTTAATTTTGAAGGAAACATATACAACATCCTTTTGCTTGGTTTCATTCCATTTAACCATATCATCAGCAGTGTTGAAATGTTTTTTATAATATTCATCCCTGAAATCCAATATTGTAAAAAAATTCAATTCGTGAATCTATTTCCAAAATAAGTTTTAATGTAATGTTAAGCAAATTTTTCAACTTCCTTTCCCTTTTTTGTGATAGAATGCTTATGTCATCTGGTACATATTTTGTCTGAGCCCAGAAAAAACCATGACAAAAGGAGCGTTCGATTTGAAGAAGAGAAACTGGTTTTTATTTTTGATTATTTCGGCTTTTGTACTTGCATTAGCTGCATGCCAGCAAGCTGATCCAAAAGGATCGTACGCGGTCGCTTACAAAAAGTTAGCCGAAGCAGAAAAGTACGATTTTTCAGCTGATATCGGCCTGAAAGTTGATGCGTCCAATATGGGTGCGGAAGATAAGCAGATTGCCGAAGTGTTGAACAATCTAAAATTAACGGTCAGCGGAAAAACAGATTCGAAGACAAAACAGTCTGAAGTCGTGCTAAAAGGCCAAATGAAAGTCCAAAACATGACGATGAATTTCGATGTTCCGGTGTTTATGGATGAGAAAAAACAAGTTGGGTACATCAAGCTTGACAGCGTCTTAGACAATTTCGGATTGTTCCTTGGAACAACGGGAATGAACTTTGACAGTCTGAAAGGAAAGTATTTGGAATTCCCGCTTGAAGACGATCAGTCATCATCAAAAGAGGCGGAAGACATTCAAAAGAAACTGATGGATTCCATCCAAAAAGGTGCGGATAACCTGTCCGCAGACCAGTTTAAAACAGAAGATTTGACTGATAAAGAAAAAGAAAAAGGCGCATCAGAAAAAATCACATTCAGCCTGAAAGACGAAGAAGTGAAACAAGTCGTGATGAACGTCATCAAAATCATCGGCGATGCTTCAGAAAAAACGTTGTCTAAAGATGATTTGAACAATGTAAAAGACGGCTTGAAAGATTTGACTTTCAAAAAGTACAATGTGACAACAACCCTTGATGACAAGAAAAATATCCTTTCTCAAAAAGCCGATGTATCCATCGACTTTGACATAAAGGATTTCCCTAAATCAATCGCCATTACGACTGATTCTTCTTTTAAAGAAATTGACGGTGAAGTGACATTCAGCCATAAACCGAAAAAATCTGATATCGTGACAGAAGAAGAAGCGCAAAACCTAATGGCAAACGATGCACTGAATTTCTAAGTCCGACAAATCCCCCCCGGGTTTCGACCGGAGGGAATTTTTGCGTTTTCTATGTCTAATTTCTGACGAACGATGCGAAAACGTTGACAATACCCGTGAGATTGAATACGATTTTGATAGCTTGGACAAATAGGAGAGATTATTGCATATGACTCATAAAGAAAAGAATAAAAATTTTACAGGCATCGTTGTTGCGCTGACGATCATCATCAACGGTGTCATCGCATTGCTGTTTTTCCTCCCGAAAGGCGACAAGTTCAGCCATTTGGATCTGACGTTCTTGCCGCTGCTTAACGCCGTCTGTAATAGTTTTACTTTTATTTTTCTGGTTGCGGCGCTTATCATGATCAAGCAGAAAAATATTAAAGCCCATAAACAGTTTGTTTTTGCCGCTTTTACAACGACGGCAATCTTTCTTGTGTCTTATCTGACCTATCATTCGCTGATGCCTGATACCCATTTTGGAGGACAAGGCATCATACGGCCCATCTACTTTTTTATCTTGATCACGCACATTGTGTTGTCAGCCGTTATCGTTCCTCTTGCCTTGTTTACATTGTTCAGGGGGCTCAGCATGCAGGTTGAACGCCACCGCAAAATCGCACGATGGACGATGCCGCTTTGGCTGTATGTCAGCCTGACGGGCGTTCTCGTTTATATCTTGATTTCCCCTTACTATTAAAAAAGCCGGACAACCGGCTTTTTTTGTTTTATCCCCAACTATTCCTTTTTCGAAATTAATCCGTCCAAATTAGATAAACGTACTACACAAGAAGTGAACATGACCAATATAAATAATTAGAGCATTGGATAGAAAAGAAAAAGGGAGATGCTTATGAAAATACTTCTGGCTACTTATTGGGATATTCCCCATGTTGGTGGTGTATGGACATACATGGTCCAATTGAAAGAGAAACTTGAGTCTTTAGGTCATGAAGTAGATTTGCTTGGGTATGGGAAAGAGAGCAAAATCGTTCATGTTGCAAATGAAAATCGAAGCATTGACAAAGAAAAGCTGCTTCCTTTCATTAAAACAGTCGTGAACAAAGACCTGTTTCCGGAAATCTATGCAAATCAGCTGGTCGGTTATACCGAACAGCAGCGTTATGCGTATGAGCTTGGTGCAGCTTATTTAGGGCTCGATAAGTATGATATTGTTCACGCCCAGGATATTGTGTCAAGCACGAGCCTGAAAAGAGTGCTTCCAAACGATATTCCGCTTGTTACGACCCTTCACGGCTGTGTCGCACACGAAATCAGGCAGCAGCTCAATACGATTCACAGATCTTCAACTTCTTATCTGGCGAGAGCTTACTATGATCATCTTGAACAAACGGGTGCAACGTCCGCCCAGAAGACGATCGTTGCCAACAACTGGCTGAAGAACATTCTGACGGACGAATTTCAAGTGCCGGCAGAGCAAATCGAAGTCTACCAGTACGGTTATGACGTCAATGGTTTCTTAAACAGGCTTGAAACAGAAGGAAGCAAAACTCCTGTGACAGACAAAAAAGTCATCCTGTTCACCGGAAGGCTTACCGAAATTAAAGGTGTTCACCATTTAATCGCTGCACTTGCTGAACTAAAGAATATCCGCGAAGACTGGGTATGCTGGATCGCAGGTGAAGGAGAGAAGCTTGCCCCGCTCAGACTTCAAAGCAGGGAGCTTGGTCTGGAAGATGATGTAGTCTTTTTGAAAAAGCGCGAAGATATTCCTTATTTGCTTTCACTCGCCGACATTTATGTTTTACCGAGCCTGTTGGAGAATCAGCCTTTATCATTAATTGAATCTCAAATAGCCGGGGTGCCTGCGATTGTCACCGATGCCGGGGGGCTGCCGGAAATGGTGGAACATGAAGTGACGGGACTTGTAGCGCCTAAAGGGGATTCGGACACATTGTGCAGCTATCTGGATCGGTTGTTGGGAGATGACGAATTCAGACGCACATTGGGAGTAAACGTAAGGGAGTTTGCAAAAGAACATTGGGATATGGATCAAGCCGTAGACAGGATTATCAATATTTATCAAACGATTACAGATACAAGGAGTGATGTTGAATGAAAACGTTAATTATTAATCATTTGCTCGACAGCATCAATAAAGAGCTGGATGGTGAGTGGTGGGCGACGTATTTGGATCTGCTGTTTCAATTAGCTGAACAGCGTGCACAGGAAAGTGAAGAGGCTTCAACAGAAGAATCAGAATTAGATTTGGTTGATGAAAACCTTAGACCGTTGATCCAAGATTTGCATTCCATCTTTGATCATATGAACAATCAGATTTTAGAAAATAATAATAGGATTTTACAAGACATTCAAACGGCGGCTGTCCAAGGGATGGATCGTGCAGCGTTAGAACAGGTCATTCGTTCATTGCCGCAAGTTCCTGGTATGGCAGACACTCTTAGTATAAATCGCGGATCTTTGTACCCTGCATCGGTGTCTAGTCCGGTAAACTCTTTTAATGGAGCGAAGGGGAATTCTTTAGGAAATAACACCGAATCATCGCCGATAAATTCTCAGCCGTCGAACTCTTTTATCGGGGGAAACGGAAATACTTTAAGTAATAGCATTGGATCATTGACAAAAGGTTCTATTCCGGCAAACTCTCCTAACGGAGCGAACGGGAACACATTGGGAAATAACACTGGATCGTTGCCGAATGTTTCCAAAGCGGCAGACGCTTTACAAAATATAAATCAAGAAAATGTCGAAGAGAGCATTGAATCGCAGCCAAACGTTTCTGAAACGGTAAATGCCATGAAAAATATCGACCGCAACATAGCGGAAACGCTAAAAGAATCGCTGCCGGAAGATCATACTCTACCAAGTCCTGAAACGGTTAATGTTCTTAAAGAAGCTCAGAGAAACGGCGACGAATCGTAAAATAATCAGCCTTCGGAAAACGGAGGCTTTTTATTTTTCCGGCTTTCAATCCCCTTATCCCAAACCTTCCTAAAGTAGGTGGTTGTCTTTTACCTTTCTCTATCATGAAGCATACAATACTAAAAAGTGACCATATGAGACAGCTTCGCGATTTCCTATTACAAGCAGCCGTGTAACAGGAGGAAAGGGGAGTTGGAAATATGAATTTGCAAGAAATGAAGGGTCAATATGATGCCGTTTTTAGCATAGGGCACCTTTGTCTGTCGGCCATCCAGCTTAGAAAAAATAATTTGAGGCCGTTTGCAGGTCCTATTGACTGGATGACGTCTCATTCCTTGGCAGACGTCAACCGCCTTCTTCGAAATCGGTTTTCCGATTTTATGAGACCAGTAAATCTAAGGGTGTTAGGCTATAACACCGGTGAAAAAGAAGAAGGTTCTACGATCTATGTAAGAGATGACTATTATGGTGTTGAATTCGTTCACGATTTTGCTGCAGATCAAAATACACTCGATGATTTAATGACGTATCCTGAGGTGATGGAAAAGTACAACAGAAGGATCAACCGCTTTATGGAACAAATGTCGGAGAGCAATCGCATTCTTTTCGTCAGAACGGAAGGAAGCCTTGAAGAGGCGCAGGAGCTTGAACTCGTTTTATCGGAATTGGTTCAGCATGACTTTAGCGTCCTTTTCGTGCGGCATACAGACGTCACCGGCATTGTCGAAATTGATTGGCCGCTTGAGAAAATTTGCGCTGTAGAATTGCCTGATACGGAAATATGGGAGGGCAATAATGCTTTATGGTCAGAGCTGTTTGAAGGAATCACACTCGTTTAACCAGCTATGTTTCATTCAAGTATACTCAAGGAGGAAAAGGGATGTTTGAGAATAAAGTCGTTTTCATTACCGGGGGAACAGGCTCATGGGGCCATGAGCTTATCCTTCAATTATTATCTTTAAATCCGAAAAAAATCATTGTATTTTCTAGAAATGAAGAGAGACAAGTACAGATGAGAAGGCTGATCGAAGATCCGAGGCTTTCGTTTTTCATCGGGGACATCCGCGATCGAAAAGCGCTGGTCGCCGGACTTAAAGGAGTCGATTACGTCTTTCATTTAGCGGCGCTGAAGCATGTGCCCGTCTGCGAGGAACAGCCGCTTGAAGCATTGAAAACGAATGTGACGGGAACCGAAAACGTCATTGAAGCAGCAATTGAAAACGGCGTGAAAAAAGTAATCAATGTTTCAACTGACAAAGCGGCAGATCCCGTTAATTTCTACGGCATGACGAAAGCGATCGGCGAAAAGCTCATTATTTATGCCAACCATTTGCATTCAGACACGGCCTTTATCTGCGTCAGGGGAGGGAATGTGCTCGGAAGCAGCGGAAGCGTCCTTCAGCTTTTTAAAGACCAAATTAAGCAAAAGAACGAAGTGAGCATCACGGATAAAAGAATGACCCGCTTCTTCTTAACAAAAGAAAAAACGATCCAGCTTTTATTACAGGCTGCAGTTCAAGGAAAAGGCGGAGAGATTTTCATCATGAATTCGCCTGCGTGCAGAATTTTGGATATGGCGGAAGTATTGATCGAGACATACGGAGATAAAAATACGTCAATCGTCGAAAGCGGCGCAAGACCTGGGGAAAAGCTTCATGAACTGCTGATTTCCGGGCACGAACACCAGCATGCCGTTTCGCTGACAGATGATCTTTCAGTCGTGCTGCCTTCGATCCAAATTCCGGAATTAAGTACACATTACGCCGGCTGCAGATCTCTGCAAACGGAAAAATTAAGCTCGAAAGACTTTTTAATCTCAAAAGATGAAGTAAAAGAGATGTTAAAAGAGGGCGGATTTTTATCATGATGACGGGTGAGTAAGTCATTCATCATGTGCGGACTTTAAAAAGCATGGCATGCATTTTGCAGGCGATGCTTATGTTCGCTGGTTCATAAATGGCGAACCGGGCGCCGCTTTAAAAAACGCCCAGTCCGTAATTGTTTTACTGTCTAAGTGTTAAACCTTCGATTTTTTCTTCTACTTTTTTCGTTCGTTCCATTACTTTTTCCGTATAAGAGTAATCCCCGTAGCAGTATGGGTAGCGGAAGTTGTTTTTATTTCCGCCGCAGTTATACAGATCGGGGTTCTGTTTTACTTGCTTTTCGGAAAATTCCTTTGCCAGTTTCTCAGTGTGTTTTCCGCCGTGTTTTGAGACGTAATCAATGTAGCCTGATCCCATATTATAGCTTTGGATGATCGTTGCTAAATCGACTCCTTTTTTCTGTCCCGTTTTGTACATAACGGAAAAATGGTGCACACCTTGTTTGATGCTTGTCTCCGGGTCGTTAATTTCATTTCTTTTCAAGCCGAGAGATTCTGACGATTGCATCGGATCTTTGCCTCTGCCTTTCGACTCTTGATAGATCATTCCTAACAAGAGAGAGGTGTATTGTTCCAGTCCCTCTTTCTCAAGCTCTTTTTGTACAAGAGGCTTGTAATCTGTTAATCTCTCCATAATATTGGTCTCAGTGTCAAGAGGAAGCCATTTCAGCTGTTCCTGACCGTTGAGGGCCAAGAACAGGATCAAGGGAACGAGCACAAAAAAACACAAACAGCCAGCTCCGGCAAAACACCCTGATTTCTTTCTTTTCAACGGTTTCACCTCTGTAAAGCCCTAATCAGTACACAGCCTTTTTATTATGACACATCTTGATCTTAAGACCAAGCGATTTTATCAGCGCTTCTGATGATAATCTCTGTCAAATCCAAACGTGATGTCCGGAAGTGACCGAACCCTGAACCAGAAATACAAAAATCCGGCAATCAGCCAGACAGCGCCGATGATCAACGCGTTCTTGCTGATGCTCAAAAGCAGCCAGCCGCAAAAGGCGGCGCCTAAAAAAGGGAGGATCAAATAGCGCAGCGTGTTTAAAACGCCTTTTTGCCTCCGGCGGATATAGTAATGGGCAATGACAGACAGGTGAACAAATATAAAGCCGATCAAAGCGCCAAAACTGATGAACGAATAAATAACCTCCAATTCTCCTATCATGGCCGTCAGCGAAATCAGCCCGATAAAGACGATATTAAAAACCGGGGTTTTCAGTGTCGGATGAATATATCCGAAGAAACGCTTCGGCAAAGAGCTGTCGCGGCCCATCGCGTACAAAAGCCTTGAAGCGCTCGCATGCGACGAAAGGGAGGAAGAAATGACCGCTACCATAGTGCCCGCCAAAAAGAAAGAACGCAAAAAAGCGCCTCCCGCATAATAAGCAATTTCCAGCGATGCCGAATCGGCATGGCGGAACCTTTCATAATGCGGATAGATTTGCTGCATCAAATAACTGATGGCGGTAAACAGCATTCCTCCGATCGCTACCGTTAAGAAGATAGCCAGAGGAATATTCTTTTTCGGCTGAATCGTCTCTTCTGACATCGTCGAAATTGCGTCAAATCCCAAAAAGGAAAAACATAAAATCGTCGCCCCCGAGACGATAAGAGAAGGCTCCATATCCGGCTGATAAAACGGGGCCGCTGATACAAGTTCGCCTGAACCGAGGCCGCTTGAAAGCCCTGTGATCATAAAACCCGCAAATGTTAAAGCGACGATCACTTGGAAGGTGACAAACAAGGCTGTAATGCTCGCTGTCAATTTGATGCCCAAAATATTGACGGCCGTGATCGCCGAAGCGAGCAGAATCACCCAAAAGCCGTGGGGAACCTCTGGAAAGGCTGCTGACAAATAGGCGCTGCCGATCGCGAAGTTAACCATTGGCAAAAACAGATAATCGAGCATAATCGTCCAGCCCGCGATAAATCCCGCGCGGGGATGGATGCTTTCAAACGCATACGTATAAGCCGATCCGGCTTTCGGATAGGCTTTGACCATTTTGCCATAGCTTAATGCGGTCAATAGTAAAGCGGCAACCGTGAAAATATATGCCGCCGGAACATGTCCCTTTGTCATTTGGGCAACTACCCCGTATGAATCAAATACGACGAGCGGGTCCATATATGCCAGCCCAATGACGACAAGCGGGAGGAGGGTAAGGCTTCGTTTAAGCGCAGTTTCGTTTTTCAATGACTTATAAAACTCCTTATGATGTTAATTGTAAATTAAGACATATTTTAAATGTTTTTTGCCATGCTAGCAACCGTATAAAACGCCTTTTTTTCGTATAAAAACTCACGGTTAGGCAAATGCTTTTGACTGATCTTCAAAAAGCGAGGAGAATGTAACATATGGAAGAATTAAAAGGATATGTAGAAGCCGTTAAGAGGAATATGGAAACGATGAATGCAGCCGATTATGACGGGAAAGAAGACGATTTGAGAAGACAGCAGGAAGAAATCGAAAGGTATGAACGGCTGTTGAAAGAGCAGAGCATATCAGCCGAGGCATTTGACCGAATCGTGAGCGCCGCCGTTGATTATGCGGCGGGAGACATTCCTTTTTCACAGCTGGAACATGTCTATGAGGAGAAAAGCATCTAGCATCCGGGGCTTCCTGGATGTTCTTTTTATGCCATTGGAAAAAATATATATGGACAACTTGCGGTATTCAATATAAAAACCATGGCGCCGCCGGCGGGAATGACAGTATATCAATCCCGCCGGCCCGGCATACGATTGCATCCTGAATGGCGAATCGCACTTATTGGAGCGCACCATGAACAATTTATTGGATAACGCTGCCAGACACCCATCCTCCCAAGGTAACATTACGGATCGCTGCAATAAAAGTTGGCAATGCTCGATACGGGGCCGGGCTTCTCCGCGGAAGAACTGTAACGCGTTTTCGAACTTTTATATCGCGGTGAAGGATCAAGAAGTCGTTTAACCGGAGGCAGCGGATTAGGGTTGACCTTTTCACAAAGGAGTTTTTTAGGCGGCACGGAGGCGATCCTGCCGCAGAAAACCGTTCGGAGGGTGGAGCGCTGCTAACTGGAGGGTTACCTGCAGCAGTGCGTCATGTTGGACGGGACGCAAGTGCCATCGACCGCTGTCGGTGAGTCTGCTGAAGTGATACTGTTAAATACAGCGCTAGACTGTAACCTGAATCGTTCTGAAAACTTTTCAATCCGCTGTGTTTTGGTATATGATAAATAAGGGAAAATGACGTGCGGAAAAGGTGAAAATATGAAAGAGCAAAATCAAGATATACAAGAAGAACAAGATCTGTTTGCATTAGATGAAGAAACTTTATTTCTCGTCTCACAGACGTTTAAAGCGCTCTCAGATCCTACGAGAATTAAAATTCTCCATCTGCTGTCACAGGGGGAGCATTCGGTGAATGAAATTGCAGAAAAGCTGAGCCTTCTTCAGTCAACCGTATCCCATCAGCTGAGATTTTTAAAAAATCTTCGCCTCGTGAAATCGAGAAGGGCGGGAACCTCTATTTTTTATTCGCCTGAGGATCAGCACGTGCTTGATGTTCTTCAGCAAATGATCGATCATACGCAGCATGACTGACAGGATAAAAGGCAAACCCTAATCTTTTAGAGTTTGCCTTTTATATTGAACGGTTTTCTGCAACTTTTCCTTTTTTCAAAATAAAAAAAGAGAAGCCGACATAATAAACGGCAAGTACAAAAAAGCCGATCATTGTGGCCGGATCCTGCGCGAAAAACGTTCCGTACGCAGATCCTCCGCTTTGAATCGTTTGCAGGCGATTGATTTCGATAAGGCGCGATAGAAAACGGTATAAAAATAAGCAAAGGACAATCAGTTCAACCCATAAATGAGTCCGAAAATAGATCACCCCCTCGCGGTTCTCGATAGATAGATGCTTGAGCGCATAGATCGTAAGCAATAGCCCGAGCAGAATGCCGATCAAATCGTAAAGGTATGACAGCGGATGCAGGGAGCTCATCGTCAACAGTGTAATGAATACTCCCGAAAAAAGAACGATTCTGAATATCATCCGCGCTTTTTTTAATGGCTGAAAACCGATGGAGCGCTTTACTTTTATATAAACGATCAGACAAATGGCAAAAAACTGCGCAAAATATACGGCGATGCTTTCAACCTCCCTTCTAACCGAGTATATGTACAAACTTGAAAAATCGTACCGTGAAATCCGATTTTCAAGTTCAAAATAGGCCATGAGTTCTTGTTTTTGTTATTTAATGCTAAAATGCTTCTGTGCTATAGTAGAAGAATAAGAGAGGCTAACGGGAGGATGTACTTATGAAAATTGACCGCCTTCTGGCGATTGTCGTTCTGCTCGTCGGCAAAAGGCAGGTTCAGGCGAAGGAGCTTGCCGACATGTTCGAGGTGTCTGTCAGAACGATTTACCGGGATATTGAAACGATCAATCAGGCCGGCATCCCGATCGTTACGTCTCAGGGAGCAGGAGGCGGGATCAGCATAATGGAGCGGTTCCGTCTGGAAAACAAGCTTCTTTGCCATCTCGACGGCGCTCGAAAGCGTCTCATCGACCTATGAATCGTTTCATCAAGGGGCGGCCCTGCAGAAGATCCGCCAGCTCGTATCAGAGGAAGAACTGCATGAGTTTCGGGAAAAAACGGAAAAATGGTTTTTCGATATTTCTCCATGGGGAGAAAAGAGGATCATAAAGGAAAAGATGCAGCTGTTGAATCAAGCGATCGACAGCTCAAATATCGTATCTTTTATATATGCAAACAAGAAAGGACAAACGGGCAAACGGCTCACAGAACCCCACACCCTTGTGTTAAAGGCAGGCCATTGGTATTTGTATGCTTTTTGCCTGGAAAAGCAAGCGTTCCGTTTCTTTAAGCTGATTCGAATGAAAGACGTGACCGTTCTTTCTGATTCATATAAAAGAAGGGAAATCAACCTCTCTGAGCTCCCATGGGAGAGAACGTGGCATCAGCCTGACAACATGACGGAGATCACGCTTCTCGTCAACCCGTCCGGAGAGCCTTTGGCAAGGGAATGGTTCGGCGCTGAATCCCTTGCATATAAAAATGGGACGTGCATCGTCTCTGTAACATATCCGGAGGATGACTGGCTATTTCGATTTTTGCTTCACTTTGGCACCCATATCGAAGTCCTGCATCCTCCTCACATCCGCCAAAAGGTAAAAGAGTTGGCGAAGCAGGTTGTAGATGTATATAAGACGTGAAGCACCCCGCACAGAAGCCGGGGGTGCATTCGCATTCACTTTTTCCGACATCATTTTCGTGTCTGTCATCGTCACTGAACTTGAAAAGCTGCCCGTTTTGAAAATGACTTCTTTCATGTTTATGATGGGGCGACTGAACTTGCCTCCCTGATCAGCGGTGAAGTGTTTTACCGAAATGGACTCGGGTGATGGATTTGAAAAATTTTATCTGATTTAAGATGCGTACATCCGCCGTCAGTCCATTTTCGCCTGCACATTCCAAACGACAGTTTTAATATTCACATTTCCGTAAATGTGTAAACCGTCAGCAGCCGGTGCGTCAAGTACGACGCGGCCCCGTCTTCCTCCTTAAACAGCAGTTTTTGGTCTTCTCTTTGATGCCGTCTCCAATTTCCGAACCAGCCTTGAAATGCTTAGATTTTCCGTTATATGTATGATTCTTTCCGGCGGCTGAAGCATTTGCGGTAGAAAGCCTGCCATCAATATCAATTCTGCTAATTTCTTCATCTCTCTACATCCTCCAAAAAGCATTATTTTTACATGAGGAAAAACGTTGCCATCATCTGCAGTGTCTTGCCCTTTCATAACCAAGTAATAGAAATTGTATCTTGAATATGTAAATCAGCTATTTGGAAGCTTATCAAAAACAGGAAGTCTGGAATGAAATCGTTTGTTTTACGAATAATACTATTTTTAAAATTGAGATTTTGAAGGAATGAGAAGGGGGAAAAGACCGCGATTGATTAAGCGGCTGGAATCGAACAAAATGTAACCTCAATTTCTGAAAACTTGACACAATGCTGTCATATTACATTTTATATGATCTAGGTAAAGGAGGAATGAACATGGAAACTTTGGTATGTCAAAGCTGCTCTATGCCGATGGCAGGGGAGGCTCTGGGCGGCACGGAAAAGGATGGCGGTAAAAGCCGCGATTATTGTATGTATTGCTATAAGAATGGCGAGTTTAAACAGCCTGATGCAACCCTTGAAGATATGATTAAGATATGCGTGCCGCATTTAATAGAGGGAGGCAGGACAGAGGAGGAAGCGAGGAGGCTCTTAGAAAGCACATTGCCGCATCTGAAGCGCTGGAAATCAACATTGATAAACAGGAAGGAGAGGCGGTCATGAGCTTTTCGCATTTTGAATATTTGGACAAAAAACGGTTCACCGGGATATCGACTGTAACGAGCAACGCGGAGGAAGCGTCAGGGAAGGGCAAAATTGCGGCAATGTGGGAATTGTTCAGCAAGCAAAATGCCATTCCGCCAAAGTCTGAGGTCATCGCGCTTTATTCACAGTATGAAACAGACGAGCACGGAACATATTCGTATTCCATCGGAACGTTTGCTGAACAATGCAGGGACGGTCAGGACGTCATCACTCTCCCGGCTTCCTTATACGCCGTCTTCACATCGCAGCGGGGAAGGTTTGAAGAGGTCGTTTTTGAAACGTGGCAAGAGATTTGGTCATGGAAAGAGAAAGGATTGCGTACGTATACCGGGGATTTCGAGGTTTACGATGAAAGGGCCGCCGATATAGGAAATGCTCAGGTTACCATATATGTGGCCGTTAAAAAATAAATATCTTGAAAAACTAATGATATTAGTTTTATAATGAAACTAACGTCATTAGTTTTTTATTTTATTTAAAGAGGTGGAGCTTTTGAGACTGACCCGCTATGATTCGATTTACCAGCTGACATTTTTTCCGTCTATATTTCCCGTCAATTGCTATTTGGCCGAGGAAGAAGACGGTTTAACGCTTGTCGATGCCGGACTTCCCGTAAGCAAAAAAGGAATAATGGAGGCCGCTGAAGGTCTTGGCAAACCGATCAAAAGAATTGTGCTGACTCATGCACACGGCGATCATGTTGGATCGCTTGATACGCTCAAACAAGCGATCCCCGGTGTAAAGGTCTTGATTTCTGAACGCGATTCGCGCTTGTTGAGAGGGGACAAATCGCTCTTGGAAGGCGAAGCACAAACACCGATAAAGGGAGATGTCCCGAAAAACATCCGGACAAAGCCGGATCAGTTTTTGTATGACAGCGACCACGTCGGATCATTGCTTGTGATTGCAACACCGGGGCATACGCCGGGAAGCCTGTCTTTTTTTGATGAAAAAAACGGGGTTCTGATCGCAGGCGATGCTTACCACACAAGAAGCGGGATCACGGTATCGGGACGTTTGAAGCTTTCTTTTCCTTTTCCCGCGCTTGCCACTTGGAATAAGGAAGAAGCTTTAAAAAGCGCGAAGAAATTATTAGACATCAAGCCTAAAGTGCTTGCCACAGGCCACGGCAACATGGCAATAGATCCACTGGAAGGCATGAAAAAGGCGATCGGGGAAGCTGAAGCTTCGCTGAAAAGGAAAGGGTGAAAAAGATGTCTCCGAGAATAGGGCTGAACATGCAGACAATATTGGAAACAGCCGCGTCATTGGCAGACCAGGAAGGGATTCACGCGGTAACATTGGCATCACTTTCAAAAAAACTGAATGTGCGACCGCCGTCTTTATATAATCATGTTGAAGGTCTTGCCGGCATCCGTAAAGAGCTGGCTGTGTTGGGACTGAGGAGCCTTTATGAGGAAATGGCTACAGCGGTTCAGGATGCCGAAAAAGGCGAGGCTGTCTGCAATATGGCCAGAGCTTATGTTGCATTCGCCAGAAACCGCCCCGGGCTGTATGAAGCGACTCTGTTGAAACCGGCGGATGAAGACAAACGGATCGAAGAGGCCGGCGAGAGAATCGTCAACCTGGCCCTCTCGGTATTAAAGGATTACCAATTAGACGACGTGTCAGCCATTCATGCAGTGAGGGGCTTGAGGAGCATTATGCATGGATTTGCAACACTTATGCAAATTCGCGCTTTCGGGCTTCCGTACGATATTGAAGACAGTCTGAAGATGACGGTCCGGGCTTTTTTGGCGGGTCTTGACGCCAGCCGGATCAAATGAGGGGAAAGGCATCCTGAGAAAATGGATTTAGAAAATTCCAAATTGTTTACTTTTTCCTGAAAGTTTAGTATCATGGGATTAAGACTCAAGAAGCATTTCTGAGTCGTAGGTATTATATGGCTTAACCAGCCACCTTCCTGCCTTGGCGAAAGCCAAGGATTTTTTTGCCGTAACCGAACCGTCAATTTTTAAAAAAAGGATTACGGGGCTTGGACAGAGAAAATAAAAAAACAGAGCAGCCTTGGTGCAACAGGCAGATGGAAAAGGCGAAAAAGGCTCTGAAAACGGGCAGGAGGGTTGTTATGCTGAAAAATGTTTTTCTGAATCAATTGAAAGCATGCTATAACGAAACGACTTGGTTTGTTTGTTTTCAAACGGCCGCTGAAGGCCTGACCGAGAGTCAGGCAAAGCAAAAAGGCGAAGGCACAGAAAATTCGATTATGGAAATCACCAATCATTTAATTTTTTATAATGAACGGTATTTAAAGCGGTTTAAAGGAATTCCCGTCCCGGCGTTTGACTATACCATCGATGATACGTTCATCAACAAAAGCGGACTTGGGTGGGAAGAGAGCAGAAAGGATCTGGACCGCATTTATTCCGAATGGATAGAAGCGCTTGCCTCTTGCGACGAAACGAAGCTGACCAAGCCGGCAGAACATGATCCGAAACACACCTGGTCGGAAATTCTATCCCTTCTCATTCTCCATAACACCTATCATTTGGGGCAGATCGTGACGATAAGAAAGCAGCAGAAAAGCTGGGATCCTGCAAAAGGTGTAAACTGACGTTCAAGCGCTCGGATAAAACCGCTGTCCGGGCGCTCAAATAAAATTAAGAAACCATAAAAATATTATGTAAACTGAAAGGGAGTATCTTCAATTTGAATTGACAAATATTCCTTTCTATATTATATTTTTCTTATAAGAGTTAGTTATTTAAATAACTAAGAAGGTGAGGATATGGCAAGACCTAATGTCACATCAAAAAAAATGCTGATTGATGCTGCCAAAAGGTGCATTGCGGATGAAGGGCTGGAACATTTGACGCTCAAAGCGGTCGCCGAAAAAGCGAAGGTGACGCAGGGTACCGTCTATTATCACTTCCGCACGAAAGAGCAGCTTGTATTCGAGGTGGTGCAGGACGTGTGCTACACGTCGTGGGAACAGTTAAAGACAGGGCGGAAGCCGGCGGAGGAAAAGGTCAAGGAAGGCCTGCTTTCTGCCAAGTCAAGAACGGGTGAGGATTCGTATTATCATCGGCTATTTTTGGAGCTGGTCGTTTCTGGGTTTCGCAATGAAAAGGTGAACAGCCAAATAAGCAAACTGACAGACGATGAAAATACGTTTCTGACGGAGCAGCTTTCTGAGATATGGAAGCGTTCCCCGGTAGAAGGGGTTTCTTTCAAGACATGGGGGATTCTTTTAAACGCATTGATTGACGGTCTTGCGCTGCAGTCAGTGATTTCTCCCGGCTTTTCATCTGAAGAAATATATGGGGAACTTGAGCTTGTTTTACAGCATTTGACCGAAAAAGCCGGCCAACCTGATAGAAAGGAATAGGAGGGGACATATGTTTACGGAAAGAATAGGCCTCGCGCTTCTTTTTTCGTTTCTCGTCTGGCTGGGGGCGACGATGTTTTTTGTACTGTTTGGGGAACAGGTTCTCGCAGACCCCGGCGAACAGCGTTTTTTCGTTAATTTTCTGCTTCTTGAAGCGGGAACGTTTGTCATTCTATACGCGGTCTTGTCTTTGTATCAAAAGCTTGACAGATCACGCTATGCGGCGGTCAAGCTCGGAATTTGGGGTTCGGCGGCCGGATTGTTCATTGACACGTTTTCATTGTGGAACCATTCTCTGATCTTCCCAAAGCTGTCACAAGGCCAGGTGATTGCCTTCGCGATTTGGATGGTATGTGCCTATGCAATGTATCTTATGATCCCGCTCATCCTGACAAGGAAGGAAAAGCAAGACTCGCCATAGTCGGTGTTATGTAGCGTTCGCCCGTTTTCAATATTCGAAACGGGCGAATGTTTCATTTTTAGGCGGAGGGGATTGAATTTTCGGCATTGATATAGCCTGCGCCGTAGATGTTGGCGTCTCTATCCTTCCACAGATCGGCACCTTCCATCAAGAGCCTTTTGACTTCATCCGGTGCGGCACCCGGTGTTTGCTGGAGAACGAGTGCGGCGATTCCCGCGCAAATCGGAGTGGCCATCGATGTACCGGACATCGTCATATAGTCTGTGCCGACGCGGCTTGATTTTTGCAGCTTATCCAGAAAAGAACCCGGTGAACGAAGCGAAACGATATTGGTTCCCGGCGCTAAAATATCCGGCTTTACCTTGCCGTATATCGTCGGTCCTCTGCTCGAAAAAGAAGCCACATCGTCATCGTCTCTGCTTACCGTATCGCGGTCATCGAGCGCGCCGACGGTAATGACTTTTCCGCTGACGCCGGGGCTTGCTATCGTTTTGGCATCAGGTCCAGAGTTGCCGGCTGCAACACAGACGACAATCCCCGCGTCCCACGCTGCATCTACGGCTTTGACGACCGGATCTTCCTGTTCATTTTCGTATGGAAGCGCATCTGAACCGAGAGACATTGAGATGATATCAATCGGGCGATCGGGATTCTCTTCATTAAATTGTATGCACCAGTCGATCCCGCGAATCACGGTTTCCAGCGATCCAGCCCCCATTTTGTCCAATACTTTTACTCCGATCAGCTCAGCCTCGGGCGCCGGGCCGCTGTATTTTCCGGAAGAAGCCAGTCCGTTTCCTGCTACATCGCCGGCGCAGTGTGTCCCGTGTCCATTGTCATCATAAGGTTCTGTTCTTTGGTTGACAAAGTCGGTAAACGCCCTGATCCTTCCTTCAAGATCAGAATGCGGATAAATTCCTGTGTCCACGACAGCCACTGTGACGCCTTTTCCCGTCAGCGTCCGGTTGTTTCTGACGACTTCCTTGGCATGGCTTGACTCGACGGCGACATCAAGCAAAGCTGTGACTTTCCGGTTTAAATAAATTTTGCGGATGTCTCCGCACTCTGTAAGAAGGGAGTTCAGGACAGCAGGCGTGACTTCGGCGCTGCAGCAATTGATTTTCGGAAAATTATGCTTCATTTTATTTCGTCTTTCCTTGCCTGTCATCTCGTTTACAAATTGGTAGCCACGATGATGACAATCTCCTTCAAATTCGATAATCACCGACATCTTTTTTCGTTTCATCAACATTTTTTCAAACAGGCCGTGCAAAAAACAAGGCGTCCATTTAAAAGGTTTATAGAGCCTTAACACCTTTTCTCTCAGCGGCCGGTCCAATTTGTGGGCGTTGTTGCGAACCATTTGAACCATGTAGGAACCGAACATCAGCATCCACCTCATTATCAATTATTCTTTCTTATAATCTATGAATCAGAGGCTGAATCCGTAAAGATGGCTGTCCACATGAAAGGGAAAAGGGGCCGGTTCACTATTGATGATCTTTCTGCATCCTTTGGATCGGAACGGCCCGGCTACGGTTACAAGTTTCATTCGAACAAAATACATGCTATTCTGTTCTTGTATTTGGTAAAACAAGGGGTGATCTAAATGGCAGTGATCGAAGACTTTTTAAAGCTTGATATCCGGATCGGAACGATTGTAAAAGCGGAACATTTTCCGGAGGCGAGGGTGCCGGCGATCAAGCTCGAGGTCGATTTTGGAGAAGAGGTCGGCATCAAGCAGTCGAGCGCGCAAATTACGAAACGCTACGCACCGGAAATGCTGGAGGGGAGGCAGGTCGTAGCAGTTGTCAATTTTCCGCCGCGGCGGATTGCCGGGTTTAAATCAGAGGTGCTCGTCCTGGGGGGCGTGCCTGAAAAAGGCGATGTGATCCTATTAACGCCTGATGAAGAAGCGCCGAACGGAACAAGAATCGGGTGAAAAAGAGGCTCTCAGGGATACCCAGAGAGCCTCTTTGCATGATTAGAGCTTGAATTTTTTCGTTAAATCCCTTAGCTCCTCAGCCATTTGTTCAAGCGTTGCGGCAGACGAGCTGATTTCTTCCATCGATGCCAGCTGTTCCTCCGCAGATGCGGCGATGTCCTGAATGCCGGCTGTGCTTTCTCTTGAGACTTCGGCAATATCCCCGACTGCTTCCGAGACGTCCTGCGACCCTTTTGACAGCTGTTCGACCGCTGTATTCATCGTTTGCAGCTTGCCGGCAATCTCATTTGTCATGCCATAAATATGTTTGAAGCTGGCCTCGGTTTCTTCGGTGATTTTCAGCCCTGACATTACCTCATCATTGACCGACTGAAACATTTTCAGCGAATTGTCGATTTCTTTAACGATGTCCTGAATCAAGTCTTCAATCTCCTTTGCCGAGCCTGCCGATTGGGCGGCGAGCTTCCGCACCTCCTCGGCAACGACGGAAAATCCGCGGCCCGACTCCCCGGCACGCGCGGCTTCGATCGCTGCGTTCAGCGCCAGCAAATTCGTCTGATCGGCGATGCCGTTGATGACGCGCAGGATTGCCGTAATATCCTTTGATTTGGCTTCAAGCCCTTTGACGACGCCTTCAGCCTGTTTGACTGAGCGATCGATTGAATTCATCTGGCCGACCGTCTTTTGAACGAGCTCTCCTCCAGATTCGGCAATCTTCGTTGATTTGCTTGACGAGTCTGTAATCGATTCCGTCACTTTCGCCATTTCAAGCAATTTGCTGTTCATTTGACCGAGCTGTTTCGAGCTTGTTTCCACTTTTTCATTTTGGTTTTCCGCCCCGTTTGAGAACTGCTCGATGGCCAGAGTGATGTGTTCCGTCGCCTTGCTCGTCTGATCGGCGCTTGCTGTCAGCTGCTCGGAGGAGGAAGCGACATTATCCACAGATTCTTGGATGGTGCCGATCAATGTGCGGAGCGATTCAGCCATTTCGTTAAAGCTTGTGCCGAGCTGCCCGAATTCGTCTTTGGAACGGACGTCGATGGTTTGCGTCAGATCGCCGCTGCTGATGCTTTTTGCAGATGAAACAAGCTGTCTCAAAGGCTTGCTGATCGCCCGTATGATAAAAAAGACGGCAATGCCTCCGAGAATCATCGCGCCGGCGAGAATGACGACGGCCATATGAAGGACCGGCTTTGAAGCATCTGTAATTTCATCCCCAAAGATCGTACCGGCGATTTTCCAACCGGTTAATTTGTTTGTTGCAAAGACCATCTGTCCGTCTTTGCCTTCGGAGACGTAGTGCAGTTTGCCTTTTTCCTTGCCGTACGCTTCTTTCACCCAGCCTCCTTCACCTTCAGTGCCTGCGGCGATCTTCGGATGGGCGATGTATGTCTTTTCCGAGCTTAAAATAAATGCAAAACCGTTTTTTCCGATTTTGACGGCCTTCGTCGCTTTAATCAGCTCGTCGATATTTAAGCTGAGCGCGGCAACTCCTGATCCATCTTCATTTTGTTTGGCGATGGTGATGACGGTATTGCCTGTGGCGGCCGACTGATAGGGCTCAGTTACAATCACTTCGCCTTTTTTCTCAACGGCTTCTTGATACCAGCCCCTTTTAACGGGATCATAATCATCCGGCATTTTTGTATAAGGATACTGGACATAAACGCTGTCTTTTGAACCGGTAAAAACAGCCTCGACATCCTTGTTTTGTTTTGCGTATTGTTCAAATTTTTCTCTGAGGGAAGTCTGTCCTTTTTCCTCATATGCTTTTTTGCGAATCGTTTCACTGAAATAAGCGATCGCATCCGCCTTTTTTTCGACATTTTGGCTGATCATTTTATTTAATTGATCAACGCTGTTGTTCGCGCTCCTCATGATTTCGCCTTCAAGCGAATGTCCAGCGGTGCTGTATGAGCTAAACGCGAGCGCTGAAACAGGGATTGTCAATATACATAAAAATGAAATGATTAACCTTTTTGAAATAGACGGACGCTTGATCCATCCCCATATTTTTCCCATAGTCATAGCTCCTTTGTTCTAGTTTCGACATTTATATCGGTTAAATTTCTTAATTTTGAATCAATTTTGAAAACAACCAAATTTTGTTTTTATGTTTAGGCATTCGGATTATTGTGTGGAAAATATCAATAATATTTACATTCTCTGTTCTTCAAGCCCCAATTTATTGAACCGTGTTTACACATAAGAGTTCATATGTTTTTTTTTTGCATCCCTGACATCATGTTGTCAGGACACTTCTGTATAATGATCTTTAGATTATGTCAGCGTTTCAGGAGTGATTAATATGATTGAAAATCAATTTATTAAACTTGTTGGCTTAAAGGAAAATAACTTAAAAAATGTAACCTTACATATTCCAAAAAGGAAAATCACTGTATTTACGGGTGTTTCTGGATCCGGCAAATCATCAATCGTATTTGACACAATAAGTAAGGAAGCTCAACGCCAGTTGAACCAGACTTTTACGGCGTATATTCAAAACCGATTGCCAACATACAGTCAACCAGACGCATTATCCGTCGAGAACCTTTCCCCCGCAGTGGTGATTGATCAAAGACGCTTAGGAGGAAATGTACGTTCAACGCTTGGTACGGTCACAGATATTTATTCATTATTACGATTGCTATTTTCTCGTATTGGAAAGCCCTTTATTGGCGAATCTGATGTTTTTTCTTTCAACAATCCGAAAGGAATGTGTCCGAAGTGTCAGGGAATTGGACGAAAAATAGAGCCGAATATAGACGCTTAATGAAGGAGCCGTTTTGTTTTCCACTTTCGGTGTGGGAACTTGGTATTGGCATAAGCATTTAGTTTCAGGCATTTTTGATCCGGATAAAATCTTAAAAAATTTTACGGATGAAGAGTGGGAAACGTTATTATACGGAAAGAACAAGAAAATCGTACTGCCCTTGAAAAATGAACCTGTCAAGTATTTTGAAGGAGTTGTCGATCGGTTTAAACGTCTATACTTAAAAAAAGAAATCAGCCAAATACCAAGCAACGTGAAGAACTTTATAACCTTAAAACATTGTTCTGCATGCAACGGAACTCGATTATGTAAAGAAGTATTAAATTGTAAAATCAATGGTTATAACATTGCTCAGTTGGCTGCTATGGAAGTAACGGAGTTGATAAAATTTATAGAAATGATTAAGGATCCAATCGCAAAACCGATCGTTTCAAATCTTGCGAATCGATTGCAATCACTCGTGAACATGGGGCTAAATTATCTCACGCTGAACCGTGAAACATCGACTTTGTCCGGAGGCGAATCGCAGCGTGTAAAGATGATACGGCATCTTAATAGCAGCCTGACGGATATGATGTATATTTTTGACGAACCGAGTACCGGACTGCACCCCCATGACGTGAAAAGACTCAATCGGATGTTGCAAAAACTCCGTGACAAAGGAAACACTGTGATAGTGGTTGAACATCAAGGATGTTATTAAAATCGCCGATCATGTTGTGGATGTTGGACCGGGGGCAGGTACAAACGGTGGCGGCATTGTCTATGAAGGAAATCTTCCTGGATTATACGACGCTGATACACTAACAGGAAGATATATGAGGACTAAACAATCATTAAAAAAGGAAACCCGTAAATGTAACGGATATCTTTCCATTGTCGAAGCCGCAAAACACAACCTAAAGAACGTTACTGCTTACATTCCTTGCGGTGTTCTCACTGTAATTACCGGCGTAGCTGGTTCGGGGAAAAGCACATTGATTTTTGATGAGTTTTTAGAACAGCATCCAGATGCCATTGTTATCGACCAAAAGCCAGTGAGCACCTCGATTCGGTCAACCCCGGCTACATATACGGGCATTATGGATGCAATTCGAGATTCCTTTGCATCTGCTAACAAAGTAAGTAAGTCACTTTTTAGTTTTAACTCCAAAGGTGCTTGCCCAGAATGCCAAGGGAACGGATTTATTAATACGGATCTTGCATTTCTTGAGAGTATTAGAACGACTTGTGAAGCATGTAATGGGAAACGATTCAAAGATGAAGTTCTTCAATATAAGTTAAACGGGAAATCTATTTCAGACGTATTAGACATGACGGTACTTGAGGCAGTTCAATTTTTTCAGGAGAAAGAAGTGGTTTCCACTTTAAAATCATTATCAGAAGTAGGACTAGACTATATGACACTGGGCCAGCCGCTGAACACATTATCGGGTGGAGAATGTCAAAGAATTAAATTAGCCGGCGAGCTGCACAGATCTGGCAACATTTACGTTCTGGACGAGCCGACGACTGGATTGCATATGTCTGATGTTAGACGCCTAGTAACGATTCTAAACCGTTTAGTTGATAACGGGAGTACCGTTATTGTGATTGAACACAATCTGGATATGATGAAACAAGCAGACTGGATTATTGATCTTGGACCAAGCGGCGGAAAAAGAGGGGGGGAAATCATGTTCGCAGGTACGCCACGTGATTTGGTAACAAGAGGTAACTCCCTAACCGCACAATATCTAAGAAATGATATACAGGGGGTCTAACCTTGAAAATCGAACGGTTATTAGGAATCATTGTGTTATTGATTCATAGGAAAAGAATGAAAGCTGTGGACTTATCGAGGTACTTTGAAGTATCGGAGAGAACGATATATAGAGATATCGATTCTCTTAATCGTGCCGGGATTCCTATCGTATCGCTTCCAGGGCAAGAGGGCGGTTATGAATTAATGGATGGGTTCAAATTGGATAAAAAATATCTAACTTTAGATGAATTACTCTCTATACAGTGGGCGTTGAAAAGCATTGAAAAGGCTACCGGGTTTGAAGATATCAATGAATTGATTTCGAAAATTAATCAATTAATTGACTCGCCCACGCAAGATAAAAACATTCCATTACAAATTTCACATTCGAATAACAGTTCTCAATATATACAAACAATATACAAATCAATTCAAAATTGTAGTGTGATTAAGATTCGCTATGTAGATCAAAAAGGAAATGAAACAGAGCGAGACATTGAACCGATGGGCATTTTTTTAAAAGATTACCACTGGTATACATGGGCTTATTGTTTATTGCGAAATGAACTCAGAGTATTTAAATTAACAAGGATCATTGAAATATGTAACACAAATCGCTTTTTTACCAGGCGTCCATATACCATTCAAGATCTATATATAAAAGAAGAAAAATCGGGAAGCAGCATAAAGCCATTCGAGGTTTGCCTCCAATTCAACCGAGAGATGTGGGCACAAGTATTAGATAACTTTCAGGAAGATGAAATAGCGAATAATCCTGATGGAACAATTATTGTAAAAAAAAATTATTACACCATTGATAAAGCTATATCACAAATTATAAGTTTTGGAAATCAAGTTCGCATTATCTATCCTAGAGAGTTAATTCTAAAGTTTATGAAGTGTTTAGACGAAATAAAAAAATTATACAAAGATTACAAGTAATTAACGAAAAAATTGAGTTTTTTGACGAGAGGAAAAGCGGGGCTTTATTGCATTATCGCAAGCATTTTGCTTTTATCCCGCATCAAGCTTTTTCAGCATTTGGCAGACAGGGATATGATCCAAATTTATATATTTAAAAATCAGCGTAATTGTATATGAATGTTATCCTTTACAGAGTGAATTCTGGAAAAATTAGATTGGCGGGAAGCTCTTCGATAAGCAAATAAAGTTGCAAATATGGACCGATAAGTTTCCGCTACTTCGTCAAGCATCCGGGTTAAAGAGCAATTCTTAATCATCTATGAAACTGAAACAATCAATAAAGCCTATAAACTGTACCAATTAATTAAGTCAATGAACTATGTTAACGAAAATTTTGTTCACTCAAGGCTGTTCGGGAAAATGCTGCTCAATTTCCAGATGGTTACGAATTTATGGAGCTGATTTTTCCACACTGATTAAGGATATGAAAGAGGGGGTTTTTTAACCCTCTTCCACAAAATAATCCGAACACTCTATATTTTTTGAGCCAAAAGTGCATCTCGCTGAATGAAGTCATTCATTCTAACGCAAGCATTTTGTGGTATAGTGAATTGATGGAATAATTTACAGGGAATGGAGCGGAGAATACGATGCTGTTCCAAAATGGTGATGTAAAGGTTCGTCAATTAAAAAATGGTGATCAGCGCCTTCTAGCCAAATGGCTTTCTGATCCGGCAGTTCTTGAATTTTATGAGGGAAGAGACAATCCCTTTGACGTAAACAAGGTCCAGCAGGTGTTTTATGATGATGAAGATGATGAAACAAAATGCATTGTAGAGTTCAAAGGAAGAGAAATTGGATATATCCAATTTTATCAGTTGGATGAGGAAGAGAAAAAAACATACGGATACCGTGATGAGACCGTTTACGGATTAGACCAGTTTATAGGCGAGACAGATTATTGGAATAAAGGAATTGGAACACTGCTTGTGACTTCCATGGTTCACTATTTAATTGAGCATCATCAAGCAGACCGGGTAGTGATGGACCCTCACGCCACCAATGAAAGGGCTTTAAGGTGCTATGAAAAATGCGGCTTTAAAAAGGTGAGAATGCTTCCGAAACACGAATTTCATGAAGGCAGATATCAAGATTGCTGGTTGATTGAATATAAAAAAAGTGCGCAATAAAAGAAAAGGGCCAGGTCCTCTCATGTTTGCATTTTTTCTGTATTCGAATGGGTGAGAATTAAGAAGTACCTTCTGAAGCTTCAGGAAAAATAACGAAGCTAATTATCCATCCTTGCTCCTTAAAAATGAGAAGGCTGTTTTCGTTTAACATTCCTCTTTTGTATAGTTGAAATCGGGTACAATAGAGTTTAAATCACGTAATCGGGGTGGTTAGTATGTACGAGTCCAAAAAACATTTAAAAGAGGAAATTCATAAGCGTTATTTGTTATTAGACGGTGAGTTCGACGGTATCCCTGATGAATATAGAGATGTGCGCGACAACGATATAGACCGGACTCCGGGAGAAATCATTGCTTACCAACTTGGATGGTTAAACCTTCTGATGAGCTGGGACAAGGATGAGCGCTTAGGGAAAACGGTGATAACGCCTTCACCTCATTATAAATGGAACCAATTGGGGGCGCTCTATCAATCTTTTTACAAAACGTATTCCCACCTTTCGTTAACTGAACTGCGCCAAGAATTCAAAAAAGCAGAGGCGCAGTTTCAGTCTTGGATTGATACGCTTACGAATGAAGAGTTATATACTCAAGGTACATTAAAATGGACAGGCACTAACCCGAAATGGCCTGCCATAAGGTATATTCACATCAACTCTGTTGCTCCGTTCAAAAGCTTCCGGACTAAAATAAGGAAGTGGAAGAAGAATCAATTGGGTTGAAAATGTATGATCTGCAAGCTGCTTTGTTCGGCTTTTATTAGGTATGTTGTTTGATCAGATCAAGTGTGTGGAAGAGCAGGCTCCGATCTCCCCAGTTCCCGTGCCCGGGTACGACCGTTTTGACGTTCGGATATTTGTCGATTACCTGTTGAACAGAGTCATCCCATTGTTCTACATTTGCATCAGAAAGATTCCCCAGATCTTTTGCCTCTAATGACTTAATGAAGCATCCGCCGAATAATAATTGAGATTGGGGAAGCCAAACGGTAATGTTGTCTTTCGAATGCCCTTCCCCGGGATAAAAGGCCTCGATTACGGTGTTGCCTACTTTCATCACGGGCCTTGCATCGAGTGCCGGATTGGGCGAAGGATACCCATATTCTTTAGCAAGCTTTGCAGTCAATCGGGTACTGCGAACATCGATTCCCTGATTCAACAGCGCCCGGATGCCTGAAATGCTATCATCATGCGCATGAGTAATCAGCGCCAGAACAACTTTTTTCTTTAAGTGCTTTTCGCTTAATCTTAATAATTCTTCAGTTTTTTGGTCGTCCCCCCATGCTGTATCAATCAGGACTAACCCTTTTGAAGTAGAAATAACTAACCCATTGTGGTCATAGGTTGTTCCATTCCAATCATTGAATGAAGTATGCGCCCATACGTTGTTATTCAATTTTGTTAATACAACCGTCTTTTCCGGATTGGTAATCTGAGTTGGTGACGATGTTTTAGATTGAGCAATGATTTGAGAATTAAGCGATGTCATCACAACGGATACTGCAAGTAGCAAACTGAACACAACTTTTCCTATCATACCCGTGCTTATTTTCAAAAGAATCTCACCTTTCCTGCATTGGATTTTCACAAAAAGCTCGTACTTGGCAAAACAATTTATGATACATATACGATATTCAGAATGAAATCCCTCTTAACGATGTTTTTCTGAGTTTTTATTGTTGCTGTAAAAAAACAAAAAAAGGAGACCTTGGGGGTCTGCCGGATCTGACAGGATCGGGTTAACCCGGCTGCATAAAATTTGGAAAGGTTGTTCATCATGAGAAACCGCTGCGAGTTCAACAATGGCGAATCTAAGAATGTTTCCTATTGACAATGTTTCCCTTCATTTATATACTGTTGAGTAAATACAGTGAAAGGAAAAGGTATAGGGGACATGAAGCAGTAATCTTATTTTCCATCGTTTTTTTAATACGAAAAAACGGAAACTTGGAGAATAGGATGAGTCTGCCCTTTTATACCTTTTTTGCATTGCCTTCAGCATCCGTATGTCTATTTGTCGTACTGATGACGATGCTGTTTTGGCAATGCATCATTCGGCATGCTATCCTCTCCGGGTTTCCCGCGGGAGGTTTTTTTATGACGTTTTTAATGAAAGTGAGAGGCTTGAAAAAGAGCTTTGGAGACCAAACGGTTTTACAGAACATCGAATTTGATATGACACGCAATGAACGAATCGGGTTGGTTGGATATAACGGAACTGGAAAAACGACGCTTGCCAACATCCTTGCCGGTCGCATGGAAGCTGACAAGGGCTCCATTCAAACGGAACACGCGCTTAAAATAGGCTACCTGCAGCAATCTGTCGCGTATTCGGTCAATGATTTCAGCGATATGTTAGGCGGTGATGAGAGCGGCGGTTTGTATCAGCTGGCGAGCCAATTGGGGCTCACAAAGGTTCAAAGCTGGAATACAGAAAGGCTTCACCATATGAGCGGCGGAGAAAAACTGAAGCTTGCGCTTGCCTTTGTCTGGCAAACGATGCCTGATGTTCTCATCTTGGATGAACCGACAAACCATCTGGATGCAAACGGAATCAGCTGGCTCATTGAAGAGCTTCAAACGTTTCAGGGGGCTGTCTTGATCATTTCGCACGACCGCTACTTTTTGGATCAGTCCGTTTCAAAAATCTTCGAGCTGGAAGATGGGCTATTGCATGCATATGAAGGAAACTACTCCGCTTACCGCAGCGAGAAAAAACGGCGATACGAAGCACAGCTGCACCAATATGAAGTACAGCAGAAGCAGAAAGAAAGAATCGAATCGCAAATCGCAAATCTGCAAAATTGGTCTCAGAAAGCCCACCGGGATTCAACCAAAAAAGAAGGCTATAAGGAATATTACCGGGTAAAAGCAAAAAAGCTCGACAACCAGGTCAAATCCAAATTGAAGCGTCTCGAACAGGAGCTGGAAAAAAATAAAGCCGAAAAACCGAAAGGCGAAGAGACGATCAAGTTTCAATTTTCTTCAGGCGAAAAAAGGGGAAAGCGGATTATTGAAGCGAAAAATGTCACGAAGGCGTTTGGCGGCCGCAAGCTTTTTGAAGACAGCAGCTTTTTCATCAAGCACGGAGAGCGGATCGGTCTGGTCGGAAGCAACGGCTGCGGCAAAACGACCTTGATCAGAATGATGCTGGAAGAAGAACCGGCGACAAACGGAACCCTTTGGAAAAGCCGGTCAATCAAGACCGCTTATTTAAGCCAGGATGTCAATGATGTTAACGAAAATCAAACCGCGGCAGAAGCGCTGCAGCTGTTTGACAGGCGCGATATGGCACACGCGCGCACGATTTTGGCCAATATGGGGATAAAGGAAGACCGGTTTGACCGGAAAATCGGGACGTTCAGTCTGGGTGAGCGCACACGGATTAAGCTGGCGGGCATGATCATCAAGGATTACGATGTCCTCGTGTTGGACGAACCGACCAATCACCTTGATTTGCCGACTAGAGAACAGCTTGAGGACACATTGCTCGACTTTCAGGGGACGATTATCATCGTTTCGCACGACCGGTATTTCATGGAAAAATTGTGCGACAAGCTTCTTGTATTTGAAAAGGGACGAATCCGGCGCATCGAAACGGGGCTGAAGGACTATCAGAGCAAAAAGGAAGATCCCCAAATCGATCATGACGAGGCAGAGCGGCTGCGCATCGAAACGCGCATGACCGCAATTCTTGGAGAGCTGTCAGAGCTCACAGAGGAGAACCCGAGATATCAAGAGTTGGATCAGGAATTTATCAAGCTTTTGAAAAAGAAACAATCGCTGTCGAAAAAGTGAACAATGAAAAGGCAAACAGCCATCTGTGTTTTCTCACGCAGATGGCTGTTTTTTTCGTTAGCCTGTGTCAATCGTGGTTTAAATTACCATATTGTTAGAAGTCATCCAAGGCAATAATAGGATAAAAAAGATGGACTTAGCAAAACGTAAAAATGAAGGTGATCAACATGTGGGAAACGATCTTTTCTTTTTTTCCGGACTGGCAGACAATCATGCAAGCATTTTTTGTCTTTTTAATCCCGTACGCCATTTCAAAGTTTTTTGTTTGGGTTCGTACAACAATAGAGGGTGAATAAGTACATGAGATGGTGGAAATCAAAAACACGGAGGATACGAAAGCAGCCCGTTCAGCATGAGCTCCCTGAAAAACCGTCCCAGGAATCAACGGGATATTTCACCGGCGATTTGGATCATGACCTGAAAATGGTCAAGGAAGAAATAGGGCATAACTCAGATGTGCATTTTCGGGAATTTGACATCGGGCGCACAGGTGTCAGAGGAGCGGTTGTTTTCATCGATGTGATGTCAGACAAAGACTTGATTGATAAGCACATCATGAAATCGCTGATGGCTGATTTTTCCGAAGAATATAAAATAGAGCTTTCTTCATTAAAAAACAATCTGCCAGGACTGATTAAGTCTCAAATTTTGCCCATAAGCGAAGTAAAAGAAGCAAATCATATCGGCAAAACGGTTCCGGAAGTCTTAATGGGTTCAACCGCGCTTTTTATCGACGGTTTTGCTGGAGTATTCGTTTTGGGTACGACAAAGGGAAATACGAGGAATATTGAAGAGCCTTTATCAGAGGCCTTGGTCAGGGGAGCCAGGGTGGGCTTTACCGAAACGATAGGTACAAACACCGCACTTTTAAGACAGCAGGGGAAAAATGAAAACCTGTCGCTGATTGAATTTGAGGTAGGAAAACGGGCGACAAAAAAGCTTATTGTTGCCTATATCAAAGAGGTGGCTGAACCGGATCTGGTGGAAGAGGTCAAAAAAAGAATCCTAAAGATTGATATCGACCTTGTCCCTGAGTCAGGTTATGTTGAACAGCTGATCGAAGACAATTATCTCAGCCCTTTTCCGCAGGTGCAAAGCACTGAACGCCCTGACCGGGTGATGAGCGCTTTGATGGAAGGAAGGGTGGCGATTTTGCTGGATGGGACGCCCTTTGTTTTAATCGTGCCTGTTACATTCAGCATGATGCTGCAATCACCCGAAGATTATTATGAACGCTGGATACCGGGTTCATTTATCCGGATCTTGAGGTTTGGGGCAGCTATGATTTCACTGTTGGGGCCGGCTTTATATATTTCCTTTATTTCGTTTCATCCGGGGCTGATTCCGAGCGAGCTTGTGATATCCATAACAGGGACGAGGATAGGGGTGCCGTTTCCTTCCCTGATCGAAGCTCTCATTATGGAAGTGGCCATTGAAATTTTGCGGGAAGCCGGTCTGCGCCTGCCTAAACCGATCGGGCAGACGATAGGGATTGTCGGCGGTCTCATTATCGGCGAGGCTGCCGTGCAGGCCGGGATCGTCAGTCCCATCATGGTCATCGTTGTTGCGGTAACGGCAATTTCTTCATTTGCGATTCCGCAATACGGTGCCGGAATTTCACTCCGTATGCTGAGGTTTACGGCGATGTTCTGCGCAGCTGTGTTTGGATTATACGGGGTTATCATGTTTTTCCTGTTGCTTTCCTGCCATGCCGTGAAACTGAAAAGCTTCGGCGTTCCTTATGCCAGTCCGGCTGTGCCCTATCGTTTAAACGACTGGAAGGATTTCATTATTCGAATGCCGATTTCGATGATGAGGCGCAGGCCAAAGATGATAAAAACAAACGATTCGTCGCGCAAAAGCTAGCTTGGAAAGGAGTGAATCTTTAAGATGATCAGGCCGAAAGACCGCATAACCACTTCACAAACAGCCGTTATCGTCACCAGCTTCCTGCTTGCAACCGGAATTTTGACGCTTCCGAGAACATCGGTGGCTGAAGTGAAGACGCCTGATGTTTGGATCGCTCTTTTATTAGGGGGACTCATTGCGCTCACGGCGGGAATCATCATCGTGGCGTTAAGCCGCCAGTTTCCTGAAAAAACGTTTTATCAATATTGCGGGGAGATAGTGGGAAAACCGATCGGCGGATTGCTCAGCCTGTTTGTCAGTTTCCTGAAAAAACGTTTTATCAATATTGCGGGGAGATAGTGGGAAAACCGATCGGCGGATTGCTCAGCCTGTTTGTCAGTTTATATTTCTTGGCGCATGCGGGCTTTCAGGTTCGTTCGATGCTTGAAATTACGCAGTTTTTTTTGCTGCAAGGGACGCCGGACTGGGCGATCACCATGATTTTTTTGTGGGTGGGACTGTATTTGATCATCGGCGGTTTAAATCCGATTGCGCGCTTGTTCGAAATCATTCTTCCCATAACGGTGTTGCTGTTTTTGCTGGTGACTTTTATGAGCATCGGGATATTTGATGCGGACAATTTGCGGCCTGTTTTAGGAAAAGGGATTTTACCGGTATTGAAAGGAGTGAAAGTAACGGCTCTTTCTTTTTCGGGAATTGAAGTGATGCTCTTCCTGCTGCCCTTTATGAAACATCCTGATCGGGCGATAAAAGCTGTCGCAATGGGAACCGTGATTCCTTTGTTCTTCTATATGATAACCGTCGTCATGGTCATCGGCGGATTATCGATTGACGGAGTGGTAGCCCGTACTTGGCCGACGATCGATCTGATGCGAAGCTTTGAAATGCCGGGGCTGATTTTTGAACGCTTTGAATCCATGATGCTTGTCATCTGGATCATGCAGCTTTTTACGACGTTTGTGATTTCTTATTATGGCGCTGCATTAGGGTTATCACAGCTCTTTCAGAAAAATATTCAGCCTGTCATGTTCGGTTTGCTGCCGGTGATCTATTTGATTTCGGCTGCCCCCCACAATATCAACGGCCTGTTTGAGTTCGGAGATTTTATCGGGAATAGCGGATTTTTTTTCGGCGGCTTGCTGCCGCTTCTGCTTCTCGCGATTTCAAAGATCAGGAGGAAAATGAAAAGACGGACGGGTTAAAGAAAGAGGAAGATGGCTGGAAGGAAGTGTTCAATTATGAAGGTCGACGCGAAAGACCGAATTACCGTTGCTCAAACCGCCATTATTGTCACCAATTTTCTTCTCGGGACAGGAATTCTGACATTGCCGCGAACATCGGTGGAAAAAGTGAAAACGCCTGATGTTTGGATCACTGTATTGTTTGGTGGATTGGTCGCAATCCTCGTGTCGTATATTATGGTGAAATTGAGCAGGGAATACCCGGATAAGACGTTTTATGAATACAACCGGGAAATCGTCGGCAAATGGGCGGGCGGGTTGATCAGTCTGCTGCTGATTTGCTACTTTCTTACTATATCGGGATTTCAGATTCGCTCAGTAACAGAGGTGAGTCAGTACTTTTTGCTTGAAGGCACCCCGATCTGGGCGTCTGCGATGGTGTTTTTATGGTGCGGCTTCTATTTGCTGCTGGGCGGCATCAACCCGATTGCCCGTCTGTTTGAAATCATACTTCCGATTACGGTTATTATTTTTTTGCTTGTCGCTTTTATGAGCATAGGGCTATTTGAAATTGACAATCTCCGCCCTGTGCTGGGGAAGGGAATTATCCCTGCTATGCAGGGGATAAAAACCACGACTTTCGCTTACACGGGTATTGAAATCATGCTGATCATCGTCCCTTTTATGTCACAGCCCGAAAAGGCGTTTAAAGCAGTCCTCATCGGGACGGTTTTCCCGATTATGTTTTACATGATCACGGTCATCATGGTGGTCGGAGCGCTATCCATCGACGGTGTTGTGACAAGGACATGGCCGACAATCGACCTGATGAGAAGCTTTGAAATTCCCGGCCTTATATTTGAACGGTTTGAGTCTCTGCTGCTTGTCATCTGGATCATGCAGATCTACTCTAATTTGGTTATCAGCTACTATGCTGCTGCCTTAGGACTGTCACAGCTCTTTAAAAAAGACATTAAACCAATTATGTTCGGTTTGCTCCCAATTGTCTATTTGATCGCGATGGCGCCGAAAAACGTCAACCAAGTCTTTCAAATCGGAGACGTGATCGGCAACAGCGCCATTATGCGGCACAGTCCCGTTGCTGCTTCTTTTGATTTCGAAAGCGAGGAGGAGGAAAGTTGAAACAAATCATTAAAAAAATCCGTTTCCTATCCGCTATTTTGCTTCTATTTTTAACCGGATGCTGGAGCAACCATGAAATTGAAGAGCGCGGTTTAACATTTGGAATGGGGTTTGATAAAGGCAAGGAAACCTCCCTGGAAAAGAAGTTTGATAAAGTAGGGGGATACTATCCGAAAAAAGACCGGATTACGATAACCTACCAGTATGTAAACGAGCAGGCAGCTGGAGGAAGCGGAGGTACGGGACAAAAATCTTACATTAATGTATACGAAACAGGAGACTCGGTCCAGCAAATCACGACTGAAATAGCCTTAAGAAAGGGGCCCGTATACGGCTCGCATTTAAAGGTAATTGTCATCGCCGCTGATCTCCTGCGCACTTATTCCTTCGATGAACTGCTTGATCAGCCTCTCCGTGATGATGAAATAAGACCAAGCAGCATTGTCCTCGTTACAAGAGGAAGGGCGAGAGATACGCTTGAACTAAAGGAGACAGGCGAAATGCCGGCGTTTCATCTGCGCAAAGTCGTTGAAAATGCCTATCGGGCGAAAAAAATTCTGCCTCCTGTGACACTTGCCAAAATGATGGGGAAAATGAGGGCGGGAACAAGCTATATGATCCAAAATGTGGCGAGTGCAGAAGGAGAAGTTAAATACGCGGGAGCCGCTGCGATCAACGGAAAAACGAATAAACTGATCGGTTTTTTGAATGAACAGGATTTAGACGGGGTGATGTGGATTATCGGACAGGGAAGAGGCGGCACTGTCAAAAGCTATGATCCAAAAACAAAAAAGCTGCTGGCTTTTTCGGTGGAATCGATCAAAAGCGAGATCAAGCCGATTGTGAAAGGAAATCGTATTTCATTTCAAGTTCATATTACATCTGAAGGGCACCTTGCCGAAAAATGGAGCGCAGCTGATAAAGCTTTTGACAACAAATTTTTGGAGCGAACAGAAAGAAAGTCAGCCCAAACCGTTGAAAAGCTGGTGGAGAAAGCGACTCGAAAAATGCAGACAGTATACAAAGCAGACCTTGCAGGATTCGGAAATGAACTGAGAATCAAACATCCCCGGCTTTGGGATAAGCTGAAGAATAACTGGGATGAGACATTTACAGAGATTCCGATTACAATCCATGTTCAGTTTACGATAAAGGACTACGGCACCCTTGGACAGCATTAGTCGCAAAAAAAGAGATAACAAGGCGGTTGATCTCAATGAGCAGTGCATTTGACAAAATTACGACTTCTCAGGCTATCGTTGTTTTTGTGAATTATATTTTGGCGGCGGGTATACTTAGTCTGCCTCGGACAGCCGTGCAAGAGATGGGAACACCGGACGTCTGGCTGGCTGTCATATTCGGCGGGATGATTACGATGGCAGCCGGGGTAGTCATGACGAAATTAAGCCAGGGCTACCCTGGAAAAACATTTTTTGAATACGGCGGCGATATTGTTGGAAAATGGATGGGCATTCTGATCGGCTTGTTTTTTATCGAGCATTTCATTACGATTGCGGCATTTGAAGCAAGGATAATGGACGAAATTACCAGCTTTTTTTTGCTTGAAGGAACCCCGCTCTGGGCGATCACGATCACGATGATGTGGGTCGGCCTTTATTCAGTGAAAGCCGGCATGGGAGCGATTGCGCGTCTGTTTGAAATCATATTTCCTATAACGGTGATTATTTTTTTGACGGTTGTTTTGATGAGCAGCGGAATATTTGAACTGGATAATTTGCGGCCTGTGCTAGGAAAAGGAGTGATGCCGGTGCTGCAAGGAACCAAAGCAACCGTTCTTTCTTTAACCAGTGCGGAAGTGATGCTGTTCCTTTTGGCGTTTATGAAAAAGCCTCAGAAAGGCGTAAAGGTCGTTGTGGTGGGGATAAGCATTTCCCTGATTTTTTACTTGGTTACCGTCATATTTGTTATCGGTGCGCTTTCTGTTGACGGTGTCGTTACAAGGACCTGGCCGACGCTTGATCTGATGCGAAGCTTTGAAATTCCCGGTTTGGTATTTGAAAGATTTGAATCTTTGCTGCTCACCATCTGGATTATGCAGCTGTTCGCAACGTTTGCCATTTCATATTACGCGGCATCGCTGGGCCTGTCCCAGCTGTTTCATAAAAATATCCACACGGTGATGTATGCCTTGCTTCCGGTCATGTATGTAATAGCGATGACACCCAAGAATTTGAATGGCATATTTCAATTTGGAGACTTCATCAGCCGGCTGGCCGTTATCTTATTTGTCTTGGTGCCGATTCCGCTCCTTATGATCTCAAAAATAAGAAAAAAAAGAGCTAAATCCTCTGCCACACCTTAATAGAAGACATAGAAAAGCCGGAGAAAATGAACTGCACCCTGTCAAGTAGACAGTGGAAATAACTCAAACACACTAGACGGCTTTAGCCCTGTATTCCACCGGGCTGAGGCCGTTTAGTTTTTCTTGTAGACGATCGTGGTTGTAAAAGTGGATATATTCGTCAATATCATGTTGAAGCTCCTCGAACGTCTCGTATGAATTCCGTCTGTATTTCTCGCATTTGAATTTCCCCCAAAACGACTCGATGGGGCCGTTATCAATACAGAGGCCGACGCGGGACATACTCTGTGTCATATTTGCGTTTTTAATCATCCTTCTAAACTGGTGGGACGTGTATTGAAAACCCCTGTCGCTGTGGAGAAGAGGACGTGCGTTTGGGGCTGCCTCAAGCGCTTGGTTAAAGGTTTTAAAAACAAGGGCGTTATTATTGGACTTCCCCAGCACATAAGACACGACCATTCCCTCATGAAGATCTAGAATGGCACTGAGGTACGCTTTCCGATGGCCGTATTTTAGCTCCGTCACATCGGTCACCCATTTTTGATTTGGTTTGTCCGCTTTAAACTCTCGATTCAGGATATTTTCGGACACATGTTGAGACGTCGCTTTGCCGTAACGTTTTTTCTTCCGCCGAATGACACACTCCAGCTTGGCAATTTTCATCAGCCGATAGATGCGCTTATGATTGAGGCGCTCTTTAAAGCGGCGGTTCATGTTTAAGGTCATTCTGCGGTATCCGTAGATACCGCCAATTTGTTCGTGAAGTAGCGCCATTTTGGCGATAATCTTTTCATTCTGTTTTTCTCTCGCTGAAGGTACTCGGCTCCTCCATTTGTAATACCCCTGGCGCGAAACTTCGGCAATCTCACATAACATTTGGACAGAAAAGCCTTCTTTTCGATTCAGCTCTAAAATGGCGAGATATCGATCTTCGTACCGAACCTGACTTAGAACCGCCTCCTTTTGATCTCTTCCAACTTTTTTAAGAACGCATTCTCTGCGCGCAAACGCTCATTTTCCTGTTCCAGCCGTTTGTTTTCCCGTTGAATTTTTTCTTCAGGTGTCAATTCTTCTTCGGTTTTGCGTTTCCCTCGGTTGTCTTTTAAGGCCTCTTCTCCGCCTTCTTGATACTTTTTCACCCATTGATACACCTGTTGGTAGGAGACTTGATGAATCTCCATTGATCTGGCGTAGTCCTTTCCATGAGCTAGACAATCCTTCGCAATCTCAATCCGTTCTTCCAATGAAACGTTCTTCCGTTTGGTCATCAAACGATTCCTTCCTCTCCCGCTGTCTTTTAACGTTTTATGACCATTATAAAGCTCAACCCACTTCATGAGTACGGATTTACTGGAAATCTTATATTTTCTCGAGATTTCTCTTTGAGAGTAGCGTCCGGATAAGAAGTCTTTCACGGCATTGTATTTTAATTCTGCGGGATAGAACTTATGGCGCTTTGAACGTTCCAAACTCTCCACACCCGCCATATCATGCGATGTTCTCCATTCACGAATCGTTTCGGCATGAATGCCATATTTTTCTGCGATCTCCTTCACCGAATTATTGCCCTGATCACATTCTGATAGAATATTCAATTTTTCTTCTTTTGAAAACCATTTTCCAGCCATGAAAAAACTCCCCCAAGGCAAACAGATTTTTTTATTTCATCTGTCTACCTTTAGGGGAGCATATCATACTCTCCGGCTTTGTTTACTTGCTTTTCGCGCTTATGTTCATCCGATCCTTCGGCATAAGGAGCACCAGAAACAAGGCGATGGCCGCTGATAAAATCGCCCATGAAAACGTATGGACAATAGAGTTAGACAGCGCTTCTGTTATCTGCTTTAGAACATCAGGCGGAATCGAAGCTCTCGCGCTTGATAAAATTTGATTTGCGTCATGCTGGGCAGCAGCCCCCGGCACTTCTCCACCTTGAGAAAGATCTGACATTTGTTCTGAAAAGCTGTTTTTCTGCAGCATGCCGAAAATGCTGGCGCCGACCGTCATCCCGAGCGAGCGCAGAAAGTTGCTTGTTGAAGTCGCAGAACCACGCTGATTTGGACCGAAATGGTGAATGGCCGCCATGCTTAAGACGGAGAAGGAAAAACCAACCCCCAGGCCGACGACGATCATATACCCCGTCAACAAGAGGCGGGGAGTATCGGTATTCATCGTGCTCAGCAAAGAAAAACCTGCAACTAAAAACAAGCCTGAAATGAGCATGATGTTCCTGTAGCTCATTTTCGTCGTTAAAAAACCGCCGATCTGCGCGGAAATGACTGAGCCGAGCATCATCGGCAGAAGGATGAGCCCAGAATTTGTGGCCGAATCTCCGTATACGCCCTGAACAAATATCGGAATCTGGACGGTCGCCGAAATGAAGGTCGCGCCGTAAAATAATGCGACAAGGGTGCTCGCCGCAAACAAACGATTTTTAAACATGTCAAGAGAAATGATCGGTTCAGCCGCCTTTCGTTCAATCAGGAAGAAACAAATGAAAAAACAAGCTGAACTTCCAAAGAGCAGAAGAATGACGTTTGAATTCCAATCGTATGTTTCACCGCCGAGCTCAAGCGCGAACATGAGGCATACAACTGCACCCACAAGCGTAATAGCACCGAACCAGTCGATCTTTTGCTTTTTGCGCTGCTTTGCTTCTTGATAAAATAAGAGTATCAAAATGAAAGAAATAAAGCCGAGCGGCAAGTTAATGTAAAACACCCAATGCCAGCTGATGTAATCTGTAATATAAGCGCCGATCAGCGGCCCGAAAATGCTTGACAGCCCGAAGACGGCACCGAACAGGCCCGATATCTTGCCGCGTTTTTCAGGCGGAAAGATATCAAAAATAATCGTAAAGGCAATCGGTATGAGAGCCCCGCCGCCTATTCCCTGAATGGCGCGGTAGATGCTGAGCTGTTCAATGCTCGCAGCCGTACCGCAGAGCGCAGAGCCGGCCATGAATAAGAGGCTGCCGAAGAGAAAAAAGCGTTTTCGGCCGTACATATCCGACAATTTCCCGAAAATCGGCATACCTGCCATTTCGGCGACCATAAAAGCAGATACGACCCAGACAAAGCTGTCGAGTCCGCCGAGGTCGCCGACAATCGTACCCATTGCGGTAACGACAATCGTGTTATCCATCGATGCCATGAGAATGGCCAGCAGCAATCCTGCTATAATGAACCCTAATCGCTGATGCTGTGTATGTGACAAAATCATCTTTCTCCTTTAATAAATATTCGGCCTTAGCATAGGTTTGGCATAAGAAAATCAATCCTGTTATAATTAATTTATATTAGGAGGTAAATATCTTAGCTGCTAAGATATTATGATTTTAATGAAGGGTGTTTCAGATGTCAAGAAAAAATCAAACGAAAAGAGAGGAACTGATCAAAGAGCTGATCCGGCAGCTGAGATTCAACAGTACGGCAACCGTTTTCATGCATCAGGCGATCGCCGAAAAATTCGAACTGAACGAAACGGATCACAAATGCTTGGAAATCATCGCACGGAGCGGGAAGTTAACAGCCGGTGAGCTGGCGGAAAAAAGCAACTTGACGACCGGGGCGATCACGGGAGTCATCGATCGTCTTGAAAGGGCGGGCTATGTCAAAAGGATGAGAGATTCAGCAGACAGAAGGCGGCTTTTGATCGAGCTCATCCCGGAAAACATGACAGACATTTACAATTTATTTGAAAACCTGACTGAAGCTTCCGTCAAGTTCTTCAAGCGATATACAGATGAAGAGCTGAGCATTATCACCGATTTTGTGAAAAACAGCGCCGAATTTGCTGCGAACTATGCAAAACGGCTGAGGGAATCGGGACATAACAAATGAAAAAGGCCCCGGCGTCTGAGCCGGAGCCTTTATTTCATATTCAGCGAAGAAGCTGAAGCACGTTTTGCGGCTGCTGATTGGCTTGGGCAAGCATCGCTTGGGATGCTTGAGAAAGAATGTTGTTTTTTGTAAACTCGCTCATTTCTTTCGCCATGTCTACGTCGCGGATCCGGGATTCGGCAGCCGTTAAGTTCTCAGATGAAGCACTGAGATTGTTAATCGTGTGTTCGAGGCGGTTTTGAACGGCTCCGAGCTTCGAACGCTGTGCAGATACTTGTTTCGTCGCAGCGTCAATGGCTGCAAGCTGGTTTTCAAAAGAGTACTTCTTCTTGTCATCTTCGCTTAAATCCGTACCGTCCTTATTTTTTCCGGTTAATTTCGTGACATCGATTTCGGCGATTTTAAACCCGGCAGTCGTCACCGTTTTCCCGTCTTCATCCTTTGATGTGCCGTCTGCAAGTCCTAAAGCAGTGACGGACATGTTCTCGATGTTGACGCTGATCGTTTGCCCGCTGTTCGCTCCGATTTGGAATTGCAGTTTTTCTCCTCCGTCAGATTTGAACGTGCCGTCCAGGAGGTTCTTTCCGTTGAATTGCGTCCGGTCGGAAATCCCTTTGCTCGCATTTTCGCCTTCTGTCCCGCCGATCTCTTCAAGCAAAGAGCTGATTTCGTCCTGGATCGCGCTGAGATCGGTCGTATCTTGCGTGCCGGTGTTGTTGGCCTGAACGGTCAGCTCGCGGATGCGCTGAAGAATGGAGTGGGTTTCGGTTAACGCCCCTTCAGCCGTTTGAATAAGAGATATCCCGTCTTGAGCGTTTTTAGAAGCCATTTCAAGACCTCTGATCTGTCCTCTCATTTTTTCCGAAATCGCAAGTCCTGCTGCATCGTCTCCGGCGCGGTTGATGCGGAGTCCTGAAGAAAGCTTTTCCATGTTCTTTTGGCTTGCATTGCTGTTTGCAGACAACCGGTTCAGCGTGTTAAGCGCTGCAATGTTGTGGTTAATTCTCATGTTCCTTTACCTCCGTGTAAGTAGATTGAGACCTTCTAAAAAAGATCTCCGTCGGGCCCTGACATATTTTGCATCGGCATCCAGTTACTATATTCAATAAAATAACCTTATATTTCAAAAAAAGGACATATTTAAGAGGGGATCGCAAACACGAAAAAGACTGGTGAATATTCACCAGTCTTTTCAGCTTGTAGAGAAAAACATGTTTTTTCCTACAAGCTTTTTTATTTCATAAAATTTCTTGTTCATTTTTTAATCTTTATAAAAGGAAAAAGCCCTCCCACACACTTAGCCAAGCTTGGCTAAGTGTGTGGCAATCTTCTTCATATTCTGGCAAGCGGCGGTGAGGAGAACTTGTTCGCTCACATTTTGTTTTCCCCTCAACCGGCAGTAGCGAAGCCCATGCAGCTGTTTTGAATCTGCAAAGCTCCGCTCTATTTTTTCTTTTCTTTTTTTGTAGAGGATTTTTCCGGAGTCGGACAAACGATTTTGCCTGACCTTTTCTTTATGGTCCTCCCATATGTGTCTTGAGACGACCTTCTGGTGGTTTTTCGATCTTGTACAGTTTTCAAGCAGAGGGCATGAGACACACTTTTCAGGGTTGGACTTATAAAATCTGTTGCCTTTTCGATCTGTTGTTGAGTATAAGAGTGTTTGTCCGTTCGGACAAATGTACTGATTTTTTTCACGGTCATAATGAAACTTCCACTTCGGAAACAAACCTTTTGTAGGATGAAAGCGTCTATGAGCAATAACGCCAAAAATTCGACGGTCGGACAGTCCTTTACAGATTGGAGTTGTCAGATAGCCAGAATCAAGAGCGACGGCTTCAACTTGAAAACCAAATCGTGCGATTTGGTGGTCTAATCGATCGAGATAAGGCGCAGAATCATGGACATTACCGGGCGTTACATAGGCATCGGTGATGATATTGAATTTCATATCCGTTGTTCGGTGATCTAAATAGAAAAAACCTTCAGGTTTGTTTTCACGGTAAAGATAGCCGCTTTCGGGATCAGTTGTACTATGACGAATTTCCTTTTTAGTTTTCACCTCCTCTTTGGCTTTTAAAGGCTTTTTTCCGCGTGCTTCCCGATCTTCTTGGACGGCTTTATCCAAGTCCTTTATATAGTTTTGTGTATCCTGCTCAATCGTTTTTCGCGTATATTTATGCTTATTGGCATTGGCTTTGAGGTGAGTTGAATCTGTGAAAAGGACACGGCCTCCTACCATATCATGATTAATGGCCTGAAGAACGATCTCATCGAAAATGTCTTGAAAAATGGTCGTATCTTTAAAGCGTGTACGTCTATTCCAACTGATGGTTGAATGGTGAGGAACTGGATCGTTGATGTTTAACCCTAAAAACCATCGGTAAGCCATATTATAGTAAATTTCTTTTTCGAGCTGTCTTTCTGAACGGATACCGTAAAGGTATCCGATAAACATCATTTTGAATAAAATCAACGGATCAAGTGAGGGGCGGCCTTTATTTTCGCTGTAGTAAGGTTTAACCTTTTCAATGATAAAAGAGAAATCGATGTACTTGTCAATTTTACGAAGCAGGTGATCCTCTTCAACAAGCTGATCAAGCAATACAAATTCAGCTTCGTTCTGGGAAGAATTCCTTGTGTAGAACATGAACAGACACCGTCCTTTTAGAAGGCTTTTCTTTATTATAAAATGGTGAAATGGATAATTTAAGGGAAAAATGAAAAAGGCTGTCGATTTTCTCGACAGCCTGAAAAGACTGGTGAATATTCACCAGTCTTTTCAATCCATTTTTTCAATTTGCACTCTTCCTGAAAAAAAGGTTGCTCCTCCTCCCATGTCGGATAAGCGGTCCGGGGTTAGCGCATTGACGAGATAATTCTTTCCGTCTTTGTCGGCCCACAGTCCTTGGCTGACGACGACGCCGGGAAGGACGTTTTCTCCGACTGCGGCGGTCAGGATGCACTCTCCTCGGTCATTTCGGATTTTTACGGAGTCGCCGTTTTCGATGCCTTTTTCTTCCGCATCTTTTATGTTGATATGGAGCTTTGGTTCCTTTTCCAATTTGATATGTTTTTCGTTATTTGAAAACGTCGTATTCAAGAAATTATGGTTCGGCCCGGGCACGAATAAAAACGGGTATTCTCCAGTCTCCAAAAGGGGAGTATGAGTCGGCAGGGCGGGATAGCCGTCCTGTTCCATCTTTTTCGAATACAATTCGATTTTTCCGCTTGGCGTCGGGAGCCGCTCGGGAAAAATGGTCTCTCTTTTCGCTTTGACAAAATGCTTTTCAGACAGGCTGTCAAAATCGATTCCGTCAAGCCACGGATTGGCAGGATAATCAAGGGCCTGCCTGATCATCTCTTCATCCGAATCTTTCAGCGGCTCATCATCAAAGCCCATCGCCTCTGCGAGAAGGCGAAACACTTCTGTATTGGATTTGCTCATGCCGTACTTTTCGATGACGGGTCTTTGCAATTGCGTGTAGTGGTGCCAGTACGATGTGTAAAAATCCATATTTTCAAAAGCGGAAGAGGCGGGCAGCACGATATCGGCATACCGGGCGGTTTCCGTTAAAAATAAATCGTGGACGACCGTAAACAGGTCTTCGCGCTCGAGTCCTTTTCTGACCTTGTTCGCTTCAGGAGCGACAACGGCCGGATTGCTGCTGTATACAAATAAAGAGCGGATCGGCGGATCGATTTCCAGGAGGGCCTTGCCGAGCTGATTCATGTTGATGACCCTCGGCGTTCTGCCGTTCAGCAAGTCAGGGCGCTGCAGCGCTTTTGTATTATAGGCCAAAAAAGCGGTATTGCCTTTAATCGCGCCGCCTCCTTTTACCGTCCATTGTCCTGTAATGGCAGGCAGACAGGCGATCGTCCGGACGATCATGCCTCCGTTGTCATGATGCTGAAGCCCGTTCCCGATGCGGATGAGGGAAGGGGAGGTCTTTCCGTACAGACGGGCAAGCTCGACGATATCCTCACGGGGAACGCCGGTAATCTCCGCAACCGTATCAGGATCGTACTGCAAAACATGCCGGCGCAGCTCTTCATGGCCGACCGTATATTTTTTAAGAAACGCTTCATCGGCCATGCCTTCGGCAAATAAAACGTGCATGATGCCGAGAGCAAGGGCGCTGTCTGTACCCGGCAGGATCGGGATAAACCAGTCAGCCATTCTGCCGGTCTGATTTTTATGAACGTCGATGACAACGATTTTTGCGCCGTTTTTTCTCGCCTTTTGGGCGATTGTTATTTGGTGCATGTTCGTTGAGACCGCGTTGATTCCCCAGAATATAAACAGCTTCGTCTCTGTTGTATCTTCGGGATCTGTTCCGATGCTTCCGCCCATCGTATATTGATATCCAACTGAGCCTGCAGGGGTGCAGATGGCCCGTTCAAGCTGGCTTGATCCGAGACGGTGGAAGAAGCGCCTGTCCATTCCTTCGGCTGTCAAATTCCCCATATTTCCGTAAAAACTATAGGGCAAAATGCTTTCCGGGCCTTCTTTTTCGATCAGCTCCGTCCAGCGGGTGCGAATGGTGTCGATCGCTTCATCCCAGCTGATCGGTTCGAATGTCCCGGATCCTTTCGGGCCCGTCCGTTTCAGCGGCGTTTTCAGCCGTTTCGGATCGTAAATCCGCTCCGTCATGTTGCGGACTTTATTGCATATGTTGCCCTGTGTGACCGGATGATCCGGGTCGCCCTGAATTTTAACGATCTTGCCGTCTTTTTTATGAACGAGAAGACCGCATTGATCAGGACAGTCAAGTGAACATACGGATTTGAAAATGCCGTTCTTTTGATGAACATAAGATTCCATGGACTCCGTTCCTTTCCGATGAAAAAATGAATATGATTCTAGCATTATATCATGTCACAACATCCCGTCAATTCTGAAAAATCCGCCAACAGGACATTTTGCCTGTTGTCTGTACAAAATCACCGGCGAAGGAAAGAGCGGCTAAGAATTTGCCGGCATTTCACGTTTCATAAAAAACCCCCGGCATTCTCCTGATGGAAAAGCCGGGGGCCCTGAAGGATCCTAGTTTTCGTCAAAATCCGGCGCAACCGCCTTTTTAATGAATAATGAGATCAGAAAAGCGATGCAGGTCAATGCCAGCGCAAACCAGTAGGCATGATGGATGCCGTGCGTCATCGCTTCATTCATGATTTGCTCGCTGGCCGGCGCCTGTTGTTTTTCCAGGAAGCTTTGTTTCCCCTGGCTCATAATGCTTACAAAAACCGAAACACCAAGAGCCCCTGCTACAGGCTGGAGAGTGTTGGCAACGGCTGTTCCATGCGGATACAGCTTCTTCGGCAGCTCATTGAGCGCATTCGTCTGCGCAGGCATCATGATCGCGGAGATCGACAGCATTAAGACGATATATACCAAGATAAACGACCATATCGGAATGGAAGGACCGATGTTGCTGAAGAAAACCATGACGCCGACCAATACGACGGTGCCCGGTATGATGAGCTTTCTCGGTCCGAGCTTATCGAATAAGCCGCCCATCGCAGGGGACATAAGGCCGTTCAGCAGCGCACCGGGAAGCAGCAACAGCCCGGCGGTCTTTGCAGATAAGCCGAGAGGGCCCTGCAAATACATCGGCATCACAATTTCCGATGCAAACATCGCCATAATGACGATCACAAAAAGAATCAGACCGCGCGAATAATTTTGATAGGCAAACACCCGCATATCCAATAACGGCTCTTCCAGCTTCAATTGACGGAGCACGAACAGCACAAGGCTGATCAGGCTGACAGCGATCACTGTAATGACTGTCGCAGACGCAAATCCATGCGAAGCCTCACCGGCGCTGCTGAAGCCGTAAACCATGCCTCCGATACCGATCGTTGACAAAATGATCGATAAAACATCTGCACGGGGGCGTGTTACTTCACCGACGTTCTGCAAATACTTCGCGGCGAATAGAATCGAAAAAACAGCAAACGGAATCACGATGATAAACAGCCAGCGCCAGCCTAATAAATCAACGATAACCCCCGATAATGTAGGACCGATTGCTGGAGCAAACATAATGACCAGGCCGAACGTCCCCATAATCTTTCCGCGGACTTCCGGGCGGTACATTAAAAGCAAAGCGTTCATGATAATGGGAATTAACAATCCGGTGCCGACAGCCTGAATCATCCGTCCGGCCAGCAGCATCGGAAAATTCACCGAACAGGCTGCAATAACCGTTCCAACCAAAAATACGGTCATCACGCCGATAAACATCTGCCTTGTTGTAAACCACTGAATGAAAAGGGCCGAAACGGGCATTAAAACGCCCATTACTAGCATGAAGCCGGTCGCCAGCCATTGAACGGTCGCAGCATCTATGCTGAAGGCATCCATTAATTCGGTTAAGGCAATATTGAGCAATGTTTCGTTTAATATTGCGAAGAAAGCGCCAATCATAAATGTAATCAGTATTGCTTTGGAATTTAGTTTTTGTTCCATACCATTCCTCCTGTAAAAACCATCTTGCCGAAGCCGGGGCATGTTCCGCTTCAGACAGCTAGCTGTCATATAAAATGAAGACTTGACCCGGAGTCAAATCCTCTCGTGTATCATCTGTATTTTCGTTTTATCTGTTTACGTGTCTCCACCGCCATTTTATAGACTTTTTTCTTACGATTGGCAACTATATGAGTATACTTGGTCTTTGCCATTTTTACAATAAATTTGTTAGGTTGTTTCTTAAAAGCCTGCGTTGTAAGACACTTGTCGGATATTTTGATGAAACGCCGGCCCGAGCATTTTATTTGTTAACGATTTAGGATTTCTTTATACTTTTCATGTACATACATATTGAAAGGAAGTTTTGCTATGCAATCTCTACAAAACAAAACGGCCCTGATTACAGGCGGAGCCAGAGGAATCGGCCGTGCAGCCGCATTCGCCCTGGCGAAAGAGGGCGTTCATATCGGCCTTGTCGGCCGTACGATGGCCAACCTTGAAAAAACGGCGGCAGAGCTGAAGGCTTTCGGCGTGAACGTGTCGATTGCAGAAGCGGATGTGAAGGATTTAAAAGCCGTGGAAAACGCAGTTGAATCTGTAAAAAAAGAGCTCGGCAGCATCGATATTCTCATTAATAATGCCGGAATCGGCGGTTTTGCAGGTTTTCTTGAACAGACTCCGGAGGAATGGGAGAATATCATCCAAGTCAACCTGATGGGCGTATACAACGTAACCCGCGCTGTTCTGCCTGATATGATCGAAAGAAAAGCAGGAGATATTATTAATATTTCTTCAACAGCGGGTCAAAGAGGCGCAGCAGGCACGAGCGCTTACAGCGCATCTAAATTTGCGGTCCTCGGCCTGACAGAATCGTTAATGCAGGAAGTCAGAAAGCACAACATCCGGGTGAGCGCACTTACGCCAAGCACAGTCGCCACAGATTTGGCAATCGAATCAAAATTGACCGACGGAAACCCTGAGCGCGTCATGCAGCCGGAAGACCTTGCGGAATTCATGGTGGCGCAGCTTAAACTGCACCCGCGCATTTTCATTAAATCTGCAGGTATGTGGTCAACAAATCCATAAAAGAAAAAAGGACGAGCGCCCATGGGGGCTTGTCCTTTTTCTGTCATTTAATATAAAAGCCGCACCGGAAGCCGGCGGACGCCGAAAACAAACGGACTTTGAATCGCTTCAAGCTTCACCCGGTCATCCCTTTCCACCGATGCATGCCGAAGCAAATGCGACAGGGCAATGTTCGCTTCAAGGCGGGCGAGGGGAGCCCCAAGGCAAAAATGGATGCCAAAGCCGAAACTCATATGTGGATTTGACTTGCGGTCAAGCCTAAAGGATTCAGGATCGTCAAACTTGGTTTCATCCCGATTGGCCGATGCCACCCAGCTGATGACGGAAGAGCCCTTTGGAATCGAAACGCCCCTGATCTCGGTATCTTGGGCTGCGACGCGGCCAATCGCCTGCACGGGCGGATAGTAGCGCAGCGTTTCTTCAACGAGATGAGGCACGAGGGACAAATCATGTCTGACGGCCTCCTGTGTGTGTGCGTCCTCTGTTAGATAGCGGACGGCATTCGCGATCAAATTGGTTGTCGTTTCATTGCCGGCCACCAAAAGAAGCGTACAAAAACCGAGCAGTTCCTCTTCAGTTAATTTCTCTCCTTCTACCTCAGCCTGAATCAAAAGCGAAATCAAATCTTCTTTGGGCGACTTCTTGCGTTCCTTGATAATCCTTTTAAAGTAGTCTTTTAAATAGTCATTGCCTTCTTTGCGCCGTTTGCTCATCAGTTTGACGGCTTCATCCGAGCTGTCTGAAGCACCCGAAACCAATATATCAGAGTAGTGCTTGAACATGCTGCGGTCTTCAGGCGGAACACCGAGCAGCTCAGCAATGATAATCACAGGGAGGGGAGCTGCCAAATCGTCTACCAAATCAAACGACCGCCTGTCTCTTGTTTCATCAAGCAGAAAGGCTGTCACTTCGCCGATGTGCGATTCAAGCTGCTTCACCGCCTTCGGTGTAAAAGCCTTATTGACGATCGCCCTCATGCTTGTATGCCGCGGCGGATCCATCGTCAGCATGGTTTTTCCCTGCATGTCCCCGCCGCGTTTTGAAGAAAAGAGCTTTGGCGATTTCAATACATATTGAACATCTTCATAAGCGAAAATATCCCAGCACTTTCGATCGTCATCGAAGCGCACAGGGCTTGTCTGCCGAAGCCGGTTATAAATAGGAAACGGGAAGAGCCGGTCTTTGCTTGAGCTGATTTCTTTCATCGGAATCCAATTCGCGTAACGGTTGCTGGTTTGAATCGAATTTGTCATGGTAACTCTCCTTTTTTGAATCAGTCGAAATAGATGTCCATGAACCGGTTCATACCATTACGTTAGCACCCTTTTTGCATTTGTTTCAACGGACATATTTTGAAAAATTTGTCAACCGGACAAAAGTTGCGCTTTGAAAAGGGACAAAATATGCGGTTCTCAGATGGGATTCATTTACATATCAGGGCTTGTCTGTTACATTTTAAATAGCAGTATATTTTAATAGATGAAAGGAATGATTGCGCTTACAAAAAAGTGAACCTGCCGGAAAGCTCTTGGCTGTTTTCAATTTAATCGTAAAGGAGACTTGATATGAAAACAAACGTTTCAGAGTCTTTTCACGAGAAAACCGCAGACGGTCGTTTGCTGACAGCAGAATCAGATGGGAGGACATCGGCGGAAAAAGTGCCGAAGTTTACCGCATACCCGTTTACGTTAGGAGTTTCCTCAGGAGAACCTCTTCCCGGCGGAGTAGTGCTGTGGACCCGGCTCGCTCCAGAGCCGCTTAATGGGGGAGGGATGCCTCCAGAAGACGTGACCGTGAAATGGGAAGTCGCCCGCGATCCTGAATTCCGGGAGATCGTCAAGCAAGGAGAAGAGACAGCCAAACGGGAGTATGCCCATTCTGTTCATGCCGAAGTCGAGGGGCTTGAACCTGACACCGTTTATTATTATCGCTTCCATGCGGGGTATGAAACCAGCCAGACAGGCCGCACGAAAACGCTTCCCCTCCAAACCGCCTCTGTTGATCAGCTTGTATTCGCTTTTGTCTCTTGCCAGCATTTTGAAGAAGGATATTACACCGCATACCGCCGGATTGCCGAAGAAGAACTCGACTTTGTTTTGCATTTAGGAGATACGATTTATGAGTACGGCCCAGGCACAAACGCTAAAAATGTCCGCCTTCATAAAGGTGCGGAAACCTTGACCATCGACGACTACAGAACGCGTCACGCCCAGTACTTGTATGATCGCGACTATAAGCTTGCCCGCTCGCTTTTTCCGTGGATCGTGACATGGGACGACCATGACGTGGAAAACAACTACGCCGGGCTGACTCCAGAAAAAAATCAGCCTCCTGAACCTTTTATCCTCAGGCGGGCAAGCGCATATCAGGCCTTTTATGAACATATGCCGCTCAGACGGTCGTCGCTGCCAAGGGCCGAGGATATGCAGATGTACCGGAAAGTCACATACGGCGACTTGGCGGAGTTTCATATCCTTGATACCCGGCAATATCGGGACGATCAGGCCAATCAAGACGGCAATAAGCCTCCGAGCTTTGAATCGACCGACCCCTCAAGGACGATCTTAGGACATGAACAGAAAAAATGGCTGTATGACGGACTTCGCCGTTCACAATCGATCTGGAACGTCCTCGCCCAGCAAGTCTTTTTTTCGCAGGTCGATCACCAGGACGGTGATGTTAAAGTATTGCCGATGGATGGGTGGGACGGATACTCGGCCGAACGAAACGAGGTTGTCGAATTTTTGCAAAAGCAGCATATTTCAAACCCTATCGTTTTGACAGGGGACGTTCATACGAACTGGGTTTTTGACATCAAAAGCGATTTTGATAACCCAAATTCGACAACGGTCGGCGCTGAATTTGCCGGAACCTCCGTGACGTCTGGGGGAGATCGTGCGAATACAATCAAAAATCCTGACATCCTTTATGCAGAAAATCCCCATTTGAAATTTTTTAACGATCAGCGCGGCTATGTACGCTGCACGGTGACGCCGCAGCAGTGGCGAACCGATTACCGGCTTCTCGAGTATGTATCAAGACCTGGTGCACCGATCGAAACCGTTGCTTCATTCATTTGCGAGAATGGACGGCCCGGTGTCCGCCGCGTCTATGAAAATATGTAAATAAAAAAGGCTGTGCCTTAAAAAGCGTGTCGGCGCTTTTGGGCACAGTCTTTTCTTTTTAGCTGACAGCTTCCTCCTGTGAAAACTGGCTGTTGTACAAATCTGCATAAAAGCCTTTTAGGCGCAGAAGCTCTTCATGGCTTCCTTTTTCGATAATATCTCCGTTTTTCATTACGAGAATGAGATCCGCATCTTTAATTGTAGAAAGACGATGGGCAATGACAAAACTCGTGCGGTTTTCCATCAGCCTGTTCATCGCTTTTTGGATGTTCATTTCCGTCCGGGTGTCGACGCTGCTTGTCGCTTCATCCAAAATCAAAATCTTTGGATCTGCCAAAATCGCTCTTGCAATCGTCAGCAATTGCCGCTGCCCCTGGGAGATGTTTTGCGCATCTTCCGTCAATACCGTGTCATAGCCGTCGGGGAGGGTGCGGATAAAATCGTCGGCATAGGCGCTTTTGGCCGCCTGAATGATTTCCTCTTCTGTCGCGCCTTCGCGTCCGTATGCGATATTGTCGCGGATCGTTCCGTTAAACAGCCATGTGTCCTGAAGAACCATCGCAAACATGCTTCTTGCCTGTTCGCGCGACAGATCGGTGAGATCCGTGCCGCCGACTTTGATTTTGCCGCTGTTTACTTCATAAAACCTCATCAGCAGGTTGATAATCGTCGTTTTGCCGGCGCCGGTCGGTCCGACAATCGCGATCGTCCGGCCTTCTTTGACATCAATGTTTAAATCGCGGATCACCGGAACGCTTTCATCATAGCCGAACGCGACGTGTTCAAATGATACATCGCCTTTTAATGTCGCAAGATCGAGATCGGCAGGCGTTTCCCTCATTTCCTCTTCCTCATCCAAAATGCTGAACACCCGTTCCGCGGAAGCGATCGCCGATTGGATCGTGTTGGCGATGCCGGCGACTTGGACAAGCGGCTGGGAAAACTGCTGGGTATATTGAATAAAAGCTTGAACGCCTCCGACAAGAATCGTTCCGTTTAAAACAAAAATGCCTCCTGTAATGCTGACGAAAACATAGCCGAGGTTTCCGATGAATGTCATCATCGGCATCATTAATCCGGAAATAAACTGCGATTTCCAGCCGGATTGGTACAGACGCTCATTTATTTCGTCAAACTGCTGAATCGCTTTGTCTTCATGGCCGAACGCTTTCACTTCCTGATGGCCAGTGAACATTTCCTCAACATGCCCGTTAATGGAGCCGATTTCCTTCTGCTGTGCGGCAAAGTGCTTTTGCGAGAAAGAGGCAATCAGTCTCACGGCAAGCATGCTGAGCGGAATCGTGATGCACACGACAAGCGTCAGCACCGGACTGATCAACAGCATCATGATGATGATTCCCAAGATGGTGATCACCGATGTGATCATTTGCGTGAGCGCCTGCTGAAGCGATGTATTGATGTTGTCAATATCGTTGACCGCGCGGCTCAGCGTATCACCGTGCGAATGTTTGTCAAAATATTTTAAAGGAAGCCGCGAGAGTTTTTCATTGACTTCCTGGCGCATTTCAAAAATGGTTTTTTGGGCGACTCCGGCCATCAAGTACTGCTGCAAAAATGTAAATAGAGCAGAAAGTAAATACAGCCCTGCAAGGATCAGCGTAATCCGGCCGAGAAATCCAAACTGTACGCCCGTTCCCTTCGTAAAGCTTTCGAATAGGGAAGAGGTGGCGTCTCCAAGAAGCTTTGGACTGATGACATTGAACAATGTCGATAAAATCGCCGCAATGATGACCAGCACAAGCTGAAACGTCCGCGGCTTCAAATAGCCGGCAAGCCTTAAAATCGTTTTCTTAAATTCTTTCGGTCTTTGCTGCTGCATAACAGGAGTCATAGAGCCTGGATGCCGATGTTCTTTTTTACTCATGCGCTCTCCTCCTCAGTCTGCTGGGATGCGACGATCTCCTGATAGATGCTGTTTTCTTCCAGCAGTTGTTGGTGTGTGCCGATTCCGGCTATTTTTCCTTCATTTAACACGATGATTTGGTCTGCTTCAGTGATCGTGCTTACCCTTTGGGCGACGATAATGACGGCCGCATCAGCAGTTGTTTCTTTCAGCGCCTTTCTCAGCTTTTGGTCTGTTTTGTAATCAAGCGCTGAAAAGCTGTCGTCAAAAAGGTAGATTTCCGGTTTCCTGACGAGGGCGCGGGCGATCGAAAGGCGCTGCTTCTGTCCGCCTGAGAGGTTGGCGCCCGCTTGCTCGATATACGAGTCGATGCCGTTTTCCTTTTCCTTGACGAACTCTGAAGCCTGAGCGGTTTCGAGCGCTTCTGTCACTTCCTCGTCTGTTGCATCTTCTTTGCCGAATAGGACATTTTCTTTGATTGTTCCGCTGAATAAAGAAGCCTTTTGCGGAACGTAACCGATCTTTTCGCGAAGCTCTTTCTGCGGGATCTTTCTGACGTCCGTTCCGTCTACGAGAACCGAACCTTTTTCAACGTCGAAAAATCTTGGAATCAGTTGCAGAATCGTCGTTTTCCCCGCACCCGTGCTTCCGATGATCGCGGTCATTTCACCAGGTTTTGCATGAAATGAAATATCTTCGAGGACGGGTTTTTCGGCTCCGGCATAGCGGAATGTGACGCCTTTAAATTCAACATGACCGCGGAGGCCGGTATGTTCTGAAGGCTGCTTAGGATCTGTGATATTCGGCTTGATCAACAGCACTTCGTTAATCCGGTCGGCGGAAGCCTGAGCCCTCGGGATCATTACGAACGTCATCGCAAGCATGATCAAAGCGAACAAAATCATCGATGCATACTGGAGGAAGGCCATTAAGTTTCCGACCTGCATATCGCCTTGATCAATGCGGATTCCGCCAAACCAGATGATCGCGATATTGGTAAAGTTCATCATGATCATCATCACAGGAAATAAAAACGCCATAATTCTGTTGACAGCGATGCCGGTATCGCGGAATTCCTGATTGGCCTTCCGGAATTTTTCCTTTTCTTGATCTGCGCGGTTAAACGCGCGGATGACGCGGACGCCTGTCAGCCCTTCACGGAGGACAAGATTGAGGCCGTCCGTCTTTTTTTGCAGGACGCCGAAAAGGGGAACGGCTTTTCTTGTGATCAGAAAAATCAGTCCAGCCAAAATCGGCAGTGACGCCACAAAGATCAAGGACAGCTTCGCATCCCTGTATACGGCCAAAACGATGCCGCCGATCAGCATGAGCGGCGCTCTCGTCATCAATGACAGCATCATATTCAGAACATCCTGAACTTGCTTGACATCGTTCGTCGTCCGGGTGATGAGGGAAGAGGCGCCGACTTTTCCAAACTCCTCAAGCGAATAATGTTCAACTTTGACAAACAGCTCTCTGCGGATGTCTCTGCCGAAAGCAAGAGACGTTCTCGAGGCGAAGAATGCTTTTCCCATCGTCAACAAAATCGCGAGGAGCGAGCAAACCACCATCCACACGCCGATTTTGAGGATATATGTAATATCCGAGTTCACAATGCCGATATCGACGACATCCGCCATTAACGTCGGCAAATAAAGCTCCAGCATGCTGCCGAGCAGCGTAAAAAGCGCTACAAAGACAACTTGCAATCTGTAAGGTTTTAAGTATTTTAAAAGAGAAATCATGTTTCAACCTTCTTTTCAGTTTTTTTGCATTCAATAAAGTCGGACATTTTATGAATCAGATCGGCAAACTGCCTGCTCTCTGTCTCGCCAAGATACGAGACGAGCTGGCCGAACCACTGATTCAGCTTTTTGTGCACTTCGTCCGCCGCGCTTCTTCCCACTTCTGTTAAAAAAATGCGGACGATCCGCCGGTCTGCTTGATCCATGCGGCGGAAAATCAGCCCTTTTTGCTCGAGCCTGTTTAAAAGCTGTGTCACAAAAGGGGACGTGACATTCAGGAAGTGGCTGATCTCCGATACCTTTTTGCCTTCTCGCCCCGTTGTTTCATTTAAGAACATCAACGCTTTGGCTTCGCTTTTTTTCCACTCCATCTCAGGGAACGACCGGCTCATTTCCGAGCGTCGGAGCCGCTTAAAAGCGCAGATTAATTGCTCAACCGCCGCATCACGGTTGATTTGGTTTTGTTTCATAATGGCACCTGCTTCAAATTTAATTAAGTAAGTAAACTAAATAGCTATCATTATATTACATACAACAGCAAAATCGTGTCAACGAAAAACCTTTGAATAAAAAAGCCTGACTGTGTCAGGCTACTCGGCGAGTTTGAGGAAAAAATCTTTTAATTCGACATGGCGGAAATGTTCGGGCGTTTCTTCGGAGCCTGTGATGATCATCGGAGCGAGGCTGTCCGTTTTATAAAGAGAGCCGTGTCCGCCTCCACCGGGGTGTATCGGCGATGTGTGATCGGCAAATTGGAAACCGGGCTTCGCATCAGCGATGATATACCGGCCGGGATGGGAGTGAAAGGCGCTGAAAAGCCGGGCGAGGGCATCGGGATAATCGCCGTAGAAAAGAGACGTTCCGTCAGCCGACAAATCCAATACGGAAAAATCCCCGTCGAGCGTCCAGGTTTGTCCGTACTGATCGGCAAATCCTCCGCCGGGGCGGAAGCGAAGCGGTTTTACCGCTTGTTTTGAGGTAGCATATACCCAGCCGCCGTCTTTCCAGGCTGCAAAGCCGACCCTTTCATCGCGCTTGAGCGGCTTTACGGCGTCATTTACAGATATGCTTTGATCAAGCATGTATATAAATGCCATCCTGTCGTTTACGCCAAACATCAGTTGATCTTTCTCACTGGGTCTTTTATCAATTTTCGGAATCCGGTAATCGCCAAAAAGAGAGCGGAGCCGAATCACCGATTTTTGCCTGTCGCGGCCGATGGACGTCTGGCCGCTGTCTCCCATAACGATCCATACCGCTTGTTCGGCGGCGGCATCCCAGGAATCGTAGGCGTTTAGAATGCGCTGAAGCTGCTGATCCGTTTTTTCCAATCCGCTTGTATCCGCCGGTCCTTTATGATGAGTGCTGTGATCATTATCGGGAAAATAGGCTACGGTCAGGGAAGGAAGCTTGTGTTTCTTAATCAAATAAGACAGTTCCTGTGCAGTGAATTTGTTATTCAGCCCGTACCCGTTCCAAATCCGCTGATAGCGGTTATGAGGATCTGCTTGGGCAAAACGGCCGAATGAAAAGATAGCCGGGCCTTTTACGGCCATCTTTTCAGGCATCAGGCCAAGGCGTTTGACAGGAGGCGGAATGTTCAGGTCATGATCATATCCGCCGCGGTACACGAGGCCGTTGATGGAAGCGGAATGCTTTCCCCGTTTTTCCAGTTCTTCGTGAACCGTTTTCACTTGCGGGCTTAAATGTTTTTGATTTAAAGCATACATGGCGTCTTTAATCGGCTGTTTCACCCCGAGTGCGGCAATGTCGCTTTTGCCGCTCCCGTAGTTGACGATCCGATGTTCGTCCTGGTTATACCAGACAAGTCCTGCTACGCGGTGACGGTCAGGATAAGCTCCCGTCATGATGGTGCTGTCAATCGAAACAGACATGGTCGGATACGCGTTGACGACTCCCGGATGATAGCGGCCCTTTTCCAAAAAGAATCGAAGGGCCGGAGCGCGTCCTTCGTTGATGGCCTTTTTCAAAGGCCGGTCCATTAAAGAATCCACGATCAGCACGATGACGGGTTTATCTGCCGTTTTGACCGCTTCAATGTTTTCAGCCGCCGGCGTCTGTCTTTCCTCCCCGGCATTGATCCATATGATAAATGAGAACAGCGCGCATAAGAGGATGATTGCAATGATGGTCAGTTTTTTCATATGGCTTCATTCCTTTACAAATCGGGCGGATGATAAGCATATTTTGCCATGGATGTCTGACATATATAGCTGGTAAAACGGGGAAATCTAATCATTTAGAAAGGAGTGTAAAACGACGTGAGAAAACATAAATTCACGGCGATCCTTGCAATTGCCGCGGTTTTAATCGCCGCCGTCTTTTTGACGCTGAGATGTCTTGAACCCGAATATGCTTATATGCCGCCCAAAGAAAAAGTCATCTCAAAAGAAAACAGGACGAACGGATATGACATGTGGGGAACATTCGTTTCAAACAAAGATGCTGACCGCCTGCGGGTTTCAAGCCAAAAGGGTGCGGTAAAAGTCGATGATCGGCTCCATCAGTTGGGAAGGGACGTATTTTATAAGGAGACATTCGGCAACGAAGTTTTTTTGACCGATATCCTGGGACTCCTTGACGGACCGATCACGGTTACGAATATGACAAAAGCGATTGCCGCGCTCAAAGGGAAAGGAACGACAAATTTACGGGTCGAGCTCGCCAAAACGGCGAACATTGGCGGAAAGACGTTTAAAAAAGGGGAGGTGATCGATACCGGAATCGATGTGCCGAAAGGAGCCTTCGCTCCCCTCGGAATGCCGTTTAAATATTCGGACGGTAAAATCAAAGCCGGCATCAGCTGCGCGGCCTGCCACGCGACGACACATCCGAAGACGATGCAGGTGATGGAAGGGGTGACAAATCCGGATTTGAACACCGGATTGTTGCTGGCCCTTGCGACAAATTCGGCCGCTTATTTTACACATTCAGAAATCAAAAGCATCAAACGGTTCATCAACGACAACAGCCCTGTGATTACTGCGGCAAACGGCAAGAAAGAGCGCCTTCCCGATCCGGATAAGCTTGAAACCGCAGTCGATCAAGTTTTTCTAAAATGGCCGAGGGGCTTTTTCGACTCGACGATCGATATGAAAAGCAATCCGACGCAAATTCCGGATGCTTATACATTGGGCGACCATCCATACAGCTGGAGCGGAGCCGCCATGGCCGGTCCGTTTAAAGGCTTAAGCGTGTTCAGCAACAACGTTCATGCACAAAACTCTGACAGCCTCTCACAAGCCCCCGGGAGCAGGGCTCTTTTCGGAATAAGTCCTGACGTGTACATCGGAACGATTCTCCAGCGTGCGGCAGATCGGTCGTACCGCTATCATCCTGAAAAAGGGGAGAGCCCTTCAGCGTTTTTTGCAAAAGCTGATCCGACCCCGGGTGTTCCGGGCGTCAATCAGATGGTCAGGCCGCCAAGCTTTCCGAAGATTACGCTGGCTGCGCCGGACGGTGTTCACGTCGGTTCTCCGGACAAAAAGGTAAACGAAGAAAACAACGCCGTATCCGCTTGGCAAAACACGCTTGAACCTCCGAAGCCGCCGCAAAAAGCGGCCAGGGAGTCAATCGAACAAGGAAAAGCCGTTTTCGCAAAAGCGGGGTGCATATCCTGCCATTCCGGCCGTTATTTCACGAATAACAAGGTCATATCAGCGAAAGAAATCGGCACTGAGCCGACAAGGGCCCAGTCTTTCAAAAAAACGGAAAAGATCTTTGGCGAAAGCACGATGTACGCGCCGAGTACGACGGTTCCGGTTAAAAGCGGCGCAAAGGTGCTCAAGGTGCCGACAAACCATTTTGATCCAAAGCAAGTCGAACTGGCATGGGCGAAAAACGGCTCGCCGGGCGGCTATAAAGTCCCAAGCCTTATCGGTCTTTATTGGAGCGCCCCATACTTGCACGACGGCGGCGCCGCGGTCGGAAGCTCACTCAAGGAAACAGGCATCACGGAAACATTGGCAAAAGGCAAACCGGCCGACCCTTATAACAGCCTGCTCGCTTTGATCGACAGGGATCTCAGGACTCGCGTGATCAAGAGCAATGCGGCTTCGCCAGATGTAAAAGCCGTCAGAATCACGGGGAAGGGACACGAATTTTGGATCGACCCGAAAAGCGGTTTTTCTAAAAAGGAACAAAAAGCAGTCATCGACTATTTAATGAGCCTTCAAATGCCGAAGGAATGAGGGAACGGCCGCCTTTTTTGAAGGCGGCCACAGCTTGTCGACAAAGTCACAAAAAAAGTGGCTTGATCGACAAGCTTTTTTTGTTAAAATGTGTGTGGAATCTAATTTTTGGAGGTTTTACCATGTTGACCAAACACTCTAAAGATCAGCGTGAACAGCTTGAAGTCTTTGCCTTAAGTGAGCTTGTACCTGAAGACCATTTGGTCAGGAAGATGGAAGAAGCCATTGATTTTTCATTTATTTATGAAAAAGTTGCCCCTCTTTATTCTTCAAAAGGGCGTCCAAGTATTGATCCTGTTGTACTGATTAAAATGGTGCTCATTCAATACGTGTTTGGTCATCGCTCCATGCGCGAAACCATTAAGCGAATCGAAACTGATGTAGCCTATCGCTGGTTTATTGGATATGGATTCTCTGAAAAAATCCCTCATTTTTCAACCTTCAGTAAAAACTATGAACGTCGCTTTCATGACACAGACCTATTTGAAACAATCTTCTATAAGATTTTACGTCAAGCCATGGATCTCGGCCTCGTCGATCCTTCGGTCGCCTTCATCGACAGCACACATGTCAAAGCGAATGCCAATAAGAAAAAGTTTGTGAAAAAGATCGTAAGAAAAGAAACAAGAGCTTATCAGGAGCAGCTAGATCAAGAAATTAATGCCGATCGCGAAGCGAACGGAAAAAAGCCCTTAAAGCCCAGGCGATGCTTAGAGGAACGAGAAGTAAAGGAAAGTACAACTGATCCTGAGAGCGGATATTTTGTCAAAGGCGAACGAGAACGTCTTTTTGCCTATGGATTTCATACAGCTTGTGATCGGAACGGATTTGTGCTGGGAACGGTTGTTGAGCCTGCCAATATCCATGACAGCCAAGTGTTCGCGTCGCTGTTTCAACAAGTAAAAGAGCGCGTTGCCAAGCCTCATACGGTCGCAGTTGATGCCGGATACAAAACACCGGTTATCGCAAAATTTCTTCATGAAGAAAACGTTCGCCCTGTTATGCCTTACACGCGTCCGCAAACCAAAAAAGGATTCATGAGAAAACACGAGTATGTTTACGATGAATTTTATGATGTCTATATCTGCCCGCAAGACCATATTCTCTCCTATCGCACAACCAATCGGCAAGGTTATCGAGAGTATGCTTCAGATCCAAAACGATGTAAACCATGTCCATTACTACATACATGTACAGAAAGTAGAGATCATCGAAAGATGATTCACAGACATATCTGGCAGGATCATTTAGACGAAGCTGATCATCTTCGGCATACGGAAGAGAATAAACAAATCTATGCCAAACGTAAAGAGACGATCGAACGAGTTTTTGCCGATTTAAAACATAAGCATGGCCTGCGCTGGACAACCCTACGGGGAAAGAAAAAATTGTCCATGCAGGCGATGCTTGTTTTCGCTGCCATGAATCTGAAAAAGCTGGCGAATTGGACCTGGAAAGGTCCTAACCGCCAGCCTTCTGATCGAAATAATAGAATAAAATGGACAAAAACAGGTCGGATTTTAAAAATCCGACCTGTTTTGTCAACGGTCTGCGGCCGCCTTTTTTGAAGGCGGCCATTTTAATAAAGAAGAAACTCATCCGGAGAACAAAAGACTAAAAATTCAGACATTAATTTTCTTTTTATGATAAAATAATTAAACCAGCCGGGCGAAAGCACCCGGCTGACTGATCGGTTTTATTGATATTGCTGAAGGCGCGAGAAAAACTTCTTCACAAACTGGTAAAAGTCTTTTGCAGATGGGGAAAGCTCCCTGTTTTTCGGCGTGATAATCCCCACGGTCCGTTTGACCTGAGGATAATCAATCGGGATTCTCTTCGTAAAACGGGGGGTTGTTTCATTAAAGGCGCTTTCCGGCAAAAGCGTTACTCCTATCCCGGCGGAAACGAGCCCTTTTACCGCATCCAAATCTTCGCCCTCCGACGATATTTTCGGGGTATATCCCACCTGTTTACAAGCGTCTACCGCCATTTTCCGAAAGATGAACCCGTCCGGAAACAGCACGTAATTGTCGTTTCTGAGATCGCCTAAATGAAGGCTTTTCTGTTCAGCGAGCGGATGGTTGACCGGAACGAGGGCAAAAATGCTTTCCGTAAATAAAATGTCTCCTTTAATATCGGCATTGTTCGTCGGAACAGGACCGAGAAAAGCCAAATCGATGTCCCTGTTTTTCACCGCTTCAATTAAAAATTTATATGAACCCTGTCTCAAATGAAAAGCGACGTTCGGATACTCCTCTTTAAACGCGGAAATGACGGTCGGAAGAAACTGGCTCGCAAGGCTTGTCGGAAAGCCGATTTTGACGGTTCCTCTGTGAGGGTCCAAATACTCATCGATTTGTTCTTTCGCAAAATCGATCGCTTTCATCGCGGTTTTAATGTGATCCAAAAACTGCCTTCCGATCGGTGTGAGTTTAACATTTCGGCCTTCGCGTTCGAAAAGGTCAACGCCGAGCTCTTCTTCGAGGTTGGCAATCTGCCTGCTGATCGCCGACTGGGCGACGTGGAGATGCATGGCGGCCTCTGATACGTGTTCCCTTTCTGCTACTTCCATAAAGTAGTGCAACTGGCGTAATTCCATCGTGTTTCACCTGCTCATCTCAAAATGAGATTGTTTTAATCTAAATTATATATTGTTTGTATAGATTTGAAAACCTACAATAGGATTAGAATTTGTAAGATTTTATGACCGGGGATTAACGGGAAAAATGAACGGGGGAGAGGAACTATGACTTATAACCAATTACCGAAAGCGCAAGGTCTCTACCGTCCTGAATTTGAACATGATGCATGCGGAATCGGTCTTTACGCTCACTTAAAAGGCCTTCCTACCCATGATATCGTCAAAAAAGGATTGCAAATGCTTTGTCAATTGGACCACCGGGGCGGTCAGGGCAGTGACCCGCATACCGGAGACGGAGCGGGCATTATGATGCAGATTCCTGATGCTTTTTTCAGAAAAGTCTGTTCCGGCTTTCAATTGCCTGAAAAAGGGCGATATGGGGTCGGCATGATTTTCTTTTCAAAAGTTGACAGCGAACGCGAGCAAATTGAAGCGCACATTAATCATCTGATCGAAGAAGAAGGTCAGGCTGTGCTCGGATGGAGAACTGTACCGACTAATGTCGGAAAAATCGGAACAGTGGCACAAAAAAGCGCCCCTGTCGTCCGGCAGGTATTTATCGGGGCGAACGGACAGCTTAAAGACAACTTGGCGTTTGAACGCAAATTATACATCATCCGCAAGCAGGCGGAAAACTGGGCGCGCGAACGGGAAAAATCGTTTTATGTCGTCAGCCTCTCGAGCAACACGATTGTCTACAAAGGGCTGCTTACGCCTGAGCAGGTTGATGCTTTTTATGAAGACCTGCAGGATGAAGATTTTGTTTCGGCTTTTGCGCTTGTTCATTCACGCTTCAGCACAAACACGTTTCCGAGCTGGGAAAGGGCGCACCCGAACCGCTATCTTATCCATAACGGGGAGATCAACACGCTTCGCGGCAATATGAACTGGATGAAAGCTAGAGAGCAGCAGTTTGTTTCCGAAGCGTTCGGGGACGACCTGAAGAAAGTCCTTCCGGTCCTGGATGAAAACGGAAGTGATTCCTCCATACTGGACAACGCTTTTGAATTCTTCGTGCTCGCAGGAAGAACGCCGGCGCATGCGGCAATGATGCTGATTCCTGAACCGTGGAACGAGAATCCATACATGTCAAAGGAAAAGAAAGCCTTCTATGAATACCACAGCTCATTAATGGAGCCGTGGGACGGCCCGACGGCGATTTCGTTTACAAACGGAAAGCAGATCGGTGCGATTCTCGACCGTAACGGACTCAGACCGGCACGCTATTATGTCACAAAAGACGACTACATTATTTTTTCCTCTGAGGTCGGCGTCATTGACGTTGAACAGGAAAATGTTTTGTACAAAGACCGGCTTGATCCTGGAAAAATGCTGCTGGTTGATCTCGAAGAAGGGCGGATCATCTCGGACGAAGAGGTGAAATCAGAAATCGCCGGCGAGTTTCCATACCAGGAATGGCTGAAGAAAGGCTTGGTTCATGTCAGCAATGACATCGAGGAAACAGAGGAAAAACCTGTGCCTGACCTTTTGACCCGCCAAAAAGCGTTCGGCTATACGTATGAGGATATTCAAAAATATTTGATTCCGATTATTACGGAAGGAAAAGATCCGCTCGGGTCGATGGGAAATGACGTTCCGCTTGCCGTTTTATCAGACCGGCCGCAATCGCTGTTCAATTACTTTAAACAGCTGTTTGCCCAAGTCACCAATCCGCCGATTGATGCGATCCGCGAACAGATCGTCACATCGACTTTGACATGGCTCGGAGCCGAAGGAGACGTTCTTCATCCGAACGAAAACAGCTGCCGCAGGATCAAACTGTATACGCCTGTTTTAACGAACGCACAGTTCAACTCGCTGAAAGGGCTTGTGCATCAGGATTTTAAAAGCAAGACGATCGACACGCTGTTTACCGGCGATTTGAAAAGCGGACTTGAAGACATGTGCAAGGAAGCGGACAAAGCAATTGCAGAAGGGGTTACGCTGCTCATCTTATCCGACCGCAAAATGGACGGACAAAAAACACCGATTCCTGCACTTCTTGCCGTCAGCGCTCTGCATCAATATTTGGTCCGCGCCGGGAAACGCACGAAGGTCAGCATCATCGCCCAATCGGGTGAAGCAAGGGAAGTTCACCACTTTGCCGCATTGATCGGCTACGGAGCGGATGCCATCCATCCGTATCTCACGTACGCTACGTATAAAAAAGCGATTGAAGAAGGTGCCCTTTCAATCAGCTACGAGGAAGCTGTCACAAAATACAGCAAAAGCGTAACCGAAGGCGTCGTCAAAGTAATGTCGAAAATGGGAATCTCCACTGTTCAAAGCTATCGGGGGGCGCAAATTTTCGAAGCGGTCGGCATCGGCAAGGATGTTATCGACTGTTACTTTACAGGTACGGCGTCACAGCTCGGCGGCATCGGGCTTGATACGATCGCTGAAGAAGCGAAGCGCCGCCACAGGGAAGCATATGCAGATACGTTAAATGAGACGCTTGATGCAGGCAGCGATTTTCAATGGAGAAAAGGCGGCGAACATCACGCCTTTAACCCAAAAACGATCCATACGCTGCAATGGGCCTGCCGCAAAGGAGATTACAGTCTCTTTAAGCAGTATTCCAAGGCTGCGGACGAAGAAAGAATCGGCTTTTTGCGCAATCTCTTTACCTTTGACAACACGCGGAATCCGCTGCCTCTCGAAGAGGTCGAATCTGTTGAATCGATCGTGCGCCGCTTTAAAACCGGGGCTATGTCATTCGGTTCGTTGAGCAAGGAAGCTCATGAAGCACTGGCGATTGCGATGAACCGTTTAGGCGGAAAAAGCAACAGCGGGGAAGGCGGGGAAGATCCGGCGCGCTTTATTCCGGACGAAAGCGGCGACAACCGCCGCAGCGCCATCAAGCAGATCGCATCAGGCCGCTTTGGCGTTAAAAGCCACTATCTCGTCAACGCTGACGAACTGCAGATCAAAATGGCCCAAGGCGCAAAACCCGGAGAGGGCGGACAGCTTCCGGGAAATAAAGTCTATCCGTGGGTTGCCAATGTCAGGGGATCAACGCCGGGGGTCGGCTTGATTTCACCGCCGCCGCACCATGACATCTACTCAATCGAAGACTTGGCGCAATTGATCCACGATTTGAAAAACGCCAACCGCGATGCGCGGATCAGCGTGAAGCTCGTCGCAAAAGCCGGCGTCGGCACGATTGCGGCCGGTGTCGCAAAGGCTACGGCAGACGTCATCGTCATCAGCGGCTATGACGGCGGTACAGGCGCATCTCCGAAAACGAGCATTAAGCATACCGGCCTGCCGTGGGAACTTGGCCTTGCAGAAGCGCACCAAACATTGATGCTCAACGGCCTGCGCGAACGGGTTGTATTAGAAACGGACGGAAAATTAATGACAGGCAGAGACGTCGTGATGGCCGCGCTTTTAGGTGCGGAAGAATTCGGCTTCGCCACAGCCCCGCTCGTCGTGCTCGGCTGTGTGATGATGAGAGCCTGCCATTTGGATACATGTCCTGTCGGGGTCGCGACGCAAAACCCTGAGCTTCGCAAAAAGTTCATGGGTGACCCGGATCACATCGTAAATTACATGCGCTTTGTCGCAGAGGAAGTGCGCGAACTGATGGCGCAGCTCGGCTTCAGAACCGTTGACGAAATGGTGGGCCGCACAGATGTCCTTCGCGTCAGCGAACGCGCAAAAGCGCATTGGAAAGCCGGTCAGCTCGATTTATCAAATCTGCTGCACCAGCCCGAAGGCGCACGTACATTCCGTACGCCGCAGAATCATAAAATCGATGAGTCGCTTGACATGACCGAGATACTGCCTGCGGTAGGCACTGCGATCGAAAACGGGCTTCCGGCGGAAGCGTCGTTTGCGATCCGCAACATCAACCGTGTGACAGGAGCGGTCACCGGAAGCGAAATCTCAAAACGGTACGGGGAAGAAGGCCTGCCTGATGACACGATCACGCTGCGCTTTACGGGCTCTGCCGGGCAAAGCTTCGGGGCATTTGTGCCGAAGGGCATGTCGCTTTATTTGACGGGGGATGCCAATGATTATATCGGAAAAGGCTTGTCAGGCGGAAAAATCGCCGTCAAGGCGCCGGACGATTTCAATCCGGCTTTCCGCGACAATGTCATCGTTGGAAACGTCGCATTTTACGGGGCAACAAGCGGTGAAGCTTATATTAACGGGCTCGCCGGTGAACGGTTTGCCGTCAGAAACAGCGGGGTAAATGTTGTGGTCGAAGGAATCGGAGACCATGGCTGCGAGTATATGACCGGAGGACGCGTCGTTGTATTAGGGGATGTCGGCAAAAACTTCGCAGCCGGGATGTCAGGCGGAATCGCCTATGTGTACGCCGAAGACAAAAAGGCGTTCAAACGGAAATGCAACATGGAAATGATCGAATTCGAGACGCTTGAAGCGCCTGAGGAAATGTCGGAGCTGAGAGCGATGATTGATAACCATTACCGCTATACAGGCAGCTCTAAAGCGGCTTCGATTCTTGAAGATTGGGAATCAGCCGTCACCCGGTTTATTAAAGTGATTCCGAAAGACTTCAAACAAATGATAGAGCGGATAAAAGAGCAAAAAGCTGCCGGCTTATCTGACGAAGAAGCGATGATGTACGCGTTTGAAGCCGGTACAAAGCAAAAGATTCAAACTTCTGCCTCAGCAAAAGAAGCGGTGGCACAGTAAGAAAGGGGAGGGGAAAATGGGCAAAGCAACAGGATTTATGGAGTTCAAGCGGGAAAAGCCTGCTGAACGCGATCCTCTCACGCGGATAAACGACTGGAACGAATATTCGTCTCCATTTTCTGAGGAAGCTTCAAAAAGACAGGGAGCGCGCTGCATGGACTGCGGCACGCCTTTCTGCCAAATCGGCATGGACATCGGCGGCTATACGTCAGGATGTCCGATTCATAACCTGATTCCGGAATGGAATGATCTTGTCTACCGCGGAAGGTGGAAAGAAGCGCTCGAGCGCCTGCTGAAAACGAACAACTTCCCGGAATTTACGGGGCGAGTCTGTCCTGCGCCTTGTGAAGGTTCTTGCACAGTGGCGATTTCCGATCCTGCCGTTTCGATCAAAGGCATCGAACGGACGATCATTGATAAAGGGTTTGAAAACGGATGGATCAAGCCGCGGATACCGAAAAAACGGACCGGCAAGAAAATTGCGATTGTCGGCTCCGGTCCGGCAGGCCTTGCAAGCGCCGATCAACTCAATCAGGCGGGGCACTCCGTCACCGTTTATGAGCGTGCCGATCGCCCGGGCGGTCTATTGACATACGGGATTCCGAATATGAAGCTGGAAAAAAGCGTCGTAGAGCGCCGCATCAAATTATTGACACAGGAAGGCATTGATTTCATCACCAATACAGAAATTGGCAAAGACATTACGGCAGATGAGCTGAAAAGCCGATACGATGCGGTCATTCTTTGCACAGGGGCGCAAAAGCAGCGCGACCTGCAGATTGAAGGACGTGAAGCAAAAGGCGTTCACTTTGCGATGGACTATTTAACAGGCACAATCAAAAGCATGCTCGATTCAAATTTCAAAGACAAAAAATGTATTAATACGAAAAACAAAGACGTTATCGTCATCGGCGGCGGTGACACGGGAGCTGACTGCGTTGCCACGGCTTTGCGCCAAAAGGCGCGGAGCGTCGTCCAGTTCGGCAAACATCCAAAGCTTCCTGACACAAGAACCGCCGAAAACATGTGGCCGGAACTGCCGCACGTTTATACACTCGATTATGCCTATGAAGAAGCGCAGGCGAAATTCGGAAAAGACCCGAGAGAGTACTGCATTCAAACAAAAAAACTTGTCGCAGATAAAAACGGGAATCTAAAGGAATTGCACACGATTCAAATGAAAAAAGTGAGAAACGAGCAAGGGAAGTTTGAATTTCACGAAATTCCGGGAACGGAAAAAGTCTGGCCGGCCCAGTTCGTTTTCATCGCCATCGGCTTTGAAGGCACTGAACAGCCGCTTCTCGAGCAATTCGGGGTCAAAGCGGTCAGAAATAAAATCGACGCACCATACGGGGAGTTTAAAACAAATGTCGAAGGAGTCTTCGCAGCCGGGGATGCGAGAAGAGGCCAAAGCTTAATCGTTTGGGCCATTCATGAAGGACGCGAGGTAGCCCGCGAAGTAGACCGGTATTTAATGGGGAGTTCTGTTTTACCGTAAAGCAAAGGGGATTATGAATAGATGACAGCCTGGCAGCATGACCTGTTTTTTCGGGTCGGTGAGCCGGGCTTTTTGCTTGCCGCGGGGGATTACAGAACATAATAATTTGTACGTACTCCATTTTCTAGTCAGCATCATAGCCTAAAGTATTCAAACTATACAAGGAGGGCTACCTGAGTTGGAAGCAAACGGTTATTTCATGGATGACTTGGAAGATATGACTGATGAAAGGCAGCAGCCCTATTCATATTATCCGTATCCTTACCCGCGGCCTCGTCCGCGCCCAAGGCCTCGTCCGTTTTATCCTTACCCGTACTTCTATTACCCGTATCCTTTTCCATATTACCCATACTACCCGCCATACCCATACTATCCGCGGTAAGAAAGGGGCTTTCCGTATTGCCGGAAAGCCCCTTTTTTATTTTGATGAATTTTTCAGAACACCTGCAGAAATAATAACAAAGAAGTGACAGCCGCCCCACAAATTTCTGTATGGATGTGTTGTTTTTATGTCGTCATTTGCAAAAAAGATCAGCCGTGAGAACAAGTGTCTCATGCTTGCCTTTACCGCAATTTTGCTTTATGTATTGCCGCTTTACATACTTAACGAAGACGCCCATATCCGCGTTCACGACAACCTGGACTCGAATATCGCCTGGTATAAAGTGCTGGCGGAAAGCGGGCAGTTGCTCGGGGGTGTAAAAGCCGTCATTCCGCAGATCATCAACGGGCTGCCCCGCGACGCCTACGGTACGGAATGGAGCGGGATTGTCTGGCTGCACGCCTTGTTTCCGTCGATGACCGCGTATGCGCTTAGTCAAACGATAACGCGCGTGTTTGCCTTCATCGGCATGTACCTGCTTTTGAAAAAACATATCATTCGGGCTGACAAAGCCTATTTGATCAGAATCGGCGTCTCCCTCGCTTTTGCACTTACGCCGTTTTGGCCCTCCGGAATGCTGAGCACGCTGGGGCACCCGCTGGCACTCTGGGCCTTTTTAAATATTCGGGGGCGCGATTATTCTGTGAAAGAGTGGCTGACACTAGCACTCTTGCCGCTCTACTCAAGCTTTGTCCTCGGCTTTTTCTTTTTCCTTGCAGCCGTATCGCTGCTTTGGCTGTATGACCTCTTCATCAAACGCGATGTGAACCTTCCGTTTTTAGGAAGCATCGCTTTTATGACGGGGATTTTCCTTGCCGTGGAATACCGCCTTGTGTATTCGATGTTTTCTTCAGGCGAGACGATGCACCGCGTTGAATTTATCTCATCAAGGCACGATCTTTGGCACTCTTTCCGCCTGTCGGTTAAAAATTTCGTCCTTGGCCACAATCACGTAATGACGGTTCATACGGCAGTCATTCTTCCGGTCATCCTGCTTACTCTGGTGATCACCATCGGAAAACAGGGACGGCGCAGCCGCGAAGAAAAACTCTTTATATTTCTGTTCTTCTTCAATTACGCGCTTTCATTATGGTATGCGTTATGGTTTAACAAGCTATGGGCATTGCCTAAAGAAAAGTTCAGCCTTTTGGCGGCGTTTAACTTCGCCCGCTTTCATTTTTTGCGGCCGCTCATCATCTATGTAAGCTTTGCGGCGGCATGCTATATTTTGTGGCGGCTCGGAAAAAGGTGGCGGCGGTTTGTGTATGCGGCGCTTGCCGCACAGCTTATCGTTCTCGTTCCTTTTCATGAGGAGCTGACGTACGGGGCATACCGGCATGCCCCGTCATTCCGGGAGTTTTACGCATCCGAACAATTTAAACAGATCAAACAATATATCGGGAAGCCAGAGCGTTCATACCGGGTGGCAAGCATCGGCCTCCATCCGGCGATTGCCCAGTACAACGGTTTTTACACGCTTGATACGTATGCCAATATTTATCCGCTGAAATACAAATATCAATTCCGGAAAATCATCGCTAAGGAGCTTGATAAAAACGCCGCCTTAAAGCGCTACTTTGATGAATGGGGGAGCCGCTGCTACCTGTTCGTCGCGGAGCTCGGGAAACACTATGCTTTTAAAAAGAACTCCAAAAAGAAAATCACCAACCTGGAGTTAAACGCAGAAGCCTTTAAAGAAATAGGAGGGCGCTATATCTTTTCATCGGTACCGATTATGAATGCCGAGCAAAACAAACTGACGTTTTTAAAACGGTTCAGCCATCCCGAATCGGCCTGGAACATTTATTTATATGAAGCCAAGTGAGGAGGAAGCACATTGAATGTACCGCAGCCTTTACTAACGATCGTCATTCCGTGTTATAACGAAGAGGAAGTGTTTTCAGAAACAGCGAGGCGGCTGACCGCCGTGTTATGCGATTTGGCGGAGGAAAAATTGATTTCAGCCGACAGCAAGCTGCTCTTCGTTGATGACGGATCAAAAGACCGGACATGGTCATTGATCGCCATGGAAAGTACCAAAAACCATTATGTAACAGGCTTGAAATTGGCCCGGAATACGGGACATCAAAAGGCGCTTTTGGCAGGGCTTGATAAAGCGAAGCAAAAATCTGACTGCGTAATTTCGATCGATGCCGACCTTCAGGACGACGTCTCCGCGATTCGCGAGTTTATAAAAAAGTATCATGAAGGATATGAAATTGTTTACGGCGTCCGCCGCAGCCGGAAAACCGACACCTTTTTTAAGCGCACGACCGCGGAGTGGTTCTACAGGCTAATGAACCAACTCGGCATCCGTCTCGTCGACAACCACGCTGATTTCCGCCTGCTCGGCAAAAGAGCGCTTGAAGAGCTTTCGCGCTACCATGAAGCCAACGTTTTTCTGCGCGGGATCGTGCCGCTTATCGGACTGCGTTCGGCAAAGGTGTTCTATGACAGAAAGGAAAGGCTTGCAGGAGAGACGAAATATCCGCTTAAAAAGATGCTGTCCTTTGCTTTTCACGGGATTACCTCATTCAGTGTGGCCCCCATCCGCTTTTTTACGCTTATCGGCTTTTTCTTATTTTTTCTGAGCGGCATTGCCGGCATCTATGCGGTCATTCAAAAGATGCTCGGCTATACGAATGCGGGCTGGACATCCCTGATCATTTCGATATGGCTTTTGGGAGGCCTGCAATTAATGGGAATCGGCATCATCGGCGAATATATCGGAACGATTTTTACCGAGGTGAAAAACCGGCCGAAGTATACGGTTGACATCGATTTGTATACAGAGCGATTAACACAGCGCAGCCGCGAGAACATTCAAGGGACGACAGCGGTTGGCAGAGAATAGCAACTGACGCTTGCGGGAAATCTAATTGGGATGTCAAGTTTATTTTGCAGAAGGAAGGATGTACAAGCTTATGGAAGAAAAACAAACCTCTGGGCTGACCATTGTTGCCATCGGATCGATCCCCGTCATTATGACATTGGGAAATTCAATGCTGATTCCGATTCTGCCCAAAATGAAATCCGAGCTCCATCTGTCTCAGTTCCAGGTCAGTCTAATCATTACTGTCTTTTCGATAACGGCAGCCGTTTTTATTCCATTGCTCGGCTACCTGGCTGACAGATTTTCGCGAAAAGTCATTATTATACCGTGTTTGTTTCTTTATGGTATAGGAGGGATTCTCGCGGGATTCGCCTCCACGACATTTGAGAATGCTTATTCATGGGTGCTGATCGGCCGGGGGCTGCAGGGACTCGGAGCAGCAGGTACAGCATCGCTCGCCATGGCGCTGACGGGAGACCTGTTCAAAGGCTCTGAAGAAAGCAGGGTGCTTGGCATTGTCGAGGCTTCCAACGGCTTCGGAAAGGTGCTGTCGCCGATATTGGGCTCGCTCATCGCATTGATCGCCTGGTATTGGGTGTTTTTTGCCTTTCCGGCTTTTTGTATTGCTCCAATCTTGCTCACCTGGATTTTTATTAAAGAAAACGACAAAAAGAAAGAGCCGCCGGCCTTTGGGAAATATGTGAAGGGACTTGTGAGCGTGTTTAAACATGAGGGCAGATGGCTTTTTACAGCCTATTTGGCAGGTGCGGTCTGCCTGTTTACTCTGTTTGGCATTTTGTTTTATTTATCTGATGTGCTTGAGAAAGAATTCCAAACAGATGGCGTGAAAAAAGGGCTGATTTTGGCGATTCCGCTTCTCGTCATGTGTACGACTTCATACATTACCGGAAGTAAAATCGGACAAAATCAGCGGCTGATGAAAAGGTTGATGTTGATCGGACTCGCATTTATAACGGCTTCCTACGGGGCGCTGTCATTTTTCTCCGCTCTCGTTCCGTTTATCTCGATTCTCGTCGTCAGCAGTATCGGCACAGGCTTTGTCCTGCCTTGCGTCAACAGCTTCATAACGGGCGCTGTCGGCAAAGAAAGACGGGGATTTGTGACATCGCTTTACAGTTCGGTCCGATTTTTGGGGGTGGCCATCGGACCGCCGATTTTCGGACGGCTGATGGAATGGTCAAAAATCGGAATGTTCATGTCCATCGCAGGGCTGACCCTTGTCATCGGCATTCTCGTTCTCACAATGATCCACGTCAAAAAAGAAGACTCGAAAAAAAAGGGGCCTGAAGGACTGCAGCCGGCTTGACGCGAAGGATGGGAGAAGATATGCGCATTGAAAAAGTTGAAACGTACCCGCTATTTCACAAGCTTTCCTCTCCTTATGGGGACGCGAACGGTTATAAACATTACAGAACACTCTATTTAATCCGAATCACAACGGCGTCAGGGCTCACCGGCTGGGGGGAGTGCGCAGACTGGCTGCCCTTATTGGAAACCGGATTTCAAAAACGGATCATCCCTTTTTTAATCGGAAAACAAGCCACTGACCGCATGCAGATTGTCAGCGTCATCAAGAAATGGCATCAGCGGGCGGCAGCGGCCGTCAGCATGGCTTTGACAGACATTGCGGCAAAAAAAGCCGGTCTTTCGATATGTGATGTATGGGGAGGAAAGCTGAGAGAACAGGTTCCGGTTTACGCCTCCTTTCAATCCTATTCTGACAGAACCGACTGGCGCGAACATTCCCTTCGTCTGATCGAACAAGCCGTCAGCCAGGGGTTTCAACAAGTCAAAATCAAAACGGGAGGCAGGACATTTGCCGAGGACCTGAAACATATTCAGGATTTCCAAGTCATGACAGAGCAAAAGATCCGCTTTATTATGGATGCCAACCAAAGCTACGATTTGGCCGCCGCTCGCAAATGGGAGCGTTACTTTTCGATATGGCCAAATCTTCTATGGTTTGAAGAGCCGTTGCCGTTCGCTGATATAAAGGAGTACAAACTGCTGCGCTCAGCTCTTTCCGTACCGGTTGCCGGAGGGGAGAATATGAAAGGAGCCGGGCAGTTTTTGCCGCTGCTGCTGGAACATGCCGTCGATATCATCCAACCCGATGTTATGCACTGTGAGGGAATAGACGATTTTCGGTGCACCTTGCAGATTGCCCGCACGTTTGGCAGACGTATATCCCCGCACTGTTATGACGGAGCGCTTTCGAGATTATATGCGGTTTTCGCTCAGGCCTGTTTATCGCCGTGGACGAAAATGGCCGGAGCAGACATCGAACCGGTTGAGTGGGACATGATGGAAAACCCATTTTCACAGCTCGTCCATTACGGAACAGTGAACGGTTATGTTCATGTGCCTGACCGAATTGAGGTAGATACAGAGTTAGTCAAAGCATACCTCTGGGACGGGACTGCTTACGGCTAGCCTTAAAATCTGTTATATTTTTGTTTTCCCCTTTCATATAGTGAATAGAGGACAAGTTCAGGTAAAGGGGATTACATCCGTATGGGAAGAAAATTTAAAATCGCACAAGCTATTTTTTTGGGCAGCGTTCTGCAGGGGCTGGGCATGGCAATGTTTTTGTTTCCAAACCACATTCCGTCGGGAGGGGCGGCGGGAATAGCCGTTTTGCTCAATTTTTGGTTTCAGGTCCCGCACGGTTTAACGGTTTGGGCCGTCAACTTTTCTCTGCTCCTGACAGCCGTCAAATGGCTTGAACCGGTAACGGTCGTCGGAACGATGGCATCGATTACGATGACGTCCGTGTCGGTGCAGATCTTTGAATCTCTTTTTCCTGCGATGACGACCAGTAACATTTGGCTGGATTTATTTTACGGTGCTGTTCTGTTAGGAACCGGCGTCGGCATTTTATATAAATACAACATTTCAAACGGGGGATTCGGCGCCCTGGCTTTGATGATTTCTATATACCGCGGGGGAAAGCCGGGAACCGCTTTGTTTTTGATGAACGCCTTCATCTTTCTGCTGACAGCATCGGTTATCGCCTGGGGGATCGTCATTCAAGCGCTCGTCTGCCAATGGATTTCAACAAAGATCATCGATGCGATCTATCAGATTCGCCTGCGCCCGCTTTTTATGCCCATTGCAGGCTATCGCAACAAAAAATAGACCCGCCCCAGGGGCGAACCTATTCGAATAAATAAAATGTATCTGAACGAAGTCCAAGCCTCAGCGTTTCCAACGGAATCGCATCTTGAAACGAAATGTTTGCCAAATTCACATTTGGACCGATTTTTCCGATAAAACACGTCTGTAATTTTTTTGTCGGCGCCTCAAAAATCAGATTGTCCGGGTGCACTCCGGACGCAAGGATTTCTTCAATCAGCTGGGAGCGCATTTCTCCGTCGCTTTTGCATAAACCGCTCGTTCCGCCTTCTCTTGTTTCTGTGATGACCTTCCCGGCCCCCGCTTCAAGATCTTCAAGAATATAATCGATCCATTCTGATGACTGCTGTTCATTGCTGATCGCGCAGTTCTTCGAGCCTACCTCGCTGAAAACGCGGAATTCCTTTGAAAAATCGGAGATAAAGCTCGCTTTTTCTCTATTGGACAGGCGAATCGTCCCGTTGGATATTTCGACATACTTACAGCCGTACCGTTTGCAATAGCGGTAATAATCTTCAATCTTATCCTGACTTAAAAACTTTTCAAATAAGGTTCCCCCGAAAAAATATTGCACGTCATGCTGCTTTAGGCAATCGATCTTCTCTTCAAGGCGTTTCGTGATCAGTGACGTCCCCCAGCCGAATTTCACAAAATCTATATAGTCGGCCGCCCCGCTGATGGTGTCTTTAAACAAGTTTTCGGGAACTCCGTTATCAATCAGGATGGTGATCCCGTTTGTTCTCGGTTTAAGCTGCCTCTCGGGCAGTTTCAATTCAGATGAAATCATGCTATTACCCCTCACAATCTTTGACTTTCATGGATTTGCCGCTGTATGTTTAAAGCGTCTCGAAAAAAGGTGCGGATACAGGTTTTGCATCTTTTCAAGCGGAGATGTTTTGCTTATCCGGCAAGGAGCGATCTCGTTTTCCACCCCCTTGTAGGCAGCGTGTTAAAAAATCAGGACTGGTCATATGTTTTAGGATGGGTATTTCCCCATTTGCGAAGTCAAAGCATTATATTCGCCCTCCTTTTATAAGGTTCCATACTTCATGAAGACGTCAAGATGGACAGGAATGGGCCGAAGTTTTTCTTCCTGGCACATTTGCTTTAGGAACTGAATAATCTGCCTATGTGTCTTAAGCTGGAAAAGTGGGGGAGAATAGATGAACGGCGTTTTAACATATCACACATGGAATGAAGACGCCGCAAAAGAGGTCATGGATCGCTTTTGCGGTGATATGGATGTTTTGAAATGGGCGTACCGCACGTATGACAACATCGTTTATGCGTGCAGCTTTGGAGCCGAGGGAGTCGTTTTAATCGATTTGATATCGAAAATAAAAAAAGACGCAAATATCGTTTTTTTAGATACAGGCCTTCATTTTCAGGAAACCTATGATCTGATCAAGAGGATTAAAGACAAGTATCCGGGCCTTGTGATCAGCTTCTTGAAGCCGGATATCACGCTTGAGGAGCAGGAGGACAGGTACGGCGGCGAGCTTTGGAAGCGTCAGCCCGATATGTGCTGCGCCCTCCGCAAAATCGAGCCGTTAAAAAAGCACCTCTCAGGCGCGGATGCCTGGATTACCGGACTGAGGCGGGAACAGTCGGAAACGAGGCGGCACGTCCGCTACATCAACAAGGATGACAAGTTCAAACTGATTAAAATTTGTCCCCTTATTCACTGGACCTGGGACGATGTGTGGAGCTACATCAAACTCAATCATCTGACATACCACAAGCTGCATGACGAGCATTATCCGAGCATCGGATGCGAAGTATGCACACTTCCTGTGACAGAGGGAGATGATATAAGAGCGGGGAGATGGGCCCATCTCGATAAAACAGAATGCGGGCTGCACCAGTCCCGGTAGGAACAATGGCGCTGTTTGCGGCTGTCAAGCAGGGCCGGACCAGGGGACGGCTAAATAAAGGCGCTGTCCTCTGAAATTGATCGAACATGCAAAATACGCGCGTCAAAGCTGATAATCGGCCGTTCTACGAATCGGCAGACATCGTCATCTCCTTTTGAAAAGAATAATGATTGCGGAAAAGCTTACCGCTCAAAAAGCAGATCAGCTTTTTTTCACATTCTTTATGCCAGATGATCAAACGCGCCGGGTTTAAACCCCAACCCGATTGTTAACAATGAAGAGAGAGTCGGGAGGGAACCTTGATGGATTATTTACACTTGGCGGTTGAACTGATCATCGGATTTGCCGCTTTATTTATCATGACGAAAATACTGGGGAAAACCCAATTCGCCCAAATCACCCCGTTCGATTTCATTTCCGCTCTTATACTCGGTGAGATGGTGGGGAACGCGATTTTTGACGATGACGTCACCATTTCGAAAGTTCTCTTTGCCATCATGGTGTGGGGGATCCTCATCTATTCGATCGAGATTCTATCGCAAAAAGCACAAAGCATGAGAGGCTTCCTCGAAGGACAGCCGAATATCATTATCGATAAGGGAAAAATCAATTACAGCGCCTTGAAAAAAAACAAACTCGATTTAAACCAGCTGCAAACATTAGCGCGTGAAAAAGGCTGTTTTTCCCTTCATGAAATCGAATATGCGATATTGGAAACAGACGGCTCGATCAGCGTTCTTCGGAAACATAAATATGAGACGCCGACAAAATCGGATTTAAACATCCCGCACCAATCCGTTCTGCTTCCGATTGCGTTCATCCTTGACGGCCAGCTGAAAGAGGAAAACCTGAAAGAGGCCGGGTTTGATAAAAGCTGGCTCAAGCAGCAATTATCGAGCCGCAACATTCAAAATTACAGCGACGTGTTATACGCAGAATGGCGGGGCGATGAGGAAAAGCTCTACATTACCGAATATTGAGCAAGGAAAACCGCGGACCTAAGAAGCGATCAGATCCGCGGTTTTTTCTTAATAAATTGATTCTTTTGCACCGTGCAGAAAGACTCGCGGTTTTCCGCTGTCTGAGATGAAAGGCCTTCAAACGGACAAAATCGGCGACTAGCGAAAGAACGATTTTTGCGTGTTCCGCATATTTGCTTGCCGTCCAGTCAAAACGCGTAAACTTGACATAAATATCTAACGTGTTAATATACTAACCGTGTTCGGAAAATACGAACAAAATGCGAACAAAGGGAGATGTTAAAGATCAATATTGAGCAAAAAAACGTAGCTTTTATCGGTGCCGGTTCCATGGCAGAAGGGATGATTTCAGGCATCATCCAGTCAAAAAAGCTGCCCGCCGGCCAAATCTATGTGACCAATCATACGAATCACCGCCGTTTAAAAGAACTCCAGAACAAATATGGAATAAAAGGCATCAAAAAAGAAGAGCTCGATTACGGAAAAATTGACTGCTTCATTTTGGCGATGAAGCCGAAGGATGCCGAAGCTGCTCTTCATTCCATAAAACCGCATATTCAACCCCATCAGCTCATATTGTCAGTTTTAGCTGGCATTCCGATTTCATTTATTGAAGAAGCGCTGTACGACAAGCAGCCTGTCATCAGAATGATGCCGAATACGTCAAGTGCGGTCGGCGCCTCGGCAACCGCGATGTCCGTAGGAAGGGCAGCGACTGCCGATCATTCAAAAACCGCAAAACAATTGCTGCAATGCATGGGAGAAGTCTATTGCATTGAGGAAAGCAAAATGGACATTTTCACAGGAATCGCCGGAAGCGGGCCCGCCTACTTTTATTATTTAATGGAACATATCGAAAAAGCAGGTGCAGAGGCCGGTTTAAGCGGCAAATTAACGAGAGAGATCGGGGCGCAGACGCTTTTGGGCGCAGCAAAAATGCTGTTGGAAAGCCCACTGGATACCGCTGTTCTCAAAGACAACATCACCTCTCCTAACGGAACGACCGCCGCCGGATTGAAGGCTTTGGAGGAAAACGGAGGCGGCGAAGCGATCGAGCAGGCGATCAGGCATGCAGCCAAACGCTCGAAAACGATCAGTCAGGAATTGAAACAGTTCGCCGCAGCAAAATAGGGATCCATTATAGGAGTGATAAAATGACCTCTCAGCAAATGAGGGTAGTTGTCAAAGTGGGGAGCAGTTCATTAACAAGCCTTCACGGCGAAATCAGCAGCAAAAAACTTGAAAAGCTCGTTGAACAGATCGTCCGCCTGAAAGATGAAGGACATGAAGTGCTTCTCGTCTCATCGGGAGCAGTCGCAGCCGGATACCGGAAGCTCGGATTGATGAACAGGCCGGTGTCTCTCTCCGAAAAGCAGGCGTCTGCATCTGTCGGCCAAGGATTGTTAATAGAAGCCTATTCCAAGCTCTTTTTATCGCACGGCTACATCGCCTCGCAAATTTTAATCACAAGAGGCGATTTCTCTGATGAACATCGCTACAACAATGTAAGAAACACAATGAACGTCCTATTGAAGCGGGGAATCATCCCGATCATCAACGAAAATGACACAGTCACCGTAAACCGGCTCAAATTCGGTGACAACGATACGCTCTCAGCGAAAGTCGCCGGACTGATAGACGCAGATTTGCTGACGATTTTGTCAGATATTGATGGACTGTATGATGCAAATCCTCGCAACACGCCGGATGCCGGCCTCATAAAAGAAGTGCATGAAATCACTCCGGGGATCGAAGCGTCGGCCGGTGATGCCGGAAGCGATGTCGGAACGGGCGGTATGAAGTCAAAGCTGGACGCATTTAAGATCACAATGGCTTCAGGTATAAAAGGGTTTTTGGGGAGCGCCGGTTGCCCTGATATTCTGCATGAAGCCCTCAAAGGAACCGCACGGGGGACATATTTTAAGCCGAACGCAGATTCGCGCATCCTCAATCATAAAAAGCAATGGATCGCTTTTAACTCGGGCCCAGAAGGAGACATCATCGTCAGCAATGAAAGCAAAGAATCGATCATCGACCGAAAGAAAAGCCTGTATCCTTCTAGTATTTACGAAATAAACGGCCGTTTCAATAACGGCTCCGTCGTCCGCATCCTTGACCAGGAAAGGGAAGAAATCGGCCTCGGCGTCGTCAACTTTTCTTCATCCCAGCTTCGTAAATGGAAGAAGGAGAAAAATGAGGAATCAGCCGCTGCCTCACAGGCTGTCGTAGACAGAGAAGCATTTGTCTGCCATTTGGAACTATCCGTTCCGCTTTAAGGATGAGAAAAGGAGGAACCCGACCATGGCTGCAATTAATGAAGGCGCTGCATCACGCATCGAAAAACAAGCGATCAAAGCAAAGAAAGCGGCAAAACGCATGAGAGTGATCACGGAAACAGAAAAAAATGACGCGCTGTACGCATTAGCCGGGAATCTCGAGAAAAACATGGATCTGATCCTTGTTGAGAATAAGAAGGATACGGATGCCGGACAAAAGAAAGGCTATGATGCGGCATACATCGACCGGCTGTCACTCGATGAAGACAGAGTGGCGGACTTTGCGAAAAGTCTAAGAGAGGTGGCGGAACTGGAAGATCCCGTAGGCGAAACGCTGTCCAGCCGGCTGCTTGAGAACGGATTAAAAGCGGAGAAAATCCGCGTTCCTTTAGGCGTCATCGGCATGATCTACGAGGCAAGGCCCAACGTTACCGTCGATGCGGCGGGCCTTGCTCTCAAATCTGGAAATGCTGTCATTTTAAAAGGCGGCTCATCTGCGATCCATTCGAATAAAGCGATCGTCTCTGTTATGCATGAAACCCTCGCTTCTACAGCCATTCCTCAGGATGCCGTTCAATTTATCGAGAGCACGGACCGGAGCGCCGCAAAAGAGCTTTTTAAGATGAAAGAACATATCGATGTGCTCATTCCCCGGGGAGGCGGCGCTTTAATTCGGGATACGCTGGAACACGCAACGGTTCCGGTTCTTGAAACAGGCGTCGGCAACTGCCACCTTTATATCGATCGGGAAGCCGACACGGCAAAAGCCGTCAGCATTCTTATCAATGCGAAAACAGACCGGCCGGCTGTATGCAATGCACTCGAAACATTGATCGTTCATGAAAAATGGCTTAAGGAAAACAGCAATGCGCTGATCACAGCCTTCAGCGAACACGGCATCCGGGTTCACGGGGACGAAAAAGCCGTCCGGTTCATACCGGACGCCAAACCCGCCGGTGAAGCCGATTGGCGAGACGAATATTTAAGTCTTGATCTCGCTGTCAAAGTCGTAAGTACATTTGATGAAGCCTGCGATCATATTGAGACATACGGGACAAAGCATTCAGAAGCGATCGTGACGGAAAACCCGGAAACGGCAAAAGCCTTTTTCGGCGCCGTGGATGCCGCGGCGCTGTACCACAATGCATCGACCCGCTTCACTGACGGCGGAGCCCTCGGCTTCGGCGCTGAAATCGGAATTTCGACGCAAAAGCTCCATGCCCGCGGCCCGATGGGGCTGAAAGACCTGACGACATTCAAATATATCATGACAGGCAACGGCCATATCAGAACATAAACGAAGAAGCCCCCGCGTATTTGAACTGCATCCCGATCTAACAATCGGCGGTGCAGTTTTCTTCTGGCTAAATTCCCAAATTAAACGATTGCGGGAAGCGCCAGGTGCACTTCAAACTTCATTTTTACGGAAGCAGCCGCGATGAAAAGCGGTCTTTCTTTACACCCTTTCATTCAGATTAGATAATGATGTATGAAGTTTTTTCGAAGGAGAGTGTATGTTATGAGAATCGAAACCGGAAAAACGTGTGTTCCGACCGGCGTGAACCTCAAGGGCACCGGCTTTGGGTATACGTTGTCCTTAATAAGCGGCAAATATAAAATGATCATTCTTTATTGGCTGTCTGAAAATAAGATGATGCGCCATAATGAGCTGAAGCGAAGCATAGGCACCATTTCCTTCAAAACGCTGAGCATCATGTTAAAAGAGCTGGAGGCAGACGGCCTTATCATACGGAAGGAATTTCCCCAAATACCTCCGAGGGTTGAGTATTCATTATCTGAACGCGGTCTTTCTCTTGTTCCTTTGTTGAATATGATGTGCGATTGGGGAGAGAAAAACAGGCAGCCGGATCTTTAGTGCTTCTTTTATGTAAACCAAAAGAAGCATTTCCTGAACAAGGAAACACCTCTTGTTTACTTTTTATAGATTGTCAATAAAAGCTAAATAATCTTGCGCGCTTTTGTCCAATTCGCTTGCACCCGGTTCATTTTCTTCTTCTTCGTTTCCGCCTGGACTATTTTCTTTGCCGTAAAATGCAAAGAACGAACGATAATCTGCATTGCAATACAGGAATGTCGTTTCAAACGGAACCAATATTTGTCCAAGTGTATACCGGTACCTCCCGGTTTCACGATAATCTTCTTTTTTGATTCCGGCAGTTACCCCTAGAGCAACTTTTCGATTCTTGAATTTATCCCCTCCATTTGAACCGTAAGCCCATCCATAAGCCAAAACATCATCAAGCCATTTTTTAAGAAGAGGCGGACAATTAAACCAATGTATAGGGAACTGCAGAACAAGGTTGCCATGAGATTCAACCAATTTTTGTTCTGTTTCCACGTCTATGTTTCCATCCGGGTAAACCTTGTACAATTCGGACTGTATACTTTTCCGGATATTTTTGGAGTTCGTTTACCCAGCGCTTATTAATGACTGATGTTTCTATGTTTGCGTGTGTAACGATAATAAGAGTTTTCAAAGACTTTCCCTCCTAAAAGGATGATTTCATCCTGAGTATAAAATGCAAACTGAAACTGTGTAAGTATGCACTTTTAGTACAGGTACTTTCATAGAGGTAAGTATCAAGCGGTTCCAGCTGCACCTGTTCCCACGCGAATCTTTTATATCAAGGAGCAGTCATTGCCTGTACAATGGGCTTTAAGCTCAATGTTCAAGGGACAATCTTGCTTGTCCGAAAACAGCTGGCATGAAGGACGCACTTTTTTAATATAATGTTAACAAAGTTTTGCTGTTCAAGGATTTTGACGATCCAAAAAAGGGGGGCATCTGATGGATTTTGAATTGACCAGAGAACAGAAAATGGTTCGCGAACTTGTCAGAGACTTTGCAAAACAGGAAATTGCGCCGAATGCTGAACACGTTGACAAAACGGGGGAATTCCCGCTTAAAACCTTCAAGAAAATGGGGGAGCTCGGCCTTTTCGGGATTCCGTTTCCGGAACAATACGGCGGATCGGGAGGGGATACGATTTCATACGCACTCGCTGTCGAAGAAATCGGCAGGGCTTGCGGCAGCACTGGGCTCAGCTATGCGGCGGCCGTGTCGCTCGGCGCTTCGCCGATCTATTACTTCGGCACGGAGAAACAAAAGAAAACATATCTTGTACCGCTTGCCTCAGGCAAAGCGCTTGGAGCGTTCGGGCTGACAGAGCCAAATGCCGGCTCTGATGCCGGAGGCACACAGACAAGAGCGCGCGAGGACGGCAGCGACTATGTGATCAACGGCGAAAAATGCTGGATTACAAATGCGGGATATGCCCGCACAGTCATCGTCACAGCGGTGACAGGCAAAGATAAAAACGGGAAGAATATCATTTCAGCCATTATTGTCCCGACGGACACAGAAGGGCTCACCATTAAAAGCGAATACGACAAAATGGGCGTGCGCGGCTCCAATACGTCACAGCTTATATTAGAAAATGTCCGCGTTCCGAAGGAAAACCTGCTGGGCAGTCCTGAGAAAGGTTTTAAACAATTCCTCACAACGCTTGACGGAGGAAGGATTTCGATCGGCGCTCTTGCAGTCGGAATCGCCCAAGGCGCATTTGACGCCTCAATGGGATATGTCAACGATCGAAAGCAATTCGGGCGGCCGCTTTCTTCCTTTCAGGCGATTCAGTTCAAGCTTGCAGATATGGCGCTGGAAATCGAGCTCGCCCGCAACATGGTGCTGAAGGCTGCGTGGCTGAAAGATCAAGGCCGTCCGTTTACGAAAGAGGCCGCTTTCGCCAAGCTGTTTGCTTCAGAAATGGCGATGAGGGTGTGCAATCAGGCGATTCAAATCCACGGCGGATACGGCTATATGAGAGAGTACGGTGTGGAGCGCATGCTGCGGGATGCAAAACTGATGGAAATCGGTGAAGGAACATCAGAGATTCAGCGGCTGGTCATCGCCAGACAGCTCGGCATGCAAAAAAACGCCTAAAGTGAAAACGCTTACTGGAGGGGAGGGAATCGATTGGCAGAGCGGATTCATTTGACGATCGGTAAGCTGTTGGAGAAAACGGCGGAAAATGCGCCTGAACACGAAGCCGTCGTCTATCCCGACCGCGGCCTCCGCTATACGTATCTGGAATTTGACAGGTTGTGCCGGCATACTGCAAAAGGACTGATGGCTCTCGGCATTCAAAAAGGCGAACACATTGCGATCTGGGCTTCGAATACACCGGAATGGCTGACCGCACAATTTGCCGCCGCAAAAATCGGGGCCGTGCTTGTCACAGTCAATACGAATTATCAATCAGCAGAGATCGAATATGTGCTCAAACAATCGGATGCGACGACGCTTATTTTAATGGAGTCTTACCGGGACACCTCTTATATTGATATTCTTTACGAACTGCTTCCTGAATTAAAAGATTCAGAGCCCGGAAGACTCGCATCTGGCAGACTGCCTTTTTTAAAACATATTATCGTTCTCGGGAACGCGAGGCATCCAGGCATGCACCTTTGGGATGACATGTTAGAAAAAGCGGAATCGGTCGGCGAAAAAGAGCTTGAAGAAAGAATGGATAGCCTTGATGAACACGATGTAATCAACATGCAGTACACATCAGGCACGACCGGTTTTCCGAAAGGAGTCATGCTGACCCATTACAACCTGGTAAACAATGCGGCCAATATTGCGGAATGCATGAATTTAACGGCTCAAGACCGGATGTGCATCCCCGTTCCTTTTTTTCACTGCTTTGGCTGTGTGCTCGGGAATTTGGCCTGCGTTGCCGCCGGTGCCACGATGGTTCCCGTTCAGGAATTCCGCCCGAAAGAAGTGCTTCAGGCTGTTCAAGCCGAGAAATGCACCGCGCTTCACGGCGTTCCGACGATGTTTATAGCCGAGATAAACGATGAGGATTTTGCATCGTATGATCTATCTTCCTTAAGAACGGGGATCATGGCGGGATCAAACTGTCCGACTGAAGTCATGAAAGTGGTCATGGATAACATGGGGATTACGGAGATCACGATCGCTTATGGTCAGACAGAATCGTCACCCGTCATTACCCAGACGAGGGTCAATGATTCGCTTCAACGCAGGGTGGAAACAGTAGGCAGAGCCCTTCCGGACATCGAAGTGAAAATCATCGATCCTGACACATTGCAAGAGGTGGAAAGGGGGAGACAGGGAGAGCTGTGCACGCGCGGGTATCATGTCATGAAAGGCTATTATAAAAATCCGCAGGCAACTGCTGCAGTCATCGATGATGACGGATTTCTCCATACCGGCGATTTGGCTGTCATGGATGATGACGGCTACTGCAGGATTACGGGCCGGTTAAAAGATATGATCATCAGAGGCGGCGAAAACATTTATCCGAGAGAAATCGAAGAGTTTTTATACAGGCACCCGAAGATTCTCGACGTCCAGGTTGTCGGGGTGCCTGACGAAACGTTCGGTGAAGAAGTGTCAGCATGGGTCAGGCTAAAAAGCGGAGAACATGCAACAGCTGAAGAGCTGCGGGAATATTGCAAAGGAAAAATCGCCCGCTATAAAATTCCCCGCTATATTGCGTTCGTAGATGAATTTCCGATGACGGCGTCGGGGAAGGTGCAAAAATTCAGATTGAGAGAACAGGCGCTGAAAGCTTTTAAATTGTCGTGAAAGGGGGAGGTTTTTTGTTTAAAAAACTGCTGATCGCCAACCGCGGGGAAATTGCACTTAGGATCATCCGCACATGCAAACGGCTCGGCATCCAAACGGCTGCCGTGTACTCTGAAGCCGATAGGGAGTCTTTGCATGTGAAAGCCGCCGATGAAGCGTGGCTGATCGGCAAACCGCGGGTCAGCGAAAGCTATTTAAATATCGACAAAATCATCGAAACGGCAAAGAAGGCAGGAGCGGACGCCATCCATCCGGGATACGGCCTGCTTTCGGAAAACAGCCGGTTTGCCGAAAGGTGCAGGGAAGAGAACATCACGTTTATCGGCCCTTCCCCGGAAGTCATCGCCAAAATGGGAGACAAAATCGAGGCGCGGAAAGCGATGGAAAAAGCTCGCGTTCCGGTCGTGCCCGGAACAACAAACAGCCTGTCAGGCCTTAAAGAAGCCATCTGCACAGCGGAGGAGATCGGCTATCCCGTCATGCTGAAAGCCTCATTCGGCGGAGGCGGCATCGGAATGCAGCTCATCCGAAATGAAGACGATTTGAAAAAAGCATATGAAGGAAACAAAAAGAGGGCAGCCGATTTTTTCGGGGACGGCACCTTGTATATCGAAAGGTTTATCGAACGCGCCCGCCATATCGAAATTCAAGTCTTAACAGACGAATACGGAAATGCCGTGTACCTCTGGGAGAGGGACTGTTCGATTCAAAGGCGGCAGCAAAAGATCATCGAAGAAGCCCCGGCCCCGCTATTGGATGAAAGCATGAGGGCGAAGCTCGGTGAAGCCGCCGTCAAGGCAGCGCTTTCGATCGGCTATGCAAATGCTGGAACAATCGAGTTTTTAGTAGATGAAAAGAATGATTTTTATTTTCTGGAAATGAATACGCGCCTCCAGGTTGAACATCCGGTTACAGAAGAAATTACCGGGCTCGACCTTGTCAGGGAGCAGCTTCATATCGCGAGAGGCAACCCTCTTTCGTTTTCACAGGAAGATGTTAAACGGAACGGCCACGCCATCGAAGTCAGAATTTACGCGGAAGACCCGCAAACGTTTTTTCCGTCGCCGGGCCGCATTACAGACCTTCAACTGCCGGAGCATCCGAACGTACGCCACGAGTGTGCTGTTTCATCAGGCACTGCGGTTACCCCGTATTACGATCCGATGATCGCGAAGATGATTGTGAAAGGAAAAAACCGGGACGAAGCCATCCGCATCTTAACCGGGGCGCTCTCGCAATACAAAGTAAAAGGAATCAAAACAAACATTCCGCTGCTTGAGGACATCGTACGCTCTTCCGCGTTTCAAAAAGGCGGGGTGCACACCGATTTTATCCAGCAGCATCTATTGAAATAAAAAGGAGGCGCTTTTATGAACACAGTTGTCATCAATATGGCGGGTAATATATGGAAGATTTTAGTCAAGCCGGGCGATGCAGTCGAAAAAGGACAGGAAGTCGCCATTTTAGAGTCGATGAAAATGGAAATCCCGATTGTTGCAGAAACGGACGGCACCGTAAAAGAGATCAAAATGAGCGAAGGCGATTTTGCTGATGAAGGTGAAGTATTATTGGAACTTCAATAGCGTTTGGGGGAAAAGACATGAACATTCCGCAAAACATCCGCATCAAAGAAGTCGGACCGCGGGACGGTCTGCAAAATGAACAGGTCATGCTTTCAGCCGGAGATAAAATCGCCTGGATCGACATGCTCTCCGAGACAGGACTTTCCTATATTGAAATTACATCGTTCGTTCACCCCAAATGGATTCCCTCACTTGCCGACGCGCTGGAGGTTGCAAAAGGAATTAAACGGAAGGCGGGCGTCACGTATGCGGCGCTCGTTCCGAATGCGAAAGGGCTTGAACGGGCGCTGGAAGGGGACATCGACGAAGCGGCCGTATTCATGTCGGCAAGCGAAACCCACAACATGAAAAATATCAACAAATCAATCGATGAGACGCTTCCCGTCCTGAAAGAGGTCACAACGGAAGCCGCCAAAGCCAAGCGTACTGCAAGGGCCTACCTGTCCGTTGCCTTTGGCTGTCCTTATGAGAAAACGGTTCCGCTCGACCGAATCATCCGCATCGTTGATACGCTGTTCGACATGGAGATTTGCGAGCTTTCTCTCGGGGACACGATCGGCGCCGCCAATCCCGTCCAGGTGGAGCTCATGCTGGAAGCGCTGCTGAAACGCTTTCCGAAAGAAAAAATCGCCCTCCACTTTCATGATACACGCGGGATGGCGCTCGCCAACATGCTGACTGCCATGAACATGGGGATTACAGCCTTTGACGGGGCGTGCGGCGGATTGGGCGGCTGTCCCTATGCCCCGGGTTCCTCCGGAAATGCGGCAACAGACGACCTCATTTATATGTGCGCCCAAATGGGGATCGAGACCGGGGTTGATTTGGGTAAGCTCCTTGCGGCAGCGAGATGGATCGAAGAAAAAACGGAAACGAAGCTGCCGAGCCGGAATTTGCAGGCTGCCAAATCAACCGGCGTTATTTCATAAAGGAAAGAGGGAGACGATCGTGGAGCCTAATATTTTATCCTCCGTTCAGCAAGGCAAGATCGCCGTTTTAACGCTGAACAGGCCGCATGCCGCAAATTCACTGTCGCTTGCACTGCTCGGCGAGCTGCGCGGCCTTCTTAAAGATATCAAATCCGATCCGGCCATCCGCTGCGTCATCATCACGGGAAAAGGGGGCAGGACGTTTTGCGCGGGCGCTGATTTAAAGGAACGGGCGCGAATGAACCGCACTGAAGCGAAACAGGCTGTATCCCTGATCCAAAGCGTGATCCATGAAATAGAAGCCTTGCCTCAGCCGGTCATCGCCTCTCTAAACGGCAGCGCCTTAGGCGGCGGGCTTGAACTCGCCTTAGCGTGCGACATTAGAGTCGCCGCAGACCACATCGAAGCCGGCTTGCCCGAAACGACGCTGGCGATTATCCCCGGAGCGGGCGGGACCCAGCGGCTTCCCCGTTTAATCGGCCGGGGAAAAGCGAAAGAACTGATCTACACGGGACGCCGCATCAGCGCTCAGACCGCCCGTGACATCGGCCTTGTCGAACACGTCGTTCCATTGTCAGAGCTGAAAGAAAGAACCGAAGACATCGCGCAAACGATCGCGGCAAACGGTCCCGTCGCCGTCAGGCAGGCAAAGCTAGCCATTAATAAAGGGCTTGAGACGGACATCGAGACAGGGCTTGCCATCGAGCAACAGGCGTACGATGTGACGATTCCGACGAACGACCGGACGGAAGGGCTCAAAGCATTTGCAGAAAAACGGAGACCGGAATACACGGGAGAATAAACGAAACGGGGGATTAAAGCCGATGGCGAATGAAAAACTGAATGACCGAATCGAAAAGATCATGGAAGGCGGAGCGCAAAAATACCATGACGCAAACGTTAAAAAAGGCAAAATGTTTGTCAGGGACCGCCTGAAGCTGCTTCTTGACGAAGGGCTTGATGTCGAGGACGCTTTTTTCGCCAATTGTCTGTCTGAAGGGCTTCCTGCGGATGGAGTTGTCACAGGAATCGGCAAAATCGGCGGACAAACCGTTTGCGTCATGGCTAACGATTCGACCGTCAAAGCCGGATCGTGGGGAGCCCGAACCGTCGAAAAAATCATCCGCATTCAGGAAACGGCCGAAAAATTGCATTGTCCGCTCTTTTATTTGGTCGACTCCGCCGGAGCGAGGATCACCGACCAAGTCGACATGTTTCCCGGCAGAAGGGGAGCGGGGCGGATTTTTTACAACCAGGTCAAATTATCCGGCCGCGTTCCGCAAATCTGTCTGTTGTTCGGGCCTTCTGCTGCAGGAGGCGCCTACATTCCGGCCTTCTGCGATATCGTCATCATGGTCGACGGAAACGCCTCGATGTATTTAGGATCGCCCCGAATGGCGGAAATGGTGATCGGCGAAAACGTGACGCTTGAAGAAATGGGCGGAGCGAGAATGCATTGCACTGTATCGGGATGCGGTGATATTCTGGCCGAATCGGAAGAAGAAGCGATTCTCTCAGCGCGCCGCTACCTGTCCTACTTTCCGGCGAACTACGCAGAAAAAGCGCCAGTTACCGATGCAAGGCCGGCCAAACGATTTGAGAAACCTTTAGAAGACATCATTCCGCAAAACCAAAACTCCCCGTTTGACATGATGGATCTCATTCTCCGGGTGGTTGACGAGGATTCGTTTTTTGAAATAAAAAAACGGTTTGCATCCGAGCTGATCACCGGACTGGCAAGGCTTGACGGACTTCCCGTCGGCATCATTGCCAACCAGCCACGCATGAAAGGCGGCGTTCTTTTCCACGATTCGGCAGACAAAGCGGCAAAGTTTATCAATTTATGCGACGCCTTTAACATCCCGCTGCTGTTTCTGGCCGACATACCGGGATTTATGATCGGAACAAAAGTCGAGCGGGCGGGGATTATCCGGCATGGAGCGAAAATGATTTCGGCGATGTCAGAAGCAACCGTTCCGAAGTTATCTGTCATCGTCAGAAAGGCGTATGGTGCAGGATTATACGCGATGGCCGGCCCGGCCTTTGAGCCTGACTGCTGCCTTGCGATGCCGACGGCGCAAATTGCCGTCATGGGTCCGGAAGCCGCGGTAAATGCAGTATATGCCAATAAAATAGCAGCGCTTCCTGAAGAGGAGCGGGCCGCATTCATTGCCAAAAAGCGCGAAGAGTATCAAAAAGACATCGATATTTACCGTTTGGCTTCAGAAATGATCGTTGACGGAATTGTGCCTGCCGGATCTTTACGGGAAGAACTCGGCAAACGGCTCAGCGCCTACATGTCAAAATATATGACGTTTACCCAACGGAAGCACCCGGTCTATCCTGTCTGATTGAGGAGAAGAAAGGAGAACGATGATGACTGAAAAAGCGGTTTGGCATCCTGATCCGGAATATATCAAATCAACCCGGCTGTTTCAATGGATGAAGTCGCTCGGTTTTTCAGACTATGCCGATTTTTTGAAAGCGAGCACAGACGATATCGCCTGGTTTTGGGAGGAAGCCGAAAAAGCCCTCGGCATCTCCTGGTTTCACAGGTACGATCAGGCATTAAACACGGAAGGAGGCATCAAGTGGCCGAAATGGTTTTCCGGCGGCCGCTTAAATGCCGTATACAATGCAGTCGAAAAATGGGCCGGCCAAAAGGAAACAGCCGAAAAAACGGCCATCATTTGGGAAAGAGAAGACGGGAGAACGGGGCATCTCTCATTTTCCTCATTACATGAAAAAATCGCGCGTGCGGCCCAAGGCTTTAAACATCAGGGCATCTCGAAAGGGGATGTGATCGCAATTTACATGCCGATGACCCCCGAGGCTGTCATCGCCATGATGGCTGCCGCTAAAATCGGAGCGATATTTTCGCCGATTTTTTCAGGCTACGGAGCCCATGCCGCAGCTGCGAGATTGCGCGCCGCAGAAGCAAAAATGCTCGTCACCGCCAACTCGTTTAAAAGAAGGGGAAACGTGATCGATATGAAAAAAGAAGCGGATGAGGCCGCAGACCGTTCTCCTTCCGTCGAAAAAGTCGTCGTCTGCCGTCTCCACGATACTGCTTCGCCTTGGAACGAAACAAGGGACGTGGATTGGGACGAATTAATGAAACAGGAACCTTATGAAAAGACAGAACAGATGGAGAGTTCTGAAACGCTGATGGTCCTTTACACATCAGGTACGACAGGGCAGCCGAAAGGCGCCGTTCATACCCATTCCGGTTTTCCGATTAAAGCAGCGTTTGATGCCGGATTCGGCATGGATGTCAAGCATGGTGACCGCTTTTTCTGGTATACGGATATGGGGTGGATGATGGGGCCGTTTTTAATATTCGGCGGTCTCATCAACGGAGCTGCCGTTTTATTATACGACGGAGCCCCGGATTTCCCTGAGCCTGACAGACTGTGGGAGCTCGTCAGCCGGCACCGCGTCACGCACCTCGGCATCTCCCCGACCCTGATCCGCACCATGATGCTATATGGCGAAGATTTTCGGAAAGCGTATAATCTGGACAGCCTGAAAGCCATCGGTTCAACGGGCGAGCCGTGGAACTATGAACCGTGGATGTGGCTTTTCCGCCATGCCGGAAAAGGGAAGCTGCCGATTTTTAATTATTCGGGCGGAACGGAAATCGCCGGCGGGATCTTGGGCAATGTACCGATTTTGCCGATCACGCCGATGACCTTTAACTCGCCTCTTCCGGGGATGGCCGCCAACGTCTACAATGAACATGGGGCCGAAACCGTCGGAGAAGTCGGGGAGCTTGTCCTGACAAAGCCTTGGGTCGGAATGACAAACGGCTTTTGGAAGGAGCCTGACCGATATGAAAAAGCTTACTGGAGCCGCTGGCCTGATGTGTGGGTGCACGGCGACTGGGCAATGAAGGATGGGGAAGGGTACTGGACGATCAGCGGCCGTTCGGATGATGTCATCAATGTTGCCGGCAAAAGGATCGGACCGGCGGAAATCGAAACTGTTTTCGTCAGCCATCCGGCTGTGGCCGAAGCCGGGGTGATCGGTGTTCCTGATAATCTGAAAGGCCAGGCTGTCGTCTGCTTCGCCGTTTTAAGAGGAGATGTGCGCCCTTCGGAAAAATTGAAAGCCGATTTATTGACATTTGCAGGAAAAACGCTGGGTAAGGCGGTTAAGCCAAAAGCGGTGTATTTCGTCAGCGACCTGCCGAAGACAAGAAATGCAAAAGTGATGAGAAGGCTCATTCGGGCGGCTTATTTAAACGAACCTTCAGGCGATTTATCGACGCTTGAAAACCCTGAAGCCTACCATGAAATCGCCCGGCTTTCCGGTCTTTAAAATGTAGTATACTTCAAAAGGACAAAAAGAAGAAGGATCAATTCCTTCCTCTTTTATTTTGATCACAGATAAGGTCTACATACGGACAATGACCGATCCGCCGCCGCCCGATGTACAGACGCGGTTTTGCTGTTCCTCAATGGAACGCAGCAGCTGATTGTTGCTTTCCATCAGCTTGATCAGCAATGCCATTTGATCCTCCAGGTTTTTCAGTCTTTCAGTCATCTGCTGCGGGCTTTGACCCGGCGGCAGCTGTGAGGCAGCGGGCGGGTAAGGCGTTTCAGAATTCCATTTTGAATACATAGTAAATGTGCCTCCATCATCTAAACTTATGTACCTTATTTTATGAAGGCAGAAATCTCATTGTTCGCCTAATTTGGACGGAAAAGGAGCAGAGGAAGATGTATGTAACGATAAAAGAAACAGCAGAATACTTGTCGCTGTCAGAGGCGTATATTGAACAGCTCATCAGGGAAAAGAAGATCAGAGCCGTTCACGACGGACGGCAATTTTTAATCAACAAAGAACAATTCAGCACACATTTGGAACAGATGGAAAAATATAAAGAACTCGTCGAAGCGATTCTCAATGAACCGATCCCGGAAGATCCCGATGTAAAGGACGAGGATTAGCATACCATAAAAACATTATGTAAACTAAAACTGATGAATAAGTCACAATTCAGGAAATGAAAGGGATGAAAAAAGTCACTTAAAACAAGTTTTAGACGATTTTATCTCATTTCCTAAACAATCGCGTTCATTTTTTGTTCAAAAAATGTTATTATTTAATAGTAAAATATACATCGTGTTTTGAGATTGCAAGTTTTTCAGTTCCATTGCTGAAAAAGCAAGACAAACACACTTGGCAGTTCTTCTTTGCGGATTTGTTTGTGCATAAATTCACAAACCGAAACCAAAAAACTGCCTTCAAAAAATAGCACATTGCTTATTGTAAAGGAGAATTGGTTATGCCGGAAACAATCGATCAAACAAACGAATCTGTTAGTCAAAGCCAACGTGATCTTATTGATCAGCTGTTAAAGCCTGAAGTGCAGGAGTCTTTGACTGTCCTAGTCGACCAGCTTCCAAAGCTGACTGAACTGGTGAACATTTTGACGAAGTCTTATGATTTCGCACAATCCGTAGCAACTGATGAAGTATTAAAAAGCGATACTGTAGGAGCCATTACAGAAATTCTTGAGCCGGTAAAAGATACGGTGAAAGAAGTAGCGGCGACAGCGATTGAAGCTAAAGACCGCGCCGACGAAAGCAACGAAGTGATCGGACTGTTCGGCCTCTTGAGAATGCTGAAAGATCCGCAGGCTCAAAAACTGTTCCGCTTTGTCCAAAGCTACCTGCAAATCATGTCAGAACGCGAAAAACAAAAATAACCACCTTCAGAATATATTTAGAATAAGGACGGAGGATTCATGATGTCAAAACATATTGTCATTCTAGGCGCTGGTTACGGCGGTTTACTTTCTGCTTTAACAGTGCGCAAACATTACACTAAAGAAGAAGCAAAAGTTACGGTGGTCAACCAATACCCGACTCACCAAATCATTACGGAACTGCATCGTCTTGCGGCAGGAAACGTATCAGAACAAGCGATCGCAATGCCGCTTGCAAAGCTTTTCAAAGGAAAAGACATCGACCTTAAAATTGCAAAAGTAAACTCTTTTTCCGTTGATAAAAAAGAAGTGGCTCTATCAGACGGCACAACGTTAACATACGATGCACTCGTTGTCGGCCTTGGTTCTGTAACGGCTTACTTCGGCATTCCTGGCCTTGAAGAAAACAGCATGGTACTGAAATCGGCAAACGACGCGAACAAAATCTTTAAGCATGTTGAAGAACGCGTGCGTGAGTACTCCAAAACAAAAAATGAAGCTGATGCAACGATCCTGATCGGCGGCGGCGGTTTAACAGGCGTTGAGCTTGTAGGCGAGCTTGCTGACATCATGCCGAACCTTGCGAGAAAATACGGCGTAGACCCTAAAGAAATCAAATTGAAACTGGTTGAAGCAGGTCCGAAAATCCTTCCTGTTCTTCCGGACGATCTTATCGAACGCGCTACTGCAAGCCTTGAAAAACGCGGCGTTGAATTCTTAACAGGTCTACCTGTTACAAATGTAGAAGGTAATGTCATTGATCTGAAAGACGGATCAAAAGTGGTTGCCAACACATTTGTTTGGACCGGCGGCGTACAAGGAAACCCGCTTGTCGGCGAATCAGGTCTTGAAGTCAACCGCGGACGCGCGACTGTAAACGAATTCCTTCAGTCTACATCACATGAAGACGTGTTCGTTGCCGGAGACAGCGCCGTTGTCTTTGGTCCAGACGGCCGTCCATACCCGCCGACAGCGCAAATTGCATGGCAAATGGGCGAACTGATCGGATACAACCTGTATGCATACTTAGAAAACAAATCATTGGAAACGTTCAGCCCTGTTAACTCAGGCACGCTTGCAAGCCTTGGCCGCAAAGACGCGGTTGCCATCATCGGCGCCAACTCAACAGCCTTGAAAGGTCTGCCTGCTTCCCTGATGAAAGAAGCGAGCAATGTCCGCTACCTAAGCCACATTAAAGGTCTGTTCAGCCTGGCATACTGATAAAATTCCAGCGCTACTTATAGTGTAAACTATAAGTAGCGTTTTTTTATGCCCTAAATTTGACGGGAAAATGAAATATTTTGAAATTAGGCCCTTGAAAAGGGTATATCCGGCCCCTTTTTGAAATAAAGTATTAAAACATGCCTAAAGGGGAGAAAATACATGAACAAGACCATTAAGATCAGCTTGTGCATCATGATGATTGCCGTATTGGCGCTCTTCTCCCGCCTCAATCCGGAAGAGCCCGCCGCCGTTGCTGCAGAAAATAAAGACGGGCTGTCCGCTGAGCTTGACCGGCTTTTAAAAGAAGAGCCCGCCTTGCAGGGGGCGCTTGCCGGAATCAGCGTCAGATCCGCCGAAACCGGAGAAGTCGTCTACAGCCATATGGGGGACGTCCGGCTGAGACCCGCATCGAGTCTCAAGCTTCTGACAGCTGCAGCTGCGCTTTCTGTGCTAGGCGGGGATCATACGTTTGCAACAGAGGTGCTGGCTGACGGTGCGGTGAAAGGGAGAACCTTAAAAGGAAACCTTTATTTAAAAGGGAAAGGCGACCCTACGCTGCTCCCGGCCGATTTTGATCAGATGGCCGAAGCTCTCAGCCAAAAAGGCATTAAGCGGATTCGGGGAAATCTGATCGGGGATGATTCCTGGTATGACGATGTCCGCTATTCGACGGACGTATCCTGGAGCGATGAACATACATATTACGGCGCACAGGTTTCCGCTCTTACCGCGTCACCGAATGAAGACTATGATGCCGGCACGGTCATCGTCGATGTCACACCCGGCCGAAAAAGCGGCGACAAACCGGCGGTGACGGTCTCCCCGAAAACGGGGTATGTGAAGATCGTCAATCATGCAAAAACCGTACCGGCAAACGGGGAAAAAGACATCACAATCGAACGGGAACACGGCACAAATACGATCCAAATCAAAGGAACGATTCCAAAGGAAGCATCAAGAGCAAGGGAATGGGTTTCGGTTTGGGAGCCTGCGGGCTATGCGCTTGATTTGTTTAAACAGGCGCTCGACCGGAAAGGCATTCAAGTGCTTGGAAAAGCAAAAACCGCAACCACCCCGAAAAATGCGCGGCGCATCGCAGTCCGCCGATCGATGCCGCTTTCGGAACTGATCGTGCCTTTTATGAAGCTCAGCAACAACGGCCATGCCGAAACGCTGGTCAAGGAAATGGGGAGGGCGGTCAAAAAAGAAGGAAGCTGGGAGAAAGGGCTTGAGGTTTTACATGAAAAGCTTCCCGGTTTTTCAATTGATCCGGACAACGTCCTTCTGAGAGACGGTTCAGGCATCTCCCATATCAATCTCATCACCGCACATCAGATTACAAACCTGCTGTATTCCGTACAGGATGAACCATGGTTTTCCTCTTATCTTCGTTCACTGCCGGTTTCCGGCGAAAGCGACAGAATGGTTGGCGGAACATTGCGCAACCGGATGAAAAACCCAGAGCTCAAAGGCAAAGTCAAAGCGAAAACGGGCTCTCTTTCGACCGTCAGTTCTTTATCCGGCTATGTTGAAACGAAAAGCGGGAAAACGTTGATTTTCTCAATTATCTTAAACCAGCTGTTGGACGAAGAAAAAGGAAAAGAGATCGAAGACAAGATCGCCGAACGGTTGGCCGGCCAATGACATCACCTTCCCTTGCTCCCGGGCTGTTCCGGGACGGCCCGATTTTTTTCAAAAGCCAACATCTTCGCATTTTATAAGATTCCGTGCCTCCTTTTGAATCGCAAAACGAAAAGTGAAAGATATCATTATTTTTCTTCGTCCCCGGGCAGATACCATTAACATTCATATGATTTAACACCAATAGATTTAAAAGGAGGAAGGAGCCGGCGAATGCGAAAAGTTTGGCACGTATACGTATATTTACTGCAGCAAGCCGGTCTATTCCCCCGGGGGGAGATTTTAGTCTGCCTATGGTCAAGCGCCGGCTTTTTCATGAAGATGATCCGGGGAGCAATGAAGACGAATACGTCGGTGACTACTTTTCTCCCGATGAATGTCATGTAGTAGACCACTCTGGAAAATATGTGAATGTGACGTTTTATGAATAATGTGAGATAAGCCCGCCGCTTTAGAGTCGGAGGGTTTTTTGTTTTCCACCGGAAGAATTCTCTTGTATAACAGATAGTCGTTATCTAACTATTATTATAATACAGATGAAATGTTGAATTTCTTGCCCTCAGCTTGCCATCTTCAATTTGTGTATGTTCTAAGAACTTTGTTCATAACTTCACATAATGTGTGACTTTTTTCACATTCAAAACTGTTCTACCCAACATAAGATAAAAATGTAGCATCTGTTATACAAATCGAATGATAAAAGAGGTGGATAACATGGAACAATGGAAAGGCTTCACCACAAATGTATGGCAAAAAGAAGTAAACGTGCGGGATTTCATTTTGAACAACTTTCAGCCTTATGAAGGTGACGAATCGTTTCTGCAGCCTCCAACCGAAGCAACAACCGCATTGTGGGATCAAGTGATGGAATTGTCGAAAAAAGAGCGCGAAAACGGCGGGGTTCTCGATATGGATACGGAAATCGTATCAACGATTACCTCGCACGGACCGGGGTATCTGAATCAAGATCTGGAGAAAGTCGTCGGCGTTCAGACAGATGCGCCGTTTAAGCGTTCTCTTCAGCCTTTCGGCGGAATCCGCATGGCAAAGCAGGCATGTGAGTCTTACGGTTTTGAATTAGATCAGGAAGTAGAACGAATTTTTACGGATTACCGGAAAACTCACAACCAGGGTGTATTTGACGCGTACACAGATGAAATGAAGCTTGCCCGTAAAGTCGGCATCATTACCGGGCTTCCGGATGCATACGGGCGCGGCCGGATCATCGGAGACTACCGGCGGGTCGCACTTTACGGCGTCGATTTCTTAATCAATGAAAAGAAAAAAGATGCAGCCGCCACTTCCAAGCTGATGACTGAAGAAAACATCAGGCTGCGTGAAGAGCTGACCGAGCAGATTCGGGCCCTGCACGAATTAAAAGATATGGCAGCCCGCTACGGCTTCGATATTTCAGAGCCGGCTTCAAACGCAAAGGAAGCGTTTCAATGGCTGTACTTTGCATATTTAGCTGCCATCAAAGAACAAAACGGAGCGGCGATGAGCCTTGGCCGCGTCTCGACTTTCCTGGATATATACATTGACAGGGATTTGCAGAACGGGGTACTGACAGAGCAGGAAGCTCAAGAACTTGTCGACCATTTCGTCATGAAGCTGCGCTTAGTCAAATTCGCCCGGACCCCGGATTACAACGAATTGTTCAGCGGCGACCCGACGTGGGTAACCGAATCGATCGGCGGAATGGCTCATGACGGACGTCCTCTTGTTACGAAGAACTCTTTCCGTTTTCTTCACACGCTTGATAATCTGGGGCCTGCACCCGAACCTAACCTAACCGTGCTTTGGTCTGTCAGACTGCCTGAACGGTTTAAACAATATTGTGCAAGCATGTCCATTAAAACGAGCTCGATCCAGTATGAAAACGATGACATTATGCGTCCCGAATACGGTGATGATTACGGTATCGCATGCTGCGTATCGGCGATGGAAATCGGCAAACAAATGCAGTTTTTCGGAGCACGCGCCAACTTGGCGAAAGCGCTTCTATACGCAATTAACGGCGGAAAAGACGAAAAGCATAAGATTCAAGTCGGACCGGAAATGCCGCCTGTCACATCAGACGTTCTGGACTACGAAGAAGTGATGCATAAGTTTGACCAAACGATGGAGTGGCTTGCAGGGCTGTATATTAACACGCTGAATGTCATCCATTACATGCACGACAAATACTCTTATGAACGAATCGAAATGGCGCTTCATGACACCGATATTCTCCGTACAATGGCAACAGGCATTGCAGGGTTGAGCGTTGTGGCCGATTCGTTAAGCGCTATCAAACATGCAAAAGTAAAAGTGATCCGGGATGAAAACGGCATCGCCGTTGATTTTGAAACAGAAGGCGATTTCCCTAAATACGGAAACAACGATGACCGCGTGGACAAGATTGCTGTCGAGATTGTTGAAACATTTATGAAGAAGCTGCGCAAACATCAAACATACCGCCAGTCGCTTCCGACGATGTCCATCTTAACGATTACATCAAACGTCGTCTACGGGAAGAAAACGGGAAATACGCCTGACGGCCGCCGGGCAGGAGAGCCGTTTGCCCCTGGAGCAAATCCGATGCACGGACGCGACACAAAAGGTACGCTTGCTTCCCTTTCATCGGTCGCAAAACTGCCTTACAGCTATGCGATGGACGGAATTTCGAATACATTCTCGATCGTTCCGAAGGCTCTCGGCAAGGACGATGCAAGCCGGGCCGTCCATTTAGCGAGCATACTTGACGGGTATGCCAAAAAAGCGGGGCATCACTTAAATGTCAACGTATTCAACAGGGAAACCTTGCTTGATGCGATGGAGCATCCGGAAGAGTATCCGCAGTTAACCATTCGCGTATCAGGCTATGCGGTCAACTTCATTAAGCTGACAAAAGAACAGCAATTGGACGTGATCAGCCGTACGTTCCACGAATCAATGTAACTTAAAATTAGGCGGAGCGCCCTTTTCGCTGCGCTCCCATCACAAGGGGGGATCTTCATGATGAACGGACGCATCCATTCGATTGAAACATTCGGTACCGTCGATGGTCCTGGGATTCGATATGTCGTTTTTATGCAAGGATGTTTATTGCGCTGCCAATTTTGCCATAATGCAGATACATGGGAAATCGGAGCGGGACGGGAAATATCCGTTTCCGAAATCGTCGATGACGTTCTCTCATACCTCCCGTATATGGCGTCTTCCGGCGGCGGAATCACGGTCAGCGGAGGAGAACCGCTTTTACAGCTTCCCTTTTTGACAGAATTGTTCAAGGCGTGCAAACAACAAGGCATTCATACGGCGCTTGATTCTTCAGGGGGATGTTATTCAAAAGCACCGGCGTTTCAGGAACAGATCAGCGAATTGATGCAATATACCGATCTTGTTTTGCTCGATCTTAAACAAATCAACCGCAAAAAGCATCTGGAACTGACCGGAATGCCGAATGACCACATCCTCGATTTCGCGACATTTCTCAGCGAACGCCGCATCCCTGTCTGGATTCGCCACGTTCTCGTTCCGGGGATCACAGATATTGACGAAGATTTAAACGATCTCGGAACGTTTATCGGCGGACTTTCGAATGTCGAAAAGGTGGAGGTTCTCCCATATCATGAACTCGGCGTCTATAAGTGGGAAGCGCTCGGCCTTGAGTATCCTTTAAAAGGAATCGAACCCCCTGCCGAAGAACGGGTTAAACATGCATACAAATGCTTAACCGCTCACTTGAATCACAGACACCCGTTTACTGAAACGCTTGCATAAAAGCATTCGTTTTTAATAATAGTAAAACAGATGTGAGAAGCCGGGCGAAAGCATAATTTAAACGGCACAAATTCATAAAGCAGGGTGGATAGCATGATGTATCATTTGTATTCTCATAACGACTTAGACGGAGTCGGATGCGGAATCGTCGCAAAGACGGCCTTCGGCGAACAGGTGGAGGTTCGCTACAATTCGGTCACGGGACTGGACATCCAAGTCGAAAGATTTTTAGATCGGGCGAAAGACAAGCGAAAACAGGGCGGCTTGTTCATCACGGACTTATCCGTCCATCAGGAAAATGAAAACAAACTGAATGAATACGCCGAAGCGGGCGGAAAGGTCAAACTCATCGACCATCATAAAACAGCGCTGCATTTGAACGAATACCCGTGGGGCCTTGTGAAAGTCGAATATGAAGACGGAAGGCTCGCATCGGCCACTTCTCTTTTTTATGAATATTTAGCAGAGAACGGCCTGATCGAGAAAACGAAAGCAATGGACCAATTTGTCGAGCTCGTCCGGCTATATGATACATGGGAATGGGAGGAAGCGGGCGTTCTTGAGGCGAAACGGCTGAACGACTTGTTTTTCATGGTGTCCATTGACGAATTTGAAGAAAAAATGATCCGTCGCCTGAAAGAAAATGACGAATTTTCCTTTGACGAATTCGAGGAAAAGATCCTCGATATGGAAGAAGAAAAGATTGAACGGTACATTCGCAGGAAAAGGCGGGAAATCGTACAAACTTTCATCCATGGGCATTGTGTCGGAATCGTCCATGCCGAAAGCTACCATTCAGAGGTCGGCAACGAACTCGGAAAAGAATTTCCCCATCTTGATTACATCGCCATTTTAAATATGGGCGGCAAAAAAGCGAGCCTCCGGACCATTCATGATGAAACAGACGTCTCTGAAATCGCCGGCACTTTCGGCGGCGGAGGCCATGCTAAAGCAGCCGGCTGCCCGTTGACAGACGAAGCGTTCAGGCTGTTCGTGCAAGAGCCGTTTCCGGTGGAACCGATCAAAGCCGATGCTTTCAAAAACATATATAACTTGAAAGAATCTGAATACGGCTCCCTTTATGAAAACAGGGAAGAAGACCAATTTTACCTCTTTTCGGCTGAAGACGGCTGGAGCATTCAATTAAACGGGGTCACACAAAACGAAACATTCGCTTCGTTTGAAGAGGCGGAACGGTTTATCAAAAGAAATTATGCGGCATGGCTGGTTCGGGATGAGACATTTGTCCGATTTCTGATGCAGCGTGTCAAAGAGCATCTCAATACGACAGGCTAAGACATTAACATGTCTTAGCCTGTCATCGTTATCATATACAAAACCGTCTTTTTGACATATAATAACAGAAAGTTCTGATTTTTCAAAAAAAGGGAGGATGCTCATGAACATGAGTTCTGAAAACTGCCAAGCAAAGGAATTCAGGGCGGTATGGATCGCCACAGTCACAAACATCGACTGGCCTTCGCGAAAGGGCCTTGCCGCGGAACAGCAAAAAGAAGAGTACCTGAAGCTCTTGAATGATGTGACAGAGATGGGCATGAACGCAGTCGTCGTTCAAATCAAACCGACGGCCGACGCTTTTTATCCTTCTGCATACGGACCTTGGTCAGAGTATTTAACAGGCGTCCAAGGAAAAGATCCCGGATACGACCCGCTCGCCTTTTTGCTTGAAGAAGCCCACCGAAAGAACCTTGAATTCCATGCATGGTTTAACCCTTATCGAATCACGATGAATCATACCGATTTGAACAGGCTCGCGGCAGATCATCCGGCGAGAAAGCACCCGGAATGGGTCGTCCGTTACGGCAGCCAGCTGTTTTACAATCCCGGCATTCCCGAAGCGCAGGACTTTATCGTCGAAGGAATCGAAGAAGTCGTCAAAAACTATGAGATTGACGCCGTTCACATGGACGACTATTTCTATCCGTATAAAATAGCCGGAGAGGAGTTCCCTGATTCTGAAACGTATGAGAAATACGGCAAAGACCGTTTCACCGACATTGAGGATTGGCGGCGGGACAATGTCAACCAGCTCGTCAAACAAATCAACGCCGCCATCAAAAAAGAAAAACCGGCCGTCAAATTCGGCATCAGTCCGTTCGGCGTCTGGCGGAACAAGGCGAAGGATCCTTCAGGCTCGGACACAACCGCCGGAATGACCAACTATGACGACCTTTATGCGGATACGAGAGAATGGATTCAAAAAGGATATATCGATTATATCGCTCCGCAAATCTATTGGAGCATCGGTTTTGCCCCCGCGTCCTACGATATTCTGGTTGCCTGGTGGAAGAATGAAGTGGCCAATCGCCCCGTGCATTTATACATTGGACAAGCGGCCTATAAAATCAACAACAATTCTGATCCGGCCTGGTCAGACCCTGAAGAATACCCGAGACAGATCGCCTTAAACCGCGCCTCGAATGTTTTAGGAAGCATTCATTTCAGCCTGAAGGATCTAAACCGCAACCCGCTCGGCGTCAAAGACAGGCTGACGGGCGACCTGTATCACGCTCCCGCGCTGATTCCCGGCATGCCGTGGCTTGAGACTTCCAAAAACTGAACGGAAACGGAGAGGAATCAAGACCCCGTCCGGCGAATTAAAGAAAGGAACAAAAAAGGCCGGAGCTGATAGAAATATGGATCGCATAACTGCTGAAATCAGGGATCGCAGCATCGATATAGGTGGTGAAGATGAATATCATTTTGACTCCTTAAAACCGATTTTGAAAGACAAAAGATTTGTATTTCTCGGTGAAAGCGGACATTGCGTCAAAGAATACATCACGGCTAAAATCAGCCTCATCCGCTTTCTGCATCGGGAGATGGGGTTCAATGTTGTTGCGTTTGAAAGCGAATTGGGAGATTGCACAATCGGTGACTTTTTTTCCTCTGAATACAGCGCCGAAGAGTTTATGCGCGGCTCCATCGGGAAGATCTGGCACAACCAGTTTGTCCTCGAATTGTTCCGTGAGCTGAAGGAATCAGAGGGGCTTCACTTAACAGGTATTGACGTCCAACAGAGCAGGAAAAAGCACTTTTCCTCCTTTTTGGAGAAGTATTTGACAGGACGGATCCGACAGCAGTACATCGACTTTGACCGCCTTGCAAATGAGCTGCTTGACAAGAATGGAATATTCAAATGGCGCTTTCGAAAAACGGCCGAAGAAACCGCCAAAATGGGAAAAGAATTAATCGAAGGACTTGAAAAACAAACGTTTCCTTCGGCAATGCTGCATAAGGTCGTGATGCAGACGATTGAGAACAGGCTGAATTACGTCAAGGCCAACTTTCAAAAAAGCTTCTCCAAATTGTTTGAATACCGGGACGAATTAATGGCAAAAAACCTGGAATTTTTATCAACACACATCTATCCCGCTGATAAGTTCGTCATTTGGGCGCACAACCTTCATATCAAAAAACAGAGCAGTGCCAGCCGTTTGTCCCGGTACCGCTCATTTGCCGAGAATCTCCCGCCATTGATGAAAGAAAAGAGTTTTGTGATCGGGTTGTATGCAAAAGAAGGAAGGATGGGAGATTACAGCGGCCGCGATTATCCGATAAAAAAAATGAGTCATAAGCATATGGAATGGCTGCTCAGCCATTCGCCTTATCAAAATTCGTTTGTGCGCTGCAGCCATGAATGGGGACAGAAAAAGTATAGAGCGTTTGAAGGAGGCGGTCTGCGCACATCGTTTGTCCCGGCGCGGCAATATGACGGGATATTATTCTTCAAAAACGTGCATCCGGTAACAATAAACGAACAAGTCAAATAAGCATTCCCGAATTCTAAAATTCGGGATTTTTTTGGATTAAAAATCGTGTTTGCAGTAAACCTTAATAGATAAAGACAAAAAAAGAAAGGTTTACTTGACATGGATATTTTCTTAGCCATTTTACCCGCAATCTTTTGGGGCAGCATCGTATTGTTTAACGTCAAATTAGGCGGAGGACCGTACAGCCAAGTGCTCGGAACGACGATCGGCGCATTGGTTTTTTCCATCGGTGTCTATTTTTTCGTCCAACCCGACTTATCGCCGCGCATTTTTGCAGTCGGTATCATTTCAGGCGTATTTTGGGCGCTTGGCCAGGTGAACCAGCTGAAAAGCATTAAGCTGATCGGCGTTTCAAAAACGATGCCGATCTCAACCGGGCTTCAACTCGTATCCACCTCCTTGTTCGGCGTTCTCGTGTTCCACGAATGGGCGACGACGGTCTCGATCGTTCTCGGCGTGCTGGCGCTGATTTTCATCATCGTCGGCGTCGTGTTGACGTCATTGGAAGACCGCCGGAGCCAGGACAACCATGAGGAAAAAAACGGAGACATGAAAAAAGGGATTGTGATCTTGCTCATTTCGACATTAGGTTACCTTGTGTATGTCGTCGTGGCTCGGTTCTTTCATGTCAGCGGCTGGGCCGCTCTTTTTCCTCAAGCCATCGGGATGGTGGCAGGAGGATTGCTTTTCACATTCAGGCACCATCCCTTTAATTTCTACGTAATCAAAAACATTATTCCAGGTTTAGTCTGGGCGGCGGGAAATTTGTTTTTATTCATTTCCCAGCCGCGGGTCGGCGTGGCGACAAGCTTTTCATTATCGCAAATGGGGATCATCATTTCGACACTCGGCGGAATTATTATCCTTGGTGAAAAAAAGACAAAGCGCCAGATGGTCGGGATCGTCATCGGGATCATCCTGATCGTCATTGCCGGCGTAATGTTAGGAATCGCAAAGGCATAAAAAGGACGGCGCATCGGCCGTCCTTTTTTTATATCGTAACCATAGCCGTAAGCGGCAGATGATCAGAGGCTTCGGGGCTCTTGGTGACAACTCCGGCAGCGGTCACATGAAGAGAGGGACTTGCAAAAATGTAATCGAGCCGTTTTTTCGGACGGTGCGACGGGTAAGTGAAACCCGCACCGTCCCCGGCATCTTCCCACACATCGCGAAGCACTCCTGTGACTTTTTTCCAGCCTCTTGAACGGGGCTTCATATTCCAGTCCCCCAATACAATCGCCGGCTTTTCAAGCTTCTGAAGCCTGCCTGTGATATAGCCGGTCTGCTTTCGATGGAGAGAGGGGTGCAAGCTCAAATGCGTCACAAACACATAAAGGAGCCGCCCGTCGATGTCAATGGCTGTTTCGAGCAATGATCTTCCTTCAATCAGCCCCGGGACAAAATTGAACAGATGATGCTGTTCGTCCACAATCGGAAATCGCGACAAAAGGGCATTTCCATATTGCCTTTTTAACTGGGAACCTTTTGAACGTAATGAAACGGACGGGCTGTAGGCATGCTCCATCCCCAGCTCTTTTGCGAGCCGGCTGATTTGATCTTCATACCGGCTTCTTTTCAAAAAGTGCCGATCGACTTCATTAAGGCCGATAATATCAGCGCCGCTCTCAGCGATCAACTCGGCAATCCTTTGCAAATCAAGGCGCTGATCGGTGCCCTTGCCATGGTGAATATTAAACGTCATGATGCTGATATCCATTCATATCCCGCCTGTTCGATAGATTACAAATATTTTGCCTCTGAACCCGGCAAATTATTTTCGGACAGTTCGAAAGCATCGTATAATCTTAGGCGGAGGGATTATGTTGTACAAAATTATTATGACGCTTTTCACGACACTTTTGATGATCATTCAGATCGGGGTGCTGTATTTTTGGCTGTTCGATTAGAAGGATCTGTATACGGAACTGGGACTTCTCTGCTGGAACGGGTCGATCTTAGCGGGGGCGGTCATCTGCATCGTGTACTTCACATTGCTGAAAAAGGGGGCATTTTCCTCTATCTTCAAAAAGCTCGTTCTTTCCTCAACGGTCATGGTAATCGTTTTACACTTGGCATCATTCGTTATCGACTTTGCGGCAAATTCTATGCCATAAAACAAAGAATGATTCCTTGGTTATTTTAAATGAGGAGGAGATGCCATGGCCGGACGGATAAAGCTCGATTCTCGCAAATCGCGGCCATGATCAAGGAAGAGCGCCGAGAGCAGCGGCTTTTTATTCTCTCCGCGACGATTTTCCAGAGCGTGAATCAGCGGCGGCCGTTCTCGGCCAATTAGATGATGACGACATACAGCCACTAAAAAGAAAAGCAAAACGGTATCATGCAGATAGGCGGGGGAAAGCTCCGCCATTTTTGGGCTGCGGAGCACCCGTTTTGCCGCATTTGGACATATGCTTATATATACGCTGTGAAGAAGGCGGGGGATAAAAGTGACCATGTTTTTAGCTGTTATCATATTTCTGCTGACGCTTACATTCGTCATATGGCAGCCGAACAATTTATCAATCGGCTGGTCGGCGTGCGGCGGGGCAGTACTGGCGATCATCGCCGGGGTCGTTGATTTTCAGGATGTACTAAACGTAACCGCGATCGTCTGGAATGCGACATTAACCTTTGTGGCAATCATCATAATTTCACTTATTCTCGATGAAATCGGATTTTTCGAGTGGGGGGCATTACATATGGCGAAGGCGGCGGAAGGAAACGGGATTCGCATGTTTGTATATGTTTCCGGTTTAGGTGCCATTGTCGCCGCATTATTCGCCAATGACGGAGCCGCGTTAATTTTGACGCCGATCGTTCTATCGATGGTGCGCGCTTTGAATTTTCCGGAAAAACTCGTGTTTCCGTTTATTATCGCGGGCGGGTTTATTGCCGATACCACATCGCTTCCGCTCGTTGTCAGCAACCTTGTCAACATCGTGTCGTCCGATTTCTTTCACATCGGCTTTATCGAATATGCGGCAAGAATGGTGATTCCAAACGTGTTTTCACTGCTTGCGAGCATCACCGTACTTTATATATTTTTCAGAAAGAGCATACCGCGGCATTATGACGCAACGCATCTGAAACAACCAGGGGAGGCAATCAAAGATCAAAGCATATTCCGTTTGTCATGGTTCATATTAGCCATCCTTTTATTCGGCTATTTCATCAGCGAGCTGTTTTCCATTCATGTATCAATTATCGCCGGCGCGACAGCCATCTTTTTCTTAATCGCTGCGAAAAAGAGCCCAGCTGTCCGCACAAAGCAAGTTCTGAAAGGAGCCCCCTGGGCGATCGTTTTTTTCTCGGTCGGGATGTATGTCGTCGTATACGGATTAAAAAATGCAGGCTTAACGGAAATTCTTGCATGTATCATTCAAGCTGCAGCCGGTCAAGGGCTGTTTGCCGGAACGATCGGAATGGGATTTATCGCCGCTTTTCTGTCATCAGTTATGAATAATATGCCGACCGTGATGATTGACGCGCTTTCCATTCAGCATACCGAAACCCACGGAATCATGAGGGAAGCACTGATCTACGCCAATGTCATCGGCTCCGATCTCGGGCCGAAAATAACGCCGATCGGCTCATTAGCGACGTTTTTATGGCTTCATGTCCTTTCTATGAAAGGCGTGAAAATCTCTTGGGGAACCTACTTCAAAACAGGCATCATCCTGACGATCCCGACGCTTTTTATCACCCTTGTCGGGCTTTATATCTGGCTATTGATCATTCACTAAGATGACTCCGCCGCATGTCAGGCGCGAACATTGGGGCTTTGATGATCCGACAAGAGCTAAAGGAACAGATGAGAAGAAATGGGCATTCTTCCAGCGTGTGAGGAAGAAATCGGAGAACGGGTGAAACGTTTTGCGGAAACAGGGGAATCCGTGATCTGAAAAAAGTCGATTTTAACCATCGGCTTTTTTATTGCTCTATGGTAATTTTTATTTTATTTTTCAACCTAGCTGCTTTAAAATCGGTCCGAGCAAGGTTAAACGGGACTGACTTCATGCCGTTTTCCTGACCCGCTCATGTAAAATAGCAAACCGTTCTTCGGATTCCGCAATTGATAACATGAATTCTCCATAAATTCCGCTTTTGCACGATTTCAAGAGATTAAGGCGGTTGTCCTTTTTATATCATGACAGTTGAATAACAAGAACGAATGTTCTATAATCTTTATGAGCATCGTTGAAGGTTATGAAGTACTATGTGTTAAAAATATAAAGAATGTTACATGCTGGGGAGGTTATATTTTGAAACCGCGAATCACGGTCATTACACTGGGAGTAGATGATGTAGAAAAGGCGCTTCATTTCTACCGGGATGGATTGGGGCTTCCGTCAGACGGCATCGTCGGCGAGGAGTTTGAACACGGTGCCGTTGCTTTTTTCGACTTACAGCCGGGCCTTAAGCTCGCCGTTTGGAACCGGAAGGATATTGCATATGATACGAACCTTAACAAGACAATGCCAAGCCCGACCGAATTCACGATCGGACATAATGTTGGAAGCAAAGCAGAAGTCGACGAAGTCATGCAACAGGCAAAGACAGCAGGCGCCGTCATAACAGTCCCGCCGCATGATACGTTTTGGGGCGGCTATTCGGGGTATTTCCAGGACCCTGACGGCCATTTGTGGGAAGTCGTCTGGAACCCTCAGTGGGAAATCGAATAGCAAAGTACAAACCCATCGATGAAAGGTGGGTTTTTGTTTTGCCTGAAAATCAACAATTGACAGATCTGTTATAACTGTTTATATTGTATATATACAGTTATAACGAATTGAGGGATGTTATGCTTGAATATTTTGATTTCAAACACATCAGATGAACCGATTTATTTGCAGATCGTAAACCAATTAAAGGAGCATATCGTCAAGGGGGAGCTCGCGGAATCACAGCCGCTCCCATCGATCAGAAGCCTGGCCAAAGAGCTGAAAATCAGCGTGATTACGACAAAACGGGCCTATGACGAGCTGGAGAAAGAAGGATTCATCGTCACCGTGGCCGGAAAAGGATCGTATGTCGCAGCCATCAACACGGAGATGCTGCGGGAGACGAAAGTGAAACTGATCGAAGAAAAAATGACCGAAGCAATCAATGAAGCCAAGCTTGTCGGCTTGTCTTTGAAGGAACTGCAAGACATGCTCAAGCTGATATATGAAGGGTGGTAACAATGAGCAACATACTGGAAATAAAAAATGTGTCGAAAAGCTATCAAGATTTCTCTTTGAAAAATGTAAGCATTACCCTGCAAAAAGGCTACATCATGGGCTTTATCGGACCGAATGGAGCGGGTAAAAGTACGACGATCAAACTGATCATGAACATCATCAAAAAAGACAGCGGCGACATCAGCATTTTCGGCCTTGATCATGAGCGGCACCAACTTGACATCAAACAGAGAATCGGCTTTGTCTATGACGAAAATCATTTTTATGAAGAACTGACCATTGAGGAAATGAAAGGGATCGTCAGCCCGTTTTACGCGAGGTGGGATGAAGCCGTTTTTCAGCAATACGCTAAAGACTTTCGCCTTCCTTTAAAAAGGCGGATCAAAGATTTGTCAAAGGGGATGAAGATGAAGTTTTCGTTGGCTATCGCACTTTCGCATCATGCCGATCTATTGATCATGGACGAACCGACTTCAGGACTTGATCCTCTCGTCAGATCTGAGCTGCTGGATGTGTTGCAAACATTGCTGCAGGACGAAAACAAGTCGATTTTCTTTTCGACCCACATTACATCTGACCTGGAGAAAGTTGCCGATTTTATTACATTCATCCAAAACGGCGAGATCGTGTTAAGCAAGGCGAAGGATGAGCTTTTAGAGGAGTACTGCATCGTCAAAGGCCATCACGACAAGCTTGATGCGGGCCATGAAGACGTATTGATCGGCTTAAAGAAAAACAGCTTCGGATTTGAAGCCCTTGCCAAAGATAAGCGGGAAGTCGTTCAGCGATTCGGGGATTCAGTCATCATTGAAAAACCGACATTGGAAGATATTATGGTGTTTTCCACCGGCAGGAGTGATCAAAGTGTATCATCTTATTAAAAAAGACCTTTTGATGCAAAAAAAATCGTTAAAATTATCGATCTTGTTGATGGCCTTTTTTTCTATTACCCTCTCTAATATCGGGCACGTCGGTTTTTTGGTCAGCGTGTTGGCGATCACTTACCAATTGGCATTGGGGGCAAGCGCCCTGGAGGATAAAAATAACAGCGACAAAATCCTCATCAGCCTTCCGATCAAAAAAAGCACGATCGTTTTGTCAAAATACGCATCAATCTATGTGTATGCGGCGTTTGCCATCCTGATCTACGGCGTCATCTATTTGATCGTCAAGCTTGTACAAGCTCCGCTTAACATTTCGTTTACTTTTATCGGAATCATGGGTGCTGTCACTGCCGTTACCTTATTTTGTTCCATCTCGTTTCCGCTGATTTTCAAATACGGCTATCTAAAATCAAAAATGGCGAATATGGTGATCTTTTTCGTTTTCATATTCGGAGGATCGGGATTATCTAAATTTGCAAACAGCGGGCAAGTGTCCTGGAATCAAAGTATCACAGATTTTTTAGGCAATGCATCCGAACCCGTGGCGATCTTGCTGCTGGCCGTTTGCCTGCTTGCGATCCTGTTTCTTTCATACGCCGTCTCCTTGCACTTTTACAATAAAAGAGAATTTTAAAAAACGTAACAACCGCCGGTTTGCCAGCCGGCGGTTGTTACACGTTAAGCGATTTCTTCTTGTTAAACTTCACAAAAAACCGGCAATGGTCGCCGTTGTCGGCCCTGCAAGTCATCCTTTCCACCTGATCGGCGCCAAGCACTTTCTTAAACATCTCTGTTTCGCAGGCGCAGGCCTTTTTAAACTTTTTGGCCACGGCGAAGATAGGGCAGTTATGTTCAACGATTTCGTACGTGTCATCATCTATTTTTGTAACGTCGGCCATATAGCCTTTTCCGTTTTGGATCTCTGTAAGCTTTTCAATCTTTTCTGCCGCGGTTTTGCCATGCATATTAGGCAAGTAGCTGTTTTTTTGCCGCTCGCTTCTTTTTTCCAACAGATAATCGATGATGTCTTCACCGTGCAATTCTTTTAGATCGTGAAGAAATTCAACCGTCATATTTTCGTAGTTTTTCGGAAAAAGCTCATCAGCTTTAGAAGACAGCGCAAAGACCTGAAGCGGGCGTCCCATCGGCTGCTTCACTTCGCTGACGGTGAGAAGTGAATCCCGCTCTAACATATTCAGATGTTTTCTGACGGCCATTTCGGTTATTCCTAAACGTTTTGAAAGCTGACTGACGGTCATGCTTTTCTCTTTTTTTAACAGTTCAAGTATTTTATCTTTTGTTGAGAGCCTGGAATCCATTTGATCACCCGCCTTTTTGAAAGTTTTTTGAACAATTAAGTTTATCATATTTTAGAAAAAGAAACAAAACCGTCTGCTGAAAACGGCTTCTTCAATAAAAGGGGAGGGACGGAAAAAAACTTTCTAAACTTTATAGTTGAAAAAGTTTAGAAAATGATTTTATAATAGGTTCATAACATAATTTATACATATGAGGAGGACATAACATGTCAAAATATGAACTTCCGGCATTACCTTATTCTCACAGCGCTCTTGAGCCTAATATTGATGAAGAAACGATGAAGATTCACCACGGGCGTCACCATGCAACATATGTAAACAATTTAAACGCTGCTTTGGAAGGACGCGATGAACTGGCAGGTAAATCGGTTGAAGAGCTGATTGCAAACCTTGATGCAGTACCGGCTGAGATCCGTACCGCCGTCCGCAACAACGGGGGAGGGCATGCAAACCACAGCCTGTTTTGGAATATCCTTTCTCCAAACGGAGGCGGCGCGCCTGCCGGAGAGATTGCAGAAGCGATCAATCAAACGTTTGGAAGCTTTGATCAATTTAAAGAAGAATTTGCGAAAGCAGCGGCCGGACGCTTCGGCTCCGGATGGGCTTGGCTCGTTGTCGATAAAGACCGCTTGGCGATTACCTCTACGCCTAATCAGGACAGCCCGCTCATGGAAGGCCAAAAACCGGTTCTCGGACTTGATGTGTGGGAACATGCATACTATCTAAAATATCAAAATAAGCGGCCTGACTACATTTCCGCTTTCTTCAATGTCGTGAACTGGGAAGCAGTCAACAAATATTATCAAGCTGCCCGCGGATAAGGCAATTCCCTAAAATCAAAGTTTTTAGTTACAGCGGAGGTATTTTTAAAATGGCAAATGTTTTATTTATTAAAGCAAACCCGCGTCCGGCCGAACAGGCGGTCAGCGTAAAACTGTATGAGGCGTTTTTAAACAGATACAAGGCGTCACATCCCGAAGATCAAATCACGGAACTCGATTTATTCAAAGAAAATCTGCCTTATTATGATATGGATAAGATTAACGGTATGTTTAAACTGGCAAAGGGCATCGACATGACAGATGCCGAAAAAGAAGCAGCCGGGCTGGTACAGAAGTATTTAGATCAATTTCTTGCAGCCGATAAAGCCGTTTTCGCATTTCCGCTTTGGAATTTCAGCGTTCCGTCCGTGCTTCACACATACCTTGATTACCTTTCACAAGCCGGCAAGACCTTCAAGTATACGCCGGAAGGACCTGTCGGGCTGATTCGCGACAAAAAAGTGGCGCTTCTTAATGCCAGAGGGGGCGTCTACTCAGAAGGGCCTGCCCAATCAACGGAAATGGCCGTTAACTACGTGAATAACATTATGCATTTCTGGGGCGTAGAAGATTTGACAACCGTCATTATCGAAGGACACAACCAATTCCCAGACCGGGCCGAACAAATCATCGAAGATGGATTGAAAAAAGCAGAAGCTGCGGCCGTTAATTTTTAATAAAATTCACAGTCGAAAGCAGGTTTCCATTCATGACAACATCCATCAAGCTCCTGCGGATCATCGGTATTATTGAAGGAATATCCTATTTGGCATTGCTCTTTATCGCGATGCCGTTTAAATACTTTGCCGGTTATTCAGGCCTTGTTCAGAGCTTCGGCATGATACACGGCGTATTGTTTCTCCTGTTTGTGCTGATGCTCGTTATTGTCTGGTTCCGTCACCGCTGGGCGTTTCTCAGCGTTCTCGGAGCTTTCATGGCATCGCTCTTGCCGTTCGGTACGTTTGTTCTCGATGCCCGTTTGCGGAAAAAGCAGTGAACGTCCTGCAAAAAAGATCTCCTGAGGAGATCCTTTTTTGTTTTAAAATAGATTCGTAAGATCGGAAAACCATATATTAATCCATACGATTTGATTCGTATACAAGAGGATTCCGATAAAAACGAGCATTCCTCCGCCGATTTTCATCAACACATGCGAGTATTTTGTAAAGAATTTTACCTTTCCGATGAAAAACGCCATCACTAAAAACGGAATCGCAAATCCCAACGAATAGGCCGTCACAAGCATAAGCGTCCGGGCCGGATCGGGATTCGTGAAGTTGGCGTACGCAATCGTTCCGAAAATGGGACCGATACACGGCGTCCAGCCGGCCGCAAAAATAATTCCGACAAGTATGGAGTTCAACACGCCGATTTTTCCTTTTCTAAACGAAAACCTTCTCTCCTTCAACATGAATGCCGGCTGAAAAACCCCCAATAAAAACAAGCCCATTAAACAAATAAAAATCCCGCCAAGCATCCTGATCAGGTTTTTATATTCAGAAAAAATCAATCCGACAGAGCTGGCCGAAAAGCCGATAATATAAAAAATCAACGAAAAACCGATCAAAAAAGAAGCCGCATGAAGCAGCACCGTTTGATTGACGCCTTTTGTCTGCCTGCTTTTTAAATCGCTTACAGAAAAGCCCGTAATGTAAGAAATAAAAGAGGGGTACAACGGCAGACAGCACGGGGAAATGAACGATAAGAACCCTGCGCCGAACGCGAGCCATATCGTTACGCTTTGCATTTGATCATCTCCTTAAAACCGCAGTAAACTACAGTAATGATAACATTCCAAATAGTGGGTCGTCTACAATAATATACAAAAGAAAAAGGGAGGAGCTTATTAGAAGCGAATGAATTTTCTGTACATATTGTATTGGAATTGACACAAAGCCATCCTGACGGTACAGTAACTTTTTTTGGAATGATCCGCCCAACACGCTCATGTGATGTGCAATCATACTCATTGTAGGGGGAGTTGTACTATGAAATACTTCAAAACATCCGGGAACAAAAGGAGGGCCGTCACATTGACGGTTCTTTTTTGATTATGACGAAAAAATCGGCATTCCGCTATGCGGGGCAGGGATAAAAGCTATTCAACAACCAAAATCCGGCGGCTTGGAGCCGGATTTCTAAAGGGGGTGTGGCTGCACACCGCTTTTTTTGGTCGTATAGAAATTTCTAGTCCTAGATTCCTAATAAAATCAGTTTTTCCGGAAGCTTCGGTAAAAAACTAGATTTTTATTTCTTTTCTTCCGCTGTATAATGTAAACGGTTTCTCTTGTAGTATACTTATACTATAAAGCGAACCTCACAGGAAGGATAGAAGAAACAGGTGAAACCAATGAATACAAGGCAAAAAGACATTTTATATCTGTTGATATCTGAACCTGAGGACTATTTATTAGTGCGGGATATTGCAGACCGGGCAAAGTGTTCTGAAAAAACGATCCGCAATGATTTAAAAGCGATTGAAGAGTTTTTAACCGAACATTCCGATGCCGAGCTCATCCGGAAACCGGGAGCAGGCGTTTCTTTAAAGATAGAAGAACACGAAAAGATGCGGTTAAGCCGTAAGCTGTGCCTAAAGCAGCGGCCGAAGGTACAAACCGATGAAGAAAGGGTACTTGAGATTGCCTATCGCTTGCTCATGAATGCAAAGCCGGTAACAGTGAAAGAAATCGCAGCGCAGCATTTTTTAAACAAGTCCGTCATCAAACGGGATTTGGATATGATAAAAGAATGGCTGAAGGACTTTCACTTAACGCTCATTTCAAAGCAGCGGATCGGCCTGATGATCGAAGGAAACGAAAAAAACAAACGAAAAGCGCTGGCCAGAATATCAGATTTGATAGAAAATCAAGAGTTTGCCAGCGAATTCATGAAAAAACAATTTTTAAGCCATGAAGTGAAATTTGTGACAAATGAAATCTCAGCACTGCAAAAGCGTCATTCTTTGCGTTTCACAGACGAAACGTTCGAAAGCTTATTGTTGCACACGCTGCTGATGATCCGCCGCATGAAAATGAAACAGCCGATATCGATTTCCCGGGAAGAGATGGCGCTAGTTCAAAAGAAAAAAGAATATCAATGGGCATCCGCATTTTTGAAAAAGCTTGAGCGCGTTTTCGCCGTCCAATTTCCCGAAGAAGAAGTCGTATATTTAACATTGCATATATTAGGCGGAAAAGTGCGCTATCCGTTATGGCAAGATGAGGAGGAAAGCGTAAAAAATCCTTTGCTGAGCGATGTTCTCGATCATTTGGTTGACCGCGTCTCCAAGCTGAAGATGATTGATTTCCGCAAAGATGCGGGATTGATCGAGGGGCTCAGCATCCATTTAAATACCGTGTTGAACCGGCTGAATTATGACCTTTCTGTATCAAATCCAATGCTTCACGACATTAAAAAGATGTACCCTTATATGTTTCATACCGTGGTGGACGTCTTGGAAGATATTAATCAATCATTTCAGCTTTCGATACCCGAAGAGGAAGCGGCGTACCTCACCCTGCATTTTCAAGCGGCGAGCGAACGGATGAACTGCGGCAGCCGGACGCAAAAGAAGGCGATCATCGTCTGTCATATGGGAATCGGAATGTCACAATTGCTGCGGACGAAGATTGAACTGGCATTCCATCAAATCGCTGTGCTGGATTGCATTGCAAAAGCGGATGTGGCGGACTACCTGGCAAATCACGAGGATGTAGAGCTTGTCATTTCAACTGTATCACTAGAAGCGGTAAAGGTTCCGCACGTCGTTGTATCGCCGCTGTTGGAGCCGGCGGATGAGAAAAAGCTGGGCATTTTTATGGATCAGCTTGATCAGCCGTCCCGCAACAAGCAAAAAACGTTTACGATGCTGAATAATACGACTCCTTTTTTAGTGTTTTTACAACAGGATGCAGAACACCGCTACAAATTAATCGAAACATTGGCGATGGCGTTGTATCAGAAAGGCTATGTCGAAAAGGATTATGCTCTCCACGCCGTGGTAAGGGAAAAAATGTCGGCCACGTCCATCGGGGGAGGCATTGCCATTCCCCACGCCAATTCCAAATTCATTAAAAAATCGGCAATTGCCATTGCAACTTTAAAAGAACCGCTTGATTGGGGAAACGAAAAGGTATCGCTCGTTTTCATGCTCGCGGTAAAACACGAGGACCGCGACATGACGAGGCAATTGTTTCACGAACTGTCTTTTTTAAGCGAGCAGCCGGCGTTTGTTCAAAAATTGACGAAGGAAACAAATGTTATGAAATTTCTATCATATTTGGACTATTAAAAGCAAGGATCAGTTCCTTGCTTTTTTATAGAAAAAAGCCGATTTTTCCGGAAGTTGCGGTAAAAAACCAGACTTTTGATTTTAAGATTTTGATATATAGTAGACACAAGACTTGCGAATAGGAGGATTTAACATGAAACTGTTAGCGGTTACATCATGCCCGAACGGGATCGCTCATACGTATATGGCGGCAGAAAATTTGCAAAAAGCAGCCGACAGATTGGGCGTAAAAATGAAAGTGGAAACCCAGGGCGGGATCGGCGTCGAAAATGAACTGACCGAACAGGACATTCAGGAAGCAGACGCTATCATTATCGCTGCCGACCGCTCGGTAAACAAAGACCGGTTTACGGGAAAAAAGGTGCTGTCTGTCGGGGTACAGGACGGAATCCGCAAACCGGAAGAATTAATTCAAAAAGCTTTGCACGGAGATATCCCCGTCTATCAATCCAGTTCACAATCGGCAAAAGCCGGCCATCAGGCGAAAAAACAAAACCCGATTTACCGTCATTTAATGAACGGCGTTTCGTTCATGGTTCCGTTCATTGTCGTCGGCGGATTATTAATCGCACTTGCGCTCACGCTCGGGGGCGAAAAAACGCCAAAAGGCTTGGTGATTCCGGACGCTTCATTCTGGAAGACGATTGAACAGATTGGAAGCGCTTCATTCACGTTCATGATCCCGGTCTTAGCCGGATATATCGCGTACAGCATCGCCGATAAGCCCGGCCTTGTTCCCGGCATGATCGGCGGATACATTGCGGCGACGGGAAGCTTTTACGGCAGCGCGAGCGGCGCCGGTTTCCTCGGCGGGATTATCGCCGGATTTTTGGCAGGGTATGCGGCGCTGGGAATCAAAAGATTAAAGGTTCCAAAAGCAATACAGCCGATCATGCCGATCATTATTATCCCGGTACTGGCCTCGCTTATTGTCGGATTAGCGTTTGTATTTTTGATCGGCGCTCCTGTCGCGCACGTGTTTGAATCATTGACGGTTTGGCTTTCTGGTATGCAAGGATCGAGCTCGATTATTCTGGCATTGATTTTAGGAGCGATGATTTCATTCGATATGGGCGGACCTGTCAACAAAGTGGCGTTCATGTTCGGTTCAGCCATGATTGCAGAAGGAAACTACGAAATTATGGGACCGATTGCCGCAGCAATTTGTATACCGCCGATCGGGCTCGGAATCGCCACATTTATAGGAAAAAGAAAATTTCAAACGGCTGAAAGAGAAATGGGGAAAGCATCATTCACGATGGGGCTCTTCGGCATTACAGAAGGCGCCATCCCATTTGCGGCGCAAGATCCGTTGCGCGTGATCCCGAGCATTATGGTGGGCGCCATGACAGGATCGGTCATCGCCATGATCGGAAACGTCGGAGACAGAGTCGCACACGGCGGCCCGATCGTTGCTGTGCTGGGGGCTGTCGATCATGTTCCGATGTTCTTTGTTGCCGTAATTGCCGGATCGTTTGTCACTGCGATTTTAGTCAACATCCTGAAAAAAGACGTCACCCAAGCGCAGCAGCAGGAGCTGGAGGAAGCCGCAGCGGCAAAAGAAGATTTGCAGCAAGACGTGCCGGCGGAAAACAGGCAGCCGGAGAAAACGCGTATCAACAAGCTGACGGACATCACCAGTTTTGACCTGATCGAACCTCAGCTATCCGGCATAACGCGCGACGACATTATTGATGAAATGATTCAGCAATTGTCCCGGGCAGGTGCGCTCAAGTCAGAAAGCGAATTCAAACAAGCAATCCTGAGCCGTGAACAGGAGAGCACAACGGCAATCGGAATGAATATTGCGATTCCGCACGGGAAATCCGATGCAGTGTTAAAACCAAGCGTCGCATTTGGAATCAAACGGGCGGGAGTCGATTGGAAAAGCCTCGACGGCACAAAGGCGAAACTCATTTTTATGATCGCCGTTCCGAAAGAAAGCGAAGGAAATGATCATTTAAAACTCCTGCAAATGCTGTCCCGCAAACTGATGGATGACAGGTACAGGGAAACATTATTATCCGTCCGGACAAAAGAGGAAGCATACAAGCTGCTTGAGGAAATCATATAAGGTCAGGTGAAACGAAATGAAGACTGAACCATTATTTTTTGCACCCGTTTTCAAGGAAAGAATCTGGGGAGGTACGGCATTGGCTTCTTTCGGCTATGACATTCCATCGGATCGGACAGGGGAGTGCTGGGCTTTTGCCGCACATCAAAACGGGCAAAGCGTTGTTCAAAACGGAATGTATAAAGGGCTTACACTTACGGAATTGTGGGAAAAACACCGGCATTTATTCGGCCATGCAGAGGGGGACCGCTTTCCTCTCCTAACCAAAATATTAGACGCCAACCAAGACTTATCCGTTCAAGTACACCCAAATGATGAGTTTGCACGAAAAAGAGAAAACGGCGAACTCGGCAAAACGGAATGCTGGTATGTCATCGATTGCAAAGAAGATGCCGAAATCGTTTACGGACACCATGCAACATCAAAAGAAGAACTGATCTCCATGATCGAGCTTAAAGAATGGAACCGGCTTTTGCGGCGCGTGAAGGTAAAGCCGGGAGATTTCTTCCATGTACCAAGCGGAACGGTTCATGCGATCGGTGAAGGCATACAGATTTTAGAGACGCAGCAAAATTCTGATACAACGTACAGATTATACGATTATGACAGAAAAGATGCGGAGGGAAATCTGCGCGAGCTGCATCTTGAAAAAAGCATAGAAGTGATAGACGTTCCATTTACGGAACATCAGCCGGAAATCCGCCAAGAACAAACGGATGACCTCTGCGTCACCTCATTTATCGAGTGTCCCTATTTTTCAGTGAAAAAGTGGGAGGTAAAAGGAGCAGCCCGCTTAAAACAGGAAAAACCGTTCCTGCTTGTCAGCGTCATCAAAGGGGAAGGGGGCATCACCTCAAGCGGACATGAATATTCATTGAAAAAAGGAGATCACATCTTGCTGCCCGACGGCTTCGGCGAGTTCGAGATTAGCGGGCATGCCGAATGCATTGTATCAAGCCTGTAAAATGAAACCGGTTCCTTCGTACGAGGAACCGGTTTTGTACGCAAGCTATTCTTTCAACATCCGAAAATCGATAATATTTCCGTATCGATCTGATTCAATATGGTAGCATCCCGTCATCAGCTGCTTTAATTTTTCGCGCCCGCGCTGCACCCTTGATTTCGCCCCTGAATAAGACATCCCCGTCTTTTCGCACAATTCCTTTTGCGACAGCCCCTGGATTTCTGTCAGTTCGAGCGCCTCCCGATACTTTTCCGGCAGCCTTTTGATCGAGGAGCGAATACAAGCAGCCGCTTCTTTTGTATAGTTTTCCTCTTCGGTGTCACCGCTTAATTCAATTTGCTCTGGAAGCTGTTCAATCGATTTATCCGTACGGTAAAAATCGATGATCGTATTTCGGGCAACCTTGTAGATCCAAGCGCGGATGTTTTGTACATTCTTTACATTCGAGAGATGAATTTGAACTTTCATAAATACGATTTGCACTAAATCATCAACTGCCGATTGGTCTTTGACTCTAAGCGCGATAAATGTTTTTAACGGCTCATGATATCTATTCCATAGATCTTCTACATTCACTTCAATATCCTTCTGCTGCATTTTGCGTCCGTTTTACATTTGCTTCGTCTTCTTTATCGTAACAGGAAGCCGGGAAGTTGTTGAATCATTTGCTTCACTGCTTACAAAACATTGTATAAGGAGAGGATTGTCATGAAATATACTTTTTTAGGAAGAACGGGATTGCGCGTCAGCCGTTTGTGCCTGGGGACGATGAACTTTGGAGTGGATACAGATGAAAAGACAGCATTCCGCATCATGGACGAAGCGCTCGATAGCGGCATACAGTTTTTTGATACCGCCAATATCTACGGCTGGGGTGAAAATGCCGGATTGACGGAAAGCCTCATCGGAAAATGGTTTGCCCAAGGGGGGCAGCGCCGCGAAAAAGTCGTCCTGGCGACGAAAGTGTATGAACCGATATCTGATTCAAACGACGGACCGAACGATACAAGAGGCCTGTCTCTTTACAAAATCAGACGCCACCTGGAAGGATCTCTGAAGCGGCTGCAGACCGACCATATCGAACTGTATCAAATGCATCATATCGACCGGCGGACCCCGTGGGATGAAATATGGGAAGCATTCGAGGGCCAGGTTCGATCAGGCAACGTCGACTACATCGGCTCAAGCAACTTTGCAGGCTGGCATTTGGTCAAAGCACAGGCAGCAGCCGCGAGACGCAATTTCATGGGGCTTGTCACAGAGCAGCATAAGTATAGTTTATTAGAGCGGACGGCGGAAATGGAAGTGCTGCCGGCTGCCCGGGATCTCGGCCTTGGCGTAGTGGCATGGAGCCCGCTTGCAGGAGGGCTTCTCGGAGGCCGTGCGCTAAAAAAGCACGCCGGAACCCGAACGTCCCAAAGGGCGGATTTAATCGAAAAGCATCGAACACAGCTTGACAGATTTTCGGCTTTATGCAAGGAGCTGGGGGAGAAAGAAGCCAATGTTGCGTTGGCATGGGTGCTTACAAATCCGGCGCTCACCGCACCGATTATCGGGCCAAGAACCGTAGAACAGCTGCGGGATGCGATCAGAGCGGTCGAAATCAGTCTGGAAGAAGACGTGCTCAGCGAGCTGAATGACATTTTTCCCGGACCTGGAGGGGAAACACCTGAGGTATATGCCTGGTAGACGTATTGACGAAAAGTTATTTCAGTAAATCTTTCAAACATCAGAAAAATGAGCTGTGCCGCCGAGAGACATCCCGATCGCCGGCCGGCTCATTCCTGGATTTCAGACTGCTACAGTTTCTTGATCACTTCCGATCCTGACTGTTTAAGGCTGAAAATTTTTGCAAGATTCACTTCATGACAAGACGATTGAGCATTTCTCGTTTCATTTTTATTTTTTTAATAAATTAAAATGCTGGAAGAGATGTCAAATGATTTTTGTGAAACAGAAAGAAAAACAGAGATACAGAAAGTAAATAGGATATATGAAGTTAAAAATCACTCAAAATCATCTCATTTCATCATTTTTAATGTTTTATCAAACTTTACAGTTCAATTTAACGAGAGTAATATAAATCTCATCAAAAATCTGAATAAAATTTCCAATTATCGTAACCGCTGAATTCCAGTTTGGAAGCGGGGGAACCATTTTTGTGGTACTGCCACTTGGGGTGAATCCTTTTTTAAAGGTAAGGTGACTCTTTGCACCTGAATCCGACAGCTAACCTCGCAAGCGTTTAAAGAGAACCCAAATACGTGCGGAAAGCACGGTTTCTTAACTGTGCCCTAAAAAAAGCCGTAAGAGGTTTGTTCTCTTGCGGCTTTTTTTCATGCCGTTTTACAGAAAACAAAGGGGGTGATGTACGTGTTGGATTTTTTGATGCTGGTCATCTTTGCCGCTTTGGTATCAATGATTCTTTTATTGGCCAAATGGGCTGAACATACAATCGGTCACCAACCAAAAAAATAACCGTGAAAGGAGAAGCGCAATGATTCTATTGATAGCTGCAGTTATCGCGCTGTTTACCTATTTGACATACGCCTTGCTTCATCCGGAAAAGTTTTAGTAAACACAAGTGGGGGTTGAAGAAATGATTTTGTTTATTTCAATATGCGTCATCGTATTGATTGCACTTTTGTCAGCTAAACCAATGGGTCTTTACATTGCTAAAGCATTTGATTACGGCCCATCCAAAATCGACAGGCTGTTTCTCCCGGCTGAACGGTTATTTTACCGAATTGGCGGTGTGAAAACGGAAAATCAATCTTGGAAGAAATACGCGGTTTCCTTAGTATTAACAAACGCGGTCATGATCTTGATTGTTTATGCGGTCTTTCGGCTGCAAGGAATATTGCCGTTAAACCCGACGAATGTCAGCGGAATGAGTCCTTCGCTTGCGTTTAATACGGCAATCAGTTTTATGACCAATACGAATTTGCAGCACTACAGCGGCGAAATCGGTCTTTCCCTGTTTTCGCAAATGTTTGCGATTATCTTTTTAATGTTTACGGCGCCTGCCACTGCGTTGGCCGCGGCAATTGCCATGATTCGGGGCCTCGCCGGAAAACCGCTCGGAAACTTTTATGTTGATCTGGTCCGCTGTATTACCCGGATTCTGCTTCCGGTTGCAGCGGTCATGTCCCTTGTTTTTGTCGGTCTCGGCGTTCCGCAAACAGTTGATGCATCTGTAGTGGCAAAAACGCTGGAAGGAGGGGACCAAACGATTTTACGCGGACCCGTTGCATCCTTTTTATCCATAAAAGAGCTGGGAAACAACGGCGGGGGATATTTCGGAGCAAACTCTGCACACCCATTTGAAAATCCAAATGGGTGGAGCAATGCGCTGCAAATGTTATTAATGCTGCTTATCACCGTTTCACTGCCGTTTACGTATGGGAAAATGGTCGGAAACCCAAAACAGGGGCGCATTCTCTTTATCTCGGCGGGACTTCTCTTTTTATTCATAATGGGTGCAGCTTTTATGGCGGAATCCAACGGGAACCCGGCAATCAATGAAATGGGAATTCAGCATGAAGCCGGCAGTCTGGAAGGAAAAGAGGTCCGCTTCGGAACCTGGTATTCATCCTTGTATGCCATGGTGACAACGGCAAGTGAAACGGGTGCGGTCAATGCCATGCACGACAGCCTGATGCCTCTGACAGGATTGCTGGCCATGGCCAATATGATGCTGAACACCGTCTTCGGCGGATTCGGAGCCGGATTTATGAACATGCTGCTGTATGCGATGATCGCCGTGTTCTTGTCTGGTTTAATGGTTGGAAGAACACCTGAATTTTTAGGCAAAAAAATTGAAGGCAAAGAAATGAAGCTATTGGCTGTCACGTTGCTGATTCAGCCGCTGTTGATTTTAGGGGCGTCTGCACTTGCCCTCTATACCCCAATGGGACGGGAAGCCATCTCGAATCCCGGTTTTCACGGGATCAGCCAAATTTTGTACGAATTTACGTCCTCAGCGGCAAACAACGGATCGGGTTTTGAAGGGCTGAAAGATGGAACAGCGTTCTGGAATATGTCAACAGGGATTGTGATGTTCATCGGCCGCTATATTTCAATTGTTACGCTTTTGGCAGTCGCCGGATCTTTGCTTGAAAAAAGAACGGTCCCTGACACCATCGGTACGTTCCGGACCGATTCGGGTATATTTGGCGGTATTTTCGTCACGGTGATTCTGATTGTCGGGGCATTAACCTTTTTCCCTGTGCTGGTTTTGGGACCTGCCGCAGAATTTTTAACTTTATAGGAGGGCTTACAGTGAACGATTTCAGCAATGCCGAACGGCAGCACGGAGCGGATTCGGTTCGGAAAACGAATAAAACCCTTAATAAAACGATTGTAAAAGAGGCGCTTAAAGACGCTGTTTTGAAATTGGATCCGCGCATCATGATTCGAAATCCGATTATGTTTGTCGTTGAGATAGGCTTTTTTATCTCGGTTTTAATTTCCGTATTCCCGCAATTTTTCGGGAGCATGGCGCCCGTCTGGTTTAATGCGGCGGTCTCCGTCATTTTACTGTTCACGGTTTTGTTCGCCAACTTCGCCGAAGCTCTGGCTGAAGGGAGAGGAAAGGCGCAGGCCGATTCTTTAAAACAGACGAAGAAGGGAATATGGGCCAATCAAGTAGTTAACGGGAATATAGAAAAAGTTTCATCTTCCGATCTTCGCAAGGGCGACATCGTCATCGTCTCCCAGGGAGAAATGATCCCGAGCGACGGCGAAGTGATCGCGGGTCTCGCTTCAGTCGACGAATCGGCGATTACCGGCGAATCAGCGCCGGTCATAAAAGAGGCGGGGGGCGATTTCAGCTCTGTTACGGGAGGAACCCGTGTTGTCAGCGATTCGATTAAAGTAAAAATTACAAGCGAACCAGGAGAAACGTTTTTGGATCAGATGATTGCCCTTGTTGAAGGAGCGGAAAGGCAAAAAACGCCGAATGAAATCGCCTTGAATACGGTTTTGACAAGCTTAACGATCATCTTTCTCATCGTCGTCGTTACACTCCCGTTTTTTACCGGCTATCTTGGGTTTCAAATCGATCCGGCGGTCCTGATCGCTTTGCTGGTCTGCCTGATTCCTACGACAATCGGAGGTCTCTTGTCGGCGATCGGCATTGCAGGCATGGATCGAGTGACCCGCTTTAACGTACTTGCCATGTCGGGAAAAGCCGTCGAGGCGGCAGGCGATATTAATACGATTATTCTTGATAAAACCGGAACGATCACATTTGGAAACCGGATGGCAAGCGAATTTGTGCCAGTCGGTGATGAAACGCTCCAATCCGTCGGTGAATACGCGGCGATCAGCTCTATTCACGATGAAACGCCTGAAGGCCGGTCCGTCATCGACCTCGCCAAAAAACGGGCCATCGAATACGACCCGGCGGCTGAAGGAGAATGGATCGAATTTAAGGCGGAAACAAGAATGAGCGGCGTTGATTTGACGAATGGCAGAAAGGTCCGTAAAGGCGCCGTCGATGCCGTGAAAAAGTGGGTTGAAACAAACGGAGGAAACATCCCGCCGGACCTTGACAGGGAAAGCGGGCGAATTGCAAAAGAAGGCGGAACACCTCTGGCCGTTGCGGCAGACAATAAAATCTACGGTTTAATTTATTTGAAAGACACCGTAAAACCGGGGATGAGAGAACGCTTTGAAGAACTTCGGAGAATGGGCATCAAAACGGTGATGTGTACGGGTGATAATCCATTAACGGCGGCTACGATTGCCAAAGAGGCCGGCGTGGATGATTTTATCGCGGAAAGCAAACCGGAAGACAAAATCAACGTGATCAAACGCGAACAAGAGGAAGGTAAGCTGGTCGCCATGACAGGAGACGGCACGAACGATGCCCCGGCGCTGGCCCAAGCTGATGTGGGGCTGGCCATGAACAGCGGGACAACGGCGGCCAAAGAAGCGGCGAACATGGTCGATTTGGATTCCAACCCGACGAAAATCATTGAAGTGGTGTCGATCGGAAAACAGTTGCTTATGACTCGCGGTGCTCTTACAACGTTCAGCATCGCAAATGATATCGCCAAATATTTTGCGATTATCCCGGCGATGTTTATGCTGGCGATTCCTGAAATGAAAGTGCTGAATATCATGGGACTTGCTTCACCAATGTCAGCCATTTTGTCGGCGCTCATTTTTAATGCGGTAATTATTCCCCTGCTTGTCCCTTTAGCAATGAAAGGGGTCGCATACAAGCCGATGAGCTCAAATGCTTTGCTCGCCCGCAACCTGTTGATATATGGACTTGGCGGAGTGCTTGTCCCGTTTATCGGAATCAAGCTGATTGATCTTATGCTTCAGATATTTGTATAAGGTGGGAGATTACAATGAAAGAAATAGGTGCAATGATAAGAATCAGTTTATTGCTGTTGATTGTGTGCGGGCTTATGTATCCACTGGCCGTTACGGGAATCTCACAGGCCGTGATGCCGAAAAAGGCGAATGGAAGCCTTATTTACAACCGAAAAGGAGAGGTCATCGGCTCTGAATTAATCGGGCAGCAGTTTACTGATCCGTGCTTTTTTAACAGCAGAGTATCCAGCATCGGCTATGATGCCTCAAGTTCCGGATCGCCAAATGAGGCACCCTCAAATTCCGAGTTATTAAAACGGGTCAAAACATCAATCTCTGAATGGAAAAAGGAAAATCCGGATGTTCCCGTCAGCAAACTGCCGATTGACCTAATCACGAACTCTGCCTCGGGGCTTGATCCTGACATCAGCCTGGCCGCCGCATATGCACAAATCCCAAGAATCAGCCGTCTGACAGGGATTTCAAAGGCAGAACTCGAACAATTAGTTGAACAGCATGTCAAGAAGGCTTCCCTTTTCAGCGAAGCCCGCGTCAATGTTCTGCTGCTTAATATCGATCTGAAAGAAGAGCTGAAGTAACGGCTTCTCCCCCTGTGCCTGCCCCGGGAGACACAGGGGGAATCATTAACGAAAGACGGAGATGCATATGATGCGAAGAAAACATATCCGAGATTATCGAAAGAAAACACCGGAAGAACTGCTGGCTGAAATCGAACAGCTGAAAAGAGGACATTGGACCATTTATATCGGATCAGCTCCGGGCGTAGGGAAAACGTATCGAATGCTGCAGGAAGCCCATGATGTAAAACGCGAAGGCATAGACGTTGTCATCGGTTTGATCGAAACGCATAACCGGACGGAAACGGCCGCATTAATAAAGGATTTAGAGGTTATTCCTAAACGGAAAATTGAATATAAAGGAAAAGTCCTCAAGGAAATGGATGTTGAAGCGATCATTGAGCGAAAACCCGACCTTGTCATCGTCGATGAACTGGCTCATACGAATGTACCCGGTTCCAAGAATGAAAAACGACACATGGATGTTGAAGATATTTTGAAAGAAGGCATCAATGTTATGTCTGCGGTTAACATTCAGCATTTTGAAAGCGTTCATGACATCGTACAGCATGTGACCGGCGTTAAGGTAAGGGAACGGATTCCCGACCGGATTTTAGATCTGGCGAGCGAAGTCATCCTTATCGATGTCACGCCGGAAACCCTGCAGAAGCGCCTGAAAGAAGGAAAGATTTACGAAAAGCATAAGATTCAGCAAGCTTTAACCCATTTTTTTACAAAACATAATTTAGCCGCACTGAGAGAGCTTGCTTTACGTGAAGTCGCCGACGATGTAGACGGCCGAATGGAACGTACAAATGGGCTGAATGGGAATCATCGGCCAAGAGGAACAAATGAAAAAATACTAGTTTGTATACAGCACGGCAAAAATGCTGAAAGGCTGATCCGCCGCGGTTGGCGAATCGCGAGCCGCTTAAAAGCCGATTTATTTGTTCTGAATGTTTCCCGCAGCACGATAGAAAACATATCGGCCGGCAAAAGAGCTCAAATTAAACAATGGAAACGGTTTTCTGCACAATTCGGCGCCGAGTTTATTTTTAAAATCGCAAACCAGCGCCATATTTCAGAGACGATTGCCAATGTGGCAACGGAAAAAAGCATCACGCAAATCGTTCTTGGACAATCTGCGCGGTCGAGATGGGAAGAAATCAGAAAAGGATCGATCGTAAATACGATTATGCGCCATACCGACGGAATCGATATTCACATCGTTTCTGATGAAAAAAAGTGAGATACTGATCCGGTGTTCTCTATGACGCCCTCTTTTTTTGAATTTGATAAGCGATCTCCATAAGTTCTGCACATTTTCGTTTTATGATATTGGCAAATACCATTAGAAGGAGAGTATGTGCATGCGAAAAAAACGATTTGTTCCATCATTGTTTGCTGTTCTTCTTATCGTACTTGGCGCTTGCGGAAACACAAACACGGATAAGGATCATGCAACGAACGGAAACAATGAAGACACGCATGAGATGGATCACAGCAACATGGAAGTCCCTGAAGGTTTAAAAGAAGCAAAAAACCCAACATATAAAGTGGGAACGAAAGCGATCATGAACGCAAATCACATGAAAGGCATGAATGGCGCTGAAGCGACGATCACCGGCGCTTATGATACTGTCGTCTATGCCGTTTCATATACACCGACAACCGGCGGAAAACGAGTCGAAAACCACAAATGGGTCGTTCAAGAAGATATCAAAGATGCCGGCGATAAGCCGTTCAAACCGGGGGCAAAAGTAACCTTGGAGGCCGACCATATGAAAGGGATGAAGGGGGCAACCGCCACAATCGATTCGGCGGAAAAAACGACGGTTTATATGGTGGATTATAAGCCGACAACCGGCGGGAAAGAAGTGAAAAATCATATGTGGCTGACCGAAAGCGAGCTTTCGCCTGCTGATTAAATGAGCCAAAAGAGCTTATTCGCCTGAGTAAGCTCTTTTTTATTGTGCATTTGCAGCCGGCACAAAGAACGATGAAAAACATGTACTGATCCTAAACATAAACATGTCATTTGTATGTAAAAAAAGAAAGAGGGGCTAACAGATCAAATTCAAAAGAACGAAACTCGCTGAATTAACCATTTCCTACAATCCTTCAGGAGCCGGCCTTCCCGGATGAGCATCGTGTTATGTTCCAGCGAGGAATAAGTGAAAAGCTGTAAAAAAACTAAATCGAAAGTGAGATTTCTTTTCTAAGTTCCAGTTTTCGATATAAAAGCGCAAGCATCATCGATGGAATCGTACAAACAATCATTCCGATAAAGGCATATCTTGGCTCAATTTCGTATAAATAGCCGCCGAAAATTGTAAACACGGCAGTGCTCCAACTAAGAGCCAATGCTGAATATATACCTTGTGCTTTCGGAATTTGCACATGTGAAATATTTTTTATCAAGTATTTCATAAAGGCATAGTGCCCCATAGCAAATGAGCATGCATGGAGGGTTTGCGCTATACAGAAAACCATTACATTAGGAAAGGCAAATACTAATATCCAACGTACGGAAGAACCAAATGCCGCCATTGCAAGCAAGGAGCCTACTGAAAAATTGTGAAATCTCCGGTCTGCGATTGAGAAAAAGATAATTTCTGCAATCACGGCAATGTTAATTATTACACCTATTAAATATTGCGGTGCATGAATTTCTTGTAAAAAGAGATAATCATAATTGTAATAAGAAGCATGTGCCGCCTGGAGTAAGATGACTATAACCAGTACCAAACGAAAGCGCTTGATCCGGAGTAATTTTAACATACTCCTTTTTTGTGTTTGGTCTGCCGGCGGCTTTTTAGACAGAATCATAGGCGCAGGCATGAAACCGAGACATACCAATACGGCTATACCAAGTAACAGCGCCCATAAAATAACTTCATCTCCAATTATCCCAGTAAAGATGGATAGAAACATGCCGGCCGAGATGAATCCAATAGATCCCCACTGCCGGCTTCTCCCGTAATGCCTTAATTGGCCGCTTTGCACGAGAGCTCCGGCGGCGCTATCAAGAGCGGGCATGAATGCAGGGTAAAAAAAATGGAATACTACTGTAACGATAAGCAAGCTGGTAAAGGAACCCGCCGGAATATAAAACAGAATAGCAACCAGCGTACCGATTCCCGCCCCATTCAATAAGGACTTGCTGCTAAATTTCCCTGACAAATAAGGAAAAGCAGCCAATGTGGAAAGGCCTCTTGCAACCAAACCCAGGCTCATAATCAAACTGGCTTGAGGAACCGTAATCCCTTTTGTATGAATGATCCATCCCGTCCAATAAGGCAGAAAAATGCCCCATGTCATAAAAAAACTAAAAAACTGTATGCTCATCCAGCGATGTGTGTTCATTCTGCATCCCCCCATCGTTTGCATGTTATCATGTAAACAGATAAAAAAATATGAGATATCTCATATTATCGGGGTGGATGATGGAAATCTACAAGGGTGAGAAAAAGCGGCAGCAGTTGGAGAGGCACTCTATTTCGCATCTGTTTTCTTTTCCAGTTGAAGAGTTTATGGAAGTGCACGAGTATCAGCGCGATGAATGGATGATTCGAGAAGGTACGAGAACGGAGTTCCTTTTTTACGTTATTGAAGGAAAAGCCAAAATATATGTCACACATCAAAATGGGAAGGTTTCCTTAATTAATTTTATCAACGCAAATGATTATATCGGAGAAATGGAATTATTACATGAGGCGTACTATACAAAAGGAGTTCAGGCATCAACGAAGACCGTTTGTTTTGCGCTTCCTGTTCATCGCTGTCGCAAACAATTAATGGAAGATGCAAAATTTCTGCGTGAATTAACCAAGTTTTTAAGTATAAAGGCAACACTTATGGCTGCAAAGTATTCCCAAAGCCTTGCATTTCCGCTTGAACATCGGCTTGCGGATTTTATTTTGCAAACAGCTGATGAAGGAGTTTATAAGGAGAAACATGTAACCGTTTGTGATTATTTAGGCGTATCCTACCGTCACTTATTGCATGTGATGACACAATTTTGCGATAAAGGTTATTTGCAAAAGGAAGGGCGGAATTTTCGCATTAAACAGTACGATTCCTTATATAAACTGACAGAAATGTTGAAAAATAAGTAGACTTTCAGACAAAATTAAATTTTACAGTAATCCATTAAGGAGATTCAGACATTCAATTCTGCAGTATGGGCGGCTTTCTATTACTTTTTAGCTAATTCAGCCAAAAACCCTTGTGTTAAAGTTCACTTTAAGGTTTAACATATTCTTGTATCTTTTGATGAAGAAAGGGTGGGTTTATATCATGTGTAACCATAAAAGCATACCAAGCCGCGTGCTAAGCGCTCCAAGCGCAAAAGCAAAATTCGAACTGACGACGATTGAGCGGAGAGATTTACGGCCAAATGATGTTTTAATAGATATTAAGTTTAGCGGTATTTGCCATTCTGATATCCATAGTGCTTATGATGAATGGGGCGGCGGAATCTTCCCGATGGTTCCGGGACATGAAATTGCCGGAGTCGTGACAGCAGTAGGAGGGGACGTGACCAAATTTGCCGTCGGCGACCGCGTCGGCGTCGGCTGCTTTGTTGATTCCTGCGGAGAATGCGAATACTGCCTGAATGGCGAGGAGCAATTTTGTACAAAAGGCGTAGTCCAAACGTATAATTCATTAGACTATGATGGAAATCCGACGTACGGCGGCTACAGCCAAAAAATCGTTGTAAAAGAAGATTTCGTCGTCCGCATTCCAGACAATTTGGACTTGGATGCGGCAAGCCCGCTGCTGTGTGCAGGCATCACTACGTACTCTCCTTTGAAACATTGGAACGCCGGACCCGGCAAGAAGGTTGCCATTGTGGGAATGGGCGGTCTCGGCCATGTAGCCATCCAATTCGCGCATGCGATGGGTGCTGAAGTAACGGTTTTGAGCCGGTCTTTGAATAAGAAAGAGGAGGCCTTGAGCTTTGGCGCAGATCACTACTTTGCAACGAGTGATCCGGCTACATTCACTGGGCTGGCCGGCCGTTTTGACTTGATCCTAAATACGGTGTCTGCAAACCTTGACATTAATGCGTATTTATCAATGCTTCGCGTAGACGGAACGCTTGTCAACGTAGGTGCGCCAGCCGAACAGGATCAGTACAGCGTGTTTTCCTTAATCATGGGCCGCCGCAGCATTGCAGGTTCGCTTGTCGGCGGAATTCGCGAAACACAAGAAATGCTGGACTTTGCCGCAGAGCACGGAGTCGCTCCTAAAATTGAGGTTATCCGTGCCGACCAAGTAGACGAAGCGTATGAGCGCGTTCTTCGCAGTGATGTGCGTTATCGATTCGTTATTGACATCTCTACCTTGTAATTCAAGAAAAATGCCTTTTATGTTTGACAAAAGATGGGTTCAGCCGATTCAACTGGTTGAACCATCTTTTTGCGTTTTTTGCAGAAAAGTGGCCAGAATCAAATGGGGCAGACGTACCTGCCGATGTTTAATACAAAAAACGTGCTTTCCAATACACCTTGTAAAACGGCAAAAAACCCCTTGCCTTAAAGTCGGCTTTAAAGATTAATCTAAACGATATAAATCTGGTGTGGGGGAGAGGTTTTCCCACAATGCCGATCAGCAAGTAATCTGGGGACAAAATGAAATTTTAAAAAATAAGGAGAAACATGATGATCGTAAAAAAGCTTATCGTTCAGCTTCCGCGGGGACTGCAAGCAAGACATTCGGCTGTATTTGTACGAAAGGCATTCACTTTTAAAAGTGAAATCGTTTTAACAAAAAACGGGCGATCCGCGAATGGAAAGGATATCATGGAAATAATGAATTTGGCAGTTCAAGAGGGGGACGATATCACCTTAATTACGGATGGTATCGATGAGCAAGATGCTGCAAAGATCTTGGAAAAAATTCTTTCGACAAGCTGAAAAGCTGATTAATTTATCTTAATCAGCTTTGTCCGTTTCCTTTTTTGACTCGTACTGCTTTTCTAATTGATTGTAGTATTCTATTTTCACATCAATTTTTTGAAAAGCCCGATCAAGATCTCTTTGTTTCTCCATCATTTTCTCTTTATGTTTTTCAAGTATCTGTTTGCGGTTCGGGATTGTCCAATCTCCTTCTTTTGTCAACTCGACAATCTCGCGTAATTCAGAAAGAGCAATGTCGGTTTTCCGAAGGCAGATCACGAGCTCCAGCCATGTCAAATCATTTTCATCAAAAATTCGGTTTCCATTGGCATCTCTTTTAATAAAGGGAAGGAGACCCTCTTGCTCGTAATACCGGAGCGTATGTGCAGGCAAACCGACCTTTTCAGAAACTTCTTTAATAGAATATCCCATTGCAACCTCCATATCTTTCACTATCATCATTTTCAAAAAAATAAAAAGCCCCCGGCAAAATTGCAGCAACCGGCTATTTGCTTTGGATTTCCAACATTATTATAGACCTTAAAGTAGACTTTAAGGCAAATCGTGCGGAAGATCACCCAAGAATCTTGATCAGGAGGAAATATGTAAAATGACAATATTCGTAAACAGGCAAAGCTTTTAAGCCAACATTTTCTTTCCTTTGCCTCGAAGGAGACGGTTCACAGTCATGCTGGTGTTTATGTTCGTGTACAGGAAAATGATAACCGAAAAAACATTTGTAAAATTCCCAAATATTCGCTATCATTGGTTTTAAACCCAATATATACAGAGTAAGGTTTATATTGTATGCTTCTGCTTAAAAGGAAAGATCGGTGAGCGTCCTGTGATGTCCTGCAGCTGTTTGAACGTCTGCAGCAGCATGTAGAAGGGAAGATTTGATGAGGACTTCGTATTCGGGGCAGCCTGAGAATTTTGCCGATTTCTGCATGCCAAAGCATAAGCGGTGAAAATCACGTGCTCTGTCTTTATATTACGCGCAGCAAGCGGGAGATTCAGGTAAGAATGAGAGAGCAATATCGAAAAGGCTTACAAACCGCTGTTGGGATCCGTTTTTTCCGAAAGGTATTCGATTTTTTCCAGGCAGCGCCAAATACCTTGCGTGTGCCGCGGATTTGATCCCCGATCCAAACGTGGCTGGACATACTTAAGACCGTAATCTGCAATTTCATATCTGGAACCGGGGCAGACACGATCTTCCCTTGAGGCACTCGAACCTGAAGAATTTGGGTTTTCAGATGGTCGTCAGGATATGCAAAATGATTTTGGCTTTGAAGATCCGGAAACAGAAATTGCAAAAACGATCATTGCCGAAGAATAGAACTCATCAAAACACACCGGATGAAAAGAAGGCGATAATTCGCATCAAGAAATTAATGTAAGCGTTTTCTTTTTTCTTCAATCATTATTCATGAGCGGAAGCGAGGAGGAAAGCGATGGGTAAAGCAGAACTTCGATGGAATGACCCCTTCATTTCTTATGATGTATCGGCAGCTGATGTATTTACTCCAGAAGATTTCAATGAGGAGGAGCAGCTCATTGCAAAAACGACTGAATTATTTGTCAGAAATGATGTAATCCCTCTTCTTGAATCGATTGATCAGCATCATCACGAAAACGCAAAAAAGTTGTTTCAGAAAGCGGGAGAGCTCGGCTTGCTTGGTATCGAAGTTCCGGAAGAGTATGGCGGCCTGTCTCTCAACAAGAAGCTTTCAGGGCTCGTAGCCGAGAAGATGGGAGCCGGCGGATCGTTCAGCGTCTCCTTTAATATTCATGCAGGTGTCGGGACATTGCCGTACATTTATTATGGAACAGAAGAACAAAAACAAAAATACCTTCCGAAACTGGCATCGGGAGAATGGATCGGAGCGTATGCGCTCACAGAACCCAACGCAGGATCAGACGCTTTAAACGCAAAAACGACGGCCGTCCTGAACGAGGAGGGAACGGCCTGGATTTTAAATGGCGAAAAACAGTGGATTACGAACGCGCAAGTGGCTGATGTATATGTTGTCTTTGCAAAAACGAATGAAGGCATGACCGCATTTATCGTAGAGCGGTCGTTTAAAGGCGTTTCGATTGGACCTGAAGAGAAAAAGATGGGGATAAAAGGTTCTTCGACAGCAACTTTAATCTTGGAAGAAGTCAGCATACCGGCAAAGAATGTTCTGGGAACTGTCGGAAAAGGGCATCACGTAGCATTGAACATTTTGAACATGGCGCGATTAAAGCTGGCGTTTTCCAACATTGGAACATCGAAGCAAGCATTGAACCTTTCCGTGAACTACGCCAAACAGCGTAAACAGTTTAATAGGCCGATCATCAGCTTTTCAATGATTCAAGAAAAGGTTGCGGATATGGCGATATCTATTTACGGAGCGGAAAGCGCCGCCTACAGGACGGCGGACAGCCTGGACAATGTGTTTGAGCCTGCTGTTCCGCTGGACGAAAGATTGAAAGAACTGGCAAACTATGCATCTGAATGTGCGATCAATAAAGTAAACTGTTCTGAAATACTCGGCCGGATCGTAGACGAAGCGGTGCAGATTCACGGCGGCTACGGGTACATGCAGGAGTATGAAGTCGAACGATTGTACCGGGATGCAAGGATAAGCCGAATATTCGAAGGCACAAACGAAATAAACCGCCTGACGATCGCCAAGCTTTTGATGAAACAAGCGCAGCAAAGCATCGGCACTAGGTTTGAAACTCAATTAAGCAAGCAAGAAAACCGCAACCGGCAATTCATCGACCTTTCCAATCGTCTCCTCAACAAATCTTTGAACGCACTAACACACTCTACCATTGACATTCAGCAGGAACAGGAATACTCCCGGCTCATCGCCGACATGAAAAAAGAAATCTATGTGATGGAATCCGCAGTCATACGTGCGGAAAAAGCGGTGCAAAAGAGCGGGAGGGAAAAAGAACAGTTAAAAGAGTTGATGACCAATGTCATTTGTGAAGACGGGTTTAGGAGAATTGAAGAGATGGCGGTGTCCGTCTTAGCAGGGATAGAATCAAATGAAGCCGAAAGAAAGCTCGTATTGGAAGAGATTCGCAGCCTTCCTATCCCTCTTTACAGCAACCTGTTTGCTCAAAAACGCGAAATTGCAAAAAGAATAGCCGCTCATGAAAAATATATGGTGTGAACGGAGTGAAGCGTTGTGAAAAAAATCGGGTTTATCGGTTTGGGCAACATGGGTCTTCCCATGTCAAAAAATTTGCTTCTGTCAAACTTTACTGTGTATGGAATGGATCTCAACAAAGACGCTGAGATGTCTTTTCATCAAGCAGGGGGAACGATCGGCATTCCGCTTGATAAGATGGTTGAATTAAGTGATGTCATCCTTACAAGCCTTCCTTCATCAACCGCAGTAGAAGAGGTTTTTCTTGGGGAAAAAGGACTCGTCAATCTTGCTGAACCCGGCATCCTGCTGGTTGATACGAGTACGGTCGCTCCTGAACTGAATATCCGCATTGAAGAGGCGGCGAAGAATAAAGGCGTCGATTTTCTGGCGGCCCCTGTCAGCGGCGGCGTAATAGGGGCGGTAAACCGGACGCTCACCTTTATGGCAGGAGGTTCGAAATCCGCTTTCGATAAAGCAATGCCTGTTTTTAAAGCAATGGGCGAGAATATTTTTCATGTGAACGAGAATGTCGACAGCGGTACGAAGACGAAGTTGATCAACAACCTCTTAATCGGATTTTATACAGCAGGAGTCAGCGAGGCTCTGCATCTTGCCAAAAACAGCAATTTAGATCTTGATCAATTGTTTGAGATGCTGAACGTCAGTTATGGGCAGAGCCGTATCTATGAACGCAATTATAAAAGCTTCATAGCGGATCATCGCTATGAACCCGGCTTTTCTTTAAAGCTCCTGCTGAAAGATCTCGGCTTTGCATTGGATTTAGCAAAAAAGAACAAGGTGGAACTGCCGGTGAGCAAAATTCTCTTTGACCTGTATGAAGAAGCCGAAAAGAACGGGTATGGCGAAAAGGATATGTCTGTCTTATACAAAAAAATAAGCGAGCAGACAACTGCTTTATTGTAAAGAGAGGTGTGAAAACAGATGCTTACAACGAATGTTAAAAAAATGAAGAACAACATTAACGGAGAGTGGGTGGATTCTGCAGGTGCCGAAGTCGAAGAGGTGATCAATCCTGCAGACGGAAATATAATCGCCTATGTGCCTCTGTCTGCAAGAGCAGATGTAGACCGCGCCGTACAGGCTGCCCAGCATGCTTATCAGACCTGGTCATTGGTGCCTGTCCCCAACAGAACAAGACGTTTATACAAATATTTGCAGCTTCTTCAAGAGCATAAGGAACAATTAGCCGACATCATTACGATGGAAAACGGCAAAACGTTAAAGGATGCCCGCGGGGAAGTGCAGCGGGGGATCGAAGTCGTTGAACTCGCGACCGCCACGCCTACTTTAATGATGGGGGAATCCTTGCCCGCGATTGCAGACGGCATCGACGGATCCATCTGGCGCTATCCTTTAGGAGTCGTTGCCGGCATTACGCCATTTAACTTTCCCATGATGGTTCCCCTGTGGATGTTTCCGCTGGCTATCGCTTGCGGAAACACGTTTGTCCTGAAAGCCTCGGAACGGACGCCTATTCTTGCGGAGAAACTTGTAGAGCTGTTCTATGAATCAGGTTTTCCGAAAGGTGTCCTAAACCTCGTCCATGGGGGGAAAGAAGTCGTAAACGGTTTATTGGAGAACGAAGATATCAAAGCCATTTCCTTCGTTGGTTCGGAGCCGGTAGCAAGGTATGTGTACCAAAAGGGTACAGCTAACGGAAAACGTGTTCAGGCACTTGCCGGTGCTAAAAATCATGCGATTGTCCTGGCGGATTGCCACCTTGAAAAATCGGTTCAAGGCATCATCGGCGCGGCGTTCGGAAGCAGCGGGGAACGCTGCATGGCATGCTCAGTGGCGGCAGTCGTTGATGAAATCGCCGACGAATTCATGGAATTGCTCGTTTCTGAAACAAGAAAACTGAAAATGGGAGACGGCAGATCTGAGGATCACTTTGTCGGCCCGCTGATCCGAGAAGTCCACAAAAACCGCGTCCTTGATTATATTGACAGCGGCGTAAAGGAAGGAGCCGTTTTAGCCGTTGACGGACGCGATCCGGATGTTAAAGAAGGATATTTTGTAGGAGCGACTATTTTTGATCGCGTGACACCGGACATGAAAATATGGCAGGACGAAATCTTCGCGCCTGTCTTGAGCGTCGTGCGGGTGAAAGACCTTGATGAAGGGATCGAACTCGCCAATCAATCGAAATTTGCCAACGGCGCCGTGATTTACACGTCGAACGGCAAAAGCGTTCAACAATTCCGAGATAAAATTGATGCCGGCATGATCGGCGTGAATGTCAATGTACCGGCTCCAATGGCGTTCTTCTCCTTCGCGGGGAACAAGGCCTCTTTCTACGGCGATCTTGGAACAAACGGAAAAGACGGTGTCCAATTTTACACACGTAAAAAAGTCGTTACCGAACGATGGTTCTAGCCTTTAACCCCCTCTAACAGCTCAATAATGCCCTTTAGAGGGGTCTTTTTTATACTGGAGGGATAAATCTTGAACTGCAAATACGTAGCGCTTGAAAAAGAACATTTTATCACGACTGTCACATTGAACAATCCGCCGGTAAATACCCTATCTTCTTCCTGTATCGCCGAGCTCAGGTCACTTTTTAGAGAACTCGCCGCAGATGATGACACAAGAGCGATTATCATCACAGGGGAGGGCCGATTCTTTGCGGCAGGAGCAGACATAAAAGAATTCGTTTCAAAATTAGGAGATGAAAGGCAAGGATTGGCGCTGGCCGAAGGAGGCCAGGCGCTCTGCAATGAAATCGAAGCTCTAAAAAAACCCGTCATCGCCGCGATAAACGGACCGGCTCTTGGCGGAGGTTTTGAACTGGCGATGAGCTGCCACTTCAGAATCATATCAGATCAGGCGACAGTCGGTCTGCCGGAATTAAAGCTCGGGCTGATTCCTGCGTTTGGGGGTACACAGCGGCTCCGCAAGATAGCGGGTACAGCCGCAGCACTTGACCTCATCCTTACAAGCCGGCCGCTTTCAGCTCATGAAGCGGTAGAGCTAAAGATCGCGCAGCTTGCCGAGAAGGAAGAGGAACTCATGAAGACGGCAACTGCTGTCGCAATGTCGTTTGTAGAAGGAAAAAGCATGACAAGTGTCATGCGTGCAGTCGAATGTATCATACAAGGCAGCAATGAGAACATGGAACAAGGGCTGGAAAGGGAACGAAAAAGATTTGCCGAACTGTTTCTGACGTCAGATGCCAAAGAAGGCATTCACGCATTCGTCGAGAAACGAAAACCAGATTTTCATCATTCATAAAAGGAGGGGATCAAGATGTCTGATGACGTTTTGTGTTCCGTCAATCAAAATGGCGTTGCAACTATTGTTTTGAACCGTCCGAAAGCGCTCAACTCACTCACTTATGACATGGTTCGCGTGATCGGCGAAAAGTTAACAGAATGGAAGACAGATCATAACGTTTCTGTCGTGATCATCAAAGGCGCAGGTCCAAAAGGGCTTTGTGCCGGCGGTGATATTAAAGCGCTCTACCAGGCTCGTTCGTCCAAACAAGCAATGCAGGCTGCTGAGCGTTTTTTTGAAAAAGAATATGAGACCGATATGGCCGTCTATCGATTTCCGAAGCCGATCATCGCCTGTTTAGACGGCATCGTCATGGGTGGAGGGGTAGGCCTGACGTATGGAGCCAGCCACCGGATTGTGACGGAAAGAACGAAATGGGCGATGCCGGAAATGAATATCGGTTTCTTTCCGGATGTCGGCGCAGCCTATTTTTTTAACAAAGCACCCGGTCACATTGGGCGCTACCTCGCATTAACGGCGTCTGTCATCCATGCCGCTGATGTGCTGTATATGAATGGTGCAGACATTTACATGGAAAGCGGCGCTTTAGAGCAATTGATTAAAAAAGTGGAACATACGAACTGGAACCTTGTAAAAGTTGAGGAAAAGCTTGATCAGATGATCGGAGAATTTCGAACGGAGCCTTCTCAAAAGAGCGGGCTCTCTTCTCATCAAAAAACGATTGACCATCATTTTAGGTTCGATACGTTGGAAGAGATCCTTCAGTCGCTCGACAGCGAGGAAAGCGACTTTGGCGCGAATATAAAGAAACTGCTTCTTTCCAAGCCCCCATTTTCATTGAAGATCGCATTAAAGCAACTGGCGGGCGGCAAACAAAAAACGCTGGAAGAATGCTTTGCCACGGATCTGCTGCTTGCAAAGAACTTTTTGAGACACAGTGATTTCTATGAAGGCGTGCGGTCCGTCCTGATCGACCGCGATCAATCGCCGAACTATGAGTACAGGAACGTTTCAGATGTAAGCGATGAGGCGGTAGGTAAGTTCTTTAAACCTCCTGAATCTGCCCAATTATAATTTGGGAGCTGGCCTTAAGACGTCAGCTCTTTTTTGCGAAAAAAGATCCCTCACATATCCGAGATGTTTTTGGTGTATTTTTCTATGCAGAGAATATGTATACTAACAATATTTGGTTGGAGGTTGACAACATGAGCACCGGAAAACTAAGCAAGTATTTCTTGTCACTAGCTATTGCCTTCGCGGCGGTCCTGTCCTTTAATGCAGCATCTGCAAATGCTGCATCAAGCGGCACTATTAAGCCAAACGAATGCTCAACCCACATCTTCACCGTGTACAACGAAACAGTTGGCATTGGCGGTTCCGGCCGTGCGCATTTCTATTGCGGCAGTATCAACGGCGGTCCTCAAATTGAATTTTCGGAAGACGATTTAACGGTTTCGGTTGATGATCCCTTTATTCTTCATGCATATGCTAATCCAGGCTTGAACTCGGTGGACTATAAAGGCCTCAAAAAAGGGGATGCTGAGGTAACGATTTATTGGAAAAACAAGCCGGAGGGCACCAAATACACATTTTTATTGGTGCAAATAAAATAATGGCTGCAGTTTTTTAGAGTAGGGTAAAAACCTTGAACGGCCGGGCCTTTCAAGGTTTTTCGGTTTTCTGCATCGAAAACGGGACAGGAGAAGAAGAGGGGGGCAGGCTTCAGTATTGAAAACCTGAAACAAACGGAATGCACCGCCCAGCTTTATCCGGCAATTTCCGCTGATTCAAACGTACCGTTTCGGTTGCCGCTGACGATGATCGAGTGACCCCAAAACATATCGCCGTCATCAAAGAATACCTCAAAATCTCCATCAGGATACACGCTGATACTGCTCAATTCCATGAGCTCCATGAACATCTTCTTGGTGATTTCCTCAAACTCCGCTTCGTCGTTATCTTGCAGCCATTCATTGGCCAGTTCGACCAATTCTTCGGCAGCGTAAGCCCGGATTTTGGCATTCCAATGCCCCTGGTCTTGAAATAGAATATGTGCGGTTTCCAGCGAAGCCTTCATCTGCCGATCGTCTTCATCCCAATCAAAGGAGAGCTTTCCATTTTGTCCGGCCCAGGTGATGTCCTTCTCAAACACATTGACCGGCTTGAACAGCTCAAAGGTGCCCAATTTCTCGTCCTCGTAATATACCGGCTTCAGCGATTCCTTCAAAATACTTTGTAATTCGTCGTCCTGATAGGCCGAATCTAAAACCTTTACCAGCATCATGGCCTGATCTCCCATACGAACATACAGTTTGACAACGGCATTCGCTTCCAATATATCTTTCGTTTTTTTCCATTCGTCATCATCGGCAAGCCATTTTAACTGCAGCTCTTCCTGAACAGCAGACTTGCTGCCGCTGAGCTCTTTCCAAGCAATCAACGGCATGGAGGCATTCCACATTACATCGTCGTTCGCTCTCAATGCTCCAATACCGGATGGACCGGTGACTGCGGCCACCTCAACCACTTCGTTCTTAAATCGCCTTTCAAACCGTTTCTTTTGACTCGATATCCCCATACTGTCTTCCTCCTGATTCACTATGTATATCTGTAAATATTGTGTATCGTTGATCTGCATTTCTTCGCTTATATTCGGACTGGAAAAACCAATCCAATTGTACCAAAAACAGCTGGGAAAAAGAATCAATTTCCTCATTTCTCTTTCTCCGGCAACATAAAAAACACAACCAAAATCGCAATTTGGCCGTGTCCGGTCACTTTTTGTCTATACCTCTTGATGTTCTAGTATTGGATCATCTAATTTCGCCGCTTTCTGATTTTATTTCTCGTATCAGCCGAGATACTGTTTCAGTATGTCCAACCCCATTTTCAACTCATCTAATGAGTTTGTAGAAGAAAGCCCAATGCGCAAATACTTTTCGCGTGAAGTCTGCCCGCTGAGAAAACGGTCAGAATGAAAAACCCGAATGCCGCGCATTTTCAAATCCTCTTCCAACTGAGATGAATCAGCATTCTTTTCAATAGAAAGCCAGCGGTAAAAACTAAGGGGATGTTCACCAGGCTTATTCGGAGAAAAATACTCTGCGTAAATCTCATTTGCAGACTGTACAAGCCGTTTCTTTTGCGACACAATTTCATGAGCCTTGCCTGATAGAATCAGCTCCGTGACGACCTCCGCATCTAACGAGGACGTTTTGACATTGACGTTGAAAATGCTCTGTAAAATATTCTGGCGGAAGGCATCCCCATACACCATATAGGCGACTCTTAATCCGGAGCATATGGACTTGGAAGTGCTGCAAATATATACGCTCTGGTCCGGAAGCAAATTGAACATCGGCTGCTGATAATCGGAGATAATACCCGCCGTCAGAAATGCATGGATATCATCCTCGATCAAAATCAAATGATGCTTGCGGATAACCGCCGCTAATTCATGTTTTCGAAAATCTGAAATCATGATTGTTGTGGGATTACAGCAAGAAGGCATCAGAAAAACCCCGTGTATTTTTGTTTGGCAGCACTGTTTTTCAAGTTCATCCGGCAGCATCCCAAACTGGTCTCCGGGAATGGGGACCAACTGTACATGGAGCATTTTTGCCAACTCAATAAAGTTTGAATAGGTGTATAAATCGGTTGCAATCCGATTACCAGGCTCAAACAGTGCCGTCAATGCAATGGCCAGCGCATTTTGAGCCCCGGAAACAATCGCCATATGCTCTTGGTCTGCCTGAATACCGAAAGACTCCATCCAATTTAACCCTGCCGTTTTTTGATGCGGAATTCCTGTCGGATCATTGTAATTTAAAAGCTTATCCAAATAGCTTTTCTCCGCAACCTTTTGCATAAGCTCCGATACGATTCCGTTGGTTTGTTCAAAAGAGGCTACAAATCCAAGATCAATAAGATTTGTGATGTTATCCGCGGAGATGGTAATAGAACGGGCTGCATTGGGAGATACAAAGGTTCCGCTTCCGGTGATTGCATAAATCAAACCCTTGAACTCGCACAATTTGTAGGCACGGGTAATCGTGGTAAAGTTTAAGTCGAGAAAATCCGCCAATTCCCGCTGTGGTGGCAGCTTTGTCCCGGGCGCCAAGAAGCCGTTTACAATATCCTGTTCAAGCAGCTCCGCAATCGAATAATAATAAGGACGCTTTAACGCTTTTTTATCAGGTTTCCAAGACATTGGATAATGATCAAATGAATTTACCGGCATATTGCACCTCTTAGATCGTATTCCATACAATCATATCATTTATTGTATGGAATTTTATAATTGATCAGCTCCCATTTCAAAGATTGATTTTGAACAAAAGAATTGTAATCCATACAATTCTTTTGTTCATTGTATGGATTTTGTGTGTTAAATTTGTATGGAATAAAGTTTCAGCTAAGGATGTGGATCATATGAAAAAAAGAAATCAAATATGGATTGCTTGCCGCGCGGCTTTTCCACATACGCTTCCGATTTTGGCGGGCTTTGTATTTTTGGGGATTGCCTACGGAATCTATATGAATTCATTAGGGTTCAGCGCCATTTATCCAATCATCATGAGCTTTGCCATTTTTGCAGGCTCAATGGAATTTGTCGCAGCCAATTTTTTGCTTGGGGCGTTCAACCCGCTGAACGCTCTTTTCTTAACTTTAATGGTGAACGCACGCCATTTGTTTTATGGCATTTCTATGCTGGATAAGTATAGGGGAACCGGTAAGAAAAAGTTTTATCTGATTTACGGGATGTGCGACGAGTCTTTTTCTATCAATTGTACCGCCCATATTCCGAAGAATGTAGACAAGGGCTGGTTTATGTTCTTCGTGACACTGCTTAATCATTCTTATTGGGTCATAGGAGCGGCGATCGGCGGCATTTTCGGATCTCTCGTCAAGTTCAACACAGAAGGGCTCGATTTTGTGATGACCGCTCTTTTTGTTGTGATTTTTATTGAACAGTGGATGAAAGAGAAACGGCACTTTAGTGCCCTCGCAGGACTTGGACTTTCGGCAGCAAGCCTTATGATTTTTGGCGGAAACAACTTCATGATTCCTGCCATGCTTGCGATTCTGGGAGTGCTTACCGCTTTTAGAAAACCATTGGAGAAAGTTGAGGTTGCCGCATGACAATGAGTGTAACGCAGCAAATGATCACGATTGCTATGGTTGTGCTAGGCACAATGCTGACAAGGTTTCTTCCATTTATGATTTTCCCATCGGGCAAACCGACGCCGAAGTATATACAATATCTCGGCAAAGCGCTGCCATCGGCGGTCATCGGGCTTTTGGTCATTTATTGTTTTAAGGATGTGAGTTTACTTTCCGGCAGCCGCGGCATCCCTGAATTTATTGCAGTAGCGGCAGTTGCGCTGCTTCACTTTTGGAAGAAAAATATGCTCCTTTCCATAGCAGGGGGAACGATCATCTACATGATGTTAGTGCAATGGGTTTTTTAATTCCGCTTTTATTCGAAGGAGGAGCCGGCAATGAAGAAGAAAATTGACGAGGTCAACATTTACGAAAAACACTATCAACAAATTTATAAACATGTAAAGAACGATCCGTATGCACAATCGCTGGGAATTCAGCTGACAACATTTGAAGCAGGCTTTGCGGAAGCAATGCTTGAAGTAAGAAGCCATATGGTAAATGCATATGGGACTGTTCACGGGGCAGTGCTATACGCATTAGCAGATCATGCTTTTTCGGCAGCGTGCAATGCATACGGAAAAACATCATTAGGACTCTCGACAACCATCCAGTTTATTGAATCAGCTAAACCAGGGGACAAGATCGTTGCCCGCGCGACAGAAATCAAGCGAAACTTCCGCACAGGTTTTTATCGAATCGACATCTTACACGGCGAAAATCTGATCGCAACCATGGAGGCAGTGTCTTATCGCAAGAATCATTATTTTATTGAATTTGATGAAACTGATTAACTTGTCTTGTGGATAGTCAATGCAGGTTTCTTAGTACCCGGAGCCGCCCACAACTCTCAACTCAAGAACCATGACATCGTCGATTCTATATATAACTTGCAAGATAGAGGGCTTAAACCAAGATCCTAAAACCTCCTAAATATTAAAACTTTCAATTCTATTATAGTCTTTTTAGCGGCGAAGTCGTTCCTTTATATCAAGTAAAAGACCCTGTTTTTTTAATGGGATCAACGGGTAAGGGGGTAGCGACTTGTCTTACTGATGGCATGCTTTGAAGTATTCGTCAATACAGGAGATCAAATTAACTAAGGAAGAATATAAAAAAAGCATTAAAATGAACTGGCTCTCAATGCTTTTAGTGACACAACTGCAGATATTGTGGAGTCCATAACAAGCATGACAGGAAGATATTCTTGTTGATGTACCAAGTTTCACTCGTTCCTGAAGCTTCAGGTGAAAGAAGAATTGCATTCTAAAAATTGAGGAAGTTCGTTTAAACCTGGAATTAAAACATTTAAACAAGAGGTAAATTTATATGCCTAAAATGGACAATATGCTAGCAATCCTATGGATGCTTAGTTCAGGTGAAAAAATTACTGCAAAACAAATTTCAGAAAAGTTAGAGATAAATATAAGGACTGTATATCGTTATATTGATACACTTTCAACAAGTGGTGTACCTATCATTTCAGACCCGGGACATAACGGCGGGTACACTTTATTGCATAATTTTATTAAAGCTCCTCTTTTTTTTGATGTTGAGGAGCAAATCTCACTATTTCACGCTGCTGTTTTTGCAGAAGAAGCCGGATATTATGGAGGAGAAGCACTAAATAGGGCTGTTTCAAAGCTGAGTAAATATTCAAATCAAGAGCAGAAAACAAAGATAAACCAACATTTAATCAGTCTTGAAGTAATAAGTCGATTAAGTTCCTTCTCGATGGAACCTTTCTTAAAGGAGTTGGAGCTGGCCGTAGCTGGCGGATACTCTGTAAAAATTCTATACCATAAAAGTGGCGAAGAGCAATCAAGTAATAGATTGGTTGATCCGTACAGAATGATTTATTGGAATCATAAGTGGTATGTGATTGGATTTTGTCATCTTAGAAAGGATATCCGCAGTTTTAGAGTAAATTGAAAGTCTAAAGCTAACCGAAAATAAGTTTAACCGGCCAGAGAAATTTTCAGCACGTGACTTTTTTATGAAAAACCTCCTTCCGACAATAGAAGATAAGGAAGGGATTATCCCTTTGGTTATTAATGGGAATACAAGAGCGTTGGATGATATTTGCCAACATTGGTTTTTAGGACATTATTTGCAAGAAAGGTCTTCAAACCAAGCGGTATTTCTTCTTGAAAAAAATATGATACATACATATGTACCTCATTTACTTTTACCGTACGGTAAATCAATTCGAGTTATTGAGCCAATAAGTCTTAAGAAAAGACTTATCGAAGTTCTGTCAGAATTAATAAAATTTCATCAAGCATGATAACTTCCCTGACGTTAACTGTCAGGGAAGTTATATTATGATGGGCTATATCAATTGTGATCGGAGAGTGATTGGATGCAAACAAAAAAAGTGTACCTTTATGTATTTCATACAATGTCAGACTGGGAATATGGATATTTAATTGCTGAACTGAACTCAGGAAGATATTTCAAAAAAGGTTTAGCCTCTTTAAAAGTAGTTACAGTAGGAGCTAATAAAAAAATGATTACTACGATGGGAGGACTGAACATAATGCCAGATATTTCCCTTGATGAGTGTACTCTTGAGAGTAAAGATCTTTTCATTTTGCCTGGAGGGAATACTTGGGGAGAAGGTATTCATCAACCTATCTTGAAAAAAATCGGCGAAGCTTTAAAGCTTGGCACTATTGTTGCTGCAATTTGCGGTGCAACTGAGGGCCTCGCGAATATTGGATACCTAGATTCCAGAAAACATACCAGCAATAGCTTAGAATATATTAAAATGGTCTGTCCTCATTATAAAGGAGAAAAATTTTATGAGATGGGGCCTGCAGTATCTGACGAGAATTTGGTTACAGCATCAGGAGTAGCTCCTCTGGAATTTGCGAAAGAAGTACTGAAAAAATTAGATGTGTTTGCACCAGATACATTAGATTCATGGTATAACCTGAATAAAACTCATCAACCTGAATACTTTTTTCAGCTAATGAATTCAATAAATAGATGAGCTAAAAAATCAACTTAATGACCAAGCTTTAGACGATGTCAAAGCAGGCTGCCGATGTTCTCGGCAGTCTTTTTTGATTTCCACCTAAATTATCCGGAAATTTCACAAAATAAAAAATCCTTTTTTTAGGTTTTGGGGCCATGTTGTTTTTATGAAAGGACCGGCGATCACCATTGATACGGCTTGCTCTTCATCCCTCGTTGCTGTTCATATGGCGTGTAAATCTTTGCTTACAGGTGATTGCGAAATGGCGATCGCCGGCATAGAGAAATATTAACCATTCCTTCGATAAAAGATAAAATTAGAGGCTACCTGGCATACCATAATCAACTGATCAATTCCGGTGCCATCAACGCCAACATTCATCACTTGTTATGCGGCGATATGACCGAAAGAGGGTGGACGCGCTCTACCGCTCACAATTATCTGGAATATGAATTAAAGGGAGACCATGTTACGATCTTTGATCCTCAATATATTGAGGAGAACGTAAATACGATTTGGTCTATTGTGAAAAGCATTAAAGAGCGACACCAAGATGAACTTGCATTTCATGAACAACTGTCATTGGCAACCTCTGAGAGAGACAAAAAATTTGATAGAGGATAAGGTTTACTAGTAATTTTTTGGTCAACGTTTGCCGAAGAAAAAAAGCTTGTCGATAAAGTCCAGATAAACGGCTTCGTCGATAAGCTTTTTTGTTAAAGAAGCAGTTGATCGCCTATGACTTTACATAACATCAATTGCTTCCGCTCAATATATAAGTATATAATTATATAACAATATCCAAACTGGAGGAGCATCAAGTGAATAGAACAATTGTAGAGACGGATAAGGCGGCAGAAGTATTAAAATTGCTCGGGGATAAAACACGCTTAACGATGGCGGCTATTCTAAAACAGCGTGAATGTTGTGTTTGTGAATTTCTCGAAGTGTTTACCATGAGTCAGCCGTCCATTAGCCAACATCTTCGCAAACTCAGGAATGCAGGATTATTGAATGAAGAGAAAAGAGGGCAGTGGGTTTACTATTCTTTAAATCCGAAAAGCGAATTTTTCGAATTAATTAATGAGTTGTTAAAACATTTACCAGACCAAACAGAACAAATCAAAAAAATAAATGCAAGCAAGGTTACAGCTCGTTGTGACTGCTAATAACAGTGGAGAAGGGGGCTTGAGAAAATGAGTCATACAGAAAAAAAGCGATTGTCTTTTCTTGACCGCTATTTAACACTTTGGATTTTCCTTGCCATGGCGATCGGAATAGGCACAGGGTTTGTTTTTCCCAGCTTCGCAGACGGACTAAACCGTTGGCAAATAGGAACAACATCTATACCACTTGCGATCGGCTTAATTTTGATGATGTATCCTCCTCTTGCCAAAGTGCGCTATGAAGAGATGGGAAGAGTTTTTACAGATATCAAAATCCTTTTGTTATCGCTTGTACAAAACTGGATTATCGGCCCGATTCTCATGTTCTTATTAGCCATTGTATTTTTGCCTGATAAACCAGAGTATATGGTTGGACTCATTATGATTGGTTTAGCCCGTTGTATTGCCATGGTTATTGTGTGGAATGATCTAGCAAAAGGCGACGCTCAATACGCGGCAGGGTTGGTTGCTTTTAACTCTGTTTTCCAGGTACTGTTTTTTTCAGTTTATGCTTATATCTTTGTAACTGTCATTCCAGAACGGCTTGGTATTGAAGGCGCAATCGTTGATATTACAATGGGTGAAGTCGCAAAATCTGTATTTATTTACTTAGGTATTCCATTTATTGCTGGAATGTTAACACGCTTAATACTTGTTAAAGCAAAGGGCAGACAATGGTATGAAAAAGTATTCATTCCGAAAATCAGCCCGGTTACGCTTATCGCTTTGCTGTTTACCATTGTCGTAATGTTCTCATTAAAGGGAGATATGGTGATAAGCTTGCCGCTAGATGTAGTCCGGGTTGCGATTCCGTTACTCATTTACTTTGTCGTGATGTTTTTTGTTTCGTTCTACTTAGGAAAGAAATTCGGGTCAAACTATGGGGTTGCCGCCACATTAGCCTTTACAGCAGGCAGTAATAACTTTGAATTAGCAATTGCGGTGGCTGTCGGTGTATTCGGCATTCACTCGGGTGCTGCGTTTGCAGCGGTTATCGGCCCTTTAGTTGAGGTGCCGGTTATGATTGGATTGGTGAACGTTGCTCTTTGGCTGCGCAAGAAATACTATGGTTCAAATGTCAAAGCACAATGAGCGAAAGGTTGGATGAAAAAAATGAGCAAAGAAAAAAAGACGATTTACTTCTTGTGTACAGGGAATTCTTGTCGAAGTCAAATGGCAGAAGGGTTTGGCAAAAAATATTTAGGCGATGAATACAATGTATATTCGGCTGGAATTGAGGCCCATGGTTTAAATCCGAATGCCGTAAAAGCAATGAAGGAAGCAGGAATAGATATTTCAAACCAAACTTCAGATATGATTGATCCTCAAATTTTAAACAAGGCTGATTTTGTCGTTACATTATGTGGCGATGCCAACGATAAATGCCCAATGACGCCCCCGCACGTCAAACGTGATCATTGGGGATTCGATGATCCAGCCAAAGCAGCAGGAACTGAAAAAGAGAAATGGGCTGTATTCCAGCGGGTTCGGGATCAAATTGAAGAAAGAATCAAGCGGTTTGCGACCGCGGGAAAATAAAAAAATGAAAGGCCCTTCTGTTTTGAAGGGCCTTTCATTTGGTTTTACAACAACTTTTCCATTGCCATCACATTAACATTCTGTCCATTTCGAAAGTAATATTGAAGCAGTCTTTTTTCCGCTTGTCGGCTCGAACCAAGTTTTGCTGTGACTAATGATAGCGCGAAATTAAGAAAGAACCTGGACGTTTTTACCAGGTTCTTTTTATATTGCACGAAAACAGACACGATGATATAATCAGATTACGTTTGTTTTCCGTCAAATAGCATAAGTATCCTATCTTACATTTTAATTGTACCATGCCGGAAAGCTCTTGTCAAATTTTTTTTCGAAGGAGAGATGGAGAATGAGTTCTTTGGTTCTCGGTTTTCACGTAATGGAAAAAACACAGCTTTTGCTCGTTGGGGGAAAGGGGTTACATTTAGGGGAATTATCAAAAATTCAAGGAATACAAGTGCCAGAAGGATTTTGTGTCACAACAGCAGGATATCAAAAAGCAATCAAACAAAATGAAACGTTCCAAACGTTGTTGGATCAACTGACCAAGCTAAAAGTGGAAGATCGGGATCAAATTGGTGAAATCAGCAGGAAGATTCGAAAAACCATTATGGAAGTAGAAATTCCTTCCGATGTTGTGAAAACAGTTGTTCACTATCTCTCCCAGTTTGGCGATGAACATGCTTATGCCGTGCGTTCTAGTGCGACTGCTGAAGATTTGCCGCATGCCTCTTTTGCCGGTCAACAAGACACCTATTTAAATGTCATCGGCAAAAAAGCAATTTTGCAGCACATCAGCAAATGTTGGGCATCCCTATTTACGGACCGCGCGGTCATCTACCGTATGCAAAATGGATTTGACCACAGTCAAGTTTATATATCCGTTATCATCCAAAAGATGATTTTCCCGCAGGCTTCAGGGATTTTATTTACCGCTGATCCCGTTACTTCCAACCGAAAGCTGCTATCCATCGATGCCGGTTTTGGACTTGGAGAAGCGCTGGTCTCCGGCTTGGTATCTGCCGATTGTTATAAAGTACAGAAAGGGGAAATCGTCGAGAAGAGGATCGCAACCAAAAAATTGGCGGTCTATGGACGAAAAGAAGGCGGAACGGAGACAAAGCAGATCGATCCCGATCAGCAAAAGACGCAAACACTTACTGACCGGCAAATTTTACAACTGGCACGCATCGGAAGACAAATCGAATCTTATTTCGGCCAGCCGCAAGATATCGAATGGTGTTTGGCCGATGATACATTTTATATTGTCCAGAGCCGGCCGATCACAACTTTATACCCGATCCCTGAAGCGGATGATCAGGAAAATCACGTTTATGTATCTGTTGGTCACCAACAAATGATGACAGCCCCCATGAAACCATTGGGATTGTCTTTTTGGCTATTAACGACTTCAGCAAACATGCGCATAGCTGGCGGAAGGTTGTTTGTTGATGTTGCACCTCTGCTGGCTTCACCTGCCAGCAGAGAAACTATATTAAAACTTGGACAATCCGATCCGCTCATAAAAGACGCACTCGTGACCGTGCTAGAGCGAGGAGATTTTATAAAAAAGTTACCAAATGATGAAAAAGAAATGGGCCCCGGTAAAAACACAAAAAGTATGCCGCCTGCGGATTATCAAACATTAAAAGACTACGATCCGACAATCGTTTCTGATTTGATTAAACGCAGTCAAACATCGATAGAAGAGTTAAAACAAAAAATCCAAACAAAATCAGGAACGGATCTGTTTGATTTTATTCTGGAAGATATCCAGCAATTAAAGAAGAGTTTATCTGATCCACAAAGCTTTGGTGTAATTATGACAGCCATGAATGCTTCATCATGGATCAACGAAAAAATGAACGAGTGGTTAGGTGAAAAAAACGCAGCAGATGCGCTTTCTCAATCTGTACCAAACAATATTACTTCAGAAATGGGCTTGGCGCTACTCAATGTCGCAGATGTGATTCGTCCTTTTCCAGAGGTAATTGATTACTTACAACATGTAAAAGATGATAACTTTTTGGATGAATTGGCTAAGTTGGACGGCGGACGCGAAACCCGAGACGCGATCTATGATTATCTCAGCAAATACGGAATGCGTTGTCCCGGAGAAATCGATATTACGAAAACCCGATGGAGCGAAAAACCAATTACACTTGTCCCGCTGATTCTGGGTAACATCAAAAACTTTGAACCTAATGAAAGCCATCGGAAATTTGAACAAGGGCGGCGTGCGGCTTTGCAAAAAGAACAAGAAATAGTAGAGCGATTGAAGCAATTGCCGGATGGTGAGCAAAAAGCCAAAGAAACTAAACGAATGATCGGCCTCATCAGGAATTTCATAGGCTATCGGGAATATCCAAAATACGGCATGATTCATCGCTACTTCGTTTATAAGCAGGCTTTACTGAAAGAAGCCGAAAAACTCGAACAAGCGGACGTTATTCTCGAAAAAGAAGATATATACTATCTCACTTTTGAAGAACTTCACGAAGCCGTACGCACAAATACAGTAGATTACCAGATCATCAGCAAACGTAAAGACGAGTACAAATTATACGAAAAACTAACTCCACCGCGCGTTATCACGTCTGATGGCGAAATCATTGCAGGTGAGTACAAACGAGAGAATCTCCCGGACGAAGCTATTGCAGGTCTTCCTGTTTCTTCCGGAGTGATAGAGGGACGAGCGCGTGTCATCTTAAACATGGAAGATGCTGACCTGGAAGATGGGGATATTTTGGTCACCGCCTTTACGGATCCCAGCTGGACACCATTGTTTGTATCCATCAAAGGCCTGGTCACCGAAGTCGGCGGCCTGATGACCCATGGAGCAGTTATCGCACGTGAATACGGCTTGCCAGCCGTTGTCGGAGTAGAGAATGCTACCAAACTGATAAAAGATGGACAACGAATTCGCGTGCATGGAACCGAAGGCTATATCGAAATATTATAATGGCTGTCTATTGCACATAAAAGCCTTATTAACAAAATCAACAAATATCACTCATAAAAAGAACTCTCCGGATTCGGAGAGTTCTTACATTTTTATCCGCATGTTTGCGCGTGGTGTCAGCTGCACTGGTATTACAGCGGCTGGAGAAGAAAACGAGAACACCAAAACGATTAGTAAGATGGGTAACACATGAGAAAACGGCGCAATTGTCAACAAAACAGAACAGTAAGATCAATTTGACCTCTCTTTTCAAATCTCATTCTAGTTTACATAATATATATTCTCGGAAGTTAAACTTGTAAGAGAAATTCCGTCTCGAAATATTAAGTATACTAGAAAATTGAGACGGAATTTCAAAATTTAGAATGAATTACGATTTAATTACTTATATACGTAGCAAGTTCCATCAATAACTGTTACACATGTATATGTTCTAGAATAAGATTTGCCGTTACTGTCTCTAAAGAAAACAGTTACAGTGCCGTTGCCGTTCCACTGGAATTGATATGCATCTGGATATTTGTCCCGAATCGGAGTTAAATCCGGTGCTGCACTTGCAGGTAATCCGGATACTAACAAAGCCCCGGCAACTGCCAAAGCTCCCACTGCTTTTTTGAATTTGCTTTTAAACATAACACACATCCCCTTTTCGTTTTTTACCTATTAAATGCTTGTCCATTTAATAGACACCTTGATATTACCACTGCGAGGATGAAAAATTTGTCATATTGTGTAGGATTGAGAAAAAATTCAAAAATTAAACATATTTTTACATTTAATTAATAAACGATCTGTTTATGAGTTCTTCATCTTGCAATCGGTGAAAAGCCAATTTGATATTTTATTTTCCCGCCGCATACACAACAATTTCTTTCCCCCATTTACGTATATGTTTTTCCGGCGTCATGCCGATCCGTTCGGCAACTTTTCTGGAAGCCAGATTGTTAACGTCGATTAAAGACACGAGTTTTTGAACGTTCATGTTTTTAAATCCGTACCGTTTACATGCTGCGGCGGCTTCAGTTGCGTAGCCGTTTCCCCAGACGCGCCTTGCAAACGAATAGCCGAGTTCCATTTCGCGGACGCCTTCGACTTCCTGCGGAACGATGCCGCATTGTCCCAAAAATTCGCCCGTTTCTTTATGCTCGACGATCCAAAGCCCTGTGCCGTGTTTTGCGTAATTGTTTAGCATCTTAGCGATCCATTCGATCGTTTGCTTTTCATCTTTTGTCGACGGATAGTATTCCATTGCGATTGGATCAGAAAAAATCTCCAGCAAATTGCAAACGTCTTTTTTTGTCATGTTTCGCAATGTGAGCCTCTCAGTCGTTAAAACGATGTCTTTCATCGGTTTTCCTCTCCTTAGAAGTTGCTTATGACGGAGAAATCAGTTCATTATAAACCGTTTCCAATTCTTCTAATGAAATATCCCCGTATGTGCACTTGATCACCGCATCGGCGAATTCGTCGTAGTCGTCATCTGTAGAAAAGCCTTGCTGCAGCTTTTTCGCGTAAGCGTCGATTTGTTCCTTTTGTTTTCGAACGTCTTTTTCCTTACCCGGATAATCCGGTCCGTTGATCAAGCTGCTGTTTTCTTTGACCAGCAGCATGTACTGTTTTAACGTTTCATTCATTTTCCTGGTCACCCGTCCTTTCTATTCTAATGTTCCTGTTTTGCTCCGCCCGTATCCCCTTTTACAAAAATCTTCCTCTATCATACCACATGCCGGACTGAAAAAACGGACACCATATCGGTGTCCGTTAGACTTATTTAGGCTCTGTTCCCCAAATCAGCTTGCCGTTTTCATACAATGTGATTTTTTTAGTATTTTTAAAAGTGGTTGTTGAGTTTGTAAAGGAATAATCGCCGTTTTGTGCGTAATTGCTCCAGCCGTCATTGTGAAGGCGGATCTGGATTTCCCCGGTACTTGCTCCCGGTGAGAGCGTTCCGTTTTTAAAACCGAGTTCAAGATACGTATCTGCGCCCTTTACGGATTTCGCTAATTTCACGAATTTGTGAGAAATGTTGCTGCAGCCGATTTGAGCGTAGTCGCAGTCGAAATTTTGTCCTTTGCCGTTCGCTTTATACCAGTAGCGGACCGTCACTTTCTTTAAATCAACCGTTTTTTTGCTGTTGTTTTTAATGTTGAGCTGCGGGCGGATTTGGTTGCCGTTCACATTCCCGTCCCCCGCTCTGTATTGTACAGCGACGCTGTTTCCCTGTTTGCCGCTGTTTTGATCAGAGTTTCCTTTGTCTTTTGAATCAGAGTTATCTTTGTCCTTTGAGCCGGAATCAGGGCTGTCTTGTGAGCCGGAGTTATCTTGAGAGCTCCGGATATTCTCCCTTACGAATTTTCCTGAGGCAGATAAGTCAGACAGCTTCCACCCTCCTGTTTTAGACGCTCCAGGATTTAAAGCGGCGGATGATTCCTGTTTGTCGGAAAGGCTCCAGTTGACCCAGCTGATTTTCTTGCTGTTTAGATATGTCAGCCATTCCCGAGACTGGTCAAGGTATACTCCTCCGTTTCCGGAAGCGTCGCTTGTCCCCCATTCGGTAACGAAAATCGGAGCGCCTTTGCTCAGTGCATAATTCGCTTTATCTCTTAAAGATTGGCCGTGTGTTCCTGCGTAAAAGTGAAGCGAATACATGACATTGGCGTCTTTCAATTGATTATCTGCTGCATCGTTGACATCCTGGCTCCACGTTCCTGTTCCGACGATGATGATGTTATCCGGATCGTTTTTGCAGATCACTGAAATCACTTCTTCCGCATACGGCTTGATATCGCGGTTCCAGTTTACATCACCGTTCGGTTCGTTGGCGATTTCATAAATGACGTTCGGCGTATTTCCGTAAAGGCTCGACATTTCTTTGAAAAACTCTTTAGCCTTTGCTTTATTTTGATTCGGGTTGCCGTCGCTTAAAATATGCCAGTCGATGATGACATAGATGCCGAGTTCTTTTGCCGCTTCAACAGCTTCTTTGACTTTGTTTTTAACGGACGGATTATCGATGTAGCCGCCCTCACCCGTGTACATGGCTGCACGGAAGACATTGATGCCCCAGTCATCTCTTAGCCATTTTAAGCTCGATTTATTGACATAATCACCGTACCACTGCAAACCGTGCGAGCTGATCCCTTTCAATTGGACCGCTTTTCCGCTTTGATTGACGAGCTGAGTACCTTTAATCTTAAGCTGGCCGTTTGCGGCAACCGGCGTTTTGGAAGCGGCTGCTGCCGCTGGCGCCATTGCTCCGCTGAAAACGAGCGCTATTATCGCAAAACATGCAATAATTGAACGTTTGACATGTTGCATTCTTTTCCCTCCAAAATGAAAATTTTAAAAGTATGCCGTTTTACGGGTGCTTCTCCCTCCTTTTCACGTTTATGGCACGATCCTGATTCTAAAAATCTTTTCGTTAATCGTCCATCAACCATATTGCTTGTTTTTAAGGTCTTGAAAATCTATCAATTTCCTCTTTTCGTATTGATGAGGAGGGCAGAATGCTATTTTAATGTAACGTTCAACACGAAACGAACAGGACTTCCCACATTTATTTTCTATATATTCTTAATTTTATGAATACAGTTCAGGATACTTCATTGAATGAAAAAACGATTTTTAGGAATAAAGCTCCAAAAAATCGCCATGTTTTTCACCTATATTTTGTGACGCTTTAAAGACAAAAAATAAAATCAACCTGCTACAACGTTATTTCTTTACGTCAGCTAAAAATCCGATGAGCTTCGTTCCGATTCCGACAAATGTTTCAAGGATCGCCTGTGCGCCCGCTATCGACAAAATAAAAATGACCGGGGTGCTCGCTTTCGGAATGAGCAGATAGCCGAGACCGATGATAATTGCGCACCAAATCCCTGCGCACCAATAGCAATTCAGCAAATAGCCGACGTTTGATTTGGGTACTTTTTTCACGTCGACATGGCCTTTTTCATCGATGATTTTCTTGTTCTTCATAAACGGCTTTCGGATAAACTCTGTGATTTTGTCAAAGACAATCAAATGGGTTAACCGATAGCTGGCGAGAATCAGCATCACATACGTAAGCCACGATATATCCTCCATCCTGAGCCTCCAATTATACGAAAGTGTCTATGTTTAGGTATTCCCGATTCTTCTTGACTTATTGCGCTTTATGCGATTTTTTCGGAATGTGATGTAGATCACGAATTTCTCTTTGTAATCGCGATACATTTAACCTGGAACATCATTATAAGCATCAGGAGGTTTTATAATGGATACAATCTTTGATCAAACAACGAAAACCGGTGATATTGTTGCGCGTTTTCCAAGAGCCAGCCGGCTGTTAAAGGAATATCGAATTGATTTTTGCTGCGGCGGGAACCGTCCGATCGCAGAAGCCATTAAAGAACAAAATTTAAACGCTGAAGAAGTATTATCAAAAATCAATGCACTATACCAGGAGACGAAAGAGTTAAATGAAAAAGAAACAAATTGGAACGAAGCCTCCTATTCCCGGTTGATTGATTATGTGGTTCAGACCCACCATGCTTATTTGTTTGAAGTGCTTCCTGAACTGTCAGGCTTTGTCACAAAGGTATACCGCGTCCACGGCACCCATCATCCGGAGCTGGCCAAAGTTCACCAATTGTTTCATCAGCTCAAGGCTGAATTGGAGCACCATTTGATTCAGGAGGAAGAACAGATCTTTCCGAAAATCAAATCTTACGAAGAAACAAAGTCAGAAGCGCACTTAGCTGAAGCAGTAAAGGCGATCGATGTGCTTGAACAAGAGCATGAGGCCTGCGGAAATATTTTGAAAGAGCTCAGAAAAGCAACCAATGACTATTCCCTTCCTGAAGGGGCCTGCACGACATATACACTGACTTACTTAAAACTCGATGAATTGGAAACAGACATTTTTCAGCACATTCATTTAGAAAATAATATTTTGTTCCCTCGTTTAGAGGCCGAAGCAAAGCAATAGAAAAGAAAAGTCTATTATGGGGGAAGCACTTGCTCTGTCACATTCTGTTTTCCCCTAAATCTTGTAGTAGCGAAGCCCATGCAGCTGTTTTACATCTGCAAAGCTTCGCTCTATTATTTTGTCTGGCTTTTTTTTAATCTTCTCCTTATGTTCCTCTTGAGACAAATTCTTTTTGATCATCGTATTGAAACTTACACTTTGGATCATTTAGAAAAAACAAAAGCTGCCGAGAAAATCTCGACAGCTTGATCAAGGTTTTTTAATCCTCTGACGCAATGTCTTTTACAGGCAATGCTTCTCCTTCCCGATGCGTCGGCTTGCGGAGATGGAACAATGCCTTGATGCTGAAAATCAGAAGCAGCACAATACCGATCAAAAAGACGGTATCTGGAACAGCACGCCATGTAAGCAGCGTCTGAACTGCGTCCTGCTGCAAAAACCCGGGCGCCCTTGAGCTCCAATATCCTTCTTCAAATGCTTTTTTCAATTGAAGAAAGCCGACCGGAAGCAAGCTGATAAAGACCATTCCGAACAAGCCGATGTTCAGTGTCCAGCATGCGATTTTCAGCCATTTATCATTCCATGCACGAGGTTTGACGATATTGCGCAATGTGTACAGCCAAACGGCAATAGCGAACATACCGTATACTCCCATCATCGCCCCGTGTCCGTGGGCAGGCGTTAAAAACTGGCCGTGTTCAAAATAGCTTACGGCAGGAAGGTTGATTAAAAAGCCCAATACGCCTGCACCGACCAGATTCCATATGGCCGTAGAAATTAAAAACCAGAATGTTGCTTTATAAGGGAAATGATGCCCCCCATCCCTCATCATCTTGTATTGTTCATAAGCTTCCAGGACGAGCAGTGTAAGCGGAATAACCTCTAAGCAGGAGAAAACCGAACCGAGCCCGATCCATATTTCTGATGAGCCGTTGTAATAATAATGGTGTCCGATTCCGATTACACCGCTTCCCAACAGCAATATCAGCTGAAAGTAAAGCGCTCTGACGGTTGACTTTTTCGTCACCAAATTCATCTGTACCAGCAAAAAGCCGATGACAACGACGGCAAACACTTCAAAGATCCCTTCCACCCATAAGTGGATGATCCACCAACGCCAAAAATCGGACATCGTGATGCTTGTACCGGGGTTGAACATAAAGGCGGCGCCGTAAAACAGAGGTATGGCGATTGATGAATAAAACAGCAAATGAATCAAACCGCCTTTATCCGTCTCTTTTTTAAGGCCGCGCTTAATGCCCCTGAAGACGATAAACAGCCAAATCAGCATGCCCAGTGCGAGTATGATCTGCCAGAATCGGCCCAGTTCAATATATTCCATTCCTTGATGGCCGAATAAAAACCAATTGTTCCCCAAATAGCCTTTCGCACCGAGCCATTCTCCGACGATCGAGCCGCCGACAAGAAAGATCAGCGCCCAGAACAAAATATCGACGAGTAAACCTTGTCTTTTCGGCTCCCTGCCGCCGACAAGCGGAGCCGCAAAAATTCCCATGCCAAGCCATGAGGTCGCAATCCAAAAGATTGCAAGCTGCAAGTGGTACCCTTTGGCGATGCTAAATGGAAGCAGATTTCTGATCCAATCGATGCCAAAGAAGCTGTCAGGCTCGATATAATAGTGGGCAAGCAATGCCCCCAGCATGGCCTGAACAAAGAACAGCAGGGAAACAACGGCAAAATACTTCCCTGTTTTGACTTGCGATAAAGTGAGCGGCTGCTTCTCCAAATCAAAGGCCGGGAATTTCCCTTCTTGATAAGCCTCCTTCATTCCAAGCTTGTAGCGGTAAAACACAAATAAGATGATGCCGACAAATAAAATAAGAATCGTAACGCTGGCGCCGCTCCACCACACCGCGGCAAATGACATCGTATTGCCGGCTTCTTCATCATACGGCCAGTTGTTTGTATAGGTGATGTCATCCCCGGGCCTCAATGTGCTGGACAGCCAGGCCGTCCAAAAGATAAAATCAGAAACCTGTTTGATCTGATCCCCGCCCGAAATCCAAGCTCTGTTGCGGTCAGGCATATGGCTTTCCTTGATCAAACCAGACTCAAGCCCCCAGCCATCGCCTTTTGTAAATACTTTGCGGTAATGAGTGCGCACTTTTTCGAGTCCGTAGACTTGGGCCTGAGTCAGCTGTAATGTGTCGGAATCTTTGTTATAGCGGTTTTTTCTCATTTTACTGATCACTTTACTGCGGATCACAGACTGCTTTTCATCGGAAAGCTTTTCAAAGCGTTTTCCATATTGCTCCTGCGCTTTAAAGTCCTGCATCCCTTTTGTATAAATGTTCAGGGCTTCTGCCGTATAATCGGGCCCCATGTAAGATCCGTGGCCCAAAATGGTCCCGTAATCCATGAGCGCATATTTTTGAAAGACGGCCTGTCCACCCTTGATCGACGATTTTGTCATCAGCACCTCGCCGTTTGGAGCGGACACTTCAAGCGGTCTTGGCGCAAGCCCCTTGAAGATCCAATATCCTCCCAATAACAACACCGAAAAACTTGCAATCAGCGTAAAAACGAGAACCGATTTCAAAAATCCGTTTTTTGCCGGCTTCTTGTTTGGCACCGTCTCCCTTTGAACTTCCATCTGATTCACTCCTTTCTTATTTGCATGTCCTAAGATACTGGATATGCATCACACCGGTTGTGAACCAGATCACTTAAATGATGGCAGATTTGTGAATTAAAAAAACAGGCTTTCCATTGAAAAAGGAGAGCCTGTTTTTTATTTATTCACAGCCGTTCAGCCATTCCTGATCATGTATCATAATGCCGCTTCTGTCGGAGGAAAGCAGTTTTTTCTTTTTCATTTCATTAAGGGTCCTGTTAATTGTTTCCCTTGATGTTCCGACCATATTCGCAAAGTCCTGATTGGTAATCGGCAGATTAATATAAATGCCTTCTCCTTTTTTGACCCCGTGTTCATCTCCCAGCTTCTTTAAAGCGTGAGTCAGGCGGTGCTGGACGTCTTTTGAAATAAATCCTTGAATGCGTTCCTGCAGATCAAGGATTTTTTTTCCCATGATTTGCATGACTTTCATTGTCATCTCCGGGTATTTCATGAGCAGTTCATTAAAATCGTCAATGCGGATGACGATCAATTCGGTTTCTTGGACTGCTTCAGCCGTTGCCGGATATGGGGAGCGGTCAAAAAAACCGACGTGCGGAAACATATCTCCGCTTTGTAAAAGCGAAATCACTTGTTCATTGCCTTCTTCATCAATCTTATAGGTTTTCACAAGTCCTGATTTGACGAAAAAAACGGCTTCCCGCTCTTCCCCTTCCATAAACACAAACACTCGCGGCTGATATTTCCGCTTTATCGCAATCTGTTCGATTTGGCTGAATTCTTCGCCATTCAAACCGCTGAAAATCAGAAACTGTTTCAGAAACTCCATTTAAACCTTCAATCCCTTCAGGCATTTTGCCAGGTCTTCCTTTAAATGCGCCTTTCAAGCGCAAAAAGCTCCTCTTCCATCGCTGCCGCTTTTTCTTCAACAACCCTGCGGCTGTCTTTAAGCGCCTGATTATAAAAGTAGGGGCCCAGCTTTTCCTTTATGAATTCAAACGTCTGAATCGCCGCAATATCGCCGATTTCCTCCCCTCTTTCTTCATAATAAAAACGCTTGATCTCACTCATGACTGCTTGTTTTTCTTCTTGTGTCAGCTGTAAAAGCATAAATCGCACTCCTTTTATTTTCATGATAAACGAAAATGTTAAATCAATGAACGAATATTTTTTGTAGAACCAATTCATTCTTTTGCCCCCGCCTCTTAAACATCAATCAATCCGATTGCCGTGTGATGTTGTTCACAATGTTTGTTGAAGACTTTTTGTAAGATAAACATGCTAATGAAATATTACATTTTTCCCTTTTGAAAGGAGCAAAGCCGTCATGGTAAATCGTCAAAAATTGCAGTTGCCGCTGCAGTCATTTAGTTTGGTGGCAGGATTTATGGCTTGGGTGTTGATTTCATCTTTAATGCCTCATATTAAAAAGGATATTCCCCTGACTGAAGGCGAGATTTCCCTGGTTACCGCTATCCCGGTCATACTTGGGTCGCTGCTTCGGATACCGCTTGGGTACTATACAAACAAATTTGGGGCGCGATTAACGTTCATGATCAGTTTTTTGCTGCTCCTGTTCCCGATTTTTTGGATCAGTGCAGCTGATTCATTGTCCGATTTAGTCATCGGCGGATTTTTCCTGGGGATCAGCGGAGCGGTCTTCTCGATCGGAGTAACATCTTTGCCAAAGTATTATCCGAAAGAAAAACACGGTTTTATCAATGGGATTTATGGAGCCGGAAACATTGGAACGGCAATTACCACGTTTGCCGCTCCCGTTATCGCCAAAACCGCGGGGTGGCCGAATACGGTTCGAATGTATCTGATCCTGGTCGCTGCATTTGCTTTGCTGAACTTTTTATTTGGAGACAAGAAAGAACCGAGGGTTACAGTTTCGGTAAAAGAGCAAATGAAAGCCGTCTATCAAAATCAAAAACTATGGTTTTTAAGTCTGTTTTACTTTATCACATTCGGTTCTTTTGTGGCGTTCACAGTCTACCTTCCGAACTTTCTTGTGAACCACTTCGGACTTGATCCGGTTGATTCAGGCCTCAGAACCGCCGGCTTTATCGCCGTCGCGACTTTTCTCAGACCTGTCGGGGGATGGCTTGGAGATAAGTTCAACCCGCTGAAGCTCTTAATGTATGTTTTCGCAGGCTGTACGCTGTCCGGAATTTTACTGGCCTTCTCGCCGAATCTAGGACTCTACGGATTCGGGGTACTGACAGTCGCCGTATGCGCCGGAATCGGAAACGGAGTCGTCTTCAAATTAGTGCCGCTTTATTTTTCGAAACAAGCCGGAATCGTCAATGGCATCGTTTCGGCAATGGGCGGTTTAGGCGGATTCTTCCCGCCGCTCATCCTGTCAAGCGTCTTTCAGGCGACAGGCCATTATGCGATCGGATTCATGGCTTTGTCTGAAGCGGCCCTTGCCAGCTTTGTCATCGTGGCATGGATGTATTTTCAGGAATCGGGGAAAACATCGTCAAGGACAGACACACGCGATGTCCAATAAGCGCACTTCATACGAAAGACCTGAGACTATTGCTCTCAGGTTCTTTTTCTGTGACAATCGGATTATGTTCACAAGATTGTTATTACTTTCGAGACCCTTCAGGCTTATTTAACGGTACAATAAAACTGTTTTCATATGATTTTCTTTAAAAGGGGTGACGCTCGATGAATGTGACTGTTCGAAAATCTGATACAGATCTGCTTTCCGCTGACTTGTACCGGTTATTGGAATCGATCAGCACCAAAAGAAAAATCCGACAAAATACTTATCTTTTTCAAGAAGGTATGGATGCAGAAGAGCTGTATCTCATTCAGTCAGGGCTCGTCCAAATTGGCAAATTGACGTCCGACGGAAAAGAACTGACACTAAGAATGTGCAAAAAGAATGATATTGTAGGAGAGCTGACGCTTTTCACTGATGAAGCAAAATATATGCTGAGCGCAAAGATCCTCTCAGACGGCGAAGTAATGGTCATTAAAAAAGATAAACTCGAAAAAGAACTGATTCAAAACGGTGCGATGACTTTTGAATTTATGAAATGGATGAGTACTCATTTGCGCAAGATTCAATCGAAAATCCGCGATCTCCTGCTCAATGGGAAAAAAGGCGCGCTGTATTCAACGCTGATCCGCCTCGCGAACAGCTACGGCATTACGAGGAGTGACGGCATTCTCATTAACATCGTGCTGACAAACCAGGATTTGGCGAAATTTTGCGCGGCTGCAAGAGAAAGCATCAACCGGATGCTGAGTGACCTGCGGAAAAGCGGCGTCATCTCGATTGAAGAATCCGGAAAAATCGTCATCCACAAGCTGAACTACTTAAAACGCGAAATTGACTGCGAAAACTGCCCGATTGAAATATGCAACATCGACTAAAAGGGAAAACAGGGCCCCGGCTTGGAAACGGCCCGGTTGACTGCTTCCTTTGCGGCAAACGGAAACAAGGACAAGAACCGTCCTTGTTTTTATTTATGTGTTCAGCAAAAAGGCGCCTATCGCGAACATAAAAAAACAGGCATTCAGCAACTCAAGGATGCCGATTTTCTTAACTGTAAGCTTTTTGCCGTATAAATACCATGCCCTCAAGCTGCTCGGAATAAAAGCAATAACCGCCCAGCCCGCTCCAAAAGCCAAAGATAAAAAAGGCAGTGCAGCATGATAGCCCCATGAATAATATTGAAACCGCTTGTTTTTCTTCTCGCGGATCATCGATTTTACGTAAAAGGCGCTACCGACAAAAAACAAAATCGACTGGAAGAAAACGAACCATGCGCAGCCGTCGAGATGTTCCGCCCCTGCCCAATATCCGAGAAGCCCCCCGGATGCAAAAACGATGATCGCTGCGACATCATTCAGGAGCGCCCTGTCATTGTTTCCTTTCGCATAGTAAAGGTTGACGAGAAAAAGCGGAAACAGAGACAATCCGACCCAGGCAAGCTCAGGAAGCGTCCATACTGCGGCCAGCAGGAAAAGCAAGGCCGGTATGCTGTAGACAGCCGCCCATTTTTGATAGAAAGCGGTCTTTTTCTTTTTCACCATCATCGTGACGGGAAAAGCGGCAAGGTACAGAAACAGCCAGCCGGCAAACAGCGGGATATGCCGCATATGCATTCCCCCGCCGATCACTCCGAGGAGAAAAGGAATCACAAGCATTGCCCAGGCACCATGCTGTTTTGGTATCAACATTTTCATAAAAAGTCCTCCCTTCCTTCTCTTCCATTATAAAAACTTTATGCCTGCCAGAGAGTGACATTTTTCATACAAGTGTGAATTATATCACTGCCTTTTTCTGGCTGCCGCTCTATACTGTAGCTACCTACATAGAAGGAGGACAATCAATGGACCGGTTTGACCACTTGTTATTTCTGAAAAATCTTCCTATGTTTCTGGGAGTTCCTCTTCCCATCATTAAAAGGCTTCTGAAAAACGGAAGAGTGATCGATATCGGATCGTCCCGTCCTTGCCGATCGTTTCTGCATTCTCAATCCGTCTATTTTGTTTTGAAAGGTGAAGTTTATTTTGCGGACAAAAGGCTTCCCGAGGAATCCCGCATCATCGCCGAGTGGGAAAAAGGCGATGTATTTCCCATTGATCAAAAGGGAGAACCTTTTTTGTCTCCGTTTATTTCTGTTAAAACTGCCGCTGACACCGCTGTGCTTGAAATTCCTTTTACGATATTCAAAAAAATGATGACGTACAATCACCAACTGCAAATGAACTTTCTCAAACTTCTCCAGCAAAATTTATACTTTTCCTATCAATTATTTTTGCGCTACCTCCGTTCCGCCCCGGAAGATGCCAATTGAGAAGGGCTTCTCCCCTTCTCTCCCCTTTTAGATGTGATCTACTTAACATTTCTGCTTCTCTTTTTCCGATACGATGGACTCGAATGTGAAGGAAAGGACAGATGACAGATGATACAGTGCAATTTTCATGAGGCTCCGTTTATCGTAATTTGGGAGCTGACAAGAGCCTGTGAGCTGAAATGCCTCCATTGCCGGGCTTCGGCGCAACACTATCGCGACCCGAGGGAGCTCTCGCTTGAAGAAGGAAAAGCGTTAATCGATGAAATCTACTTGATGAACAATCCTATTTTAGTGCTGACCGGCGGTGATCCGCTCATGCGGGAGGACGTCTTTGACATCATTCAATACGCCGTCCAAAAAGGCGTCCGCATTTCCATGACGCCGAGCGCGACGCCAAATGTGACGAAGGAAGCCATCAAAACCGCCAAAGATATCGGCTTATCCCGCTGGGCGTTCAGCTTAGACGGACCCAACCGCAAGATCCATGATCATTTTAGAGGAACAGACGGTTCTTTTGATTTAACGATGAAAGCGATTCGATACATTCATGAATTCAATCTTCCGCTGCAGATCAATACCGTCATTTCAACGTATAACATCGATTATTTGGAGGAAATGGCAAAGCTGATTGAACAACTGAATTGTGTGCTGTGGAGCGTGTTTTTCCTCGTTCCGACCGGACGTGCCCATCGGGATGACATGATTTCAGCCGTACAACATGAAAAAGTGTTTCTTTGGCTCAGCCGTTTGGCAAAGGAAGCACCGTTTGATATTAAAACAACGGCAGCCCAGCCCTACAGACGGGTTGTCATCCAGCAAAAAATGCGGGAGGCCAAAGACCCCGATCTTCAGATCCGCTATGAGGATGCGCTTGAAAAAGGCAAAATTGACGCGATCGGCGGATTAGGGCGTGCGCCTAAAGGCGTCAATGACGGAAACGGCTTTTTGTTTATCTCCCATATAGGCGATGTATATCCAAGCGGCCTATTGCCCGTAAAAGCCGGAAACGTCCGAAAACAGCCGCTGTCAGAGATTTACCGGGAGTCGCCCGTTTTCAAAGAGTTGCGAAACCCCGACGGATATAAAGGCAAATGCGGAATCTGCGAATTCCGGCATGTCTGCGGCGGATCACGTTCACGCGCCTATGCATTGACCGGCGATTATTTGGAAAGCGACCCGAGCTGCATCTATATTCCGAAGGCATTGCGCTAGAAAATGTGACCTGGATCACAAAGACTTTGGTGCACTTGTATTATCGTTATATATGAGAATGATCATCAATTTCAAAGGATGTGATTCCTGTTGAACAAGACATTGAATTTAAACGCTTCGGTCTACGACCTTTGCACATTGCATCCTGAGCTGAAAAACTTGATGAAAGACATCGGTTTTGATCACATCTCAAAGCCTGGAATGCTTGAAACTGCCGGCCGCATCATGACGATCCCAAAGGGTGCCCGGCTGAAACAAATCGACTTGGCGCACGTCTTGGATGCATTAAGGGAACACGGTTTTGAACCTGTTTTTGGAGAGGAGACGAACAATGAGCGAAATCATTAACAACAGAGAAATTCAGCAAGACTTATCAAATGAAAGAATGCAGCAGCTGAAAGACATCATCATCGCCCTTCATAAAGGAACACCCTATGATGAAGTAAAAAAACGATTTCAGCAAGCTTTCGGCTCGGTCGATCCGGAGGAGATCGCCCATCTGGAACAGGCGTTAATGAAAGAAGAAGGCATCGCGCCTGAAGAGATCCAAAAGCTGTGTTCCGTTCATGCGGACGTTTTTAAAGGATCGATCGAACACATTCATAAGCCGGAGGCTGACAAGATGCCGGGCCACCCGGTTCATACATTTATAAAGGAAAACAAAGAAATCGACCTCCTGCTGAATTTTAAAATCCAGCTTCATTTGGAACGATTCGAAAAAGAAGACAGCGGAGAAAACATTTTGAAGCTGATCAGCGATTTAAATCTGCTGGCCGACGTTGACAAGCATTACAGCAAAAAGGAAAATCTGCTCTTCCCCTACCTTGAAAGGTACGGCATCACAGGCCCAAGCAAAGTGATGTGGGCGATTGATGACTTCATCCGCAAAAGCATTAAAGAAACGAAAGCGCTATTGGAAAACTACACGTCTGACAAAAAAGACGACATCATCCGCGAGCTCGGCTTTATCATAAAGGAAGGCACAGAGATGATCTATAAGGAAGAGAACATTCTGCTGCCGATGGCGCTTCGGACATTGACTGAAGACGAATGGCTGAAAATAGCGGCCGAAAGCGGCGACATCGGCTACTGTCTGACAGAGCCTGAAGCCGAGTGGAAACCTGAACGCCATCAGCTCAATACAGCAAATGAAAAAGCCGGTGACGGATACGTCCGCCTCCCCACCGGCATCTTATCCGTTAAACAGCTTGAACAAATGCTGAACCATCTCCCCGTTGATTTGACGTTTATCGACGAACATGATGTTGTCCGTTATTTTTCCCACGGCAAAGAACGGATTTTCGCCAGGACAAAAGCCGTGATCGGCCGAACCGTGCAAAACTGCCATCCGCCGGCAAGCGTCCACATCGTCAACAAACTTCTCGACGATTTTAAATCGGGCAAAAAAGATGCAGAAGATTTTTGGATCAAATTCAAAGACAAATACGTTTACATCCGCTACTTTGCCGTCCGTGACGAAAACGGCAAGTACGTCGGCACACTGGAATTCACCCAAAACATCGCCCCGATTCAAGACATTTCAGGGGAAAAAAGAATATTAAGCTCTGAAGAGTAAGATCGGTCCGCTTTCTATATTAAAAGAAAGCGGGCTTTTTTTCGGGTTCCCTCCTCCCCTCTTCCTTTCTCTTATTTTTTGTGACAACTTTGTGAAATGCATCAACCTTGTGACAAAGTTAACAAGGTGCCGTTCTTCCTCCGTATATAGTGGAAGTAGCACCACTGACTCAAGAGGAGTGAAACCGCAATGAAGAAAAAGAAAACGAGCCCAATTCTCAGGAGATTAAACTTTTTCTCTCCGATCGAGCATCATTCCAATAAACACAGCCAGACTTCTTATGAAGACCGGGACTGGGAAGATGTATACAGAAGAAGATGGCAGCACGACAAAGTAGTACGTTCGACCCACGGGGTCAATTGTACAGGGTCGTGCAGCTGGAATATTTACGTGAAAAACGGGATCGTCACCTGGGAGGGCCAGCGCCTTGACTATCCTTCAACAGGTCCTGATATGCCTGACTTTGAACCGCGCGGCTGTCCGCGGGGAGCCAGCTTTTCCTGGTACATTTACAGCCCGCTCCGCGTGAAATACCCGTATGTCAGAGGCGTGCTTATCAACATGTGGCGGGAAGCTCTAAGCAAGCACAACAATCCTTTAGACGCATGGAAATCGATCGTCGAAAATCCCGAAAAAGCAAAAGCCTATAAACAGGCGCGGGGAAAAGGCGGATTTGTCCGGGCTGAATGGGGAGAAGTGCTCAAATTGATCTCGGCTTCCCTCCTTTATACCGTCATGAAATACGGACCTGACCGCAATGTCGGCTTCTCGCCGATTCCGGCTATGTCTATGCTCAGCCATGCAGCCGGCTCCCGTTTTATGTCGCTGATCGGCGGTCCGATGCTCAGTTTCTATGACTGGTATGCCGACCTCCCTCCCGCATCCCCGCAAATTTGGGGAGATCAGACGGATGTGCCGGAAAGCAGCGATTGGTACAATTCCGGCTACATTATGACTTGGGGGTCAAATGTCCCGCTTACGAGAACCCCTGATGCACACTTTTTGGCCGAAGCCCGATACAAAGGTGCGAAGGTGATTTCCATCAGCCCCGATTATGCGGAATCGACAAAGTTTGCCGACGACTGGCTGAGCGTTAGACAAGGAACCGACGGAGCGCTTGCAATGGCAATGGGACACGTCATCCTGCAGGAGTTTTACGTCAACAATGAGACGAAGCGCTTTATTGACTATGCGAAACAATATACGGATTTTCCGTTTTTGGTGACGTTGAAAAAAGAAGGCGGACAATTTACGGCTAGCCGTTTTCTCCATGCGAAAGACATTGGCCGCATAACTGAACATGACGAGTGGAAACCGGCCGTCTGGGATGAAGAAACAGACGATTTCGCCATACCTCAAGGAACGATGGGCTCACGCTGGGACGGCAAAGGAAAATGGAATTTGCGCATGATTGATGAAGATACGGAAAAGCAGATTTCTCCGCGGCTTTCCATGCTCGGAAAAGAAGATATGATCGGCACGGTCAAAATTCCTTATTTCTCCCATGATGGGAACCGAGTGCTTGAAAGACCCCTTCCGATCAAAAAAATGAATGTGAACGGCGAGGAAGTCTTTGTCTCCACCGTGTTTGACCTGACGCTCGCAAACTACGGCGTCAACCGCGGGATCGGCGGGCAGGCTGCCGAGTCGTTTGATGATCCAGAACCGTTCACACCGGCCTGGCAGGAACAGATCACAGGCGTCGATCGCAGCCAGGTGGTCAAAATCGCAAGAGAATTCGCGCAAAACGCCATCGATACAGACGGCCGCTCAATGATTATCGTCGGCGCCGGTATTAACCACTGGTTCAACTCTGACACCATTTACAGAGCGGTATTGAATCTCGTGCTCCTTGTGGGCGCGCAAGGCGTCAACGGCGGCGGATGGGCCCACTATGTCGGCCAGGAAAAGCTCCGCCCGGCCGAAGGATGGCAGACGATTGCCATGGCAAAAGACTGGGGCGGCCCTGCAAAGCTGCAAAACGGCACTTCATTCTTCTATTTTGCCACTGACCAGTGGCGCTACGAAGATGAGCCGGTCACAGGCCTCGCCTCCCCGATCGTCAAATCGTCACGCTATAAGCACCATGCCGATTATAACGTGCTGGCGGCAAGGCTCGGATGGCTCCCGTCGTATCCGACATTCGAAAAAAACGGCATTGATTTATACGAGGAAGCTGCGCAATCAGGTGCCGAAAACGCTAAAGAAGTCGGAGCCTATATCGCCAAACAGCTTGAGGATAAAAAGCTCAAATTTGCGATTGAAGACCCTGACAATGAAAAGAATTTTCCGAGAAACCTTTTCGTTTGGAGAGCGAACCTAATTTCAAGCTCCGGCAAAGGCCACGAATATTTTCTGAAGCATTTGCTCGGCACGACGAACGGGTTAATGAATGAGGATCATGACAGCATCCGGCCGGATGAAATCACCTGGCGGGACGAAGCGCCTGAAGGCAAGCTCGACCTGTTGATCAATCTCGACTTCAGAATGGCCGGCACCGCCCTGTACTCTGACATCGTGCTGCCTGCGGCCACATGGTATGAAAAGCACGATCTCAGCAGCACGGATATGCATCCGTTCATTCATCCGTTTAATCCGGCGATTTCGGCTCCTTGGGAAGCAAAATCCGACTGGGATATCTTTAAAGCATTGGCCAAAGCGGTCTCCGAATTAGCCGAGGAAGTCGACATGAATCCGGTGAAAGAAGCAGTCGCTTCTCCCCTCCTTCACGACACTCCTCAGGAAATGGCTCAGCCATTGGGGAAAATCAAAGACTGGAGCAAAGGGGAATGCGCGGCTGTTCCAGGAAAAACGATGCCGCAAATTCATGTCGTCGAACGCGATTACAAACAGATATTCAATAAAATGACGGCGCTCGGGCCAAATGTCGTCAAACAGCCTTTCGGTACAAAAGGAATGAACTGGTCAGTCGAAGAGGAATACAACTCCCTGAAAAAAATACTCGGAGTAGTAACCGAAGACACCGTGGCAAAAGGCTGTCCGATTATCAATGATGCGAAACAGGCCGCTGAAGCCGTTTTGACCCTTTCGTCTACTTCAAACGGAAAGGTAGCCGTAAAAGCGTGGGAATCGCTTGAAAAAATTACGAATCTCGAATTGAAAGATTTAGCTGAGGAGCGGGAAGAAGAACATTTTACTTTTGAGCAAATAACGGCTCAGCCGAAAACCGTTATCACCTCCCCTGCTTTCAGCGGGTCTGAAAAAGGCGGACGCCGCTATTCTCCATTTACGACAAATGTTGAAAAGCTGATCCCGTGGAGAACAGTGACCGGCAGACAGTCTTTTTATCTCGATCACGAAATGATTACAGAATTCGGCGAAAACATGGCGACGTTTAAACCGATCCTCATCCATCGCCCGTTCTTGAACAAGCGCCCGGCGCAAGAAGGCAAAGAAATCGTTTTGAACTATTTAACGCCGCACAATAAATGGTCGGTTCACAGCATGTATTTTGACTCCCTGCCGATGCTCACCCTTTTCAGGGGCGGTCCGACGGTTTGGATGAATAAGGACGATGCAGCTGAAACCGATATTCAAGATAACGATTGGATCGAATGCTTCAACAGAAACGGAGTCGTCGTCGCCCGCGCTGTCGTCTCGCACCGCATCCCGAAAGGAATGGCGTTTATGCACCATGCCCAGGACAGACATATCAACGTACCTGGTACAAAGCTGACGAACAACCGCGGCGGCACCCATAACAGCCCGACCCGCATCCACGTCAAACCGACGCAAATGATCGGCGGCTACGGACAGCTCAGCTACGGCTTCAACTACTACGGGCCAACAGGAAATCAGCGCGACCTCAATGTCGTGATCAGAAAATTGAAGGAGGTCGATTGGCTTGAAGATTAAAGCGCAAATCGGAATGGTCATGAACCTGGATAAATGCATCGGCTGCCACACATGCAGCGTTACGTGCAAAAACACATGGACAAACCGTTCCGGTGCAGAATATATGTATTTCAACAATGTCGAAACAAAGCCGGGCATCGGCTACCCGAAACAATGGGAGAATCAAGATAAATATAAAGGCGGCTGGGAGCTTAAAAAAGGAAAGCTCCAGCTGAAATCGGGCGCAAAAGCAACAAGGCTGATGAATTTATTTTACAACCCGTATCAGCCGACGATCGACGATTACTATGAGCCTTGGAACTATGATTATGAAACGCTGACAAACAGTCCGGAGAAAAAGCATCAGCCTGTCGCAAGGCCGAAGTCTTCCATTACGGGAGACTTCATGAACCTCGAATGGGGCCCGAACTGGGAAGATGACCTCGCCGGCGGACATATCACAGGACTTGAAGACCCGAATGTTCAAAACATGGAACAATCGATTAAAACTGAATTTGAAGATGTCTTTATGATGTATCTTCCGAGAATCTGCGAACACTGCATCAATCCGGCATGCGTCTCTTCCTGCCCTTCAGGCGCGATGTACAAACGCGAAGAAGACGGGATCGTCCTCGTCGATCAGAATGCATGCCGTTCATGGAGACATTGTGTATCATCATGTCCTTATAAAAAAGTGTATTTTAATTGGCAGACGAACAAGGCGGAAAAATGCACACTATGCTTCCCCCGCTTAGAAGCCGGACTGCCGACGATCTGTTCCGAGACTTGTGTCGGCAGAATCCGCTACCTCGGCGTTATGCTCTATGACGCCGACAAAGTCCAGGAAGCCGCATCAGCCGAAAATGAAAAAGACTTGTATCATTCACAGCTGGACGTTTTCCTTGATCCGAATGATCCCGCTGTCGCAGAAGAAGCGAAAGCCCAAGGCATTCCGGCGGAATGGATTGAAGCAGCACAAAAATCGCCGATCTACAAAATGATTATCGATTGGAAGATCGCGCTGCCTTTGCATCCGGAATACCGGACATTGCCAATGGTATGGTACATTCCGCCGCTCAGCCCGATCATGAACATGTTTGAAGGAAAAGGAACGGCCCAATCGGCGGAAGATATTTTCCCTGCCATCGATCAAATGAGAATTCCGATTGAATACTTGGCGAATTTGCTGACGGCCGGAGATACGTCCCATATCAGAACTACATTAAAGAAAATGTCGGTCATGCGCATGTACATGAGGTCAACCCAGACAAATAAACCGATGAATTCTGACCTGATTGCATCTACTGGCTTGACAGAACAGCAGATTGAAGAAATGTACCGTCTGCTAGCGATCGCGAAGTACGACGACCGCTTCGTCATTCCGACCTCACATCGCGAAGAAGTGGCAGACCTATATATGGAACAAGGAAGCTGCGGATTGTCATTTGCCGGAGGCCCCGGCTCCTGCCAAAACATATAAAACGGGAGTGAAGCAAAAATGGATGCAACAGATAAACAGGCCGTTTTCGCCGCCCTCTCCTATCTTCTCTCTTATCCTGATGAAGAATGGAGACTGGAACGCTCTGATTGGCAAAGCCTCATCAGCGACATTCAGCCTGAGCACCTGCGGGAGCGGCTGCTCGCATTTTTAAAAGAAGCGGAAGCTTATTCTCCGGAGGAATTGATTGAAACGTATGTATACACATTTGATTTCGGCAAAAAAACGAACCTTTATGTCACCTATTTCAACTCCGGTGAACAGCGTGAGCGCGGAATCGAGCTATTGCAGCTGAAAGATCTGTATCAGCAATCCGGGTTTCAGCCGACGGACAAGGAACTTCCGGACTACCTCCCGCTCATGCTTGAATTTGCTGCCGTTGCCGAGCTTCATAAGGCCAAGGACGTCTTTCAAAAATATGTATCAAACCTGGAAGAGCTGAAATCGCAGCTTCTCGAAAACGAGAGCATCTATGCTCCGCTTTTGGACGGTTTATTGATCGCATTGGCGGAAATCGGCGTTGAAAGGACTGTAGAGTCATGATCGAACAAATACTTTGGGTCATTCTCCCCTACATCGTTCTGACGGTTTTTATCGGGGGGCATATATACCGCTATCAACATGACCAGTTTGGCTGGACAGCCAAATCGAGCGAAATGCTCGAAAAGAAAAAACTGGCGGTAGGAAGCAGTTTGTTTCATTGGGGAATCTTTTTTGTCATCGGCGGACACGTGATGGGGATTTTAATACCGGAAAGCCTTTACGAGGCGATCGGCGTATCAGAGCATATGTACCATAAAATCGCCATCGGCTTTGGCCTGCCTGCCGGCATTGCCGCACTGTCGGGACTCATCATTCTTGCTTACCGGAGAACGGCTGATAAACGGATCCGGAAAACGAGCTCTGCCGGCGACCTGATCACCCTTGTCACTTTATTGTTTATGATGGCGACGGGACTTGCGTCAACGTTTTTAAACATCGATTCAAAAGGCTTTGACTACCGTACAACGATCGGACCGTGGTTCCGGAGTATCTTCTTGTTCAAACCGGATGCCTCGCTCATGGAAAGCGTGCCGCTCTGGTTTAAAATTCACATCGTCGTGGGCTACGCCGTTTTCATCGTCTGGCCGTTCACCCGGCTTGTCCACGTGTTCAGCATGCCGCTCAAATATTTGACAAGAAGCTATGTCGTCTATCGAAAACGCGCCCCGCGCAAAAGCATTTGACATTCTCCCTAAAGCCGTTTCGGCTTTAGGGATTTTTTTCTCTTCTTAAAATCCTTGATAGGCAAGCTCCCATTTTCCGGTCGCATCATATGATAAAAAAACAAACAGAAAGGAGCGTTTTTGATTGTACCCATATTATGATTTCGATATATATGATCCGTACCGCCAGCAATTTCCTCCAGGCCCGCCTCCGGGTGCGGGAGGACAGACTCAGCAGCAGTTTTTGCCCCCTCCTCCAAGCCAGTTTCCCGCGGAAACCGGGGTCTCTGCTTTCGCCGTTGATCCCGGCGGAATTAGAAGATGCTTGTACCGTTATACAGTCATCCGCTTAAGAAACGGAAGCCGCTTCTGGTTCTATCCTGTGTTTGTCGGCCGCCGCTCCATCGCGGGATACAGGTGGAGGCCGCGTCAATTCCGCTGGGTCTATTTCGGCATCGATTTGAATGAAATCACTTCATTCAGCTGCCAATTTTAAAAAGAAAAAAGGCGCCATTTACAGTGGCGCCTCAGACCGTTGACAAAACAGGTCGGATTTTTAAAATCCGACCTGTTTTTGTCCATTTTATTCTATTATTTCGATCAGAAGGCTGGCGGTTAGGACCTTTCCAGGTCCAATTCGCCAGCTTTTTCAGATTCATGGCAGCGAAAACAAGCATCGCCTGCATGGACAATTTTTTCTTTCCCCGTAGGGTTGTCCAGCGCAGGCCATGCTTATGTTTTAAATCGGCAAAAACTCGTTCGATCGTCTCTTTACGTTTGGCATAGATTTGTTTATTCTCTTCCGTATGCCGAAGATGATCAGCTTCGTCTAAATGATCCTGCCAGATATGTCTGTGAATCATCTTTCGATGATCTCTACTTTCTGTACATGTATGTAGTAATGGACATGGTTTACATCGTTTTGGATCTGAAGCATACTCTCGATAACCTTGCCGATTGGTTGTGCGATAGGAGAGAATATGGTCTTGCGGGCAGATATAGACATCATAAAATTCATCGTAAACATACTCGTGTTTTCTCATGAATCCTTTTTTGGTTTGCGGACGCGTGTAAGGCATAACAGGGCGAACGTTTTCTTCATGAAGAAATTTTGCGATAACCGGTGTTTTGTATCCGGCATCAACTGCGACCGTATGAGGCTTGGCAACGCGCTCTTTTACTTGTTGAAACAGCGACGCGAACACTTGGCTGTCATGGATATTGGCAGGCTCAACAACCGTTCCCAGCACAAATCCGTTCCGATCACAAGCTGTATGAAATCCATAGGCAAAAAGACGTTCTCGTTCGCCTTTGACAAAATATCCGCTCTCAGGATCAGTTGTACTTTCCTTTACTTCTCGTTCCTCTAAGCATCGCCTGGGCTTTAAGGGCTTTTTTCCGTTCGCTTCGCGATCGGCATTAATTTCTTGATCTAGCTGCTCCTGATAAGCTCTTGTTTCTTTTCTTACGATCTTTTTCACAAACTTTTTCTTATTGGCATTCGCTTTGACATGTGTGCTGTCGATGAAGGCGACCGAAGGATCGACGAGGCCGAGATCCATGGCTTGACGTAAAATCTTATAGAAGATTGTTTCAAATAGGTCTGTGTCATGAAAGCGACGTTCATAGTTTTTACTGAAGGTTGAAAAATGAGGGATTTTTTCAGAGAATCCATATCCAATAAACCAGCGATAGGCTACATCAGTTTCGATTCGCTTAATGGTTTCGCGCATGGAGCGATGACCAAACACGTATTGAATGAGCACCATTTTAATCAGTACAACAGGATCAATACTTGGACGCCCTTTTGAAGAATAAAGAGGGGCAACTTTTTCATAAATAAATGAAAAATCAATGGCTTCTTCCATCTTCCTGACCAAATGGTCTTCAGGTACAAGCTCACTTAAGGCAAAGACTTCAAGCTGTTCACGCTGATCTTTAGAGTGTTTGGTCAACATGGTAAAACCTCCAAAAATTAGATTCCACACACATTTTAACAAAAAAAGCTTGTCGATCAAGCCACTTTTTTTGTGACTTTGTCGACAAGCTGAGGCGCCATTTACAGTGGCGCCTTTTCTGCATTGAATAGACTAAAAATATAAAATACGGGTAAATACAAAACAATAACTTGTCAATAAATTTAACTAAAATGTCACAAAAAAATCATCTTTTCTTATATAATTAAATATGCTAAGATTATGAGAATAAAAGGGGGGATGGGATCTGATGAAAAAGTCGTTGTTTCTGCAATTGTCTATGTTTTTCCTAGTCATTGCAAGCCTTCATTCGTTCTCAATGCCCCACCTGCCTGCAAGTCATCATGCACAAAAAGCGGCTGTTACAGGCGATGAGCTTCACGAACTGACAGTCGGCAAACATGGTGAAGAAAAGACTAAATCGTTATGGAATTCGCCCGGATTAAAAGAAGCATTCTTGCTGCTCTTGATCTTGGCTGCGGTTTCCGTCCGGGTTTACATCGTAAACCGGCTGAAAGAACATCTGAAGGCATTTATGCTCGCTGTTTTCTATCACTCTTCTTATTTCGGCAATGCACATGTTTCAAAACCATAACCGCATTTGAAAAAACAGGAGGTTTTAAACATGTTATTTATCATAAGAATGGTGATTATCGGTCTCTTTTCATTGACAGCTTTAAACTTGTTTGTATTTCAAGGAATTGAATTTATGCATGCGATTACTGATCTGTTTAATCGCCAGGACAGCTGAATAAAAAAAGCGCCCTTAAAAAGTTAGACAATAATATAAAGCAGTTTGATTGGCATGAGTCCGATATTGTACCGGACTCATGCCTTTTCATTTGATCTTATTTCACGGGATGTTCAAACGCTCGCACGCTTTAATCGTTCCGTAAAGCCCGTTCTCTTAGTTCTCCATGTTTCCCGAAAAAATGGCTCGTGCCAGAGCATTCATTGCTTCTCCTTTGTTAAAACAACGCTGAATACAGCGGCGCATCGATGCGCTTGAGAATGTAAGTCCAGGATAAAGATCGTCTTTTCTATTCGTCCCATCTCTTTAAGTGCCGTGGCAACCTTGTTCAAGACTTTTCGTTTGCCGGAATTTTCTCAAATGTTATCAATGGTTCAGGGAGACTGTGTATAGTCTTAATGACAATTGGCTGTACCCCTTTTAAAAAGTTGAACTTTTTTCAAAAAATCGCAACTTTTATGTAAAATATCACATTTTTCTTACAAACGTCGCGGTTTTATTTCACATCGACAAATATAAGATATAATATTTCTGTACCATATAATACTAATTACATATAGAAAGAAGATGATGTTCATATGAGTAAAGTATCCGGAAAAATTGCCTTTGTTACCGGCGGCGGCCAAGGAATTGGTGAAGCAATCTGCAAACGCTTAGCAGAAGATGGATTCGCTGTTGCAGTTGCTGATTACAATGAAGAAACTGCAAAAAAAGTTGCCGAGGAAATTAACCAATCTAATGGTAAAGCAATTGCAGTTAAAGTAAATGTGGCTGATCGTGATGATGTTTTTAAAGCTGTCGATGAAACAGTAAAAAGTCTTGGCGGACTTGATGTGGTGATAAATAATGCAGGGCTTGGACCAACCACCCCTATCGAAAGCATTACTTATGAAGATTATCGGAAAGTTTATGATGTTAATGTCGGCGGTACTTATTGGGGAATACAAGCAGCTGTAAAAGCCTTCAAAGAACTTGGACACGGCGGAAAAATAATCAATGCTTCTTCTCAAGCCGGTCAAGTCGGCAACCCGGGCTTAGCAGTTTACGGCGGAACAAAGTTCGCTGTTCGCGGTATTACTCAAACTGCCGCAAAAGATCTGGCTGAATTAGGCATTACTGTAAACGCCTTTTGTCCGGGCATCGTTAAAACGCCTATGATGATGGACATTGCACAGCAAACCGCTGATGAAGCAGGCAAGCCATTTGAATGGGGACTGGAGCAATTCTCTAAAAATATTGCATTAAAACGCCTATCCGAGCCGGAAGATGTAGCAGCATGCGTTTCCTACCTTGCAGGACCAGATTCAGATTATATGACTGGTCAAGCTCTTATCATTGATGGCGGCATGGTATTTAATTAAGTTTCAAATGATTCAAAGATCACAGTTTGTTTCACATCTTGAACATATAAGCTGAACGAATTTCTTTCAAATATGGAGGGGGAAATTTTCCGCCTCCATATCATGTTCACGGTTTGTATAGTACTTTACTTTTGTTCAAAATGCACTGGTGCGAAGATTTCCCCTGCGATAAGCGGTGCCCAAGATAGCTCCTTTCCATTCAACCCCAAACCTCATAGGTTTATTTGCGCGCTTTTTCCGTTAATTTGTCTATTTTCTTCATTTTTTTCAATTTCCTCTAAACTGCGACCTCGAGTTTCAGGGACGCGTGTCCGGATAAATACAACTCCAAGTAAACAAATCACACCGAAGATTGCAAACACAGCTTCTTGAGACATCGAAGCGGTCATTATAGGAAATAGCAATCCAACCAAGAAAGAACCAATCCAGTTAAATGATGAAGCTAATCCAGACGCACGCCCGCGAATTGCCAGCGGGAAAATTTCTCCAACGATGACCCAAGTTAATGGAGCCCACGTGAATGAATAAAGTGCTACATAGATGCTTAAAAAGACAACCATCATCATCGGATCTGCATTAGGAATTAATATATTCAATATTGCCGGCAAAATAAAGGACAGCCCCATAATTGTTCCGCCCACTGTTAATAAAGTACGGCGATTAAATTTATCAGCAATCATTAAGAATATTAATGAACCTAGTACGAGAATTACTCCTTGAATAATCGGCCACATCAACGCTGAACTAGCCGCATTCCCTGTTGCTTTTTCTACAATCAAAGGAATGTAATAAAAAATTGCGTTTGCACCCTGGAATTGTTGAAAAGCAGCAACACCCACACCGGCAATTAATAAAAAACGATATTTATTGCTTAAGAGTGTAGCCCATGATGCTTTTTGATTTGCCTTCGCTTCCTCTCTGGCAGTTTCTTGAATTTGTGTTATTTCAGAATCAATCTCTTCTTTGTTAGCGCGAATATAGCTCAACACCTTGCGAGCTTCATCAAGTTTATTGTTCTTTATTAAAAAACGTGGTGATTCGGGTAACTTTAACATTCCAACATATAAGATCAAAGCAGGTACGGCAGCCAAACCAAGCATCAACCGCCATGCCATTGTTTCCGGCAAATCTTTTAATAGAAAATCAACAATGTAAGAAAGCAACATCCCAGAACAAATCATTGTTTGATTAATTCCTGACAGCCGTCCACGTAAACGTGCAGGCGCCATTTCCGACATATAGGCTGGGACCAATGCAGAAGCAGCACCAACGGCCAATCCCAATAAAACCCGAGAAACAATCAAAAATAGTATCCCATTATGAGGTGCTATTCCTGACAAAATGGATCCAACAACAAAAATGATAGCGGAAATTAAAATCATTTTGCGCCGTCCCAAACGATCAGAAAGTTGTCCGGCCAGGGCGCCTCCAAAAATAGCTCCTAACATTACCGAAGAGGTAATCCAGCCAATAACCCCAGCGTTGTCTTGAAGGTTCCAATCATGCTGCAGAAAAGGCAAAGCACCCGTCATAACGCCGATATCATAACCGAAAAGAATGCCGGCAAAAGCCCCAAAAAAATAAATGAAGCCACTTGAGATTTTCTTTTCATTAACCATTAAAGTTCCCTCCTCAAGGTTGACATTATATTGTGTAAAAATCCCGCCGCTAAAAATATTGATGGCTTTTTAAAAAATAATAAAAGTGTTTTCAAACTGCAGATACATGCTTGGATATTACTTGTTGGGATTTCTCCTTAAATCTCATAGTTTTATTCGGATATTATTAAACGCTTTCATTTTTTCCTGAACGTTACGATAACGCTTACAAAACCATGAATATGTTGATATCTGATATACTTATTTTTCACCTCCAAGGAAGCGGAACCTCCTCAGAGGTTAAAGGCATTACTTAATAACTACATATTCCAGGTCAACCAGCTTTGCATAAGTGATCATTTGGTCTGTTGTTACATTCAATGAAACCACTGTATGGTGACCGCCCCCATTCTCAAGCCATGCTTTCACTCCATCTTGGAAGTTAGGCTTCACTTCCCAAAGCACCCGTGCCACCGGAAGGTTTGGTGCTGGAACAGTTGGTTCAAATGCAAAAACTTCGTTAATCAACAGTTTGTAATGCGTACCAAAGTCTGCCATTGAAACAACAACACCATCTCCTGCTTTTCCGTCGAACACTAAGCGCGCCGGGTCTTCACGATCACCAATACCTAATGGAGATACGATAATTTTTGGTTTGTTGCTTGCTAAAGATGGGTCAACTTCAAGCATATGTGATTGAAGGATTGATTCTTGACCAGCACCTAATTCATATGTGTAATCTTCCATAAAGCCAGTTGATTGGTTACGGCTCATCACTTTGAGTAAGCGATCGAGCGCTGCAGTTTTCCAATCCCCTTCACCAGCAAAGCCATATCCTTGCGCCATCAAACGTTGGACGGCAAGACCTGGAAGCTGTTTCATCCCATATAAATCTTCAAAGTTAGTTGTGAAGGCATTGTAACCGCCATCATCCAGGAAACGTTTAATGGCGATTTCATAGCTTGCTTGTACTTTTACGCTCCTCTCCCAATCTTCATGACTGTAAGTGCCATAATCAAATTCATAAAGGTCTGCGTATTCTGCAAACAAATCATTAATTTCTTCATCAGTAACCGCATTCACGTATTGAACAAGATCACCAATACCAAAGTAATCAACTGTCCAGCCAAATTGAATTTGTGCTTCAACCTTATCCCCTTCGGTAACAGCAACGTTACGCATGTTGTCGCCAAATCGAGCGACCTTGATGTTGAAGCTTTCGTTATAAGCAACCGCTACATCCATCCATTCTGCAATTTGCTGTTGCACTTCAGGGCGCTCCCAGTAACCTACGACAACTTTATTTTGTTTTTTCAAACGGGCATTGATAAAACCATATTCACGGTCACCGTGAGCAGATTGGTTTAGGTTCATAAAGTCCATGTCAATCGTTGTCCATGGAATACTTTCATTAAATTGTGTCGCTAAATGAAGTAATGGTTTTTGCAATAATTTCGTTCCGCGAATCCACATTTTTGCAGGTGAGAAAGTATGCATCCAAGTGATGACACCGGCTACTTCGTCACGATAGTTTACTTCTTTCATGATGCTTGTAATTTTATCTGCACTGACAGCTAAATCCTGCAATACAAGCGGATATGGTAAAACAGCGCTTTCATTTAATGCATCGGTCATGGCTTGTGCGTGTGCTCTGACTTCTGCTAACGTTTCTTCCCCATAAAGATGTTGTGAACCTACGACAAACCAAAATTCTTTTTTCCCTGTTGTTAACATAATAACCCTCTTTTCTTAAATTAATGGGATAATTGATAGTTTGATAGAATTGATATTACTTTTGACCATAATAAGCATTTTTACCGTGTTTTCGTAAATAATGTTTATCTAAAATACGTTGTGGTAATTCTTTTGCAAAAAGATTTAATTCTCGTGTAAATAAATTCATTTTCGCAACTTCGTCCAACACCACACTATTCAATACTGCTGATTTTACATCTTTGCCCCAAGTAAATGGACCATGACCATGAAGTAAGACACCAGGAACAGCTAAAATATCTAACCCACGCTCTTCAAATGTTTCGATAATTACATGACCTGTTTCTGCTTCATAACCACGATCAATCTCCTCTTGTGTCAAGTAACGGGCACATGGTACGGAACCATAGAATGTGTCTGCATGAGTGGTCCCCATCGCTGGAACATCAAGGCCTGCTTGTGCCCAGATTGTCGCCCAAGTTGAATGGGTGTGTACAATTCCTCCAATTTCGGGGTAATGCTTATAAAGTACTGCATGAGTCGCTGTATCTGATGAAGGCCTTAACTCTCCTTCAACAACATTGCCGTCTAGATCAACAACCACCATATCACTAGCTTTCATCGTTTCATAATCAACACCGCTGGGTTTGATAACGAATAAACCAGTTTCACGGTCAATGGCACTTGCATTTCCCCATGTGTATTTCACGAGTCCATATTTAGGCAAGTCCAAATTTGCTTGAAATACTTCTTCTTTCAGTTGTTCTAACACGTCAATCCCTCCGTCTTTCCACTCATAAAATCAAATGATCTACAGCAGCCTGCTCAATCATTAAACCTTTTTTGTACCGTTCGATAAATGCTTCAAATCCTTCAACATCTAATTGATCAGGGTAAATTTCTTGCCCCTCATCCTCTTTAAAGACTTTTTTGTCGAGGAAGTCTTCTAAGCTTTCTTCTTGATCTTTGTTCATCATGTAAGAAGCAAGAATAGCCATTCCCCATGCACCGCCTTCTCCGGCTGTTGCCATAACTGATACTGGAGCATTCATTGCAGCTGCAACAATTTTTTGCCCAACAAGAGGGGTTTTGAATAAACCGCCGTGAGCTACAATGCTGTCAATTGCAACATTTTCTTCTTTTATCAAAATATCCATTCCGACTTTCAAAGCACCAAAAGCTGTAAAAAGGTGGGTCCGCATGAAGTTTGCTAAATTGAAATGACTCTCTGGTGAGCGGACAAATAACGGCCGGCCTTTTTCTAATCCTGTGATATTTTCACCGGAGAAATAACCGTAGCTAAGTAAACCACCGCCATCTGAGTCAGCTTCCAAAGCTTTATTTAACATCACTTCGAATAATTTATTCGTTTCAACCTTTTGTCCCATTGCCTCAAAAAATTCACGGAACAATCCCAACCAAGCATTAATATCACTTGAACAGTTATTCGCATGAACCATTCCAACTGGACTACCGTTTGGTGTTGTTACCAAATCAATTTCCGGATATACTTTTGACAGTTCTTTATCTAATACAATCATGGCAAAAACTGAAGTTCCTACTGAGATGTTTCCAGTGCGTTTCCTCACACTATTCGTAGCAACCATTCCTGTTCCAGCATCGCCTTCCGGTGGACAAATTGGAATGCCTGGTTGTAAATTTTTTGATTGATCCAGAATTTTTGCACCAATTTCGGTTAATTCACCTGCTTGCTCGCCTGAAATATAAACTTTAGGAAGAATATCCTTCAGCTTCCAAGGATAGCCCTTGATCGAAATCAGTTCATCAAACTGCCTGACCATCGATTCATTGTAATTTTGCGTTGATTCATCAATCGGGAACATGCCAGAAGCATCTCCAATGCCGATTGCTTTATTGCCAGTCAGCAACCAGTGAATATACCCGGCTAAAGTGGTGATATAATCAATGCGAGGCAAATGCTTCTCTTCATTTAATATTGCTTGATACAGGTGAGCAATGCTCCACCGTTCAGGGATATTGAATTGAAATTTATCTGTTAATTCTTTTGCTGCAGCACTGGTTGTTGAGTTACGCCAAGTTCGAAACGGAACAAGCAGCTCCCCTGTGTTGTCAAAAGCCATATACCCATGCATCATTGCAGAAAATCCAATAGAACCAATTTTGCGAATGGTGATACCATAATTTCGTTCAACTTCTTTCTTCATTTCACTGTAAGCTGTTTGCAATCCAGTGATAATATCTACTAAGTTGTACGTCCAAATTCCATCTTCCAAGAGGTTTTCCCACTCATAGCTTCCAGATGCGATTGTTTCAAAACTACCATCAATCAACACTGCTTTAATACGTGTGGATCCGAATTCGATTCCAAGAGATGTTTCTCCCTCAGTTATCGCTTGTTTGATGTTTACTCGGCTCGTTTTCACGTTGATCCCCTCTCTGATAGCGATTTCAAAATTAATCGAAAGAAGGCATTTTCCTTTTCGCTTAACTTTATGAACAACCTTAGTATATTTTTTGTACGTACATTTGTCAATCAAAATAATATATGTTCATATAAATATCACAACGATATTTCTGTTTTTTCTTTTAATGTTTATAATAAAAGGTATTTGTATAACATAAAAAATTATAATTGCTTGTTAATTTTCACGAAAATAAGGTGGAATCTTTTAATTCATTCAAAGCCATGATAAAATATGTCCACACAAATAATTCAATTTTAAAAATTAGAATGCGAACAACTATGAAAGAAGTGAGTGAAATGAAACCAAAGTATAAAGTCATCATTGATGATATAAAAAGCAAAATTCTTTCAGGAGTTTACAGCGTAGGAGAACAAATTCCTACTGAATCCGCCATACAAGAAGAGTACAAAGTTAGCCGGCACACTGTTCGAAAGGCCATTTTAGAACTATCGAACGAGGGATTCTTAAGAAGTGAAAAAGGGTCTGGCACTTATGTTAGTAACCAGTATCAATCAAAATCTGGCGGGAATTCCAATAATAAAACAATCGGTGTAATCACGACCTACATTTCTGATTACATTTTCCCCTCCATTATTCGTGGAATTGAAGGGAGATTGAATGAGGCTAATTATTCGTTGCTATTAGCTAGTACAAATAATGATGTCGAACAAGAAAAAAAAGCTTTGGAAATGATGTTGTCATTTGGCGTAGACGGTTTGATTGTTGAACCTACGAAAAGCAATCTATACAATCCCAATATTGCTTACTACCTGTCGTTCAAGGAACAGGATATTCCTTTCATCATGATCAATGCTTATTATGAAGAATTAGACGTTCCTTTTCTTTGTCTCGATGACGTGCAGTCTAGCTATCTCGCAACAAAAGAATTAATATCAAAAGGACATACACAAATCGGCCTTATTTCAAAAGAGGATGATTTACAAGGAAAGTATCGAATGAAGGGATATATAAAAGCGCTTGGCGAAGCCAAATTACGATTTCAACCGGAGCATGTGCTTTCGTACAATACGGAGACGAAGCTGGACCTATACACAAACCTCAAGAAGTTCCTAAATGAAAATAGAGACGTGTTGACTGCAATTGTTTGCTATAACGACGAAGTAGGGTTGGAAGTAGCAAATGTATGCAGACAACTTAATATTTCTGTTCCGGACAAATTGTCAATTGTTGGTCAGGACAATTCGTATATTGCCAAAAATGCGAATATCAAACTAACGACATTGACACACCCTCAAGAACAAATGGGACGCGATGCAGCTGATTGGGTCATTAAGAAATTACAAGGAAAGAAGGATTTGCCAAACGAAACCTATTATCAACCGGTGTTAATTGAAGGCGAAACTGTAAAAGAGTTAGAAGTACAATAATCTTGACGTAGTAAGGAAAACCCAGTCCATGTTCACTAAAGGCGTGAACATGGACTGGGTTGTTTTTACTCTTTATCAATTAAGAGAGAGAACTTTAATGTGCTCATCACTATTTAATTTCGAATCAGAAAATGGGTGTTGTCTACTTGTGTCACAGGCAGGTAGCATAACGTTCTTGCAGAAATGGCTCTATTCTAAGTATTCACTGGTGTTGGCTTGATAGGTGATACCCCTAGATATTGAACTGCAATTGGGGTGCAGGTCGATTTCACTCCTGTTCATGTTTGCTAATCCATACATCCGTTACTTCCCCGGCCTCATCTTCATCTATGATAAATGATCCGTTGCTGTACCGGTCATGCAGCTTGATTTCTTTGACAAGCCTCTCCTCTGTGGCACCCTTTTCAGTCTGAATCATGATCTGGTCATGATATGAGCATGTGAGCAGCCCGGCGATGCGGTGAGGCTTTTTCTTCAGCTCTCTCAGCATGAGAACGCCGCGTTTGGCTCGTGAGGTTTTTTCAAATTCGGTGCGATTCATTCGCTTGACAGAGCCGCGCTGCGTTACAAGGACAAGGACATCTGTTTCCTCTAAAATCTGTCCTGAGGCGACAAAATCGCCGTCCTTTAAGTTCACGCCTTTCACGCCGGCCGCCCTGGCGCCGACCACGCTGATTTCTTCCTCTGTAAACCATAGGCCGTAGCCCGTGCGGGTAGCGATGAACACGTCTTTCGTGCCATCTGTGACATGGACATCCACCACTTCGTCATCGCCTTTTAGATTCAAGGCGACCAGTGCCTTAGAATAGCGCTGCGCTTTATATTGAAGAAGCGGGGTTTTTTTCACCATCCCGTTTTTCGTGAAAAACAGGAGGTATTCCGAGTCTGTAAATTCCTTGACAGGTATCGCTTTTACGATGGATTCATCATTGTCAATTGAAATGATATTCGTAATGTGCTGGCCCAAGTCCTTCCATCTGATGTCCGGTAGCTGGTGGACAGGACAGTAGACATAGCTTCCTTTGTTCGTAAACAGCAGCAGCACGTCTGTCGTGTTCATTTCCAATAGACAGAGCAGGCGGTCCGTATCCTTCATGCCGAAATCCTGGCCGTTTGAAGCGGCGAACGATCTCTGGCTTGTTCGTTTGATATAGCCGTCCTTCGTCACCGTCACATACACATCTTCCGCCGCTACCATGACTTCAAGATTAATTTTAATCTCTTCGATTTTTTCTTCGATCACTGACCGTCTTTCGCCTGCATAGGCTTTTTTCAGCTTTTTCAGATTGTCCTTGATGACCTTCATCAGCTTTTTGTCATTGGAGAGAATCGCTTCAAGCTCTTTTATTTTTTGGTCAAGCTCTTTTGCCTCTTCCTGTAAAGCCGTGATATCTGTATTCGTTAATCTGTAGAGCTGCAATGAAACGATCGCTTCAGCCTGCGGCTCCGTAAAAGCGAATTTGTCGATCAGGTTGTTTTTGGCATCCCGCTTATCGTTTGATGAGCGGATCGTTGAAATGACTTCATCCAGGATGGACAGAGCTTTCATCAGTCCTTCGACAATATGATGCCTTTCCTTCGCTTTCTTGAGCTCATACTGCGAACGATTGGTGATGACTTCTTTTTGATGCCCGATGTAGGCATCAAGAATCGAGGTCAGATTCATCAGCATCGGCCTTCTGTTATGAATGGCCACCATGTTGAAGTTATACGGGACTTGCAAATCGGTGTTTTTGTATAAGAAATTTAAGATGCCCTTCGCATCCGCTTCTTTTTTCAGCTCGATGACGATTCTGAGGCCTGTTCGGTCCGTCTCGTCGCGGACTTCTGAAATCCCTTCTACCTTCCGATCAATCCTGAATTCATCCATTTTTTTCACTAAGTTTGCTTTATTGACTTCAAACGGAATTTCGGTAATCACGATTTGCTGGCGTCCGCCTCTGATCGTTTCAATCTCGGCTTTTCCCCTGATAATGATTTTTCCTTTTCCGGTTTCATAAGCTTTTTTGATGCCCTCTTTTCCCTGGATGATTCCGCCTGTCGGAAAATCGGGGCCTTTTACGAACTCCATAAGGTCGTCAACACTGCAGTTCGGTGAATCGATCCGCTTAATAACGGCATCAATGACTTCTCCGAGGTGATGCGGCGGAATGTCTGTCGCATAGCCGGCTGAAATACCGGTCGATCCGTTCACGAGAAGATTCGGGAACATCGCCGGAAGGACGACAGGCTCCTTGCTCGTATCATCAAAGTTTGGGACGAATTCGACCGTATCCTTGTCGATATCGCGCAATAGCTCCGCCGCGATCGGCGCGAGCCGTGCTTCCGTATACCGCATCGCAGCCGGAGGGTCTCCGTCGATGCTTCCGTTGTTACCGTGCATTTCAATCAACACATTGCGGACCTTCCAGTCCTGGCTCATCCTGACCATCGCTTCATAGACGGAGCTGTCTCCGTGCGGATGGTAGTTCCCGATGACATTACCGACCGTTTTGGCTGCTTTGCGGAAATTTTTATCGTGTGTGTTTCCTTCGGCATGCATGGCATACAAAATCCGCCTCTGCACCGGTTTCAGTCCGTCACGCGCATCGGGCAGGGCCCGGTCTTGAATGATGTATTTACTGTATCGGCCAAAACGGTCGCCGATCACATCTTCCAATGGTAAATCATGAAATACTTCTGGCTGTGCCATCTATTTAAACCTCCTCAGCGACCGATAAGTTCTCATTTTCCAGAATGTTGCTGTCTTCATCAAGTCCGAAAGCGACATTTTTTTCAATCCATTTTCTTCTCGGTTCAACTTTGTCGCCCATTAGTGTCGTCACGCGCCGTTCTACGCGGGCAGCGTCATCGATTTTCACCCTGACGAGCGTCCGCGATTCCGGGTTCATCGTCGTTTCCCACAGCTGATCAGCGTTCATTTCGCCGAGACCTTTATAGCGCTGGATCGTATATCCTTTTCCGACCTTTTTCAGGACATCGTCCATTTCTTCGTCAGACCAAGCGTATTCAATGATCTCTTTTCTGCCTGAGCCTTTGCTGACTTTATAAAGCGGAGGAAGCGCAATAAACACTTTTCCGTGCTCGATCAGAGGCTTCATATAGCGGTAGAAGAAGGTCAGCAGCAACACTTGGATATGGGCGCCGTCTGTGTCGGCGTCCGTCATGATGATGACTTTATCATAGTTGATATCCTCGATGTCAAAATCGGCGCCGACGCCTCCGCCGATCGCATGAATAATCGTATTGATCTCTTCATTTTTAAAGATGTCGGCAAGCTTTGCTTTTTCTGTGTTGATGACTTTTCCGCGAAGCGGCAGGACGGCCTGGAATTTCCGGTCCCTTCCCTGCTTGGCGGAGCCGCCCGCAGAATCCCCCTCTACAAGGTACAATTCGTTTTTGGCCGGATTTCTCGACTGAGCCGGCGTCAATTTGCCTGAGAGCGTCGCTTCGGATTTCTTTCTTTTTTTTCCGCTTCTGGCCTCTTCCCTTGCTTTGCGTGCGGCTTCCCTCGCCTGTGCCGCTTTGATGGCTTTTTTGACGAGCAAAGTCGCCGTATCTCTGTTTTCCTCCAGAAAATATGCGAGCTGTTCAGAGACGATGGCATCCACCGCAGACCTCGCCTCGCTTGTCCCGAGCTTTCCTTTTGTCTGGCCTTCAAACTGCAGAAGCTCTTCAGGTATGCGGGCAGACACAATTGCCGCAAGCCCTTCCCGGATATCTGCGCCTTCTAGGTTTTTGTCCTTTTCTTTTAAAAGGGCCACCTTTCTCGCATATTCGTTGAACGCCCGCGTCATCGCCGTCTTGGCGCCGGATTCATGGGTTCCCCCGTCTTTCGTCCGGACATTGTTGACAAACGAAAGAATGTTTTCAGAATAGCCGTCATTGAATTGAAATGCGAAATCGACTTCGATTCCGTTATGCTCTCCTTCAAACGACACCACTTCAGACAATGTGTCTTTTTCTTCATTTAAATATGCGACAAAAGCTTCAATCCCATTTTCGTAAAGAAACGTTTCGTGTACTTGGTGGCGTTCATCGATCAATTCAATTTTTAAGCCTTTTAATAAAAAGGCGGATTCTCTCAGCCGTTCCGCAAGCGTTTCAAAGTTATACGTTGTCGTGCTGAACATCTTCGGATCCGGCTTGAAATGAGTCAGAGTGCCGGTTTTTTTCGTCGTTCCGATTTTTTCAAGGGATGTCGCCGGTTTCCCGCCGTTTTCGAAGCGCTGCCTGTATATATTGCCGTCCCGTTCGATCGTTACGGTCAGCCATTCGGACAGGGCGTTTACGACAGATGCTCCGACGCCGTGAAGGCCGCCGCTCGTTTTATAGCCGCCTTGGCCGAATTTTCCTCCAGCGTGAAGCACGGTCAAAATGACTTCAGGAGTCGGTTTGCCGAGCTTATGCATTCCTGTCGGCATTCCCCGGCCTCTGTCCTGCACCGAAATGCTGTTGTCTTTATGTATTTTTACTATAATGTGATCCCCGTACCCTGCAAGGACTTCATCGACGGAGTTGTCGACGATTTCGTATACGAGGTGGTGCAGGCCGCGGCTGTCCGTTGAACCGATGTACATGCCGGGGCGCTTTCTGACCGCTTCAAGGCCTTCGAGCACCTGAATGGAATCATCATTATAGTCAACCTGCTGTTTTTTAACCAAATGCATAAACCCCTTTCAAACATCAAACATTGCTTATAAAGAATAATACACACTCTAATATATAAATCAAAGCGATATCCGGCTGATTTCCCCGCATCGCTTCAAGTGTTGTCAGAAAAATGTCAAAAATAATGCGGCTGTTGGCACAACCGTTATTTTACACGAATCTCCTGATGCAGCACAAGGCGGCGCAGGTGCGATTGGAAAATCGTTCTTAAAAAAACTGTCCAAGACTTATTGTATCTGTTTCACAACAAATCGCAAACATATTCTTGAATAAAAAAGACAAAAATCCTTGAAATGACAAGGATTTTTGTCTTTTTTAAGCCGATTTGGTCAATGCATGGGCTACTTTTATGCACAAATCCATCACAACTGTATAGCCCTTTTCATTGAGCAACTGATACGCTTCTTCATTGACAAGTCCCTGCTGCGCCCAAAACACGTCAGCGTCAATTTCCAAAAACTCCTTGGCTACTTCCGGAAGATGCTCGGATCTTCTGAACACATTCACGATATCGACGTGCCCCTCGATATCCTTTAGCGAAGCAACAGCTTTCACCCCGAGCACTTCGTCGATGGTCGGATTAACCGGGATGATTTCATACCCTGCATCCTGCATCGCTTTTGATACCATATAGGAGGTTCTCTCCGGATTGGCCGAAAGGCCGACGACCGCAATTCGTCTGCTGTTCTCAAGAATGTTTTTGATCTCCTGTTTCGTTGGATTTTCCATTCCGCATCAGCTCCTTTTATATTCAGTTTACATGAAAACATACAGGATATACAAAGTTTTAATAGGATTAAAGCGCATTATCCTGTATGATATATACGGTGCTATTTAACAAAAGCCGCCATGAAGGGTGCCTCTCGTGTTAAAATAAAGAGTAGGGATCATCAAAAAAGGAGAAATGAAATGTTAATTGCTTTATTATTGATTTTAGCCTATTTACTCGGCAGCATTCCATCCGGCTTGATTGTGGGTAAAGCTGCCAAAGGAATCGATATCAGAGAACACGGCAGCGGAAACCTCGGAGCCACCAACGCTTTTCGTACGCTTGGAGTCAAAGCGGGTTCGATCGTCATCGCTGCCGATATCTTAAAAGGAACGCTTGCCGCTTTTTTGCCCGCCGTCCTGCACGTCGATGTCCATCCTTTGCTGGCCGGCGTAGCAGCCGTCATCGGGCACATGTTCCCCGTTTTCGCAAAATTTAAAGGGGGAAAAGCGGTCGCTACCTCAGGAGGCGTGATGCTGTGCTATGAGCCTATCCTGTTTCTCACAATGGTCGCGGTGTTCTTTCTGTTTTTGTTCATTACCAAGTACGTATCGCTGTCTTCTATTTTAACCGGCCTGTATACGACGATATACAGCCTGTTCACAAAGGATCTTTTTTTGGTGGCGGTCGTCGTCGTTCTTACGGTATTTGTCATTTACAGACACAGAACGAACATCAAGAGAATTTTTAACAAAACCGAGCCGAAAATCAAATGGATGTCAGGCAAAAACCGCTGACAGAACATGATATGTTTATGAACAATCCAAATTATTATATACTAGATATAACAATCCATAAAAAAGGAGTGCTTTTCTCGTGAAACTGCACATTAATGAAGAGGCGCTTAAGTGGTACAAGGACGAGCTTGACCTGAAAAAAGGAGACCAAGTCCGCTTCTTCGTCCGTTACGGCGGATGCAGCAACGTTCAAAAAGGATTTTCCCTCGGGGTATCGAAAGATGAGCCGCAGCAAATCGGAGCAAGCGCCGAAGCGGACGGCATTACGTTTTTCATTGAGGAAAGCGATATTTGGTACTTTGACAACCATGATTTGCGTGTGACCTATAACGCGTCCGCTGAAGAACCGGTGTTTGAATATCAGTAAAAAAGAACGCTCTATGAAGCGTTCTCAGCTTGTAGAGAAAAACATGTTTTTTCCTACAAGCTTTTTTATTTCATAAAATTTCTTGTTCATTTTTTAATCTTTATAAAAGGAAAAAGCCCTCCCACACACTTAGCCAAGCTTGGCTAAGTGTGTGGCAATCTTCTTCATATTCTGGCAAGCGGCGGTGAGGAGAACTTGTTCGCTCACATTTTGTTTTCCCCTCAACCGGCAGTAGCGAAGCCCATGCAGCTGTTTTGAATCTGCAAAGCTCCGCTCTATTTTTTCTTTTCTTTTTTTGTAGAGGATTTTTCCGGAGTCGGACAAACGATTTTGCCTGACCTTTTCTTTATGGTCCTCCCATATGTGTCTTGAGACGACCTTCTGGTGGTTTTTCGATCTTGTACAGTTTTCAAGCAGAGGGCATGAGACACACTTTTCAGGGTTGGACTTATAAAATCTGTTGCCTTTTCGATCTGTTGTTGAGTATAAGAGTGTTTGTCCGTTCGGACAAATGTACTGATTTTTTTCACGGTCATAATGAAACTTCCACTTCGGAAACAAACCTTTTGTAGGATGAAAGCGTCTATGAGCAATAACGCCAAAAATTCGACGGTCGGACAGTCCTTTACAGATTGGAGTTGTCAGATAGCCAGAATCAAGAGCGACGGCTTCAACTTGAAAACCAAATCGTGCGATTTGGTGGTCTAATCGATCGAGATAAGGCGCAGAATCATGGACATTACCGGGCGTTACATAGGCATCGGTGATGATATTGAATTTCATATCCGTTGTTCGGTGATCTAAATAGAAAAAACCTTCAGGTTTGTTTTCACGGTAAAGATAGCCGCTTTCGGGATCAGTTGTACTATGACGAATTTCCTTTTTAGTTTTCACCTCCTCTTTGGCTTTTAAAGGCTTTTTTCCGCGTGCTTCCCGATCTTCTTGGACGGCTTTATCCAAGTCCTTTATATAGTTTTGTGTATCCTGCTCAATCGTTTTTCGCGTATATTTATGCTTATTGGCATTGGCTTTGAGGTGAGTTGAATCTGTGAAAAGGACACGGCCTCCTACCATATCATGATTAATGGCCTGAAGAACGATCTCATCGAAAATGTCTTGAAAAATGGTCGTATCTTTAAAGCGTGTACGTCTATTCCAACTGATGGTTGAATGGTGAGGAACTGGATCGTTGATGTTTAACCCTAAAAACCATCGGTAAGCCATATTATAGTAAATTTCTTTTTCGAGCTGTCTTTCTGAACGGATACCGTAAAGGTATCCGATAAACATCATTTTGAATAAAATCAACGGATCAAGTGAGGGGCGGCCTTTATTTTCGCTGTAGTAAGGTTTAACCTTTTCAATGATAAAAGAGAAATCGATGTACTTGTCAATTTTACGAAGCAGGTGATCCTCTTCAACAAGCTGATCAAGCAATACAAATTCAGCTTCGTTCTGGGAAGAATTCCTTGTGTAGAACATGAACAGACACCGTCCTTTTAGAAGGCTTTTCTTTATTATAAAATGGTGAAATGGATAATTTAAGGGAAAAATGAAAAAGGCTGTCGATTTTCTCGACAGCCTGAGAACGCTCTATGAAGCGTTCTTTTTTTGTTCAGGTTCATCATCGTTCTTCGAGCCGGAAACGTTTGATATGGCTGAACTGCTTTTCTTTTGTTAAAATCTCGATTTGCTTTTGGCCGATTAAATCAAAGTGGGGAAATCCGCTTCTTTGATCGATCCATTCTTTTTTGAGACCGTACTGCTCTCCCCATGCGGCAAGCTTTTCGATGTTTTGGCAGCCAGCTTTTGTCACAGTGCGGGAATCCTGAAACCTGTCATCGATCCAGTAGTGAGTTAAAAACGCTATCTCGCCGTTTTGGACCGCACGCTTCCATTCATTCAGCTCCTGTCTCTTGATTCCGAAGGCCATTTACTTTTTGGCCTCTTCGTATGCCTGATGCCACTCCGGATAAAGCTTCCGGAACTGAAGCGGCTTAAAACTGTCGCGGTCAACGCAAATGTGCGAGCTTGTCCCTTTTACGGCCGTTTCTCCTTCCGGGTTTAAAATCTCATAGCCGTAAACCGTTTTAAAACCGTTGTATTCTTCAATCCATGTATGTACGGTCGCGGTTTCTCCATAGCGAAGCGGCTTTATGTATCGAACGTTGACATCGACGACAGGCGACAAGACGTTGTCTTTTTCCATTTCAGCATAGGAAAAGCCGAGGTCTTTAATCAATGCCGTCCGCCCAACCTCCATCCAAACAAGATAATTCGCGTGGTAGACGACCCCCATTTGGTCTGTTTCGGCGTACCGAACTTCGATTTCTTTTTTTGAGACGTACAAAATTCTCTACTCCCTTATCAAAAAATGTAATCCCATTTTAGCATAAGCAGCCGGTAAAAACACGAATGGCGGCTTTTCCGATCCGCCGCATGCAAAAAACCAGGTTGCCCTGGTTTATTGATCATATCCTTTTTCCCTAGCATCGGCTTCATCTTGAATTTCGCTGCGCATCGCCTCAATGCTTTCATTTCGGCGTTCATTTTTTTCGCGGATCTGCTGCTGTTCTTCACCGCTTGCAAAGGACAGCTGCTCTTCTGATTCCTCGATGTTTTCGATCGTATTCTGAACCATATCCTGAAGCTTTTCAACGTTGTCGCTTCTGTCATCGGGGTTGTGCTTCTGCCCGTTTTCCATCATTCGTATTGCCTCCTTTTTAGCAGTTATTCGCCTTTTGTCTGCATGATAATCGGTGTTTCACCTGATTTATCGTGCATCTTCTTACCTTTATTGCGCTTATGTTCAACCGGCTTTGTCCCAAGGTGGCTCGGGGCAAATTTCGCCTGTTTGTCATGCTCTCTCGGCATGTCTATCCCTCCTTTTAAGCATTAGGATTCTCAAAAAGAGGTGCAAACATGAACCTAAATTTTAAAAAGTCACTTCAACCTGAACTTCTCTTCAAGCTTGTCTTCAAGCCGGTCGAGAAATTCCTGGTTGGTCAAAAGCTCTTTTTTGTTTTCTGAGACAAGTTCTTCAAATGTGCGCCGATGTGTCTTTTTCATTTTGAATCACCTCCAGATGATTTTCATTTTCGCCATTTTTTTTGCAATATAAGCAAAAAGCCGGGATTTTTATAATCCCAGCTTTTCTTCCATTTCTTTTTTTGTTATCGTTCCTAGGACGATGTCTTCTATGATACCGCTTTCATTTATAATAAATGTCGTCGGATAGGAAAAAATCCCGTATTTTGCATTGATTCCTTCTTGATCAAGAACGATCGGGTATGTTAACGCAAGGCTGTCGGCAAACGCTTCAACCGTCTTGCGGTTTTTCTCCGAAGAAGTGAAATTAACGGCCAGTACGGTTATATCCCGATGCTCATTTTGAAGCTGCTGCATATCGGGCATCTCAGTTCTGCAAGGCTTGCACCACGTCGCCCAAAAATTGAGCAGCACTTTTTTTCCTTTAAAGTCGGATAACGAGACATCCTCTCCGCCTTTTAAAGAGGGAAGCGTAAAATCCGGCGCTTTTTCTCCCTTTTCAATCCCGATTTCAGCTTCCTTGTGCATTGCAAAATTCCAAACCGCAAAACCGGCCAACAGAAGAAGGAAGGTGATTGCCAGCGATTTTTTAATCATCGATATCCTCCAAGAATTAAGGCATGTGCACCTGAAAAAAGAAGAGAAAGCAATCGCTCTCTCTTCCTGACACACAGACTACTGTTTCATTTTATTACGGAGAACCATTTGCAGGATTCCGCCGTGGCGGTAATAGTCAATTTCGACTTCGCTGTCAAAGCGTACGACGGCTTCAAACGATTTCACCGTTCCGTCTTCGCTTGTCGCTTTTACCGGAACAAGATCGCGCGGACGCACTGTTTCATTCACATCCACTTCAATCGTTTCTTTTCCTGTCAAACCGAGTGTCTCCGCGTTTTCTCCCTCTTTGAATTGAAGCGGAAGAACGCCCATGAGAACGAGGTTGCTTCTGTGGATTCTTTCAAAGCTCTCGGCGATGACCGTTTTAATGCCGAGAAGGTTCGTTCCTTTTGCCGCCCAGTCGCGTGAAGATCCCATTCCGTAATCTTTTCCGGCGATGACGACGAGACCTGTGCCGCTTTCTTTATACTTCATGCATGCATCATAAATGGACATGACTTCACCTGTAGGCCAATATGTTGTATATCCGCCTTCTGTTCCCGGAGCAATCTGGTTTTTGATTCTGATGTTGGCGAATGTACCTCTCATCATGACTTCATGGTTGCCCCGGCGTGAACCATATGAGTTGAAATCTCTAGGTGAAACGCCTTTTTCCTGCAGATATTTGCCGGCCGGCGTATCTTTTCCGATTGCTCCCGCAGGAGAAATATGGTCTGTTGTGACGGAGTCTCCGAATTTGCCGACAACGCGCAAGCCTTTGAGCGGCTCAACAATTCCCGGCTCAACTGACATATTTTCAAAGAACGGCGGGTTTTGAATGTAAGTCGATTCTTCGTCCCATTTGTAAAGAGCTTCATCCGTTGTTTCGATCGCATTCCAGCGTTCATTGTCATCGAAGACGCGCTCATATTCTTTTCTGAACAACTCAGGTGTAACGGTTTGTTTGACGACCGTATTAATTTCGTCCATCGTCGGCCAAATGTCGTTGAAGTAGACCTTCCGTCCGTCTTTGCCGACCCCGATCGGCTCATTTTTCAAATCGATGTCAACGGTTCCAGCCAGCGCATATGCGACGACAAGCGGCGGAGACGCGAGATAGTTTCCTTTGACAAGCGGGTGAATCCGTCCTTCAAAGTTACGGTTTCCGGAAAGAACGGACGTAATCAAGAGATCGTTCTCTGCTACCGCTTTTTCGATTTCCGGCGCAAGCGGTCCGGAGTTTCCGATACATGTTGTACAGCCGTATCCGACGATGTTGAATCCAAGCTCGCGCAAATAAGGAAGAAGTCCTGAATTGACCAAATAGCCTGTAACGACTTTAGAACCCGGTGCAAGGGATGTCTTCACATAGTTAGGTACTGTTAAGCCGAGTTCCACCGCTTTTTTGGCAACGAGTCCCGCTCCGATCAATACGTACGGGTTTGACGTATTTGTACAGCTCGTGATTGCCGCAATCGCGATTGCACCCGTTTTCATAACGGCTTCTTCGCCGTTTCCAAGCGCAAACTTGATTTCTTTGTCCGCTTCAGAAGCTTCCAAACCAAAACCTTGGTTGCCCGCAGGGCTGACCAAATGCTTGTGGAACGTTTCCTTCATGTCGGAAAGCGGGATTAAATCCTGAGGACGCTTCGGACCTGAAAGGTTTGCTTCAACTTTTGACAAGTCGATTTCAACGATATCTGTAAATACAGGATCTTCCTGATCAGGCGTGTAGAACAGACCGTTTTGTCGGCAATATTCTTTTACTACCGCAATATGCTCTTCATCGCGGCCGGTTAATCTCATGTATTCAAGCGCCTCTTCATCAACCGGGAAGAAACCGCATGTTGCGCCGTATTCTGGAGCCATGTTGGCGATCGTCGCTCGGTCTGCAAGCGGCAGCTCAGCCACACCCGGTCCGAAGAATTCGACAAATTTGCCGACAACGCCTTTTTCGCGGAGAACCTGCGTCACTTTCAACGCAAGATCCGTTGCCGTCGTGCCGTTTGGAAGCTTGCCGACGAGTTTCGCTCCGATGACTTCAGGCACAGGGAAATAAGAAGGCTGTCCAAGCATGCCTGCCTCGGCTTCAATTCCGCCGACACCCCAGCCGAGAACGCCGATTCCGTTGATCATCGTCGTATGAGAGTCTGTTCCGACGAGCGTATCAGGGTAAGTGACGATTTCTCCGTCTTCTTCGACGGCATGTACGACATTCGCCAAATACTCAAGGTTTACCTGGTGGACGATACCTGTTGCAGGCGGAACGGCTTGATAGTTGTTAAACGCTTTTTTTGCCCAGCTTAAAAATTTATAACGTTCTGCATTTCTTTCAAATTCAAGATCCATGTTGACAGTCAGCGCATCATCGGTACCCGCTTTGTCAACCTGTACGGAGTGATCAATGACAAGGTCAACCGGAATTTCCGGATTAATTTTGTCCGGATCTCCGCCGACTTGCGCCATTGCTTTGCGCAATGAAGCGAGGTCTACTACGGCAGGAACACCGGTGAAATCCTGTAAAATAACCCGGGAAGGTTTAAAAGGAACATCAAGGTCTTTTAATTCAGCAGTGCCCCATTTTGCTAAATTTTCAACGTGCTCCTTTGTGATGACTCTTCCGTCGACTTGACGAAGTACAGATTCCAGCAGGACCTTGATGGAATAAGGCAATTTCGACACTTTTCCAATTCCTTGATCCTCTAATGCTTTTAAAGAATAATAGCTGTACGTTTTGCCGTGTACAGTAAACGTTTTTCTTGACTGAAAAGCGTCTTTTTTTGCGATTTGCTGCTGTTTCGCCATTTCTCCAAAATCCCCCTTTAAAGATCAAGATCATATACCAGAAAAATCGGCATATTTCACCACAATTTTCTCACAATTTAATCTTAAAACAATTTTAAACATAAGTAAATATCAATGTTTTTATTAAATTCAATAAGAATGCCTTATACTTGTAAAAAAGTTTATTTTACTGGAAATACATTTTTTTATACAAAGGCGGAAACGCGGATATACTACAGCCTGAGGTGATAGCATTGTCAAAGCGAAAAGCAAATCATGTCATTCCCGGAATGAACAATGCGAAAAGGCAAGGAAACGGCGCCGGCTACATTGAGGATGACCAGCACATCCTGACCGAAGCCGAACGCCAAAACAATAAAAAGCGCAAAACGAATCAATAAAACCCAAAACAGGAGGTCGGGAATATTGACGAATAAAAACGACGGCAAAGATATGCGCAAAAACGCGCCGAAGGGAGCTCAAGCAGGCCAGCAGCCGGAACCTTTGGACGGAAGCAAAAAGGTGAAAAACCGTAACCACACAAGGCAAAAACACAACTCGCATCACGATATGTAATCGCAAACGCCTGCGGACAGGCTTATGCCGGCGCAGGCGTTTCCCTTTTCACAAGTATTCAAAGTGAAGCATACCTTATCATGAAGGCTAGGTATGGAGGAATGCTTCAATGACAAATGCAAAACAGTTCGATTCCTCTGATTTTGAAGAGGAATGGATGAAGCAGTTTTTTGATGACCCCTTTGTCCTGTACGATGAAACCCTTCCCATTGATCTGTATGAGACAAGTACCGAATATATTATTGAAACAGAATTGTCAAACGTCACCCCCCGCAGCCTGCGCATCACGTTTTCCGGTTATGATTTCAAACTTGCCGTCATATCAGACGAACAGGAGTACGAAAAAACGATGATGCTTCCTTTTTTTCTGAATGACAAGCAGATTGAAACCGAATGCAAAAATCAAATCCTTACCGTTAAAATCAGCAAACAAGCAAACAAAGATGAAACATCCGTTTCTTTTCATATTCCTTTTCATGAATAAAAAGGACCCCGGCATGCTTCGCGACGCTTAGCCCTGCCGGGGTTTTTCCGTTCACCCGTCAAATATCCTCTAGCAATCCTCCATGGCCGAAAAAGAGAATTGCTATACGATAGACTATGTTCTAGCGGCTCTTTTGATTAGACGGATGCCGCCAATTTATATTATTTTTTCTATGTTCTTCTAAAATGGGTTCATGTACAATAGTCTGTAGATAAAGGAGTGATGATAGATGCTGGAAGGTTGGTTTTTATGGCTGATGCTGCTGTGGATCGTCACGATGATCGTCCTTTTATCGATCGGCGGATTTTTTATGTTTCGCAAATTTTTAAAACGTCTTCCAAAAGAGGACGGAAAGTCAGAGCTTGACTGGCAGGACTACTACATTGAGAAGACGAGGCACATGTGGAAGCAGGAAGAAAAAGAGCTGCTTGAAGAGCTGGTGTCTCCGGTTCCCGAGCTGTTTCGCGACACAGCGAAAGCGAAAATCGCCGGAAAAATCGGCGAGCTGGCTTTAAAAGAAAACGCCGGTTCGATCGACCAGGACTTAATCGTCAGAGGCTATATACTGGCTACCCCGAAAAGGGATCATAAGTTTCTGCTCAAACGCTTGAAGGAAAAAAATATTGACCACTCCCCGTACCAGGCGCTTTTTAAATAAAATAAAACCTTTCCTGATAAACGGAAAGGTTTTGCTTTAATTGATCTGCATATTGTTTGACGCTTCCAGTTGGTTTGAAAGCTTTCTGAAGGATAAATACATGGCGATCCGCCACGGAACGATCATCCCAAATGCAAGGATCCAAAACATTCCGCTTAAAGCCCCGTAGTCGATTGATGTGCTCAAAATGCTTTTCATGACGATTCTGATCAAAAGAAGACCGATCAAAATAAATACAAAGGCTTTGGAACGCTTCAAATAAATTTTATCTTCCCTGATTTCGAATTTTGACGTTTTAATCAAGAAAATCGAAAAAATCATCCCTACAGTAATGGCTTCCAAAAATTCTGCGCCTGTAACGTGAAACATCGGAAATAAAAACATCAATGCGCCTGTGCTCATAAAAATCGGCGGCAATATAATTTTTTTGGCCGTAGCCGGTTTTTCAGATGACTTGATTCTGACAGCCATGACAACGACGGCCATCACAACGGCAAGCATAGATGAAACTACAATCATCATAAAGTATCATCCCTTTATATTTTTGCAAATTTTTCTACTGTATACTATACTCCAAAACGCAGAAAAAAACCATTCCCGCGGGTTACCTTCGTTTACGCTTTCCCGAGCACAAGCCGAATGGCTTCCATTACTTTTGCTTCCTCAAAAGGCTTGACGATAAAGTCTTTTGCGCCGGCCTCAATCGCCTCTACGACGATCCGCTGCTGACGCATGGCCGTGCACATAATCACCTTTGCCTTCGGCTCGATTTGAATCATTTCCTTTAACGCTTCGATTCCGTTTTTCACAGGCATCGTAATATCCATGATGACAAGGTCCGGTCTGAGCTCTTCATACAGCAATACAGCCTCCTCGCCATTTTCGGCTTCCCCTGCGACAGGAAAATCTTCCGCCTCGAGAATTCCCCTTATTTTATCTCTCATGAATTTTGCATCATCAACAATTAAAACCCTTGTCATACTCCCCTCCAATATCACAGTCCAGTTTATTATAACAAAAACGGCCACCCTCTAAAAAAGATCCTAAAATCCTCTAAAATCGCCAAACAGCTCCGATAATACGATGATAATTTTCGTCATCCAGTCAAAAAACAGGAGGATTCCGATCAAAATCATCGCAGCGCCTCCGATCTTCATGATCAGAAGCTGATGCTTCCTGAGCCATTTAACTTTTGAGATAAAAAAGGACAGAAGCAAAAAAGGCAGGCTGAATCCGAGTGCATACAGCAGCATATACGGCACCGCAGATACCGGATTGGTCCCGGCCAGCGCGATTACGGCAGCTAATATCGGACCCGTACACGGCGTCCAGCCGGCCGCAAAAGCCATCCCAATGCCGACGGAGCCCAGCAAACCGCCCGGCTTGTTTTTAAAGTGAAGCCGCCTCTCTTTCATTAAAAATTCAGGCTTAAACACGCCCAATGTGACAAAACCGAAAAAAATGATCAATATGGCTCCAAGCTGCCTGATCAAATTGTGGTAATCCTTAAAAAAGGAGCCGACAAGCGATGTACTGTAGCCTAAGGCAACAAAAATAACCGAAAATCCGATCAGGAAAAAGACCGTGTGCAGCAGGCTTCTTTTTTGCAGCATCATTCTGTCCGAATGAATGTCACTCATGCTGACGCCGGTGATATAGGATAAAAATGCCGGATACAGCGGCAGGCAGCAAGGCGAAATAAAAGATAGGAATCCTGCGCCGAAAGCCAGAACATAATTAATATCTGTCATTCTCTTTCTCCCTTCCATTTACAGGAATATCATGCAAGAAAAACATCTACTATGACAATTACATTTCAATTTTCCAACATATCACCAAAAAAGATATAGTCTTTCCGAATTTCTTTATATAATCGATTTTCGGCTATTTACCCTTCCTGCCTTTTGAATTGAAAAGAAACCTATATATGGATATAATAGCATTTAGTAGGCATCGAAAAAGATGATATACAGAAGAAAGGATAAATTCCTGTGATGAAAGAAAACCTGCTTTATGAAATTGAGGAAAAAAGAAAAGAGTTGCTGCAAATTGTCATGACAAATGGCATGACATCAAATATTACCATTCAGCACAGCCAGCAGCTTGATATCCTTCTTTTAGAATACCAAAAACTATCGCTGAGCGGCAGCACACAATAATTATAGATCAAAATAAAAAACCCAAAAAAAGCGGGTTTTTTATTTTATAACCATGTTTCTTCTATGTCATAATCGCATTCGCATTATTTCGTTTGATTTTCCATGGCTTTCATCATTTGATTAATTTTCTTTTGGGACGGCTTCATGCCCATCTGCATCATCATCATGCGTAACATTTGTTCATTAATTGGCGGATTTTTTTTCAAATAGTTCATCATATATTTACGAGCGATAAAAAATCCTAGTGCAACACCTGCGAGCAAAGCCAAAACGCCCACCAGGATGACAACCCATAAATCCATTTAATTTCCTCCTTCATGTTGTCTCGTATAAAGTGTACTAAACCAAAGGCTATTATACAACATTTACAGTCCAAATTCTTTCTTTTAAATAAAATTTCTTTCTTTTACAGGGTTGAGCCACCCGTATCGTTCCATACCAAAATCCATCGCGAGAAAGCAAGGGCTCACTTTCCTCAATATTTCAAAAAAGACGGTTTCGGCATCGAATTTGCCGTTTGCCAGAATTTCGATATATTGGTCTTTCATGATAAAGGAAGCGCTTCCCTCAGGGACGAGCAGCCGATATATGCAGTCGACCTGTGTATAGTCCTCCCTGCTGAGGTTCATTTTAAGCCTTTTGTGAATATGGGAAACCGGAATCGGCTTTGTAATATACTCGATTTGCTTAGCCGCAAGCTGTGACTTTTTTTCCTCAGGGCTTGTCCAATGATAATCATAGAAAAGTTTGAACATGACAGATTCCTTTCCGAAATAGTGGCTCGCAAACTCCTCTTCAATCAAATACGTGTAATAATGGCGTTCCATCCCTGTCCCATCCCCCTTGTATCACGATTCTGATGATATGCCTTCTATTATACAAAAGGGGGAGAGAAATAATTGTCTGATGATGATAAGAGAAGGGACTAATTTTGTCGAAAACAAAGAAAAGAGAATGATTGGACTGATCATTCTCTTTTCTATATCACCTTACATTATTTCTGCAACAGTTTTTTCACGCGGTCTGCTACGTTTTCAGCCGTAAAACCGTATTCCTTCATAATCGTTTCGCCAGGGGCAGATGCGCCGAATCGGTCGATTCCGAGAATGTCCCCTTCAGTGCCTGTGTATCTTTCCCATCCAAGCGGAGAGCCCATTTCAATGGCAAGGCGCTTCGTCACGTCAGAAGGAAGAACGGCGTTTTTGTACTCGTCTGACTGTTTGTCAAAGCGGTCCCAAGACGGAACGCTGACGACAGATACATCAATGCCTTCTTTCCGAAGTTCGCTTTGGGCGTCGATCGCAAGTCCGACCTCTGATCCGCTCGCAAGCAGGATAGCCGCAGGTTTTTCATTTTGAGATTTTGATACGACATAGGCTCCTTTTTCCACGCCTTCATATGCCGCCTCAGCAGACTGATCGATCGTCGGCAGGTTTTGACGCGTCAAGACAAGCGCAGTCGGCTGGCTTTTCGATTGCAGCGCAAGCTTCCATGCAGCGGCCGTTTCGTTACCGTCCGCAGGTCTCATGACAGACAAGTTAGGAAGGGCGCGAAGCGATGCAAGCTGTTCAATCGGTTCGTGCGTCGGTCCGTCTTCACCCACAGCGATGCTGTCATGGGTAAATACGTATGTGACCGGAAGCCCCATTAATGCGGCAAGACGGATCGCCGGTCTCAAGTAGTCTGAGAAGACGAAGAATGTACCCGCAAACACCCGCAGACCGCCATGGAGAGCCATTCCGTTTAAAGCAGCGCCCATGGCAAATTCGCGGACACCGAACCAAATGTTTCTGCCGGCATAGTCCTTCGCTGAAAAATCTCCGCCGTTTTTGATCGTTGTTTTATTAGAACCGGCCAAATCGGCAGATCCTCCGAAGAAAAACGGCACTCTTTTTGCGATTCCGTTCAATACTTCTCCTGAAGAAGCTCGGGAAGCAAGGCTGCTTCCTTTTTCATAGACAGGAATATCTTGATCCCAATCTGCCGGAAGTTCTCCGTTAATACCTAATTCAAGCTGCCCGGCAAGCTCAGGATAAGCTTTCTTATATTCGGCGAACAGCTCGTTCCATTCCTGTTCTTTGCGTTTGCCCGGTTCTTTCACCGTTTCATTAAAGTGTTCGTACACTTCGGAAGGAACATGGAAATCTTCTTCATATGTCCACTCATATGCTTCTTTCGTCAGTTTAGCCTCTTCTGCGCCGAGCGGAGCACCGTGAACGCCTGACGTTCCAGCCCGATTTGGAGAACCGAAGCCGATCGTCGTTTTTACTTCGATCAATGTCGGCTGTTTGTCATTTTGCTTTGCTTTCTCAACCGCTGCAGTGATTTCGGCAATATTGTTTCCATCCTCAACATAAAGGACTTCCCAGTTCATCGCTTCAAAGCGCTGCTTCACATTTTCGGAGAATGAGCGGTCAAGATCTCCGTCAAGGGAAATATCGTTGGAATCGTACAGCACGATTAAACGGCCGAGGTTCAGATGGCCTGCAAGGGAAGCTGCTTCTGAAGAGATTCCTTCCATTAAGTCTCCGTCACCGCAAATACTGTATGTATAATGGTCAACGACACGATATTTGTCACGATTGTAAGTTTCCGCAAGATGGCGTTCTGCAAGCGCCATGCCGACTGCCATTGCGATTCCTTGGCCGAGCGGACCGGTCGTCGCATCAACCCCGGGAGTATGTCCGTATTCAGGATGCCCCGGCGTTTTGCTGTCCCATTGGCGGAAATTCTTCAAGTCTTCCATTGAAACGTCATAGCCGCTTAAATGAAGCATGCTGTACAAAAGCATCGAACCGTGTCCCGCAGACAGCACAAAGCGGTCTCTGTTGAACCAGTTTGGATTTTCAGGGTTCACATTCATCATTTTCGTCCAAAGCGTGTAAGCCATCGGAGCAGCTCCCATCGGCATACCCGGATGGCCGGATTTTGCTTTTTCAATGGCATCTATAGATAATGTTCGTATCGTTGCCACAGATTTTAATTCAATCGTTTTCATTTTAATCCCCTTCCTGTATGTACTCTACTTTCTTATCATAAATCGACACATCGGTTTTCACAACCATTTCAGCTCAAAAGCTGAATGAAAAATCGTGAACAAATGTCATTTGTAGTATATACAAAAAAGGAATACGATATTGACGTATTCCCATAAATTAATGCAGCCTGCGGTTCCCTTTTTCTTTTTTCAGCTTTTCGGGAGTCACATCGTTGCCTTCAGGATCTACAATCGTCACGTTTTTCAACGTATTTTTCATAGATGCGCGGACGCCCTTCAAATATTCTTGCCGCAGCTTTTGCTGTTCGGCTTTTTCTTCGTCTGTTAAAGAGCCAGTTTTTGATTTTTTGGCAAGCTCGTTGATTCTGGCTATTTTCTCTTTAGAAATCATGATATACTCCTTTGTTTTGTTTCACCTTCATACTACTAAATTCAGTCTCGTTTGACAACAGATTCGGCTACTCCGTCCTCCATATATTCCTGATAGCGGCGGTGGACGGTAGCTTTGGAAATGCTGTATCCAAAACCTCTCAGGACGGCTGCTATTTCGGCAAATGTCAGCTTGTTTTCCCTCAGCCTGATGATTTCCGAAAGCGGCGCTTCAATCCGCTCCCTCCCGGTTCCTCCGCCGCGGTTTTTTAAGTTCTTTTCCGGGCGGTAGCCGTTTTCGACCGCTTTTTTCATGCCCCTTTTAATTTTCAGGTTATGTATTTTCCGCTGGTATTCCTCCACAATCCCGACGATTTCCAAAACCATTGAGTCGGCTTCAGAAAGCTCAAGCTGTCCTCTATGGGCAAGCGTATATACTTGAACGCCTTCTTTATACAAAAAGTGAAGGAGCGCAATCTTTGCATGCCCTCTGCCCAGCCGCGTGTCGTCCTGGATTAAAACGGCGTCGACATCGGATGTTTTAATCTCCTCGAGCAATTCAAAAACGCCGTCCCGATCCAGCTCGTATCCGCTCGCTTGTTCGGAAATGACTTTTACGACGGTCATGCCGTGTTCGGCGGCGAGCCTTGCAAGCTCTTCTTCCTGCCGCTTTAAGGAGGTCTCCTGCTCTTCTTTCGCCGTGCTCACCCTGGTGTATATAATCGCATTCACAGAAATCCCCCCGTTCCTTCTATTCTACAACCGCCAGCTGATACTGATCAGAATGCTGCTTCGTTACCGGCACGACTAAAACATCGCCGGGTTTGATGACAGACGTCGGCAGACCGTTTCGATCCGCAACCCACTCGACGAATTTCTGCTTGTCAGCAGCTGTTCCGCCTTCAATGCGGTCGGCCAGCTTCCATAGCGAATCTCCTTGCTGAACTTCTATTTTAACATATTGCTTGCTTTCTTCGAGCTTAGCGGCAAAAGACAAAAACAGAACACAGGTGCTAATCGCAGCGGTAAATAGACTGACGAAAATCAATGATTCTCTTTTCAATACGATCACCTCAAGATAGAATGTTTGTTCGCTTTTTGTTCAGTATACATACGAACAAATGTTTCTGTCAATCGCTTTTTTCGAACCTATGTTTGTACTCAAAGGAAAAACATGCTATAATCTAGCTAAAATCGACGTTTTGAGGTGCAAATCATGACGAAGCTATCAAAAAGACAACTTGATATTTTGCGTTTCATCAAAGAAGAAGTGAAACGCAAAGGTTATCCGCCTTCCGTCAGGGAAATCGGCGAAGCGGTCGGCCTGGCATCAAGTTCAACCGTACACGGCCACTTGGCGCGGCTCGAGTCAAAAGGGCTGATCAGAAGGGACCCGACAAAGCCGCGAGCCATCGAAATATTGGACACTGAAGAAGGGGTACACATTCCGCAAAGCCAGGTTGTGAACGTTCCCGTCATCGGAAAGGTAACGGCCGGAACGCCGATTACCGCCGTCGAAAACATCGAGGAGTACTTTCCGCTGCCGGATCGACTGGCTCCGCCGGACGAGCATGTCTTCATGCTGGAGATTATGGGGGAAAGCATGATAGACGCGGGAATATTGGACAAAGACTATGTGATCGTAAAGCAGCAAAACACGGCAAACAACGGGGATATCGTCGTTGCCATGACCGAAGACGATGAAGCGACCGTTAAGCGTTTCTTTAAAGAAGCGACCCACATTCGCCTTCAGCCGGAAAACCCGACGATGGAGCCTATCATTCTCCAAAATGTGACCATTCTCGGAAAGGTCATCGGCGTGTTTCGGACCGTTCATTAATCTGCAAGCATCTCGTTTCGGCTGCCGGTTTTCCGGCAGCCTTTTTCTTCACAAAAAAATCAGGTTCATGTCCCGCGGGATACGAACCTGAAAAAGAGGAATTCATAATATGCTTACAAATTCATTATCTCGAAAACTATATTTGCTGTCAACAAAAAAGTTGTACAAAGGAAACTCTTTAAAGGTATTCAAATCTCTTTGCCGATAGACCAGGGGGATTCTTGTTTATTCCCTTACTGAGCCGTTCATGTTTAGAGTGAATACATAAGTGCTGTCACCTGATGTGATAAAGCCTGCAAACCATCTTAATCCGGAGCGGGACAATCTCGCGCCGGATTTTCCATAAAGGGTACAGCTGTCCGTTTCTTCCTGAATCATCATCCGTTTTACTGTTTTCATAACGGGCTTATCAAACGGCAGCGATTCTTTGTACAGCTTTTCCGTGAAATCCGCTTGTACGATCGCGGAAATCTTCAGTGTGCTGCACGCCAAAACTGACCGATTCAGCCGCTTATTTCCGTATGACAATTTCCGGATCCATTCTTCCATGCGCTGCTCACCGATACCCCGGCCATCGCCTGGTAAAACCGAATCATGCATACCCGCCCCGGGCAAATGACCGCGATTCCAGGAATCAAACTCCCTTTTCACGCCGTCCAGGCGCTTGACATCGTATTCATCTCTGACGGTCCCGGTCTGAAATCCGAACAGCGCATTTTCCGCTTAAAAAGCGGATCGGACGTCAGCCTTTCATTGGGCTCTTTTCTTGATGTAGACAAAGGTTTGTCCGTTCTTTACGTTTCTTAAAATAAACGTTCTGTCGCGCTTGTCAAAAAGCTCATTCACACGAAAAATGTTTGGCAGCTTGGCATCGGCTTTTTCCTGTTCAATCACTATCACTTCCTTGGTGAAAGTTAGAAACCTGTCTCAATTTACTATTTGATCATAGCAAGCGCGATGCCGTATCCATTTTGAGGATTGTATGGGGCAGTTATTTTCATCACCTTCCAGGAGCCTTCAGATGCTCTCGTCCCGATCCCGTTAAGCGCCTTGACGTAATCTCCTTGGCGAACCGTACTGTCTATCCGGACGTAATGCCGGCCCAACAGTCCGACAACATGCCATTCATTCCTTGCAGCCCGTGAAAGATAACTTTCTTCCAAAACCTCTTGAAAATGTGGATTCTGTTTCGGTACGCGAATCAGCTCCCCTGTTTCTTCATCCATTTTTTCCTCATATATCAATCCGCCGAATTCGTTTGTCAAATAGCGGTTCTGCCAGGTGAAGCTCGATTCTCCCGATATAAATGCAGCCGTTTCCGACACAACACCCAGCATATCATCCCTTTCTTGAGCTGGCGCGATTTTTTCCCCTCTTAATGCTACGATGGTCCCCGTATCGATCAGCTGCCCGTTTTCACTTTCAAAATACTCTCCGTATCCGCAGGGCAATGATGATCTTACAGAGCCGGCAAATGTGCCGTTCCCGTGCAGAGAGTCCAAAAGCCAGTTGATGGTCTGGTATCCGCCTGCCACGGTGTACGGCTCTTCTAGCGTAATGCTTTCTGAAGACAAAATCGATCTCGATACGCTGTTTCCTTTAATATGGGAGTTGTTTGAAGCAGCGACGAAAGCGCGGGAGCCCTCTGTACTCGAACCGCCTGAAGAACCGATGACAGCATTTCTTTCGCCTTTTGCCGTAATATCGCCGGTGCCGGCAATGACGGCGCTCGATTCCCCAAACGCAAAGCCTGAGGTGGTGGCAATTTGCGCCCCACCCTTTAAGCTGACAGGCACCTGCTCATACGTTTGGCCTTTAATGGAAGCTGCCGCATCATATCCGGCCGCCTGCACGCCGATGATCACGGCTTGGCTGTTTGGCGATTGGATTCCAACCGTTCCGCTGTCTGTTATCATCGTTCCGTTCATCATATTGACGTTATAAAGCCCGCCGCCGATCGAGATTCCTTTTGGAGCGGAATGATAAATATCGAAGTTTGATATTTTGACATAATCGGTTTTATTGGCCCCGCCGGATAAATTAATATCAACACCGGCCTTTTTAAACCCGCGGATTTTAATCCCGTTGATCGTGATGTTTTGGCTGCGGTACTGTAAAGCAACCACAGGATTGCCTCCATAGTCATACTCGGGATCGCCGATCGCCGTAAATCCGTTGACATATACATTCTTATATGCAGAAACAACGAGCGCCCTCGGCGTCACACCGTCGTAAAGCGGGTTGAAGACAGGCTCGACGGCCGTACAGTCGGTGAGCGTGACATCGTACGCTGTGGTGCTTTCCGGATCTGAAGCCTGGTGATGGCCGATATGCCGAAGGTCGAACGCGCGGACATCACGGTAGGAGATATGCCCGATGATATGAACGTTTTGCGAAGCCGGCCACATCTCGTGCGCCTTCACTTCCACCCCGCGGATATTCCCGCTTGTTATGTTGTTTAACAGCCAAACGTGTTTGGATCCGTCGTCAATCTCTATCCCGTTGGAGTTGGACATCCCTTCAGCATGCTCTGTTCCGCGCGGATTTGCCGAATGGCAGTTAGAAATAAAAACGTATTCGCTGTAATGCGTGGTAATGCCGTCATCCCCTGCGCCATACGCCACACAATTATCGACCCAAATATATTTGGAACCGTCTTTTGTCCAGTCGGTATCAGGCAGGTGGTCATATGTCGGCGATGTAATATCAATGCCGTGAAGCCCCGCATTGACGGCTTCAATATCTTTGATCCAGCCGAATTCGACTTTGGCAAACGTTAAACAGCTTGAATACTGCCCGCCCGGATTTCTCACGCCGCCCTGTCTGTCCGGATTCCAGTCTAATGTCATGCCCTGGACAAAAATATTGCGGTTTCCATTTTCATAGTCATCATTTGTGATCACCCACTCATAGGCGGGGGCGTTTTCGTGAAGCTTAATGACCGTTACGCCTTTTCCCTGTCCGACGAAATACGTCCAGGACGGCAGCTTAATTCCCTGAACAAGATAAACGCCTGCCGGAACGTTTACCTTAACGCATCCTGTGCCGATCGCTTTCTGAAAAGCTTCGGTATTGTCCCTGCCGTCGGGTACAGCCCCAAAATCTTCGACGTTTACTTCCCTGGTGATTTTGCTGAGAAGTTTATGATATTCCTTGTCCAGCCGCTCCTTTAACAGTGAGGTGATCTCTCCTTCGGCCGTCACCCTGGCATCTGTCACTTCAACGCTTTGAGAAGCCCCTGCATGCTGTATCAGATTTTGCATCCTTGCTTTGAGCTGCTCCATTTCTGGTAGCGTAATGGAATCCTCACGAAAATGAGACCGCCATCCTGCATGTAGAGACACATCAAAAGGTTTCCTGAATTGCACCATTCTAAAGACACCTCTTTCTTATAATGTAAGCGCTGAAATGGGCGGGAAAGCTTGGCTGTATCTTCGCTAAAGAGCCGGTATGACCGCCCTCTTTGCTTCAATGTTATAAATTGGCTGTCGATGATGAAATCTCCTCTGCCAATTGAAACTGATTTATAAAAAAAGATGGAAAAACCGCTGCCGGTTTCCACCCTTGCCATTTTAGCTTAAGTTGATTGACGATATCAGCCTCGAGTACATCAAGCGGCGTCCTGATCGTACCCTCCCCCTGTCTGACTTGCTGTTTTTGCGGCATCTGTCATCGCCAGCTGAGCGGCAGCCACCGCCTTGCAGCCGTCTTTCAAACGTACTCAAAAAAACTTGCCACCATATGTTCGTGCTCTTCCTTTCATGATCAGGTCAAACGCATCATCAATTACGGCAATCTCTACATCCACAGATGCCTGGCGGTGAGTTGCATGGCGGTTCAGACGATCCATCGTTCCTTTCACAGTATCCGGATGCGTTCGTTCGGCAGATTTCATCAAAATGTTTATAACCGGCGTTGAAACAGGCAGCGAAGCCCCCTCCAAAACGGCAATATAATAGGTGCAAGTCAAAAGAATCGCATCAGACTTACCCGCAGCCATTCATTCATTTGCTCCCTTGCTTTTTGTTCAGGTTTAAACATCGGATCTGGAAAATGAACGATCTCGATATCGTATGCTGAGAATACAATGTTTGAATGATGTGCATAAAGTCAGGCGAGTTTTTTCTTCACGTTGATTCCTCCCGAAAGCAAAAAAAAGAGGCGGTTTCCCGCCTGTTTTTATACTGCAACTTCAAACGTCAGCTTGTCGCCGTGCCTATAATCGATCAATTTAAAATCATCAATCGTAAAGTCGTAAAAATTTTGGACGTCCGGATTGATCCACAGCTTTGGAGCCTCGTACTGCTCGCGTTTGAGCTGAATATGTAAATTGTCGATATGACGGGTGTAGATGTGGCAGTCCCCGATATTGAAAATATATTCGCCGAGTTCATATCCCAGCACTTGAGCTATCATCCGCTGCAATACATTATACTGGAACACATTAAACGGATTTCCCAATGCCATATCATTGCTTCTCGCCCTTACTTCCAAGGATAGTTTTCCTTCCTTTACATACCATTGCGTTTCGTATACGCACGGCGTCAGCGCCATATCATCCAAATCGTCCGGGTTCCACAGCATCGTGATGTGCCTTCTCGATGACGGGTTATGCTTTAATTGATGAAGCAAATAATCGACCTGGTCTACTTTTTCGCCGTTTATCGTTCTGTTTTTCTTGCCTAATTGATGCCCGTAAGCCGCACCGATCGTGCCGTCTTCAAGCCTCCACTGATCCCATATGTGCACGCCCATATCTTGAAGCGTCCGGACATCGTTTGATTTAAGCTGCCAGATCCACAGCAATTCTTTAATCGCCGTCTTCCAAGCCACTTTTTTTGTCGTCAAAATCGGAACTTCTGAATTGTCAAAACGCATCTTCTGACTGACGATGCTCAATGTATGGGCCGGAGTGCCGTCTGAATCCCACCTTGTCCGCACGTCATATTCTTCATCAGAAATGCCGGTTTCAATGATTTTTTGGATGATTGCGTTGTATTGTTGATCATAGTGGCTCATGTTATCCTCTCCTCACCAAAAATGATATGAATAAAATCCGTTTTTTTCAATAGCAAAATCTTACGTTCGTAAGCTGTAAATCTCCAAGGCTTCGCGCAGGACATGTTTGTTATATCCGGTCATGTGATGAATTTTTTCGGCCCATCCCTTAACATCGCCGTAAGCGGGCTCTGTGACCATCCCCCTGCTTGTGCTCAACCAGCTGTTCCAGCCGGAAAACTCCCAATGCGCCGTTTCACCTTGATACGGCACTCTGCATTCCAATAACGGCTCATTCTTTAGTACGTTTTGAGAGTATTCGGCGGCTTCTAAAAACATCTTCTTGTCGACAGGCTCCGGATGATAGATTTGGGTTGACGTTTTTCCGTTAGGCCTGTGATAGACGACTTCTATTCGCTCTGGGACGGGCCTCACTTGAACCTGGGCAGCCGGAAAAAAGCCGCTCAATTTTTCAACGGTAAAGTCTTCGGAGTCAACGTCCACTAAAATCGGCTGCAGCCATTGGTCACCCAAATCGCATAGAAAACGCCTACCTTTTTCATCAAGGGCGATCACCGCGGCATGCGCGCCGTCTGTTTTGAAATGATGTATAAGCTTCTATCCCGTCTTTTTGAAATTCGTCAAGCAGCCAAATCGCCAGGTCAAAGCAATTGCCTGAAATCCCGTATTGGCGGTAATGCTCTTTCATTAAAGACACATCTCGCTGCTTCTTTTCGCCGGCCCGCTGATCATACCACGCTTTCGTCAGCGTTTCCATCGGAAAATGGTCAAATTTTCTCCATGTCAAAAGGATGTCGTTCGATGCAAGCATTTTCCGCCCTCCTTCCTTATTCGATCAAATACGCGAAAAAACCCTTAGACAAGTAAGGGATTTTTCACAGATGTGTTCACCTATTTATCGTTTTCATCTTGCGGGAGCTGGATGAAAGCATTCGAACCCGTAGCCTTCGGCATTTTTCCATCCCACTTTTGTATCCATTGGTATTGAATCATTTCGTCTGACATTGATTTTTTGATAATTTCATTATACTCTGCGATCCCTTCGGCTTCGATCTTTTTCTTCTTCGCTTCAGCTTCGGCAATTTTGAGCTCAGTCTGCGTTCTTTCCAGTTCCTGCGATGATTTGACGCGCGCATCGATCGCTTCTTGCGTCGCTTTATCAGGCTTGGGAACCCCGAGGGTTAAATCGTCGATGACAAAACCGAGCCTTTTCATATCATCTGCAAACGTTTTTTGAATTTCCGCTGCAGCTTCAGAAGACTTTTGGCCGTACGTATCGATGACTGAATATTTCGACATTGACTTTCTTGCAGCGTCCCACAGCCTTGTTTTCAGATAGCTGTCTTCAATCGATGATATATCTACGGCACCGAATTTGTTGAACAGCTCTACGACTTTATCAGGCTGGACGACATAGTTATAGGCGATATCCATTGATATGTTTTTTCCGTCCGAGGTTGCCACCTGAATGTCCTGGTTGTTTACGGTCTGCATCCGGACCGGATACTCCGTCACCTTGTCAAACAGTCCGACGAAATGCCAGCCTTGATCAAGCGTTTCCGATTTTACGCCCCCGTTTGGAGAGTACACGACTCCGACGTAGCCATTCGGAATCTTTTCGATAAACAGCGATGCCAAAAACCCCCCTGCGATTAAGGCGACCGCTACGATGATTCCGCCAAACCATGCTTTGCCTTTATTCTTTTTCGTTTGAATGTCATTCATCCCCGTCATCCTCCAGCGTTTTCTTGATCTTGCCCGCTCCGCTCCCGATTTTTTTAAAAAGCGGGCTAAGCATCAGCCATACTCCAAACCCTATGATCATGAGCAAAATGACAGAACCGATCATGACTTTCATTTTTTCCCCTCCTCGTCGGCGTACAGTATGACTTTTCCTCTCACCTATATTTACGTTCATATGAACCTAAAGTTTCATTTTTTAATAAGAAAACCTCCTTTTGATTTAAAATAAAAAAGATAGAACATGAATATGCATATATTTGGAGAAATGAAGTTGACCCTAAAAAAAGGCATTTATATCATTGCCGGAATCATGGCTTCAGGAAAATCAACGATTTCCCAGATGTTGGCCGGGCAATTCGATCAGGGTGTTCACGTTCGGGGCGAATATTCAGGAAGATGATTGTCCATGATCGCATCGATATGTCCTGACGGCAGGGAAGGCGCGGAAGAACGGTTGAGGCTTCGCTACAGGATGGCGGCAAAGGTTGCGGAAATGTACTATCAAGCGGGATTGTTTAGCAGGATATTTATTTAGGAAAAGAAGTAAAGGCTTTTCTTCAAAAATTTGAAGCATCCCCCGTTTACCAGCCATCATCGACAGAGAAAAAAAGCGCAATAAATCAGGCTGCCGCATCTGGGAGGTTGAATCCTTTACCACATATCGGAAAAAGCAAATCCGAAAACAGGGCTTTGGATTGATTCATCTGAGTTGACGCCGGAAGAGAGGCGCTGAATGAAATTATAAAGCGGGCGGAACCCGAAGCGCGTCTTGTATAAAAGAAGACTGCAGACAACGCCTGCAGTCTCTTTCGCCGGATGTAGTAAAGGCATTTGTTATGCATTGAATATTTTATCCCGTATTTGAGAATGGATATTGGGATTGAGCAAAAAAATGATCGATTGAAGCTGTTCCTTTTTGTTGATTGAGGGATCTGCGTGATGCTGATGATTATAGCCGCTAAAAATCGCGATCATCGTCGAAGCCAAAACCCTCGGGGGAATTTGGGTCTGAACGATTCCTTCCTCCTGCAGCTGCTCGATCAGCAAAACGAAAAATTGTCTCCACCGTTCATACAATAATGCGATTTTCTTTTCGATTTCCGGATATCTGTGGCTGTTGGCCATAAATTCCAAAAATAAAGCTGTCGTGTGCTCTTTATTTGTTTTTTGAATCAGGTATTCGATTCCTGTCAACAGACCCCTCAAAGTCTTTTTCTGAAAACATTTCATGCTGATCAGAAAACGCTCTTCCATCTGTTCATTCATAATGTGAAGAAATAATGACTCTTTGGATTTAAAGTATAGATAAAACGTAGCTTTTGAATAACCTGCTTCCTTCATGATTTCATCTACCGAGGTTGCCGAATAGCCCTTTTGGGCAAACAGCCGGCAGCCGGCATCTATGATTTTTTGAACCGTATTCATTGTGTTCTTTTTCATTAGCTGTCCTCTCTTCTTTGATTGAAAGTGAATGGGTATGTATGCAGAATATTTAGAAGCGTTAAGCACCGGATGATATTTGTAAAAAGCGCTCCATTCTTTCGCTCAAAATGGAGTCAACAACCTGAGACGGACGCTCTGATATCAAGCATAGCAGTGTCAGGCGGGGACCGCCAAGTGACATAAGGCCGTAATCTCCAATGAATCGACTAAGGTCAAACGGTATGTAAATTCGTCCCAGAGGCGCTTTCCGGATACAAATTTGCCCATTACTTTGTAAAATTCCCAGCATTCATTCTAACATTTACTGCTAAAAACATCACATATATTCTAATTTATTTAATCGAACTTTTCAGTTTTTTATAGGAATGAATAAAATGCCCGGGATCTCCGTTTATTTCAAATGCGAAGACCCCCTGATTTGTATGGAGATAAAGCAGACCTGCGTCAGTGAAGGGCCTGTATGATATGTCATGGATATGTTCCAAACGAAATTGACGGTTTGCGCTTTGGATTTTATCTTTGTATAAATTCAGACGGTGCTTTATTTTCAAATATTTTTGCTGATTGAATTCGATGATCTTTTCTGTTTTATGATAAGAAATCGCGGAAATGACATGCTGCTCTTCCCTCACGTTTATTACCTCCGTATTTTAGGACAGACGAAATCGATATCCCGGACTTTGTCTACATGTTATCTTTTTTCATACGCAAAGGTAAAGCAGCGCGTTTTCCGGAATCACGTCCTTACGGCTTCATCAACCGGTAATATTCATACGAATGGATGGCTAATCCCCTGTAAACGGAAAGGTTTGCATAACGGGAGTCGACGATGTCGAGCTCTTGATTCATTTCGGTTTCCGTTTTTCCAAAAAAAGTTGTATAGGCCTCTGGAACATCCTTCGTTTCTACAGCGACGGAAAAGGGTTTTCCTGTTTTGGCCGCATAATCGGCTTCCCCTTCTGAGATCGAAATGATTCCTGCTGCGGTATTTCGGTAGGCCATCATCGTCACGCCTCCGTCCATCATATCGATCACATGATAAGCCAATTTTTTAGCAGTTCCTTGATAAACATAATCGTATTCCGCTCCGTCCCACCAAAACGGGATTGCCGCGGACACCGGAATCTTCTCCGGCTCAGATGCAGCCTTAGTCTTAAGCTTAGCCAGGAGATCCAAATAGTCTTTGATCAGCGTTTTCCGGGCCTCTTTATCCTTCCATTCGGAGTTTAAATACGGTTCAATATCAAACTGAATACCGGAAAACCTTTTCTCGGCTGAGGAGACCTTTTGATTGAAATCATAAATCTGTTGCATCTGGTTTAGCGCTTCATTTTGACGCTGCCCCCACGATTTATCGCCGTTTAATGCGTAAACCTTGATTCCGTTTTGAGCAGCTGCAGCATTCAGCATTTCATATTTATACGGATCAGTTTTCAGGTAATCTCCTGTCATGACATACATCAAATTGACCCCTTTTTGCAAGGCAAAGCTGATCAGCTTGTTCCGGTTGTCCAGCGTATTAATTTCCTGCCGGACATCCCATACATACATGGCTTTGTCTTTTCCCGAAGGCGTTTCAGCTAATGCAGAATCAGCACCCGCCAGAGCGAAAAAGACAATCAGAAAAAGCGCCAGCCATTTTTGTTTTCGCAGCATGATGGGATACTCTCCTTTCCATCTCTTAATATTTTCCTTTTCATATCGCAAATTGCTGTCCTATTTTGTTCATCGGAAACAAAATGGATTTCTTTAACAAAATGCAGTCATAAAAAAAGCATACTGACGTACGCTTTAATTTTCCTGCAGACGCGGCTTTGCGGGATCACATGCAGGTTTTTGCGTATTTGTCGATTCCGCGATTTTCATTAAGTAGTAGCATTCTTCCCTCATCATATGGTCTGCCATAAGCGCTGAAAATGTACCGAGCACCTGATCGGACAACTCCAATTCCTCTATCTCGTGGAGAAAAGTGCGGAATAAATCGATTTCAAGCTTAACGTCCTCATTCATTTTTCTAAGAGCCGGAAACGATTCAACATTGGCTCTTAAATAACCGGTAAGCTCCACAGACTTCAAATAAAACTGTTCAAAATGCTTCTCAAATCCCCGGCTCTTTTTTTTCAAGCGTTTTTCCACTCCGTCGAGATCATCGCTGATCGCTCCCGCGTGTCCGGCAGCATCCATCAGCCACAGCATATGATGGTGCAGTTCGTGAAAGGTAGGCGGAACTTCTTTTCTTTTCAAATATTTCATGACAAGCAAATATTCTTCAAGCTCATTTACCATATGATTAATAAAAGTTGGAGAAAGATGAATTTTAATATCGCCGGTTAAATGCCTTTTAATGATAGAAAGCTTGAACTTTCTGAAACTCAGCGCATATTCCTCCGCTTCCATCGTCAGCGAATACAAATCAGACGACGCGTTGACTTTCTTCAACAGCACATCAAACGCTTGCTTGAACCGCTTCGCCTGCTCAATGTCCCCCCTCTCTCTCTCAGCCAACGAATCAAGAATAAAACGGGCGTGATCCCCCAACACCTGAAGCCAGAATTTGTGCTCAAAGACCGCTGTTTCCTGATATGTTTTCAACATCGCGCCTCCCTTTCATAACCATTCTTCATTATGGCTATTCGGCGAATGCTTCAATTATGATCAAGGCACAGGCCCTTGCTGCTGCGCATGACTGTAACACGCCCGCTGCAGGCCGCAGCCGGATCCTTAACCTCTCTTCAGCAATTCGTCTATCCATTGATGGAGCTTGCCGGATGACATTTCTCCTTCATAAGCGCGCATGATGTCGCCTTCTGAATCAATGAAAAACGTTGTCGGCAGGCTAAAAATCTCCCAGGACCGGTAAACTTCAGCCTTTTTATCAAGAGCGACGGGAAAGGTTAAGCTGTAACTGTCTATAAAACGTTTTACGACAGCTTCTGATTCTTGAACATTCACGGCAACGATTTCAAGATCTTCCCCTTTATAACGGGAATAGGCTTTTTGAATAACCGGCATTTCCCTTTTGCACGGTCCGCACCAGGAACCCCAAAAGTTCACGACGACCGCCTTGCCTTTCAGCTCTTTCAGGTTTACTTTTCCACCGTTCACCTTAGGTAATGTAAAGTTCGGAGCCGGCTGGTAAAGCTCCGCGCTTTCCCTCCTGTCATCGCTTACAGCGAACTGCTGGTAAAGAGCGAACCATGCTGCCGAAATGAAAAGGACGAGAATCATGGTCTTAAACAAAAGCCGCTTCTTTGTTTTCATTGTATTTTCTCCTTCGTTATACATCATCAAAATCTACCATAATAATTTGATGCAATATGTGTAAATCCCTTCATTTTCTGCAAAAAGCTGTTTTGTCTGTTTGATGAAACTTTCGCACCTGAAATACGTATGTAACTGTCAAGGAGGTTTCAAAAATGAAAGAATACGAATTTGTAAGAGTCGAGCTGAGCTCGTTCAACAGAAAACCAAAGGAAGATTACCAGCAAATCATTCGCGATTACGCCGGCAAAGGATGGCGTTTTGTTCAAATTTTCGCCCCAAGCACGGCCGGTTACGGATCTGCGGCTTATTTTGAGTTAATCTTTGAAAGGGATGCCTAGTCCGGTGACTGGGCATTGACAATTCCAAAAAGAAACCCCACATAAAAAGCGAAAAATAGAACAAAAATATACCTATATTTCACAAAAAGGGAACATCAAACAACATGGATAGAAAAAAGAAGTGGGATTCTGAACTTAAAACAATGCTCATTTGGAAGATGGCGGCTGCCTCGGCATTATCATGGGAAATCGCAAAAGCGTTTGGATCGAATCATCCATACTTGGCCCCGCTTTCCGTCATTTTATGTCTCCATGGAACAGTAGGCAAAACCGTCAAGTTTTCACTCAAACGAATCGCCGGTACAGTCATCGGAGTCCTTTTGACCGCTTATATTGTCTCGTTCGTTCCCCACAACGGCTGGGTTTTAGGCGCTTTATTAGTGTATGGGTTATGGATCTCAAAATGGCTGAAATTAGATCAAGTCGGGCTGCACCAAGCGGCGATCACCATTTTATTTGTTTTTTCGTTGGCGCAGTCAAATCATTATGCATTCGACCGGATCATCGATACCGTGATCGGAGTGGCCGTAGCCATATTGATTCATATAATTTACCCGCCTAATTTGACAAAGTATGCTTCAGAATCAATGCGCCAGTTTTCAATTAAAATCAATACCGCTTTTATGGACGTATCGTCCTGGATCAAAGCCGGATGTCAAAAAGCAAAAGGAGAAAACCTTCAAAAAGAAACCGATGCATTATTAAAAGAGCTCCACCAAACCAAAAAAGCTTTGCGCCATGCATCAGACAGCTTAAAATTTATTCCTGCCGGCGAAAAAAACAGGCAAAAACTCAATGCTTACGAACGGGAAATGAAAGATCTTACGGAAGGATATACATATTTGTCAAACACAATCAAAACGTTTTTGGAATGGGGCGCCTCCGGTCTTATGTCTTCAGACGACCGGTCGGCGTGGGCAGAGCAGATCGATATCATCGGCCAGGCATTCAAAAACAGCCAAAAGAAGATATTTCCGTTATCTCAGGATTTGAACCCTGAACGCCTGGCAGGAATATCCCCTCAGCTTGCTCCGAACATCTATCCGATTGCTATATATCAAGAAACGAAGAACTTTTTAGATGCTGTCAATCACAATTAAGATACAAGCCGGTCCAGCCGGACATCAGCCGTCACGATTTACGTTGTTTGATCGCTAAAAATTCCTTCTGAAAAATGCACATTCTGATCGCATTATGATAAAAGCCGTCTACGAAAAATTCATCCTGCAGCTCGCTTTCGATTGAGAAACCGCATTTTTTATAAAGATGAATGGCCTTTTTGTTTTCTTCATCGACGATTAAATAAAGTTTGTGCAAATTTAAGACGGAAAACGCGTAATTCATCGCCAAAAAGGTTGCACCGGCCGAATAGCCTTTGCCTTGATGTTCAGGATCAATAATAATTTGAAACTCTGCTCTCCTGTGAATATAATCAATCTCGACCAGTTCCACCAAACCGATCATTTCTGTATCTTTCTCCACGATAAAACGTCGTTCGCTTTGGTCATGAATATGCTTATCAAATAAATCCTGCAGCTCGACGAACGTTTCATAAGGTTCTTCAAACCAATAAGACATGATCTTCGCATCATTATTGAGGCGGTGCACAAACGGCAAATCTTCTCTTTCCAACGCACGCAATTTTAACTGATTATCCATGTAAATATCCTCCAATTTTTTTAAAAATCTTATCATCAAGAAGTGAGCCGGAGGCCGATGACCCCGGCGATGATCAGACAAAGTGAAATCAATTGTGATAAGCGAAACCGTTCCTTAAACCAAACAAAGCTGACCGCAGTCACGCCGATGCTGCCAATCCCGGTCCAGACTGCATACGCAACGCCTGAAGGAAGAACCTGCATCGCTTTTGAAAGGCAATAAAATGACAAAGCAAAGCCCAGCGTCATCACGATGATCGGCCATTTCTTTCTTGTACCATCAATATATTTCATTGCTACAGCCGCAATCACTTCCTCAACGCCGGCAAGGCAAAGCAACAACCATGCCATCAATGTTCACCTCCTGACCTGGCGTTTTTTTCTTTCGTGAAAATCTTCATTCCGACAATGCCCGCAAGCAGCAAAGCTAAAAAGAACATTTGGCCTCCGGAAAAAGATTCTCCTAAAAAAATTCCCGTCAAATACGTACCGGCCGTTCCAATTCCTACGAATACGGTGTAAGCGGAAGCCATCGGAATTTTTCTATAGGAATAAATCAAAAGTAGAAAACTGACCGCAATCAACAATAGAATGATCAGCCAATCTAAAAAACTATCAGCATGTTTAAGTGCAGAAGCCCAGACCACCTCAAGAAAACCTGCAATTATAACGATCAGCCAACTCATTTGTAACACCCCCAGTTTTGTGAATGAACGTCAGTCATTTTTAGGGCAAGAAAAAATGATCGGCAAAAAACCATCATTTTTTATGTTCAGCTAAGCTTCTTTTTAAAAATGCAAAGATCTCGTTCTTGAAAACTTCGATATCTTCATCTTTTTCAGCCCCGATGTAATACCGTTCCGCCGTATTCTCAACAAAGTTAATAATCGTTCTCGCCGTCCACCTTACGTTGATATCGCGAATAATCTCGCCGTTTTCGGCCGCTTTCCCGATAATTCCCTCAAGCCACTTATAGTACGGCTGATAAATCGCTTCCCATTTCTCCATGGAATGGTCGATGGCAAGACCTGAATAGCAAAGAACGATAATATCCTTATGAGCATTTGTGATATTGAATGTCTCATCGATCAGAATCTCCAAAACCGTCCAGAAATGCTCGGTGCCGTTAATTTTGCTTTTAATCTTATCCAGCGTATGCGTCAGAAGGTTCTCTGCAATAGCCGGGATCAAGGCGTTTTTCGATGAGAAATATAAATAAAAGGTCCCCTGTGCGGTCCCCGCCCTTTTCACGATATCCGAAATGGAGGCCTTATCAAGCCCTTTTTCAGAAATGACTTCAATGGCAGCCTGCAAAATTTTATCGTATTTCCCCGACGTTTGTTTCGGCAAGTTGAAGACCCCCCTAATAAATGAATGACTTTCAGTCATTTTAGTTGATTGGTTGTTTGGTGTCAACTGTGCGGCTCATTTTTTGTCCTTGAATAACGTGGAAACCCTGATCCTCTTCTCTCCCCTATCCCGCATCGAGTCACAGCCTTGTCCACCACCTTCACAAAAATATCTTACTCAATCCAGGCAAGCGTTATCATAAAAAAGATTTGCAAGGGATTGATCGTTTCTGCCTGATCACATTCTGCTTTCGCTCTCCCTTCGCGGCTGCCCAGGAACGGTCAAATGCTGAACACTTTGTTCAACGTGCTGACGGAGATATGTTAAGGGATTCCATTGTTTCGCTGTACGCGCTGGGAGATCGCCTCCGGAAGCCCCCCAGTGTAACGCTTGGAACCGCGATCTTATACACCTCAACTATGTAATATTTAAGATTACGATTGAGCAATTCTTAAATTTAAAAAATGCCAGCCGCCGGATTCAATGCCTTCTGCTGGCTATACTGTTGTGGATCCTCTCAAACGAATGAACGTCTTAATTTTCTGAAATCTCGAATAGGCATTATGTAGTTAAATGATTCACTTCATTCGCCACTCGAATTCCGGATTCAATCGCTCCCTGCATCCATCCGTGAGCGCGTGAGGTGTGTTCTCCGGCGAAATGGATTCTCCCTTCAGGAACAGGAATATAAGGATACAGCTCTATTTCCTGTCCTGGTTCGAACGCTGTGAATCCCCCGACGGAAAATGGGTTCAGACTCCAGCTGAATGAAGCGCCGGACACAAACTCAGACCACACGATATCTCCATAGATTTCCGATAAATTCATTAAAGTATACCAGAGGCGCTCTCCTTCTGGCATACTGTCCCATGTCAGCGCTTCATCCGCCCATGTATAGCTTGCTAACACGACCGCATGTCCATTCGATCCGATGCCAAAGCTTGGGTAATACGAAAATCTAACCGGGAGATCAGTTATGGATTTGCCGCCTCGCTGCCCTGCTTTCTCCCAAAATCGACTCTTAAACTCAATTCCGGTTTTTGTTGCGGCTATATAGTTGAGTTCGCGAATGGCCCTCCGTTTAAAGTAGGAAAAGGAGCCGAATGGTTCAACTTTTACAAATCGCAAGGCTGAAAAAGGAATGGTGATGATCGCAAGGTCGCCTGAGAGCGCTGTATGTTCCCTCGACTGCTGATGAATGCAATGGATCGTTACTCTATTTTGATCTTGAGAAATTTTCACCATTTTTTGATGGAAGAGAATATTTTCTTTTAACTGAGGAAGAAATGCCTGCGGAAGCAGGTCCATGCCGCCTGTTATCTCATAGAAGCGAGTCGGCGATGTGAAGAATATCGACTCCCGCAATACTTCAACAAGGGACATCCCCATGTACGCTTCCATATCCAAAAGTACGCCGATCATATCGATTGCACCGCTTGAAAAATAAGTATTCAGGAAAGAGCCTAACGAATGGTTCCTGTATTGTTTTTCGACAATACGCCAATTTCTCGCAGGGTCTTGATTAATAAAATCGAGGATCGGCTGCAATACGGAAAGCATCAGTTCTTCAGCCGTTTTTCCTTGTTCATTCGGTGCAACAGGATATCTCAAAATGCCCGGATTTTCTTCAAAAATGCGGAGACGTGTTTTGACGCCGTTGGCATAAATGATGTCCATTGGGGTTCTGTTCAAAAATACGTTTGTTGACAGCTTGAATTTTTTAATATATTCCAAAGTTAAAGAATGGATATCCGGAATGCGCATCGGCCCGACATTGAAATACAATCCGGCACTAAAAGGGGACCGCGAAGTGTAGACACGTCCTCCGATTCTATCATTCGCTTCCAGAATCGTCACGTTGTGTCCGGCATTCTTTAGCAAAGACGCTGCCACAAGCCCGGCCAACCCGGCACCAACGACAATAATGCGCTTCGGACGATGTGATGCCGGAAGACCGTTTCTAATAATCGCGATCATGTCTTTGTTCTTTAATCGAGCATTCACTTTGCGAGGCACCCTCTTTTTTGATTTATTGCATTATATTCACCAAAAAGGGTGCCTATCACGATCTAATGAATTTTTTTGCTGTTGAATTAACTTCCGAATCCCTTCAGTTTTTTCACTCCTGACAATCGTTTTCCAAACGGAAATTTTCTTTCAATATTATAGAGCTAATTTATAATTTCTATTCTATTGGCAAGAGGTTCATAGAGCCATCTTTCAGCAAATGTGTCCTCAATTCTTCGAGTGAGACCATTTTTAGTGAAAAAATTACAAGCCTTACCGCTTTCACAAGTAACTGGCTCTTCTGGTCGCCTATAATGGAGTTGCTTTTTCGGATCCGTGGATCTTTTTAACTTTCCCTTCCCAAATTTGAACTGATCTTAAAATGAAAAATGAAACCAAAGGTGTTGGAAGAGCTATTATCAGGAATAGAACATTTTTATCTACAACTTCTGATACCACCCCTGCTAAAGCATATCCCAATGGCATTAAAGAGCTGTTCACAGCAAAAAATGCTCCCAGTGACCTAGCTCTGTCACTTCCTTCGGTCACTCTTTGCAGATAGCCCTCAAGATAAATATTCACGACTCCGCTAATAGCGCCAGTTAAAATAAGTAAAATTAAACCTATGTAGACATTTGTAACCCATCCTAAAGGAGAAAGTAACAGACCAAAAATTAACATCAACGTAGGAGCTACAACCTTAAGGTGTTCTTGCTTTGCCAAAAAAGAAAGAGTAATTGCTGCTACTAGTGTACCTATTCCCCAAATTGATTGAAAAATACCGCCAATCCATTCATTGTCTTTAATTAATATAGAAGTCCATACAGCAATATAAATCGGGAACCCACTAAACAAAAGCTGCTGTATACTTGTACCATACAATAGATTTCTCAAAGGTTTATTATTTATTAGGTTGGTGAATCCGGTGAATATTTGCCTTCTGCTAAATGCGACCTCGCTTTGGCTGCCTCTTCTATCTTTAATCAAAAACTCCAAAAAAATTGATATAAAAGTCAGGCAACCGCATAAAATCCATACATATCCGAAAGGAAAAAAAGTGAATAACACACCGGTGATAATAGGAACTGTAACCTGAGCAGTTTGATTCAATATTTCTTGAAATGCTATCCCTTTTTCAATCACATCCCTTTCAAGAGTATCAGAAATAAGAGATCGTGAAGCTGGTTCGATAGCCGTCAAACAGATAGAAATTAATGCTCTAGCAATGATTAATAGTAATGTGGATGTGAAATTAAAAATGGCTAAAATACCAATAACGAAAAATAAAAGAGAAATGATGATATCAGAGAGGGCAATTATTCTTCCCCTATGGAACCTGTCTGCCAGCCAGCCGGTAAACGGTGAAAGTATTATTGATATTCCCAGCCCCAATCCGATTACTAAACTTCCACTTAAGACGCTATCTGTTTCATTTAGAGACCACCATATTAATAAAAAAGTGTAGAGCTTAATAACGACAAAAAAGTGCCAGACCACAGTTTAAAAAAATCGCCTTTGAATATCCATGAATGCTTCAAACTATTCCCTCGCTTTAAGAATAGAGACTATCTACAAGATAGCCTCTATTTATTAAGTATTTTAATTAGCTGCTGTTTTTACCTCTTCAGGGAAAAGTATTTTAATTACATCTGATGTTTCATGTGTATATTTAGATTGTTGGATGACAGTCATATTATGATGAAGAGCAGCTGTAATTAACTCTCTTGCAGAATTAGAAACCGAATGATATAGCGAGTTAAAATCATTGTTTTCTAAGGCTTCGACAGCTTTTTCTTCCGCATTAAGGTATGTTAAATGATCAATGCATTGTATTACATTTTGAATCCCGCGAACTCTTATCCTGAAGATTTCTTCCATTTCTTTCTCATCATACATGATTTCTTCATATTTTGTATCAAGTTTTTTAGTGTTATGAGGATGCATTTCAAGCTCCCTATGCTGCACTTCAACTAGCAGGTTTCTTGCATGCTTTAGTTTTTTAAAACCCTGTCTGACTGCATCAATAGCTTTTATTTTGTCACCTGCAAAATAATATTCGCCTGCTCTATCAAACTCAATAACACCAAGATAAACTTCTACCAATGATTCTTGTGTTCTGACCGCTAACGCTTCAGCTTTTGACTTTAATGATGGTACCTTCGGTGTTTTACAAACATTTGCCACAACACCCATTTTAATCCCCCAAATGTAAATTATTGAATATATAATGTTACACAAAAAGAGCGTTCTTTTCAACATAAATTTCAATTTTCTGAAATCAAAATGTAAATCATTTGTTTCTCTAATTTTTTTGTAATCTTTCAACGAGAGCAAACATTCTATTAAATTCTAAATATTGAGAGTTTAAACCAAATATATAGCCCTTCTTATCAAATTAAACGTTTAGCCAACTATTGATCTATTACAAGGATAAAAGCATCCCGCTGTAGTGAGGGAAGAATTGAAGGTTTTACAAATAGCGGACTCGTAATCCAAAAAGCTTCCCCAAAAAGAAGCCGGCAGAGCTATTTCCGATCACTTTGGATTGGGGAGCTTCCGGTATCATTGCAGGAAATTCTGATATCCAGCAAGAAATAAAAGACAACCTCCAAACTGTCTAACATAAAAAGAAAGCCGATTTCCAGATCTGCGAAAAAAAATCGACTTTCTTTTTTGTTCTTAAAAATCTGTATGGATGTTAGCTGAAATCGAAGCCCTTCCCCTCACGCAGCAATCCTTTTGTTTCCATTGTGTGAGCAACACCAAGATGAAAGTGCGCGTACAGGGCTGTGCAGCCGGTCATCTCCTTCCCTCTATTGATGAACTCGACCATTTTTCAAAACCCTTATAAATGATCTATACAATTGCTCGCTGCGGGCATAGGATAAACTAGTACTTCAAGGAGGTGAACTACATGAGCGGAGGTTACGGAACAGGTTTTGCTTTAATTGTTGTTCTGTTCATTCTCTTGATCATCGTCGGTGCTAGCTGGGTCGGCGGAGGATTTTATTAATCAAATGGGCACTTAACTTTATTTAATTTGAGAAGTGCAGAAATAACACCCTCCGGCTAACAGTTCTTATGGGTGTTACCCTCCTCTGCACTCCTCCCAAAACGAACTGTCAGATCAATCCGTTGGAATTCATTTACCCTCCCCATGTTATTGTTTTAAAATAGAAGGGGCCCTTTGATAAAGGGCCTTTTTTGCCGGGTTCGATTATCTGCGGAATAGGGTGGATGCATCACAAGGCCATAACCTTCAAATCATATGGTCAGCGCCCTTCAGCAAATCATCAGGCTCGCCGAATTTCTTCTTCCATATCTCCTGTGCATTCTAATAGCCTCTGTCCAAGCAAATTTTTCGATGCCCCTGCTCAGGAAGCATCCCGTTTAAAAGCAACCCCCTGTCCCGCGTTTCGGATGGACAGCTCCCATCTCATACCATTCTTTTAATGCTCCATCTGTGCGCTGATAAATCAATTCACTGGCAGAAGCGTATTTAATCGTTCCGGTCGCTTTATTGCAGATTTTATCTAAGCGATCAAAAAATTTCGGCACTACCCGCTTGTATCAAAATCACATTGCAAGTGCCGCTTCTTATTTTCGATTTTCTTGCGATATCTTAAATGAGCTCTGATAGACCTGCTTTGGCAATGTATCCGTAACCATCGTTCCAAAAAATGGTTCCATCTCTTTTTTGTCCTTGATATGCGGCCTTCTTATTTCAATGTAATGTGCGCAGGTCACTCCTTGATTTTTTCGAATCTATGAATCGTTGCTTGAGGAGGGTTTGACTCTTTAAGCATGTGAAGCCATACTTTTACTTTCTGCTTCTGTTTAAGCGCTTCTTTGTTATTTATGTCACTGAGTCCTAACACAGTCACTTTGTTCCGGTATTTTTGAATGATCTCTCTTTCGGTGAGCCTGTAATCCTCTTTTTTTGGCCTGTGCTGACTCTCAACAAGGATTGCTCTATCCCCTTCCTTTAACATTACATAGCCGACAATGCTCTGCCCCTTTTCAGGAGCTTCAATTTCTTTATTCGTTTGACATCCGGACCCAGCTAGAATAGCAAAAACTGAAATAAGCACGAACACCCTTTGCAATACACCGTCTCCTTTCCAAGATTGAAAAGAGCGTAACACACGCGTTTTAATATTTGAATCCAGGATTTTCTTTTATATTCAGGAGGATGGCGGGGATATCTAAGTTCGTTGTATCGTATAGAAAACGCTCATCTATTCCCTTATTTTCGAATTCATCGGCTAATTCCAAACATCTTGTTCCCATCCGATGTTTTTTTATCCTTAAGGCGTCTCTTCGTAACAATTCACCTTTTTCAACCCATAATACAACATAAAAAATTACAGCAGCCTTCACCTCGGCATAAACCTTTCGAGAAAAGGCTTCCACTTCCTCTGGAAAAGCAACATAATCAATCACGACCGTCTTATTTGCCTGAATAAAATTAATGCTTACATCAGCAATGTTTTCCCAGGTCAAGGCCAATGATTCTTCGCTTTCCCAGGGCGGGCGGTAGCCACCGATAACCATATCACTGATGACGTCTCCTTCTATATAAGCGCTCTGGTCAAACTGCTCGGAAAGCCTCTTTGCAATCGTCGATTTACCTGCCCCTGCCGGCCCGGATATGATATAAATTTTCAATCGTTCCACCTGCTTTTGATATGTATGTTTTCATTTCGGCAGAAGTGATCATAATCCTGTTCGATCAAAAAAACATTTGACGTGTTTGCCGCCGGAATTCAAAGGTATCTGGACAAAAAAATGGCCGGTTTTCCATAAGACTAACCGGCATTTGATGATCAAACAGCATTATCTCTTATCTTTTTTGTCCTATAAATTGAATAACATGAGACAAGCCATTATGCAAATCCCCTTCATGACGGACCACTTCCCCCATGAAAAAGTGAACAATGCGCCAATCTGCATAAATTTGCAAAAACTCTTCAGGGGAATATAAAAGTTCCAAGTCTTGCGGCCCTCCGCTTTTATACGGAATTTGGTGAATGGAATAAACCTCTGCAACAAAAAAGCCCCCCGGCTTCACTGCTTCTTTCACACCCAAAAGCGTTTTTCGGCGCAATTCTTTTGGGAAGTGCCCAAAAATACATACGATTTCGTCCCATTGATCTTTTTTCCATGACGCTTCATGTAAATCAACCAGCTCAGTTTTAACTGTTACATCCCGCGATGCGGCAAGCTTTTCAGTTTTTCGCAAACCTGATTCGGCATAATCCCATGCAGTGACATCCATTCCCTGCTCGGCCAAAAAAACGGCGTTCCGCCCTTCGCCTTCCGCAATGGCCAAAGCGTCACCTGATAACTGGAGCTTTTTCTGGGATTCTGATAAAAATGCATTCGGTTCGGTTCCGTAAATATAGTTCTCATCTTGAAAACGGGTATTCCAGAAGGAAGTCATGATCCGATTCTCCTTTCCCACATGAGATATCACCTGGCATCAAGCTTCGGCTATTTATTTTGTTCCGGTGGATCCATGTCCTCCGCGGTTTTCGTTGCCTAAATGATCGACCTCGACCAATTCAACTGCAGTCATCTTCTTCATGATTCTGAATTGGCAAATCCGATCTCCTTTTTTAATTTCAGTATCTCGCAGCGCATAAGCCGGGAAAAACCAGAAATCACTGTCCCCTTTGTATGACTCATCAATCACGCCCATTGAATTTGTCTGAATGATACCGAAATTTTTATATGTACTTGAACGAGGAACGACATGGGCTTCATACCCTTCAGGCAATTCCATCGCCACTCCGAGAGGAATCAGTTTAAACTCATCCTTTGGAATAGATACATCTTCCGCAGCTCTCAGATCAATCCAATCACCCTGTTCGATTTTTGAAATGCGCGTTTGTGTTTCGTCTGCATATTTGATTTTGATTTGCAATGGCATATGTGTTAACTCCTTTTTTATTTCAACTTTGATTATAAGTATAGCAGTTAAGGCCTCTCGTTTAAAACCAATGCTGGGCTTCATTTTATTGAGCGGGATGTGTCGGATGCTGCCCCCTCACTCTTCAGGCTTTTTTCATCCAAATACCTGATCTTTGATAAATCGAATAGAGAGTAAGCTATGAAATTAAACTTTTCATTAAAGCGTTAGACAAAAAAGTGCAGTTTATGATCTAGCCGTTCAAAATGTTGATGCTATGCAGTCCTCTCGTTCAACATTGTCTCTGCAATGGTTAGGCTCTTCCAGTCAGTTTTATATTTGCTTTTCTTACTTTTTTGTTCGTAAGTGGACAAAAGTCAATATCAAACCCAATATAATGAATAATATAGGATAAAACAATACAGATGATTGAAAATAGGCTGAAGCTTCACTATTGCCATTTCCATCAATCACAGTGTTAGGAAAAGCAATAGAAAACAACTGTAACGAAAATAGCATGAATAAGCCAAGCAAAAACGAAATAACTCCTGATATAAAGTACATATTATAACCTCCCAAATAAATATTGCGCGCTGTTGCTAATGAAAAACTTGCAGTATAGTGTTTCCTATTGAATCCTTTACACTTTCTCTTTATTACTCTTGATCTGCAGGAAAACTGAATCCCAAAACCAAAAGATCGCAGCAAAAGTAATACTGTAAAAATAAATCGCAGCATTTTCAAAAACGCTGAATACATCGTCCGCGTTATTTGTGATAGCAAAGATGTACCAGACTAAAAAGGATGCAAAGCTGTAGATTAATAAATATTTGAAATTAAATTTCTTCGGATTACGATTTAAGAACACTTGAACCGGTATAGCAAATATTGCATAGCAGATTATAAGAATGATAGTCACAGCAACCAATGGGATATAATGAAAGTATCCTAAGTTAATCATATATACACATGTTGCTGCCAGAGATGAAAGAATCAGCGTATAGAGATACCTTCTAACTCGCACGATTTACCCCCCCTTTCACTCTTACTATAAAATAACGCACTGACTGATAAAAGACAGTGCGTTTTAGTCTTACGTCTAGGGTTTATAAAAGCGGATTAACGCTTTCACCTTCATTTTTATAAATATCGTTTGATGACATCCATTCTAAAAATTGCTTATACGGGTAATAAGTTGTTCCCTTTATTTCAACTTTAGGTGCATTAGGAAATTTGCTTAGTAATTCCTTAGTCTCTTCCTTATTTAATCCTAAATAAAAGTGCAGATCCTTTTCTTTTATTAAGGATGTGTACCCGGGAGAGCTTGCTTTTGGACTTTTAAAGTTTTTTAATCCATCCCCTATGAAATAGCCCATCAAAGCTAAGCCGATTCCTAACCATAAAAGATCCATAAGTACGATCCATCCTTCCGCCTCTTTACAGCTATTTTTCTTCATTAATAAATTTAGTTTATACGTATTCACAAGTTAATTTACAATCGTCTGAGATTGTGGAAAAGTCAAAGGATTGGCCTAACCTTTACTTTCATAACTTGAACATGTTCACCTTGTTGGATTGCAATTAGGTTTCATCTGCTCCCCGCCATTCGGCACATTGCTTCCCCTTTTGTTTTTGGAACAATCCTAACAAAAGCTTTATTTAAGAAGGACTTTCATCAACGGCATTTCCTTTTTCTTTTCTGAGAACATATTGGCCCCGGTATGTCTTTTCGACTTCAGGGTGAAATTTTATTAATCCCTGCATAAATGTCGTCATATTAGGAATTGACATCCCCGTTTCTTTTTCAATTTCTTTTTGAAGCTCACGGCTTTTTATTTCACCTTTGTGGAGCGCTTTAAAATCTTTAAAGCTGCCTCACGATGTTTGTAAGCTTTCGTTCCAGGTTTGGGTTTTCTTCTGGGGATTGAAGATGAAGCAATGGGTGCTGATTTCTCTGATTTATTTTTTTCAAAAGGTTTTGCAGTTGCATTGGCTAACTCTAAAAGCGGTTTTTTGTGGATCATGTTAGGCTCGCTATTGTCTAATTCGCGCAGCTTAGAATAAATTTCATTCCGTTCCTCCCGGAGTTCGCGCATGACATTGATCTCAGCATCGTTAAGCTGCTCAAGTCTTAAACGGAGCGCCTCTCTTTCATTGAACACGTTCGCCATCTCCTAAAAACCATTATTTACTTATAGTGTATAGGACTTTTTTATGTTTAACAATCGTTTTTCATAATTATTCACAATTTCACAACTGTTGGATTCATTAAGATTTACGTCCCATTCAAGAATGTATAAGGCAAACCAGTAAGGAAAAACCGGGATGCAGATGAAATCTGCCGCACAAGAAAAAAATATATAGTGAAATAACTGTAGACAATTAGGGAAGATAGGCATATAGATTAATCGGGTACTTTCATTTTTCTCTTTTCCGCAGGTTTGCTCCACTTGAAAATTTTGTTTAAATGCTTATAAAAGCTCTTGCTTTCTTTTGCCATAAGTGGTCCCGCAACTGCCAAAATGAGAACATAGAGCGCGGTAAAAGGCGTTAAAATAGGATTTAATCCTGCTGTAACCCCTAAATTAGCTACGATGATAGAAAATTCTCCCCGGGCCATGATGGTTAATCCGATATTGGTAGAGGCTTTATGGGATAAACCCGCTTTCCTTCCAGAGATCATTCCGGCTGCAAAGTTGCTTATAATCGTAAGTACAGCTGCGCCTAATGCCAGCCAAATTGCATCAGCTAATGTTGATGGATCAATACTTAATCCAAAGCTGAAAAAGAAAATCGCCCCAAAGAAGTCCCTAAACGGAACGACAAGATGTTCGATGCGATCTCGGTGCTCAGTCTCAGAAAAAACCAAGCCTAACAATAAGGCACCAATCGCTTCTGCCACGTGAAGCGTTTCTGAAAATCCCGCAACAAAAAATAAAATCGCAAATATCACAATGATAAAAATTTCATCTGATTTTATGTTTAACCATTTATTTAATAACAGAGCACCTTTTCGTGCGATAATAAAGAACAGTAACATATAACCAACGGAAATAAGAACAGAGGTGAAAATACCGAGGAAAGATGTAGAACCGGCAAGCAAGATGCCCGTCACTGTTGTTAAAAATAAAGCGAGAAAGATATCGTCAAATAAAATAATCCCCAGGATGAGCTCTGTTTCGGGATTAGCAGTTCTTTTTAAATCGACAAGAACTTTGGCTACAATCGCACTGGAAGATACACTAAGCAGTCCGGCAATAATGAGCGTCTCCATCCAAGGCATGCCTGTGACAAGTCCATACAGAAGGCCTAAGATGAAGTTAACGGCCACATAGATACTTCCGCCTACTACGATGTTTTGCCCTGATTTGACCAGCTTGCCGACAGAGAATTCAAGCCCTAAGTAGAAAAGTAAAAAAAGTACACCTATTCGGCCTAGAAATTGAATAATTTCATTGCTTTCGATAAATGTTAAATCAATGACCCCAATCGTTGGAGCGGGTGGGCCTACAATCATCCCGAGAACAATTAGAAAGGGGATGATTGAAAACTTTAGTCTGTTTGCAACAACAGCGCCAATCGCAACTATAACAAGTGCCGTACCAACTTCAAATACTAAGTGATCCATCTATAATCTCCACTCCTTAGGTTGATAACAGCTTTTTGATTAATTCTTTGATCTGCTGTCTTTCCCCTGAAACAACTAATGTATCACCAGCTTCAATAACTGTATCCGACCCCGGATTAAGCGACTTTTTGATGTTCTTTTTCTTAATCGCGATGACAGTAACTCCAAAGTTATTTCTGATATCAATTTCACCAATGGTTTTATTTACAGCGGGTGCATTGGGTTCTACTTGATACCATTCAATGATTGTATCGTCAAAAGCAAAGTCTACGGTTTCCAAAGCTTGGGGTTTATACGCCATGCCGCCTAATATACTTGCAATTTTTCTGGCTTCAGAATCGTTAAATGTAGCACTAACCAGAACCTCTTCATGATCGTCAGCATCAAAATGATAAATTTCTCTCCGGCCGTCATCATGGATTACAATAACCAACTTATCCTGATTTTTTGTAATGATCTCAAACTTATATCCGATTCCCGGAAGTTCGCTTTCTCGAATATTCATTTCATTTTCCTCCTCTGAAAACAATAGTGGATTAGGGATGTTCTAAAGATTGATATCAATTCCGCATTCCCTCCATCATTATACTTTCCAGGACATTTGAGCGGCTGAGAAGGGGCGAGCGATGAAACTATTTTTGAAAGAAACGGTAACTCGTTCCCGATTGCCCCTTCCCAAATAAAATTTATATATGAAAAAAAGATGATGAAATCATTCCGAATCATTTTCTCAGACCAAAATTCCACATATTGTTTTATAAACCTTCTTAATCCATGTAACTCAATACCATTATAGTATTGTTTTATAACATTTCAAATGCCAAATATTATGTAATTAGCCGACACTTGTTTAAAAAGCTTTTGACTCCCTCCGTTTAATGCGATATTCTCATGAATGCGCGATTATTCGCAGGATTTCATAAAAATATATTGATTTAATGGGTAATTGCAGAAGGATTCAGGAACTAAATTGCATGCCAAAAGAACCTGGTTGTACTCCTTTTATCATTTGAGCTCAATATTAGATGTCGCAAATGAGGATCGCAAAATTTGTTGAAATGGTCACAATCAAATTTGCAAATTCAATTTCCAGCAAAAAAAGACCTCCCCTTGTGCAATTTAAAAGGTCAGTCTATCGTTTAATTATATGCTCATTGAAAGCTTTGTTGTAATAACAAGGATGTTTAAAAATCAAGTTTTAACTCTACTCCTATGAAACACAATATAAAACTGCAAAAATCAATAATTTAGATTTCATTTAGAAAACCTCCCCTTCGAATTTTTTTCGTGATGCAATAGCTTTACGATAAAATTCATTTGCACCTAAAATGTCACCTTGTTTTTCAGATAAAACATCACCTATACAAATTCCGTACCCCTCCATATCAGGATATAGCTTTTTCTCTTCGAAATACTTAAATGCTTCTCTTTCCCAAATGATTTCAAGGTAAACAAAATCGATCTTTTTGAACACAAATATTTCCCACAAATGACACTATATGTTCCACTGTATCCAATCGACTGAAAATTAAGAATCCAAAACTTATATAATTATAATTTCAAACTGTCTTCTTTAGCCTGCGACAAGTCTGATCGTTGAGTTTTGCAAAGTTTTGTGAAAATCAATATGCCGATCCCGGCTATGATTTCAACCAATCCTCCAAAAGCGATTACTTTGCCTGCTCCAAAAACAGTTGCAGCATACCCAGCTAATAAAGCACCTATAGGAATCATCACATATGAAATCATACGTATAACAGTATAGACTTGAGGTTGATCCTCATCGTCTACTGATATTTGAATAATCGTATGTTCAGGGACATTTATTGCACTAATCGTCGCTCCTAACACAAAAGCCGCAACGAACACTAATAACAATAGAGAATTCATACCAGTTATAAAAAACGCCGTTCCCTCTACAATACCAGCCGTAACAAAAAGCAGACCATAACGATTCACTCTGACCCTAGTTAAGATAAATCCCATCACAAACGCACCGCTGGTAGTCAAAACTCTCACTATAGAGTGAATAATTGCCCCTTGGTTTAAATCTTCCGCTATGTAGACTGCTGCCAATGCTTCCCACGGTGCAGATCCTAAATTCAAAAATACGCAAAAAATGGCCAAAGGAAATAAAATATGATGGCGCCGTACAAGCATAAAGCCTCTCTTTAGCTTGTTTATATATGGCTCATGTGATTGTGCTGCCAGGGCATTCACTCGATTCTTACTAACGTTATATTTAATGAACAGCACCAACATAGCTGATATTATATAGAGCGGCAATATAATGAGCATCGTATGAGCTGCACCAATCAATACAATCAATACACCGCAAAGTGTAACCGCTCCCAGCTTAACTGCTTGCCCCGCAGATTGTATTATCGCATTTGCCTTTTGAATGAGATCATCTTTCACAATTTTCGGAATTAAAGAAACAGAAGCAGGATCATACGAAGCTCCTGTGGCAGAATGAACCAGCATCAGCAATATGATAAACCATAAAGGAGAAAAACCATTGAAGTAGCATATTGGAATAATGAACATCAATGACGCTCTGGTTAAGTCCGCAAAGAACATCCAGAACTTCAATGTGTTTGTTTTCATTAGTGGAGTAATGATCGGCCCTAAAATTGCCTGGGGAAGAAAACTTACAGCGATTAAAAACGCGGTCCCTATAGCCCCTTTCCCATCCAAGATTAAAAACCATAGAATCGTATTGAATGCTAAACTGTCTGCAGTTATTTTCACCATTTTGGAACAAAAAAGAAAGGTGAAATTTTTTTGCCATACGGTATTGGCGCTATCCATTTTTCTTAAATCCCCCTTGCAAAATCCCTCTTTTTTACATCTTGTATTTTTTAAGCATATCCTATTTTTGGTTTATGGGTCAATGCCAAGCAGAAATTGTTTAAGAAAAATTTAAGTTAAATAGACAATGATGTTTATAACTCTTTCAATATATTCTTGATGTGCAAATTTGAACGCAGACTTCCATTTCTTTGCCTCTCGCTCCTTTATCCCCCCTTCTTTAATTCCTATATATAAAGAGCTTCTTTGTCTCTTATCCTCATAATATTTCAACACGCTCTATATCTTTATTTGATTCAGCTTACTTTATCCTTGTTTCCATTGGATGAATACACAGATCAATAATGATCTTTTTATGAATGGCATTTTCAAGTTCCTTCGGAATAATCATACTTCCAACACCTTAAAAACAAACTTGCGTTTCCTAAATTTCACATCATTAAATCGTTCTTAAACAAAAAAGCCTTCATTTAGAAGGACTTTGCGGTAATTGTGTTTGTTTTTCTTTTTCTGAGAACATAACGACCACGGTATGTCTTTTACACTTCAGGGCGATATTTCATTAATCCCTGCATAAAAGTCGTCATATCAAGAATTGACATTCCTGTTTCTTTTTGAATCTCATAGCCACATGTTTTACCTTGTTGATTTTGCAATCTTTAAAGCTGCTTCACGATGTTTGTGAGCTTTCGTTCCAGGTTAGGATGAAGCTGAAATAATTGGTGTAGTTGGTTTTTCTGGTTTATTTTTCTCAAACGACTTTGCAATTTCAGCTTTTGGTCAGGGTCTTAAATTAATACACTGGTTATTGCCTCTTCGATCATTTCATTGAAACTTGAAAATTCACCGACTACGTAGCCACTTGGCTTATCCAACTCTACAAAGACGTTCTTATCAATATCTAGGCAGTACCAAGAGATATCAGAGTCTCCAAAAAACAAGTATTCGTTGTCCCATTGGTTTTCGCGCCATATCTCATTAGCAGCAATAATTCCATAGTTATTGTCATCAGCTTGAGTATTGTAGATGATTAAGCCATTAAACTCTAAACCATCCACTTTGTTTAAGAAATCCTCATATTCAGCAACCCAAAGACCATGTCTAATGTTATTAGACACCCAGTCCTTAACCAATTGAATATTCTCTTCGTTTGCAGATATAAAAGTTTTTTGATAGTGGTGTTCAACCTCTTTAATATGCTGCAATAAATCGGAAATCATAAAATCACCTACCAGCTCTTAACATTATTCTTCCTTTTTGACAAGGCTTTTGATAAAGTCTGCAAACAAGTCCGCATGCAAGAAAAAGCACCCTTCTGATGATCTGTATTCATGATCCCAAAAACAAATTTTCCCAATGCCATCTACTTTAGCCTATAGGCTATTTCATTTCCAAAAGGAGAACCTACAATAGGAATAATACCTTCCAGAAAACGATCTGCATAGGTATTTATCTTGTATATGGATCAAGTTCAGTTTCTCCCAAGCCGTAAAAGAACTTCATCACTTGAAATTTATCTTCTGACCATGTGTCTTGCTCTAATGATTTAAAATAAACACCATCTTCACTTATCATTCTTGCACCATATTTCAGTAAAAACTGCTTATAACACAGGGGAATTTAACGTATATTTCTTTTCAATTTCATTATAAACATTCTTATGCTGAACTTACCAGGGCAGTGTCTCTAGGTGATGTTTATGACGACTTTGGAAGCGATTTCTATAATGATCGGTTTTGGCATTTTTAATTCTTGCCTTGTTGTCGTATATAAACAAAAAATAGACTTCCCTTGAGCCCTCACAAAGTTCACAAGGAAAGCCTATTCAAACACAATATTAGAGCCGAGCCCTTGCTGGGCCACTTTGTACTCACTGACTCAACTGCAGTCGGGTCTTTTTTATTTTATAAAATAAAACCAATTTGCAATACTTTTGCTTAATAAAATGTATACTTATATTTCATGTCCCAAGATGCAACACATTTCATTTAATGTAACTAATATAACATTATTATGCAATTTTACAAGTGTCGTTGCTTTACCATTGATTATATTCAATTCATACTTCTTGTCATTTTGCAGTCTTCAGTATTGGCTGTATTTGGTGATTCGCAAAGTGAAATTCAAGAATAAATGTATGCATTACATACTTTTGGTCATACTGAAGAAAGAATGACGGCGGAAACGAAAAGAAACCATCTCCTTACTTATGTTAAAGGGATGGTTTCATTAATAAAATTTTTAATTTTGAGTTTCAATTCTTTCAGCTATTTCAATACTTTTCTGTAACGAAATCCTTCAAACCAATTGTAATTAATATTAAGTTTCAGCCCTTTCCGCGACTTTGATCGTATCATTTTGTTGGCTAACAAGTGAAGCGCCTACCGTAGTTACGAGACCTAATAAAAGAACTGCACAGATGACTAATTTTGATTTCATGGTTAAACTCCCCTTTCAATTTGTCTTTTTGCCTCAATTGCCATTCGATAAAAGTCAGTAGCACCCCAAGCATCTTTTTTGTTCACTAAGCTGTCCGCAATCGACTCACCATAGTGTTCCATGTCAGGATACATATCTTTCGACTCGAAGATCTTGAACGCTTCCCTTACTAATCCTAAGTCCTCGGATAAGAACAGCCCTTTCACCATCTTTAACTTAGCAAGTATTACGTCATTTTTGTATTTTTCGGCAAGTTCCCGTGATCGTCTATAAAATGTTTCAGCCCCCGTAAGGTCTTTTTGTTTTCCCTTAATATAGGCAATGAGGAACAACGTTCTTGCCATAAAATCATGGTTTTCTGGTTTGGTTATTTCAAGTGCTTTAAAAAGATGGGAAACAGACGCGTCCAGTTCTTCCATATTATTATAACATAAACCAATATTAAACAGTGAGGAACGTAATAAATGTCCACGATTCTTTTCTTTTCCGTGAAGTCTTTTGGCTTCATTATAAGCCTCATGCGCCTGTTTCAAGGCTTTGTCGTATTTATAACAATCTGCCAAGTTTCCGAAGATAATGAATTGACATCGTACTTTTTGGACACCGTATGTAGCACTTCCGTCAACCGTCAACTTCCGGCTGGTTTTTAAATATGTCATATGCATGCATCGCATAATTCATTGAAAAATGAGTCTGTTTCATATGATAAAATATTTCTGAAAGTTTAAAATAAAATTCAGCCTTTTCGAGTTCTATATTATCTCTATCTATAGTATCAAGGCATTTTTCTGCTTTTCGGTAATATGTCAACGAGTGTGTAAGCTCTTTTTGTCGGAAATGGTATTCTCCAGTAAAGAAATAATAATAATATTCTAACATTCCATTCAATTCTCTGTTTCCGATGTAGCCCCTGATGTCACCGTAGGTTTCCTTAATGTCTTTGACGGCGTTGGGGTAAATGTAGGCTAGCATAAGTTTATGTCTAAACTCTAATAGAGAGTAATAGATAAGGACATCTTGGTTCTCTTCCATTTGATTTATTTCTTGTTGTATTTCTCTTCTAACTTTCTCCGCGTTACCAATGTCGTTATTCTTAATTCTGCTATACCAAAAATTCATTTTAGTAGCTACTAAATCATAAGGAATTACACTTTCGCTTTGCAACTTTCAAACCCCTTTCCTATATTCTTTTGTTTTCCATATATTAAGAATTATAGCACAACAAGGAAATCTGGTGGTAATGGTTTGTTAGAAAATTTCAAAAGAAAGTGAATATATCGACAAATCAATCGTCTAATTACAGCTCTTTCAATTTGTTCTTCATATGCAGTTTTAAAGCAGCCTTCCAAAACTTTGACTCCCCCCCTCCTTTATCTCCTTCTTTAGTTCTTATATAATAAGGATACTCCACAAACATGTCATCACATACGACAACTTCTTGAATCTTTGTGTTTTCCTTCCTTAGATAGTCTTTCAACCCCTTTTTTATTGAAAAGGGCTTCTTCAACTTCCCCTCATAATATTCAACAAGTTCTGGCTCTTTATTTGATTCGGCTTTCTTCAATCTTGACTCTATTGCATGGATACATAGGTCAATAATCTTTTCATGTACTGAGTTTTCAAGTTCCTTAGAAATAACAGGCTTCACACTCTCAACACCTTCAGATCAAATGTATGTTCCTTATTTATTATGCATTTTTAACCAATTACTAAACAAAAAAACCCTCATTCAGAAGGACTTTCGAAATTGTCATTTTTTTGAATCTCATAACCTCGTATTTCACCTTTGTGATTCCTTAAAATCTTTAATTCTGCCTCACAAAGTTTGTGAGTTTTCGCCCCAGGCTTAGGGTTTCTTTTAGGATGGGTGGCAATTAGTTTTTAAAAGAGCTGTAGGAAGAACTACGAACACAAGACACAGATTCCAGGCAGCACCTCGTTTTTGGGCATTGATGGACTACAGGAGAGAAACCACAGAGGGAGAACATGAAAGGGTAAGCATTTATTCTTCCGATGGAGCCGAATGTTATGAGTTAAGCGAATATGTTGAAGATATTCTCGATGATAAATACAACATGTACACAGAAGAAATGCTTGAAGAGCTTAGAGAACTCTATGACCTGGATGATGAAAGCGAAATGCTGGAATGGATAGCTCCAAATGTTAATGATGAAACTTTTCCGATTTTTGAAATAGAAGAATCATTTATTGTTCCTAACACTATATTTCTGACAAAAAAAGAAGCAAAAGAACATATCAAAAGAAATCGACACCATTACACTAAAAAGGTACATACATACGCTATGACAGCTTGGAGAGCACCAAAAGTTGAGCGCTTAATGAAAATATTAGAGACATTTGATTGGGATTCAGTAAAAGATCTAAGGGATTAAGCGCCCCTTAGATCAATGGCTTAAGTAGACAGTCCCTTTATACTCAACTCGATATCTGCCATCAGGTTGCTTTTCCCAAGTTTTTAAATCCACAGTCAACGTTCCATACCAGCCGTTCTCAGCATATTCGATCTGATATGGAAGCCAATTACGAGCTTCTTCACTAGTATAGTATCTCACAACAGTCATTTCCATTTGATCGGCTTGGATTTGAACATTCTCTTTATTATTCACTGAAGAAGTTGCTGCATGGGATGGAGAGGTAAAAACAATTAAAGACGTAAGCAAAAGCAAACCTGCAAACATTTTTTTAAACTTCATAATTGTCATCTCCTATTCTTGTATTAGGAACACGATGTAATTATATGTAAATTGATATTTGGGAGAAAGGTGCTAAAGAACAGTATTTGCGGAACAAAATAAAATAGTTATTTTATTATGAAGGAGGAATTGTGTTTATCATTCAAAACATCGAAACGGAATTCTTTTTGAAACATAATGGGAGCGGATCATTAGAACACCCATATGTCGAAGTAGCCTGTCCGGGAGATGCAGAAGCTTTCACTACTTCATTGGAACAAGCAAAATATGCAGTTACATGGTATTGCGATATGTTTAAAAAATGGAGAATTATCGATGTATACGAAGGTAAATTGTAGATGCAGAATTAAAATTTGCGAACTTGTTTTTAGAAGACATTATGTAACGGAGAGATTAGACTCTCCAGGATTCGAAGGAAGGGATGCGGAGTTTACCGTGCTTAGTCTTAAATCTGTGCTTAACCTTACATAAAATAGGCTCAATAAATATATATTCATCAGATTCAGACTTTACTTGTTTCATAGAGTGGGCCTTACTTCGTTCTGCATGTGGCATGAATTCCATAAACTCAGCTGCAGTTCCATCGGGATTGGATAGAAGGAATTTTATATCTTTTTTGGTGTGCCGGCAATAAGAACTTCGGTTTAATCATAATTGATCACTTTCAGCCAATTATGAGAACGTTTATTAATTTCATAAGGGGCGTCAGCTTTCTTGAGCACGATTCCCTCTAAATTTTTTTCTTTGGCAAAGGCAAGTAAGCTAGTCCGTTTCCTTGAATTCTTCGATAACAAAGACATTAGGATGATTCAGTTCAAGTAAATTCAGAACTGTCTTACCCACAGTGAGCGGCTTAGAGGCAATTGACTGACCGTCTTTGTAGATAACATCGAAGACACAGTAGACAATCTTATGAGCTGACTTTTTGGACATGAAACGTTCCATTACGGCTTCAAAGTCAGGAGCACCACCTGAGGCAGCTACAATGATTTCACAATCTCTAATGTATATCTCCTTTATACGAAATAGTTTGAATGGTGATTAAATACAGATATTACTCCATCAGATTTAGAAACAAGAATTGTGATTCTACGAAAAAAGGATAAGGCTATGGTAGGAACAAGACAACTTATAATGCAATTTTTTAGTTCTTTGTAATTAAATTACAGATACTCTTAATATTCACTCATGACTTCGTGGTATTATATTGAAGGGGACGATCCTACCTCATGTCAAAGTCAGAAAAAATATTATAGGAGGTAACATATGTTTAAGTTTAAAAAGAATTTCTTAGTTGGATTAACGGCAGCTTTAATGAGCATTAGCTTGTTTTCGGCAACCGCCTCTGCAGCTAGCACAGACTACTGGCAAAATTGGACTGATGGGGGCGGAATAGTAAACGCTGTAAATGGGTCTGGCGGGAATTACAGTGTTAATTGGTCTAATACCGGAAATTTCGTTGTTGGTAAAGGTTGGACTACAGGTTCGCCATCTAGGACAATAAACTATAATGCCGGAGTTTGGGCGCCGAATGGCAATGGATATTTGACTTTATATGGTTGGACGAGATCACCTCTCATAGAATACTATGTAGTGGATTCATGGGGTACTTATAGACCTACTGGAACGTATAAAGGTACTGTAAAAAGTGATGGGGGTACATATGACATATATACAACTACACGTTATAACGCACCTTCCATTGAGGGCCCAAAAACTACTTTTACGCAGTACTGGAGTGTTCGCCAGTCGAAGAGACCAACTGGAAGCAACGCTAAAATCACTTTCAGCAATCATGTTAAAGCATGGAAGAGTCATGGAATGAATCTGGGTAGTATTTGGTCTTACCAAGTCTTAGCGACAGAGGGATATCAAAGTAGTGGAAGTTCTAACGTAACAGTGTGGTAACAGATCGTCATTAATCAGGGGTAGCTAACGGGCTGCTGATCGTTCCTTGAGAAATTTTATAATCATTGTTATTGTGAGTTACTAAGAGGCGACGGTCTTTCAGTTGAAATTCCAATATACCCCTCTCGTATGGTAAATGATTATTAAAATCGTTAGAAATGGTTAAAGGCCGTTTTCCGCCAGGCGAACGGCCTTGGCATTGCTGGACCCTTCGGTAAATTAAAGTATCTTCTATAATCTTTTGTCTGATCAACGACAGTTGCTTTGCCATTAACGAAGCCAAGAACTTCTATGCCATACATCCCTCCTGAACCATAATTTTTCAAGAACCATTTATAACTCGTCGGAAAATTCAATTGAAGATTCTCTTCCAGTTCAGAAATGATCCCCTCACTTATACCACCTGTAAAGTCGTCGGCATCCGCTCTCCCTTTTCACCTTCCACAACAAAACTCCGTGAACTTCGCCGCAAGGCTCGCATTTTGATTCCATCCAGATCATCTCCTAAAATAAAAAACGCCCTCCCTTTTGGGAAAGCGTCATAATATATACACTGACCGTTAATCGTCGATTGGAATTATCGTAAATAAGTACGGTTAGTTATAGGTGCTTGAAGTATTTTTTCAGTCTCAACCGTTTTTTCTTCGAATTCTAAAATGAGTTTATTCAGAATTTCTTTGTAGAGCTTGTTCCCTATCATCAGTTCCTGCCCACTCTTTGATAGATTTCTTCAATCTCTGCAATAATGTCATTTATTTTTGAAATTTTATATGAAAATGGATGTTGCTTAGAGGTTTTTGCAAATATCGGGTCATTCCTGCTGATTAAATAAAAAATAAACGTTAACACCCAATAAAGTAAAGAATAAAAAATATATTAAATAACAGAAAGAGTGTAATCTCAATAACTTCACCGATTTGAGTATCCGAATTCAACTTGATAAGGAAATGACGCATCTCCCATTATTTCTTGATAAGTAAATTTCATCGTTGAAACACGCATATAAATTCCCCCTCTTTATCCCCCCGAATATCGGAAAAATGTCGGGATTCTCTCGATGAAAAAGCACTCAGATAATTCCGAGTGCTGTTGCTATACGGCAGATTGCCCGCTGCTTTATTTCATAATAGGTGTCCTTTTTCATGCCGAGCTCCATATATATTAATGTCTTTCACCCTGGCAGCCGTCAGGTATTTCTTTTCGATGATCACACGTTCCTCATCACCAAGCTGTTTTGTAAAGCCCGTTCCATCTGCTTGACCTTAAGCTTATGAATCCCGGAGAGAAGGGGAAATATTAATGCCGGCAGACGGCTTTTTCGTCCACATCATCGAGAAAATATGGCTGTTCCTTTGACATCCTTTCCCTTCATTCGTCATTTTTCTTTTCCCATTCCTCGATCTGTTATTCAGCAACCTCCATCCAGAGTATCGAGCGGCAAAAATGACGATCCATAAAATCAGATATATCATGATTGACCTTCGACTTTCCTCTACCATCACAAAATTCATTGCTGATCATGAATCGTGGCTCCCTTTGTCATTCAGCCATCTTTTAACTGCGTCTTATTTTCTGAATGTTAACAAATTTTTAACATTTATTAACAAGGATATTTTTAACATAAAGCGAATCTTTTAAGTGCATCAAAAAACTAAAGGAGTGGTTAACATGAGTTTCAAAAAAGTATTAACTGGTTCGGCTTTATCACTTGCTTTACTCTTTTCTACAGCTCCTGCCTTTGCTGCAAGCCTTACTGATACGCATTCTGCAGAAAATACAACGAAGGAAGCTTCTGCTTTAGATACCCTAGTTGTTCGTGGATTACCTTCTGACCCAGATCCGGGACCAACAATTACTATAGGAAGTAAAACATATTATTTAGACAGGGTTACTTTTTATCCTGATGGATCCTATATTGCCTACTATTCGACCCGTTAATATGGTGGGAGGCTCATAGCCTCCTCTTCCCTAGCCTCATTACTCCTAATCACTTCAAACAAAACCGCAATCGCTCAGCTGTATTGACAATGAACTATGTTTAATCTATCTGTTCAAGGTTACTTCATTCCCCTTGAATTTTATTCCCTTATTCCGCCATCCCCAATTAATATGACAATGTTCCAAAGTATTCAAACAGCTTCTAATCAATTATTTTTATGCAAGACCTTAAACCTTGTTTTTTCATGAATAAAATAAATTTTCGCTCTTTGCCTATGCAGGCTAATTCCCTAATAAAAACGATGGTCACAATTTCACCCATCACATCATCAAAATTCATTTAATAATAACAACCTCCTGGATGACTTCAACAAACGTTTCGACCTCTTTTCCCCAAAGGCCGACGCTCTATGATATCGAAAAACTCTTCAACGTCATGCTCGCAGATCCCCCAGCTGTTAGGATCATCTGCGGGGCCATACACAGTGATCCATTTTGCTTGAATCGTTCAGATCCCATTACGCGCGTGTAAAATGACACAGAATGAGTTTACAAGTGAGTCCAGCAAAGAATGCCTTCGAGAAGTCTTCTGAAGTATTGATGGGCTTTTCTTATAATTTCTTTGAACCAAAACAAAACCCCCTGACACCACTGGTGCCAAGGGGTTTTAAAATTAATACTGAGACATATACTGCTCGCGCTCCCAAGGATGGACTTGTGTGCGGAACATATCCCATTCGATTTCTTTTGCTTCGACGAAGTGTTCGAATAGATGGTCGCCGAGGGCTTTGACCATGACTTCGTTTGATTTGAATTCTTCCAGAGCGTCTGCAAGAGTTGCCGGAAGGTCGACGATTCCGTTTTCGAGGCGCTCTTCTTTGCTCATGACATAGATGTTGCGGTCGATCGGAGCCGGTGCTTCCAGTTTGTTTTTGATGCCGTCAAGGCCTGCTGCAAGCAGTACGCTCAAGGCAAGGTACGGGTTTGCAGAAGGGTCTACGCTTCTTACTTCTACACGGGTGCTGATACCGCGGGAAGCCGGGATGCGGATTAACGGGCTTCTGTTTTGGGCGCTCCATGCTACATAGCAAGGTGCTTCATAGCCTGGAACAAGGCGTTTGTATGAGTTTACCGTCGGGTTTGTTACGGCTGTAAAGCTTGTTGCGTGCTTCACGATGCCGGCGATAAATTGTCTTGCAGTCTCACTCAGCTGAAGGTCAGCGTCTTTGTCAAAGAAGGCGTTGACGCCGTTTCGGAAGAGTGATAGATTGCAGTGCATGCCTGATCCGTTAACGCCGAATAATGGTTTTGGCATAAATGTCGCATGCAGGCCGTGTTTGCGAGCGATCGTTTTGACGACAAGCTTGAATGTTTGGATGTCGTCACAAGCGCGAACGGCGCCGGCGTATTTGAAGTCGATTTCGTGCTGCCCAGGAGCGACTTCATGGTGGGACGCTTCGATTTCAAAGCCCATTTCTTCGAGCTCAAGGACGATGTCGCGGCGGCAGTTTTCGCCGAGGTCAGTCGGAGCAAGGTCAAAGTATCCGCCTTTGTCGTTCAGTTCGAGCGTAGGCTCGCCTTTTTCGTCAAGCTTGAACAGGAAGAATTCCGGTTCTGGTCCAAGGTTGAAATCTGAGAAGCCCATGTCTTCCATTTCTTTCAAAATGCGTTTCAGGTTGTTGCGCGGATCACCTTCGAACGGTGTGCCGTCCGGATTGTAGATGTCGCAAATAAAGCGGGCTACTTTACCTTTTTCGGCTGTCCAAGGGAAAATGACAAAAGTGTCCAGGTCAGGGTATAAGTACATATCTGATTCTTCGATGCGTACGAATCCTTCGATTGAAGAGCCGTCGAACATGACTTTATTATCAAGTGCTTTTTCCAGCTGGCTCACAGGAATTTCAACGTTTTTGATCGTTCCAAGAATGTCGGTAAACTGAAGGCGAATATATTTGACGTTCTCCTCGTTTACTAGTTTAACAATGTCGTCTCTTGTATACTTTGCCATTCGTAAAACTCCTCCTCTAAAAGGTAAATGTATATAGCAATGCAGTTGCTAACGAATTAATGAAAAAACCTGGACATGTCTCCCTGGCGGAATGTCGTCCCTCTTTGGAAACGGCCTGCTTGAATGAGTTCGTTTTTCAGCAGCTGTCTCAATTCTTCATCTGACAAATCGTGCTTTTCGGCTTTTTTCGGTTTGTCTTGTTTCTCATGTTTTTGTTCGTTTTCCGTTTTGGCGAAAATTTTCTTGATTCCCGCCATGTTTACACCTTGATCGATCAAATCTTTAATCTCGAGCAGCTTATCTACATCCTGAAATGAAAATAGGCGTCTGTTCCCTTCGCTTCTCGCGGGAGATACCAGTCCATTTTCCTCATAATACCGAATTTGTCTTGCCGATAATTCGGTGAGCTGCATCACGATTCCAATGGGAAATAAGGGCATTGAGCGGCGAATTTTATCACTCATCTCAATTTCCTCCTTTTCTTATATAAATTCATTATATGTGATGTTATAAAATGTGTCAACACGATGTTAGGATTCTTTACATCAATTTTGTTGCTCATTTTTTTCAGATTAATTGCTTTTCCATTAAGGCATCGACGGCGCTGCAAATCGCATTTTTGACGTGGGCATAGGTTAAGCCGCCTTGCACGTAGGCGATATATGGCGGCCGTATAGGGCCATCAGCTGATAATTCAATGCTTGCCCCTTGTATAAACGTGCCGGCAGCCATAATGACGTCGTCTTCATATCCGGGCATATAGCTCGGATATGGCGTCACATGGGCATTGACGGGTGAAGCGTACTGAATCGCCTGACAGAAGGCGATCATTTGTTCAGATCCGGAAAATTCGACGGACTGGATCAAGTCGGTGCGTTTCGCATCCCATGAAGGGTTTGAACGAAAGCCGAGCTTTTCAAGGAAGCGGGCGGTAAACACTGCTCCTTTTAACGCCTGGGAGACAACGTGCGGCGCAAGGAAGAAGCCCTGGTACATCTCTTGCAGCGAATAAAGCGATGCTCCGGCTTCCCTGCCGATTCCCGGGGATGTCATTCTGTATGAGCACGCTTTCACCCATTGTTCTTTTCCGACGATATACCCTCCCGTTTTGGCCAGTCCGCCTCCGGGATTTTTAATAAGCGAGCCGGCCATCAGATCGGCTCCGACGTGGCAAGGCTCTCGGTCTTCGACAAACTCGCCGTAGCAGTTGTCGACAAAGACGATGATGTCTTCATTTATGCCTTTTACAAACCGAATCATTTCTTCAATCTCGTCAATCGTAAAAGAAGGCCGGTTGGCATAGCCCTTTGAACGCTGTATCCCGACTGCCTTTGTCCGGGGCGTAATCGCAGATGCAACCCGGTCAAAATTGACGGTTCCCTGCTCTGTCAATTCGATGTGGCTGTAGCCGATGTTGAAATCCTTCAGCGAACCCGAATGTTCTTCGCCTCTCACGCCGACGATTTCTTCGAGCGTATCGTACGGTTTTCCTGTGATATAAAGGAGTTCGTCTCCAGGGCGGAGAACGCCGAATAAAGCGATCGATATCGCATGGGTCCCCGAGATGATCTGCGGCCTTACAAGCCCCGCTTCACCGCCGAATACATCGGCGTAGACGGCTTCAAGCGTATCGCGGCCGATATCGTCATAGCCGTAGCCTGTCGAAGGCGTAAAATGGGTGTCTGACACTCTATGCTTTCGGTAGCTTTCCAGCACCCTCCATTCGTTCCGTTCGCTTGTTTCGTCGATTTTTTTGTGGACGGCCGCGATGTCTTTTTCGGTTTCGATTGCTGTTTTTTTCAATAAATCTCCGTGTTTTAATGTCTCAAACATGTTTTGCAAGTGTCCTTTCTTACATAAACTTCTTAAGCTCTCCCAATATGTTCTGTTCGGGAAGGATAAAGCCTTCCACATCGTATACTTCCCGTTCTTCCTGAAAGGCGGTGTTTTGCACCAATGTTTCCGATTTCACCTTTGATAGGAGCCTGCCTTCTGAGGCGGGAATGTGCACCGTATACGGAATGAGCAGCTCTTTTTTGATATAGGACTCTACCGCCTGTTTAAACAGCGGCAAGTCCCCTCTGATCTTGGCGCTTAGCATGATATGGCCCTTTCCGGATGATGGGATGAAGTCCGGCCGTTTTTGATCCCTTTTGTTGTAGATCGTGAGCACAGGGATATCATCTGCTTCAAGCTCTTTGAGAAGACGCTTGACCGTAGCTTCGTGTCCTTCATAATCTTCGTGTGAAGAATCGATCATATGAAGAATCAAATCGGCTTCTTTCACTTCTTCCAATGTTGACCGGAATGCAGCGATTAACGTTGTCGGCAGATCCTGAATAAATCCGACCGTATCCGATAACAGCACACTGTAGCCGCTCGGCAGCGTCATTTTTCTCGTCATCGGATCAAGCGTCGCAAACAGCAGGTTTTCTTCGTAGCTGTCAGCGTCCGTCAAAAGGTTGAACCACGTCGATTTTCCCGCATTTGTATAGCCGACGAGGGCGATCTGCAAGACGCCGTTTTTCTTTCTTCTCTCTCTGTATCTGCTTCTATGGCGGATAACGGTTGAGAGCTGAACATCGATTTCGTGAATCCGGTTTCTGATGTGGCGCCGATCGGTTTCAAGCTTTGTTTCCCCCGGGCCTCTCGTGCCGATACCGCCCCCCTGCCTTGACAGGCTGATCCCCTGTCCGCTTAACCGCGGGAGCGCATACTGAAGCTGGGCCAGCTCGATTTGCAGCTTCCCTTCCCTCGTTCTGGCCCGTTTCGCAAAAATGTCGAGAATTAATTGCGTCCGGTCGATGATTTTCACGTCGAGACTCGCGGCAAGCGCTTTGAGCTGGCTCGGCGACAATTCATCATTAAAAATCACAACGTCTGGCGACAGTTCTTCACAGAGCGCCTCCAGTTCATCTACTTTTCCTTTTCCGATATATGTAGCAGCGTCCGCTCGGTTCCGCTTTTGCGTAACGGTGGAGACGACCGTCCCGTCAGCCGTTTTCGTCAACGCGGCGAGCTCTTCCATCGAATAGGCGAAGCGCTCGTCAGAGACGTGCGGAAGCTGGCATCCGACTAATATGGCCTTTTCTTTTATGACATCCTGTCCATTCAAATGATCATGTTCCTTTCTAAAACATAGTCAATAAACAGTACTATCATAACAAACGTAGGGAGAGGTTGCCAGAACTCCTTGAAAATAAAAAAAGAAGCGCGGGTCATGCGTGCGCCGCGTCTTCTTTCACATCCAGATCCTGGCTTTTAATGGTCATCAATTCGTTCTTCAAATAGCAGTCTCCCATCAAAAGCCGCATCGCCTGGGAACGGATCGATTTTTCGATTAAGTTGCGGACATAGCGGCCGTTGCTGAATTTCGCCGGACTGACCGTGCTTTTGACCGCCATCAAATGGTCCTTCAGCTTCCATTCCGCTTCAGGGCTGAACTGATATTCCCTTTCAGCCATCATGCGTTTGGCGATATCCATCAGCTGGGATACCGAATAATCGGGAAAGTCGATGCTGATCGGAAATCTTGACTGAAGGCCCGGGTTCAAAGAGAGAAAATGATCCATTTCCCTCGAATAGCCGGCAAGGATTAATATAAATTCATTGCGTTTATCCTCCATATGTTTTACTAATGTGTCGATCGCTTCCTTGCCAAAATCCTTCTCTCCGCCTCTTGCAAGGGAGTACGCTTCATCGATAAACAGGATGCCGCCCATGGCTTTTTTGATTAAATCCCTCGTCTTCTGCGCCGTGTGCCCGATGTATTCCCCGACGAGATCGGCACGCTCCGCTTCGATTAAATGGCCTTTGGAGAGCACGTTCATTTCGTGAAAAAGCTTGCCGATGAGCCTGGCAACGGTCGTTTTCCCCGTTCCGGGATTTCCTTTAAACATCATGTGGAGCGCTTGTTTCCCGGCTTTGAGCCCTTGTTCTTCCCGTTTTTTGTTAACAAAGATCCAGGCGTAGATTTCCTTTATATTGCGCTTCATTTCTTCCATGCCGACAAGCGTGTTCATTTCCTTTTCAATCTCTTTCAAGATGCTGTGTTTCGTTTCGTTTTTCTGCAGTGCGGCCTGATATTCGGCTTCTGCCTCTGAATTGGCCAAAACCTGCTTCTGACCGTTCAGTATGATATTGATCTGTCCGTTGTTTTTGTAAGTAACAGCCCTCTCCAACACACTCACCTCACCCATTCTCTCTTTATATCCTATTCATGAAGCGCTGCACCGTGACAGCCGCCCAGGTGTTTACACAATCCGGTGGATTTTGACACATTTAGGGCCTGCTTTGTTGAAATCTGCGCTTTCCCGAGAAATACTTTATTTCTTATTGTATTCAGGCAAGGCGTGGGGACAAACCAATTTTTTTCATCCTTTTTATTTGCATCTGCGATAGATCGGCCATCAGATCATAATCATCAAAAGCCTGATGCATCAATATGCAAGGCCCAATAAAAGCTGGAAAATCAAAATAATACACCGATTCCCTTCGAAACAATCTTTTACGGTCATTCCTTGAACACGAGCTGAAACAAGGGTTAAACTAGGCCGATCGAACAACGAATTGATTTTTTTAGTGCTGACTGATAATCATCGATAAATGCTTCGTAAAACTGGAGGAACGGAGTGTGGGATTCCTCATAAAGGGCGCGTATAGCGTCAGCATCAGCAAGAATCGAAATGAAGATTTTTATCCATCGCATCAGATAAAGCTTTTATTTTCAGATTTACGGTTTGCAGCTTATTTCAAACTCTGCGTTTAATTGAATCCCTTTTTGTTCAGATGCTCACCTCAACAGTTTCCGGCACATTTTCAATTGCAGCAAAACGGTTTCCGGTGGATTCAAGCACATTCCGATTTTGGACTTTTTCAACATCGGTTTTTGATAATGATTTCTGAAAATTGTTCAGAAGTGTTTTCAACTCTTTTTTAGTTTTTTTCGGAGGAAAGAAAGCGTATCTGAGGCTAGTTTTTTGCGACAAAGAACAATCCCGGCATGGCCGCAATTGTACAGATATCTTTCGGGTTTCCCCCACCTTTCCCACAAATAATCAGCATCTTCCAAATGAATATACTGATCGTGTTTAGCAGAAATCAAGAGAATGTTATCTTTGTTAACTTTCGGCACGGTTTGGCTCGGATCTATGATTTCCCAATATTTTATTAAATCTTCGTAAGTCACGCCATGTTGTTCCAGTTCTTCTCTTATGAATTTACCCGGAATCGTTTTCCATATCGAATAAGAAAGGCGATTGGCATAAAATATCGAGACCACTGCATCTATTTGAGGTTCAAGGGTAGCCATTAGATTGGTAATCCAACCCCCTAAACTTACACCCACTATGATGACAGGGCCTTTTTTATTTGCTTTTAACCAGTGGATGAATGCTCGTAAATCTACAATGGCTTGTCTCGTTGATTCAACTGTACGATCAATATCCGCACTGATCATCAATTCCCCACTATAAAGTGAATTTTCCGGCTCTCTTTCTAAATGATAGGGAAGAGAATAGTAGTACATGTTCCATCCTACATCTTTCATTATGCGATGATGAAAGATTTTTTTGATTCGATCGTATGAATTCATTCGCCAGCCGTGTACAAAGATAACATTGGGTTTATCTATATCATTTTCATTTAAAAAGACCTCTCCTGTTAAAGTATCATTGACAAGATCCCCGGAAGGAATTAAGGATTCATAGCTGAAAGTTCCAACCATATATTTTTTTCTGGATTCTTTCAGAATAATTGAGACGTCAGCTATACTTGATTTGTAGAATTCATTTTCAGCCATTGCATCCAATGAAAAAGCAGAAAAATGTTTATCCTTGCTTCTTTTTCTGTGTAAATCATATAAGGCTAAACGATCTATGGTTTTTGAAAAAAACACTTTATGTCCTCCTGGCAGCGGTGTTTCTTTATATTGAAATTAGTCTGTTTCACATGAAAAACCTTGTATGTTCATTAAAAACATCATAGAGCTCCATTGATCAAACCTCCATAATCAGTTGTTATTTTAACATTTCACGGAAATGGATTGGGGTAAATCCTGTCCATCCATGAAAATGAATCAATATAAAAGCGAAAAACAGCCTTTACTGACTGTCTTCACATCTTATCTATAGTAATTCTCCGCTGTCCGATAGTTCAATTCCCAAAATGCTTCTCCTTGACATATAATATAGCGATCTAGAAATATCTCAAAATTTAAGTTTAACGGAGTGTATTCTAAACCATCCTCAAATAAATAGAGATAGTTGGGATCACTCCGATCAAGTCTATCCTTGTCAATCATTAGATGACATTCTTCCAAGAGGTGCCCTATTGGAATGCCGTTTACGCCTTCAAACAATTCCACATATCCCAGTTCTTCTTCAATTTCTTCAAGGCTGAATAAGTGCAGCCCACCACCTATGTTCTCGCCATCAGAAATAATGTCAAAAATTCTGGCGCCATTATGTTGTTCTAAAAATTTTCTGTAATCTTCAGGGAAGGATATGCTGTATTTCGATTCAAAACTTTGAATTTCATCGGCTGATGCTCCGTAGATAGGAAAGGTAACTTGAGATTCGGTAATATCCCCTTCCGAACCAAATAGTTTAATTGTTCCCCTGTGATCTAAAAGACTCTTCAACCCATTCACAGTTTTGTCTATAAAAGTAGTCAAGTGCATCACCTCAATTGTTGGTTAATAGCCGCTCCACCAAGGTGTTACAGAAACAAGTTGATCATATCATTACTCCCCCATATTATAGAGGAATAACATGATGAACTTCGTAATTATCCCAGTTCCATTTTGGTTCTCCGTATTTATACAACTTTTCGAATTTTTTCTTAGGATCTCTGTCTTCCCTCTTATTTTTTGAAACAACTTTCATTTGTGCGTCTGCAGACTCCCATTACTTGTTTAGTGTGGACTATCCTTAGCCTATGGATAAAGAACGGGCTTTTTATTCTGAAACCAGTTTATAATACTCTTGAATATTCGGACTCACTTCCCAATATTTCGTCCCGTTAGAAGACACTAACATATCAAACCATATTTCAAAATTAGAATCTAAGTCGACAGCATCTTCAATATCATCAATTGAATCTAGATATAACATATAGCCTAATCCGTTTCTTGATTTGTTTGTGTCTATAACATATCTTCCATCATAATGATATCCAATTAAAACGTATCCCTCTGGGAAATCTTGAACTTCATTATATTCAATGATTCCTTCTAAGCTAAGTATTTCAACGCCGTCAAACATTTCCATCCCATTGTGTTGTAACAAAAACTCTTTATAATCATTAGGGAAAGTAACACCTAACTTCTTTTCTAAATCGCTAATTTCTTGAGGACTTGCCGGATCTTCGAAATGAAAAGTAGCATCTTCCATGACATACCCCCCATGATGGAACATAGGGAATGTACCATATTTAGAAACTGCTTTCTTAATACCATTTAGAGTCATGTGAACTAACTTTCCTTCTTCCATAAAGCTCCTCCTTCGCAAAGGATCTCATTAAGTTTTTCCACACAGACATTTAATAGCGAAATTTTAAATGGGCGCCAGCTTTTTATTAAGACACGATCTTATTCATAATTGAAGTAGCATTAGTGGTGAACAAAATATAAGTGTTATTTGCTGTTTTTATCACTACTCTATCCGTAGATCCAAAAGGAAACCCAATCCTTACTGCGCTTTTCTCCTCTCCCCCATAGTTCGGGTCAAAAAACACATCATTTATTTCGTTTATTGAAATTTCAATTTTGGATAACTGCCAACTGATAATTAAGTTTTCATTTGATTTTTCAACTTTAATTCCTAACATCATCACATTCCCCTTTTGACTATGGATTCAGTAAAATTTTAACATACCACAAGAAGTTTTTGACTGAAATGCAAAAATATTAAAGAAAAATTAAATTCACAATGATACTTTATATTTAAGATGTATTCAAGCTGTTTTTAGGTTTAAATAAAATGAGGATTTTATCGAAATTTATAAAAAAACCCTTTCGTTTTGAAGGGTTAGTAGCCGTATTTTCATATATATCTTGTCATATCATACAGCTTATCAAAATCACGCGCTCTTCGTCTCCGACACAATTCAGGGTAGTTAAGCTTGTCCACTTTTTTAGCTTATGATCCAATCTGAGATGTTTATTGTCCAACAGTCATCAAGTCTTTAAAATGCATCTTTTTGATTTCGTCAAAGCTGCCTTCATACTCTTTCCATGCGTATTTATGGCTGCGTTTCGGCTTGGGAATATCTACTTCAAACGTGACATAGAAACTAAAACCATGTTCTTTACTAATGTGTCGATCGCTTCCTTGCCAAAATCCTTCTCTCCCCCTCTTGCAAGGGAATAGCTTCATCTGTAAACAGGATTTGTTTTGTTAGTAACAGCCGCCCAGGCTTTTACTTACACAATCTGATGGATTTTGACACGTTCACATCCGGCTTTGTTGAAATCTGCGCTTTCCCGAGAAATATTTTATTTCTTATTGTCTTCAGGCAAGGCGTGGGGACAAACCCATTTTCCCCTCACATTTTTTTGCCTTTTCGGTAGATCAGCCATCCGATTACAATAATCAATAGCCCTGAGGCATCATAGGCCAAGTCAAAGAAGAGACGGTTCGGGCTTGCCGGGTTGACGTGGTGAATCTGGAGAAGGTGATGGTTGACGATGCCCTCCACAAAATTAAACCAGCCCGCCCCCAGCAGAAACGCGCCCCAAAATATATGCTGCGGACGGCGGCCGTTCAGCTCTCCTCTGTTCCACAGCATAATCCCCCCGATGAAGAGGATGATCAAAGAAAACAGGTGGAACAGTCCGTCGCTCATGATTTGGTGAGGGCGGTCTGTGTCCATGTACACGCTGTGCCATTGAAGCAGTTGATGAAAAATGATGCCGTCGATCATGGCGATGATGCCGACGCCGAACAGGAAAGGCCCCCAAAACTGTTTTCTGTTTTTCATGTTTACCCTCCTTCACGTACTTATCTTCTATGTACCCGCCGGCCAAAAAGAAAAACCGGTTATGTTTACATTCTCTCCTAAATTGGATTATCCTCTTTTTTCCATACCGTAAAAAGCTAAGCTTTATATAATAGAAGAAATACAACACTGGCAAACTCCCTTTTAGATCAGCTTTTTATTTATGAAATCCGGAAAGTCCGCATGCGTTTTGTTTCAGCCTCGTTGATTGAAAGCGCCTCTCTTTCACCCTGCTTTATTTGCCGATTCCATTGGGGCGACCGGATATGATCCAAAGCTTCCTCATCATCTCTATATCCCACATTTCCTTTTTATTGCAATCCGTTTATAATGTGGGAAAATGGGGAGGGATGATCATGAAAAAATTATTGGCTTATACGGTGTTAACATTATTATTGGTTTTGAATTTCAATGTGCAGGATTCAATGGCAAAGATTACAAAGGATCAAAGAAAAATAAGTTTTGCAATGACTGAGGATAATACGGGTTTTTTTATGTCCGATGATACTAATCCAAATTATTATCCAACTTGGCTTTATTACAGGTTTACAATATTTAATGCCGAAGGTTGTACTCTCAACATTAAGCTGCAAAGGATTACATTAGGGAATGATTATTATACGTTAAGCGAGAAAGAGTTTACTGGAAATCATTTTGATTTTAGCGCCGCGGACAAAGTGGCGGGAACGCCGTTCAGGAATCATTACCTGGACATCACTAAGGTGTCTGATGGCTGTAAAGATGTAAAAATTAAAGGTTTTTACGGCTTTGAACATGAGGAGCCGGACTGGTGATACGAAACATCCGGAAAAAACAAAGAGGACTCAACCAGAGTCCTCATTTAACACTTATTCTTTATTGTCGTTTTTTCGGGACAACCCTGCTCTTTATGTTCTTCCATCTCAATTATATGAAAATAAATAATCTTTCTCAGTGCAAATCCTCCAAAAGGAAAGGATGTTCATGAAGAAAACAAACTTAGCTAAGACGATTTTTTTCTCAAGTCTAACCTTGGGTTTTATTCAGTATTATAGTGTCGGGCTTTTTTCAATGATATTTTTGATTATTGCATTTGCCGTTTATTTTTTCGTCCCTCTTTTGATATTTGCGATACCTTTACAGTACGTTCTGAATAAAAAACCAAAAAAATTCTCGCCGGTTTATTTTCTTGTCTATTTGCTCATGTCATTAGCATCAAACTTTTTGATTTTTTATTTAATGAGTGAGCCATTCCATCCACCTTTATATACCAGACCAGAAATTTATTGGTATGGCACGGTTTCCGGGATTGTATATTGGTTCTGGGATTCGATATGTGCACAGAAAAAAAGCATTAAATAAAGTGTTCTCACAAAGCCGCAAATGTTCGTTTCTTTTAATAAATCAGCACTTGCATCAACAGTTCCTTTTCGCCAAAATATAAGGTGTCCCCGCCCGGCGGCAAGATTTCAGCCGTTTGTATTTATGCTGCAAGAAACATTATCCCGAATAATCGTTCCAATAACCGTCTAAAAAGGAGTTTTACAAAATGATGATGATTTTAATGCTGGCCGGTATTTTGTCTGGAATGGCCATTCCTGTTCAAACCTCCATTAATTCACGACTGGGCATGAAAATCGGGTCTCCTTACGGGGCAGCAGCTATTTCTTTTTTTGTCGGGACGTTGATCCTGCTCATTGCTGCCTTGCTGACAGAGCACCGTTTTTTATCTATTTTTGGACTTCCCCCTTCCCTTCCATGGTGGATAGTCATCGGAGGCGGGTGCTTAGGCGTATTTTATTTAACATCAAATATTCTATTGCTTCCGCGCCTAGGATCAGCGCTGACGGTGGTCGTCACCCTTCTCGGGCAGATGATAATGGCGATCGCCATCGATCACTTCGGATGGTTTCATGTTCCCGTTCATGAATTAAACCTTCCTAGAATGATCGGCATTTTATTCATTATATTCGGGGTTTTCATCATCAAAAAATATTAAATAACAAGGGAGTTCATCATCAATGAAAAACAAATCCATATACATATTTCTTTACATGCTGCTTGGCCTCTTCGCCGGAATGGCATCGCCGATTCAAACATCCATCAATTCAGAGCTGAGGATTGCACTCCATTCGCCATTTATCGCCTCCCTTGTTTCTTTTTTGGTGGGATTGATCGTTCTTCTTTTTCTTACATCACTCATCGAACATCGCCGGTTATTTCATTCAAACCATTTAGAAACAGCAAAAAACTTTATCACAGGCAACCCTTGGTGGCTTTGGACAGGCGGAATACTTGGGGTCATCTTCATCACGTCCAATATTTTGCTTCTGCCGATTGTCGGAGCATCCCTTACTGTTGTTTTGGCTTTAAGCGGCCAAATGATCATCGCCCTTATCATCGATCATTTTGGATGGTTCGGGATCGCTAAACACCGCTTGAATGTACAGCGCATTCTTGGAATTGTACTCATGATCGCGGGAATTATGATCATTCAGCATTTTTGATGCCAATTTGTATAGCCGGAAAATTAAAAAGGAGTGGAGACTAAATAAAACCGTAGATGTGAAAAGATTTTTCGAAGAAAATGGATGAAGCAGCGCCAAGAAGGTTTTTATAAAAGGAAAAGACAGGGATACTGACAGGCGACTGTTCAGACAGGGTCTTCCGCGCTCTGCCCGCCCGATTTGGGTTAAAACCGCAAATTCGTCTCAGGGCCAAAAAATTTGCTGAAAAAATAAAAGGATCTGCCCTTTTTCTCCCCGTCATTTAGACGGACGCTATTTTAGTTGACATAACATTTTTATAATAAATTGTTTGAAGACAAATAAAAAAGCCATTTTATTCAAAATGACTTAGGGTGCTGCAATTGCCGTATGCAAGTAAGAAAGTTTTAAACCACACTCCTCAAAGTGGGTGTCTGCAGAAACTTTCCTGCCGTCCTTTCAAAGAAGGCTTGGCATTCCAGGTTCGATATAAAACTCCCTATTACAGCTTAAAGGTTAAAACTTAATTATCATTACGTACAATGCAGCGTATTTGTATTATATGATATTTGCACATCAAAATCAACCGTTGTCTTTGAGAAGGAAAAAGATGCAAATAAGCTGAATATTACCAAAATTCAGTTAATATATGACGGCTGCACAACCCTTCTGTACAAGTTTTTCATACACTATGGATGAGGTGATGTCATATGGTTAAAATTTTCATCGACCCGGGACACGGCGGTTCTGATGCAGGTGCGAGCGGAAATGGCTTGATCGAGAAAAATATAACATTACAAATCGCCCTTGCGTTAAGAAACCTTTTGCTTGATGAATATGAAAATGTTTCTGTTCAGTTAAGCAGGACAAGCGACCAGACTGTCAGCCTGACGCAGAGGACGAACGCCGCAAACAATTGGGGCGCGGATTTTTATCTGTCGATCCATATTAATGCCGGCGGGGGCACTGGTTTTGAATCGTATATTTATCCGGGCGTCGGCGCACCTACGACCACTTACAGGGATAGGATTCATGAAGAGATAATAAAAGCCGTCGATTTCAGGGATCGCGGAAAAAAGACGGCCGATTTCCACGTTTTAAGAGAAACGGTGATGCCGGCATTGTTGACGGAAAACGGGTTTGTCGACAATGCCGATGACGCCGATAAGTTAAAATCATCAGCTTTTATTCAATCGATTGTCAGAGGGCATGCGAATGGACTGGCAAGAGCGTTTAACCTTACCAAAAAGGCTGAAGCTCTTTATAAAGTCCAAATTGGGGCCTTTAAGGAAAAAGCAAATGCGGATACCCTAGCCTCTCAAGCAGAAGCGAATGGGTTTGACGCCATCGTGATTTACAGGGAAAGCCTTTATAAAGTTCAAATCGGCGCTTTTTCGTCAAAGGAAAACGCTGAAGCGCTTGTTCAGAAAGCGAAAAGTGCCGGATTTGAGGCCTTTTTTTATCAGGAATAAAGAAAAAGCCTGCCTTCCTTCACAGGAAATGAACTGCACCCCAATTGTTAGACACCATCTAACAATCGGAGGTGCAGTTTTTTATGGCTAAATTTACAGCTGAGGAAAAAATACAAGCGGTCAAAAGGTATCTTGCGGGTAGGGAAGGGCATAAAACAATCGCCAGAGAGATCGGTGTTTCGTCAGGTGTGTTTCAGGTATGGATTCGCAAATACCATTACCATGGAGAAAGTGCGTTTCAAAAACTCTATACAACCTATTCTGTAGAAGATAAACTGAAGGTACTTCACTATATGATCGAAAATGGGACGTCGATCCGTGAAACAGCCGCTAATTTTCTCATATCCCCCTTCACCATATCGGTTGCAGCGAAGAAAAGGACGGTCGCGCATATTCCGGAAAAAACGGCCACAAGGCCCGATTGAATGACCTGACCTCTCTCCGGCGGTCCGTCTGCTGCCAAGCCGTACATTAGAAGGACGAGCCAAAACGGAAGGCTTGCGAGCGTCATGCCCAATACACGCTGATAGGCATCCAAACGGCCGGCGCAAACCTCCATCATTTTTCGGTTTCCCAGCGGATATGCAAAGGAAGCCAAAAGGACGGGAACGACGCAAAAAAGCATTTCTTGAAGCGAAAGCTGTGCAGCATGTTCCAGCTGCATGAGCGCAACTCCGGCCAAAATAATAAGCGACATCGACAGCCCCTTATAGGGGATTTTTCCTCTGATCTTTACAGGCCCTGACTGCGTCTGTACGATTTCGTAAAAAAGCGGCGCCATCAAGGACCCCGAAATGATCGTGATCTGCCATGTTCCGGCGATCAGCCAGCCCGGACCGTAAGCTGCGGCAACGCACAGCGGCGCATAAAATAAGCCAAATCCGACAGTGCTCCATATAAGCCAGACGAACGGCGCTTTTTTGATTTCTCGAAAAACGCCACTGATATTTCCCCTTGCCCAAACAATGACAAAAAGAAGCGGCGCCATCATGATGAAACGGAGGGAAGCGCTCCATACCCAGCTCCCTCCTTCCATTTCCATCGCCCTGTTGAGAACAAACGTAAAGGCAAAAAAGAAAGCGGCAAAAATGCCGAGCACGATCGGTTTCAAATTCCTACTCTCCCTCCGGATGTCCGGCCAGTCTTTCTCCAAGGCTCAGCCAGTTTTCTTCTGCAAGCCTGACGGCTGCATCGGTGTCTTTCCGCCTGCAAGCCTCGATAATCCGCTTGTGCTGTTCTATCGATTTCATACTGCTGACTGAAGAAAACTGTGACATTTCAAGCCGGTAAATTTTTGAGACGATTTTTTCGAGTGCACGGGTAATTTCAGGGTTTTCCGACGCATGTAAAAACACCCGGTGAAAAGAGTCGTCTGCTTCAATGGCTGCAACGATGTCCTCTTTTTCGATCGCATGCTGCAGACTTTTGTTGCAATCCTCCAATTCCTGCAGAGCGGCCTCTGTTAAGGAAGGGACCGAAAGCTTGACAGCCAAAGCGTGCAGAGCGGCCGTCACGGTAAAGGCATGCCTTGCTTCCTCGGCTTTTAGCGGCGCGACTCTTGTCGCCGATCCCGGAACGGCTTCCACAAGCCCTTCGTCTTCAAGCCGTTTAAGCGCTTCTCTGACAGGCGTGCGGCTGATTCCGAATTGCGCTGCAAGCTCTTGATCATGAAGGCGTTCCCCCGGCTTCAGCTCAAGTTGGACGATTGCACGCTTTAGCGTTTGGTATACTTCTTCACGAAACGACATTCGTTTAAGCGGTTTAATGTTATGCTTCATCATAAAACCAATATATCGCATTTTGGTTTTATGATCAAACAAAAAAAGATTCGGCTCATAAGGCCGAACCTCTTTCTCATTTATACTAAAATGTCGACGACAAACTGTGACCATGTTTCAAGCCGATCGTACACGCTTTTTTCTTTCAGATCGGCGGCTTTCATCCACCGTCCTGCAATCTGGTCTTTTTCTTTTACTTCAACGCGGGCGCCGGGTTTCAGCTCAAGTGCGGAGAGAATGCCGATATGGACTTTGCCGACGCTGTTTTCATCATCATTAATCAGTCCGAGCGTTATCACGTTCCCTTTATCGGATTCATCGATCAACAGTTCTTCATCAAGCTCCCTGTCTGTGTTTAATTTTAAAACATCCGCAAAGCCGAGGCCTTCCGCAGCGTTCATATGGCCGCCGAAACCGAGCGAAAGCCTGTTGTGAAGCCGGGCTTCGCCGCCTCCTTCAAGCCGATCATATACGAAAATTTCATCTTCCCTTTTGATAACGACATACGGAATCGGCTGTTTATAAGAAGGGTTTTCTTCCGCGTCTCCCCTTCTCATTTCGCTGAAGTTCCGTTCGATATGCGCCATGATTTGCCGGATTGATTCCTTGTCGCTATTCACGCCTTGGAATGTCAGCGTTTCATTTGCAAATACGTCTTCCCGCGGTGCCACGAGAATCATTTCATCCATTTTTCCCATCGTAACCGTGTTCCTCCAATCAAGATAAAAGAGCAGAACAAGTTCTGCTCTTCATTTACGTGCCGGCCCTTCCTGCGGGGAGCCGGCGTCTTAGGCGCTTGCAGCCCAGACTAAGTTTACTATTCGTCAAAATAAAAATCGTCGTCCTTCAAAGGTTCAACGGTTGCTTTTTTGTACCCGTTTCCTTTCATTGAGAAGAAGTCGTGTGATTTTGTTTTCGTATTTAATCCGTTCAATACGATCGGGTTGATCTCTTCCTCTTCAAAATAAGCATCAAAACCGAGGTTCATCAGCGCTTTGTTTGCATTGTAGCGGATGAATTTTTTCACGTCGTGCGAAAGGCCGACTTGATCGTACAAATCTTCGGTATACTCAAGCTCGTTTTCATAAAGCTCGTTTAATAGGTCGATCGAAAACTCATATAATTCTTTTTGCTTTTCAGGCGTCTGCTGATTGTAAATTTCCTGGGCGAGCAAACCGACATAGACGCCGTGGATCGCTTCATCGCGCAAGATCAGGTTGATGATTTCGCCGCTTTGCATAAGCTTGCCTTGTCCGTAAAAATAAAGCGGGTAGTAAAAGCCGCTGTAAAACAGGAAGCTTTCCAGATAGACGGAGGCAACCATCGCTTTAAACAGCGATATTTTGTCGCCTTGTCTGATTTTTTCGTACAGCCCGACGATGATCTGCGCTTTTTTCTGCAAGTATTTATTTTGTTTGACCCATTCAAAGACTTCATTGATTGTCTCCGTCGGTGCAAGGGTCATGAAAATGTTCGAATAGGATTTGGCGTGAACCGCGTTTTCCATCATGGCCATGAAGTTCAGCACCGCTTTGCGCTGGTGTCCTTCGACATGCTCTGCGACAAGCGGCATTCCCGTGTTTCCCTGCTCCGTATCCAGAAGCGTCAGCCCCGCGAGCACTTTCATGTATGTATCCTGCTCGTTTTGGCCCAAGTACTTCCATGTGAGGAGATCGCCGTTTAGGGCGATTTCCTCCGGAAGCCAGAACTGTTTTACATTTTGGTTGTAAAACATCTGGGTAAAATCGTCTTCATGCTTCGACCAGTTTGCTGCGTCATATATTTTCGTCACTTTCTCATACTCTCCTTTAATCAAACGACACAAGAAAGGCAGCTTTCTTGCCCTGTATCCTTCGTTCTTGCATAGTAAAGTGTTTTGATGCCTTTGTGATGGGCATAAAGATCGATCCGGTTCAGATCGCGTGTCGTCATGGTATCTTTCAGGAACAATGTAAAGCTTATGCCTTGGTCCACGTGCTGCTGGATCGTCGCAATCATGTCCACAACCTTAAACATATCCATATCGTACGCTTCTTTGTAGTAGAACCAGTTGTTCGGCGCAAGTCCAGGCATTGGATAGTATGTTTTCGAATTGCCGTACGTCCTTTCTTCAATCCGCTCCATAATCGGCATCACGGACGCTGTGCTTGACTGCACGTATGAAATGGAGCCGGTCGGCGCGATGCACAGTCTGTAGCTGTGGTACAAGCCGTGCTCTGCAACAAATTCCTTCAGCCGTTTCCAGTCTTCTTTCGTCGGGATGTGCATGCCTTCAAATAGCTTGGCAATTTTCTCGAATTTAGGCGTGAAGTCCTGCGTGATATACTTCTCGAAGTATTCTCCCGTCGCGTATGCGGAACCTTCATATTGATGGAACGTCTCCCCTTTTTGCTTGGCGATCTCTGCCGAACGTTCAATAGAGTAGAAGTTCATCATCATAAAGAAGGTGTTCGCAAAATCTCTCGCTTCTTCGCTCTCATAGGCGATGCCGTTCTGCGCCAAATATCCGTGAAGGTTCATCGCACCGAGGCCGATGGATTTCATCGCTTTGTTCGCTTTGCGGACAGCCGGCGCATTCGTGATATTCGTCGTTTCTGAGACGTGCGTCAATGAATCGGTCGCAAGCTTGACCGTTTGTTCAAGCGATTTGTTTTTCATGACATTCAGGATGTTTAACGATCCCAGGTTGCAGGAGATATCCAGACCGATTTCGTCTTCTTGGCCGTAATCGGTGTAAGACGAAACTTGGGAAGCCTGAAGCACTTCCGAACAAAGGTTGGAGAATTTAACCTTTGACAGATGGTTATTCGCGTGAACTTTGTTGACGTTATCCTGGAACATGATGTACGGATACCCGGATTCCGATCTTAAAATCGCCAGCTTTTCCAGCATTTTGCGCGGGTTTATTTTTTCCTTTTTGACCCTCGGGTCTTCCACTAAACGGTCGTACATCTCGTTCATGTCCATTTCGTCCAAATGCTCGCCGTACGCTTTATAGACGGTGTGCGGATAGAAGACGTAAGCTGCTTTATCCTCTCTCGCCAGCTCGATGAATTTATCGGGAATGACGACGCCGATGGATAATGTTTTCACCCTGACATCCTCGTCTGCCGAAATTTTCTTCGTATCAAGGAAATCGTTGATGTCGCGGTGGAAAATGTTTAAGTATGCCGCTCCTGAACCTTGTCTCTGTCCCATTTGATCTGCATAGCGGAACGCGTTGTCGAGCAGCTTCATCACGCCGACAACCCCTTTTGTCGCATTTTCGACGTCTTTGATGGCTTCGCCTTTCGCACGCAATTTTGAAAGGTTGAGGGACACGCCTCCGCCAAGCTTGGAAAGCTGCATCGAAATATCCACGGCTCTGGAAATGTCGTTTAACGAATCGTTGACTTCAAGGAGAAAACAGCTGACAAGCTCGCCGCGGCGTTTGCGGCCGGCATTTAAGAACGTCGGCGTGCTCGGCTGATATTCCTGATTGATCATCATTCTGACGAACTCTTTCGCTTTCTCCTTATCGCCGTTTGCGAAGAATAAGGCGACAATGGAAATCCGGTCTTCATAGCGCTCCAGAATTTTTTTCTTATCGTTCGTTTTCAGCGCATAATCGTTGTAAAACTTAAAAGCGCTCATAAATGACGGGAATCTGAATTTTTTTGCGTATGCCTCTTTGAACACTTCTTTGATTTCTTCAAATGTGTACCGGCTTAAAAATTCTTCTTCATAATAATCATTTTTGATTAAGTAGTCGATTTTTTCTTTCAGATCATGGAAAAACACCGTATTTTGGTTGATATAATCAACAAAATAGCTATGTACCGCTTCTTTATCTTTATCAAATTGGAATTTCCCGTCTTTTTGAATCATGATCTCATTGTTTAACTGGATCCATTTTGGCACTTGATTTTCTGACAACTCTTTCTACCTCCTGAGTAAACAGTTCAACGTCTTTGGCCGTCCCGCTGAGTTCAAATTTGTGGAGAATCGGAACTTGATACTGTCTCGATATTTTTTCTGCGCTCCTCGCAAAATTATCTCCCCAATTTCTGTTTCCGCTCGCCGCAACCCCGAGTAAGAGATGGGCGTTTTTTTCAAGAAACATCTCAGTTGTTTTCGGAACTTCTCCAAACCCTGTCGTGTACGTGATCAAAATAAACGGCTCGTCTAAATACTCGTCTGCGCTGACTTTCCGTTTATTCCGAAACGGCGTTTTATCTACAAAGCGCTGAACATTCCCCGTCTTTGAATCAAATACGATTTGAATCATCATTATCACGACCTATTAAAATTGTTCCCGAGTCTCTCAACTCGCCTTACACAATATATAGTATACTATCATTCAGAAAAACACAATATATTGATACGCAAGTCGAGAAAGTTCACAATTTGCTCCAAGCTGAGGAGCCGCAGGCCAAAGAAATATGAGTAGAATGAGAGCTGACGCTCACCCTACTCATCAAACCGAAATCTATCATAACACGAAAAAAATTGAGTTAGTAGACTAGACTTTTTCACTTATTTTTTGTAAGCGTCGCAACACTTGTTCTCGCATACTTCTTTAATATCGGCTTCGATTCCGAGTTCTTCAAGCACGGATTTAACGGCCGTCAGGATGGATGCCTCGCGGATCAGCTCTTTTCCGTTTACAAGAATGCTTGTGCCGTATTCGTAGCAGGACTCGTCTTCACACGTTTCTTCCCAATGGTTGATGACAATTTTAGGTTTCATTGTACGCTCATTCCTTTGCATTTAAAAACTTATGTGTTAACCAATACCTAGTTTATCGATTCGCGGCTGCTTTGTAAATTTGTATGCATCGCGCCGCCCGGACATAAAAAAGACCATGCAGGGGGCATGGTCTTTCGAAGCCGCGAATCCTTATTCGAGTTCAAGCTGGACGTTTTTTTGCGGTGCAAATGTTGAAATGGCATGCTTGTATATGAGCTGCTGCTTTCCTTCTGTCTCAAGCAATACTGTGAAATTGTCAAATCCTTTTACCTGTCCGCGCAGTTGAAATCCATTGAGTAAAAAGACCGTGACAAATGTATTTTCTTTACGGATCTGATTCAAAAACTGATCTTGAATATTTATCGATTTCATATTCTGGTCCTCCTTGTTTCTCTATAACATATTGTTTCGATTAAAGTTCGAGCTTTCCTGCTATATAAGCGAAAATTTCCTGTTTTTTCTGCTCAATTTTGACAGGGGGCGTCATATCAAACCAGGCGACGTCCATTTTGTTCCTGAACCACGTCAGCTGCCGTTTGGCATAGCGTCTTGAGTTTCGCTTTAAAGTCTCAACTGCAGCCTCAAGCGGCTCCCTGCCCTCAAGATATGCATAAAGCTCTTTGTAGCCGATCGCCTGAACAGACTGGCAGTCTCTGACCTTTTCATCATAGAGCTGCTTCACTTCTTCCAAAAGCCCATCGTCCATCATCTGGTCGACCCGCCTGTTAATTCTGTCGTAAAGCGCTTCGCGGTCCATCGTTAACCCGATGAGGGCCGCATTGTACAAAGGTTCTCTTTTCTGTCCTTCCATATGTTCAGTCATCGTTTTTCCGGAGGTATGTAGAATTTCTAGCGCTCTGATGACCCTGCGCGTGTTGTTTGGGTGAATCGCTTTCGCCGATTCCGGGTCGCGCTCTGACAGCAGGCCGTACACATAATCTGATCCTTTTTGTGACGCGATATTCTCCATTTCCGCCCGGAAAGCGGGATCGCTTGCTTCATCCGTAAATGAATAGTCATAAAGCACAGATTGAATGTACAGCCCGGTTCCGCCTACGATCATCGGCAGCTTCCCGCGGCTTTCGATTTCAGACATTTTCTCCCTGACCAACTCCTGATATTCAGCAACGGAAAAAGATTCGGTCGGTTCCTTGATATCAAGAAGATGATGTGGGATTCCATTCATTTCCTCTTCTTTGATTTTTGCTGTGCCGATGTCCATTCTTTTATAAATCTGCATCGAATCGCCGCTGATAATCTCCGCGTTTAAACTTCCGGCCAGCATCACGCTTAACTGCGTCTTGCCGACAGCGGTCGGTCCGATCAAAACGATAACCGGCGGTTTCCTTTTATTCACTAATGATCACTCTCTTTAAGCAAGCTGCTCCCATTATACCATTTAACACACAAAAACACCTATTTCATTTTACCCGTTTTTGCCCCATGGAAAACATTTCCTCCATTTCCTTACCAGCCGAGCGGCTCATTTCCGACCACTTCTCTCGTCATCCCTTTATATGTATGTCTGTGCGTCTTCCTGCGGCGTCCTTCACCGACATAAACGACGCCTCCGTATCTGATCGGGAGAGCTGTGCTGTAAGCCAAATAAGTAGTTCCTTCGATATCATGGTAGTGCGTACCGTCCGCTCTCGGTATGGCAGGCCCCGTAATCGCGTAGTATCTATGATAGTGTCCTCTCTCAAAGGACGTGATCCCTGAATAAAAATGGACATGACAATCTGTATTGCTTCCGTTTGCCGGCTGTGTAAACCCCTCAATCAAATGAATATGGCCTTCGGCTTCAGACGTTCTCGCTCTGTATGCATGGGCATGCGCAGGGGCCTTCGACCAGTCTGACTGATATAATCCCATTTCTTTCTCCCCTTTTCGGGCTGATTCATTAAAAATCGGGCATTGCATAAACGCCTGCCCAAGCAAAAACAACCGGGCGGAATACATTGATGGTAGTCAGATATCATTTTATTATTGGAGGGACTTTTTTATGAATCAATTCGGATTTGATCATTTGGAGGATGAGCGAATCATCGGCAGACCGTTTTTTGGGAGACCGTTCTTTGGGAGACCGTTCTTCGGCAGGCCGTTTTTCGGACCGGGACCGTTTTTCGGCGGATTTTTAGGCGGTCTGACAGCAGGAGCGCTCCTCGGCCCCGGTTTCGGATATGGATATCCTTACGGACCGTATCCTTACTATTGGTAATCAAAAAAGGTCCCTGGACGGGGCCTTTTTACCTTGACTTGAAACTTTCGGATCATTTATGATGAACTTTGCCTACCGTACATCATTGCGGGGGGATTTTTTTATGTCTAAAAATCCTTCGCCGCAATGGACAAGCGTTTTCGCTCGGCGAGGTGGGGAAAATGTTAAAAACGTTTGAATTGACGCTTTCAAAAAAAAAGCTCTCAGATGAGCACATCCGCCGAATCTCGTGAAGGGGGATTTTTTATGATCACAGGCTATCTGTTTCTACTAGTCGCGATATTGTCCGAAGCGGCAGCCGCCGCAATGCTGAAAGTCTCTGACGGATTTAAGCGATGGCAGCCGGGGGTGCTCGTTGTGATCGGATATGCGCTGGCCTTCTACATGATGTCGCTGACATTAACATCCATTCCGCTCAGCCTTTCATATGCGACATGGAGCGGCGCGGGCACAGTGCTTACGACCGTCATCGGCGTCCTGTGGTTTCAAGAAAAATTGAACCGCCGGGCGATGCTTGGCATCGTCTGCCTTGTTGCGGGTGTTGTGCTGATCAATTTGTCGTAAGGAGGGATTAGATGAAAGGAATTCTATTTTTAGCGGCGGCCATTCTTTCAGAAGTATTCGGAAGCACGATGCTGAAGCTTTCGGAAGGTTTCAGCGCCCCCGTTCCTGCAATCGGCGTCGTGATCGGGTTTGCTTCTTCTTTTACATTTCTCAGCTTTTCTCTAAAAACGCTCGCCCTGTCATCGGCATATGCCACATGGGCAGGTACGGGAACAGCGCTGACGGCCGGGATCGGATATTTCTTATTCAATGAACCGTTCAACACCAAAACGGTCATCGGACTCGTCCTCGTCATATATGGCGTCTTTTTGTTAAACCATTCAAAAAAGGAAGAAAACGCGGAGACAAGCGCACGGCTTACCATAGAAGAATAGGCTTGATCAAACAGCCGGACAAATGACCGTCGATCAAGCCTTGAACATTTAAGGTACGATGATTTCCGGCTCAAGTTCAATTTCTACATTCCCTTGAACGGCCCGGGAGATCATGCATGACGTTTCCGCTTTTTTGGCCAATGTGCCGGCAAGTTCCGCATCCTTTTCTGAAGCGCCTTTTTTCAAACGAATCACAGGTCTGTGAATGATCTTTTCATATGTAAAAACGCCTTTCGTCACATCGACGACAGCTTCTGATTCCATCGTCAAATCCTCTTTGTCAAGGCCGCTTCTTTCCATCATGGCGCTGAGCGTGATGATGTAGCACGTCGCTGCCGCGCCAAGCAGCATCTCATCAGGATTTGTTCCCGCTCCGGGACCGTCCATTTCCTTCGGTATGGATATGTCGGTTTTTAAATTACCGCTTTCAATCCTCCCCACGTCGTTTCTTTTTCCCGGCCAGTCTGCCTGCAAGTAAAAATGATGTTTTGCCATATGAAACATCCTCCTTTTTTGATCATACTTTCAGTCTACTGATCTTTTGCCGTGATGTCCTTTTATTTGCTTGACGCGGGCAGCGCCTTTTCAAATTCAAGACCGAACGGTCAAAAAACCGTCCAGTCCTCCATTCATGGGAAGCTCAGATCATATCGTCTTCCAGAAGCTCGCGTGATCCTCGGCAAACGCAGCAAGAGAACGCGGCTTTCTTCCCGTCACGCGCTCGACCGTGCCGGTGATGCGGTCCTCAGCGCCATTCTTAATGTTCTCATCCAAGCCTGCCATAAATCCGGCATAATCCGGCGATAATCCGGCTTTCATCAACCGGTCTCTGAGCGTCTGGCCTGAAATATTGACATGCCGAACCGTACGGCCGACGGCTTTACCGATTACCTCTGCCGCTTCAGAATAGCTTAATGCTTCGGGGCCTGTAATGACATGGTCTGTATTATGCGGAATGTCGTCCATTAATGCGCGCACACCGACTTCAGCAATGTCATCCGCATTAACGAATCCCACCTTTCCCCCGCCTGAAGCAGTGACGATCTCGTTGCTTTTTACAATGGAGTCTCTATGCTGGACATTGATAAAATTTTGCATGAAATAAGAAGGCTTGAGCACCGCCCATTCTGGAGCATGCTCTTTGACCGCCTGGTGCAGCTTCCCGAAGACAGGGCCATCATCGGGGACGATGGCGGCGCTGAGCATGACGATACGCCTGACGCCGGCTGCCAGGGCAAGTTCGATAAACGGCAGCACCACTCCGGAAGGATCATAGACGCCGACCGGCGCTACAAGGTACAGTTTATCAGCGTTTTTCAGCGCCTCCCTGTAAGTCGTTTCATCGTTCCAATCAAAGTACACATGCTCTGCTCCGGCGATCCGGGGTTCTCTCCGGCTTGCAATCCGCACGTTTCCGGCATCCGAAGCGATCAGGCGCTTCGCAATGCGGCCGCCTGTCGTGCCTGTTCCCACGGTTATTAAGATACGCTTCCCGTTCATTTTCACCACTCCTTGTCATCATTTGTGCGAAGAAAGGACTCGGGCTGTCCTCCAAAGGCTTCAATCACAGTCAGCGGATTCCAGTAATCTTTGTAGCGGACAATTTTTCCATTCCTTATTTTAATGAAGCTGATGTATGTCTGGTTGTACGGCAGACCGGTTGCGATGACGGTTCCCTCACATGCAAACTCCGCAAGAGCGATTGTCGGATCAGGCGTTTGATAGACGGCTGGCGGAGTAAAATGCGAAATGTTGATTTTTTCGGGAAAATCCTTGATATAGTCATAAATTGCGGACTTCCCTTCAATTTTTGCAGGAAAACCCGCCGGTGCGTACGGAAATTCAAATACAGCCTCGTCATCCCAAAGCTCAATCCATCGATCCATATCCTTTTCAAGCATCGACTGTACAAATTGTTCCATAATATCCTTAACACTCATGTCATTCACCTCTCCTTTTTAGACTGATCAGTCTAAAATAAATAAAAAAAATGACAGTAACATGGGTAAAGCGGAGCATCCCTTTACCCCCGGTCACTCGAGTTCGGCGATCAATCGAGAACGGATAAGCAGACATCGATCATGTCCTGAAGAACGTCAAAGTCGGACGTTAATTTTGCGTTAAAGGTGAGCGACAGCCGCGTTTGATTCAAAAAGCGGGCCACAGCGAGAAGATCATGGCGGCCATCCTTTAATTCACCTTGTGCTTCCGCCCGGACAAGCGCTTTGTAAAATGCAGCTTCAAGCTCTTTTGTCTGCTTTTGAAAGTACTCGGAAAGCTCCGCATCGTGAGGCATCTGCTCAATCGCGCTGTTGATGATATAGCAGGCTTTGGAACGTTCCGGATCCTTCAGGACGTTCAAGCTTTCCCGAAAGATCTGCCGAATCGAGCGTTTTACTGATCCGGGTCTTTCGAGCATGTCGATGATCTGCGCATTTTTGTCCTCGAGATAGCGCTTCAGGGCCGCTAAAAAAAGACCGCGCTTCGTGCCGAACGTATTGTAAAGGCTTTGCCGCGCAATGCCCAAATGGCCGAGTAAATCCTGAAGTGATGCTCCTTCAAAACCGTATTGCCCAAATACCTCCATTGCTTTATGAAGGACGAGGGCCGTATCGAATTCTTTACTCCTTCCCAACCTGATATCACCTCCCTATCGTATACAATAACCTTTTTAGACCAAACAGTCAAGAATTTTTCCATTCTGAAATGCGGGCATGATCCGTTCGCGGCCATCATAGAAATAGCATATATCAAATCAAGGGAAGTGTGGCAGTTGTTTATTTATACTGTTCGGCCTGGAGATTCTTTGTTTTCCATCGGTTCAGCATTCGGCATTCCGATTGATCAAATCCGATTGACCAACGGCCTGACCGAAACGAATATCGTTCCGGGACAGGCCCTTTTAATCCCGCTTTATACATATACCGTTCAATATGGAGACAATTTTTATTCAATTGCCGACCGGGCATTTGTATCCGCGGCACTTCTGCAACGAACAAACCCGCACATCGCGCCTGCCGCCATGCGCCCAGGCATGAGAATCACGATCCCCGAGTTGCCGAAAAAACCGATCACGGCTTTAGGATACTACGAACTGAGAAACCCTCAATTAGATCAGCAGCTGATCAATGATTTCGCTCCTTACGCCACATACCTGGCGTTTTTTGAATATCATTTTTCAAATGACGGTTCTTTAAATGACATCAATGATTTGCCTGCTGTTCAAACGGCCTGGAGGCGTCGCGTCCCCCCCTCTCATGACGGTAACCAATTTTAACTGAAACAGGCTTCAGCTCGGCGCTGGTTCATCAAGTGCTGAATAACCCCGCAGCCAGAAGAAACCTGATCGGGAACATTGCAGGCACCATTTCTAGAAAAGGGTATGCGGGAGTTAATATTGATTTTGAAAATGTAGCGGCGGAAGACAGGGATTCATTTACCGGTTTTTTGCGCGATCTGAAAGAGCGGCTTAAGCCGTCCGGATACGTATTGACGATTGCCGTGCCGCCGAAAACAAGCGAGGATATTCCCTGGTTACGAGGCTATGACTACGGCGGAATCGGCTCGGTGGCCGATCTGCTGTTTATCATGGCTTACGACTGGCATCACGGGGCAAGTGAGCCCGGCCCTGTTGCACCGATCAATGAAGTAAGGCAAACCATACAATTTTCCCTCAGCCGGGTGCCAAAACATAAAATCATTCTCGGGTTTCCGCTTTACGGCTATAACTGGACTCTTCCGTACCAGCCCGGCGTCACCTATCCGGGAAATTCAAATCTTGATGCGATTCGGCTTGCCATGCGGCATCAAGCTCCGATTCAATATGCGAAAGAATATGAATCCCCGTTTTTCGAATATACCGATGAACAAGGCAAAAGACATGTTGTTTGGTTTGAAGACTCGCGGAGCATCGGCAAAAAAATGCTCCTGATGCGGGAGTATGACCTTGACGGCGGAGGCGTATGGCAGCTGACGCTTCATTTTCCGCAAGGGACATGGCTGCTGACGAAATTCTTCCGCGTGCGCAAGGCTTAGCAGGAAATGCCTAAATCCAAATCGATAAGTAAAAAATTGCAAGCTGAAAAACCGAATAAATTAACGCGATAACCCCAAAATATACTGCGAATACCAAACTTAATACGAAAGGAATGTTTTTCTTTGAACAACGCGATTCACGAAACGCTGGAACTCCACGAACTTCTGATGTTCAAAAATCTTTGCCTGACAAAGTCGTCAACGATGACAGGACTTGTAAAAGATCAGGAACTTCGAGACATTCTCGAACGGGACGCTTCTCAAACAAAACATCAGATCGAGCATTTGCAAGGGTTGCTGTCAGCAAGGGGTGAAAACCTATGAACGAATTCATCCAAAACATGACCGGAATGGGAGCAATGACTGAACAGGTGATTGCAACTGATTTTTTAATTACGGCGAAAACGGGCGTTAGAAACATTGCAACCGCCCTTACAGAAACAACCTCCCCTGAAGTAAGAGCGACGCTGCAGCAATATTTAAACGACGCGATTGATACGCACGAGCAAATCACAAATTATATGATATCAAAAGGGTACTACCATCCGGCCGACTTATCGGCACAAATTAACATGGATATGAATCTTCTGAAACGGCAAAAGATTTGCCTCAAATGTAGCATAAAAAGAACCTGCAGTTTCCGGCAGGTTCCTTTTTTAATCCATGAAACTTATACCTGTTCTTCTTTTTTCTCATCATAATCGATGACGGCCTCAGGCAGTGCCGTATATTTTGCCCAGTAAAATACGGCGATTGAACCGACGGCAATCAGGATCAAATCATACGGTGTCCTCAATACGCCGAGGCCGAGGCCGAAATTGCCCAAATAGGAAAAGATCAGGAGCATTATATAGTAGCCGACAAGCCACCACGAAGAGGCGAGCTGCTGTGCGAACGGCACCTTGTCTGTCGGTACGAATTTTATGCAAGCCCAATAAATGACAAACATTACAAGCTGGGAACCGAGCAGCCACGAAACCGTATTCCATCCCGACCAGTAGACGATGTATGAAGCAAAGATGAAAGAAATCGGCGCAATGACCGCCATTCCTTTAATTTTGAGGGGCTTTTCGACATGCTTTGCATTGACGGTCAAAGCCGCCGCTGATACCGGAGCAATCGCATAGGAAAGGATCAATGCAACCGAACAAACATTGACGAGCGCATCCCAAGACGGAAACGGCAGCGTCCAGAAAACGGCCAGCCCAAAAGACAGCCATAAAGACGGCCTTGGAATTCCGGTCGGCTTGTTCATCTTCTTAAACACGCGAAACAGCGTGCCGTTCCGCGCCCATGCATACACTAAACGGGAAGTCGTATTCATAAAAATATTCCCGTTCCCGCCCGGAGACAAAATGGCGTCAAGTACAACCAGGGTCGCAAGCCATCCCAGCCCAAGCAAAACGGCGATATCTTTAAACGGCAGAGAAAATTCCTTGCCAATCGCCTTCCAGCCGTCTTCAAGCATATCGGTCGGAATCGCGCCGATAAACACCACTTGCAAAATCGTATAAACACAAGCTGAAACGATAATGCATATGATCAAGGCGACCGGAATATTCCGCTGCGGGTTTTTCACTTCGCTTGCAACCGAAACGATCGGATGAAGACCGAGATACGCGAACATGACGCCGCCTGTCGAAATGGATGCCTGAACGCCGGCAAAACCAAACGGGGAAAAATCCCCTGTTGCGAAATTGGCCGCTTTAAAATGAAACATAAGAACGACAATGATTGTCAGCGGGACAACATATTTAAAAATAGATATGATCAAATTGGATTTGGCAAATGCTTTTACACTCCAATAATTGAGCAAAAAGAACAGGCACAATAAAGCAAATTGCAAAAGCCAGCCGATGATCGTCGGTGATTCAGACCCCTTTATCGTCAAGCCGGGAAACCAATAGGCCACATACTGTCGGACAGCCGTTACTTCAATCGAAATCAGGCTCGTATACGCAACGATCGTAATGAAGGAAATTAAATAGCCGACAAGGTGGCCGTGCGTATAAACCGGGTAGCGGATAATCCCTCCCGTACGCGGCAAAGCGGCGCCTAGCTCAGCATACACGAGACCGATCAACAGGATGATCACCCCTCCGATAATCCAGGAAAAGCTTCCCGCCGGACCCGCTTTTGATGCGACATTGCTGACGGCAAACAGCCAGGCTGAACCGAATATCGCTCCCATACCGATCAATATAAGATCAAGCAATGTCATCGTTTTTTTGAATTTGCCCTGTTTTGACATAATGCTTCCTCCCAGTCAGTACGTTCTAAAAAGTGACACATGAATAGATGTAGTATGTTCAAAATGTGGCACTGTATACTTCTTAGCCTCTTTCTGACTTCGTTAAACAACAGGCGGTCTTTAAGATGCTTCTGCGCGATGACAAAAGCCCTGGTTCGCCGGGAGGACAAGACGAATAGCGGGGTATAAAAGGAGGTTTTGCTAAAAGAGAACCCGGATTTGCTGCAACATAAGACAATACGATTTATTTACTTAAACCGGGCAAGTGAATGGTTGTATCCTTTTGATGATGCCGGCCGGGTCACTCAGGCCATGCAGAGACAAAAGCGGTTTCTGCGAAGTTATTAAACCATCCGGCGATCGCCGCTTCGGTCAGCATTTTTTCAAAACCATGAAAGCCGCCAGAAGGCAGCAGAAAAAATCAAGGGGAACCCGAAAGGTCCCCCCCAGAAATATGATTGTTTACATAATTATTTTACAGTCAACAATTTGAAAAACGCTTCGATTTCATCGGCGGCTTTTTCCGCTCCCCCTGCTTCCCTGATGTTCTTTTGCATGTCCTTTACCCGGTTCAGCATTTGTGCGTCATCGTCAACTTTGGAAACGGCTTCCTGCAAGGAGCGAACAGTTGTTTCCTCTGGCTGCAGGTGCTTTCCAAGCCCGAGCTCTTCCACGCGGCGGGCCGTGATTTCCTGTTCCGGCATTTGCGGAATGACGACGAGCGGAACGCCTGCATTCAATGCTTCCATCGTACTGTTCATTCCCCCGTGGCTGATGAACAGCTTTGCTTTTTTAAGGATTTCAAGCTGCGGAACATGCTGATGAATCGATATGTTTTCAGGTACGTCTTTGAAGCTTTCGGGATCGATCGTCCTTCCAACCGACATAATGACCTGCCACTTCGTATCCCTGAACGCTTCGATGCACATCTCATAGAACTCAGGCCAGGCATTGAAGGCTGTCCCCAGTGAAATCAGCATGACAGGGCGGCCGTCATCCTTGACAAGCGGTATGTCTTTTTCCTGGAATTTACGCTCGGCAAGAGACGGACCGACAAACCGGAAGCGTTCGTCAAACGTATCACCGTATGGCTGAAAAGCGCGCGGCATAAAGACAATATTAAGGTTTGCCGGCTGAAATATTTCTTCAAAATACGGAATATTGGCATTATTCAAGTCAGGAAGCTGTTCTGCGTTCTTTCCCATTTGAATCGTTTCCGCCATCGCCCTGAAGTGAAAATGGTCGTTCTGGGCGTATGTCGAGCAAAGCCGAACTGCTTTCACCCCAAATTTTTCCGCCATGATCTTCCCTGCCATCGCCATAAAGTCAAAAATGACGAGGTCCGGCCGGTCATTTTCATAAAACGCTTCCAGCTGAGGAAGAACTTCGTCAACTTCTTTTTTAAACATTTCCGGCATCTGTTGTGCCGTTTCTTTATTTTTCATCACTTCCCGAATTTGGCGAGGATCGATATTTAAGGTTGAACGGTATTGAAGCGGTTTTGCCCCCGTTTCTTCAATAGCAGTTGTGAATTCTTCCGTGACTGGATACGTCACCCGGTACCCCCGCTCAACAAGTTTTTTCGTCAAAGCCAGTGTCGGATTAATATGTCCATGAGCCGGAATATTGAAGATGGCGATATGTTTTTGTTCCATTTTATTACCTCCCGCAATGTTTTAAGCCTGCAGCTGAAGCGCCGCATCGAAAGGCTTCTTCCAATACATAGTAATGAACATATTATAGATAATAAAGGAAAAACCCTTCAAAATTAAAGTAAAATTAAAAAATACTAATATAGTCCTTTTCTCAAGAAATAAAAGGAGGATCTTTAGACTCATCTCCGGGCGCAACCTCGACTTTCTTCCTCATTTCGTTACTGCCGCCTTATATTTGTTTCATTTTAGATAAAAAAGGCACCTGGGAAACAGCCAAATCGTCTCCCAAGTGCCAACACTATTTTGTCATAATTTTGTTTCATTTTACTTAAATTTAGCTTAAATTATACCGAGAAATATGGAAAATCTCCGAAAATTTTTATAATGTTATGTTTGGCGCGCCCAGCTATTTACATTCCTTTTCAACATACCGTTTTCTACTTAATGAATTATAGAATATGAGAGGATTGGTTTTATTGGAATATACAGCAGATCATCTCGATGCCTATTTAATGGAACAAGCATCCAAAAATCATTTTAATGGCAGCATCCTGCTGGCCGACCGCAATGGCGTGATTTTGTCCAAAGGCTACGGATACTCCAATTACAAGGATAAAATGAAAAACGGGCCGGCATCACGCTATCAAATCGCTTCTTTGACAAAACAGTTTACCGCTATTGCAGTCATGCAGCTGCAAGAAAAAGGGCTGCTGAGCACAACAGACCCCATTCGATTCTATTTGCCCGACTATCCAAACGGCGACAGGATCACCATCAAACATTTATTAAGCCATACATCAGGTATTCCGGACTTTTTGGGGGAAGAACTGCTCGATATCGAATTAGAGCTTTCTCCACTCGACCGATACATCTCCTGCTTTATGGAAAAACCGCTCGAATTCAATCCGGGCCAAAGGTTTAATTACAGCAATTCGGGCTATATCCTGCTCGCTAAAATCATCGAAACCGTCACAGGCGATTCTTATGCAAACAACATTCAACAGTTGATACTTGATCCGTTAGGCATGGAAAACTCGGGGTTTTTCACGTCGCCGGAAGATATTTTCCCGACAGTCGGTTATCTAGCCCTCAACCGTGGATCGGTACAAGCCCCCATCATATACGGTCATGGGGAAAGCGGGCTTTACTCGACTGTCGAAGACTTGTATTTGTGGGACCGGGCGCTGTATACTGAGAAGTTGGTGACGAAAAAATCGCTGAAAGAAGCCTTGTACAGCTGTATCAACAAGCCGGCTTTTGTAAGCGAAGGTCCGCTAGACGCGCTCGTTCAAAACAATTGGATCGGATACGGGTGGTTCATTAATAAACAAAATAAGCATAAAATTTGGCATGACGGTGAAGTCCACGGTTTTATCAGCTCGATCAACCGTTACATGGATCAAAAGAAGGTTCTCATCATGCTCAGCAATTGCAATTTGTCAAAAGCCGATGACATCTTGGCTTATCTGGAAAGCGCTTTGTTAAAGATGTAACGTAAATTGTGAAGAGAGGCAGCGAAACAATCGGAATGGTAAAAAAACTACTCAGCATCGCTATGATGATTGCCATCATCATAATCGGTTTTTTACATAAAGAAGCCTGGCTTGAAATGATCAAAGCAGGCGGAAGCTATTCGGTCGCATTCAGCATCCTGCTTATGGCGGCCTGCGCCTTTTTCCCTGTCGTTCCGTTTGCCATCACCGCCGGCATGAACGGTGCGGTTTTCGGAATCGGAAGCGGCCTTATGATTACGTTATCAGGATCGATGCTCGGCACGATGCTGCTTTTCTTTCTGTCCCGTTACGGATTCAGGGACTGGGCAAGAAAAAAGGCCTCAAAATTCCCGAAAATCGGTGAGTATGAAGGCTATTTTAACGAGAATGCCTTTACCGCCGTGCTTACGGGCAGGCTGATCCCCGTCATTCCTGCGGTTGTCATGAATACGGTCTGCGGATTGAGCAACATCAAATGGGCGGTCTTTTTTGCCGCTTCAACGCTGGGAAAAATCCCAAACGCTCTCATCATATCGATTGCCGGCGCCAATTTCGGCAAACATAAGCTGCTTTCCTTCGGCATCTACGGCATATACATGATGATCATCATGATCATCATCTATCGAAAATATCCCCAGCTTTTCACAGGCCGCAAAGGATCGGAACAGTCGGAGAAAACGCCTTGATATAAGGCGTTTTAAGGACTGCCTGCTCCTGATACTCCGAAAGTTTAATCAATGATGACAGCCGTTCCATACCCGATTAATTCAGAGGTACCCTGTCCTGCAGAGAGTTCAAACCTTAACCCGGCGATCGCATTTGCTCCCGATTCCTCCGCCTGCTTCACCATGCGTTCTTTCACCATTCTCTTCGATTCCTCAAGCATTTCTGTATAATTTTTCAGTTCTCCGCCAATCATAGATTTCAAACCTGACAAAATATCTTTTCCGATGTTTCTCGATTGAACAACGCTCGCTGTGACGATTCCCTTAACCTCTTGTATGTTATGACCCGCGATCGTATCCGTTGTCACGATAAGCATATGGTCTCCTCCTGTGCCGTACAATTTTTAATCTATGAATCATATCGGACAGATTTTAAAAATGTTGAGATGATTTTCCTGAAAATTCGCAGAAAAATCCTTTAAAAAGAAAAGCTTTCACCTCATTTCCTGCAACAAAAATATCTCATCTGATGAAATTACCCCATGCACTACTATTTAAAGGGATCACTTCAAGCGGTCAAAGCAGTTGTCCGCCATCTGACATGACGAGATCCATCGGGCTCCCGGTGATACCAGCAGCCCGACTTTTGAAGGTTAATGATGCAGAAGCCGTCCCCAGCCGCTGCAATGAAGCTGTTTTTTTTTCATGAATGCGTCCCCTCCCAAGCACGCTAAAAAGCGGCCGGGTCATATTACAAACCCAGCCGCTCAAGCAAAAATTCAACGTTTTTTCCGTCTGCCAGTCAGTACATACAGCAAGCCGCCCGCCAGCACAAAAGCTGTGAAAAGGAACAGCATATAACTGAACTTCCCTGCCTTTTCGTGTCCCATTGCCGGAAGGAACGGAATGTCAAACTCCGGAATTGTCAGCAGGCCGCCGACAAAGGCGATGCCGATTCCTTCAGATAGGAAGCAGGCGAAATTCAGGATTCCCATGCCTGCCCCGGCTTCCTCTTCCTTCAAAGTTTCTGAGGCACTGCTGGAAATTACCGTTTTGATAAACGAGAGGCCGCAAAACGTGGACACAAGCAGCGCGGTCATGACCCACGGCGCCCGATCGCCGATTTGCGATGCGGCGACAAAGCTTGCCGCAATAAGTGTTATTCCGAGAGAAAACACCGGACGATTGCCGAACCGATCTACCAATGCACCGCTTAGGAAACCGAAAAAGATGACGCCGATCGTTCCGGGAAATATAATTCCGCCTCCAATCGTATCGGCACTCATATGGTATACGGCTCTCATCATATAAGGCACCATTGAGATAAACCCGGCAACGGTTCCCAATAATATGCATCCTGACAAAACGATCACGACAAACATTCGATTTGAAAATAAAGACGGCTCGATAAAAGGATGTTTTACCCGGCGGATGTAAAACGCAAATCCGCAGAGCGCCAGAACGCCTGCCGCGATATAGACTGCGCGGTATTGTGCGGTAAACAGCGCAAACATCACAATGCCGAACGACAGCAGGCATATCCCCAGAACGTCCATGCTTCGTTTCGAGACCGCTTCATCAGAAAGCCTCCTGGAAAAGTAAGGAACAGACAAGAGTACTGCCATCGGCGGGAGAAAGAGAAATGACCAATGAATATAATGGGCGATCATTCCCCCGATCGCCGGACCGGCGCCTTCCCCCGCCGCCACCAATGAACCGACGATTCCAAACGATTTTCCGCGGTCTTCTGAACAAACAAAGCGCGTGATCATCACCATGATCAGCGCAGGCACGGCCGATGCGCCGGCGCCCTGCAAAAAGCGCGCGAAAATGACGGCCGGAAAATATGCGTGTGCAAGCATGCAAAATAAAGAGCCGGCTCCATATGTCATGAGGCCGATGAGAAGCGGTCTTTTTAAACCGTACATATCGGAAATTCTGCTGTAAATGATCGAGCCGACGGCAAACGAAAGGATGAAGCTTGTATTCACCCAGCCGGCCGCGGATGGCTGCACGCCAAAATCCGCTGCAATGTCGGGCAATGCGACATTAAATACGGTCTCGTTCATGACGCTGAAAAACGCGACAAAGCTAAGCCAGCCAAACGCTGTTTTTCCCTGATGAACGGATTTTTCCGTCTCTGAATATAAATCCTTTTCCACCAAAATGATACCCCCGCATGTCAGGGGGAATCACGCAGTTTATAGGGCAGATGATGCGCTTCCCCCCTTAGTTTGTACCCCGATTGTTTTTCTGCACTTCATAAAAACGCCTCCTTATTTAGGATGTTCTCATTATATACCAAATCAAGAATTGTGCATCTATGTATCTTTATTTTTATTCTTTCGACTATATATGGTGGAAGGAGATAGAATGATGAAAAAAACGCTGTTTTTGTGGATGTTTATATTATTATCGCTCGGCTTGTTTCTATTTTACAGTTTTAAAAGTTCCGCCGCTGAATCGGCATTCCCAGTACCATTGTTCGCCAAAATCAAGGAAACGAACGAATACGAGAAGGGGAAAATAGCGGTTGCATATACCTACTTTCCGGCTAAAGAAGAAAACGGTCCGAGCCCGGTTTACCTGATGAAAATCGCGGAGCAGGGCTGGCATCATCTCGAACAAACGGGCCTTGCTGGAACGTACGAAAAGAACGGGAAGACCGTCACACTTATTTACGGCACCGGAGAATTGACGGTAATACAGGAATAGGCCGCGTTAATAAACGAATGGTGTCAATGTGTTGCTCGACGTTTTCAGTTTGATATTGAGGCATAAATGATGACAAGCGCAACAAGGCCGCCATCACAATCGATAATCAAAAGGTATGATCGTTTATGTTTTGTCATCTGTGAAGTCCCGAAAAGCCCCTTCCCTCTTGGTGTGGCTTTTCGGGGCAACCTCGGCCGGCTTCATCCCGTACAAAGCATGTTTATTTTCAAACCCCTCTAAACTTGATTCCCGCTGTGATAACGATCCAGAGAATGATGACGATCGGAATCCATACCACCGCAAATGAATAAGCCGGTTCGGCAACCGCAGCAATGACGGCTCCGAGACAATACAGCACGATCGTTAAAGCGCGGAGCAGTGCATCTGTATGTAAAATGTTTTGCTTTTTTTTGCTAAAAAACCGTCCGCTTATATCTTCGAAAAAGTTGGCCAGCGTCCCGGTTAAGACAGTTGTTGAAATACCGGCGATACCGAGCTTTCTAGCCGCAGTTGTCTGAAGCCCCATCGCAATGCTGAGCAGTATAATCAATATGTCTGCTGACGTTTGCAATGATGACAGACATGCAAACAGAAGCAAAACGCCCCCCTCGACAATTAGCGCTGTCGTTACGGATGACGGCCAGAAGGATTTTTCCTGTTTACCGGCTATCAAAGACGCAATGATTACGCCGATGATGAAGCCGAGCAATGCGATGAGAGAATACATGGCGGTTTTTTGGAGAGAGTTTCCGAGGGCCAGTCCGAGCAGTACGATATTCCCAGTCATGTTGGCGGTAAAGACGTGGCCGATGCTTAAGTACCCTATTACATCTACTATCCCTGCGGTCAAACAGAGAAGCAAAAGCATGATGTAGCGATAATACGCAGCTTTCAATGTGATTCCATCCTTTCTAAACAGACCTTTCGGCATGATCAGCGAAACGGGGAATCGGCGGAAGACACGATATTCTCCGCCGATTCATTCATTTGCTTTTTTCACACGAGTACCATTTTACCATAATGATGACCGTATCGGGCCGAAAGAAACCAGCTAGGGATGTAACCTTACTCTTTATCAACCGGGAATTGGATATGGTCTTTGTATGTATCGATATAAACTTTTCCATTAGGCAATAAGACTGCGTAAAATACTTCTTCCAATGCGGTGTTTTGTTTTTGCAGTTCAGACATGAGCCATGATTCGGTAAGCTGATTTTCTTTCATATTGTCCTTCTTAATTTTCCGGTCCATGATCAATTCGATCGGAAGCTTCGATTCAGGTGCAGCCGAAAGCCATAAATCCTGTTTTGTCACCTGCCGGAACTGCGGTTTTTTTAGTACGGTTAATTCGCCGTTAGTCTCGATAATGGCAAAGAGCACTTCTTCAATATTGAAAATATCTTTTTCCCTGAGCTGCTGATTCAGATAGTCCGCGGTGTAGCGCATGCTGCGCATATTTTTTTCGAGAATTTTTCCGTTTTGAATCACCACTGTCGGATCACCCGCAAAAAACGTCCGGCTTTTTTGGCTCCACATCGAGATGTACGCTGTCGCCAAAATGACGCCCACAAACATAAAAAAAGCTATTACATGGTGGTGGATTTTAATATTGGAATTGAAAGTCAAATTCGCGGTAATCGCTCCGAGCGTGATCGATGCGATGAAATCGAAAATATTCATTTGCGAAATCGTTTGTTTCCCTAGCAGTTTTGATCCCGCCAATAAAATCGCAAAAGCAATAACCGCCCGAATAATGAGATCGATATATTCGTTCACAGGTTTCACCCCATCTTTTGGATAGACACTACAACCAGTCTGGACACCGGAAAAAAAATATATACTGTCGGCCGTCCCAGCGGAAAAATTGAAATATTTCCTGTTCAAAAAGGAATACTATTTCGTGAGGTGGTGCTTTTTATGGATTTCCCGATTATACATACGAATGTATGGGATGCTGTTACAGCGGTACCAATTATCATCTTCATAACACAGCTCATCAAAATCTTTTTAAAGGTTCCAAAAAAGTATGTGCCTACAGTTTCCCTGGCTCTCGGTTTGATTATATCTGTCTGCATCAGCCATCGGCACAGCCTCATAGCCGGTATCTTTATGGGCGGTTTCTACGGCTATGCCGCTATCGGATCGTATGCATCGCTGAAAACAACGGTTACATCGTTTCGGAACCAAAGCCGGACATAACAGCGTACGACTTAGAAAAGATTGTTTTTGCAAGAAGCCTCCCTCATGCATGATTCACAATAGATGTTACCAATAAACTTTACCCGCGGCCTTCTAGCTATTTTCATATGAAGGCTAATGAATAACGAACACATCAACTTAGGCTGATGATTTTTGCTCAGATGTTTTTTCAGTCATATTACAGGGCATCGATGAGATCCTCTCATATATCATGGGTTTACTGTTGAATGATTTCAGCTAAAGTTGAATAAAAATTAGATTAAGAGAGACCCTACCATTGATGTCAGTGAGTTTTACTATTTTATAGGAAGGAATCGTTGATGAATAAGCTTTGCCGAGAAGTTTGGATCGAAGTCAATCTTGATGCGATAAAAAAAATTTACGAGCGATTCGCCACCATATTCCAAATAAGAGCAAAATTATGGCCGTTGTAAAAGCGAACGCTTATGGTCACGGGTCGGTAGAAGTGGCGCGCCATGCACTGGAACACGGGGCGAGTGAGCTTGCTGTAGCCAGTGTGGAGGAAGGAATCGTTTTACGAAAAGCGGGAATTACAGCGCCTATCCTTGTACTTGGTTTTACATCCCTTAGTTGTGTGAAGAAGTCAGCGGCTTGGAATATAACATTATCAGCATTTCAGGTTGATTGGATTAAAGAAGCAAACGAGATATTGGAAAAAGAAGCGAGCGCTAACCGGCTGGCTGTTCATATTAACGTGGATACCGGCATGGGCCGATTAGGTGTACGCACTAAAGAAGAACTTTTAGCAGTAGTGAAAGCGCTAAAGGCAAGCGAATTCCTCAAGTGGACAGGGATCTTTACACATTTTTCAACAGCTGATGAACCGGACACAACACTCACCAAACTGCAGCACGAAAAATTTATCAGTTTTCTCAGCTTTTTAAAAAAACAGGGCATTGAGCTGCCCACCGTCCATATGTGCAACACGGCTGCAGCCATCGCTTTCCCGGAGTTTAGCGCTGATATGATTCGTTTAGGTATAGGCTTATATGGGTTATATCCTTCAACATATATCAAGCAGCTAGGCCTTGTTAAGCTTGAGCCTGCATTAAGTTTAAAGGCGCGCATCGCTTATGTGAAAACCATGCGGACAGAACCCCGAACCGTCAGCTATGGTGCTACATATGTCGCAGAACCTAATGAAGTAATTGCTACGCTCCCGATCGGCTATGCTGACGGCTATTCCCGTGCCCTTTCCAATCGCGGATTTGTTCTTCATCGCGGAAAACGAGTGCCAGTGGCGGGAAGAGTAACAATGGATATGATCATGGTCAGTTTAGGAGAGAACGGTGAAGGTAAACAAGGAGAAGAAGTCGTGATTTACGGTAAGCAAAAAGGAGCCGAGATTTCCGTTGATGAAGTCGCTGAAATGCTTAACACGATTAACTATGAAATCGTCTCTACATTAAGCCGCCGCATCCCCCGTTTTTTTATAAGGGATGGCGAGATTATGAAGGTGTCAACTCCAGTACTATACGTGTAGATATTTGTAGAGTTATTTTTGCAGATGCGAGGTTGTACGTTAAAATCCCTCTTTTATTCAAAATCAAGATCCCTTCCCTAGAGGGGGTTTTGCTTTTGAATAGAACAAAATCACTTCGAGTATAAATCATAACTTATAAAATGTGTCAGGCATCCTTACTTTTCTTGTAATTCCCTCCTCATATTACACTTTACGAATCAGAATTACTAAATACTTGCTTTACTTTATAAGCAATTGCAGCGAGGTATAAAATTGCAATAAACACAAATACTCCAGTTCCAAAATCAGTTTTTGATACTAAATAAAGACCTATTACACCGAAAATAATGTACATCACAATATCAAAAATAATTTTCTTGTTGTTCATTAAGTTCACCCCGTTTAGCAATTGATTCTCGGTGCATATTTGATTACAACCGGAGAATCTTAAATTTTTACATATACGCAAAATAAAACTATATCCTTCGGGATAATTATTTAAAATTTTTAAACACATTAACCCTAACATGTTTCTTTATGGATTTACATAAAAATTCGAATAATTGAGTTAATTTTCCTAATGAATACTTTGTTTTTTTGTCACCACCCAAGACTATCCATTCATTTTTTTAAAGTTTAGTCCATAGCTCATTTCAGCCCTTTTCTTTCTCTATACGACCTCCCTTACAGATTTGTTATAAACGATGCTTATCAGCTTAAATTTTCTTTAAAATCTTATGAAATTCCTATCATTGTAAATAACTTTCTTTTATACTCTCTTATACGACTAAAAGATGTAATATGAGAACACTGACAAAACTGATGGTTGGGACATTATTTATCATTGATTCTATTGTTTCTTTATTCTATGTCATGTCTCTGTCTCAATGGAATAGCACCAAGAAGTCAGGTTAATGAAGGTAACATATTTGCCGATATTTACGATGAGGTGACAAGTGATGTGGGTACTGGAACTCGTAGTGGGTTTGCTGGATCTACTTCTTTCTCTGTTTTCATGGGATAGTAAGACAGGCAAGAAAGTAGCTCTCTTTTTCGGTTCACTCATTTATGAGTGAAGAACTGCATCATTCACCATTCATCAGGAATTTCCCCCCATTACCTTTTGCTTCGTTCAACAATTCTATAAATCACTAGCGCCCCAATGAAAATAGTAAACAAAACAGTTAAAACGACATTGCTTAAATCATTTAAAAAATTAAGTAAAAGTACCCGCGATTATATAAAGTAACATAAATATGTAAAACACTTCTGTTTATTTCCCCTCTCGTTTTGCTTATACAGTAAGGAAACAATTTAGGTTTTCAGTATAACATGGGTTATCAAGAAATAAGAGGAATTTAGCACCTGTATCTCCCCTCTCTCTTTAAAATTTTCCAAGGGCGAGATAAATGTTTTGGCAAGAAAATTTTTGGATCGGGTAATTTATAAAAACAATCCAAACGTTCATTATTTTTATAAATCTTATTAACTTATGACGGCAAGGAAGATTTAAGCAAGGCGAAAGAACCTGGACTAAAAGGAAGGCAAGATAAGCTGCTCATTTATGGGCGACTTTTTTATTTGTAGTGTTTTGTATTTCTTCAACAAACACCGCTACTTCTTCAATATTTATTACTACTTTTGTATCTCCTACAATAGTAATTTCTATTCGTTTGTATCACCAACTCCGCTCCCCCATTCAATTTTATGCCGCCTCGCCCCTCCGAGTAAAATCAATCATTTCGGCCCAACCAAAATAGTTCAATATCATCTATACACTCCCAGCCCTATTAATTAATATTAGTCTGTCATCATGACAAATTTTAGAAAGGTGAGATGAAATGAAGCGTAAATGTTTAAAATGGATCGCGGCTGTCTTTGTTTGTTTAACATGTTCTTCTGCAGCTTTTGCCCAAACAGCCGTGGCATCCGTACATTCCAGGACTCCGGATATTCTCGGTACAACCGGCAAAACAAATTTGAACCAGGCTTACAAAAAATATTTTGATGCAAAAGGCGATGGGAAAGGCGGCTCACTGTTTCATTATATGAGAGACGGTTCGGCTTACATCGCTTCGACGTTGGACGATGACCTTGGCAATGGCTACTACAGCGTCAAAACGGAAGGCATGAGCTACGGGATGATGATCGCTCTGCAAATGAATGATGAGTATAAATTCCAAAGGCTGTGGGATTTCGTCCGCAAATATATGCGCCATACCGACAAAAATGACAGCTTGTACGGCTATCATCGCTGGCATATGAAAACGAACGGCTCTGACGTGCAAACAATTGATCAGAACGTAGCATCTGACGGCGAAGTCTGGTTTGCTGCAGCCCTCATGATGGCATCCGGCCGCTGGGGAGATAAACAATACCCGTATGATTACAAAGCGCGTGCCCAGGACATGCTTGACGCCTTGGCCGGTGACGGTGAATACGCAAACGCCAGCAAGGAATCAAGGATTTTTATTAAAAACGGCAATGATCCGCGCTATGCGATGGTTCGATTCGGCCCTTATGTCAATTGGACGGATCCTTCGTATCATGTGCCGGCTTTTTTCGAGCTATTTGCTAAAAGTGCCAGAAGCAGCCAACAGTATTTTTGGAAAGACGCGGCAAACAAGTCCCGAAAATACTTGTCTGAAACGACGTTTAAAAGCGTACTACATAACGGATCAACCGTTAACAATGCAGCCACCGGCCTTTTCCCAGATGAAGCCGGCTTCGACGGTGTAAGCGACGCCGCGCATTCCTCAACGGAAACAGACCGCAATTTCAGCTATGATGCCTGGCGGACGGTGTCTCATGTCGCCATGGATTATACGCTGTGGTCCTCGGCAGATAACGCATATCGCGCCAGCGAGCAAAAAGCGGTTAACAAGTTCTTGACGTTTATGAAACGGGAAAACTACGGGAGAACGGCCCATGAATATATGCTGAATGGAACGGCCGTTAAAAAAGGCAGTGCGATGGGTCTGGTCGCGGCCAATGCAGGCGGCGCGACTGCAGCAAGCGATGCCTCATTAAGGACAGGGTTTGCCAATGCGTTTAACAGCGCCTATATTCCTGACGATTATTACGGATCCTGCCTGTACATGCTGAACAGCCTGGCGGCAAACGGCAAATTTACGATGTATATGCCTTGAAAAATGTAATATCAAATTGACCCTTCTCTGCAAAGAAGGGTTTTATTGATGTTGAGGACATTTGCGCTTTTTCATGCGAATCCCGCCAAATTCTTTCGATATTCCTTAAATATCCTCCCTTGTTTTTTTACTTACCGGTAAGTAAAATTAAATATATAGATTGTAAAAAGGGCTGATTTTATTGAAAAAGGAAAGCAAAACAAAAGAGGCGATTGTTGAAGCGGCGTTCACTCTTATTTCCATGCATGGACTGCAGGGTACGAGCTTATCGATGATTGCAGCAAAGGTGGGCATTTCAAAACCGGCGATCTATCATTATTTTCCGTCCAAAGAACATTTGATCGATCACCTTTTTCACTTAATATTTGATGAGCATCATTTCTCTGCTTATTTTCCGATCGATGAGTACACGAAAGAAAACTTTGAGAAACGTTTAGTAGCAGATGGACTGCGCTATGTAGAAGAATATAAAAACAGCTCCCCTGCTTTGAAAGTGGTGCATGAGTTTGTTTTAAGCGCAGTGTGCAGACCAAAATATGAAGAAAAACTGAAAGCAATGATGCAGCACTTCCTGGAAGGATTTGACTCTTTGCTTTCTTACGGCGTTGAACTCGGCGTCGTATCTTCCCAACATACGAAAGGGAATGCACATATCCTCGCGCTTGTCCTTGATAATGTAAGCAACTTTATGATGCTGGGCGTTGAAATGAATGTTGAAGAAACATGGGAACTCGCCGTTCGTCATGCCATGAAAGGAAGGAAATGATATTGACTCAGGAAACGTATATTGGACCGTCAAAACTGGAGAAAGCATTCATTTTACTCATTCCGGCCGTTTTCGGGGCCGCTCTTGGGTGGTTTTTTCCTGCTATTGCAGATTGGGCTTTGACCATTCCTTTCGTTCCTTTTAAAGGACCTATCGAATTGATTGTTACATTCAATCACTTATGGGTATCGGTTATTGCTGCTGTATTGGGCATCATTGCCGGTTTGTTCTTTTCTCATTATGTTTTCAACGAAATTCTTGAAGTCTACATTTCCGAACAAAACGTGAGATTAAGATTTAAAGAAAAAGAAGAAATCATTGAGAAAAAAGACATTTATGCAGTTTATATTGAGAATAAGCATCTCGTTATTCTCGGTGTTGATCAAAATGAATTGTATCGTGAACAAATTGATTCTAAGAATTCACATGTTGCAGAAGCCTTTAAAAATCACGGTTATCATTGGACAGAACAAGACCCTTTTAAAGATCAGTATCAGCGCTGGGTTGAGGATCATCCCGACTTCCCCCCACATGTAAATGCTCTTTTGCTGGCAAGGGAGAGAGCCATACAAAACAATAATCATGATGAGGCAAAAATCTTGCGCAAAGATCTGGCAAAACTTGGAGTCGTCATTCAAGATGAAGAGAAAAGACAATATGTAAGAATGATATAAAAATGATGCAGCCCTTCTTTTAGGAAGGGCTGTGTTTTGTCTTATTTTAAAAAGCGGCTTCAGAAGTGCGGGATAGTATATGATCGCGAGCCGCCACTGCTCTTTTTTTCACGTCATCAAGATCGACTCCAACCAATTTTCCATTTCGCTTTACCGCCTTTCCTGCAACATATACGGAGTCTATATTGCCGGGATGTGCGCACTGAACGATAGCCCCTATGACATCAGAAAGCGGAAGCAAATTGAGGCTGTCCGTTTTTACCATGATGAAATCGGCTTCTTTGCCTGGTGTGAGCGAGCCGATTTTATGATCCAGCATTAAGGCCCGCGCGCCGTCAATCGTTGCCGCTTTTAGAATTTGTTCGGCGAATATGCCTAATTCGGGCCCCGGCATGATCCCTTCTTTAAGCAGTGTTTCGTTTTGTTTGGCGCGCTCTGCCTGAAGGGCGAATTTCATTTGGGCAAATAAATCTCCCCCCGTTGATGTGACAACATCAACGCCGAGGGTTGGGGGCACTCCGTGTTCCAGAGCAAGTCCAGTGACTGGATAGCCGTGTCCCATCATCATCTCAATTTCCGGCGTAACGGAAATTGAGCTTCCGTGCGCCGCCAGCATTTTCATCTCCTCTTCACTAATGGCATTAACATGCACCATGTTCAAGTCAGGACCGAGCAGGCCGGCTTGATGCAGTTTTTCAATTGAACGGTCTTTCGCTCCCCAATTGCCGAAAGCGATGTGCATGCTGCATACAACATCGAGCGTCCGGGCCGTTTTGATTTCAAAAACCGATGTATCCCATGATGAGAACTCAGGACCGCGAATCGCAAGCCCCATGGTCAAAAGCTGATCGTTTGACTGAAAGTAGGCTTTTTTCACCCGTTCTGCTTCATCCATGTTGGAAAGGGTGCTGTCTCTGTCCCAATATGCCGCATCGCCTGACGTTCCAAAGGCGAATACCGCGCGGATCCCGGCTTCCTTCAGACCGGCAATCAGCTGATCCGTGTGATCAGGCGATTCGATCATCGTCCAGTCAAGCAAGGTGGTCACGCCTGCATCCAGCGCCTCGAGCGCTCCCGAATAATTTGCAATCCAATCATCCTCAGACCTGCGCATCGCTCCGTAATTCCCATAATAAATCCGGTTTAAATAGGTTTGCAGCGACCAGTCGGCGCCGATTCCCCGAATGACGGACTCCCATACGTGCCGGTGCGTATCGACAAGTCCCGGCATGATCACCATATTTGAGGCATCGATCACCTCTGCATCGGAAGCTTGGATTGATTCGGCCACATCCACAATCGTTGAACCTTCAATCAGCATGTCCCCTTTTTCGATATTTTTAAGCTTCGGATCAAGGGTGACGATCGCTGCACCTCGAAAAAGTGTTTTTTGCATGGCGGCTTCCCCTTTCTTAAAAGAGTAAAAGCTTGGGGATCGATCTTAAATCCAGTAAACCATCCCCTTATCTACCATTTTAAAACATTAAATATGTGAATCATATTAATATGCACCTTCTACTAAACATTTTTCTTCGGATAATAAAAAACACCCTCGGTTTTGTGGGTGATATGGTAAAATATTCATTTTGCGAAGTTTCGGTTCACTTAAGGGATGTTGCCTTATCCCCTCTGAAAAGGGGGCGGTGCACATGACAAATTCGAAACAATCTCTTTAATGATTGCGTTCGGCATGTTAATTGCCGTGTTGTTTAAGAAAGAAAAATAGACTTCCCTTGAGCCGCGCAAAAGTTCAAAGAGAACGTCTATTTCCAAAATTGCGTTTGAGCCATCCCTTGATACATGTAGTATCTACAATGAAGAGTTCTGTTAAAACGGTCACTTCATACCATGATGATACTAATTTGAGACTGCGAAAAACATGTTTTGATACGTTTGTTCAAAAAATCATTTAATTTCTCAAAGTAACAATCCTTTCTCTTAGCGTCTCCAGCATCGGGCCACGCAATTTTGGCAGAGTCGGAATTCACCGGCCGTATGCATGAGCTTCATCTGGCAACAAGAAGTCTTTATCCATATTCCTGCTATAATAAGACTTTATACTAATGGCGGACGTTCCGTCTTTCCAATGGCAGCTCTGTTTTCCTCGGCTTTAAAATATTTATTTTGGTTTAACAATTTGCAAAACAAGCAAATATGATGGGGATCTGTCCATTAAAAAAGCGGCCGCCTGTCATCTGCACAAATCATGTGCAAAAGATAAGCGGCCACATGCTGTCCCTCTTGGAATTCACATTCATTTTCTATGTCTCTATCGTATGACAAAAATGTCATTCACCATTCTTCTCTCTCAGTCAGAGGGAAGCCCCTTATTTAAATCCCTTCTGTAATCCGAATTTTTTTAGAGTTAAAGCTTCCGATTATTTTTTTCTTTTTGGAGTCTTTGAAAACGAATACGCGGACGATATACGTTCCGCTGCCCAGCTTATTTCTGACCGATTTCACTTTAAATGTTTTGATTGGGGTGGTGGATTTAAATGATCCCGACACACTCCCCGCGCTATATAAGCCGCGGTTTATCCATTTGCAGATATAAGCTTTATAATAAAGCTTTTTATTGCCTCTCTTCTTGATTCTCCATTTAATAGAGTGGTCTTTTGTCGTATAAGCCGCGGCATTTGTATACACTTTTGCGGTGTATCCGCTCCTGGTTTGCCAGCCTGACCAAGCAGCCTCGGCTTTACCCGTTAAGACAAACATTCCTGTGAAAGTGATTCCGGCAACCACCAATGACATGATAAATCGCTTAGCGCGCCGTTTACTATCCATTTTAAAACCTCCTAAACAGTTGACCTGCTGTTATTCTATCCTCCTAGGCGTCGAGCAGATTGCCCCTTTTCCGTTTTATCTTTCAAACAAAAAAGCGCGAAACAGACAGCGTCTCACGCTTCATAATCAAAATTCGCCTTATATATCATCTATTCCTAATCTATTCTTATTTTTATGTTTTTTCAAGACGTTTTGAAAAATTTATGGTCAAAAAAGCTCTGCCCTGTCAAGGAAGGTGAGCCATCTGAACAAGTATATTCAATATGTATGAAGTCGTATTTTAAGGGAATGGTTATTTGATTAAACGACTGCTGCAAATTTTGCATGGCATGCTTCGGCTAAATCTTGTGGAGCTAATTTTAGCTGCATGCCGATTTTCCCTGCACTGACAATCATAAAATCAAGCGATTCTGCGCTTGCATCAATATATGTCGGAAACCATTTTTTCATGCCAATCGGCGAGCAGCCGCCTCTGACATAGCCGGTTAACCCCAGAAGTTCCTTCATAGCAACCATTTCCAGTTTCTTCTCGCCTATTACCTTTGCCGCCTTTTTTAAATCTAACTCCTCTGCAACGGGTACAACAAAGACGTAATAATGCTTGGCTCCTGCCGTTGCAACCAAGGTTTTATATACATACTCGCAAGAATAACCAATTTTTTCAGAAACAGTGATGCCATCTACCGGTTGCCCGGCTTCTGTTTTGTAACCTAATAGCTCATAGGAGATGTCTTGCTGTTCAATCAAACGAACTGCATTTGTTTTTGCCATTTTTTTCGCCATGCTCTTCACCTACTAAAAAAAGTTCCTAAATTTATTGACGTCTTTTTACTTGCAGCCAAGAAATAACCATATATATACTAACATGAGTGACAACCATATTCTACTAACCGGCCTCCCAAAATATAAAAATAGAACTCACTGATAGTCAGATGAGTCCTAACTTTTACAAGCCGCACATATGGAGCACCCGCCTTATAAGACCCGATCAGAAAAAAAGATAATTAACACGGCATCATTTATAAACATAACAAAACATGGGAACACCTTTATTTTGATCATCGCCTTTTTGGATTGTTTGGAACTCGGTATTAATTGAATACCTGTGACACCGTGGTTAGCTATTACTGCTGCAGCATCGACAATCCCTTGACCATTGCCCTGAAGCACCATGTGCCAGCTTGCCCAAAGGATGTAAGGAAGATAGCCGGCCACGGTCCAAACCATATTTCCAAGCGGGTCTGAAGCCAAACTCTATAAAAAAGTTCTTCAACTGTTGAAGAGAAAGCCGATCAGCAAAGATACGGAAACGGAATCGCATACTTATTGCCAATCTTATCCTAATCCTTTCTTGCGTGCTTGGCGGCAGAAGACTGTTAAACGGATATCTGACATCAAAATTTTTTCATATCCTTAATGCTGTGCCACCGTTCTCTGCGAATAACGGATCGAGTTGTATTTTAGCGAAATTTTCAGCAATCTCCCTAAGGGAATAACCCATATCATGTAAATAAAACATTAATTCCGGAGAAATCGGAGAAGCTAACATAAAAGAGGTCAATCTTATGTCAGTAATGTTCGTTTCTCCTTTGCTCTTTGCCTCTTCTAATAATTCATAAATCAGTTGATGGTTTTTCTTATAATAACAGGTGCTATAGACATCTCTGCTCGTTTCTTCAAGCGTTCCAGATGTCGTTAACATCCTCATCCAATCTAAATGCTCCCCAACGATAAGGTTGAGCTGTACAAGCAAATATAGTAAACGTTCATAAACTGGTTGATCCCTTTTATTTTTGAGGTAAGTCTGTAACTCAAGCTGATGGCGGCTAAATTTCTTCTCCATTAAAGCAATGCATAATTTGCTTTTATTCGCATAGCGGCGATAAAGAGTTGCTTGTCCGACCTCTGCCGTTTTAGCGATTTTATGCATACTTACGTGTTCAATTCCGTGCTCATTAAACAGAGATAGAGCAGTCTCCAATATTCGGTTATTTAGTTCATCGTTCTCTTTCAGCATTTGTGATGCATCCGAGCATTAAGCCGCTAAAAGAAGAATACATCCTTAGCGGAAGAGCTTTTACGGTAAAGATGCCCGTTGGTGATAATGCAGCCGTACTTAAAGCCATTAGAACAGCAAAACCTGGTGATATTCTTGTAATTGATGCCAAAGGCGATGAATACAGAGCAATCGCAGGAGATTTTGTCGTCGGCATGGCCAAAACACTGGAATTAGGCGGCATTGTTGCGGATGGAGTCATCCGGGATATGAAGGGGATAAAGGAATTGGATTTTCCTGTTTTTTGTAAAGGGACAACTGTCGCTGCAAGCGGTAAAGCGGGTGTAGGCGAATTAAATGTTCCAATTTCTTGCGGGGGTGTTTCAGTGAAACCCGGTGACATTATTGTCGGAGATGCAGACGGCGTTGTTGTGGTTCCGATGGAATTAAAAGAAGCAACACTAAAAAAAGCCAAGGTAAAGCTGCTCAAAGATCAACAACGGGAATCATCGATTTCTGGCGACAAAGAAGCGACGATCAAATACTTAGATTCAGTCATTTCCAAATAACTGAGTATAAACGTAAGGGCTGCCATCCATGCAGCCCTTTTATGAACTGCTATTCATGATTCGGTATCAAAACCGAACCCTCCATTAATCTTCGAGCGCTTCGGATCATGGAAACTTTTGTCACCACCCATCCTGCATGATCATGAGCAGCTTCTGCCCCCACTTTCAAAATACCGGATGGATGACCAAAGCGAAGCTCAGCCCTCGTACCTCCTAAAATTCTGCTGACGATCGTTCCAGGTATCACAGCTGCGGCAGCAATTGCTACAGCGCCTGTTCCGGTCATGGCATGATGAAGCTTGCCCATGGAAAGGATCCGTGCCAAGATATCGATATCCTCTTCACGTATTTCTTTTCCATCGGATGTTGTGTAACTAGCCGGCTTTCCAAAAAACGCAATTTTCGGCGTGTGCTGTCGCTTGGCCATTGCGTACTCCACGCTTTCGGCCAGATTCATAATCACCGCGCCATGCGCCCGAATCGCTTCAAAACGCGCCAATAGATCGGCATCACCGTTGATATCACCTTGCCGTTCAGCTCCCGTTAATCCCATCGAGGATGCCGAAACAAAGATGGCAGGATTTCCAGCATTGATTAAAGTGGCCTCCACCTCTCCTACACCTGGGACATGAATAATATCGATCGGATTCCCGGTCGGAAACATGTTTCCCCCATCGGCACCCGGATCAAGAAATTCAAGCTTTATTTCAGCTGCAGGGAAAGTGACCCCGTCCAGTACGAAATCTCCAAGCTCTTGAACCTCTCCGTCCTTCATCGGGAATGCGCCACGATCTTCTTCCCGATATTTTCCTGCCAGATATTCACGGCAGCCATGCCATCCTGAGGGGCATCTGCCAGACCCCGATATATCGAAAAAGGACCTACAGCTGAAGTAAGATTCCCGCAATTTCCACTCCAGTCAACCAACGGCTGTCCTATGGCCACCTGTCCGAATAGGTAGTCTACATCACATCCAGGACGATTGCTCTTACTAACAATAACCACCTTGCTCGTACTCGATGTGGCACCACCCATGCCATCGATCTGCTGACCGTAAGGATCCGGACTGCCTATTACACGCAGTAAAACTTTATCACGTTCAGATGGATCAGCAGGCAAATCTTCTTTAAGAAAAAAAACGCCCTTGCTTGTTCCGCCTCTCATATAAATTGCCGGAATTTTGATTTGTTTTCCCCGTTTACTCATCACCGTCGTTCCCTCCATGTTCTTTCCGTTCATAAAAAAGAATAAAAGTACTTTACACCACTCTTATAAGAAATATTTTATTACAGCGTTTAGAATAAAAAAATAACTATATTCGATATCCAGCTATTCGATAAACAAATAACAGACTTCTTAAAAACCATAACCTCTATAAGAAAAGGCCCTTGCAAGTATGACTGTACATTTCCGCCAGTTGAAATTTGAACAAACGGCATCAATACAATACGGTCAGACTAAATAACCAAATCCCCTGCTCGTTTGATTGGGCAATCAATGTTCAGAGAGGCCTCTTTCATTTCATCCTGCGGCCATTCCTCAAGTTCAGGAAAAACCCGGAGACCTTTCCGGTCATGTTCATCCAATTAGCGGATTATATACGCCCGCCTGCTCTCTTGACGAACGGGAACGAGTCAACGAAAAAAACGAATGAATACCTTCTGAACAGACAGAATAAGAAGAGTTGATATTTCCATTTTGTAAAGGAGTGAAACCCATTGAGTAAAATTCAAGTATAAAAAATGACCATAAGACCGAAACAGCTTTTAAAGCAGATGTGCCTCAATCCCATCTGACAAACTAAAATTTCAATAATATGGAGTGAGTAACATGACTCAAAAAAACGGAGCAGACAGACCGAATGATTACAAAAGATTTTCTTCATCAGACAGTGAATATGATTTTCAGCAGTCTTTAGATGGCAGCGCTAAGACAGAGAATGTAAACACTGAAACACAAACTCATAGCAAAGAAAACATAGATCGCACAACGGATCTGGCTGGAAAACACTTCAACACTTCGGATTATAAAGGAACCACGCAATTGGAAAAAGGATTGGCTGAAACTCATGAACAGGTCAGTGATGACTATTTTGAAGGGACAATCGATCAAAATTTGGACTAGTCATTCTAACGGAACCAACTTACCTTTCAAGTTCGTTCCGTTTTTGATTAACATCAACAGTAAAAATGACTGTCCTTTCATCAAAGATTAACTATTCCAAAAACACAAAGTAAATCTGGCTTTAAGTATTGATCCCCAAGTCACAATGAAAGTTGTGTTCTATGACCGGGCTGACTCCCACACTTTCAGCAAAAATTTGATTCAACTCGTGAATAAGTTTAATGCACCCCTCTATTCATGCAAATTATATATCAGTCCAATCCCTTTATGAAAAGTCCTTCAGCACTTTAATCATTTCTATCCAATTATTATAGTTTATGTTCATCTCCCTTCCCTGCACGTCCCGTTGCCAAAATCTTATCCCGCCGGGTGATTGGATGCCGCGAACGACTTCTGGTTCAAACTACTATAAATGTGACTTTAACTTGTTAAGATGGCATGATACGGTTCCTTTATGACGGAACCATACAGTTGCTTCGCTAGAAACAGCCATGAAGTTGCAGATACTCGATAGATGAATTGGGACAAAAATGAATTTTCAAAGCACTTGGCATTCGCTCCGGCGGCTTAAGATGCAAGGCTTTAAATCAAGACGAAAAATATTGAGTACTTATATAACAACGAACCACTTGAAAATTGCTGAAAGGATGGGTAGATTGATTTAATAACGAACCACGAATGTATGAGCTTTTCTTCTTACAGCCATAGTGTAAGAAGAGATCCATCCATCGCAAATATCAAAGGAGGCCAAAACATGATGAAAATCATTATTACCAGCATATTTGTTCAAGATCAAGACAAAGCATTAGAGTTTTATACAAAAACGCTGGGCTTTGCAAAAAAGCATGACGTTCCTAGCGGAGCATATAGGTGGATAACGCTTGTTTCTCCCGATGATCAAGACGGAACAGAGCTTTTACTCGAACCGAATGAACATCCTGCCGCCAAAGACTATCAAAACAGGTTGTTTGCCGAAGGCATCCCGGCAACAATGTTTGGCGTTGCAGATATTCGCAAAGAGTACGAACGATTATTGGAAAACGGCGTGAAGTTTACTATGGAGCCGACAAAAATGGGCGAAGTCACAATAGCTGTCTTTGACGATACATGCGGAAACCTTATTCAGATCATACAGAAGTAACTTCATAACGAAGTAACGGTTCTTAACGTCTTTATTGACGGAAGATGATCAACATATGCATTTGTCGATGGAAAATCAGTCCAAGCTGCATAAAGATAAACTGGCAAGGGCAGATGTTGATCATTGCTTTGCCATGTTTTGCGAAGATCAATTTAATAACATGTTCAGACAACAGAACAGGTAAATAATCGAGAAAGAAAAAGCCCTCTTAAAATTAAGAGGGCCTGGGCAGATCACTGTCTTCCTCAACTTTTGGAGGGTTAACATACTCTATCTTGACGATTTTTTGCCGTTGTCTGCACACGATAAGCTTATCTAAAAACTATTTATATAATGGAAGAAACTTAATATTTATTCAGAGCTAAGTTTTCTTCTTTCTATCAATTGGCATTTTATGCAATATTGTACAAGTGTTTGTTTATCATGCTCATTCATCATGATAAATTCGACTGTCATGATCAGTTTGTTTGTTCTACGATCAAGATAAGTGCGTTTGACTTGAGCATGAACGTCAATCACAGTTTCATCATGCCCCTTATTTGGTAAAGAGATACTTAAATTCAAATCCTCTTCCGGTTTGTGTTTTTGCGTCTCTTCAATAATTAATGCAGCGCCTCCAGCACTGATATTTGCTGTATATGTTTTAAACATTGAACCGGATCCATATGGACGAACAGTGACAGGAATCGTTGCATTTACTCTAAAAAATTGCCGCCTTTGAATTCTTATCATTTGATCCTCTTCAGGCAAGCATATATTCAATATAGGTATATCGTTGCATATATCTCGCCCTTGTATTACACTGGTGAATTTGTATAGGTCCTGTTGCTTATTCACAAAGTGAATCATAGCAATTGTATTTGTTGGTATAATAATGGTTCTCCCTGTCTCTACATCAACAGGATAATGCACTCTTAAAACATTTTCCTCAATGGATGACACTTTGCTTTTCGCAATGATATTTTCTTGATTTTCGTTTTCAAATTCTATTGTTATGGTATCTCCTATGGATAACATCGGGCATCACTCTTTCAATTCTACTTAATTATTATATCGGTACTATGACACATAAATTAAAGAAAAGAAAGCCATTGAGAGTCTTTTCTTTTATCTTAAAATTTATCTTAAGTGCTTTCCACACTTCTAAAAGCTGCTTCGTTATTCTAATTCGACCCAGAACAAAAGTTCCTGTAAACTCATAATTAAGAAAATGAACATCATGAAAGACGGCAACTTAAAACATCGGGGAACCATCTAATGGACATCTATGATGCTGCCTGAGCACGTCAATTTGCTCCCATAATAAAAGTATGATTTTAAGTGATCAAGAAAAACGGGAAACCCTTTCATTTCAGCGTTTCGAACACACTTTGATATAGCAAGATACAACAATCAAGCTCGAAATGGAATGGGCTGATGGGGAAAACCTTTGCATATCAAAGGTTTAAGGGATTATTATACATGTAAAATTGAAGAGGGTATTTTCATGTGCATACAAAAAGCCGTTAAAAACGGCTCCAAGAAGAAATGAAAAATTTATATTTTTTGATTAAGCAAAGAAATAGTGACTGTGTGCGCTTGTTATGTTTCTTGAAGCTACATCCACTTTATCGGTGGACACATGACAAAGAAAGCTGAGTCCAATAATAAGAACCCCTAAGCCAATCTTCATGTTAGACTTCATATCAAACATTCCCCTTTCAATATTTGGTTTTGAGTATAGACCATCTTTTTGAGACAGATGAGGCTATCCTCTGTTTTTCCATTATAATCTAAATATGTTCAGGATAACAATTCCATATCTTCCAAATGTGTAAACCCTTGCTTGTCGGACGGCGGCAATCGTAGGCAAGGAATTATTTTCTCGCGCAAATGACAAGTTAGTAATTCTTAAGATTAAGGCGCTTATTCTTCAACGCTATAAGCCGTTAACGTTTGTATATCTCTCATTTCGGAAATTTATACAGCAGGCATTTCAATTAAAAAAGCCAATTTCCTTATATGAAATTGACCTTTAACTATTTTACAAATCCAAACTGGATAATTCTTTTTTGATATGTGTGCGGAATTTCGAATCTTTTAAAAATTTCAGCTGAAAACCATTCATATTTCGAGAAAGTCTTGCTATCTCTAATGTATTTAAATCGTTTGCAAAAAATGCGATTTCTGTCTGATTTCGTTCTTTATCTGTCGCATACATTGCAATTGTAAGAATAAACGCAGTAGATCCCCCCTTTTGTCCCGCATGAACAAGCCATTCACGATTGTTTGGTTTTTTCATTATTTGTTCCATGACTGGATCAAGATATTTATATACATTTGCATTAAAATGTATTTTGCTGTTTATTATTTCATAATAGATACATAGTCTCTAGCAGTTGATCGTGGCAAACGATCAGACCAAATTTTTTGAAAATCCATGTCCAATGTTTTGCTTATTTGTTTTTTTTCTTGTTCGGTTAGCGGTTGGCCCAGCCATCTGTTATGAATTTCAATCGCTCTATTGCGGTATTCATCCATGTCCATGTTTTTCATCACTTCTAGCACTTCTTTTTTCGATAAGTTCTTTTCATTCATCAGTTGGGCGGGTATGTACAGTGCGCTGACAATGGGATACACAGGCTCGTGATGTAAGATACCTAAGCTCTTTGGAACATCATTTATGTTTTGAAGGCCCAGCACCTCAATTAAGTATTCAGTATTTGCATTAGAACTGTAAGCAATCATCCCATTTGCTATCTCACATAATGGAACACTATCTGTCTCTTTGTCTTTTTTCAATTGAGAAATCCATGCTTCGTGTGCACCACCATCTGTTTTCGGAATATAGAATGTATCTAATTCCTTTAACCTTACTTCTTTTTGCGGGTCAATTTTCCCTTCCGCTGCTTGTTGTGCATATTCAATTGCTAAGATGATTTTGACGGTACTTGCCAGAGGAAGTTGCTCATGTCCGTTAATATCTATCCAATTTTCATCGTTGTGCTTTATGGACAATGAGACATTTCTGCTTCCTGATTTTGCTTTGACAAACTGTACAATATATTCAGGATTTAACTTTTTTACTTCCCTCCGAAACATCAAAATTCCGATTGCTATTACCAAGCCAATAGAAATTACTGTACCCGCTATAATCCATAGTGCAATCTTCAATTTTTCACTCCCTATAGTTTCATTTTCAAATTACTATAGCTACGATTGAAAAAATGAAAAGTTTCAATTTTATATCGTAAAACAGTTCTAAGCAACGTTGCTTTTCCCGATAAGCACTTGCGCCGCCTATAGAAATACTTTCACGGTTTTCTCAAGCTCGAAAGATGGAATCAAGGCTGTTCACCTCAATGAATTCAAACGATGACGCCAATCTCACCAGGATGCCGTAAGGGTTGAACAGATTTAGGCAAAAAAAGACCCACATGCAACTTCAAATAAAAATCCATTTTTTGAAGAAAAAACGATTACAAGGAATTTCTTAGATTACATAATGGACTGGAGATTATTGAGCAACTCCCCTGCTGTCGTTACTATCAAACCTCTTTCTTTTCATTCATGGACAACAACCACAAAATTCTTTAAAATCAGGGAAAACGAGGGATTGAAGGACATAAGACGTAAAAAGGAATTGTAAGGATTGATCGAGTTGTTAAATACAAAATTTTACGATGGTTTTGAGGGTGAACCTGAACTTGTCTTATCTGATGGAGAAAACAAGCTCGTCATCTGGAATGGATACTTTGAGACTTTGTTAGATTCTTTATTGGACAACAATATTGAAAAAGAAGGAATTATCAAAGAATATTTTTATCAAGAAGGGTGGTATGATGACCCACGTTGGATGATAGACGTTCACTTAACCATAAACCAAATGAAAAATTTTGATGTTAACAAACTAGATACATCAGATGGCTTTAAAAAAGAAATGGTGGAATTAGTTCGCGAGATTATTCATTTTCTTCAAAATGCAAAAAACAAAAGTGTTGTTATTGAATATGATTAAAATATCTCCAGTAAATCTCCAAGAGGACGCAAGGATTAAAAGAAGCCATGTGAAAATGATTGCCTGTGCAAAACCGGGATCTCACCGCTTGCATTCCCCCTGACTATCGTGCGCAATACTGCATAGTCTCCAACCGCTCCTCCTGTGAAACTGACGATCTTCATCATCATTCGATACATCGGTGCACACTTGATAAGGGATAGGTGCGTCTCCAGTTCTGGCCATTAGAAAAGCGGCCGTTAATCAGCTGCACAACATTCGTGTGCAAAAGATCAGCGTCCGCAGGCTCTCCGTCTTGGACTCAATATTTACGTTCGTTTTTCTTGTCTCTATCGTATGACAAAATGGAATAGAAAAAGTCCCCCATTTTATCCCCCTTTTTGTCGGATTTTTCTCGGATTGGAACAAAAAAACCTTGAAAGGCCAAAAGCCAATCAAGGTAGAAAAAGTGAATACTATTTATATTTTCAACTCATCCTTTAATAAGTATTAATCATCATCACCAAATAATAACTCATCCAATTCTTCTCGGTCTTTTGCAATACCCTCATAGGTTTCGATCAAGTTCTTTAACATCTCAAGAGTTATTTCTCTATCATTTTCATAAATTTTAATGCTAGCTCCCAATGAGAGTAACTGTTCTATAATGATTACTAATGATTTCAATTCTTCTGTGTCATAGTAATCACATTCAATAACAGGTTTTCCTGATTCAATCGCCTGCTTTAGTTCCTTAATAGGTTTAGATGATGTTTTTCTTAATAACGAAATGTACTTAGTAAGATTTGAATCCTTGAGTACTTCCACATAAATAAAGTCCATCATAATAACTCCCCTCTAAATAAAAAGCCTTGAATGGCTATAGCCACTCAAGGTTAAGTTTCCTAAAAAATATTTAATCTACCATGTCTGCAAAATATTGATCATCTTGATCAACTTTTTTTATAAATTCCTCTAGGGAGTCAGCTATTTTTGTATCAAAGAAGAATACTGGAGACTTTTCGTTTTCATTTAAGTCAAGTGTTAAATATACACCTTCATTTACCTCATAAAAAACAAGCTTGTCTTCTTCTTCGTATATACCGTCTAAATCAGGATCAAATTCGTAAATATCTTCCCTTAAAGTGATATCTGCGATAGTATCGGGATCCAAAAGTCTGTTTATTGCATTCTCGTTATTCCCCTTTATAAACCCGTATCCAATCTCTAAATAAAATTCTCTGAGTTCTTTAGGAAATGAAAACCCAAGTCTTTCTTCTGCTTCCGTTAAATCGTTTTCTTTTAACTCATAAAACTTATGATTATTATTTTTCACAACAAAATCAAATTTGCCCATTATCATTTACCTCCTTGGAAATAATTTATTAGATGGTGCACCTTTACCATGAATACCTGCTTGATGCTCATCAGGAAATTTAGCAGGATGTATATTCCACCATTCATGTGGTCCCCCAAAATTATTTTCTATTATATGATGAGCATCATAAGGTTGTCCGATGTCTCTAGCAACTCTCCCTTTTTTATCAAATACTTGTTCTTTATATCTTGGCCACTTTTGACCTGTTTTTTCCTCCCATTCACTAATAAGCTTGTCTTTTACATTGTTAAACTTATTTCTATGTTTCATAGTTTCTTTGGGCGTCATTTTTTCAAATTTGTGGTTTCTCAAAGCACTTTTTAATTGTTCAGTTTGTTTTTTGTGAATTTTCAATCCGGTTTTTGCCTCTACATCTCTAATATAATCCTTCGCTAAATCATAATCAATCTTCCTTGAATTTTTAACACCTTTCTCGTCCCCGAAAACTTTCTCAATACGCCGAATAAGCATCTTTTTAAAATTTTCCCCGTCAATAGCATGATAAGGTACTTTCCCCCCACCAACCAACTGAACTTGAGGTGCAAAAGGATTATGTATTTGAATCCCTTTTACTTTTGAAGCGACCCTTTGTATCGATTCTTTGACAGACGCAACGCTTTTTTCCACCGCTTCTTTCGATGCTTTAATCGTTTTACTCGTTACTTTTTTAGAAGTTTTAGTCGCTTTCGCGGCAACCTGTCCAACTTTCCCCGCTTTGGCAACTTTCCCTACTTTATCGACACCTTTTGAACCAACAATCGATGTCGCGACCATTCCAGCAGCATAGCTAAACCATCTGGCTTGTGTATAAGAATCGCCATTGACTACATCTCGCTCGTAAGACTCTTCAATTCCCTGTTTCATAATATTGAATACTTTTATAGGATGGTGAATCGTATAATTAATGCCCTCAATCGTTTCGTCTGCGTGAACGATCATGTCCCAAATGCCTGTTGCCGTATCGACAACCGCATTTTTGAATCCTTCACCGCTTCCTTTAATTGCGTTGCCAAAATTACGAGAGCCTTCAATTCCATTGAAATACCGCTGTTGCCAAGGGGAAAGATTTTCATATCCAATTTCCTTGGCAATCTCATAAAACTCTGAAGCTGTTGAAAAGTCATAATCATCAAGCTTCTTCTTTAACTTAGAAATTTTGATATCATGTTCACTAACTTCGCTAATCTCTTTTTCAAGCTTTGATCTCTTATCAAGTTTATCTAACATGACTCCCATCGCTGTCTCTTGATTCCCGCTCAAAGTATCCATCTTATCCGGCTTTAAAATCGAGCCTTTTTGATAGCTGGTGATTTCAATTTTAGGACCTGTATACATTTTTTCAAGCCTGGTTATGTACCTCTGCATCGTCCCAAGGTCATTTTCAGCTGTTTTGAGGGCGTTTGTCTGTTCTCTGTCAAACGTATGTAGCTTCTCAATTGTTTGATTGATGTCTTTCAATGCTCTTCTATTCTGTCCGTGAAAATCATTGTCATTCAAATCCGGTAAATCAACAATATGGCTGACTTTTGAAATCGCCGCGTTGGCTTTGGATACCAAATGTTTCGTTGTTCGATCAGCCGCGTTCAAGCCTTGTTCTAACTCGTGTTCGAGAAAGGCTTGCGAAATAAATCCATCATGTTTTGGTTCAAAGGAATCCAATGCATTTTTGATTTTTTTCAAAGCCGATTGGTATTCTTCAATGAAAGTTTCATAAAATCGTAGAAACGGGGTGTGGCATTCTTCGTAAAAGGCGCGAATGGCGTCCCCGCCTTTACCTTTTAAGGCATCATCAAGTGATGTGATGCCGTCAACGCTTTTTTTGAGGTTTGCGATTTCTTTCGATTGGTCTTTTAATTGTTCCAGCGTTTGATCAATTGCATGGTGCAACGCATGGACATCAAGAGTCTTCATGGCATTCTCCTCTAATACTAAAGTTACAATCAGTATAGAGTTTACCACTTTACGGAAAGGAATTGGTGAATAAATCCTGTGTATCCATGAAAATGAATCTTATTGAGTAGGTCTTAAAACCTAACATGCTAGACAGACTTTTTCCGAATTCCAAAAAAGGAAAATCATTGTCAAAAAATGATCCTTTCTGTAAAATGAAAGATATACAGAAAAAGGAAATGTATATCTTTCATTTTTTGAATATTTTAAATCAACCACACGAAAGGATTGGTGGAAATTGGAGACGAAAATTGCATCTGAAAAAGTTGCGAAGATGCTAAATCACTGGTACACCTTGATTAGACAACAAAATGTTGATCAAGCTGTGGCTATGAAGGATGAAATTGAACATACTTTACCGAATATGGAAGAAGATCAGGATTTACTTATATATTTCAATCTTTTAGATTTTCGACACAAAATGATGTTAGAAAATTTCAACGAATCTAAGAAGGTTTTCAAAAAGCTTGAAAGTCAAAAGAAGGGTATAGAAAAAACTGATGCTGTCATTCAGTATTATTTCTATTTTTTTTCGGGACAGAATGAATTTCATAACAAGAATTACATTAAAGCCATTAACTATTACCAAATTGCAGAAAACAAACTTAAACAAATTCCTGATGAAATTGAGAACGCAGAATTTCACTACAGACTGTCCATCGCCTATTACTATATCAAACAAAACATCTTTTCCCTTAGACATGCTGAAACTGCACTCGAAACATTCAGAGCTCATGAATTATACATAAAACGGAAAATTAATTGTGAAATGGTTTTAGGAGCAAACAAAATTGATTTATTCCGTTATAATGAAGCTGAGGCCCATTATCAGAAAGCTTTAGAAGGTGCAAAGAAAATCGAGGATCACGCATTAACCGGGAAAGCATATCATAATATTGGAATAAGCTATGCTTTAAGAAAAATTTACAACAAAGCGGAAGAGAATCTCAAAGCAGCCATCGCCATCCCTGAACATCTTTCCTCATCTGTAGGAGTTAATTCCATCTCGGATTTAACAAGAGTTCTCTACAAAATCGGCGCAAAAGAAGAAGCCCGTCACTATCTGGAGCAAGGAAATATAATGGCAGATGAAAAGCAAAATGACGAGTATCATGCAAAACTCAAGATCATTGAAGCTCTATATGAAAATGAAGATCTGACTATTGTAGATGAAAATATTCAATATCTTGAATCTTTAAAATTATGGCCAGATGTAGAGGACTTCGCTCAAGATGTTGCGGATTATTTCAGACAAAAAGGCGAGGATAGTAAAACTGTGATTTATCTTGATAAAGTCATTCATGCTAAAAACCAAATCTTTAAAGTGACGGAGGAATTACAGTGAAAAAATTGACTATTTTCTTTACCGCATTAACATTATCAGTCATTATGACCAGCTCTGTTTCAACTCATTCTCATGATAAAGTTGCAGCGGGGAAAAACTCTGAATATTCAGCGGCACATAATGTGAATATAGCGAGTAGAGCTGTATTTGATTAATCAACGCCTCAAAGTTATGAATAACTGTAGGTAATGGGCTGAGAATTAAATGTTAAGTGTGATGTACGGGCTTAATGCCCGTTTTTCTTTTATAAAACCCACATTTAAATAATCCCGAGAGCTATCGCAAGGTTATACATGGCCTGCCGCTTGATCTGATAATATTTGTCCTTTTTCAGCCCCATCTCCATATAAATCTCAATATCCTTGATTTTCTTTGAAGAAAGATACTTGGCCTTTATGATCTGCAATTCATAACATCAAGTCTTTGTTTTAGTGCCCTTTCCATTTGGCTAACCTTTAATTAATTCTATTAAAAGAATGTGATCGCGCAATCGAGGGAAAAGATAAGCTCCCTTGAAAATTCGCTTTGATGATCCTTCATTTCCAGCAGTAAGTCGCGGGCATCTTCCCTGCGGGAAGTGCCCCTTTTTAAATCCCTTCCGTAATCCGAACCTTTTTAGAATCCTTATAACAGAACACCCGTACGAAATAGGTTCAGCTCCCTAACTTTCTTCTTATCGACGGCACGCTAAAGGTGGAAAATTTAAACACTTCATTACACTTCACTATTTATAAATATAGGACTATTTAATAAAACTTCGAACAGCCTTCCTCTTTAATTTTCCATACAACTGATGCAGCGCTTAAATTATAAGTATTGGTATCCGTATAAACTTCCCGCAGTACATCCATTGCTAGCTTGCCAACAAGACCCCGGCCTTCCCCGTTGATTAAAAACTCTTGTAAAACGTTATTTCAACAATAATTCATGACATAAATAAAAAAAGCTGAGACACATAGTGCCTCACACTTAAAAACGTAATACTCGAAACTTATTCCCTACATCACCCGCTTAAACATCTTCTCCATCTCATACGTCGAATAATGAATGATAATCGGGCGTCCGTGCGGGCATGTGAAGGGGTCGGACGTCCGGCGGAGTTCGTCGAGCAGGGCTCGGATTTCGTCGTCGCGCAAGTGGTGGTTGGCTTTGATGGAGCCTTTGCAGCTCATCATGATCGCTGCTTCTTCGCGCAATTTTTTGATATCGATGTTCCGGTTATCGAGAACCTGCTGGATGATTTCTTCGATCAGCGTCGTTTCTTCGCCCTTAGGGAACCATGTCGGGTGGCAGCGGACGATATAGCTGCCTGCACCGAATGATTCTAGAAAGACGCCGACTTTTGCAAGGTCTTCCAGGTGCTCGTCGATGATGATCGCTTCGTTCTTTGAGTAGTGCAGTGTCAAAGGAACGAGGAGATCCTGGACATTGGGTTCGACTTCCCCGACTTTTTCGCGAAAGTATTCGTACTTAATCCGCTCCTGTGCGGCGTGCTGGTCGATGATATACAAGCCGTTTTCGTTTTGGGCGAGAATGTACGTGCCGTGCATCTGGCCGATCGGATACATGATCGGGACGCGCTCTTTCGGCTCGACCGCCTCTTCCTCGTGCTCTTGTTCGATATACAGAGGCGCTTCATCCTGTTCATCCGGCATGCGGACTTCGATTTCCGGCGGTTCGGGCGGCGCTTCCTGTGCGATGCTTTCTTCCCTTTCCTCCGTCTGGATCGGCGCTTCCTTGACAACCGAGCTTAATTTCATCGGTGAGTAGGCCGGAGCTGTTTCCCGTTCTGTCTTTGGCTCATCAGCCGGTTCAGGCCGATTGTCGAAGTCCAGCTTTTGCTGCTCGGGTTTGATGATGGGCGGCGCCGTTTTTTTCGGCGTCTGTACACTAGGAATGAGCTGCCGCTGTTTGAAGACGTCTTTGATGGCGTCGCGAAGGAGCTCATGGAGCTCGGTCTCTTTGCTCAGTCTGACTTCGAGCTTTGACGGATGCACGTTGACATCGACCAGAAGCGGGTCCATGTTGATTTCAATAAATGTGATCGGATGCCGCCCGATTGGAAGCAGCGTATGGTAGCCTTCATGAATCGCTTTGACGAGCGGAAAATTTTTAATGTATCTGCCGTTGACGACAGATGACATGTAATTCCGTGAAGCCCTCGTGATTTCCGGGAGCGCGATATAGCCTTTCACTTCAAAATCGAGGGAACTCGCATGAAGCGGAATCATTTTTCTTGCGACGGCCGTACCATATATCGCCGCCAGCACATGGCGGACATCTCCGTTTCCGTTTGTCTGCAGCAAGGTTTTCCCTTGATGGCGCAGCCTGATTGACACTTCCGGATGCGCGAGGGCGATTCTGTTGACGACGTCTGTAATATTGCCGAGCTCCGTATGGATCGTTTTCATATACTTCAGCCTTGCCGGTGTATTGAAAAACAGATTGGACACCGTAATTTCGGTTCCCCGCCTGCTTGACGATTTTTGCTCGGAGATGATTCTTCCTCCCTGAAGCGTCAGATGGGTTCCCGCGCCTTCCCCTGTGCTCGTTTTGATGCTTACATGTGAGACAGACGCGATACTTGGCAAAGCTTCTCCGCGAAACCCAAGCGTTCTGACGCGGAACAGATCGTTTTCATCCTTGATTTTGCTTGTGGCATGGCGCAAAAAAGCCGTTTTGCAGTCTTCCGCATCCATCCCTTCGCCATCGTCAAGAACTTTGATGGAAGAAAGCCCTGCTTCTTCGACATCGATTTCGATCACCGAGCTGTTTGCGTCAATCGCATTTTCAACAAGCTCTTTGACGACGGAGGCCGGTCTTTCGACAACTTCTCCCGCCGCGATTTTATTTGATAAATCGTCGGGAAGCTGAACAATTTTTGCCAAGTGCGGTCACCTCTCTTTATCTTAATTTTTTTTGCAGCCTGTACAGCTCATTCATCACTTGTAAAGGCGTCATATCAAGCAGATTCAGCGCCTTAAATTCGTCAAGCACACCCTGTTCTTTTTTGGACAGCTTGGCCTGCTTTTCCTGCGGCTTGTCCGTCTCAAAGAAGGACAGCTGCGCCGGCTCAACCGCAGGCGCCTGAGATTTTTCGGCTGTTTCCGCTTGAACTGGAACGGCTTGGGAAACGGCCGGTTCTTTTGCGCCTGATTCAAGCTCTTGCAGAATCGTTTTGGCCCGGCTGATTAAATCGTCGGGGAGCTCCGCAAGCTGGGCGACATGGATCCCGTAGCTTTTGTCTGCAGCGCCTTCTTTAATTTGGTGAAGGAAGACGACTTTCCCCTCGTATTCTTCCGCCCGAACGTGAACGTTTTTCAGGTCGGAAAGCTTCTCTTCAAGAGATGTCAGCTCATGGTAGTGCGTGGAGAAAAGCGTTTTTGCGCCGATATGGTTATGCACATATTCGATGATCGCTTGGGCTAGCGCCATTCCGTCGTATGTGGATGTCCCGCGCCCGATCTCATCGAATAAAATCAAGCTGTTTTTCGTTGCATGGACGATCGCGTTTTTCGCTTCAAGCATTTCCACCATAAAGGTGCTCTGTCCCGAAATTAAGTCATCGGCTGCGCCGATTCTCGTGAAAATCTGATCAAAGATCGGCAAAACCGCTTTTTTCGCGGGAACGAAACAGCCGATTTGCGCCAAAATGGAAATCAGCGCCATTTGTCTCATGTACGTGCTTTTACCTGACATGTTCGGTCCTGTAATCAAAAGCATTTGTCTGCCTTCGCCCATTTCGCAGCTGTTCGGTACATACGACTGGCTGTCCATCACTTTTTCAACGACCGGATGCCGTCCGTCGACAACCTGAACGACGTCTTCGGAAAACTCAGGTCTAACGTAATGGCGGTTTTCGCTGATCGTCGCAAAGCATTGCAGAACATCTAGCTCGCTCATCATTTTCGCCAGCCGCTGCAGGCGAGGAATATATTCTTTCACCTGATCGCGAAGCCCGGAAAACAGCTCGTATTCGAGCTCGCAAATATTGTTTTCCGCTTCGAGAATCAACGCTTCCTTTTCTTTCAGCTCAGGCGTGATATAGCGTTCAGCATTTGCGAGTGTCTGCTTCCGTTCATACCTGCCTTCTTCGAGAAGATGGATGTTCGCTTTCGTCACTTCGATATAGTAGCCGAATACTTTATTAAAGCCGACTTTCAGCGAACGGATGCCTGTGTATTGGCGCTCCTCCTGCTCGAGCTTTGCAATCCAGTCTTTTCCGTTCTTGCTCGCATCCCGGTACTCGTCAAGCTTTGCGTTGTAGCCGTCTTTTATCAAGTTTCCTTCCTTTAATGAGAGCGGCGGATTTTCGTAGAGCGCCTCCTCCAAAAGCTCAAGCAAATCGCCGCACGGATCGATTTTTTCAGCACGCGCTTTTGCCTTTGGATGATTGAGAGAAGCGACTAGATCTTTAATCGCCGGGACTTGTTTTAGCGATTCTTTCAGCTGGATCAAGTCTCTTGCGTTGACGTTTCCGTATGCGACCCGGCCGGCAAGCCGTTCGAGGTCGTACACTTCTTTCAGCCGCTCGCGCAGATCCTCCCGTTCAAACAGATGGGCGATCAGCGTTTCGACGATCTCCTGGCGCTCTTCGATCTGCCCTTTTCTGATCAGCGGCCGGTCGATCCATTGCTTTAAAAGGCGGCCGCCCATAGCCGTTTTCGTTTCATCGAGAAGCCAGAGAAGCGAGCCTTTTTTATTTTTGGAGCGGATCGTCTCCGTCAGCTCCAGATTCCGCTTCGAATAAAGGTCGATCTTCATCGCTTCTTCTAATTCGTAAGGCTCAACCTTCTGAAGATGGTCAAGGCTTCTCTTTTGCGTGCGCTTCAAATAGGTGTACAGCTTCATGAATGTATCAACAAGCTCTTTTGAAGGCAGATCTTTTACGATGTCAGGCGTCTCATTTGCCTGTTCGTCTTCAAAGGAAATCGTCGCTCCGCAGCGTTCTTTTAAAACCGTTTTCTCTTGTTCTCCGATCCGGCTGGAGACGACGATTTCCCGCGCTCCGACGGAGTAAATTTCGGAAACGACATCATCAAATCTTTCAATCGCCGTCACTAAGTTCTCGCCGGTCGTCAAATCTGAAAAGGCAAGGCCGTATGTATGCTGAAAATCGCTGACAGACGCGATAAAGTTGTTCTCGTTTTCGTGAATGCCCTTTCCGTCCATGACGGTTCCCGGCGTAATGAGCTGAACCACTTCCCTTTTGACGACTCCTTTTGCCGCCTTCGGGTCTTCTACCTGCTCGCAGATCGCCACTTTATAGCCTTTTTTGATCAGCTGTTCGATATAAGATGAGCAGGAATGGTAAGGAACTCCGCACATCGGGATTCTCTCGCTTGATCCGCCGTCTCTGCTCGTTAATGTGATTTCAAGCTCCTGTGACGCCTTTTTCGCATCCTCGAAAAACATCTCGTAAAAGTCACCGAGACGAAAAAATAAAAAGGCATCCTGATACTCTGCCTTGATCTTTAAATATTGCTGTATCATCGGCGTGTAGCCTGCCATATTAATCCCCCATTATGTATCTCTCGATTCTATTGATTCCAAGAACGATTATACCACAAACATTCCTTCCGAAAAAAAAAGAAAACTAGGGCGGCGTCTCCCTAGTTTCCTTTTATTCTTCCGGATCTCCGACCAAAAACTCCTGATTAATCTCCTCCAATTCCTCATCAAGCTCTTCTTCCCATGCCTCTTCTTCATCGCTTTCCGTCCATTCGGAATTGACTTCGACGACGACTTTCGTTTCGCCGACGACTTCAGATAAAAATTCTCTTTCGGCCTGAACAACGACTTTGTTCCCGTTCGGGGAAATCGTCACTTCAAGACAGTTCGGCTGCTGAAGCACCTTCGCAATGACTTCGTGTTCATCGTCTAAGTAGTTTTTGTCACGGTATCTGAGCTTGATGACATCGACATAGGAAACGCGTTCTGTCACAACTTCCGTTTTTGTGTTGTCGGCATACGAATACCATACGTTGATATCGTATGTCCCTTCAATCTCAACCGTTTTCCCGACCTTTTCGGCGTCATACTTATGATTGATAATCCAACCGCCCAGTATGCTGGTTGGCTTTTGCGAAGGGGAGATCGTATGTGTGGACTGGGTAAATTTCCTGCCTTTCGCGACTACCGCTTTTGTTATAATTTCCCTGTATTCAGACATTCGGTCATGCCTCCTTGTTTTTCCTCGTATTATCTTATGCTGGGCATTTGTCTCACGTGCGCGCTAAGAAGAAAACAAAATAAAGCACCCATTTAATGAATCTGTTTAAGTGTATGCAGCAACGAGGATAAACTTGACTTAAAAAATAAGCCGGCACGGCGAAAAAAAACGGCGCCTAAAAAGGCGCCGTTTTTATAGTGAGCAGCTGGGTTGTGAGTTTTTGATTTTTGATCCGGTTTCTCCCGTCAGAAGGTCTCCCCCGGTTGACGCTATGATCTCGTTTGTCACTTGATTTGATATCGTGTGAGCGACAAGCTGAAGAAGATCGTTGACTTCCATTTGGGAGTCTCTGAATTCCTGGATGATCGGAATGTCATCAAGCTCTGCCTGAAGCGCATCGATCTTCGCTTCCGTTTGCTTTAATGCCTCATGCTTTTCGTAGTGTTTAAAGTTGACGGCTTGTTTCTGCAAAGCTTTGATTTGATTGATCAGATTTGAGACTTTGGCATTCTCGTTAATTTGTTCCTCAGCCCTTTTGAAGAAGTCGACTTCTTCGGTTTCTGCAATCATTTTTGCAAGCTCGCGCGCTTTTTCCACGATATCCTTTTTCGTGTAAAGAGTCATCTTAATTCACCTCGATTGCTTCTCCCACCATTTCTCCGTCAAGCGACCACGTTTTCGCCTGGTGGATTTTTACGTTGACAAGCTTGCCGATCGCTTCTTTCGGTCCTTTAAAGTTTACAAGCTTGTTTTTTCGTGTGTAGCCGGCAAGAATATCAGGATTGTTTTTGCTTTCACCTTCTACTAATACTTCGACAACCTGCCCCTCATATTCCTTCATTTTCTTCGCGGAAATTTCGTTGACCAGGTCATTTAAGCGCTGAAGCCGCTCTTTTTTGACCCGCATCGGAACATTGTCTTTCATCTTCGCAGCCGGCGTTCCTTCGCGAGGCGAGTAAATGAACGTATAGGCGCTGTCGAACTCGACTTCCCTGTATAAAGAAAGCGTTTCTTCAAATTGTTCGTCCGTTTCGTTAGGGAAGCCGACGATAATATCGGTTGTCAAAGAAGCATTCGGCATCGCTTTTTTAATTTTGGCGACAAGATCGAGATAGCGCTCACGGTCGTATTTGCGCGCCATCAGCTTCAGGACGTCAGAGCTTCCGGATTGAACAGGAAGATGGATATGATCCAAGAGGTTCCCGCCTTTTGCAAGCACCTCGATCAGATGGTCGTCAAAATCGCGCGGGTGGCTTGTCGTAAAGCGGATTCTCGGAATGTCGATCTTACGAAGCTCATCCATCAGATGACCGAGGCCGTATTCCATGTCTTCAAAATCTTTTCCGTAGGCGTTGACGTTTTGCCCGAGAAGCGTGATTTCCTTGTAGCCTTCAGCCGCAAGCCTTCTCACTTCCTGGATGATGTCTTCAGGACGTCTGCTGCGCTCTTTTCCTCTTGTGTACGGTACGATGCAGTACGTACAGAACTTGTCGCAGCCGTACATGATGTTGACCCATGCCTTGATTTTTCCGTGGCGGACTTTCGGCAGGTTTTCAATAACGTCTCCTTCTTTAGACCACACTTCAACAACCATTTCTTTTGACAGATATGCTTCTGACAAAAGTTCTGGAAGGCGGTGAATGTTGTGTGTACCGAAAATCAAATCGACGAACGGATGTTTCTTTAAAATCCGGTTGACGACTGATTCTTCCTGGGACATGCAGCCGCAGACGCCCAGTATCAAATCGGGGTTATCCTTTTTCAAACCTTTTAAATGGCCGATTTCGCCAAACACTTTGTTTTCCGCGTTTTCCCGGATCGCGCATGTGTTAAGCAAGATGACGTTTGCATCTTCAGTCGAGTCGGTCGGCTCATAGCCGAGCGCCATGAAAATCCCGGCCATCACTTCTGTGTCGTGTTCATTCATCTGGCAGCCGTACGTTCGGATGTAAAACTTCCGTCCTTCTCCCATGCCTCTGAACTGCTCTGATATTTTAAAATCGTTATGATATTTAACGGCTTCTTTGCCGCGTTTTTTTGCATCTTTTAATGAAGGCGGAACATACACAGCTTCAAAATATTTGCTGTAATCCTTCTCGGATTTTTTGTCCGATGGATTGACCTGTCCGCTTTCAGTTCGCTGTTTCTCATTCATGTTTTTTTCTCCTTTCAAACAAAGCTCCACCCTACAGTATAAAGGTTCTCGGCTGTCAGCACAACCCAGAACCCATTATTGTACACTAAATGAAAATGATTATCAATGGTAATTTGCTTTGTTTTTAAGCGTTAAAGCAGTCCGGATTTTCGGGCGCCGGTTTCGATGATGTCGAGCGCTTTGTCAAGGTCTTGTTTCGTATGCTCCGCAGTCATGATCGTTCTGATGCGCGCTTTGCCTTTCGGAACCGTCGGGAATACGATTGCCTGCGCAAACACGCCAAGTTCAAACAGGGTAGCAGAAAAACGGCATGTTTCCGCTTCATCGCCGATTAAAATCGGCGTGATCGGCGTCTCGCTTTGAATGAGCGGAAGGCCGATGTTTTCGAGTCCTTTTTTGAAGTATGCCGTGTTGTCCCAAAGCCTTTTGATCAATGCCGGCTCTTCCATCAGCACGTTGACTGCTTCAATGCATGCCGCCGTCACTGCCGGCGGATGGGAGGTGCTGAACAGAAACGGTCTTCCTTTATGCTTCAAATAGTCGATGAGCACCTTTGAACCTGCGGCATATCCGCCCAAAACGCCGATCGCTTTGCTCAGGGTGCCGACCTGGATATGCACCTTTCCGTCAAGGCCGAAATGATGTACCGTCCCGCGCCCGTTTTCGCCGAGTACGCCGGACGCGTGCGCGTCATCGACCATGACAAATGCATCATACTGCTCTGCGAGCCTCACAATGTCCGGAAGCGGCGCGATGTCCCCGTCCATGGAAAACACGCCGTCCGTAACGATGAGCCTGTTTCTGTAACTCATTGATTTTTTCAGGATTTTTTCCAAGTCTTCCATATTCGCATGTTCATAGACTTTCCGCCCTGCTTTGGTGAGCCTGATCCCGTCGATGATGGAGGCGTGGTTTAATTCATCCGAAATCACGATATCGTCTTTTGTGAGAATGCTGGAGAGGATGCCCTGATTCGCCGTAAAGCCGGACTGAAAAACGAGCGCCGCTTCCGTTTTCTTGAAGCCGGCCAGTTTTTTCTCAAGCTCATCATGCATCGTGAACGTTCCGGCAATGGTCCGGACTGAGCCGGTTCCCGCCCCAAACCGCTCGGCTGCATCAACGGCTGCTTTTTTGAGCCGCGGATGAGAGGTGAGGCCGAGATAATTGTTGGAGGACAGCTGAATGATATCTCTTCCTTTCATCCTGACAATCGGTCCCTGACACGATTCGATCTTCGGCAGCTCTTGAAATGTGCCCTGCTCCCTCATCGTGTCGAGCTCTTTTTGTAAAAATGTGAATTCTTTCATATCGATCTCTCCTTTCTATGGTATCAGTATGACTTTGCCGCACTGTCCTTTCCTCATCAGCTCAAAGCCTTTTTCATACTCCTCAAGAGAAAAATGGTGGGTGATGACAGGCTTGATCTGTATGGCTCCTGAATGGAGCAAGCCGCTCACCTGCCGCCACGTTTCAAACATTTTTCTGCCGGTAATCCCTTGAACTGTAAGGCCTTTAAAGACGATGTCATTGGTCATGTCGATGCACACCGGATGCTCAGGCAGGCTTAAAATGTGAACCCTCCCTCCATTTGCCGCCATTTTTAAGCTTTGGCAGATCGCGGTCGGATGGCCTGACATCTCGCATACAAGGTCTGCGCCTTCCCCATTTGTTAAAACGCTTACATTTTTAAGCGGATCTTCTTTTTCGATCGAAATCGTAGCCGTTGCCCCCATTTTCACGGCCAGTTCGAGCCTGTACTCGTTTTTATCTATGGCGATCACTTGTGAAGCGCCGGCTGCTTTTGCTACAGCGACTGCCATTAAGCCGATCGGTCCACAGCCGACAATAGCCGTTTTCGATCCGGCCGCAATGCCTGACAGAACCGTATGAACGGCATTTCCGAGCGGTTCTTGAATGGAAGCAAGATCCTCAGGCATGCCGGGCGGATTTTTCCAAATGTTGCTTTCGGGCACCTTCACATATTCGGCGAAGCATCCATCTGTATCAACACCGAGGATCATCGTCTTGCTGCACACATGCTGTTTTCCCGTCAGACACGGAATGCATTTGCCGCAGACGAAGTGCGTTTCCGCCGATACAAAATCGCCTTCTTTGACAGATGAAACATTTTCCCCGACCGCCGCTACTTCGCCCGAAAATTCGTGGCCGAAAACATATGGCGGCTTTACTCTGTTTTTCGCCCATTCATCCCAATTATAAATATGCACATCAGTCCCGCAGATCGACGCGGCTTTGACTTTAATCAGCACTTCGTTCTGGCCGATTTCCGGTATCGGAACAAGATCACAAACAGCTCCCGGCTCCCCCGGCGTCTTGATAAGCGCTTTCATTTTTCCGCTCATGATGAACATACCCCCTTTGCCAAATCGCTTTACAATAGGATTGTAGCACGATTTTATACATCGGTAAATATCGATGTACATGTGGCATGGACATCTGAACACCCTCTGAAAAATATGGAATATTTTTTTAAAACGGAATCCGGCTGATGAAATTTTCATAGAGAAACCGTCTGACTTGTCTTGCAGAATAATGGCGCTCCAATGCATGGATCAGATTGTCGTAATCCTTGTAGGCTTCAAGCCCCGGAATCACCTTATCGAACCCGTCAAAATCGGAGCCGAATCCGATATGCCGTTCACCGCCCAAAGAGCAGACATGGTCGATATGCGAAAGAATGTCTTTTATGCGGGGCGTCTTATTTATAAACTCGGGAACAAAGGTGATGCCGATGACCCCGTTTTTCTTGATCAGCGCCTTGATTTGATCATCTTTTAAATTTCGCGGATGCGGACAAAGGCTGTACGCATTCGAGTGGGAGGCAATCGGGTATTTTGCAAGGGCAACCGTATCCCAGAAGCTTTTTTCCGACAAATGGGAAACGTCCGTCCAAACCCGGTGCCGGTTGGCGATCTTGATCAATTTTTCCCCCCATTGCGTAAGACCTGCATTTCTCTTTTCCAAGGCGCCGTCAGCAAACACGTTGGCCCAATTCCATGTCAAACCGAAGCTTCTGACGCCGAGCTGAAAAAAGATATCAAACAGCCTTACATTTTTCGATATCGGTTCGCACCCTTCCATCGTTAAGATAATCCCTGTTTCATCAAATTTGAGCGAATCGATGTCTGACTTGCTTTTGATCAGTTTGATTCGTTCATATTTTGCGACTTTTTCATAGAACAGCTGAATTTGGACGAGCGCCATTTCAAGGCGCAGATTCGCCGGCACCGTATCCGGCAGAAAAATGGCCAGACACTGAACCTTTGCCTTTCCGTTTAATAGCGCACTGACCGGCGTTTGCAGCGAAGTATCGCTGTATTCATTAAGCCGCGGATTTTTCCAAAGCTTCAAAAGCAAATCTGAATGGGCATCGAAAATGTTCACGACCGATCCCTCCCATGACAGATTTTTTAAAGCCAAACCAAAAACAACCCGCTTACATGTGTAAGCAGGTTGAAACATATGAAATCAATACATTCTTTTTCTATCAGCGAGGCTCTACAATTAATTTGATCGCCGTCCGCTCTTCACCGTCAATTTGAATGTCCGTAAAAGCCGGAATACAAATCAGATCAACACCGCTGGGCGCCACAAATCCCCGGGCAATCGCAACCGCTTTTACCGCTTGGTTCAATGCTCCGGCACCTATTGCTTGAATTTCTGCAGCCCCTCGTTCTCTCAAAACTCCCGCCAGCGCACCTGCAACCGAGTTTGGATTTGATTTTGCTGAAACCTTTAATATTTCCATTCCTGCTCCCCCTTAATTTTACAATGGATAAGTGAGTGTTCATTAGAACAATCATTGTTAGATATTGCCATTTGAAAAAGCCATCCCCTTTTAATTGCTTTTCAAAAATAGCAGGGTACCTTCCATTTTTACTATATTCACGAAAAGACCGGGATATTCCTGCTTTCTTTTTAATATTTTTCTAAAATGATTTTTCGTTCTTCTATTCGAAAAACATGTGGTCATCATTGATTAATATCCGGTCGATCTTAACCGCTTTTTTGCTTTGGTCATCGATATCAATGACAACCGCGCTTAACGTCGTACGGCCTTCGGCGATTTCAAAACGTACCGGGAGACTCGTCTTAAACCGTTTGATGATCGTCTCCCGCTCCATGCCGAGAATGCCGTCATAAGGACCTGTCATGCCGACGTCGGTAATATAAGCCGTCCCTTTTGGAAGGACGCGGTTGTCCGCCGTCTGCACGTGTGTATGCGTTCCGACAACAGCCGAAACGCGTCCGTCCGTATACCAGCCGATCGCCTGCTTTTCGCTCGTCGCTTCGGCATGCATATCGATAAAAATATACGACGTTCTTATAGAAGCCTCTTCAATCAATTCGTCCGCTTTTTCAAACGGACAATCGATCGGAGGCAGAAATGTACGGCCTTGCAAATTGATTACAGCCAGTTCCTTGCTGCCGTTTGTTTTGATGTAAGCGATTCCTTTGCCAGGCGTGCCTTTAGGAAAATTGGCGGGCCTGACGATCTGCGGAGCGCTATCGATAAAATCAAATATTTCCCTTTTATCCCACGTATGATTTCCCATGGTGATGACATCGGCACCCGCTTGAATGAGCTGATGATAAATTTTTTCGGTGATTCCTTTCCCGTGTGCTGCGTTTTCCCCGTTCACGATGACGGCGTGCGGTTTATATTTCAGCTTCAGTTTTGGCAAATACGTTTTAATCATCTCTCTGCCGGGCGAACCGACGACATCTCCAACAAATAAAATTCTCATGCTTTGACCCTTTCTTTTTTCAATAGGTTTCTTTAATAGTGTTACACAAGGAAACAAAAAAATAAAGTGGTGCATGCGCACCACTTTATTTTGCGTATTCAACGGCTCTCGTTTCCCTGATGACGGTTACTTTAATATGTCCAGGGTAGTCGAGCTCGTCCTCAATTCGTTTTCGAATATCCCGCGCCAAACGATGGGCTTCAAGATCGTTAATCGAGTCTGGTTTCACCATGATCCGCACTTCCCGTCCGGCCTGTATCGCAAACGATTTCTCAACACCTTCGTAGGACTCGGAGATTTCCTCCAGTTTTTCAAGCCTGCGAATATAATTTTCGAGCGTTTCGCTTCTTGCGCCAGGTCTTGCGGCTGACAGCGCATCGGCTGCGGCCACGAGCACGGCGATGATGGAAGTCGGCTCCTGATCCCCGTGGTGTGATGCGATACTGTTGATAACGACAGGATGCTCCTTATACTTGGTGGCCAGTTCCACGCCGATTTCGACATGGCTTCCTTCCACCTCGTGGTCAATCGCCTTCCCGATGTCGTGAAGAAGGCCCGCTCTTTTCGCAAGCGTAACGTCTTCTCCAAGCTCAGCAGCCATTAGTCCGGTCAAGAATGCCACTTCCATGGAATGTTTTAGTACATTCTGTCCGTAGCTTGTTCTGAACTTCAAGCGGCCGAGTATTTTGATTAAATCGGGGTGAAGACCGTGGACTCCTACCTCAAACGTCGTCTGTTCGCCCATTTCGCGAATATAATCATCCACTTCACGGCGGGATTTCTCAACCATTTCTTCGATTCTGGCAGGATGAATGCGGCCATCCTGAACGAGCTTATCAAGAGCGATCCTTGCTGTTTCGCGCCTGATCGGATCAAATCCTGAAAGGATAACGGCTTCCGGCGTATCGTCAATGATAAGGTCGATTCCAGTCAATGTTTCCAACGTACGGATGTTTCGCCCTTCACGTCCGATAATACGGCCTTTCATCTCATCATTTGGAAGGTTGACAACGGAAACCGTCGTCTCTGCCACATGATCAGCCGCACAGCGCTGTAAAGCCAATGAAAGAATATTTTTCGCTTTTTTATCAGCCTCTTCTTTCGCACGATTTTCAGTTTCTTTCATCATGATCGCGATGTCATGGGAAAGCTCTTTTTCAACCCGATCCAGAATGATTTGCTTCGCTTCATCACGCGTCAGACTTGAAATACGCTCCAATTCCGACTGCTGCTTACGAATCATTTCATCCACTTTGCTTTCCATCTCTTCAATATGTTGTTGTCGTTCATTCAGAGAATGATCTTTCTTCTCCAACATCGCTTCCCGTTTATCTAACGATTCATCTTTTCGGTCAAGGTTCTCTTCCTTTTGGAGTAAACGGTTTTCTTGTTTTTGAAGCTCATTTCGTCTTTCACGAACTTCTTGTTCAGCTTCTATCCGAAGCGTATGAATCTCGTCCTTTGCTTCAAGAAGGGCTTCTTTTTTCAACGCTTCAGCATCCCGCTTTGCGTCTCCAAGAATTTGTTCGGCTGCGTTGCGCGCACCTGAAATTTTTGCTTCGGCAATGATTTTACGAACATAGTAGCCAACAACTAAACAGAATAGGCTCAGCAAAATGGAGATGAGAATGGTTAATGGACTCATACTTTCACCTCCTCTTGCTATGAACTTGTTTCTTGCTAAAAGTAAGTGTCGGCATGTACATTGTACTTTCTTCTCAACATACAGAACCTTCACAGGGAATGAAGAAGCTTCACAGCCCTTGTCAAGTTTAAATGTTTATCAATCATGTTAAGAAAAACAAGTGATACAATTTCATTGTAATTGTGTGGCAAATACTTGTCAAGCTTACGATCTTAACGTTTCAAAAGATATGAGCAATCCACCGGACATACATCCGCTGAATCGGCAACAGGCCGGAGATTTTTGGAAGGGGACGGCGGATTTGCGAAAGAAAAAGAAAAGGCTGCCAGCCGGCAGCCTTAAAATTAAAATTCGAGCTCTTCCTGAATGTCTTCCTCTTCTTCTTTTGGAGCCGAAACACCGTTGTTATCCAAGCCGTAATGCTCCCTGATCTGCTCTTGGATCATCAAAAGCACATCTTTGTTTTCCTTTAGGAACTGCTTCGCGTTTTCGCGGCCCTGTCCAAGGCGTTCATCCTGATAGGAGTACCATGCCCCGCTTTTTTGGACGATGTCAAGCTCTGTTCCAAGGTCGATGATTTCCCCTTCTTTGGAGATTCCTTCGCCGTACATAATGTCTACTTCGGCCGTCCGGAATGGAGGCGCCACTTTGTTTTTCACGACTTTAATTTTCGTCTTGTTCCCCATGACGTCGTTGCCTTGTTTGAGCTGTTCGGCGCGGCGCACTTCAAGCCGCACGGAAGAATAGAACTTCAGGGCTCTTCCCCCTGGGGTCGTCTCAGGGTTTCCGAACATGACGCCGACTTTTTCGCGGATCTGGTTAATAAAGATCGCGATCGTTTTTGATTTATTGATTGCTCCGGAAAGCTTCCGCAGCGCCTGGGACATCAGTCTGGCCTGCAGCCCGACATGCGAGTCTCCCATGTCTCCTTCGATTTCCGCCTTCGGCACGAGCGCCGCAACGGAGTCGATGACGACGATGTCAACGGCTCCGCTTCTGACAAGCGCTTCAGCAATTTCAAGTGCCTGCTCCCCCGTGTCAGGCTGGGACAGCAGCAGCTCGTCAATGTTAACCCCTAATTTTTGCGCGTAAACGGGATCAAGCGCATGCTCGGCGTCTATGAACGCCGCCTGTCCGCCCTGCTGCTGAACTTCGGCAATCGCGTGAAGCGCCACCGTCGTTTTACCGGAGCTTTCAGGGCCGTATACTTCAATAATCCGTCCGCGCGGATATCCGCCCACCCCGAGGGCTGTATCGAGCGCTAAAGAGCCGCTCGGAACGGTTGAAATTCTCGTCTCGGTTTGTTCTCCGAGTTTCATGATGGAACCTTTTCCAAACTGTTTTTCTATTTGTTTAAGCGCCATATCTAAGGCTGCCTGACGATCACTCATCTGTTTTTTCCTCCTTTATCACTTCCGCTATATCTACTATACCTTGTTTGCTCGGATTTGCCAAGAAAAAAGCGAACGCATATTCGATTTTTTTCAGCGGATTTTAAACGATAAAAAATCATTTTGCAAAGAGCGAAAGCAGTCTTTTTTTAAAAGGAAGATTCTCCGAAAACGGAATTATCGCTTATTTACCCAAAATGTGCAGGAGCAGATGGCAGCCGTATTTGGCAGAACGCTTCCTGACGGCCGATCTTGAGCCCGCGAACATGAACTCGTGCGCTTCCTCCGGTTTGCCGCCGACCGAGATGCCGATAAATACCTTCCCGGCGGGATGCCCTTCCTGCGTATTCGGACCGGCCACACCGGTAAAACTGATGCCGATGTCGCTTCCGGTTTTGCTTCTGATACCCGCTGCAAGCTCCTTTGCGCATTGCGCGCTGACCGCACCGTACCGCTGCAGCGTGTCTTCCGAAACGCCGGCCGCTGACACTTTCAATTCGTTTGTGTAGCAGACGGCGCCGCCTTTGAAGTATTCGGAGGCCCCGCTCAATTCCGTCAGCCAGCTGGAAAAAAGCCCTCCTGTAAAGCTTTCCGCGGCAGACAGCGTCAGTCCTTTGCGGACGCAGGCTTTCGCAAGCTCTTCGACAAGCGATGTATCATCGTATCCGTAAAAGAACTCGCCGACGCGCTCTAAAATGCGGTCTTCCGTTTCTTTTAGAAGGCGCTCCGTCTCAGCCGGATCGGCGTGTTTTGCCGTCAGCCTGAGGGTGACTTCCCCATCTGCCGCCAAAGGGGCGATCGTCGGGTTCGTCTGCGCATCGATAAGGTCTTCCAAATCCGTTTCAAGCTGGGATTCACCGATTCCGAAGAAGCGCAGCACCCTTGAGACGATCTTCTCCTTTGAACCGAGTTTTTCCAAAATCAGCGGCTTCGCTTCGTTTTCAAACATCGGCTCAAGTTCCTTCGGGGGCCCCGGAAGCAGCATGTAAAAACGCGATTCATGCTGAAGCAGCATCCCCGGAGCCATTCCGAACCGGTTTGGCAGCACATCCGAACCTTCGAGAACGAGCGCCTGCTTTCGATTGTTCGGAGACATCGTCCGGTTCGTTTTTTTGAAATAGTCTTCAATCGATTGAAATGCTTCCTCATCAAGCTGAAGGGGACGCCCGATGACCCGGGAGATCGTTTCTTTTGTCAAATCGTCTTTCGTCGGCCCAAGACCCCCTGAGAAGATAATGAAATCAGACCTTTCCTGCGCGGTTTGAATGACCCGTTTCAAGCGTTCAGGGTTGTCTCCGACCGCTGTATGATAAAAAACGTTGATTCCGATTTCCGCCAAATGCTTGCTGATAAACTGAGCGTTCGTATTGGCGATCTGTCCGAGCAAAAGCTCTGAACCGACGGCGATGATTTCAGCTTTTCTTTCAAGTTTCATGTTATCCACTTCCCTATGTTTAGTTCGATGTTTTTAAAGCATCCCAGTTCTTGGCGAAATAATCCCAGCCGGATACGATGGTGAAAAAGACGGCCACCCATAGCGCGAGAGAGCCGAACGGGAACGAGACGAGCTCAAATGGAAGATTATGCAGCAAGAGAGCCGAAATGGCGATGATCTGCGCCCACGTTTTTACCTTTCCAAGCATATTCGCAGCGACGACTTCGCCAGTCCCCGCAAGCACAAGGCGGAGTCCCGTCACGGCGAACTCCCGGCTGATGATGACGATCGCCATCCAGGCCGGTGCAAGGTGATAATGGACCAAAATGATCAAAGCAGAAGACACGAGCAATTTGTCCGCCAGAGGATCGAGAAATTTCCCGAAATTCGTCACGAGTTTCAGCTTTCTTGCATAATAGCCGTCAACCCAATCGGTAACCGAGGCGAAGATGAACAAAAGAGCGCCGATCAGATGTGCGACCGGAATCGATTCGTTTCCGAAAGACAGCGACCCCCAATTGAACGGAACGAGCATGATGATCATGAAAATAGGAATTAAGGCGATTCTCGAAAGCGTAATTTTATTCGGTAAGTTAAACATAGAGTTCCTCCATTATGTATCGTTTTATTGCTGATGGACGAAAGAAAAAGTCATCCGGGCAGTTAAGATGACTTTTTCTCCTTTTTATTTTCAATCGTTATGTTTTGTGTCATCACATTCTTCGGATCAAGTTCGTAGGAAAGAACCTTTCCGTTGATTTTGATTTCTACGCCAGGCGCATATCCGACCCGCAATTCGATCTGATCTTGGTCGGTAATATTTTTTTGAAAGGAATCTCCTTTTTTCATCATGCCTTCTTTAAGGGAGGTTCCTTTCGCGTCCCGCACCCTGACCCATGAATCCGCGGTCGTTGTCACCTCAAGCTCAAGCTTGTCGGCTCCCGATACTTCATAGGTTGTGGAAGAGCCCTGGCTGTCTGCGGCCTTGATGGTCAGCTCTTTTTTGTCAGCGGCTTTCTGGGCGTCGTCGTCTTTTTTATCTTCAGCGCCTGATTTTTCGTTGTCCGCGTTTTTTTGATTTTCATTCTTCAGCGGCGAATCTTTTGAGACGTCATACTTGCTCTCTGTCTCTTCCGTTTTCGTCTGTTCGGCGGAATTTTCATTTCCTCCGCCCATCACGGCCTGGACAATGACATAAATGATCGCGATCACGACAATCACGCCTGCCGAGACAAGCAGTGTAGGCAAAAGCTCAAGCGCTTTGGAGGCGGGCCCCGGAAGCTCCCTCTGAGGCTTGATCGAAGAAAGCTTATCAGAAACCTCGTCATTGTAGGAGTCAGGGATATCCTTTTTGAACTCTTCAAACAGCTGCTCTGAGTTCAGTCCGACGGCTTCAGCGTACTGTTTAATAAAAGCTCTTACATAAAACTTTCCCGGAATAACGTCATAGTTTCCCTCTTCAAGCGCCGTCAAATACCTTTTCTGGATTTTCGTTGCCGCCTGAAGGTCGTCTAACGACATCCCTTTTTCCTCTCTGGCTTCTTTGAGCCGATTTCCTAGTTCAGTCACAACAAACACCTTCCATTTTAAAAATCAAAGCCAGAAAAACCAGTATGGTCAAACATTTGCGGTTCCTCGGCATGTTCATATGTAATAACCTCATCAGGGCTGTTACGCAATTCGATAATGTAATCGAAATCATCCATTGTATATTCCGTATTTTGCACAAAAATATCCGGATGCTCGACGACTTTTGTCGCGGGCAGCCGCATGATTTCACTGACGAGCTGCAAATGTCGTTCAGATCCTCTTCTCGTCGACACGATTCCGTCCAGTATAAAGACGTTCTCCGTGTTGTATTCATCAGCGACAAGCTGGCTTCTGATCGTTTGTTTCAAAAGCGTTGAAGACACAAACAGCCACCTTTTGCTGGCGCACACGCTCGCGGCCACGATCGATTCCGTCTTGCCGACACGCGGCATTCCTCGGATTCCGATCAGCTTATGCCCGTCTTTTTTAAACAGTTCGGCCATAAAATCGACAAGCAGCCCGAGCTCGTCGCGTTCAAAGCGGAACGTTTTTTTGTCATCGGCATCCCGCTGAATGTAGCGTCCGTGCCTTACGGCGAGGCGATCCCTCAGTTTCGGCTCCCTCAGCTTTGTAACCTTAATCGTCTCCATCGTGTTTAAAATGGATTCGAGACGTTTGATTTGATCTATATGACGGCATTTTAACAAAAGGCCCCTTCTTGACGTATCAACGCCGTTAATTGTGACAATATTAATCGATAACATACCTAATAAAGAGGATATATCTCCCAGAAGTCCGGGACGGTTGACTTGGATTTCGTATTCTAAATACCATTCGAGCTTTGCCAAATGATAACCTCCCTATCCATCATCGTGGCAAAAATTTACCTTCCTTTATCATAAAGCATTTTGTCTCAATTAGAAAGCAGAATATGTGATTAAATAAGAAAAACGTCCGTTTCCCAAAATCGGGAAAAATCGGGCGCTGCAATCTGCCCCCCTCTAAATCTTTTTTACCCTTCCGGCCGCTGGAAGAAACCGAAAAAAACAAAGTAAACGTATAAAAAGAGAGAGTGAACACACTCTCTCCTCAATGCGAGCCGTTGTTTTCAACAAGCTTGACCATCACGTTCGCAATCGCGCGCTGCTCATCTTCAGAAGCTACGCTCCACAGATCTGCGAGCACTCTTTCCTGATGGTTTTTTGAATCGACCTGACCGGCTAAGTAATCGCCGATCTCATAAGCAAGATCCGAGATGGTTTCGTTTGACATTCCTTTTTCATGGGCGTAGTTGAGACGGTCGCCCAAGAAGTTTTTCCACTGATCCCAATTATCCAGTACGGACATATCAGGCCCCTCCATTCTCTTAAAGTTACAGCCTTATTATTATCTGAGGGATCATAAACTATACATTGTTTTAGCAATGCCAGCCTCCGTTTACCGATAAAATCTGGCCGGTGATATATGACGCTTTTTCCGAAAGCAGAAATTGAACGGCATCTGCGACCTCTTCGGGCTTTGCGAGCCTTCCCATCGGGATGTCTTCTGCGATCATGTCCTCTTCTTCCTTCGAAAACCCGCTCATCATATTCGTTTTGACGGCCCCGGGGGAAACGGCGTTCACTCTGATGCCGCTCGGCGCCAGCTCTTTTGCGAGGGCTTTGACAAACGAATGCTGCGCCCCCTTTGTCATGCTGTAAAGCACTTCGCAGGAAGCCCCCGTTTCTCCCCATATCGAAGTGATCGCGACAATCGCGCCGGCTTTTCTTCTGATCATGGCCGGAAGCACGTTTCTTGTCAGCGTAAACGGACTTGTCACGTGAAGCTGGACCATCTCATGAACTTCTTCGTCTGTCATGTCTGTAACAAGGCCGCGGTAGCTCTGCCCGCTGTTTAATACGACGGCGTCCAGCGCCCGGCCGCCAATGCAAGCGGAAACAGCCGCCGCACCGCCGGGGTCGGACAGATCGCTTTGAATGATTTCGGTTTGAATGTGATATGTATTTGACAGCCGCTCGCTTAAAGAGACGGCTGCCTTTTCATTTGTATTGTAGTGAAGGAGCAGGTCAAAGCCGCTTTGCGCCAGCTTTTCGCATATGCTCTGGCCGATTCCGCCGCTTGCTCCTGTTACAAGAGCCAGTTTTGCCATATTTCCATCCTTCCTAAAAAAGAAAGGTTCAGCGTGATGCTACAACATGCTGCTCACGCTGAACTTTCCTGACGGTTATGATTTTGGAACAACTTTGCAGACAGTGATTCTGTCCTCTTCTATCTCTTCATCGACAACACGATGAACGTCTTCCAAGGTGATTGATTCCAAAACGGATACGATATCAAACAAACTCGTTTCTAAAAAGGCGTACCGTGTAAATTGGTTGGCGATATACTCCGGAGAGTTCATCGATTTTAGGAATGTACCGATTTTTTTCTTTCTCGCCAAATCGAGTTTTTCTGCCGTGATCGTCTCCTTCGCTTTATAGAGCACCTGTTTCAGTTCATCGGCTAGCTTGTCGGGCTCCGGCGTATCGCCGCCGACAGAGGCGAAGCCGAAGCCGTGTTCCTCGGTGTAGTCGTAGCTGAACGTCTCGTCAATGTAGCCTTTTTCATAAATTCTTTCATAATCGGCCGAGCTTTTGCCGAACAGACACTCGAGAATCAGGTTCATGGTCAGTTCATGCTTTAAGAGATCGTCGCCCGTATTGGTCGGATTGATGCTTTTTAATCCGACCAGGCATTTCGAACTTTGGACGTTCATTTTGATTTCCTGCTCTTTTCGATATACCGCCGCAGGCTCTTTCACTTCTTTGCGGACGATTTCAGGCTGATCCGTATACGGCTTGTTCTGCTGATTGTCCCTCACCTGGCGGATGACCGCTTCCGGATCGACCGGACCGACGATGAAAAGCAGCATATTGCTCGGGTGATAGAACGTCTCATAGCATTCATACAAAAGATCCTTCGTAATGTGTGAGATGCTTTCGATCGTACCGGCAATGTCAATCTTGACAGGGTGCTCTTTATACATGTTTTCGATCAGGCCGAAGAAAAGGCGCCAATCCGGATTATCGTCGTACATATTGATTTCCTGGCCGATAATGCCTTTTTCCTTTTCAACCGTTTTTTCCGTAAAATACGGATCCTGCACAAAATCGACGAGCGTTTCCAGATTTTCTTCTACGTTTGATGTGCTTGAAAAGAGATACGCCGTTCTGGTAAAGGAGGTAAAAGCATTCGCCGAGGCCCCCTGTTTGCTGAATTGCTGAAACACGTCGCCGTCGGCTTTTTCAAACAGCTTGTGCTCCAAAAAGTGGGCGATCCCGTCAGGCACGCGGACTAAATCCTCTTTGCCGAGCGGGACGAATTCGTTGTCAATCGAGCCGTATTTCGTCGTAAACACGGCGTATGTCTTATTAAAGCCTTCTTTCGGAAGGACATATACGTCAAGCCCGCCCGGCATTTTTTCGTAGTATAGCGTTTCCTTGAGCTGCTCAAATTCGATCGTTTTCGTCAAGATGCTCCCTCCGTCCCTTTCAGAAAGTACGTTGTATCCAGTTCGATTTTCTTTCCGACTTCGATGATGTCGTCTTTTGTGACACTGTCAATGCGGCCGAGCCATTCTTCCAAAGAAAATTCGGTTTGAGCGGCGGCCTGCTGGTAAATGAATTCGACTAATCCGTAAGGCGTGTCAAGGGTTTCAAGAATCTGGTTTTTAATGACCGCTTTCGTCTGGCCGATCGCTTCATCGGTAAAACTGCCTTTTTTCATTTCTTGAAATTGCTCTTTAATGATGTCGACGCACTTTTGATAATTGCCGACTTCGATCCCGGACATGACCATTAACAGGCCTTTAAAGCTTTCGATCCTGGAAGCCGCATAGTAGGCAAGGCTCGCTTTTTCCCTGACGTTGATAAACAGCTTTGAATGGGAAAATCCACCGAACAGACCGTTGAAAAGCTGCAAAGCCGGGTAATCTTCATCTGTAAAAAACGTATTGGTCCGAAAGCCAATGTTCAATTTTCCCTGTTTAACATCCGCATCTTCAATGATTTCTTTCGGTTCGGGAGCAAGGTCGCGCCGAATACCGGCTCTAGGCCTCGCCTCTCTTTCGTCAACATCGAAATAAGAAGAAACGTACTGCTCCACCTGTTTTTCGTCAACGTCCCCCACGATGTATAGATCAAGCTGATCCTCTTTAATCGCTTTTGTATAAGCTTCATAAAGGCTCTCCGGTGTGATGCTTTCTACATCGTCGAGTTCTCCGTTTACATGCAGGGAATACGGCTCATCTTTGCACATTTCCTGAATGAGCCTTAAATTGGAATAGCGCATTTTATCATTGTAAACAGCTTGAATTCTTTGCTTTAACGTCCGTTTTTCCTGAGAGACATATAATGAGTCAAAAGCACCGTTTTCGAGCGCAGGCGAAAAAATAATCTCTGACAGAAGCTCCAGCCCTTTTTCCAAAAGCGGCGTCTGATCCTTTAAATACTTTTCGTTTGCGATATCCAGGCGGAATGTAACCACATGCTGTTCGCCCTTTTTGGAAAGGTCTGCGGTCACTGAAGTGCCGTAGAGCTCATCAAGGTACGTTCTGAGATCTGCCGTTTTCGGGTGTGTGCTCGTTCCCCGCAAAAGCACATGCGGGAAAAGGGCCCGTTTTGTTACCTCTTCTTTTGTTAAAGGGGCGAGCATTTTAAAGATGATGGAAACGGTTTTAAATTTTTCCGTTTTCACAATATGGCTTGTTAACCCCTTGTGTTTTCCCTTTATTTCGTTAAGGTATGTCATAAAGAACCTCCTTCGTCCTTGTTTATATTATGTATTATGACCATAAATGAGCATATGCTTTGGGCCGTTTGGTTGTAATTATATCAACTGAAGGATGATTAAGGAAATAAAAAAGAAAAGACGGTGCACGTCACACCGTCTTTGCCGCTTCATTTTCGTTTTCTTTCGGATCAATATAAAATAACACAAGGGTTAAAGCGGCCAAACTGCACAAAAGCGAGACGATGAAAATCAAGCGGGCGGCATTTGTCATCATATACGCAAAAACCGGCGGCCCGAGGGCAACTCCGATAAACCGCATGCTGTTGTAAAATGACGAAATCGTGCCGCGCTCTTCTTTATCGATCCCTTCCGTAATAAGCGCATCAAGCGAGGGCAGGGCCATCCCGATGCCGATGCCTCCGATTGACATAAACAAAAAAAGCGGATAAAAAGAGTGGTTCCACCACATCCCGCCAAAAGACAAAACAAGCAGGATCATCCCGACCATCACACAGATTTTCATTCTGATTTTGTTGTTTCCGATCAGCTTTCCGGCTAAATACGAACTGACCGACAGAAAAAGCAGCGGAATGCTGAGCAGCGCCCCTTTCACGATCCCGTCAATCTTGTATGCTTTCTCAAGGTTCTCCGAAAGGTAAAAGAGCACCCCAAACAGCAGAAACATGATAATCCCGCCAATGATAAAGATGGAAACGAGCCAGCGGCCTTCCCGTTTAAAAATGGTCTTTACGTTTTTGGCGAACTCTTTCAAAGATTTTGTCTCTGCGACTTTCTCCTTTGGCTTTGGAACTAAAAACAACACGAGAAAAAAGCTGATCAGGCTGACGACCGGGATAAACCAGAACGGCATAAACCAAACCCAGGATGCTAAAAAAGCCCCTAAGATCGGGCTCAACACTTTTCCGGCAGTATTTGCCGTTTCAATATCTCCAAGGCCAGCGCTTACTTCTTCATCATCTTGAAACAAATCTCCGATAAACGGCATTACGATCGGAGCGGCGCCGGCTGAACCGATGCCTTGAAGCACACGCCCCGCCAAGATCAGCGCGTACGGCTCATTGAACCAGGAGGAGGCTGCACCGGCTACGGCGCCTCCCGCACCAGCGATGATAAGACACGGCAGCATGACCTTTTTTCTCCCAAACCGGTCGGATAAATAGCCCGTGATCGGGATGCACAGGATCGCCACGATCGAATAAACCGTAATGATCAAGGAGACCTGAAAAGATGTGATGCCTAATTTTTTTTCAATCACAGGCAAAACAGGTATCAGCATCGAGTTGCCAAGCGTCATGACAAGCGGGACGGAAGACAGCGCGATGATGCTTTTAACGCCTTTTTTTCTGCTCAACTTTTTCACCCAATTCATTAGTATTTCCATCTGTTATTGTTGCTAGAAAAGGGTGAATTTATGTAAGGCAAAAAAACAGCCGCTCGGTTCCTGAGCGCCCGCCTTTATCAAAATCGTTTTCTTACGACATGGAATCTGAATTTGTCAGCCCGGAAATAGTTTAAAGAATACAATACAGGCTTATCATGCTGGTCATAGTGAATCTGTTTCAAGAGAAGCAAAGCCGTCTCCGGATCGCACTCAAGAATTTGGGATATCGTATCGTGGAAGCCGATCGGCACAATATCGGCGACCGCATAGCTGATCACCGCTCCAGACTTGTTCTCAAGCCATTCGAACATCGATTCCTGCTCATGCGAAAAACCATCCGGCAGAATCGACATCGGGATTTTATCCAGACAGTAGACGACGGGTACACCGTTCGCCGTTCTTACCCGCTCAAGCAAGAATATCCCGCTTTCGTCCGCATTTTGAAAACGAAGCAGATCATCTTCAGTCGGGTCGGTCACCTGTGAAGACATAAAGATGGTTCCCGGGGTCATGCTCGCCTGTTCAATCATTTTCGTCACGCTGTTCAGCTGTTCGATGCCTGATAAAAATAAAGGTTTCGGGTTGACGAATGTACCGACGCCGTGCCGTCTGATGATGACGTTTTCATCCTCCAGCACTTTGAGCGCTTCCCGCAAAGCCGTTCTTGTGACGCCCAGCATCTTTGACAGCTCGAATTCAGAGGGGAGCTGTTCATTTTCGCAGTAAATACCTTTTTGAATATCTTCTTTTATCCGATCAATCACCTTTAAACATAACCGTTGATTGTCAGCTTGTATAGACATGTTTTCCCTCCGTCTGACAGATCAAATTAAAATTATCTTTAATTGAGGATAACTATATCATGTTTTGTCAAATAAATAAATAGACGTTTTACACTTGTTTAATTTACATAATAATTTTATGTCAAACAGAACTCTCTTCTATCAGGAAGAGAGTTCTTCATATTGCTCTTTTGACAGTAACACTTCACGGGGCTTTGACCCCTCATAAGGACCGACAACTCCCCGTTCTTCCATGGCATCGATAAGCCGGGCCGCCCTCGTGTAGCCGATGCGGAACCGCCTTTGCAGCATCGAAACGGATGCCGTCTGCATGCCGACAACGAGCGCTACAGCCTCATCATAGAGATCATCCGTCACTTCGCTGAGCGTTTCAGACGTTTCTTCCGGGATCATTTCCTCCTGGTATTGGGCTTTTTGCTGTGTGATGACATGATCGACGACTTTTTCGACTTCTTCATCTGATAAGAAAGCCCCCTGAACGCGGAGCGGCTTGTTGGCTCCGACAGGCAGAAACAGCATGTCCCCTCTTCCGAGAAGCTTTTCAGCGCCCCCCATATCAAGAATCGTTCTGGAATCGGTCTGTGAAGACACGCTGAAGGCGATCCTTGACGGAATATTCGCTTTAATGACCCCTGTGATGACATCGACGGAAGGACGCTGCGTCGCGATGATCAAGTGGATTCCAGCCGCCCGAGCCATTTGCGACAGCCTTGTAATCGAGTCTTCGACATCAGAGGAAGCGACCATCATCAGGTCTGCAAGCTCGTCCACAATGACGATGATATACGGAAGTTCCGGCTGCTTTGCTTCTTCGGATGCATTCATCTTTTTGATGTGGTCGTTGTATCCTTCAATATTCCGCGTCCCCGTGTGAGAAAACAGTTCATAGCGCCGCTCCATCTCATTTACGACCTTTTTTAAAGCCTGTGACGCTTTTTTCGGATCTGTCACGACAGGCGCAAGCAGGTGCGGAATGCCGTTGTACACATTAAGCTCGACCATTTTCGGATCGATCATCATCATTTTGACCTCATGCGGCTTCGCTCTCATTAATATGCTTGTAATAATGCCGTTGACACAGACGCTTTTCCCACTTCCCGTCGCACCTGCGACAAGGAGATGGGGCATTTTGTTTAATTCGGCCAAAACCGCCTCTCCGGAAATATTCCGGCCGAGGCCGATCATCAGCTTTGCGTCAGGGCGGTCATTCAGCTTCGATTCGAGCACCTCTTTTAAGGAAACCATCGCGACTTCCGCATTCGGCACTTCGATTCCGATCGCCGATTTGCCCGGTATCGGCGCTTCGATGCGGATATCCTTGGCGGCAAGTGCAAGCGCCAAGTCATCACTTAAATTGACGATCTTGCTTACCTTGACGCCGACATCAGGGTAGACTTCGTATTTCGTCACGGCCGGGCCGAGATGAACCTGGGTTACTTTCGCCTTAACTCCAAAGCTTTGGAACGTCTTTTCGAGCTTTCGTGCATTGTCATAAATATTTTTTTTGTCAGCCTGCTGTCCTGTATGCTTCGGATCATCCAGCAAACTGATCGGCGGCAGCTGATAGTCTTTGTTTTCAAGCTCTGTAAAGGCGATCTCGGGAGCAGCCTCTGCATCCCCACCGCTTTCGGGTTCCGGCGGCGTTTTTGCTGCCGGTTCGGCCGCTTCATAAGCTTGAATTTCCGGCTTTTCGTCACGGTCCGAAAAGCTTGAAATAATCGGCTCCGTATGAATTACCGCATCTTGCTCCGCCGCATCCTGAACAGGCTCTGCCGCGGGTTTTGGTTTCCGCTCGGTTTTTTGTTTTTTTCCGGATTTCTTTTTGGACGATTGCTGTTTCAGATCCTTCATATCATCGAGAAATGCGAGCCACTGATTCTTCACGAACCCGGCAACAGGAGCCGTCCATTTGATCAGCGTCTCCTGAAGGGAGCGGTCGGTGATCAAAAGGAGCCCGATCAGGATCAGAAAAATAGCGATAATTTTCGAGCCTGCTGATGCGAACAGAAAATAAGATGCCGCAAACAAGAGCGCCCCGATCATCCCGCCTCCCAGATCAGGGGTTTTGGTTTCGCCTTTTACGTCCATTAAAAACAGCTCCCACGTATTTTGGATCACGCTCGGAGACTCGATCATCCCCCTGTCTGTCAAATGCTGAAACAGCTGGACGTGTGATAAAAGCAATATGCTTGCGACGATGCAATAAAGCCCCGCTTTTCTTCTCGTCAAAAAACTCGGCGTTTTTTTCTTCCAAAACAGCGATACGCCTGTTAGGAAGAGAGAAAGAACGAACAGGATGAACCACTCGCCTGCGAAAAAACGGAACATGTAAATGAACGTTTGGCCTGCAACGCCAAGCTGCAACACCGTAATAATCGAAATGGCGATACAGATTAAACCGTACAGTTCATATTTTAGATTAATTCTTTTAACCTGTTTTTGCTTCTTTTTTGATTTTCTTTTTCTTTTTGCCATGTTCCATCACCTTACTGCATGTAAAAAATGTAAAAACAAAGAGAAAGCAGCCCGGTTTTGGCTGCGATTTTTCCTCTGGATTCCCCTATTATAGCATATTTATCCTGACGACACTTCAGCTATTTATAAAATGTCAGTTTGAGCGTTTGGCCCGGAGCCGTCTCCTGCTTTAAAAAATCCATCGGATTTGTGCTTAAGACCTGAACCACTTTCGCTTCTTCCCCGTTCATTTCGACGAGGAGCGGCACGCCGTTGACGTCGATCTGCCTCAGGTTTGTCTGTTCCGCCTGGCCGGCGAACACGATTTCCTGCGGCATTGTTGTATAAAGAATCATTGAATCATCCTTTCCTTCCCGCCGCGTTCTTGTTCGATCAATTCATTGAGCTTTTGAATCGCCTGACCGACTCCGCCTGTTTCATCGATCAGCCCGTACTTGACCGCATCTTTCCCGACGACATTCGTTCCGATATCCCTTGTCAGGTTGCCTTTTGAAAACATCAGCTCTTTAAATTTCTCTTCCGAAATGTTTGAATGGCTGGTCACAAAGTTTATGACTCTCTCCTGCATTTTATCAAGGTATTCAAACGTTTGCGGTACACCGATCACAAGCCCCGTCAATCTGACCGGATGGATCGTCATCGTAGCCGTTTCGGCGATATAGCTGTGATCGCAGGAAACAGCGATCGGAACACCGATTGAATGCCCGCCTCCTAGCACGATCGATACGGTCGGTTTTGAAAGAGAAGCAAGCATCTCGGCAATCGCCAGACCTGCCTCCACGTCTCCGCCTACGGTATTTAAAATGATCAGCAGCCCTTCGATTTTAGGATTTTGCTCGATAGCGACAATCTGTGGAATGACATGTTCATATTTTGTCGTTTTGTTTTGGGGCGGAAGCTGTACATGCCCTTCAATCTGTCCGATGATGGTCAGGCAGTGAATGTTTGAATCCTGTCCCATTTGAGGAAGCGTCGTTTCGCCAAGCTGCTGAATTTTGTTGACGAGATTGTCCTTAGCGTCCTGCTTTGCCGGCTGCTCCCCTTGTCCTTCCCCGTTTTGCATCCGGTTTGAGTCCATCTGGCCCACCTCTTTCTCGAGTTTCTTTTTGTATTATGGACAATGGCGGTTTTTTCATTCAGTGCAGACGGGACAAAAAAACCAAGAGGGAATCCTCTTGGTTTTATACTTCCATGATGATTGGGATGATCATTGGTTTTCGTTTTGTTTTTTCATATAAGAATTGATTTAATGCGTCACGCATGGTCTGTTTTAAAGCGGACCATTCGACGACGGCGTTTTCGGTGCTTTCTTTTACGATTTCTCTGACAAGCTCTGTCGCCTCTACGATCAGTTGTTCAGATTCCCTGACATAGACAAAACCTCTCGTGATAATTTCGGGTCCTGATACAAGATGTTTTTTCTTTTTATCGAGGGTGATGACAACGATTAAGATTCCATCCTGGGACAGAAGACGACGGTCCCTGAGCACGATGTTGCCGATGTCTCCGACGCCGAGGCCGTCAATCAGAATATTTCCTGACTGGACTTTATCGCCGATTTTTACGTTTTGCCCGCGGAACTCAACGACGTCTCCTTTTTCAACCAAAAAGATGTCGCTTCGCTTCATCCCGATTTCTTCGGCAAGCTTTGAGTGCGCTTTTTGCATTCTGTATTCGCCGTTTACGGGAATTAAATACTTCGGCTTCAGCAGGTTCAGCATGAGCTTCAGCTCTTCCTGGCAGCCGTGTCCTGACACATGTACGCGCTTCTGTGCAAATACGACGTTGGCGCCCGCCCTTGTTAAAAGATCGACGGCTTTGGAATAAATCAGCTCCTGGCCGGGTATAGGAGAGGAAGCGATCAATACGGTATCACCTTCTTCAATGTCAAGCTGCTTATGACCCTGTTTTGCGATTCTTGTCAAGGCCGCCAGCGGTTCACCGTGATTGTCTCCCGTTAAAATGGCCACTTCCCTTTTCGGATACTTTTTGACGTCTTGGACAGGTATGAACATGTCCTCATCAGCGGTCACATAACCGAGCTTGATCGCCAGCTGCAGAATAGCGGAAATATTTTTCCCTGATACCGCCAGTTTTCTGCCGTTTTGCAGAGCAGCGTCAATCACCTGCTGAATCCGGTTGAAGTTTGAAGCGAACGCGGCCACGATCACACGGTTTTCGGCATTATACATCACATCAGAAATTTCGCCTCCGACGACTGCTTCAGAAGGAGTATAACCCGGTTTTTCGGCGTTGGCGCTGTCCGACAGCAGGCACAGCACGCCTGAATTGCCGATCTTGGCGATTTCGCCGATGTCGCTGGTCTGGTTTAAAACAGGCGTCTGGTCGAATTTAAAATCGCCCGTGCACACAATGGATCCGAGGGACGTTTTAAAGCTGATGCCTACCGAATCCGGAATGCTGTGGTTTGTCCTGAAAAAAGATACTTTCGTTGATTCAAATGTAATAACGGATTTGGAGTGGATTTCTCTTAAATCGGCTTTTTTATTTGAGCCGTATTGTTTTAGCGTTTCTTTTAAAAGGGCAAGTGTCAGTTTTGTTCCGTAAACAGGCACGGATAGCTTGTTCAGGCAGTAAAACACGCCTCCGATGTTTTCTTCGTGTCCGTGTGTGAGGAAAATCGCCTTTACTCTGTCAGATCGTTCAATTAAGTAGGAAATGTCCGGTATAACCACATCGATCCCGAGCATTTCATTTTCTGGATGCATGAGTCCGGCGTCAACCACGAATATGTCAGAGTCGATTTCAATGACATAAAGGTTTTTTCCGATCTCCCCGACGCCACCTAAGGCGATGATTCTAATATTTTCTGTATTTTTTTTCAAATTGTAATCCTCCTAATCTAAGTACCCGTCCATCATCACTTGTCCCTATTATACCTGAATCTAAATTTAGAAAACAAGAACCATTATGTATAGAACAAACGGCCAAACCCAAAAAAGAGAATGACCGTTTTCGTCCGTATATGTTGTTACAGGCTGTTCATCAGGCTGCTTAAACGGAGACGCTCATCTTCATTCAGCGGAACTAAAGGAAGCCGGACAGAGCCGACGTCAAGACCTTTCAGCTGAAGAGCGGTCTTTAAAGGCGACGGATTTGGAGCAGCGAAAAGACCCTTCATCAGCGGCAGAAGCTTCTGATGGATCAAGGCCGCTTCTTTCGTCTCCCCATTGATGTAATGTTTGATCATCTGCTGCATTTCCGGTCCGATGATGTGTGAAGCAACGGAAACGATTCCCCTGCCTCCCACTGACAGAACCGGAAGCGTCAGACTGTCATCACCTGAGTACACAGCAAAATCATCAGGCGTTTCAGCGATGATCTTTGTGATCGCCTCGAGATCACCGCTCGCTTCCTTGATCGCGACGATATTCGGAATTTCCGCCAGGCGGATCGCCGTTTCCGGAGCCAGCGATGCAACCGTGCGTCCCGGCACATTATACAGCATGACCGGCAGCGATGTTTCTTCGGCAACCGCTCTGAAATGGTGGTACATTCCTTCCTGGGAAGGTTTGTTGTAGTACGGCGTCACAAGCATGATCGCGTCTGCCCCTGCTTCTTCCGCTTTTTTCGTCAGCTTGATCGATGCCTTCGTATTGTTGCTGCCCGTACCCGCGATCACGGGCACGCGGCCTGCCGCTTCCTTGACGGTATATTGGATGAGTGCAACTTTTTCCTCTTCTGACAAGGTCGGCGATTCACCGGTAGTTCCGGCGACGACAAGTGAATCCGTTCCGTTTTTCAATAAATAATCGATCAGCTTTGACAATTTTTGAAAATCGACATTTTCGTTTTTGTCAAAGGGCGTAACCATTGCGGTTGCAATATTTCCGAAATTCATTTTTTTCACCTCATCATGATTCAATCACATTTATTTTGATAGTTCAAACACTTCGTGCAGAGCGTTCACGGCAGTCGCCATGTTTTTCTCGTGGACGAGCACCCAAATCGTCGTATGGCTGTCTGCCGACTGAAGGATTGGAATGCCCTTTTCCGATAAAGCGGTAACGATTTTTGAGGTGACGCCAGGCACGCCCATGATGCCTGCCCCTACGGCCGAAACCTTTGCACAATTTCTTGTAACGGCAGGCTCATAGCCTAATTCCTTCAGTATGCTTTCTGCCCGGTCTGTCATGTTTCCGGCGACCGTATATACAATTTCGCTCGGCGTAATATTAAAGAAATCCACACTGATGTCTGCGTTCGCCATCGCTTTAAACACTTCTGTCTGCACGATGTATTGTCCCTCTTTGGCCGGGACTTTAAACTGCGTTACATCTTTGACATGGGCGATGCCTGTGATGAGCCGTTCAAATACGTCGCTTCCGGCCTTTGACGTATGGTGGCTTGTCACAAGCGTTCCTTTTTCTTTTGAATAGGTCGAGCGCACGCGAATCGGCACTTTCGCCTGCATCGCGATTTCCACAGCCCTCGGGTGGATAACCTTTGCACCCTGGTAAGCCAAATTGCAGATTTCCGTATAGGTAATCACAGGAAGCGGCTTTGCCTTTTCTACGATTCTCGGATCGGCGGTCATAACGCCTTCGACATCTGTGAAAATATCAATAAATTCGGCGTCCAGCGCCGCTCCGAGCGCCGCGGCCGATGTATCGCTGCCGCCGCGGCCGATCGTCGTGATATCACCTTTGGCAGTAGCTCCCTGAAAGCCTGCGACGACGACAGCGTCATGATCAGCCAGCATGCTGATAAGGCGTTCCGGCTTCATTTCGAGGATTCTCGCGTTCGTGTGCTGATTATCGGTTAAAAAACCGGCTTGAGCACCGGTCAATGCAGCGGCTTTAATGCCGTTTTCCAGCAGCATGCTTGTAAACACGACGGAAGAAATCGTTTCACCGCATGAGAGCAGTAAGTCCTGCTCCCGTTCCGTAATCGTTTCCTGTCCCCCGTAAAGGAGATCAAGGAGCGAATCGGTCGCATACGGATCGCCTTTACGGCCCATTGCCGATACGACAACAACAACCTTATATCCTTCATTGACCGCATCTTGTATATGGTGCAAGGCAAGCTTTCTGCCGCGGTCATCCCTAACAGAGGTTCCACCAAATTTTTGAACGATGATTTTCAATGTATTTCACTCCAAGTTTATTTCGGACGCAACAGAAGAGAGGGGCCGAATGGGCCTCACTCTCTTCTCGCATCTCCAGTAAGAAATCTTAGTATATTTTAAACTAAATCCAAAGCTTTTAGGCTTTCTGCGATTTGTACGGAGTTCCAGGCCGCACCTTTCAGCAGGTTGTCGGACACAACCCACAGGTGAAATCCGTTCGGACGGTCAAGGTCTTTGCGGACGCGTCCGACGAACACGTCTCTTTTCCCTACTGCATCAGCCGGCATCGGGTATACCTGATTTGCAGGATCGTCCTGAAGAATGACGCCCGGAGCTTCTTTTAACAGATTTTTGATATCCTCTGCTGTGACATCATCGCGGTCTGTCTCGATGTAGACGGACTCTGAATGCCCAGTTGCAATCGGCAGTCTGACGCAAGTGGCCGCAACTTCCAGATCAGGCATATGCATGATTTTTCTCGTTTCATTGATCATTTTCATTTCCTCAAACGTAAAGCCGTTTTCCTGGAACTTATCGATTTGAGGAATCGCGTTGAATGCGATTTGGTAGTGCTTTTCATCGCTTTTTACAGGCATGATCTGCGGTTCGTACGAATCGCCTTTTAAGATGGCTTCCGTTTGGCCGTACAGCTCTTTTACAGCTTCATTGCCGGCACCTGAAACAGCCTGGTAGGTTGACACGATGACTTTATTTAAACCGAAAGCCTTGCGGATAGGCTCAAGCGCTACAACCATTTGGATCGTTGAACAGTTCGGGTTTGCGATGATTCCGTTATGCTGATGCAAATCTTCTTCATTGACCTCGGGCACGACGAGAGGAGTGTTTTCATCCATCCGAAACGCACTCGTATTGTCAATGACGATCGCACCGCGTTTGACAGCCTCGTGAGCGAGCGCCTTTGAAACGCTTCCCCCTGCGCTGAACAATGCGATGTTTACCCCTTCAAAGCTTTCCGGAACCGCTTCCTGTACAGTGTGCTCTTCGCCTTTGAATGTAAGTTTCGTACCTGCTGAACGTTTTGAGGATAATAAAGTCAGTTTATCCAGTTCAAAGTTTCTGTCTTCTAACGTTTTTAACATTTGCTGTCCTACAGCGCCTGTCGCACCAACTACTGCTACATGTAATCCTCTGCCCAATTGTAAAACTCCTTCCACCCTATCGTTAATGACGATTGGTTGACTATGCAATTTTACATTATATTTTAACATAGAAGTAAGCCTGATGATTGATATTTTTTGTTACATCTTCATTTTCTCAAAAATTATTGGTAATTGCTGATCAGAACCGGCTGCATCTGTTTGTATGAGAGCGCTTCTTCTACTGTCGGCAGCAAAAGATCCATTTTTGCGACAAGCGAATTCGGTTTGTTGAACGGATCATCCTGCCCGAACGGGATGAAGAAAATGTTTTTCGTCGTCATCAGCCTCATCAGATTCACTCCGTTTAAACCGAGTGCATCGTTCGTCGAAATGCCGAGGACGACGGGGCGGGAATTGCGGACCGTCGCCTTGGCCGCCATTAAAACCGGAGAGTCAGTTTTATATCTCACCCCCAAAGATCACCTTTAAAAAAGAACTGCTAATTGAAGATTGATTTCAATAGCAGTTTAACATATTCGTTATAAAACTCGGCATCGTTTTCATTTAAATCTTTTTGCTTAATATAAGAAATAATGAAATTTTTCTTTTTTATTTCATGTACAACTTCTCTCCCTTTGCTGTCAGTATACAAGGTTGTCATATCATTTAGATACATGGCTTTTCAGAACCTCCACCGGATGACTTATCATCACAACAGTATGAAGGTGAAAAATTGTCCCATGACATATGTTTATAAATAAGATCATCACAGAGCTTGTTCAGATAATATGTATAGTTGACTTTTTTCTTCATCCATCTGACTTCAGTTCCGATTTCTTCACAGATCTTGATCGGTAAACTTGATTTGTTAACTTTATTCTTATATGTATGTTCTAACTGATTTTCAGCTATATGTTTATATGTAAGGAAATCATCAATATGTACGAAATACACTTTATTTTTCGGCTCTCTAAATTGAAACAGAAAACCAGGTATTACATAATCAAATTTAGATGCCTCCTTAAGATATTTGATTTGCTGAGGTTTTATAATTTTCTCGCTGAACGAGAAAGACTTATTCTTAGTCGATTTCATCTCAACAGGGAACAAGTATCCTTTGTAATGAATAAAGCAATCATACTTATTTTTGGATACTGCAGCCCCTCTCTTCAAAGACATGGGATTGACATCTTTAATTCTGTAAAAGAATATACCTTGATCTTTTGCTGATTTTTCAACATTTGATTCGAATACTTTACCTTGATTGGTTGCTGCCAATTAACCACTCTCCTATTATATTTTTAATTTGTTTAAGTTGGTTTTCTCATTAAGACCTCATTCCTTTTTCATCATCACCCGACACTGATACATAAGCTCCTCATTATCGTTTGAAAGATTAATAAGGTTTCGGTGAGCTCTTGAGTAATCATCTTCCTTTAAAGCTTCTTTTGCTGTATCTAGTTTTCTCTGAATCTTGTTTATTAGTGATTCAAATTGATTGGTCTGTTTCAACTGTTCCCCTCTTCAGTTCATTTCTTACCTTCATTAGAATTTTCCCCAGTTTGTTTTCACCGACGCCATCACAAACTCCCCAAATCTTGTCTCCCCAAGTATTACCTTCGATTAAAATTGATTCTCCGGTTTGTAAAAGCTTATTTTTGAGGTGAGCATTCTGTTCAAATTTAGCTTTCACGATTTCATACATGAACGTTTCCTTCACTTCCTCCCATTCTGGTCTCAGCTTAACTCTTCGTCCTTTCCTTTTGGCCAAATTAGGGGGAAGCTCTGAAAACTCCAAGTGAATTGATTTGTCTGTTATTTTCATTGCTTGAAAAGCAGCTTCATTATTTTGATATGTGATTCCTTGATACATTACTGGAGCTGAATAAAAATTGCTTAAGAAATAATGCTTACCTTTAAATTCATCAATTACATCCAATTCATATATCATTCCTTTTAATTAGTTTATTTAGAATTCTTCAGTTGTATAACTGTGTCACACATTATAGCTAAATATGTAAGACCGACTAAAGGCAAAAAAATAGCTGCCCAGCTTGCTTTATCATGCCCCCATCCATTTTTGCTTGCCCATCTAACTAAGCAAAACTTAAGTAAAGTGCTTAATAGGTAATAAATTATCGCAATATGTATCATTGAAACAGTCCTCCCCAAATCACTCCTGCTGCAATAGCAATTATAAAAACAGAAATAAATTATTCTTTACCACACACTAATGTCTGTAATGTCTTTTTGGGTTTTACATTTTGAGCAAATCACCTCCACTCTTGTACCAATACTTGCACCTGTTAAAAGAAAAGATGTGTTACCTTTACATTTTTTCCAATGTTCTTCCCTAAAAGCATCCGCTTCCTCTCTTTCTTTTTCAGATAATGTATGAAGGCTGTTAATTCTAAGATTCTCGTTTTCTTTTAATAATTTAGAGATTTCTTCATCTTTGTTGAAGTTCCTCAGCTTTTCTGCAAAAGAATCTCTTTCACCCATCAGATTGTCGATGAAAGTACTTAACTCATCCATCAACTTATTCTTCTCCTTATTTTCTATCCATTTGAGAATCATTCCACCACTCCTGTTTCAAATCTCAAAGGTTTTGACCTCAAACTTTTTATAGGTATCTACTTCATTACCTGGTATCTCGTTTACACTCGGATACTTATCGTAGTCGTATGGATACCCAATACAGTTCATGTGAAAGCTTGTCCCCTCATGATTAAACTCAGTTTGCAAATGTTCATGCCCACAAATCCAATGTTTAGCATTAATGAATGGTACATCGACCATATAGCAGCTATTAGGTTCAAATGGAGAAAAAGGATTATGAACAGGCGGGACATGAGAAACAAACACATCGATGTGAGTTTTTTCGAGCGTTTCATACCAATCCATCGAATCTTTCCACATTGCTCTTACTCCATCTTCCTTACTGTAACCATTAATGCTAATGTAGTTTGAGTCATTAGAGACCCCTTTGAAGAAATCCCATCCTTCAATCCCTTTTGGTAAATACCACATAACATCTCCTGCAAAGACTTTCCCTTTGAAAGTATCCATTGACTTGATTAACGGAGTCACATTCTTTATGTCACCAGCCTTTTTGACTAAATCATTCACCCTTCCCAATGAATCAGAGTATTTTCTTTTTTGGTTTTTGCTAAGTAAATAAAGATCATGATTCCCATGTGTGAAGTAAACCTTCTCGTATTGTTTCGCTACTTCATCTAAGACCCAAATGGCTTGTTGGTTCCATTCAGTAAAATCTCCAGCTATGATTAATACCTCTCCATTACGGTTTGAAATCAATCTCTTTACAAGCTCCCTTGTTCGCTTCTCCCATTTAAGTTGGTTATTATTCCAAGGAATCCAATGATTGATATGGAGATCTGATACATAGTCAATTTTCATTTTATCCTCCTTCCTTTGCTTATGCTGTTTAATTCTCTTTCGCTAAGTTTAACCTCATTTCATAGTAATCAGCTTCAGTGGTTTCATGTAAGTAATCTAAGTGCTGCTTTTCATGAGACTTAATCCAGAATTCTTCTTTATAATAATTGATTTCAATCCGCCCTCTAAAATTATGAAGAACTCTGATTACCATTGTTAGATTTTGACGAGTGATCACATTGTTCAAATCATGATCTTTAACAAATTTCAAGAATGCTTTATAAGGCTTTGACCTTTTCTTGAACTCATAATAAGTTTTGTCTCCTGAACATACAGGGTATTTTTTTAAATCACTCTCTTCGACTTCATTTTTGAATGTTCTCTCGATAAACAGAACAGGTTCCGAACTCCTACTATAACCAATCTTATTGTAGGCATCTTCTATTCCAAGAACTTGACTTATTTCATCGTTCATCTCCTTAAGAAAATTCCCCTTGATATAAAAAACGTATTCTAAATCGCTATGTAAGTCAGTATTTTTATCAACCTTATAATATTTAGTCATTAGATCCCTTCTTTCATAAAGAGTGAATAAAACAAATTCAAATAATAACTGTGCAATACCATTACATATTCAACAGGAGATGATTTGTATGGCACGTAATAACAACAATGAATTAGTTATACCGAATGCTCAGGCAGCTATTGAACAAATGAAAATTGAAATAGCTCAAGAGTTTGGTGTTCAATTAGGTGCTGAGACTACTTCAAGAGCAAATGGTTCAGTTGGTGGAGAAATCACTAAACGCCTTGTCCAAATGGCTCAACAGCAAATGGGTGGGCAGCTTCATTAATTCTCTGAGGGGTTGATTCCCCTCTGCATTCTTTTAATTGATTCAGGGTAGTAATACCAGTCATAAAAGCACATTGCCTTGATCTCTAAAGAAATCTTCAAGTCTATAAGCTGCAAATTAAATTGTCGGCCGCTTTGCATCCGTTTGCCAGGACGCAGTTTCTTTCGTTAGTCAATCACGATCACCCTCACATGAGTAGTTTCGATAACACCCTTCGCAGTAAACGTATTTAGGTACTTCGCCTTTCGGAAATCTCTCTTTGCTTCCGCAATAAGGGCACTCAACGCCCTTAGTTTCGCGCAAATATTTTCCGAGGTTATTCCACTTATTTACGTCAATAATTCGTCCATCTCCGTCCGGCTGTCGTCGATGATTTTTGCGCGTTTGACAGCAATAGATGTAAGCGCAGCTCTTCCGTCCCCTGTTGGTTCACCATCGGCAACTACAGTCGCATAATCAATCGTTTTATAGACTCCGCGATAAGCGACAACATCCCCCACACGAACCTCAGTTGGCTGCGGCGCGTTCAAATATTCGTCAGGTACTTCGAGTCCAAGTGCACGATGGAGAGCGATAGCCTTTCCGATATGTTCATTGAAGCAATCGTCTGGTGCGGCCTTGGCAATTCCTTTCCCGCAAATATCACCAAAACTTATCGATTTAAGAAGGGCGACGATTGTACGTTTCTTTTTATTTATAACGAACTCTACGTTACAAAGGAGGTTCCCACGAATATAGCACAGTTTTCCGTTAGGACTTCTTCTTTTAAGGTTTTCGATACCCGCCTTCGCCTGCTCAACAATTTCATCCCGGCGTTCTTGTGCGGTCTTTTCAACCGGTGCCTGCGCCATTAATTCACGCCTCGCATCTTCGTATCCTTTTGCGTAAGCAGCTAGCCGCAATTCTTCGATCGCATCTCTCGTTGTTTCTACCGCAGTATCGTATCGTTTATCGACGTTTTCCATGATGACTTCGTATTCTTTATAAGTCACATAGTGACAATCCAATCGATGTACGTCGTACTCCTTATAAGCGAACACGCCATTTCCGAATTTGTACTGTCCATCGACAACTAACTCATCCCCGTTCTTATAAAGGCCGTGTACCGTATCTGCATTCGTAATTAAAATTCGATCATTTCTATTGGCCGGACGCTTTTCTGTGACGATGAGTTCGGCGTCTTCTTTAGCTACTAAACAACCATCAATACTTCCGTTATATACCGCATAGTCGGCGTTGTCTTCCCGTGCGACTTCGAAAACTTCACCAATCTTATCTGTGTACCAGTACCTAGACCCACTTGCTTTCTTAATCCGCACATACTGTTTTCTTTTCATTTATTTATCCCTCCGCAATTCCTTAATGGTGTCCTGCATCTCTTTCATTTCGGATAGTATAAGTTCTTTTTCTGCTAGAAGAGAGTCTACAAGGGGAAAGTCGGCGATAGGACACATTTTCGTAATCGTAGATTCCAACTCTTCAATATAATTAAGAAGCTCTGGGATGGCCCTCCGAGCGCAAGCAATAAATCTAGCATCCTGTTCGCTCTTAAATTCACCGCAAATAAGATCACTGTCTTCATCGAGTACATACCATCCCTCTGTAGTCTCAACGTACACCCATGACTCTCCTGTTGCCTCTTCCCAACTTTTATGGATTTTATTTAATTCGTCTTTTGTCATTATACATTCCCCCCTTCAATATCAACTTCAAGAATAGTAATCGTTTTCCTTACTCCATCTATCCTCCCAGAATGGTATTGCATACTTTCAACATCTCCTCCGTACAGACGCTCATGCTCCGTCTTTAAGTACGTCTGAAAGTCACGCACATTCTACTTGGATATTGGTTTATCTGTTATTGGAATTTTCGTCACCGCCTGCACAAAATTTGCAATAAACAGCGCCGCCAATTTCCGTCCAATTAACACCTACTTCATCGCCACATTCTTCGCAACGACAACCTGAAATTAACTGGTTTAGCTCGGCAATGTGATCGAGCAAGGCCGGGATGTCTTGGCGGGCGTGTGCGATGAACTCCGTATCCTCTTTTCGCGCGCATCTTGCAACACCGAATGTTTGGTAACTCCCCTTAAAATTGTCGATCAGAACGTAATGATCGTATCCTTCGCACCATTCTCCTTCCGTTGCCGCTTCCGCCCGCTTTCGGATAGCTTCGAGCTGGTCTTTCGTCATTTTCGTCACCTTCTTCGTATATTTAATCGTTATCAATTGGTTCAGCCACTACGGACACGCCGTCAACACGCCTTTCGGAAAACTCGTGGTCTATTCCCATAATATCCACGTTTCCTCTGTAAGTGTAATAACTATAATCAATCGATTTGACGCGCTGTCCATACTTTCTCAAATCAGCGTTGACAATTCGCCTGAATTCGGAAAGATCGTAAGACACTAGATCAGAGCCACTAATCCGCTTTAAATCGGAAAATTCATAAACCATTCTCATCACGCATTCCCCCCTTCGATTTTGATTCCGAGAAGATTAAACGTTTCATGAACTGCGTGCGACATATTCTCATAGCTCAGTTGCTCTTCGTAATCAAAGGCGACTCGTTTATCGCGTATAATCTCTTCGTAATACTACCGCACCTTCTCCTCAGGTGTCTTTTCGACTTCATATCCGTTGATTAATGCGGCTAAAAAGTCGGTAAACCCAAGGTCGAATAAAGCCAGCTCATTATCGATATACCTTGCGACCAACTCCTCGTCTGTATACACTTCTCGTAACTGTTCAAATAGCTCCGCCTGCTCCTTCGTAATTACTGGCTTTTTAATTTCGCTCATCTATTCGTCCTCCTTCGCGAGAATATCGTACGCATACAGTTGAATATCGAATCGAACAATGCCGCTGCCGTCCGAATATATCTGCGAACCCTTAACGTTAAACCCTTTTTGCGCAAAGTGATCCCGGAGGATCTTCTCAATTTCGTCGTCTAAAAGGCCGATTGTAACGTTCATTTTAATTCCTCCATTCAAGAATAAAGATCCCAAAACGTGTCCTCTTCGTCCTCTTCTAATGAATCCGCGAAGTGTTGCTGGACGTTATCTTTTTCGCTTATCACAATATACAAATCGCCAGTATTTTCGTTAACTGAAACGGTCTGATTTTCGTTAGTATACTCCGAGTCTCCCCCCCACTTTCCGTAGATATATTCGTTAGTGCCGTCTTGAAAAATAACATCTATCGCGACGATATCGTGGTGTTTCTGTAGTCGGTCAAACGGCAGTGTATCGTTTCCTTCCCAAGTACATACGTTTGCGTCCGTTGTATTAGCTTTCGATGATACTTGCAGGAAGATTTCTTCCGCAGATAAACTTTCGCTTATGCTATTCGATGCACGTCTCGCAATTGACCGTGTAATGTTCGACATATAAAAATATCCGATATGCTCCCGATCAATCCTAAGTACCTCGCAATTTTCAGTTACAAGTTCGATGTAATTTACTTCACGCACCTCAGCGCCTCCTTTGCGTGTAAATTTATTTCGTATAGCTCAGTAATCGGAACTAAATCGACCGGTTCTTCGGGAAGCTCCGACTTCGATTCGATTGATTTCAGCGCCTTCTTCAACCGCTCGTTTTCCGCAATCAATCCGGCAACGGCACAACGTAGGTCTGCGATTTCTTGTATTTGTTGATCCTCCACAATTCTGTCCCTCTTCGTTTATTAATATTTTTAATTAGCTTATATTACTTAATTTCATTTAACTCACTCTTTAATATAAAAAACTCATGATCTAATTCCTTAAATCTTTTATTTACTATGTAGGCTTTACCATCTTTCATTTTAAATAGATCAGAATATTTACCTGGATTACTTCTAATAATCTTAAAAGCTATTGTTGCACTAACCCATTCCTTATTTTCAATTTGCTGAAGGACTTTGCTCATTTCAAACAATAAATCAAGCTGCTCTTTATCTTGTTCAGTTTCCAGTTTTAATATGTCACGTTCCTTTTCAAGTATCTTCCCTTGAAGAACCTGGCTCTCCTTTTCCAATTCAGCTTGCTTTGTTTCTAAATCGTCATTAAGTAAATCATTCACTTCAGAATTCAACTGATCACCCCCTTGAATCAAAATAAAATATTAGTTTCATTCAGTTTTTACTTTTAATTTGTTTAAAATGGATAAAAATAATCATCTCCTCGTGAAATACTAGATGGCAAGTCCTCTTATTAATCATCATTATATCCTTTTAATTTGTTTAAGTCTATTATTTTTAAAAATTTTTTGCCTCATAATTCCTATATTGCCACTTCTAATTTGACCTGATCATGAGGATTATACCCATCCAACATAAAATGTTCAGGCTTGAAATCATAAAAATTCTTTATTGAATCATCCATAATAAGTATAGGTGCAGCTAACGGTTCACGCTTAACAATTTCTTTTGCTTGATCAATATGGCGATCATAAATATGTAAATTGTTTATGTAATGATGAAACTTTCCTGGCTTATATCCGCACACTTGAGCAATCATATGCTGCAACAAAGCATACTGAGTAACATTTATGTTTCCCGCAACAAGATAATCGGATGAACGCTGAATAAGAGTCATGTTTAAATACTCGCCATCATAGTCCCACATTGTCAGAAAAGCGCATGGATACAGCGTCATTCCATGAAGATCTTGATGATTGTACAAATTGGTGATCATTCGTCTGCTATATGGGTTGTTTTTCAGATCCCAAATTAACCTGTCAATCTGATTGAAGTAACCTTCTTTGTATTGATGTTCATACTTCATTTGTCTTCCATAAGCTAAACCAAGATTTCCATCTTTATTAGCCCAGCTACGCCAATACTTAACTCCGTATTTCTCTTCTAGCAACTGTACATCGTTAGATTGATCTTGATAAATCCAAAGAATTTCTTTCAGTCCCGATTTAAAAGCTGTTGGCCGTAAAGTAGCAATAGGAAATTCTTTTTGCAAATCATATTCATTCAACACTCCAAAGCACTTCAACGTATAAGCAGGTGTTTGATCAGACCACTTGGGACGAATTTTTTGTCCTTTATCAGATTTCCCTTCGGATAATACTTTGTTTAAATTTGATTTTAAAACTGTATCCGCAAAACTCATTAAATCTCTCCCTCATAATTGGCTCTTGTTTTTCAAAAATACATCCCCTATAAGTCCAAGTAAGCAAATAAGCCATAAAATAACTTGAGCAACTGTACTTAGCTCTACATGAAGATAATTGAAATCCTTAAATTGTTTTCTCTCAAATTTCTCATCAACCAGTTTCCCCACACCTTCGACGACCGTTGTAAAATCAGTGATTTTCTTTTGATTTGTTATGTAATCTTTAACCTCTAAGTTAAGCTCATCCACTTCCGACCAAGTGAACGGATACACCCAATTAACAGTACCATCCTTCTTCATGCTTAAAGTAATTATGTAATCATTCTTATGTCCATTCTGCCACTTATCTTGTAGAGCAAATCCATAATTTATGTCTGATACATCACCCAGATTAACAAATACAATATTCACTTGTTTTCTGGAGATCTTTTGGCCTTTATGATTTGGATCAGGAATTTGCTCATTTAAATATGTATTCACTTCTGAAAGCTTACGACTAGCTTCTTCTTTGTTTGGAACGGTTCCAACAATTCTGTTTATGTCTAAGTTTTTATCAACTTTATTAGGATACGAAGGTAAATTCGGATAATCATCTAAATCAATATCTTTATGTTTGAATAAGGAATAGCTCGCTTTAACCTTATTGGTGTAATAGTGAACTGAAGCAGTTGGATCTCCAGGTTTCCAATATTGTTTGAGTTCCTCAGTTGTATTTGGATATCTGTCATCCATTACTTTACCATTAGGCAATCTATTCACTAATATCCATCCGTCATCCGTAGTTTTGATCTTGTTTTCAGCATCATGGTGTTTCCAGTGACCCGGAGTTGTGGTACATGATTGACCATGATTTGTCTTATGGCAAGTAGTATGAGGAGGAATCCATTCATCCCATTCTTCTTTATGCTGCCAATCCACAACTTTACCAGACCAAATTTCTTCATCTGTTGTCTGAGCCATAAAGTCTATTGCATAAGTGGCAACAAAAAGTAAATAGACAACCGCCAAAACAATTACGCTAGTCCTGATTTTTGTCCACTTATAATAAACCTCTATTCCCACAAGACCAAATAGAAAGAGGGACAGGGGAATAATCCACCCTGTCATTTTATTTATCCCCTTTTAAATCAACGGTATCTGCTTTTCCAGAGTCGAATGCTTTTTGGGTCTTATCAGAAGTCACAATATATTTGTCAGTATCTAAAGGTTTTCTCTCTGTCAGCATTGCCATAAGGATTCCTCTGTGTTGGACTAATCGATTATATTCAGCAATCATGTCAGTAATTTTCTTTTGATTTCGATCAAACTCAGTTCGACCAGCAGAAATTTCATTTTGAAGTTTAGTATAAACTTCTCCATTTAAGTTTGGGTTTTGCTCTTGAACAGCCTTAAATAAGAGTTTGCTATCTTCATATCTACCAGAGATCAAATCGGCATAAACATCTTTAAATTGTTCAGCTTGTAAATCGGTTACCTGAGTCATTTCCTTAAACTTTTTCCACATAGCATCATAATTGCTTTCGTTTGACTTTAACTGAGCCTCAATTTGTGTTTCAAGACTAACAGCTTCTCCCCTTTGATTCCAAATGACTGCAGCGGCAATCACAGTAATTAGAATAAAAACACCTAAAACTCCTAAGCATCCCAAAACAAATTTATTTTTCATACGTATTATCTCCTTTTAATTCATCTTTAAGTTCCTCAACTTGTTCTTTAACTGCCTCATTAACCATCTTTGGTATTTTCTCAATTCTCTTTTTAATTGATGAAGAACCTGTTTCCCTAATTCGATCAGTTAATTCAAGACAAGCAGCCAAAGATAAGTCGCTAATTTCATCAAACTCCCCCTGGATTTTATGAAGTACGTCAAGGTACAGCTCATCTGATTCTTCAAAAACAGGTAATGTTTGTTCCAATTTCTCGATCTTTTCTAAATGCTGCTTTATTTCCATCACTTTATCCATTGTTTCTCAGCCCCATAAGCGCGTCTTTGATTTCTTCTTTGGCTACTTTATTCTCAAGAACCCTTCGGTGTCTTTTAATTAATTTCTTTTCAAATTTTTTTGCTCTCCCTTCTGTGAGTTCGGCTAACGTCCAACAATTTACGGCGTTTATTGACCTTACTTTGGAACCTCTTGCCTGCACATTAACATCTCCTCAATAATTGCGATAAAAGTCTTCTTTTATTTAAATTTTGAACCTATATAAATCCCCTTTTCGATCAAGGTGATAATTGCCTTTCGGATAGGTTAAATACCCGTCAGAGTTCAGTTTTTCAACTAGATTAAACATAAACGTTCCATATTTTGTTTTGCCTTTCTTCCACATCTTTTTTCTCAACCGTTTTTTCATTAAAGTCTCCCTTGAATTAAATGAGATATAATGAATATATTATTAAAGTGGCCTTGGCTGCACTCCACATCAGCATGCTTTACATCATGAAGACAGCCAAGGTTCTTTATTTACCTAGTGCCAGTTGATCCATGTCCGCCTCTATTTTCATTTTCTAAATGTCCAACTTCAATCAATTCAACTGCAGGCATCTTCTTCATAATTCTGAATTGGCAAATCCGATCTCCTTTTTTAATTTCAGTATCTCTCAGCGCGTAAGCCGGGAAGAACCAGAAATCATCGTCCCCTTTGTATGATTCATCAATCACGCCCATTGAATTTGTCTGAATGATACCGAAGTTTTTATATGTACTTGAACGAGGAACAACATGGGCTTCATATCCTTCAGGCAATTCCATCGCTACTCCGAGAGGAATTAATATAAAGCGATTCTTTGGAATAAATACATCTTCCGAAGCTCTCAGGTCAATCCAATCACCCTGTTCGATTTTTGAAATGCGCGTTTGTGTTTCGTCTGCATATTTGATTTTGATATGTAGTGTCATTTTTCAAACTCCTTTTGATTTATTAATAAATTTTAGCAAACCGTTATAATACTTTTGATAACCATTTAGCGGCTTCTAAAATTGCATCCTTATCGTAGTTATCAAAAATAAAGCCCTCTAATGAAACTCCACTTGAATATTCACCACCTCCGTAGTATTCATCTTCAGTTTGAACCCATAAACTAATACCATTTTCAAGTTCAATTACCCAATCACACGTTTCTTCAGCAAATGGCATGTGTATGTCATAAGGTTTTTCATCAAAAACACAGTTTAAATCACTTATAGCATTCTCTGCGTCATCGTAATCTCTTATATTGAAATTTGAATTAGACATTTTTGAAATCTCTTTTCTTAATTCAAACTCTCCTTCGAACTCGGGATCTCCCGAATGCTTTATCGGATATCTAAATAACTTACCTTCCTTAGCTTTTTTATTTATGTAAACCCAATTATTTTTGGTGAGCTTAGACTTCATTTCATTACTCACTCTCCTTTTAATTTAATAATTCTTCAATTTCTTTAACTGAGATGACCCCTTTCGTGGCCATTTCTTTAATGTCATCTAATAAAAGATCTTTACGTATGTATTTTGCATTTATTTCATCGATGATAAATTGAGAATCCGTCAGTGGTTTTGAATATTGTGTAAAGAAAGAATAAACTTGAGACGCATTTTTTAAAAGGTTTTTATAATCGTATAATTCTTTTTTTACCTGCTCGGTGTTTAAAGTTCCATCGCTATTTTCCACAATTCCTTTACAAAACAATTCATAAATCTCCTCATAATTTTCCATACCATCACCCCTTTTAATTCGCATTAAAATTACCATTTTATTTAAATTTAGGTGTACAGTTTCAATTCCTTAACCCAATCAGGGAGCTCTTCAGGAGTATGAATGCCAAAGTTGACACAAGTTAAGGTGTTAGGCTCAAGCTGTGTATATCCTTTATCTCGAATCACAAAATAGCCCCCTTCGTGTTCAAGCTCTTCAAGTTTCCACTGTGGACATTTTAGAATAATTTTCTTTTGTTCAGCCATGTATTCATCCAAACTTACATATTCTTTTCTTTCTTGTATCGGTTTGATCATTCGATGATACACATAACTCATGACTGCATGTCCCACTTGCCCAGCCAGTTTCCCCTTACTGATCTTGATATCTTCGTTGACCAAGATATACATCCGATAATCCCTCATGTGTATCACTCCTTCAAATTTTTAATTAGTTCATCTAATTCATCTGGCTTAAATCCGATGCTGCGTTTTACTTCGTTCCCTCTCCATCTAGCAGGATAGTGACGGGTACCCCCATTACTCCATACTCTGCTGCAACTTCTGGCTGTTCTGTAACATCAATTACTTCATACTCAATTCCTTTTTCGTTTAGATAATTAGAAACTAATTGACAAGGGGTGCATGATGGCTGTTCTAATTTGATTAATTTCATCATAGTGATGCCTCCTCAAAATAAAAATCTTCATCCTTAAGGGCTTCTACAGTTGCTTTTTTGTATCCATTCCCCTTACCCGAAAAGAAGTCATGCGATTTAGTTTTTGTGCTTAATCCGTTCAACACAATTGGGTTAACATCCTCCTCCTCAAAGTAATGATCGAATCCTAAATTGTTTAAGGCTTTATTTGCGTTATACCGAATAAACTTTTTCACATCATGAGTAAGTCCAACTTGATCATAAACATCTTCGGTATACTCAAGCTCGTTTTCATATAGATCGAGCAGCAAGTTAATAACCCATTCATACAATTCTTTTTTCTTGATTTCAGTTTGTTTATTATAGATTTCCTGAGCCAACAATCCAGTGTATACACCATGTAGTGCCTCGTCACGAATTATCAAATTTATGATTTCTCCGCTGTTCATTAACTTCCCCTGACTATAAAAATACAATGGATAATAAAATCCTGAATAGAACAGGAAGCTTTCAAGTAATACAGATGCAACCATTCCTTTATACAAAGACAATTCATCATCACTTTTAATTTGTTTATATATAGAAACAATAATACTGGCTTTCTTCTGTAGATACTTATTGTTTTTAACCCATTCGAAGACTTCATTAATTGTTTCCATCGGAGCTAAGGTAAGAAAGATATTGCTGTATGATTTAGCATGAACAGCGTTTTCCATCATGGCCATGAAATTCAGCACAGCTTTACGCTGGTGTCCTTCGACATGATCAGCAATTGTTGGCATACCAGTATTCCCTTGTTCTGTGTCCAGTAAGGTTAATCCGGCCAACACTTTCATGTATGTATCCTTTTCTTGGTCTCCGAGGTATTTCCATGTAAGCAGATCGCCATTTAGCGAAATCTCTTCAGGAAGCCAGAACTGCTTAACGTTCTGTTCGTAAAACATTTGTGTGAATCCGTCTTCGTGTTGCGACCAGTTGGCCGCTGTATATTGCGTCAATTATTCGTCCTCCATTCGCTTTAATGCCTCGTAATTATTGTTGATTGTTTCGTTGATTAAGATTTCTCTAGCTTTCTCTTGTGATGTGATTCTAAATGCACATTCGCCCTTCCCGTACATTTCGGAATTGACAACATAATCGCGAAACAGCTCATTCATGTATTCGAGGTTGCCGGCGCCGTAGAATTTTCCGTTTAAGAAACAGGCGTATGTTTGCGACATATTATTAACACAACTCCTTCATTTAAACTACACAAGACAAGCAGCCTTCCTGCCCCGTGTCCTTTGTCCGCGCATAATACAGCGTTTTGATGCCGCGATGATGCGCATACAAGTCAATTCGGTTCAGATCACGCGTCGTCATCGTATCCTTCAGGAACAGCGTAAATGAGATACCTTGATCAACGTGCTGCTGAATTGTCGCAATCATATCGACGACTTTAAACATATCCATGTCGTACGCTTCCTTATAGAAGAACCAATTCTTCGCACTAAGTCCCGGCATCGGATAATACGTCTTGGAATTTCCGTATGTCCGTTCCTCTATGCGCTCCATAATCGGCATGACACCTGCTGTTGAAGATTGAACATATGAGATGCTTCCTGTAGGTGCTATTGCTTGTCTATATGAGTGATACAAACCATATTTCATCACATCTTTTTTAAGCTGCTTCCAATCTTCAATTGTTGGAATATGCTGATCTCCAAACAGTTTTTTTACCTTTTCGAACTTTGGACTAAAGCTTTGTTCTTCGTATTTCTTGAAATACTCACCTGATTTGTATGTAGAGCCTTCAAACTGGTAATATGTTTCCCCGGTTTCTTTGGCGATTTCCATTGAGCGCCCAAGGGAATAATAGTTCATCATCATAAAGAAAGTGTTGGCAAAATCTCTCGCTTCTTCGCTCTCATAGGCGATGCCATTTTGAGCTAAGAAACCATGTAGATTCATTGCTCCAAGTCCGACTGACCTCATAAGCTTATTTGCCTTAGCAACTGCTGGAGCATTTGTAATATTGGTTTTATTCGATACATGAGTCAATGCATCAATAGCTAATTTGACTGTATTCTTAATTGACCCATTCTTCATTACGTTGAAGATATTAATCGAGCCTAGATTACATGAAATGTCCAAGCCAATTTCGTCCTCTTCGCCATAGTCTGTATACGTTGATACTTGGGAAGCCTGAAGGACTTCTGAACAGTTACCAGTTACAATTCCATTAAAAATTAGAGAATGATAATCTTCTTGTGTTGTGTCATAGACATCCTCTACCCCATCTTTTTCAATGCTGATAATTTCGGCTGTGAAATCATGTTTTGGCTTTCGTGATTTTGCTTGCAATGTTTCAGTCAACATGTTGAATTTGTACTTATCATATTCTTTCAAATCAACAATGCTCATGAACAATTCTCTTGACGCTCTGTCTTGAATGCTAAGCTTATGAGTTGGTTTAACTTTGTATAATTTGGAACCGCCCCGGCCATCAGGGAGAAGCTCCTGTGAGCGTTTGTTATTGGTATAAATGGTTGTATATACTCCCATATTAATGAGTAACTTTTGCACATCTTGCAAACTCTCAAAATCAACTGATGTTAATTCAATTGTTAGTGCCTTCGCTTTATGATTGGCATTTACACAACCATCCGTTTGAAATAATCCAGACAAATAAGCTGCTTGTGTTTCCTTATCAGCTTGATATAAGAACTCTGGAACTCTTGTTTTTGTTTCTTTTGTCATTCCATATTTATTTAAAATATCAAAGAGTACTGTACTAGACATATATAATAGATCTTGTTTTTCTGGATCAGCAGCAACAAATTTTGGAGTAAAAGAAGTGTTGTGCTTATAAACACGATTAATTTTATGTTTATCAATTACACGGTGCACAGCATCTTTTACCTTCTTCTCCAACACCTTTTTATTGTCATATAAATAAATCTTCGCTGTCTTATCTGTAATTGTTCCATCCCCAGCTATAATCCCCATGATATATGCGAGGTCAGGTTCATGAATACTCCCATATTCTCCTTCACCAGACTGAATCAGTAGTTTGTCTCCCGGAACAAGTTGGTTAAGCTGAAGTTTTTGTATTTCGTTATTTCGCTTAACATAAAACTTATGCCACTCTGTTGCTCTGATTTCAAATCCTTGCTTAGTTTTAACTTTAAAGACATCTGCGTTCTTTTTAGTTAGCTGCATAGGTATCGCATTCACAATTGAAGTCCCCCTACAATCCTTGTCAAACTGTTTTGTCCGATTGTCAATAACGACCCTTAAATCTTTTTGACTTTTATATAGATCTGAGGCTTTTTCGTACCCATTTTCGGTTAAAAGAAAAGTATCTCCTGTCACACACAAATTAGAAAATTTAACCTTTGAAATATGACTGTTAGCGTGGAATCGATTTACATTGTCTGCAAACATCAGGTAAGGATAACCCGATTCTGATCGTAAGATTGCGAGCTTTTCTAATAGTTTACGAGCATTCGCTTTTTTCTTCCTGACATTTGGGTTTTCGACCAGTTCATCATACATTTTTGCAATATCCATTTCGTCTAAATGTTGCCCGTATTCCTTATAAACTGAATAAGGATAAAACATATAGAAGTCTTTATCTTCCCTAGCAAGCTCAATAAATTTATCTGGAATAACTACACCAATTGATAATGTTTTTGCCCTGACATCCTCATCTGCTGAGATTTTTTTGGTATCAAGGAAGTCATTAATGTCTGGATGAAAAACATTAAGATAAGCAGCTCCTGATCCTTGTCTTTGTCCCATCTGATCTGCATATCGAAAAGCATTATCGAGCAGCTTCATTACACCTACAACGCCTTTAGTGGCATTCTCAACTTCTTTAATTGGCTCTCCTTTTGCTCTAATCTTGTTTAAATTAAGCGCGACTCCGCCTCCGAGTTTAGAAAGCTGCATTGAGATATCTATAGCTCTTGAAATATCATTCAATGAATCGTTGACTTCAAGTAAGAAACAACTGACCATCTCACCTCTTCTTTTGCGTCCTGCGTTAAGAAATGTAGGTGTTGATGGTTGATATTCTTGTTTCATCATAAGTGAAGTAAATTCTTTAGCTTTTTCAAAATCTCCATTCCCTAGATACAAAGCAACAATGCTCACTCGATCTTCATATCGTTCAAGAATTTTCGTTTTATCGTTTGTCTTCAAGGCATAGTCATTGTAAAACTTGAATGCACTCATGAATGAAGGGAATCTGAATTTGAAGCTATACGCCAATTTGAACACTTCTTTAATCTGTTCAAAGGTATACTTGCTTAAAAACTCTTCTTCGTAATAATCATTCTCTAAAAGATAATCAAGTTTTTCTTTGAGATCGTGAAAGAAGACAGTGTTTTGATTAACGTAATCTACAAAGTAACTATGTACGGCTTCCTTATCCTTTTCAAATTGAAACTTTCCGCCTTTTTGAATCATAATCTCATTGTTTAACTGAACCCACTTTGGTACTTGATTGATTACTGTCAATAAATTTAACCTCCTGTATTAACTTGTCCAAGTCGGAATCTGATCCACTTAATTCAAACTTAAGGAGAACTGGAACATCATATTGCTGTGAGAGTTTATCTGCTGCCGCAGCAAAATAGTTCCCCCAATTTCGATTCCCACTTGAACAAACACCCAACAATAATTCTTTATTTTTATGTATGAACTTCTGAGTCTTTTCAGGAATTTGCCCGAATTTAATTGTGTATGTAATATGTATGAATGGCTCATTGACCCTTAAATCCTCAGTGATTTCCTTCGTTTTAATTTGTGTTTGTTTCTCTAGCTTTTTAATAAATCTTCTTACATTACCTGTCATGCTTTCATATGTAACAAGCATTATTCATTCATACTTCCTGAAACAAATTTCTCAGTGATTTCCTCAGCTTGATTGTCTGCAGCAACTCCGGCATTTGCTTCTTCTAAATTAATTGCGGCCATTTCATGATAGCCTTTTGCCATTGATTCATAAAACGAAGCATCCTTGAACTGATTGACTTCGACATATTTGTTTCTGTAGCTTTCAGGTACTACATATTGTTCACCATACGGATTTGTGGCAATATACTCTCCCCTTCTTACGGAAACGGAAACCCCTTCAGTATGTATAACTGTGTTGTTTTTTGCTTGTTCAATGCTTACAAGATGATCTTTTTTTACATATAGTTTCTTAGCTGCCCCCATCATTCATCCTCCTCATTTTCCGTTGTTTATATTAATACTTTTAATTTGTTTAAAACTATGATTTTATTCAGTTTCTCTAAGATGTACTGCTCAGATTAAGCAACGAGCCTCACCCCCTTCTCAAAAAATTCGTTTTCAAAATGTCGAAAATAACCTGATTTTCTTGTACATCAAATTTAGCCAATTGACTCAATCATACAAACAAACTCAAATCTCATTCCCACACCCTTTTGAACTGAAGCAAATTGTGAACTTTCTCTACTTGCGTAACGATATATTGTGTTTTTCGGATTCATATTATACTATATATAGTGTAACCCAAACGCATATTCCCCTTTGAAAGGTAGGTGTATACATATGGCTAGAAAATCAAGCTCCAGAAGAGTATCCTCTCCCAAAATGGTGAAAATAGCTTCTAAAGTCTTGAGATCCAAAAACTCTAGTAAAACTTCAAAGAGTTTGGCAGCTTCTGTCCTTTCTCAAGCAAAATCTAAAAGAAAATAGTAGGAGTGAAAACTTTGAAAAAAAGAAATAAAACTTTCAGGAATTTTGAGCGAAAACTAGAAAAAATGCAACAAAAGGCTAAAGAACTTGAAAAAGGACAAGAAGTTCAACTAAATGACCTTTTTACCGACTCTTTTATGAAAAAGAATACAAAATTTTCATCTCTTGATGAAATGTTTGATAAATCACCTTTCACCATTGAAAACCAGCAAGATTTTGAATCAATTCCTGATGATTTATGGGACAACTTTGTTAGAGAAAATAGCAAATTTTTAAACTGGGGAGAAATGCAACAAGAAGCAAAAAACCTATACATTGCTATGCAACTTGGATTTTAGAAGATGGCTGCGGCCATCTTCTTCCCCTTAAAATCATCTATTTATTATAAATACTTTTCTAGTTTTTCTTTAATTCTTTCAAAATCAGTAATATGTGATGATAACAAGTCAACATGATTAATGTTAGTATCGGCGTACCCTAAATCCTTTCGGTACTCAATAACAAACTTTGCGAAAAGCACAAGTGCAATGTATTTTCCTTCATCATCATCCTCATTTTCTATACTGAAGTTTTTCCATTCCATAAACCTTTTAACTGTATTGTCTGAAGCATACATAAAGATTTGAATAAATAATTTGTTCATTTCTTTCTTCATTTCCTTAAATTTAGCCTCACGCTGCTTCCCTCTTAAGTTATCTAAGTCGGTAATATTAATAAACTGATTCCAAATCTTTTCAATCTGTTCAGATTTTTTGAAAGCTGATTGATTTTCATAAATCTTCAACTTTTCAAGTTTTGTATCTATTTCACTTTTTAATTTTTGAAGTTTTTTATTTGAACGAGCTGTGATAACTGCTCCTGAAATTCCTCCTACAATAGTTCCTACTGCAGTTAATCGCAATGTTTCTATTAACCAGTCAAAATTCACAAACATTCCTCCAAAAACAATATTTTCTTTTATTTTATCACTCAATCACTCCTTTCCCCTTCTCCTCTCAATAAAATTTGAATTTCATTCAAATCAATGCTCATTATTAAGTTTCAACAGTTTACACCAGACACCTAGTGAACTATTTGTTTTAAGTTTTTGAGCTTCCATCATCGCCTTTTCTCCTTTGTTAAAAACCGCTACATCACCATTTGCTCCTGTCATTTTTCCAACATAATCATGACCAGAATAAACTTCTACTTCCCATTCCTCATTGGTCATTAACATTCTCTCCTTTTGTTTAGATTTGTCGTTATCTGTGCTTGCTTGGGAAATTACAAGAGGAATACCCCCACGCTCTATTACAAATTATCTTTTTAATTAGTTTTATGGGGATAATTAAGACCTATATGATTTAATGTTTTCTCAATATTCATCCCTCGGCATTCGTTTTTAATCTTGTAAAATATTTCATCACCACACTTTTTACAGCAGTTAATTTCAATTCTGTCTTCTGTTGTTCTAACTTTTTCTTCGGATATCCTTACACATAATGGTTGTGCGGTGTATCCTTTGCAGATATCACATATGTAGTTCATTATTCAACCTCTAAAATTATGTTTTAATTATATCCTTTTAATTTGTTTAAGTAAATAAGAATTCACCAAATTTCATTTTTTATTTCTTTGATTTTCATAAGAGAAAAAATCAAATCATTGTCTACACGTTTCCAGGCTTCATCAGAAATTGTATCTTCTAAATATGTATGTAAATTATCAAGGCGATCTTCGATCAAATCTAAGTGATATACTATGAATCTATAAGGATTGCTAATGTTTCTTCCCTCCGTTCAGTATGTATGGATAATCCAACTATTCACCAGCTTGTGATCATATGTGCGCTCTTGGATCTCACAATTGAACGCTCTTCGTTTGTTTATGTACGCAATTGCCTTCTTTTTAGTCGGGAACTTAAGATTAACCCTTGTCCCGTTCCACAATACTCTAAAATAATTCTCCCCCAAATTCACTTACCTTTCTCTGTTTAAATTTGATATTTTATTTAGATTTTTATGTAACTGCTCAGGCGTTTATTTGCAATTTCACAATACTCTTTACTAATCTCAGTGCCTATGTATTTGCGATTATTTAAAGCAGCCATCTTGGCCGTTGTTCCACTACCCATAAAAGGGTCAAAAACAATGTCTCCTTCCTTAGACCACGATAAGATATGGTCTTCGGCTAACTTCTCTGGAAATATTGCCGGATGTTGAAAAGCTATTTTGTCACTAGTGCTCTTATGCATACCAACTAAATAACTCCAAATATTCCCCTTAGTCTTTTCATCCTTAGTAACTAAGCATACTGATTTTCTTCTTACCGCGGGATTGCATTCCTCAATAGAAGCTACTCCACCTCTTTTAGAATAATCATATTTCATTCCCGCGGTTCGACAAGGTTCTTTTTTTGGATTAAACACGTTTGGTTTTCCTTTAGAAAAAACGAACATATATTCAAACTCTTGTTCATACCTGTTATGGTTTTGAGGCAGCGGATTTTCTTTTCGATAAATCATTGTATCGTGCAGATTAAAGCCAATTTCTTTAAAGAATAGAGCCTGTTTAAAACTTGTCCCTGACTCCGACCCTTTGTGTGTTTTGTCTCCAACAACCCAAACGACCACTCCGCCCTTTTTTGTGATTCTGTACAACTCTTCAGCAGTTTTTTCGAAATTAAATGAATAGCCATTGTAATTTCTTAAATCATCATAAGGAGGAGAAGTAACTGTTAGATCAATGGAGCAGCTATCTATGTACTCTTTCATAAACTGAATGCAATCATAGTTATGTATCTTGTTTAGAATCTTGTAATCTATTTCTCTTCACGTCCTTTTTCTCTTTAAAAGAGATATTTTATACAATTGTTTTCTCAAAAGTAAGGCTGTCTCTTTTCATTTCTAAAATTAGAAGCTGCTTTTTCTCCTCCTGACTCACCATAGTCCTTCAGAAACGTTTTGAATTTGTCTAAAAACGAAATCAACAACCTCGTCTTGATTCATATGAGCAGTATCAATTCCAATCAACTTCAAACTTCCCTTGCAGTCCCAATCAATATATCTTTTTAATTCATCTATGTATTTATAATAAGAATCCTGCTGTTTTAATGATTCCTCCACACTTTCCTCCACTTGAGCAAACGGAACCTTATCTCTTTTCAATCTTTCTTTAAGCACATCCTTATCGGATACCGTAAAAAAGAAAATGTAGATTTCATCATCAAGCGTTGGTAGCAGCTTACACAGACTCTTAAATTTTTGATGAAAATCATATTCTTTATATAGGGATGAGAACACCATTTCTGTTGGGAAGAAACGATCTAATATCGTTGTGTAGCCACTCATCTTTGACTTCCATTTGTGAAAGAGCTCAAACATGCCATCATAATAATTAGATATTTTCTTAAGCCCAACTTCACCATCTTCGTGGAAACCTGTTGGATTAATTAATGTACTATGCTTCAGCCGCTGCCTAAGTTTATAAGCTACTGAAGATTTTCCAGTCCCTCTTGCTCCCTCTAAAATTATCAGCATTAATCCACCTCCTTTCGAACTTTATGGAATCCCAATACCTCTACCTCATAAGATCCATCTTCATATTGAACTTCTACTTGATGATATCGTTCATCCACTGTTTTTACAGTAGCTCTTTCGCCGGAATGGTTAACAATGACTTTCTCATCAACCTTGTACACTAAACACACATCCTTTTAATTAGTACAAAATAATTTCATCAAAGTCATATTCCTCATACCCAATTCCATCAAAATCAATTCCAGCTATTTTGTTTTCATGATCTATGTATGAAATAACCCCAGTTCCCATTTCATCTACGTATGCCTTTTGGTTAAGCTTCAATATGTATCACTCGCTTTATGTATTAAATTCAGTTCCGACTCTTTGTATCTTCCAACCTCTCCATTAGTGAAATGAAGAACATCGTAATCATATTGCCAACTGTTTATTCGATCAATAATAATACCTTTAAGCCCAACATACGATGGCATTCCATATTTGGCGTTACTGTTGACCTCAACTTCATCATTAATGTCATAAGACCAGTACTTCGGCAATAAATCATCTCCCTTTTTTAAGAACTGTTACTTTAACATTTTTCCGGCCAAAATCTTTTGCAATTGATTCAGATCCAACAAGAACATCAATCCTATTTCCTTTAATATCACCTCCTGTGTCTATTGCGTAGGCTTCAAATGAATTGCTGCCGTATGAAACTCTTACTAATGAATTTAAAGGGATTAAAGAGGGATCAACAGCAATGACCCTCTTCCCCCTGTAGTAAATCGTATTTGACACGTCGTAGCCTGTTTTTGTTGTACCTATGCAGCCAGTATCGCAAAATGAAATGTAGGCTGTGGCAACCATACTAAAGACTTGAGCTTGTTCTTCAGGCTTCTTTTTTGTTTTTTGCTCATATCCCTTCTCCTCACTCTCGCGTCTCACTTTTAATTTGTTTTTATGTTTTTTCTTTTTTATTTCTTCTACTTTTATATGTAAATACTTATCTTGCGCTTCATTAATGATCTCTTGACTTGTCTTTAAATGCGGCAGCACCTCACTTCCAAATTCGAAATCCCAAATGTTGAGTTTTTTATAAAATGGCTCTTTTATTGGGTCTTTGTTTGGATGCAACAATTGATCATTGATTGATTTGTATGTTAATGTTGATCCCACCCCCAGTAAGAAGATAACTGAATATATCTTCATTTCTTTGTAGATATTATATACTTTTAATTTGTTTAAGTCTATCAGTTTTTTAAAAATTTCCATCACATCCGTTTATATTTGCTTTCTTTCTGTGGTTAAAATTAAGTTCCCTTCTTCGTCTACATCTTCAATCTTACACACAGTATGCTGATAGACACTGTTTTTATATATCTTAGGAATAAAATTATTCCCTCGCCTATAACCAGTAAACATAAGCAGTGTTCCTCTTGTATACCAGGACTTCTCAATAACTTCTTTCTTTCCGTTCACGTTATGTGAAATTTGTTTATTATAATGACTGAAGCTCCCTGCCCACTGTTTTACAGTAACAACTCCTGTAGGAGTCAAGAGCGTAACTGTATGCTTGGTTTTGTCTCTGTCTAGAGCCGTGCCTATGATTCTTGAAGTCTCATACTCATATAATTCTTTTCCTCTCCATTTATATGGACGGCCTTTAACTGGTTCTTCTGGCAACTGATAAAAGTCAACAATGTTGTACTTTGAAAAATTCACATTTCTTAATTCATGATCATGGTAGTAGTAACTTAGTGAATCCATTTCCCATTTGCCATAAGATCCACTTGCATACTTTTCCCATTCTTGCATAAAAAGACATTCATTTAGCTTTATTAATGGCTCTTGGGTTCCAATCCAGTTTTTTAACTTCAGCATTTTTTTGTCGTATTCCTTTTTAAATGCCTTTTCGGATATCACAAGATGACCGTTATGTACATCAACAATGCTGCTCTCATCAAAGTGTTCATTATAAAAAGCAGACGCTATATCATCAAGTAGCAGTAATTTGTCTTTTGGGGAATCGATCTTTTTAAACACTCTCTTGCTAATATAGTCCTTAAAGCGAAAAAATCGTATTTCTAATGCAAAATCCTCTGGAACTAAATTGTTTTCAATAAGCATCTTCAAATTAGACATGGTTAGCTTACTTTTAGGTTCAGAAATTAAAGAAATAAACGATTTCATTAAATCTTTTCTCTCCCCAAATGAATCAAAGCAGCCCCCTTTGATCAGTTGAATAACCTGTCCTTTCTTTATGATGCCACTGTGGTACATCCTTTCTAAAAAATCTTCAAAATCAGCATAAGGCCTATTGCTGATGATTTGATGAACAACCTCGTCACCGATCCCGTTCATCCCCTTCATCCCAAAAATAATTGAAGTATTTTCAATATCAGCCTTGAAACCAAATCCTGCTTTGTTAATATCAGGCAAATCAACTCTAATACCACGGCGCCGTATATTCCCTATTGCAGAAGCTACTTTACCGTAATCTGTTTTTTGTGTTTTCTTCTTTTTGTCTGGGTCATCAAATTCTTCTTCAGTTTCAACACCTCCGCTGTTTACAGTCAAGCAAGCCGTATTCCAGTATAAAGGGTTATACCGATAGTTTAAGTTCAATTCTTGTAACGCAATAATCGAATACGCCAAAGTATGAAGTAAACTGAAACTGTAGCCAAACTGTCTTTTAAATTGAACATTCCATACATAATTCAAAAGGTTGTCTGACGCTCCAATTTCCTTCCCCTTTTTGAAGAATAATTTTTGAACCTCTTTTAACACATCCTCTTTTTTCTTTGCTATGGATTTTCTTAGATAATTTGACTCTTTAATATCGAACCCAGCTATTTCATTATCCATTACCATTTGCATGACAACTTCTTGAGTGTCAGCAACCCCATAGATGTCTTTCAAATGTCTCTCAATTACCTTTATTTCAGCATCACTTAGGCCATATTTCCGCATTTCTTCATACCATAGTGATAAATTATTTTTATATTTCACATATGTGTCTACAGGTTGCTCTTCCCCATCGGACATGAGTCTCATTAGAGAATTTGTAACTGCTGCCTCAAGCAAATTTTTAGGTTTAACTTTAATTACAGCTTGGTGGCCGACCTCGGTCGAAAATTGGAACAAGTCCATTACCTCTCCATTTCCGGCCATCTCCCACAACTTTGCATTTTCATACTCAAGTACATCAGGATGAATGTATTTATTGTATGTTTCTTTTAAAGAGCCCTGCCATTGAATTTCTTCGTTTTCGATCAATTGATCCAGTGTTACCCGAATCTTATCTAATGCTTCAATCGTAAGAAGATCAAATTTTACAGACCCCATTGCTTCACTGTCGCCCATATTGAATTGTGTGATATAAGCCCCTTTAGGAGTTTTCATCATTGCATTAGACTTGGTGTACTCATCATTAAAAATGATAACCCCAGCAGCATGCGATGAGCGCTTATTAGTTAGCCCTTCGATTTTCAAAGCAGTTTCTTTGAGATTAGGATAGCGTTCAACTTCCCTAATGAATTCCTTAATTGGCTTCCTGCCTGTTTCTGCATCTCCATAAAAGCAGTGCTTTAAAGGCCAGTTTGATCCTCTTTCGAAAGGAATCATTTCACTTAAAAACTGAGAAATATCGTTATCAATCCCTAATCCCCTACATGCTGTCTGAAGAGCAGACTTAGAACCTTCAGTCCCAAATGTAGCGATCTGCAGTACACGTTTTTCACCAAATCTGTCTCTAAGCGCTTTAAGTATTTTTTCCCTTTTTGATCCTTCAGTGTCTATATCAATATCCGGCAACTTCCCTACCCTCTCTTTCGAGATATTTCTCATAGTGTCTTGGCACTAATCGGGAATAGACCATATCTTCACCCTCAGCACAATCTGTTAGGGCTGCCCCGCTTCGCAGAATTATATTCCACTACGTTCCTTTGAACTGGTCGTTGAACCTTTACCATTTTACAGGCACTTGGCTGCTGATTGCCCAATCATTATTCTTTTCAAACTTTCACGTTCACCGTTTCCAGTCACGTTGTAGTGAATAATGCTCTAAGGGGTTCCCAGCAATTCGAGGCTCTTTAAGCATACTGTTTCCAATATGCACGACTATCGTGTATCTTAATTTACCTTATTTAAAACTTTTCTTATGTAGTCTCTAGAAAAACCTGTGATTCTATGAATTTCTGATTTATTAGTTATTCCATCATGAAAAAGGCCAAGAACTTGTTTTTCTTTATCTTTACTAAGAGCTGTTCTATATTTTTTCACATACCTTGTTATATTGGCTTCTCCGCAGTCAAAATGTTTTGCAATATCTTTTCCCGTGTATCCTTTTCTAAGCATCTCTACCATGTGTAAAGACTTGATCTTAAACTCTAATTTATTTATCTCATCAATACATTGATTAATTTCATTAAGCAATATTAAATCCTGATATTGTTTAAACTTTCTATCTAAATAAATTGTTGCATTATTGTAGAGCTTGTTTGCAACATCTAATGATTGCTTATTCCCTTTAATTCTAATTTGTGCAAAAGACTCCACATCTTTTTTGTTTATTAACCGCAAATTTTGCTTATTTAATTGACTTAAAATAAATTCGCATACCTGTGGCGTTCCACAAAAGTTTACTGCATAAGTAAGGTATTTATCATGAGTGGTAAATCCTCCATCTCCATCAAAATAACCCCGAATATAGTGAAACATTAAATTAGGTGGTATTAACTGTTCTGTAGGTGGAATAAGAGTTTTTGACTTTCTTTCAGTCACACCTAATTTCAGTAAATCTTGAAATATTTTTCTGCTGACAATTGATACTCTGCAGCTATTAGTGTTTTGTATTATTGGATAATTCGAGTCTAAGCATTTATTGAATTTAACTAAGTGATTAACATCTTTGATATTTAGACTTATTTCTAAAATTCTTGATCCAGAATTTTTTTTAATATACACACAACCATCAGCACTTATAAACCCCAACCAATATGCCTTTTCCTCAGTATCAATTGTCTCAAAAAAGGAATCATTAACCCTATACTTTCTCTTGTTCATAAAATCACCTCCTCTTTGTTTATTTCGGTTTTTCTTCAAAATAAGGTAAGTTAAGATTGACAATCTGGCCTTGATTTATGAATATGCCTCCAATGTGGTAAATCATATTGCATTGGATTAATTTGGGTATTGTCAAGCAAGTAATTGATTAAGAATCCCGCCGCGCTTCCTCTTGCAGCACCAACTAAACTGTCTCCACCGCATTCATCATCCCAAATGATATTAATGATTTCCCTTACAGTTATGTAATAAGAGGCCATAGATTGGTTTAGCTTTTGGCTGATCTCCCAAAGCTCACCCAATTCAACATTAATCCTGAATAAAATTTTATGGAATCCATCTCTGGTTAGGTCGTCTTTTAATAATTTGGCTTCAAACCCGTCTTCAATAAGCTTTAGTAAGTATCTGTCTTGCTCCTCCTCCGACTCCGACATCTTTTTAATGTATTCATACTTCTCATAGGCTGGTTTAAACAAATGCCTAAGTTCAAAGTTAGGCAGTTCCATTTTAGGAATAATGGGCTCGTGCTCAATCGTATAATCTTCTATCATCTCGCCAATTAAAAGAGTGTTTTGAATTGCTTCTTTAACAATCTCTTTATCAATATAATTCATTCTTTCATGGATCTCATCTATATTCTGCACAAAACAAGCTTCATAAAATGAGTCGACTTCTCTTTCCCCATCTTTGGCATTTAAGAATGCTTGGTGTATGGCTCTGTCTTCTGGTCTTAAATAGTGAGCATCAGTGGTTACAATTCTTTTTAAACCATAACCATCTGCTATCTGAATCAATTTTTTATTACAATAAATTTGTTCCTCTCTCAAAGCTGGTTGTAGCTCTATAAAAAATTTGTCTTTCCCAAACACATCAATACACCATGTGATGAACTGATGTATTTTTAATTTATATTCTTTGATTAGATCAGGATCTCCATCGCCCTTTTCGATTTCCATGATCTTCTGTAAGTAGATATTTACTTCTGAACCTAGACAGGCCGTGGTTGCAATTATGTGTCCAGGATCTTTCTTAAGAAGTTCTTCGACATCCCGTTTTACAGTTGGCACCCTTTCCATTGTTCCAGTATAAAACGAGTTTTCCCATGCTTTAGAAGATAAAATTCGTAATTGCTCATGACCTTTAGGATCAACGGCCAACATTAAAAAGTGAGGAAATTTTGTTTTACCTGGCTGGTAGTTGTCTCTTACTTCTTCTAAGGAATCAACCAGATATGCTTCATTACCAAGGATAAGTTTAAAATCTTGAGGCATTTTCCCCTCTTTTTTCATGCTTCTAACAGTTTGTATTGCTTCTAGATGTGCTGACAGAACTTCATGGTCTGTAATAGCGAGTCCTTTATAATTCATTTCCAAAGCAGTTTCAAGTAAGCCCTTAACTGAATTTGTGGAATCCAGCAGCCTGATGTTACTTTTACATGTATGACAATGACATCCAATCACAGCAATCCCCCCTATCTAAAAAACAAGTGCTTTTTTCTTTGTTTTTACCACCTCCATCTCTTCGATTTCAATCTGAGGTGTTTCTTTACCCTTGTATTCATTTACTTTGGCTTTTCCGATTACAGTAAGAACCAATCGATCTCCTCTATTAACGAGAGATTCATAGAATTCTTCATCGCTTTTAAATCTTATGTACTCAATACCGCCAACCTTGAACTTGACAGTGTTTTTTGTTTTTTTGCCAATATGACAAATATCCTCTTTATTTATTTCAATATCGGTAATGGCAAGTAGCGGTTCTTCGACTTTATATCCCCAATAGTCTTGGTAACTATTAATTAGCTTTATAAATCGTTTAGTGAGATTGCTCGCAGCGATCTCAAAGTCAACTTCATATTCATTTTGATTAATCACAATATCTTTTAATTTATGATTTAGAATATCATTGACCTGGATTAAATTCTCTGGTGCAATGCTGAATCCAAATGCCTCAGCATGTCCCTCTACAAACTCGAATTTACCTGTTTCCTCTAAAAGCCGTTTGAAATTTTTTACTGCCCCTTTGTCGTATCCCCTTCCTGATCCCCCTAGAGTTCCATCTTCAAGTTCCCTAGCCAATAAAACTGGTCTCTTGTATTCACTTGCTAATTGGTTCGCAACAAGTCCAGCCAAGTTCTTGTCTAAGATACCTTCAATATAAACTATCAAGACCTTATTTTTTAAAAGTCCTTTTTCTTCAATCCGCTTCTCGATTTCCAATACCGCACTGTCAACTAATTTTTTTTGGCGTTGCTTAATATTCCCCAGTATTCTTGCTGTATCCCAATGAATCGATACCAGTTCGCCCTCATCTTTTCCTCGCTTTTTGTAGTATACTTCTTCATTAGATTCAAGCAGCGATCTCATCATCTGATGCTTCTCTTCTTGGGAACCTATTCGAATAGCTGCATTAATTAATGGATTGATATAGAACTGTGTGCTCTGTATGTTCTTTTTCCCTTTGGTTGAGTATTCTTGTTTTATGAAGAGCTCTCTAATCAAAGGATTCCTTACCTTTTTGAGCCCTTGATTCATATAGTATCGTGTCTCTGGCTCCCTTGAGTCTGCCGAATCCGCAATGTTCCCGACAGACACAAGATCTATAAATCGTTTTGCTTCATTTTTCCCAAGTTTATCATCTAAGGCTTGGCACAGCTTATAAGCCATTCCCGCTCCAGTTAAAGCTTTATTTTTATACTTTGGCGAAAGCTGATTATTTACCACGATAGCATTTTCGGACTCCTTATCACATTCATGGTGATCAATTACTATAACATCAATCCCTTTTTGTCTAAGGACATAATGCTCTTCATATTGATTAGAGCCTGCATCGGGTATTAATACAAGATCAACGCCTTCAGGAATAGTTTCTAAAATTATCCCGTGCTGTTTCCCTTCATGTATTCTCCATTCAACATTAGCTTCGGGGAAGAGTCTCTTTATGTAGTTAATAATAATAGAGCTTGAAGTAACTCCATCAACATCGCTATCCACCTGAATAAAAATTCTAGCCTGGTTTCTGAGGTGCTTTATTAGGCATTCTGCTGCTTCATCAATATTTTCTAAGTCAGAATAATGATTGACTACGTCCTCTGATAAATTTAAAAAGCTTTCAACGTCTTCAATCCCTCTGTTCTTTAGTATGGTTTTTAGAGGAGAAAAACAAAAATCATTATTACCAATTAAATTATATTTCAAAAACTATTCACCTTCTCTTGTTCCAATTTCAATTTTATTTCTCATCAACTCCTCTAGAATTTCTTTTCCTTTGTCTGCTGGGCTGTCTTTATAATCAAGTAACCCTTTAGTATCCCAAAGAACATATACACGCATAAATGGCGAAAATTTTGCTGCTAAATTCAATATTTTTTCTTCATAATTTTTTAGGTTTTCTTTGTACTTTTCGTTGCTTTCACCTTCCTTAATCCCTCTAAATCTATCTAAAGCAATAAACACTTCTTGCACATCCAAGGAAAGAAGAATGTCTCTATGGAAATTTGAAATATTATTTGAACAAACAGCACAGGTAAAATTTAAATCCCCATAGAAATCTTGACATTTTAAAACTGATTTTTCTGATTCGAAAATCATCGCCTTTTTCAAGCGTTTAATTGCTTTTTTTGTTTTATGTAATCCATAAAGGTTCATCATTGTTTGGTGATTATACATCGTATTCCCGACGGTTAACGGCATATACTTTCTGCCATTCTCAATGTCTTCTTGGATCATTGAACGCCTACGTATGCCAATTAATCTCCCATTAATGTCTCTGTGAGGAATTGCTATCCCTTCCTCTCGATTTCGAAAATAATATCCGATCTCGAATTCCATTATGGTTTCATAACTAATTCCTTCGTTTAGCCACGCTTCATGAGGGTATTTCATAAAAACATCTAGAACTGTCTCACTATAGGCTGGCAGCGTAGTATCAATTTTTTTCCGTGTTTTAAATTTAGTAATCCAATCCCAATCATCTATTATGTGTTCCTTTGGAGTTGAAGATAGAAAACCAAATCCAAAGCTTTTCCCTGATACTTTAACCACAAACTCAATCGCTTGTGTAAACGTTAGGGAAACGCCTTGCTGTTTTTTAGATCGGATAATCAGTTCATAAATATCAAAAGTATCGCCACATTCGGTATAACAGTGAAACTTTTGTGCCTCATGATAGTAATAAAGTTTAAAACTCCCGTTTGTGTTATTGTGACATACCGTTCTATAGATTGGATTTCCGTTGCTATCAGTTTGATATGTTTCGCTGCCAAGTTCCCTTAAAATCTTATGTATGTCTTCAATTGATAAACTTTCTTTAACTTGATCTTTGTCGTATCTCAAAGGGCTTTACACCCCGCTACCCTGCTTTAATAATTAATTTTTCAATTTGAATCAATTCATTATCAACATTAGTAACAAAGCAATCTTTTATTCTCATGTTCCCCATGTTGATATGTGAAAAGACTTTAACTTTATCATGCTCGTTCCCTCTATTTTTAAATACATGAGTTACGAAGTTTGGCTCCGGATAAAATCCAGATTTCAAAATAACATCAACCGCTTCTTTTTCTTTCTTGCTTAATGGCAAAACAATCATTGCAGCATCAGTTTTATCTGCAATCGCTTTACTGCCTCTTAAATATGTAGCATCAATTTGAAGCCCTCTTAGCCAAGCGTCTTTCCACTCACCATTTAACTGTGTTGCACTCATCATATAGATATCGTATTTGTTGCAAAGCGCCTTCAGCTTATCTGACATGAGCAATAGTATTTGATCTTCTCTAAGATTAACTCCGCTTTTCTTACTCATTTCAGCGAAGATTGTTACAGATGAATGAATATAATCAAAATAAACATATTCAACTGCATTTCTTATGACGTTTTTTTCAATAGTTCTTTCTATTTCTTTGATATTGAAATCAGGCAAATGCTCAAACCAAATGGGTGATTTTTTCAACACCTCTGCAGCTTTTTTTACTCGCGCTTTTTCACTCTCTGTAGTGGTGTTTCTCAGTATATTTTTCTCCTCAACCCCGCTGATATAAGCTAAAGCTAAACTTTGCAGTTCTTCAGAGATCATTTCAGTTGAAATGACTACCGACTTTTCCTGAAAATCATTTTTAACCCATTTATTTTCTTTTAAATCATAAAGTTGATCTGCACTTAGCCTACAAGCGTCGGCCACCATATTACGGGTTTTCCCTCCGCCAGTCATACTCGATCTTAAATAAAATTTCTTTTTCCTAGATCCACGAAAAATAGACGTTAACATCTCACTATTCATTGGAACCCCAATATCCGGTGATTCTTCAAGTCGCTTGAGAAGCTCGTCTATTCCTTCCCCACCTTGAATTCCGATACTTTCAGAATTTGTACTGAACTTTTCTTTAATTTCAACGATTTTCATTTCATAAAAAGAGAGAATGTCTTCAATTGATGTCTTATCAAATTTTTCCTTCATTATTTCTTGATCTTTGGGATCAATTATTGATTCATCATATATCTCATCAATATTGAATCCTAGACCGACCATCTCTCTGAGAAGGCTAAATTTTTTCAACCTGTTGTAGTAGTAATCAAAGTTTTCAACAACAGCCAATTTTTGAATTTGTTCGATATACTCATGTCCATTGTTTTCATTGAAAATTTTGTATTGTATATCGTAATCTCTAAGATATCCATCAATTTCAATTTCGTTAATGACTTCTGTTCCTTGATGAAATAAGTTATACATCGCAAAGAAAAGAATTGAGTGAAAACGTTCAGGGAAATCACTTGCTGTAATTTGGTATTTGTTGCTGTCCGATAAAAGCGAAGGTTCCTTTAAGATGCTGCCTAACACTTGAATAATTGCTTTCTTGTCTTGTAACAAATGAACTCCCCTTTCTACAAAGTAGATATATCAACAATTTTTGTATTTCTTCTGCTTTGTTTTTTTATTACAACAATTCTCTCTCTCTGTTTTTGATTTATTGCGCTTTTCACTGATTCTTCAATGGCCTTTTTCTGCAGGTAGTCTTTTTTCGCTTCTTCATAAATGAATGGAACTATTCCCAAACCATCACCTTCACGAACTGGATTACCCAAGGTTTCATGAAAGTACCTTAATGCTAATTCAATCCCTTTTAATTTATATTTATACTCCTCTTGAAATTCTTTAATTTGCTTAAGCATCATCCCTGTTGGAGCTTCTATTTTATATAGTTCACATATGTATTTGATTAACTCTTTCCGATGTTCTGCTTCCATCTTCCATGTTTCAAAACATTGCTTGTGATAATATCTTTTTTTATAAGGGATTGCATCATCCTTGTCTAAATAATTTTCACAGTATGGACATTTAACACGACGTGCCATATACTCACCTCTAAATAAAGAGGGAGATAAACTCCCCCACTTTAGTTTTCAAGAAGGTCTCTAAGATCGTCTAAAATAACAGACATTATATCCGTTTGTTTTTTAGTGCATTCAGTCACCCTAGCCCCTTGTCCGAGATGTTTTTCAGTTACTTCATTAACTTCTTCAAGTCTGCCTTCTTCGTTTAGCTTTGACCCAATTTCAATAATCTGCTCCATTAGTTGATCATAGTCTAGTTTTTCTGATAAGTTCTTTTGTTTCTGTTCTTCATATGTAACGGCTTGAATTCCCTCTGCTTCTTCTTGTCGTTTAATTGCTTCAACAACTGCCTTTTCTAGATTTTCAGCAGTAAACTCTTCAATATATGTATCAATATAATCAAAACGGCTTCGAGCAAAGAACTTCTCAGTTTCAGCTAACCAAGCACTAGATTTAATTACTTTATTATCTTCATCCACACCATTTGAGCTCAGGAATAAGACGATATCGCTATTATCGATGACTGGTGCAAGCACTCGCTTATCCCCTTTAGGAATGATTTTTCCATCCTTATCTTCCGTTGCGTGAGCAATAAAGACTACAGTGAATCCTACATTTAAGAGCTTGTTAATTTCCTCCCAGACTTCCGTTTCATACTCTTTCCATAAACCGAATCCATCGTTCCCATCCTTAATTCGATCAACATCATATTGGTCACATACATATCTCGTTGCATACTTTGAAAAAGCATCTACTTCATCAACAATTATGGTTTGATAAACTTCTTTAGCCTTTTCAGGATTTTTTGTAAGCTGCTTGTTCACTTTTTTGAAATCTCCCCAGCTATTAATCGGCATGAAAGGGACTCCAGCAATTGCGTTTAATCCTTTTTCAAATGGAAGGTAAAGTGGTTTTTTCATTCTGGTACTCTGTTTTGTTTTTCCTAAGTTGTTAGATCCATATATCGTAATAACTTTACCTTCAAGTCCTTTTGCTACTACGGAAATCTGAGGGTTAAAAATATCTAATGCCATAAACACTTCTCCTTTTAATTGATTTATTAACGTTTTCTCGATTGTCATTAATTATTAAAATGGTAGACCATCTTTAGAAATCGATTTAGAAGCGCTTGTGCTTGCTTTTCCTCCGAAACCTGTTTTCTTCTCGTTTTTATTATTTTTCTTACTGTCATTCTTCATTTGCTCTAAGTAAAGCTCTCTTTCAGTCAATGCCGCTTTAATCGCTTCAGCGTCAAAAGCTGCTTTATCGTCTTCGTCATACGGCTCAAAGCCACCTGTAATTAAAAATTCGCGCTTTGTATTATATGTAATGTTTTGTTTGTCTTTACCAAAGGCAGCTTGTTGAAGAGTCACCTTCTTTTCTTTGAAATTGATGATGTTTCCAAATACTTTTACACTGCTGCCTTTTTCATAATTGTTCTCTACGTAATCAGACCCCTCTTTTGTAACCGCAAACGTAAAAGGAATAATCTTTCCACCATACAGAGGGATGTACCCTTCCAATAGGACTCTGCCCGTTTCTTCGCCTTTAATTTTTTCTTCTTTAACGCCTTTTACAAATAATTCGACTTCAAATTCTGCTCTCGGATTATATTCTTCATCCGACTTTAAACGGTTAACAAAATTAGTTGACAATTGCGGGTACGATTTTAAATTATCTTGGACAAAATATTCATTCAACCCAATTCTTCCTTGTGTTACTCGAACTCTGTCAGCTTCTTCTTTGCCATGAGTAGCTACAGACTTATAGTCGTTAATGATTGTTTTGTAGCCTTTAGCAATCCCATTGTCTGATCCATCTTCTTTTTTATACTTGGACATTCCAGTGACTGTATGTACTTCATTTGGAGCTGTTTCAATGTCTAATTCAATATTTAGCCCCTCTCCATTTTTCCATTCATTGTGGCGCACTTCTAGAAGTAATCCTTCTAAAACTACTTTGTTTTCTGCTTCACGCAATACTGTTTGATTTTCTGCCATCCAGCAACTCTCCTTTATTATGCGTATATTTTTAATTAGATTATAAAAAATGAATCAAAATACTCTCCGTTATGCGAGTTCTTAATATGTGCTTTTGCATTTTGTTTTTTAAAATCAAGAAATTTTGAAATTACTAAGGCTACATCAAATCCAACATAGACGTTGCCAAAAACCTGATTATTCAAACCGATCTCGGCAAATTCAACAAGAGAATATTTTATCAGTTACCTCAGAACATGTTTATGTACGCTACCTGGCTATGCAATGCTTTCTGTAATACTTTATGTCTTTGATGCCTAAAGCTTTCGATAATTCTATGTATCTTTTCTTCGAAAATCTTGGTCTCTTATGGTTTGCAATTTTAATAACCTTCCCATTCCTCACCGTTATATGGAGATCATGGTACATATAAACCTTTGAAAAGAGCCCAATTCTTAGAACACGCTCCGGTGTTTCAGCTTGAACCAGTTTTACATTTCGTGTAAGTTTCGCTCTTGCCTGTTCTTCTGTTATGTTTTTATTCCCCTTAACGTTTTTCCTGTAGTAATTTAAAGCATCGTTTGTAACTTTTAACATCTTCATTTTCTCACCTCTCTCTCAATAGGATAATTACATTATATCCTTTTAATTTGTTTATGTAAATGCAAATTAAAAATTTTTTTAGATAAAATGACAGTTTTATTGATTAAGTAACAACGCAGGCACCTTTTAAAAACTCCGTCTTTTACACATATTGCATCTATAAATTAACGTACAACAATCCCGAGAACATGCACATGTTTTAATTTTTGATTCCTGTTTAGTTGCAGATAATTTACCTATGATTCCAATTAAAGTATACTTGATTTAGAAATAAACAGGAGGACTATATGAAATTTTTAGATCAAATAACAGGGCGATCCGAATTAAAACAAGAAATCGAGAAACAGAAATTGCAAATAGACACCCTACAAAGGGAGAAGAAAAATTTACAAATCAAAGTAAAGGAATTAGCTAATCTAAATTTTGAATTAAAAGAATTGAACAAAAAACAACTTGACCAACTAAAAAAACTGGCTTTTGAAATTGATTCTGCCAACGAACAAATTAAGGTTTATGAACATCAATTGTCATCGTTAGATGCATACAAATTAACTTACGGGGAGATTTCTGTTAATAACCAACCGAAGAAATTCTCATCAGTTTCTCCTCTCGATGAGGATAGTAGCTTTTTTGAATTTTTACTACCAAAAAACGACAATAATCCTTTTAATGAAGATCAAGTATCTGCAATTCGATATGATATGAAAAAACATTTGAGGATCATTGCAGGGGCAGGAAGCGGGAAAACTCAAACAATATGTGCAAAAGCAGCTTATTTAACTATGATGGAGAATGTGCCAGAAAATAAAATTGCCATGATTACATTTACAACTAAGGCCGCTGAGGAAATGGCTGTGCGTGTTAAAATGTTTTCTGATAACGAAAATAGCCAGATAAAAATTGGCACATTCCACAAAATATTCAAACAAATATATGAAGAGCTTAAGTCAAAATTCCCTTATGTTGAAACCATGGGAATTAACGGTGATGATGAACCTACTAGAGGTCAAAAAGAGTACAGAAAACTCTTATATTCATTGATTAAGAAATATGGATTAAAAAAGTTAGATGATAACGGTGAAAAGAATTTAATTGAGCGAATTAGTTATTGGACAAATATGGGGTTCACATTCAAAGACATGGCAGAGTTCATAAAAAAACACTTCGATGATTTAGACAACAAAACTGATCATCCATTGAGTGAAAGATTTTTTAATATGATGAATGAATTTAACACATTAAGAAAAGAAAAACGAATTGTCATTTTTGATGATTATTTAATAAATTTATTAAATGTATTAGAAGAAGATGCTTCTGCCAGGGATTATGTTCAGAATAGGTTTGACTATATTTTTATTGATGAATTTCAAGACACAAACCCTCTTCAAATGAAGATACTTAAACTGATTTGCCCTCCTAACTCTGACAAATCAGCAAAGATGATTATTGTTGGAGATGATGATCAAAGTATATATTTCTTTAGGGGTGCGGAGCCAAAGTACATCAAGACTTTTGATAAAATTTATGAGACACATACATCTACTTTAATGACTAATTACAGATCGACCGAACATATCGTACAGGCCGGCAATAGGGTAATTGCTGCTAATTCTGGAGACCGTATTGAAAAGACAATGAAACCTTTCCATAAAGAAAATGGTGATTGTTTTGTAAAAGGGTTTAATAATTCAGATAAAGAAGCTGAATGGATAATTAAGCAAATAAAAGATCTTGGACATAAGGCCACCCCTTTTAAAAACATGACTAACATACCTAATTACACTCAGTCCGTTGTTCTTTACCGATCAGTCGGACAGCTTAAAAATCTATTTTTCGCGTTAGAACAACAACAAATACCCTATGTAATTGAATCTAACGAAGATCTTCTGGGGATTTTCAATATTGATAAATTCAAAAACGATTTTAAGTCATGGAAAAGTTTTATGGAAGCTACGTCTACTGAAAAAAAGAAACATACATGGAACAGCGTTATTGAACAAACGGGTTACCTATTTTATAAAAATAAAGCCCAAATGAATCAATTCATCAGTAAGTCAAAAGGATTCATTACCGCAAAGGTTGCTGCTGAATTTATTTGCAGCCCCAAAAACACAAAGTTTAAGAATGATGTGGAAAAGTATTTAGAAGTTCTCATTCAAATAAAAAACGGCTTAAAGTCCTCTCTTCTTGAATTAGCTGAACTTTATTTATCTTTTCCTCTTCCTAAAAGGCAAATATCCACCGAAGAGTCAATATGGATTCAAAAAGAACTTGATTCTGTTAAGGGATGGTCAGAATTACTCGCTAAGTACGAAAAACTAACAAAGAAAAAAGATGAAATGAATCAACAATTAATGGACTATCATAGTGGAAATCTAAATGCATTATATCTTTTAACAATTCATAAGAGTAAAGGCCTTTCTTTCCCTAATGTATTCCTAATTGGACTACATAATGAAGGGCTGCCCAGTCATAGGGCTATTCCAAAAGATAATTCAATGATACAGGAGTTGATTGAAAAAGCAGAGCCACCATCCACAATTGAAGAAGAGAGACGCTTAATGTATGTGGCCGTTACTAGACCAAAAAAGAATCTTTATATTACATTCCCTAAAATGGTTAACGATAAACCATGTAAAAGATCTATATTTTTAAAGGAAATAGACTTGCCAATTAAGTAAACTGGGGGTGAGAATATAATTAATATCATAGGAGGATGAGTGATACGTTATTATGAAAAAGGATGTTTTCAAAACATCCTTTTTCACTTTATGACACTGATACTTTTGCAGTCTTTATTAAAGATGAACATTCACGTATAATATTCATAAAAAGGAATGAAAGGATATTTTATGAATATAATCAAAAAGATTGTTGTAGGATTTTTTATCTTCCATTTTACTTTTTTGTCTTTGATTTATTTGAATCTTTACCGTCTTGGTCAAGCTGATCTATGGATTAGTACTGGTTCTTTCAATTACTTAGCAATCGTATTGTCTTATATTCCAATATTGGCATTAATCGAGTATTTCATCTTTTATTTCGTTTTAAAGCTCATTAATTTAAAATTCTCAGTTAGAGTAACCTTAGTTGCATTATTAACGACCTTGGTCAATAGCTCGATTCTCTATTTTCAATCAAAAGAAATTTTAATTGCAGGCATGACAGCAATAAGCACTTTACTAATGAGCCTAATTTTACCTTTTATAAAGACGAAACGCACTGACTCTTAAAAAGCCAGTGCGTTTTTAATGTTTTATATGCTTACATTTATACGAGCATTAGGCATTGGTGGCGCAAGATATTCAAAGCCCTTATTGTTTGCTTTAAATAGCGGAACCATTGCATCAGAATACGGAATATAGGCGTACATTTCATGGCTTGGCGCCTGGTCTCTGTTTCCGGTTGCCGTTAACCGGCCATTTTTATAGACTACTACGCCTACAGTATAAGTTATACCGGGAGTAACCCAACCAAAATCATTAAAAGCTACTTTGGCATTATGATTAATAAGAAAGTAATTCTGGCTCTTGTTTTTATTTCCTTGCTGTAAAGTGATATCCTTAGACGAGGCTCGCTTTTGTTTTTTGAATTTTCCGTTTTTATCATATAATTTTGTCAAACCAACATGCTTCCTAAAGTATGTTGTTGATCCACTTGATGTAAATCTAGCTACTGCCTCAACTTGAGTGCGATGAGATCCACCCGAAAAACTAAAAGATCTGTTATCACCACCAAATTTATCACTCCCAACAAGCCCACTCCAAATCGATTTAGCAGGTACAAGTTTGTCAGGAATAAAAGTTCTATACATTATACCTGTCTGGTTGGGATGTGGGCCAACTGGAGGTTCCCAAGCTAGGCTATTCACTTTTTCATTCTGCTCAGGAATCTTAATCGCTTTAATGTATTCATGTGGTCTAAAATAATAATCTTTCATTTGATCAAATCTGATTGTTTCCCCTCTTTTTTCAAACTCCTTGTTCACCTGTTCAATTTCAGATTCACTTAATTTTTCTAAAGCAACAAATTTATAAACATAAATTTCCCCAGGTTTAACATCTTCATCTACGAATGTCTCTTCAGCGTCATCGTCTAAGAGTTTTTCATCTTTGTATACTTTAAGTTTTCCATCAAAATCATCTTGGACATTTCCTCTTAATTTTAAAGTCAGCACATTATCATTAATCGTACTGTCTATGTACCCATCAGACTGTAATGGATTAGGCGCTTCTTCATCAGAGACATTTTTAATCGCTGCTTGTTTTTCTGGCAATGTCCTAGTATCAACATTAATCGTGTCCGCTTTCTTACCATCTTTATATGCTACAATATCATATCTTTGTGGACTAGACGGAGATAAGTCTTTTTGAATATAGTTCGACTCAGTCCCCTTCCATACCAGCTTACCTTCAGAATAAACTTCATACCTATCCCCAACATCATTCCAATCCAACATTACTTCCTTTGATTTTGGATTAATCTCCGTTTCTAGTTCTTCTCCTTTTGCCTGAGCAATTGGTGTTGTAAAAATGAGCGACATTGAAGCAAGAGTAATCAATACCTTTTTATTCAAACAATCCCCTCCTTTGACATTAATACTATAAATTAACATACGAATAACCCAAAAACAACTATTTTTTTGTTTTTTTGGGTTTAAACATCCATTTATATGGGTTTATTTCCAAAGATGTTTAAATGAAAAAAGGATCTAAAAAGATCCTTTCTTTGGAATTTTATTATTCTCCTATCAAAATTCCTCTTCATACAAGGCTTTCTTTAAACAATCCAGTTCCTCAAGCTCACACTGTATCTTTCCTAATTTACATTTAACCTTTTCAAGGTTGTCATTTTCTAATTGCAGTAAATCTGTCAGACGTCTAATCTTAGCCTCAATGTTTGCTTTTTGAGTGAGTAAGGAACTTTGTTGCTGCAGTAATTGCTTTCTGACCAATTCAATTGTTTCTTCTGTACATTGTCCTCCGCATAGTTGTTCAACCGACATGAATATTCACCCTTTTTATTTTTAATTAGTTTATATACTTATAATACTTTATACTTTTCTAGGATTTCACCTTTATCATTTATTTATTGCATTTAACTGTCCTCCAAAAACTGCGCCTCCATCAATATCGACATAGGTTCCGCATTCACTAATCCAAATATCATTTCTTTTATCTGGATGAAGAAATTGAGTAATGGTGTGACCAAAAACAACTATTTTCCCTGTTTGGTTTTTGAAATTCCAACATCCTCTGCTCCAGAGAAATTCATTCCTAGGTGTTTCCTTCCAGTCATTTAATAAAGGGTTTATCCCTGCATGAACAAATAAAACATCACCAAATCCATAATACATTGGAAGTTCTCTAATAAATTTAATCTCATCTTTTCGCTGCATCATCTGTCTTGCTCTTTCCTCATAGCTTTTAAAGAATATGTATTCATCCTCAACGAAGCTTGCACAAGTTCGATTGCCGCCGTTATTAAAATACCAGTCTCCTGTTTCATAGTCCTGCACTTCCAAAAATAACAAAAGCATGTCTTCATGGTTACCTTTCAGGACAACTACCTGGTCTTGGTATTCCTTTTTGAGCTGCATAACTTTTTGAACGACTTTTAATGAATTCTCGCCTCGATCAATCATATCTCCGAGAATAGCAAGGTTCATCGTTTCCGGATCCCAATGCTTCATTAATTCCTCGAACTTTTCATACTCACCATGTATATCACTGATTACAAAAGTTTTATTATACTTCAATCCATCCTCTCCTTTTATAATAAAATATTGTTTTTATTCAATATTGTTCTTATTCATATAATCGCAATAGTCCTGACATTCCTCTTTTGTTTTAAAGAAAGTGTCCCATCTATCTAATTTTTCAAAGTCCATTCCAGAGTTGTAAATTGTTTTGGCAAATGTTGATATTTCATGAGTAAAATAATCTTCACCACAACTTTCTCTCGATTTGTACCAAGCAAGAATATTATTTCCATCATTATTCATACGAAACTCGTGACAAATGAACTCTTTTGGAATAAAAAATTCCTCTTTTTCAGCACAATCACAAGTCTCATACGCCATTTTGCCCAAGGGAGTCAGATATTCAATTTTTCGTTGAGCATTACATTTATTACATTTAGGTTGCTCTATAAGTTCATAATCTGCTCGGTACATAGTTACTTCAAAATCTTTCATAAGCTCTGATAGCCGTTCTTTTCTAATTTTTCTTTTTAATTCTTGGCGCTCACAATCTAATTCGTATCTCTTTTTCCTGTAGTCATTTTTTATATTCTCGAAATTTACTTTAATGATTTGCAGTTCTTGGTTTTCCTTTTTAAGACGATTCATCTCGGCTACATATTCTTCTTTAACTGAACTCAATAAACTTTCCTTCAATTCATTCATCTTCATCTCAAATTCGCTTGGTTCATGATAAAAATCTTCTTCATAAAAATAATTCATTAATATCCTCCTTTAATTTTTCATAAAATTTCTGTTTTATCTAATTTTCAGTGCTTTTAATGCCGCTAAGCATGTTGCTTTCTCTGGCTTTTCTGCCCAAGCTTCATACTCATCAAAAGAAGCACACCAATCTTCCAGACCGATAAAATCGTGTTCTCTTGATAAATAAAAATTCAGTCCATAATCTTTTTGTAGCTTCTCAACCACCTGTAATGCTAAACTCATTTCTCCTGCAAAATTTTTAAGATTAACCACTTTCCCATCATTATCAAAAGCCAATTCATCGGCCACAATATCCCCTAAAAACTCAAAACATTCATCTGGAGTGATTTTCTTCTTCTTGTAACCGTTGAATAATCGGTCTTGAATCAATTCATTAATTACAGCATTACTTCTCATCTAATCCCTCTTCTCAATTTGTTTTTATCCATCACATCAACAACAAAAGCTTCAAATTCCTCATCCCAATACGGTTCTGTTCTTGCTATGTATTTCTTAAAAACTCCATCTTCCTCTATCATAAACGTCTGGCCGCGCTCTATTTCAGTGAATTTCTTCTTTGTCCAGATTCCCCTAATCAATACTTTCACATCTTTGTGCTGCACTGTTGCTTGGTGCATTACATCCCTCCTTTTAATCCATTAAGTACCATCAGCATTTTACTTTAAATAACATCTCCCCTTAGATAAGATATTTAAATGGAGGTGGTTTTTTGTTTATAGCTCCAATGCTGCTTGATTCAGCCAAAGAGCCCTTTGATGATGAAGACTACATTACTGAGCTTAAATTTGATGGAATACGAATCATCCTATCTAAGCAAGATGGTAAGATTAAGCTCTACACGCGCCATAATAATGAAGTCACAAATAAATTCCCTGAGCTGCATGATATTGATATTCCCGAAGGGACAGTCTTAGATGGGGAAATTATCGTTACTAATTCAGATGGGTTACCCGATTTTGAATCTGTTATGGAACGTTTTCAATCAAGCAAATCTTCTCATCAAATTGTTTATTGTGTGTTTGATGTCATAAGACTAAATGAAATTTCAATAGCTTCAGAGCCACTTGTTAAACGCAAGGAATTCCTAAGATCGCTAAACCTTAACCATCCGAATGTCTTCACTGTTGAAGGAATTCAAGGTAAAGGCAAAGCTTATTTTGAAATGGCCAAAGAAAAGAATCTTGAAGGAATCGTACTTAAGAAAGCAAATTCCCCTTACGAGATCAACAATAGATCAGTAAACTGGATCAAGATTATAAATTATCAGTACACTGACGTGCTTATTACTGGATACACTAAGGAGGATATCAAGTTTTTTCTAAGTTATCCTGACGGTTTAGCTGCCGGATTCATGGAATTTATGCCATTCGATGAGCGCAAATACTTCCATTCTATCAAGCAAATAGAATATGAAACTGATGATTATGTATTCATTAAGCCTTTATTATGTAATGTGAAGCACCGTTTTAAGACTAAAAATGGCAAGCTTCGTATCCCCTCATTTAATTCTTGGAGAGATTAATGCTCTCCATTACATAAACCTCTTGCTACAATCCATCCTCCATTTCCTAAGTGAAAATTTAATACATTATTCAATTAGTTTTTGTTTTCTCATCCACTTTTGAGTTTCTTCATCTCTCCCCAACGCCATGTCTACTGCTTCTTCTATCTCTGTTACATTATTCATATCTACTCCGTGTCTACGTGCTCTGTTGCAAATCCATTCAATCTGTTGTATGGCTGTAATATAATCATGCATCCTTTGTTCTTTTGATCGTTGATTTGGTAACAATACTACCCTCCCCTATCTCACCTTTTCCAATAAAATAACTATTTAACTAGAACGTAAGAGGTATTTAGACTAATTGATTAAAATATGGTACATTATGTACAAGCTCAAATATTCAAGGCTGCTCCTACACCCAAAACAAACCAGCTTTAAAATTCACTTTTTTGACATTCTTAATCTTAGCAACAAATTTTTTAACTGGGGCTGATTTTATGTATTTGACAAACCACTCTTTAGAACTTATGAGTAATGTATCTACAGTTGTTGATTTTGCTGGTATTGTAGATGCGGTGGGCTCTGCCTTGAGTATTTGAGCTAAAACCATATTTATTTGGTTTTAATTGAATCCCAATCAAACGTCTCTAATATTTTCATTAAGCGCTCAACTTTTGGTGCTCTCCAAGCTGTCATAGCGTATGTATGTACCTTTTTAGTGTAATGGTGTCGATTTCTTTTGATATGTTCTTTTGCTTCTTTTTTTGTCAGAAACATAGTGTTAGGAACAATAAATGATTCTTCTATTTCAAAAATCGGAAAAGTTTCATCATTAACATTTTGAGCTATCCATTCCAGCATTTCGCTTTCATCATCCAGGTCATAGAGTTCTCTAAGCTCTTCAAGCATTTCCTCTGCGTACATGTTGTATTTATCATCGAGAATATCTTCAGCATATTCGCTTAACTCATAACATTCGGCTTCATCGGAAGAATAAATGCTTACCCTTTCATGTTCTCCCTCTGTGGTTTCTCTCCACCTGTAGTCCATCAATGCCCAAAAACGAGGTGCTGCCTGGCAATCTGTGTCTTGTGTTCGTAGTTCTTCCTGCAGCTCCTTTAAAAATTGAATATCCTTCATTAATTTTCCCCTTTTAATTACTTTCAGATAAAAACATGCTTTTATCTAAACTCCAATGGTTCATTTAATTCATGTGCTAGTCTGCAGCCAGCAATAAACTGTTTTGTACACACTATGTATCCACCATCACGTAATATATGACCATGAGACATTTCTTTTTTCGCTAACTCTTCTACATATGGCAAGATGGCTTCTAATTCATCCGCAACAATTTTACACATTTCAGGACTAATTTCACCATCACAATCTGAATGACCGAAAAACGCAGTTAGCCCCTTATGCGTTTTTGTGGAATAACCATCACCAAAATACCAATAGCCATCCTTTAATTTTTTATCATCGTGAGGCGGCCAACTACCTCCAATTGATCTTAATAAAAACCTTCTAAGATTATTAAACGCGAGTATGCCCCACTGAAGGCGCCATGTGTTACATCTAAACCCATATAATCCTCCTCCCACTCGATGAAGTAATCTTTTAATTTGTTTAAAATGACGATTTTAATTTAATCTATCGCTGCATTACGTGTTTTTAAAACTCGTTTTCCCCAATTAAAACATGTGCAAAATCTTCTCCTGGGTAATTCTTTAGAATAAAATCCATACACTCCCATTCAGTTCCTTCAAAAAATGAAGCGTTGTTTCGGGAATCAAAAACTCGATAACCCTTTTTCATATCTTTCATTCTCCTTTCCGGCACCCGCGCCATTACCTGACCTTATATTTTTCAAAAAAACCTTCCATCATATATAAAACTAACCAAGATAAATCTTTCATGCTTTCAGCATGTCCAACTCTTGAAATCGTGGAAATTTCAATATCATTAAACTCGATCCCTTTTTCGTCGCATTTTTCAATGAGTTTTTGTGTCTTTCTTTTTAGCCGTGTGAACTCTTTTTCTTCTGTCATTTCCCCACCTTCCCTTCCCCTGTTTTGGTGAAGGCCACATTACTTGTATTCAAAAATAAAACCTTCTTCTTTTTTTGGGATTTGTGAACATTCGTTTGTTTTCGGCTTGGAATTGACATATATGAACTCTTTATCCTCGCTTAATATTTCATATTCCTTACCCTTTTTGAAAATGCGGTTCCTGTGTTCATCCTCAAAGAAAACATCTCTTTTAAAGACAACTAAATCCATTCTTTTCACCCTTTCCTTATTTCGCTTTATCATTTAACAGCTAACAGTGCCTTCACTTTCGCATATTTTGTTCTGTGCGGTCTTTTATGTATGAATTCAGGAATATCAATACGCTTATTGACTTTTGATTTAGTTCTTACAAGAACACGGTTTTCAAGAAACTGAACTTCTTCCACTTTCTGTCCATGAGACTCAAAATAAAAATCAAAAATCTCTTTAAGAGTCTCATCATTAAGATTGTAATTCATCATTGTGCCTCCTCTTGGATTCTACATAGTCTTCCCATCTGCAATTCTCAAATACTTTGATATCTGCTTTCAAATGCCATTTAAACCATACTAAGTTGAACCAGGCTGTTTCGAATATGTATTTGATGTAACCGATACTTCCATCCCCTCTCTGGATAAAATAATCCTTTTATTTTAATTCCAATCGTTTAATTAGTTCTGGAGCAATACACGCGGCTAATGACTCTTCATATGTAACCGGGTTTCTCTTTATAGGGATATTTCTGATGTGGTTCTTAGCAGCATGTATAAGTGCTTCATCATTTAGTTTGGGATAAAGTGCTTCAAATCCATCAGAATTTGCCCTGGTATTCTTATATCTTTCTAGAGTTACGCTGCCTTCTTCAAGTGAATTTACATCAACTCTTTCCCCATTGATTTCAACATGAACCTCATCGCAGCTCTTATTTTTAAACTTCACGTGCTCTCCCCCTTTTCTTTAAAACAGTCTTTTTATTAGAAATCCCAGTTACCTACCTTCACTTCAACTGAAGACCTTGCAACCTTCTGCGCTTCTAGCTCAATCCTTTTGAGTTTTCCATCACTATCAACCACCCCATAAACCAAGAGCGCCCCGTTATTTTTTAAAATAATTCCACAATCCCTTATCTCATCTGGTCTATCTTTATACCAAACTACTTTGATGGGATTCCCCACCTTTGCAATTTCTGGATCAAAAACAACAACTTCCTTTTTAGTTAACATAAAGATCTCCTTTTCATTTTAATTTCTCTTTAATGCTTCAATAATTTCTTCTAGTTGATCTCTGCTCAGTAGATAGTACCTGGTTCCATCTGTTATACTTGTTTGTGAGATTTTGTTTTCGATCATCCATTTTAGCTCTTCTATTAGCACTTTGTGTTTCACTGCAATCCCCCTCCTCTTTCCTTTAAAACTTCAATTTTATTTAATTTCCCGTTCATGAATTGTATAGAGAACATATGTACAGTCATCAAAGAGCGAGTCTCCTTCAGGCTCTTGCACTTTTGTTGTCTGATATAATTCTTTAAACCTCTTTACCTCCTCATCGTTACGCAATTTAAGTTCAAAGAGAGGCATCCCTACAACGCTCACTCTTGTGTTCCCAGACCACCCCTCTTGTTCCAGTCGCTTGATTGTTTCCCACATCTCATCCAAGGAATTATGAAACACTTCTATAACCATCTTTTTGGTTTGTTTTTTAATAAACATCCTAATCACCCTTTTAATTATTTTGAAACTAATTCTTCATCCACGACTTTATGTTTTCTTTGAGCAGGACAACAACCACTACAACCCCCAACAAAGTCATGGCCGCGATAAAAGCCTTTTTGTTTCCCAGGAAAAACTCAGCCACATCTGCATCCATCTGATCTAGTTCTTTTTGAGCTTCCCTTACCAGATCTCTTTCAAGGATTTGATCGACAAAAACCATTTTGACTCCTGCTAGGAATCCAATTGCTAACCAAGCGAATAAAGCAATCCCCAAGTAGAACACATAATCACCTGTCTCACATTATTTTTCAAATCCCGACCACGGAAACTTATTGGAAGAATCATTTTCTAACAATTCATCACACACCTTGCAAAGAGTCGACTTTGTAATTGTCTGATAAAAAGAGTCTTTTCTACCGCAGCATTGGCAACTCAAATCAAATGCATTAGATTCTCTCTTTTGCTTCCTTTGCATGGCATTCCCAGTTAATATTATTTCTGATTGATATAAATCCCCGCTCTTTACACGTGCTTCCGTACTCCAAGGAAAAACTGATTTTTTCAGCACTCTATAAACTGACAAGTTCAAGGGGCTTTGTTTAATTTTCTGAAAATCCCTGTTGTCCGTAAGATCTACGTTTCTTTTCATTGCTTATTCCCAAAAAGCTTTTTTAACCAACTTGAACGTTTATGTAGTTTATGTAGCTTACGTTCTCGATTTATTCTGAACCCGTCAACGCTGTCATCCATATTATTTAGTTGATTTTTTAATTGCTTTATGTCTTGAGGAGTACTGATTGTTATTGAAATATCCTTGTTCTTAGATCTCTTGACTTCAGAAATCATTTTGTCCAAAGTTAAATCGCAATACTCGTCTTCCCAATCACCTATGTAATAAAACCGTTCAATTAAAGTACCACTAGATTCATCTTGAAATGTTCCAAAAAGAATTGGATCTTTATCCCGCCTTTCTTTCTCCACCTGTTTTTCGATCCTCCCTGTATAGTCAGTAAACACAACGTAAAATCGGTCGAATTTATCGCTTACTTTTTCATATTTATGAATCACGTCATCAGGGATCTCTCGTTCATAGTTCTCAAGCTCAATGATCTTTACAGTGTTTTTTGCAATATTGTCTATGAATTCCTCGATATCATCTCTATAAATAAAAGTATCGATTCCCAGCTTCACAATTTCACGTTCTTTTTCAATTGTTTCAAGATGAAAAATCAGTTTTTTTGCTGCCTTAACTTGGTTAGTTCTGTTATATTTGTTTAATAACACCAAACAATTATCGTAATATTGCTGAAGAACTTCATCTGTAACTTTGTTTTGTTTCGACTTAACCATTTCGAAATATTGACTTGGTTGCAAAACCTCCATGAATCATACTCCCTTTTTAATTCGTTTAAAATGCATCTTTTATTTAAAACAATGTTTCAATTACACTTTTAATTAGTGTTTGACTTCTTCATTACCACAAAATATTCGAATCGACTTGAATATGTACGTTTATTGCAGTTATGTAGTACTGTTTCTACACATCTTTTTGAAATACGTTGAGCGCACTCCCATCCTACTGCCTCTTTTTCTCTAATTCTTTTTAATAAGCTAATTTTATTGTAATCTTTCATAAAAATTTTCGTCGGGTATGCTGCAATCATTCTCTTCCCTCTCCTCAATGAGTTCATTCAGTATGTATGTTGCTTCCTGGGCGTTTTCGATAACAAAATGCAAGTCCCCGATTGCCCGTCTGAAATCCCCTTGTTTCATATCATGTAGTGCTCTACTGTGTGAATCAAGTATCTTCTTCATCTTTTGAAAAACAATCTCTATCTTTAACACCACCTTTTTTATACTTTTAATTTGTTTACATTGTATTATACAGAAAATGTTTAGTCAATAGGGATTTGAAAAGTCATTAAATTTATTTACTTTCATCCATCCCTATTGACATTGACTGTCATCTGATTTTGAAGATGAACTCGTTGATTTCATTTCTTAACTTCACTATATCTTCAGTGGTAATCGTTAATTTCAAATTGCTCTCGGTTTTGTCATGAAGGACTATCACGGCCGAAAACTTATTAGACGAAAGACTTTTGCTCTTCAATTTGATTTCAATGTTATCTAAGGCAATATCAATTGATATATCCATTTCAGTTGTCCTTTTAAATTTTAATCATTTGATTCAATGCTGCATCTGTATCCTCTATATAGCCGTCTTCCCATTCTTCTGTGTCTTCAACTTCATACTCAAGGTTACAGATATCAAACTCTTCAGCTTCCCCGTCTATATTTATAAAAACAATTTTGTAAGCCTCTTGCAATTTCTCAAGTAAAAATTCAGCTTTGTTTTTTGAAGATTTCACAGAGTCTGCTGAATTCTCAATGAAAGTGTCAATCTGTAGTAAGCAATTGTTTAGATATTTTTGTTGTGCCATTATCATTTCCCCTATATAATGAATTTCTGGAACAGAACACTTGTTCTGTTTTGTTCGTGAGTTTATTATACCTCTTTTTGCTAAACATTTCTAGAGGTATTTTTATATCCTCAAATCACTAGGCTAAAAGACCTTATTTATAATATTCTGAAAGTATATCCTAAATAAAAAGGACTTATGACTCATTAGACTCACCAACATCTCTTCGTTCCGTATGACTATGTTACTATATGTCAATTCTTAAGAGAATAGCTATTTTTGTCTCATTATGTCGAATAGACTCATTTGAATGGATTTCTCCGATAAATTTACTCAAAATTTTATTGAATTTTCAAATCTGATTTTTAGTAAAATAAAAAAGCACCCCTACTCTGGGCGCTCATTTCATTAACGCATTTTAATGCCGTCTTTAATTCCAAGTTCTTTAGCGTAATACTTTTTAATCTCTTCTTCATTTACATACTGTTTGATGCTATAAATTTTTTTAGATAAGTCATCATACCGTTCACTTCTTTTGTTGATGATCTGCTCATAATCCTTTTTCTCTAATTTACCCTTTTCCTTATATATTTTATAGCCTTCATACAAAACACCCGATCTATTTATCCTTGTCGGATTTAAGAAAGGATAATCGTTAACTTCTGGGGCCAGTACAGTCCTCATGGTATAAACAACAACATTAAAAGAAGATCTCTCTAAGTCTTTTTGGGTGCTTGTTTTTTTATTCCGAATAACATATTCATTATCCGCTAAGGTAAACATACTCCCTCTTGATGATTCTGAAGCTCCATTCTTGTTATGATATTTGTTTTCATCTGCTGCAAGAAGGCATTCATTTATACATTCATCGCTGACCTTGATCTCCCTTGATCCATATTTATCATCATGCACAGTTAGGATGTTTCCGTTTTCTTTTGCTTTTAGAACATCGGGTTTTTTTAAATTACGTATTTCACTACATCTATGTCCCTGAACTCCATCAAACAGCAGCATAAACATAGCTCTATCCCTATGATTAACTAAAGTGTCAATAATCCCTTCAAATTCATTAGCAGTAATATAAAGTTTTTTTCCTTCGTCAATACAATTTTTAACATCTTCAATTGTCAAATCTCTAGACAAGTTTGTAGTGCCTTTAGTTATTTTTTGATAAATCGCCCAATCAATATACTTTGTAATGTGTGACCAGCAGCTCAATAAAGATGAAGTTGTAGATCTATTCAAGAGTGTCAAATAATCAAGGATTTCATTAGAGTTAAAATCATAAAGATCTTTCTTTAAAAATTTTTCAACCTCTGCTCCTCTTCTAAATATAGAAAGGATTTGAGGCACCTCTTTCTCATTGACTATTTCTAAAAATTTATTCTTTATATCCTCATTATATAATTTCATTATAAGCACCTCTAAACTTAGACATCTAACTTGGAAAAGTAATCAATCACATGTTTTAAGCCATACCTAAACTGAACATGCTTTTTATTATTTAATACTTTTAGACTTTTCCATAGGTCGTTATCCATGGAAAAATCCACATTCAAAAGTGCCTTATCGATTTCCTCGGCAGATTTTGATTTCTGTTTCATTTTTACTCCTAATGCTAAAATGCCTATTATAATAGGAGACGCGGTGATTAGACTTCTTCTCTCTTTACCAAATGAATGATTTGTAAAATCATCGATGTATGAACTAAAAACAGTATTGAACACTTCCGTAAGATACATGCCCAACTTTCTTGCCTCAGCTAGATTATCCACTTTGTAATTTAAAGAATTGAGAACCATTTTTAAACCTGTAATAAACCTTTGGAATGTAATGACGAATTTTTCATTTCTAAAAATTTCATCACTATTTACTTTAATGTACTCACCTATATCACTGTTATCTCTAATAAAATTAATAATAGTTGACAGATAATCATTCTCACTCATTTCTGCAACTTTAGATTTTGCCACAGGATTGATGGTGTTTTGTTGTCCAAAATGTTTTCTCGCTTTTTTCATTGTATAGTTATACAAATCAACTTTCAAATAAAAATCGTTAACGCTTGGATTCCTTCTGAATGCTCTATTTATACCGTTCAATCTGTGCCATCCATCAATCACATCCAATTGCGTTCCTTTAGTGACAGTTAATTTTCTTTCTTCCGGATCGAATAACAGTTCAATTCCCTCTTCTGAGCTGCCTAATAAGGCATTGAAAGTCAATACCGATTTATTTAAATCATTTTGTTCCACTAATTTTGCAATTGCTTCAACGGAAGCATCAACGAGATCAGGAACTGGTATTTCATCTTCAATCTCTTCGATATAAAGTGTTTTATCTGTTCTCTGAGCTTTTGGATTATAGCGCAATAGCTGTGATTCATATAGTTTATGCAGTTCACTTGCTTTAACAAGAAAAATAAAATTATCTTCTGAAACCTTTGTTACATCTGTAAATGTATAGGGAAATGAAACCTCTTCACTCTCATAACCCTCCCAATTTAATTCCATCTCTTTAATACGGTTAGGGGGAAAATAATTTTCAGGTGAAATTGTTTCATCTCTTGTTAAAGTATACAAATTTTTTGCAAGAAAATATTTTTCAATTGTTGTAAAAACAGCATTTGGGTTACTCAATTGTTTAAAAAGCTCCTGCGTTTTCCCAGGCTGAAATTTATCTTTAGCCATCAAATTTCTAAAAGAAATCATTAATTTATTATCGTGTTGTATTTTTAATTTAACATCAAGTAACCCATCCATTAATTTTTTATCTGCTTCCGCATCAAAAATGATTGGAGAATTCATTACATCACCTCATTTAATCTAAATTAAATGTAGCAGATCGCCTTTTTTTAATCAAGATTATAATGGTTTAACCGCGAAAAAATGTAATGCCTTTCTTAACGTTTGTTTATCACACTGCTCAAAAAAACGTAAGAATTCTTCTTTTGTAATGTCTTTCAAAATGGATACATCTAATTCTTCATCCATTATAATACCTGCAGTCTGTGAAATGTCTTTATTATCATTTAAATAACGTAGTGTTGTGTCGAATCTGCTGTGGTCTGCTTGCTTCATTGCAGCTCTATAATCTTTCCCTGTCGCCTCAAATACTTCAGTTATTCCCACTCCTCTAAATGAATGAGGTACTATACCTTTTTCTTCAGGTATTCCAAGTCTTTTCAATGCACGCTTTAGTGATTCTCTAAAAGCGTCTTCTGAAAGTCCTTCAAACACTCTGTCAGTGTCTTTTGTTTCTTCACTCTTTAATGCAAGTAACTGTTCATAAAACACTCTGTGTATACCTGTAGTACGCAATTTCGCTCCCTTGTCAATGACCGTAACAATAAACCAATCCGGGTTTTCAGAAGAAACCTCAAAATCACACCATCTAACGTCCAGGGCAGCCGATATTCTGAAAGATGATCTAAGCAAAAAACCTCCGAACAATTTTTTCAAAAGTGGTTTTTGCTTTTCATATATGAACATATTTTCACAGATCATCTCTGCTTGAATTTGGGAAGTGTTTGCCCTAGTTCTCTTTATTTCAGGACTTCTTTTAATTTTATAGAAAGCATCATCGTCAACAAATTCAGGATACAGTCTCTTGAGCTCCGAGTGAAGCGATTTCAATGCTGCGATCTTTCGATTAATTGTTGTGTTAGCTAATCCCTTCTGTGCAAGATGGTGTTTAAATGCCAAAACATCTGACCTTTTAAAAGACAGATGCTCCTCTTTTAAAAATTCAATTTCAGTTTTACAATAAAATCTAAAGAACTGCTTTATGTCACCTAAATAATTTATTGCTGTGTTTGATTGAAGTCCGTACTTGGATTTTTTCTTTTGTTTTCTGTCAAATCCTTTAACGTTTCCGGCCAAGCTTTCGGTGTCTTTCTCTCTTAAATAAGTTAAAATATCATTAAAGACCGAGTATTCCCGGATAGATTTAACTTGAGCACCCATTATCCGTAAATCCCCCTTTTTATAAGCTATATTATGTATTCGATTTATATTTTTAATTTGTTTTTATTTAGATAGGAAAACTCCAAATTCGTTCAATGCGTCTTCTTTTATGTCTAATAAAAATTTTAGAACTTCTTTATTCTTTTCTTTCTTTTCAAATAGATCACTACAAGTTATTCTAATTATTTTAATCGATTCGTTTATTTGTTTAAAAAATTCATCTATTCTTAATTTCGCTCTAAACAACTCCATTGAGCTGTTGGATCGTAATAATTGATGTCTAATATGTAGCCTTTCGTCTTGAAATGTTTTTATAATCTCTCCATAATCATTATCTGCTTTTAATTTGTTTTTTATATTTCTCATCTATTTTCCCCTATTTGTGCACTCAGTAGCGCCAAATAACCTTTTGTGAGTTCTTTTCTAATATTTTTTCTCTTTTCTTTATCTAGCTGCTCTTTTTCATGATCAACATCAAAAATCCATTTTTCTCCATACTTTCTTAATTTATTTTCATATGCTTGTTTGAAGTACTCAATTGTGTTATTGCTTTGTTGGCCGCATGGAATCATAATCTGAACCCCTCTCTAACTAAACTATTTATTAATATATTATCATTTTAATTGATATAAGAAGCTTTGTAAACCCTTTTAGATTATTTTTCCACGGCAAATAGCACATTCTTTTTGGATTTTTTGAATGTGCTGCATGACTTATGATTTTACTGAAATGGAGAACTTGAATTTTAATAAAAATTCTAAGAAAATGGAAAAGACGCTTGACTAAAGTGTCAAACGTCCAGTTATGTATAAAGTGCTTTTATTTAACTTTATGCTCCAACCGTAAACCCTGCAATAGAATAGCCGCTGTTGTTAACTTGGGAAGCAACGTATCCTACTGCCAGAAGAGTAGCTGAAACAAAGATTCCGATCAATAATTTCTTCATACTATCACCTCCTTTCAAGGATATCGAATTACATTACCATTATCTCTAAAATTTCTTTGTCTACTCCCAATTTCTCCAACTCCATTAAAGGCAGTCTACAAGAGAATTTATCACCGCTCATTTTAAAATACTTAACTGATTTTAAGAAATAATCTTTAGAATGTTCAACAAGTCCTTTGTAATAATAATGCAATCCCATTTCATTAGCGTCTTGCTCTAAAACCTCTAATTTAGAAAGCATTTTTTTGGCCTGTCCAATATCCCCTTTTCTGATAAGATAATGAATAACCTCTTGTCTATCTATGATTTCCTTAGAGTCTACATTTAAATATTTGTTTTCTTTATTCCATAAATTCTCTAAAAAACAAAGGTTCCTAATAGCAAATCGCTCATAAAATGCATCCCCTTTTACAAGTTCTAATCCTTTTAAAAAACAACTTTTAGATTTCTCATAATCAGTCATCATTAAAGAACTCCCATAGGTAAGAAACGAGAAAAAATTAATTCTTTTTACATTTGAGTTTTCCATTCCATATTTGGCATACTCCCGTGCTTTTTCAAGTTCATTAGTTCCAAAAAAACAGTTAGCTAACAACAGCATATATCTACTTTTAAATGAATAATAAACATAATTCTCGTTCCTGATAACGTCTAAGACGACGTTCTCACTCATATCTTTAAGCCTGGTAAACTGCCTTGAAGCAAGAATGGAATACATAGGAATTAACCTTGAATAAACCTTCATTTCAGGTGATTTAGGATTAATTTCTCCCAGAATCCTTATGCACTCTTCGATGCTTATCTTTCCGCAGTCGAGTTCTCTTTGGAGAGAGTATACCTTTCTCCATTCCTTACTGATTGCATTTTTAGCAGCTCTTAAGTTCTCGATATGAGTATCTAAAGCATCGTTTAGCTGATTTACACTTAAATATTCTAATCCTTGTCTTGCAGCAGACTTATTGGGATCTAAAGTCAATATGTATTCACTCATTAATTCAAATTCATTATCAGGGGAGACCCTTTGAACAACATCTATTAAGCCTTGGATGTTATCCATTTCTTTTTTATCGTTAAAAATAAACTGATGAAACCCAGATGAATTAGAATATCCAGCTACACTAGCGAGTTCTTTTTCGAGTCCTCGCTCTTCTTCGCATTTGTTCTTTAATAACCTTTTCAACTCCAATTCTTTCACCACGTTTCCCCTTTTAATATACATTCATAATATCATGGCGCCCACTTTCGGTCGATTATTATTTTTAATTTGTTTATAATTTTTAAATGCACAGAAGATCACTCTCCCCTGCGCATTACAGGTTATATAATATCTTCAATTTTCTTTTTTCATTAAGATATTTAAGTGCTCTCTAAGAAACTTTTCGAACTCTTCATCATTATTAAGGTCATTGAGATCCGTTTCTTTCTTTAATATAGTTTGCTGACTGTTATACTCACTTTTCAATGTCTCAATAAGCTGCAGAAAGCTTTTGTCGTGCTGTCGCTCCCAGATTTGAGTAATCAACCCTGCTATTCTGTTAATTCGCTCACCGTCTCTCATAGAACACCTCCAAATTAATTAAAGAAATTGTCTCTTATTTCTTCCATGGTTAATTTATATAATTCGTTTAATTTTTTTGGTCTTTTTACTCTATAAGAATTGTGTTTTAAAAAGTTCAAAAAATTCTCAAACAATTCGCCATTCGTTAAATATCTCTCTAACACTTTAAAAACAGGTTTGTTTTTTTCCATCAGACTACAAAAATATTCAAATTCCTCAATACTTAAGTAGTTATAAGAGGTAACATTTACAGGGAGGTTATTAAAATCCTCTTTAATGTCTCTACTTATAATATCTTTATGCTCCTGCATGATAGGTATGACCCCATTACCTACTATAATAAAATCCACTTTTTCCACATTATTTAAAAATTCAACATTAAGGTCGATCATTTCTTTTACCCTTTTGCATGCCTGCCGCAAAGGTTTTACTACAAATTTTTCTATTTCATCCTCAACAGGTTTAGTATCAGGCTCGAAAACTGTACTAAAAGATAGTCTAAAACTTTTCACTTCAATTACAATTAACCTATTTCCAAGGCGAATCATTATATCTGGGGACTTATTATTTTTTCCATATTTGAAATCCTTAGTGAATTTGTATTTTAATTTTTTACTTAAAGATTCTTTAAGTAAATTTTGCGCATAAACCTCAAAAGGTAGTCCGAAAAAAGATAAAAACTTATTGTTTTCTCTTGGATAAACATCTTTTACCTTATAGAATAAGAGTTTGAAAAATTCTTTTTTTATTAAATAAAGACTTATCGGTAAAAAATATTCATCATTTATAAATAACAGTGGTTTAGAGATAAAACCAGAAAAATCTATTGGCTTTTTTAAACTAGTTTTACAAAAGTTAATATAATGATCAATTTTTTGTCCTTCTTCCATTAATATGGTTTTTGCTGTAGAGTAAAGATTTGTTTTTTGAAAAAAATCACGCTTCATAGACCAATGGTCTGCGTTTCCATTAGGGTTTATAAAACCTGTGATTAGCCCAAACCATACTGCTATATAGTCCTTAATACTATATCCATATTTATTAAAAAAATCTTTGTTAATATCCATGTAATCGTTTTTATTAAAAAAGCTTTTTTCTTGTGCAATAGTTGTATACACATAATCCGTTCTCGCTATAGCAGCAGCAAAGTCATCAAAATCGTAACCACTACTAAATATCCCATTACTAAACACCTGTGATTTTAATTCTGAAATTTTCTCTAACCAAAGAGTATCATTAATCATTAATGATATATACCCTATCAAAAAAGCAAATTCCTCACCGTTCAGTTTGTTGTCATTATCTGGATTTCCATATGTAATTAGATACTTCCAAAATTGTAATATTGTTTGCTGGGAAAACAATTTATTGGGAATTATCGCATCTTCTTTAAACCTTATCCTTTTATTTAGAAGGGTTTGTACGAGTACTGTTTTGAAAACTTCTTCATCCATTTCGTCCGTTGACATTTTAGACAAAAAGATACATGTATCAAAGAATGGCACTCTTTTCACTAAGCTTGATATTGTCTCTTCAGTTGTTGCTTTAACTTCAAAACAATCACTAAATGTAGCTAAAGTTTTAACATTTTTTAATAATGATTTCTTCATCCAATCACCCAAAAAGAAGTTGTATTTTAAAGATGGGAATGTCCTAATTCATTTAATTATTTAATAAATCGGTTTAACAGATCCTTTGAATGTGAAAATACAAAACGATCCGAGTTCTTAACTGTATGAACATTTATCATTTTAACATCTTTTAAATCCAGATCATACCATCCCTCAAGGTCTCCAATGACAAGAGCAAGGCTCTTGCTTAAAATAAAGATATCACCTTTCAACCAGCCAATAGAATCCTCAAAGTCTTTTACTGAAATATATGGGTTATCGCTAGTTAAAAAATTCCTCTTCATCGGAGGTTTGATAAATGCCCAATTCTGTTTTGCTATTGATTCTGACATTCCAATTATAGTGTTGACAAAATATTGCCCATAACAACTATCATCAATTTCCGTATCTATTGAGAAGCCTTCTTCTCTTTTTTTAACAAATTCCTTAAAATTTATTTTCTTTCCATTGTCTTGAATAATTTCAGATTTAAATATTCTTAAATCTCTTTCGTTAAATATTTCTCCTGATTCCCCAGTAATTATAGCATTTTGGATTTCTTTTAATATTTGTTTCTTGGCTCGTGGGCTTCTTAAATATTGAGCAGTAATAAAATATGCGAGCTGTCTCTTATCAACAACATACTTATTTTCTTCAACAAATGATAAAGTAGGGTTGTAAACTGGTTCAATTTCATCAGCCAATAGGTGTTCTAAATCATATAGCTTTTGTTCATTTTCCTTATTAATAACTGTATATATGTCTTTAACAATGGAAACGCTAGCTATACTTTGCTCTCTAATCTCATATTTTTCTTTATCATATAGATAAATAGTCTTTTGATCTTTAGAGAAATGTTTTAAATATGTTTTTGGAATTGTATGTTGCCTTACAGGATTCTTTTGCATATGCTGTCCTTTCTCTAATTCATAATTCAATTAAAACGATGTTTTTATTTAGAAATCCTCGACCATATCATCTTCATCAGTCTTTATTTAGTCAATACTTTAGTTTCCGCGCCCCTTGCTTTAATCTCTTCCAAAATTGATTTCACTTCACTTTCATTTCTAGAGAGATGATTGAAACCCAGTAAATAAACCTCATCACCACTTTTTAAGCCGGCTATAAGTTCATTGAGGGCTTGCTTTTCCTCGCTGCTTTCAGAAGCAATTTCGCAATAAACTTTTTCTGCGCCTGCTTGATTAAGTTCTTCAATATTTTTAAGCAGCATAGGTTTCTGTATCTCTGAACTCTTTCGGACATATCCATAAATCATAATTTGTTCCTCCTCATCATTTTTTAAATTTTTGTCACTGTTTCTTCTATTTCTAGCCCAGAGTTTAAGCCATGAACTGTTTCTGTAATTGCAGTAACACCCTCAATAGATTTCATATACAACTCAGTGAGTTCTCTAATTTTCGTCATAGTCTCCTCCCGATTTCTAATATTCAGTTCCATTTCACACAAGACGCTGTTGTCTTGATCTTTCAATGTAACATTAAACCTTTCCAATTCAGCTTTCAGATTTTTAACCATTTGACTCCCCTTCTAACCAATAATACAAACACAATCTTATGTATTCTCCTTATTAACATTATACAACATAGGAAAGGATTAATGACCAAAATATGCAAGAGATAATACAAACACTGTTAGTCCTAGACTTAAAACACCAATAAAGATCAAATTGTCTTTCCAATTTTCAATAGTCAATCTCAATCACCTCATGTAATTATTTTTAATTTGTTTAATTCGATTAAATTGGCCGTAATCATTGTCGGCTGCTGTTATGTCTGATTTATGTTTTGTTTATACTTTTAATTAGGATTTAAACGGTAATGCTTTATTCTTCATCGATGTAATCGTACCAAGAATATCCAAAAGGATCACAGCCGTGAACATTTAATTTTACACCAGCTTTTTCAAAATCATTTATTGTCCAAACAGGTTTATCTTTTAATAAATTGTTCAATTTATTAAGCATATCTCCATTATAGTCGCCGCGAAAGCGTAGTTCATTGATTAGCTTTACATTGTCCGCTTTTTTGATAATAATTGCTGTTTCAGTTTGAAAAACTCTTCCGATGCCACTTTCAATATCTTCTTCCTCAAGGTCATACCCTGAAACATTCACAAACACTACAGCATTTTCATCTTCATGCAATTCAAAAAAGTAGCTGAAATCATTGTTGTTTAATTTGTTTACTTCCATCAAACCTTCGATGTCTTTAATTCTTTTATCACTGTTAAGCTCATTCCATTCGATATCAATTTTGACTTTGGGCAGTTTCATTTTGTCTCCTCATTTCTTTGATATTGATCTGTATTTGGATTTCGAAATTTGTTATTCTTATAAAGTTGACTTTATTTATGAAGGTGATTTTCATGGAGAAAGAGTTTGAAACAAAGGGATATGATACTTCAATTGTCTACGACTACAAAGAGTATCCAGATGCTCATCATGGCCGATGTGATAATTGTGACAATACCTTGTTTAAAAGCTCAGTTAAGGACGGCATATTCTTGCGTGAATGTCGCCGCTGCGGGATGAAGAAGAGTATTTAACCTCTCTTCTTCCGCTGCCTGTTATGTTAAAATGCTTCTTTTATTTAAAGTTACTTAACGGGAAACATGTAGCTAACATAAACGTCAATATCCCCATTCTTAAATACTGCAACTTTATCAACATCAGGCTCAATTTTGTTTATAATCTCTTTAGCATCCTTATTTTTCTTCGGTGTATTTGCAGTAACAATCCAATTCCAGTAATTCCATTCAGAAATACATGCCTTGATCTCTTCAGGGATTCTATGTCCGACTGTATAAGCCTTAATCATCTATTTTCTCACCTCGATTTTCACGGTCTACTCTTCTATTTTCAACAATCGTTTACCGTTCTTAATTTGTTCTATTTCTAAATTTGTAAGTTGAGGAGGCTTCCCCCTTCCACATTTCGCGCATCTTCTCCTTACCGCATTGTATTCGCCAATTATGTCTTGTTTTGGAGGAGCATAATGTCCACATTCATAAACTTCCATGGGTATTGAAATACTGTCAGGTGAAAATTCAACCTGTATTGTTCCTATTATTTCCCTTAACGGATTTCGATTAACTCTCATAGTTAACACCCTTTAAAATTGCATTTTATCGCAATCATTATTTCAAATGATATCCTTAATCTCATCAACAGATAAGCAAATAAATCCTTCATCACTGGTGCACAAATCATAGCGTCCAGTTACACTTAAGTTTTCTTCGATTTCTTCTTTTGATTCTAAATTCAAGCCTAGTTCAGGATCATTCAACAGCTCTCGTCCATTTTTTAAAATGATTTTTAACATGATTTCACCTTTTCCATTAAAATCGTAATTTTATTTGGTTTATTGTTGTTCAGACAACCCGGCTAAATAATCATAGTATGCTTCGTCAACCATAGCTTCAACATCAGGATCATCAATTAGATCTTGTTCATATAATTCAAATCTCGCATCTTCTACTTTGTCACTTAGACCTTCTATATACTGAGAAAAAAAACGGACTGAATTTTCATAGCAATTTTTCAATTTAGTTATCAATGCCTTGAATTCACCTTCATTTAGGTTAATTTCATAATGCATTATTTGATTTCTTTTTTGCTTTAAATAATCAAGGCTTCTCTTTAAGTAAGAACAGACCTCTATATCACACAACAATTCTAACCTTTTGATTGCTTCAGAAATACCTATTGTCTGCAAACCTGGCTTAACCTCAAACACATTACTCTTATCTCTAGAACGCATTTCCTCTTTAGCATTCATATAGGCTTTAATATCAACAAAAACTAAACACTCTGCTTTTTGTTTAAGAAGTAATTTAAAAAGGATTTCATTTGCATGATTCAAAGAAAGGATAGCATCTTTAACTCTATGCTCTCCCCCTTCAACAAGATAGTCAATATCCTCAAGAGAATTATATGAAGCTTTTAAAGAGTCTATCCCATTAGCAAGCAAGCTTAATTTCATTGTTTCCCCCTTATTTATATAAAAGACTGGTTTTAATCAAAAAATTCATCATCAATAAAATCATTTTCTCTTGCAAGTTTTCTCGGAGATTTATTGAATAAAAGTTGTTTTAATTTTTCAAACGCTGTAAGCTTTTTGTTTTTGTCTTGACAGATATGGCATACATAATCGCCGTTATCTGAAAGGTATACTAGTAGTTTAGTTACTCCTGATCTTTTACAAATACACATTCTATGCTGGCCATCACTAAAGGAAATATGCCCACAAGCATTTATGCTTGCAAATATCCCAGAGTGTTTTTTATGCATATCAGGTTTTATATAGTGTGCTGCCAATCTTCTACACCGAAGTGCATATTCGTATTCTTTTCCTTCTAAAGATTTAAATTCCTCATCACTAAGATCCAAAGAACATCTACCTGTACGAACTTTATAACAGTCTCTTTCACTTAATCTAAAATAAAATGAATGTTTCGTTGGATTTATAAGCTGATCCAAGGATATCCCCCCTTTTTGTCATAAAAGTATGATTTCATTCAGATATTCGGCAGCTCTTCAACGAACTTAACAAATTCATCTACGCTATCAAAAATATGATATTTTTCTAAACCATTAGCAAAGCACCATTGAGGAGTTTCAAAATCATCTCGAATCTCAACAACGAATTCAATACCTGTACAATCGAAGTCCTCTTCCTCTTCTAACGGTTCATAAAACTTGTCAATGAACCCTTTTACAATCCCAGGATCACTATATGTAACTGTATAAAATGTAAGTCCTTGATCTTCATATGTCTTTAAAGCAAATCCTTTACGTTTCAATAAATTCAATACATCTTCTCTTGATTTCACCATATTTCATCCCCCATTAAATTATTTTTAATTCGTTTAACCTCATAACTCAATTATATTACGGCTATTTAAAATAGTCAATAATAAAATAGAAATTTATTCATCTTTTTCGAATTTTATTAAATCTCCTGGTTCACAGTTGAAATGCTTACAAAGCTTATCAAGCAATTCCCGTGGGTATCGTTCCATGTCATCGTTGTACATTTTTCTAACGGTTTCTTTCCCATGATTTATTTCGGCACTTAATCGAGAAATTGAAATACCTGCCTCATCTGCAATAGCCTTCAAATTTGATCTAATCATTTTTTCTCACCTCTTATACAACTTTACTTTGACTATTTAAAAATGTCAATCAAAATTTTCCTATTTAAGAAAATGCCCGCGATTTTTCAAGTTGGCTGTTATATCGTTTCCGCAAAAATTGCCCGCAACTTTTTACCGCTGCTGTTATACTGTTTTAATTTTTTTAGTGAGCTATGTAGTATCTTAAAAAATCCATTTGTGTATCAAAATTTTGCCCGCAAAAAAGGATAAGAGCTGTTATACGCTTTATAAAGGGTATCCCTTTTTGGTTGCTTTAAACTCTTTTTAAAATGGTGTTTTTATTCAAATATATTTTCTTCTAGTTCAGCCATTAGAAAAAGGCGTTCATATTCAAGATCAAAAGCATCAATAAACGCCTTCTTAGCTATTGCGCTTGTAATGATCAAATTATCCTCGTTTGTTTTATCAGCCTTCTTAAAAACACTTTGGGCTGCTTTTCTAGCCGTGTCTCCTATTCCGTTGTTACTAATGTTAATCATATAATCTCTAAGTTCTTTCCTGTTCACTATTCATATCCCCTTTTAATTTGTTTTTAATGGTAGCAAGGCAACTCTGCATACCATTCAAGATAATCGTTAATACTACCGCCGAATCCCTCTTTATATTCAATATATCCCTCAGTAAGTTCATCAAGCACTTGCTCCTGCGTCCCCCATTCTTTGGTCATGTCACAGGATTATGGGGTAAGTAAGTATGATTTGTTCTGTCGTTTCGTGGAATAGGGTGTTATGTAAGTTCATTTTAAGCCGCTCCTTTAAGTTCGATTTGTTTATGCATAAAAGACAGCAAGTTCTTTTGTTGTTATACAACCGTTAGGACACTTCACAGTTTTAGGATATTCCTTTCCTAACTCTTTCAGCATTTTCTTTTTACACTTTGGACATATCCTATAAGTCATTTCAGCATATTCTTTTTCTGTCTTCATATTTGGCTCTCCCTTTCTGCTTTCATTTGCTCTATCCAACAGAAAACCTTGTCCCCTACTTCTGTATCATTCCATCCCCATTGTTCAGCAAGGAATTTAATTTCTGCGGGCAAAGTCTTAGCAATAATTTTTAATTCCATTTTATTTGGAACTCTTCCATAAACACTTACAAAACAATCATGTATATGATCAAGCAATTTTACTGAACCCCTTTTTATTTGTTTAAAACTCATGTTTTATTTAGATTTTCGCATCATTGCTCAAAAGCGCTTTAAACCGTTCGATCTCTCTTTCGTATGCAACCACTTTACTCAAATAAACATCAATATATACCCCATTGCCCTGTAAACCATCAGAATCATACAAATCTTAGTTGTTATTCATTTTTGATTCCATGTTATCTAAAGCATTTCGAATAGTTCTTATTTGGTCTTTTAATCGTAGGGCAGCTCGCTCCTTTTCTGCCTCAAGTATCACCAGGTTATTGATTATTTTACTTTCCATATAAATCCTCTCCCTTATCGATTATTAAATATTTCACTATTTCCAGTCCGTCGGCTTTTTAACCCATTTCATATAAAACTGCTGTTTTATTTCAACCAAGTTTATTTATTTTCTTGAGCTCGGCCGCCAACTCTCTAAAGTTCCTAAACCACGCTCCGTATTTAGTATCACCGTTGCCACAATAAACGTTTACGCAAGTTTCCTCTCCCTCTGAATAGTAACCTTCCCCATCAACAAATACAAAATATTTTATGTACATTGATTTTAGAAAGATATATGTCAATTTCTGATTTCTATTTCTTCTACTTCTTACAGCTTCGATAATCATATTTTCTTGTTCTAACTCTTCTTTTAATTTGAGATAATCCAGTGTACATTTATTTGTTTTCATTTTGCTCTCTCCATTCAGTTTAAAATTGTTGTTTTATGCAATCTGAATCACATGTGAAATGCAATCAAGTCCTTCAAACTCTATAACGGTCATAACTGTTTCAGTGTAATAAATGCCCTTAACCAGTTCATGGATTTCAATACCTCTAGATGACAAATAATCTAAGGCATTACCACTTCTATTGTTCAATGAAAATACAATTCCGTTTGCACATTCGAACCGTTTTGGATTTGTTGAAATCTTACCTCTTAAAATTTCCTCAATGGTTTTTAAATCTAAATGTCTCATGTTTAACCGCTCCATTCTTTTTCAATTAACATATGTTTCAAATTCATCTGCTAAGCTAGCATTAAAAAATCTTACACCGTCAATAAAATAGTGCACTCTATTTTCAAACTCTTTTACGTCCCCTAAATCACTTCTTTCTTTAGCTAAGTTTAGCCAATTTAATTCCTCATTGAATTGCTTTCTTATTTCATCATCGGATAGAATGACATCTCGTTCATAATCTCTAACGGGCTGGTTAGTTTCATCGTTTTTAACTCCAAACGCTTGTCTAATTATTGCGATTTGTATCATTACCCTCAAACTCTGCTCTCTTGTTCGTAAAACTTGCGTATCTAAATCAATTACTTTTTTCATTAACTTTTTATTTCTCATTTTCTTCCCCTCTTTGTTTTTTTCTTTTAATTTGTTTATAGTGTTTTTTAATAACGCTTTCTCTTATGATTTTATTATACTACGGCTATTTTAAATAGTCAATACTTATTTTTAATTTGTTTATGATATTTTTGTATTGGATTGATTTATTAAATAGGTCGCGTATTTCTTAGCATTCTGTTGTTAGCATTGTATGGACTTCATTTCCTTTATAAAAAATCCTAAAAGCCCCACATGTCTTGCAGATAAACCAATCCCCATGAGTGTAAACCCGCTTTTTTTCTAGATTATTCATAAAAGTAAATTCTTTATTTTCTGCTTTAAACTCAATAACATTATTAATCTTCGAAACCAGTTTTTTGATTTTTTCTTTCTTTGTATGTCTAATTCTGTCCTTTGCTTCGGATAGTTTTCTTTTAAATTCCTCCGGAATTCCCGTAAACTCAAGCATTACGGAGTTTTCTCTGTCTACTAGCTTGTTATATCTATTCATATTACGCCCAGCACGTCCAGTTACCGCCCAGGAAGGGTTATTTCCCCTTAAAGTTAAATACTTCACGTACAGATCATAATAACGCTTTTTGAACCGCTGCAAGTCCTTTTTAAGATGGTATATAATGCTTTGATTATCAGTTGTTTTAATTAGCTTTTTAACTTCATCATTCCAAGAATTAAACAGGTTTTGTATTTCCTTTGTGTGATCTCTTTTAGTTGTTCTAAAAATCCAATGTGCATCATGTTCGCGATCTTGTATTGTTTGATCAATGACATATGTTTCAACATCATCAATATCTATTTCAGGATATTCAAAGGCGTTTTCTTGGCTTTCAAGATCATTCGAGCTTAGTTTTTTAGCAAGTGAAATTGTACTGTCTGACTGTTTAGCATACCAACACTTAGAATAACGTGACCACCGGAACCCGACCGCTTTCATCTGCTCCCGTATCTCTTCGGATGGTTTAGAGCTGAAACGGATTTCAACACCGTTTTTCTCTTCGTTAAGTGTATATGTAACTGTTTCTTGTTCTGTTGTTTCTTGCACGTTTTCATTTGCCGCTTTGTTTGTTGTTTCGACTGATTCACCTGTTAAAAGGTTTTCTTTTTGGGCTGTGTCTCTTTTTGCCTTTACATATACAGTCTTTTCCGTGACCTCTTCCACCTCTTTCAACTCTGCAAAGTGAAAGCACCCTTTTTCAAAAAGTCTTTTGAAATTAGATTCGGAAAAGTACATAGTGTTTGCTGGATTGCTTGAACCCGTAAGCTCTTTATTTAATTTTTTATTCATTCTTACGAAAGATACAGACAATTTACCGTTAAACATTTGTTTTCTAGTTAATTTATAAACATATCCTTGTTGTACACCATATGTCAAAGGCTTATCAATTACAAGGTATGTCTGTCCCTCTTGAGCTTCTTCAATAGTCAGATCAATTGATACAGGTTTGACAACTTTTTTGATAACTTGTTTTTTGACTGGAATTAGTTTTGATTGTTCATTGATTTTGTTTTCTAAACCGTCGATGAATTTCACAAGTTTAGCTTGTGATTCTTCTTTATTATTCCAATCAAAGAAAGAAAAAGCGCGGTTACCTTTAGCAATGATTTCCCCATCTTTTTCGATATGCCAATTTGTTCGGCTTGGGTTGGCATGTTTAAAGACTGGATATTGAGAGACAACAACAGTTTCCATTTCTTCTTTCTGTCTCATTTTTTCAATGATTTTTCTGGACGTTTCTTTTTCATTTTCACTTGCTGCACTATCGTTAATTGTTGCTTGAAGTTTTGCAATTTTAGCATGATCAATAGTGTAACCTTTTTTTGTTACCTTTTTGCCTGACATACTTAGATCGTGTTTATAAATATCAATCAGAATTATGTAGCCGTCTTTTTCTGCAATACCATCCCATGATGCAGGATCAAAATAGTCAGTCATTGGATCACTGTTGTCCGGTTTATATCCGAATACATTCCAACCCCTTTTTTTAAGTTCACACATGATTTCAACTTTTGCCGTTCTTTTATCATAATAAGATAATGCCATTATAAATATCTCCTTTTAATTTGTTCATTCGACCTACCATTATATTATCATGACTATTTTAGATAGTCAATAATTATTTATGTATTATTTTTAATTTATTTATGTATTAGTCTGTGAAGGGTTTGGGATGGTGCAGACCAAAACATTTAAGGCAGCGAAGCTGTTTTAAATGTTTGTCAGCATCCCAAGGTTTTCATTTGTTTATTCTTTTAATTTATATACATCCTTTGTTTTACGAGACAAGCCTAAAAACCCCTTGTGTATCAAGCTTTTTAAAAATGGTTTATTGCTTTTTTTTTCATATCCTTCTTTTAAATTTTGTTTTCAAGCCAGTTTTTTAACAATCCCCTCATTCTTGCAGATGGAACATATATATTTATTGTTCCTCCGTTTCGTATAGCTGATCTCCAAATCCATTGAATCATCTCAGATAACGCATAGATATCTTGGTTAATTAATATTCCTTTTGATCTGAAATAATCGTCAATAGCTGGATTGACAAATCTGTTTATTGAATAGACTAATGTCTTTTTGTGGCTATATTCATTTGTTGCCTTTGTATTGCAAGGTAAAAAGCCTTTTGTGTATCCCTTCCCGCTCAATTTGCTTTTATGTGTTTTGAATGTTGTCCAAAGATTATCTTTTGATTTTGATTTAATAATATTTTGATAATAATTTAAGATATTATTTTTAAGTCTTTTATGTAGTGCTGAACGTCTTTCAAACCAGTTTTTAGATAATGCATATTTGTCATCACCTATTTTGTTTAATTGCCCTTCATATATCTTTATTTTGTCTTTTAGATCCGCTTTTATTTTCTTATCATTGTCTTTATTATAGTTAATTAGTTTATATTCATTCCCATCGTTAATTACTGTGTATAGACTGTATTGAATATTATTCAGATCATAATAATATTTTTGTATTTGGGCATCAAACAAATAAGTTAAATTATATACCTGTTTAAACTGTTTAAAGATATCGGCTGGAAATTGCCAAAAAAGAACGCTGTCGTTATGTAAAATTAAATTTCTGCTCAATGCTAATTGTTTAAGGTTTTGAAATTCTCCTTTGTATTCCCTGTTTAACTTTTCTTCATGTTCTGCATTCCAAACAATTTGACCGTTATTATTTATAATCCATTTGTTTTTAAACAGCATATCTAAATCATCTTTTGATATGTTTAATTTTTTTACAACCTCCATAGCTTCATCTAGGATTAGTGTATAGTTACCAGAATAAATAAGTTCTTTTGTTGTTTCATTAGCCATGCTAAATAATGCGTGTGTTGTTACAATATCTCTGTTTTCTGCTAAATATTTGTGAAGTGAATCAAGTTTATATACTGTTTCCCCTTCCTCGCTGTGAACTTTAGGTTCATAAAATTTTCTATTCGTACATGATTTCTTTATTCTTGCCACCTCATCAAGATAAGGCGTAATAAAAATAAAGTGTTCATCTTCTGAAGAATTATTCATCATATTAATTACATACGTTGTTTTGCCGCTTCCCATTATTGAATCAATTACTTTAACTTTTGTCATTCACTATCTCCTTTTAATTTATGTTATGTATTGATGAGCGATTACCTTCACTCATCTTTTTTGATTACGCTTGATTCCAAAGTAAACAAACCATGAAACCACAATAAGGACAAGCGTAACAATAAACACCGTATAAATAATGATCTGTGTTGTGCTGCTGAAGTATTGTTTATTGAACAAGAATAGAACAAAGCAAACAATAAACAATAAATGTGTTAGCCATAATGGATTACGCTTCATGTTTTATCATGTGCTTGATTGTGTTATACTGTAGGTGTAGCTAAGGGAGAAGTCTCCCCTAGCCTTGCTGTATTATTGGCGTGTACGTCTGCGATGCCTTGCCCGGATTCGCTTATGTATACGCCTTTTCTTTTGCTGTTTTTGGCGTTCCTTTCTTATCGCTGTCAGCTTCTCAATGATCGTTAAGATATTAAGTGTTAACGTTGATAAAGAAAGGACGGTAGCCAATACAACACCTACCTTATCAAGCACATTTTCCCCTCCTTTCTATATATTAATTTTATCACGACTCCTTTAAATAGTCAATCATTATTTTTAATTTGTTTATAATTTTTAGGATGATAGATAAAGAGTGTTTACGTTCGATATAACAAGGATTAAAGTTGATGAGTGTATTTGGGTTAGGATTTGATTGTAACGTCTGTATGAGGCTGTAAAGGTGGTTAGAATAGAAATAAAAAAGACCCAGTTATAAAACTGAGTCGTGTTTTATTTCTATTTTTAATTTGTTTTTGTCATTTTATGAATCCCTTTCTTGTTTCGTTCCTTTACTAGACCTTTCAGTCTTCGTGTTGCTTTGATTTCCTGGCATTCACCTTTTGCAACTGACAGCCTATACTTTGCCCATTGTTTAGTTGAATCATCTAAGCCCCAACAGAAACGCAAAAGAGTCATAACGTTTAGATCGTTATTATATTCAGCATGGGCAAACTCTTTAAACCATTTACCGGATTGGATAAGTCTTAACGAACGCTTGCGAGATTTTTCGCGAATGATTCAAAATTATCCTCCTTCCTCTAAACATATTATATATTCAATGAGTATGAAATAAAAGAGAAAAATTTAAAGGGCCATATCCCTTTTTTAAAAGATCCTATACATTGCTTTCTCATCATCGTTTTCAATGTGATTTTTCCACTTGGAAAGGAATTTATCTACTTTGTTGATGTGTTTTGAAGGCACATTCGTATGTCCCTCAATCGCAAGGTCGCGCTCAGATAAAACCTTAAACATTACACTAGAAATCGTTTTGCTTTCAAGGTTATCAAGTTCGGGCGCGAATTCATCTAAATGCAGCCCCCACGCTTCATTTAAACATTTCTCGAATTTTTCATTTTGACCCATAAATTTGATCGCTTTTGCCATTTTTCATTTCCCCTTTCGGTTATATATGTATCGATTAACTATATTTAAATTGTATCACGACTATTAAAGATAGTCAATATATATCATGTAATTATTTTTAATTTGTTTATGTTTGGATTCTCAACATACATAAAATACCAATCTATTGACACATTGAATTAAGAGAGTTGCTAGGCTATGATTTCATCAGATGGAATTATTTATGTAAAGTTCCATCAAAAAGGAGGAGAGTTAAGAGATGAAAAAAGTATTAAAACTATGTGTGTTGTTCGGTGTGAGTATGGCGATCTTATTAGGGTTCTCACCTCAGAATGCTTCTGCGGCTTGGTCAGATTGGCAAAGCTTTAATGGATTTAAACAAGGATGTCAAGTTCGCGTGTATACTGATGCATTGAACTACTCATCTAGAGCTAAGACAGTTGATGTGAAAGCCGAACAGAACGGTAAATGCGGGACTATTTATTATGAAATGTTTTTGTCTTGGAAAGGAGATTGGTCAATAGGAATGGGTGAAAATCTGCCAACAGGTTCGTTTACTTCCGTTACTCCTTTGAAATCTATAACTATCATACATCCGGAAGAAAAAACAGATGCTATTGTATATGTAGGCTTGAAAAAATCATCAAACGGAGAGAATTTATATGAAGCTAGGTCGAAATGGTTAACTATAGAATAAATAACAAAGGGGATCAGTCTTGTGGCTGGTCTCTTTTTTGATGAGAGGATTATGATACATGTGTGTTGGTGTAATGATGAGAGGATTAATTAATATAGTACAAATGTGTTAAAAAGAAAATAAGTCTTCGGCTCGCGGCTTGCTGTTATTCTCACGATTATAAATAAAAAAGAAATGTTTCAGGGTTATTGTGAACATTAATAAAATTTTTTTGAAAAATATTCACACAAACTATTGACTTTTCATTAATATGTGATCTCAGTTAATTCCTGAATAACGGTTCAATAAATCCAGTTATAACAGTCCTTATAACCGTAAATGGATTCCATATATTAGGTTATAGAGGGGGTATATTAACATCCAAATTGCGTCAAATAGGGTTATATTCGCCCCTAGCACTTCCATTTCCACACCAGGATCATTTTTTCGATTTCAGCCAAAATTCAATCGTAATTGCTATCGTAAAATTCATTAATATCAACACATTTCATCGTATCCCCTCCCCCTAAAACACTCTAAATCCTATGTCAAATCATTCCCAATCCCTTCTCCCCCAAATGTTTTACGATTAACTTCCCTCATATCTCCTAAAAAAACTTAGAAAACTATTGTCACCGTTGCCTTTCCTCAAATTTTCTTATCTCATCACGATGGCATCTTTGACCATAATAAACAAAAAAAGAGATGATCATTGCTGATCACCTAAATAAAATTCAGATTATTGACAAGTTCTGTTTTAAAAAATCGCACATTCCTTCAGTGTTATTTTCTCTCTAATAAAACTTTTCTGCGTTTTTTTCGAATAAAGAAAAAAACAATAACTAAAGTTGTCAATAAAAATAACATCCCTCCAGTTTCAATATTTTTAAGCAGTTTTATTTTATTAGACTGATCTAAAGCTTTACTAATACTTAACACCCCATTGCCATATTCTAATTTGCTTCCTATAGGTATAGCTGTTTTTGAGAGTATGTTTTTAATCTCATCATTTGATAGACTTTCATTCTGTTCCATAATAAGAGCAACGACGCCTGCCACATATGCTGCGGCTATTGAAGTACCACTTCTTTTTATGTATTTCCCATCTAGAGAGTTACTTAATATATCTTCTCCTGGCGCCAAAATATCAATGCCATTTCCTCGACTAGTTCTAAACCATCTTTTCTTATTTTTCCCTAGAGCCCCAACACCTATAACTTCATCATATTTAGCTGGGTATGTAACTGTATCATTTATAGAAAAACCATTATTCCCTACAGATGATATTACTATGATTCCTTTATCATGTGCTTCTTTTATAGCTTTATGTAAGCTTTCAGATTCCTTCTCACCTCCCAAACTCATAGAAATGATATCGATATTATTGTCAATTGCCCATTCAATACCTTTAATCAAATCATCATAACTTCCTGAAAGTCTCTTGTCTAAAACCTTTACCGCATATATATCTGCCTTCGGGGCAATTGAATTAATAACTCCTGCTAAATGTGTCCCATGCCCGTTTAAATCCTCATAATTATTCGTTTCTTTAAATGATATTCCACCTTTCATAGTTATTTCTTTGTTCTTTTTTTTACTAAAGCCTGAGTCAAGCAAGGCAATTGATATTCCATCTCCGTTAACATTATATTTTTCTCTATTTCCTATCACTTCTTTATATTGATTTTTTAAATACACTTCGTTAGATAATCCATATGTCTCGCGAAACGGGCAAACCAAAAAAATAACAGTTAAAATCAATGATAAAATTAATTCTTTTTTCATCTATTTCTCCTTTTATTATGAAATTAAGAATAAAAGTTCCTTTACACTATTGAATAATAAACCAATGATGGTATAATAATCTAGTATTTTTTATTTTAGGAGGAGAAGGATGCTTAAAAGTTCAAAAAAACTTATTTTTTCTTTAACTGCTTTTGTAATGTTCTTTAGTGTTATTGGAACATCAGTAGCAGAAGCAATTCAGAGTACACCAGAAAAAGAAATAACTCAACCAGAAAATCAGACAAACCTATCTAACAAAGAGTTGCTGGATCTTGACATTGATGACTTAATTAAAGATAAAAAGTTAGTGTCTTACATTGAAGATGAAAACCCTAGTCCAACTACAACAGAAGTAAATAAAGCTGAAAAGAAAATAGAAGAAAATTTAACTGAATCAGATATTCTGATTGATGATGAAACTTTAGCCTACATAGACACTATTAATCCAGATATAGACCTAGATAGTCTTGATCAAATGGATAAAGATATAGATGAAGAACAATTTACAGAGGTTAAGGGGCAATTTGCAGGATTAGCAGTAAGGCTTTTGCTTGCTCAAACTAAATCTTTATTAAAAAAGTTTGGATTTAAAGCCGTTAAAGTTTCATTTCATTTGGTAGTACGTATGGTTCAACGAAATATATCTCCAGGTGATGTACTTGACGCTCTTAGAAAAGGAAAAAAATACTATGATCCAAAGTATAAATCAACAGTTTATTATTATAAAGGTGTTGCAGTGGCAAAAAAAGGTGGTACTTTAACGACTACTTACCGTTCAAAAACACCGAAAAAACGATGGAAATAAGAAGGAGGTTCTAAATGAGATCACTAATAACATTTGACATGGAAGCCGAGTTAGGATATATATATGTTTTACCCCCTTCCAGGAAATCTAAAATTGAATCTACAGATGAATTAGAAGTCAATGAGGATATCATGCTTGATATTGACAGTGAGGATAGAATTGTCGGGATGGAGTTATTTGGAGATACAGCACATGCTTTAGCCAATTTTGCAGGTGCTAAAAAAATATATTCCAAATCTTTAAATAAAGATAACAATAGTCTAATTTATAGTTTTAGACTATCTGATAAAGAAATAAATAAAACTTATAACGCTTTTGGGATTTCCTTTTGTTTTAATGATGATAAATTTCAAGAATTTGTTGGCTTTGATATTATTGATATATCAAAATACGATGAAAAATTATTAGACAAAATGACAAAAAAATAACGAGTTTTTATAGAGGGACTGATACAGAAGCCATATTTATGAATCAGTCCCTTAACTTTAATTCACCTCCTGGGTACAAACATTTTTCATCCTCCCCCTTCCCCAATAAAAAAACACATAAATCCTTTGTCGTTGTAGTCTTTTCATCTATTCTCTCTCCTCATTACGATAGCATCATAATTCATTACAAATAATTCAACGATAATCAACCAAGTTCACTATCCAATCCTTGGATAAAAAGTTACAATACCCTTATTAGTTACTAAATGAAAATAAGGAGGTTGTTGTATGGAAGGTAAGGTTCTAACCAAAAAAGAATTAGAGAATACAGAAAAAAGGGTTATTGTAGCTCTCCCCCATCACTTCCATATGCTATAAGATTAATGTCTGTCCTAAATTGTGAGCTATCCGATTTATTTGAAATTATTGAGCTGGATGAATAATTCAGCTCAATAATTATAGACATAAGCAAATTAAAAGTATATAATGTATATAGAAAGGTAAGCAGGGAGTGATTTGATATATAATTGGGATCAGTTGATTAGTGTTAAACGCCCTAAAGAATATTCAATAGGAGTGTGATTCAGTGAAAAATAAATCGAAAATTTTGGAGGAGAAGCATGTTACTACATAATACAGAAGGATATACATTAACAAAAGACATTCAAATCAAAGAAAACGGTCATACATACATTAAACGAGAAGTATTAAACCGTGCTCTCAACATAGGTGAAGCAGCCTTTGTTGGTAATAGCAGGAACAAGATTAAGAGATTAAGTGAAAAAGAATATATGTTTATTAGAAAAGAACCTGTTACCAGTGAAAACACTGTTGTTTCAAAAAGGTTATTAAACAAATTAAAAGGATTGATCGAAGATGAATTTGGAGATGATATTTGTCTTTCTTCAGAAGAGAAAGTGAAACACGTTAAATTGATCATCAAGAGGAATCCTTGGATTGAAGATATGTCATTTATTTCTTGTCCATCCGATATGAGTAATGAAGATCTTCACTATTTGCTTGATCAGATTGCATCATACATAACTGAAATTGAATTATTTAAAACAAATTAAAAATACATAGTGTAAAAGGAGGGGTGCCTATTGGACAATCAACAATTTTATACATATAAATTTAATTCTTCGCGCCTAAAAGAATTTGGATACAACATTACTCTTTCTTTTCAAGAAGCACAGGAATACAACGAGGTAATTGCCTTATTTGATAATCAAATTTTAAGATCAATAAGAGACATTAAGAACGAAATCATCGATTATGCTTACCTTGAGACTCTTAACAAAGAGAAAGAGCATTTACAAAAACAAAAGCATTCTCAAGAAATCTCTAAAAGATTAAAAGAAATTCAATCAGAAATCAATGAGATGCTTTTCGTACCAGAATACATAACGATCAAAATGGATCACAACAGCCATTATAGAGACTTACATAAAAATGGATTGATCTTAAATAACAAACGGTTTGTCCGCTTCTCTTCTTCTGCAGGTCAAGCAAGAGTGTCCACTGTCGTATTTATCGAAGAAGAGACCTCCAAAAGACTTAATGAAATCCTGGATAACGGAAGAGATTTAAATAAAGCTCTAGTCCCTTCTAAGTTTAATGCTTATAAGGGATTGGCTGGCAGCGCCACTCAAGTAGTTAGCGCTCCCCGGTTTTGTTTAGTCCCTGATTATTATAGCGACACTAAAGTAAAAGTAAACTTTGTGACAGAAACAGATTATGAAGATGATGACATTATCGAAGTTAAAGATATTGTTGAATCATTTAACCGTTTTGATGGCCAAGGCTTGATTAGCTATGAGATGGCGAAAAAATGGGCAGATGAATTAGGCTTAGATTATGTACCTGCACAATGGTGTATCAGACAGAACTTCATCAAAGGAATGCTTAACACCTTCCCCATTCATGAGTTTTGTGAAAAAGTCAATAACGGCAATTACAGAATAAGAACTTCATATAAGGACGGGAATGGGAAACCAAAAATTGTTGACTTAAGAGACATCGATGTAATCCTTACCGAAAGCCAATTTAAACTTTGGGACAGCTTCCCTTCTATTGAAGTTTACGAACATAATTGCGAAAAGAACAATTTGAAATGGGGAGTATCACTGCATAGTCCTAAAAAAGATAAAGACATTTTGAAAATGAACTATCAATTTTTGCAGACACTGAACCTTAACAACGAGGACATTGAAATGATATGTGAGAAGTTTGTAAATTGGATTACTGGTGTTAATTCAGGGAACATATATTACACCATTCTGTTCTTGCTTGGAACTGACGTTACAGACGAAAAAATCATGAATTACTTAGAGAAATCTGAAAATCATTGGGTTAAGTCCTTAATCGTGAACCCCAATTTAATCAATGACAAATACATAAAAAAGAAAATATATGACCTTATGAAAAAGAAAATCCAACGTGGCTGCTTAGGGGATATTATCTTAGACGGGAACTTTCAAACACTTGTCAGCGACCCCTATGCAATGATGCAGCACGTTTGTGGCTTAGAGGTAACAGGGCTTTTAGGTAAGCGTGAATACTACTCAAATTATTGGAATCAAAAAGGGGTCAAATATGTTGACAGTATGCGCGCTCCCCTCACCTATCGCAGCGAACATTTGATTTTGAATCTTAAGCGAAATGAGGATTTGGATTATTGGTACAGATACAATTACACAGGCATCATTGTGAATGTGCATGGATCTGAAACAATGAATTGGGCTGGTAGTGATTTTGACTATGACATTATTGCAACCACGTCCAATGAAACAGTATTAAGAGGGGTTTATAAAGATGAGCTGCCAGTTGCATACACCCCTCCCACTTCGACTAAAAAGGTTTTAACAGAGGAAGATTTGTTTAATGCAGACCTGTTTTCGTTTGGGTCAATCATTGGCTCGATAACAAATAAAAGCACGAGTGGATATGCCCTTCTTTCGCAATTAGACGTTGATTCTGATGAATATTTGACTACATTGAACCGTGTAAAGATGTGTACGAAATTGCAAAGTGCTCAAATTGACAAAGCAAAAATTGGGAGAGAAGTTAAAGGGATTCCTTCCCGTTGGATCAATTATCAAAAGATCAAAAAAGATGATCCGGAGAAAATAAAACTGGAAAAGGAATTTCACAATAAAATCTTATTGGATAAGCATCCCTACTTCTTTATTTATTTGTATAAAGGCACAAAGAATAAGTATAAAAAACATGTCAAAACCTACGATATCACTTGCAAGCAGAAGTTTGGAATTAGCCTTGAGGAGCTAAGGAAAGTAAAACGAAAGACAAAGGAGCAACATGAATTCCTTAAGCTATTTGAAAGGTTTAACCCTGTGATTGAGAGCGACTGTGTAATGAATAGGCTATGTAAATACATTGAATCTGTTGATTTCGGTATAAGAAGCATTGTAAACAAGGATGTTGACTATGAGATTTACAAGCTTTACATGGACGACACTATTGATTTTGATGAATCGCGTTACAAAAAAATAATGAAAGCATACCAAAAACATAAGAAGAGCATTAATCAATCCTTTTCATTTGGAACAAGTAATGAATCTGATAAGAATCTCTATGATGCTGAGCTCTGTAACAATTTCTCAAACTCCCTAGAATTATTCAAGCAAAAAATCAATGATATCTGCTCCAATGTTTATGAAGCAGTTAATTACCTTATTCGCTTATTCTATGTTGATGAGAAGAGCTCCAATAAAGAGATTCTATGGCATTTATACGGCCAATACATATTTGAAAACGTAAAAAGAAAGCAAGACAGTTTCCACATCCCTGTTTTGGATCAAGACGGAGATATTAATTACCTTAATAAACACTATTCATTAAGAAAGGTGTGTCTATGATAGACAAATTTAAGTTTAAAGAGAAAGAATATGCAGAAGCAATTATTGAAAATGGATTTATTTCAAAAAACCTGAATTATGAATTGAAGCTATTGGCCAAGTATTATAAAGAATTAGGATATAAACCTAAAAAACGAGAAGAACTCCTTTATGATTTCTGTGAAAAAAACATAGAGAATTTTAGCCGGGTGCTATATTACAAAAAAATTAATACAGTACTCAATCATGCAAGAAAAAAAGAAAATATTTTAATCAATATAGATGAAATTGATATAACCGAGAATGAACTTCGATTTATTGATTCTTTAGATATCAACCATCAACAAAAAAAGCTCTGCTTTACCCTTCTCGTCTTAGCAAAATTATATTCGACAGTTCATCACATCAAATACGGGGAGCATACAACAGAACACTATTTTGGCGGAAACAACAAAAGATACAAAGAACTTATAGATGCTTCTCATACTTCGCTAACTGCCAACAAGCTGCATCAAAACATTGGAGAGTTGGCCACGAAAGACATTGTTGAGATTCGAAATAAAGGATTCATTAAATTAAGTTTTATCTATGGTATTGAACCTGGCGGAGAAACGGCTATCAAAATAAGATCGTTTGACAGTATCGGCCTTTATTATGATCTGCACACTGATCAAAAGAAAGTTAAACCATGTGTCAATTGTCAAACCCCATTTAGATTTAAAAGTAACAAATCTAAATACTGCCCTTTTTGTGCATCCGTTATAGCAAAAGAAAAAACAAGGGCAAGAGTAAGAAAATATCGAAATGTAACGCTTTAGAAAAACGCTAAAACCCTTGATATATAAGCGTTTTTGAACCATACATAAATTTTTATTATATGGAAGGATACATAAAATTAAACTTACATTTAGGAGGAAATAAGAATGAATAAAAAAGAACTAATTGGTGCAGTTGCAGAGGCTACAGGACTAACAAAGAAAGATGTGGAATTGGTTGTTGACTCAACATTTGATGTAATCACATCTGCTCTAAAAGATGGTGAAAAAGTTAAAGTGCACGGTTTTGGCAGTTTCGAAGTGCGAGAGCGTGCTGCACGCAAGGGGCGTAACCCTCAATCAGGGGAAGAAATTGAAATCCCAGCAACAAAAGCACCAGCATTTAAAGCTGCTAAAGCTCTTAAAGATGCTATCAAACAATAATTAAAAGGAGTTTGTTCATTTGCGATTTAGTTATGATGAATTGGAAAAGGTGATATGGAAAATTGCACAGAAGCGCAACATCGCGATCACCAAGGAACAAATTGAACTTTTCTTCGATTCCGAGGAAGAGTATATGAGGAGTATTGGGTTAATCCTTTCAGAATAATTACTCCTCTTTCCTCCACTTCAATTTGAAGTGGGTCGGATAATAGTCATTTGCGAGGGATCGAGGTTAGCTTGGTCGCCTGTATCTCTAGGAGACAGGCAAGTGGCTATTATCGGACGAAAACTGTCAATAAGACCTTTGCTACTAACTACTTTGTAGGGTGAACCCATCACAGTCTTATTATGGGCGACAGTTTTGTCTATAAATTAATTGCGGTGTACAGCTTCGGCTTACACTTTAGGTGAGGCGGATGCGTCTTCCTCCCCTAAAATACTGCCCTTCGACCATTCGAATGAGGCCACAAAATTTTTCCGGGTTAGCGATTTTTCTATAATCGTAAAATAAGTGAATAGGCTTGAGCGATTGATCACCGCTCCCATTTCACAGAAAAGGATTATTTTCGGTCTTGCCTTTTCAATACATATGCGGTGGCGGAATAAGGTAGACGCTAGGTGCAAATGAATCTCTTTGAGGAAAAGCCATCCATAACACGCTAAGTGAATCCATGGAGCATAAAGGGATGGCAGTATCCATGGACACATGCAAGGTGCAAATCCTTGCCCGCATACACAAAACCACGCTGCCCAGCCTTGAGGCGGCGGGTGTTAATATCCGATAGCGACGTCGGGTTCATTAATCATTGTCGCATGGCAGCCGCAGAGGCTATACCGCATGGGACGGGACGAGATGAATATCCCAACGCAATCAGAACGAGGCTGCTGAGAGTTGTCGGCAGTCTTTTTGTTTTTGCGTTAAATACGGTAAAAGGAGATGCTGCATGAAAAAAAGTTTAACATATGAGGAAGTTCGCGACTGGGTTATGTCCAATCCTTTTGGCGATCGAACGATGTCCCCTATCGCAATTAAGTATCGATATATGATTTCGTATATGGACGCTGCAAAATTCCTAGAACGACTTGAACAAGATGGCATTGTTAGTCAATGGGATGAAGTCGTGGGAAGTCCACGTACCATTTTAAAAACAAGTCAATCCAGCGGTAATGTGTAATAGTTGGCAATTTATCAAAATTATATTAAGATCAGTCTATAAACCCATAAAGGAGTCGATAGTAAATGACGAAAATCGCACTATTCGAGGCTCTTCCTTTAAGGAATACTATTTCTAAACGTATTCAGGAACTCTTGCAAGAACGTGACAGTGTTGCATATGTTGAGTATGATAAAGGTGAAGAATACATCAAACCTACAAAAAGTGTAGATCAAATCACATCTGAGCTGGAAGAGGCTAGAAAAGATTATCGAGATCTGGTAGTATTAATGTCCGAAGCCAACCTTAATGCTAAAGTTGTATGGGATGAAAAAGAATTGTCTATTACTGAAGCTCTTGAGTTAGCTCAGCAACTTAGAGGTGAAGCTAATAGACTTAAAAGCTACGGCCGTTCTAAAGAAACTGAACGATTATCATCTTACTCTGATGTTATTAGCTATCGTAAAGCAATGTTTGATCCTGAAAAAATGCAATCTAAAGGATTAAAACTTGAAAGAATGGCGAATCGCTTATCAAATGCAATTGAAAAAGCAAATCATAACTATGAAATTGAGTTTGAGGCTGCTGATAAGTATCTATAAATGCTGGGGTTTTACCTTAGCTATGAGGGTGAAACTGATTTTCACCTTGATAGCTGATGTAAAATCATCAGCACGGAGCATCAGAGAAGTAGAGAGCCGCCTTGGTTTGGAGCGTATCCGAACTGTAAGATAAAATTACAACATTTATTTGTAGGGTGGAAAACGGATAACGTTTAACAGCTTACGGTTCACGTGCTTTACGATTAAACGGACGTTAGATATTTAGTGTGGTCATATTTTGATGAAAAACTTTAACTCTGTTCTCTGTTGCTTCATTATTTAGCTCATCTACCATGCGTAGAAGGAGTTTCTGAAGGCGCTGCTAAAGCGTCTTTTGCTATTTCGGCTTACTTAAATTTTGCCGACTATAAAGGTTTTTGGCTAACCCGTAAGCAGCCATATTCCCTGTCGATCCGAAGGCTTGCGTTCCTCACGTGAGCTACTTACGTAGGTGAGATGGGGTTTTTATTTTTTGTAAATTCCTTCGGGTGTTTTCCCTCAACACCTATCCGATTTATTCATTTCTTATTATTCCCCTTCATCCCCTCTTTTCGGATTGGCCGATGTTATCGGATCATCGGACTTCCGAAGGAATTTATTTCAGTTATATATCAATTAAAAGGATAATAAGGAGGAAATTTTATATGGCAAGCAAAAAAGTTCATCAAGTTAATTTGAAAGGTTTTTTTGATATGGATGTAATGGAAATTACCGAACAAACCAAAGAAGCTGAGTATACTTACGATTTTAAAGAAATTCTTTCTGAGTTTAGTGGGAAAAACGTGTCAATCACAATTAAGGAAGAAAATGAACTTCCTGTTAAAGAAGATGAGTAGGATGGTGATTGAATGACAGCAGTTTTGAATCCCGCTCTTCAACGTGATAAAGATGAATCGTTTACTGATTACCACATTAGATTATTTAAAAATAAAGATACATACAATATTGATACAAAAACTATTGCAGAGCTGCTTAATAAGGAACATGGCTCTCATTATGATGAGAGTAAGTGGCGTAAAGATTATAAGCAATACGAGCGCTGGTATACTTATATAATGTCTAAAAACATTGACAAAGAAATTCAAGATAAATACGAAGAACTCTATATTGAATCTGAAAAAGCGAAAGTCAGGAAACGTGATCAAAATAGAGAATTTGCTAAAAAAATTCGTAACCAGGCTCGTTTTGAAAAGATTAAAGATGATGTAGTTGAAGCTATTTTAAACTTAGAATCAAAGCGACCACTCAATTTCACTTCCCCATCGCCTGTCGCAACTGAAAAGCATGGACTTGCTCTTTTTAGTGACTGGCATTTTGGAATGGAGATTGATAACCGAATTAACAAATTTAACAAAGAAATTTTCAATGAACGAGTGGAGCATTTAACAAGTAAAGTTATTGAATATGGAAGGTTGAATCACATTTCTACGCTGCATGTTGCAAACCTCGGTGATTTAATCAGTGGGCTCATTCATGTTTCAACGAGAGTGCAAGCAAATGAAGATGCTGTTGAACAAATTAAATATGTGTCAGAAACTCTTTCTGAAGTCTTGGCTAAACTTGCTTCTGAATTTCAAAACATTAAATTTTATAACGTTGCAGGAAATCATGGCCGCCTCTCCCCTTCTAAAAATGATGTTGGAATCAAGGAGAATTTTGAATACCTTATCAATTGGTATTTAGAAGCCAGATTAAGAGACATTGACAACATCTTTATTGAACCTGAGCAAGATGGTTTTATTCCAGCAAAAATCAATAATAGTGAAGTCGTTTTTGTTCACGGACACTATGATCGAGTTGATCAGTGTGTTACGCGCTTACCTCAATTATTAGGTTATATTCCTTCATACATATTCGGTGGGCATATTCACCACAATTATGAAAAAGAATACGGCAGCACGACCGTCGTAGTAAATGGCGCTTTAGTTGGTGCTGACGATTACGCAATGCAAGGTCGTTTTGGTACAAAGCCTTCTCAGAAATTCATGGTTTTTGATGATGAAGGCATTGAAGCTACATACATAATTCGTTTTACATGAGAAAAACTTTAGGAGGAATTCAAATGAAACTAAGAAGGTTTTTAATTGAAAAGTTGGCTGGAAATCGACCCGTAGCCCTAAATTTAAAAGTAAATGGAAAATTGGAGGTAGATAAAACAAAAGACGGTTTGTTTAAAAACATTCATTGTATCTGAATAAATCTTTAATTTTATTTAAAAACACCTTTTTAGAACGCCCAGTGTGATTGAGGTTTCTCCCATCCTCCCTATTGCTGGGCGTTTTATAAAACGTGTTTAACTTAAGTATTGGAGGTGAATTAATGGCTACACAAAAAATTATGTGCTCTTGTTGTGGGAAAGTTCAAGCACCCACTCAGTTTTACAAATCTGAATCATTATTTAATGCTGCCACTGGGAAGCTCACAGTTTGCAAAACATGTCTTCAAACTGAATACAAAAAAGATCCTGAAAACTTAAAACATGTACAAAGTATTTTACGCATGATTGATCGTCCTTTTATTTATGATATTTGGACAGCTTCAATTGACGAAGCAAAAACAAAATCTAAAAATGGCGATGCCAATGTTTTTGGTGTTTACATGAAAAACATTGGGATGAAAGATTTCATCGCTAAAAACTGGTCAGACAGTGAATATGATTTTGAAGATGATCAAGAACATACTACAAAAATGCTGCTCGCTAAAAGTAATGAAGATGTAACTCCAGAAGATATTGAGGAGTTTATTCAATTTTGGGGACGCGGTTTATCGGTTGAGGACTATTTGTGGCTTCAAAATGAGTACATTGATTTTACAAATCGGTATGAGTGCGATTCTAAAGGAATGGAACTGCTTATAAATCAAATCTGTCTTACAATGTTGGATATTCGTAAGCGCCGTGAAAATGGAGAGAAAGTCGATCAGCAACAAAAAACACTCCAAGACTTATTGGGTTCAAGTAATTTGAAGCCGGTTCAAGAATCAGGGGCTAGTGGCGTTGAGCAAGAGACCTTCGGAACATTGATAAAGAAATATGAAAACGAAAGGCCAATTCCAGAACCTGAGCCTCGCTGGAAAGATCCTGATAAGATCGGTAAGTACATAAAAGTATTTTTCTTAGGTCACTTATCAAGGATGCTTGGTATCAAGAATGAGTATTCAGATGAATATTGGAGCGAAATGCAAAAGCACACTGTTGAAGAGCCTGTAGATGATGAAGAAGACGAGGTAACAGAAAATGGCCTCATACAGTAACTTCACAACAGACCGTAAAAAACATAGTAAAGGTATTAACCTCTTCAATAAAGGCAGGAACTTCAACAAGAAATCTAAATCAGAAAGACTAATGGATGGTATTGGTGCTTGGGCTTCTTTTTATCGAGCAAATCCCCATCGTTTTGTAAAAGAATACTTAGGGATAACCCTTAAACTATTTCAATGTATTTTGATTTACATGATGGTACATAACCATTATTTTATGTATTTAGCTAGTCGTGGACAGGGTAAAACTTGGTTAACGTCGGTGTACTGCTGTGTTCAAGCCATACTATTTCCTGGCACAAAGATAGTCATTGCTTCAGGAACTAAAGGACAAGCAAGAGAAGTTATTGAAAAGATTGATGATTTGCGAAAAGAGTCTCCGAATTTAAGACGAGAAATTGAGGACTTAAAAACTTCAACTAATGACGCAAGGGTTGAATTTCATAATGGTAGTTGGATTAAAATTGTTGCATCAAACGACGGAGCTCGCTCAAAACGTGCAAACCTTTTGATTGTGGACGAGTTCAGAATGGTCGATATCGAGATCATCAGTAAAGTATTAAGAAAGTTCCTTACCGCTCCAAGATCTCCAAAATATCTTGAAAAAGAAGAATATGCTCATCTAAAAGAACGAAACAAAGAAATTTACTTATCATCCTGCTGGTATAAGGTTCACTGGTCATATAATAGATTTGTCACCTATTTTAATGCAATGATGAAAGGATCAAAATATTTTGTATGTGGCCTTCCTTATCAAATTGCCATTAAAGAAGGATTGCTTGATAAGGATCAAGTAAAAGACGAAATGTCAGAAGAAGACTTTGACCCAATTGGCTGGTCAATGGAAATGGAAGCATTGTGGTTTGGAGAATCAGAAAAGGCTTATTTTAAATTTGAAGATCTCGAAAAAAATCGAAAACTCGCCTCTCCCCTTTTCCCACCTGATTATTATGACATCATTAAAGATTCAAATTTTAAATTTGAAAATAAAAAACCTGGTGAACTAAGGCTAATTAGCAACGACATTGCTGGCATGGCAGGTAAAGATAATGACGCCAGTGTTTATACTATTTTCAGATTAATTCCAAATTCAAATGGTTATGATAGACACATTGTTTATATGGAGAGCATAGTTGGTGGACACACAGGTTCACAAGCAACAAGGATAAGACAATTATTTGAAGATTATTCATGTGACTATATTGTGCTAGATACTCAAAGCATTGGTCTAGGTGTATATGATGCTCTTTGTCAGCCTCTATATGATAAAGAAAGAGCTAAAGAATATGAACCACTCTCTTGTATCAATGACGAAAAAATGACTGAACGTTGCACGTATCAAAATGCCGAAAAACTCATTTACAGCATTAAAGGTAACGCTCAGTTAAATAGTGAGATTGCAGTTCTTCTTAAAGACGGATTTAAACGAGGAAAAATTAAAATCCCTATAAATGAAAATGAAGGTCGAGAGTATTTGAAGCGACTCAAGGGATACGAAGCCTTACCAGAAGAAACCAAGGCCAAATTTGTTTCATCTTATGTTCAAATCACCTTGTTGATCAATGAAATGATAAACCTTGAAGCTGAATACAGCGATAACGGACAAATCAAGCTAAAAGAACCTAAGAGTAAACGAAAAGACAGATATAGTTCCGTGGCGTATGGGAATTATGTTGCTACCCTTTTAGAACGAAAACTCAACAAACAAACAGAATATGACATTGATGATGATCTTGTCTACTTTTAAAAGAAATGAGGTGAATTATGGCTGGTATTAATAAAATCGATATTGAATCAGAGGAGTACCAAAAGCTGCTAAACGATTACAGTACCTATGTGTCTACTTTTGCATCTGGCTTCGTTTCTAACCTATTTTCTCAAGGTATTATAAGTGAAGTAGATGCTAAGCAGTTAAAAGAATACTTTTCTAACCCTGATAAGTTTCAGGAAGAGATAGAAAATCTTGCTCAATATTTCTATATTTCAACCGCTGAGATCCACCAACTTTTTGAGTTAATCGAAGCTCTCCCAACTTTGAATTATAAAATTGATTCCTTTGTGAAAAGCAAGTCCTCTGATAAGCACATCTCCCTTTTAAATAAATCCCTCCATAGAGTAAAACATAAAAGATTAACACGCGACTTGCTAAAACAAACTGCAGCAGCAGGAACACTCGTTGGAATTTGGCTAGGAGATGAAAAATCCCCCTACCCTTTTGTGTTCGACAGCGTTAAATATGTTTTTCCAGCTTTCAGAAGAAATGGTGATTGGGTTTGTTTAATCAATATGGAGTATTTCAGCAACTTCAAAGAGGACTATAGAAAAGAGTTGCTAAACAGCTTTTCCCCTTTCATTAAGAATTCAGATTATGAAAACTTCCTAAAAGATCGTGAGAAATACAGATATAAGGAACTCCCACAAGAACGGACATTCCCGCTTCGAACCGGAACTTTAAAAAGGAATCAAGGGTTAGGTACATCTTGGGTAACACCAGGTTTATATGATGTTCTACATAAGAAGAAACTTAAAGACGTTGAAAGAGCTATCGCCAATAAAATCATTAATGCAGTTGCTGTTTTAACCATCGGGACTGATAAAGTTAAAGGCGAGTACACAAATCTTAAGCTTCCAAGACCAGTAAAGCAAAAAATTCATTCTGGAGTGAAGGCTGCTTTAGAAAAAAACAATAGAGATGGAGTTACAGTCGTTTCCATCCCCGACTTTGCAAATTTGGAGTTCCCGGATGTAAAAGCCGATGGATTAGACGGAACAAAATTTGATCACATCAACAGTGACATACAATCTGCTTATGGTTTATCAGGATCTTTGCTAAATGGTGATGGCGGCAACTATGCAACTTCCTCATTAAACTTAGATACCTTTTACAAAAGAATTGGCGTCTTAATGGAGGAAGTTGAACAGGAAGTATATCAAAAACTCTTTAACCTTATCCTTCCTGCAGGTCAAAAAGATAATTATTACATGAACTATGACAAAGATAAGCCTTTAACTCTTAAAGAAAAGATGGACATTCTCATTAAGCTTAATGATAAAGGTTGGTCAATTAAACATGTAATCGACAATATTGCAGGCGTGTCATGGGAAAGTTATTTGGAACAAACTTTATATGAAACAGATGAATTGAATCTTCAAGATAAGATAAAGCCTTATCAAACATCCTATACATATACAGGCAATGAAGCTGGACACCCTGTTGTAGATGAAAGTACTAATGAAAACACTATTAAATCTGCAACATCAAATGGAAACAGCTTACCAGACTAATTTGCAATGTTTTGAAAGGAGGTGAATAAACGTTTGGCCAAAGAGCAAAAGAAAAAAGTTTTTCAATTGCAGCTAAATGAGATAAAGAAAACAGATGATCCCACAAAGCTCCCCTGCACTTTTATCATTTTTGACTTTGAGGCATCTCATAACAATACAGTCATTTCTAAGGAAGTTGCTTTGGACGCCTCCCCTACTATTATCAATAAGCCTATTGTTGCAAAATACCATGAGGTTGAAGAAAACAACACTGCTACTGATGCTCTTGGATCTCATGAAGCATATTTAGGCACTGATAAACACGGTGAACTTGAAGTAAAGACGGATACCACCCCAATCGGCGTGTTTACTTCTGAAGGATACATCATGGAGATCGATACTCCAGAAGGGAAAAAGGAAGTTTTGGCCGCCGATGCAGTTTTATGGAGTTCGCGTTTCAGCGATGCCTGTGAGCTTTTATTGGAATGGTATTCGCGGGGCATCAATATAAACACAAGCTGTGAAATTCTATACTCAAATTACTCTGTTAAAGATGGAATAGAGTACATTGAAACACCTATTTATTTAGAAGGTCATGCGATCTTGAATTCTGAGAAACGAGGAGAACACGATATCGTCCTCCCTGCTTATGATTCATCTCGTTTAGTGAGCTTTAATGAGATGGTAAAATTCGAGAAATTAATAGCGCAAGCCGCTATCCAAGAAAAACAAAAGGAAGGTGAAAAAGTGGATAAATTTAAAAAAGTCTTTGAGTTATCACATTCAGACATAAGAGCACTTATCTATAATCAGCTTGATCCAACTCTCGAATCAAATGAGGAATCATATATTGCTGATGTGTATGATTCATATTTTATTGTAAACATTTATAGTTGGTCTGAAGATAATTCTTACGACAAATATTACAAAATTAACTACACCAAAAATGGGGATACACTGACAATTGATTTGGACTCTAAAACAGAAGTCTTCTTAAAAAGAAACTGGGAAGAAGTTGTCCCTGAAGAAATTGTTAGTCAGTTAAATGAAAAAGACACAACAATTTCAGAGCTCTCTAATCAGTTTAATGAAATAAAAGAGAGTAAATCCAAGCTTGAAGAGCAGTTCAATGCGGCAAGTGAAAAGCTCGTTCAATTAAACTCTGTTGTAGAAGAGCTAAAACCTTTCAAGGAAAAACATGAAAAAGCAGAGTTCGAAAAAAGAGCTCAAGAAAAGAAAGAATTCTATAAGTCTAAATTTGAAGCTCTTAATGCTGAAGAGAAATATGAAACTGAAGAAGTTCAAAATCTTATTCTAGCATCTGCTAAAGACAACGAAGAAGCCGATAAAGCAGTTCTTCAATTGAATTCAATGTTGGTCGAACTTGTTGATCATGCAACTGATCAAGATGGAATTTTTATTAGAGAGATGTCCAGCAAACGTGAAAAATTACTAAAAGATGATGATTCGTTTGAATCGCGTTATTCATCTTAAAAAACTTAAAATGGAGGATTTATAAATGGCTACTAGACTACAAACTGCCCTCACAGAAGTAGGCACCCACACTACTGGTAACTTGAATTCATTAAAAATCAAAACTCTTGCTCACGGTGCTAAGGTGTCTGGATCAGATATCGACAACTTTATGCTTGTGGAACTCGGTTTTGATGAAGAAGGAAATCGCATTGCAAAAAAACTTTCCGACAAAAAGCACAGAGCTTATTTAATTGCAGCTCCAGAAGTTCGTTATTTGGGCGAGTCCTTGACTGATTTCTATAATGCTAAAGGTGAACATGCTCGTATCGTTATTTTGGAACCAGGATACACACGTTTTGATGTTTCTGCTTTTTCTCTGAATGAAGGCGTCAAAGAAGTTAAACGAGGACAAGTGGCGCACTTTGATATTAAAACTGAAAAATACATTTTAAGTGACCCCGCTTCACCACATGCTGACTTTGCAGACTCTTCTGCTAAATTCCTTGTTGTAAACAGCGAGGATGATCTCCAATACACAATGGGACAAAAGCTCGTACGTCTCGAAGTAATCACAGGATCAGAAACAGGATTAGTCCCAGGAACAAGTGTAGAAACTCAAACTAAAGCCGTAGACATTGGTGATTAATACATAAATTTGAACAAACACTTATTTGAAAAGGAGTACGTTATATGAAACTTGACACTGTAAAAATTAAAGGCTTATTCAGCCGTGTGGTTAACAATAAGATGGAAGCCACAGATAAATCAGACATCGAAACTTATATTAAAAAAGTATTTGGTGATGGAACTGTAACTCCTGACCCTTCCATGTTGCATCAGTTTAATACACTTGTTGTCCAACAGGCTGATGAGATCGCAAAACCGATGGTAACGAATCTTCTTTCGTTATTTGCAAATCTCGAACAAGAGAAGCCAGGGAATCTAAAACTAATCAAAATCCCTAAGAAAAACAAAGCAAAAGTGATTTGGTCTGCTAGTGGATCAGGCGTTGATCTGGTTCGAGTTGAAGGTCGGGAAAATGTACCTGCTGTTCCTCGTATACTATCTACTGGTTTTTACTATGAACCGCTTGATCTTGTAACTGATTCTGTCGAGTATTTCAACAAATTAGTTAATGACATTGCCAATGCAAAAGTTCGTTTGTATTTGGATAATATTCATCAATTAACGGCTGCTGCTATTGCTAAAGGGAAAATTCCGCCAAAAAACGTGGCTGTTGGTTCAAACCTTACATTACAAAAATATTATGAAGTTGCTTCAGTTCTTCAACGTTATGGAGGTAGGCCAGTATTTGTTGGAGACTCCCTTCTTATTGATTACTTTGCTTTCCAACAAGCTACAGATTCTACATATAAAAACCTTCTAACTGATGGCATTAAAAATGAGCTTCTAACTGCTTTAAACCCTACTACAATTGGAAGAACTACTGCAGTAAACCTCACAAACCCATTCACTGATGAAACTAACTCAAAAGTTGAGTTGCCTGTAAACAAAGGTTATATGTTTGCTGGTGGAGTGTCACAAAAACCATTCTCTATCGTTGAGTACGGTGGACTTAAACAGTTAACTGAACAGGATATTGAAGATGAAAGAATTAAAATGAAAATCACTCAATCTGCTTCTGTTAACCTTCTGTTTGGTGAAGCGATTGGAATTATCGAGGAACAAGCAGCAGTATCTATCTAAGTATTTATTTTAAAGGATAAACTAGGAGGAAATTATGTCTGATAAAGTTAAATTGGCTCGTTATAGAAACACTTCTTATTTTGTTGGGTACACTGGAGATGGTGGACTTAAACAATTCACTTGGTCAGGTAGTAAAAATGGTAAGGCTGAGATCAAAGAAGTTCCTAGAGATGTTGTTGACTGGTTAACAATGAACAGCGTCTGCTTTGATAAAGGTGAATTGGTTATTGTCGATGAAGGTGATTCGACAAGAGAAATTAAGGAGTCTATTGTTAATGCGGAAGCATATACAAACAACACTCACACAAAAGAAGAAATCACAAAAATGATCAAAACAGGTAACATTGCACAGATGAAAAGTAAACTCGAAAAGATAACAGTTGACTCGGAAAAACAGTTTGTTATTGATGTTGCCTCTGAATTTAGTGATGATATCCCTGCTGGAAAACTTAAAGCATTAGCTGAATGGATGGGTGTCGAAGATCCTTCCTTGCTTTTTGACTAGGAGGTTCCATAATGACTTCTTATGATGAAATTTGGGAGTTCTTCTTGCTAAACTGCAAAACGTCTGATATCAATTTACCCACAGACGAAACTCTAATTTATAAGTCTATAAGGAATGCAGTTCTTCGATTCAACAACAGACTTCGCGACAAAAAATTAAAGTGTAACGATGAAACCGAAACAGTAGATAGAGTAATGAACGAGGACGATTTATTGATTCTCGTTCATTATTTACGTCTAATTTTTTTAACTAATGAACAGACTTTTTTCCAGACAACATGGCAGCCATTTGCAAAAGACGTTGGCGTTACTAACTATGGTACACAAATCAATTCATTAGGAAAGTCTATCGAAGAGCAAAAAGCAGAAATTGATCGCCTCATTATGAATACAGAGGTGGACTATTTATGAGCAACAAAAGTGTTTTTCAACCCTTTAATGAAGGACAGGCACCTTTCTCATTGCAAGAACACTGCATAAGATTAAGTAAGAAAAACAACTCTGTTCTTTATAAAGTAGAGCAATATCTAAATAAGAAAATGCTTGCTGATGCAGAACTGGCTGAAATTCGGGAAATTATTTTGGACGTGAGTGCTGAAATCGTAAGATTAGGTCAATACCTATCCGGTGATTTGAATGAAAGACTTTAGGAATTATCATCAGATTGATACTAATAAAAAAATAGAACATGATGGAAAATTGATTTTTCAGGCTGGTCTAAAAGGATTTCAATCCGAGACTGTATCAATTGACGGGAAAGAATCGATACATTGTTTGATTACCTCGAAGTATTCCAATGGCGATGGAATGACTAAATACATTCTTGGACTGCCCGAAGATATCTATATTGGAGGAGTTGTTAAATGGGGTACTGAGCAATGGTTAATCAGTACATTCCCAAGCTTTAATAAAATTTATAAAAAAGCAGAAATTAGACTGTGCAACTCCTCAATAAAGATAACCACAAATGACAAATGGATTGATTCAGACAAGATAAGTGAAGTTACTGGTAAACCAATCAAAGTTAAAGTGCCTGGAGAAGTTATTGAAATACCCTGCATTTTTGAACGATCCACATCTATAAATGGGACTGACCTCGCTGTAAATCTCCCTGACGGCCAAGCGAACATCACAATTCCAAATGTAAATAACGACAAAATTAAAATTGGGCTCCTCCTCTCTTTCTTTGGTGAGGATTATCTTGTTAATGACATTGATTACTCTAAGGTTTATGGAGATCACGGCACAATAAAATTAATTGCTAAAAAGAAAGTCAGAGGTGATGGTAGTGCATGAGCAATATGGTTGAACACATGACCAAGATTTTCAGAACATTGATTAATGATTCTGAGCTCAACAGGCTTCTGTATTATAAGGACAACCCCCTCTCCCCTGACCTCCCTGATGTTCAGGACTTAGAAGGCTATGAAGTCGAAACAACTGTTGAAGAAGATGGAAAAGTCCGCATTATCCCCCCTATTTTCAAGACAATCTTCAAAAGAGCTCCCAAAACCGATGACATTACTGAATCACCAATCTGTAGAGTATGCATGTATTTGGGAAGTGGCTTATCAAAGCCCTCTAATCAAAGCTATTTGCTTATGGATCAAGACCTTCATATTGATGTCTACACTCATATTGAGACATATGAAGAAAATGAATTTAGATCTTTAAAAATTTTGGACAGGTTATCTGAGCTTCTTTTCAATAAAAATATCGCTGGCTTCGGAAAGGCTATGGCTCCTAAAAGAATGCTGATCGGAAACCCACCTGCTGGGTATTTGGGTTATAAAATGATTTTCACATTCGGAGCAATGAAATGAACGAAAATTCTCAAAAACTATTTATCTTAGGTATCCCCGTTGACACTCCTATTGGTAAGTGCCATTTCCTCAAAATGAAGGATTACAACGACTATGCGGCATACCTGAACTTAATAAAGATGAGCAAAAATGAGATTGTTTATAGATATAGCCAGCTTAATAAAAACGGTGAATTAAACGAGCTTATTGAAGAAATGAAGAAGCTACCTCTTTTTGATATCGTTAATCAATTACCAAATTTCAATGAGGCTTATTCTGAAGTGTTCCAAAAGGTCTTTCAGAATGAGGATATATTTGAATTAATTGATCGAGATAATTTCATTTCAATAAGAAAACTCATTATAGAAATGCACTGTCTCAAAGAAGAAAAGATTAGCCCAAACCCAGAAGTTCAACGAAGAATCGAGCAAAGCAAAAGATTAAAAAGACAAGAACAAGAGCTGCTTGAAGTGTATGACATGATTAGTTCAATTATGGCCTTTACAGGTGTCCCATACAAAGAAATTGCAGAGATGACAATGTATCAAATGTATATGACCTTTTATCGCATTGATAGGATCAAGGATTACGATACATCTATTTTATTTGCAACAGTATCCCCTGAAGCAGGTAAAAATATCAAACACTGGAGTGAACATGTTGACCTCTTTGAAGAAGAGAGTCATGCACTGACAGATGAACAAGTCAAAAACTTAAAAAGATTGCTTCAAGGCTGATTAATCATCAGTCTTTTTTTATTTAAATTCAAGGAGGATATTTAATGACCAAGAAAACAGTTATTCATGATACAGCAGATGTCTATTGGAAAAGAAAATCCGATGGACATGTAATTTCTGCTGCCGAAGCTCAATTGGCTTCTATTTCTCAATCAATTTCAGAAGAAGAGTTAAAAGGTGGTATTGGGAATAAAACTCTTTATCTCCTTCGTTCTGATAAGTCAATTGATGCAAAGGTTAAAAATGCATTCTTTGACATGGAATTCATGGCAATGACTCAAGGGGTTGCAATTGAAGAAAACAAATTCAATGTATTTGAACGTGAAGATGTAACAGTTGATACAGATAAGACAGTTAAACTACAGAAAACTCCTGTTGGTACGGTATCACTTAAAAATAGCAAAGGTGCAACTGTACAAGCTGAATTTAAAGATGGCGTAGTTACGGTTCCTGAAGGTTTTGCTAAAAAGGGAGATGTACTAACTGCAGTATACAAAGTTGAAGTAACTGGTGAAACAGTTGAAATCAACACGAACAAATTCTCTGAAATGTACGAGCTTGAATATCACACTATTGAGTATGATCCGGACACTGGTGTTGTTTATAGTGACCTCTATATTCAATTTGACAAAGTTGCACCATCTGGTGAATTTGAAATGTCTCTTGAAAATGGCTCTGCCTACACGCCGGAGCTTTCATTTAAGGTTCTTGCAGCAGACAGCAAAGGTAAAATTGGTAGGTTCGCACGAGTACCTCGGATTGAAACCGGCACACCTGTAACCCCCTCCCCTGCTCCAGATACAGGTTCAGATACAGAAACTCAAACTAAAGCTGTAGGTATTGGTGACTAAAATAATCAAAATTTAAAACATAAGTAAGGAGAGAATATATTGGCAAATCAATTTCTAAATGAAAGTAATGGTGTTTTTACTTCCTCAAGGGACAATGGGCAAGGTAAGCCTGTTACAGACGTTCATCTTTTAGGTATGGCTGATGGCATCCTTTCTCCACGTGTTATTCCAGAAACCTATCTTGAAAACGCAACGGTTAAAGCTGGAGAATCGGTTTATCTGAATATTGACGCCAAAGGAAACGGCCTGGGATTGGGTATTTATTTAAATCAAAAGACTAATCTTACCGTTAAGCTTACCTATATCATCCCTGGAACAAGTAACTACACAATTAAAGAGTATGAAGATGTGTTGACACTCCAAGACAATGATAGGGGTCTTAATAAAGTAGATGTTCTCTCTTCATCTCCACGAATCATGATTACAAACAGTGGAACTGCAGACGTCAGCATTAAAAGCCTGGTTATCACCCATTTTGCATAAAGCGAGACAAATGAGGGGACTTCTCCCCTCTCCTTTTTTATTTAAATAAAATACAAGTTTTATACAAATCAATGTAAGGAGGCTGTAGATGTCAGTTTGCGATTATAAGAAATTGCCTCGAAAAATTGAACCCTTAGTTACCCCCTTCACCTTTCACGATTCCGTCACTGAAGCCGGGGAAGGAGAAAAATTCATTGTTGGGTCACATCGAACACTAACAGTAGAGATTACAGGTGACTGCACTTCAAGAGAAGTTAAGTTTTATGCTGTCACTCAAGATGCGAAAAAGATCACTCTTGAAGGAATAAACTCTTCTAATCACATGTTTGGAGCAAGTACACTCGGCATTGATGAGATTTGGGAATTCGATATTGCTGGGAAAACCGCAATTCTATTTGAAGTAACAAAGATTAATGGTGGTTCAATTACCATCAAAGGAAATGCGGTGACATAACGATGGATAATCTCTCAAGAGCACAGAACAAAGAAAATGAAATTAAGATTGAAAACCTAAAAGGGACATTTTCTGGTTTTGAAAAACACAGTCTTGATACAGAAAAAGAATTAAAGTCAACAATCGATCAGCTTACAGACTTGATGAATTATCACATAAATAATAAATCAAACCCTCATAATGTTACATCAGAGCAAGTCACGATCATCAGTGACCCATCACCATTTCAAGATGCTTCTTACTCTGGAGATAACTATCCAATGGGAATTTCAACATTTCATCTCTCATCTGGTTCAACTGGATATCCAAGTTCCTATGGCGAGTGTTTAAATGTAAAGACAACTAAATATCGATTTGCTCAGCTTTTCTTTCATGCTGGTAATCGTGATGATCCAAGAATTTATCTTCGGCATTGGTATCCATCTACGGGATGGACAGAATTCATTACTGTCCCCTCTTCTTCTGATCTAGATTCTGCTTTAGCTGCTGCAAAAGCTTATACAGATGATCATGCGAATAACAAAGAAAATCCACATTCAGTTACAAAAGCTCAGGTCGGCCTCGGAAACGTTGATAACATACAGCAGGCAGCAAAGTCCGACTTTGATAAACACGATTCAGATAACACACGTCATATCACTTCTGATGAACGAAAAAAATGGAGCGCTGCTCAACTCTTTAAAATAACAGCCGATTCGGGCACGCAAAAAATAAACCTTACATCTGGAACGTTTTATGATGCTTTGAAAGACGTCGGAACTGTCTCTTTTTTTGGTACGAACGCTGTTACAGATTCCCCCTCCAAGAGTAGTCTTAGAGGAATGCAGTTAGTAGGACAAGCTGGAATAGGCATGGGATATGCGGCAGATGCAAGTGGCAGTGCCTGGTGGTTTTACTATAACGGAAATCAGACGGCAATTAACTGGATTCCTATAGAATCAACCACAGGAGCACAGGCAAGAGTTGATGTCCATGCGAAAAATACGACCATCCACGTTACACAATCGGAAAAAGACAAATGGAACGCTGGACAGCTATCTAAAATAACCAATGACGCCGGGGGTGTTTTTGTTTCGATTGGTGACACTGACGATTTTTACACCAAAATTGTTCAAAGTGGTAAACGGTTTGGAACATTTTACTCAACTGGCAAGCCAACAAATGCCCCCACTTCCCTATCAACGCGGGGATTTTTTCATTTTACCGTAGAAGATAGTGAGGGAAAAGGCACTTATGGTTACGTTGTGGCAATTGATTATAGGAATAATATGTATACAAATTATTTAGACCCTACCTTAGGCTGGCAGGGATGGAGTCGTGTTCTTTCTGATACTGATTTATCCCCCTCTTGGAACAACGTAACACTAATTAATGGGGTAAAACAGGACGCGAACTATCCATTGAAATTCTCTATCAGCAATAATATTCTGTGGCTCCGCGGAACTTTCGGCACATTGCCAGCTATAGGTACTTCTGTCGCTAAATTTACGAATAAACCGACACAACTAATCGATTTCGTTGTACCGACAATTGGATCTTATGGAACGGCTCGATTCGCTTTTACTACTGATGGAGATTTGAGATTTGATGGTATGATGGCAAATGATAACGCTAGTGTGACTCGTGTTTCATTTAATGTTGGAATTCCGCTATGGTAAGGAGGGATTAAAATGCATGTTCTTTTTTATGATGAGAATTTCAAATATGCTGGTGAAGGTGACATCGATGTTAACCTTGAAGCTGGCGAAAAACTTCCGCCTAATTGTACATCAACTTTATCTTCCGGTAATTTAATCGATCCTAAATACGATCCGGAAAAAGATAAGTGGATCGAAGCAGCTACACCAGAATATATCGAACAAATAAAACCGTCTAAACCTGCACCAAGTGAATTGGAATTATTGAAAAAACAAAACGCACTACTCTCCTATCAGCTAGCTCAAGTTCAAGCAGAAATTGAAAAATTGAAAGGTAGCGTCGCATCATGAAGTATCCTGATTATGCTACGATTAAACAATTTTATGATTGGGGCTGCTATGAAGACGATTCTATTATGAGAGATTACGTTGAGTGGGGTCATATTACTCCTGCTGAGTATGAAGAAATTACAGGCAGAAGTTATGATAAACCGTTCATTAATGTCAGTGTGGATTTAGGAATGTGTGTGACACCTTAAGAGGTGTTTTTATTTTGGATTTAAAAGGAGGAAGCATGATGACAACGCAAAAATTAACGCTCAGTCATATTAAAGAGGATAATAAAAAATACAATGAGAAGCAAAGAATTGAATTGAATGATCAATTTCACACTTATATTTATCCGAATTTCGATCCAACAAGAGTAAACAAAATGATCAAAACTCTTATTAAAGACTATGTTGAGATTCAGTCGGAAAAAGGAGTCAAGACTGACTTAGGCGCTGGAGATTTAGCTTATCTCTATACGGTTATTGAATTTAGTGATATTTGTGATATGCCTAAAACCTTGACATCTAAAGTTAAAATGCTTGAAGAAGTTGCTAAATCAGAGCATATCAGAACTATTCATGATTCATTCCCTGAAGAAAGTTTAAAAAAAGTTGAAGATGCTGCTAATGGTTTTGTTGATTTTATATCAAGAGCAGCAGATAAAAATGCAGACAAAATAAATGAAGATATCTTAAAAAAAGTTGAAGAGCTTACTCAAGAGGACAGATAATGGCGGCTTACAAAGATCTCGCCATTTTAGTTCAGAAAGAAGCTTTAAAGGCCATCCAACAGTCAAATAGCAGCACAAAGCAAACGTTAATTAAAACTGGAGAAGATCATGTTGAAACAGATGTTTATGACGCATATGATCCCCTAGTTTATGAACGGACGCATGAGTTAAAGAGCTCTTTTGTAACTGAGAATGAAGTAAACGGAATCTCATTGGATAACATTTGTGAAGATGATGGCCGTGATGTTGCAACGATTGTTGAAACTGGGCAAGGTTATCAGTTCCCTGATGAACATGGTTATGGATATGGAAAACCAAGACCTTTCATGGCTAATACTGCTGAATCTTTAAAGGATGGCCGCTTAGTTGAAGCTGTGTCCAGAGATGTGAACAGGCTCGGACATAAGACAATAAAATAGTCGGTGGTGGATTAATGGCGAAAGAAATCAAAAAAAATATGATACGCCCCCGTGCAAAGAAACTGCCTGAAGTTACTGATGAAATGTGGTCTCAGGTTGATGAAGAGCACAGAAATTTAACACAAGAATTTTTAGACGCTCACTCATTCCGTGATAAAACAAGAAAACAGTACACCTCCTCCCTTCGGCAATTCTTCTGGTGGGTGCATAATTCTCTCAATGGGAAGAAATTATACAAAATCACTAAACGTGACTTCATTAGGTATCAAAGTTTCCTAAAAAATAGGGGCATGTCTTCTAGTGGTATTGCGCTTAAAAAAGCTGGTGTTTCTTCTTTAAACAACTATATTGAAAACGTCGTGGCTGAAGATGATGACAATTATAAAACATTCAGGAACTTTACTCGTGGCCTCCCTGCTATTCCTAAGACAGTCACTTACGATAAAGTAAAGATTACATATGAAGACTATCAAACAATGATGCAAACACTTGAAGAAGATGAGAACTATTTAGGAATGGCCTGGCTTGCAACGGCTTTTAATGTAGGAGCAAGAAGAGCAGAAATCATTCAATTTAAAACAGAAATTTTAGACTACCCTATCCCTGAAGGGCAATCATATGTAATGTCCCATCAAGTCTTCGGAAAAGGTGGCGGTGAAGGAAAAGCTCTAAAATATATGATCAATACAGAAGCTCTACAATATTTGAAGTTATGGCATGAAAAACGTGGATATGACCACGAATACCTCTTTACCACTACATATGGTGGACAACCAAAACAAATGTCAGAAACATGGGCTGATTATTTTTGCTCCGATGTTTTATCAGACATTCTTGGCCGTAGAATCAACCCTCACCTTTTTAAAGCTTCCTGTATCACCTACTTACTCGAAGTCAAGAAAATCAAACTTGAACTTGTCAGTAAACACATTGCTCAACACGAAGATGTCTCAACCACAGTCAAACATTATGATCTTCGTGATTTTAAAGAAGAAAAGAACCAGATTTTCATGTAAAATCCCTCTTTTATTCAAAATCAAATTCCCTCTCTTGAGGGGTTTTGCTTTTGAGTGAAATGAAATTTTTGCAAAAAAGAAGGTATTTCCTCCTATTCTGTCGAATTGTAGTTATGTATTCAATTAAGGATGGGAGTATGAAAATGAATTCAATTGGTATTAGAGTAACACCTAGGGAAATATACTATACGATTATTGATACTCATAACGATTCAAGTCTAACACAAAAACTTTCTATCTCTGCTGCTCTAGAAAATGATGTGCCGCGGCAGCTTTCACTAATTAGAACCACACTTTCATCAATAATTTATGACTATGATGTTTCTTACGCTGGAATTAAAACCGCAGAAGGAAATGCCAAAAGTTATAATACTTTCAGAATTCATATCGAAGGAGTCGTCCAAGAACTCTTTGCTGACAGTACGGTTATTAGCTATTTTGCTGGCACTATTAATAGTCTAGCCTCAAGACTACGGATTCCCTCTAAAGTGGTATCAGGTTTTCTCAAAGGAGATAATAGTATAAAAATAAATCAGTGGAAATCAGAATGGGATAAAATAAGCAATAAAGAACATAAAGAAAGTTTACTTGCTGCTTTAGCTGCTTTCCCTTGGCTTGAGGAAGGGGAAAAACATGCATAAAATAAATCATGTAGAAGCTAAATTGCATCTAGATAAATGGAAAAGAATCGGTTCAAATGAAGGAATGAATTCTGAAGTTTTTATAGCAAGAGATACTCAATTAGACCAAGTTGTTATTCTCAAAAAAATTACGAAAGATTCGTTAGCAAAACAAATTATCGAAGATTTTTTCTTGGAAGCTAAGATATTAAATGCAACTAAACATCCGTTAATCATGCCTATTCATTACGCAGCAGAAGATGAAAAAAACATTTATTTAACTATGCCGTACTACGAGAAAGGATCTTTAGATAGCTTGTTAAATAAGCGTTTTTTAAGTCCGAGAGAAATCATTAAATATGCTTTAGATTTTTTAACTGGGTTATTATTTATGCATACAAAAAAAATATTACATTTAGACATTAAGCCCACAAATATTATAATTAATAATAATGATAGAGCTATTTTGACGGATTTTGGATTATCACGTTTTTTAAATGATGATGGGTTTACATTACAGGAAAGACAGTATCACGCTCACAGATCACCTGAATCATATGTTTCTTTAAATAAATCAGTTTTAGATGACATTTACCAAGCAGGAATTACTTTATACAGAATGTGTAATGGAAATGATGAATTTTATAATCAATTTGAAGCCTTAAAAGTAAATTCTGTTGATGTAAATGACATGGCAAACAAAATAAAGAGAGGCATGTTTCCGTATAAGCAATATTTGCCCCATATACCTGAAAGATTTAAGCGTATCGTTAATAAAGCAATACAGCCTAATCCAGACAACAGATACCAATCAGTTTTAAACATAATAAATGATTTAAGCAAGGTTGATGAAAAATTAGATTGGTACTACAGTTATAATAAAGAGAGTAAGGAATTTAAATGGGAATACAATAATGGGAAGTCGATACACTCTTTATATATCAAAGAAAATGAAGGATCTTTTTTGACATCTGGAGTAAAATATGTTATCAATAGTGAAAGGTTAATTAATTTACAACCACCCAATGGTCAGTTTTCAAGCTTAGACCAAGCTTCTAGCCATATTGAAAAAATGATTAAAAAGTATTCATAAAAATTTATAAAGGAGGTCATTAAAATGAAAGAGAATAGAATCAAATCGTTAGAGTACTTATCTAATCCTTTCTTAGATGTCCCCCTTTATAAACGTCTTGCTAAAAAAAATGCTATCGACTTAAGGAATAACAAAAAAGTGATCGATTTAGGCAATGGCTATTCAGTGGTTAAATCTATAGATAACACTATTCGTTTTAAATAAAAATGAGTTTCTTCTCTTATTAATATTCAGCTTTATTTATCCTTCCATAAAGAAGACAGTAACATTGATGCAGAATTGTATGGTTAAGGGGCGGTTATAAGTGAGTTAATCCTCCCCCTTCCCTTCAACCGAACTACAGGACTACTTGAACTACATTCCCCCACCATTCAGTGGGGGTTTTATTTTATATTTGATCTAGTATAGCTAAAAGTTCCGGATCATTAATTTTAAAAATCATAAATTGAATATAATCAATTTTGTTTGTGTCAGGGAAATGACAAGTGGTTATGGTAAAGTTCGTAGCATGTTTTCCTAACAGTCCAGCTATACGCAAGGCGATATCCACATTTTCAAAATCTATATTAAAGCTTGCATACTCTTGGTCGGCATAGTAGTCTTTTATTTTTGAATCCTTAGGATTTGGTGGGTTTGACATAGCATTTAGGATAATCTTGAATTTTTCAGGGGCAAAATTAATCAATGTTCAACCTCCTTCATTTTGGTAATTAAAGTATAGCACATCACAGTCTTCAATTTTATCTTCCCCTTTAAAATTTTCCACATTTGCCCGATAATAGATTCGAGGTGAACATGGTGGAATTTAGTGAAATCGTTAAAGATCAGTTGGCAACAGCAAAATTAAGAAAATTAACCAAGTTTATTCGAAAAGAGTTTCCTGCAAAGGGGCAACCCCATTCCGAACAAGAGAGAAAGTATGAGGCTCTTAAGCAGTTGAGTGATAATGATCTCTCTTCTGGAATAGCTCGGATGGTACGAATTGAATCAAGTTTTGATCATTCGAAATTTGCTGCGCTTTTTGTTGTGATATTGACCTTATTATTTGGTGCATTTAAGATTATGTTAATCGATAACCCGCAACCTCTTGGAGGTGAAGGCTATTTCACATTCACGGTGTCTTCAGTTTCATTACTTTTGATTGCTGCTGTATTGGATAAAAGAGAAATGACAACGGCCAGTTATTTCAAAACGTTGCTTGAGCAAGCTAAGGCTGATAAAACGGATGAAAAAGAGATTGAAAAAGACACCCCTACTCCCCAAATACGGTCTAATAATCGTATTGAAGTAAAGATCTCAAAGCTGCTACCTTTATGGAAAAAGAATAATTTTTATATAAAAGAAGCACAGAACCTAGAGGAAATCTTACTTAATTGGCCGGATAAAGAATTAGCTAAGTATGTAAGTGACTATTTTGGTTACTGGTCAACTAAAAAAAAGAAGGTTGAGTTAAAACGGATTAGAGACTTAGATTTAGATACTATAATATTGGGTATTGCGAGAATGAAAGATCTCGAGGAATACTCTGACAATTCTAAGATTGTGCCGGGTTTTACCTCTCTCCTCACCTTCTTTGTTACTCATTTTGTCGTCTACGTAGCATATCAAGATAAAGATAATGGAGATCCTACTTTTATGTCAGTTAATGTTGGAATTCTTTTTTCTGCGTTAGCCTTTGCAATAGCAAGTTGGTTTATGAGCGATGGAAGAACACAAAGAGCTAGAGCAATCCACTTTAGGAGTTTACTTGAACAGGTAAAGTCTGAACTAGAGAAGAAACAAACAAAAGAGGATACACAAAACCACGTAATTTGAATTGATGTTATAATTGAGGAAAATATTACTGGTGGTGAGAAAATGACTGAATTGAATGCAAAAGAAAGGGTTTTAGTCGCCCTTTATTTAGAATATCAAAAGGATTTACCTATGCTTGAAAATGTAGATGCAAACTGTTTAGGAATGAGTCAGCAAATGTTTTACGAAGCAATTAAAAAGCTTGAGAACGAAGGATTCTTAAATAATGTTAAATATACGAAGCCATACGGCGTACTTTTGCAGTTTGCTTATCTCAGTCGCTTTGGAATAAATTATGTTGAAGAAAAATTGAAAATTGACGAACACCTTAGTAAACCTGAAAAACTTAAAGAGATAGCACGCAAACTGGCTAAAGGTGGCTACAATGAAATAAAAGACATAGCAATAAAATTGGCAGCAGAATTACTTAAAAACTAACCAAGGCACAAGACATCCTAAAGGATGTCTTTTTTATTTAGATACAATGAGGGAAAAACGCCTCCCCCCCTTTTCTTAATGATGTTTTTTGATAAGTTGCAAATAGCCTGTAATTTTCGTAAGAATGTCAGTCAAAGTTTTGACCCGAATATGTCAACTCAATTTGAATACAGTTAACATTTTTGTTAGAATAGAGAGGGCTAATCACAAAATCCCATTAGGGTTAGTATTTACCACGAAACCTAATTTTTAAAGGATCGGTGATTTAGATTGAAAAAAATTGCACTGTCTTTTCTTATTGTAGCTGGTTTGGTTGTAGCAGCAATTTTTTCGGTTAATTATTTTTATAATGTCCAAGCTGAAAAAATTGCGGATAAAACAGAGGACTATCTTTTAAACAAGGAAAATAAGAAAAAAGAAGATATCAAAGAGATAAAAGGTATACGTTCAAAGGGTGGTGACTACGGGATCTTGGTTCGAGTAATTTACAAAGACAATCCAAACGTTCATTATTTTTATAAGTCATATAAGGGCAAGATCACCTACGACGGCAAGGAAGATATAAGCAAGGCTAAAGAACCGAAACTAAATTGAAAAAAATGATAAAAAATGAAGGATTATCCTCTATTGTGTTGAATTATGTAAAATAACACAATAAAAGGAGGATAAAATATGAAAATCGTTCGCAAAACATTAACTTTGTTGCTTTTGTTTGGGTGTATATTTACTCAAACGCAATATGCTCATGCTGTTAACTATAGTAATGGTAAAGCAGCTAAAGCCGGAGATGTTTTAATTTCCAACGTCTCTATAGACAATTATTTTGTAGGTCATGTTGCAATCGTTGGGCAAGATGGGAAATCGGCTATAGAGGTGTATAAAGGCAGAAGTACTGTTAAAAGCTCTTCATTAAGCTCGTGGCTTAAAAAACAATCTACAGGATATTATGTACAAAGGTATAACAATGCTAGTATCAGAGCTGGTGCAGCCGCATGGGCAAGTTATAATGTTGGAGCAAAATATAATTATAAAATTATATCTGGTTCTGCCTTAAGAGACTGGAAGGATCTTTATTGTTCCAAATTTGTGTATCAGGCTTTTTACTATAGTGGAGGGGTTAAGTTAAAAGCACTGGGACAACAAGGTGAGTTGATAGAATATCCTCCAACGTCAAATTGGGTTCTTCAACCTATGACTATGATTGTTATGAGTGGCTTCACAAGAATTAAATAATCTTACAAACAAATAAAAGGCATCCTAATGGATGTCTTTTTATTTGTCATATGTGGTGATTAATTTAAAGGAGTGTCAGGATGGAAAACTTTGTAACAATTTTGATTTTTACTTTACCGGGATTATTGAGTTATTTTTGGATTCAACTTTTTGGCTTGCACCCAGCAAGCAAACATATAAACTTTGAGATAGCAGCAATAAGCGCAATTCTATGGTTTCCTGTTGGCATGATTGTGCTTAGCATTTATCAGTTAACCGCAATGATTGTAAATACAAATTCGGTAAGCAATCCTTGGTTATCAGTTCATACGCTTAGTGACGTTCTCGAATTATCGAATAATCTTGGTTTCCTTGTTTACTTTGTGTTGTTCAGTGTTATCTTCAGTTTTCTTTTCTCTTGGTTTGTGTCAAGATTCGCTTACAGATGGATGATTAGATTGGTGAATGTTGTGAGACGAGGAAGTGGAACTGCTGAACTTTCAGATACTAGTACAGTATGGAATGAGACATTTTTAAAGAATGAGGGACAGGCTGTGTCATTTAGAAAAATAGACAATCCTGATGAAATAATCTATGGAGAAATAGAAAAAGTGTCCAGACCTGTTGAATTAGAAAGGAACCTACTGCTCACTAATATAGATAAATGGACAAAAGTTTTAAAAGATAATAAAGATGTTGAGGTAGCCAACATCTTTATTGATACTAAGACAGGTTTTATTATTTCTATCTACGATACAGATTCCGCAATGGCAGCTTATAATAAAATTTATGAAAAAGAAAATGAAAATTAATTCTTAGGCTTTGGTTCCCTTTTTATTAGCAAAGGTTTATCGGCTGAATTTTGCGCATGTCTTGGTGTGTTCATTGCATTCTCAGTCGGTCTACTATCTGGTCTAATTTCTGCTGCTCTGTTATCTGGTCTTTTTTCCATAACAATCTCTCCTCGTTTGGTAATCATTCTAATCGTACCACAATTTAGGGAGGTTTTCCCTCCCCCTCTTTAAAATTTTCCATTTGTGTACGATAATCACTATGAGGTGAATGTACATATGTGGCCGTTTAGAAAGAAGAAAAAAGAGTTCAAGAAAGTGGAAAATTGGACTAAGGAAGACACAAAGTACTTCTTCTTAACTGCATCTGAAAAGGAATTTCATGAATTTATTGAATCAAATTTTTCAAAGCGTACAGAAGGTAATTTAATTTATTTGTTAAACCTTTTAAGAGGTCTTGACAACGATGGTTTATTTTATGGAATAGCAAAGGCAACAAAAGTTGAATCTCAATTTGATCATTCTAAGTACTTTGCGGCAATAGTTGCTTTGATAGGATTATCATTAAAACTTTATATGGAGATTAGTATTTGGTGGGCTTTGTTTGTGACTTCGCTTATAACTGGAGTGTTGTTGAAAATGATTGCCAGAGAAACTAGAAGACGTGTAAGTGCTGTTTATTTAAAAAGCTTACTGGAGCAAGTTAAAACTGAAAAAGAGAAAGAAAAGGCGTCCTGACGGATGTCTTTTTTATTTTGAAATTGCAGGTGAAAACCTATGAAAAAATATGAAGTTTTGGAAATATTCGAGGTGGTTCTTGAAGAATGGTTTTTCGCTGAATCGACTCTTATAACCCAATGTGGTGAAGATTGTGATGATCTTGAAAGGAGAGAAAAATTGTATAGGGAACGTTTTGTTGAGGCGTTGAATAAAGAGTAGCCGCTTCTCTCCTTCCCTTCTGCTCAAGATAAACATTTCTTACGAAATAAAAAAAGAGCAGTCTCATCAACTGCTCCTAATGTGGATTATTCTATAATCTCCCCTTCTATGTGCGGTAACGTAATTTGATATCCTGCCGTTGATTCATATGTGTAGGAGCCTTGAATTGTGCCGTATACAGTAATCTTATCTTCTTCAACAAATGGTGTTGTTCCATCATATGTGATATATACAATGTCATTAAAGTCGTATCCATATGATGTTTTCGTAACTGCTAACCTTATATCAGTTGAATTGTCATTTTCCACGATTTGAGCAATTTCACCTTGATATTTAACAAATTCCCCAGTATGTTTATCTGGATTCTTGTTCAGTTCAGCAAAACGTATTTCTTTGGCACTTTGCTTTTTCTTTTCTTCTTCTTGTTTCTTGCGTTCTTTTTCTAATTGTGCTACTTCTTTCTTGGAATATGCGTTAGTGATTTTTATATTCCCAATACTGTTAAACTCAATCTCATAGCCCTCATCATTAGATACTATCTCGCCATTTTGGACTTTAACTTTGTTTTGAATTTCGTCGTAATCACCGTATCTCTCTGGAAAGTCTATATTATTTACATCGTCAACTGTAACAGAGGCATCGATACTATATTGACCATTTTGAACAAAATCATAGTCTCCAGCCTCAATTTTAACCTTTCCATCTTGAACTTGAGCATTTCCACCAAAAGAACTATCATCTTCTTGGTTAGTTAATATAAGGTCAATTGTTGTTCCATCTTCGATGTTAGTATCAAAATTTGCTGTGACAATTTCTTTTGATTTGCTGTATTTAGCATCTTTGAATTTTAAATAAATAGTCTCTTTAGGCTCAGATTGTGCAGTGGTTTGTTCTGAAGTACTGGATTCTTCCTTTTCAGGTTCATAGAGATTCAGAGAAATCACAAATAATATTACGGAAACAATCAGTGCAGCAAACTGAATCAGTGCTTTTTTGCTCTTCTTTTTAAAAATGAATATGATTCCTAGAACTAAGAAAGTTAGTGCGGCTATTAAACATGCTAAAGGTATGAAAACAATAATTTTAATGACCTCCCCAATTATGTATAATTAGTCCAAAATAACCATGATAATCATACCACTTCCAGTTTATTTAGGAAACTCTTTTTTTGATGGTTTGGGAAATTAATGTGGCTTCTTCAATTGAGTAAGGCTTTCGTGGAAACGAAAGATAAACATTCCCGTGGAAGAAAATTGTGGTATAATTAGGCATATTGTTTTGTATGAGGTGGTTTGGTGAATAATAAGGTTTTATTTTATTTATCATTTGGGATAGTTGCGTTATTTTTCTATTTTATAATTGATTGGAAACCTTTCGCAATCATAATCGCCATACTAGGTTTATCACTTTTGGGTCTTGAGCCGTATAGAAGACGCAATAAAAAATTAACCAATGAATTTAAAAATAATGTTGAAATGCTTAAAAGATACGATTCAAACTTCAATGCTGATGGTTCTTTTGCTAATGACAATATCAAAATTTCATTCAATGAGACTAAAGGCGTTTTAAAAATTTATAAACGGAATGAACAGAATGAAATTGTTGAGTTCTCCTACCCTTTTTCACAGATAGTTGAGTCATCAATTGCATTAGACAACGAAACAGTATCGAAAACTTCTAGAGGTGAGCAGATTACAGGTGCAGCCATTGGTGGAGTTTTGGCTGGAGGAGTTGGGGCAATAATTGGCGGTCTTTCTTCTGGGTCAAAGCAAGTTACAATGGTGAAATCAATTACCATGAAAATTACAGTGGACGATTTTAAAAACCCTGTTCACTATATTGATTTTCTCCCTAGCTTCGATACCCCTGATTATAGCCATCCTGGTTTTAAGAAAGACTGCGAGATAATTAAAACCGCTCTTAAGAAAGCTGAATATTGGCAAGGTGTTCTGGAATTAGCTATAAGAAAAACAAATCAAGTCGCTCATTAATTGTTTGTGTCATACTTGTGGGTATCTGATGAATAAGGTGGTTCAATATGATTTTATTATTTATTATAGGTATTCCTATTGTATTAGCTTTGGTTTGGGCTTTCGTCTCAGATGGTAAATTAATTGATCATCAAAAATTACGTAAAAACACAATGGAGAATATAAAAGACGATAATTATTCAAGAGTATTCACTTCGAGTGAATATGCGTCAAAAATATTCTTTGATGAAAAAAAGAAAAAATTTAAAATCGCGAATATTTCTTTAGAGGATTTAAACGCCAAAAATGTCTCCCCTACTATAAAGGAATATTCGTTTGATGACATTGCAGATGTAGAGATAGTTATTGATAATAAAACATTAACAAAGGTATCTAAAAGCGAAGCCGCCTTAGGTGCAACTATTGGTGGTGCTGTTGGCGGTGGTGTCGGAGCTATCATAGGTGGAGGTACAGCTTCGAGTTCAGCACAAGAATTTGTAAAATCCATACATCTCAGAATTACGGTTGAAGACTACGATAATCCATATTATGATATTGCATTTTTTAGTGGAGTTTTTTATGACCCCGATTTAAAAACAGCGCACAAAAAAAGCTCTCCAGAAGTACAAAAAGCAATAAAAGAAATTGACACATGGTTTAGATATTTTAAATTGGCCATGCGTGATGCTGCAAAAGTCGCTCATTAAATTGGGCGACTTTTTTTAATTATTCAATCGTTCCTCTAATGCATGAATCCTTCTTTCAAGCTCAGAGAACTTCTTGTCGTTGTATCTATGGTCACTTTCGATGTTCTTATTGATTAGTTTAAGCATGGACATGATTTCTTCAGGCTCATTTTCCTCTATGCGCGCTAATGTTTTATCGATTGTATCTAAACGCTCATTTACGCTTTTAAAGCCTTCCCTCATTTCCTTTTGCATTTCATGAATAGCTTGCAAAACTTGATTATCCATTCCATTCACTTCTTTCTATTGAGTATATCATCATTGTAACAGTTTTTGTTTAATCTTGTCCCCCTGTTGATCGATTTTTAGAAGAAATCATGTCTGTCAATTTGACAGGTAAAAATGCGATCTTGAAGGTTGTTCTATCAATTGTATGTCATTTGAAATGATACACTTACAACCATTTTATGACCAATGAAAAAGTTGATGTCATTTTAAATGACGGCAGTTATTGAAGAAGACAAGTCCACTATCGGTTAAACCGACAGTGGATGAAAAATCAGAAATTCAGTTTGTATGCAAGAACACCACCTTGCGTTTAACGCAAAGTGGATATTGTTAGGTTTAAACTATCCCCTTTCTCTTCTGTTCAAGATAAACATTCCTAGGGAAGAAAATTGTGGTATACTGTAGGCATATTGTTTGATGAGGGTGGTTTGGTGTGTTTACTGCGTTTTTGATTATTTCTGGCTTTATTATTTTCTTTTTAATTGGTTTTATAGGAATGAACAAACAAAAGGAAGAAGAAAACCAAATTTTAAATTTGCTCGAATCTGCAGGTAATTATCCATCTGATTATAAATTTTATATTACTCCTGATAAAGATATGAAGCTTACTCTTATTGAAACAGAGGAGAAATTCGTTGCACATCGATTACACAAAGATCAATCTTTGGAGGAAATTGTAATCCCATTTAATAAAATTATTGAAGCGGAAGTGACAGTTGACGATAATTCTGTTTCAAAAGTTTCTAGAGGGAGTCAGTTGGCTGGAGCAATGGTCGGTGGAGCTGTAGCTGGTGGTGTTGGCGCTGTAATTGGTGGATTATCTTCAGACAAAGTTGAAACAAAACGCTTTCGAAAAATTGCACTTAAAATAAAAATAGATGATTTCAAATCCCCCATTTTCAAAATTGATTTCTTGCCAAGTAAAACCGATATGGGCTTAGAGAATGTTACTGGATTTAAACAAGATGATCCTAAAGTAAAAGAGGCTCTATCAAACGTTGAAATATGGCAAAGCGTTTTTGAAATAGCTATAAGGAAAGCAAGTTAAGTCGCTCATAAAATGGGCGACTTATTTTTTGCTTTCTTTTATGGCTTTTTCGATCATAAATAAAATTTCATTGTTTATACTTCTCTTATTTTCATCAGCTATTTTAGTTAATTGTTGATGAAGGCTTTCAGGAATTCTCAAGGATATTCTTTTAATCTCTTCTGGCATAGCGGCCTCCCAGATATTATTTGTGATATCAGTATATTAACACGCTGGATGAAATTTATAAAGAGGTTGACAAAATCGAAAATAAGCATCATAATGGCATCATAATGATTTATAAAGGAGTGGTTATGATGCCAAATCATAGAGTTTTCGGGGAAATTCTTTTAACGGTTTCCCGCCCCACTGGATTAACCTCATTAGATTTAGCCATTTTAGATTCATACTACGCCATATCCGATGATCGAGTTGGTTTGACTGAGTTGACTCTGCTGCACAAGAATGGAAAAGCTTTAGGGACAGTCAAAGTACATAATGTAAACATTTCTTGGGACGGATTTTTAGCAGGAGGCTCTTATGAATGATTATTGAGGAACAAAAAGTTATAGTAAAGTGGAATAATGCAAACAGAAGGCACTACGTTTTAAAGGGATATAAATTCACAAAAAACGGAGATGAATTTGAAGTTGCTCTTGACGATTTAACTAAAAGCAGTAAGTCTGAAGTTCTTCTCTCTTGCGATTTTTGTGAAAGTAAGATGTATAGGGATTATGATCGCGCTAATCGACAGAAAAATCACTTTTGTAGCCTTAGCTGTAGTAGTAAGTTTTATGCTAATAAACAAAAGGCTGAACGAATCAAAAAGCAATGTGAGTATTGTAAAAAAGTATATGCTGTGCCAAAACATTTGGAGAAAATCAGCAGATTCTGTGATAAACATTGTCTCGCAAATTGGCAAAAGAGCGCATTTAAAGGTGAAAATAGTGCAGTTTATGTTAAAAGAGTAAATATAAATTGTGATTGGTGTAATAAGACTATAAATAGAACTCCCTCCTATTTGTCTCAAAGAAAATATAACTTTTGTAATATTAATTGCAAAAGAAATTGGCACAAAGAAATTCTTGTTAAATCTGAAGAGTTTATAAAAATTAATAGAGAAAACATGTTAAACAATCTTTCGACTGGAAAAATTAGTTTTACAAATTCAAAGCCGCAGGTAATTATTAATGAATTGTTGACTGCAAAAAAGATAAGGTTTACCAATGAAAAAAAGTTCGGCGAATATGCTTTAGACGTTTATCTTGACGATCACGATCTGTTAATCGAGGTAAACGGTGGGTTCTTTCATGTAGATAATCGTTTTTATGATGAAATAAAATACAATATGCAACTGAATAGAATTAAAATGGATAAGAAGAAGAAAACATATTTAAAGAATTATCACAACAAAAATGTTCTTTATTTATGGGAATACGACATCATTACAAACTTGGAATTATGTAATGAGTTAATTGATCTGTTCATTAGCAAAAAAGGTATATTAGAAAATTATCATAGTTTTAATTATGATAACGAAGCAACTCTATCAATAACCAAAAAACCTATTATTCCATATATGGAATGGGATAAAAACGATTTAGCAGCTATAACAGATCTTTCTGTTAGAGAAAAAATTAATAGATACCAACCTTCAAAGCATGTCAACTTTAATTGTGATTACTGTGGTAAAGAATCTGTTCAATATTTATACCACTATAAGAACAAGGGCAATCATTTTTGCTCTGCAAATTGCAGTAAACTTTATAAACAAAGAAATAATTTATGTTATCAATGTAAAAACTGCGGCAAAGATGTTAGTTTGCCTAAGTATAGAGCCAAACTTTTAAAAAGTGGAAAGGTCAAAAACGTATTCTGCTCAAGGTCTTGCAGTTCTTCATGGAATCAAAATAATAGACTGAAGGATACCTCGATTCAAAAAGAGTGTTTATATTGCAATAAAAAATACAAAGTCTCAAAATATAGAGAGCAAGCTTCTAAATATTGTTCAATGAAATGCAGCAGAGAATCAAAGAAAAATAAAATTAAAACCACCTGTGGTGTTTGTAATAGAGAACTTTTCGTAGTTCCATCAAAAATCTCAAGTAGCAAGAGTGGACTTGTTTTTTGTAGCAATAAATGCGTTGGTATTTTCAATAAACATTCCAAGAGTCAAAAAGTCAAAAAAACTTGTAAAATATGCAATAATGTTTATTTCCTTAGACCTTCTCTTGCTAGGAAAAGCGTCACTTGCTCAAAAAAGTGTCAAAGCATTTGGCAATCTCAATATTTGACAGGAAAGAACGCTAATCGTTATAAAAATAAATGATTCTTAAATTGGGGATGAACAAAATGAAAAAATACGTTAATCATTTGACATTGACTATAGCCGCTTGCCACACAACACTTGGAAACTCTGAAGATGAAGCTAAACGATTTACCGAGTATGATTTATTGGAGTTTGGTGAATTTGAAGAACTTAAAGAAATAACATTAACCAATTTTGATGGTGATAAGATTACTCTCCGAGCCTTTAATATGGGGCTTGAAATTGAAGACACGGAAGAGATTGATGAAGACGATACAACACTATACATAAAACAATGACTGTATTTTATTCTGACTCTGCTTGAATGCAGAGTTTTTTATTTGTGTCCACCTCTCCCCCACTCTCCGCTTTGAAAGGATGTGATTATTAATTGAGTCAACAGTTGAAAATTGTAGTGACCCCCGTTGCCGATACTTCCGCTCAATCAGTCGAGCAAATTAACAAGCAGCTTAAAACGCTACAATCAAAGTTAAACTCCCTTCAGCTCAAAACAAACATTGATGCTTCCGCATTAAAAACCCTCAAGGAATTTTCTTCTGCAGTTGAAACATATCAAAAAAATCTTAAGAATTACAATCAGACAGTCAAAGAAACACAAACAGTTATTAAGAATGCTGACGGAACGACTGAAAAGATAATCCAGCAACACAAGAAGAATGGTGAAATACTTCAACGAGAAATTAAGACAATTGATAATCGTAATCAAAAGATTCGCCAAGAAACTCAAGAAACAGCAAAATTAACCTCTGAAATTCAAAAGCTCGGCCAAGCTCAAAAGATAATTGAACGTCAAAATGCTCAAGGTGTAAAAACAGGATCAACTCAGAAAAATCGTGATAATTTCAAGGATATTACCTATAACCTTGATCAAAATGGTAATGTAAAAAACACTACTACTGTAACTAATCTTGACCAACAAAGAAAAGCAATTGAACAGCTTCGAGCAAGTTTACAAAAACTTAGAGAGCAAGGACAACTTTCAGAAGTCACCCTCTCCTCTCTTGGTCGAAGAATAAATTTAGCTCAATCAGGTGAGCAGATCGAATCCCTAAGAGCTAAATTAAAGCTGCTTGATGACAAGTCTTCTGCCGTTGCAAAGACTAAAGAGCTTGAGCGACAGCTTGAGCTTTATAGAAGACAAGCCCAGGTAAACACTCAAAATTTACAAAATAGATATGGTAACTCATTAAGTAATGCAAGCAATCAGCAGATTCAACAGTATTTGAATTCAGTTAATCAGCTAACTGCAAGAACTCCCAATTTGAGAAATCAGATGGCTAGTCTTAATATGCAATTCAGAGAAATGTCATCCAATATTGCTGCTACAACACGACAGACGATGAGTTTCGGTGAACAACTACAAGTCGCAATGTCCCGCGTACCTGTGTGGATGGCATCCATGACACTTTTTTACATGCCATTAAGACTTATTCAAGATCTTACCAGTCAGGTGGTAGAACTCGACACTCAAATGACTGGATTAAGGCGTGTTATGGATTTACCTGATTATAAATTTAATGATCTTCTTCAGAAGTCAATTGATTTAAGTGATGAACTAGCTAACAAGACGCAAGACGTTCTCACAATTATGAATGAATTTGGGCGGATGGGCTATAAAGGTGATGAGTTATTAGATTTAACCAAAACAGCTCAAATGATGGAAAACATTAGTGAGCTACAACCTGAAGATACTGTTAAAGCCCTCACTTCAGCGATGGTTAACTTCGGAATACAATCGAAAGACAGCATAAAAATAGCCGATGCGTTAAATGAGATTGACAATAACTTCCAAACAAGCACATTAGATCTCGCTCAATCCATGAGAAAATCTGCTGCCTCCGCAAAAGTATATGGCGTAAGTATGGAACAACTACTGGGATTAAGTTTAGTCCTCCTTTATAGCAATATAAAGGTAATAAACCTCTCTAATTGCTGGGAAATCCTTATGGGACAATCAGCAGCGAAGCCTCTTTCGAGGAACGTTCAACGACTATTCCATTGGCGGCGAAATTCCGCAACAGAAGTAGGGCGCAAGCTATTGGCGCGGGTGAAAACCCCTTAAATCGAAACGGGAGGTGCCCCATGTGGGTCATGATATAGTCTCAACTTATAGGTAACTATAAGCAGTAAAAACGCATGTAATGTAGCGAATTACATGGAAGAAACTGACACAACAGCCATACAATCGGCCACGAAAGAAAGTGGAAATATTGTCGGTAAAATGGTTGCCGACGTTAAATCTCTTCTAATTGACTTGGAACTCCTAACGTTAAGTCGAGGACAACAAGGGGCAAGCGTAATGGTAGCCTGAACGACTGAGTGAAGAGACACAGAAATGTGAAGCGACAGTCTGAACTCTATGGAAACATAGAGAGTAAGGTTGAAGTGCCTTACCGCCATTTTATATGGTCAGTAACCTATTGGTGAAAGTAACAGAATTGAACGCATTAAAAACAATTTTCGCGAGAATTCAAACGAATGGAGCTGCAATAAAAAGCCTTGAAAGCATAGGTATTGCTGTAAAAGATGTAGGCGGAGAAGCTAGACCTGTATCTAAAATTCTTGAGGAACTTCATCAAAAATGGGACGATCTAAGTCAGGCACAGAAACAGCAAATCGGAGTTTCTACAGCGGGCATGTTTCAAAATACAAGGTTCCTCGGTTTGATGGAAAATTTTAACACTGCGATTTCAGCGACATCAAGTGCTACCCATAGTCAGAATAGCGCCCTACGCGAGCAAGAACGCTACTCCGAGAGCCTAGAAGGTCGTCTTAATAGATTGTCTGCTGCATGGACAGGACTTGCTGCTGTATCAGGACAAGCGTTTCTGTCTGATGGAATAATTGCTTTTGCTGAAACATTAAAAGATATTGTTCAAGTCGGAGCAAATGTTACTAAGACTATTGGTTTTTTGCCAACCTTATTTGCGACAGCATCTACAGCAGTGCTCCTGTTCAATAGCAATCTAAGGTCAACCATGATTCTTGCTGGATCAAATATGGGAACTGCGTTAAAGTCCCTTATAGCTAATTTTAGTTTGCTTAATGTGGCTTCAACTGGAGCTGCCGCAGGACAGAGAATGCTTGCAGTAGCCACTAATATAACTTCTGTTGCTATTTCTACATTAGGAAAAGTAACCAGAACTACGATGGCTTTCATGGCTGGTGCAGCACTTCCTATCGCTGGTTTTATGGCTGTAGCATTTGTTATTGAAAAACTTGTATCCGCATACTCGGAAGCAAAACAGAAACAAGAAGAATTTGAACAGAACCAGCAAAAGAATATTGATGCTTTAACAAAAAATAAAAACACCACCGAAGAATTAATTAAGAAATATAAAAAATTAGATGAAACAAAGCGGAAAGGCGGTCTAACAACTGATCAAGAACAAGAGTATTTAAATGTTCAAACTCAGTTAGCTGATGTCCTCCCTGCCCTAGTACAGAGAATAGATCAGAACGGACAAGCTCATCTAGTTTCCGCTTCTCGTGTAGACAAAGAACGTGAAGCAGTTGAAAAATTAATTGAAGCCAAAAAAGAAGAGCAAAGAACGAAAGCTCCTGAAACTGCACAGCAATCAATTGATGAAATTAAGGACAAGAAACGTCAAATCCAAGACATTGAAAGTGAAATCGAAGAGTTAAAACACGGAGTTCAAAATGCTTTTTTCTCTGCTGATCCAACTAAAAATGACAATGATTCAATAATTGCGGAGAAAAAGGTTGAAATTAGATCTTTAGAGCAACAGGTATCAAATTCATCATTTAAAATGAAAGATGATATTATGTCTGTTGTATCCGCATTTAATAACGTAGACATAAGCAATACTCTTTCTAACTATGTGAAGAACCTTGTTGATTCTCTTGATTTTTCAAAAGCAAATGCTGATGACATCGTGGCATTTGAAAGTGCCTTAGCCAAACTTCAAGATCGGATGCAAACTGCTTTGGACAAGTCTGATAGCAATGCATTCAATAACGCTCAAGAAGATCTCAATTCTCTTCTTAAAACATATGAATCATCTGATGAGAAAATTGATGTCTTTTCAATGAGCTACGATGAAGCAAAAAAAACAATTAAAGATGGGGACAGCAATCTAAAAACGGCAACTGCCACCTATGATGAATTTGGTGATGCTGTTGAAGGATCGACGGAAAATGTTGAAGAATTAAGTCAAAAACTCAAAGATGCTAAAGGTGATTTAGAAGCAACCTTAAACATTATTGAAGAGTTGATCGACTCCAAACAAAGTGATTATGCAGCGTCTACGCTTCAACAAGAGGGTTATGATGAAGTAGCTGATAAAGTTTCTATTTACAATGACCTTCTTGAAAAAATGGCTGAAGGAAAAAATATATCGGCCGCTGAAGCAATGAAACTTATTCAAAAAGAAAAAAGTTTGAGTAAGGCAATAAAAGTAGAAAATGGCATGGTTCATATTAACCGCCAAGCTGTAATAAAAAGCAGAGATGAATTCATAAAAGCTTATAAAGACAAAATAAATGCCGTCAAGCAATTAATATTAGCTCAAGCTAATGAATTCACATCTATGATGTCTAAAGATGGGTCTGATGATCCGCTTAAAGTTAATTCTTTAAAAGAGGCTAAGGAACAACTTGCTGAATTTAAAAAATCATATGAGGAAGCCCTAAAAAACATAAATCACGGTGGCATTCAACATATAAGTGGAGCAAAGGAAAACTACGAAAATTACAAGAAATTTGTAGATAGCCTTGAAAACATTGAAAAGATTTCTGAAATCACTTCTACTTCTCTAGATGAAGTCGGAACCTCTCTCGAAACATACTCAGACGAACAAGAAAAAGCATCTTCTGAAACTGAGAAATCCAAATACGTCGTTGATAAATATAAAGAAGCGCTTGAAAAAGTAAACGCGGAAATTGAAAAATTCAACAAGCAAACCAACGACTATCCTAAATGGTCTCAGAAATATCGCGATGCAATCAATAAGGAAATCAAAGCATTAGAACGTAAGAAAAAACTAATGCAAGATCAGATCAAACTGCTTAAACAGCAAATCAAATCTGGTTATATTCCACAAACAGGACTTGTTACTTCTTCTTCCTCTTCTGGATCATCGGCTGGTTCTTATTATTCTGGTGGTTCATATTCAGGTAAGTATTCTTCTTACATCAATGCTGCAGCAAGTAAATACGGTGTAGATCCAGCACTAATTGCCGCGATTATTAAACAGGAATCAAACTTCAATTCAAAAGCTCGCTCCACCGTAGGTGCTATGGGCTTGATGCAACTTATGCCTAGTACTGCTAAGAGCCTTGGTGTAAACAATGCATATGATCCTTATCAAAACATCATGGGCGGTACAAAATATATCGCTCAAATGCTCAATAAGTTTGGCGGCAACATCGAAAAAGCGTTGGCTGCTTATAATGCGGGGCCAGGAAACGTTATTAAATATGGTGGCGTCCCTCCTTTCAAAGAAACACAAAATTACGTTAAGATCATTCTTTCTAACTACAATAAGAGCTTATCTACTGCGACATCAAAAATTGCTAATTACTACACCAGCGCGAATGGATTTAGAGTAAGCTCAAAGTTTGGCCAAAAAGAAAGTGGTCTCCGCTCCTCCCCTCACAAAGGGTTAGACCTAGCAGCTAAAGCTGGAACTCCTGTTAAAGCATTAAGAGCTGGTAAAGTCATTACCGCTGCCTATTCTAAAACAGCAGGTAACTGGGTTGTCATTCAACAAGATGATGGAACAGTTGCAAAATATATGCACATGCAGAAAGGTCTTAAAGTTAAAAAAGGAGATACTGTATCTGCTGGTCAAACAATAGGTAAAGTCGGAAGCACTGGGCATTCAACAGGAAATCACCTTCATTTACAGATTGAACAGAACGGAAAACCAATCGATCCAGAAAACTACATGAAAGGTTTGACGTCTGACCTATCTCAATCTGAAGCTGAAAGACAACAGGCTATTGCTCAAGCAAAGTCTGATTTAATCGGCTTACAAGGCGATTTAGATTCTGTAAACGATCAAATTCAAGAGCTCCAATATGAATTAGTTCAATCTAAGCTCGATGAATTTGATAAACGCAAATCAGATTTAGAAGTTAAGATTGCTAAAAACGAATCCTTAGCTAAACGCTACCTCACTGACAGCAAAGAGTTCCGTAAATACACTAACGAGCAAAAGAAAGCTGTTGATGAGCAGCGGAAAATTCAACAGGAAAAGCTCAATTGGATTAACAAAGAGCTTAAAACAAACAAAAAGCTCAACTATGCTCAACGTGATCAGCTTAGAGAAGAACTGAAACAGGCCAAATTAGATTTAATCTCCCTTGAGGATCAAGTCAGAGAGCTACAAGGTCAGCTTGTTCAATCTAAAGTTGATCAAGTACTTAACAACATCGAGAAATCAGTCAAGAAAACTGAGGGTAAGCTTAAAGATGTTGATATCAAGATTCAGATGACTGAGGATGACAATCAAAAAGTCAAGTACTACAGTCAGCAAGTAAAATTGATTCAACAGCAACAAGCTGAAGCCAAAAAGTACATCAAACAGCTTGAGGAACAGAAAAAGGCAGCTAAAGGTTTCCCTGATATCCAGAAACAAATCACAGAGGAAATTGAAAACTGGAAAGATAAACAAAAGGACTACAACCTTGAGCTTTATAACACCAAGAAGTCCATTAAGGATATTTACAAATCACTTGCAGATGAAGTCGTTTCTATTTATAAAGAAATGTACGAAAAGATGCGTGATATTGAACTTGAAGCCCATCGAAAAGCAACACAAAACATCATTGATGAAATTGACAAAGAAGACGATGAAGCCAAGTTCCAGAAGTCCCTTAAAGAGAAACAGGAATCCATTCAGGAAACAAAAGATCAAATCAATAAGCTGTCTTTAGATGATTCTGATGAAGCCAAAGCAAAATTAAAGGATTTGGATAAACAGCTTCAGGAACAAGAACAAGACCTTGAAGAGTTTCTGAAAGATCGTGAAAACACGAAACGAAAGGAAGCACTCCAAGATCAGCTTGAAAAAGATGAAGAATCAATCAACAAAAAGTATGATGACCTTGTTAATGATGATCGAGCCTTTAAGGAACTTGAGAAAAAACTTTTGGATGGTAAGATAACCGATATTGCTAAACAGCTTAATGAATTCACTAAGTTCATCAACAGCAACATGGATTCCATCGGTAAGAGCATTTCAAACAACCTTATCGATAAACTTAAAGAAGCTTCCAATGCTTTAAATGTCGTGATTGCCGGAAATAAAACTGGCAAGAAGGTTTCCTCTTTTGATGTTGGTGGATATACCGGAAAATGGGGAAGCTCAGGAAAGCTTGCTATGCTTCATGAGCAAGAGCTTGTATTGAACAAATCTGATACAAGCAATGTCCTGAAAATTGTTGAGCTGACAAGAAACATTTTCGGGGATATTCCAACAAAAGCTACGCTCCCTTCCCCTTCTACTGCACCTAATCAAACGACAAGCAATCAAACGATCAATATTAACTTTAACGTGGATAAAATGACTGGTTCTAAGGATGATGCGGAGAAATTCTTAGGAACTGTATATAACGCTTTATCCGCTAGAGGAGTATTCTAAGAGTCGGCAAAATTGTCGGCTCTTTCTTTGTATGAAAGGATGTGAGAAACATCAGTGATTAGAGAGAGCCGTTACTTTTTCTTCGGAGATAGAAAATCAACAGATATGGGGATTGAAAATGTCAATACTGAAGGCGGTTTAGTTGAAGAAACATTTCTAGCTACCTCTTCAATAAACGAGACATCCATAAAAGGAAATGACACTCCCTTTTATGAAGGGAAAAAACGCGATCCTAAACAATTCAACCTTAATTTTTATATTGTAGATTACTGGAATGATAAAAGACTCGCTGACATTAAACGATGGCTGGATGTTGATACATACCAGCCTTTATCTTTCAGTGAAAACTTAGACATCGTTTATTATGCTATGCCTGTTGATACAAATGATTTAGTTCATAACGCAAGCAAAGAGGGCTATGTCAGGTTAACAATGCGATGCGATTCCCCTTATGCCTACAGTAGATCGATAACCACTCCATTGTACGATGCTTCTAAGGAAGACATTACAATTGAAATCAACAATAAAGGTGAATGCACCATTGTCCCATCGTTTAAAATTCAAAAGATTGGTAAAGGCGATGTTCAAATTGAAAATCTAAGTAACTTCTCCTCCCCTTCTAAGTTTATTGATCTTGAGGATGGAGAAATCATTGCAGTTACAGGTGAAAAAGAGATTGTAGATTCATCAAAATATGGAGACGAACGATACGACAATTTCAATGAAGAGTATCTTCAACTCGGTTATGGAATGAACCGAATTAGAGTGACAGGCAGATGTAAAATTCTTTTCAACTATAGATTCAAATATCGTTAGGAGGTGTCGGTACTGTTTCAAGAGGTATCAAGATCATTCAATTTATTAAAGCCCAAACTTTCCCTAGCCAAAGCAAATAAAAAGAAAATCGCCAACCTGGTTGATGTCTCAAACGTTAATTTGACTATAAAGTTAGGCGAAATTAATGAGCTTTCCTTCACTGTGCCTTTGAAAATTGAGATAGACAAACAATGGGTAAAGAACCCCCATCTCAAGAGATTGAAGCTCCGAAGGCTGGTGAAATTGTCTGCTTATAATTTCAAGGATGAATGGTTTATCATCAAAACTAAGCAAAAATCAGGGGCAGAGAATGAATCAGTTACATTTACCTGTATGTCTTTAGCTCATCAATTAAGCTACCGGAAAGTCAGAAGGTACGAAGTCACTTCCTATAACATGAAACAGGTAACTGATGATTGTTTTGCAAATACGAACTGGAAAGCCGGATATATCAATCCACTATTCAATGAAAAATTCAGGAGTTTTGATATCACATCTTCAACCAAGTTAGATTTCCTAATGAAAATTTGTGAAACGTTTGAAGCTGTTCCTGTGTTTGACACTATAGAAAAAAAGGTTCATTTCTATACTGAAGATGAAGCGTCAAAATATAAAGGAATGAGAATTAAGTACGGCCAATACTTAGACACCATTGAAGACACTGAGGAGCTTGAAGAAGTTTGCACCAGGCTTTATGTGACTGGTAAAGATGATCTTTCAATTAACGCGGCCAATCCAACCGGACAAGCATACATTGAAGATTTTACGTACTACCTCTACCCTTTTGAACGAGACAAGGATCGAAACGTAATATCCCATAGCTATGAGATGAGTGATGAATTATGTCATGCCATTCTTGACTTTAATGAGTTCATCGATTCTCAAACAGAAACGTTCTCCTCCCTTCTTGCTCGACAAACTGAAGAAGAAAAGAAATTGGCCAAATTGAAAGCTCAAAAGACGCAGCTTGATTTAGAGCTTCAAGTTATTTTGGATAAGATTGTAGTCGCAACTGAAGCGAAAGATCCCACTGCTGAATTGATTAAAGAAAGAAATGCGAAAGAAGCAGAGATTGCTGCTAAAAAGAATGAAATCAAAAACAGGGAGAATTTGATTGCCGATATTCAAAACAAAATTACACTTTTAAAGGGAAAATTAACCCTTGAAAGTCATCTTAGCAATGAACTCAAAGAAGAGTTGGCTGAGTTTATCAATGAGCAAGAATGGTCAAATGACAACCTATATGATGAAACTGACCTTTATGAAGCTGGTCTGGAGGAAATGAAGAAACGAAATACCCCACCAGTCAATATCACAATGAGCATCGTAAACTTCTTTGGCATCATAAGTGAACATCAAAACTGGAATCGGCTTTCTATTGGGGATATTATTCGAGTTCAACACGACCGTTTAGGCATCGATGTTAAAACAAAAGTAATTGAAATGAGTTTTGATTTTGAATCTAATAAGATCAATTTGACTATTTCAAACTCAAAACGTGTTGAGACTGTAAAAGAGAAAATGGTTAAGCTCGTTTATACCATAAATCACATCGACAATGATTATGGTGTTAGAAAAATTGATTGGATGAAGACTGCGGAAAACTTCAACATCAGGAATGATCGAATTTCTACTCCTGTCGCAGCCCCTACGGTTAAATCAGATGGGACAGCGATCTCTCATGAATACAACGATAATGGATCGGTTGATATTGTTTTGAAATGGGAGTATCCAGAATCTGATGAAGATCAGTACAACATAGATGGATTTGAAGTATATCTCTATTCCAGCGAATCCTCTGACGAATATGTTTTCGGTTCTAAAATGAGCCATGAGGAATTGGTCAACGTCAAATATGATAAGCGTTCCTATAAATTCACGGGATTAGCATCAAATAAATACTACACATTAGGTGTTAGAGCCTACCGTAGGGTTGATGCAGATATTGAAAGAGCAGGAATTATTCTTTCAGATATTGCTCAATCGAAACATGCTTCTGAAAACCCCTACCTCCCTTCTGCTATTGCTGAGGTCAAAGGGAGAGTGAATGGATTAATTCAAGCAGTTTCTGAGGTAAGACCAGAAAATCCGGATGTAAACACTGTTTGGATTAATCCCAAAACGAATAAACAGGAACTTTACGACGGTGAAAAGTGGATTGAGCAATCCGTTACATCCGCTGAATCTTTGAATGGATACACTGCTGAAGTTGCATCAACTCCTAATACAATAGCTGTTCGAGATGAAACAGGAACAATTAATGCTTCAATTACAGGAAGTGCAACTCAACTCGGCGGTTATGATTCATCTGCGTATGTTCTTAAGTCTGATCTCCCCTCTTCTCCTCAATACGCAACAGGAGAGTACATCGGTGACGGAAAGCAAAGCAGATCAATTAGTTTAAACTTCATTCCTACTTTGGTCAAGATTTATTCTACTTCCCCTACTGATTCAACACTTATCATTCAAAACAGTTTAGGTGGCTACTCAATTCAAAATGGAGAAGCAGGTTCCTACCTTAAAGGCGGCGATAAAACATACGGGTCAATGAATTTGAATTATTTTATTACCGGCTCAGACATCAACACACGCGGAAATAAGCTGAACGTTAAATATATTTGGGAAGCATTCAAACAAAATTAATACGGAGGTGATCATTTGGAAGATACTGCAAAACTTTATAATGATCCTATTCTTTCTAAGAAGAGAAAAGGATCGATTGATGATCCTTACCAGCTTTACAATGAAACACAGGTGGTTTATAACGGAAAAGCTCAATTAACCGAAGTCCCCAACAGAGAAATGAGAGTTGAAGTCACTGGGGACGACAAAGTGTGGAAAGAAGTTGAAGACGGTGAGTTACAAGACGACTACTTTAGGGTTGATTACCTTAATGGAGTTGTCTATTTTAATGCCTCAAATGAAGGGAAATCTCTTCAATTCAAATACAGCGGCGAAGGTGCTTATTACTTCCCAGGCTCACGTATTTGGACAAAACGCGACGGAAATGAAGTTGTTGAAACACTCGACTCATTGACTGAAAGAACACGAAAAGCGACAGAAGAATGCGAAGAAGCAACTGAGGAATCAAGAGAAGTTACAAAATGGACTAAGTATGCTACTTCAGATTATGAAGATGTGGTGGCTAACACAAGGAAGATATACCTCCCTAAAGTTTATACATACACAGATATCATGACTACATATCCAAACCCTCAAATCGGATGGACAGTTGTAACCGAGGACACACACATTGAATGGAGATGGGATGGGTTTGATTGGATCGATATAGGTGTGTCAGATGCCTATGATGGATTCAATGTAATCGTCAGTGAAGTCCCTCCTAACAATGTTAATCACTTATGGCTCCAAGCACCTGTCTCTCCATTTGCAGCAAGAATCAAAAAATCAGAGACTGCTCCCCTTACCAATCAAATATGGCTCAAGATCGAATAGCAATTCAGGAGGTATATAATGAATTATTTAAAATATTATGATCCACTCTTGGAAAAGTGGGTCTCTATTGAACTTGAAGCAATAAGCTCAGACGGGGAAAGATGGACAGCCCCAATGATTACAGAAAAATTTAAAGAAGTATTAGGCAATATCGGCGACGTTAAACAAGATATCATCAATGTCAAAATTGAATTTCAAAAAGAAATCACCAATGTTTCGGATAAGATCAGCAACGTCGAAAAGATTATTGGTGATGTATCAAAGTTTAAGGTTATTGGTGACACCCTAGTTGATAAAATCATTAATGAATTCAATATGAGAAGTGTTAATGTTAAAGATTTTGGAGCAAAAGGAGACGGAGTAACTGACGATACCGCTGCGTTTGAGAAAGCTATAGGAAGTGGATTTTCAAGTATTTACGTTCCTGATGGCACATACATGGTCAAAGGAGTTAAACTTCCCTCTTTCACAAAACTTTATGGCAATGGTATGAAGTCAGTGATCAAACTTCATCCTGATACCCCTCCTACTACACATGTCATTACAAACAAAGATTATACAAATGGTAACTCATATATCCAGATCGAAAATCTGCTTGTTGATTGGAATTTAAATAAAAAAGACAACAAGATTGGATCGGGGCCAAATGCAAGCTGCGTAAACATCACTAACAGTCAATTTGTTTGGATTAATAAAGTTCACGCAAAAGATGCTGGTCTTCATGGTTTTGATGTCACCTCTCCAAAGTACAACTCTTCCTCAGATGGTGCTGAATACTATCAGCCTAAAGGTTCCAAGTACGTTTGGATCGACAATTGTACAGCTTGGAACTTCGGGGATGACGGGTTCACAACTCACTTTTCTGACTACATTTTCTTTTCAAATTGTTATTCATATGATGGAAATGGTTCGGCTCACCGTGCTGGAGGCAGTAACACAAATGGTTTTGAGATCGATGATGGTTCTAAACATGCATGGCTTATGAACTGTCATAGTAGAAAAAATTGCAGAGGTTTTGAAGTAAAAGCGCACGCTTTAGCACCTGCAGCCCAAGATGTTCATTTTGTAAATTGTTCCTCTGAGAATGATATTCGAGGCTTTGACTTCAGACATATTGGATTCCACCGCTCTTCAGATCCAGTTTCAAAAAGTGCTTTTAATGTTAGTGCTACAAATTGTAGAGTTCTTAACCCTATTTTCAACAGCTTGTATGAAGGACTGTCCCCTAGAGCCTTGGTAATCTCCGCATTTCGCAATGTAAATATAAACAACTTCACAGCAATTGGAGATCCCTCTTATGACTACAAAGGAAATCCTGCAATTGCAACTCAATTTAAATCTAGAAACATTAATTTAAACAATATTTCCGTTTCTGGCTTCAAGACGGCTGAAGCAGACATTTACGTGATCGGAGGAAGTCAAAAATCTGACAACGTAAATATAAGCAATATCAATTCCTTTGAATCAGCGAGAGTCGGTGTAAGAATCGGCAGCAAAACAGAGAATGTAAAATTAACCAATGCAAGCTTAATCGGGTATGGTCGGAAAGATAGTGTTGGTGTTTATTGCTCGAATTCTCAAGCTTACATATTTGGAGTCACTGCTGAAAAGTATGGCAAAGCTTCAACAATCGCTGGCTATGATTACTCATATGTTCCAAACAACTTTAAAGGTGGGACAAGAGCTGCCACTACTTCTGGACATGTTAAAACATCGACGGGTTTTATCGCCGCTTCTTCAGGTACGCCAGAAGTTACTGGAGAAGCATCTGCAGCTATTGGAACAACTGGAGGAGCAAAGGCTAAAGGAGTTCGAACAGGGGTTTATTCTTCATCTGGCGGAAGCTCTGTTGATGGTTCCCGTAGCACAGTCATGTCTTCGAATGATTCCCATATTGAAGGTGAAAATGTCTCTAGAACCATTCTGTCTTCTGGTGGGGTTAAGCTCGGAGCAAATGATCGCTATATGGTTGTTGGCGGATATGGAGAAACCCCTTCACGTTCAAATATAAAGTGGATGCTTAACTCTATGAATGGAGACATCTCCGCCACAGGGAAGATCAATGGTGGAGCAACATTCAGTGACTACGCGGAGTATTTTGAAAGCCTTGATGGCAAAAGCATACCTTCTGGAACCATCGTTACCCTTGAAAAAAATAAAATAAGACCTGCTCAAAAATCTGAATTTATGCTCGGCGTTATATCTGAAACAGCAGGAACTGTACTTGGAAGCGCTGAGGTTTATTGGAAAGATCGCTATTTAAAAAATGAGTTTGGCGGTCTTATTTATGAAGATGTTCTTGATGAAAAAACAGGTGAATACGTCAAAATGCCTGTTGAAAACCCTGAATGGAAGTCAAAAAAAGATTATATCCCGAGAGAACAAAGACCTGAATGGAATATCGTAGGTCTTGTTGGACAAGTTTATATTCGCATAGATGAAACTGTTGAAGTTGGAGATTGCATTGAAGCAAATAACGGAATAGCTACAAAATCAGAGAACTCCACTTGGAGAGTTATGGAGATTACAAAACCATACTCTAAAAAAGATGGATACGGTGTCGCAATTTGCTTTATAAGATAAACCTTGATTGGAGGTTCAGATGAATACATTAAGCTTCTACAACAAAAAGAAAGACAAGTGGGAAGACATCTATACAACTGGTGTAAGTGATGGGAAAACTGTCATTACCGTAAAAGAATTACTGGAGTTACTTGAGAGAACAAAAACGTTAGAAGATGAAATTGCAAAACTGAAAAAGTCTTAAAGGAGGTGATTATTTTCTAAATAAAACTTAGATTTTATTCAAAGTACATATTAGCAAAACAGAGAAAACAAGAGCATACGTGAGAATGAGAGAGATTGGGAACCCCCCAGTCTCTTTTTTAATGCTCAAAAACAATTAGGAGTGATTTAATTTGGTTAAAGTTGTGAAAAATTTCGTTAAAGTAAACAAATTTACTCGTCCTGGTATTAAATTGTCTGGCGTGAAAGGAATTGTGATGCACTATACAGCTACTCCAGGAGCTAGTGCGCTAAATGAACGAAATTATTTTAATGGTACTTGTATCGCTGATCAACGTTATGCATCTGCTCATTATTTCGTAGACCGAAACGAAGCACAATACATTATCCCTGAAAACGAAATGGCTTATCATGCACACGATCAAAATCGATGCTATGTGAGCTTCCTTAAACCCAATGCTAACCAAACAGCAATTGGTGTTGAAATGTGTGTAGAGAAAAACGGTACAATTCATGATGAGACTGTGCAGAATGCTGCCGAATTGGTGGCTGATCTTTGCAAAAGATTCAAATTATCTACAGAAAAAATCGTCCGCCACTATGATGTAACGAACAAGAACTGTCCTGCTCCTTGGGTAAGTGACTCAAGCAAACTTACCGCATTCCGTAAAAAAGTTGATAGCCTACTTGGGAATAAGACAGTTTCTAATTCTACGGCACCTTCAAGTACGAAAAGCTCTTCTTCCTCTTCTGCTGCTAGTGGTTCCCTGAAATCAAAAGTTAACGGACTTCGCTTTTATTCTAAACCTTCATGGGAAGACAAAGATGTTGTTGGCACGGTGAATAAAGGCTATGGTTTCCCTACTGTTGTTGAAAAAGTGAAAGTAGGAAGTGCTTATCAGTACAAGGTTAAAAACTCTAAAGGAGCAACATATTACATCACTGCTTCAGACAAATATGTTGAAGTTTCAGGTAATGTGAAAACTGCCTCCTCCCCTTCGAAATCAACGACAACAAAATCTAGCGCTGGTTCTTCTTCCATTAAATCTGTAGGAAAAATTAAAATTGTTGGAGTGTCAAATGCTGCAATTGTAATGGACAAACCTGACCGTAATAACTCCAAGAATATCGGTACAGTTAAACTTGGCAGTAAGATCGATATTTCTGGATCAGTGAAAGGCAAAAATAACCCTAAAGGCTATTGGGAAGTCATTTACAATGGCAAACGTGGTTACGTTTCAGGTCAGTTTGGAACAAGAATCTAACTGATCTTTAATTATCTTTAAGGATATTTGTTGATCTAAATTGATCAATGAATATCCTCTATTTCTTTTGGAGGTGAACAACGTGGGATGACGTACACCTTCTTTATTAAGGATAAAGGACGGTTGAATTTGTGGCTGAAGTAGATGTAAATACACGACTAAGTGTCTTAGAAGAAAAAATGAAAAATCATCAAGAAAAAATTACAAATTTAGAAGCAAGAACTGAAGACATGAGTCGACTAACAACACTTATGGAACAACAAATCGAAATAAACAAAGATGCTCAAAAACAATCGAGAGAACAATTTGTCACATTGACTGAGATGAATAACAGCTTAAAAAATTTAAGTAAATCATATGAAAAACTCGATAATCGAGTGGGCATTCTTGAGCAATCAGATTCCAATAGAAAAATCGACCCAGGTCAGTTCGGTAAAGATCTTATGTACAAGGTTTTGCCAACCGTAATTGCAACATTAGTCGGTGCATGGTTACTTATACATTTTGGACTTAAATAAGAAAAGGAGATTGATATTATGACTAAAATCAACTGGAAAGTAAGACTTAAAAAGAAAACATTCCTTGTAGCAATTTTCTCCGCAACACTTTTATTTGTTCAATCAATCGCTGCTGCATTTGGATATGATTTGACTGCATTTGGCAATGACCTTACGGAGAAATTTAATGCCTTCCTTGCGTTTTTGACTGCAATGGGCATTATCGTTGATCCAACAACTAAAGGTATCTCTGACAGCGAACAAGCAATGGAATATGAAGAACCAAGAAAATAATTCGTAAAGGGTTGATTTAATGAAAACAACAATTACATATTCCCCTTACCCTTCAAACTTTTCGGAAGTCAAAATTGACACTGGTGAGGATAAATCTATAACGCTTCGTCTTGTTATTCCCCCTGTGGTTTCAGATGATGCTGTGAATACAGAAAATAATACAGCTCAAACATCAACGAATACGTTGATGGAGCCTATCATAAAATTTGAAATTAACGATGGAATAGCAACTGAACAGATCATGGATATGAACAAACAGGACACTACTGTTTTGCTGCAGGTTCTCAGAGATTTTTTAAAACAGATGTGATTTGTGAGGGATCTCCCCTCTTCTTTTTCAAACAAAAAATAGACTTCCCTTGAGACCCGCAAAAGTTTAAAGGGAAAATCTATTTAAAAAAGACGCTTTGAGCCAGCCCCTTGAGGGCTGCTTTGTACTTCTGACTCGACTGTTGGCCGCAGTCGGGTCTTTTTAAATGAATATGACAACATTCTAAACAATTTCATTATATTGTAAGCGCGAAAATAATTCAAGAAGATTATCATAATTCTTAAGCTGATCAAAAAAGATCCTACTGATAAAAATCAGTAGGATTGCCTTCATTTGACCGTACGGTGCACCATCACCTGCGGTTTATTCAAAAACAAAACTTTCCTCTGATCTAGAAAAACCAAAGTTAATATGATACTATTGAATTAACTTTGGAAGAGGAGGAAGATTAAGTGAAATTTGAGTTGTTTCAATTTCTAATATTTCTCGTAGGCTATACGAAATTAATTCTCACTTTAAAAGAAAACAACAAGGTTGAAGACCACCTCTGCGACATGTGCAAAAAACGGAGAGATGGTCATAGCTAATCTCTAAGACCTGGCTGCAACCAGGTCTTTTTTAAGTTAACATCATGACATTGTAGTCTGATGATAAACCCAATTGCAATACTTTTGCTTAACGAAGATAAAAAAATTCAGCATGCATTCACTAAAATAAAGAATATAACATTAATATGTTGTTTTGTATTTCGTTTTACGTTTATTATAGTCAATGGAATACTTCTTGTCAATTGCAGTCTTTGATGTTGCCTGCATTTTGGGTGATTCCCAAAATGAAATTCAAGAATAATTGTAATGCATTACATACTGTTGGTCAAACTAAAGAAAGAATGTAGGGGATAATCCATTTTGCAATACTTTTGTTTAATTAGAGTAGACAAACCTTTTTAGAGAAAGAATACAATTCCATCTCATAACAAAAGAGGACATCCCTTGTTTTATGGAAAAAATTAAAGAGATGCCCCATTCGTATTGCTTTAATTATATGCATTTTTGAAAAACGTGTATCAGAAGACAGCCTTTTCAGCAACTTGAACATGTTCACCTTGTTGGATTGCAATCTTTCCAGTTGATACTCCGAAAGCAACCAGACCAGCTAAGATGACCGTAGAAGCAATGGCAATTGTCTTTTTCATTTTAATTCCTCCGTCATTTTTAGAATTTGATCCCTTGCGTGTATACATTTTTCAAGAAACTTAGCGGTGTTTATAATATCATCGGATTTTTTAAAGTAGCATCCCACCTCTAGTGTTAATTCTGCTACATCATTCCATAACCCCATCTGCTCTAAAGTGTCAAGGGAATCCGCTAATACACTTTCATTGTACTCATCGTACAAAGTGTTAACAAGAGTAAATTTCGCCAAATATTCCTTATCCCCTTCTTTTTCTGCACGATTTAATCCTTTCTTAAACCATTCCCTTGCTTCTTCAATATGTCCAGATTTGTACAAAACGTGGGTTAGATTATAAACGGCTTTTAGTCCATTATAAGTATTAGCATATTCATCAATTTGTAAAGCGTTTCTAAAACAGTCTTCTGCTTCAGAAAGCATATTCCTTCTATTATAAAGGATTCCTAAATTATGATATGCCTTTCCCTCTGAGTTGGATATACCTCTTGTTTTGGAGATGTGTAATGCATGTTCGTAATGTTTGTAGGCTGCTTCATAACGGAATAAATCAAGTTTGTTTGCTCCCAGTATCATTTCGCTGCTCACTGTTCGATGGGCATAATCGTCATATTCACGAAAAACAGTTAAAGCTTTTTCTGCATACGCCAACGAGAAAAAGTACTGATCAATATGATAATATGATATGGCTAAATGATAATAGAATTCTGCTTTTTCAATTTCATCCTCAATTTTAACAAGCTTATCTTCAGCTAATTTATAATAATTGATTGCATCAATATATTTCTTTTTGGAAAACATGTATTGACCAGAGAAAAATAAGAAGTAATACTGCAACATGTCATCAGTTTTCTGCATTTCAGGACTCTTCTGAATTTTATGAAGAATTTTACCGGATGATTTGAACATATCCAACAAAAGCTTATGACGGGAATCTAAGAGATTATAATAAAGAAGCAAATTTTGATTTTCTTCCATATCTTCTAACATGTTATTGATTTCTTCTTTCATTTTCACTGCATTTTCAATTTCACGCTTCTTAATCATCGTATACCATTGATTAATCTTATTGGCCACTTCTTGATATGCAATTTTTGTTTTTGTCAATCTCCTTCATCCTTTCTTAGATTATTCACACAACATTTTTATAATCATCTGTATTATCGCAAAATTCGGAAGTCCTTGAAAGGTTTTTGCTTAAATTTGTAAAACGCTGTCGTTTTTCTTAATTTTTAAACCCTTAGGCTCTCTTCTTTTTCTTTGATTAAATCAGTCCGTTGGGCTTTCCCAAGCCTAGTGAACAACAGGATACCAATTCCAGCAAGGATCTCAATCACCCCACCAAAAGCAATCACTTTTCCTGCTCCAAAAAAGGTTGCGGCATATCCCCCAATTAAAGCCCCCAAAGGAATCATGACATAGGAAATCATGCTGATAACTGAATAAACCTGTGGTTGATCTTCATCATCGACAGACATTTGAATAATGGTGTGCTCTGGAACATTAATTGCACTAATAGTGGCTCCTAATGCAAAGGCAGCAAGAAATAGTAAAGGTAAAAGCGAATTCATGCCCGTTATGAAAAATGCTGCACCTTCAACAATTCCAGCCGTGACAAACAACAGGCCATATCGATTTACTTTAACCTTTGCCAAAACGTAACCTAATAAAAATGCTCCACCAGCAGTTGTAACTTTTATTAAAGAATGAATGATCGGATCACCATTGAGTTCTTCAGCTATGTAGACTGCCGAAAGTGCCTCCCAAGGTGCAGAGGCTAAATTGGAGAAAACACAATAAATAGCTAATGGAAACAAAATATGGTGACTTCGGACAAGAGTAAAACCTCTTCTCAGTTTTTTCAAATATGTACCCTTTTTCTTTGATTCTTCAGCTCTCTGTTTAACGTTTTCTTTTATGGTGTATTTGATGAAAAGAATTAAACTGGCTGAAATTATATAGAGTGGGAATGTAATCAATGTTGCCTGCACTGCCCCGATTGCGACAATAACCACACCGCAAAGAGTAACCGCAGCAAGCCTAACAACATGTTCTGACGATTGCATGATTGCATTTGCTTTTTGAATGAGATCTGCTTTCACAATTTTCGGAATTAATGAAACAGATGCAGGATTGTAGGATGCTCCTGTTGCTGAATGAACAAGCATGAGCAGTATGATAAACCATAAAGGAGAAAAGCCGCTAAAGTAACATATTGGAATGGCAAACATGAGCATTGCCCTTGTTAAATCAGCAAAGAACATCCAGAATTTTAATGAATTTGTTTTCATTAGAGGAGTTATAATTGGCCCTAACAGGGCTTGAGGAAGAAAAGAAACTGCCAAGAGTAAAGCTGTACCCATCGCTCCCTTCCCTTCGTAAATCAAGAACCACAGAATTGTATTGACAGCAAAGCAATCTGCGGTTATCTTCACCAATTTAGAGCAAAAAAGAAAGGCGAAGTTTTTTTGCCATACAGTATTACCACTATCCATTTTTCATAAATCCCCCTTACAAAAATCCCTCTTTTTTACAATGTTTATTTTATAAGCATATCCTATTTTTGGTTTATGGGTCAACGTCAACCAGGAATTGTTTAAGAAAAATTTATGTTAAATGGACTCTTAAGCGGGAATGAAAAATGATGTTCACAATCCTTCCAGCTTATTCTTCATATGCAATTTCAATGCAGCTTTCCAATACCTCGCCTCCCCCTCTTTAATCCCCCCTTCTTTAGTTCTTATATAATAAGGATACTCCACAAACATATCATCACATGCAACAAACTCTTGAATCTTCGTGTTTTCCTTCTTTAAATAGTCATTCAACTCTTTTCTTATTGAAAAGAGCTTCTTCAACTTCCCCTCATAATATTCAACAAGTTCTGGTTCTTTATTTGATTCAGCTTTCGTCAACTTTGTATCCATTGCATGGATACACAGATCAATAATGATCTTTTCATGTATTGCGTTTTCAAGTTCCTTAGAAATAACAGGCTTCATACTCTCAGCACCTCAAAGCAGAATGTATGTTCCCTTTTATTATACATTTTTTAAACAATTCCTAAACAAAAAATCCCTCATTCAGAAGGACTTTCATTAATGGTATTGTCTTTTTCTTTTCTGAGAACATAACGACCGCGGTATGTCTTTTCCACTTCAGGATGATACTTCAATAATCCTTGCATAAAAGTAGTCATATTGCGAATCGGCATCCCTGTTTCCTTTTCAATTTCTTTTTGAAGCTCATATCCCCGTATTTCACCTTTGTGATCCCTTAAAATCTTTAAAGCTACCTCACGATGTTTGTGAGATTTCGTCCCGAGCCTTGGTTTTCTGCTAGGGTTTAAGGATGACACAATTGGCGGATTTGTTTTCTCTGGTTTGTTTTTTTCAAAGGACTTTGCCGTTTCATTTGCCAACTCTAATAAGGATTTTTTGTGGATCATGTTTGCATCGGTTGCTTCGTCTGGATTGTTTTGATTATCTAATTCGCGCAGCTTAGAATAAATTTCATTGCGCTCTTCCCGAAGTTGACGCAGCAAATTAATCTCAGCATCATTAAGCTGTTCAAGCCTTAAACGTAATGCTTCCCTTTCAGTAAACATAACCCCATCTCCTAAAAAACATTATTTTATTATAGTTTATAGGACTTTTATAATTTTAACAATTGATTTCTAATTTATTTAAATATTAATCTCCCCCGTCAAGTAGACAGCGGAAATAATCAAAACACATAGGGCGGCTTTAGCTCTGTATCTTTGGAGTTTAAGTGAAGGGAGTTGAACACCTCCAGCCTACTCATTGGCCTACGACTTTCCCCTTCCTTGTGGTTGGAGTCTTCTTACAGAAAACTATAAAGTAGTCAAATATTTATACCAGTTAGGAGTTAATAAACGTATCATGCAATATGTTTTCAATGGTTTTAACTCCATAAGATGTTGTTTGCTTAAATGGGACATCGTAATTCTTTGTATAATTACGTGCAGCCCAGCTTCCTTTATGGGCGGTGAATGGAGTGACAACTATTACTAGATCACTTTTTCTTACCGCAGCCTCTATACGATCTTCATTCTCCGTTCCTTCAAATCCTTGGTATTTAATTTGATGCTGATTAAATAATTTTTTTATATTATCATGTGTTTCAACAGCACCTATTACTGTTACACACTTCCCTACATACGCCGGGTTTGCAAAAACAGTATCTTTTTCTTTATCGATATTAACCCCGGATACAGACTTTTTTATAGCAGAAGCTCCGAAGACATTCTTCTGTGCTCTTGGAGCACTATCATGTCGCCAACTGACGAATAGATTATCTTCCCCTTTATTATAAGCAACATCTACAATTGATCCTTTTTCAAGAGAAAATTTTTCAATTATATATTGATTTAAAACAAACTTTCGTTCAATTCCATTTACAATCAGTGCCCCACCGGTTGCAATTCTGTTAATATAAAGGTCTCCTTCTTCCTCATCAATTACACAATATTTGATTTCACGTCTAAGAGGTTCTTCATCATTCATATTGACCTTTTTGTATAGATAAAAATCATATCTTGATCCATCACCCTTTGGTATTGCTTTAATTAAATCTCCCGTTGAAACTGCTAAACGACGTATTTGACCCTCTGGCATTCGTAAGATTTCAGCGGGGTCATGTATACTTTCTAAGTTTCCGTTAACAGGGAGCCTTCTCAATCTGTAAACATGTGTATCACTATCCCCCTTATACTCTTCTATCTTATTTTCCTCTATTTTTTTCTCATCAATATTATTATTTTTAAATGAATCTTTTCCCCCCTCTGCTCTTATATCATCAGACATTAAATCTGGGAGATTATCCATCGCTTTTAAAAAATCTAGATATGATTGAATCTTTTGAGTCAAATCCCCATAATTGTTTTCATCTAATTGGTTAACAAGATTAAATATTCTGCTCTTTATTTCTAATACAATTAATCTTTTATCCAAACAAATCGCCTCTTTGTTAAAGTCTTCTTCATAATACGAAACTCAAACGTCTAACTCTTTGATGATTACAGTCAATTTGAGTTTCAATAGCTCCTACAGTATTATTTGCAACAGCCAAATCGATTGCAAATTGTTGTGTGTTGAGAAATTTCCAACTTGAAAAATGTTATCTCAAGTGCTTATTTATTGTATTCTCCTTTATTTTGAATCTACTTTACGAACTTTGTCAATTATGTGGAGTAACTTTATTTTGCCCAATCTCAATTGTCACTTATATTATGAAAAACCCACAAATTTCTGGATTCCAATATTGAGGGTGAACACGATTTCAAAAATAATACGAGCAGAAAATAAAGACAAAGAAAAACCTCATCCCTAATAAGGATGAGGCTGTTTTGATCACTCTTCATCTTCCCAATCTTCGTCTTCTTCCCAGTTTTCTTTTTTCTCTTTAAGTCTTTCAAAAAAGAAATTCAAAAAGTTATCTGCAACAATTCTTCCATAACCAGCTTCGTTTGCCCATAAAATTACAGGACATTCTCCATCAACCATTTTGTTGGTATCGAGACAATACGAGAACTCGTCTATATATTCAATTACCGCTATACCTTTCGGTAAATTAAAGTATCTTCTATAATCTTCTGTCTGTTCAACGACAGTTGCTTTGCCATTAACGAAGCCAAGAACTTCTATGCCATATATCCCTCCTGAACCATAATTTTTCAAGAACCATTTATAACTCGTCGGAAAATTCAATTGAAGTTTCTCTTCCAGTTCAGAAATGATCCCTTCACTTATACCACCTGTAAAGTCGTCGGCATCAGCATTTTCTTTTATGAATTTTTCCACCTTAGAATAATCCATTTTTTCATATCCTCTGCTAAGGGAAATTTCATCCCTGGTGTTACTCCCAGTTGTCTATTGCTTCTTGGAAGCTATCTTGTAAATATTCATCAAAACTTGAATATCTTTTAACCTCATTTTTGCTTGTGTCATCCCACCTTATGACACTATAATCTTCTTCTGTATTTAGGCAATAAACAAATTCATCTACATTTTCAATAACTACGTATTTCTCAGGTAAACCAAAGTTTCTAAATCTTTCTGTAGCATCAACTACTGAAGCATAGCCATTTCCTTCTACACCCAAAACTTCAACCCCACATATACCTCCAGAACCATAAGATTTAATGAATTCTTTATATTCTTGTGGAAATTTACATCTTAACTTGTTTTCAGCATTTGTGATATCTTCGTCGGTTACTGCTCCGACAAAATCGCCTTCTTCAATATACTCATTTATCATCTTTGATATTTGTTTATTCATAATTATTATCACCTCAATCTAGATTTTGTGATCTCCAAACCCAATAATTTCTTCTAAAGTTGTTGAATTGTTTATCTAATATCTCATTGTTTCTAAAACTATCTCCATTTTTTATCAGTCCGTGCAAAATCTTTTTGTATTCATCATGTGTAGTCGCTATTATTTCAACCATATTTCCAGCTTCCTTTTGGAGTATGTGATGAAGCTCAATTTGAGATTCTACCCCATTTTTATCAACTGCATATGGTGCTCTACCTTTCTGAATAAGTTCTTTATTCGATAACCCATTTGCTTTGGGGTTCCTTGGTCTATAGTTCCAATCTATATCAACTTTCTGAAACACACGCCTTGATATATCCCTCTCCTTACCCCCTACTTTTACAGTACCTTTAATGTCAACTGCTTTGTAATTATGCCCCAACCAATCAAGTTTAACTTCTTTCCCAACTAGTTTCGAAGCACTCTTTCTTCTTCTGCTTATTGCCGTCTTCTTAATGTTATCTGTGGCCTTTTTTATATATTGAATAGCCTCTTTCTTAATATTCTCTCCATCAAGAATATTATAAGGTACTTTACCCCCGCCAGCCAACTGAACCCGTGGCTCAAAAGGATTGTATATTTGAATCCCTTTTACTTTGGAAGCGACCCTTTGCATCGATTTTTTAAAAGACGCTACGCTTTTTTCCACAGCCTCTTTCGAAGCTTTAATCGTTTTGTTCGCTACTTTTTTAGAAGCTTTACTCGCTTTGGCTGTGACCTGTCCAACCTTCCCCGCTTTGGCCACTTTCCCTACTTTGTCAACGCCTTTTGAACTAACAATCGATGTACCGACCATTCCAACGGCATAGCTAAACCATCTAGCTTGGGTATAAGAATCGCCATTGACTACATCTCGCTCGTAAGACTCTTCAATTCCCTGTTTCATAATATTAAATACTTTTACGGGATGATGAATCGTATAATTAATGCCCTCAATCGTTTCGTCTGGGTGAGCGATCATGTCCCATATGCCTACAGCAGTATCGACAACTGCATTTTTGATTCCTGCAGCACTTCCTTTAATGGAATTGCCAAAATTACGAGAGCCTTCGATTCCATTGAAATACCGTTGTTGCCAAGGGGAAAGATTTTCATATCCAATTTCCTTGGCAAGCTCATAAAACTCTGAAGCTGTTGAAAAGTCATAATCATCAAGCTTCTTCTTTAACTTGGAAATTTTGATATCATGTTCACTAACTTCGCCAATCTCTTTTTCAAGCTTTGATCTCTTATCAAGCTTGTCCAACATGACTCCCATCGCTGTCTCTTGATTCCCGCTCAAAGCATCCAACTCATCCGGTTTTAAAATCGATCCTTTTTGATAGGCGGCAATCTCAATTTTAGGCCCCGTATACATTTTTTCAAGTCTTTTTATGTATTGTTGCATCGTCTCAAGATCGTTTTCAGCAGTTTTGAGGGCGCTTGTTTGTTCCCTGTCAAACGTATGCAGCTTTTCAATCGTCTGATTGATGTCAGTCAATGCTTTTCTATTCTGCTCATGAAATTCGTTGTCATTTAAACCTGGCAGATCGACAATATGGCTGACTTTTGAAATGGCGGCGTTGGCTTTGGACACCAAATGTTTCGTTGTTCGATCAGCCGCGTTTAAGCCTTGTTCCAATTCATGATCGAGAAATGATTGCGAAATATATCCGTTGTGATTCGGCTCCAAGGAATTCAATGCATTTTTAATTTTTTTCAATGCTGATTCATATTCGTCAATGAAAGTTTCGTAGAACTGAAGAAACGGAGTGTGGCATTCTTCGTAGAAAGCACGAATCGCATCTCCGCCTTTTCCTTTTAAGGCATCGTCAAGGGATGTGATGGCTTCAACGCTTTTTTTGACTTTAGCCATTTCATCTGATTGCTTTTTTAACTGTTCCAGCGTATGGTCAATTGCTTTGTGCAACGCCTGAACGTCCAAAGTTTTCATGACATTCTCCTCTAATACTAAAGTTACAATCAGTATATATTTTACCACTTTATAGAAAGGGATTGGTGGATAAATCCTGCTTATCCATGAAAATGAATCGAATAACCTAGTTCATAATTCCTGTTTGTTTTAAGCACAAAAAGAAAGACGCACACCCCTCATACGAAGGCATTTGTTAACAAGATGGGAAAATGAGAAGGAGTTATTATGCTCCCTTTTATATTCTCAATAAAATAAGAATTTTATCGGGATTCAAATACCGTGAAAGTAAACAGCTATTTTGATGAAGATAAAGATTGTTCATATTTTGTTATTTGTTTTTGATTGCATCCTTTGGAAATGTTAAATATAATCAAGAAAATGTTACCTAATTTATAATGTCACCAAAGGGAGTGTCGGTGTGAATTTAAAGAACGCTTTAGAAAATCATAATGTCTCTAATATACTGGGTTATATAAGGAAATCCAGACAGGATATTGAGCGAGAAAAACGAACAGGAGAGGATACATTAGCCGAACAAACTAAATTGATGAACAATGTTTTAATGTCCATAGAACTTCCTTATGAATTAAAATCAGAAATTGGTTCAGGTGAAAGCATAGATGGTCGCCCTGTTTTTCAAGAATGCCTCAAAGACCTCGAAAACGGGAAATATCAAGCAATAGCCGTTAAAGAGTTAGCACGTTTAAGCAGGGGGAGTTATTCTGATGCTGGTAGGATTATTGAGCTTATAACAGAAAAGCGAATTCCTATAATAACTCCATACAAAGTATTTGATCCAAGAAACGTAATGGACATGAAACAAATTAGATTTGAGTTGTTCTTAGCTAGAGAAGAATACGAGCTGATTAGAGAACGTTTGACTGGAGCAAGATATACTTATGCCGCACAAGGAAAATGGGTAGCAGGGAAAGCCCCATATGGATATCGATACAATAAAAACACAAGGAATCTTGAAATAAACGAAGAGCAAGCAAAAGTCATTATAATGATTTATGATTTATTTCTATATGGCTTAAATGGCGTTGATATGAGTTATACAGCAATAGCAACGCATTTAACTAAAATGGGCATTCCCACTCCCAGAGGAAAGAAAGCATGGAGTTATTTTTATGTAAAGCGGGTACTTGAAAACGATCTTTATATAGGTACGATCAGATTTAGAACCCATGAAAGAAATAAGAAAGGGCAAAGAATCCCTAGACCTGAAAATGAGCATATTGTTGTTGAGGATGCTCATCCAGCAATTATAGAGAAGGGAAAATTTGAAAAAGTACAAACAAAAATAAAAAATAAGCCTATAGCACCCCACAATCCTCTTGATTTTGATCCATGTGAACTCGCTAGTGTATGCACTTGTTCGGTTTGTGGAGGAAAGCTTGTGAGAAATTGTGGTAAGCATAGATATAAGAAAAAAGATGGCTCTGAGAGTATTTATATTAAAGAGTTCCTAAAATGTCAAAAAGAACGCTGCATGAGCGTTAAATATCGTGATGTTGAAGAAGCAATCTTGGAAGTATTAAAAAATATTGAAAGCATGGATGAGGATCAGCTTAAAATCTTTTTTGAGGCTCAGATTAATGAGCAAAAAAATGCAGATGGCTCACAGACGCAAGAAAGGATGCTACAGCAAATTGAACAAAAAGAAAAGGAGCTAAAGAGTCGAGAATCCTTTATTTTTGAAAAATTTGAGCAAGGAATTTATACTGATGAAATTTTTCTTCAACGAAAAGCTGTTATTGATAAAGAAAGAGAAGAACTTAAAAAAGCGAAGAGCGAGTTAGAGCAAGCTCCTGTATTGACCAAGAATGAATCAATACCAACCATAAAAGAAAACATGAAAACATTTAGAGAAGCTTATATGGAGCAAACTGAAAAAACGATAAAGAATGAGTATTTAAGAACAATTTTTGATCATGTGGAGATTGAAATTATTGAAAAAGGAAGAGGCACACGGCCTTCAAAATTTAGGATTGTCCCTTATTTTAAGTATAAAGCTTTAACCAATAAAAACTTGAGAACCCTTGTAAAATAGGGGTTCTTTCTTTTGGGGGTATGATAAATGACAGACGAGTCCGTGATCGCGTTTGCGAGCTTGCTCAGCGAATTTCCCGTCAGCGGCGCAATCACCATGCAGTCAAGCGGTGTTTTCGGCCCGAGAGGCTCCGCTTTCGGTATGGAATCGATGACTTCAAAACCCGTGAGCTCTTCGATTTTCCTAACCCATTCTTCCCCTTCTCCAAATCGTGTGTCCGTCGATTTTACCGTTGTCGTCACGATCGGCCTGACCTCTGCTCCTTGATCGACGAGCTTTTCGATTTGCGGAAAAACGGCATCATACGTACAGTGAGAACCCGTAAGGCCAAATCCGATTCTTTTTCCCTTGATCGACATTATGACAGCCCCCTTCAATCGGTTGTTGATGGTGATAAAAGATTGCACAAAACGTTGGCGATGATCTGACCCGCCGTTTTAGGAGCGACAATACCCGGAAGACCCGGCGCAAGCAGCGCTTTGATGCCCTGTTTTTCGGCAAATTCGAAGTCGGTGCCCCCCGGGCGGGTCGCCAAATCGAGAATCAATGTTCTGGGTGTCATTCGGGATAGGACGGCGTGATCGAGAATGAGACTTGGAATGGTATTGATGCAAATATCGGTATCTTCGACGTGCTCCCCAAGTTCATGTATGTGAAAAGGAGTGAGGCCCATCTCCATGATTCTGGCAAGGTGTGCTGAGGCTCTCGCGCCGACTTTGACGCGGGCTCCGAGAGCGGAAAACGCCCGGCTGATGCTCATGCCGGTCCGCCCGAGTCCGAGAACCATGACGTTTGAGCCGTGAATCGTATAATCGGTGTGCTGGATAGCCATCATAATGGCCCCTTCAACTGTAGGTATCGAGTTGTAAATCGCGATATCGTCTCTTTCAAAAAGCTTGATGAGCCGGCGGTTTGATCCCTTGGCGATTCCTTCTAAATAATCGTTTGATATACCTGAATAGATCGTGCAATGAGGCTTTGTTTTTTCCAAATGCTCCTGCATTAGCACAACTTCTTCATTCGAGAAAACGGTGGCAACCGCGCCGTCTGCCGATGTTCCTGATACAGGCAGAACGATGCTGTCTACCGCTCCGAAGTCGAGTTCGCCTAATTTTAATTTGGTGGCGCCCGTAAATCCGTGGTCAAGCTGGTCAAAACCGACCAGAAACACCTGTGCATCCTGTTCGGTCAGCTTGCGGATGATTTCAAGCTGCCTCGCATCACCGCCGATGATTGCAATCGTCAATCCGGTTAACATGGCTTTATATTCACCTTCTTTTTGACAAGGATCTAATTCATAAGCTAATGTCATCATATGAAAAAAAGGAAATGGCGGTGAATTGAAATATTCCGGGTGATCTCAAGGCAATAAAAAAACCCGGCTTGAGGAGTGATATGCTCCCCTAAAGGTAGACAGATGAAATAAAAAAATCTGTTTGCCTTGGGGGAGTTTTTTCATGGCTGGAAAATGGTTTTCAAAAGAAGAAAAATTGAATATTCTATCAGAATGTGATCAGGGCAATAATTCGGTGAAGGAGATCGCAGAAAAATATGGCATTCATGCCGAAACGATTCGTGAATGGAGAACATCGCATGATATGGCGGGTGTGGAGAGTTTGGAACGTTCAAAGCGCCATAAGTTCTATCCCGCAGAATTAAAATACAATGCCGTGAAAGACTTCTTATCCGGACGCTACTCTCAAAGAGAAATCTCGAGAAAATATAAGATTTCCAGTAAATCCGTACTCATGAAGTGGGTTGAGCTTTATAATGGTCATAAAACGTTAAAAGACAGCGGGAGAGGAAGGAATCGTTTGATGACCAAACGGAAGAACGTTTCATTGGAAGAACGGATTGAGATTGCGAAGGATTGTCTAGCTCATGGAAAGGACTACGCCAGATCAATGGAGATTCATCAAGTCTCCTACCAACAGGTGTATCAATGGGTGAAAAAGTATCAAGAAGGCGGAGAAGAGGCCTTAAAAGACAACCGAGGGAAACGCAAAACCGAAGAAGAATTGACACCTGAAGAAAAAATTCAACGGGAAAACAAACGGCTGGAACAGGAAAATGAGCGTTTGCGCGCAGAGAATGCGTTCTTAAAAAAGTTGGAAGAGATCAAAAGGAGGCGGTTCTAAGTCAGGTTCGGTACGAAGATCGATATCTCGCCATTTTAGAGCTGAATCGAAAAGAAGGCTTTTCTGTCCAAATGTTATGTGAGATTGCCGAAGTTTCGCGCCAGGGGTATTACAAATGGAGGAGCCGAGTACCTTCAGCGAGAGAAAAACAGAATGAAAAGATTATCGCCGAGATGACGCTTCTTCATGAACAAATTGGCGGTATCTACGGATACCGCAGAATGACCTTAAACATGAAGCGCCGCTTTAAAGAGCGCCTCAATCATAAGCGCATCTATCGGCTGATGAAAATCGCCAAGCTGGAGTGTGTCATTCGGCGGAAGAAAAAACGTTACGGCAAAGCGACGCCTCAACATGTGTCCGAAAATATCCTGAATCGAGAGTTTAAAGCGGACAAACCAAATCAAAAATGGGTGACTGATGTGACAGAGCTAAAATACGGCCATCGGAAAGCGTACCTCAGTGCCATTTTAGATCTTCATGAGGGAATGGTCGTGTCTTATGTGCTGGGGAAATCCAATAATAACGCCCTTGTGTTTAAAACCTTGAACCAAGCGCTTGAGGCAGCCCCAAACGCACGTCCTCTCCTTCACAGCGACAGAGGTTTTCAATACACGTCCCACCAGTTTAGAAGGATGATTGAAAACGCAAATATGACACAGAGTATGTCCCGCGTCGGCCGCTGTATTGATAACGGCCCCATTGAGTCGTTTTGGGGGAAATTAAAATGCGAGAAATACAGACGGAATTCGTACGAGACATTTGAGGCACTTCAAAGCGCAATTGATGAATATATCCACTTTTACAACCACGATCGTCTACAAGAAAAACTAAACGGCCTCAGCCCAGTGGAATACAGGGCTAAAGCCGTCTAGTGTGTTTTAGTTATTTCCACTGTCTACTTGACAGGGTGCAGATCAGAGCCGGGCCGGTTCTTGCATTATGAAAAAGAAGTTTATTCGTCGTGATTCCCGAGTTCTTCCGGAACGTCGAGAATGATCATGTCAGATCCGATCTTGCGGATCTGCTTCCAGGGCACTCTGATGTCATTCCCCTGTTTTCTAAAGCCGAACCATTTGACCGACGGGATGATAAGAGCGGTAATCTGTCCGTCCTGTTCATTGATTTCAAGGTCGGTCTGTCCTAAAATGCCGAGGCGCTCGGCCCGCTTGACATCCACGATTTCCTTTCCGGATAGTTCACTGAGCCTCATCGAAAAACCCCCCTTTTGTAATGATGTATGTTCTCCAAACAAAAAACATGCCTGCACTTTTAAACAGGCATGTTTTTCAGGCATATATTACTTCGGCAGCTCTCCGGTCGGGCTGATTAAGGCCGTTGAAAAATCATCGGTAAAAATGCGGTTCGCGAGGCTGTTAACCCGGTCCAGGTTAACGGCATTCAGCTTTTCGATGATTTCATCAAGCGTCCGGTGCCTTCCAAGTAACAGCTCGTTTTTGCCGTTGCGGCTCATTTTGCTGTTTGTGCTTTCAAGGCTCAGCATCAGGCTGCCTTTCATCTGCTCTTTGCTGTTTTCAAGTTCTTTCGGCGTGATGCCCTCTGTTTTTAAAACGCGAAGCGTTTCATGGATCGTATCCGAAAGAAGCTGAAGCTGACCCGCGCCTGTTCCGGCGTAAATGGTCATCATTCCGCTGTCTTCGTACGAGCTGTGGTAGCTGTATACGGAATAGGCGAGCCCTTTATCTTCGCGGACATCCTGAAAAAGGCGGCTGCTCATGCTTCCTCCGAGGATGTTGTTGAGCACGATCAAATCGTAAATCTCTGGATGGCCGGCTTCCAGGCCGTTGAAGCCGAGGCAGAGATGAGCCTGTTCGGTTTCTTTTTTCCGCGCCATTTTTTCATGCCGGAATTCCGGTTTACTCGTTCCCGTTCTTCTTCCTTTTGCCTCATATGAGCCAAAATGCTTTTCGGCTTCTTTAATAAAGCTGTCAGAAACATTCCCGGCAATCGAAATCACGACGCGGTCAGGCGTGTAATATTCGTCCATATACCCTCTCAAGGCATCCCCGTCAAACGTGGCAAGCGTTTCCTCTGTTCCGAGAATCGGATAGGCGAGGGAATGCCCTCCGTACGACGCTTTGCTGAGCAGATCGTGGACGATGTCGTCAGGCGTGTCTTCATACATTTTAATTTCTTCGTAAACGACGTTTTTTTCTTTTTTTAATTCTTCTTCGTCAAAAGCTGAATGAAAGAACATGTCTGAGAGCACTTCCAATGCATAGCTCGCATGCTCATCAAGAACTTTGGCATAATAGCACGTATACTCCTTTGAGGTAAACGCATTGACCTGTCCCCCGATTCTGTCAAACGACTCGGCGATGTCTCTGGCCGTACGCGTTTTTGTCCCTTTAAAAAACATGTGCTCCAAAAAATGCGAAATGCCGTTAATTTCCGGTGTTTCGTGTCTTGATCCGGTTCCGATCCAAACCCCGATCGCGACGGACCGGACAGTGGGATTGTTCTCGAGTACAATTCTTACCCCATTTTGACAAGTATACCGTTTTATCAAATCTGTTCCTCCTATTCAAAGAACGGGCCCTGAGCATCTATTTTACCGCAAGCCTTTTTTCGTTCAGCAGCTGTGAGACAGTTCCGATATGATAGCCTTTTTCTTTCAGCTTCTGAATCAAGATTCCGAGGCTTTTGGCGGTTGGATCTGTCGGATGCATTAAAATCATGGCGCCGTTATGTACTTTGCTTAATACCCGATGCTGCAAGACGGCCGGCTGCGGCTTCTGCCAATCGATCGTATCAACTGTCCACATCACCGTTCCCATTCCCATCTTGCGGGCCTGATCTACAACTTCTTTGCGAAAGCTTCCGCTCGGCGGAGCAAACCATTTCGGCTCAACGCCAATCGTTTCTTTGATTTGCCGGTTCGTCAGCCGCAGCTGTTCCGAAATGCGTTCACTCGTCAGTTTGCTCATATCGGGATGATTGTATGAATGGTTTCCGATTTCGTGCCCGTCTCTTACAATGGTTTTCGCCAGCTCAGGATGATTTTTCACCCATCTGCCCTCGAGAAAAAAAGTGGCTTTCACATCGTTCTCTTTCAAAACAGGAAGCATCTTTGTTAAGTGCTCATTTCCCCAGGCGACATTGATAAGGAACGAGACCATCGGTTTGTCGGGATGCCCGCGGTAGATCGGTTCAGGCTTCAAAGACTCAAGGCGGACCTCCGGTTTGACCTGGTCATAGACGAGAAGCTTTTCATCGAATGTGCCTGAACGCTTCATCTTTTTGTACGATTTTTCGATATTTACCTTTAACCCATTATAGCCGGGCATCGCTTTCCAAATTCTATCGATTTTTGCATTTTGGGCTTTCACTTCATATTCAGGAGCTTTTTGAAGCAGTTCCTGATACAGTTCGTCCTTTTGGGCGGCAACGGTAGCCGCGTCCTTTGTCATTGCATCTATGTAATCTAGTGAGTACGGATGATTCATGACCTGATATGATACAAGCAATAAAAAGAAAAAAACGGCAAACGGAACGAATTTTCTTTTCAATTGTATTTCCTCCCTTCCCCACAAAATATGTGGGAAAAGGACAAGATAGAACTGGAGCGGTTTTTGGAAACAATTTTGCTTAAAACAAAGAAGCCGGGTCCCCCAGGCTTCCTTTTTCGTTTTTTCAGCTTAACAGAAGCAAGACGGACACCGTTTTAAGACTTTTGTTCTTCCTTTTCCTTCTGTTCGCGGAGTACTGCTTTTCTTGATAAGTTGACACGTCCCTGCTTATCGATTTCTGTTACTTTGACAAGGATTTCGTCGCCTATTTTCACGACGTCTTCAACTTTTCCGACACGTTCAAGCGCAAGCTCTGAAATATGAACGAGACCGTCTTTTCCGCTGAAGAGCTCGACGAAAGCGCCGAATTTTTCAATCCGTTTGACTTTACCTAGGTAAAGCTGTCCGACTTCAACTTCTCTGACAAGGTCTTCAATGATTTTCTTCGCTTTTTGGTTCATGCTTTCATCTGTTGAAGAAATAAAGATCGTGCCATCTTGTTCGATATCGATTTTAACGCCTGTGTCTTCAATGATTTTATTGATTTGTTTTCCGCTTGGTCCGATAACATCGCGGATCTTATCCGGATTAATCGTCATCGTCAAGATTTTCGGTGCGTATGGAGACAGCTCTTTTCTCGATTCAGCCAATGTGTTCAGCATGCTATCAAGGATTTCCATTCTGCCTTTTTTCGCCTGCTGAAGCGCTTCATCCAAGATTTCTCTTGAGAGACCGGCAATTTTAATATCCATTTGCAGGGCTGTGACGCCTTTAGACGTTCCCGCAACCTTAAAGTCCATATCTCCGAGGTGATCTTCCATACCTTGAATATCGGTTAAGACCGTGTAGTTGTCGCCGGATTTGACAAGCCCCATGGCGATTCCGGCAACCGGCGCTTTGATCGGCACCCCTGCGTCCATCATCGCCAGCGTGCTTGCGCAAATGCTGGCCTGGGAAGTCGAACCGTTTGATTCAAGTACTTCAGAGACAAGGCGGATGGTGTACGGAAAGTCTTTTTCAGACGGAACAATCGGTTCAAGCGCCCGTTCTCCGAGGGCTCCGTGTCCGATTTCGCGGCGCCCCGGTCCGCGCATCGGTCCTGTTTCCCCGACGCTGAACTGCGGGAAGTTGTAGTGGTGCATGAAGCGTTTTGATTCTTCTACACCGAGACCGTCCAAAATTTGAACATCGCCGAGCGCACCCAGCGTACAGATGCTGAGCGCCTGCGTCTGTCCGCGCGTGAACAGGCCGGAACCGTGCGTTCTCGGAAGCAGTCCGACCTCTGAGGAAAGCGGGCGGATCTCATCGACGCCCCGGCCGTCCGGACGAACCTTTTCTTCCGTGATCAGGCGGCGCACTTCATTTTTCACAAGCTGTGACAAAATGTCGTTCACCTGTTTCAGCGTTTCTTCATCATGCTCTTCTTCTTCAAATTTTGCTGCAACTTCTTTTTTTACTTCGTTGATCGCGTCTTCGCGCGCGTGTTTTTCGTGAACCTGGATGGCTTTTAACAGATCGCTTTCAGCCATGGCTTTCACTTTTTCTTTCAGATCGGAATCGATCTCATACAGAGTGACTTCTGATTTTTCTTTTCCGACGACGGCGACGATTTCTTCCTGGAATGCGATTAAGCGTTTGATTTCCTCATGACCGAACATGATCGCTTCAAGCATGATCTCCTCGGGAACTTCGTCTGCTCCGGCTTCCACCATGTTGATGGCATCCTTCGTTCCGGCCACGACTAAATGAATGTCGCTTTTTTCAAGCTGCTCAAGCGTCGGATTGATAATGAATTCGTTGTCGACCCGGCCCACTGTAACACCGGCGATCGGTCCTTCAAACGGAATATCAGAAATCGACAGCGCAAGGGATGAACCGAACATTGCCGCCATTTCTGACGAACAGTCCTGATCAACGCTCATCACGATGCTGACGACTTGAACTTCGTTGCGGAAACCGTCGGCGAACAGCGGACGGATCGGACGGTCGATCAATCGGCTGGCCAGGATTGCTTTTTCGCTCGGTCTGCCCTCTCTTTTAATAAAACCGCCCGGAATTTTTCCGACAGCATAAAGCCTTTCTTCGTAATTCACGGTTAAAGGGAAGAAATCTACGGTTTTAGGCTCTTTTGAAGCCGTTGCTGTGCTTAGAACCGCAGTATCTCCATAACGGATCAGAACGGCTCCGTTTGCTTGTTTTGCAAGCTGGCCGGTTTCAACGGTCAGTTTTCGGCCGGCCCAATCTATGGAAAAGACGTGTTTCTCTTGTCCCATTCTTATATGAACTCCTCTCTTCGGATAGTTTTTACGTTACTCCTATTATGAACGAAATGAATTGAACATATCAATGGCAAAGTGCTATGTAGAGATCGAATCAGTTAATTAAGATCATATATATGAACCACGTGTTTTGGAGTTGCCGGATATTCGTTTTTATACGATAAAAAAGCGGGAATCCTCCCGCTTTTTACGATTATCGACGTAATCCTAGTTTGTTGATCAACTCACGGTAACGAGTTACGTCTTTGTTACGAAGATACGTAAGAAGATTACGACGTTTACCTACCATTTTAAGAAGACCGCGACGTGAGTGATGGTCTTTCTTATGAACGCGCAAATGCTCGTTCAGGTTGTTGATTTGATCAGTTAGGATAGCGATCTGAACCTCCGGTGATCCCGTGTCAGATTCGTGTGTTTTGAACTCATTGATGAGTTGGTTTTTACGTTCTTGAGTAATTGCCATCCTGTTTCACCTCCAAATGTTATTAGCCCCGGTTACCTAGCAAACGCCGGTGAATCGATTTGCCAAGTGATCGGTTTTAAAGCTACAGACAATATGATACTAGAAAGACCGGCCTGATGCAAGGCATTTATGAGAAACTTTGCCGTATGTTTCATTTTCATCATCATTGTTGACGGATGTCCGCTGTTTTTATACCTGTTAAATTTCGGTCAGCTTCGCTTCTTGAAAAAAGCGGATCGCTTCTTCCCTGTCTTTCGAAATTTGTGCGACCAGTTCGTCCACGCTGCCGAATTTTTTCTCGCTTCTCAAGCGTCTGTACCACTCGACTTTTATATCAGTTCCGTATATCTCCCGGTTAAAGTCAAATAAGTTCACTTCGATCGAAGGCTGGTCAGGGCGTTTTTCGTAAAACGTCGGCTTGTATCCGACATTGCAGACTCCGTTGTACGACGTCCCGCCGATTTCCGCTTTGACGGCATATACGCCTATCGGCGGCACGATGTACGCGTCGGAAAGCCCGATATTGGCAGTCGGAAAACCGATCGTCCGGCCCCTTTTATCACCGTGAATCACGATGCCTTTGACATAGTACGGTCTTCCGAGCAATTCAGCGGCATACTCTACGTCGCCTGCCCCGATGACGGTGCGGATCCGTGTCGAACTCACCTTTTGATCCTGATTGGAATATTTGGCGACACAAGTACCTCTCACGCGGCCTTTGGCAAATTCCTGGAAGTTTCCCATCGTGCCTTTTCCAAATTTCCCGAAAGTAAAATCAAAGCCTGCCACGACATGACATACATTAAAACCGAGAATATATTGCTCGATAAATTCTTCAGGCGAAAGGGAAGCAAATTCGGGGCTGAATTCCACGATATATAAATAATCGGCCCCCAACCCTTCGATGATACTGATCTTTTCGCTTAAAGGCGTAATTAAGTCTTTAGGCTCTGAGCCTTTTTTCAACACGGCCGAAGGATGAGGGTGAAACGTCATCACGGACGTTTTCGCTCCTTCTCTCTTTGCGATTGTTTCAGCCGTCCGAATCACTTGCTGATGCCCCAGGTGAACACCGTCAAAATAACCTAGTGCCATAACTGATTTTGGAAAGTCCTCACGCTTCAGGTCGTGCGGATGAGAAATATGTATCGTCTTCAAGAACGGTCACCTTTTCTTATTGTTCGCTTTTTTGCACGAGTACTTTTGCAGGCTTTAACAGTCCCGGCTTTGCAGGATGAGGAAAATAAACGGCAATACAACGGCCGTCTTCCGTGAAAACCGCCAGGCGGTCTTCGCCGGTCAAGTGTGTTAAGCCCGCGGGTGTTTCAAGCACTGCGCCATTTTCCACTTTCTTAGCTAATGTATCACTAATTATCCATTTCGGCAAATGATCAAGCGCACGCTCGATCGGGACGAGCTGCCCGGACAATGTGCCGTTTGCGATGTGATCCTCAATCTCTTCAAACGTCAGGCACTCCTCAAGCGAAAAATTGCCTGAAGCCGTCCTGATCAGATGGGACATATGGGCCGGAAGCCCGAGCTTTTCGCCGATAGTGACCGCCAGAGTCCTGACATAAGTGCCTTTGGAACATGTCACAGTAAACCTGAACCGGGCCGTATCCTCTTCTCCCGCGACTCCAGAGGTCAGTTCGATATGATGAATGGTGACGGTGCGCTTCGGCCTTTCAACCTCGATCCCCGCTCTTGCATATTCATACAGTTTTTTGCCGCCTACTTTGACTGCCGAATACATCGGCGGCACTTGTTCGATTCTGCCTTCAAGGCTTTTAAGGACGCTCCTCACCGCTTCTTCATCAGGCGGAGTGCCGACCGGCTTTCTTTCGGTGATCTCCCCCGTCTGATCCTCTGTCGTCGTTGAAAAGCCAAGCGTAACCTCGGCATCGTACGTTTTTGATTTCTCCGTCAAGTATTCAACGATTTTGGTCGCCCTGCCGATACAGATTGGGAGAACGCCTGACACCTCGGGATCAAGCGTCCCTGTATGACCGACTTTTTTTGTTTTTAGCATTTTGCGGATCTTCATGACGCAGTCATGGGAGGTCATCCCGACCGGTTTATGTAAAAGCAGGACTCCGTTGTACATGCAAACATCCGCTCCTTTCTCATTTCAGCTAAAAAGGACAGGCGGTTAAAAAACCGCCTATCCTCTTTTTCAGCTGTTTATTCTTCTTTGTCTGAATGCAGTTCATGGATCAATGTTTCGATGCGGTTTCCGTAATCGATTGATTCATCGAATTCAAACTGGATTTCAGGTGTTTTGCGGAGCCTGATCCGATTCCCCAATTCGGACCGGATAAAGCCCTTCGCTTTTGCAAGGCCTTTTAGCGTCTCTTCTCTTTTCTTTTCATCGCCAAGAACGGAAATGTACACCTTGGCGATTTGCAAGTCGCCGGAGACGCTGACATCGGTAACCGTTAAGAACCCGATTCTCGGGTCTTTCAGCTTTCTTCCGATAATGTCGCCAAGTTCTTTTTTCATCTGTTCACCCACACGGGTAGCTCTCATACTCATGTCCATACCACCTCTACGTTAAAACCACTCTGTTCTCGTGATCGTCCGTTCGATTTCCGGAAAAGAGTCAATAAAGCTTAGAACCCGCTGAAGCTCTTTTTCCGTTTGAACGCGAGAGGAAGAAACGGCGGCGATTCCAATGCATGTGCGCTGCCACGAATCCTGGTAGGCAATCTCTGAGACAGACACGTTGAACCTGCCGCGGATCCTTGTGATGATCCGCTTCAGAACCGCCCGTTTTTCCTTGAGTGAGGATGCATCATAGATGATGCATTCGCATTCGGCGAAACCGATCACTTTCTTTCAATTTCTTGCATGACATACGCTTCGATCATATCGCCTTCGCGGATGTCATTGTAATTCTTAATGGTGATACCACATTCATATCCTTGTGAAACCTCTTTTACGTCATCTTTAAAGCGTTTGAGAACATCGACTTCGCCTTCGAAGATGACGACGCCGTCGCGAATTAAGCGGATTCCGCTGTCGCGCGTGATCGTACCTTCCGTCACATAGCCTCCGGCAATCGTGCCGATTTTGGAGACTTTGAATGTTTGACGGACTTCGACCATGCCGATCACTTTTTCTTCGTACTCCGGATCAAGCATGCCTTTCATCGCTGCTTCAATTTCGTCGATGACTTTATAGATGATGCGGTGAAGGCGGATATCCACATTTTCGGCTTCGGCGGTACTCTTAGCATTACCGTCAGGTCTTACATTAAACCCGATAACGATCGCATTTGACGCGGAAGCCAAAATGATATCTGATTCGGTAATCGCGCCGACGCCTGTATGAATGATTTTTACCCTGACGCCTTCCACTTCGATTTTTTGAAGAGCTGCCGCCAGCGCTTCAACAGAGCCTTGAACATCGGCTTTTACGACAAGATTGATATCTTTGACGTCTCCTTGTTTGATCTGTTCAAATAAGTCGTCAAGGCTGAGCTTCGCTTTATCGCTGCGCTGTTCTTCAAGCTGTTTGGAAGCGCGCGCTTCACCGACCGAGCGGGCCGTTTTTTCGTCTTTGAAGACAAGGAACTGATCCCCGGCGTTCGGAACTTCGTTAAGACCTGTGATTTCAACAGGAGTTGACGGGCCGGCCGCTTTGACGCGTCTGCCGACATCGTTGACCATCGCACGCACGCGGCCGAACGTGTTTCCGACAACGATCGGATCTCCGACGCGAAGCGTTCCGTTTTGGACGAGCAATGTTGCCACAGAGCCTTTTCCTTTATCAAGTTCGGCTTCGATGACCGTACCTTTCGCCCTGCGGTTTGGATTCGCTTTAAGCTCCTCTACTTCGCTGACAAGCAGAATCATTTCAATCAGCTCGTCGATTCCTTCGCCTGAAAGAGCGGAAAGCGGAACGAAAATCGTGTCTCCTCCCCATGCTTCCGGAACGAGGCCGTGCTCTGTCAGCTCTTGCATGACGCGGTCCGGGTTTGCCGTCGGTTTATCGATTTTATTAACGGCGACGATAATCGGCACCTCTGCGGCTTTTGCGTGGTTGATCGCTTCGACCGTCTGAGGCATAACCCCGTCATCAGCCGCGACGACGAGAATCGTAATATCGGTTACTTCCGCTCCGCGGGCGCGCATTGTCGTGAATGCGGCGTGTCCCGGCGTATCGAGGAACGTGATTTTTTTGCCGTTTTCTTCGATTTGATAAGCGCCGATATGCTGCGTGATACCCCCTGCTTCTCCTTCGACAACCTTCGTTTTGCGGATGCTGTCAAGAAGCGTCGTTTTTCCGTGGTCAACGTGACCCATGATCGTCACGACAGGCGGACGGATTTCAAGATCTTCTTCGCGATCAGGCTCCTCGTACTTTTCAAATTCGGTTTCTTCGTGGACGATCACTTCTTCGACTTCAACGCCGTATTCGGAAGCGATCAGTTCAACCGTATCTTTGTCGAGATCCTGGTTGATCGTCGCCATAGTTCCGAGCAGCATCAGTTTTTTAATGATTTCTGACGGCTCTTTGCCGAGTTCTTCGGCCAGCTGGCCGACCGTCATTGAATTTGTAAACGAGATTTTTTCAGGCAGTTCCTTTTTCGGTTTAACCTGCTTCTCCTGCGGAGAATGATGGTTTCTATTGCGCTTGTTTTTTTTGTTGTTGTTGTTTTTCTTCTTGTTTTTGTTGTTAAATTGAGTATTTTGCACGTTATTCTTCTTTCCGTCTCGATTTTTCTTTGGCTTAGTTCCGGCATTCTGTTTTGCGGCTTCTTGCTGAGGTTTTTGGCCGCTTCGATCGGCGCTTTTTTTGTTTTCGGCCTGCTTGTTTCCCGCAGGCTGTCCGGCGCCTTTTTTGAATTTTTTATCAAGCTGTTTGATTGCACTTTCTTCAATCATTGCCATATGGTTATTGACTTCGATATTCATATCTTTCAATGACGCGATGACATCCTTACTTGAAACATTTATGGCTTTTGCATATTCATAAACTCTCATTTTAGCCATTCGTTCACCCCCAAAAAAATTAATCGAGCTTTCGGAGCAACGTTTGCGCAAAGCCTTGATCAGTGACGGCCACTGCCACACGGGATTCTTTGCCGATTGCACGGCCGAGAATCGTACGGTCTCCGACTTTTTTACACGGCACGCCGTAGTACTTGCATTTGTCGGTTACCTTTTTCTCCGTGTTGGCTGATGCGTCTTCTGCAAGCAAAACAAGCTTTGCGCGCAAATGCCTGATTTCCTTCACAACCAGGTCTTCTCCGGACACGACCTTTCGAGCTCGATTCGCCAGGCCCAGCAAGGAAAACCACTCTGATTCCGACATCTATCTGGTCTCCTTTTCCGCCAGTTCCAGCAATTCATCAAAAATCTGATCATCAATTTGTGCCTGAAGCTGATTTGCTAAGCTGTTTTTCTTTTTTGCGGTTAAGATTACGTCTTTATCAAGCGTAAGGTAAGCTCCCCGGCCGTTCTTTTTGCCAGTCGGGTCTACTGAAACTTCCCCTTCTTTGGAGCGGACGACGCGGATGAGCTCCTTTTTAGGCTTCATTTCCCCTGTTACGACGCATTTTCGAAGCGGGATCTTCTTTCGGCTTTTCACCAAAGGTCACCTCTTATTCATCCGTTTCTGGAGTTTCGCTCTCTAAAAAGAGCTCTTCAGACTCTTCTTCAAGCTCCCTTGGATAAATCCCAAGTTCCCTTGCATCAGTTTCGCTTTTAATATCGATTTTCCAGCTTGTCAGCTTTGCGGCCAGCCGGGCGTTTTGGCCCCTTTTGCCGATGGCGAGCGAAAGCTGGTAATCAGGGACGATGACGGTTGTCGCCTTGTCTTCCTCATTGACGATGACATCAAGGACTTTGGAAGGGCTCAGCGCATTTGCGACAAATTCGACGGGATCGCTTGACCAGTGGACAATGTCGATTTTCTCGCCTTTCAGTTCATTGACGATCGCTTGCACGCGCTGTCCTTTAGGGCCGACGCAGGCGCCGACCGGATCGATGTCTGGATCGTCCGTCCGGACGGAGATTTTCGAGCGGTCTCCTGCTTCTCTCGCCACAGACTTAAGCTCGACGGTTCCATCGTAGATTTCAGGAACTTCGATTTCGAAGAGGCGCTTTAATAATCCGGGATGAGTTCTTGAAACATAAATCTGCGGACCCTTCGTCGTTTTCTCGACCTTTGTGATGTACACTTTGATCCGGTCGTGAGGCTTGTAGACCTCGTTCGGCATTTGTTCAGAGACGGGCAATAGCGCCTCGATTTTGCCCAGAGAAACGTAGATGAACTTATTGTCGATCCGCTGGACGATGCCTGTCATGATATCTTCTTCACGGTCGATAAATTCTGAATAGATGACGCCCCGCTCGGCTTCGCGGACGCGCTGGGTAACCACCTGCTTCGCCGTCTGGGCGGCGATGCGGCCGAAATCTTTCGGGGTAACTTCTATTTCCACGACGTCCCCGACAATATAGTTCGGGTTGATGTTTCTGGCGTTTTCAATCGAGATTTCAAGGCGCGGATCATAGACTTCGTCCACGACGTCCTTGCGTGCGAAAACGCGGATTGTGCCGGTGTCGCGGTTTAAATCGACCCTGACATTCTGCGCCTGGTTAAAGTTCCGCTTGTATGCGGAAATGAGCGCAGCCTCAATTGCATCAATAATAATTTCCTTACTGATTCCCTTTTCTTTCTCAAGAACAGTCAGGGCATCTAACAACTCACTACTCATGTTTATGGTTTCCCCCTTAAACAGTCAAAAATTAATTGAACGAAACAGCCAGCCTTGCTTTTGCTATTTTTTCGTACGGTATCTGGATTTTTTTCTGCCGTGTTTTGATCGTGACTGTAATTTCTACGGTTTCACCGTCAAATGCAGAAAGCTCGCCTTCGAATTCTTTATTGCCTTCAATAGGTTCGTACGTCTTAATGTATACGTTTTTTCCGAGCGCTTTCGTGAAATCGGCTTCTTTCTTTAAAGGCCGTTCCGCTCCGGGAGATGATACTTCAAGAAAGTAGTTCTGCTGAATCGGATCAGCCTCGTCAAGCTTTTCACTCAGCGCTTCGCTAACCTTTGCACATTCTTCGATGTCGACGCCGTCATCAGAATCAATAAACACGCGAAGGAACCAGTTTTGCCCTTCCTTGACAAATTCGATGTCAACGAGTTCAAGCTGAAGATTGTCTAATATGGGCTGAACCATTTCGCTTGCTGTTTCGACCACTTTGCTACTCATACTTTTCCTCCTTGTGCAGGCTCCCATTCATCAGCTCTCTCGTAAAAACCCCGCTTTTTAAGAAGCAGGGGCTAAAGAAAAGACGATGAACATGTCGAGACAAAATTGCCTGTTCAATACAAAAGAGCGGGTTTCCCCACTCTTCGCCTCGGCTATCGTTAGCATTTCCAATAAAACTATACCATAACCATATTTTTATTGCAAATCGGTTGCGGTTTTCTCCTTTATTTTGAACGACTTTTCGTTCATTCGCTCCGCATGTTCTGAAATGACGGAAGCAGACGTACTCGGATGAATAATCCGGAAGCCGTCATAATCCGGATAAAGGGTGCCGTCGTCCTGAATGCCGGTTAAAATCCAAAATTGGCTTCCGGCGCCGCCCTGTGACTCGATGATATCAAGCCAGGTGCTGTAGACGGCATCCCGCCTCGCTTTGTCCAGGTAGCCGTATTCCTCCAGAACGACGGGCTTGCCGATTTCGTTTCCGTCACGAATATGATCCAAAATCCACCGGTTTCCCCATTCCGCGGTTTTGCCCCAATGGTCGGGATACAGGTGGAAGGTTCCGTAATCAATGCCGGGCAAGGCGGTCAGCCGCTTCCAGTCAACGCCTTCTCCGCCTCCGTATGTCCAGTCCGGATGGCCTTCAATCCGATAAAACCCTTCATCTCCTGCCGCGACAAGATGGTTTTGATCGATTGATTTAATAAATGCGCTCATTTCATCAGCCCATTCAATGAGCGTGTCGCCGCTATTATCCGACTGAACCCTTGGCTCGTTTGCCAGTTCCCATGTCATAATGGCGGGATCGTCCTTATACTTTACGCCCGTATAAGTGTTTACCCGGTTCAGCATATAAGCGACATAATCTTTATAAGCCTGTTTAATGCCGGGATGGGTATAAAACGCATCATGTCCGGAAGCCTGAAACCATCTGACGTATTGATTCATCCCGCCGAAATCGTCCCAGTTGTTCACAAAGGGAATGACCAGTTTTATCCCGGTCTGGCCCGCTTTGTAAATGGCGTAATCAAGCTTTGAAAAGCCTGATTCATCGAATACCCCGGGCCTTGGCTGCATGACGGAGTTTTCTTGCGGCGTGCCGTCAAGAAAGCCCCAAATCCGGATCACTTTCAGATTCATCGCTTTCATATCTTCAAATACATCATCGACCATTTTTTTAGATTTGTAGTGAAAATAATAGTTATTGGTTCCTGCAAAATAAAAATCTTTTCCGTTCAATTTAAAAATTGTTCCCGATGTCTCCACAAAAGGAGATGCGGCAAATGCCCGGTTATCGCCGGGCAGCATGGCCGAACATGCCGCTAACAGCACCATCAGCAAGTGCAGCAACATTTTTCGCGCTTTCATGGTTCTCCCCGCTTTCACTGAGGTGACGGCGGCATCTGATTTTCGCCGCCGCTCCCTGTCTTTTTAATCGCCCGTTTCTTTAAGGCGTGACTTTCACTTTCACGGCTACTTCGACACCCTTCGGCCACATTTCAAATGTAAAGGTCGAATCGCTCTTCAAGAAGTGTAAAACGCGCTCTCTGAGATACAGCTTCCCGGCTTTTTCATAAAAATCTTCGTCATAGTTCAAGTATGGCGTCCATGACCATACGTCTTCAAGAACCGGCCTGCCGGTCGAGTCCACGACACCTTTAACGGTGGCGAGCTTCGTCCCGTTTAAAGAAGCGGGGATTTCCAAATCTCCCTTGATATTCGACCTGCTGATCGTAAACTCATCTTTCTCAAGCTTCGGCGCGCCATACAGAATCACGTCGGCCACCTGGCTCGCTCCTTTGTCAAACGCAAAGGTAAGCTCTGCCTTCGTTCCGAATGCCGGCGATCCGTCAATGAGCTTTGCCAAATATGATGCTTTGATCGTCACCGACTGTCCGGAGACCGTATAATCAGTTCCGTTTTGCAATTGTTCCGATCGGTGCCGGATTCCCGCAAACTTGTTTCCGCTCAGGCGGATTTCCATCGTCTGATCGGTGATGGACTGCCCTTTTCTGATATAAAGGTCTCCCGGATTGACGATGGCATTAGAGATGCCCCGCCCCGCTTGAATGACGATGTCTTTTACAACCGGATCGCGCCAGGTTCTTGTTGTCCGGTCGAACTGGTCATTCCCATTATCCCACCACATGGTGACCATTTGATATTTGTGAGCCAGTCCGACAAGCGCATCGTGGTAAAGACGCTTGGAATACTTCTCATTGGCGCCCAGCGTCCCGTACTCGCCGATAATGACCGGATAACCTTTCGCAACGAATGTTTCATAAACCGGTTTAATATCCCGCTCCATGTCTTCGATATCTTTGGACGTTCCCCAAGTCGTCCGGCCCCACCAGTTGGAGACATAGTCCCATGGGGAATAGTAGTGGAAGGTCAGCACGATTCTGTCATCATCAGGCGGTTCAAATGTATTGAGCAGCTCATCCTTGTTGTCTTCCAGCCCGCCGACGATAACGAGACGCTCGGCATTTTGCCCGCCTGTAGCGCGGATCATCCTCAACATCTCACGGTTGAGGAGATTCAATTGATAGGCGCTCATTCCCGTCGGTTCATTGACGATTTCAAAGAGCAGACGGTCGCTTTTGTTTTTGAAGCGGTCTGCGATCTGTGTCCATACTTTACCCAGTTTTTCCAGCGTTTCCTGCTGGCTGCTTCCCATGCGGTTGATCCACAGCCATGAATCGTGATGGACATTTAATACGACATAGAAGTCTCTTTTTAACGCCCAGTCTGTGACTTGTTCCACCCGATTCATCCACTCCGGGGCAATCTTGTAATCCGGAGCGCCGCCGATATGCGAATCCCAGGTCACGGGAATTCTGACGCTTTTAAACCCTGCCTCGCGAATATCGTCAAATGTGTGCTCCTGAACAGGCGGGTTGTTCCATGAGCCTTCGGTGGGGACGGCATCAAGCGTGTTGCCGAGATTCCAGCCGGGGCTCATCTTTTCCAAAAGGTCTAACGGTTTATTCTCAACTGTCGCTTTTGTTTCCCTTTCTGTTCCCGAGGCCGGAATCGCGCCAAGAGCAGCCGTTCCCATGAACAAAAATAAGACGATGATCGATTTTATGCACTTATCTCTCAATCTTTTATCCTCCTTATTTCGCATCTTTATTTGTAGAGTAAAGCGGCGGCGCCGTTCGCTTAAGGTCAGCACCGCCTCTATTTAAAGCGTTTTCAAAAATATGCTGAGTTCTCTACGCATCTCCGATTAAGCGGTCATACTCGGCATACGCTGTCGCGATGTCGACTTGGGACCAAAAACGGTGGTAAATGAATGTCGGCAGACCATTTTCCCATTTGCCGGTATCCGGGTTCCACGATGTTCGGTATTTGTTTTCCAAATAAGTCCATTTCGGATCGTTTTTGATCTTTGGACGGAGATCCGTATGGCTGATATAGACGCCGTTTCCTCCTTTAGCAGGGTCGGACGGCACGGTATTCGGTCCGGGGATGGTGTTTCCCTGGCCGTTCCTTCCGCTCCAGCCGTTCGGGAAGTAGATTTCCTCCGTAAAGTAGCGGACGTAATCGGCATGCTCTTCCTCTGCCGCAATACCGATCCCGTCATTTTTATTCCACGCCGAATCGAGCAGGCCTTTCGCGAGGTTTTTGGCGCGGTTTCCGAGAGCGGTGAAGCTTCCTGTTTCGGCTTTTGTTCCAGCCGCAAAGAAAACAAGCGTTTTAATATAGCTTCCGAGAACACCGACATCCTGTGACGGGCTCTTTGTCGTAACGTGCAGCCCCGGGTTGCCCGTAAAGGAAGCGAAACCTTTCCACGTGTCGGGCTGACCGCTCCATTCTAGATTGGACGGAATCCAAAATTCGCCCGGATCAGGCTCTGTGGCAACATTCGGGTTGTTGCCGCCGTAAATTCTTTCTCCCGCTTCATTCAAATAATAGCCCTCATCGTCTGACAGCGGACGTTCGTTAACAAAAACATAGTCCATCGAATAAGCGGTCCATTTTTCAATGACGGTCTTTGCCATTTTAAAATTCTCGGAAGATGTGTCGCCTTTTGCAGCCAAAATATAATACAGTTCAGCGACCCTTTCCATCGGCCAGGCTTGCATGCCGAACCAATTGTTTGAAGGCGGATCATGGTAAACCGGCGCTTCTGTGTACGCCATGCCATAAAACGTGCTGACATCCTCCGGATACCGGCTGTAGTTGCCGTTCCAGCTGTTTGTAGCGCCGCCGGCGATCGCACCTTCTGAAGAAAGCAGCCACGTATACAGTTCAAGCTGCCGTTTCAGCGCGGTTTCCCAGTCGGCGCGCGCCGAAGGCGAATTTGGAATCAGGCCACCTTCAGACGTAGACAGCGCATATGAGGCAACCGGATTTTGATAGCCTTGATGCACATGGCTTGCGCCGATCCGCCAAGCCCAGTTCGCATACTGTCCGAGCCCGCCTCCCCATGCGGTGTACCATGCCATTAAATAATGGCAGGCGTCTTTGCCCGATCCCCTTTGCGGCGATCCTCCAGAAGCGCTCCCAATCCTTTGGAAATATTTATCATACATGCCGTAGCGGAGAAAGTCCCCCATCTTTTTGGCTTTGTTCAAATACGTTGAATTGTTGTAGCCCCACTGCTTTGCCCAGTACATCGCCTGAATGGCGCGGGCATCGGCATCCGTCGCGTTCGTGTAGCGCCATTGCGGAGCAGGCGCCTGATTTTCTTTTGTGAACAGGCTCATAAACCCTTCATTTGCTTTTCCAAAGGTCTGATCATCCTGGGACGGATGCGGAATCGTTTCCCAGACTGATTCCTGTTCTCCGCGCTGATAAGTGTTGACGTAGGCAGCAGTATGGGAAGGGTTCAGAAGATTGCCGAATCCATACCAGTTGTCAACGTCCAGCAGCCAGTGCATCAAATACGTTTCATTGCTTCCGTATGTGGCTTTCAGCTCGGCGTCAAGCGGGTCGTTTCCTGCGGGATACTGTCCGGTAAGAGGCGACGGGTAGCGGTCAGGAAAGGGATGTTCAGCGGCGTATGTGGCAGGGCTTGAAGGGTTGTAGTAGCGCATCGTCGGCTGTTCTTCTTTTCCGTCTCCTTCATTGACGGGGATGATATATTTCTCCATGTTGTCCCAAGCGGCTTCAAGCTTAGCCCAGTCTTGCGTGTAACGCCCGTACATCGCTTCGAGCCACAGCCAATAGCTGTATGCTTCAGATGTCGTCATATGGCCGTAGTCCGGAGCTTCACAGATGAGTGTTTCAATGGAGTGGTACGGAATGCCCTCCGGGGAAAAATAACCGTTATTCGGATTTTTAATCTGCTCATACAATTGCATAAAACGGGTTTTGTTGTCCATGGTGTGTCCTCCTTTTAAAGCTTCTCCATGTTTTGCACGCCGGGTTTCCATCCCGGCTTTTTACTTCGGCTCGTTTCCGAATACGAGCCGTCCTCCATCATAAACAGGGATATACCGGGTTTTCGCAAGCATATATGACAGTCCTTGGTAGGAGTAATCGTTATTCGGATTCCAAAAGGCCGTTCCCGACGGTGCCGAAATGCGAAATTGCGCTTCCTTTTTGTGAGCCGATTGTCCGCCCGGATAAATCGGCACACCGCTGAAGCTGACTTCCGTGTAGTAAACGTGATTCTTTGCATCATAAGGCTTCAGCTGAGACACGGTTGCCCCCTCGTGATATCCTCCGAGTGCGACTTTGATGTCGTCGGCTGAATATCCGGCACCCGCCGCTTCAGTAAGGTCAATGTAATAGCGGAAAGACAGTTGATCGGATTTTCTTGCCGGCCATCCCGACCGGTTGTTGAGCTGCACCCGTATTTCGGTGAAATTGATTCCTGAGCTGTTGACGGACGCTTCTGCAAAAAACTCGTCATCCGGCGTTTCGTTTTCAGGGAAGCCGGGCAGCGGCAATTGTCCCACTCCATGCAGTTCATACATTTTCGCAATATTCCCCGTAAAAGCGGCATTGTAGTCAATCGCTACCTCGTTTGATACATAGTCTGATGTCTCATCCCGGTATGAATCGTCTCTTCCCGGTCCGCCGACCAGTGCTCCGTAAAGCGTATGCCGGTGGTTTTCAGGCACGTTCATATTGTCGGCCCATGACCCGTGTGCAGTCCGGTGATGCGGATGTTTCGGCGGATTTGTTCCATAGCCGACAACGAAGCTGCGCTTCCCCGGATTGTCTCCAAGCATATAGTTGATTTGCTGTTCGGCAAAATCGCGATACCTTTTCGCTTTAGCCTCGTCTTTTACCCAATCTGAATAAACAAACGCGAGAAACGCGGCATTTGATGCATAACGGAGCGAGCCCCACTGTTCAAGCCACGCCAGCCCTCCCGGCGTATATGTGATTCTTTCCGTGCTTCCGTCATGCTTGTAGCCGGTTGACCAGTAATCAAGGTTGCGCTCGACACTCGCGGTAAAGCGGGAATCGTTCGTCAGACGTGCCAACAGGAGCTGTGCCCCGTATGTGACGTCATCCCACGAAATGGTCCAGCGGTAAGGCCAGCTTGCCGGATCTCCCCAGTCGTTGACCGAAGAGAGCGCTTTGTCCAGATATCGCTCTTCATCGGTTGCCAGATACAGCCATACGGCTCCCCATGTCAATTCGTCCTTATACCCGCTCCACGAATTGTAATATTGCCGGGCATCTGTGATACAGTCGGAATATTTGCCGCGGTATCGGTCAGCGAAATCATACAGCTGCTTCGCGTGCGTTATAAGTGTCGCGGCATATGAGGAATCTGTCGGCTGAAAGACGATTGAAGCTGCAGCGAGGGCAGCAGCGGTACCGCCTGCTAAATCCGAACCGGGGCAGCCGGCATCAATCTTGTAGGCGGGACGCTTCATCGGCATGACTTCAGCCGGCCCCCACCAGCCGTGGTCAGCGGCTCCATTGCCGACCTGCCCCCAATATTCGTTAGGAGCTGTATGCGCTTTAATAAAATAATCCGTCGCCCATTTTAAATTGTCCAAAATCGCCCCGAGCTGTCCGGCTGCTATATACGCATCGCGGTATTCATAAACCGACCAGGCTAAAACGGCGGCAGAATACGCCATCGGCAGCCCGAACTTCACATGATCTCCGGCATCATACCATCCGCCGGTTAAATCGCGGCCGGCGTCCTTTCCGTCATCAAGCCCTGAATCGCCTCTCCAATTCAGCCGGCTGTTGTCGGGGAGTTTGCCTGAGCGCTGCGCTTCATAAAACAAGATCGACTTTTGCAGGAGCTCAGCGTAATTTTGCTGATTGTCCGCCGCATATGCCGTACTGTCCCTTTCAGAAAACGGCATCATAACCGCGGCGGCCAAAAGTACAGCAAGCGAGAAAAGCGCTTTCATTTTTGAAAAAACGGTCCGTTTCACATGATTCATCCCCCTCACCTCTGTTTACCGATAAAACTAAAAGTTTGCTACATCCTCCTCACCTCCTTTCAGTTAAAGCTCATAGTGTCTGCCAATAACAGAGAGATTCTGAATGCAACCTTTTTTGAGGGGGCGGTTAACATGGGGAAATGGTGTACTGTATAAAAACTTAGTTTGTTTAAACGAGAAACAAACTAAAGAGATTGATAGCTTTTTGTCTTCAAATCTGAGATTCTTTTGAAGATATTAACATTATTGTATATTTTATGTCAATGGATCTGGCAGCCCTTTATGCAGAATGAGGCATTTCCTCCTGCAGCTGTCCTATTCGAAGAAAACCTAACAAAAAAAACTGCCGACAAAGCCGGCAGTTTTAGAATAAAGAAAGCTGATTCTGTTCCGGAAGCGACTCTAAGCAGCCGTGCCGCTCCAAGTATTCCATAAGGGTTTTCGAAACCTTTCCCCTTTTTTGCAAATCTTCTTTTGAAAGAAATTCGCCTTCCTCCCTTGCCTTGACAATATTTAAAGCGGCGTTTGTACCAAGGCCCGGAATGGAGTTGAAAGGAGGGATCAGGCTGTTGCCGTCAATAATAAATTCTGAGGCGCTTGACCTGTATAAATCCACCTTTTGGAAAGAAAATCCCCTTTCACACATTTCAAGCGCCAGCTCAAGCACGGTAAGCAAGCTTTTCTCTTTCGGAGAAGCGTCAAGCCCCTTGCTGTTGATGTCATCCATGACGGCTCTGATCGCGGTCGAGCCTTTGATCATCGTATCGATATCGAAATCATCGGCGCGGACCGTAAAGTATGCCGCGTAATAAAGCAGAGGGTGGTGCACTTTAAAATATGCGATCCGGACGGCCATCAGCACATAGGCGGTGGCGTGGGCTTTCGGGAACATGTATTTGATTTTCTTGCATGAATCGATGTACCACTCGGGAACATTATTATTCCTCATTTCTTCTTCCCACTCCGGTGTCAAGCCTTTCCCTTTCCGGACAAACTCCATAATTTTAAAGGCCAGGGAAGGTTCAAGGCCCTGATAGATGAGATACACCATAATATCGTCGCGGCATCCGATAACCTCGCTCAGCTCGCATATATTATTATGAATGAGCTCCTGTGCGTTCCCGAGCCAGACGTCCGTGCCGTGAGAAAGTCCGGAAATCTGGACGAGCTCGGAAAATGTCGTAGGCTTTGTATCCTCAAGCATCTGTCTGACGAAACGGGTTCCGAATTCAGGGATTCCGAGCGTACCGGTTTTACAGCCGATCTGCTCTTCTGTGACGCCTAAAGACTCAGGCCCCTGGAAGATTTTCATGACTTCCGGATCATCGGTCGGAATCGTCTTCGGATCGATTCCGCTTAAATCCTGAAGCATGCGGATCACCGTCGGATCATCGTGTCCAAGAATATCAAGCTTCAGCAGATTGTCGTGAATCGAATGGAAGTCGAAGTGGGTCGTTTTCCATTCTGAATCGGTGGCATCTGCCGGAAACTGGATCGGTGAAAAATCGTAAATATCCATATAGTCCGGAACGACGATGATTCCGCCCGGGTGCTGGCCCGTCGTCCGCTTAACGCCGGTGCACCCCTGCACAAGGCGGTCGATTTCCGCCCCGCGTATATGCAGATTGTTATCGTTCGCATACCCTTTGACATATCCGTAAGCCGTTTTTTCGGCAACCGTGCCGATCGTTCCCGCGCGGTAGACGTTATCTTCCCCGAACAGCACTTTCGTGTAATTGTGGGCGCGGGGCTGATATTCCCCGGAGAAGTTCAAATCGATATCCGGAACCTTGTCCCCTTTAAAGCCCAGGAACGTTTCGAACGGAATATCGTGCCCGTCTTTTTTATAGACGGCCCCGCATTTCGGACAGTCTTTGTCAGGCAAGTCGAATCCCGAGCCGACAGATCCGTCATTGAAAAATTCCGAATGGCAGCAATCAGGACAGACGTAGTGCGGAGGCAGCGGATTAACCTCGGTAATTTCAGTCAATGTCGCAACGAGTGAAGAACCGACCGATCCCCTTGAGCCGACGAGATAACCGTCATCAAGAGAGCGTTTTACGAGCTTGTGGGAAATCAGATAAATAACGGCAAATCCGTGGCCGATAATGCTTTTCAGCTCTTTTTCGATACGCTTCTCCACAATCTCGGGCAAATTTTCGCCGTAAATGCTTTTCGCTTTTTCATAGCTCATGTTGCGGATTTCTTCATCTGCCCCTTCGATCTTCGGCGTATAGAGATCGTCTTTGATCGGTTTGATTTCTTCGATTTTTTCGCTGATCATCCGCGTATTCGTCACAACGATTTCTTTCGCTTTTTCCTTGTCCAAGAATGAAAAGGCTTCAAGCATTTCATCCGTCGAACGGAAATGAACGTTCGGCAGCTCATGCCTGTTCAGCGGATTTGCCCCGCCCTGCGAGGAAATCAAAATCTTTCTGTAGATTTTGTCCTCCGGATTTAAGTAATGCACATTTCCTGTTGCCACGACGGGTATGTTCAGCTTGTCCCCAAGCTTTGTGATGTTTGTAATGATTTCCTTGAGCGATTTTTCATCCCTGACCAGCTCAAGCTCGAGCAGATGGCGGTAGACTTCAGGCGGCATCACTTCAAGATAGTCATAGAACGAAGCGATCTCCTCGACCTCTTCCGGCGATTTCTGCATCATGCCTTCAAATACTTCGCCTTTGTCGCACGCCGAGCCGACTAACAGGCCTTCTCTGTGCTTTTCCAGCTGTGACCGCGGAATTCTCGGCACCCTGTAAAAATAGTTGATGTGTGAAAGTGAAACGAGTTTGAACAGGTTTTTTAAGCCTGTTTCGTTTACCGCCAAAAGTGTCGCATGATAAGGTCTTGAGCGCTGATACGCATTCGACTGCCCCATGTTTTCATTGAGCTGGTCATGATACAAAATATTTTTTTCAGCCGCGTCTTTAAGCATTTTCACGAGGAGATAGCCCGTCGCTTCCGTATCATAAATCGCCCTGTGGTGCTGCGTGAGCTCGATATCGAACTTTTTACAGAGCGTATTCAGTCTGTGGTTTTTGAACTCAGGGTAGAGAAAACGTCCAAGTTCCAGCGTATCGATGACAGGGTTTTGCGCTTTTTCGGTTTTCAGAAGCCGCTTATAGGCGACATTGATGAACCCCATGTCAAAACTCGCATTGTGGGCGACAAGCGTGTGGTCTCCGATCCATTCCTTAAAATCCCTGATCACTTCTTCAACATCTGGTGCGTCTTTGAGCATATCGTCCGTAATTCCCGTCAGCTCAATGATGGTAGCTGATAAAGGACGATGCGGGTTAGCAAACCTTTCAAAACGCTCGATGATTTCCCCGCCTTTTACTTTTACAGCGGCCAATTCGATGATCGTATCGTATACCGCGGACAGCCCCGTCGTTTCGACGTCAAATACGACATAGGTTTCCTCTTCTAAAAGACGGTGCGCGGGGTTGTAAGCGATCGGCACGCCGTCATCTACGAGATTCGCTTCAAGGCCGTAGATCATTTTCACGCCGTGTTTTTTGCTTGCCGCATACGCATCCGGAAACGACTGTACGACGGCGTGATCCGTAATTGCGATGGCGGAATGGTTCCATTTTTTCGCCTGTTCGACAAGCTTGCCGATGCTTGTAACGGCATCCATTTGGCTCATCGGCGAATGAAGGTGAAGTTCAACCCGTTTTTCGTCATCCGGTGCGGTATCTTCGCGCGTTTTCGCTTTGATTTCATTTACATCGTTGGCGATCATAACTAAATCGCGGACGAACGTGTCGTTTTGAATGCTTCCCCGCGCCTTGACCCACATCCCTTTTTTCAAGGATTTCATCAGGTTTGCGTCCTCTTTCTCGCGGGCGAACATTTTGATGAGGATGCTGTTCGTATAATCTGTGATTTTAAAGATGCAAAGCGTTCTGCCGCTCTTGAGCTCCCTTGTTTCAGCATCAAACACATACCCTTGAACCGTAATTCTCCGCTCTTCATCCATGATGCTGTCAAGCGTCCTGATTTCTTCCGTGTCTTTGATCGGATAGCCGATTTGCAGCGGCCCTTGCGGCGCCTCATCTTCAGCGCTTTCTTTATCCTGCTTTTCCATTTCGATTAAGGCCTGAAGGGCGCGTTCCTTGTCTTCAGCCAGCTTTTGTTCTCTGAATTTCTGAATCTCTTGATCTGATACGAAAATTTCAGTCTCGAGCTGAAGCTCGGGAAACCCGAACGTCCGGTAGCTTGCCTGAATGAGTGAAGCGTATTTTTTCTTCAGTGCCGAAGCTTCTGTATCTGTTTTCGTTTTCAGTACGAGTTTGTTCCCTGAAAGTTTAGGCTTTTGCTCATTCAAAAGCGTTAAAATCGGCGGAGAAATGCCGTCTAATTCTTGAATGCAGCGCGTCCAGTAGTCCTGGATGAGCCGCTCGTCCACCGTCCGGTCTTCGGCTTCGATTGAGCATGTCACTTGTGCAATATGGGAAAAGGTGCGTGTCAGCTGGTGATGAAACCGTTCGAAAACCTGATACGGCAGCACGGCTTTAAATTGAAAGTGGAAATGCCAGGTCTTCTTGTTTTTATGAACGGTAAGCTTGATGATCTGCCCGCCTTCAAGATGGCGGATTACTGTATCTTCGGTAAAATTCAGCTGCTGCAGAAGAATTTGAAACTGTCTTCTGTTGACAGAAAGCTGGTCTTCCAAGACAGATTCCTCCCTAAAAGAAAATCATAATGGAAGGTACCTCAGGGATTCCCGAGGTACCTTCCTTTACATTAGTGTAACACGTTTATGAATGTGAAGATAAGCTCTTGATTTGCTTTTCGATGAAGTCTGAAAGCTCGCCGGCTGCGACTTCAAAAGTCTCCCCGGTTTTGCGGATCTTCACTTCGACAATGCCTTCGTCAGCACGCTTTCCGACCGTGATACGGATCGGAAGGCCGATGAGATCGGAGTCCGCAAATTTTACGCCGGCCCTCTCAGCCCTGTCGTCAAATAAAACGTCATAACCCTTCTCTTTACATTCGCCGTATAATCGTTCAGCAAGCTCGGCCTGTGCGTCATTTTTCATGTTGAGCGCGAGAATGTGAAGGTCATACGGGCTCACGCTCAGCGGCCAGATCAGGCCTTTCTCGTCGTGATGCTGTTCGACGATGGCGGAAAGCGTCCGTGAAATACCGATTCCGTAGCAGCCCATCAGCATCGGTTTGGCGCGGCCGTTTTCGTCAAGGAATGTCGCATCCATCGCTTCTGAATAGCGGGTGCCGAGTTTGAATACCTGTCCGACTTCGATTCCCTTTGCAAAGCGGATCGTCCCTTTGCCGTCAGGGGACGGATCTCCCTCCTGGATGAATCGGAGGTCAGCGTATGTGACATTGCCCGCATCGCGGCTGATATTGACGTTTTGATAATGGTAGTCAGCTTTGTTCGCGCCTGCGGCTGCATTTGCCATCGCTTTTACGGCGAAATCGGCGTATACCTCGATGTCCGGGTTAAGGCCTATCGGTCCGACAAAGCCCGGCTCTGTCCCGATGACCAATTGGACTTCTTCAGCGCTTGCGAATTCGATCGTTTGCGCGTTCAGCAGATTTTTCACCTTAATATCGTTCACTTCATGATCCCCTCTTGTCAAGACGAGGACGAAGCGGTCGTCCGCCTTCAGCAGCATCGATTTGATGCAGTCTGACGGGGATACATGTAAAAATCCGGCAAGCTCTTCAATCGTTTTCACGCCTGGCGTATGGACTTCCTGGAGCTCTTTCATGTCTTCGTTTTTGGCTTCAGCGGATTCCAGCACTTCTGCCATTTCGATGTTGGCAGCATATGACGACTGATCTGAATAGGCAATCGTATCTTCCCCGACATCGGATAGCGCCATGAATTCATGCGTGTCCTTTCCGCCCATTGCGCCGGAGTCGGCGATAACCGGCCTGAAATTCAATCCGCATCTCGTAAAGACGTTCATGTAAGCCTGATACATATCGTTGTATGTCTTATCAAGGCTTTCAGCAGATGAATGGAAAGAATACGCGTCTTTCATGATGAATTCGCGGCCTCTCAGCAATCCGAAACGCGGACGCTTTTCATCGCGGAATTTGGATTGGATCTGATAGAGGGTCAGCGGAAGCCGCTTGTACGATTTGATTTCGTCCCGTACGATGCTTGTGATGACCTCTTCGTGTGTGGCGCCGAGCGCAAATTCGCGGCCGTGGCGGTCTTTCAGCCTCATCAGCTCAGGTCCGTATGTATACCATCTTCCGGATTCCTGCCAAGTTTCAGCCTGCTGCAGCGCCGGCATCAGCATTTCAACCGCGTTGATGTTTTCCATCTCTTCGCGGACGATGGCCTGAATCTTTTGAATTACTTTATTGGCAAGGGGCATATAGCTGTATACGCCGCTCGTATTTTGTCGGATAAAACCCGCTCTGAGAAGGAGCTGATGGCTTTTCGCCTCCGCATCAGCCGGCACTTCCCGGAGCGTCGGAATTAGAGTCCTGCTCTGTCTCATTTCGTTCGCACCTCATTTATGTCAATTGGTTACTTTTTATTCATTTTTATAAAAATAAACGCTGGATGTCGTTCCATGTAACGACAAGCATCAACAGCATCAGAAACGCCACGCCGATGAATACGACAAATGCTTCTTTTTCCCGGTTGATCGGCTTTCCGCGGACCGCTTCAATCAACAGAAACAACAGCCTTCCGCCGTCCAAAGCCGGAATCGGCAGGAGGTTGACAATCCCGAGGTTAATGCTTAAAAAGGCTGCAAGCTTCAGCAGGTTGATGATACCCGTTTTCGCCACTTGCTCTGTCATATCATAGATGCCGACAGGTCCAGCCAGCATATCGATCGAAAACTGGCCCGTCACGATTTTGCTTAGGCTTGTGACGATGTTCTGCGCCACAGCGACAGTTTCGGTCGCGCCGTATGAAATCGATGTTAACATGCCTTTTTGCACAGGGTTATAAGCGCCGAATCTGCCGACGGTTTCTTTCCCCGATTTGACCGATTCAGGGGTCACATATTTCGTCATCTTGACATTGTCGCGCGTCAGAACGACCTTCAGTTCCTTTTCCGGATGCTCCCTGACCGTGTTGACAATATCGGTCCACGAAGACATTTTTTCTCCGTTGATCGTCTGGATGCGGTCTCCTTCCTTGAGTCCGGCTTCAGCTGCACGTCCGTTGTCGATCAGCTTTCCGAGCACCGGCTCATCTGAAGGCACGCCCTGCATCAACCCGAGCATGACGAGAATCACGTAAGCCAGAATAAAATTCATGATCGGACCGGCTGCAATTGCTTTGATTCGCTGCCAGACCGTTTTCGAATGAAATTGGCGGTTGTACGGTGCAACCTGCACTTCTTCCCCGTCGACGATGAAAAATGACGTTTCACTGACGGAAAAGGAAACGAGCTGATCCTCATTGCCTTGCTCATAGCCGGAAATTCTCATCTGGTGCTCCAAATCGGCCTCTTCGACTTCGATGACCAATGCATCAGGATATTTTTCTTTTTGATTTAAAATGATTTTCTCGACTTTATTTTCTTTGTTGAACAAAAGCCCGACCGTATAACCCGGCTTCACCTCGACCATTTCGGGATCTTCGCCGGCCATCCGGACAAAGCCGCCGATCGGAAACAGGCGGATCGTATAGACGGTCTCATTTTTCTTAAACGAAAAGATCTTCGGGCCGAAGCCGATGGCAAACTCCCGGCACAGGATCCCCGCTCTTTGGGCAAGGATTAAATGGCCCAGCTCATGGAAAAAAACGAGCGTTCCAAAAATGAGAATAAAAGCTATCACAGTATTCACGGACATACCACCTTATGTGAGTAATGTTTGGACAAACCTTCTGGCATCTTTGTCCACTTCACGGATCTCCTGAAGGCTAGGTTTTGCAATCGCCTGATGACGTTCCAATGCTTTTTCGATGATGTCTTCGATTTCCAAAAAGGTAATCCTGCCTGACAGAAACGCTGCAACGGCTTCCTCATTGGCCGCATTTAAAACGGTCGGCATTGTACCGCCTATTTTGCCTGATTCATATGCGAACTGTAAGCAGCGGAACCTTTCAACATCAGCTTGGGCAAAATTCAGCTGGCCGATCTCCCACAGCTCGAGAGATTTCGCTTCTTCAAACGGCAGGCGCTTCGGATAGCTGAGCGCGTATTGGATCGGCACTCTCATATCGGGGGTGCCGAGCTGGGCGATGACGCTTCTGTCATGAAACTCGACCATTGAATGGATGATGCTTTCCTTGTGCAGCAGAACATCGATCTGTTCGTACGGCAGGTCGAAAAGCCAGTGCGCTTCTATGACTTCGAGTCCTTTATTCATCATTGTAGCCGAATCGATCGTAATTTTTGCACCCATCGACCAATTTGGATGGTTGAGGGCTTCCTCGACCGTTACGCCTTCCAGCTCTTTTCTCGTTCTGTCTCTGAAACTTCCGCCCGAAGCCGTGATGACGAGGCGCTTGATCTGTTTCGGATTTTCGCCCTGGAGGCATTGAAAAATCGCAGAATGCTCGCTGTCGACGGGCAGCAATGGAACATCGTATTGTTTTGCATGTTCTTTCACTATATGTCCGGCTGTCACAAGAGTTTCCTTATTTGCAAGCGCAATTGTTTTTTTATGCTCTATCGCCTTTAACGTCGGAATAAGTCCGACGCTTCCGACAAGAGCGTTGACGACGATATCCGCTTCCGGGAAAACAGCCGCTTCCATTAAAGCTTCTTCCCCGACTCCCGTTTGAAAGGAGTAGGAAAAAGAAAGCTGTTTTAATTTTTTATATGTACGCTCATCACCGGCGGCTACGTATTTCGGTTTAAACATTTCGATGATCTCAGCCGCTTTTTCTACATTTTTGCCAAACGTCATCGCCGCAAGACGAAATTTATCGCCGTGCGCTTTTATGACATCAAGCGTCTGTTCCCCGATGGAGCCTGTCGCCCCCAAAAGACATATGTTCTTCAAAATTGCCGCACCTCTGTTTCTTTCTAGCTATCAGTACTTCTCTATCATAGCCCGAACGGCTGAAAAAGAACAAGCAAGAAGTATAAAACCGGCATGACAAATAAAAAGCTGTCAAAGCGGTCGAGCATTCCGCCGTGTCCGGGAAGAATCCGTCCGGAGTCTTTCACCTGGTAATGCCGCTTGAACGCAGATTCGGCCAAATCGCCGAGCTGCCCGACGATCGACAAAAGCACGGTGATCAAAAACACGAATAAATACGAATGCGGAAAGCCTGTTGCGGCCTGGTAAACGGCCGAAAAGACGACAGCCGTCAAAATGCCTCCCCAAAAGCCTTCAATCGTTTTGTTGGGGCTGATCTCAGGCCAAAGCTTGCGCTTACCGAGGGCCTTTCCGATAAAATAAGCGCCCGAATCCGTCGACCAGACGACGCCGATCGCAAAAAATACATAGCTGAGACCGATGCTTCTGATTTCGATAAAATAATAAAAACCGAATCCGATATAGATTGCAGCCAAAGCAGCAAAAGCCGCTTCATCAAAAGAAAACGAGTTTTTGCTGAGGACCGTATAAGAAAGCAAGAGCAGCACGGCCAAAAACACGGTTTCCCCTTTCGTGACGGTGATATCCACGGTTCCGCCAAATTGAGCCGGGACTAATAAAATCATGAGCAGCAAGAGGCTTATGATGCCCGGGGGGCTCAAAAGCTTCATGCCTTTCATTCTCAAAAGTTCAAATAGGGCCAATATGCCCATCGCGTAGACCAGCAAGGTGAACGGCAGCTCGCCCAAAATCACGAGCGGCAAAAAAATCGCCGCTGCCAGAACACCCGTCAATATTCTCTGTTTCATCTGCACCATCCTCTAAATTCCGCCAAACCTTCTCCCTCGACGTTGATACTCTCCGATGGCCTGTAGGAAATGAACTTCTTTAAAATCAGGCCACAGAACATCGGTGAATAAAAACTCGCTGTACGCAAGCTGCCAGAGCATGAAATTGCTCAGCCTGATCTCGCCGCTTGTCCGAATCAGCAAATCGGGATCCTGCAGCGATTCGGTCATTAAATAATCGGAAAACAGCTTTTCATCGATTTCTTCAATGTCGAGCGTCCCTTTTTTTGCTTCCTCGGCGATTCTTTTGGCAGCATTTGCGATTTCCGCACGTCCCCCGTAGTTCAATGCAAAGTTAAGAATAAGTCCGTCATTGTGCTCCGTATCGCTGATGGCTTTTTCCACAGCGCGGATCGTATGAGGGGGCAGACCGTTCTTATCACCGGTAATGCGCACCTGAACATTCTCTTCCACCAATTCAGGAAGATACGTGCCCAAAAATTCTTCAGGCAGCTTCATCAGAAAATCAACCTCAAGCTTTGGACGTTTCCAGTTTTCAGTAGAAAAAGCATACAAAGTCAATGCTTTGACACCAAGTTCGCTTGCAAGCTTTGTTGTCTCCCTGACTACCTTCATGCCTTCATGATGGCCCGCGATGCGGGGCATGGCACGTTTTTTTGCCCAACGGCCGTTTCCGTCCATAATAATGGCGATATGTTCAGGAATTTCTCCCTTTAATATATTTTCTTTTGTGTAAGATTCATTGGAAGCAACCGAATGCTGGTTCTTCCAATTTTTGAGTATATTGAGCATGAGATTCCTCCATCACCCAAAAGGTTGCTTTCCTGTGATATCCTGCTAGATAACAACAGTATTAACAAAAAAACCCCCTGTAAACATGAGAGGGTCTTTTCACTATTATCTATTGTACAGAGTTTTTCATTAAACTTCCATGATTTCTTTCTCTTTATCTTTTGTGATCTCATCGATTTTTGACACGTATTCATCTGTCAGTTTTTGCACGTCTTCCGTTGAAGAACGCAGTTCATCCTCAGTCATTTCACCATTTTTCTCTAATTTTTTCAGATCGTCGTTTGCATCGCGGCGGATGTTGCGGACGGCGACTTTCGCATCTTCAGAATATTTTTTGACGAGCTTGACGAGCTCTTTTCTGCGCTCCTCTGTTAAAGGAGGAATCGTGATGCGGATAATGCTGCCGTCGTTTGTCGGAGTCACGCCCAAATCGGCTTTTTGAATCGCTTTTTCGATGTCTCCGAGCGCCGTTTTATCATACGGTGTGATGACGAGCATGCGCGCTTCAGGCACAGTAATGGACGAAAGCTGGTTTAAAGGCGTTTGCGCTCCGTAGTATTCGACCGTTACTTTATCCAACAGCGACGGATTCGCACGTCCGGCACGGACTGTGGCAAGTTCGCGCTGGTATGCGGCCACGGCTTTTTCCATGCGTTCTTTTGTTTCATTCATCACTTGATTTGACACGTTATTTCCCCCTTACGATTGTTCCGATTGGTTCGCCGAACACGGCTTTTTTAATATTTCCTTCTTCCATAATGGAAAAGACGATCAGCGGGATGTCGTTATCCATGCACAGTGAAGAAGCAGTCGAATCCATGACGGCCAAACCGTCTTTCAATACGTCGAGATATGACAGTTGTTCATATTTTACGGCCGTTTCGTCAGTCCTTGGATCGGCATTGTACACGCCGTCGACATTATTTTTGGCCATCAAAATGACGTCGGCTTCAATTTCAGCCGCTCTTAGCGCAGCTGTCGTGTCCGTAGAAAAATACGGATTGCCTGTACCGGCAGCGAAAATGACGACACGCTTCTTTTCAAGATGGCGAATCGCTTTTCTTCTTATGTATGGCTCAGCGACCTGCCTCATTTCTATCGATGTCTGCACCCTTGACTGAACGCCGAGTGTTTCAAGGCTGTCTTGAAGGGCGAGGGAATTCATGACAGTTGCAAGCATTCCCATGTAATCTGCCGTCGCGCGATCCATTCCCAGATCGCTTCCGGTTTTTCCGCGCCACAGGTTGCCTCCTCCGACAACGACTGCAACTTCAACGTCAAGCTCGGCGATTTCCTTCACCTGCTTGGCGATGGACTGGATCACGGTCGGGTTGATGCCGCTTCCCTGCTCACCCGCAAGCGCTTCTCCGCTAAGCTTTAATACGATACGATTATACTTTGGTTTTTCCATAATAACCTCCAAGTGCATGCTTGCCGTTATTTATTATGCAAGAGAAAAAAAGGTTTGTAAACTGTTTTAAAAATAGGGACACAGTCAGTGTCCCTTATTTTCCTTGAAAAGATCGTGCCGAACTGCTTTGGCAAGCGCTTTTCAGTCTTATTTTTTCACTTGGTTCATAACTTCTTCAGCAAAGTTTTCTTGGCGTTTTTCGATTCCTTCTCCGACTTCGTAGCGGACGAATGTTTCAACGGTTGCGTTTTTCGCGCCGACAACCTGCTTCACTTTTTCATCAGGGTTTTTCACGAACGCCTGATCCAGGAGGCAGATTTCTTCGAAGTATTTGTTCAGACGGCCTTCAACCATTTTAGCGACGATGTTTTCAGGCTTGCCTTCTTGAAGAGCTTGCTGAGTCAAAATTTCGCGCTCGTGTTTTGCTTCTTCCTCAGACACTTGGTCACGGGAGATGTAGCGAGGGTTGATAGCCGCAATGTGCATTGCGATGTCTTTCGCAGTCTCTTCGTCAGTTGTGCCGTTTAGAACGGTCAGCACGCCGATTTTTCCGCCCATGTGCAGGTATGAACCGAATGCAGCGTCATCGCCTTTTGTAAGCACAGCGAAGCGGCGAAGCGTAATTTTTTCTCCGATTTTTGCAACGGCGCTCGTAATGTATTCTTCAACAGTTGAACCGTTTGCCATTTTTTGCGCCATAGCTGTTTCAAGGTTTTCAGGCTTTTCGGCAAGAATATGATCAGCCAGGTCGTTTAGAAGCGCTTTGAAGCCTTCGTTTTTCGCAACGAAGTCAGTTTCAGAGTTCACTTCCAAAATCACGCCTGTGTTGCCTTCTGTTTTCACGAGCGTCAGACCTTCAGCAGCGATGCGGTCAGCTTTTTTCGCCGCTTTTGCAATTCCTTTTTCTCTGAGAAGGTCGATTGCTTTGTCCATGTCGCCGTCAGTTTCAGTTAACGCTTTCTTGCAGTCCATCATGCCTGCACCGGTTTTTTCGCGAAGCTCTTTTACCATTTGTGCACTAATTGCCATTTTGATTTCCTCCTTATGATTCAACAAATTATGTAAATTGTCATTTGGTGAAAAAAAAGGTGATAAAAGGCAGTTCCCCCTTATCACCTTTTGATCAGGTTAAGCAGTTGTCGTTTCAGTTGTTTCTGCTTCTTTCTCTTCTGTTTCAGCTGCTGTTTCTTCACCTTGCTTCGCTTCCAAAATCGCATCGGCCATTTTAGAAGTAAGCAATTTGACAGCGCGGATCGCGTCGTCGTTCGCAGGGATGACAACGTCGATTTCATCAGGGTCGCAGTTTGTGTCGACGATTCCGATGATCGGAATGTTCAGCTTGCGCGCTTCAGCAACAGCGATGCGCTCTTTGCGAGGGTCGATGATGAACAGCGCGTCAGGAAGTTCTTTCATGTCTTTGATTCCGCCAAGGAATTTTTCAAGACGCTCTAATTCTTTTTTCAATTGAACGACTTCTTTTTTAGGAAGCACGTCAAATGTGCCGTTTTCTTGCATTTTTTCGATATCTTTAAGGCGTTTGATACGCTTTTGGATCGTTTCAAAGTTTGTTAATGTACCGCCGAGCCAGCGTTGGTTGACATAGTACATTCCAGAACGTTCCGCTTCTTCTTTAACAGAGTCTTGTGCTTGCTTTTTCGTACCGACGAAAAGGATTTTTCCTCCGTCAGCTGCAAGGTTTTTCGTAAAGTTGTATGCTTCCTCAACTTTTTTGACCGTTTTTTGAAGGTCGATGATGTAGATTCCGTTACGCTCCGTGAAGATGTAACGTTTCATTTTTGGGTTCCAACGGCGAGTTTGGTGACCGAAGTGAACACCAGCTTCAAGTAATTGCTTCATAGAAATGACTGACATGTGATTTCCTCCTAATATAATGGTTTTTTCCTCCGCTTAGGTCATTTTTATGCAGGACTAACGCGCACAGCGCGATAGCACCGCTTGCATAAATCGTTAAGCGTGTGTAATTAACACCACGAATTAATATAACATAAGCTTCCCGGACAATCAAGAATCGTTTTTCAGCTTTCCGCGAAATTTTAACAAAAGCTCGATTTCGGTTTTTCCGCTTTTCAACTGCCTTGCAATATCTTCGGGTGAATAGCCCTCTTCATGCAGTGCGACGGCTTTTTCTTCAAAGGAAACCGCTTCGCCCGTTTGTTCCTGATTCAGGACATCTTCTTTTCTTTCCACTTCATCAATCATCGATTCGATGTGAAGCGGCAGATCGTCCGCGTCTTTTGCTCCAGGGCGGTCGGCGGCGGCTTCTTCCGGGGCGGCCGGACGGTGTTTTTCCGCTTGCTGCACTTCGTGTTCCCCGGCTTGCTGCAGCTGGCTGACGAGCCTTTCATTTTCGTCTTTCAGCTCCATCAGAAATGCGGTCAGCGTATTCTCTGTTTCTTCCAATAGCTGTTTTTGATTTTTTTCGGCCTCTTTAAAAGCGCTGAGCCGCGTGTAAAGGATGATGACGAAATAGATCAGTATACCGTGGAGCATAAAGCTCGTAATCCATAATATTGTTGACATTTTTTTCACTCGCTAACCATGGATTTTAAAAGGTTCTTAAAAAACGCTGCCGGCAAAGCCAGCAGCTAAGATTATTGTACCACTTTATCAAGAAGGTGCTTTAGTTTATAAAGCGCCTTGGAGTGAATCTGCGAAATGCGGGAGGTCGATAAATTCAGAATCTGTCCGATTTCAGTCAGCGTCAGCTCTTCTTTATAAAATAAGCTGATGACAAGCTGTTCTTTTTCGGAAAGCTCGCTGATTTTTTCGGAAAGCTGGGATATCAGTTCGTCTTTGATCATCTTTTCTTCAGGAGTGCTCGTTTTGTCGTCCCTGATCATGACCTGGACATTCTCCCCGTCTTCATGGTCGTGAAGCTTTTCATCAATGGAAAGGAGATTTGCAAAAAACCCCTCATTGATTGTCGTCACGACATCCTGTTCTGTCATTCCCAATTCAGCCGCGATTTCGCTCGGTGATACGTTTCGCAAGTAGCGCTGTTCAAGCTTTTCAATCGCCGCTTCGACTTTTTTCGTTTTTTCCCGGGATGTTCTCGGAAGCCAGTCCTCTTTTCGAAGGCCGTCGATAATCGCGCCCCTGATTCTGAAAGAAGCGTATGTATCGAATTTCAGATCCCTTCCCGGATCGAATTTTTCAAGGGCATCATACAAACCCAGCATGCCGAGGCTCACCAGATCATCTTTATGTACGGACTTTGGCAAGCCGACGGCGATCCGGCCGACGTGGTATGTGACAAGCGGCATATAGCGGCGGATCAAATCATCGCCGGCCTGAGGATCTTTCCATTCTTTCCACCGCGACCAAAGCTCTTGATCTTCGTAGTTCAAGGATTGCATCGTTATCCCCCTAAATTGCTTATTAAATCGTCGTTATACCTTGTTTCACAGTGCGGATGACAAGCTCCGCAGTCTGCGGATCAAACTCGATGGTCCTTCCGCTGTTTCCGCCTGTATCCTCGCTTACAATCGGAATGTTCAAGAGAGATAGATGTTTTTTTATCGCCAACACGTTTCTTGGCCCGACTTTCATCAAATCATTCGTCATTTTAAATTTAAACATTTCGGCTCCTCCGGCCATCTTCGCTTTCAGGGCGAATTTGCGGCAGCCGGCTTTAAGCAGCATGTCAACCGTTGATGCAACAGCCGTGTCCGCGTATTTTGCCAGATTGATATCCGGGGTCTTTGAAAGGGAAGAATCGGGAAGCATGACATGGACGAGTCCGGCTGTTTTCGCTTCCAGATCGTAAAGCACAAGCCCGACGCACGAGCCGAGCCCGGATGTTCTGATGCGGTCCGGAGTGCGGACAATCTTCACATCTGCAATGCCCACCCTGATAATAGTAGTCTCTTTTTCTATCATTTTCATAGCGCTGCACCCAATGTCCGGAAGAGCTTTTCAAACGAATCATAGTCAGGCAAAAGGAAAAGGTGCGCATTTACCTTCCGGTTGTGCTCTTCGTCAAAAATGGAGTTGTCAATGACGATCACTTGGTCCCCGATTTGGCTGAGCTCGATCAGCCCTTCGCTGATGACGGCTCCGAACATATCAAGCGTAAGTTCGGGAACGCTCGGATACATTTGCCGGTTTGTCAAATCGGCGAGAGCCGTCAAATAAGACCCCGCCATAATGTTGCCCAGTTCATGAAGGGCGGAGGCACCGATATCATCAGGCGTCATGCTGTCGATCTCGAATTCCGGATTGCCGACAAGCTCCCTGATTAACTGCTCCGCCTCTGAAAAAGGCATGATAACGAACATGGAGCCCGGAAAATCCCCCTCCATCCTTAAAAAAATACTGGCGACAGGAAGGTCTGCTCCGCCGAAGAAGTTCACCAGTTCATCAAATGACAGCAGCTTGACAAACGGCACTTCCATCTCGATTTTCCTGTTGAGCAACTGGGCCAAAGCTGACGCCGAATGACCGGCTCCAATGTTTCCTACTTCCCGCAAAATATCAAGATGCTGTTCTGTAATTCCCTTAAATATGCTCATCTCTCTACCTACTTCTTCGCGTTTTCTGAAGCTGCAGAAAGGCTGGACTTCCTGTTTAATACGGCTTCAGAGTCAATTAGATTAAGAAGTCTGGAGCCTTGCTTCACAATGCCTTTTATCCATTGCCTGCCGTCTTTCCCGACCGTTTCGGGAGCTGATTCGATCTCGTGCTCTTCGACAGTGATAACGTCGTTTGCTTCATCTACGACCCAGCCGACTTCGATGTCCTGATAGGTAATGATGATAATTCTCGTTTCATCCGTAATGTCATCACCGGGCGCCCCGATCCGCTTTCTTAAATCGATGACAGGCGTGACGACGCCCCTTAAATTGATGACGCCGCAAATATACGGTTCAACTCCAGGAACCCTTGTAGGCTGCTGCCACTTTTCGATCGACATGACTTCTGAAACGGATATGGCATATTCTTTATGATTCACTTTGAATACAATCATTTTTTCACCGGTGGTAGTCTGTGTGGTCAAGAGGATCGCTCTCCTTTCGCTATCTCTATTTAATAAGGGCGTTGCAATCAATGATCAGCGCGACTTGTCCGTCTCCAAGGATCGTCGCTCCTGATATTGCAAAGACGTTTGTCAAATAATCGCCAAGCGATTTTAGGACGACTTCCTGCTGGCCGATGAAAGAGTCGACGACAAACGCGGTCAGCTTGTCTCCCTTTTTCACGACGATGACATGGAGCTGGTCGAGATCGTCTGATGAATCCTCAACGTTAAACTCTTCTTTCAGGTAAACCACCGGTACGATATGGCCCCTGAAATCAATCACTTCGCGGTCGTGTGTCAGAAGAATGTCTTTCTTATCGATGACGGCCGTTTCTATAATAGAAGAAATCGGAATCGCGAACGTTTCTTTTTCAAGCTTGACGAGAAGCACAGAGATGATCGACAGCGTCAGCGGAAGCTGGATTGAAAACAGCGACCCTTCCCCTTCGGTTGATTTGATGCTGACAGATCCGCCCAATGATTCAAGCTTGCTTTTGACGACATCCAGGCCGACGCCGCGGCCGGAAATATCCGAAATCTGATCCGCGGTCGAAAATCCCGGCGCAAAAATGAGCGCATCGATTTCATGATCTTCAATCGTTTCCGCATCACGTTCAGAAATGACATTTCGCTCTATCGCTTTTTCAAGCACTTTTTTGCGGTTGATGCCCGCTCCGTCATCTTCAACCTCGATAAAGACGTGGTTTCCGCTGTGGTATGCTTTCAGCCGGACGTGTCCTGTTTCAGGCTTTCCGTTTTTCGCTCTGACTTCAGGGGCTTCGATTCCGTGGTCAAGGCTGTTTCGCAGCAGATGGACAAGCGGATCGCCGATTTCATCGATCACTGTCCGGTCAAGCTCTGTATCCGCTCCGAAAATGGAAAGCTCGATTTTTTTGTTCAGCTCTTTCGTCAGTTGGCGGACCATGCGCGGAAAACGGTTGAATACGGTTTCGACAGGCACCATTCTCATATTGAGGATGATCGATTGGAGATCTCCGGAAATTCGTGTCATCCGTTCGACGGTTTCCGTTAATTCGCCATGGTCAAGCTCTTTTGCAATCTGCTCGAGACGGCCTCTGTCAATGACAAGCTCTTCAAAGAGGTTCATCAGTGAATCGAGGCGGTCAATGTTGACGCGGATCGTTTTCGTTCCGCCGCCGGCCGCAGGTTTTGCCGGTTCTTTTTTGTCATTTGCCTGTTTTGCCGGCTTTTCCGGTTTTTTCTCCGGCTGTTTCGGAGCTGCTTCTTTTTCGGCGCCCTCCTTCTCCTCTTCAGGTGCTGCAGCATCGATTTTCAGCTCAGTCACTTCGACCTTTTCAATTTCTGAGACGCCGTTAATTTTATTGAAAATATCCTGTTCATTGTGTTTGCTTAAAAAACAAATTACAAATTCGGAGTCAAAGTCTTCGGCTTCCAGCACTTCCGTTTCCGGAATGGTTTGGACGACTTCGCCGATTTCATTCAGCTGTTCAAACACCATGTAGACGCGGACGCCTTTAAGCAAGCAATCCTCTTTAAGAGAAACGGTGATTTCATAGCATTTAAAGCCCTGTTCTTCCGCCTCTGCAATGACGGTTCTTTGGAACTCGTCATAGGACCATTTCGATTTGGAAGGTGCCGCTTCAGGGGCTTCGGCCGCTGCCGCCGTTTCCTTGCCGGCTCCTGTGACATCAAGCTTGGCGCAGACTTCTGAAACATCCCGTTTTCCGTCGCCGCCTTCGATGATCGAAAGGACGATCGCCTCCAGATCGTCGAGCGCTTCAAACATGATATCCATCCATTCTGACGTAATCGTCATCTCCTCGTTCCGGATGGCATCCAGCACATTTTCTAGGCTGTGCGTCAAATGCGCCATATCTTCATAGCCCATCGTGGCGCTCATGCCTTTTAGCGTATGGGCCGCCCTGAAAATATCGTGGACAAGCTGCAGGTCTGATGGATTTTTTTCGAGCTCGAGCAGTTTTTCATTACAGGTTTGCAAATGTTCTTTACTTTCTTCTATAAAGACGTCTAAATATTGATTCATCTCCATTTAAGTCACGCCCTCTCTTTATTTCGTATACGTCATAATAGCTGCAGCTATTTCGTCAACATGCTTAACATCATTTGCTAGTCCGTTGTTAATGACCGCTTTGGGCATCCCGAAGACGACGCAGGATTCTGCCGACTCGGCGATTACCGGACCCCGCGAATGTCTCAAGAGGCTTTTGACGCCTTCTGTTCCGTCCGATCCCATGCCCGTCATGATCACGGCGATTTTTTCAAAGCCTGTCAGCGTCGACAGCGAGTTGAACAGGTAGTCGACAGACGGTTTGTGGCGGCTGCCTGTGTCCCTGTCATCAAGCGAAATCACAAGTTCGCCGTTTGCAAGGTGCACCGTCATGTTTTTTCCGCCCGGCGCGATATAGACCCATCCGGCTTTTGCTCTCTCGCCGTGTTCAGCCTCCTTTACGGTTACTTCTGAGAGGTAGTTCAGCCTGTTTGCAAGTGAAGCCGTAAACCCCGCCGGCATATGCTGGACAACAAATACAGGCGCCTTCAGCGTACGGGGCAGCTTCGGCAGCACTCTTTGCAGCGCTTTCGGCCCCCCTGTCGATGTACCGATGCAGACCAGCTGTTTAGAAGCCCCGGAAGGAATGAACCGGCCGCCGCTTTTTGCAGCGGGTGTTTGAAGAGGCGCTGGGTGAGGCAAGCGGGCTGAGGCAGGATTTACTTTCGCCCGTCCGGCTGCCAAAACCTTTTCTATCAATTCTTCCCTTACTTTGTATAAATCGAATGAAATCGAGCCTGACGGCTTTCCGACAAAATCGACTGCACCGATCTCCAGACACTCGATGGTAATATCCGCTCCGCGCTGTGTCAGGCTTGATACCATGATGACCGGAAGGGACCTTTTGGCCATGATGTGTTTCAATGTTTCTTTTCCATCCATCACGGGCATTTCGATATCCAATGTGACCACATCCGGGCGGAGCTCCTCGATTTTTTGGAGGGCCTCCTCCCCGTTTCTTGCCGTTCCCGCTACAGCAATCTGTTGATTGGATGTTAAAAACTCGGTGATCATATTTCTCATAAAAGCAGAGTCATCAACGACAAGAACACGAATCATGTAGCATTACCCCTTCTGAAAAATGAAGATAATTTATCAATAAATGACCGGTTTCCTCCCGTCTTCACCGTGCCGCTTTCAAGCAGTGAGTCCGCCAAAAGATAAACCGCGCTGCTCAGCTTGGAGCGCGGATGTCTGATCAAAAACGGCTGCTGCTCGACGACTGCTTTTGACACTAGAGGATCTTCGGGAATCGGTCCGGCGTATTCCAATTTTTGCTGCAAAAATGCGTTCACCGTATTCGAGAGCCGCAAAAAAGCAGAAATTCCGTCTTTCTGGTTCATGCAGCGGTTGACGGCGACCTTCAGCCTGAGCTCCGGTCCGTTTAAAGTCAAATGCTTGATCGCACTGTATGCATCCATAATCGACGTCGGCTCAGGGGTGGTGACGACCAGAATTTCATCCGCTGAAAGGGCGAATGGCAACTGGTCTTTTGACAGTCCCGCTCCCATGTCAAACACGACAAGGTCGAAATCATTGATGACAGTTGACAGTTCTTTCAGAAAAAACGCCCATTTGTCTCTGCTTAATTCGAACATCGTGTTGAGCCCGGTTCCTCCGGAAATATACCGGATGCCTTTCGGGCCCGTTGACAAAGCGCGGTGAATCGGCATTTTGTGATTCAGCACGTCCACGACGGTATAAAGCGCCTGGCGGCCGATCAAGATGTCGATATTGCCCATTCCCACATCAAGATCGATGACAAGAACTTTTTTCCCTTTGTCGGATAATGCCAGCGCCGTATTAAGCGATATGTTCGATTTCCCGACGCCCCCTTTTCCGCTGACAACCGCCAGCGTTTTCGCTTTATTGCGATAGACGGCGGGCGTCCCGGCAAATCGCTCTTCCATTCGCTTTCTCAAGCTTTCTGCCTGATCCATGTTCAACACCCCGTAAGCAATTTGACAAAAGATGCATTTGATACAGAACGAATATCTTCGGGAACGTTCTGGCCGTTGGTAATATAGCCGAGGCCGATCCTCGATTCGGCAAGCAGATTCATGACGCTTCCGAGCGAGTCGGTTTCATCCACCTTCGTTAAAATGAGCTGATCGATCGGAATGCTTGAAAACTGCTTGACGAGCTCTTTCATATCTTCGTATTTGCTTGTGGCGGACAAAACGAGAAACGCCTGAATCCCCCGCTCAAACGGAATGATTTCCTTCAGTTCCCTGACATATTGCCCGTCTTTAAAATTGCGGCCCGCCGTATCGATAAACACATGATCGAAATCGGCGAATTTTTGCTGGGCCGTTTTAAATTCTTCTTTCGTATAGCACACTTCAAGCGGTGCATTTAACAGTTCGGCATACGTTTTCAATTGCTCAACCGCGGCGATCCGGTACGTGTCCGTTGTAATGAAGGCGATCTTCTTTTGCTTCTCAAGCACCGATGAGGCGGCAAGTTTGGCAAGCGTCGTCGTTTTGCCGACGCCGGTCGATCCAAAAAGGACGATATATTTCGAACGGATCGCCGCATTTTCTTCCGGATTTTCCGGAAGAAGCTCTGCTAAAATCTCGGTTACACGGCGAAGCGCTTTGTCATCCGTCCATTGTTCCCCCGCCTGGAAGGACGTGCTGAGCAGCCTGCTCAACGCTTTCGTCCGGATCGCTTGCGATACCCCTTGTTTCGCCAGGAGCCTGTCTGTTTGTTTTAAAGGCTCCGGCAGCACATCGGCAGGCTGTTCGTGCCGCGTTTCTAAAAGCGCCTTCAGCTCTTTCACCTGGCTTGCAAGCTCAAGCTGCACCGGGTTTTCCGGGAGGAAAGCGGGCTCGCGAAAAGCAGGCTGCACCTGCTGCTGCTTCGTTTTTCTCGTATCGGAAAAGTCCTGATCGACAACGGCGATCACTTCAACGCCCTGTTTTTTGACGAGTCCGAGGAAGCGCCTCATCTGAATCTTTTTGGAGTTTAAGATAACGGCGTCATTTCCAAGCTCGTGTCTAATTTGCTTTGTGGCTTCCTGCATCGAACCGGCTACAAATTTTTTGATTCTCATTGGATATCCACCACTCCGATACTTTGAACTTCTACGTTGGCCTCCAGTTCGTTATATGACAGAACCGGAAGATCAGGGAAATACCGCTCCAAAAGCTGTTTGACGTACATCCTGACCGGCGGTGAACAGAGGAGAATCGGCACTTCCTGCCTTAAGGAAAGCTGCTCGATTTCCCTTGCTACAGATTGAATGATATTGTCCGAGATTGACGGTTCAAGAGATAAATAGTTGCCGTGTTCGGTCTGCTGGATGCCTTCAGCTACCGCCTTCTCAACGCGTCCTGAGCAGGTCACGACCTTCAGCATCTCGTTTTCTTTTGCATACTGTGCGGTAATCTGCTTGGCGAGAGACTGCCGTGCATATTCGGTCAGCATGTCAGAATCCGTCGTCAGTTTTCCGTAGTCAGCCAATGTTTCAAAAATCGTCACCAGATTCCGGATGGATACTTTTTCTTTCAGAAGCTTAGCAAGCACTTTTTGAATGTCGCCGACAGACAGAGGATTCGGCGTCACCTCTTCGACGAGAACCGGATACGATTCTTTCAAATGGTCGATGAGCTGCTTTGTTTCCTGTCTGCCGAGCAGTTCGTGGGCATGCTTTTTCACCTGTTCCGTAATATGGGTTGAGACGACTGAAGCAGGATCGACGACCGTATATCCGAGCATTTCAGCCTGATCCTTTTGAGACTCTGGTATCCATTTAGCCGGAAGGCCAAAGGACGGTTCGACCGTGTCAATCCCCTCGATGTCATCGTCCTCACCCGTCGGGGACATCGCCAAATAGTGGTCAAGGAGAAGCTCGCCTTTCGCCACTTCATTTCCTTTGATTTTCAACCTGTACTCGTTCGGCTGCAGGGCAATGTTATCCCTGATTCTGACGACCGGAATGACGAGTCCGAGTTCGATCGCAAGCTGGCGCCTGATCATGACGATCCTGTCCAAAAGGTCTCCGCCTTGATTCGCATCAGCCAGGGGAATCAGCCCGTAGCCGAATTCAAATTCGATCGGATCGATATCAAGCAGGTGTATGACGCTTTCCGGGCTTTTCAGCTCATCGACTTCGGCTTCTTCCTCTAAAATATCTTCCACTTTCTCCTTCTCTTGACCGGCCTTAGAAAGCATGTAGGCGCCAAAAGCGAGGAGAAGGGCGAGCGGCCCTGTCAAAAGGAGTCCGATCGGCGTGAAAATCCCGAGCGCAAAAATCGTACCGGCTGTCACGTATAAAAGCTTCGGATAGGCAAACAGCTGGCCTGTAATATCCTGTCCGAGGTTGCCGTCCGAGGCGGCTCTCGTGACGACGATACCCGTTGCCGTCGAAATCAAAAGCGCGGGCAGCTGTGATACAATACCGTCCCCCACGGACAGCAGCGTGAAGTGGGATGCGGCTTCCTGAATGGTCATCTGTTTTTGCAGCATGCCGATGACGATGCCGCAAAGCACGTTGATCAGCACGATGATGATCCCTGCGATGGCGTCGCCTTTGACAAATTTACTGGCACCGTCCATCGCCCCGTAGAAATCCGCTTCGCGCGCGACTTTTTCCCGGCGCGTCCTCGCTTCATGCTCAGTAATCATTCCGGCGTTCAGATCAGCATCAATGCTCATCTGTTTTCCCGGCATGGCGTCAAGCGTAAATCTCGCAGCGACTTCGGAAACCCGCTCCGCCCCTTTTGTAATGACGATAAACTGGATGATGATCAGAATAATAAAGACGACAAGACCGACTAACACATTGCCGCCGACGACGAATGATCCGAACGTCTCAACGACTTTGCCCGCGTCTCCGTTTGAAAGGATCGAGCGCGTCGTTGAAACGTTAAGCCCTAATCGGAACAGCGTCAGCAGCAGCAATAATGAAGGAAAAATCGAAAACTGCAGCGGTTCTTGCATGTTCATTGTGGTGAGAAGCACGATTAACGCAAGAGAAATATTCACGATAATTAAAACGCTCAACAACCATGGTGGAAAGGGTATGATAAGCATTGCCACAATGAGGACAACGCCTGATAAAACTGATAAATCTCTTGCTGACATGCTGTTTCTCTCCTTTTAAAACTGAAAAATTCATATTTTTTGCTTTGCTTTATACACATAAGCCAGGATTTCGGCTATGGCTTTGAAAAATTCTTCCGGTACGGCCTGTTCAATCTCAACCTGATCATAGAGCGCTCTTGCAAGCGGTCTGTTCTCAACCGTCATGACGTCATGCTCTTTTGCAATCTGTCTGATTTTCAGGGCCACCAGATCGACCCCTTTGGCCACGATAAACGGAGCATCCATTTTGTTTTCGTCGTATTTCAAGGCGACCGCATAATGGGTCGGGTTCGTAATGATGACGTCTGCCTTCGGAACCTCCTGCATCATGCGGCGCATCGCCATTTCTTTTTGCTTTTGCTTGATCTTGGATTTGATCAACGGGTCGCCCTCGGTCTTTTTGTATTCGTCTTTGATGTCCTGCTTTGACATCCGAATATTTTTTTCATAATCAAATTTCTGATAGAGGTAATCGAGCGCCGCAAGAAAAAGCAAGGCAACCGCTGCCGACACCCCCATCAAAAAGGAGAGCCAGCCGACATATGACAGAGCTTTTCCGGGGGTCAGCAATGGGGTCCTGAGAATTCCGCCGAAGTTTTGCCACAGGACTGTGAAGGTCACGCTTCCGACGACAACGATCTTTAAAATGGATTTTAATAGCTCAACGATCGCCCTGATGCTGTAAATCCGCTTGAACCCTTTCAGCGGATCCAGTTTAGCAAGATCGGGCTTGACCACCTCAGGCGCGAATAAAAATCCCACTTGCATGTAGTTGCTCAAAACCCCTGAAATGAGAGCCGCAAGCATGATCGGCGCCAAAATCATGCCGGCTTCCAGCGACAGATCCCGAAAGAGTACAGGGATATTGGTCTCCGTCACCTTCATCATGAGCAGATCGTGGTAAAACCTTTCGATGAGACCGAGCAGATGATCCCTCATATACGATCCGAAAAACAGCAGGGACAAAAAGACGATAAACAGCGTAACTGCGGTATTGACGTCCGCGCTTTTGGCAACCTGTCCTTTTTTTCTTGTCTCCCGCCGTTTTTTCGGCGTTGCTTTTTCCGTTTTTTCACCTGAAAAAAATTGCAAATCCAACGTCAGCTTCATCGTGCCACCCCAAGCAAAGTTAGTAGATCTCTCATCGTCCTGACGGCGAATTCGAACACGTTTTGCATCATGCTGAACATAACCGCCATACAGATGATAAGCATGATAAAGGTGACCGCGATTTTCAGCGGAAGACCGACGACAAAGACGTTCAGCTGAGGCACCGTCCTCGCCACGATGCCGAGCGCCAAATCAACCAAAAACAAGCTCGCAACAACGGGTGCAGATAATTGAAAAGCCGTAATGAACATCGTATTGAAGCTTTTCGCGATGAACTCGGCAAACTGCGCGTTTCCAAACGACAGCCCGAGATGGTCAACCGGAATGTACTGATAGCTGTAGTAGATGCCATCGAGCAATAAATGGTGCGCATTCAGGCTCAGCATCAAAAGCAGCGCCATCGTGTATAAAAATTGACCGACTAGCGGGCTTTGCGCCCCCGTTTGGGGATCGATGATGTTTGCCACCGCGAATCCCATCTGAAAGTCGATAAACGATCCGGCAATCTGAACCGCTGACAGCATCATGTAGGCGATGAGCCCCAGAAGAAGCCCGACAAGCGCCTCCTTCATGACAAGCAGCATGTAAAAGCCGTCAACATCAAGGTGGGGAGGCTTTTCGATCGTGCTGAAACTGACAAGCGCAAGAAAAAATGCAAAACCTATTTTATGAATAGCTGGAACTGTCCGATAAGAAAATAGAGGGACCGTTACATAAAATGCCGTGATCCTGACAAACACAAGTAAAAAGGCTGGAATTAATTCAATCATTGACATGTTCAAGCTACCCTGCAAAACGATTTAAATTCGAGAACAGCTCGGTTGCAAAAGACAAAATCGTCGACAGCATCCACGGCCCGAAGATGACGAGTCCCACCAAAACGGCGACAATTTTCGGTATGAATGCAAGAGTCTGTTCCTGTATTTGGGTCGTTGCCTGAAAAACGCTGACGATCAGCCCCACCAGAAGAGCGAGCGCAAGCAGCGGCCCGCTGACGAGCAACGTTACGTACACCGCTCTTTCGGCAATCGATATAACAAATTCCGAACTCATTTTCAGCACCTACTCTAAAAGCTTTCCAGCAAAGATTTAACGATTAAATACCAGCCGTCTACAAGGACAAAAAGCAAAATTTTAAACGGCAGTGAGATCATGACCGGAGGAAGCATCATCATCCCCATCGACATCAAAACACTCGCCACTACCATATCGATAATTAAAAACGGAATAAAAATCATAAATCCCATTTGAAATGCGGTTTTTAATTCCGAGATGATGAACGCGGGCACCATTGTTGAAAGCGGAATGTCATCAATGGAGTCGGGCGTTTTCATCTTCGCGTAATTCATAAACAGCGCCAGATCCTTCTGTCTCGTGTGCTTGCTCATGAATTTCTTGATCGGAGCCTCGGCTTTTGTGTAGGCCTCGTCCAAGCTGATTTTGTTATCCATTAACGGGGTCAGGGCATCTTTGTTAACCTCTGAAAATGTCGGTCCCATAATGAAAAAGGTTAAAAATAATGCGAGTCCGATCAGCACCTGGTTTGGCGGCATCGACTGCGTTGCCAGAGATGTCCGGACAAAAGACAAAACAATGACGATCCTTGTAAAGCACGTCATCATGATCAAAATCCCCGGAGCGATCGAAAACACGGTTAACAGCAGCAGGAGTTTGACGCTGGCGCTGACATTTGCCGCATCGCTTGAATTAAATAAATTGATAAATTCATTCATGTTGATTTTGGCCTTTCTTTCTGCCTTTTGCATGGTTTTGTTTAAGTTCTGCAAGCTGCGCTTTTAACGATTCAGAAAACGAAGGCAGCCCGCCTCGTTTTTGCGCGCCCGGACCTTTGACTTGATCCACCCATTTTTGCCATTCGATCTTGCTGTTCATTGCAGCCTCATGCTGAGCGAGAATTTCTTTTACATCCTGTTCGTCATCGATCTCCTTCAGGAGCTGAATGTTTTCGCCGACACCGACGACAAGCACCCTGTTCCCCACTTTCACCAGCTGTACGGACCTGTTTTGGCCGAGCGGCGCACCGCCGATGTTTTCAACGTACTGAAACGGTTTTAACAGCCGGTTTCGTTTATTCATGAATTTGACCAACGCGTAGATGAGAAAAATCACAAACAGCAAGGCGCCGATCATTTTGACAAAATCAAATATGGAAACGGAAGGAGACGGTGTCTCCGTCCCTTCCTTAAGAGATTTGCTGCTGCTTGTTTTCTCCGTCTTGTCTTTTTCATTTTTCTGACTGTCTTTGCCGGCCCCTTTATCGAACAGCTGATCAACCGTCTTGTCGCCGGATTCCTCAGCATGGGCGGGGGCGGTGTGCAAAGCGAGTAAAAGAGTGAGACAAATGCCGGCTATGAAAATAAGAGATTTTTTCAACAACTTGTACACCCTTTAGCTCAGCGTTTTATTGATCGCTTCCATTACGCGGTCAGCCTGGAACGGCTTGACGATAAAATCTTTTGCTCCGGCCTGGATCGCGTCAATAACCATGGATTGCTGTCCCATTGCAGAACACATAATGATTTTCGCCTGCGGGTCGATTTCTTTGATTTCTTTCAGAGCGGTAATTCCGTCTTTTTCCGGCATGGTGATGTCCATTGTCACCAAATCCGGTGAATGCTCTTTATATTTTTCAACTGCCTGCGCTCCGTCTTGAGCTTCGGCGACCACTTCAAATCCGTTTTTCACCAAAATATCCTTGATCATCATTCTCATAAATGCTGCATCATCAACTACTAAAATCTTGTAAGCCATTGTTTATCTCTCCTTCATCAATCTGTTGTTATCGTAATTTGCTGATTCGTTCAGCCTGGCTTAAAATGTCTGTTACCCTGACGCCGAAGTTTTCGTCGATGACGACGACCTCGCCCTTTGCGACAACCCGCTGGTTGACGAGGATGTCGACGGGTTCACCGGCCAATTTGTCAAGCTCGACGATACTGCCTGTCGACAGCTCCAGCACCTCTTTGACGCTGCGGCTTGTCCTGCCGAGCTCAACCGTCACGGATAAAGGAATGTCCATGAGCATGTCGAGATTGTTCATAGAGGTGCGGCCTTCAGGCTGCGGATCAAACGACGCAAACTCGGCCGGCGTGACTTGTACGGGCTCGGAAACCTTTGCCGTTCCTTGCCTTTTAGGGGCAGGCTCTTGTTTAGGAGCCGCGCTTTGCGGAGCGGCGGCAGGCGCCGGCTGTACCGGAGCAGAAGGTTGTTCATCAGCCTGTACCGGTTCATCTGCAACCTGCGGCTTTGTTAATTCATCTATCAATTCTTTCGCAAACGTAAGCGGGTAAAGCTGCATGATATGGGAATCTATCAGCTCTCCGACTTTCAATCTGAAAGATACTTTAACGAGCGGGTCTTCCTTCGGGATCTGGTCTGTCCCTTCCCCTTCATTCACGTCAAGAAGATCTACCTCAGGCGGTGAGATGTCGATCTTCTTGCTGAAGACGGTCGACATGGAAGTCGCTGCTGATCCCATCATTTGGTTCATGGCTTCCTGAACTGCGCTCAAATGAATTTCGCTGAGCGATGGATCTGCATTTGTTCCGTCTCCCCCCATCATCAGGTCGGCGATGATCGCCGCGTCTTCCTGCTTGATGACCAGAAGGTTGTTGCCTGATAAGCCTTCCGTATAGCTCACGCCGATCGATACATAAGGATGAGGGAATTCCTCGTTTAAATGGCTCTTTTCAATAACCGAAACGGTCGGTGTTGTAATATCTACTTTCTGGTTTAACAATGTGGACAAAGCTGTTGCAGAGCTCCCAAAGGAAATGTTTCCGATTTCCCCGATCGTATCCTGTTCCATCGGGGACAGTCCTGATTCCGGCTGCTCCCCGTTATTGTCATCGCCGCCCGTCAGCAGCGCATCAATTTCATCCTGTGATAACCTATTGTTATTCTCCATATTCTTCACCTCTTATGTCGTGATCTAGAATTTGAATCGCAGTTTTTCGATTCATGCGGCCGGCTTGTCCTAGAAATTTCGGTTTATCTCCGACCAAAACAGTAAGAGGTTCTGCTACTGATTTGTCCAAGGTGATACAATCGCCAATTTCTAATTGTAAAAACTCTTCAATTGTGAGTTCCGATTTTCCGAGTTCTGCGACAATCGGAATTCGGGCCGTCATAATCCGCTTTTCGATTGACTTTGTTTCCTCCGGTTTTGGCTCAATTCTGTCAGATTGCATCCAATAATGGACGGAAAGCTTAGGAATAATCGGTTCGAGAACGACGTGCGGGATGCACAGATTGATGACCCCGCTGATATCCCCTATTTGCGTGTTCAATGAAATGACGACGACCGTCTCATTAGGAGAAACCATTTGCACAAACTGCGGATTCACTTCAAAATCGGACATTTCCGGCTCGATTTCCGCGATGGATTCCCAAGCGTCTTTATAGTTCGCAAGACTGCTTTCAAATAGATTGGACATGATTTTCGTCTCAATTTCCGTCATGCTGTCAATTTTGTTATGACTCGTTCCGATCCCGCCCATGACTCTGTCCATCATCGCATAGGCGATGGTCGGATTGATCTCCATCATGATCCTCCCTTCAAGAGGATGAACCTCAAACAGATTGAGGATCGTCATATTCGGAATGGATCTGATGAATTCCTCATACGGAACCTGGTCAACCGAGCTCACCGAAATTTGGATATACGTTCTCAGCTGTGCTGAAAAATAGGTTGTTAACAGCCTCGCAAAATTATCGTGAATCCTTGTTAAACTGCGGATCTGGTCTTTTGAAAAGCGGAGCGCCCGTTTAAAATCGTAAACTTTTACTTTTTTTACGGTCTCCTCTTTTTTCAGCTCATCGGCATCCATTTCTCCGGTCGATATCGCTGAAAGCAATGCATCAATTTCATTTTGGGAGAGAACTTCTCCTGCCATCTTCTTTTTCACCTCCGTGGTCCTGTCAAATATGTTTCCTACTGCAGATTAAAGGAGGTAATGTATACTTTTTTGACTTTGCCCTCTTTCATATACTCTGAGTTCAGCTTATCTTTGAGCTGCTTTTTAAAGGCTTCTCTTCCCTTTTCTCCATCCATTTGTTCAGCCGTCATATTTCCGAGCAGGGAAATGACCGTATCTTTGATTTGGAAATCGCGTTTTTCAAGCTCTTCCTTCGCTTTTTTCGAATCGGTTTCAAGCTTGATCGAAAGGCGGACGTAGTTGTCTGATTTCAGGTTTGTCGTGATCTCATCGATTGCGACTGAAGACTCGACAACCTCGTCAATCGTCGGTTCCTTTTTTGCAACCTTTTCGCTTGCATTTCCTTTAATGACAAAGAAAGCAGCCGTCCCCAGTGCGGCGATCGCCAACAAAATGATCATCATGATTGCTAGAAGTTTTTTATTCATTCTGATTCCTCAATTCTTTGGTCACAAGAAAGTATGTTGATTTTTTGATAGAATGACACGATGCTTTCTACAACTGTATCCTCGTCTTCTTTGACAACAAATTTTTTTCCGTTTGACAGCGTGATCGTCGTGTCTGGGAAACATTCGATTTGTTCGATTAATAATGCGTTCAGAACAAAGGGTTGTCCGTTTAATCGCGTAACCTTGATCATCGTTTCACAGAAGGCGCCTTAACTAAAGGCGCCCGCCTTCCTCCTTATCGCTTCAGATTGACGAGCTCCTGAAGGATTTCGTCAGAGGTTGTAATGATTTTCGCATTGGACTGGAAGCCGCGCTGCGCAATGATCATTTCGGAGAATTCTTCCGAAAGGTCGACGTTTGACATTTCAAGAGCACCTGTTTGCAATGCTCCTGCTGATCCTTCGCCAGGTGCGACGATCTGCGGAGTCCCTGAGCTTAATGATTTGCGGTAAAGGTTGTCACCAGTTTTGGTTAAACCCGCCGCATTGCTGAACGTCGCAAGTGAGATCTGTCCGACTTTTACGCTGTTGTTCGTATTCTTATCTACGTATGACACCGTTCCGTCAGGTCCAATTGAGTAGCTTTTCGCATTATCCATCGGAATTTGAATTTTCTGATCGTCAGCCTGTAAGACAAACAGTCCGTCTGCTGTTGTTAAATAGCCTTGATCAGACAACTGGAAGTTTCCGTATCTTGTATAGCTGACTTCGTTCCCCGTGCCGACCCGGAAGTAGCCGTCGCCGGTGATCGCGATGTCTAAGTCTCTTCCTGTTGTCCCAGTCGAAGAAGGTGAATGAACGGTATCAATGGAGGCGATCGTTGAACCGAGCCCGACTTGCTTGCCGTTTACTGATCCCTTGTTGGCAGTTGAGGCAGACGCCCCTGAAATCTGCTGGCTGACGATGTCTTTAAAGGTGACCCTGCTTTTCTTAAATCCGGCAGTATTGACGTTTGAGATGTTGTTTGCGACGACATCAAGCTTCGTCTGAAAGTTTTTCATTCCGCTGATTCCTGAATAAAGTGAACGTAACATATACTATTCCTCCCAGTATTCTTTGTTTTTATTTGCTAGCTTCGCCGACCGCGGTCACATTCCATGGGCTCACTTCATTACCGTTGTCGAGAACGAGCTTATATTGGCCGTCTGAGCTTTTCACTGATTTGACGAGCGCCGTTTTTTCTTCATGATTGTCGCCTTCGTATGTGACTTCTTTACCAATCCAGCTGACGTACATTGACATCGGATCTTGGAGGCCGACGAACGTTGACATCGTCGAATTTAAATTCGTCATTTGCTCAAGGCTTGAAAAAGTTGCCATCTGTGCGATGAATTCGCGGTCCTCCATCGGATTTAAAGGATCCTGGTGTTGCAGCTGTGTTACCAGCAGCTTCAAAAAGTCATCCTTTCCTAAGTCGGAGCCTTTTGATTTCGCCGTCTTTGTCGAACTTGCATTCAAAGCCGTCGTTTCGGTTCTTGCGGCAGCTGTTGTTCCAGACATTAGATCTCCTCCTCGTAATCGTGGGTTCGGCTTTCGATGAGCTCTTCTAAAAATTCATGGAAGTCTTCGCCTTCCTGTTCGCTTCGGCTGTCCTGCTTCGGCTGCTGGTGTCTTCCTTGATCATCGGCCGGCTGGCCGAACTGCTGCTGATCTCCGGTTTGCAGCGGAACGCTGAAGCGGTCGATCTGTACCGACATGCTCGGAAGCGCCTGTTTGAGCTGAGCGAGATTGTGTTCCAAAAGCTCTTTCGCCGACTGTGTCGAAGCGATGATTTTGCTCGAGAACATGCCGTGCTGTTTGATCAGTTTCACGGTGATAAATCCCAGATTTTCAGGATTGAGCCGAATCGTAAAGCTGCCTGTCGATTTCCCGAACGGCGTATACTTCATCTGCTTCCATGAGCCGAGAATCTGATCCGTAAATCCCTTTGACTGCGAGGGTGCCGGATCACCGGCTGGTGCAGCCTGGCTCACCTTGAGCAGAAATGATTCTGATTTCTGCTGAACACCTAAGCTTTGCTGGTGGAAAGGCGCCGGTTTTTCATCCGCTTTCGGCTGATCGTCTTTCGGGAGTACGAAAAAAGGTTTGCCTGTAACCTGTACATCCGTTTTTTTGCCAAGAAGAAAGGCCTTCAGTTCGCTTTCAGCCATCTTCCATTCCTTTTGTCCCGTGTCCGCGGTGTTTTTCATCATCTGGTCGATGACGCTCTTAAAGCTTTTCAGCTCAGCCTTTGACATCGATAACAGTTTTGACTGGTCAGGATCTTTTGTAAATATTTGACGCTTCAGCTCATCAATGAGCTCGGGCGCGGCTCCCTTATTCTTCAGCATCTCGAGAAATTCGGGCCCTTTTTCCAAAATGTACGAGATTTGTGCCGATTTTTCGAGCGGCTGCTGTTCATAAACGAGCGTGTATAAAAGGTGCTGGATCGCTGCAAGGGCGTCTCTGTCAGATCCAAGGCCTTTTGTCTCACCCCTGTCTGACTCATCAGTCGGTTCAGATGGATTCATGTCTTCCAGATCAGCGGCCGGCGCAGCGCTCTGCTGCAGCAACGCTGCGATTTTCTTCAGGAGTTCTTCGGCTAATGACACCGTCTCCTGATCTTTCGCCCCCTGGCCGATGAGCGCCTCAAGAGCTTTGAGCAGCTTATCATCCGACTCGCCTGCTGACGTTCCCGACAGCAAATCCTTGATTTTTTGCAAAAGTTCATTCAGGTTGTCCGCATGTTGCGGCATGCCCTGAGCGTTTCCGCTGAACGAGAGGTTTTCTTTTTGCAGCACGCTCTGAAACAGCGTTCCTGCTGACGTTTTCCCATTTTTCCCCGACGTTTGCGCCGGCGGCGCTCCGTCAAAAGAGATCATATCCAGGAGCTTCAACTTTTTCCCCCCTCTTATTTATTTTTTTAGTTTTGACAGCTGTTCCGTTATTGCAGCGGCTTTGTCAGGCGCCATTTTGGCAAGGATTTCGCTGATCTTCTGCTTGTTTAATTCATTCAGAATCTTGACAGCTTCTTTTTCATTGAGCTGGCTCAAAATTTTGGCGGCTTTGCCGCTGTCCATGCTTTGGTAAATTTTCACGACTTTTTGCGCCTGCTCGTCGCTGTCCCCTTTGCTGCCTGCTTTGTCCTTGCTGTCTTTTTTGGCGTCTTTTTCGAGTTTTTCGAACGAGCGGACTTTTTGATTCAGCCTTTGAATCTCTTCATCGCTTGTCTTAAGATCGCTTGTCAAGTTTTCGATTTTCGTTTTTTGTTCTTTGATCGTTTTTTGAAGCTCTTCGGTTTGGCTGTTATCACTCCTGCTCGCTGTAGCCGCTTTTTCTTTATCGTCCGGTACGAGCTCTTTGACGAATGGAATATGTGAGGCAACATCTTTAATGCCTACACCGGAAAGCCACAATCCGACACAGACAATAATGGCTAAGAAGATGAACGGAATGACAATCAAAAACAAAAACGTCTGAAATTTACCGGTTTTTTTTTCTTCACTCATCGTGTTCTGCTCCTAATTTCCATGAGTCATAAATTGGGTGATGGATATATCATCCATCTCTTTCATTTCGTTTGCTTTGTTTCGTATTAAGAACATTTCAAGCTGTTTTTCCTTCATTTTTTCAAACTTTCTGAGCTCGATATTTTTTTCCGTCAAGTCATGCTGTTTTTCGTTCATTTCGTTTCTTTTCATGATAACCAGTTTTTGATAGTGGTGAATCGTGTTTTCAAGATTGGTGACGAACTGCTGATAATGTCTCATTTCCTGAACGCTCATGCCCGACTGCAGCTTGATTTCCTTGTTTTTTTCGAGCGTTTCTTTTTTGTTCATGCTTTCATACAGCTTTTCTGCAACCTTTTCAAATTCGGAAACCGAGTGCTGATATTCAGCGAATGATTGGTCTTTTTCATTTTCCTTAAGCTCCAAAAGCTTTTGAAATTTAAATGAATAGGCCATTCTTATTCCTCTCTTCCTGTAAGACTCTTTAAGAAGGAAATGCTGTCTTCCATTGATGCGGTCTCATCTACTTCCTGTTTGAGGAAGCTGATCAGCTTTGGATGAAACTGTATCGCCTCATCGATTTCTCTCGAAGATCCTTTTTTATATGCGCCTATGTTGATTAAATCCTCTGAGTTTTGATAGGTTGATAACAGTTCCCTGAAGCGGTTTGCCGCCTTGATATGGTCTTTTTCAGAAATGTTTCCCATAACCCTGCTGATGCTTTTTAAAATATTGACCGCCGGAAACTGGCCTTTATTCGCCAGATGTCTGTCAAGGACGATATGCCCGTCCAAAATCCCCCTTACCGTATCGGCGATCGGTTCGTTCATATCGTCGCCGTCTACAAGAACCGTATAGAACGCGGTGATCGAGCCGCTTTCATTGGTTCCTGTTCGTTCTAAGAGCCTGGGTAAAATAGCGAACACTGAAGGTGTATAACCTTTCGTCGTCGGCGGTTCTCCCGCCGCCAGCCCGATTTCCCTCTGGGCCATGGCGACCCTTGTCACCGAATCCATCATAAACATGACGTTTTGGCCCTTGTCCCGAAAGTACTCGGCAATTGCCGTCGCCGTATAGGCCGCTTTCAGCCTCATCAAAGCCGGCTGGTCAGATGTTGCGACAACGACGATCGAACGCTTTAATCCTTCTTTTCCAAGGTCTTTTTCGATGAATTCGCGCACTTCGCGCCCGCGCTCGCCGACAAGGGCGATGATGTTCAGATCTGCTGCAGTTTGCCTTGCGATCATTCCCATCAGCGTGCTTTTCCCGACGCCGCTGCCCGCGAAGATGCCGACACGCTGCCCTTTTCCGACGGTTAAAAGGCTGTCAATCGATCTGACTCCAACTTCCATTTTTTCTCTGATTGGCGGCCGTTTCATCGGATTTGGCGGGGCCTGCTCCGTCGAAACCGGAGTCAAGCCTTTCGGCAGCATGCTGCCGTCGAGCGGATTTCCAAACGCATCGACAACCTGGCCGATCAAGCCGGCGCCCACCTTGATCCTCAATGATTCGCCCGTCGCTTCGACGATGCTGCCCGGGGCGATATTTGACGCCTCAAGGTACGGCATCAGAAGGATATTTTGGTCTTTGAAGCCGACGACTTCCGCTTTAATAACCTTCCGGCTGTCTCCTTTTGTATAAATTTTGCAGACATCACCGATCGAGCTTTCCGGCCCTTTCGATTCAATCATTAATCCGACGGCCTGTTTTACTTTTCCATAGCGTTTATAAGAATCGGCTGTTTCAATACACTCCAGAAGCTGATCCAACATCACCGGCTTTCACCCGCCGTTTCAAGCGCATCGAGCAGCTTTTGTTTGAGCTGCTGCAATTGGGTGTCGATGCCGGCGTCGATTCTTCCAAACGCCGTTTCGATATAGCAGGTGCCTTTTGCCGCTTTTTCATCTGCGTAGATCGCAATGTGTGCACCGTATTGAAGCATCTCTTCAAGCTCATTTTTATGACTCTGAACCTCTATGTAATATTCCGGGTCCACATAAATGGAAATCTCGTCAAACTCCTTCATTTCAGACAGCACCTGTTTGACAAGGACGATGAAAGCTTCTTTGTCATCAGGCTTTTGATTCCATACTTTTTTCGCCAGGGAAACGGCAAGCGTAATGATGTCTTCGGCAGATTGCTCGATTTTTTGCTCATAATCCTGCCTTGCTGCCCTGACGATGGCGTTTGCACCTTCCAAATAGGATTGATAAGATTTTTCCGCCTCAGCCTTCCCCAGTTCAAAGCCTGCCTCATAACCTTCTTTTTTCGCCTGTTCGATCAGGGCTTCGCGCTCTGCTTCCCAGCCTTTTCTTTCCTGTTCGATTTGCCGGCGGATCTGTTCGAGTTCGACATTCGCCTTTTCGTGAATTTCCTTTGCTTGTTGCTGCGCCTTGTCAATAAGAAGCTCGGGGCTTTCTTCGGCAGCCAGATCGGCCGTCGTTTCAGGAAGCTTAATTTCTTTTAAAGAAATCTTTCGCTTTTTTTGATCGGGAACGGATGATAATCGCTGTTTAATGATATTAGACAATGATATCATCCCCTCCGCCTCTGGCGATTACGATTTCACCCGCTTCTTCCAGTCTCCGGATGACGCTTACGATTCTGGATTGAGCCTCTTCAACATCGCGCAGACGGACAGGTCCCATGAATTCCATTTCCTCTTTGAACGTTTCAGCCATACGCTGTGACATATTGCTGAAGACGATGTCTTTGACCTCTTCGCTCGCGACCTTCAAGGACAGAAGCAGATCGTCGTTTTCGACATCGCGGATAACCCTTTGAATGGCCCGGTTGTCAAGCGTAACGATATCTTCGAAGACGAACATCCTCTTCTTAATTTCGTCAGCAAGCTCAGGATCCTGAATTTCCAGGGAATCAAGAATCGTTTTTTCCGTTCCCCTGTCAACTCCGTTTAATACTTCCACAACCGCTTCTATGCCGCCGGTCTGCGTGTAATCCTGAGTGAAGGTCGATGAAAGCTTCTGCTCCAAAATCTGCTCCACTTCGTTGATGATTTCCGGTGATGTCCGGTCCATGACGGCGATCCGCCTTGCGACCTCAGCCTGCACGTCCTGATTCAGTTCCGACAGGATCTGTCCGGACTGCACAGGATCAAGGTAGGATAAGATCAAAGCGATCGTCTGCGGATGCTCGTGCTGAATAAAGTTCAGAATTTGTTCAGGATCAGCTTTTCTGGCAAAATCAAACGGCCTGACCTGCAAGGATGATGTGAGCCTGTTGATAATGCTTGACGCCTTTTCTTCGCCAAGCGCCTTATCCAGGACTTGTTTCGCGTAATGGATACCGCCTTGGGAAATGTACTCCTGGGCGATGGCCGTTTCATGAAATTCCTGAATAATTTCGTCTTTTTTCTGTGGCGAAACAGATCTGACATTTGATATTTCAAGCGTCAGCCTTTCAATTTCTTCGTCGGTTAAATGTTTGTAAACGGACGCTGACACATCAAGCCCTAAGGATATCATGAGGATGGCCGCTTTTTGCTTGCCTGTAAGCTTGTCTTGTTTCATTTTTGCCATTTCAAAACTCCTCCTAATCCTCGGTCAGCCAGCTGCGTAGTAATTTTGCGAATTCTTCCGGTTTGTCTTTCGCCATTTTTTCAAGCTGTTTTCGTCTGACGGTTTCTTCAGTCTCTTTTTCGTTGTTAACATCCGCAACTCTTATCGGTTCCTGAGGCGTTTCATACCATTCCTCTTCATATTCCTCGTCGTCATTTTTGCGTCTTCTTACAAGCCAGAAAATCAAACCGATCAGCGCGATCAAGACCGCTCCGCCTGCAATATAAACCCAAAGCGGAATGCCGCCGGTATCCTTTGCCGTATCAACCGTTGTTTTTCCATCGAACTGTTCGACGGATACGACGATTTTATTTTGAAGGTCTTCGTCTGACAGGTTATTATTCTCTGATTTGTCAATCGATGTCCGGACGATTGTAGAAAGAATGTTTTTAATATCGTCCTGCCGTTCCTGCGTCAGAGAAGCCGGATTTTTAGGATCAGGCGGTTCAACTAAAACTTGAATGCCTAAATCTCTGACTTTATAAGGGCTTTCTGCGATTTCTTTATGAATCTTGTTAACTTCGTAATTGAGACGGTCTTCGCTTTTTTCGTAATTTCCGTTATTATTGCCGTCTTCAGTTTCGGCATAGTTGGTGACGTCTTTGTCACCTGTGCCGTTGACTCCGCCCGCATTAGCCCCGTCACCAGAGTACGTTTCGCTGATTTTTTCCGAGCTTACGACGATGCCTGCCATGTTTTCCTTGTCTACAGGCTCAACAAGGTCTTCTTTTCTTTTTTCCTGCGTAAAGTCGATGTCTGTCGTAACAGATACCGCGACTTTATCCTGGCCCATCATCGTGCCGAGCAAGCTTTGAACCTGTCTTTGAAGATCTTTTTCGATCTGCGTCTTGATCTCGCGCTGCGATGCATATGTATCTCCAGCCGTACCTCCGGCGCCCTCGCTGTTTTGATCATAGTAATTCGAATTTTGATCCATGATGACGATGTTTTTCGGATCAAGATTCGGCACGCTTTTAGAAACCAGATGATAAAGGCCGTTGATCTGGCCTTTGTCCAGCGTATAGCCCGGCTTGATCTGCAGAACGATCGACGCGGAAGCTTCCGGTTTTTCTTCTCCGATAAAAACGGAATCCTTCGGCATGTTGATCATTACTTTTGCATCCTTGATCCCATCCATGCCTTTGATTAAGTTTGAAAGTTCCGTCTGCGTCGCCTCGGCTTTTAATACGTCAAACTCATTGTCCGTCATTCCGAAGCTGGCGTTTTGGCTGAAGAATGAATAATCAATGCTTCCGCTTTTCGGCAGCCCCTGGGCGGCCAGTTCGACTTTCAGCGAATCGACCTGCTCTTCAGGAACCTTGATGACGGTACCGTTATCCGCCAGTTCGGAAGAGACGCCCTTTTCATCAAGCACTTGTTTAATCTGTCCTGCCTCTTCAGCAGACAGGTCTTTGTAGAGAGGAACCATCTTCTCTGATGAAGCAAAAATGGCGATGATGATGGTAAGGATGACGGCTGCTGCAAAGCCGCCGATCATTAATATTTTTTGCAGCTTCGATCTTTTATTCCAAAAATCAGTTATTTTTGTTTTGATTTGCGTTAAAGTACGATTCATCTTACTCCCCCGGTAGTTACACTAATTCTCTTCGCTTTCAGACTCCTTTCCTACATTTGCATTCTCATGATTTCCTGATAAGCTTCCACCGCTTTGTTGCGGAATTCTGTCGCTGCTGTTAAGGTCACGTTTGCTTTTTGAGCCGCGATCATGACTTCGTCAAGATTGACATCCTGACCGAGTGCCAGCGCGTTTGTCAGTTTATCAGATTCATTTTGAGATTGATTCAGAGCATTGATAGAATCTTTCAGCACATTTGAAAAGCTGGTTTGGTTTGCGGAACCTGCCTGACTGTTGTTGATCTGATTTGTTGCGTCTGTTCCCGCCTGCGCGACTTGGACCTGGAACGGAGAGATTCCGTTGATCATAAGTTCATCACCCTACTTTCCGATTTCTAATGCTTTCATGAGCATTCCTTTTGTTGCATTCATTGCTGTGACATTTGCTTCATAAGATCTCGTGCTGCTCATCAAGTCGACCATTTCCTTCAGGGGATCGACATTCGGCATTTGTACATAGCCGTCTTCATTTGCGTCAGGGTGTGTCGGATCATAAACAAGCTTAAAGGGCGTTTCATCTTCACTGATTTTTGTTACTTTGACCCCTTCACCGATTCTGCTTGATGCATTCATCGATGACTCCAGAACGGATGAGAAGGACTCGCCTTTCGGAGCAGTTGATACAAGCTTCCGCCTGTAGGGCTGCCATTCTCCATTCACCTTCTTGGCTCTTGTTGTATCCATGTTCGCAAGGTTGGAAGAAACGGTGTCCATTCGGACACGCTGAGCAGTTAAGGCAGAAGCCGAGATGTTGATGCTACCAAATACCCCCATCATTTACCTCCCGTAATCGCTGTTTTCAGCGAGTTGAATTTTCCGCTGATTCTTTCAACTAGTGCTTGGTACTGAATTTGGTTTTCAGCCATTTCGCTCATTTCCTGATCAATGTCCACGTTGTTTCTATTCTGCTGGTATGATGTTTGTTTGCTCGACACGATTGAATAATTCGAATCACTTCCTTTAAAGTCAATATGTCTATAGTCTGTTTTTGTTGCATCTATCCGGGAGGACTCCTCATTCAGCATATTTTTAAAGGATACTTTTTTCGCCTTGTAGTTCGGTGTATCTACATTGGCGATATTGTTGGATATGACTTTTTGCTTAACATTCGCTCGTTGCAAGGCTCCTTCAAGTGTTTGAATCGTTCCTGAAAATATATCCACCGCCAAATACCTCCAATCTTTTTCCATCTGTCTTAAAATCTTGTCGAGAATTGTAAAAACCATAAGCCTATTGTAAGAAATAATAGGCTTAAAGTCTATGATCTGACAGCAAAAAAAAATCGTAATATATATCTATTTTACTGATAGGTCTTTTGACCTAGATTGTAAGAACTATGTTTTTCAAATGAAATGGAGCTCACTAAAAAATATATCAGAATATTTTTTAGCGAGCTCACAAGTCTGATAATATTGAGTTTATCGTTTCAAAAAATTACAATAATATAATTTATAAAGGTTGACAAAAAAAGGCTGCAGAACAAAATGTTCTGCAGCCTTTTTGATTAATGAGACTTTAGTTTTTCAAGCTCCATCAGGAACTTGTTGTTCAGCACTTTAATGTATGTGCCTTTCATCCCTAATGAGCGGGACTCAATAACGCCTGCGCTTTCGAGTTTTCTCAGCGCATTTACGATAACCGAGCGCGTAATGCCGACGCGGTCTGCAATTTTACTTGCAACGAGCAGGCCTTCGTTCCCATCGAGCTCCTCGAAGATATGTTCAATCGCTTCAAGCTCGCTGTAAGATAATGAACTGATCGCCATTTGAACGACAGCCTTGCTGCGGGCTTCCTCTTCGATTTCTTCGGCTTTCTCTCTGAGAATCTCCATTCCGACGACAGTTGCGCCATATTCGGCAAGGATCAGATCATCATCTTCAAATTTTTCCTGAAGACGGGAAAGAATCAATGTTCCGAGTCTTTCACCTCCGCCGATGATCGGTACGATCGTTGTCAACCCTGCTTGGAAAAGATCGCGGTTTTCGACAGGGAACGCCGTGTATTCGCTGTTAATGTCGAGGTTTGATGATGTTTCCGGAATGTTGAACAGGCTTTTTGTGTAATCCTCAGGGAACTGGCGTTCTTCAAGCATTTTTTTCATCCGGTCGTTTTCGATCTGCTGGTTGATAGAGAAGCCGAGAAGTTTTCCTCTGCGGCTGACGACGAAAATGTTCGAATCAATTACATCGCGAAGCGTTTCGGCCATTTCTTTGAAATTAACCGGCTTCCCTGCCGCATTTTGCAGCATTGCATTAATCTTTCTTGTTTTTTGTAATAAAGCCATAATAAATGATCCTCCTAAATTACTCGTATTTAATTGTTTATAAAATAAACTGGCTTAAATCCTTATTCTTGGCGATCGAACCTAGCTTTTCTTCGACATACTGCGGCGTGATAACCACTTGTTCCATCATCACGTCCGGAGCCTCAAATGACAGTTCCTCCAATAGCCGTTCCAAAATCGTATGGAGTCTCCGCGCTCCGATATTATCTGTGTCCTGGTTCACGTGATAAGCCACTTCTGCAATCTTACGAATAGCATCGTCAGAAAATTCAAGAGATATACCTTCAGTCTTTAATAAAGCTTTATACTGTTTCAGAAGCGCGTTATCAGGTTCGGTCAAAATTTTGACAAAATCATCGATGCTCAGCTTTTTCAGCTCGACGCGGATCGGAAAACGTCCCTGAAGCTCAGGGATCAAATCAGACGGCTTTGCCATATGGAATGCACCCGCCGCAATGAACAGCACGTGGTCTGTTTTGACCGCTCCGTACTTCGTCATGACGGTCGAGCCTTCAACGATCGGCAAAATATCGCGCTGTACGCCTTCCCTTGACACATCCGCCGAAGAGGAAGCTCCGCTTTTTTTGGCGATTTTGTCGATTTCATCAATGAAGATGATCCCTGATTGTTCGGCTCTTGCCACCGCTTCCTGAGCCGCTTCGTCCATATCGATAAGCTTGGCGGCCTCTTCGTTCGTCAGCACCTTTCTGGCTTCCCTGACGGTGAGCTTGCGGCGCTTTTTCCTTTTCGGCATCAGACTGCTGAGGGCATCATGCATGTTCATGCCCATCTGTTCCATGCCTGAGCCTTGGAGCATATCAAACATCGAAGGCTGCTGCTCTTCAACCTCGACTGTGACGTAATGGTCCTCAAGTTCGCCGAGAGCGAGCTGATGCGCAATACGCTTCCGTTTGTTTTCGATATCTGATTCTTCCTGCTTTTCCGCTTCGTCGTTTTGCTGATCCTGATTTCCGCCAAACAGCATTTCAAAAGGATTTTTGGCTCCTGCCTGTTTTTTTCTTCCGGGAACAAGCAGGCGCACGAGCCGTTTATTCGCGTTTTCCTCGGCGATGCCTTTGACTTCATTCATTTTTTCCTCTTTGACTAGGCGTACGGATGTTTCGACAAGATCCCTGACCATTGACTCAACATCACGGCCGACATAGCCGACCTCCGTGAATTTCGTCGCTTCGACTTTAACGAACGGCGCGCCTACGAGCTTGGCAATCCGCCTTGCAATTTCGGTTTTTCCTACTCCTGTCGGGCCCATCATCAAAATGTTCTTCGGAACGATTTCTTCGCGCAGCTTTTCATCAAGAAGACTTCTTCTGTAGCGGTTTCTCAAAGCGACGGCGACCGCTTTTTTCGCGTCGAGCTGGCCGATGATGTACTGGTCAAGCCGTTCAACAATCTGTCTCGGCGTCAGCGGCTTTTTTTCCATATGCCTCATATCCTTTCTATTCAAGTTCTTCTACAATGATCTGATTGTTCGTATACACACAGATTTCGCCCGCAGTTTCGAGTGATGCCTTTGCAATCTCTTTTGCGGTCAGGCCTGAGGCATGGCGTTTCAGAGCCCGGCCTGCGGCAAGGGCATAGTTCCCGCCTGAGCCGATCGCAAGGATGCCGTCATCCGGTTCGATTACTTCCCCCGTTCCGGAAACGAGCAGAAGGCTGTCGGCATTCATCACGATCAGCATCGCTTCAAGCTTTCTGAGAATTTTATCGCTTCGCCACTCCTTCGCAAGCTCCACAGCCGCCCGCTGGAGATTGCCGTTGTATTCCTCAAGCTTCGCCTCAAACATTTCAAAAAGAGTGAAAGCGTCTGCAACAGAACCCGCAAAACCCGCGAGCACTTTTCCGTTAAACAGCTTCCTTACCTTTCTTGCCGTATGCTTCATGACGACAGCCTGACCGAACGTGACCTGGCCGTCACCCGCCATGGCGCATTTTCCGTTATGCCGGATGGCAAATATCGTTGTTGCATGAAAAGATGACATAAAAGAACCTCCTTTATTTCCCTTTTTGAGCACGGGGGTGGTGAGACATATACGTCTTTCTGAGCATGTCTTTCGATACATGTGTATACACCTGGGTGGAAGAAAGATTTGAATGTCCCAAAAGCTCCTGTACGCTCCGCAAATCGGCCCCCTCATTTAATAAATGGGTGGCAAACGTGTGGCGAAGCATATGCGGATGTATATGTAACGTACCCGAAGTCTTCTTGACCAGCTCATCCAAAATATAGCGGACCCCCCTTGAAGTTAAGGGGCCCCCCCTCTGATTTAAAAAGACAAAAGGGCTGGGCTCCTTTGCTTTTGCAAGGAGGACGCGCCTTCCATTTTGAAAATATAGATCCAAAGCCTCGCGGGCATAGGAACCGAATGGAATATACCTTTGCTTTTTTCCTTTCCCGTGAACCAATACCGTCTCCAAAAACAGATCGACTTCGGATTCCTTTAAGCTGCAAAGTTCGCTCACCCGCATGCCTGTGGCATAAAGAAGTTCCAGCAGCGCTTGGTTTCTTTGGCCAAGCGGCGTGTCCAAATCAGATATACGAAACAGTCCTTCAAGCTCCTTTTCATACAAAAACTTCGGAATTCTTTTGTCCTGTTTCGGAAGACTGACGAGCAGAAACGGGTTTTCTTTAACCAATTTTTCCCTTAATAAAAATTTATAGAAGCTTCGCAGAGCGGAAATTTTCTTGCTGATCGTTCTGCGTGTGAGCCCTTTTTCATGAGCCTCCGTCAAAAAAATCCTTACATCTGGATAGGTGACGTCTTCAAAGCCCTTTATTCCCTGAACTTTTAAAAAGGATTCAAATTCCTCTATGGAAGAAATATAACCCACAATTGTATATTTTGAATAATTCTTTTCTATTTGTAAATATTCAATGAATAAAGTTAAAAAATTCTTAACATTTGCCATGACTCCACCTCGCCGAAAAGGGCTTTTAAATGGTATCACATAACAAGTTGATCATGCAATGAATAACTATAGTGTTTTCGCAATATTTCGAATCGTTTCCAAGGCGCGCAAAGCGTACTGTTCATTTCGTTCCTGTTTATTTTTAATTTTAACCCCCAGATCCTTAAAAAGCCCGAAATTCGCATTCATCGGCTGAAAATTCTTCTTGTTCGTTTCCGTAATGTAGTGGGCCATGCTGCCGATTGCCGTCTCACCTGAAAACGTGACAGGCTCTTTGCCCATGACAAGGTGCGCCGCATTGATACCGGCGACAAGCCCCGATGCCGCTGACTCGACATAGCCTTCAACCCCGGTCATTTGTCCGGCAAAGAACAGATCGTCCCGCTTTTTAAACTGATACGTCGGTTTTAAAAGGCTCGGCGAGTTGATGAACGTATTTCTGTGCATGACGCCGTACCGGACGATTTCAGCCTGTTCCAGCCCCGGAATCAGACGGAGAACCTCTTTTTGATCGCCCCATTTCAAGTGCGTTTGAAAGCCGACGATGTTATAGAGCGTGCCTGCGGCATCGTCCTGTCTGAGCTGAACGACAGCGTACGGACGTTTTCCCGTTTTCGGATCTTCCAGGCCAACCGGCTTCATCGGTCCGAAAAGCATCGTTTTTTTGCCCCGCTTGGCCATCACTTCAATCGGCATGCAGCCCTCGAAAAAGATCTCTTTTTCAAACTCTTTCAACGGAACGGTTTCCGCGGACACGAGCGCATCATAGAACCGGTCGAATTCCTCTTCTGTCATCGGACAGTTCAGGTAGGCGGCTTCGCCTTTATCATAGCGCGATTTTAAATATACTTTATCCATATCAAGGCTGTCCTTTTCGACAATCGGCGCTGCGGCGTCATAAAAATACAGGTAGTCTTCGCCGGTGAGCTCCCGGAGCTGCTCTGACAGCGCCTCGGAAGTCAGCGGGCCTGTCGCGATGATCGTCGGTCCTTCCGGAATCGACGTCACCTCTTCATTAATAACGGTCACATTCGGATGATTCTTCACTTTATCCGTTACGTTTGCGGCAAATTCGTGTCTGTCCACGGCAAGCGCTCCGCCGGCCGGTACTGAGCATTCATCGGCGGCGGCGATAATCGCCGAATCAAGAATCCGCATTTCTTCCTTTAATACGCCGACGGCATTCGTTAAAGAATTGGCGCGAAGCGAATTGCTGCAGACAAGTTCTGCAAATTTGTCAGTGTGATGCGCCGGCGTCTGCTTGACGGGCCTCATTTCGTACAGGCGGACGCTGATCCCCCGTTTTGCAAGCTGCCATGCCGCTTCGCTTCCGGCAAGTCCGGCCCCGATGACGTTAACTGTTTGATTCATGTTTTACATCTCCTAATTTATGAATTGAATTGTTCTTTTAACACAACAAAGAAGGTGAGCAAAGCCCTGCTCACCGCTACTTTTGTTGTTCTTCCTTATAATCGCAGCCCACGCATTGCACCTGAACGCCTTTTTTGAGCTTTTTCTCGACGAGCATGTCCCCGCATTTCGGACATTTGCGCTCAAGGGGTTTATCCCATGATACAAATTCGCATTCAGGGTAACGGTCGCAGCCGTAAAAGATGCGGCGTTTTTTCGATTTGCGTTCGACGATGTTGCCGATTTTGCAGGACGGGCATTTGACTCCGATCTCTTTGACGATCGGCTTGGTATTGCGGCAGTCTGGAAAATTGGAGCAAGCCATGAATTTTCCGTAACGGCCCATTTTGTATACCATCGGATGGCCGCATTCTTCACAGTCGACGCCTGCATACTCGGGTTCGATTTCGACTTCCTGCATCTCTGCTTCCGCTTTTTTCACGCGCTTTTCAAAGTCCTTATAAAATGAATCGATGATCTGCACCCACTCGATGTTTCCGTCTTCGACGTCATCAAGCTCTTTTTCCATTTTCGCCGTGAACTCAACGTTAATGATTTCAGGGAAAAACTCCATAATGAGATCAAGGACGATACCGCCGAGTTCTGTCGGCACAAAGCGTTTGTTATCAAGCGCGACATATCCCCGCTTTTGAATGGTGTCAAGCGTAGGAGCGTATGTGGACGGACGCCCGATGCCCAGCTCTTCAAGCGTTTTGACAAGCCTTGCTTCCGTATAGCGGGGAGGCGGCTGGGTGAAGTGCTGTTCGGGTTCGATGTCCTTGGAAAGAACCGTATCCCCTTCTGCCAGGTCAGGGAGCATCTTGTTCTTTTCCTCCAACTGGTCGTCTTTTCCTTCAACATACACTTTCATAAAACCGGAAAATTTGACTTTACTTCCGTTCGCCCGGAATGTCAATCCGTTATTTTCAAGGTCGACGCTCATCGTATCCAAAGTGGCCGGCGCCATTTGGCTCGCGACGAAGCGTTCCCAAATCAGCTTGTATAGTCTAAGCTGGTCTCTGCCCAGCACGGCTTTCAGCTCTGAAGGCTTCCTTAGCACTGAAGTCGGCCTGATCGCTTCGTGAGCATCCTGGGCGTTTTCATTCTTTTTGGCGGGCTTTCGTTTGCTGCCCAAAAATTCTTTTCCGTAGTTTTCGCCGATAAAAGCGGCGGCTTCTTCCTGGGCCGTGTTTGAGATGCGGGTTGAATCCGTTCTCATATACGTAATGAGCCCGACCGTTCCTTCTTTTCCAAGATCGATTCCCTCATATAACTGCTGGGCGATCATCATCGTTTTCTTCGCCCGGAAATTTAATTTGCGCGCGGCTTCCTGCTGCAATGTTGACGTTGTAAACGGCAGAGCCGGATTTCGTTTGCGCTCTTTTTTCGTTACCTTTTTGACATCAAATTTGTTTCCTTTGATCTGTGAAAGGATCTGTTTGACATCGTCTTCGCTTTTTAATGGATGCTTCTCGCCGCGGATGCCGAAGAAGCTGGCTTCAAAGGCTTCTTTTCCTTTCAGGAACGTGCCTTCAATCGTCCAGTATTCCTCGGGTTTGAACTCGTTGATTTCTTTTTCGCGGTCAATGATCAGGCGGAGCGCAACAGATTGCACGCGTCCCGCGCTTAACCCTTTTTTGACTTTTTTCCATAAAATCGGACTGATTTTATAACCGACGAGGCGGTCAAGCACCCTTCGCGCCTGCTGGGCATCTACGAGATCCATGTTGATCATGCGCGGATGCTTAAACGAATCTTTGATCGCGTCTTTTGTAATTTCGTTAAATACGACGCGGCAGTCTGAATTTAAATCTAAATCCAGACTGTGGGCAAGGTGCCATGCGATGGCTTCCCCTTCCCTGTCGGGGTCGGCTGCGAGATATACTTTTTTCGCTTTTTTCGCCGCCGTTTTTAAATCCTTCAGAACCGGTCCTTTCCCGCGGATCGTAATGTATTTTGGTTCAAAGTTCCGCTCGATGTCAACTCCCATTTGGCTTTTCGGCAGATCTCTGACATGCCCCATCGATGCTTTTACTTTGTATTTTTTTCCTAAGTATCGTTCAATCGTTTTCGCCTTTGCAGGCGATTCCACGATGACTAAGTATTCGGACATCACATTATCCCCCTCAAGAGGTGTTCTCTCTCTTATCAATTTAGCCTTTTTATTGTATTCATCATAATCGCCGTTTATATAGTGATGATGTTGATTAAAAACGTCTGATTTATTTCCTTTTATATGATGAACGCTGATTAAAGCGTTTAAACTTGAAATCCTCACTATTATTAAATATTCATATACGGTTTGTCAAACGATAATTCTAAACGGATTCCGTATAACGGGCCTGAAATGCCGGAAGCTCACCGAGAATATCGTCTACGCTTGAGACGAGTTTTGCTCCTTCCTGGATCAGCCCGGCCGGTCCTTTTGAATTTTCGTCAAATATTGAACCAGGCACCGCAAATACTTCCCTGCCTTGTTCGAGCGCCTGGTAGGCGGTGATGAGCGAGCCGCTTTTTTCCTTGCCCTGAATGACGACGATTCCTTCTGTTAAGCCGCTGATCAGCCGATTTCGCTGCGGAAAGTGCCATTTTTGGGGTTTTGTATCGGGTAGGTGCTCTGACACCAGAAGATGGCTTTCGGCCATCTGTTGGGCAAGCAGACGGTTTTCACGAGGATATATGCAGTTGAATCCGCCGGCGATGATGCCGATCGTTCTTCCTTTTGAACGGATTGTCTCCCGATGGGCGTGACCGTCGATCCCTTTGGCAAGCCCGCTGACGATTGTCCATTCCTTTTTGCTGAGCGCTCTGGCAAAGTAGGAAGCCGCATTTTCGCCGTACTGTGAAGGATTTCGGGTTCCCACAATGCCGATGAGCCTTTTTTCATAAAGAAGGGTTTTGTTTCCTTTGAGAAAAAGAACGGGAGGCGGGTCGTGGATCGTTTTCAGCAGGGGTGGATATTCAGGGGACGAAATCGCAATTACGCTTATTCCGTTTTCGCGGTAGCTTGCGATGATCTGCTTAACATTCGGAAGCTCTTTTTCGGCCAGCTTTCGGATGGCGCCGACGTTTATGCTTTTCGATGACAGCTTTTTTAGAGAGTGGTTCTTATCTTCCGCAAGCGATAAGGACGGGTCTTCCTTCCACCATTTAAACAAGAGGGAAGGGGAAAGGTTGCTGTACAGGCGAAGCAATATTAAAAGCCCGCACTTGTCATTCATTCGAAAACCTCCATTATAAAGTATCGTACGAAATCTCCATGATAAAAAAGCAGGAATAGACCGTTCGGACTATTCCCGCTAAGGGACGATAAATCAGTGTGTCTTGCAGGTTTCGTAAAGTCCTTTTTCCTTCAGGACCTTAATCAGCGTTTCACCCATGACTGAAGGTGTTTCCGCGACTTCGATTCCGCAAGCATTCATCGTTTTAATCTTTTCGTCAGCCGTGCCTTTTCCTCCAGAAATGATGGCGCCGGCATGGCCCATCCGCTTTCCGGGAGGCGCCGTTTTTCCGCCGATAAAGCCGACGACAGGTTTAGTCATGTTTGCTTTGACCCATTCTGCCGCTTCTTCTTCGGCTGTTCCGCCGATTTCCCCGATCATGATCACCGCATGTGTCTCAGGATCTTCATTAAATGCTTTCAGCACATCGATGAAGTTCGTGCCGTTCACAGGGTCTCCGCCGATTCCGACTGCCGTCGACTGGCCGATTCCGGCTTCTGACAGCTGATGAACCGCTTCATATGTAAGCGTTCCAGACCGCGACACGACTCCGACATGGCCTTTTTTATGAATGTATCCCGGCATGATGCCGATTTTGCATTCCTCAGGCGTGATGACTCCCGGACAGTTCGGCCCGATCAGCCTTGTTTTCTTGCCTTCCATAAATCGTTTCACTTTTACCATGTCAAGCACCGGAATATGCTCGGTGATGCAGATGACGAGCTCAAGCTCAGCGTCAACCGCTTCCATAATCGCGTCTGCGGCAAATGGCGCCGGGACATAAATGACAGATGCGGTCGCTCCCGTTTCGTTTACCGCGTCTTCCACCGTATTGAACACAGGCACCCCTTCAACCTCTGTTCTGCCTTTGCCCGGCGTCACACCGCCGACGATTTTTGTTCCGTATTCGAGCATCTGCTTTGTATGAAACAAAGCGGTTGAACCTGTTATCCCTTGAACAATGACTTTTGTGTCTTTATTAATAAATACACTCATTTTGGTCCCCCTGCCTTTCTTACTTCACTAAGGATACGATTTTCTGCGCGCCGTCAGCCATCGATTCCGCAGACGTGATATTGAGTCCTGACTCATCGAGGATCTTCTTGCCGAGATCCACGTTTGTTCCTTCCAATCGAACGACAAGCGGCAATGTCAAACCGACTTGTTTTGTCGCTTCTACAACGCCTTCTGCAATGACGTCGCACTTCATGATGCCGCCGAAAATGTTGACGAAGATCCCTTTTACATTTTGGTCAGACAAGATGATCTTGAAAGCTTCCGTTACCTTTTCGGCTGTTGCGCCGCCTCCTACGTCAAGAAAGTTGGCCGGTTCCCCTCCATAGTGTTTGATGATGTCCATGGTCGACATCGCAAGCCCCGCTCCGTTGACCATGCACCCGATGTTGCCGTCCAGTGAAATATAGCTTAAATCGTATTTTGATGCTTCAATTTCCTTCGGATCTTCTTCATCAAGATCCCTGTATTCCAATATGTCTTTTTGCCTGTATAAAGCATTGCTGTCGAAATTGAGCTTTGCGTCAAGCGCCATGACCTTCCCGTCTCCAGTGACGACGAGCGGGTTGATTTCGGCGATGGAGCAGTCCTTTTCAACAAAAGCAGTGTACAGGCCCATCATGAATTTCACGGCCTGGTTGACGAGCTCTTTGGGAATGTTGATCGCAAAAGCGATTTTCTTCGCTTGATAGCTTTGCAGTCCGACAGCCGGATCAATGACTTCTTTGACGATTTTTTCCGGCGTTTTTTCGGCGACTTCCTCGATCTCCGTTCCGCCTTCTTCAGAAGCCATCAGGACGATGCGCGATGTCGCCCTGTCAAGAACAAGCCCGACGTAATATTCCTTTTTAATATCGCAGCCTTCTTCGATAAGTAAGCGTTTTATTTCGCGGCCGTCAGGACCCGTCTGATGAGTGACGAGCGTTTTCCCCAGCAGTTCTTCCGCATAGGCTTTCACTTCGTCTGTTGATTTTGCAATTTTTACCCCTCCTGCTTTGCCGCGGCCTCCTGCATGAATTTGAGCTTTCACGACATAAACTGGGCCCGACAGTGATTCTGCCGCTTTGACCGCTTCATCTGCTGTAAATGCCACTTTACCTTCCGGAACAGTCACCCCGTATTTTCTGAGGACCTCTTTCCCTTGGTACTCATGGATATTCATTTCCCATCCTCCTAACTTATGTAGCAAAAATAAAAATAGACTGCGCTTTCATTTTATATAATCATAGATCGATTGTCTAGGTTTCAATGAGAAATCGTAAAATCCTTCTAAACATTCAAACTTTTATTTTATTGAAAATATAAAAATTAATAAAGGGAATGCCTTTTTCGCAAAGGTCATTCCCTCATTTTCACTTTTTCATCCAACGTATAGATGAACGAAAAGATCTCGGCAACGATTTCATACAGCGCTTCCGGGATATGATCGTCAAGCTCCAGGTGGCGCATCAATTCGACAAGCGTCGGGTCCTCCTGAATCGGAACGCCCGCTTTTTTCGCTTCTTCAATGATCTTTTCGGCTGTCAGACCCGATCCCTTGGCAACGACTTTCGGCGCCTTGTCTTTCATTTCATCATAGTGAAGAGCGACAGCCCTTCTTAACAAAGATTCCTTCATATTTTCACATCCAGGGCGCTTTCTGTGACCCGTTCAAACTGACGCTCTAAAATCGGCGCGATTTCAATGTTTTCGCGCTGTTTCGCCGTGACGCTTGACAGGCTGTAGCCCAGCTCTTTCACGTTTTCTTTCAGGACGGGGATCAAAGGCTCAATGAGCGGCTCCAAATCAAAGCCGGTCTCGATCGTAACCGTCATGACGTTTTGCTGGATAAAGCAATCGACAACCGTCTCCTTCAATCCCTCCAACTGAAGATAAAACATGAGGCGGCATTGGGACGGATCGATTTTTCCGTCTTCCTTCTTTTTTCCCTTTAAGAAAACCGTCAAATCCTGTACCCCGTTCTTTGAAAACAAAGGATACGAAAGAAACAGCTGGCTTTGCGCGGTATTGTCCTGCTGCAGAAACAGCTGGCCGTTTAAACGGTGAAAGATCTGCTCCGCTTCCTGCCTGACAGGAGCCGGAAGGTCCTGGGAATGCCTCACCTCGTTCAAAAGCAGCTTTAATGAGTGAAGCCCCCCATCTTTCAAGGTTCTTCCGCTGTCGAGCGCTTTAATGAATGACAGCTCGTCTTTGACGCCAAAAAGGTCTTTCGCTTTAAAAAGGAAGGCGAGCGCATCCGCTTTATTCGTCAATGAGGGCGCTGTTTCCCTGATGACATTCCGCAATACGTCCATCTCGTTTTCCGACAATGCGCCCAGATCGGCGTGAAGCGCCACAGGCTGTTTAGCTTCGGTCGCTTTCAACCAGTTTACTGCCTCTTTAACGGGAGTTGTACCGTTATGGTCAGCCTGTGCGGCCAATTTTGCGAGCAGGCGTTCCGCGGCCGCTAATTCAAGGCTCTCTGGCCTCTGTTTTACCGTTATTCTTTCCTGTACCGCCTGAAATTGCCGAGGAATTCCCCGTTCGGGTGCATCCGCCTGCAGAAGGGGCTGAGCGGTTTGCTTCGTGTCCTTGCCGGCCGATACAGTGAGCTCTTTCAGTACTTGAATGAGCTTTTCGGCATGAACCTCTGTTTCCGACTGCAAAATCGGCAGCAGCGCTTGCTTGAGCTTTTCCATACTTGCCGTTTGCTGCGGCTCCCTATTGATCATCTCAAAAGTTTCTGCAATCTGTTTGTGGAGGGGAGCCGGATCTTTTACGGCCAGAATCGAATCCAGCACGCCGGGATGAACCGGCAGCTCGCGCTTCAATGCAAACATGACGGCATCCGTTCCTTTCTGGGCATCTGATTTCGGCAGATTTTCAAGCCATTTAACGGCCGCTTTTAAGTCGTTTTCCTTGATGGGCTGTTGTTCTTTCAGCATCGCTCCGACCAGAAATAAGGCTTCATTCGTACGTTTCAATGAGAGCCCGTTTAACAGCTTAACAGCGGCATCCTGCATCGTTTTCGGATTTTGGTCAAACGTCTCGACGACTTGAAGCCGGCCTGCCGGCTCATCCGGTTTCTTCTCATAAGAAAACCAATAGTATGTATTTGCGGCAAGCGGCGTTTCCAGTTTTCCCTGCAGCACCGAATTGCCGATCTGAATTTCAGCCAATTGTCCGCTGATGAAGCGGAGAACCTTTCCGAGCATCAGCCTTTTCTGATCTGTCTCCGTCCCCATGATCTGCTTTATAGAATCCGACTTTTCAAATTGTTTTATCAGGCTGTTATGTATGTCGTTCAGCATCACCGGCATCCTGCTCCCTTTTATGATTTATAAATAGGCTTGAACAGGGGCGAACGATCTTCGGTGAATCGGTGACGGTCCGTATTTGGCAAGGGCTTCAAGGTGTTCCTTCGTCCCGTAGCCTTTATGTTTTTCAAAACCGTACATCGGATAGCTTGCGGCGTATTCGTCCATCAGCCTGTCTCTCGTTACTTTGGCGATGCATGCGCCGGCGGCGATCGACGCGCTTTTGGCGTCTCCTTTTATAATCGAGGACTGCTTCGTGTCCAAAGGAAGCGACATCGCGTCCAGCAAAAGGTAGTCTGGAGCCGCGGACAGCGCTTGAACGGCTTTGACCATCGCAAGCTTCGACGCTTCGTAAATATTCACGTCATCGATCACGGCTGAATCGCAAATTCCGACGCCGACAGCAACCGCTTCTTCCATAATGTAAGAATAGTAATCTTCCCTTTTTTGCTTTGACAGCTTTTTAGAATCCGTCAAACCGAGTATTTCACAGTCCTCTTTTAAGATGACGGCGGCGGCCACGACAGGGCCTGCCAAAGGGCCTCTTCCGGCTTCATCTATTCCGGCGATATAACGGCAGCCCTCCGCTCTTAAACGCTGCTCCATAGACGTCATCACCCGCCACTCTTCCCGCATGGCCGAGAGCTTTTCGTTTTTCTTCAGCCATGCGCTGACAAGGGCTTGAACGCTTTTTCGCTCATCTTTTTTACACTGCTCGATAAAAGGGTCGTGCTCTTCTTTCACCGATTGAAGATGTTCTTTGATTTCTTTTACGGTTAGTGATTTCACTTCTCTTCTCCCCTATTTTTCTTATCGGCGCTTCTCCCGCAAAAATAAAGACCCGCCTTTTTAAAAGCGCGCCTTAATCGTCTATAGGCTTCTCAAAAGAGAGCGGGCCGAATTTTTCGGTGCGGATATCCCGGATGATCACTTCTGTCGTTTTGTCATAATTAATCTCTCCGCCTGCCATCAGACAGCCGCGCTTTTTGCCGATCTCATCAAACAAACGTGCGATCTCTTCCGGAATGTCCGCTAAATCGTAGCGCTTTTTTAAGCGGTCGGGATAATGCTCTTCCAAAAAGCGCAAAGCGAAAACCGCGACATCCTGCAAATTGATGATCGAATCTTTAATGGCCCCAGTTGCCGCCAGCTTTAATCCGACGAGCTCATCCTCAAACTTCGGCCATAAAATGCCCGGCGTATCGAGAAGTTCAAGCTCTTTTCCGACTTTCACCCATTGCTGTGCGGTCGTAACCCCCGGTCTGTCGCCGGTTTTCGCAATGTTCTTTTTGGCGAGCCGGTTGATCAAGGTCGACTTGCCGACGTTCGGAATGCCGACGATCAATGCCCGAATCGCCCTCGGCTTTACGCCTTTTGCTTTCATTTTATCAAATTTTTCTTTGAGCAGCTCTTTTGAAGCCGGCAGGATTTGATTTAACCCCTGGCCGTTAACGGAGTTAATCGCAAGCGAGGGAATCCCGTCTGCTTCAAAGTGCTTTTTCCATTGGTTCGTCACCGCGGAATCGGCTTTATCCGCTTTATTGAGCAGCATGATTCGCGGTTTATTCTTGAGGATCTCTTCGATCATCGGGTTTCGCGAAGACATCGGAATTCTGGCGTCTACCAGCTCATATACGATGTCGATTAGTTTCAGCTTTTCCGTTACTTCCCGCCTCGCTTTGGCCATATGCCCGGGAAACCATTGAATTACCATATGACGGACACCTTCCTTCTGTTACTGCTATCTTTTAAAAGGCAGAATGATTTTATACTTCTTTTACAAAAAAAGAGCTTGTTATGGTTAACAAGCTCTTTTCGTTCGCTATCATTATCGTCTGATTTCTTTAATACGAGCCGCTTTTCCACGAAGTTCGCGCAAGTAATAAAGTTTCGCACGGCGTACTTTACCATGGCGGACAACTTCGATTTTCGCGATTTTCGGTGTGTGCAATGGGAATGTACGCTCAACTCCGACACCGTAAGAAACCTTACGAACTGTGAAAGTTTCGCTGATTCCGCCACCACGACGCTTAATCACAACACCTTCGAATACCTGAATACGCTCGCGGTTACCCTCGACGACTTTCACGTGTACGCGAAGAGTGTCACCAGGACGGAACGCAGGCAAGTCAGTGCGCAATTGTTCTTTTGTGATTTCTTCAATCAATTTTTGCATCGTCTTCAACTCCTTCCAACAGATGCTCATGAGCGAATAACCTCACACAGCGGAACATCGTTTTCAAACTCAAACGAAACCCCCGTTTGAGTCACAAGTAGTATCATATCATACCTTTTCCCGCCATGCAATAGAATCTATCGGTTTTCCCACTCTGAAATCCATTTTCTTTCTTCGTCTGACAAAGGATAGTCTTCGAGAAGATCGGGCCGTCTTAGAAACGTCCGTTTGAGAGACTCTTTCCGCCTCCACTCTTTAATCTTCGCATGGTTTCCTGATGTGAGAACCTCCGGCACCTTCATGCCTTTATAATCCGCCGGCCGCGTGTAGTGAGGGTGCTCGAGCAGCCCGGTGCTGAAAGAGTCTTCAAGGTGCGACTCTTCCTTGCCGAGCACGCCCGGCAGAAGTCTCACAACGCTGTCGGCGATCATCATGGCAGGAAGCTCGCCGCCCGTCAGGACGAAGTCCCCGATCGAAATCTCGTCAGTGGCGAGATGCTCTCTGATCCGTTCATCATATCCTTCATAATGGCCGCAAATGAACAGGAGATGCTCCTCTTTTGCCAGCTCTTCCGCCTTCTTCTGTGTATAGCGCTCGCCTTGGGGGCAGACGAGGATGATTCTTGGAGATCTGCCTGCTTCTTCTGTCAGCTTTTCGACCGCATCAAAGACGGGCTGCGGTTTTAACACCATTCCCGCCCCACCGCCGTACGGATAATCATCAACGGTTTGATGCTTATTGTCGGAATAAGCGCGAAAGTTCACTACGTGAAAGTCGACGGCATTTTTTTCCTGGGCTTTTTGCAGAATGGAAGAGCCCAGCACGCCTTCAAACATCTCCGGAAAAAGCGTTAAAAAATCAATTCTCATTCGTCAAGTAATCCTTCCATGATATGAATCTTGATCGTTTTGTCTTTGACGTTGATGTCTTTGACAACGGCATCGATATAAGGGATGAGCGCGTCTTTTTTCCCCTGGCGCCCGACAACCCAGACATCGTTAGCACCGGGAGTCAAAATTTCTTTTACTTTGCCGATCAGATCTCCTTCTTCCGAGAAAACGTCACAGCCGATGATTTCGTGAAAATAATATTCGTCTTCTGCCAATGGGCTTAATTGGTCTTCGGGAACTTTAATCAAGGCGTTTTTTAACGTTTCGGCTTCAGTCAAAGTGGAGATCTCTTCGAACTGCAAGAGATGAAACTGTTTGTGAAGCCTGTGAGAGCCGACGGTCACCTGAACAGGCTCTTTTCCCTCCATGAACAAATAGAGCGTATTTCCCGGCTTGTACCGTTCTTCGGGAAAGTCGGTTTTCGAAATTACGCGGACTTCACCTTTTACCCCATGAGTATTGACAATTTTCCCTACATTAAACCATTGTTTCTGCATTTCTTCACCTCGGACGAATTTCAATGACAATTCCGTCTTTAATCACGATTGTTTTACCCTCTGTCATATCATGCCAATTGTCACCGACTTCGATCTCCATTAAAGCATCAATCTCTTTTTCTTTCACTTCGCTGCCCAGCGGGAGCGTGTGGATCTGATTGATTTGAAAATCGATGATTTTGATTTTATCCTGGCGTTTTTCGATTTCTTTTTTGAACGATTCGGTTGCCGCCGGATTGTGGTGTTCTTTTTCGTGCTTTCTCAGCTGAAAATAAAGCTGGTTGCATTCGCGCTCAAGGGTTTCTTTTCTTTCTTCAAAAGAAGCCAGCAGCTTTTTTTTGCTGTTTTCGGTTAAAACCTGCATAACGGTAACACGTTGGATAATTTGCATGGCATCATCACCTACTGTCCCCGTGATTTTTCTTCCCTGTTATCCGGCGGCGTAGCATGGCCGACTGACGCGGAATTTGTCATCTGTTTTGATGTTTCCCACATGATAAAAAAGGGGGAGGTTTTCACCCTCTCCCCTTAGTCTGCGATCTCTAGTTGAACTTTCTTAGAAGACTGTGCGCCGGCCGCAAATACGACAGAACGTATCGCTCTTGCAGTCCGCCCTTTTTTGCCGATGATTTTGCCGGTATCCTCTTTGTTGACGGAAAGGCGAAAGACGATCCGCCGTTCGCTTTCCTCTTTGGATACCTGTATGTCATCCGGGTGATCCACAAGCGGTTTGACCAAAGATACAATCAGTTCTTCCAAGTGCAGATCACTCATTACTTGCTTTGTTTAGCGTTGTGGAATTTTTCCATAATGCCTTCTTTTGAGAAAAGGTTGCGAACCGTGTCAGACGGTTTAGCTCCCGTTTGAAGCCATTTCAGCGCAAGCTCTTCATCGATTTTCACTTCCGCAGGTTTTGCCACCGGGTTGTAAGTTCCGACTGTTTCGATGAAACGGCCGTCACGCGGCGAACGAGAATCTGCTACAACGATACGATAGAAAGGAGATTTTTTAGCTCCCATGCGTTTTAAACGAATTTTTACTGCCATTTTACTAGCACCTCCGAAAATATTTCAACAAGATAGTATATTAACAATGATAAAAGTGTTTGTAAAGTGTTTTTTCTTAACAACGGTTTTATCATTTGAAAACAAGATTACATGAAGGGCAATTTAAATCCTTTTTTCTTCCCTTTTGTCATGTTTGTCATCTGCTTCATCATTTTTTTCATTTCATCAAATTGCTTTAGCAGACGGTTGACTTCCTGGACGGATGTCCCGCTCCCTTTGGCAATCCGTTTGCGTCTGCTGGCATTGATGATCTCCGGCTGCTCTTTTTCTTTCCCCGTCATGGACTTGATGATCGCTTCGACGTGGCTGAGCTGTTTTTCGTCAACCTTTACGTTTTTTAAGCCTTTCATTTTGCCTGCGCCAGGCATCATTTGAATCAGCTCTTCAAGCGGTCCCATGTTGCGGACTTGCCCGAGCTGTTCCAAAAAGTCGTCAAGGGTGAAGCTCATATTTTTCATTTTCTGTTCGAGCTCTTTCGCCTTTTCTTGATCGACGTTGGCTTGGGCTTTTTCGATCAGGGTGAGCACATCGCCCATTCCGAGAATCCGCGAAGCCATCCGCTCGGGATGGAACGGTTCAAGGGCATCAAGCTTTTCGCCCATTCCGGCAAATTTGATCGGCGTGTTCGTCACGGCGCGGATCGACAAGGCCGCTCCGCCCCTCGTATCACCGTCAAGTTTTGTAAGGATGACGCCTGTCACGCCAAGCTGTTCATTAAAGCTTTTGGCAACGTTTACCGCATCTTGACCCGTCATGGAATCGACGACAAGGAAGATTTCTTCCGGCTGAGCCGTTTCTTTTACCTTTTCCAGCTCATCCATCAGCTCTTCATCAATATGAAGGCGTCCCGCCGTATCGATGATCACATAGTCGTGGTGGTCTTCTTTCGCCTTTTCGATTGCCTGTTTGGCAATGTCGACAGGGCTGACCTGGTCTCCGAGCGAGAATACCGGCATATCGAGCTGTTTGCCGAGCGTTTCCAGCTGCTTGATCGCAGCCGGGCGGTATATATCCGCTGCCACGAGCAGCGGGTTGCGGTTATGTTTTTTGCGAAGCAGGTTGGCAAGCTTTCCTGTCGTCGTCGTTTTACCGGCCCCTTGCAGACCGACCATCATGATGACGGTTGGCGGGCGCTTTGCCGCGGCGATCTTGCTTTCTTCGCCGCCCATCAGCTCCGTCAGCTCCTCTTTGACGACTTTAATGACCTGCTGTCCGGGTGTCAGGCTTTTCATGACATCCTGCCCGACGGCCCGTTCGCTTACCTTTTTCACAAAATCTTTGACGACTTTAAAGTTGACGTCCGCTTCAAGGAGCGCCAAACGGACTTCTCGCATCATTTCTTTGACGTCTTGTTCCGTTACTTTTCCTTTTCCGCGGATTTTAGAAATCGTTTGCTGCAGTCGGTCGGCTAATCCTTCGAATGCCATTTTTCAGTGCCGCCTCCTAATCTAATTTCTCAAGCGCGTCGATGAGCGGGGACACTTCAGGCTGACCGGCAGTCAGCTGTCTCAGCTCTTCAAAAATCTTTTTGCGCTCTTGAAATTTTTTAAACAAAAGTAGCTTTTCTTCATATTGCTCAAGCATGGCCTCGGTCCGTTTGATGTTGTCATAGACCGCCTGTCTTGAGACATGATATTCTTCAGCTATTTCGCCGAGGGAGAAATCGTCTAAATAGTAAAGCGACATGTAGCTTTTTTGTTTTGATGTCAACAACGACTGATAAAAATCAAACAGGTAATTCATTCGCGTTGTTTTTTCAAGCGTCATGAGACTCTCCCCCTTGTTAAGTCAAATCCCTTTACGATACACTAGTTTACGCTGATTTTTTTCATCTGTCAAGTTTTTATCTTGTCATAATGTCCTGCAGCGTTTGTTAAAAAGAAAACCCCTTTTATATAGGGGCTTTCGCGTGCTATTCTTCTTTTTCAATCAGATCGGAAAACAGGCCGTATACGTAGGATTCGGCTTCAAACGGCTGCAGGTCGTCCATTTTTTCGCCGAGGCCGACAAGTTTGACGGGAATCTTCAGCTCGTGGCGGATGGCGAGGACGATTCCTCCTTTTGCCGTTCCGTCGAGCTTTGTCAGAACAATGCCCGATACATCGGTCGCCTTGGAAAATTCCTTCGCCTGCGTCATCGCGTTTTGGCCTGTCGTCGCGTCCAGAACGAGCAGCACTTCATGAGGCGCGTCAGGAACCTCGCGCTGGATGACCCGCTTTACTTTTTCAAGCTCTTTCATCAAGTTCACCTTGTTTTGCAGACGTCCCGCCGTGTCGCACAGCAGAACATCGGCGCCGCGCGCTTTGGCGGCTTGAACAGCATCATAGATGACGGCTGCCGGATCTGAGCCTTCGGCCTGTTTGACGACATGGGCACCGACCCGCTCTCCCCACACTTCAAGCTGGTCGATCGCACCGGCGCGGAACGTGTCTCCTGCTGCGAGAACAACGTTTTTGCCTTCTTTGACAAACTTGTGGGCGAGCTTGCCGATCGTCGTCGTTTTGCCGACGCCGTTGACCCCGACAAACAGGATGATGTTCAAGCGTCCGTCTTCTACGCGGAGCTCTGAAGCTTCCTGCTCCCCGCCTTCATAAATGTCGACGAGCTTTTCGGAAATAACGGAACGCACTTCCTTCGGATCCTGGATATTTCTTCGTTTGACCTCGGTCTTCAGCTCATCGATCAGCTCCATCACCGTTGACACGCCGACGTCTGCTCCGATCAGCACTTCTTCAAGCTCTTCGAAAAAATCTTCATCGACTTTCCGGTAGCGGGAGACAAGCTCATTGACCCTCTCCTGAAATGAGTTTCTCGTTTTGGCGAGCCCTTCTTTAAACTTTCCTGAGACTGAGTCTGTTTGCTTCGTGATTTTTTCTTTCAGTTTTTTAAAAAAGCTCATGACTGGTAACCTCGCTTTATTGAACTAATTCTTTCGTATCTTCAAGCTTGACGGAGACAAGCTTGGAAACGCCTGATTCCTGCATTGTTACGCCATAGAGAACGTCGGCTTCTTCCATCGTTCCCTTTCTGTGCGTAATGACGATAAACTGTGTTTCGTGGCTGTATTTTTTCAAATATTGCGCAAAGCGGAACACGTTCGCTTCGTCAAGCGCGGCCTCAACCTCATCAAGCACGCAGAACGGGACGGGTCTGACCTTTAGGATCGAAAACAAGAGGGCGATCGCCGTCAGAGCCCGTTCTCCGCCGGAGAGGAGGCTTAAGTTTTGCAGTTTTTTCCCCGGAGGCTGAGCGATGATGTCTACGCCCGACTGAAGCAGGTCATTCGGATCGGTCAGATTCAGTTCAGCTCTGCCGCCGCCGAACAGCGCGCGGAAGACGTCTTCGAAATGGGAGCGGATTTGCTGAAACGTATCTGAAAAGCGCTTCGTCATTTCCTCGTCCATTTCCTCGATCACCTGAAAGAGCGTATTTTTCGCTTCAAGCAGATCGTCTCTCTGCTCTGTCAGGAAAACGTAGCGCTCATTGACCCTTTCATATTCTTCAATGCTTCCGAGGTTCACGGTGCCCAGCTCTTCGATCGCCAGCTTGATCAGCTTGACGCGCTTTCTCGCCTCTTCGGGGCTGAGCTCAAGCGGATATTTTTCCTTCGCCCATTCAAAGGAGAGGCCGTATTCCTCCCTCAGGAATGACAGCAGGTTGTCAAGCTCGACTTCCATGCGGCCGAGCTTGACTTCTTCATCTTTCAGGAGCCCGGCCATTTGTTTGTACTGGCGCTTCATTTCTTTCAGCTCAAGCTCTTCTGTTTCAAGGCCCTGCTGCAGCTTCATCCGCTGCTCCCTTCTTGAAGCGATGAGCTCGGCGGTTTTGTTTTTATCGTTCAGTTTCTTCTTCGCGGCTTCTTCAAGCTTTTCCTCGCCGCTTGTGCTGGACGACATCTCATTTGTCAATAATGACAGGTCTTCTTTTGCAATCTTCAGCGCTTCTTCGTTCTCGGCAAATTCCTCTTCAAGCCTTGCGAGCTTTTCCCGTTCGTTTGCACATGACTGCTCGGTTTTGGCGAGAACGACCTTCAGATCTGTAAGCTCGCTTTGCAGCGCCTCCTTGGTTGAAGTCTGCGTCTGCTTTCTTTCCGTCAGGCTCTCGATCTTCCCGTCTAGCGCTTTTAAGCTTTCGGACATGGCGGAAAGCTTTTCTTCGAGCTCTGCCTTCCTTTGTTTCTTTTCGTCGTCTTCTTTCAGGAGCGCCGATTTTTCCTCGTCGTATAGCTCCAAGTGGCTGTTGACGTTTTTCTCGGCGATTTCAAGCTCATAGAGGCGCCCTTTGATCTCCTGCTGCTCAGCGCGCAAACGCTCCCCGTCTTCGCGCAGCGATTGAAGCTCTCGTTCAAGCTTTTGAATCGCTTGTTTTAAGCTTTTCACTTCGGCTTCGAGCGCTTCGGTTTTTTCTTCCATTACCTTTAGGCGCTCTGCCGCTGTTTCAAGCTCCCGGTTTCGGCCCAAAAGAGAGTTGTTTTTCTTCTTGACGGCTCCTCCGGTCATCGATCCGCCCGGGTTGACGACGTCGCCTTCAAGCGTAACGATGCGGTATCTGTGTCCAAGCCGTTTGGCAAGCTCGTTGGCCCCTTTTAAATGCTCGGTGATGAGCACGGTGCCGAGCAGGTTTTGCACAACCGTCCTGTACACGGGATCGAACGACACGAGCTCGCTTGCGATCCCGATAAATGCCGGATGCTCTTTTGCAGCTTCGATGTCGCGGGGCTGGATGCTGCGCTCTTTGATGACAGAAAGCGGAAGAAAGGTTGCACGTCCTGACGAATGCTTTTTCAAATATTGAATCGCCTGTCTTGCCGCGTCCTCGTTTTCGGTCACGACGTGCTGCGCAGAAGCGCCCAAAGCGATTTCGACCGCCGTCTCATACCTTTCGTCCGTCTTGACGAGCTCAGCGATCGCTCCGTGGATGCCCGCCAGCTCGCTTCTCGCTTTCAACACTTCTTTGACGCCTTGATAAAATCCCGAAAAATCCTCCTGCATGGCTTCAAGCATCTCTTTTTTCGAGCGCGCCTGCTGAACATATTGATACGCCTGGTAAAGAGCCGACTCTTTCTTTTCGTATTCGTTTTTCTTCAGCTCATAGTTTTTCTGCGCGTCGCGGTATGCTTTGATCTGCTGTGCGAGACGCTCCTCGAAAAGGCCGAATTCGTGTTCGGCTTTTGCTTTTTGCTCGGCGATATCCCGCCGTTCGCTTAAGTATTTTTCATTGTTGTCGGCAAGCCGTTTTTGCGCGGCTTTCGATTGGGACATTTGATCGTCTAAAAACTGCAGCTCGTTTCGCAGAGACGCCTGTTCATTCAGAAGCTCGAAATAGTCGCTTTTGAGCTGTTCGATCTCTTCTTCTACATTTTCGCTGTATACTGAAAGCGCCGCCGTTTTTTCTTTGACCTCTTGAGCGAGTCCCTTTGCTTCGGCCTGCAGTTTTTCGAACACAAGCTTTTGTGCGGCGATTTTTTCTTTCAGACTGTTTTCTTTTTCTCCGCGCTGGGCAATTGTATCTTCAAGCTGGGCCCTGTTTTGGCTCGCGTTCTTTTTCCGCTCTTTCAGCACTTCTTTTCTGCCTTCGAGCTTTTCAAGCTCCTCGCTTGTCAAAAGGAGGACCTGCTGAAGCTCATCAACCGATTCGTCAAGGGCCTGGATTTTATCCCTCGCCTCTTCGATTTTGGCTTCCTTCGCCTGGATTGCTGATGAGGAAGCCATTTCTTCATCTTTCGCTTTTTCGACCTTTTGTTTGAGCGCCTCCCATTTTTGGTGAAGCTCCTCAATGTCATACGCCGTCAACGCGATTTCTATCTTTTCGAGCTCGTCCTTTTTTTCGAGGTAGTCTTTCGCAATCGATGCCTGCATCTTCAGCGGTTCGACTTGACTTTCAAGCTCATGGAGGATGTCTTCCACGCGGTTCAAATTGTCCTGTGTTTCAAACAGCTTGTTTTCGGCTTTTTTCTTTCTCGTTTTATATTTTAAAACGCCCGCCGCTTCTTCGAAGATGCTTCTCCGCTCTTCCGCTTTGCTGCTGAGGATTTCCTCGACCTTCCCCTGGCTGATGATCGAAAACGCTTCTTTTCCGAGTCCGGAGTCCATGAAGAGATCGATGATATCCTTCAGGCGGCACGACTGATTGTTGATGAGAAATTCGCTTTCCCCGGACCTGTATACCCTCCGCGTTACACTGACCTCGTGAAAGTCAATCGGAAGGAAGTGGTCTTCGTTATCAAGCGTCAGCGTCACCTCAGCGAGGTTCAGCTTTTTCCGCGAGTCGCTCCCGGCAAAAATGATGTCTTCCATTTTGCCGCCGCGCAATGATTTGGCGGACTGTTCCCCGAGCACCCAGCGGATCGCGTCGGTAATGTTGCTTTTTCCGCTTCCATTCGGGCCGACGACGGCTGTCACACCTTTAACAAAATCTACAGAAATTCGTTCTGCAAACGATTTAAAACCTATTACGTCCAAACGTTTGAGGAACATCCTGATCCTCCTTATGTATTAAAGTATTACAATTCTATCATACCTTTGGATAAAGGCGTAAACATATCGAAATCCCCCTGGAAGCTGGCAAGGGGGATTTACTGTTTCATATGGTGTTTTTGCAGCTTTGCAAGTGCTTCCTGAGCGGCATGCTGTTCAGCTTCTTTTTTGGAACGGCCGCTTCCCACCCCGAGCACTTCTCCTTTTAGCGATACGTTTGCTTCAAATTCGCGGTTGTGCGCCGGACCTTTTTCCTGAAGGATTCTGTATTCCAAAGTGCCGCGTCCGTCGCGCTGTACAAATTCCTGCAGCTGGCTCTTAAAATCCATCACATGAGAAAAAGCACCATCGTCGATTTTTGGGAAGACGTACGCTTTCAGAAAAGCTACGACAGCTTCAAGCCCCTGATCAAGATAAAGCGCGCCGATAAACGCTTCAAACACGTCGGCCAACAGCGCCGGCCGCTTTCTTCCGCCCGTCATTTCCTCTCCTTTTCCGAGAAGGACAAGCTCCCCGAAGGACAGCTCATGGGCAAGAGAAACCAAAGAAGGCTCGCAAACGATCGCCGCTCTCAATTTCGTCAAATCCCCTTCGCTCATCGCCGGGTATTTGGCGTACAAAAATTGAGAAATCGTCAGTTCCAAAACAGCGTCTCCTAAAAATTCAAGCCTTTCATTATCTTCATACGGCTTCTTCCGATGCTCATTCACATAAGATGAATGTGTAAATGCCTGGTATAAAAGCTTCTCGTGCTGAAATTGAACCGAAATCCGTTCTTGAAACTTTTTAAACTGCTCCGCTTTCTTTTGAAACAATTTTTTGTCTCTGAAATGTGAATGTTTTGACATAGCAACCTCCATATGGGCACATCAGGTTCACCTAGACCTCCTGTTAGAAAAAGGCAGGGTTCGTTTTTCGTTCGGCAAAACATTAAGCTAAAGCCGCATGTATAAAGGGATAAAGCCCCGTCTTTAAACGGGACTTTAAGTTAGCTTACTGCTTACTATTTATGTAGTTCACAGCGTCACCGACTGTTGCAATCTTTTCAGCATCTTCGTCAGAAATCTCCATATCAAACTCGTCTTCAAGTTCCATGACAAGTTCAACTACATCCAGGGAATCAGCGCCTAAATCCTCTTTAAAAGAAGCTTCGAGAGTGACGTCAGCTTCATCTACGCCAAGGCGGTCTACGATGATTTTTGTTACACGCTCTAATGCGTCTGCCATAGCTATTCACCTCCCCTCAAGTATTATAGTTGATTCGTTTTTAAAAAACCAGAGATAATTACATTTTTACTGCATAACCATTCCGCCGTCGATATTCAGCGTCTGGCCTGTCATGTAGCACGACTGGTCAGAAGCAAGGAAGACGACGACGCTGCTGATGTCAGAAGGCTCCCCGAAGCGGGCAAGCGGAATCTGTTTCAGCATTTCGTCCTGAATGTCTTTTGTGAGCTTGTCCGTCATTTCCGTTGAGATAAAACCCGGAGCGATCGCATTTACGGTAATGTTTCGTGAAGCAAGCTCTTTAGCCAGCGTCTTCGTCAGGCCGATGACGCCAGATTTTGCCGCGACATAGTTCGCCTGTCCGGCGTTTCCGACGACGCCGACAACTGAGGCGACATTGATGATCCGGCCGCTTCTCTGCTTCATCATCTGTCTTGTCACAGCTTTGGAGCAGTTGAATACCCCTTTTAAGTTTATGTTAATGACATCGTCCCATTCATTTTCTTTCATTCTCATGAACAAATTGTCTTTCGTGATGCCGGCATTGTTGACGAGAATATCGATTGAACCGAAGCGCTCAAGCGCCTCTTTCATCATTGCCTGAACTTCGTCGGCATTGGAAACGTCAGCTTTGATTGCAAACGCATCGCGGCCGAGCGCCTTGATTTTATCGACAACTTCGTTCGCCTTCGCTTCATTTCCCGCGTAATTGACGACGACGTTCGCGCCGTTTTTCGCAAGATCCAGCGCGATCGCACGGCCGATTCCCCTTGAAGCACCGGTAACAACGGCTGTTTTATTCTCAAGCATTTTCGTTTTCCTCCTTCAATGTTTGAACAGCGAGTTCAATCGTATCAGGGTCAGATACGGCAATCGTTTTGACTCTGCGGTTCACTTTTTTGACAAGCCCTGACAATACCTTGCCCGGCCCGATTTCGATGAACGTTGTGACGCCTTCGTCGATCAGCCTGCTGATCGATTCTTCAAAGCGGACCGGTGAATAGAGCTGTTCAATCAGCTTCTGTTTGATCTCGTCCTTGTCCGTTATCACGTCTGCGGTCACATTTGAAATAACAGGGATTGACGCATTTTTAATGCTGCATGCGTCAAGTACTTCGCGCAGCTTTTCAGCGGCGGGCTTCATCAGCTCCGAATGAAACGGTCCGCTGACTTCGAGAGGAATCGCGCGCTTCGCGCCGTTTTCCTTGGCGAGTTCTGACGCAAGTTCGACCCCTTTGGCCGTACCCGAAATGACGATTTGCCCCGGGCAGTTCAAGTTGGCGAGCTGGACGAGGTGGCCATCTTCAGACACCTGATCCGTCACTTTTTTTAACGCCTCTCCGTCCATGCCGAGAACCGCGGCCATCGCGCCTTCTCCGGCAGGAACCGCTTCATTCATGAACTCGCCGCGTTTTCTCACGGCGTATACGGCGTCTTTAAACGACATCGCCCCGGCAGCCACGAGCGCGGTATATTCGCCGAGGCTGTGGCCCGCTGCAAAATCGGCTTCAATGCCGTATTCTTTTAGTTTTTCAAGCGCGGCTATGCTGGCCGTTAAAAGGCTCGGCTGCGCATTGTATGTAAGGGTCAGTTCTTTGGCGTCGCCTTCAAACATAAGAGCGCTCAGCTTTGTTTCCAGCGTTTCATCCGCTTCTTCGAAAATCCGTCTTGCTTTCGGCTCCTGCTCATACAGCTCACGCCCCATGCCGATATGCTGTGATCCCTGGCCCGGGAATAGAAATGCAATCTTACCCATGTTGTAAAACCTCCAGACTATTCATCTGCTTTTTGTTGTATTTTTTCTTCAATAAATGCCGCGACATTTTGGCTGACCATCTCTCTCGCCTGGCGGATCGCATGGTAAACGGCGCGCCCGTCAGACGAACCGTGCGCTTTGATGACCGGCGCCTTCAAACCGAAAAGCCCTGCTCCGCCATATTCGGAGTAGTCCATTTTCGTTTTCATTTCTTTCAGCTTCGGTTTCAGCGCGGACGCCGCCAATTTGGCGGTAAAGCTGGATGTCAGCGTGCTTTTCAGCATTTTAAAGATCGACAAAGCCGCACCCTCAACCGTCTTCAAGGCAACGTTTCCGGTAAAGCCGTCCGTTACGATGACATCTGCGACTCCGTCCAGCATGTCGCGCGCTTCCACATTGCCGATGAAGTTCAAGTCCGTCTCCTTCAGCTTTTGAAAGGTCTGTTTTGCAAGTTCATTTCCTTTTTTGTCTTCCGTTCCGACGTTTAAAAGCCCGATTCTCGGGTTTTTCACACCGAGAACCTGTTCGCCGTATACAGAACCCATGATTGCGTATTGGACGAGATGCTCAGGCTTCGCATCTACGTTCGCTCCGACGTCCAGAAGGAGAAAGCCGTCCCCCGCCACCGTCGGCAGCGTCGGCGCCAGTGCCGGCCTTTCGATTCCTTCGATTCTGCCGACGATAAAAAGTCCGGCTGTCATTAAAGCGCCCGTGTTTCCGGCCGAAATACAAGCGTCGGCTCTGCCTTCTGCAACTTCCTGCGCCATGAGGACCATCGAAGAGTTTTTCTTTCTTCTGACAGCCCGGACAGGTTCGTCTGTCGCTTCAATGACTTCTTCTGCATGTTTGACGGTGATCCGCCCGTGTTCTGTTAAATGGCCGGCTATTTTTTCCCGGTCTCCGATGAGTGTGATCTCAAGGTCCTGAAAATCCTTGACAGCCTTCATCACTCCGTCGATTACAGCTTTAGGAGCATTGTCGCCTCCCATAGCATCTACTGCAATTCTCATGACAAATGCGCCACCTTCTATGATTGTTTTGAACGATACATGACAAAAACGCCTGAAAACACAGGCTCTTCGGCAACAAAGCTGTTCACTTCGACAACCGTTCTGCCTTTATCTTTATCAAGCTTTACGACTTTCGCTTTTGCCACAACCCGCTCGCCTTGTTTGACCTGCCTTGTAAAGCGGATGTCCGCTTTGGCGGTCAGCGCGAGCTCATCATCGATGAGGGCGACGGCAAGCGAGTTGGCCTGGGCGAACAAGTGGTGTCCCCTGGCGATTTGATTGCGGCTGAACACGTGTTCCCTTCGGATCTCAAGAATCGAAATCGCATGTTCATCAAGCTCAAGGTCGATGATTTCTCCGATGACTTCATCAAGCGACAGCGACTTCACTTCGTCTTCGAGCGATTTTTCGGCAACACTTTTGATTCTTTCCCGAAGCTCGGGTATCGAAAGTTCCAAACGGTCTAAACGAATCGTCTGAATGCTGACTTTAAATTTCTCCGCCAACTCTTCGTCTGTAATGAACGGGGTCATTTTAATCGTCTGCTGCAGCAATTCTTGGCGTTCCCTTTTGCTTTTTCTCATATTTATAAACACCATCCGCGCAATTATGACTAGGTACTAATAGTAGTATATAATTTCATAGATTGGAATGCAATCTTTCTTTCTCCTGTTCACGGTTAAAATTTCTGAGTCAGCTTAGTTTTTCCCCGCCTATGATTCCGCTTTTTTGCAAATGCTCCCTTAACGGGGCATATTCGGAATCCGTCCAGAACGCTTGCGAGGAGACGAGCTCTGCCGCGTCTTTCCTGGCCGTCTCAAGCGCGCGGTAGTCATGGACCATGTCAGCGACTTTAAACTCCGGCATCCCGCTTTGCTTTTTGCCGAAGAAATCGCCCGGTCCCCTTAGTTCGAGGTCCTTTTCAGAAAGCTCAAAGCCGTCGGTCGTTTCGGACATGATCGCCATCCGTTCCTTGCCCGTTTCAGATTTCGGATCAGCCATCAGGATGCAGTACGACTGATGGTCGCCGCGGCCGACGCGGCCGCGAAGCTGGTGAAGCTGCGAGAGTCCGAACCGGTCGGCATCATAGATCAGCATGACGGTCGCGTTCGGCACGTTTACGCCGACTTCCACAACGGTGGTCGAGACGAGAATCTGGCATTCATTGCTGCTGAACTGTCTCATCACTTGTTCTTTTTCATCGTTGGACAGTTTTCCGTGCATCAGCCCGATCCGCCATCTTCCTTGAAAAGCGTGGGTCAGCATGCTGTGCACATCGATCGCATTTTGCACATCAAGCTTGTCCGACTCTTCGATCAGCGGGCAGATGACGTAAGCCTGCCTGCCTTTTTTCAGTTCTTTTTCAATAAAGGCAAGAATCCGTTCAAGCATGTCGTGCTTCACCCAGTACGTCTCAATCCGCTTGCGTCCCGCCGGCATTTCGTCAATGATGGAGACATCCATTTCGCCAAATACCGTGATCGCGAGCGTTCTCGGAATCGGCGTCGCCGTCATGAACAGGACGTCGGGGTCCTTTCCTTTGCTTCGCAATTTTTTTCTCTGCTCGACGCCAAACCGGTGCTGTTCGTCGGTAATGACAAGGCCGAGCTGCTGAAAATGCACATCGTCCTGGATGAGGGCGTGTGTTCCTACTAAAATATCAATTTCGCCTTCTTGCAGCCTTTCCAAAAGCTCCCGCCTTCTTTTGCCTTTTACAGAGCTTGTCAAAAGCGCGACATTGACATCCATGTTTTCAAACAGGGAAACCAATGAGTCTGCGTGCTGTTCGGCCAGTATTTCGGTCGGAACCATCAGCGCGCCCTGACAGCCGGATAAAATCGAAGCGTACAAGGCGATGGCGGCGACTGCCGTTTTGCCCGAGCCGACATCGCCCTGCAGCAGCCGGTTCATTTTGTATTCGGAAGCCATATCGTTTAAGATGTCGCCGAGGGCTTTCGCCTGGGCGTTTGTCAGCGTAAACGGAAGGCTTTTGACAAACTCGTCGACGTCTTCGCGTTTAAAGGCGTGCCTGATCCCGCGGGACTCTTCCCGCTCAAATTTCCGCAGCGCCTGCATTTTGAGCTGAAACAATAAAAATTCTTCATAGACAAAGCGGCGGCGCGCCTGTTTTAACGCTTCCCTCGTCTCCGGTTTGTGGATCGCTTTTACCGCATCCCGGTAAGAAGGAAGTTTGTAGGCGAGCCGCAGCTTTTCCGGAAGGGGATCCACGGCGTATTGCAGATGGGTGCGAACGGCTTCCTGAATCAGCTTCCGCATCGTCTTTACCGTGATGTTTTCTTTTACCGAATAGACGGGTTCTATCGTTTGATCTTCCTTATGGGGTCCGTTTTTCAATTCCTGGACCATCACCGACTGCCTGTGCTTGTCCCATTTTCCTGAAACGGTGACAACCGACCCGATGGCCAGCTTCTTTTTCAAATACGGCCGGTTAAAGCAAATCGCCGTGATCAGGTAGTTTCCGACCAAAAGCCGAAACGTGAGCCGGCTCCGTTTTTTCCCGTAATAGGTAAGAGAAGGCTCACTGTGAACCTTCCCTTCGACCGTCACTCTCTCCTCGTGTGCCACTTCTTCCAAATCGCGCAATTCATAATCGTCATACCGGTACGGGAAGTAGTTCAAAAGATCGGAAACGTCGTAGATGCCGAGCTCGTTCAGCGTCTTTTCCGTTTCCGCCCCGATTCCTTTTACAACAGATACGCTATTTTGCAGATTGTTCTTCACGTGCAGTTGACGCCCCTCCGAATATTTTTTTCTCCAATTCTTTGCCTGTCGGGGTTGCGGCAAGACCGCCGCGGCCTGTTTCTCTTAAAGCCGTCGGCATCGTTTGCCCGATTTTGTACATCGCATCAATGACTTCATCGCACGGAATCCGGCTCGTAATACCGGCGAGCGCCATATCTGCCGCAACCATCGCATTTGCCGCTCCCATCGCATTGCGTTTCACACAAGGAACTTCGACAAGCCCTGCGACGGGATCACACACAAGACCGAGCACGTTTTTCAAGGCGATCGCCATCGCTTCTGCGCACTGTTCAGGCGTTCCACCCGCCATTTCGACGATGGCCGCCGCAGCCATTCCGGAGGCGGATCCGACTTCAGCCTGACATCCGCCGGCCGCTCCGGAGATACTCGCATTGTTGGCGACGACAAATCCGAACGCGCCTGAGGTGAATAAAAAGCGGACCATCTGCTCTTTTGTCGGATTGAGTTTGTCTTTGACGGCAAACAGCGTGCCGGGCACGACGCCTGCCGACCCTGCCGTTGGTGTCGCGCAGATCGTCCCCATTGCAGCGTTGACTTCATTTGTCGCAACCGCTTTGCTGACGGCGTCCAAAATCACGTCTCCTGACAGACCTTTTCCCGATTTGAGATAAGCCTGCAGCTTGACGGCGTCGCCGCCGGTTAATCCCGAGTGTGACTGAACGCCGCTGATGCCTTTTTCCACGGCCGCTTCCATCACTTCTAAATTGGCCTCCATCTGCTCGAAAATCTCTTCTCTCGTCCGGCCTGACACCTCGATTTCCTGGGTGATCATGATTTCTGAGATGGAGACGTTTTTCTCTTTCGTCAGCTGAATCAATTCTTTTACGTTTCGAAACATATAAACTCCCTCTCTTTGTCCTTTAGTCGGCGATCTGCGTCACTTCGATGATATTCGGCAGCGTCCGCAGTTCGTCAAATACGGCCGGATCGATCGCCTGATCGACCTCGATTGTCATGAGCGCTTCCTGTCCGACGTCTTTGCGGGCCACTTCCATATGGCCGATGTTAATCGCGAATTTTGCCAGTACGTTCGCAACGCCTGCAATGGTTCCGTACCGGTCATTATGGACGACTAAAATAGCGGGGTGATTACCCGACAATCTGAGTTCAAAGCCGTTAAGCTCTATAATTTCGATTTTTCCTCCGCCGATCGAAATGCCCACAAGTTCAAGGGATCCTTCTTCATCAGAGATGAGAAGGCGGGCTGTATTCGGGTGTTTCGGCACCGCGTCTTCTTCGCGGAACTCGATTTCGATTCCCTTTTCTTCCGCGATGCGGATGGATTCTTTAATTCTTTCGTCAAATGTATCAAAGTCTAAAAGACCGCCGATGATCGCCACATCCGTCCCGTGCCCTTTATAGGTTTCGGCAAAAGAGCCGTATAAAGAAACGATGATGCGTTTCGGTTCCCGTCCAAACACGCTTCTGGCGACCCTGCCGATTCTGGCGGCGCCTGCAGTATGAGAACTTGACGGTCCGATCATGACCGGCCCGATAATATCAAACACACTTCTGTATTTCATGTATATCCCCCTTTCATGCGTTCACAGATTTCACTGTGAATACCGGAAAACAGCCGTTTTTTTTAGACTAATCGATCTAAGGTCGATTGGCAAGCAGACAGCCGCGAGGAGCTCGCGAGCACGCTTTAAAAAAAGCCAAAAGAAGAGAAGGGCTTTTTTAAAACGCCCTTCTGCCGTCAATGCTTATTCCACAGCCAAAATGTAAGAATACAGCGGCTGTTTGCCGTCATGAATTTCGACTTCAACATCTTCGAATGTTTCGCTGACATACTTGGCGAGCTCTTCCGCTTCTTCTTCGGAAGCGTCTTCGCCTTTTATGATCGTCACGATTTCGCTGTCTTCATCGATCATTTCGGCGATCAGCTTTTTGGCTGCCGTCAATTGCTCTGCCGCGGTTTCAACGATTTTTCCATCGAGGATGCCCATGAAGTCGCCTTTTTTAATGTCGATGCCGTCAATGTTCGTATCTCTGACAGCATATGTGATCTGTCCGCTTTTGACATGGGTAATCGCTTCAAGCATGTTCTCTTCGTTTTCTTCCGTGCTTGCGGCAGGGTTGAATGAAAGAAGCGCGGCCATTCCTTGGGGAACGGTCTTTGTCGGGACGACGATCACGTTTTGATCAGCGACATCTGCCGCCTGGTTGGCCGCCATGACGATGTTGGAGTTATTCGGCAGGATCACGACTGTGTCCGCGTTGGCATCCTTTACCGCCTGGACGATGTCTTCCGTGCTCGGATTCATCGTCTGGCCGCCTTCGATCACAACCGTCGCGCCGATGCTTTTGAGGAGCTCGGCAACCCCTTCACCCATCGCTACGGTGACAACGCCGTACGGCTGTTTTTCGGCTGGAGCCTTAACGGCAGCATCTTCCTTCGTTTGGCCGACAATCGCGCTGTGCTGCTCTCTCATATTTTCAATCTTCATATTGATCAAGCTGCCGTACTTTTGCGCATATGTCAGGACTTCACCCGGAAATTCGGCATGGATGTGCACTTTTGCAAGGTTCTCGTCAGAGACGACGAGCAGCGAATCGCCGAATCGGCTTAAATCCCGGCGGAACGCGTCTTCTTGAAAGCTGTCTTTCTCCTTGTCAAGCTTCACCATGAATTCCGTGCAATAGCCGAATTCGATGTCTTCAGTGTTCATATGGCTTTGTGCGCTTTTATGATGCTCCGCGCTGACGAGATCATCCAATGACGGAAGCGCGGCGGCCTTATCCGACAGCTTTTCTCCTTTTAAAGAAGCAAGGAATCCCTCATATACGTACAAGAGTCCTTTTCCTCCGCTGTCGACGACGCCGACTTCTTTTAATACCGGCAAGAGCTCAGGGGTCCGCTCCAATGAAGCAGACGCTTCCTTGACAACGGCCTCCATGACGGCAATGATATCGGTTTCAGTTCGCGCGGTGTGAACTGCTTTTCTGGCCGCGTCTTTCGCAACCGTCAATATCGTGCCCTCCACCGGTTTCATGACCGCTTTATAGGCGGTGTCGACCCCGGCCTGAAACGCGGCCGCAAATTCCTTTGCGTCAATTTCGCTTTTCTGTTCGATCGACTTTCCAAAGCCCCTGAACAGCTGCGATAAAATGACGCCGGAGTTTCCCCTGGCTCCCATGAGGAGCCCTTTTGAAAGGCTTGCCGCCACTTTGCCGATATTCGCCGTATCGATTTGCTCCACTTCTTTTGCACCGGATGTCATCGATAAATTCATGTTCGTTCCTGTATCACCGTCCGGCACGGGAAAAACGTTTAACGCATCAACCACGTTTGCGTTTTGAGACAGATGGTGCGCACCGTACAGAATCATTTCTGCAAAGGCTTTCCCATCCAGGTTTCGTATAGACACTCTTGTTTTCCTCCTAACTACGGGTTCGTCACTCGTACTCCTTGTACGTAAATGTTTACGGAATCAACTGCAAGACCTATTGTATGATCCAGCGTGTATTTGACTTTTGTTTGAACATTGTGTGCCACTTCTGAAATTTTTGTTCCGTAGCTGACAATGATGTACATGTCAATGTGAATGCGGTCTTCTTCCTGACGGACAATCACGCCGCGGCTGAAATTCTCTTTTCTGAGGATTTCAGTCAGCCCGTCTTTAATTTGGTTCTTGGATGCCATACCTACGATCCCGTAGCAGTCAATCGCCGCCCCTCCGGCAACCATGGCGATGACTTCGTTCGATATATCAATCTGTCCGTATTTTGTTCGAAATTCGATGGACACGTCGGTTCCTCCTTTTTGAGTCTCTATGACCGAGTTATCATCATTCTACTATAAGGATCTTCTTTTTAAAAGAACAGGCAAGCTTCCCTCTGGACCCAACCCTACTTATACTACAGCGGGGTTATTTTTTCAAGATGTCAAGGAATTATTCTTGAAAGGAGAATAATCAATAGTTGCAAACGGTTTTCAGCTGTGGTAAATTATTAAAGTATGTGAAGCATCACAAACGATCAAATGATAATGAATAATGATGTTTGTTTTTAGAGTTAGGAGGGAAACGAATGGCACGTAAATGCGTTATTACAGGCAGAAAATCACGTTCTGGCAATTCTCGTTCTCACGCGATGAACGCTTCTAAACGCACATGGGGCGCAAACGTTCAAAAAGTGCGCATCCTTGTGAACGGCAAGCCTAAAAAAGTATATGTATCTGCTCGAGCTTTGAAATCTGGAAAAGTTGAGCGTGTATAAGAAAAAATAAACGCCTGCCCAAAGCGACTGTGTTTTAGGGCAGGCGTTTTTTTCGTTCTTTTTCGTCCGGGGAAGAAGGGGCGCTTGCTAGTCTTTGCGAAACGAACCCAGCATCGCCCGGACGATTCCCCCCAGAAACTTCGGTAATTTAATGGTGTAAAATTTCATTCCGTTCCCTCCTATAAGAGCCCCTGTAAACCGCATGTCTGACACCGGATCCCTAAACATCCGCCTAGCGGAAAGAGCCGCGATATTTTAATCAGTGCTTCTTATCATTATTAATATGCCTTCAGTAAACGAAAAAGCACCTTGTGATCGGATGAGTTCGTTACTAATACATAGTGTCGAACCAAGTGCAATATGACACTTATTTAAAGAATACTTAAATCCTTCGAGAGAAAGGTTATTCACCGTTTCTGTAAACGGCAGGAATGACACATACGGCTTCACAGGGTCGCGCAGGACGGTATAAGAGCCTGGGGAGAACATGCTGATCGTATTTTGGCGGTCGATCATCACGGCGCTCACATTATGTTGGAGCGCCTGGTAAAGAAGCTGCAGATTTCCGAGAAAATGGTCTGCCCTGCCTCCTGAGATGCCGAACATCCTGATGGTGGCGGGCCGCTGCTCGACTGCCCAGCTGAGGGCGAGGTCCAAATCTGTCTTGTCCTTCTCGGCTTGATAGATGTGGAGGCCGGGGGCGGCTTTTTCAATCGCTTTTTTTTGCTCTGTTGTGATGCTGTCAAAATCGCCGAACGCTTCATCCGGAACGATCCCTGAATCGAGAAGCGTCACCGCTCCCCTGTCAACGCCGATCCAAAGCGTATCCTTTTCCCGGTACTCTGACAAATCGGGGATGAGGTTTTCGGGTCCTCCGGCAACAAGATTGATGTTCATGATCGATGTATCCTTTCTCACGCCGTTTTAAAAAAGAGCCCAGCTCTCGAAGGCCGGCTCTCTTTTTGGCTAAAACGTGTTATCTAAGCGCTCCTCTAATGTCTGCAATGGCTTTTTTGCGGTCTTTCTCGTTGTATATCGCAGAGCCTGCAACAAGCAGGTTCGCGCCTGCTTCTGTACACTGTGCAGCCGTCTCTTTATTGACGCCTCCATCGACTTCGATCAATAGATCGGAAAGCCCGTTCTGATCTGCAAGCTCTTTGACTTGCCTGATTTTCGGAACGACGGAAGAAATAAACGACTGCCCGCCAAAGCCGGGGTTCACCGTCATCAATAACACGAGATCAAGGTCTTTTATCACATGTTCGATCTGCTGGACAGGGGTGTGCGGGTTTAACACGACGCCCGCTTTCACACCCTGCTCCTTGATCAGCTGGATCGTCCGGTGAAGATGCGGACAGGCTTCGGCATGGACGGAAATAATGTCCGCCCCCGCTTTTGCAAACGCGGGAATATAGCGGTCCGGCTCTTCAATCATCAAGTGGACGTCGAGCGGCAGCTTCGTAATCGGACGGACGGCTTCTACGACAAGCGGTCCGATCGTCAGGTTGGGAACAAAATGCCCGTCCATCACGTCAATATGGATGTAATCGGCACCGCCTTGTTCAACATCTTTAATCTCTTCGCCCAATCGGGCAAAATCTGCTGAAAGAATCGATGGAGCAACATATACCATATTTTAATACCTCGGCTTTCTGTCTTTGATCTCTGATAAAAATTCAACGTAATGATCATACCGGTATGAAGCGATTTCTCCATTTTCCACCGCTTTTTTCACGGCGCAGTTCGGCTCTTTTACATGCAGGCATCCGCGGAATTTGCACGCTGCGCTCTTTTCTGCGATCTCCAAAAATGTATAGCCCAAATCTTCCGCTTCAATGCCCGTGAACTCAAGCGAGCTGAAGCCCGGCGTATCCGCGATGAGTCCGCCGCCCGCATGAATCAGCTCGACGTGGCGCGTCGTATGCTTTCCCCTGCCAAGATGAGCCGAGATACGTGCGGTTTTCAATTCAAGGCCGGGGCTGATTGCATTTAACAGCGAAGATTTCCCGACGCCGGACTGGCCGGCAAACACGGTAATGCTGTCTTGAAAATGCGGAATGAGCTTTTCCGTGCCGTCTCCGTTTTTCGTTGACGTCAAATAGACGTGATAGCCTATCTGCCGGTAGTCTTCGGCATAGCGCCTGATTTCGCCTTCCCAGTCTCCCTCGGCCAGGTCCATTTTCGTAATGCAAATAATCGGCTTGATATCATTCGCCTCAACGAGCACTAAAAAACGGTCCAAAAGCGACGTGCTGAAATTCGGCTCCTTTGCCGAAAACACAAGAACCGCCTGATCGACATTGCTGATCGGAGGCCTCACCAATTCGTTGACCCTTTGTTTAATCTCAAGAAGGTAGCCTTCCTTATCATTGTCGGCTTGATATACGACATCGTCGCCGACAAGGGGGGTGACTTTATTTTTCCTGAAAACCCCTCTCCCCCTGCATTGAATGACCCGATCTCCATCCAATACGTAATAAAAGCCGCTTAACGCTTTAATGATTTTGCCCTCGGGCATATTGCACCTCCTTTATTCATCGTCAGGATATTCGATCGTTTTTGACCTGACCACTTTATTGTTGACCGTCACTTGATAATACCCTTTTTGGCCCGGTTCAATTTTAAATTTGATCGTCCGCTCGGCCGGGGCGGTGATTTTAAAGTTTTCATACGAATCTGAGATGCTGTGCTCGGCATCATCGATTGAGATCTGGACGTCGAGCTCTTCGCCCGGCGTATCCGGCTCATAAGGGATGTCGATCTTTTCCGTCACCGTCTTGGCCGGTTTTTTTTCAGGTCCGAGCGAAAACGTGACCTCGACTTTTGATCCCGGTTTGACAGACGTCCCGGCCGCTGGTTTTTGCTTTATGACCTGGCCTTCCGGAACATCGTCGGAATGTTCCTCCTTCTCAACAAGGACGAGCTGGTGGTCTTCCAAATAGCCGGATGCCGCCTGTTTGCTGTACGTTTTCAAATCCCTGAGCATAATATTTTCAGGCCCCAGGCTGACCGTCAATTTGACGTCGTCATCGCCGGGGACGATTTCCGTTCCCGCTGCCGGCTGCTGCCCGATGACGGTTCCCGCTTCCTCCTCATCATACACCTCTTCTGTTGTAACGTGTTTAAAGCCTTTTTGTTCAAGCAGTTTTTTCGCCGTATCGATGTTCTGGCCGACAACATCGTCAACCTCTTTTTTCTCCTTGCCCGAACTTTTATAAAGCTTGACCGTCGCGCCTTCCTTGACAACATCGCCGGCTGCCGGATCGGATTTGACGATCAGGCCTTCTTTGATTTTTTCGTCGGCAATGTCTTCGGCGTTCGGATCAACTTCAAATCCGTCATTTTCTAGAAGGGTGACAGCTTCTTCATACTCAAGGCCGGCCACATTGGGAACCTTTACATCTTTTGGTATGAACAGCGACGGAAACACCGTCACCGCCAAGATAACGGACGTGACCAAAATAAAAAACAGCGTGAATACAACGAGCGGCCACTTCTTCCTTTTTTTCTTTGCTTTTTTGTGCGGGGCAGCCGGCTCTTCGTCCGGGCCGCTTGAAGGGCCCGGGCTTCCGTCATCAGGCACGTCTTTGATGACAGGGACCGCTTTTGTCATTTCATCGTCCGGCGGGATGGTGAATTTCGTTTCATTCATCCTGTCCGGATCAAAAGCCGTCCTCAAATCGCTTTCCATGTCCTCGGCCGTTTCGTAGCGGTGAAACGGATCTTTGGCCGTCGCCTTCAGAACGACGTTTTCCAAACTTTGCGGCACGGCCGGATTCCACCTTTTCACTGAAGGCGTTTCCGATTGCAGGTGCTTGAGCGCGATGCTGACCGCTGATTCCCCTTCAAACGGCGTCCGTGCGGTTAACAGCTCAAACAGCACGATGCCGAGTGAATAAATATCGGATTTTTTCGTGGACAGGCCGCCCCTTGCCTGTTCAGGCGAAAGGTAATGGACCGAGCCCAAAACCGAGTTGGTGTGTGTGATGGTCGTAGAGCTTAACGCCATGGCGATGCCGAAATCGGTGACTTTAATATGTCCCAAATGGTCGATCAGGATATTGTGCGGCTTGATATCCCTGTGGACAATCCGGTTATCGTGGGCGTGTGCGATAGCCGACACGATTTGCTCCATGATCTGGACCGCTTCTTTTGGATGAAGGGGGCCGGATTGGTTTATGTATTCTTTCAGGGTCATCCCCTCTACGTACTCCATCACGATATAATAGATGTCATCTTCTTCTCCGACATCATAAATGCTGACGATATTCGGATGGTCGAGACTTGCGGCGGCCTGGGCTTCCCTTCTGAAACGCCTGATAAAATCAGCGTCATGAACGAAGTCAAACCGCAGCACTTTAATCGCGACTTCCCGGTCGAGTATGATGTCATTTGCCAAATAAACGTTAGCCATCCCCCCTCCGCCAATGGCTCGCAGGATGTGATAACGTCCGCTGATCCGTTTGCCGATTAGCACTTGTCTTCACCTTCTTCAGTTTGAGAAGGAAGCTCCAACAGCGCAACGGTAATGTTGTCTTCACCGCCGTTGTCATTTGCCGCCTGAACAAGCCGCTCCGCTTTTTCTTCCAAGGAAGAAGCAGATTGAAGCATTTCTTTCAGCTTCATATCATCGACCTTGTTCGTCAGGCCGTCGGAACATAACAGAACCTTGTCACCGGGTTCCATTTCAAAGGAATGGGCCTCCACCTCCACTTCGGGATCTGTGCCGAGCGCTTTTGTCAGCACATTTTTCCGCGGGTGATGTTCGGCGTCTTCTTTCGAAATCCCTCCCGTCCGCACAAGTTCATTGACAAGCGAATGGTCTTCGGTCAGCTGTGTGAAGCTGTCTTTGTGCAGGAGATAGCAGCGGCTGTCTCCTATATGGGCTACCGTCAGCGTTTTCCCCGTATATAAAGCGCAGACGACCGTCGTCCCCATTCCATGGCATTCTTCGTGCGCCCTCGAATGGTCGTAAACCTTTTGGTTGACGGCGGTAATCTGTCCTTTTAGCCAAGCTTCGGTATCAGCCGGTGAATCCGGAATATCTTGCGCCTGCTCCCAGGCGTCCTTTAGGGCAGAGACCGCCATCCTGCTGGCGACGTCTCCCGCAAGATGGCCTCCCATTCCGTCGCAGACAACGGCCAAAACCCGCTCCTCTTTTCCTGCAAAAATGCCGGCATCATCTTCATTGTGCTGACGTATCTTTCCCCTGTCTGTTTTTAAGGCTGTCTTCAACCTTGATTCACCTCGTCTCTTCTTGACGCTCCTTCGCACGCAGCTGTCCGCAGGCAGCGTCAATATCATGGCCTTGCTCTCTTCTGATCGTAACATTGACTCCATGAGACTTTAATGTTTTTTCAAAGGCGAAAATCTGCTCTCTAGGTGTTCTGACATAGTCTCGTTCGGGTACATAATTGACGGGAATTAAATTGACGTGACACTTGATTCCTTTTAACAGCGCTGCGAGTTCTTCCGCGTGTTCAACCTGATCGTTGACACCGCCGAAAAGCCCGTACTCAAAGGTGATCCTTCTGCCGGTTTTCTTGATATAGTAATCAACGGCCTTCATCAGCTCTGGCAGCTTGTATGCCCTGTTGATCGGCATCAGCCGGCTTCTGATCTCGGTGTTTGGCGCATGCAGAGAAATCGCAAAGTTGATTTGCAGTTTTTCATCTGCAAACTCGTAGATTTTCGGAATGATTCCGCTCGTTGACACTGTAATATGGCGGGCGCCGATGTTCAGTCCTTTATCATGGTTGACGATTTTTAAAAAGGCGAGCATTTCCTGGAAATTATCGAACGGTTCGCCGATTCCCATAATCACGATGGAGCTGACGCGCTCATCTGTTTCATCGAGCGCCTGCTGCACCTTGACAACCTGTGCGACGATTTCCCCGGCTTCAAGGTTCCGCTTCAGCCCGCCGAGCGTGGATGCGCAAAACGTACAGCCGATGCGGCAGCCGACCTGTGTAGTGACACAAACAGAATTGCCGTAATCGTGCCTCATTAAAACGGTTTCGATCGTATAACCGTCATGAAGTTCGAATAAGAATTTCATCGTTCCGTCCTGGGATGTCTGCTTGACGGCCGTTTTGAGCGTTGTCAATACAAAATGCTCTTTGAGCTTATTGCGAAGCTCTTTTGAAAGGTTTGTCATCTCGTCAAATGATGAAACTCTTTTGCTGTATAGCCATTCAAAGATTTGCGTGGCGCGGAAAGGCTTTTCGCCGTTTTCCTCAAGCCAGCTTTTGATGTCATCGATTTCAAATGAATAAATCGACGGTTTTTCAGTCCGCAATTCTTTTCTTACCTTTTGTTTTGATTCAATCATTGTGATCCCTCTTTCTCATGCTGCAAATAAAGAAGCCGTCTGTGCCGAAATAATAGGGAAGAATTTGGATGCTTCCGTCCTTCACATAAGGCGCGGCTTTTTCCGGCAGCCGGTCCTTCAGCGTCGGATCAAGCTCAAATTCATCGTGTTCTTCCAAAAACGCATGCATGACTTGTTCGTTTTCTGTCCGGTCTATTGTACACGTACTGTAGACCAGTGTGCCGCCTTTTTTCAAAAGCGGCGCGATTTCGTTTAAAATCGCGAGTTGAATGCCGGCAAGGCGGGCGCTGTCTTCCGGTGTTTTGCTGTATTTGAGATCAGGCTTCCTGCGGATGACGCCGAACCCTGAGCACGGCGCGTCGACGAGAATCCGGTCAAATTGCTCCGGCTGAAAAGCTTCGGCCGCTTTTCGGGCATCCATTGCTGCCGTTTCAATGTTGGAAAGCCCGAGCCGGCCGGCTGTTTCCCTGATGAGCTTCACTTTATGCTTGTGCAGGTCGAGGGAAACGACCTTTCCGGTGTTTTCAAGGAGCTCGCCGATATGAGTCGATTTCCCTCCAGGCGCCGCGCACGCATCAAGTACTGTTTCACCCGGTTTTGGACCGAGGGCCCTCGCGACGAGCATCGAGCTTTCATCCTGGATCGTCACATCGCCTTCCTTGAAAAATGGGGTTGAGGCAATCGTTCCTTTTAACAGTTTGAGTGCGTCCGGCGAGAGGTCGCCTTTTTCGGCCTCGATTCCCGCTTCGCTCAGGTGCTTGAGCATCGTGTCCCTGTCGTTTTTCAGCCTGTTGACGCGGATCGTCTGCTTTGGCGGTATCATATGAATGCGGCAAATGCGTTCGGCCGCCTCAAATCCGTACGCTTCCGCCCATTCTTTGACAAGCCATTCCGGATGGCTCGTTTCGGTCGCCAGGCGCTTAACCGGATCGCCGATTTCAGCAAATGAAGGAACGCCTTCCCTCTGGATGGAACGCAAAACCCCGTTGACAAATGAAGAAATTCCTTTATGCCCGCGTTTTTTCGCGATTTCTACCGCTTCAAACAATGCGGCCCGATCCGGGATTTTCTCCAGATACTCCATTTGATACAGAGACATTCTTAACAGATGGATCACCCACGGCTTCACTTTTTCCGGCTTTTTAATGAACGGCTTCAGCATATAGTCGAGGGCAAGCTTGTTCTGAAGGGTGCCGTATACGAGCTCAGTTAAAAGACCCCTGTCTTTGTCGTTTAAATCGTTCGTTTTCATGACCGACTGCAGCAGAAGGTTGCTGTACGCTTGATTTTGGTCAAGCTTAATCAATGTATCGAGCGCGACTTCCCTGACATTACTTTTTTTCATCGTTATACCCTAATTTCATTCCGGCTTGAAGACCCGCTCCCCTGACGAAATCTTCGCCTTTCATTCTTTTTTTTCCGGCAGGCTGCACTTCCGTTAGTTTAAGTGCGGTGCCGTTTCCTGCGGCGACAACGATGCCGTCTTTTTCAATAGCAATGATCTCTCCCGGCTCAGCCTGTTTTTCTGCGGGAACTTTTTCGGCCGCCCATACTTTCAAGATTTGTCCTCCGAGGGTCGTATATGCGACAGGCCATGGGTTTAAGCCGCGGACCTGGTTGTACAAAACCTCGCCGGGCTGTGACCAGTCGATCCGCTCTTGTTCCCGCTTAATGTTTGGAGCGTATGTCGCTTTTTCCTCATCCTGCTCCTCCGGCGTCACGGAGCCGTCTATTACTTTCGGCACCGTTTCAGAAAGAAGCGCGGCTCCCGCTTTGCTCAATTTGTCGTGGAGCGTGCCGACATTATCGTGTTCTTCGATGTCAACTTCGACTTTAGCCAGCATATCTCCGGCATCGAGCTTTTCGACCATGTACATGATCGTCACGCCTGTCTTTTGCTTTCCTTCAAGGATCGCGTAATGGATCGGCGCTCCTCCGCGCAGCTCAGGGAGAAGGGAAGCATGGACGTTGATGCAGCCGTATTTCGGATAATCCAACAGCTTTTTCGGCAGGATTTGCCCGAATGCCGCCGTTACGATTAAATCCGGCTTGAGCTCAAGGATCTTGTCAGTCTCCTGTTCCTCCCTCACTTTTTCAGGCTGAAGCACGGGAATTCCGTGGCGCAGCGCTTCTTCCTTAACCGGCGGCGGTGTCATCACTTTTTTTCTGCCTTTCGGACGGTCAGGCTGGGTGACGACGCCCACCACTTCATAGCCGTCCTTAATCAGCGTGTTCAGCACAGGAACCGAAAAATCCGGCGTTCCCATAAAAACAATCCTTGTCATCCAATCATCCTTCCATTTCCGCAAGTTCTTCCGCATCATAGTAGCGCGTGATTTTTGATGTAAATAAAATGCCGTCCAAATGGTCGATTTCATGAAGCAGCGCTCTCGCCAAAAAGCCTTCCGCTTCAATGGTGAACGGCTTTCCGCGGCGGTCGAGCGCCCGCACTTTCACGTAATCAGACCGCGTGACCTCACCGTACAGATCGGGGAAGCTTAAGCATCCTTCCGGTCCTGTTTGTTCGCCGCGCTCTTCAATGATCTCGGGATTAATCAGTTCGATTCTTCCCGTTTCATCACCGATATCAACGACAGCCGCCCTTTTGGAGACGCCGATTTGCGGTGCGGCCAGTCCGACTCCGTCAAGTTCAAGCATCGTATCATACATGTTATCAAGTAGTTTTTTCAACGATTTATCAAAAGCCGCAACGGGCTCGGCAGGCGTTTCGAGAACATCTGCCGGGTACGTCACGATCGGTTTTACTGCCAATCTATAATTCCTCCATCACATTGTATTGTTACATCATCATATACGGATTCATATCGATCGAGATCGTCAATTGCTTTTGTTCGATATCGCGCTTGTAATGATCCATAATGTTTTTCAGCAAAGGTGTCAGCTGATGATCCTGTTTGTATTTTATCACGCATTGGTAGCGATATCTATCCTTGATCCTGGCGATCGGCGAAGCGACGGGCCCGAGGATTTTCGCATCTCCCTGAATGTTCGCCTTTAAATATTGGGCGATTTTTTCGGTAACGAGAGCCGTCTTTGCCACCTCTTCATGGGACACGGTGATGAGTGCCAAGTAATAATACGGCGGATACGCCTGTACCCTTCTGTGCATCATCTCCTGCTGAAAAAACGTTTCATAGTCGTGCGTTTTTGTAAGCTGGATGCTGTAGTGCGACGGCGTATAGGTTTGAATAATCACCTTGCCCGGTTTTTCGTGGCGCCCTGCTCTCCCGCTGACTTGCGTCATAAGCTGAAACGTCTTTTCAGCGGCCCTGAAATCGGGGATGTGCAGCATCGTGTCTGCGCTCAGCACGCCGACGAGCGTGACATTTTCGAAATCAAGGCCTTTGGCGATCATCTGCGTCCCGAGCAAAATATCGGCTTCACCTTTGCCGAAGGATGTCAGCAGCTTTTCATGCGCTCCTTTCCGGGACGTTGTATCAACATCCATGCGGATCACCCTGGCTTGCGGGAGAATTTTCGTCAATTCTTCTTCGACCCGCTGCGTCCCCGTGCCAAAGTAGCGGATGTGCTCGCTTGCGCATTCGGGACATCTTGACGGCATGCCGGTTTCAAAGCCGCAGTAGTGGCATTTCAGGCGCTGTCCGAATCTGTGGTATGTGAGGGAAATTTCGCAATGCGGACACTGGATGACATAGCCGCAGTCCCTGCACATCACAAATGAGGAATAGCCCCTTTTGTTTAAAAACAGAACGGCCTGTTCGCCTTTTTCAAGCGTTTTTTCGAGTTCTTCCATTAAAGCTCTCGAAAACATCGAGCGGTTTCCGTTTCTCAGCTCCTCCCTCATATCGACGAGCGAAACATCAGGCATGACCTGGCTTTTGACGCGGCGCTTGAGGGACAGAAGCTTGTACACGCCTTTTTTTGCCCTTGCAAACGATTCAAGCGTCGGCGTCGCGCTCCCGAGAACAACCGGACACCGGTGGTGCTCAGCCCGTTTAATCGCCGCTTCCTTCGCATGATATCTCGGCATTTCCTCCTGTTTGTATGATGTCTCATGCTCTTCGTCAATGATGATCATTCCGAGGTTTTCAAAGGGGGCGAAAATCGCAGAGCGCGCCCCTACTGCAAGGCGGACCTCTTTGCGGTGGATTTTTCGCCATTCATCATACTTTTCTCCTGTGGAAAGGCCGCTGTGCAAAACCGCCACCTGTGAGCCGAACCGGCCTTTAAAACGATGAACCATCTGCGGAGTCAGCGAGATTTCCGGCACGAGGACGATCGCTTCTTTTCCGGCGTTCAGCACTTTTTCAATCGATTGCAGATAGATTTCCGTTTTGCCGCTTCCCGTTACACCATGAAGGAGAAAGACGTCATGACGGTCGTTTTCAACCGCTTCAGAAATCGCTTCATAAGCCCGCGACTGCTCTTCTGTCAGCGGAAGCGGTTCGGTTTTTTTGAACATTCTGTCCTGATAGGGGTCCCGGTAAACCTCCTGCTCCCCTTCCTGCAACAAACCTTTTTCCAAAAGCGTTTTCAAGGAGGCGGACGACCCTCCGGTTTTGTCTAAAAGCTCTTTTACGGTTACAGTCATCCCTTCACTGCCCTCAATAAAAAATTCGAGAATCGCTTTTTGTTTGACAGCCTGCGGGGAAAGCCCCGAAAGCGCCTCTTTCAGTTCAGCTTTCGGACAGAGGGCCGATACTGTGCGCTGCGTCTTTTTGTTCGTTTTTTGGTTGACCTTGTACGCCACTTCAAGGTTTCCCTCTTGAACCTGGCGCTGAATGAGCTTTAGTGTCCGGGGATCTTCGATATCTGAATAGGAAAGTGCGTTTCTTTCTGAAAACAGGCTTTGTAATGGTTCTGGAAGCGGTTTTTTCCCGATCACTTTGATTTCTTTCGCGTATTTCGCCTTCATGGCCGGCGGAAGCATCGCCTGTAAAGCCGTGATTTTATATGAAAGCGTCTTTTCCGTCAGCCAGTCGGACAGCTCGAGCAGCTCTTCGGTCAAAACAGGCGTCAGGTCAAGGATTTCCTCAATGTCCTTGACAGACCGCCCGGAAAGATCTGAAGCGTCTTTCACATTGATGACGAACCCTTGAATTTTTCGGGGGCCGAAGGGGACGACAACCCGCATCCCTTTCTTGATCATTCCCCTCCATTTGTCAGGAATCCGATAATCAAACGGTCTGTCAATATTTTTCGTATTGACATCGACGATCACTTCGGCAAAGTTCATGAAGACGTCCCGCCCCGTTCGGCGAGCGCTGCGGCGTCCTTCAGGATTTCAGATGCGACCTCCCGCTTCGTCATCAGCGGGTGCGCTTTCTTTTCCCCGTTTTGATAAAAAACCGTCACAATGTTCGTCTCCGTTCCAAAGCCGGCGCCTTCGGCCGTAATGTTGTTGGCGACGACCATGTCGAGGTTTTTGGATGCCAGCTTTTTTTGCGCATACTCTTCGACATGCTGCGTTTCCGCAGCGAATCCGATTAAGATTTGTTTTGTTTTCCGCTGACCGAGCTCTTTTAAAATATCTTTTGTCCGCTCAAGCTCAATCACGAGGCTCCCGTCCTTTTTCTTCATTTTTTGGTCATGGACGTATTTTGGCCTATAGTCCGCGACAGCTGCCGTTTTAAAAACGATGTCTGCGTCTTCAAATACGGATAAGACCGCATCATACATGTCATCAGCCGAATTGACGCGGACGACGTCAACAGCGGACGGCGCTTCAAGCGATGTCGGACCGGAAACCAGTGTCACGCGGGCGCCCAGCTTTGCGGCTTCTTCAGCGATTGCATAGCCCATCTTGCCCGTTGAACGGTTTGAGAAAAAGCGGACAGGGTCGATCTGCTCCCTTGTCGGACCCGCCGTGACCACAACGTGTTTACCTTTCAAAGGGCTCATCCTTCCGCCTGAAAAATGCTCTTCGGCAAGCTCTACGATCCGCTCAGGCTCCTCCAGCCTGCCTTTGCCGACATAACCGCACGCAAGGTACCCTTCACTCGGTTCAATAAACCGGTAGCCGTCCTGATACAGAATGTCGATATTCCGTTTTACGGCCGGATGGTCATACATATGAACGTTCATCGCCGGCGCGATCCATACCGGCGCGGTCGTCGCCAAAAGCGTCGTCGTCAGCATGTCATCGGCGATGCCTGACGCGAGTTTTCCGATGATATTGGCCGTGGCCGGGGCGACGATGACGAGATCGGCCCAGTCGGCGGCATCGATGTGGGCGATCACGCGCGGATTCGGCTCTTCAAATGTATTTGTATATACTTCATGCCGGGAGAGCGCCTGAAAGGTGAGCGGGGAAACAAATTCACAGGCGGATTTTGTCATGATGACCTTCACGTTTGCCCCTGCCTGAACAAGTTTGCTCGTCAATGCGGCCGCTTTATAAACCGCAATCCCTCCGCTTACGCCCAGCAAGATGTTTCGATTTTTCAGCATCGTTTTTCCCCCTTACGTTTTAGTTCGTGGCCGTGAAAAAAATAACAACCTAATGGATAGGTTGCTATTTTTTCGGCTATTAGCGATTTTCTTTTTCAAACGTCAATAGGCCAGCATCAATTTCTTCAAGGGCTCTGCCGACATATTTGTGAGATTTCGGATTTTCGATCTGTTCGTCTTTGTTCATCTGCATTTCGCGGGCGCGTCTTGCAGCAACGGTCACAAGCGTGTATTTTGAATCCAGTTTATTCATGAGAGAGTCAATTGACGGATCTAGCATAAGTTTATTCAACCTCCAGCATTTTCTTATATCTTGGGGCAACGCGATCCCGCCTCAAATGCTCGGCGAGAACGATTGCTTTAATTTTTTCGCAGGCAAGCTCGATGCTGTCATTTTCGACAACATAGTCATAGGCGTCCATCAGTTCGATTTCTTCCTTCGCCGCTTTCATCCGGTTTTCGATGAGGGCCTCTGTTTCCGTCCCTCTTGTGACGATCCGGTTTTTCAGCTCGGCGAGGCTCGGCGGCGCCAAAAAGATAAACAGCCCTTCTGGAAAGGCCTTCCTCACTTGAAGCGCTCCCTGAACCTCGATTTCAAGGAAAACGTCCTTTCCTTCCTGAAGCGTTTTTTCAACGTAGTCAATGGGCGTGCCGTAATAGTTGCCGACGTATTCGGCCCATTCGAGCAGCTTGTTGTTCTCAATCATTTCTTCAAACTCTTCGCGGGTTTTAAAAAAGTAGTCCACTCCGTCCCGTTCGCCTTGTCTCGGCTTTCTCGTCGTGACGGAAATCGAATATTCAAATTTTGTGTCCTCCTGAGCAAACAGCGCCTGTCTGACTGTTCCTTTGCCGACGCCTGAAGGGCCGGAGAGAACGATCAATAATCCTCTTTCTTTCATAAGGCTCTTTATCCCTGCCCTTCATCCATGATTTCTTCTTTTACAGAAAGCCTTTGTGCTACTGTCTCAGGCTGGACGGCAGATAAGATGATATGGTCACTGTCCATAATGACAACCGCACGCGTTCTTCTTCCATATGTAGCATCTATGAGCATGCCGCGGTCTCTCGCGTCCTGGATCATCCGTTTGATGGGCGCGGACTCAGGACTCACAATCGAGATGAGCCGGTTGGCGGATATGATATTTCCAAAGCCGATATTGATCAGTTTAATCGTCATCCTATACGTTCCCCCTGTATATTTGGACGTCTCTAGTTTAACCTGATGAGAACGTCCGTAAACAATACGCACAATCGCTATTCTATATTTTGCACTTGTTCTTTTATTTTTTCAATAGAGCTTTTCATTTCGACCACGCGTTTTGTGATGTGGTGATCATTTGCCTTTGAACCAATCGTGTTGGATTCGCGGTTTAATTCCTGAACGAGAAAGTCGAGCTTGCGGCCGCAGGCGCCTCCCGCTTCGCAAATATCGCGGAACTGGCGGAAATGGCTTTTCAGCCTCGTTACTTCTTCCGTGATGTCTGAGCGGTCTGCAAACAAGGCCACTTCCGTCAGCAGGCGGCTTTCGTCAAAACGGTCGGCCGACCATTCTTCAAGCCTTGATTCAAGGCGTTCGCGGTAATGGTCGACGACCGCGGGGGCGAGCGCTTCGATTTCGCCGGTCAGTTTCTCAAGCTTAGCGATGTGCTGAAGGCAGTCGTCTTTCAGTCTCTCTCCCTCAGCTTCGCGCATGCTGCACAGTTCGCTGACGGCCGCTTCAACCGCCTCAAGGAGAACCCGCTCAAGGTGTTCGTGATAAACGGGCTCCTCTTCGATTTGTATGACGTGTTCAAACCGTAAGGCATCATGAAGCGTGATCTCGCCTGAAAGCTTATAGCGGTCTTTCATTTCGCCGGCCGTCTTCATGTATTCTTCAAGCAGCGGCCAGTCGACCTGGATTTTCCGGCTGATGAGCGCCTCATCGTCAACCGAAACAAACAGCTCCAGCCGTCCTCTTTGTATATGTTTAAAAATCGTCTGCTTTATTTTGTCTTCCAAATAGAGCAATGGCCTTGGCATGCGGGCGTTCACTTCTTTAAAGCGATAGTTGACAGATTTCAGCTCAACAGCTACCGTCAGACCATCCTCCGTTTTGCTCGCGCTGCCGAAACCGGTCATACTCCGTATCATAAAACACACCCAATTCTGTATACTTTCATCAAAAATTGATGATGCTTTAGGCAACGATGTGCCTTCTCACGAAAATGCCGAAGCGATTTCCGGCAAGCTTAAAAAGGCAATAGAAACCTCTATTACCTTTAAGATTATATCATACAAGCCTACTTTTTTCTTGTCAAAAGTGACCCGGCAAGCAAAAAAGTTGGGATGGCCGACATTCCGATAATCAGCAGCCAGTCCGCCATTAAGATCGGCACGGTGTGGAAGATCGGCTGCAGCGGCGGATAGTAAATGACGACAAGCATCAGTACAATCGAAGACAACACGGCGCCGAGCAGATAAACGTTTTCAAACGGGTTCCGTTCAAAAATGGACCGCTCGCTGCGGCAGTCAAACACGTGAATGAGCTGGGCAAGCACCAGAGTGGCAAACGCAACGGTCTGGGCATATGCAAGCGCATCCGGGTTGCGGTGGTAGATAAACATGAATGCCGCAAGCGTCGCCGCCCCGATTAAAAAGCCGCGCGATACAACTTTCCAGCCAAGGCCTCTCGCAAAGACCCCCTCTTTCGGGTGGCGCGGCTTCCGCCTCATCACATCGCCTTCCGGCTGATCCATTCCGAGCGCCATGGCCGGCAGTCCGTCCGTCACAAGGTTGACCCAAAGGATCTGGATCGGAACGAGCGGCAACGGCAGGGCAAGCATCATCGCAAACAGCATGACAAGAATTTCCCCGACATTTGAAGCGAGCAGATATCTGATAAACTTCCTAATATTTTCGTAGATGTTCCGCCCTTCTTTGATCGCCGACTTGATCGTGGCGAAATTATCATCGACAAGAATGAGGGATGAAGCTTCTTTGGCGACATCTGTTCCGGTGATGCCCATCGCGATGCCGATATCAGCCTGCTTGATCGCCGGCGCATCATTGACGCCGTCACCCGTCATCGCGACCACATGGCCGTTTTCCTGATAGGCAGTGACGATTTTCAGCTTGTGCTCGGGCGATACTCTGGCAAACACGTACACGTCTTCGACGATTTCTGTCAGCTCTTCCTGTGTAAGCTCATTGAGCGTCTGCCCGTCCATGACTTTACCGCCCCGCGGCAAAAGCCCCAGCTGTTTTGCAATCGCCTTTGCCGTTGTCACGTGGTCGCCTGTGATCATGACCGTTTTGATTCCGGCATCGCGGCATTCTTTAATGGCCTGTTTTACTTCAGGCCGAGGAGGGTCAATCATTCCCAAAAGCCCGATAAACGTTAAGTCTGACTCCGCTTTTTCAAGGGTGAGATTCGCAGATTCCCTGACCGGTTTATAGGCGACAGCAATCGTCCTCAGCGCCTGGGATGCGAGCATTTCCAGCGCGGTGTTCGTTTCGGCGAGTCTCTCTTTTGTAATCGGCTCGCGCCTGCCTTCTTTATAGACGGCGGAGGAGCGCTTCATTAACACATCGGGAGCGCCCTTGGCAATGACAAAGCGCTTGCCGCTTGCATCCTCCGCGACGACGGACATCATTTTCCGGGCCGAATCAAACGGAAACTCTTCGACAATCTTAAAATGTCCGCTGACATATCGGTCCGTAAACCCCGCTTTTTTGGCGGCTGTCAACAGAGCGCCTTCCGTCGGGTCTCCATCGAGGCGGAACTCGCCGTCTTCTTCAATGATCGAGGATGAATTGCACAATGCGCCAAACAGGAGCACCTGCTGCAATGACTTGTGGTTTTTGACTTGAATCTCCCGGCCGTTCATGCTGAAAGAGCCTTGTGGATCGTAGCCGATGCCTGACACGTTCCACGTTTTCCCCTCTGACCATACGTGGGTGACGGTCATTTTGTTCTGCGTCATCGTTCCCGTCTTATCGGAGCAAATAATCGAAGCGCAGCCCAGCGTTTCAACGGCGGGCAGCTTTCTGACGATCGATTTTTGCCTGATCATCCGCTGAACGCCGAGGGACAGGGCGACCGTGACAATCGCCGGCAGCCCTTCGGGAATGGCGGCGACGGCGAGCGAAACGCCGGCTAAAAACATGCTGTACAGATCATGGCCTCGAACAACGCCTGCCACCACGACAAGGAGCGTCAACAAGAGCGCAGCCACGATCAGGATTTTCCCGAGCTCCTCCAGCCTTCTTTGCAGCGGAGTCGCCGCATTTCCGGCCGACTCAAGCATATCGGCGATTTTTCCCATCGCCGAGTTCATCCCGGTGCCAATGACGATCCCGATCCCGCTTCCCCTTGTCACGAGCGTTCCCATAAAGGCCATGTTCGTCAAATCGCCGAGCGACACATCCGAAGCCTGAAAACGTTCCGACTGCTTTGATACCGGAAGCGACTCGCCGGTTAGTGCCGACTCTTCTATTTCAAGACTTTTCGTCTCGATCAGCCTGAGATCAGCACCGATTCTGTCCCCGCTTGAAAAACGCACGACATCTCCCGGCACAAGCTCTCTTGAAGGAATTTTGACCCAGCTTCCGTCGCGGAGCGCCGTCACCTGCGGGGCGGACAGTTCCTTTAATGCCTGAAGCGATTTCTCCGCCTTTCGTTCCTGGAAAAAACCGAGGATGCCGTTTACGAAGATGATCGCAATGATGGCAATCGCGTCGATATATTCACCCAAAAAGCCGGAAACCACCGTGGCCGCAAGCAGCACAAGAACCATGAAGTCTTTAAACTGCGAAAAAAACAAAGCCAATGCCGACGTTTTTTCGCCTTCAAGAAGTTCGTTTGCCCCGTGTCTTTCAAGCCGCTTTTTAACCTCTTTTTCTGTCAGCCCTTTCTCAATGGACGTTTTTGTTACGTTTAACAATTCGGTTTGTCCCATCTCGTGCCATTTCATTGAATCGTCCACTCCTTCTGCCCTTAAAGCTTTCCTTTGTCTCTATAAGTCAATTTATTCAGACTCGTCCTAAATCATGCTATAATTATTCGGACAGACACATGATGAAGAGGATAAATAAGAAAAGGGTGTTTTTAATATGTCTTTTGACGGCATTTTTACATACGGAATGATAGGAGAATTGAATGAAACGATTAGGGGCGGGCGAATCACCAAAATCCATCAGCCGTTTAAGCATGAGCTGATTTTTCACATCAGGGCTAACGGAAAAAACCGCAAACTGCTGCTCTCCGCCCACCCCAGCTATGCCAGGGTTCATCTTACAGAGGAAGCGTACGGCAATCCGAGCGCTCCGCCGATGTTTTGCATGCTCCTCCGCAAGCATTTGGAGGGCGGTTTCGTCGAACAGATCGAACAAGTCGGCATGGACAGGGTGATCGTATTTCACATGAAAAGCCGCAATGAAGTCGGCGACATGCTCACAAGAAAGCTCGTCGTGGAAATCATGGGAAGGCACAGCAACATCGTCTTGACCGACGGGGAAAAAGGCATCATCATTGACAGCTTAAAGCACCTTTCTCCATCGATTAACAGCTATCGGACCGTTCTTCCAGGCTATGATTACATCCTGCCGCCCGCGCAAAACAAGCTGTCGCCGCTTGAGGCGGATAAGGAAGACATTCTCCGCCACCTCAATTTTCAGGAGGGGAAATTAGACAGACAGATCGTCGACACCTTCTCCGGGGTCTCCCCCCTCTTTGCAAAAGAAGCCGTGTTCCGGGCCGGGCTTGCAAACAGGGCAACGCTTCCAGATGCGCTTATGAGGATGTTTGCCGACGTCAAAAACCAGAGCTTTACCCCGCAGCTTGTGACAGAAGACGGAAAGGAATATTTCTATCTGCTTGATTTGACGCACGTAAAAGGAGACAGGCGGCCGTTCGGGACGCTGAGCGGACTCCTTGACCGCTACTATTTCGGAAAAGCGGAAAGGGACCGCGTCAAACAGCAGGCCCATGACTTGGAACGGTTCGTCATGAACGAAAAGAAAAAGAACGAAAACAAGATCAAAAAGCTCAAAAAAACGCTGGCGGATTCCAAAAACGCCAAGGAATACCAGCTGTACGGAGAGCTGTTGACGGCAAACCTTTACAAGCTGAAAAAAGGCGATAAAGAAGCCAAAGTCGCCAACTATTATGATGAAAACGGCGGGGAGGTCACAATTCCCCTCAATCCGAATAAAACGCCGTCTGAAAATGCGCAAAGCTATTTTACAAAATATCAGAAGGCGAAAAATTCAGTGGAAGTCGTCAAAGAACAAATCAGGCTCGCTGAGGAAGAGATCGCTTATTTCGACCAGCTGATGCAGCAGCTCGCGTCTGCATCGCCAAAGGATCTGCAAGAAATCCGCGAAGAGCTTCAAGAAGGAAACTATTTGCGCGCCAAACAGCAGCCGGGCCAGAAAAAGCAGAAAAAACAAGCCCCTTCTCTGGAAACCTATGAATCTACGGCGGGAGAAACGATCCTCGTCGGAAAAAACAACAAGCAGAACGAATATTTGACGATGAAGCTGGCCGCCCGGGACGACCTTTGGCTGCACACGAAAGATATCCCGGGCTCACACGTCGTGATCCGCGCAAGCGATCCTGACGAACAAACGATCCTTGAAGCTGCCCGGATCGCAGCATACTTCAGCAAAGCGAAAAACTCAGCTTCAGTCCCTGTCGACTATACGAAAATCCGCCATGTCAAAAAGCCGAACGGCGCAAAGCCCGGTTTTGTCACATATGACCGCCAGCAAACCGTTTTCGTGACGCCTGATGAAGACCTTGTCATCAAGCTGAAAACTTCGCGCTAAACGAAAAAAAGGCCTGAACCGTTATGATCTGCACCCTGTCAAGTAGACAGTGGAAATAACTCAAACACACTAGACGGCTTTAGCCCTGTATTCCACTGGGCTGAGGCCGTTTAGTTTTTCTTGTAGACGATCGTGGTTGTAAAAGTGGATATATTCATCAATTGCGCTTTGAAGTGCCTCAAATGTCTCGTACGAATTCCGTCTGTATTTCTCGCATTTTAATTTCCCCCAAAACGACTCAATGGGGCCGTTATCAATACAGCGGCCGACGCGGGACATACTCTGTGTCATATTTGCGTTTTCAATCATCCTTCTAAACTGGTGGGACGTGTATTGAAAACCTCTGTCGCTGTGAAGGAGAGGACGTGCGTTTGGGGCTGCCTCAAGCGCTTGGTTCAAGGTTTTAAACACAAGGGCGTTATTATTGGATTTCCCCAGCACATAAGACACGACCATTCCCTCATGAAGATCTAAAATGGCACTGAGGTACGCTTTCCGATGGCCGTATTTTAGCTCTGTCACATCAGTCACCCATTTTTGATTTGGTTTGTCCGCTTTAAACTCTCGATTCAGGATATTTTCGGACACATGTTGAGGCGTCGCTTTGCCGTAACGTTTTTTCTTCCGCCGAATGACACACTCCAGCTTGGCAATTTTCATCAGCCGATAGATGCGCTTATGATTGAGGCGCTCTTTAAAGCGGCGGTTCATGTTTAAGGTCATTCTGCGGTATCCGTAGATACCGCCAATTTGTTCGTGAAGTAGCGCCATTTTGGCGATAATCTTTTCATTCTGTTTTTCTCTCGCTGAAGGTACTCGGCTCCTCCATTTGTAATACCCCTGGCGCGAAACTTCGGCAATCTCACATAACATTTGGACAGAAAAGCCTTCTTTTCGATTCAGCTCTAAAATGGCGAGATATCGATCTTCGTACCGAACCTGACTTAGAACCGCCTCCTTTTGATCTCTTCCAACTTTTTTAAGAACGCATTCTCTGCGCGCAAACGCTCATTTTCCTGTTCCAGCCGTTTGTTTTCCCGTTGAATTTTTTCTTCAGGTGTCAATTCTTCTTCGGTTTTGCGTTTTCCCCGTGTATCTTTTAAGGCTTCTTCTCCACCTTCTTGATACTTTTTCACCCATTGATACACCTGTTGATAGGAAACTTGATGAATCTCCATCGATCTGGCGTAATCTTTTCCGTGGGCTAGGCAATCCTTCGCAATCTTAATCCGTTCTTCCAAAGAAACATTCTTCCGTTTGGTCATTAAACGATTCCTTCCTCTCCCACTGTCTTTTAACGTTTTATGACCATTATAAAGCTCGACCCACTTCATGAGCACGGATTTACTGGAAATCTTATATTTTCTCGAGACTTCTCTTTGAGTGTAGCGTCCGGATAAGAAGTCTTTCACGGCGGCGTATTTTAATTCTGCGGGATAGAACTTATGGCACTTTGAACGTTCCAGACTTTCCACACCGGCCATATCATGCGATGTTCTCCATTCACGAATTGTTTCGGCATGAATGTCATATTTTTCTGCAATTTCATTCACCGAATTATTCTCCTGATCACATTCTGATAGAATATTCAATTTTTCCTTTTTTGAAAACCATTTTCCAGCCATGAAAAAACTCCCCCAAGGCAAACAGATTTTTTTATTTCATCTGTCTACCTTTAGGGGAGCATATCATTATCGGTTCGGGCCTCTTCTTTTTCGGAAAAGTTCATCGATCTCCCGGACGAGCTCGTCATCGATCAGTCCGTCGATCCGCCCGGCCAATTCGATCGTATGGCTCGGGCTTGCGCCGTTTGTCGAGACGCTGATGGTGATGTTTCCTTTTTTGACGATTTTCGGAACGTACACATTTCCGAGCTCAGCCTCGCTCGCAACATTGACGAGCTGGCCTTCTCCGGCTGATCTTGCAATCCGCTTATTCGCCTCGCGATCATCTGTTGCAAGTATGATGAGAAAGGCGTCTTTCACATCTTCAGGCTCCGCTTTTTTCCGCTTCCAGCAAACCCCGTGTTTTTCGATCAGCTCGAGCATGTCAGCCGATACGTCAGGGCTTATGACGGTAACGGATGCGCCTTCACCCGCCACCGCTTTCAGCCGCCTTGCCGCAATCCGCCCCCCGCCTGCGATGACGACGGGCTTGCCGCTCATGTTAATGTGAAGCGGAAGCATCGGCGGCTCCTTTGAAATCGAAGGAACGGTCATGATTAATAACGGCTTCCTTGACGCGGTTTAAAAAGGCGTTTTTGACGTGCGGGTGGAAGCCGAGATATTCAGAGAGCACAACGTCTGGATTGGTTTCCTTCAGCTTTTCGGTCTCCCTTTCGATCTCCTTCATCAGCATCCCTGTAAACAACAGATACGGAACGATGAATGTCGTTTTTCCGCCGCTTTCTTTAAGCTGTGAAAAAACGTCGCGATAATTCGGTTCACATGCGGTCATAAAACAAGGAATGACCTCATCAACCGGAGCCAGCGCTTTGAGGCGGGCTGCAATCTCTGTGACATCCCGCAAGACGTCCGGATCTGAGCTCCCCCTTCCGATCAATACGATCCTCGCATGTTCATAAGGAACGCCAGTCTCTTCGATCCGCGTCAAAACGGCTTTGACGACCTCCTGATCAACGCCGATCGGCTTGCCGTAAGTGACGCTGATGGAAGGATACTGGGAAGAAACACGGGCGATTTCTGCCGGGATGTCTTTTTTGGCGTGTGCGGCGGTCAAAAGGAGAAGCGGCACCGCGGCGATATGCGTCGCGCCCTTTTCTGCGCACGCTTTAAATCCCGATTCAATATCAGGCGGTGCAAGCTCCAAAAAAGAGATTTCCTGAATGGGTGCGGACATGTCGCTTCTGCACCCTTCCAAAAAAGCGGCTGCTTCTTGTTGTGCTTTTTTCAGACGGCTGCCGTGGCCGATATACAAAATGGCTTGTTTCATGTTAAAGCGCCTCGCTTAGTGCTGTATTTTTCAGCTCGGTTTCGTACCAGTTCAAACGCGAGCGGAAGTTGACCACATCGCCGATGACGATGAGGCTCGGGTTAACGATTTTTTCGTTTTCGGCGGTTTCGGCAAGCGTTTCAACCGTGCAAACCACCGTTTTCTGCTTGTCCGTCGTTCCCCAGTGGATGAAAGCAGCCGGTGTTGAACGGTCTCTGCCGTTTTCGATTAAAAGCCTTTCGATTTGCTTCACGTTTTTGATCCCCATGTAGATGACGAGGGTATCGATTCCGGTCGCCAGCGCTTTCCACTTTTCCTCAAAGTCTTCTTCTGCCTTGTAATGGCCCGTCACGAAAGCGACGTTTGAACTCGCATCCCGGTGAGTTACTGGGATGCCGGCATAAGCGGCCGCTGCGATCCCTGAAGTGATCCCGGGAACGATTTCAAAGGGAATTCCGTTTTCTGCGAGGCTTGCGGCTTCCTCTCCTCCTCTGCCGAAAACGAAAGGGTCCCCCCCTTTTAGTCTGACGACGATTTTTCCTTTTTTCGCATATTTGACGAGAAAATGGTTGATCGTCTCCTGCTTCATCATATGATAATCGGGAAGCTTTCCGCAGTATATGAGGTCTGCTCCCTCTTTTGCATGCTGAAGGATCTGTTTGTTGACAAGCCGGTCGTATAAAATGACGTCGGCTTTCTGGATCGCTTTCAAAGCTTTGATTGTCAGTAAATCGGGGTCTCCAGGACCTGCCCCAACGATATACACTTTCCCCATCTTGCACTTTCCCCCGATCGATCAAAATCGTTTCACTTCATTTCATTATAAATCATAAAGAAAGCGTTCGGTGATGAAAATGTCACAACACGCCAAACGTTTTCTTTATGAAATAGGAAAGTGCAGTCAATGCACTTTCCTATTGGCCAAGCGTTTTATTTCGTTTCGTTTTTTACGTATTCAACGAGCCTGTCTTTGCACTCGTTCCGGTCATGCTCGCTCGTATTAAGGATGAGCTCAGGCGATTCAGGTTCTTCATACGGCGAATCGATGCCCGTGAAAAATCGAATTTCCCCGTTTCTCGCTTTTTTGTACAAGCCTTTCGGGTCCCTTTTTTCGCACGTTTCCAAATCGCATTTGACGTACACTTCGTGGAATTCGTTTTCCCCGAGGAGCTGTCTGACAAGGTCGCGGTCTTCTTTAAAAGGAGAAATAAACGCCGTAATCACGATCGTACCCTGCTCGACGAACAGCTTTGCGACTTCGCCGATCCGGCGGATGTTCTCTTTCCGGTCCTCATCCGAAAATCCGAGGTCTTTGTTCAGGCCGTGTCTGACGTTATCGCCGTCAAGCACCGTCACCTGAAAGCCTTCTTCAAACAGCTGGCGGGCGGCTGCGTTGGCAATCGTTGATTTCCCCGAGCCGCTCAAACCTGTCAGCCAAATAATTCCGCTTTTATGTCCGTTTTTCTCATGATATTCCTTCTTTGTAATGGATGCCTCGTGCCAGACGATGTCTTTATTCACCAACGGTTTTTCCTCCCTTTAAGAAACGCCGGCTGCTAAGCCTTTGATTAAGGTTTCGATGACTTCGGGACGGCTGAATGTGCTTGGCGGGAACTCGCCGTTTCTCAGCATTCCCCTCACTTTTGTGCCGGACAAAATGACATGGTGCTCCCTGTCATGCGGGCAAGTTTTTGCCGTCGCCATTGATCCGCACACATTGCAGTAAAAGCTGTGTTCAAATTTCATCGGAGTGATGCCGATTTCTTCTGGCGTGAACTGATCGAACAGCTCCTGGGCTTCATATGTTCCGTAATAATCGCCGACACCCGCATGGTCCCTTCCGACGATGAAATGGGTGCAGCCGTAATTTTTTCTGACGAGCGCATGGAAGATCGCTTCTTTCGGACCTGCATAACGCATCGCTGCCGGGAAAACGCCAAGGAAGACGCGGTCTTTCGGATAATATCCGTCAAGCAGCACCCGGTAGCTTTTCATCCTGACATCTGCCGGAATATCGTCTGACTTCGTTTCTCCGACTAACGGATTGAGGAAAAGTCCGTCAACTGTTTCCAGCGCGGTTTTTTGAATGTATTCATGCGCTCTGTGCACAGGATTTCTCGTTTGGAATCCGACGATCGTTTTCCAGCCGAGCTCGGCAAACTTCCGTCTCGTCTCCGCCGGTTCAAACGTATGGGCAGGGAACTGCTTTTCGCTCCGTTTGATGAGTGTGATCGGGCCGCCGACATAGACATCGCCCCGCTCGAACAATTTTTTGACGCCCGGATGGTTCAGATCGTCAGTTTTATAGACGTTCACAGCTTCTTTTTTCTTATTGGGCTTGTAGATGTCTTCGATTTCAATGACCCCGTATGTTTCTCCCCCGTATGTGAGGCGGACGGTGTCGCCCGTTTTGAATTCGGCGGCTTTTTGTCCGTCAACGGGAAGGCTGATCGGAAGCGTCCAAACATCGCCGCTCGCAAGCCTCATCGTTTCTACGACAGAAAGGTAGTCTTTTTCCGTAAGGAAGCCTTCGATCGGGCTGTACGCCCCGATCCCGATCAATTCGAGATCGGCAAATGCGATCAGGTCAAGTTCGATTTCAGGTCCGATATGTTTCACATCGTATGCTTCATTGACGCGGTTAACCAATACACCGCCGTGTGGCGCTAAACTCATAACTTTATTTCCCCCTACTTGGTGTTTAAATTCCCCCGCCCTGTTCATGGACGGAGCTGTGTTCCTTTTTCACTGCTCTCATCAGGCTGATCGTTCCGACTGATGCAAGAAGAACGCTCGTGACGACGATGAGAGAATAGTAGTCTCCTTTTAAGAAAAGGCTGACCAGCATATAAGACAGGCTCAAGGAAAGAAATGGCGAAACGATCCACACTTTCAGCATCGTTTTGACCACCTGTTTATGAAAAACATTGCCGCCGTTTTTCGCCATTCCCATCCCTATAATAGAAGATGATGTCACTTGCGTGAGCGGAACCGGAAGGCCGAAAATAGAACTGATAATGACAAGGCCCGATCCTGTCCCCGAAAGAAGGATCCCCTCTCCTTTGGAGAATCTGGTGATCTTTTTGCCGTTTGTTTCAAGGACGCGCCGGCCCAACAAAAGGGCGCCGAGCGCGACAAACACCCCGCCGTACAGCGTACCTTGGCCGACGGTCAAAACATGCGCCGCCACCAGCGGCCCAACAGCGTTTGCGACATTGTTCATTCCCGCCGAGAAAGCTTCCATAAAACCGGCAATGACCAGAACGGCCGTCAAGATCTGAAGTTTTTTTCCTGAGGCCGGTTTGACCATCTTTTTCATGATCTTGGCCATCACGTAAGTAAAACAAAACGCGATAAAAGGGATAATCACCCAAAACGCGACAATCACCGTCAAAGATTTGACATACAATACTTGATACGCGACACCTACACCGACGACAGATCCGACTGTCACTTCACTTGTCGATAAAGGAATTCCGAGAACATTTGCGATAAAGAGCGACAAAGCCGCGGATCCGATGATGATGCAGACGATTTCAAGCGTAATCACCCGTTCGGGAATGATCCCTGAGCTGATCGTTTTGACGACTTCCCCTCCGCCGATGACGGCTCCGAGAAGAATGCCGGCCGCACAGATCAGAAGCGCGTGAAACTGTTTTTTCACAGCTTCCGACCCGTAGGCGATGCCCATAGAGGCCGCTGCACCGCTCGCACCGATATTCATCGCAAAAAACAGGCTAAATATAATGGCGGCAAGTTCCATGACTCATCTCCTTACTCGTGTAATCCGCATTCTGTTTTATTCAATCCATTCCAGCGGCCGGAGCGGAGATCGTCCATCGTAAAGGCCGGCGACGTGCACGGTGCGCAGCCGATGCTCGGATAGCCCTGGTCGTGAAGCGGATTGTACGGCAGATCGTGCTTTGTCACATATCTCCAAATATCCTTCCATGTCCAATGGATGAGCGGGCAGACTTTGATAGACTTGAATTTATCGTCCTTGTTTAAAAAGTTCGTCTTGCTCCGCCCCTCGGACTGCTCGCGGCGCAGCCCCGACAGCCATGCCGGATATGCTGAAAGCGTCTCGCGGAGAGGGATGACCTTTCTCATTTCACAGCAGAGGTTCGGGTTGGTCTCCCAAAGTTTGTCCCCGTATTCCTGAGCCTGCTGTTCGACTGTAAGTTCCGGTTTCTTCATCATAATCTGAAGGCCCGGATATCGTTCTTTGACAGCCTCTATCGTTTCATACGTTTCTTTAAAATGAAGCCCTGTATCAAGAAAAACGATGACGGCGTCTTTTTTCACCTTATAGATTAAATCGATGAGGACGATCCCTTCGATTCCGAAGCTGCACGCGTATACGAGCTGATCGCCGTAATGGCCGTACGCCCATTTGAGGACGGACAGCGCGCCTTTATAAGAATCATCCTCCTGAAACGTGATCGTCGGTTCTTCCCATGTACTGTAAGTAAATATTTTCGGTTCCCCCTTTTTTTGCCAACAAAAAAACGGCTTTCAGCAGAAAAAAACTCTGTGAAAACCGCCTCTAGTTTGTCTAGTCAGCTATTTCAATCTTATTTTTTCATTTTTTTCGATTTGAATGACCTTTCCATCCTGGACAACGATTGTGATGGATCCGTAGCTCATATCCTTCAGCATGTCTTTCATTGTGATGATCGCTTTGTCCAGCTGCTCATCCGTTTTCATTGCCAGCTCCTCCTTTTGCCCCGAAAAATAAAATCTTTCTTCCAAATGTGAAAGAAAGACGAGGAACTTTATATATTCCTTATCTCTCAAAATGAGCGCATTTTGCTGGAAGTAGCACCTTACGAATACACGCAGGTTGCCGGGTTTCATCGGACCAGTCCCTCCACCGCTCTTGATAAGTTTGCTTTTGTATTTTTAAATTTTAGCACAATTCGAATAAAAGTCAACCCGACTTTTTTTATAGGATTAATAAAAAATAAAAATGGTTCGATTTTACTATTTTTTGGAGTATCAAAAAAGCCGTCCCCTTCATAAAGAGACGACTGCTTTCTTCATATTTTCATCCATGCTGTTGATTGCGGATCTGCTTTCCATTCTTTCAGCTTTGCTGCATCTGCTTCGCTGATATAGCCTTCGGCAAGCACTGCTTCTGTCAGCGTGTCGTAGTCGGTCAGGGTATGGTATTCGACGCCCGCTTCATCGAAGGCGATACCCGCTTTCGGAAGCCCGTACGTGAAGATTGCAGCAACGCCAAGCACCTCGCAGCCGGCATCATTTAAAGCGGAGACGGCTTCAAGAACACTGCCGCCCGTCGAGATCAGATCTTCGATAACAACAACTTTTTGCCCTTTTTTGACCGCTCCTTCGATTTGATTTCCTTTTCCGTGCGCTTTCGGCTTGCTTCTGACGTAGCACATCGGCAGGCGGAGCCTGTCAGCGGCAAGCGCCGCGTGAGGAATTCCCGCTGTTGCCGTGCCCGCAATGATTTCTGCTTCCGGATATTTGTCTTTGATCAACCCGGCAAGGCCTGATGCGATGTCATCCCTTACCTCAGGATACGAAAGCGTCAACCTGTTGTCGCAGTAAATCGGCGACTTCATGCCGCTCGCCCATGTAAACGGCTCATTCGGCCGCAGGAAAACCGCCTTGATTGCTAATAGATGCTTTGCAATTTCTGTTTTCATGCTTTGATTCCCTCCCACTCAAGCACTATTTTTCGATAAGCCGAAACCGGATCTTCCGCTTGTGTGATCGAACGGCCGACCACGATCGCGGAAACGCCTTTTTCCCTCGCCATGGCTGGCGTTGCCACTCTGACTTGATCGTTCTTATTGTCATCGGCAAGCCGGATTCCCGGCGTCACCGTCAGAAAGGAAGGAGACGTCTCCAGGCAGATCCGGTCCGCTTCGTGAACCGAACAGACGACGCCGTCAAGCCCGCTCTCTTCTGCGAGCTTGCTGTAGCGAAGAACGGTTTCTTCAAGCGGCGTTTCGATCAAAAGCTCATGCTGCAGCATGTCAGGCGACGTGCTTGTCAGCTGTGTAACAGCGATTAATGACGGCCGTTTCTGCCCTGAGACAGTCCCGGCTTCAAGGCCTTCAAGCGCGGCCTCCATCATCCGTCTTCCCCCTGCTGCGTGCACATTGACAAGACTGACGCCAAAACCAGCCAGCCTTTTCATCGCCTTATATACGGTCGTCGGAATGTCATGGCACTTTAAGTCGAGAAATATCCGGCAGTTTTGCTTCTTAAGCTGCTCAAGGATGTAAGGACCTTCCTGATAAAAGAGCTCCATTCCGACTTTTACAAAAAGAGTTTCTCCGTCAAACCGCTTCAAAAACGCAAGCGTTTCCTGTGCGGATGGAAAATCAAGCGCGATGATGGGCGGCGTATTGTTCATGTTTCCAGCTCCTTCCGATGCATTCATCAATAGATCGATATCCGTATTTTCCTAAAACGCGCGGCAAGTCTTCAATGATTTCCGGACAGGCGAACGGATTGACGAAATTGGCCGTGCCGACCGCGACCGCGCTCGCCCCTGCCAGCAGAAATTCAAGTGCATCTTCCGCCGACTGCACCCCGCCCATGCCGATGATCGGAATGCTGACCGCCTGGCTGACTTCATAAACCATCCGGATTGCGACCGGTTTTACGGCCGGACCTGATAATCCTCCGGTTTTGTTCGCCAAAATCGGCTTGCCTGTCTTCAAGTCGAGCCTCATGCCGATCAGGGTGTTGATCATCGTCAGCCCGTCGGCGCCCGCTTCTTCGATCGCTTGGGCGATTTCCGCAATGTCTGTGACATTCGGCGACAGCTTCACATAAACGGGCACATCGGAAACACCCTTAACCGCCTTCGTCAGCTCAGCCGCCATTTCCGGACGCGTGCCGAACGCGATCCCGCCCGTTTTGACGTTCGGACAGGAAATGTTCAGCTCGAGCGCATGCACATTCGGCGCTTTGCTGATTTCTTGCGCAACCTCGACATAATCTTCAAGCTGTGAACCGGCTACATTGGCGATAATCGGCGTATCGAATTGTTCGAGCCAGGGAAGTTCGTGTTCCATGACAGCCTGCACGCCGGGATTTTGCAGTCCGATCGCATTCAGCATGCCGGCTTGCGTTTCGGCGACCCTCGGCGTCGGATTCCCGAAGCGCGGTTCGCTCGTCGTTGCTTTGATCATGATCGCCCCGAGGCATGAAAGATCATACAGGTTTGCAAACTCTTTTCCGAAACCGAAGCATCCGGAAGCCGGAATGATCGGATTTTTCAACCTGAGGCCGGGCAAATTTACTTCAAGCATTACAAAAGCACCTCCTGCGCTTTAAAAACAGGGCCGTCCAGACAGACTTTCACGTACGGCTTTTCGCTTTCGTCCGTATGGCACACACAGGCAAAACAAGCGCCGATTCCGCAGCCCATCCGCTCTTCCATCGACAAGTAAACGTCTTTATCCGGATAGCGCTCCTTTAACGCCTTCAGCATCGGCGTCGGCCCGCAGGCGAGAAGGCAGTCAAACTGAAGCTCTTCTGCTTCGATGACATCTGTGACAAACCCTTTCGTCCCATGGGTGCCGTCTGCTGTAGCAATATAGACAGGGCCGAATTCAGAGAATTCCCGCTCGTAAAAAACGTCTTTGGCTGACGCGAATCCTAACACTTGAACGACATTGACGCCTCGGCTTGTCAGCTGCCTTGCGAGCTCGTAAAGCGGCGGGACGCCGATCCCCCCTCCGACTAAAAGAGCCGTTTGGCCGGGGGCAAGCGCATCTTGCGGAAATCCGTTTCCGAGCGGTCCGAGTACGTCAACGAGATCTCCCTTTTCCTTTAATGAGAGAAGCCGTGTCCCCTCTCCGTCCTTTCGGAAAATAACCGTGATTTCCCGGTTGTCCCGATCAATGCGTGCGATGCTGATCGGCCGCCTTAACAAAGGGGTGACAGACTCGGCGACTTTCAAATGAAGGAACTGGCCGGGGGCGCTGCACGACTCAGCAAGCTCCCCTTTCAGCACCATTTGATAAATGTTATCGGCAATGCAATCGTTGGAACGAACCGTCATATATCCTTTTTTCATCTGACGGCCGCCGCCTCTTGACCGACTTTGACAGCGGGCATATGATCGGCGCGGAAGCTCATGCTTTCTAGCACCCTCAAAATCGCTTCTGCCGTGTCTAATGACGTCAGGCAGGCCACGCCGTTTTCCACCGATTCCCGTCTGATTCTGAAGCCGTCCCTTTCCGGCTGCTTTCCTTTTGTCAAAGTATTCACGACGAACTGCGCTTCCCCGTTGCGGATGACGTCAAGCAGATTCGTGCCTTCCTCGCCGATTTTCCCGACGGTTTTCACAGGGACGGATGCCTCCCGCAGGCAATCTGCCGTTCCTTCTGTCGCCAGGATTTTATAGCCGATGGCGTGGAACCGTTTGGCGATATGGAGTCCTTCTTCCTTGTCTTTATCAGCGACGGTCAGAAGCACAGATCCGTAATTCGGGATCTGGATGCCTGAAGCGATCAGTCCTTTATAAAGCGCCTTTTCGAGTGTCGTATCTTTCCCCATGACTTCACCAGTCGATTTCATTTCCGGACCGAGCGTGATGTCCACTCTCCTCAGCTTTGCGAAGGAGAAGACCGGAACTTTTACATAGACGCCTTCCTGCTCTTTTTGAAGGCCTTCTGTATATCCCATATCGGCAAGCTTTTGGCCGAGAATGATCTTTGTCGCGAGATTTGCCATCGGAATTCCGGTGATTTTGCTGAGGAACGGCACCGTCCGGCTTGAGCGCGGATTCACCTCAAGGACATAGACCTCATCTTTTGAAAGGACGAACTGAATGTTGAGCAGTCCGATGATGTTCAAGCCTTTCGCGAGTTCGACCGTATACTGTTCGATCTTTTTCTTGATCTCTATAGAGAGCGATTGCGGCGGATAGACGGCAATCGAGTCTCCGGAGTGGACGCCCGCCCGTTCGATATGCTCCATGATCCCCGGAATGACGATCGTTTCCCCGTCGGAAATCGCGTCGACTTCGATTTCTTTTCCGATTAAATATTTATCGATGAGAACAGGATGCTGCGGGTTGATTTTGACCGCATGTTCCATGTAATGAAGAAGCTCTTCTTCATGGTACACGATCTCCATCGCCCTTCCGCCGAGAACGTAGGATGGGCGCACAAGCACAGGGTAGCCGATACGGCCTGCGATTGTGACGGCTTCACCCACAGAAGTTGCCGTTTTACCGAGCGGCTGAGGAACATTCAGCGTTTCAAGCGCATTCTCGAATTTGTCGCGGTCTTCTGCGCGATCCAAGTCCTCCAGCGACGTTCCGAGAATGTTTACCCCCCTCTCTGCCAGTTCATTGGCGAGATTGATCGCAGTTTGTCCGCCGAATTGGACGACGACGCCTTCCGGCTGCTCCAAGTCGATGACATGCATGACATCTTCAATCGTCAGCGGCTCAAAGTACAGCTTGTCGGAAATGCTGAAGTCCGTCGACACAGTCTCAGGGTTGTTGTTAATGATAATCGCTTCATAGCCGGCTTCTTTGATCGCCCAGACCGAATGCACCGTCGCATAGTCAAACTCAACCCCCTGGCCGATCCGGATCGGGCCTGAGCCGAGCACGACCACGCTCTTTTTCCCGGTTCTTAAAGACTCGTTTTCTTCTTCATACGTGCTGTAAAAATAAGGCGTTTCCGATTCAAATTCGGCCGCGCACGTATCAACCATTTTATAAACCGGCGTGATGCCCGCTTCTTTTCTAAGCTCATACACCTTTCGTTCAGGCATTTCCCACAGGCGGCTGATGAAGCGGTCTGAAAAGCCGAGTTCTTTCGCCTCTTTCAACAGCGCAAGATCGCCGCGCTCCGCTTGCAGTTTTTCTTCGAAGCGGATAATCCCTTCCAGTTTATACAGGAAGAAAACGTCAATCTTAGAAAATTCGTGGAGATCAAGGACAGTATAGCCCCTTCTGAATGCTTCTGCCAAATAGAAAAGCCGTTCATCGCCCGCTTTTTTGATCCGCTTCTCAAGCACGCCATTTGTAATGTCTTCTGCATCTTTTAATTCAAGGTGGTACACGTCTGCTTCAAGAGAGCGGACCGCTTTAAGAAGAGATTCCTCCAACGTTCTGCCGATCGCCATCACCTCGCCCGTCGCTTTCATCTGCGTGCCGAGTTTGCGGTTTGCCGATTCAAACTTATCGAACGGCCAACGCGGAATCTTTGAGACGACATAATCAAGCGCCGGCTCAAACGAAGCATACGTTTTTCCTGTCACAGGGTTCATCATTTCATCAAGAGACAAGCCGACGGCGATTTTGGCAGCAAGCTTTGCAATCGGGTACCCTGTCGCCTTTGAAGCGAGCGCTGAAGAACGGCTGACCCGCGGGTTGACCTCGATAATGTAGTATTGGAAACTGTCCGGATCAAGCGCCAGCTGCACATTGCAGCCTCCTTCGATTTCGAGCGCGCGGATGATTTTAAGCGATACATTGCGAAGCATTTGGTATTCGCGGTCGCTCAGCGTCTGGCTCGGTGCGACGACGATGCTGTCTCCGGTATGGATGCCGACGGGATCGATGTTTTCCATATTGCAGACGACGATCGCGTGATCGCTCGAATCTCTCATCACCTCATATTCGATCTCTTTATATCCGGCAATGCTTTTTTCGAGCAGACATTGATGAACAGGGCTCATTTTCAAGCCGTTCTCAACGATTTCCTTCAGTTCATCTTCATTTGAACAGATTCCTCCGCCGGTTCCGCCGAGCGTGTATGCAGGTCTGACGATGACCGGAAACCCGATTTTCCCGACAAAATCTTGGGCTTCTGCTAACGAATGGATAATGTCGCTTTCCGGCACCGGCTCGTTGAGCTCATTCATCAAGCTTCTGAACAAATCGCGGTCTTCCGCCTTTTGAATCGCGGACAATTTCGTGCCGAGCACTTCAACGCCGCACTCTTCCAAAATGCCGTTCTCTAACAATTCGACCGCCAAATTCAGGCCTGTCTGGCCGCCCAAGGTAGGCAAAATCGCATCAGGGCGCTCTTTACGGATAATCCGCGTTAAAAACTCGAGCGTCAGCGGTTCGATATAAACCCTGTCTGCCATTTCCGTATCCGTCATAATCGTCGCCGGATTGGAATTGACGAGAATGACTTCATAGCCCTCTTCTTTTAAAGCGAGGCACGCTTGGGTGCCCGCATAATCAAACTCTGCCGCCTGGCCGATTATAATCGGACCTGAGCCGATCACCAAAATCTTTTGAATGTCTACGCGTTTAGGCATACCGTTTCCCCTTCTTTCTCTGTCGTTTCAATCATCTGCAGAAATTGATCAAATAAATGGTTGGCATCCTCAGGTCCCGGTGAAGCTTCCGGGTGATATTGCACCGTAAAGGCAGGCTCTGATTTATGTTTCAGGCCTTCAATCGTGTTGTCGTTGATCGCCACGTGCGTCACTTCAAGCGGCGTATTTTCAACAGATGAAACCGTGTAGCCGTGGTTTTGCGCCGTGATCGATACTCTGCCCGTTTTCAAGCATTTTACCGGATGGTTGGAGCCGCGGTGGCCGAATTTCATCTTGACGGTCTCAGCTCCGCATGCGAGCGCGAACAGCTGATGTCCGAGGCAGATCCCGAACAGCGGCACCTTGCCGAGAATGTTTTGGATCATGGCAATCGCTTCAGGTACGTCCTTCGGATCCCCAGGTCCGTTTGACAGCATGACGCCGTCAGGCTTGAGCTGCATGATTTCTTCAGCGGTTACATGGTGGGGGACGACGATACAATCGCATTTGCGCTTGTTCAATTCCCTTAAGATGCCATGTTTCATGCCGAAATCAACAAGCACGATCCGCTTGCCTCTTCCAGGGCTCGGATAGGCGGTTTTCGTTGACACTTGACTGACCTGATCCCGCGGAAGCTCCGTTTCTTTCATTTTTCTGATCAAAGCGTCCGCGTCCTCATCAGGACCGGCGAACATCCCTTTCAGCGTCCCTGCCGTACGGATCATTCTCGTCAGCTTTCTCGTATCGATTCCCGACAAGCCCGGAATGTTCTTCATTTTTAAATAGTCATCAAGCGTATATGCCGAACGCCAGTTTGAAGGAAGTTGACATAACTCTTTTACTATAAACCCTTTGACATAAGGTGTAATCGATTCAAAATCGTCTCTGTTGATGCCGTAGTTTCCGATCAGAGGATAGGTTAATGTGACAATCTGCCCGCAGTAGGAAGGGTCTGAGAGAATTTCCTGATAGCCCGTCATCCCCGTGTTGAACACGACTTCCCCCATTGTGTTCTCCAGGCTGCCGAAGGCCTTCCCTTCAAATATCGTTCCGTTTTCAAGCACTAGACGTCTTTTCATTTTACGAGTCTCCCCTCTTTGTAAGCGACTTTTCCGGCAGCCATCGTCAATACAGGCCAGCCGAAGCAGTTGATGCCGTCAAACGGCGTATTTTTTCCTTTGGAAAGGAAGCGGTTTTTATCGATTTTGTCTTCTTTTTCAAGATCGATCAGCGTGATGTCCGCCGGTCGTCCGGCTTCAAGCCTTCCGTATGGCAGTCCGAATGCTTCACAAGGCTTAACCGTCATATAATCGACAAGCTGTTTTAATGTCCAGGCACCGTTTTTGACAAAGTGCGTGTACAGAAGCGGAAAAGCCGTTTCCAAGCCGACGATTCCAAACGGGGCGAGGCTCATCGTCTGCTGTTTTTCCGCTTCCGTATGCGGGGCATGGTCTGTTGCGATAAAATCGATCGTTCCATCAAGAAGCCCTTCCAAAAGCGCTTCCCTGTCTTCTTTGCTTCTGAGAGGCGGATTCATTTTGTAATTCGTATCAAGCCCCGGTATATCTGTGTCGCAAAGCAGCAAATGGTGCGGCGTTACTTCCGCAGTGACGCGGATTCCGGCCTTTTTGGCGTCGCGGACGGCCCTGACCGATTCCTTCGTGCTGATATGGCAGACGTGATAATGGCAGCCTGCCGCTTCCGCCAGCAGCACGTCTCTTGCAATATGAACCGCTTCACAGATCGAAGGAATTCCGTTTAGACCGTGTTTTTTTGCAAATTCCCCGTCGTGCACGCTTCCCCCGTAGATCAGCGAATTGTCTTCACAATGGGCGACGATCGCTTTGTTGATCGAGGCCGCCTTTTTCATCGCCTCAAACATCATTCCGGCAGTTTGGACGCCGACTCCGTCGTCTGTAAAGGCGAATGCGCCTGCTTCGGACAATTCGTCGAAATCGGTCATGTCTTTGCCGGTCTGTCTGACCGTAATCGAGGCGTACGGAAGGACCCTGACAGATGCCGTTTCCTGAATGCGATTTGTCAGCCACTCCATTTGTTCTTTCGTATCAGGGACAGGTCGTGTGTTCGGCATCGCAGCTACCGTCGTGAAACCGCCTCTTGCCGCTGCTTGTGCACCCGTTTCAATCGTCTCCTTTTTCTCTCCGCCCGGCTCTCTGAAATGGACGTGAAGGTCGATGAGTCCGGGAGAGACGAACAGTCCTTCAGCATCAATGACCGATTCGCCCGGTTCGGCCTCAAGGGAGCCGATCTCGCTTATGACTTCCCCTTCTATCCTGATGTCACGCTTTATTTTTTCGCCGTTTTCATCCAGCATGAAGCCGTTTTTAATTAAATAAGACATAAGCCTGATCTCCCCTTTTTTCGTTTTCGCGTTTCTCAAGCGCTCTTTTTAAAACCGCCATTCTGATGTAGACCCCGTTTTCCATTTGTTTAAAAATCCTTGATTGCGCCGATTCCACAAGCGCGCTGTCGATTTCGACGCCGCGATTGACCGGGGCCGGGTGCATAATGATCGCATCCTTTTTCAAACGCTTCGCCCGCTCCAGCGACAATCCGAATGTTTGCAAAAACCCGCGATCGGCCGTTTTCGTCTGATGGCGCTCGTGCTGAATCCGAAGCAGCATCACGACGTCTGAATTGGCGACCGCTTCGTCCGCCGGCACATAAGTCCCGTACGGATTATCCGCATCCCGCCACTCGTCCGGTCCTGAGAAAAGAACCGCGGCCCCGAGCCTTGAGAGCACTTCGGCGTTCGAGCGTGCCACTCTGCTGTGCTTGATGTCGCCGTGAATCGATACGGTCAGTCCGTCAAATTTGCCGAATTCCTCGTGAATCGTCATTAAGTCGAGCAGAGATTGCGTCGGATGCTGGCCGCAGCCGTCTCCGGCATTGATTACCGGAATGCCGACACGCCCGACCAATTCCTTGTAATAATCATCCTCCGAGTGCCTGATCACGCAAACATCTGCGCCGATGGATTCAAGCGTTCGTACCGTATCGTACAATGACTCCCCTTTTTGAACGCTTGTCGATACACCGTCCAGATTCAAAACATTCATGCCGAGCTTCTTCTCTGCGACTTCAAAGCTGAAGCGCGTCCGTGTACTCGGCTCAAAGAACAAGTTGGCAGCAAACTTTCCGGAGAGAACGCGATCAGATTTGCCTTTTTTCAGCGCTTCCGCCTCTTCAATCAGACCGAAAATCTCCTCAAGACTCAGCTCGTTCATTGCGGTCAAATGTTTCAATGTTTACCCCTCCGCTTTCATTGAATGTTTTTATAAAAAAACCCCAGGCCGTATGGCTTGGGGTATAGTGAATCAGAGAATGCGCTTATGCACTTCCCTTTCAACAACCCTTTCAAGCCTCTCTGGACTTCATTTAAAAGGTCTTCCGTATGCGTTTTTTAAGCTTCTGTCCCACCCTGATCTTCTTTTGATTCCGGCAGAACAAGGTTTAAGATCACGCCGACGATTGCGGCAAGCGCCATGCTGGACAGCTCAAATCCGGAGATTTTGATGAATGCGCCGCCGACCCCGATGACGAGAATGACGGATGAAATGATCAAGTTTCGTTTGTTTTCCAAATCGATTTTATTGTCAATCAGCATGCGGAGCCCGCTTGATGCGATGATGCCGAAGAGCAGGAAGGACACGCCTCCCATGACGGCTGAAGGAACCGAGCTGATCAGCGCGGAAATTTTGCCGACGAAACCGAAGCACAATGCAATGACGGCGGCTCCGCCGATGACGAACACGCTGAAGACCCTCGTGATCGCCAAAACGCCGATGTTTTCTCCATATGTCGTTGTCGGCGGCCCGCCGATGCAAGAAGCGATCATCGTCGCGACGCTGTCTCCTAAGATGGAGCGATGGAGCCCGGGCTTTTTAATGAAATCCCGGCCGACGACTTTGCTTAGAACCATCTGGTGTCCGATATGCTCGGACATGGTTACGAATGCGACGGGCACCATGGCCAGTCCGATGACGGCAGCTGCGGTGGTCGGCGTATAATCAACAAACGGCAGAACGAAATCCGGAACCGCGAACCATTTGGCATCCGCCACCATTTGAAAGTCGACGATTCCTTGCGTGAGGGCGAACAAGTATCCGCAGATGATTCCTATAAGTACCGGTATCAGGCTGAAAAAACCGCGCAGGAAGATTGCGCATACGATCGTCACGGCAAGCGTAAACCCGGCTACGCCGAAGTGTTTTGCGCTGTATACGAGCGTTTCGGCATTCGGATTTTCGTACATCGCCATATTAACCGCCGTGCTCGCCAGTCCGAGCCCGATGACGATGATGACCGGTCCGATGACAATCGGCGGCAGAAGCTTCATCAGCCAGCCCGTGCCGAGCCGCTGAATGAATAAGGCGATCAGCCCGTAGACAATCCCGGCCATAAACGCGCCGATCATGGCTGCTCCAGGGCCGCCGGCAGCTTTAGCCGCAAGGATCGGGGCGATAAACGCGAACGATGATCCTAAGTAAGCGGGAATCTGTCCTTTTGTAATCAACAGGTATGCGAGTGTCCCGAGTCCGCTCGTAATCAGCGCGACACCCGGGCTCAAGCCGACCAGTTTCGGCACGAGGATGGTCGATCCGAACATGGCGAACAAATGCTGAAGACTGAATGAAAGCCAATTCAGCGGTTTTGGCACTTCTCTTACATCTAAGTTAACGTTTTTCTGACTCATAATTTTTCCTCCTGATGATCGACTCATTTTCTATGATGTCTTAAATCCGGTAAAGATAACGACCATTAAAAAAGCCTCTTTGCATATGCGCAAAGAGGCAGACCAAAATTGTCACTGCTATGAAGTGACTGTCCCGTCTAATCCCTCTTTGCAAACTCTCTGGAATGCACTTAAAAAAGGATATAATCATTCATTTTTTATAAATCGCCGCAAGGTCGCGGCCGTCAACTTCTTCGAGCTGAACCATGACCTTTTCGGATTTTGAAGTCGGAATGTTTTTTCCGATGAAGTCAGCCCTGATCGGCAGCTCCCTATGACCTCGGTCAACGAGGACGGCGAGCTGTATTGCAGAAGGCCGTCCGACGTCTACTAGCGCGTCCATCGCCGCTCTGACCGTCCGTCCCGTGTAGAGGACATCATCGACGACGATCACCTTTTGATCGGTAATGTCAACCGGAATATCCGCGCCTTTGACCAGCGGTTCCTCATTGGCCGTTTTTTTGGACAGATCGTCTCTGTACAGCGTAATGTCGAGTTCTCCGACGGTCACTTTGTTTCCTTCAATTTGTTCGATTCGTTCGGCAAGGCGCTTTGCCAAATAAATCCCTCTCGTCTTGATTCCGACGAGGATGCAGTTGTTCATTCCCTTGTTTCGTTCGATCATTTCGTGGGCGATTCTTGTCAGCGCCCTTCTGATCGCCTGTTCGTCAAGTACAACAGCCTTTTCCTGCCCTTCCATGACAGATGCACCTCATCTCTTGTTAAAAGGATAAAACAAAAACCCCTTCTGGCAGGCAGAGAGGGGTCTTTAAAGCGAATATACCCATTCACTTGTCCGATATCCTTCTCAGCCTCTCTGGACTGTGTTAAAGAATCTGTTCTAACTTCGTTTATTATTTCAAAAAAGAAATCGTCTGTCAATGATTATTTCGAAGTTTGTCGAGAAGATTTTTCATATCGTCAGGCAGGGGCGCCTTAAATTCGATATATTCCCCTGTCCGAGGATGATCAAATCCTAAAACACCGGCATGCAGAGCCTGTCCGTTGAAATCGATCGTTTTCTTCGGTCCGTATTTCGGGTCTCCGGCAAGCGGAAAGCCGATGTATTTCATATGCACCCGAATCTGATGGGTTCTTCCAGTCTCCAGCCGGCATTCAACCACGGTAAAATCGTCAAACCGCTCTTTCACTTCGAAATGAGTCACCGCATGCTTTCCGTTTTCCCTTGTGACCGTCATGCTCTGCCGGTCTTTTTTATCTCTTCCGATCGGCGCATCGATCGTTCCGTGGTCATGGGGAATAACGCCATGAACGAGCGCCGTATAGATTCTTGTCACCGTCTTATTGACAAGCTGGGATACGAGGGACTCATGGGCCATATCATTTTTGGCAACCATCAAAAGCCCTGACGTATCTTTATCAATCCGGTGTACGATCCCCGGACGCATGACGCCGTTGATGCCTGACAGATCATCGCAATGCGCCATCAAGCCGTTGACAAGCGTTCCCGTCAGATGGCCGGGAGCCGGATGGACGACCATCCCGCGCGGTTTGTTGACGACAAGGACATCCTGGTCTTCATAATAAATATCTAGATCCATCGGTTCAGCCAAAACGTCGAGCGGTTCAGGGTCAGGGACATCGACTTTCACGACATCGCCCGGCTGAACTTTGTAGTTTGCTTTGACAGCCTTTTCGTTCACATGAACGCGGTCTTCTTTAATCCACTGCTGAACTTGTGTCCGCGACCAGTCCGATTCCATCGCGGTCAAGTATTTATCAATCCGTTCGCCTTTATGGTCGTTTTGAACGGTCATTTCGTATTGCTCCATGTTACAGCTCCTTCTTCTTCTTTCCGTCTAACAGCATTTGCACAAACAAAAGCAGGACGCCGATGCATAAAGACGAATCGGCAACATTAAAAATCGGATAATGATAGTTGACGATCGTTACATGTATAAAATCGACAACCTCTTGTCTGAACACGCGGTCGATAAAATTGCCGATTGCACCGCCGAGCATCAAACCGAGCGAGATGCCGAGCAGTTTTTGCCCTTTTGCATGCTTTTGGATGTAGTAGATGATGCCGATTATCACAACCGTTGTAATGATGTAAAAAAACCACATCTGACCGGCGAGAATTCCCCATGCCGCGCCGGTATTCCGATGTGACGTGATCTGCAGGAAGCTGCCGATGACCGGAATGCTTTCCCCGTATACCATGTTGCTCACGACAAGCCATTTCGTTAATTGATCGATGCCGATAATAAACAATGCAAGTATGTAATAAGGCACAAACCGTTCCTCCAGTTTCTGTTTCTCTTCATTTAAGCATTTTATCAAGAAAAAGAAAAGGAGTAAAGGAATAATCATTGACATCCTTAAAAGAGGGCGGACCGCCTGCCCTCTTTCCAACATTACGAATAAAGCGCCTCATCGTACGTTTCATCTGTTTCAGCCCAAATAGGAAGCGTCTTTTTCTCAAACTGGATATGGTACAAAAAGTCATCCGCCGTCCTTGCCGTCGGCAAAACGGCCATCTTTGAATACGGGATCACCTTTCCTGTTTCTTCGCAAATCCCATACGTTCCGTTTTCTATTTTTGAAAGGGCTAAAAGCACATCCTGGAGTTCTTCTTTCACATGGTATATAAGAGTCGCCTGCTGATAGGACCGGTTTACCTGAGAACCTTGCTGAAAAAATGAATACTCAAACAACCGTGATTCAAGTTCCTGCTTCATTTGAAGAAGTTCGTCTTGTATGTTTGCCAGCTGATTGTTCACTCCTGCATCAACTCCTGCTTTTATCGTTGTGCTTTTAGTGTTACCGACAATGCAGATCTCAAAGCCCATAAGATTTTTCCTGACGTTCAAAACAGTGTCAGGTTTGGGAAAGCGCCGCTGTTTTGCCGGCAAAAAAAAGCGGCCCGGATGTCCGAACCGCTTTGGGTAATGTTAATAATACGTTTTGACGATCTCTGCACAGCGAGGGCAAAGCTCAGGATGATCAGGATCATGGCCGATTTCTTTAGAAACCATGCGGCACCGTTCGCAAGTCTCGCCTTCCGCCTGTTTAACGACGATTTTACCCGTCTCAAACGTTTGCGCATCTTCCGGAGCTTCCGTTTCGGCGATGGTCAATTCGGAAACGATAAAGAGCTGTTTCAAATCTTCCTTGATCGAAGAAAGCAGCGCCCTTGACTGTTCCGTTGGATACAGGATCAGGCTGGCAACGGAAGATTTTCCGATCACCTTTTCGTTCCGCGCTGTTTCAAGCGCCTTTAACACATCGTCGCGAAGGTTCATGAAACGGTCGAATTTTTCTTCCGTCTCTTTCGCATTCGGAATTTCTTTTGTTTCCGGCATATCTGTAAGCTGCACGCTTTTTTCCGTTACAAATGTGAAGTGGCTCCACATTTCTTCTGCCGTATGCGGCAGGATCGGCGTAACGAGCTTAACGAGTGCGACCAATGTTTCGTAGAACACGGTCTGCATTGAGCGGCGGTCTTTTTGATCCGCATGCTGAATATAGACGACATCTTTAGCGAAATCCATATAGAACGAGCTGAGCTCGATCGCGCAGAAGTTGTGGATCGTATGGTAGATCACGGCAAATTCGTATTCTTCGTACGCTTTTTTGACTTTTTCGATGACGTTGTTCAGCTTGATCAGCATATACTGATCCACTTCACGGAGATCCTTTACAGGAACCGCATCTTTTGCCGGATCAAAATCGGCAATGTTCCCGTGAAGGAAGCGGAACGTGTTGCGGATTTTCCGGTACACTTCAGCGACTTGCTTCAAAATCGCGTCAGATACGCGGACGTCTGCTTGATAGTCCACAGATGCCACCCACAGCCTCAAAATATCGGCGCCGAACTGGTTCATGATTTTAGCCGGAACGACGACATTGCCGAGCGACTTGCTCATTTTGCGACCTTCTCCGTCGAGCGCAAATCCGTGAGACAGGACGCCTTTATACGGCGCTTTTCCGGTTACGGCGACCGCTGTTGAAATCGATGAGTTGAACCAGCCGCGGTATTGGTCAGAGCCTTCAAGATATAAGTCGGCAGGCCTTACCAGTTCTTCCCGTTCTACTAACACGGCCTGGTGGGATGAACCGGAATCAAACCAGACATCCATGATATCCTGCTCTTTCGTGAACTTGCCATTCGGGCTTCCAGGGTGTGTAAAGCCTTCAGGAAGCAGCTCATTCGCCTCTTTTTCAAACCAAATGTTTGATCCGTGCCCCCTGAACAATTCAGAAACGTGTTCGATCGTTTCATCGGTAATGATCGGTTCACCGTTTTCGGCGTAGAATACCGGAATCGGCACGCCCCATGCGCGCTGTCTTGAAATACACCAGTCGCCGCGATCGCGAATCATATTGTAAAGGCGCGTTTCGCCCCATTCAGGCATCCATTTTGTTTCCTTAACGGCTTCGAGCAGCTCGTCCCTGAAGTCTTTGATTGACGCAAACCATTGCGCAGTCGCGCGGAAAATCGTCGGTTTTTTCGTTCTCCAGTCGTGCGGATAAGAGTGGGTGATGAAATCAAGCTTCATCAAAGCGCCGTTTTCTTCAAGCTTTTCCGTAATCGCCTTGTTGGCCTGATCGTAAAACAGTCCTTCAAATCCCGGCGCCTCGCTTGTCATGTTTCCTTTCTCATCGACAGGGCACAAAACGTCAAGGCCGTATTTCTGGCCGATGATAAAGTCGTCTTCCCCGTGTCCGGGAGCGGTATGAACGCACCCTGTACCGGCGTCTGTCGTCACGTGCTCGCCGAGCATGACGAGCGAGTCTCTGCCGTATAACGGATGGATGGCTGTGATGTGTTCCAAATCTTTTCCTTTTACCGTCTTGACGACTTCCGGATTTTCAAAGCCGAGCGTTTGTGCCGTGCTGTCGACCAATGCGCTTGCGATGACATAGCGTGAGCCGCCTGAAGCGACGACGCTGTATTCCAAATCAGGATGCACGGCGATTCCAAGGTTTGCCGGGATCGTCCAAGGCGTTGTCGTCCAGATGATGAATTTTTCGCCGTTTGTCAAAACGCCTTTTCCGTCCTTTACGTCAAACGCAACATAGATCGACGGTGAGCGTTTGTCGTAATATTCGATTTCCGCTTCAGCCAAAGCGGATTCGCTTGAAGGGGACCAGTAAACAGGCTTTAAGCCTTTGTAAATATAGCCTTTTTTCGCCATTTCGCCGAACACTTTAATTTGCTGCGCTTCAAACTCAGGTTTTAGCGTCACATACGGATTTTTCCAATCCCCTCTGACGCCGAGGCGCTTAAATTGCGCTTTTTGGCCTTCGATCTGCTGCCACGCATACTCTTCGCAAAGCTTGCGGAATTCGGCTACAGACATTTCTTTGCGCTTTACTTTTTTGTTTTTCGTAAGGGCTGTTTCAATCGGCAGCCCGTGAGTGTCCCAGCCGGGCACATATGGCGCATGATAGCCGTTCATCGATTTGGAACGGACGATGATATCCTTCATGATTTTATTGAGGGCATGCCCCATATGGATGTCGCCGTTCGCATACGGAGGTCCGTCATGCAGGACAAACAGCGGTCTTCCTTCCGTCCGTTGCTGAACGAGGCGGTAGATGTCCATGTCCTCCCATTTTTCCTGAATCTCAGGCTCCCGCTTCGGCAGGTTTCCCCTCATTGGAAAATCCGTCTTCGGCATCAAGAGCGTATCTTTGTAATCCATTCCCATTCCTCCAAACCATTTTTCTAAAACAAAAAAAGCCTTTTCATCCCATAAGGGACGAGAAGGCTTTGATCTCGCGGTACCACCCTTTTAGATAAGCCTGATTTCGGCTTATCCGCTCAAACATCGTAACGTGACGGGACGTCCTTTCCTACTGCAAGGTTCAGAAAGGAAACTTGAGGGCTGATTCGCAAAAATTCCGGCAATCCCGGGCTCACACCGCCCCCGGGTCGCTTCGATTGCTTTATTGGAATTGATGCCGGTCCCTCTCAAACGTTTTTCATCTCGATTTTATGAACGTATTATATGCGAATTGGCACAAACATGTCAAGATTGAACGGAAAATCTATTCCCTTTCATCCATGACAGCGTCCACTTCGTATTCGAGCAAATGATCCCAATCATCGTTTTTCAGAAGGTCAAGCTGTGCTTCGATCAGCATTTGGAAGCGGGTTCTGAATACTTTTGACTGTTTTTTCAGCTCTTCGATTTCCATGGCGATCTTTCTCGATTTGGACAATGCTTCATTGATGATCCGGTCTGCGTTCTTCTCAGCTTCGCGGACGATGAGCTTCGCTTCTTTTTCAGAGCTGCGCTTTACGTCCTCTGCTGCTTCCTGTGCGACAAGAATCGATTTATTCAACGTCTCTTCAATCGTTGAAAAGTGTCCGAGACGCTCATCAAGCTCATTTACCTTTGCTTCAAGCTCCGTTTTTTTGCGGAGAACGATTTCGTAGTCTTTTCTCACCTGGTTCAGAAATTCGTTCACTTCGTCTTCATCATAGCCGCGGAACGCTTTGGTAAATGTCTTATTATGAATATCATTTGGCGTCAAAGGCATTCTGCCCACCTCCATTATTTTTCTGTATGTACAAACGTCCTATTCAACATTATAAAGCAAAATTCGACCGGACGGAGAAAAAAACTGTAAAACGGCTTATTTTTGTTTTGCAAACGTTACTCTCCACTTGCCCTTTTTCGTTTTCCCGTCAATGCTTTTCAGCGTGAAACGGCCGAATCCGCGGACAGACAGCATGTCCCCTTCCGCGAGCGAATAAGAAGGATCATCGACCACCTTCCAGTTCACTTTCACAAGACCGTTTTTGACAAGCGTCTGCGCTTTTTGCCGGGATTGTCTGCTCACCGACGAGCAAAGTGCATCAAGCCTCAAGGATGAAACTGTGTCATCTCTTATTTCGACATCTTGTTCAGGGACTTTAAGCTTTGAAAGCGGAATTTTTTCAAGAGACACCTTCACCCTCCCGACATGAGTCAGCTGGGAAAAAACGAAATCGGCAACTTCCTCTGAACAAATAAACTGCCGCGTTTCTCCCGAAAAGATGAGGTCGCCGAATTTTTGCCTTTTCAGCCCGATCCCCATCAGCGACCCGAGAAGCTCGCGATGCTCAATCGAAGCAAACTTCTCCGGATACGCCACTTCCCAGGCCTGAAGCTGAAAGTCTTCCGCATCAGGCTCTATATATTCCGGATAAAGCACGGCCCGTTTCCGCTCTGCTTCGGGATAGCCGCCGCAAAAAGCCAGCTTGACTTCGTCCGACCGGCCGATGACGGATGTTACGATGACCTGTTCCCGAGGATCGAGAAAATCGGTCAGCTTCATCCGGTATTGTTCTGTCACGATTCTTTTCCATTCGAGCACCTGGTCGATGAATGGCTCTTCGTCTTTTCTGAAATGCTGGTAAATATCGCTCATCGTCTTCCCTTTCTATGTAAAGAGGCCCGGCTTTTAAAGGCCAAGCCCAAAGCTTGCCCGCTCATCCCGATGGCGGCGCTCAAGATGCTGCAAGTCTTGATTCCGCAGTCCTTACTGGACAAGCGCTTAAATCGAAGAAAGCATCCTGAAAACCGCAGCAAGCCCAGTTTTTGCAAAATTCAGGACGAAAATCGCCACGATCGGAGAAATGTCAATCATGCCGATCGGCGGAATGATTTTTCTGAACGGCTCAAGATACGGTTCGCATAAAGATGCCAGCACCCTGCCGATCGATGTTTCCCGGGCGTTCGGCACCCAGGACATAAAGATGTAAATGATCAGCGCAAAGGAATAAACGGTCAAAAGCGAGCTTAAAATGTTATAAAGTAGGATCATCTGCGATTTACCACCTCTGATGTTCTTCTTCTATGAGCTCGGAAATCGTGCCGGATACATCGACGTTTTCAGGCGTGCATAAAAAGATGTCAGATCCGATCCGCTGAATATCGCCGCCGAGGGCGTAGACCGTTCCGCTTAAGAAATCGACGATTCTTTTGGCCTGGTCGTGCTGAATGCGCTGCAGGTTGACGACGACGGAGCGGCGGTTTTTCACGTGGTCTGCTATTTCCTGGGCTTCCGCGTACACCCGAGGCTCACTTAACACTACTTTAGAAGATTTTTGCACGCTTTGCAAACTTACGACATTCTGCTTCCCAGCCGCTTTTGACTGGTAGGCGGTTCTGTCTTTTGATTCCTCTTCTTCAGGGATTTCCTCCCTGTCTGTTTCAATATATTCGTATTCATATTCCTCATCATCCAAGGAAAAAAAGTTTTTGAACTTGTTTTTAAGACTCATGATTGTCCACCTCCAGTTTCATTTCCGACTAAGGAAGATCCGATTCTGACGAATGTCGCGCCTTCCTCGACAGCGATTGTAAAATCATTCGACATTCCCATCGACAGCTCGCTGCAAGGCGCGTTCCATTGATCCAGCTTCCGAACCTCGTCTCGCAGCTCTCTCAGCTGGCGAAAACAGTTTCTGATTTCCGCCTCGTCGTCCGTATACGGCGCCATCGTCATCAGCCCGACGATTCTGATGTTTTCATACGCGGACAGTTTTTTCACAAAAGGAAGAACCTCTCCTTTCGCCATGCCGTGTTTTGAAGGCTCAAGGGACGTATTGACCTGCACGAAACAGTCAACCGGTTTTCCCGCCCTTTTTTGGATTTCATCCGCAAGCGAAAGCCTGTCCAAAGAATGAATATATGAAACGTGATCGATAACCGCTTTTACTTTTCTCGTTTGCAGCGTTCCGATAAAATGCCATACCGGACCGTCGTCCTTCAGCATCTCATGCTTATGAAGCAGCCCGGAATCCCGGTTTTCACCCAAATGCTTGATCCCTGCATCAAGCGCCTCCCGCGCTCTCTCGGGCGAGACGTATTTGGTAACAGCGATGATGGATACCTCGCCGGGCGATCTTCCCGCCCTTTTACACGCTTCGTCTATTCTATCCTGTATATGTCGTAGATTGCTTTTTACATCCACCTGTTAGCTATACCTCCTTTAACCCGATGAAGGACATCATCCGTCCCGTCTTTCCCCGGTCTCTGCGGTGGGAGAAAAACAGGGAACGCTCGCAGCTTGTGCACAGCGAACTGACTTTAATTTGCGCGTCGGGAATTCCCGCATGTATAAGAAGCTGCCTGTTCACTTCTTTCAGTTCCAGGCTGTACTCCCCTTCTTCAGCCGGCAAAAAAGCTTTGTCTACCTCTTGAAGCGGAAGCTGTTTCACTTTGTTGATGACACGGTCGTCCACCGTGTAACAGCAAGCGCCGATCGAAGGGCCGATCACGGCTTGGATATCCCCTGGATTAGACCCTTCACAGGTGACCCAGGTTTCAACCATTTTCCCGGCAATTCCCTTGACGGTTCCTTTCCATCCCGCGTGGGCGACACCGGCAAGCGAGCGCACAGGGTCGTAAAAATAAACAGGAACGCAATCGGCAAAACAGAGCGCTAAAAATAGATTTTTCTCATTTGTATAAAGCCCGTCTGTTGCCTCTAAAGCCGTGTCATATTGGAAAGCGCCTCTGCCTTCATGTTCGCGCGTCACTTTTTGAATGCGGTCTTCGTGCGTCTGGTCCGCAAACACCCAGTTACGCAGATCTGTTTGCAGAAAGCCGGCAATCTTTTTTCGGTTCTTTTCGACATGCCGTTCATCATCCTGAACGTGCAGCCCTGTATTTAATGATTGAAAAGGCGGCTTACTTTCCCCGCCGTTTTTTGTCGTAAATCCCGCTGTAATCGCTCCGCCGGCTTCCGCCGGCTGATCCCAATCCTCGATCAAAAGCAATGACGGAGCATCAAGACGAAAGGGTTTATATGTACTCATGCTGATCAGCCTTTCGACAAACGTCTTATTCTTACATCATATCGCTCCTATTTTAACACAACTTTCCGCTTTCGTTTAGTTTCGTTTCAAAAAACTAAACGAAATGTATTTTTTGAAATATGATTAGCTTAAACGAACTAAAATGACGTCTTCCCCAATTTTAACTATATTTCGCCACGGAATGACAATCTCCTCTTCTTTTCCGAAAAATCCGAATACTTTCCCCGTTCCCCCGATCACGATCGCCTGGATTTTCCCGGTTGTAACATTGATGTCAATGTCGCCGATGCTGCCGAGCTTTTTTCCGTTTGACACATTGACAACATCCTTCACCTGGAATTCGGAAATGTTCATCATCTTTTTTAAGCGCGCCTCCCTTATCATCAGCTGTCCTTTTCTATTTATATGAAAGGCAGTCTCTTATTTAGACTGCCTTTTCGGTTACTTTATTCAGCTTTTTTTCCGCCGATTAAAATATCAAGGTGAACGGTAATGGAAGCCGATTCTTTTTTTGCAAAGGATGCGATTCGTTCCTTCTCTGCGTTCCAGGATAAAGGCGTCATTTTGATGAGCGGCAGGAGCTGCTGCCGGTCTAAAACAGTGCGGTAAATAGTCCGTCCTGTCTTTCAGGTCAAAGTGCGCGCGGAATCGGTCTGCCGGGTCGGACCGGGACGGCTTTTCCGGGGCATCGTAGAAGGCTTCCCTTAATTCCTTCAGATGGCCGCCCTTTGGAATCGCTTTGATGACGATGCCGTCGTCTGATAACAGCCGCTTAAATTCCGCATAATTGGAAGGCGACAAAATATTGAGGATCACATCGATTGAACGGTTCCGAAACGGGGCGTTTGCCAGATCGGCGACACACCAAATCGCCTCTCTTTCATGCTTGGCCGCCGCCAAAATCCCCGTTTTCGACAAATCCATTCCGACGCCAAGAAGGGACAGCCCTGAGCGCGATTGAAGTTTTTCGGTAATTCTCGCCAAATGAGAGCCTTCTCCGCAGCCTGCATCAAGGATTGTAACGGTTTTGCCGGACGGCAGGCGTGCTTGTTTCATCCGGTCTGTGACCATTCTTTCGAGCGGTTCAAAAAAGCCGCCGGCGGCTATTGCTCTCCTTGCTTCAAACAAATCTTTGTCATATTTGACAGCGGAAGAATGCTGCACGACATTCAAATACCCCGCTTTTGCAATGTCAAATGTATGCCTGTTTCTGCAAATTAAACTTTTTAAATCGATAACGGTCATATCTGCGGCGCAAAGCGGGCATTGAAACATCATCTCATGCCTCTTCATAAGCGCTGCGCTTTTTAACTTCTTATTCATCATGCTGCACCTCATTCATTCGTTTGTTAGATAAATGAAAAAGGCATAGACAAATAAACCCGCTCCATCGGATTGTTAAAAAACCGACAGTGTGGGTGCCGTTCGCTTGTCTATACCTTTCATTATCTGTAACGAATGAATTGGATGATCATGATGATGAACTCCTTTATTAATGACGTTCTTCTATATCTTAACAGGTCATTGCCGATCTGGAAAGCGGCATTTGTTTGATACAGACTCAGAGAAGGCGGCTTCCGCTTTCATCAGCCGCCGTTCCTTGAATCTATCCGTTCACATTGGCGGGCTTTTTCTTTGATAAATACGGCCTGCCATCCGTCCAGACGGCTTTTACAGGCGTTTCAAAGAAGGCTGATAAAACATCGTCACACATCATTTCTCCCGTTTTCCCTTTAGCAAATACTTCCCCTTTTTTTAGCAGCAGCGTTTTGCCGAAAACCGGAAGAATTTCTTCGGCGTGGTGAGTGACATACAGCATCGATGGCGCGCCTTCTTTTTTCGCTATGCTTTCGATCGTTTCCAGCACCTGTTCCCTTGCGATGAAATCAAGGCCTGTGACAGGCTCATCAAGAATCAGGAGCTCGGGGTCGGCCATTAGCGCCCGTGAGATCAGCACTTTTTGCTTTTCTCCCTGTGACAGCGTTTCATACCTTCTGTCCGCATAATCGATCGACCCGAATTCTTCCAAAAAGGAAATGGCTTTTTCCCTGATGTCCTGTGTCGGTGTTTGGTACAGTCCGATCGAAGCAAATGCGCCGCTGAGGACGATTTCAAAGGCTGAGTCCTCAGGGTAGAGCTTTTGCTGCAATGCGGCTGAGACAAGCCCGATCTTGCGGCGGAGCTTTTCGCCGAGCTCCGATTTGCCGAACTCATGCCCGAGTACGTTCACCCTCCCTGTTGTAGGAAAATAGTATGCGCACAGCATATTGAGCAAAGCCGTTTTGCCGGCGCCGTTTAAACCGTACAGCGCCCAGTGCTCTCCACCCTTTACGGTCCAGTCCACCCCCTTTAGTATCCATTTTCCGTTTCGCTTTAATGACGCTTGTTCAAGCTCTAAAACCATGGTTATACCCCTCTCTCTCTATTTATGTAAATATTCTGATAAATGAAAATATAATTCTTTTATTATAGCTTATAAAGACGGCAATGTGAATGATCATTTTCCTCTTGTGAACGTGTAAAAGCCGCAGGCTGTCTGCGGCTTTAATGGATATTCTTATTCATTTGTTTAATTGCTGCTTTTTCGAGCCGTGATACCTGGGCCTGGGAAATTCCGATCTCCTCGGCGACTTCCATTTGCGTCTTCCCTTGAAAGAAGCGCTTTCTGAGGATCATTTTTTCGCGCTCATTGAGCCGTCTCATGCCCTCTTTTAAAGCAAGCTCTTCAATCCATTGCGAATCTTTGTTCCGCTCATCGCTGATTTGATCCATTACATAGATCGGATCTCCTCCGTCATTATAGATCGGCTCAAACAGCGATACGGGATCCTGGATGGCATCAAGGGCAAAGACGATTTCTTCGTGAGGGACTTCCAGTACTTTGGCGATTTCTTCGGCTGTCGGCTCCCTGCTTGTCTCACTGATGAGACGCTCCCTGACCTGAAGCGCTTTGTACGCGATATCCCTGAGTGACCGCGATACGCGGATCGGATTGTTGTCGCGCAAATATCTGCGGATTTCTCCAATGATCATCGGTACAGCGTATGTTGAAAACTTAACATTGTGGCTCAGATCAAAATTATCAATTGATTTCATTAGTCCGATACAGCCGACTTGAAATAAGTCATCAACATATTCTCCTCTGTTGTTAAACCTTTGAATGACGCTTAAGACAAGGCGCAAATTGCCGTTAACAAGCTTTTCTCTTGCTGAGCGGTCTCCTTCTTCCTGCATTTGCTTGAATAACTTTCTCATCTCTTCATTCTTGAGCACGGGCAGTTTTGATGTATCAACCCCGCAGATTTCAACTTTATTTCTCGACACTTTTTTCCCTCCCTACAGGAGCTGCTGTACAAAGTTCAGTATCTCCTCGGGTGGGAAAAATATGCATCGCGAATTCCCAAAAATAAGCAGGCGATCAGACAAACCCTTTGCTGCCAATGCTTCACTTTTTTATAAAAAATTACACCATTTTGTTAAATTCTTTCCTCAATCTTTTGATGATCCTTTTTTCAAGCCGGGAAATATACGATTGCGAAATACCGAGCATATCCGCCACATCTTTTTGCGTTTTTTCTTCTCCTCCGACAAGGCCAAATCGCAGCTCCATGATTTGCTTTTCCCTGTCGTTCAGCTGCTCGAGCGCTTTTTTCAGCAGCTTTTTGTCGACGTTTGCTTCGATATCTTTGGTGATGATGTCGTTTTCCGTGCCGAGTACATCCGAAAGCAAAAGTTCGTTTCCGTCCCAGTCGATGTTCAGCGGTTCATCAAATGATACTTCCGAACGGATTTTATTGTTCCGCCGCAAGTACATTAATATTTCGTTTTCTATGCACCTTGAAGCATATGTAGCCAGCTTGATTTTCTTCTCGGGGTTAAACGTGTTCACCGCCTTGATGAGGCCGATCGTGCCGATCGAAATTAAATCCTCGATGTTGATGCCCGTATTTTCAAATTTTCTGGCGATATATACGACAAGCCGTAAATTGCGTTCGATCAAAATTGCCCGCGCCGCCTGATCGCCGTCAGGCAGCTTATGGAGAAGCACCTGTTCCTCGTCTTTCGATAATGGAGGCGGCAGTGCTTCGCTTCCTCCGATATAGTATATTTCATCGCTTTTTAAACCGAGCTTCATTAAAAGTTTATACCATAAATAGGTCAGTCTTAATTTTAGTTTTTTCATTTTCCTCCCCCTTCTAAATAAGCGTCCCCGGGAGTATGATAGTGTAACGGGGCCCGAGGTTTTACGAAACGCGTTTGACAGGATGGCCGGACATCATTTTCGGGTGGACGATCGCATCGAATTCATCGTCGGCCGAAAGCGGCGACGTATTGATGCCGATCAGGCATTTGGGCGCTTCAAGAACCTCCTTTTTCGTATAAATGAGCACATGATCCGGCTTTACACACAGCAAAAACTGATGCTGATGGCCGACGCCTCTGTATGGGATCAAGCGGATTCGGCCGAAGTGCGGAAACCGGTCATCGAGCAGGCCGACGGCGTCAAGCGGGCTGTTTTCCAAGATGACCGTGCTTGCTTCTTCGCCAAGCATGCTTTTCAGCTTTCCGATATTGACAATCATGACAGGCGTTTTTGTAATCGGGTCGTAGAGCTGGTTGCCGGAATCGATCAGTCCATGAAAATGAAGCGTATGCCCCTCGACATCCACCTCCAGCAAAACGCGTTCTTCGTATTGGATCTTTTTCGCCTCCACGTCCTCAAAACGCTTTTTGGAAAACAGCCAGACAGCCGGAAATCCCGCAGCAACAAACAGCCAGCTGACAGGGTCGCCAAATCCGGACCAATTGGTCATAAAGACGCCGTTTTCCAAGATCGAGTCCGTCTCCATCAAAGAATGAACTCCGATGATTCCCCCTCCCATTAAAAAAGTGACAAAATAAAAAGAAAACAAATGCTGCAAAAAAAAGCGAAACCGTTTAAACCCGAAAGTCGAAAGAACGATTACGATGGAAAAAGACAGCTTGCCGGCCGGATGGAGGACATACGGCGAAAAAGGAGTAAACATGAACAGAACGATGCTTGACGCGATAAGCGCTCCTAAGATCAGCCTCCGCTTTTTAACCCTCCGCTTCAGCATAAATGCGGTCAACAGTAAAAGCAGCAAGTCAAAACAAAAATTCAACAGCCAAATCGCATCCAAATAAACTTCCACATCCGTCCCCTTTCGGTTCGTATTCTCTTTCCTGCATAGTTGTTTTCATAAGTATAAATCAAGCCCAAAGGGAAAGTCTGTCAATTAATGTTGCGCAGATGGTACATTTTTTGAGAAATTCATACCGAATTTGTCGATGACAAAAAGAAGAAGCGCTGTCGTCATCCGACAGCGCTTCACCTTTAATTTAAGGTTTTTCATTTATATACAGCTTGCCCTTTGCCGTTTTTCTTGCTTCATTCCCGTAATCATCGCGGACGATGACTTCGATTTCCGCTCCCTTTGCTTTTGAAGCCGAGGTGGCGGTCCAATAGCCTTCATACTTGCCCTTCGACACTTCTCTCAGCGGAAGTTCAGTCACGTTTTGCGCAGCTGTTTTTACGTTGGTCAGCGGCATCCTGATGACAAACACGGCATCCAAATCGGCGCTGCTTTCAAACTCGATTTTTACAGTTTCTCCCGTTTTCAGCTGCCGATCTTCATCCGGCTTTAAATTTGCAATGTTCGGCGCTTCAAAGTTTACATCGATCGTCCGTTTTTTGGTCGTTTTATTTCCCGCCGTGTCAGCCGCTGTCACTTTGATTTCGTTTTTCCCGTTGTCCAGGAGAATCCGGGCCGAATATTGGCCGTTTTCAACTGTTGCTTTTTTGCCGTTCACTTTCACCGAATCCAAATTATCGTCTGAGACGGTGCCTTTTACAGTTACGGTTTCTTTGTTAAGCTTCGATCCGTCTTCAGGCGAATCAATGGAAAGCCGCGGTTTTGTCTGGTCAAGTATGATCCGCACCGGAGATGAGGCATCCGTCGTTCCCGAAGCCGCGGAAGCTTTGGCGGTTATGACGTTTTCTCCTTTTTGAAGCTCGATTTCTTTTGAAAATGTGCCGTCTCCTGTTGTTTCTGCCGTTCCGATTTCTTCCTTGCCGTTAAACAGATGCACGGTCGTTGTCGGAGAAGACGTTCCTTCGATGACGACTTTTTTCTGATTGGTGACCAGTCCGTCTTTCGGCGATGTGATAACCGGGACTGATACCTCGTAGTCGACGAGGGCACGGATCATGAAATTGCCTTGTTCTGCAGGCGTTTTCGACCAGGCGCCGTCCGTAAATTGAAAGCTCCGTCCAGAGTATTCCCCGTCTTCGTCAGTGGCGAGGCCAGGGGAATGATCCATATCGTTCGTTTGGACATATACGAGATAAAAATCCTTCCCGACGATAATGCCCTCTTCGCTCAGATCAACCTCGGTCCAATCGCCGTTCCGCAGCGCTTCACCCTTGAACGGGCCGGCGATTTTTTTGCCCGGAGATCCTTTGTCGCCTGACGCATCATAGACTTCGACCGCAAAATCGGTGCCGCCCGGATCCGGAAAATCGGCTCCCCAAAATTTAAATCTACCGCCTTTCAGCATCGCTTTTTCCTGTCCTTTGTCAAGCGTCATTTTGACGGCGAACGCATTGCCTTTGTCATAAAAAGCATAAGCGTTTTCTGCGGTTCCGTCATCATAGCCGATTTCTCCCGGATAGCCGAGATAAGGGTCGAGCTCAATGTCTTTTGTGACATCGCCTTTTAAGTCAACCGTAAATTCGCTGCTGTAATACCCTTTCGCACCGACTTTTACCGTGTAGGAATTTTCGTAGGCCGTTAATGAATACTTGCCGTTTTCATCGGTTTGCACCGGTTTGACGGCCGCATCTTCAAGGATGTACAACTTTGCGTTTCGAACGGGTTCTCCGGTTTTTTTGTTTTTCACAGTCCCCGTGATCGTGCCTTTTTTCAATTCCTTCAGCACGAAGTCGGCGGCTGTCGTCTTATCAGCCTCAATGGTTACGGTTTGAGCGCTTGACTCATATCCGTACGCCTCGGCTTTCATCGTATACGTTCCCGGCGAATGAGCCATGCTGTATGATCCGTCAGCTTGGCTTGAGTATGTCGATTTTCCCGTTTCGAGCACGCTCACCTTTGCTCTGAGCGGAAGCACAGCCGGTAACGCTTTTCCGTTCTGCTGCCCGCGCACGATGGCATCAGCAGGTTTCGCTTTTTTCGGATCGATCGTCTGCTTTTTCGAATTTCTGTCCTTCATGCCCGCTGAACGTTTTTCAACGCCTAAGCGGCTTTTCTTGCCGACGCCTTTCGGTTCCTTGATGAGTTCGACATCATCGATGTAAAGGCCGTCTTTTGAAATGCTGTCGTCAGATTGAAGGTTAAACATGATTTTGATCTTCTGCCCCGCGTATTGTGACAGATCGATTTCTTCATCCATCCAATCAGGCGTCACGCCATTGAATTGAATGACCTGCACCCATTCTTCTTTACCTTCAGGCTGTATGAAAACGAAGCCGGAGTCAAAGTCCTCTTCAAATTCATGCCAGTACTTAAAATGAAGAAACAGCTTTTGATTTTTTGGCACGTAGACCGGAGGCATCAAAAGATTCATATTGGCTGAATCGTCATACGGCCCTGTCAAGTTTGTCGCGTATACCTGCTTGCCTGAGGCGGCTGATTTCGGACCTGATTCCGGGACTCCCTGCTGCCACGAGTTTTTTTCGCCGTAGCTTGACCATCCGAGCGCAGGCTTCTCAAAATCTTGTTTATAGCCGGTTGACACCGCCGGGGATATCGGTACTTCATATACGTCAGATTCCGTTTGATTTCCGCCGAAGTCCGTAACGATCCACTTATAGGTGAGGACTTTTCCTTCCAAAGAAGGAATGACCGCTTCATACGAACCTTTTTTATGGTCGCCGCTGATTCGCTTCGCATCTACCGTCTTCCAATCGGAAGAATCCGTTTTATAGCTCAGTTTGACCGAGATGATGCTGACGTCATCTTCTGCTTCGGCCGTAAACGGAATATCGGCGCCTGCAAATACCTCTTTCTGCGCTTCATGGCTTACGGACGGCGGCTTTTGGTCTTCCCCTTCTTTTCCGACTTTGCCTTCGGCTTTGCCGAGTCCTACCGTGACGGCTGATACCGCTTCATACGCATTGACGAGCCCGTGGCCGTACCCGTTGTTCGGTGATTCGGTAAATTTGCTGTCAGTCAAAGGTGTTGCCGTATCCATTAAAATCTGCTCAATTTCATCGACGGAAAGCGATGAATCTGCTTGTTTTAAAAGTGCTGCAACCGCCGAGACATGCGGCCCGGCCATTGAAGTGCCGTCCCAGCCGTCTTGATATCCGCTTCCCGGAACCGATGAACGAATGTTTACGCCGGGGGCGGTGATTTCGGGTTTTGTCTCATCATAAGGGGACGGACCAAGCAAAGAAAAGTCGCCCAGTTTCTTGTTGATGTCTGTCGCACCCGTTGCAAACGCCTCCGGATAGTTTGCCGGGTTTGCGATTGAAGCCGGGCCTCCCGGGTTAAAGAAATCGACATTGCCTGCGGAAAATTCAGGGAAAATGTCGGCGGCTCTCCACGCTTTAACCATGTCCCTGTACCATTCATCAAGACCGGCATTGCCTGCCCATGAATTATTGACGACATCCGGAGCCATTTCAGGGTGCGGATTCCCGTCTTTGTCCTTAGGCGCCAAAATCCATTCCCCCGCCTCGAGGAGATCCTCATCTGTTCCGCCATCCTCGGAAAAAGCTTTCACCGCAATCCATTTGGCTCCAGGCGCAACTCCGATCTGATTTTTGCCGCCGGGCTCTGAGCCGACCATTGTGCCTGTCACATGCGTTCCATGCTCAAGGTCGTCGTAAGGCTCTGATCTTCCGGCTGTTGCGTCAAACCAGTTGAATTCGTGATCTGGACTGTCAGGATGCGCCGGATCGTATCCGCGGTACTTTTCTTTAAGCGCCGGGTGATCCCACTGAACGCCCGTATCGATGGAAGCGACAACGGTTCCACTTCCGTCATACCCTGCCTCCCATGCTTTCGGAGCGCCGATTTGATCAATGTTCCATTCGATACCGTCACTGGCCTGGACCGATTTTTTGCTGACGGACTTGTTGACCGGTTTGATCAGGTGCCTCGTTTCATTCGGAAGCACTTTTTCGACTTCCGGAAAGGAAGCCACCTGCTCCATCACGTCTTTTGTCGCCTTGACCGCCATTCCGTTCACGATGTAAAATGAGCGAATATCTTTTGCTTTGCCTTTTTTCGCTTGCTTTTTTAAATAGCTTTGAAGATGGCTTTGCGTCTCATCCGCTTTGATTCTTAATGACGAAACAATTGCTGAGCGTTTTTGATATTCCGCTTTCACCGAGCTCAAAGATTTCGATTTTGCTTTCTTTTCCGCCTGTTTCGCGACTTTTTGCGTGTCGACTTGATCTTTCATTTTAATCAAAAACGTGACTTGATCTTCTTTTTTGAATTGTTTGACAAGAGATGACGAAATTTTTTTCTTGATGGAAGCATTTTGTTTTGCTTGTTCTTTGTAAGAAGTGAGCGGTGATGCCGATTCTGCGGCAGAAGCGGCGGGCATCAGCATAGATGCGGCCAGAAGCCCGCTTAACATGGAGCAGAAGGCCTTCTTTTTCAGCTTTCTTTTCAAATGAAATCCCCCTTTTTCAATTAAAATGGGTAAAAGCAGACATCCCCCTCTCGTTTGTAATGTTTTGTCTGACCGGGTTGTTCCTTTAAATATAGTAAATATTGGTTTATTTTTTTGTCGTTATTTGTCATGGCTTTTTAAAATTAGTTAAAAAAAGACAAAACCGGTAAAAGGTTTTGTCTTTTTTGAGAAGATATTTATTTCTTGGCCTCTTTGAACGCTTTTAGCGCATCGACCAATCCGTATCCATACCCGTTGTTAGGCGAACTTTTAAACGTTTCGTCCGTCAGAGGCTTCGCCGTTTTCCGCAAAATGCGCTCGATTTCATCAACGGTGATGTTCGGATCGGCTTGCCTCATTAATGCAACAACGCCTGAAACATGCGGAGTTGCCATCGATGTGCCGTCCATGGTTGCGTATCTGTGTCCCGGATAAGCTGAGCGGATGCTCACGCCGGGAGCGGAAAGGTCCGGTTTGACTTCATCGTATGGAGATGGCCCCTGCAATGAAAAATCGGCTAAAGTATTCGTACTGTCAACCGCTCCGATTGCAAAAGATTCCGGATAGTTGGAAGGATTTTCGACAGATCCTGGTCCGCCCGGCTCGGTTTCGCTCACATTCCCAGCTGCAAATACCGGGAAAATATCCGCCGCACGCCAAGCCTTCACCATGTCGCGATACCATTCATTAAGCCCGCGTTCGCCGGCCCAGGAATTATTGACGACATCCGGAGCTTTTTCAGGGTGCGGTTTCCCTTTTGCATCTTTCGGCGCCAAAATCCATTCGCCCGCTTCTAAAAGGTCTTTTTCACTTCCGCCCTCTTGTGAAAAAGCTTTGACAGCGATCCATTTCGCAGTAGGTGCAACACCGATCTGGTTTTTTCCGCCTGATTCTGATCCGACCATCGTTCCGGTCACGTGTGTGCCGTGGCCGAGATCGTCGTATGGCGTTTTTTTATTGCTTGTGGCGTCAAACCAGTTATATTCGTTGTTCGGGCTGTTCGGCTTTGAAGGATTATATCCGCGGTATTTTTTCTTTAATGCCGGATGATCCCATTCAACGCCGGTATCGATCAATGCGACGACAGTTCCTTTGCCTTTATACCGTTTTTTCCAGACATCAGGTGCATGCACTTGCTTGATGTTTGCCGCTGCCCCGGAAGATGAAGCTTTCGACGTTGTATCGATTGCGGCTTTTTCCGTTTCGCTCAATTTGATCGTTTGATTTGGAAGCACCTTCTCCACTTCTGGAAACGCCGCTATTTTTTCCATCACTTCTTTTGTAGCCGTAACCGCCATTCCATTTACGATATAAAATGATTCCACCTGCGATGCGGCACCTTTTTTCGTTTGTGTCTGCAAATACGTTTTCAAGTCTTTTTGCGTGTTTTCGGCTTTTGTCTTTAAAGAGGTGAGAACCGCCGAACGTTTGAGCTCTTTTACCCTTTTCTTAGTCATAATGCTCGCCTTGGCATTCGTCTCTGCCACTCGTGCGGTTTGCTGCGGATTGGCCTGATCTTTCATTTTAATTAAAAATGTGACCTTTTCGTGTGATTCAAAGTCCTTGTAAAGAGAGTCTGATATTTTATTATGTCCTTTCACGTCTTTCCCCGCTGTGCCGCCGTCGGCTTGAACAGCCCCGGGCACCAGCAGTGCACCGATAATTGCCGCGCACGTCAATGTGCGATATATTGGCTTTTTCTTCAACTGGCATCCTCCTTTTACATTGCGAATCTAGTCGCGATTTGCCGCTTCTTGCATTTCTATGTCTAGAAAAAAGAAGGCATCTATAATGTAAAAGAAAAAGCTCGTAGATTTTGTCGGTTTTTGTCACCGTGCTGCAATTGATCGATAAATTGATACTTTTTACGCATCCGCATTTTTACGGTATAGTCCGCCGTACTTGCCGGCGTTGCGTGATTTTAGGCAGAAAGGCAGTGTTGAGCGGCAAGCCTTTTGTTCTAGTTGTTTCGGGGGAATTCAATGGAGTTTCAATTTTAAAAGGCTGCTGAACGGATCAGCAGCCTCTTGTTTATTCATTAGCGTTTATTGCGGTTTCTCAAGAAAGTCGGGATGTCAAGCGTATCCTCGGCAGGCTGGGATTGGCTGCGGTGAGGCATGCTGACCTGTTCGTCGCGCTTCGGTTCGCGCTTCGGAGCTGGCTGATGCTGTTTAAAGCCTTGGTTTAAAGGTCTGTTCTGCGGCTTTGCTGAATCCGGCTCCTGTTCGATAAACCCGGTCGCAATAACGGTTACGACAATCTCGTCTTTTAAGTTTTCATTGATGACAGATCCGAAGATCATGTTGACGTCCTGATCTGACGCAGCAGCGACGATATCAGCTGCTTCCTGCACTTCATACAGGCTCAGGTTCGTTCCGCCCGTGATGTTCATGAGGACGCCTTGTGCGCCGTCAATCGCCGTTTCAAGAAGCGGGCTGGAAACGGCTTTTTTAGCGGCTTCGGCAGCGCGGTTTTCGCCTGTGGCGATACCGATACCCATCAGTGCAGATCCCTTGTTTGACATGATCGTTTTGACATCGGCGAAGTCAAGGTTGATCAGTCCCGGTGTTGCAATCAGGTCTGAAATGCCCTGAACACCTTGGCGGAGGACGTTATCCGCTTCGCGGAACGCTTCAAGCATCGGTGTATTTTTATCAACGATCTCAAGAAGTCTGTCATTCGGGATGACGATCAAAGTGTCGACCGATTCCTTCATTGCCGAAATGCCGCCTGCAGCTTGAAGCTGTCTTTTTCTTCCTTCAAACGTAAACGGTCTTGTCACGACGCCGACAGTCAGAGCGCCGAGGTCTTTGGCGATTTGAGCGATAACCGGTGCGGCTCCTGTTCCTGTTCCTCCGCCCATTCCGGCTGTAACGAACACCATGTCAGCGCCTTTTAACGCTTCTTCGATTTGTTCTTTGCTTTCCTCTGCCGCTTTTTTGCCGACTTCCGGATTGGCACCGGCGCCGAGGCCGCGCGTCAGCTTCGCGCCGATCTGCATTTTCGTTTCCGCTTTTGAAAGGTTAAGGGCTTGAGCATCGGTGTTGACCGCGATAAACTCGACTCCCTGAACGTCATTTTCGATCATCCGATTGACGGCATTGTTTCCGCCGCCACCTACTCCAATTACTTTAATCGATGCTAAGCCGTCTATATTTGTTTCAAACTCTAACATGCTATATCCTCCTAATCCGTCGAATGACTAATCTCTATTCCCAAAAGAAGTTAAATATTTTCTTCATTTTGCTTTGCTTTTTCTCAGGTTGAGCCTGCTGCTTGGATTTTGGCTTCGGACGCTGCTGCACTTCTTTCTGGTGAGTTGCCGCGACTTCCTGAACCGCTTCCGCCGGCATTTTAAAGCCTACTTTTCTGCCTTGGATTTTTGCGTTCCGGTATGCGAATTGGATGAGCCCGACCCCTGTCATGTATTGGGGCTCCCTCACGCCGATATAATTCGGGCTAGCCACTCTGACGTTGTTTTGAAGAACTTCCTGTGCGAGGCTGAGGACACCCGGCATTCCCGCCTGTCCGCCCGTAAGGACGAACCCGCCGGGCAATTCTTTAATCCCCATGCTCCGAAGCTCTTCCGCCACAAACAAAAAGATTTCCTCGAGCCTGGCTTCGATGATGTCAGCCACTTCCCGCTGGGTAAACGTCTGTTTTTGGTCTGTCCCGATCACGGCGACCTCGAATGCTTCCTCGTCTGACGCCTCTTCGTAGAAAGCATGTCCAAACTGTTTTTTCACCCTCTCAGCCTCATCCGTAGACGTGCGGAGACCGATCGAAATGTCCTTCGTAATGTTTTCGCCCCCGAGCGGAACGACGCGGGTTGCGAGCAGATGGCCGTTTTCAAATACGGCAACCGTCGTCGAGCCGCCACCGATATCGATTAAAGCCACCCCGAGGTTTTTTTCGTCCTTCGATAAAGCGACAGATCCGGCAGCCAGCGGCTGCAGGCATATATCCGTAATTTCAATTCCCGCCCGTTCCACGCAGCGGAGCAGGTTATGTAGAATCGTTTTTGAACCGGTGATCAGCGAGCCTTCAACTTCAAGGCGGACGCCGAGCATCTTCTTCGGATCTGTTATGTCGCCTCTTCCGTCAACGATAAATTGCCGCGGAATCACATCGACAATCAGCTGTTCTGGAGGGATGGAAACGACTTGGGCCGCCTCCATGACCCGGCGTACATCTTCAACGTGTATCTCCTTGTTTTCGCTTGAAACCGCCACAACCCCGTTCGTATCCTGGATATGGATGTAGTTGCCGTTAACGCCGACAATGGCGTGTCTCAGCGGAAAACCTATCATTCTTTCAGCTTGTTCAAACGCTTTTTTTATAGAATGAACCGTTTCATCTATATCAACGATTGATCCTTTTTTCAGCCCCTCTGAGGGAACATTTCCGACTCCGATAATGTTAAGCGATTCATCTGACATTTCACCGACGATCACTTTTATATTGGACGTACCGATGTCTAGACTGACGTAAAGTTCATTGTTGTTCATTCTATGGCACCTCCTCACATTTCAGTCAATTCTATTCTATTATTTGCCGAACAACAATACAATGAATCTGGTTTTACAAGTGTGTAACAATAAATAACGAACCAACACGCTTCTGTTTAGTTTTTAGGATTACTGTGAATATTCGTTATATCCTATGTATATCCTTTTTTAAATCCGATTTTTTTTATTTTTTTCTCCTTGTGGCCGTCCATTTGGCGAGCAATATTCTTCTGATGACCGCTATGTTTTGAAACAGTCTGACGCCAAATGCGAACATGCCGACTAAATACAAGTCTACACCAAGATGAACGCCCAGAAAAGCCAAACTTATCGCGAGAATGATGTTGAAAAAAAAGCCCGACACAAAAACTAGTTCATCGTATACACATTGTAAATGGGCCCTTATTCCCCCGATCAGCGTATCAAGCGATGCGAGAATGGCTAAAGACAAATAATTCGAGTACTCTTCCGGAATTGTTAAGTTCGTGCTGAACCCGATGGCAATTCCGAGCAAAAGCCCTAAAACCGGAAGCCACATTAGGAATTCTCTCCTTTTGATTTTTCGAGCGGTTTCAATGGTGCCACTTGCATTTGACCGTCGTAAGCCTTGATTTTGATGCGTTTTTCAGGTCTGTTGATTTGCAAATCCAGATTTTCTCCCGCAAAAAGATCTTGAAGGGATGAAGCATTCATTCGGCTATATAGTTTATCGGCGTCTTTCCCAATGACTTTTACTGTTATCGGATAGTTGTCCAATGGATAACCGTCTATTTTCGTCGTTCCATTGATGTCTCTGATCACGGTCGTATTGACAACCCTCCTGTCATTGATGGAAATGTCCTCCGCCTCATACATGTTTAATTCATTGATCAGCTTTTTCAAAAGATCAGGGGGCGGGTTTTTGAGGGGCTCTCCCGTTAATTCATCGGAGAACAGCCGGGAGATCGTGATCGTGATGCCGCTGCCGGTGACATCGGTGAAGCCGGCCTGTTTTTTTAAGTGCTGAAGGGTGTCATTCAGCGCTTTTGTCCGCGAATGGTCTTCCTCCCGGCTGTACGTGCCGAGCATGTTTTCGTATTTGTCGATTTCGCCGATCAATTCAAGCTGCTTTTTCTGTTCCTTTTTTAAATCCTCGCGAAGCTGCCAAATATCCCTTGTGTCGCGGACTTCTGGCTCCTTCAAGGAATTAAACTGTACGGCCAGCATGATCCCGAATATGAGCATCAAAGCGCTTAAACTGACGAAACGATCGTGTTTTTTCAAGATCCGCCCACCAACTTTTCTTCTTCATTCCCCTTGTTTCAAAAGAGGCTCCATCTCGATTTTATCTTTTTTCTCGATGCTGACTGAAACATGGTCACGGGTCAGCTGGTCGACGATGCCTCCCTCTATGTTCAGCGCAGAGAACAGCACGTCTGCCTCCCCGATGGCCGAAACGACAAACGGAGCCGGATGCTGGGTGCCGTCAACCGTGATGACCGGTCCGTTGCAGGAAATATAGGAATGATGCGTCACGCGCTGTCCGTTAATCGATACAGCGGCCGCGCCTGAGATCCACAATTCATTCAGCAGGCGGAAAATGTGGCTTTCATGAACAATATAATTGTTTACATTCTCCCCTTCCGGCACATATGATGAATCTTTCAGCGTGACTTCAATGCCTTTTCCCTGAACGCCGATTTCGCCGACAAACATTCTGTATCTTTCAACATCTTCAACAATGTTGTAGTATTCCTTTTTCTCGTTTTTGAGCGATGCCTCTGTTTTTTGTACTTCCTGCTGTTTCTTGTATAATTCCTTTTCCAGCGCTTTGTTCTGCTTTTCCTCCGTTATCAGCCGGTCGCGGAGGGAATATTCCGTTTTCCAGTCTTCTGCGGCTTCTCCGCGGCCTTTGTTTTCTTTTGTGAACTGGTAGGAAAAAGACAAAAGGAAACCCAATACGAGCATGGCAAGTGAGAGGTTGACCGTATGTCTCTTCAACGTCCGTCTTCCTTCTTGCTGTCTTTGGACTTCTTTTGCAGAGATTCGAAGTACGCCGCAACTTCCAAATGGATGATGCCTTTTTCTCCTTTTGGAAGCTGGCTGACGATGGCGGGATAGTTCTTCATATTCTTCGCAAACGTTTTAATTGAAGCCGTGACGATGTAGCCGTCATTCATATAAAGCCTGACAAGCCAAGGGTTTGATTTTTGAGGGGCGTAGTCGATCTCAGAAATCGAATCCTTTACTGAATCAGGGAGTTTGTCAAGCTGTTTGGCCATTTGAACGAGCTTTTTGTCCTCCGTCCAGCCGTTCAATATCGGTCCGTTGTCAGTCGGCGTCACTTCTTCAGGGAGGACCGTCCCGTTTTCAAGCACCGAGTAATACACATTATGCTTTTGCAAAAACGCGATACTCTTATATTCTTCGATCGAGATTGCGATTTTGTTGGGCAGCTTTTTTGATACTTCGGCTTTTTTTATTAATTTATTTTCCTCCAGCCTTTTTTCGGTTTTTTCTTTACTGAGGCTCCAGAATTCCGTCTGCCCTTTATAGATTTGGGACTGTGAAATGACGTCGTCTGCCGGAACGTTTTGATTGCCTTTGATCTCGACTTCGGATACCTTGCTGATCGGGGTCTGAAGGTAGATGATGATCAGCATCATCGTAAAAAAAAGCAGAATAAATGTGATCAGCCGGCGGTTCGCCTTTTGCTTTCTCTGTTCTTTGATTTTTGGAATCCGCTCTTCTATATTTACTACTTTTTCCTTATCAATACCGGGTTTCACGTTGGGCTCACCTCAGGTTCAATCAAGCAGACAAAAAAACTTTTATTTGCTTATATTTATTCGGGAAGAAGACGCTAAGTCTCCAAACCTTGAAAATGAAAAACTTCCGTTAGCGAAACAAACGACATACTAAAGATGCCGTTTGTTTTTGTTACATTATATCATAAGGCGGTCTTGTCGTTTACCGTTTTTCTCCGACGATTTCAACTTCCGTGTGCATGTCGATATCGTATTTTTCTTTAATCGTTTTTTGGATAAACGCAATCAAATCAAGAACGTCTTTTGCGGTTGCGCCGCCTGCGTTGACGATGAAGTTGCCGTGCATTTCGGAAACCTTTGCTCCGCCGATCTGATGCCCTTTCAGCCCGGCCTGTTCAACGAGTCTTCCGGCGTGATCCGGGAGGGGATTTCTGAAGATGCTTCCGGCGCAAGGGTTTGAGACAGGCTGCGTTTCCTTCCGGTAGTCTTTGTTTTTTTGCATTTGTGCGACGATCGCGTCGCGCTCTTTTTGTTCGAGCTGCAGAACCGCTTCAAGGCAAATGCCCGGCCGCTTGTTCTGCAGGATTGATGTGCGGTAGCTGAATTCCATCTCTTCGTTCGTCAGCCATTCCATCGTCCCGTCTTCAAAGAGAATTAAAGCTTTAACCAAAATCCGGCTGATATCTGAGCCGTGGGCGCCGGCGTTCATGTACACCGCTCCCCCGACAGATCCCGGAATGCCTGATGCAAATTCAAGGCCTGAAAGCCCTTTTTTGCTGATGCCAGTAGACAGCCGCACGACGGAATAGCCTCCGCCGACCGTCACCTGCTCGCCGTCGATTTCCATATGATCGAGCCCTGCTCCGAGCTTGATGACGACGCCCCTAATGCCTTCATCAAGAACGAGAAGGTTTGAGCCTCTGCCGATCGCCCTCCATTGGACGCCATGCTTTTTCACGACTTCCATCGTATCCCGGACGGCCTGAATGTCCTTTGGAATGACGAGACAATCGGCAGGGCCGCCGATTTTAATCGTCGTATGATTTGCGAGCGGTTCATTTTCCAGAACTTTGCCGACTTGAAGATCTTTTAATTCTTGTATCACCTTATCCATCGAAAAACCTCCAAAAACTCTTATAAACTTATTTCGCTTGCTTTAGTTCATTCAATACTTGATACAAACGCTGGGCAGCGTCTGGAACACCGAGGGACTTTGTACGCTCGCTCATCTCTTGTAACGTTTTTTCGTCTTGTAAAATATGATCGATCGCCTGAATGAGCCGCTGTCCATTAAGCTCTGATTCTTTCAAAACGACTGCGGCGTTCCGGTCGCCGAGCGAGCGCGCATTGACTTCCTGGTGGTTGGCCGTAACATACGGGCTCGGAATCAGGACGCTCGGAATGCCGAGCGCGGTGATTTCGGCGATGGTCGTCGCACCGGCCCGCGCCACGATGACATCCAGCGCTTTTAAATATTCCGGCATTTGATGCAAAAACGGTTTGACGGCCATATTTTCGGCCGCGCCCTGTTTATTTAGCTCTTCCGTTACTTTATCATAGTGAACTTCCCCTGTAACATAAAGAACCTGATAATCCCGTGTTTTGAGCTCCTGCTGCATGCCGATCACAGCTTTGTTGATCGGAGCGGCGCCGCGGCTTCCTCCGAATATGAGAACCGTTTTCTTGTTTTCCTGAAGCCCGAGGGACTTGAGAGACTGGGCCCCTTTTATTGAGACGACTTCAGAGGCCCTCGGGTTTCCGGTGAATACAACTTTTTCAGCCGGAAAATGTGCTTTTGCCTCTTCAAAACAAATGGCTACCTTATCAACATATTTGGATAAAAATTTATTGGTGAGTCCCGGAAGGCTGTTCTGCTCGTGTATGATCGTCGGAATTCCCAATTTCGAAGCGGCATATACGACCGGTCCGCACACGTAGCCGCCCGTTCCGATCACCGCATCGGGCTTAAAGCGTTTTAGCTCCTTCTTGCACTCCTTGACTCCTTTTAAAAACCGCATCACCGTTTTGACGTTTTCAAATGAAAGCTTTCGTTTAAAGCCCGTGATATCAATCGCTTTAAAAGGGATGTTTTCCCGCTCGACGATATTTTTCTCAAGGCCCTTCTCTGTTCCGATGTACAAAAACTCCACGTCGGGATGGTGCTGTTTGACTTCTTTAATAAATGCGAGGGCGGGATAGATATGTCCGCCCGTTCCGCCTCCGCTTACAACGATCCGCATCTGGTTTCCCCCTCATTTCTTATGTACATGACGATAACCCTGCTTTTTCGAACAGGGTTATCCGGCAAAACGATGTTGACGCTAATATCTTGAATACCTGCTGACATTGAGCAGCACGCCGACCGCCATCAGCATCAGGGTAAGCGATGACCCTCCGTAGCTTAGGAACGGGAGGGTAATGCCTGTTACAGGAATCAATCCGGTGACGACTCCGATATTGATCATCACCTGGATCGCGATCATCGAAATGACTCCGACAGCGACGAAGCTGCCGTATAAATCGGGCGCGCCCAACGCGATTCTGATGCCTCTCCATAAAAGGACGCTGAAGAGCAGCAGAATGAGCGATCCTCCGATAAATCCGAGCTCTTCCGACAGAATCGCAAAAATAAAGTCCGTCTGCGGCTCAGGGAGATAAAAGAATTTCTGTCTGCTCTGGCCGAGTCCGAGGCCAAAAAGTCCGCCCGGGCCGACCGCGTAAAGCGACTGAATGATCTGAAAGCCGCTTCCTAAAGGGTCTTCCCACGGGTTTAAGTAAGACGTAATCCTTTTGATCCGGTATGGGGCCGACAGGACGAGGGCGGCAAAGCCGCTAAGGCCGATCAGACCGAGAAACACAAAGTGCGAAATCCTCGCCCCGGCCACAAAGATCATGACGATGCACGTGCCGACCATGACCGTTCCCGTTCCGAGGTCAGGCTGCATCATGATGATGAGAAACGCGGAAAAGACAATCCCGAGCGCCGGCACAAAGCCTTTTCTGAACGATGTGATGTTCTTTTGCCTTTCCGATAAAAACTTGGCTAAAAACGCGATCATCGCAAGCTTCATAAATTCGGACGGCTGAATGCTGAACGCGCCGACGCCGATCCAGCTCCGCGATCCGTTCCGCTCCATGCCGATCCCCGGAATGAGAACGATGACCAAGAGAAAAAAACAAACGATAATCAGGATTTTCGCATACGTCCTCCACGTCCAGTAGTCGACGTTCATAATGAAAAACATGGCGATGATCCCGATGCCGGCAAACAACAGCTGCCGTTTGGCAAAGAAAAAGGAATCGTCATATTTGTATGTCGCCCATACCGCGCTGGCGCTGTATACCATGATGAGCCCGATTGTTAACAGTAATAACGTAATGATAACCAGTAAAAAATCCGGTGACGTTTTTTTTGTTTGCAAAGCCGAACACCCCAAGCTTCATTTCTTTGGGCTTTCAGACTAAAAGACAAGCCCTTATTTAAGCATATGCACGGCGTTTACAAACATGTCACCACGTTCTTCAAATGTTTTGTACTGATCCCAGCTTGCGCATGCCGGTGACAGAAGAATGACATCTCCTTCGTCTGACAGGCTGAACGCCGCAGATGCTGCTTGTTCAACATTATCGACACGTTTAACCTGTTGTATTCCCAAATCCTCAGCCAGCTTCTCAAACTTCGGCGCTGTTTCGCCGAATGTGATGATCGCTTTAACCGAGGACATGTGCGGCTTTAATTCGTCAAATTCGTTTCCGCGGTCAAGCCCCCCCGCAAGCAAAATCACCGGTTTTTCAAAGGAAGACAGCGCCTTTTTCGTCGCGAGGATGTTCGTCGCTTTGCTGTCATTGTAAAACGTTCTGTTTTGAATCGTGGCCACGTACTGCATTCTGTGCTTAACCCCTGTAAAGCTCGTCAGCACCCGGCGGATCGCCTCATTGGAAACTCCCGCCGTTTTGACGATGCACACCGCGGCCAAAATGTTCTCAAGATTGTGCTCGCCCGGCAGCACGACATCTTTCAGCGGCATGACCTGCTGATCGTTAAACATGATGATTCCGTCTTTGACACATGCTCCGTGTTCAAGCTCTTGTCTGACAGAGAAGCAGACCTTTTCCCCTTTTGAACACTCGGCGAGCCTCACAACGGTATCATCGTCCAAATTGACAACGGCAACGTCTGTTTCCGATTGATTTCGGTATATCTGCTGCTTGGCAAGCTCGTAATTCTCCCGTGAATGGTGATAATCAAGGTGGGCGTCAAATACGTTTAATAATAAACCGATTTTCGGCCTGAATTGATGCGTCCCCATCAATTGAAAAGAGGAAAGCTCTGTAACGATCCATTCGTCCCCTTTCGCCCGGTTAGCCACATCGCTCGCAGCCGTTCCGATATTTCCCGCAACAAGCGCTTTTTTGGAATCGGCTTTCAGCATTTCATAAACAAGCGTTGTCGTTGTCGTTTTTCCGTTTGAACCTGTAATGCCGATGAACGGCGCATCGGTCAGATGATAGGCGAGCTCGACTTCCGTCCAGACGGGAATGTTTCTTTTCATCGCTTCCTCGACCATCGGGTTTTCATAGCGAATGCCCGGATTTTTGATCAGGATGCTGATGGAATGGAGGTCGAACAGCTCCGTCGGATGGGAGCCGCAGATGACTTCGACCCCTTTTTCGGCAAGAATCTGGGCCTCCTCGTTTTCTTCAAAAGGCTTTTGGTCGTTCACCACAACGTGTACGCCTCTTTCATGCAGGATCGAAGCAGCCGCATATCCGCTTTTTGCCAGTCCCAAAACAAGGACGTTTTGATTTTGTAATAAATCTTGAGTATCCACTTATAACCACACCTCGATGTATATTCCTAAGACGGCAAGCAGAAGACCCGCTGTCCAAAATGTGACGACAACTCTCCACTCCGACCAGCCCACAAGCTCATAGTGATGATGAAGCGGGCTCATTTTAAAGATTCGTTTACCTGTCGTTTTAAACGAGATTACCTGCAAGATGACAGAAAGGGTTTCGATGACGAATACACCGCCGATGATCACGAGCAGAATTTCGAGCTTCGTTAAAATCGCAACCGTCACGATCGCGCCCCCAAGGGCAAGCGATCCCGTATCTCCCATGAAGACCTTCGCAGGATGTGCGTTGAAGACAAGGAAGCCTAAAACAGCCCCGACGACGGCAACCGAGAAAATCGCGACATCGTATTGCGACTGATTCCATGCCAAAATTGCAAATGCTCCGAAAGCAATCGCCGCTGTCCCGGACAAAAGCCCGTCAAGCCCGTCTGTCAAGTTGACGGCGTTTGAGCCGCCCACAAGCATAAAGATCACAAGGATCGGATAAACAAAGCCGAGATCAAACGATACGTCCGTGCCCGGAATGCGGATGTCCGTCGGCAGCCCTTGAGCATAATAGACGGCGTAGAACACGGCGGCAATCACGATTTGCCCGATGAGCTTTTGCTTTGACGTAAGGCCGAGGTTCCGCTTCATCGCAACTTTTATATAATCATCCAAAAAGCCGAGCAGTCCGTACCCAACCGTAACGAACAGCAGCATGAACATATTCATGCTGACTTCGGAAAATTTGATCGTCATGGCAATCGTTGTGATGATGATCGATATGATGATCATCACGCCGCCCATCGTCGGCGTACCCGATTTTTTCTGGTGGGACTTCGGCCCTTCCTCGCGGATGCTCTGACCGAATTTCAGCCTTCTTAAAAACGGGATGAACACCGGAGACAAAACAACGCTGATTAAAAAGCCGATGATGATCGTAAACAAAATCACTTGTTCAAGCATTGTTTTCCTCTCCTTCCCCGATTTTTAAGAAACAGCATACGCATTTATCATATTCACCGTTTTTTTTCATATGTTGATTTATTTTGAACGCATCCATCACTTTAACAACTCTTTCCTCTAGATCTTTTTCGTTTTATTTCAGCTCAAGAACAGCTCGTTTCGCCACTTCGGCATCGTCAAAGTCGAAGGTCTCGCCGCCGATTTGCTGATAGGTTTCATGGCCTTTGCCGGCGATGAGGACTACGTCGCCTTTTTTGGCGTTTGCGATTGCAAAAAAGATCGCCTGCTCGCGGTTGACGATGCTGTGATAATAAGCGCCTTTGACCCCTTCTTCCATGTCTCGCAAAATCGCGAGCGGATCCTCGCTTCTCGGGTTATCGGCTGTAAAGACCGGCTCATCCGCCAATTCAGCCGCGATTTTCGCCATTTTCGGGCGCTTTGTCTTATCGCGGTCGCCCCCGCAGCCGACGACGACAAACAGCTTCCCTTCCGTCAGGCCCCTGCACGTGTTCAGGACGTTTTCAAGGCTGTCCGGCGTATGGGCGTAGTCGACGATCACCGGAAAGTCCTGTCCTGCATCAACGAGTTCAAATCTTCCTCTCACGCCCTTCAAACCCTTAATCGCTTCGACAATCACGGAAAACGGAATATCCGCAGCAAAGCCGATCGCTGCCGCCGTCAGCACGTTATACACGTTAAACCGGCCGACGAGCGGGATCGTCACCCGTTCCGTCCCTTTCGGCGTCACGAGATCAAAGGTTGTCCCTTTCGGGGCCATCTCGATATTGTCTGCCATGATATCGGCACGATTGGAGATTCCGTAAGTCAGAAGATGGGCTGACGTGACCTGGGCAAAGTATTCTGAAGCAGGATCATCTGCATTTAAAACGGCCCACTTCGGATGTTCGTGGTTAAAAGAACCGCCGAGCTGTGAAAAAAGAAGGCTTTTCGCATGCTTGTATTCGTCCATTGTCTGATGATAATCGAGGTGATCCTGCGTCAGGTTGGTAAAAGCGGCGATATCGTAATCACAGCCGTGCACCCGGCCCATATGAAGAGCGTGTGAAGAAACTTCCATAATGGCTGTATCCACTTCGCGGTCAACCATTTTTTTGAACGTTTTTTGGAGAGTTACGCTTTCAGGCGTCGTATTTTTCACATCGAATGTCTCATCGTTGATCTTCGTATACATCGTGCCGATCAAACCCGTCTTGCAGCCCGCTTTCCTGAAGATTTCTTCAGCCATGTGGGACGTCGACGTCTTCCCGTTCGTGCCGGTGATGCCGACGAGTCTGAGCCGCTTGGTCGGCTGGCCGTAGAAGGCATCGGAAAGCACGGCAAGCGCCCTTTTCGAACGGCGGACGATAATCACGGGAACATCGGCATCGACCTGCCTTTCGGCCACGATCGCCGCCGCTCCTTTTTCAGCCGCCTGCCGGGCGTAATCGTGCCCGTCGACTGTATATCCTTTTATACAAACAAAAAGACTTCCTGTCTTGACTTCCCTTGAATCCATTTCGATCGAAGTAATGTCAGGGTCTTCTTGTCCTTTATAGGAAGGTTCGTTTTTTAAGTATGTAAGAAGCTTCGTTAATTTCATTGTATCAAACCTCTCGCGTTCTATTGGATCTCATTCGCTGTCCCGTTTTTTTACGGTTTGCGCCCACTTAAGGTGCGCCAGACATACAGTTCATATTTTAGCGCAAAAAAGAGGAGACATCCAGCTAATCCTTTAAAATCTATGCATTTTTTGAAAAACGGGCAACCGCTGAGAAAGCCGGCTGCCGTTTTTGTCTATCGTTATATCAATCTTGGTCGTCAAGATATATGCGGATGGTCGAACCCTCTTTTACCTTCTCGCCCGGTTTCGGGGATTGCTGAACGACGACGTCCCCTTTCCCCGACGCTTTCAGGTTGAGATTGATAAGCAGCGGTTCAAGCTCTGTCACAGACAGCCCTATAAGGTTCGGGACTTCCACAAGTTTTTTGTCCAGCCACTGGTACTTGCGTTCGATTTGGTCTTTCCGCTTTTCGATGCCGAGCTGCGGGAGGCTGTCTCTCATAATATTGCCGACGATCGGAGCCGCGACGGTACCCCCGAATTGAATCGTTCCTTTCGGATTATCGACGGCAACGTAGACGACGATGCTCGGATCGTCAGAAGGCGCAGTGCCGATAAACGAAACGATATGGTTGTTTTTCAAGTATTTTCCGTCTTTTACTTTTTGCGCGGTACCCGTTTTGCCGCCGACGCGGTAGCCGTCGACAAACGCATTCCGCCCCGTCCCTTGGGCGACGACGCTCTCGAGCGCATAGCGGATTTGTTTGGACGTTTCTTCAGAGATGACCTTCTTTTTCGGCATCGGCGTCTGTTTTTTGACGGTTTGTTTTGTGACTGGATCGATCCATTCTTTCGCGATGTACGGCGTATACAGTGTTCCTCCGTTGACCGCCGCTGATACGGCTGCCACCTGCTGAATCGGCGTCACTGATACACCCTGCCCAAAGGCTGTTGTCGCCTGTTCGACGGGGCCGACGCGGTCAAGCGGGAACAAAATGCCTGTACCTTCCCCCTGAAGGTCGATCCCGGTTTTTTTGCCAAAGCCGAAATCTTTAATGTAGCTGAACAGTTTTTCCTTGCCGAGCCGCTGGCCCAGCTCGACAAAGCCCGGGTTGCACGAATTTTGGACAACTTCGAGAAACGACTGCGATCCGTGCCCGCCCCGCTTCCAGCATTTCAGCCTCGCCCCGTCCACTTCAACAGATCCTTTATCATAGAAATGATCTTTCTGCAGATTGACCTTTTGTTCTTCAAGGGCTGCCGCAAGCGTAATGATCTTAAATGTCGACCCCGGTTCGTATGTACTCCATACCGGCAAATTCCGGTTATAGATTTTCGGATCGACAGATTTATAGTTTGCCGGATCAAAATCCGGCCTGCTCACCATCGCCAAAATCTCGCCGTTTTTCGGATTCATCGCCACGCCGACCATCCCGTCCGGGTTGTATTTGGCTTCAGCGATGTCAAACTCGCGCTCCATGATCGTCTGCACCCGCGAATCGATCGTCAGCTTCATATCGAGACCGTCTTTTGGCGGCGTATAGTCATCAGCTTCACCCGGCATTCTTTTTCCCTTTGCATCAGAATAAAACTTCACATAGCCTTTTTCGCCCTTCAGATCGTCATCGTAAAACGCTTCAAGTCCAAGCAGCCCCTGGTTGTCGATCCCCGCAAAACCGAGGACATGGGACAGATAGCTGCCGAACGGGTAATGACGGATGCTGTCTTCTGCGATATAAACGCCTTTTAAATTCAAATCCCTGACTTCTTTTGCTTTTTCGTGGGATATTTTCCGACCTTCCGGATTGATCCTTTCAATGGAAGTTTTTTTCGTCACGTGTTTGTACGCTTTTTCCTCTGACATATTCAATACATTGGCCAGCAGTTTGCTCGTTCTGATGGGGTTGTCGACTTGCTTCGGGACGACCAAAACAGACGGCGCGCTTTGATTTGTCGCAAGCTTGACCCCGTTCCGGTCAAGAATTTCCCCGCGTTCCGGTTCAAAGGGGAGATTCCGGCTCCACGAATCCTTTGCCAAAGACGTCAGCTTATCTCCCAGCACAAATTGAACATATCCAAGCCTTGTATCGATAATCAAAAAGATGATCACGCCAAAAATCAGAACAAAGATTAAACGTTTTCTGACAGTCACATTAGAAACGCGCAAGAGACCGTTCACTCCTTATATAGGCTTGTTTCATTTTATGCCTTGGAGCGTTTTGATAGAACGGCCTCGTTTTCTCTATTTTCAGGCCAGGCGCCGCCTCTTGCAATATAGAAGGCTATCGACCTTAGCCGACAGCCTTTTAGATTTGCTTTAAGTGTTTTTTAAAGTCACTTTTATGACTGTTTTCGTTTTTAATGTCTTGCCTTTTTTCACGCTTTGACCTGTCACATACCCCTGTCCGCTCGTTTCGAAGTGAATCCCCGAAACCGAAGCGAAGCGGAGGACGTCGCGTTTTGACCAGCCCGTCATGTCAGGCATCGTGATCTTCCCGTCTGCTCTTAAGAATACCCGTTCATTCGGGAGCACTTCTTCGCCTGCTTTCGGGTACTGTTCTTTCACGGCCATTTCGTCGCCGACCACAACCGGATCAAGGCCTTCCTCTTTCGCCTCTTTTACCGCAGACTCTGTTCGTTTGCCTGTCAGCTCAGGCATCGATATTTCCTTGTCCTGGTCTTTTTCGCCGTCCTTCTTGCTGCTCGACGGCGTGATATTTAAGTAGTGAAGACTGTTTTTCATAACCGGATTGAAAATCTTTGCAACAGGTGCTGATCCCGTTTCGGTATTTTTCAGCTTCGGCTGCTGGACCGCGACATAGATCAACAGTTTCGGATCGTCCTTCGGCGCCATTCCCATGAAGGAGAACACGTAGTTGTCCTTTCCGGTTAAATATTTGCCGTCAGGGCCTGCGATCTGCGCCGTTCCCGTTTTTCCGGCGACATCAAACCCTTCGATCTGATACGGCTGCCCCGTCCCTTTTTTGGAGGTGACGACTTTACCGAGAAGATCGCGCACTTCTTTCGCCGTTTTTGCGGAAATCGGCTGGCCGACCTGCTTCGGTTTATTTTGCAGAACCGTTTTCTTGTCATCCGGATCAACGATATGATCGATCACATACGGCTTCATCATCTTTCCGTTGTTGGCGATCGCTGTCGCAGCCTGGAGCTGCTGGATCGGCGTTACCGCTGAACTTTGACCAAAAGCAGTTGATACTTTATCCCGCAAATATTCAAAGTTGATTTTGCTGGACGCTTCTCCAGGCAAATCGATGCCTGTTTTATCATAAAAATGAAACTTCCTTAAATACTGGTTGAAGCGGTCGGTTCCCAGCTTTTCGTTGGCAAGGATCGCAAAGGCGACGTTTGAAGAGCGTTCAACACCTTCATTAAACGTGATCGTTCCCCAGCCGTTGCCGTTGTTGTGGTCTTTAATCGGCTTATCCTTTTTGGAGACCGAATAGCTGCCCGACTTGTACCAGTCCCCTCCGTTATAGACGCCTTCTTCGATCGCGGCCGCCAGGGTGAAGATCTTCATCGTCGAGCCCGGCTCAAAGCTGTAGGAGATCAGGTCGTTGTAATAGTTGGTGACATCCCGCTTGTTCGGGTCAAAGCTCGGCCTTTGCCCCATCGCAAGCACCTTGCCCGTTTTCGGGTCGACGACCGCCGCCATGATTTTCTTCGGCTGATACTCCTTCTGAACCGTCGTCATGCTGTCTTCCAAAAAGGCTTGAATCTTCTGGTCGACCGTCAAGTACACGTTGTCTCCGTTATTAGGCGCTGTCACTTTTTCGCCGCTGTTCGGCAGGCGCCATCCAGACCTGTCCGTGTCATATGTGACATAGCCGTCCGTGTCCTTCAAATAGTCGTTCAGCGTTTTTTCGAGGCCCATCATGCCTTTCATTTCGCCCGTTTTTTCATTCACCTGAGAGTAGCCGATCAGGTTGGAAGCGAAAATTCCGTTCGGATAATATCGTTTTGTATCGCGGATAAAGGCGATGCCCGGGAGGTTGAGCTTTTCGATTTTTTCTTTTTGGCTGTATGAAATGTCGCGGCCGGCTGCGCCGAATTCGACTTGGAACCCTTTTTTATTGAGGATGTCGAGTATTTTCCCTTCATCCATTCCTAGGATCGGCGCGAGCTTTTTCGCCGTTTCTTCCTTGTTGACGACATGTTGAGGGTGTTTTATATCCACTGTCATCTTTTTATCCAAAATCGCGATCACCTTATAGGTCGAGGTGTCCTCTGCCAGCACTTTTCCGTTTTGGTCAAGGATCGATCCTCTATGCGCTTCGATCATCCGTTTTTTTTCATACTTTTCTTTCGCCTTGACGGCAAGAACTTCCCCGTTGACTTTGCCTGTCGCTTGAATAAAGGCGAATCTTCCTAAAATGACAAAGAAAAAGAGGGCAAAACAAATACTAAGTATTGCCGCTCCTCTGTTCATAAATTTATTCTTTTTCGGCATTTTGCATCATTCCTGTATGTTTTTCACTTTTTTGTCTGTTAAATGAAGGCCTTTTTTCCGTGCGATTTTTATGATCCGTTCAGGTTCCTTCAGTTCATCTGCCGTCTTTTTGAGGTCATCAACTCTATTGCCTTCCGTTTCAACCTTTTTTTCGAGTTTTTGGATTTCGATATTCGTCTGATACGCAGCGAACGCTCTTGAAATCATAAAGAGCGAACCGCCGAGAACAGCCAGGGCGAACAGGACGATCAGCACCTTTTCCCCCAATGTAATCGATGCCCTTCTCCGGATGACAACGGATTTTTCCGGGCTTTGCTGTGTCTGTCTTTGCTGTTTTTCCGCTTGATAAGCTAAATTGCTCATAGACTGATGACCTCCTTTTTATTCATCGCTCATTCTCGTGCTTTTTCCGCGATGCGCAGCTTCGCTGAACGGGCGCGGTTATTGTTTTCAAGCTCCTCTTTCGATGGAGTAATCGGCTTTTTATTGACTAATTTTAATTTCGGTTCAAACTCCTCTGGAATCACCGGCAATCCGTGAGGCAGTTCAGGCAGTGAAGACATTTCTTTAAACGTCGTTTTGCAGATCCGGTCCTCCAGCGAGTGGAATGTGATGACAGACACCCTTCCTCCCGGTTTGAGAACGTCAACCGCCTGTATAAGCGCTTCTTCAAATACCTTCAGCTCATCGTTTACCGCAATCCGGATCGCCTGGAAAATCCGCTTGGCAGGATGGCCGCCGCTTCGTCTTGCGGGTGCCGGAATTGCTTCCTTAATGATATCGACAAGCTGACCTGTCGTTTGAATAGGCGATTTGTCTCTTGCCTCTTCGATTTTTCTGGCAATCTGTTTGCTGAACTTTTCTTCGCCGTATTTGAAGAAAATTCTGACCAGATCCTCGTAGCGCCACTCATTGACGACTTCTTTCGCCGAAAGGCTTGCGGATTGATCCATACGCATATCGAGCGGGGCATCATGATGATAGCTGAATCCCCTTTCAGGCGTGTCCAGCTGAGGAGATGAGACGCCCAAATCAAATAAAACACCGTCCACCTTTGTGATGCCGATTTCGTTTAGACGGTCTTTTAAATACCGAAAATTACTTTTTATGAAAGTCACTTTCCCTTCATCATCCGCCAGTTTTTCCTGCGCATGGCGGAGCGCTGTATCATCCTGATCAAAAGCGATTAATCTGCCGTCTTTTGACAGTTTGGAAAGCAAATATGCGCTGTGTCCTGCACCGCCTAACGTGCAGTCTACATATGTACCGTCCTCTTTTACGTTTAAACCGTCAACTGTTTCCTTTAATAGTACTGTTGTATGCTGAAACATTTCTAACTTGTCCCACCTTTTTTTCAAATGAACTGGCTGTGAGCGTTGCTTTTATCTCGCAAAGATTCATTATATATCAAAGCCGATCATGTTTTCAGCAATTTCGGCAAATGAATCTTCCTGCTCTTCTACGTATTGTTCCCAAATCTCTCTGCTCCACAATTCAATTCGATTTGAAACCCCGATGACCACGCATTCCTTTTCAAGCTTCGCGTAGCTTAACAGCGGAGAGGCAATGTTAATTCTGCCCTGCTTGTCAAGCTCGCATTCCGTGGCGCCGGAGAAGAAAAAGCGGGTAAACGCGCGTGCATCTTTCTTCGTGAGAGGAAGAGCCTTCAATTTTTCTTCGATGAGTTTCCATTCGGACATGGGATAGCCAAACAGGCACTGATCAAGCCCTCTCGTCAGTACAAACTGCTCGCCGAGGCCTTCTCTGAACTTTGCCGGAACGATCATGCGGCCTTTTGCATCTATCGTATGCTGATATTCACCCATAAACATGATCTCGGCCCCCACTTTCGTTCCTCAACTCACCACTATCCACCACTTCCCTCCACAAATTCATTTTACACTGTTTTAGAACAAAAAAAAACCCTGAACTAGTCAAGGTTTTTTAAAAAATTATTTCAAAGTTTGACAACTTGATGCATATTCCGAAAAGAATATGGCAATTTTTTGTAGTTTTCCAAGAAATCAGGACCGTATTTGTTCAAATAATACATGATATTCCAAATTCTCTCTTGCGGAGCACCCAACGGCCTGATGCTCGTTTGAATTTTGTCAAAATCGCGCAGAATGTTGTTTTCCTTTTCTTCAATCCTTCTGATGACCGCTCTTTCGACGAATGATAGCTGATCCTGAATAAAGCCGGCGTTTTTCTCAAGAAGAGGCTCAAGGCTGCGGTCAATGTCGAGCGCTTCTTTCCGGATGCCGGAATGAATGCTTTCGATTTCTTCTTTCGCCCGTTTGACGGCGTCAGTAAACCCGCTTGGCACCCTGCTTTCGAAAAACTGCTCTTTTTTGGCGGCAGATCCCTGTTCCAGCGCTTCCTTGATGTCAATGCCCCGCTCAGCCAGCTTTTTTTCGATATGCCGTTCCAAAAACGTGATGTTCAGCCTCGGCACAACAGGCGGCATTTTAAAGCCCATCACTTGAAAAGCGCTTTTCAGCTCTCCCCAGTAATTGATTTCGCCCGGCCCTGCGATAAATGCCAGAGTCGGAAGGAGAAATTCCTGCATTAACGGTCTTGTGACAACATTGTTGCTGAAAGCTTCAGGTTGTTCGCCCATCAGCTGATGAAGCTCTGCCTGCGTCCACTCGAGTTCAAGCTCTTTTACGAAAAAAGCGCCGTCCTTTTTTTCGATCAAAAACCGCTCTCCATCGTGTTCGTAAAAAAGGTTCGCATGCTCAGCCGCCCCTTCGATGATCGGGGAATAGCCCAGTTCCTCCATGTGCGCCTGCTGTTGTTTCACGGCTTGGGCGAGCTCATCGTTTTTCTCAAGCAATTCCTGAAAAAAACGAACCTCAAGAGACCTTAGTCCAGGATCGCCCGAATTCAGCAAGACGAGCCCGTCATTCTCGAACAGATCGGCGATGATATATTCAAAAAACTCGGCAAAGGAAGAAGATTGCCGCAAACATCGCTTCAGCTTTGAGAGAAGTCCGTTCGTGTACTCGGATTCTTCAAAGGAAGCGAACACCCTGTTCAGCCATTGCTCGGCTTTATCGGAATCAAGCGCCGTTTTTGCGGCCTGGCTTTTCTTCCAATGAGCTTGAGCGAGCTTGTGCTTTTTCACATGTCCGCCGTCTGATACATACAGATGATTGATTTCGTCCAAGTCGTGGTCTTCCCCCGCCACCCAAAAAACAGGAACGACCGGAACGTTCAGCTCTTGTTCTTTCTCTTGTGCAAACACTAGGATCGATACGATTTTATGTATGGTGTATAGGGGCCCTGTCAAAAGACCGGCCTGCTGTCCCCCGACGACTGCGACGCTCGCGGGGTCGCGCAGCCGCTCGATTGCCTCATTCATCTTTTTTGACCGGAATTTGCTGTGGTAGCTGAGCAGATAATCGGCTAAGGCGCTGCGGTCAAATGTCCTTGAGGAAAGATCGCACAACCGGACTTCCCAATCTTCTCTGTTTAAACCGTAATCAAAAAATGGAGTTGTCTCCTCTTTTCCATCTAGATAGTCTCGTACAAACGGGTTTTGACTTTTTATGGAAAGTTCAGTAAGCTGCATCTTTCGAACTTCCTTTCTCCAGTAAATAGTTAGCTTTCCGAAAAGAGTATAGCACGTTCGGCGTTTTGGTCAAAAGATTTAGCTTCATCCCTTTTCCAGCGCCTTGATGCTGTCGTATAAAAAGGCGAGATGGGGAGCGGATTCCCCAGCTTCCTTCGCCCGTTTCAGCAAATAGCCCATAATCGCATCAGCTTCCGTTTTCCTTCCTGCCGCGACATCCGCAAGCATCGAAGACGTGTTCCGTTTTGTGTTTCGGCAAACCGACAGAACGTTTTCCCAAAACGCTTCCGGATCTTCAATAGCTAAAATCCGGCTCGCTTCTTCAAAAACGAGCTTCATATATGAAAAATATGCCTGCTCTTCGACGAGCTTGCCGTTTTTCACCCGCAAAAGTGCAGTCATCGGATTGATGCACGCGTTGACGATCAATTTGCCGGCAAGCATGTCGTACCAGTCTTCCTGCCACAAGAAAGGAAACGCTTCATGAACGGATGCCAGCTCTTTAATAAGCGCCTCCGGAGCCGAATTCCCTGTAAACGCGCTCCATTTGACGGCCCCTTTTCCGGTATGGCGGACCGTATAGTCATTTTCTTTAACGGCTCCGTGCTCCACGGCCCCGACAAAAACGCGGTGTCCGGCATCCCATTTCTCAAGTTCGGGAATGTGGCCCATACCGTTTTGCAAAAACATGATATTCCGGGGAGCCGCCTTATCCAATTGCGGCAAAACGGATTCGAGCTGATGCGCCTTTACCGCGACAAACAGAAGGTCGTATGCCGCATCAGGTTTTACGGTTGCTTCCGTTTTGGCGGTCCCCTCTTTTCCGTCCGCTATAAGGCGGATGCCGTTTTGCCGGATCGCGTCCGCCTGTTCCCGCCTTCTTGTGATCACCGTCACTTCATGGCGGAACGAAAAATAATACGCAAAAAGGAGCCCGACCGAGCCTCCTCCAATTACTCCGATTTTCAAACTCTCACATCCTGCCCGTTTTTTATATACTGTATATCATAGCAAAAATTTAAACGGTTGACTTCATGGGCGTTTCAAATTTTCAGAAAATCGTTTTGCGCGTTTATTTAGAAAATTTATTATCATTTGGATTTTTCCAATAAAGCGATTACAATATAGATAGACCACAAACAAGGGGGTAACAAAATGGTCAAAGTCGAACGTTTGCGGATCAATTATAAAACGCTTGAGGAATTTAAAAAATTCCGGGAATACGGGATTCAAGAGCTTTCCATGCTGGAGGACCTTGAAAGCAATATGATCGAAAACGACAGCGACTCGCCGTTTTACGGCATCTATTACGGGGATCGGCTCGTGGCAAGGATGAGCCTGTATAAAGCGGATGGGAAATACAATCAATATTTCGATGAAGGAGAAGATTACCTTGAGCTGTGGAAGCTCGAAGTATTGCCGGGCTATCAGCGCAACGGATACGGGACAATGCTGGTGGAATTCGCTAAATCGTTCGGGCTCCCGATTCGCACAAGTCCGCGCGTGAAATCTTCAGACTTCTGGAACAAAATGGGCTTTCAATCAGTCAAATACGACATGGCCCGCGACAAAGGGGAAAATCCGCTGGTTTGGCATCCTGACAGCGAAACTAAACAAAGCTCTGAATCCGCATAAGCAAAAAACCGGCCGAAAACAATGGCCGGTTCTCTACTTTTCCATTTTTTCAAAACTCCCGTTCGGTTCCATTTGAATTTTGGCTTTTTTGTTCCGTTCGTCCTCCTGAAGAACCACCATTTTTCTGGCCCGCTCCATGATTTCGATCAGCGCTTTATAATCCTCCTCTGTCAGTTCAAGCTGTTTCTTCAGCGATTCGTTTTCACTCTTGAGCTTTTCAACCTCTTCCTTCAAGGCGTTGACTTCTTCGATAAGCCGCTCTTTTTCATCGCTCGCATCTTTGTGGCCGGGTGCATGTTTCAATTTTTCCAAAAAGCGGATGACGTCGTCAATCGTCAGGCCGTCCGCCGCGCCTCCGGAAATGCTTTTTACCGTATTCGGCATGTTGGCCGAGTGGACCCCTATTTTTTTCCGCAATTCTTTGCGCTGTTTTTTTGCCAGCTCGATGCCCGACTGGTATTGCTTTCTGACAAAAGAATTCCAGCGGAAGCCGCAGGCAGCAGCCGTCCTGCTCAGCGCTTTGCCGACTTCCTCAAATGCCGACAGCTGTGTGCCGCCTTCCCTGATGTGCCGCAATACGACCTCAGCCAGCAATATATCTTCATCCTGCGTCCATGCATCCTGTCTTGTAACCGTCAAAAGTTATCCCCCTCCATGACTTTATGAATTTAATTCATACATATGCGGCTAATAGAGTAGATAGACTATTTTCTTTTTAGAAGGGGATTTTGCGCAAAAAAACACAAGACAGGAAGTCTTGTGTTTTCGTTTCTTATGGATTAGTTGCTTTTTACGTCTTTTCCTTTGTATGATCCACATGCTTTGCAGACGCGGTGTGAAAGTTTCATCTCACCGCAGTTTGGGCATTCTACCATACCAGGCACTTGCAATTTAAAGTGAGTACGACGAAGTCTTTTTTTCATTTTAGAAGTTCTTCTAAAAGGTACAGCCATTATTCCCACCTCCTTAAAGAGCGTTAAGATTCATCTTCTTGTTTTAAGAGCTTCCCAAGACCGGCAAGTCTGGGATCGATTTGATTTTTCCGGTCATCTTCTGTAATGACTTTCCAATCCTTGCCTTCCTGTGGAGCACCTTCTTCGTTTTGAACAGATTCACAAAAGATTTGCATAGGGATCTCAAGAAGGATTTCTTCTTTTACGACCGGCGTCAAATCGATCAGATCATCCTCAACGATGTGGACGTCTTCATCCTCCATTTCGTCGGTCTTATGAAATATAAACAGTTCTTTTGTTGAAATACTGAATGGATAACGAACATCAACAAGCGTTCTGGAGCAAGGCAAGATCATCTCGCCCGAAATGGTAAAATCAAATGCAGCCTGCTTTGATCCGATCTCCGCATTTCCTTTCACCCGCACCGGTGAAATGCTGCGTATATCCGAGTGTTGAGAGAGTTCGCTCAGATCAACTGTTTCATCAAATTCAAAGCCCGTCTTCGGCATTTGATTCAGCTGATGTATCGTCCATTTCATTGTATCACCTCTAAGAGAGCAACAAACATGATTATAGCTTTCATCATGTTTTTTGTCAATATTTTTTCTTTACAGATCACAGGCCCGCTTCAGTCATTCGTTGACATCGTGAACAACAATTCATACACTTAGAAAAAACACCGCTGACAGCGGGCATTCTGTACATTCCTTGTGTAAATGTATCACAACTATTTCAAGAGATGCAAGAGAGGTGGAAAAATGAAAGCGGTCGGCGTTGTCGTCGAATATAACCCTTTTCACAACGGTCACTTATACCATATAAAAGAGGCAAAGGCACAGACTCACAGCGATGTTGCGATCGCGGTGATGAGCGGCTTCTTTTTGCAGCGGGGCGAACCCGCCATCGTCTCCAAGTGGGCGAGGACGAAGATGGCGCTCAGGTCCCATGCTGATATCGTCGTTGAGCTTCCGTACGCTTTCGCCGTCCAAAAGGCCGAAACATTTGCCGAAGGCGCCGTTTCGATCCTTGGCGAACTGAAGTGCACTTCCCTGTTTTTCGGAAGCGAAAACGGCGATATTGATTCGTTTCTTGACACAGCAACATATACGATTAAGCATAAAGATGAGCTCGACGAAGAAGTGAAGCGGCACATATCAACAGGAATGAGCTATCCCGCTGCGATGGCAAAAGCGTTTCATAACGTGTCAGACGGAAGGCGCGCGCTCGACTTGTCAAAACCGAACAATATTCTCGGATTTCACTATGTCAAAGCGATCCTTCAGGATGATACCGGGATGAAACCTGCAACCTTAACGCGCCTTTCGTCCGACTATCATGATATCGATCTCCCCGAAGGACCAAGCCAAATCGCAAGCGCGACATCAATCCGCAAATCGATCCTGGAAACGATGAGCCTTTCAGACAGCAGCTCCTTTCTCCCTGAAGCATCGGCCGAGGAGCTCAAGGAATACGCCGGAACCTTCGGCCTTTGGCACTCGCCGGAAGATTACTTTCCGTTTTTGAAATACAGCATCCATACGATGGATACAAAAGAGCTGGAGGGGATTTATGAGGTTGAAGAAGGCCTTGAGCACCGCATTGCGAAAGCAATCCGCACTGCCCGTTCTTATTCGGAGTACATGGAGCAGCTAAAAACGAAACGTTACACATGGACGAGGCTGCAGCGAATGAACACACACATTTTAACGAGGGCAAAAAAAGCCGATATCCGCTCCATCCTTGCCGAAAATCGCCCTTCCTACATCAGGCTTCTCGGAATGACAAAAAAAGGGCAGGCGTATCTTTCGAAAAAGAAAAAGGAGCTGCGCGTTCCGCTCATCACCAAAATCGGAGCCTTTTCCCACCCGTCCCTCGACCTGGACATCAAAGCCGGACGGGTTTACAGCGCACCGCTGAAGGAGCCCGCACAAACGATGCTGACCGGGCAGGAGTATTCGCTGTCACCAGTCATATATGATGAAGAAAACCGGACATTTTTGCGAACATAAAAAAACGCCTGTCATTCATTCAGGCGCTTTTTACTTTTTTGTTCAAATATTCGATCGCGTCATCCATCGTATCCACGGGGACGATTTTCATGTCGCTGTTAATATCTTTCGCCGTTTTGACCGCTTCCTCATAGTTTGACCCTTTTCTGCCTCCTTCATTCGGCGCAAAAAAGATATCGGCTCCCGCCCGGTCTGCGGCAACGATTTTTTGGCTGATTCCTCCGATCGGTCCGACTTTGCCTTCATCGTCGATCGTTCCCGTTCCGGCAATGTGATGACCCTTTGTTTCATCTTGTTTTGTGAGCTGATTGTAGATTTCCATGGACATCATAAGCCCTGCTGACGGTCCGCCGATGTTTTCGATATCCATCTTAACAGCCGGTTTTACTTTCACTTTCCGGTCCGTTATGAGGGAAACGCCCAGTCCCGCTCTGTTCGGATCATCCTTGAACGTTTTCAGCTTCATGTCGTATGTCGCGTCTTTGTTATCCCGTTCAATGACGACTTTGACTGTGTCCCCGGCTTTTTTCGTTTCGATATAGCGGACAAAGCGCTCCGCCGACTGAAACGTTTTTCCGTCAACTTTTTTGATTTTGTCTCCGACCTTTATCTTTCCTTTGGCAGGCATGCCGTCAACAACAGCCATGGCATAAACGCCGTCCGATGTGTAGCTGACGCTTTTCCCCGCCCGCTTATAGGCGGCGATCATCGCATTTTCCTGGGAATCCCTCATCATCTGCAGCTGTCTTTTCATATATTCCTCATCAGATTCGCCCTTTTGTTTAAAATTGTCTTCAGGAAGAATTTCATGATAAGGGCGCACCTTTGCCCATAGGTATGTAATCGGATTTGCGGGCCCTACTTTTACGGTCATCAAAGAAAAGCTGCCTTTTTCGGAATACCCGCCGTCCACCTTGATTAACGGATTGAGCTCCGTCGCTTCGCCGGGCTCTGTAATGTAATACGGCAGCTTGACAAATGTCAGGGCGGCCCCGATGATCATGATCAATAATGCGATACGGATAAATCTTCTTTTTAACATGAATATGTAACCCTCCATCTTTAAATTAACGTGCTGACAGCTGACCGGGATCGCGCCCGCCTGCTTGAATGTCCGAATACCTTCTATTGACTTCATTTCAAGAGAAGGGCTTTTCTGGTTTAGTATGGTCAAGACGTTCAGCTTTTTGTCAAAAAACGGGAGAGAATCTGATGGTCTAAAATGTAGACCAAGCCTCGTATAATGATAAAGAAGTTTCTTGGGAGGATTCTTCGCTCCCGTTTATTTTACCATGATCCGGTTTTTTTAGGTGTGTAGTTAGCCGTAAGGAGGGATAGAAATGGACATGTCAAAGATAAAGACTATACTTATTGCCGGTGTGCTGCTTATGTTTACCGCTGCCGTCATCACCCACCCGCAGGAATCGCTTAATGCTTCAAAAAGCGGGCTTGCCATGTGGTGGGAAGTCGTTTTCCCTTCCTTATTGCCCTTTTTCATTTTATCAGAGCTCTTGATCGGGTTCGGGATCGTCAAGTTTGTCGGACTCCTCCTCGAGCCTTTTATGAGACCCGTCTTCCGGGTTCCCGGCGTCGGCGGATTCGTTCTCGCGATGGGCATGGCTTCCGGAAACCCTGCAGGCGCAAAGCTCACCTCAAGGCTCAGACAGGAACGGCAGATTTCCCGGGTTGAAGCCGAGCGGCTCGTTTCATTTACGAATTCGTCGAACCCGCTCTTTATTTTCGGGGCTGTCGCGGTCGGCTTTTTTCATAATCCGTCGCTTGGCATCTTGCTTGCAGCGGCTCACTATTTAGGCAATTTGGCTGTCGGGCTGACAATGCGATCCTATGGAAGAAAAGAAGAAATCCTCCACGCCAGAAAAAAGAAGCTTCCCCTGCCTTCCATGAAAGAAGCCTTCAAAGCCCTTCACCAGGCAAGGCTTCAAGAAAAAAGACCGCTTGGAAAACTATTGAGCGATGCTGTTATTTCTTCCGTACAGACGCTTCTCATGGTCGGCGGTTTCATCATTCTCTTTTCTGTCTTCAACAACATTCTTTCCGCCGTGAAAATTGCCGACGTTCTTTCTTATGCCACCCGTTCGATCATGACAGCGCTCCATTTTCCCGCAAGCTTTGACAAACCCTTACTGTCAGGCTTGTTTGAGATCACGCTCGGAAGCAAGCTGGTCAGCGCAACAGATGCCGACCTGCTGCAAAAAGCCGTTGTTGTCAGCTTCATTTTAGGCTTCAGCGGGTTTAGTGTACAGGCGCAGGTCGCCGGCATTTTGGCCGAAACGGACATTCGTTTCAAACCGTTTTTTTTCGCGCGGCTCCTGCAGGGAATCTATGCTGCCGTTTTTGCCCTTATCCTTTGGAAGCCTCTTTACACAGCCTTCCATTACCCGAATCAGCCGGCTTTCTCATTTTTGCGGGACGGGAACCCTGAAACGCTTTTTACACAGACGTGGAATGCCATCGTCCAAACGGGCCCGCTTCTTACGATTGCAACCCTGTTGCTTTACATCGTTCTTTACACAAAACGCTTGGCAACTGCGAAAAAATGAGCAGCCGTTTTAGGCCGCTCATTCTTTTGCAAACTTTTTTTCAAGCGCAGCTTCGACCGCTTCCGGCACGAGTTCTGCTACTGATCCTTTGTATTTCGCCACCTCTTTGACGATGCTTGAACTCAAAAATGAATACTGGTTGTTTGTCATCATGAAAAACGTTTCAATATTTTCGTCAAGCACCTTGTTCATCGAGGTCCCCTGCATCTCATATTCGAAATCGGAGACAGCTCTCAACCCCCGCAAGATGACGTTCGCATCCTTGCTTTTCGCATATTCGATCAAAAGCCCCTGAAATGAGTCAACATGGACATTCGGGATGTCCTGCGTGACTTCACGCAGCAGATCACAGCGCTCCTCTACCGTAAACAGCGGCTGTTTTGAAGAATTGTTTAAAACGCATACATAGACCCGGTCAAACACTTTCGCTCCGCGTCTGATAATATCCAAATGTCCAAAGGTCACCGGATCAAAACTTCCGGGACAAACGGCAATGCTAGCCATCCCCATTCCCTCTCTTTCTGTAGATCGTCACTCCTGTTACACCGTACAATTCCTGACGTGTTCTCAGGAGTTCGCCCACTTGTTCCGGCAGCACCACTTCTTTTGCGTGCTCCGTCAGGATAAACCCTTTATCAGTCAACATATTGGCTTTGTCAACGATCGAAAGAAGCGCTTCCAGTTTTTGCTCCCGATATGGCGGATCCAAAAAAATCGCATCGAACGTCAAGCCCCTTTTCACCAATGCGTGCAAAGCCCGTTCAGCGTCGTTTCTGTAGACCTCTGCGCGCTTTTGGAGCCCCAATGTTTGCAGGTTGTTTTTTACGGTTTGAATCGCTTTAAAATCCCGGTCAACGAAAACGATCCGGTCAAAGCCTCTGGAGAGCGCTTCGATGCCTAATCCGCCGCTTCCTGCATACAGATCAAGGCCGTCTCCGCCGTCAAAATAAGGGCCGACCATATTAAAAATGGATTCTTTCACTTTGTCAGTCGTCGGCCTTGTTGACGTGCCGGGAACCGCCTTTAATGCACGCCCTTTATAAGTCCCAGAAATCACTCTCATATTTCCACCACTTTTTCCTTAAAACTCGAAAAAAATCATCACTATCTTATCATAAAGTGTTTTTTGGCACAAACAGCCAAAGTGTGATTTCTTATGTATAGGAGACTGAACACCTGGTGATACTAGTAGCAACAGCATCGATTGATGTTGTTGCCAACCGCGGAGAAGACTTACGTTTCCCCATAAGTTCTTCCTCCGGTTTCTCCTCTCCCTTTGCCTTCTCCTTAAATCGTTAAGGAATAGAAGGACCCCGCAGGGTTTTCTGCGGGGATTTTTTTAACAAAATATTAAATTCCTGCTTTATAATCGTACTCTTTTGCCTTATCGAGCTTAGATTCAAATTCCACTTTTAAAAACGGTCTATAGGACAGATCCACCTGTTTGACAAAAGAATACGAGCGAATCTTGGCCGCGATTCTTTCAGCTTCATCCATATTGCAGTAAACAACTACATATTTCAAACGTTTTGAGACGTAGTGAACGTTCCCGAATTTCCTGAGCATTTTCGCCTGCTTTAAGGAATGGAGCCAGACGATTAAACCTTGACGCCTATCTTCCATATTTTTCACCTGCCTGTCGCTATGTCACGTTCTAAGAAAAAGGACGAGACTAAAAAGGGTCTCGTCAGGATACTTTACAGCCGCAGCTTCCGCCTGATCCGCAGCCGCCGCTGCAGGATGAAAGATTGTCAAAATAAGGATTTCCGGTCGGTACTTTGATATGTTCTGACACCGCCCGGCCGATCTCTACACTGACCTCATCAAGTATGCTTTGCAGCTCGGTTTCCGCCTTTTTAAAATCGGCGACCGTATCATGAAGGTCCAGCTTTCGTTTGATATCCCTCATTTTTTTTGAAATCTCTTTATAATCAGGATGATACTTTCCAAAACGCTGTACATCCTCGTATTGTTCTTTTACTTTTGTGAATGAAGCGATGATACGCCCGGCCTCTTCATCTTCTTGGAGACGCTTGTAGCACATTCTGTAATGTTCAGCCGCCTCTGATTGAAGAATCATGTTGGCCAAAACATCCGCTTCGTTTTGAAGCCGCAAGGATTCCGTTGTGGCATACATTGACATGCACCTCCGAATATTAGTGTATCATAAAACGGCATTTTTCAAAATGTCTATTGTCTTTGATACATCGAAAGCTTTTAGCGCATCTTCTTGTGTGATGCCTTTAGGCTTCGGCTTATATGTCGTGCAGCCGGCCAAAAGCAGGCAAACGCAGGCAATCAGACACCTTTTCTTCATGTAGATCAACTCCCTTACCGGCTAGTCTTGACTGATGAGGGATGTTTTATGATCACAAAAAAAAGACTCAGGGGTCCGATTAGTCCTGAGTTCGCATGGCCTGAAACATCTGAATCATCATTTGGGCCATCTGTAGGCTGCTTGAAAACTGGCTTACACGGTGGGGAATCGTTTTTTCGTAAAAATTCATCATATCAAGCTGAAACTCTGACAAATCATCCGGACGGCGCGAAAGCCTGCGGTACCAGATCGGCTGCTCACGGATAAAGCGGCGGCGCTCCTCGCTTGCGAACACATATTCCTGCACTTCTTTACGCATGACAAACTCCTTTGTTAATCTTTTCGGAAAGAAAACGGATGCTGTCCCCCGCTATGGTTCACATTTTTTTGGCCGCTTCCGGAAAACTGACTGAGCAAGCTTTGCAGTGAAGAAATAGACTGGCTCACTTTATTGATTTGTTCATTCATTTGGTCGGCGTCCATTCTTTTGACGGCCGTCACCATTTTCGAAATGAAATCGTTTTTCCCGCCCCCGTCGGACGGCTTTTCTTTCATCTCTTTTTCCTCTCTGTACGGCTCCCAAACCGCGTCGTTTTCCCCTAGCAAAACCCAGTTCTCATACACTTCCTGCCAGCTTTTTTCCTCCTTCCGCGCCGCGGAAATCAGCTTAGGATGCCGTTTAATAAACCGCTTAAATTCATCGATTGATGATTTTGCGTTTTGATTTGCCAACGTCTACACCCCCTCCGAAAAACAAGTGCCTACTATAATGTATCCTGATCAGCCGAAATGTGTTCGCCTAAAATTCACCCATTACACGTCTTCCCTTGAAAGGGGAAGCGTCGAACAGTGAATGCCGCCTCCCATTTTTCGAATCTCTGAAACGTCGACCGGAATCGTCTCAATGCCGTTTTTCTCCAAAACCTCCATCGTCCGCGGCGCATCGGCGGAAAATAGTACCTTCCCCGGCGAAACGGCTATACAATTAACGGATAGGATCGGGTCGTCGGGATCGGCAAAGATCAGCTTGAGCCCGCGTGCGCGCATCTCCTCCATAAACCAGTACGGCAGCCTTGCCGGATCAACGAGGGCAGCGTCTGTGTCCACCATCAGAAAGACTTCATCAAGATGGATCTTGTCAGCCGGCAAATCAACTGCGATCAGCTCGATTCCCTGCCATGAGAGAATTTGCGCGAGCTGGTCAATCCCATCCTGATTGACGCGTACCGAGCGCCCGATGAAAGCAGTCTTCCGATCAAACATGCAGAAGCTGCCTCCTTCGATAAAACCGGTCCCCTGGATCGTTCCCAAAATCGGAACACCCATTTTCGCAAAGGTTTGATAAGCGGAGGCCTCCTCCCCTTCACGCATTCTCAATGCGAACCTGGTCAAAATCACTCCCCCGGGAACAGCGAGGCCGATGTCCCTCGTATAAATTGACTTCGTATGAAACGGACTTGTCTCCGCCAAATCGACGACCTCGGCACCGGCGTCCAAAAGCGCGCTGCGCAAGCCGTCGTGCTGGCGCCTGACGAGCACCGGGTTGATCGATTCAGAGCCGTACGTATAGCCCCGAATTTGCGACTCCCGGTCCCTGAGCACTATGGCATCGATCTGCTCTTCGTACGTTCCCGTCCGGATCAGTTCAAGCTCTTTTCCCGGGCGGTGCAGCAAAACGGTTTGTATGGCGCCTACGTGGTTCGTTACTCCCCATTTTCTGCCCCATACTTTTTTTAGCGTCTCTTCATCATGGAAGCTGTGTTGAATCATGCTTTCTCCTAAAAATTCCTGTGTCGGCAGAGGCATTGTTACATCTCCTTTACATATTGATTGTCCAACAGCAAAACGGTTTGAAGCAGCGCGGCTGCCCCCCTTGCACAATCTTCAGGTGAGGAATATTCCTCAGGACAGTGGCTTTTCCCGCCGGCGCACGGAATAAACAGCATGAGCGACGGAAACAAAGAAGCGATATATTGCGCATCGTGCCCGGCCCCGCTGAACATCCGCCGGGATGAGTAGCCCAGCCGGCAGACCGCATCACTTGCAGCGGCGAGCATCCCTTTTGAAAACAATGCGGTCTCCGTTTTCCACAGCACCTTCACGGCGCACTCCGCTTTCGCTTCACCGGCTGCAGCTTCTGCAAGCCGGCTGATCTGGAGGACGGCTTCCTCCCGGATTTTTGTTTTGATATGGCGGACATCGACTGTGAAAACGGCTTCGCCCGGTATGACATTATAGATGTTTGGCTTTACGGAAAAACGGCCGACAGTCGCCGTCAATCCGTCATCTATGGAAGAAGCCAGCGCCGGAATCCGGCTGATGACGTTTGAGGCTGTGACGAGAGCGTCGTTTCTCATGACCATCGGCGTTGTTCCGGCATGATTAGCCGTTCCTTTAATCGCGATTTCAACACACGTCAGTCCGGCAACTCCCTCGACGATCCCGATCTGCCGGCGGGACCGCTCAAGAACAGGACCTTGTTCAACGTGCAGCTCGATATAGCATGAAGCGTGCCGGATCCTGTTCTCTTGCTCTCCTTTAAAGCCGGTGTCCTCCAAAGCCTTTAAAAACGAAGTCCCCGCTCGATCTGTTTTTGCGTATGCTTCTTCTTTCGCATATCGCCCGGCAAGAACTCCTGATGCAAGCATCGATGGTTCAAATCTCGCCCCCTCTTCATTCGTAAAATTGACCAGCTCGACCGGACGCGTCAGCCTTTTGCCGCTTTCGACCAATACTCTCACCGCTTCAAGCCCTGCAATCAAGCCATAGGCCCCGTCATAAGCACCGCCGTTTTCAACCGTATCCAAATGGGAACCGATCAGAATAGGCGGTTCATCCTTCAAGCCTTCATATGCGGCGTACATATTTCCGAGGTCATCGACTCTGACGTCCATTCCGAGTTCTTCACACCAGCTTTTAAACAGAAGCCGCGCCCTCCTGTCTTCATCGGTTAAAGCAAGCCTTGATATTCCGCCGTTTTCGCTTTTTCCAATCATGGACATTTCTCTCAAGGATTCTGTTAATCTTAAAGGGTTTATATCGATCGCTTCCATACGTCTCCTCCTTTATTTCCATCCTGCAGACGGGCCGCTTCCGGCGAGGATTCCCTGCCGTCCGATGTTGACGCAGGCAGAAACGCGGCAACCGCCATCGTGCTTAAGCCGGCGGCAAGTCCGTATAAAATCGGCTCGCTGGAAGAGGCGCCTTTCCAGACAAGCCCGGCGATAACGGCTCCGGAGCTGATCAGAATCGACCAGAAAGCAGCATAAGCTGTCGCTTTCTTCCAGAAGAATCCGAGGATGATCGGAAAAAACATCGCGCCTGACAAAATGGCATAAGCGATATCCAAAGCCGTAAGGACATCCTGGATCCAAAGCGCGCAAAAGATGCTAAACAGCCCGATGATCAACGTCATAGCCCGCGAGAAAAAGAGAAACTGTTTTTCTGTCATCTCAGGAACAAGCTTCGGCTTGATTATGTCATTGACAAGAAGCGTAGAGGATGCCAAAAGCGATCCCGACGCCGTCGACATCAGCGCAGACATCACACTTGCCAGCACAATCCCTAAAAGGCCTGAAGGCAGGGTGTGAAACGCCATGTAAGCAAATGCATCTTGCGGGTCTTCAAGTCCGGGAAACGCCGCATAGGCGCACATCCCGATCACACTGACGCATACGGCGTATAACATGCTGTAAACTCCGGCGCCTATTCCGCCGGCTTTGGCGACGTTCAGCGATTTTGCCGTAAACGTCCGCTGCCAAAGCTCCTGTCCGACGATCATCCCAAGGGTAAACAACAAAAAGTATTGAAAAATCGTTCCGCTTCCGATCGCTCCTATATTAAAATAAGATTCAGGAAGCCGTTCCGCAATGCCTGTCCAGCCGCCCGCTTCGAGAAGGCTTGCCGGCAGCATAATGAAGAAAATGCCCACCGTCATGATCACAAATTGAACGACATCCGTCATAGTAATCGCCCACATCCCGCCGAGAAGCGTATAAAACAGGACGATCCCGCCGCTTATTAATATGGAAGGAAAAAGACCCCATCCGAGAAAAACGTTTAAAATCGTCCCCATCCCGATGATCTGCGTGACGACCATTAAAGAGGTATACGTGCAGGCGACAACTGCACTGATCAGCCTTGTCTCCCCTTTGTATCGCCGGCTGAGCATCTCGCTGATCGTCAAAACGTTCAAACCGTAAATCTTTTTGGCGAGAAAAAGGCTGAGGCAAATGATTCCCGCCCCGAGCATGATGACCATCCATGCACCTGATATGCCATGCATGTAGCCAAGCTTTGCGGTCCCTATTGTAGAAGCGCCGCCAAGGACAACCGCCGCCATACACGACAGGTACATGAAGAAACCGAGATTTCGTTCAGCAACCGCATAGGATTCAGAGGTTTTGACTTTTTTTGACCCTAAAAACCCGACAAGCAAAATCACGAAGAAATAAACGATCATAACGGACAGATCAATTTGTTTCATGCGCCCCTCCTTTTATTTTTCTGACTTGTCTGTAATTTATCATAGAAGGCTGCGCCTGAAAAATCGACGTTCTTTATCGTTTCATCACATTTTTTTATGTTATATTTCTTCACGCTTCGGTTGCTTTTTCGAAAATACGCTTTAAAAATATGAAAATGATACACGATTCGGGAGGCCCCAAATGGAATTAAGACATTTAAAAACGTTTCAAGTGGCTGCCGACCTTCTTCATTTCACAAAAGCCGCAGAGCGCTTAAATTTCAGTCAACCTGCTGTCAGCGCCCAGATTCATTCGCTTGAGCGCGAATTAAAGCAGCAGCTGTTTTTCCGCATCGGAAAACAGACATATCTCACCCCGGCCGGTGAACTGCTGAAAAGTTATACAGACCGGCTGTTTCTCATCATCGAGCAGATGGAAGAGTCATTTTCAATGCTCGCAAAGCCGAACGGCCAATTGCTCATTGCCGCGTCGGAAATATATTGCGCCAATTATTTGATTCCGATCGTTTCCGAGTATTTGAAACAGCACCCGGAAGTCGACATTCACATTTTGTCGCGTTCAAACAATGAAGTCATTGCCGGTATCGAAAACAACCAATATGACGTCGGCATCATTGCCGGGGAAATCACGAGAAAAAGCATTACAAATATATTGCTTGAAGAAGAAGAACTCGTTCTCGTTTGCGGGATAACGCTCTATCAGCGCTATACGCCTGAAGAATTGATGAAGCGCGTTCCCTTTTTTAAGTACAGGACAGACGGATACTATCAAACGATGATGCAGGAATTTTTGTCCCGGTCCGGATACTCACCGGAAAAAACCGTTGAAGTAGAAAGCGAGAAAGCGATTAAAGCGGCGGTCTTACAGGAAATGGGAGTTGCCTTATTAAGCAGCAACCTGGTCGACGAAGAAATTGAAAAAGGCATGCTTGTTCCGATTCAGGGGGCAAACGATACGATCCAGGTCAAAACTTCGCTGATTGCGCCCGCGCATAAAAAAGATACCGTCACAATAAAAACGTTTATCAGGACGATCGAACTGCTGTGGAATCGCATATGAGAAAAGCCCGGGGCATCCCCGGGCTCTTTCTCAATTCCACTGTTTAATGAAATTTTGCGTATAATACTTCTGATCCACGCCTACCCCCAGATGGGTATAATCGGCGTTTAACAGAGCCTTTCTGTGTCCTTCGCTGTTGAGCCAGCCTTCAACCGCAGCCGGGCCGTCAACGTAATTGAGGGCGATGTTTTCCCCCGCCTGCTCAAAATTCACGCGTCCTTTTTCAAGACGGTCCTTTAACGTGCCGTCCGTTTTGGAAACGTGAGAGAAATAGTTGTGTTCTTTCATATCGCGGCTGTGGCCGTAGGCGACCTTTGCGACGGCTTCATCCCAGGAAAGCCGGGAAAGTCCGTGCTTTGCACGGATCACGTTTGTCAAATCAAAGATCTGTTTTTCATTTGCTTTCTCGACTTGCTGCCAATCAGATTCAGTCAGCGCCTTCGGTTCGATCAGCGTTCCCCTGTAGACGACCTCATACGGCCTCTGCTTGATCAGCGTTTCGGCATCGAACGCCCTGACGCTTGACAGCGTTCCTTCGAATTTATCCATATACAGCTGAACATAAAGATCGCCTGCTTTTACAGTCGGCCTCGTGTTCATATCTTCCTCTGAAAATTCAAACCGGTACGAGCTGCCGTCGTATTTGACATTAACGTACGGAGCAATTTGGGTTTTCTTAAACACGTCCCTTGCCTGCTGCCCGATTTTAAACGGTGCCGTATTGATCTTGTCGCCTGTCGCAAAAAGCGTGACAGCCTTATTATCCAGAATGCCGATTTGAACGTACTGTTTCGGCCCCTTATTGTACACCCACCATTTGTAATCGTAAGCAGACGGGTCGATCCTGTCCGGTTTGCCCAGCTTCTTTTCCACCGTATCAGCTGATTCCCCGATGAATGAAAGCAAACCGGATGAAGGGATGTTCAGCGCTCTTTCCTTCTTCGCATCATCGTTTGATACTTGCGGCTTGTCTTCTTTGACGATTTTTTCAGGACTTGAACCGTATTGGATAAAAAGAGCATACGATGCCGCAACAATGAGAAGGATCAAGAAAGCCCTTAATACATTCTTCAAATTTCCACCTCCTGCCAACGGATCAATATATCACATAAACGGCATACATCGCATTCCGCCGAAAAACTTATCTTTAGTGTCATTTAAACAGAACTCGGACGAATTTTCAATCACAATACAGCCTATTTGCAAATGATCGCAAATATGTTTTTTAATGAAGAAAATCGCCTGATCTCTCTTCATTTTCCGAAATAAACGTCAGCGCATCGCCTGCTTGACGGTTTGATTTTTCGTAAGTCGAGACATCCCCCAGCGTGATGATTCCCGTTAAAGTTTTCCCGTTTGTAACCGGGATCCGCCTGATCTGATGATCTCCCATGAGTTCGATTGCCTTTTCGAGAGAATCATCTTCTTGCAATGTTACAAGATCTGTCGTCATAACATTTGTTACTTTTTGCGAATTCGGCTTTCTGTCGGCTATGCCCCGCAGCACCAAGTCTCTGTCAGTCACAATGCCGACAAGCTCAAGGCTGTCATCGCGAACGACGGGAACCGCACCAATGTTGCCTTCCTTCATTTTCACCGCTGCTTCGTATACATTATCGAGAACCGTACAATATAACAAATCCTTTGTCATGATATCCTTAACACTTGCCAAAACAAAGACCTCCTCTTTTTGTTCCTATTGTCGTCAAGCCTTACATGATTCATACTTTCACAAAAATATTTAGATTACAGACTTCAGCAGGATTGAAAGTTTAACGCTTTCATACTATGATTGTCAGTAAAGGTAATTTTTTTAAAAAGGGGGCTTTAAGGGATGAAATTTGAAGAATCCGGTATTGAAGGGCTTACCGCTGAACTTAACCGGCTTGACGATATCATGAAAGAAGAAGGATTCGTCAGGGCTGGACAATGGGATTATGAACGAGTCACCTATGACCGCAAGTTTGACATGGTGGAGGGAAGATATTACCTGCGCGTTTTCGGATATGCAGTCGAAGGCGATGTCGGCGCAAGACGGGCAGTCATCAAACTGCTGACACCGCTTTTAGGAAAATATTATTACCCGCACGGTGTCGAGTATGGTGAAGAAGAGTATTTTCCAAAGCAATTGCTGCAAACGAGCGAGAACGTTTTAAAAAAAATAAAAGAAAAAGTATCCGCTCTCAACGTTTAAGCTTACATAAAAAGGTACAGCCCAACCCGGCTGTACCCTTTTTCGTTTCAATGAACCGTCGACGGAGAATAAGGCTCCTCCAGTTCATCTTTCGCCCTCTCCTTTTTAGCCCAGCTGAAAAAGACGATCGCTAAAAATGTTCCATACACAATTTCCTGGATGATCTTCATAATGATCGCTCCCAGCTGCTGGTCTTCAATGACCGGCAAGCTGCTGAACATCTCCGGTCCTGTGAGCGTCATGCCGCTCAGCATGTCAAGCGGAACACACAGCTTCATTGCTTCCGCCCATGCCGAAGGATCCGAATACGTCGAATACAGGGCCGTATCGCTAAACATAATCAATGCGCAGGCAGGCGTCAGCAAAATGCCGTCAGCCATGATGTAGCCCATTTTCAAGAGTCCGTTCATGTGCGGCAGTTCTTTCACCCGGTGAATAAGCGGCCACCACATGAAAAATGCGGCGACAAAGATCAAAACGGTAACAGCCGCGTGATAAACTGCGTTTGTTTTAATAAAATCAAACACGAGCGGAATATGGTACATCGAAAATAAACCGTTAAAAACGATGATCGCGATTAATGGCTTGGAACAAAATTGAAACAAGGGTTTTACAACCGGACGAAAAATCGCTTTTTTCCAAAACCAGGCCGGCACTCCAAGGATGAGAAGCGGCGGCACGACCAAGTATAAAATCGCCATCTGTGCCATATGCGCGCTGAACATAATATGGCCGAGCAAGTCGAGCGGACTTCCCTTGGAAACATATAAAAGAACCATGCCTGACAAAAACAGGGTGATTTCTTTCCGGGAAGCCCGTTCGTCTTCAGAACCAAAACGTCTGATCAGCACAAAATAAAGAGCGGTCAGGAAAAGGACGGCCCCTAGGAAATAGGGGCTCCAAAGGGCGCGAAAGCCGAATATCTCAAGGGTGCCCATGTGAGCATCCTCCTTTCTTTACCACCAGATCAAGGTCATAAACGCTAAGACGGTGACGAAAGCGACCAAAATCCCTGCGTAGAGAAACAAGGAAGGCGCTTCATGCCCCCGCTGGCTCATGTGCATAAAATAATACAGCTGAAATGCAACCTGAATGACCGCAAGCAGAAGAATGAACGGAACCGTAAACCATACCCCGGCATCAGCGGCCACCGCTAAAAATGCGACAACGGTCAAACCGATCATCAAGCCGAATGAAATCACCTGATATCTCATGTCCTCCGCATTTTTCTTTCTGCGGTATACGAGATCTGTTTTGGGGTTCCCTCTGTTTTCGTTATTGACCATGTTATCCCACCATCCCCATTAAATATACAACGGTAAAGATAAACACCCAGACAACGTCGATAAAGTGCCAATAAAGGCTCGCTACATAAAACTTCGGAGCGTTGTACAGGTTCAATCCCCGTTTCATATTCCGGATCATCAGCGCAAGAATCCAGAGAAGCCCGAAGGTTACGTGGGCTCCGTGCGTGCCGACAAGCGTATAAAAAGCAGAGCCGAGAGCGGAGCTCGTAATGCTGAATTTATACTCATGAATGTAATGTGTAAACTCATAAATCTCAAGTGCAAGAAAGCCTGCGCCCAGCAAAACGGTGATCCCGAGCCAAAACTGCATTTTTTTAAAGGCAAAATTCTTCATGTGATACATCGCATACACGCTTGTTAAGCTGCTCGTCAACAGAAGCATTGTCGCTAGAAACACAAGACCGAGATCAAACATTTCGCTCGTTTTCGGCCCTCCTGCTGTGGAGTCCCTCAGCGCGATAAAGGTTGCGAAGAGAGACGCAAACAGAACCGTCTCCCCTCCAAGAAACAGCCAAAATCCGATAAACTTGTTTTTTCCTTCTAAGGTTGCCTTTTCAGGATTAGCCGGGAAGGTTTCAGCCGTTAGTTTCTCTTCTGTGTGCATTATGCCTTCACCCCTTTGTCATCGTCATCCATCAGATCTTCCTTATGAATGTGGTAGCCGTGATCATCAATAACCGAACGAAGGAGCATCGAAAAGAATGTGATCCCGAGTCCGATCAGGATAACAGGCAAGCCCCAGGCAAACTCCGAACGGTACATAAAGCCGAACGCCGATACAAAAAGGCCGAAGGAAATAAAGAAAGGAAGAATGGAACCGTTCGGCATGTGGACATCCTGCAGCGGCTCCGCAGCCGTTAATGACCGTTTCCCCGCCCTTTTCTCGATCCATAATGCATCAAGTCCCCTGACCAAAGGCAGCTGTTTAAAGTTATACTCAGGCGGCGGGGACGAAACGGACCATTCCAGCGTTCTCCCGTCAAGCCATGGATCGCTGCCGGCTTTTTCCCCTTTCACCGTCGTTGCGATGATATTAATCACCAGAATGATAACGGCAACAGCCATCAAAAATGCTCCGATCGTACTGACCATGTTCGCCGTTTCAAACCCCTGATTCGGCAAAAATGTGAACACGCGTCTCGGCATTCCCCACAGCCCGAGCCAGTGCTGAATAAAAAACGTCAGATGGAAGCCGATGAAAAAGAGCACGAACGTAATCTTTCCTAAAGATTCATAAAGCATTTTCCCGAACATTTTCGGCCACCAGTAATGAGCTCCGGCTAAGATAGCGAACACCACTCCGCCTATGATGACGTAATGGAAATGGGCGACGACAAAGTACGTGTCATGGAACTGGTAGTCGGCAGGCGCGGCGGCAAGCATAACCCCGGTCACCCCTCCGAGGACGAAAGACGGAATAAATGATACCGCATAAAGCATCGGCGTCGTAAACTTGATGCTGCCGCCCCAGATCGTCAGCAGCCAGTTGAATACTTTGATCCCCGTCGGAACCGCGATGGCCATCGTCGCGACCGCAAAAATGGCGTTTGCAACGGGGCCGAGCCCGGTCGTAAACATGTGGTGAGCCCACACCATGAAGCCTAAAAATCCGATCAGTACTGTCGCAAATACCATTGACGAATAACCGAAAAGCCTTTTTCTCGAAAAAACCGGAATGATTTCGGAAAAAATTCCGAAAGCCGGAAGGACGAGAATATACACTTCAGGGTGACCGAAAATCCAGAACAGATGCTCCCAGATCACCGTATTTCCGCCTAATTCAGGATTGAAAAAGCTCGTGCCGAACAGGCGGTCAAACATTAAGAGCGCAATTCCGACCGTTAACGGAGGAAACGCAAACAATATGAGGGAGGAGGAGACGAACGTCGTCCACGTAAAAAGCGGGAGTCTCATATAGGTCATCCCCGGCGCCCTCATGGTGATGATCGTAGCGATGAAGTTGATGCCCGCAATCAGCGTCCCGATCCCGGAGATTTGCAGACCGAGCACAAAGAAATCGATTCCGTGCCCTTCTGAATGAAGGGACAATGAAGCATACGACGTCCAGCCGGCGTCAGGCGCCCCTCCCAAAAACCAGCTTAAGTTCAAAAAGATGCCGCCGAACAGGAACAGCCAAAATCCGAGTGAATTCAAAAACGGAAACGCGACATCCCTCGCCCCGATTTGAAGCGGGACGACCGCATTCATCAAGGCGAACAACAGCGGCATGGCCGCCAGGAAGATCATCGTCGTCCCGTGCATCGTCATAATTTCATTGTAGACGCCGGCGCTGACGAAGTCGTTTTGCGGAAACATCAGCTGAATTCTGATCATCATCGCTTCAATTCCGCCGAGCACAAAGAAGAATCCCCCGGCCACTAAATAAAGCACGGCTATTTTTTTATGATCGACAGTCGTTAAATAGTCCCATAACACAGCCCCAAAACCTTGCTTTTTTCTAAGCGTACTCACAATGTAACCTCCCTCTTCTCCCTTTGAAGCGTTAATCTTGTGTTTTTAGCCCCTTTAAGTATTCGGTCAGTGCATCGAGCTCCTTATCGTTTAAAGCCGGGTATGTTCCCGTCATTTTATTCCCCGGTTTAATGCTCTCAGGATCCTTGAGCCACGCTCTCAGGTTCTCGTCATTGAAGTCTTTGACGCCCGCTATTTTCGACCTTTCGCCAAAAGTGGCGAGATTCGGCGCCGTTCTGGCTGCTTCCGCCCTCTGATCCTTCGCATCGGTTGCATGGCAGCTCAGGCAGTTTTTCTCTTTGAAAACCTTCTCCCCTTCTACAGCGAGGTCTGTTTTCGGCTTCGATTTATCATTTTCCATGTTCTTCATCCACTGTTTGAACTCATCCTTCGGAAGCGCCTTAACTTTAAAATCCATTAAGGCGTGGGATGGTCCGCAAAGCTCAGCGCATTTGCCGTAAAAATATTCGCCCGCCTGTTCAGCCTTCTTTGAATCGAATGTCAGAAAGAATTTGTTGTCATTGTCTGTATTCGTATCAATCTTACCGCCGGCCGAAGGCACCCAGAAGGAATGTTTCACGTCTGAAGCCTTCAGTTTAAAATAGACGCGTTCATCCGTCGGCACGACCAGCTCCTGGCTCGTCACGACGCCGTAATCAGGATACTCGAATTCCCACCAGTAAAGATTTGCCCTGACATTGACCACAAGCGTTTTTTCAGGGTCTCTGTTCTTCTTATCCATCGGTTTCGTATCCGCCTGGCTGAAGGTTTGCGCGACCACGGGAACGACCAGTACAAGCAATAGAATAATCGGAATAACAGTCCATAAAATTTCTAAATTGCGATTTCCCTCAATCTGTTTCGGCATGTGGTCTTCACCGAGACGGGACCTTCTGTATTTCACGATGACAAAGATGAAAATGAAGCTCACTACGATGACGACGACCACCATGATCAGCGTGCTGAGAATCATCAGGAAATACTGCTGATCAGCCACTTCTCCCGCGGGTTTCAGCGTTGATAAAAACGGCTCTCCGCATCCTGCTAAAACGAGCGTCAAAATAGTGAACAGCGAAATCAGACGCCATTTCTTTAACATTTCACCCCAACCCCTTTTCAATGAATCCTTTTGAAACTTTCACTACTCCATCTTTATTAGAACACCCATTCACCCATCTGACTCCCATACCCAATAAAGCACTTACATTTCCTCTTTTCTTAAATAATGATCATTTTTACTCAAAATACCATCTATGTATGAACGTAAAGCCGCCCATATCAGATGACCGAGTAATCGTCTAAGGCGGCTTTTACAAGATTGTTGTCTGTTTCCGTGTTTAGGTGACAGCCTTCAATGTGATGAATATAGAGTTTTTATCCAATCTTAAATAGCGTAAGAACGACCATTGCCACAAAGAAAATGGTCAAGTAATTTAATGAATATACAAACATAAGCGTTGCCCACTTCATGATATCTTTGCTTCTGAAGCCTAAAAGGCCGCAGACGAGCCAGCCGATGTTCAATACCGTCCCGAGGACGACGATCGGCATGCCGAGCCCGCCGAGGAAAAACGGCAGCGGCATTAAGCAGGCGGTCCAGATGATAATCTGCCTTTTCGTTACTTCAAACCCGTGGACGACCGGCAGCATCGGAATGTCCGCAGCTCTGTACTCCTCCGTCTTCTTGATGGCAAGCGCCAGAAAGTGAGGAATCTGCCATATAAACATGATTAAAAACAGAACCCACGCCACAACACCGATCGATCCTTCGACAGCGGTCCAGCCGATCAGCGGAGGAACGGCCCCGGAAATACTGCCGATAATCGTATTGATTGTATAGCGGCGCTTTGACCACATCGTGTAAAGAAAAACGTACGTAAAGACGCCGACGAATCCGACGACAGCTGCCATAACGGTTGTCATCAGAAGCATGATAAAACCGAACGCAATCAGCAAAATGCCAAACCACAACGCCTGGGAGGGCTGGATTTTGCCGGTTACAGTCGGCCTGGTTTTCGTCCGCTGCATGAGCCGGTCGATGTCGCGGTCATAGTAGTTGTTGATGACGCAAGCCCCCGCTATGATGAGCGACGACCCTGCCAATGTGAACAGCACGATATCCAGATTTCCAAGAAAGCTCTGATTTGATAAATAAAAGGCAAGCCATATGCCTGTAAATGTTGTTATCAGGTTTGAGTATACAATCCCGACTTTGATCAGGGCGAGGAAATCCTTCCATGCCGTTGTTTCTTCTATTTGTCCATTCATTGCTGTATCAGCCGTAATTCTTGAATTAGCCAATAACGTTAACCCCCCTTACTCAAACCTTCATCACGTCAAGAGAAGCCGTATATTCATAAAAAACCTACAACTCTATCATACAAGATTACCGGATGGAAAAAAACATCCTATTAGATATTAATCGACAAACCGGTTTATATTTGTGAACTTTTTATGACTTTCATTACAGATGAAGGAAAAATTGTGAACGAGAGCGAAAAAATCTCCTCTATTCAAATATAGTTCTATCAAACCGGACCGGAATAATCAAGTCTTCAAATTCAAGAAAAATGTGAACGGTTTGTATTGCATTTTTGTGAACAATAATCATTATGAATTGCAGCAGAACATAAATTCGCTTAAACTTGAGAGTGGATAAAAATTTTTTTATCAGGCAGTTTGGATTAAAAGGGGAATTGAATTTATGAATAAAGCATTAAAATGGCTGGGAATTATTACGACTATCGCCATGCTCTTCGTGCTGATCGGCGGGGCTCTGGTCACGAAGACTGGTTCCGGAATGGGCTGCGGCAGATCGTGGCCGCTCTGTCACGGAAGCATATTCCCTGAGCTGACGTTGGAATCGATTATCGAATGGAGCCACAGATTTGTTAGCGGAACCTCCGGCATTCTCGTGCTGGCGCTTGCGATATGGAGCTGGAAAAAAATCGGTCATATCAGGGAAACGAAATTCCTTGCGGTGATGTCGGTCGTCTTTCTTATTCTCCAGGCGCTTCTCGGGGCCGCAGCTGTCGTCTTCGGCTCATCGGCTTTAATTATGGCTCTGCATTTTGGGATTTCACTCATTTCATTCGCTTCGGTCCTTCTGCTGACGCTTCTCATATTCGAAGCGGACAGCAATGAAAAGTCTGAGTCTTTTCATATAGGAAAAACGATGCGGTTTCATATGACGGGAATCATCGTATACACGTATATCGTTGTTTATACAGGAGCCTATGTCCGGCATACAGAGTCAAGCCTAGCCTGCCTGGACTTTCCGATGTGCAGCAGGGTGAAAGGCTGGGCGCCGTCCCAGTTCCACGAATGGGTGCAGATGGGCCACAGGGCGGCAGCCTTTCTTCTGTTCGCTTGGATCATCATAGCGGCTGTTCACGCGGCAAGACACTATAAAAACCAGAAGCGGATTTATTGGGGCTGGATGATTTCGGTTATATTGATCATCCTTCAGGCCGTGTCAGGAATTTTGGTCGTTCTGACCCGCCTGCAGCTGAGCCTTGCTCTCGCCCACGCATTCTTTATCTCATGCTTGTTCGGGGTTTTCTGCTACTTCTTGCTGCTCGCATCCCGTTACCGTCATCAATCCAAAACAAAACATTAAAAAACAGACGGCAAAAGCCCCTGCATTATGAAGCAGGGGCTTTTAAACCGCGCAAAACAGGCTGCCGATTTTTATCGGCAGCCTGCATTGTTTATTTCTTCATTTCGATGAGAAGGTCTCCGGTTTGAATCGCTTCACCGTTTGCGACATGAATGTTTTCGATTGTGCCCGAAAACGGAGCCTGGACGGTCGTTTCCATTTTCATCGCTTCATTGATCATCAAATGGTCGCCTTTATTGACTTGATCTCCCTTGCTGACCAAGAGCTTGATCACCGTTCCCGGCATCGATGCCGCGATATGATTCGGATTAGAACGATCCGCCTTTACTTTCTGGTGAACGGAGGATTTGATGCTCTCATCTTTGATGACCACTTCACGAGGCTGTCCGTTCAGCTCAAAGTAGACGACCCGCGTCGCATCAGAGCGCGGCTCCCCGATGGAGACCAGCTTCACGATCAGCGTTTTTCCTCTTTCGATCTCGACTTCAATCTCTTCGCCGAGCGTCATGCCGTAGAAGAAAGTCGGCGTGTCCAAAACGGAAATATTTCCGTATAGCTCAGCGGTTTGAACATATTCTGTAAACACTTTCGGATAGAGCGCGTAAGCAACGGCATCCTGATCAGAAAGCTCAACACCGTGTTTTTCCAAAAATTCCGCTTTTATCCCATCAAAGGAGACTGGTTCAAGCAATTCTCCGGGACGGACGGTAATCGGCTCCTGTCCTTTTAAAATGAGCTTTTGCAGTTTTTCCGGGAACCCGCCGTGTGGCTGGCCGAGGTACCCTTTAAACATTTCAACGACCGAATCAGGGAAGTCAAGGGATTCTCCCCTTTCGTAAATATCTTCTTCAGTCAGTTTATTCTGCACCATATAAAGCGCCATATCTCCAACTACTTTGGATGACGGTGTAACCTTTACGATATCCCCGAACAGATCGTTGACCCGCCTGTACATCGCTTTTACTTCGTTCCAGCGGTCGCCGAGGCCGACGCCTTTGGCCTGCTGCTGAAGATTGCTGTATTGTCCGCCAGGCATTTCGTGGTGATAGATTTCGGTATGAGGCGCATTCATTCCGCTCTCAAACTCACTGTAATATTTTCTGACGGTTTCCCAATATTGGGACAACGATTCAACCGCATCGACATTTAGCTGAGGACGGCGTTTATGGCCTTCAAGCGCGTGATATAGAGAGCTTGCGCTCGGCTGTGACGTCAATCCCGACATGGAGCTTACGGCCACGTCTACGATGTCGACGCCGGCTTCGATCGCCTTTGCATACATGTAAATGCCGTTTCCGCTCGTATCATGCGTATGCAAATGAATTGGAATATCCACGGTCTCTTTCAGTGCAGACACCAATTCATAGGCTGCCTGCGGCTTTAACAAACCGGCCATATCTTTAATGCCGAGAATATGGGCGCCGGCCGCTTCGAGCTCCTTAGCCATCGATGTGTAATACTCGAGGTTGTACTTCGTTCTTGCCGGATCAAGAATGTCCCCTGTATAGCAGATCGCCGCCTCGGCGAGTTTTCCGGATTCGCGGACGGCATCGATCGCAAGCGTCATGCCTTTTACCCAGTTCAGGCTGTCAAAAATACGGAACACATCGATCCCGGCAGCTGCCGATTCACTGACAAACTTTCGGATCAGATTGTCCGGATAGTTCTTATAACCGACCGCGTTTGACGACCTTAACAGCATTTGGAACATTGTGTTCGGAATTTCTTCCCGCAGTTCTTTGAGCCGTTTCCACGGATCTTCTTTCAGGAAGCGGTATGCCACGTCAAATGTTGCCCCGCCCCACATTTCAAGGCTGAACAGCTCCGGCCAGAGCGCAGCCGTCGGGTTAGCGATCTTCTTCAGGTCGTGGGTTCTGACCCTTGTCGCGAGCAGTGACTGATGAGCGTCGCGGAATGTTGTATCGGTCAAAAGCACCGATTCCTGCTCTTTCACCCACTTCACCAGCCCGTCGGCTCCCTGCTCGTCAAGGATCTGCTTCGTGCCGTTCGCAATCGGCTGATCAACGTCTGTTTTGACAATTCGCGGCTTGTCAAACTCAGGTTTCCCCTTTTTGTCGATGCCCGGGAACCCGTTAACCGTTACGTTTCCGATATAGGTCAGCATCTTTGTGCCGCGGTCTTTTTGTTTAGGAAATACAAAGAGCTCAGGCGTCGTATCGATAAATGATGTATCGTACTGCCCCGTCAGGAATTTTTCGTGTTTTGCCACATTTTCAAGAAAAGGAATGTTCGTTTTAATTCCTCTAATCCGGAATTCCTGAAGGTTTCGGACCATTTTCGCGGCAGCCTGCTCAAACGTCAGCGCCCAGGTCGACAGCTTGACGAGCAGGGAATCGTAGTAAGGCGTAATCACGGCTCCCTGGAAGCTGTTCCCCGTATCAAGGCGAACGCCGAATCCGCCGCCTGACCGGTATGCCATAATCTTTCCGGTATCAGGCATAAAGTTGTTTGACGGGTCCTCTGTCGTCACCCTCGACTGAATCGCATAGCCGTGCAAAGTGATCGCATCCTGATCCGGGATGTTCACCTCTTTGCTCTTCAGGCTCAGCCCGCCGGCGATCAAAATCTGCGTCTGAACGATATCAATGCCCGTCACCATCTCCGTGATGGTGTGTTCGACTTGAACGCGCGGATTGACTTCAATAAAGAAAAATTCGTCGTTTGCGACTAAAAATTCGACCGTTCCCGCATTGACGTAATCAACGTTTTTCGCGAGCGCAACGGCGGCTTCACAGATTTTTTCCCTCAGAGAATCGGAAAGTGAAACGCTCGGTGCGATTTCGATGACCTTTTGATGGCGCCTCTGTATGGAGCAGTCGCGGTCATAGAGGTGCACCACATTTCCTTCTTTGTCCCCGATCACCTGAACCTCAATATGCTTCGGCTTTTCGATCAGCTTTTCAAGGTATACTTCATCATTCCCAAAAGCGGCTTTCGCTTCTGACTTCGCCCGGTTATATGACTCCTCCAATTCGGATTCGTCTCTGACGATCCGCATGCCGCGGCCTCCTCCGCCAAGGGATGCCTTGATGATAAACGGATATCCGTATTGTTCAGCAAAACGCTTGACGTCTTCGACGCTTGCGACAGGGCCGTCGCTTCCCGGAATAACCGGAATGCCCGCCTTTTCCGCTTGTTCACGGGCTTTGACTTTATCCCCGAACATATCGAGGTGCTTTGAGGTCGGACCGATAAAAATGATGCCTTCCTCTTCACAGCGCTTGGCAAACTGGATATTCTCCGATAAAAACCCGTAACCCGGATGGATCGCATCTACGTGGTTTCGCTTCGCGATTTCGATGATGCCTTCAATATCCAGATAAGCATCGATCGGCTTTTTTCCTTCGCCGACCAAATACGCTTCATCAGCCTTGTATCTGTGATAGGATCCGCTGTCTTCTTTTGAGTAAATCGCCACCGTACGAATATTCAGTTCTGTACAGGCGCGAAACACCCGAATCGCGATTTCCCCCCTGTTTGCAACAAGTATTTTTTGTATAGGCTGTTGTGACATGTCGCTCCTCCTCATCCGCTGTTTTCATATGTATCTATTCTAAATGAATCAAATGAGGCTTGTACACGATTACTTTTTTAAAAATTTATACTTTTTTTATATTGATTTTCTTTAAGCTTTGTAGTATTAACAGGCTCTTTCCGCTTGTATCTGTCAAAATATTCATTGAACATGCTGATATTCACCAGCATCCCGGCGCATGCCATAAGCAATATGAGCGATGAGCCTCCGTAGCTGACGAACGGAAGCGTGACGCCTGTCAAAGGAATCAGGCCAGAGATGCCTCCCAGGTTGATGAAAGACTGGATCGCAATCATGCTTGATATCCCGATCGCTAAAAGGCTCCCAAACGGGTCATCGCATTTTCTCGCAATATAAAAACCCTTTAAAACGATGAAGCCGAGCAGCAGCACGACAAATAAAACGCCGAATATCCCGAGCTCTTCGGCGATGATCGCCATGATGAAATCGGTGTGCGATTCGGGCAGATAGCCGTACTTCTGGATGCTTTCTCCGAGCCCGAGGCCAAAAAGCCCCCCGGAACCGAGCGCAAGATACGAATTGACGACCTGAAATCCAGAGTTTTGAGCATCCTCAAACGGGTTTTGGTAGCTTTCAAACCGGCTCAGCCTCCCCGGAGTTAAGATGTTGTCCAAATTCAACAAAATCAAGGGACTGACAAGCAAAAGAACAATGCCCGCCAGCATCAGGAGCTTCAGCAGCGTCTTCCCGCTGAATCCGGAGCACAGAATAATGCACAACGCAATCAAACCGATGATCGTCGCCGTCCCGACATCGGGCTGAGCGGCTACCAATGCGCAGATGACGAGCGTAATCAGCGCCGGAGGGGCGATCCCCGCTCCCAAATTGTCGATGTAGCTTTGTTTTTTGGCATACACGGAAGAAAGATACAAGATGATCGTCAGCTTGACGAACTCTCCCGGCTGAATGCTTAAGCCCCCCAACTTGTACCAGCTTTGGGCGTTTCCCGCTACATGACCGACTGCAAACAGGGCGACCAAGGCGATGACGGAAGCAAGCAGCAATATTTTTTGGAATTTTTGATTGGCGAATGCCTTGTACGGAAAAAGTGCCGTGAATAAAAAGACAATCGTCCCGAACACCAGGAACGTGAGCTGCTTGTCAAAAAAATAGGAGCTGTCTTTATTGTACCTTGTCACCGCCGTGATCATGCTTGAGCTGTACACCATCACGAGTCCGAACCCGCACAGGAGAAATACAGCGAAGATTAGTGAATAATCATACGATTTGAGCATTCTTTTTATCATATTATCCTCTTCCTTACTTTTGCCCTTAAAATATTTGATATGATCTTTCGTTATTTTACTACACTTTCTTTAAAAGAACGAAAGATACCCTTTTATAAATCTTCGATATCCCGGTCTGTTTTTTATCGGCAGTACGGGCGTCTTCGTTTATTTCTCAAAAATAATAAAAAAAGCCTGCCGGCCATCTGTACTTACAGACACGTCGTCGACAAGCTGACTCAGACTAAAGAAGCATCCCCTTTAGCTATCCGTTTATTTTTTTGTAAAGGCTTCATGCAATGCAGACAATTCTCGTTCAAGCCTGTAAAGCAATTCTTTTCCTTCTTGTTCCTCTACCAATCCAAGGCGGACAGCAAAGTCAATTTCCCTTGAGAGTCCGAACATTTGTGTATCTAAAACCTCTTCATAAAGAGGACATTGAGGCATCGTTAAGTTGTCCATTTGCACTTGAATCAGCTTCAAAATTTTATCAGCATCACGTTTTAAAAGAGCAAGTGCTTTTTCACGATGATCGACTACAATCTCAGACGCCAAAAGTATCCCTCCGTTCCCCAGGCGAGTACCTAATTCTTCTATTTATAATAAAGCCTAACCTATAAAATTGCAAGCTATTTCTGCCCCCTTCGGCGCATCTCAGGATCATTCGGATTCTTAAAAAATGCTTAGGCTGTAATTTTCGGACAAAAGCTCAAGCAGGCGGATTCCGGCGATGCTGTTTCCTTTTTCATCCAGAGAAGGGCCGAAAATGCCGATTCCGAAGCTGTACGGAACAAGCCCCATGATTCCGCCGGAGACGCCGCTTTTTGCCGGTATTCCGATTTTAATCGCAAATTCGCCGCTTGCATTGTACATGCCGCAGGTCACCATAAACGTTTTGCAAATTCTCGCTATATCTTTCGGAATAAGCTGTTCCCCAGTTTCGGGGTGTTTGCCGTTTAAGGCAAACACACAGCCGATCTTCGCCAAGTCAAGGCTGTTCATCTGAATGGCGCATTGTTTCGTATACAGATCCATAACGTCCTCTACTTCCGCCTGAAAAATCCCGTGCTCTTTCATGTAATAGCATATCGCCCTGTTGACCATCGACGTTTGAAATTCCGAATCCGCGACCTTTTTGCAAAAAGAGATGCTCCGATTGTTTGCAAGCGCCCTGACAAACTCCAAAAGCCTGCCGATTCTATCAGATGATGTCGCCCCTTTCATCATGCTGGTTACGACCAGAGCGCCGGCATTGATCATCGGGTTGAGCGGCTTGCCCGGATTAACGGTTTCAAGCTTGATGATCGAATTAAACGGATCGCCCGTCGGTTCTTTCCCTACAAAATGAAACACTTTTTCAGGTCCGTGTTCCATCAAAACGAGCGCCAGCGCCAGCACCTTTGAGATGCTTTGAAGCGTAAAGACTTCTTTCACATCCCCCGCCGAAAGGCACGTCCCATCGGTATAGTAGACCGCGACCGACAAATCATCCCCCGACTGCTCCGCCAAAGCCGGTATGTATGAGGCTACTTTTCCTTTTGCGGTTACTTTTTTCGCTTCTGTGACAAAATGTTCGAGCTCGTCATTATGCCGGCAATTCACGTCTCTTCCCTCCATCCAAAGCATGAGTTTCTTTTATCTTTCCCTGAGGAAGCCCGCGTTATGAGAAGTGACAATCCAAAAGAAAGCGCTTATAATCTCTGTGAGGGAGTGGTGAGAAACAATGGAGATCATAACGATAACAGGAAATGTGAAATACTCGATTACGCTAGATCCGAGCGTCTGGATATTTGACGACCGAAAATTCGAACTGGACCGTTTTTTTTCAAATGAGGCGGAACAGGAACAGGAGTACCTTGACATCGATCGTGAGCGCATCATCAGTGAAGGCGCCGTATCGCCGCCGACTCTAAAATCAGAGAAGAAATACGAACGGGAAAAGTTGCTTGACGGAACATTCGCGATCAAGCTCGAACCGTTTTTACACAACGCGGAAGTGTCCGAGACTGCCGCTTTTTGCATCTTCAAAACAGAAGAAGGAGATTTCTCAGTTCCGATCGGGGAAGCAGGCGCCATCCTTCTCTGCTTCAGCAAAAACGGAAAGCCGCTGACAGAAGACGGGCCCGTCCATGTTTATTTCGCAGACGGCTCAAACCGGACAAACCCGATCAAAAACGTAAAAGAAATTCATGTCCAATAAGCCTATGATCAAGCGCATTCTAAGAAAAAACCTGGATTCCTGATATGCTCCCCTAAAGGTAGACAGATGAAATAAAAAAATCTGTTTGCCTTGGGGGAGTTTTTTCATGGCTGGAAAATGGTTTTCAAAAGAAGAAAAATTGAATATTCTATCAGAATGTGATCAGGGCAATAATTCGGTGAAGGAGATCGCAGAAAAATATGGCATTCATGCCGAAACGATTCGTGAATGGAGAACATCGCATGATATGGCGGGTGTGGAGAGTTTGGAACGTTCAAAGCGCCATAAGTTCTATCCCGCAGAATTAAAATACAATGCCGTGAAAGACTTCTTATCCGGACGCTACTCTCAAAGAGAAATCTCGAGAAAATATAAGATTTCCAGTAAATCCGTACTCATGAAGTGGGTTGAGCTTTATAATGGTCATAAAACGTTAAAAGACAGCGGGAGAGGAAGGAATCGTTTGATGACCAAACGGAAGAACGTTTCATTGGAAGAACGGATTGAGATTGCGAAGGATTGTCTAGCTCATGGAAAGGACTACGCCAGATCAATGGAGATTCATCAAGTCTCCTACCAACAGGTGTATCAATGGGTGAAAAAGTATCAAGAAGGCGGAGAAGAGGCCTTAAAAGACAACCGAGGGAAACGCAAAACCGAAGAAGAACTGACACCTGAAGAAAAAATTCAACGGGAAAACAAACGGCTGGAACAGGAAAATGAGCGTTTGCGCGCAGAGAATGCGTTCTTAAAAAAGTTGGAAGAGATCAAAAGGAGGCGGTTCTAAGTCAGGTTCGGTACGAAGATCGATATCTCGCCATTTTAGAGCTGAATCGAAAAGAAGGCTTTTCTGTCCAAATGTTATGTGAGATTGCCGAAGTTTCGCGCCAGGGGTATTACAAATGGAGGAGCCGAGTACCTTCAGCGAGAGAAAAACAGAATGAAAAGATTATCGCCAAAATGGCGCTACTTCACGAACAAATTGGCGGTATCTACGGATACCGCAGAATGACCTTAAACATGAACCGCCGCTTTAAAGAGCGCCTCAATCATAAGCGCATCTATCGGCTGATGAAAATTGCCAAGCTGGAGTGTGTCATTCGGCGGAAGAAAAAACGTTACGGCAAAGCGACGCCTCAACATGTGTCCGAAAATATCCTGAATCGAGAGTTTAAAGCGGACAAACCAAATCAAAAATGGGTGACTGATGTGACAGAGCTAAAATACGGCCATCGGAAAGCGTACCTCAGTGCCATTTTAGATCTTCATGAGGGAATGGTCGTGTCTTATGTGCTGGGGAAATCCAATAATAACGCCCTTGTGTTTAAAACCTTGAACCAAGCGCTTGAGGCAGCCCCAAACGCACGTCCTCTCCTTCACAGCGACAGAGGTTTTCAATACACGTCCCACCAGTTTAGAAGGATGATTGAAAACGCAAATATGACACAGAGTATGTCCCGCGTCGGCCGCTGTATTGATAACGGCCCCATTGAGTCGTTTTGGGGGAAATTAAAATGCGAGAAATACAGACGGAATTCGTACGAGACATTTGAGGCACTTCAAAGCGCAATTGATGAATATATCCACTTTTACAACCACGATCGTCTACAAGAAAAACTAAACGGCCTCAGCCCAGTGGAATACAGGGCTAAAGCCGTCTAGTGTGTTTGAGTTATTTCCACTGTCTACTTGACAGGGTGCAGATCATCCGTCCAGGTTTTTTCTTTACAAGAGATCGGCGGCCAGCCTTGCAAGCCCTGAGCGCTCCCCTTTTAAAAGCTTTACGTTTCCGGAAATTTTCTGATCTTTAAAGCGCTCCACGACGTAGGCCAAGCCGTTGTTCATCGCATCCAAATACGGATGATCGATTTGTTCGGTGTCCCCCATCAGGACGATCTTACTGCCCTCTCCGACGCGTGTAAGGAGCGTTTTGACTTCATGCTTGGTCAGATTTTGCGCCTCGTCGATGATAATAAATTGATCGGGAATGCTTCTGCCCCGTATATACGTAAGGGCTTCGACCTGAATGGAACCCATCCCGGCTAAAATATCATCAAGCTCCCCGGGCTTTTTCGCGTTGAATAAATATTCCAGGTTATCAAAAATCGGCTGAATCCACGGGCGGAGCTTTTCTTCTTTTTCCCCAGGCAGATATCCGATATCCTTCCCGACAGGCACGATCGGCCTTGTGACAACCAGCTTTTTAAAATTCCCCAAGTCTTCCGTCTGCAATAAACCGGCAGCCAGCGCAAGCAGCGTCTTCCCTGTGCCCGCCTTTCCGATCAGCGTAACAAGCGGAATGTCCGGCCTTAAAAGAAGTTCAAGCGCCATCGTCTGCTGGACATTTCTCGAGCGGATGCCCCAAACCTGCTCCTGATCAAAAACCAATTTTCTGACGGCTTTTCCATTCTGATCGACGATCCCGACCGCAGATGATGAGCCGCCGAGCGCATCCTTCATGATGATGAACTGATTCGGACAAAACGGTTCACTGCTGATCTCATCAAGAGGCAAACAATGTTGTTCGTAAAAAGCGTTCATCTGGTCGGCATGAATATATAATTCGGTAAAACCGCTGTATATATCATCATTTTCAACAACCCGGTCATGCAGAAAATCCTCTGACATCAAGCCGATCGCATCGGCTTTGACGCGGACGAGCATGTCTTTGCTGACGAGGATGACGGGACGCCCGTCCTCTTTCGTTTCCTCCTCAAGACTCAAATTTTTCGCAACGGCTAAAATGCGGTTGTCGTTTGTTTTTTCCACAAAAATTTCCTGAAGCTGATGAAAGGAGCGGTGATTTAGTTCGATTCTGATGCTCCCTCCATTTTGAAGCAATACGTTTTCATACAGCCTTCCCTTTTCACGCAATTCATCTATCAGTTTAGATACGCGCCTTGCGTTTCTCCCAATTTCATCCATATAGCGTTTTTTAGAATCAACCTCCTCCAATACAACAGCCGGAATGACAACCTCATTATCCTCGAAAGAAAAGATTGAATTTGGATCCTGCAATAACACATTCGTATCTAACACATAAATTTTACTCAATCCTTCGCCTCCTGATCAGGATTTTTAGCCTTTTCGTTTCAATCGGGTTAAAAGCTGATGGAGCGCCCGCTAAAATATATGTTTTCGTGAATAAAGATAGAAGGTTAATTCAACAATAAAAATATTGAAAGCATTTTTAAGGAGGCAACCTCAAGTGCGAATCATTTTTTTGATCTTCATTCAAACCGTTATGCTCCTTTCAGCCTGCGGCATTCAAAATAATGCACAAAATAACGCGAATGAACGTCCGCGCAACGGGACCGTTCAAGTGAAAAACACCGCCCAGGAGCCCGTCGGCCGCAAAGACGGCCAAGCCATTGCCAGACGCCTCGTGAAAATTACCGAAAGCGTTCCTGGAGTCAATGATGCAACAGCCGTCGTTCTCGGCAGGCTCGCAGTCGTCGGCATCGATGTCAAAGATAATTTGGAGCGCAGCAAAGTAGAGTCCATTAAATACTCCGTCGTCCAAGCGCTGAAAAGCGATCCGTACGGTGCCAATGCTGCCGTCGTGGCCGACCCCGACACCGTAAACCGCCTCAGGGCGATGGGAAAAGAAATTCAAGCGGGAAGGCCCGTAAAAGGCATCCTTGACGAGCTCGCAGCGATTGTCGGACGCGTTCTTCCGGAAGTGCCGAATGATGCAACAGACAATCAAAACACAAATCCGACAAAATCAAACAATGACCAGCTGAACGGAGAGCGGCAAAAAAATCTTGAAAAAGAGCAGAACGACCAATCGAATAAATACATGAAAAACAGACAGCAGTAACGAAAAAAGCTTGTGCCTTTACCTTCTCTCGCGGCACAAGCTTTCCTTTTTTCTTCTGCAGAACATTTTTGTCCGGTGAAATTGGTGATATAATGAATCACGAGCGAGGTGAAACAATGTGAGGGTAAAGTGTTCATTGTGTGACAAAATTGATCAGATCGATGATGACACACTGATTGCCAAGCGTCTTCGAAACCGGCCTATACATACGTATATGTGCAATGAATGCTATGAACGAATCAAAATCAAAACTGAGAACCGGGTGAAAACCGGCCGTTTTAAATTATATCCGCACAGAAAAGACAAAGAACAGGTAAAGTCATAGCCGTCTGAGACATGAACATGATTCATGTCTTTTTTGTATTTTTGTTTCATTCGAAACATTTTTGAGAAAAATATTGAAAATCAATCAAATAAATTGTATATTTGAATTGTTTCATGCGAAACAAAAAAGGAGTGATATATCATGGATTTTGATGTTATTATCGTTGGAGGCGGCCCGGTCGGCCTGATGACTGCTTCCGAATTGGCGCTGGCCGGCGTGCGTGCTTGTATCGTTGAACGCCTGACTCAGCCTTCCCCCCATTCAAAAGCGCTGACGCTTCATCCGCGGTCAATCGAAATTTTGGAAATGCGCGGCTTGTTTGAGCGGTTTAAAGAAAGAGGAAAGCCGCTGCCGCACGGACATTTTGCCGGTCTTGACACGGCATTGGACTTTTCTGAACTTGACACTCGCACCGATTATACGCTGTTTCTTCCTCAAACTGATACCGAGGAATTGCTTGAAGAACATGCTCGCAGCTCAGGTGTCTCTATCCTTCGCGGCCATGACGTCCTTGCCGTCCGGCAAAACGATGAACATGCAGAGCTCGTCGTCCAGGGCCCTGACGGCATTTCATTTTTAACGGCAGCTTACATTGTCGGTGCAGACGGGGCGGGAAGCACCGTCCGCAAACAGGCGGGGATCGCGTTTCACGGAAGCGATGCAAGCCTGACCGCCGTGCTTGGGGATGTAGCGCTTCAATCGCCGCCAAATTCCAGTTTCTATACGCATATCAATGAAGAAGGCGCCGTCGTTATCGTCCCGTTGTCACCCGGCGTTTACCGCGTGCTCATCGTGTCGCCGCACAAACCTCAGCGCCTGTTGCACGAAGCGGTGACACTGGAAGAAATACAAAAAGGCCTCGTACAGATATGCGGCACCGATTTCGGCGCCGGCAACCCGGTTTGGATGTCCCGGTTCGGCAATGCCAGCCGATTGGCGGAGCACTACAGATCAAAAAGGATCTTCCTGGCTGGAGATGCAGCGCACATTCATTTTCCAGCCGGCGGACAAGGGCTGAATGTCGGGCTTCAGGATGCAATGAACCTCGGCTGGAAGCTTGCTTCAGCCGTCAAAGGCAGGGCTTCCGACTGGCTCCTGGACAGCTATCATACGGAAAGGAATCCTGTCGGGAAAGAGCTTCTCCGGAATACGCAAATTCAAACAAAACTGTTTGATTTCACCAGGTCGGGACTCTATTTGCGCGAGCTGCTTTCAGACATTCTCACATTCCCTGAGGTCAATCGCTACCTGGCAGAACAAATCGCCGCTCTCAGCGTTAATTACCCGTCAGATGAAATGTCGCCGCAGCATCAGCTGAATGGAAAACGCCTGCCCGACCTGGATATCACGCTGAAAGACGGCTCTGCCAAGCGTCTCTATTCGTTTCTTCATTCCGGACACTTTTTGTATATCGCATTTGAAGATGATGATCCAATGCAAATCCCTTGCCTTCCGCATCTGAAAACGGTAATTGCAAAAGCTGTGTTGAACCGGCCGGAATGGGACGATGTCAAATCAGTCCTGATCCGTCCTGACGGCCATGTTGCCTGGGCTGTCAGCAAAGCGCACCAACACCCGAAACATCTCATTTCAGAAGGCATTCGCCGCTGGTACGAAAATGTTCCAATGCCATCCTTATAATCATTTTGTTTCATCTGAAACAAAATGATATAATAAAGCAGGAAATCGATCAAAAGGAGACTGTTTTCTGCATGGAACATTTGACACACGCCAAACAAGAGATTTTTGACATGTACATTGCACTCATCCACCAGCAAGAACAGCAGGAAAGCGCAATGAAGGAGCGAATATCGGCAGAACTCGAAAGCATGGAGCAGGAATTGGGCTCAGAGCTGAATCTGACCATGTCCGACATTCACACAATCGCCTGTATTGGGGATCACGAACCGATTAATGTCACCTCCATCGCAGGGAAAATGGGTCTGTCAAAAGCAACCGTTTCAAGAATTACGGCAAAGCTGATGAAAAAAGGCCTCATCGGCAAAACCCAGCTAAGCGACAATAAAAAAGAGGTCTATTTTCGCTTAGCCGGCAAAGGAAAAAAAGTGCATGCCATTCATCAGCGGGAACACGAGAAAATCGAACAGCGGTTTAAAGGCTTTTTAGACCGCTACTCAACAGAGGAAATCCTATTTGCCAGACGGCTGTTCAGCGACTTGCTCATGAATGACTTTTTGGCAGAAACGTAAAAAAGACACAGCACTTGGCTGTGTCTTTTTTTGTACTGGACGCTTATGTCCCTGTCTCCTGTCCTTTTTTCGAGCGGTGCAGCCGGATTTTGTAGATCGTCAAAATAAGAGCGGCGACGATCAATCCTTCTCCAACCGGCAAAAACACGCCGAAAAACGTGAGAAACGTACATCCCAAAGCAAGAAAGAAATAAATAATCGCTGTTTTTAACAGGGGCAGCCGTTTGGCAAACCCCAATTGAAAAACGACGGCGGACAGGATGAAGATGGTAAAGTAAAGCCACCACATCCCCGCCCCGGGATTTTCGTCCACTTTATAAAGAGCGGCAAAAAACGAAAGCCGTTCACTTACTTCAGTCAAAAAGATTCCCCTCCCCTTTGCTTAGTTGGGTGCCTCTTTTTTCAATTCTGCGTAAACTTAAGACAATCCTGCCAGCTTCTTCTTTTTCGCTGCTTTTTCGCGTTCATTTTTATCGAGAATTTTCTTTCTCAATCTGATCGATTCAGGCGTTACCTCGCAGTACTCGTCCTCATTCAAATATTCGAGCGATTCTTCTAGAGACATGATGCGAGGTTTTTTCATGCTGACCGTCTGATCTTTTGTCGCTGAACGCACGTTTGTCTGCTGTTTCATTTTGTTGATGTTGACGACAAGGTCGTTTTCGCGGTTGTGTTCGCCGACGATCATGCCTTCGTACACTTCCGTACCCGGCTCAACGAAAATCACGCCCCGCTCTTCAACACCTTGAATACCGTAAGCTGAAGCTTTTCCGGTATCCATTGAAACGAGAACGCCCTGACGGCGTCCGCCGACTTGACCCGGCTCGACCGGCTGATAACTGTCAAACGTGTGGTTCAAAATACCGAAGCCGCGCGTCAATGAAAGGAACTCTGTCGAATACCCGATTAAACCGCGTGAAGGCACATTGAAAATCAGACGGACCTGCCCGTTTCCATTATTGATCATATCGATCATTTCGCCTTTGCGGGCGCCCATTGATTCCATCACGGCGCCTGTGTGTTCTTCAGGAACATCGATTTGAACGCGCTCAACAGGCTCGCAGCGGACGCCGTCGATTTCCTTGATGATGACTTCAGGTTTTGACACCTGCAATTCAAAGCCTTCACGGCGCATGTTCTCTATCAAAATAGAAAGATGAAGCTCACCGCGTCCTGAGACGATCCAGGCATCAGGCGAAGGCGTCGGATCGACCCTGAGACTGACATCTGTTTGCAGCTGCTGTTCGAGGCGCTCTTCGATTTTTCTTGCGGTGACATATTTGCCCTCGCGTCCGGCAAAAGGACTGTTGTTGACCGCAAACGTCATCTGAAGCGTCGGCTCATCGATGCGGAGAACCGGCAGAGCTTCCTGCTGATCGATCGGGCAGACGGTTTCCCCGACGTTAATGTCTTCCATTCCGGATACAGCGACGAGATCGCCGGCTTTTGCTTCTTCGATCTCGACTCTCTTCAGCCCTTGGAAGCCGAAGATTTTCGTTACGCGGAACGGTTTAACAGTGCCGTCAAGCTTCATTAATGCCACCTGCTGTCCAACCTTCATCGTGCCTCTGAAGACGCGGCCGATTCCGATACGGCCGACATAATCGTTGTAGTCAAGCAGCGCCACCTGGAATTGAAGCGGCTCTTCGCGGTTATCGACAGGGCTTGGAATATGGCTGACAATCGCTTCAAATAAAGCTTCCATGTTTTCATCCTGCTGATTCGGATCCGTTGAAGCGGTACCGTTGATGGCTGAAGCATATACAACCGGGAATTCCAGTTGATCTTCGTTTGCATCCAGCTCGATGAACAGATCAAGAACTTCATCAACGACCTCTTCAGGACGGGCAAAATCACGGTCGATTTTATTGACGACAACGATCGGCGTCAAGTTTTGCTCTAGCGCCTTTTTCAACACAAAGCGGGTCTGCGGCATGCAGCCTTCATAAGCGTCGACAACGAGCAGTACGCCGTCAACCATTTTCATAATCCGTTCAACTTCGCCGCCAAAGTCCGCGTGTCCAGGAGTGTCCAAAATATTAATGCGTGTATCTTTATAATTAATCGCCGTATTTTTTGCTAAAATCGTGATGCCGCGCTCTCTTTCCAAATCGTTGGAATCCATCGCGCGCTCAGCCACGTTCTCATTTGCCCGGAATGTACCGGCTTGATGGAGAAGCTGGTCCACCAGCGTCGTTTTTCCATGGTCAACGTGGGCGATAATAGCAATATTGCGAAGATCTTCTCGAAGTTTCACATTTTCATCTCCTAAAAAAGTCAGATAACCTTTCATATTATACATGAGAATTGCAGTCATTTCAATTTGTTTAGCAAGATAAAGCGCTTCCCTCTTTATATTTTAAACATTTTTCTGTAAACTAACAGTAGACTGAAAAAGGGGATGGAAAACTTATGAAGCAAGTGAAATGGCTGTTTTTATTGTTTGCATTCACCGCTGTCGCCAGCATCATGCTGATCGGGGTCGCGATCGCCGAAAAAAGCCTGGTCGGGGTACTAGTCGCTATAGCGGCTCTCATCGTTATCATGGGAGGCGGCTTTACGCTCAAAAAGAGAATGCGCGAAAAAGGGATACTCGAATGACAAAAGCATAAACCGGCGGTCTCGTGCCGCCGGTTTTCTAGAATAACAAAAGGTATAACGCCATCATCAACACATATCCGCCGCAAAACAGCACGGTTCCGGTCAGGATCAGCCGCCTTAATTATCCGGTTACCTGGGCCACTTAACTACCTCTTTTTATAAACCATTTTGCACCCAAAAACCCTCTGCATCAAACTTAAGGCCTGCAACCTTAGACAAACAGCTATCCCAAAAGTTTCAGGAAAAACAAAAAAAAACGCACACGCGAAACAATTCACGTGTGCGTCAGCGGATATACCATGATCAAATACCGGTTTCCCTTTTCATCCTTTTCCGTTTTCAGCTGTTCAAAACCGCAATGTGCGAGCATCTGCTGCCATTCATCCCGATCAAAAGGGACGGCGGCAAAGAGCGCTTTATGCCCTGCGTTTTTCAGCCTGCTCCCGATGTTCCCAATGATTGTTTTGCCGCGGCCCTTCCTTCGATAATCGGGATGAACGAGCAATGTGCCGAGCCAAGGTTTGCCGTTTGAGGGGGCCCATTCAAGGTGAAAGCTGACCGCCGCCGGCCGGCCGTCATCCTCCCACACGAGCCAGCTTCCGTTGTACATCGCATAGGACTGCATATAGCTTTTTACCGGTTCCCCGTTCAGCTCTTCTTCAGCCCATGCGGGACTGAAACGTATCAGCTCTTCGAAAAACGCAAGGTCAGACGCAGAAAAAGGTTTGCTATTCATGCGGCAGATAGTCTGTGAATATCGTTCGATGAGCGGCAGGATTGCCGGCTATAATGCTGTTGTTTTCAAGAAAATTGAGCGGTTTTCCGTCAATCGTCGTATATGTACCTCCAACCTCGTCAAGCAGGATGCAGCCGGCCGCATAATCCCAAGGGGCGAGACGCATCGTCACATAGACGTCCATTCTGCCCGCCGCCACATATGCAAGCTCCAGGGCCGCCGAGCCGTAAGAACGCGTTCCTCTGACCCGTTTGACGAGGGGGGATAAAACGCTTGGATCGATCCGTCTATTTTCCGTTATCCATGTTGCATTGATCGCCAAAATGGCTTCTTCAAGCGGCACCTCTTTCATCTGTTCAAGCTTGATGTCATTCATATATGCACCCTCTCCGCGAAACGCGTGGTACAATTCATCATGGGTTACATCATAAATAAGTCCGATTTTGCCTTTTCCGTTTTCAAAAATGCCGATTGAGATCGCGAAGTTCCGTTTTTGATGAACAAAGTTCATCGTCCCGTCGATCGGGTCGATAATCCAGACGATTCCATCGAGCGATGTGAGCTTGTCCCCTTGGCCTTCTTCGCCGAGAATATGATGGTCGGGAAAAGCCGATTGGATTTTTTCAATGAAAAAGCGCTCTGTTTCCTTATCGATATTCGTGACAAGGTCATTGGGATTCGATTTTGTTTCGATCGTCATCTTCTTTTTCATCGATTCTTGAATTCTTTGTCCAGCTTCCTTTACCCATCTTTTTGCAAGCCGGTCGATTTCCTTCCAGTTTGTCATCGCACAACCTCTTTTCTATGTATACGTGTTGTTTTATTCATAGCATACTGATATTGATCTCAAAAAAGCAAGAAAAATGAAAGAAGAATCCCGTCGCCCAGATAAAAACGAACCGTCTGCCAGGTTCGTTTTTATTATGGTTTCATCCATGCAATCTGATCCATTCTTTTCTGAGCTGCTCCAGTTTTCGCTTGCTCATTTCGATTTGGGTTTCATCCTTTTTCTCCATCGCTTCATAAAGTGTTGCTAATTCATAATCGACCTCAAGCCTCCACACGGCGGCCCGATTGTCTTTTTCTTCCTTAATCCCTTGTTTTACAATTGGTTTCATCGCCCTACGCCCCTTCCAGAGAAAATTGATTTGAAAAGTCATCCTTCTGGTCATAGCTTCTCGCGGCATTTATGATTTTTTCTTATTCATATCGTATGAATCGCCGGTGCTTTCGCAACGTCATTCTAAAAATTGTGTGTTTACCTACCGTTTCCCATAATACGAAAGTTTCAAACGTTATTTTTTGTTTGGAAAGCTGGCTGTGGTAAAATATCATTACTGATTGGACAAGGAGGAAAAAAATGAACAATCTGCGTTTCACAGAAGAGGATTTTCACACATTTACAATAGAAGGTTTAGATGCGCGGATGGACGTTTTGAAAGAAACCGTACGGCCGAAGCTTCAGGAGCTTGGCGAACATTTTGCGCCTGTTCTTTCCGCCCTGGCCGGGGACGACATGTTCGTACACGTTGCGAAGCATGCCCGCCGTTCGGTTAATCCGCCTGATGACAGCTGGGTTGCGTTTGCAAATAACAAGCGCGGCTATAAAAAGCTGCCCCATTTTCAAATCGGCCTTTGGGAAACCCATGTTTTCGTCTGGTTTGCCTTGATTTACGAATCTCCTCTTAAACAAGAATACGGAAAGCTGTTTAAAGAGCATCTGTCAGAGATCAAAAGCACGATACCTGACGGATTTTTCTGGTCAGCCGACCATACGAAGCCTGAAGCCAGCAAGCAGTCCGACCTGGGGAAAGAAGGGCTTGAAAAGCTGTTTGACCGGCTCGAGAATGTAAAAAAAGCCGAGGCTCTGTGCGGCATCCAGCTTTCAAAGGAACAGGTGCTCAAGATGAACGAACAGGAATTTTTATCTGAAATCGAATCGTCTTTTGAAAAGCTTGCCTTTCTTTACCGGTTGACCCACAAAGTCACGCTCTGACGATTTTGTAAAAAGGGATGAACACATTCATCCCTCAGGCTGTCGAGAAAATCGACAGCCTTTTTCATTTTTTCCTTAAATTATCCATTTCACCATTTTATAATAAAGAAAAGCCTTCTAAAAGGACGGTGTCTGTTCATGTTCTACACAAGGAATTCTTCCCAGAACGAAGCTGAATTTGTATTGCTTGATCAGCTTGTTGAAGAGGATCACCTGCTTCGTAAAATTGACAAGTACATCGATTTCTCTTTTATCATTGAAAAGGTTAAACCTTACTACAGCGAAAATAAAGGCCGCCCCTCACTTGATCCGTTGATTTTATTCAAAATGATGTTTATCGGATACCTTTACGGTATCCGTTCAGAAAGACAGCTCGAAAAAGAAATTTACTATAATATGGCTTACCGATGGTTTTTAGGGTTAAACATCAACGATCCAGTTCCTCACCATTCAACCATCAGTTGGAATAGACGTACACGCTTTAAAGATACGACCATTTTTCAAGACATTTTCGATGAGATCGTTCTTCAGGCCATTAATCATGATATGGTAGGAGGCCGTGTCCTTTTCACAGATTCAACTCACCTCAAAGCCAATGCCAATAAGCATAAATATACGCGAAAAACGATTGAGCAGGATACACAAAACTATATAAAGGACTTGGATAAAGCCGTCCAAGAAGATCGGGAAGCACGCGGAAAAAAGCCTTTAAAAGCCAAAGAGGAGGTGAAAACTAAAAAGGAAATTCGTCATAGTACAACTGATCCCGAAAGCGGCTATCTTTACCGTGAAAACAAACCTGAAGGTTTTTTCTATTTAGATCACCGAACAACGGATATGAAATTCAATATCATCACCGATGCCTATGTAACGCCCGGTAATGTCCATGATTCTGCGCCTTATCTCGATCGATTAGACCACCAAATCGCACGATTTGGTTTTCAAGTTGAAGCCGTCGCTCTTGATTCTGGCTATCTGACAACTCCAATCTGTAAAGGACTGTCCGACCGTCGAATTTTTGGCGTTATTGCTCATAGACGCTTTCATCCTACAAAAGGTTTGTTTCCGAAGTGGAAGTTTCATTATGACCGTGAAAAAAATCAGTACATTTGTCCGAACGGACAAACACTCTTATACTCAACAACAGATCGAAAAGGCAACAGATTTTATAAGTCCAACCCTGAAAAGTGTGTCTCATGCCCTCTGCTTGAAAACTGTACAAGATCGAAAAACCACCAGAAGGTCGTCTCAAGACACATATGGGAGGACCATAAAGAAAAGGTCAGGCAAAATCGTTTGTCCGACTCCGGAAAAATCCTCTACAAAAAAAGAAAAGAAAAAATAGAGCGGAGCTTTGCAGATTCAAAACAGCTGCATGGGCTTCGCTACTGCCGGTTGAGGGGAAAACAAAATGTGAGCGAACAAGTTCTCCTCACCGCCGCTTGCCAGAATATGAAGAAGATTGCCACACACTTAGCCAAGCTTGGCTAAGTGTGTGGGAGGGCTTTTTCCTTTTATAAAGATTAAAAAATGAACAAGAAATTTTATGAAATAAAAAAGCTTGTAGGAAAAAACATGTTTTTCTCTACAAGCTGAGGGATGAACACATTCATCCCTTCAGCTTGTAGACAAAGTCACAAAAAAAGTGGCTTGATCGACAAGCTTTTTTTGTTAAAATGTGTGTGGAATCTAATTTTTGGAGGTTTTACCATGTTGACCAAACACTCTAAAGATCAGCGTGAACAGCTTGAAGTCTTTGCCTTAAGTGAGCTTGTACCTGAAGACCATTTGGTCAGGAAGATGGAAGAAGCCATTGATTTTTCATTTATTTATGAAAAAGTTGCCCCTCTTTATTCTTCAAAAGGGCGTCCAAGTATTGATCCTGTTGTACTGATTAAAATGGTGCTCATTCAATACGTGTTTGGTCATCGCTCCATGCGCGAAACCATTAAGCGAATCGAAACTGATGTAGCCTATCGCTGGTTTATTGGATATGGATTCTCTGAAAAAATCCCTCATTTTTCAACCTTCAGTAAAAACTATGAACGTCGCTTTCATGACACAGACCTATTTGAAACAATCTTCTATAAGATTTTACGTCAAGCCATGGATCTCGGCCTCGTCGATCCTTCGGTCGCCTTCATCGACAGCACACATGTCAAAGCGAATGCCAATAAGAAAAAGTTTGTGAAAAAGATCGTAAGAAAAGAAACAAGAGCTTATCAGGAGCAGCTAGATCAAGAAATTAATGCCGATCGCGAAGCGAACGGAAAAAAGCCCTTAAAGCCCAGGCGATGCTTAGAGGAACGAGAAGTAAAGGAAAGTACAACTGATCCTGAGAGCGGATATTTTGTCAAAGGCGAACGAGAACGTCTTTTTGCCTATGGATTTCATACAGCTTGTGATCGGAACGGATTTGTGCTGGGAACGGTTGTTGAGCCTGCCAATATCCATGACAGCCAAGTGTTCGCGTCGCTGTTTCAACAAGTAAAAGAGCGCGTTGCCAAGCCTCATACGGTCGCAGTTGATGCCGGATACAAAACACCGGTTATCGCAAAATTTCTTCATGAAGAAAACGTTCGCCCTGTTATGCCTTACACGCGTCCGCAAACCAAAAAAGGATTCATGAGAAAACACGAGTATGTTTACGATGAATTTTATGATGTCTATATCTGCCCGCAAGACCATATTCTCTCCTATCGCACAACCAATCGGCAAGGTTATCGAGAGTATGCTTCAGATCCAAAACGATGTAAACAATGTCCATTACTACATACATGTACAGAAAGTAGAGATCATCGAAAGATGATTCACAGACATATCTGGCAGGATCATTTAGACGAAGCTGATCATCTTCGGCATACGGAAGAGAATAAACAAATCTATGCCAAACGTAAAGAGACGATCGAGCGAGTTTTTGCCGATTTAAAACATAAGCATGGCCTGCGCTGGACAACCCTACGGGGAAAGAAAAAATTGTCCATGCAGGCGATGCTTGTTTTCGCTGCCATGAATCTGAAAAAGCTGGCGAATTGGACCTGGAAGGGTCCTAATCGCCAGCCTTCTGATCGAAATAATAGAATAAAATGGACAAAAACAGGTCGGATTTTTAAAATCCGACCTGTTTTGTCAACGGTCTGGAGGGATGAACACATTCATCCCTTTTTACATTTTGATTTTATCGTCTTCTGTCAGTTCTTTTGCCTTTTTTACCACCCGGTACGGAGAATAATCGCTCACCTCTTCAAACTGGCTGCACAGCTTTTTTTCCTCGGCTTTTCCAGGCACGATCTCTTTGAATCGACGGTATGCGCTCATTAATACATCGCGCTTTACGCCCTTTTCGTAAGCGAGCTCGACAGCCTGGAAAAACGAAATGACATCAATCGCTTCTTCGGTGCTCCAGTCTTCATCCATCGGATATTGATATTCTTCTTCCATTTTCTTCATCTCCTTGTAACGGCTTTGTTCTATGTAGTATTCGTTTTCTTTTTTGCGTCTATCCAAGGGCATGTTCCATCCCCTTAGAAAGATCTTAAATTGTTCTTTACATTCTTTCAAGAACATAATATAATTCATTTGTTTTATGCCATCAAGGAAAATAAAATCGATTTTGACTAACAATAAGCAGTAGGCATCTACATGAAGGTGGGAATACAATTGTTGCAGCACGAAACACCCTTATTTACCGGTTTAAAAAAACACGCTGAAAAGCAGCCGATTCAATTCCATATTCCCGGGCACAAAAAAGGGTCTGGAATGGATCCTGAATTCAGACAGTTCATCGGCGAAAATGCGTTAAGTATAGATTTAATCAATATTGAGCCGCTTGATGATCTCCACGCTCCAAAAGGGATCATCAAAGAGGCGCAGGACTTGGCGGCTGAAGCGTTCGGCGCCGACTACACGTTCTTTTCCGTTCAAGGAACAAGCGGGGCCATCATGACGATGGTCATGGCAGTCTGCGGGCCGGGAGACAAGATCATCGTTCCGAGAAACGTTCATAAATCGGTTATGTCGGCAATCGTATTTTCCGGTGCTGTGCCGATCTTCGTTCACCCTGAAATCGACGATGAGTTCGGGATTTCTCACGGTATTACGCCTGAATCAGCAAAAAAAGCGCTGCTTGAGCATCCAGATGCAAAAGGGCTTCTCGTGATCAATCCGACGTATTTCGGCATTGCGGCCGATTTAAAAAGCATCGTCGATGTGGCGCATTCGTTCAACGTCCCTGTCCTTGTGGATGAAGCGCACGGCGTTCATATCCACTTCCATGAGGATCTGCCTGTTTCAGCCATGCAGGCGGGAGCTGATATGGCGGCAACAAGCGTTCATAAACTCGGCGGGTCACTGACACAAAGCTCAGTGCTCAATATGAAAGAAGGACTCGTATCAAAAGAGAGGGTGCAGTCGATTTTGAGCATGTTGACGACGACGTCGACATCCTACTTGCTGCTTGCTTCCCTCGATGTCGCCAGAAAACGCCTGGCAACAGAAGGGCATGAATTGATCGAACAAACGATTCAACTCGCCAACCAAACGCGGGAGCGCATCAATCACATTAAAGGGCTCTTTTGCGCCGGCAGGGACATCCTCGGTTCAAAAGCAGCCTATGACTATGACCCGACGAAGCTGATTATCTCTGTGAAAAACCTCGGTTTGACAGGGCATGATGTAGAAAAATGGCTTCGCGAATCCTATCATATCGAAGTTGAGCTTTCTGACTTGTACAACATCCTTTGCATCTTTACGCCGGGAGACCGCAGCGAGGATGCAGAAGCGCTGATCAAGGCGCTGACGGAAATCGCCCGCCAGGCTGTTTCATCCGGAGTAAGCAAAACAAAGCCTGAAGTGCTTCTTCCCGATATCCCTGCCCTTGCAATGACGCCCCGTGATGCATTTTACGCAAATACGGAAGTCGTCCCGTTTAAACAAGCGGCCGGACGGATTATCGCAGAGTTTGTCATGGTTTATCCTCCAGGCATACCGATCTTCATACCGGGCGAGATCATTACAGAGGAAAACATCACCTACATTGAAAAAAACCTTGAAGCGGGCCTTCCTGTTCAAGGGCCTGAAGATGACACGCTCCATATGATCCGGGTCATTAAAGAACAGCAGGCAATCCTGTAAAATACGAAAGCATGCGGCCGATTTGATCTGATGCCGCATGCTTTTTTTGTCTATTTCTCCTCTTCGTGACAGCAGTTGCAATGTCCGCACGTTCCGTAAAGAACCGTCACCTTTTCATCCTCAAAATGCTGAATGGTTTCATTGCATTCTTGACAAACGATCGTTCCCATCTTTCATTCCCCTTTTCATTTCAAAATGGAAGCGTTTAATTTTGTTACCCTTATAATATGATGTCACATTAACATTGTCAATGGTAAATTGTATAACACATTCATATTATTTTTGTATGTTTTTTAACGATTGAACAATCCGGTATTTCATGTTTATTCACACTTTAAGCATGTGCAGAACGTTTTTTTAAGACCTGTGTCATTTTTCCTAATTTATCCTGTTATTAAGAAACATTCCGCAAATGAAACAAGAGTTATCAATTTGATAACAAATCGGTAACAACGAATGGATTTTCCTATTATCATGATAAAATAGGAATTGTTTACTAATTGAACAGTTATGTAAAAACAGGTAAATTGACTTGCATTTTTAAGAGAGGTGAAGGGACGGATGCTGTGTCGGGCTGTTATCACCGCTGTTTGTATCCTTTTTTTTGCGAGTGGATGTTCTTTATCTCACATCTCGGCTGATCAGAATGAGCAAAATGACAATACACATCGCGTCAAGCTTCTCTTTTTTTCCGATGACGAGCATATGGAACAGGAAGTCGCATACTATGATGCTCTGATGGATTTAAAACAGGAGTTTCCAAAGCAGGTTTCAGGTATGGAAATCTTGCATGAAAAGGGAGATTGGAAAAAGGACGTGCACACATTTCCAAGCTTGCTGCTTGTCCATGATAAAAAAGTACTGGTCAAGATTGAGGGAAAAATAAAAGACAAAGCAAAAATCGTGGAGCTTCTTCGAAAACAATTAAAAAAATAAGAAATCCCCGGAAAAAGGGGATTTCTTATTTTTTATTTTACGATATGGATCGGCAGGCCGATTGCTACTTCGGCAGCTTCCATTGTGATTTCTCCCAATGTTGGATGAGCGTGGATCGTCATGGCGATATCTTCTGCAGTCATTCCTGCTTCGATTGCCAGGCTCAGCTCAGAAATCATATCAGAAGCGCTCGCGCCGGCGATTTGTGCACCGATAACGAGTCCGTCTTCTTTGCGTGTCACAAGTTTAAGGAAACCGTCAGTTTGATTGAGTGACAGCGCGCGTCCGTTTGCAGCAAACGGGAATTTCGCAGCAGTGATTTCAATGCCTTCCTCTTTCGCTTGTGCTTCAGTATAGCCGACTGATGCAAGCTCAGGCTCAGAGAAGACAACTGCAGGAATTCCGAGGTAGTCGATCTCAGCAGCTTCACCGGAAATGGCTTCAGCGGCAATTTTACCTTCGTAAGACGCTTTGTGTGCAAGCGGCGGGCCTTCGATGATATCACCGATTGCGTAAATGTTTGGAATGTTTGTACGGCATTGCTTATCTGTTTTGATGATGCCGCGGTCTGTCATTTCGACGCCTACTTGCTCAAGGCCAAGCTCATCCGTATTTGGACGGCGACCGACAGTGATCAGTACGTAATCTGCATCAACGGTTTTTTCTTCACCTTTTACTTCAAAAGTGACTGTTACGCCGTCAGCTTTTTCTTCAACGCCTTTTGCCATCGCGTTTGTATGGATCTCAACATTGCCTTTTTTCTTAAGGTTGCGTTTGACAAGAGAACTCATTTGTTTTTCAAAGCCAGGAAGAATTTCGTCTCCGCCTTCTAAAATAACAAGTTCAGTACCAAAGTTTGCATACGCTGTTCCAAGCTCTGTTCCGATATATCCGCCGCCGATTACGACAAGCTTCTTAGGAATTTCTTTAAGAGCCAAAGCGCCGGTTGAATTCAGTACACGGTCGCTATATTTGAAGTTTGGCAATTCAATAGGGCGAGAACCCGTAGCGATGATCGCATTTTTGAACGTGTAAGTCTGAGCTGAATTCTCATCCATTACACGGACAGAGTTGCTGTCTACAAAATACGCTTCACCTTTTACGATATCGACTTTGTTGCCTTTCAGAAGGCCTTCAACACCGCCGGTAAGCTTGTTCACGACAGAGGCTTTCCATTCTTGAACTTTTGTAAAGTCCACTGTTACGTTTTCAGCAGTGATCCCCATATCTTCAGAATGCTTTGCATTCTCATAACGGTGGCCTGCATTGATCAGAGCTTTAGAAGGAATACATCCGACATTCAGACATACGCCTCCAAGATTGCCTTTTTCAACGATTGTTACTTTTTGTCCAAGCTGGGCAGCGCGGATGGCAGCTACATAGCCGCCAGGTCCCGCACCGATGACAAGAGTATCTGTTTCAATAGGGAAATCTCCTACTACCATGACATTACGCCTCCATTAAAATTAATTGTGGATCGTTCAGTAAACGCTTGATGTGATTCAACGCGTTTTGAGCAGTTGCTCCGTCGATCATACGGTGGTCAAAGCTCAAGGAAAGAGCAAGAACAGGTGCAACGACAATTTCACCGTCACGAACAACGGCTTTCTCAGCAATGCGGCCGATTCCAAGGATCGCAACCTCAGGATGGTTGATAACCGGTGTGAACCATTGTCCGCCCGCAGAACCGATGTTTGTGATCGTGCAAGAAGCGCCTTTCATTTCAGCAGGAGCAAGCTTTCCTTCGCGCGCTTTTGTAGCAAGTTCGTTGATTTCGTTTGAAATCTCAAAAATCGCTTTGCGATCCGCGTGTTTAACAACCGGTACAAGCAGGCCTTTATCTGTGTCTGCTGCGATTCCGATGTTGTAGTAGTGCTTCTGAATAACTTCATCAGTGTTATCGTCAATTGATGTGTTCAATACTGGATACTTTTTAAGAGCTGATGTTAAAGCTTTCACCACATAAGGGAGGTAAGTAAGCTTAATGCCTTGGTCAGCCGCAACTTGCTTAAACTGCTTGCGGTGTGCCACAAGGTTTGTAACATCGACTTCGTCCATTAATGTAACGTGTGGAGCCGTATGTTTTGAATTTACCATTGCTTTTGCGATTGCTTTGCGGATTCCGCTCATTTTTTCGCGTGTTTCCGGGAATTCGCCTTCCGGAGCTTGAGCTTGAGCTGAAGGTTGTGCGGCTGTTTCCGCTTTTTTGTCTGCTTGCGCAGCCGGAGCTTCCGCATTTCCGCCGCTTAAGAAGCTGTCGATATCTTCTTTGAGAACGCGGCCGTTTTTGCCGGATCCGGCAACTTTCGCGATCTCTACGCCTTTTTCGCGAGCGTATTTACGTACGGAAGGCATCGCGATAACGCGTTTATTCGGATCTGCATCCGCTTGGTCCTGCTTGCCTGCGCCTGTTTCTTGTGCCGGCTGTTCAGGACTCTTCGCTTTGTCCAGATCTTGACCGCCTTCGGCTGAAGACTGAACTTGTTCTTCTGTTTTGGCGTCGCCAGAGTCGTCGCCTTTAAATTGAAGATCTTCGTAACCCGGTGCATCAAATGTGATAATCGTCTGCCCGACAGTTGCGACTGTTCCCTCTTCAACTTTTAATTCTAATACTTTTCCTTTAACAGGTGAAGGAATTTCTACAACAGCTTTGTCGTTTTGAACCTCTGCCAAAACGTCGTCTTCGTTTACCTCATCGTTTGGCTTGACGAACCATTTTACGATTTCGCCTTCGTGGATTCCTTCCCCGATATCTGGAAGTTTAAATTCAAATGCCACAGTTCTCGACCTCCTAAGATATTTACGTAGTTGATAAATCCGTCAGCCGGGCGTCCCGGCCGACCGTCAGTTACACGGCTAAATGTTTCCGTCTGACTGTGGAAATGCATGAGGGAAAAATATGTATGACATCTTTTCCCTTTCCGGTTGTCAGATTAAAATTCCAACACTTTTTTCGCAGTCTCAAGCACGTCTTTATGGTTTGGAAGCCAAACGCTTTCAGCTTGAGAGAACGGGAATACAGTGTCAGGTGCAGCGACGCGAAGCACAGGCGCTTCAAGGCTAAGAATTGCGCGGTCGTTGATTTCGGCTACGACGTTAGCCCCGACGCCTGCTTGTTTTTGAGCCTCTTGAACGACGATTGCACGGCCTGTTTTTTCAACTGACGCGATGATCGTTTCAATATCAAGCGGGCTGACAGTGCGAAGGTCAATAACCTCAGCAGATACGCCTTCTTTTTCAAGTTCTTCTGCAGCTTTTAATGATTCGTGAACCATCGCTCCGTATGTGATAATGGAAAGATCTGTACCTTCACGCTTCACATCAGCTTTGCCGATTTCGATCGTGTACTCTTCCTCAGGAACCTCCTGGCGGAATGAACGGTAAAGCTTCATGTGCTCAAGGAAAACAACCGGATCGTTGTCGCGGATCGCGGAAATCAAAAGTCCTTTTGCATCGTACGGAGTTGAAGGAATTACCACTTTAAGACCAGGCTGCTGCGCAACAAGCCCTTCAAGGCTGTCGGCATGAAGCTCAGGCGTGTGAACGCCGCCGCCGAACGGAGAACGGATCGTCACAGGGGAAGTCCAGCGTCCGCCGGAACGGTAGCGCATCCGAGCCATTTGGCCGGAAACGGAATCCATTACTTCATAAACGAAACCGAAAAATTGAATTTCCATTACCGGACGGTAGCCTTGTAAGCCCAGACCGAGCGCAAGACCGCCGATACCAGATTCAGCAAGAGGAGTGTCAAATACGCGATCCTCACCAAACTCTTTTTGCAATCCTTCAGTCGCACGGAATACGCCGCCGTTAACACCGACGTCTTCTCCGAAAACTAAGACATTTTCGTCATTTTTCAGTTCTGTGCGTAACGCATCAGTGATTGCTTGAATCATTGTCATTTGCGCCATGGCTTACTTCGACTCCTTCTCTTTATAAATTTCCTTTTGTTCTGCAAGGTTGTAAGGAAGCTCTTCATACATGATGTCGATCAGGTCGGTCACTTTTTGCTTCGGCTCTTCGTCGGCTTTTTTGATTGCCTGTTTGATCTCTTCTTTCGCTTCTTCGATTACCTTGTTTTCTTCTTCTTCAGACCATAGGCCTTTAGCTTCCAAGAACTTGCGGAAACGGACAAGCGGATCTTTCTGCTCCCACTCATTCTCGATTTCTTTTGTGCGGTATTTCGTCGGATCGTCTCCGGCCATTGTATGAGGACCGTAACGGAAGCAAAGCGTTTCAATCAGAGTAGGGCCTTCGCCGTTGATCGCGCGTTCGCGAGCTTCGCGTGTAGCGGCATATACAGCAAGCGCATCCATTCCGTCTACTTGAACGCCGACGATACCTGCGGCTGCAGCTTTTTGAGCAATCGTCTCAGCAGCTGACTGCTTTTCGACAGGCGTTGAAATCGCATAGCGGTTATTTTGAACAACGAAGATAGCCGGAGCTTTGTAAGCGCCCGCGAAGTTGATTCCTTCGTAGAAATCCCCTTGAGAAGCTCCTCCGTCACCTGTATAAGTAATCGCCACAGCCTGTTTGCCGCGCTTTTTCAGACCGAGAGCCACACCGGCTGTCTGAATGTACTGCGCACCGATGATGATTTGCGGTGAAAGCGCATTAACATCGTCAGGCATTTGGTTTCCACGGAAGTGTCCGCGTGAGAACAGGAACGCCTGATAAAGCGGAAGACCGTGCCAGATCAGCTGCGGAACGTCACGGTAGCCGGGAAGGACGAAGTCTTCTTTCTCAAGCGCAAAATGCGTAGCAATTTGAGAAGCTTCCTGACCTGCAGTCGGCGCATAGAAACCAAGGCGGCCTTGTCTGTTTAAAGAAATGGAACGCTGGTCTAAAATACGCGTATACACCATGCGGCGCATTAATTCTTTTAATTGATCATCAGATAAATCAGGCATTGCCGCTTCGTTTACGACTTTGCCTTCTTCATTCAAAATTTGAAACGTTTCGAACTGCTTTTTAATGGCATCAAATTGCTTTTTGCTATCAACGATTGCTTTTTTCGTTTTTGCAGCCATATTAAAGTCACCTCTTCCTTTCTTTTGACAGTCATAGACGTGTAATCCTTATACATACAGAATTAGGGTGTCCTAAATTGTCAGGCGCAACTCATATTTATTTCATATTAGCCGCTGTACTTGTTGTCGAAACATTTTATGTAAGGACAGCCCGACGCGTTCTAAAACTGTATCATTTATCGCTTGCTACAAACTAATACAACAAGTTCCACCACCGCTAAGTTTACACCAGTCGATGGTACTCGTCAATCGATTTCATTCCCGAAATTCAATAAATGTATTCGCTTTACTAAAACACTGTTTTCACGCTCTTCACCCTGTTATAAAACTGTTCTAGTATAAACCTCAAACTGTATTACAATAGCTTTGCAGATTTTGTCGAAAAAAGGAGAGCCGAATCAACGGCTCTCCTTGACATCAAACCCTGCGGCCTTGTAAAAATCTTTTTTCGCTTTGTTGTAGTCTGTCGTGTAGGTATTAAAGCGTTCGTTTTGCTTTAACACTGCATCGTATGATTTGTTGATTTTATTCAGCTGCGCTTCAAGCTCGCTAAGTCCGGCGTCTTTATTCTGAAGCAGTTTGTACAGTTCTTTATCAAGCCCGAGCGCATCCTGATAGGACTTGTAGAGATTGTCATACGCCAGGTAGCGCTTTTCCATATAGGAAGCCGCGCTTTGCGCTTTCTTCTTGACTTTCTGATCGTCGATTTTTTCGACGGAAGCTTTGTGCGCCTCAAACTCCTTTTTGGCCTTATCGATGCTTTCTTTTTCCGATTTCAAATGCCGCTCCCGTTTATCGGCAGATGTGAGCGCTTTTTCTGAGAGGGCAACGACTTGGTCAAAATCATCCATATTGAGTTTCATCATCTTGTCGTAAAGCTTTGATTCGGTTTGCTCCAGGCTTTTCAGAGATTTCTGCTCCTTTTGAAACGGCTTTTCCAGATCTACGACCTTTTCGAACGCGGCGTGCAGCGAGTCCACCGGATCTTCCCACCAGCATCCCGCAAGCAGAAAGGCCGCCGCGCAAAAGACGGCAATGCCGGTCGGCACGCGCATTTTTAAAGATTTCACTTTCGTATTTCCCCCAATCTAAACACAAATTCAACTATAAAGCGTCTTCGTTTGTTTGACAACCGAAGTCCCTGTCTCTATCGGACAAGCTGATACAAAATCGGTATGTATCAGCTTGTCCGATTTAGAACAGCTGACCCGGGAAATTTGCGCGAAAGTGGGCATTCGACTATACAACCTTTACGCTTTTACATAATTTATATTAGACGCTATGCCTACCAACGAAAAAAGGCTTTGCGTAAATTTACGGAGGAGGTCTTAATATGTACGGTTATTGCTGCCCTTCATATGGATACGGGTATGGCGGTTATGGTTACGGCCGCACATTCGCTTTGATCGTTGTTCTATTTATATTGCTGATTATTGTAGGTGCCGCTTATTTAGGGTGCTGCTAGTACCTGTGCAATGACCAGCCGAAACAGGCTGGTCATTTTACCAATGCGCTTTTTCAGACATTGCGCGGCATGCAAATGATCCGCTATACTTTACATATTAATCATTGGGAGTGAAGATGTTGATCACGATGGAAAACATTGTCCGCGACGGTCATCCCGCATTAAGGACCGTCGCCGAAGAAGTTCAATTGCCGGCAAACGAAACAGAAATCAAACAACTGACTGAAATGATCGAATTCGTCAAGAACAGTCAGGACCCCGAAATCGCTAAAAAATACAACCTTCGTCCAGGGGTAGGCCTTGCCGCTCCGCAAATTAACGTCAATAAACGGATGATCGCCGTTCATGCCGAAAGCGAGGACGGTACATTATACAGCTACGCGCTTTTCAATCCGAAGATCGTCAGCCACTCAGTCGAGAAAAGCTATTTGACGAGCGGAGAAGGCTGCCTTTCCGTCGATGAGCCGATTCCGGGCTATGTGCCGAGATATGCGCGGATCAGGGTAAAAGGAACGACCCTTGAAGGGGAGAATATTGACATTCGATTAAAAGGATTTCCCGCAATCGTCTTTCAGCACGAAATCGATCATTTGAACGGTGTGATGTTCTATGATCATATCGACAAAGAAAACCCGCTGAAAGAGCCGGATCATGCAATACCGGTCGGCAGATAACAAAAAAACGGATCATGCTTTGATCCGCTTTTTTTGGATTATTTCAAAAGGCCGAGCGACTCAACCGCAAACGCAATTCCGTCCTCATCGACGGGTTTTGTAATAAAATCGGCGGCTTTTTTCAACTCTGGTACAGCATTTCCCATCGCCACTCCGGTGCCTGCAAATTTGATCATTTGCAAATCGTTCAGCCCGTCTCCGAACGCGTATGTGTCCTCCCTGTCAAATGGAAGCTTTTCGATGACTTTTTTAATCCCTTCGGCCTTTGATCCCCCCGCAGGCAGCACATCTGTCGAACGCTCGTGCCAGCGGACGAGGTCGAATTCGCTGAAGCGGCCGTATTGGCGTTCATCTGCCTCCTCACAAAACAAAAGCACCTGGAAAATGTCCCTGCCTTTATAATAAGAGCGGTCAAATTGCGGCGGATCGACTTTTAAGCTGCCGATTCCCTCGTGAATAAAGGGATGATCATCGACAGAAGACCGCATGCCTTCCTCTCCCATAAAAACGATGGGATGGCCGCATTGGTCTGAATGCGCAAGCAGCGCTTCAAGGGATTGCCCGGAAAGGGGGTTTTTATAGATGACGTCCCCTTCGAACACAACATATTGGCCGTTATAAGATATAAACGAGTCGATGCCGAGCTCTTCAAGCACTGGACTGACCATAAAAGGGGCCCGTCCGGTGGCGATGAAAACGTGGTGTCCCCGCTCCTTCAAATTGGAAATGGCCGTTTTTGCACTCGCGGGAATGGTTTTATCGTGGTCATAAATCGTTCCGTCAATATCAAAGAAAATCAGTTTTTTATCCATGACTGTGAATCCTTCTCCCTTAGTTGTATGATTTTATCATTCCTCTGTTCCATCATACAAAAACTGAAGCGTTCAGAAAACCTTCGCAACCCGAAAATCAAAACAAAATTGCATTCCAATAATATCCATGTAACAATGAGCAAATTCGTCATATAATAGAACTAAAGGTAACAAGGCCGGTTTGGGACAAGTCAGCGAAAGGAGGAATAAGACATGCTTCGCCGCCTTCGAAAAAAATTAAAAAAACAATTAAACGGCATGATGCGCAGAAAATCAATTGCGTAAAAAGGACCTTCACACAGGTGAACAGGTCCTTTTTTTCTCAATGCTTTTCTTATGAGGCAATTTCGCATATAATAGAAAGATGAGTCTAACAATCGGCAGTTAAGGAGAGATTTGGATGATTTATAAGGTATTTTTTCAGAGCAGCAATGACGAAGTACCTGTTCGTGAAAAAACAGATTCAATTTTTGTGGAAGCTCAATCTGAACGTGATGTCAGATCTAAATTAAAATCATACAACTACAACATTGAGTTTATACAGGAAGTTGAAGGCGCTTTTTTAGAATTTGAAAAACAGAGCGAAAAATTTAAAGTATTGGAGTTATGAGTGAATGAAATTTGTTAAAAACGATCAAACGGCCGTTTTTGCCTTGGGCGGACTGGGGGAAATCGGCAAAAATACGTACTGCGTTCAATTTCAGGATGAGATCGTGCTAATTGACGCGGGGATTAAGTTTCCGGAAGACGAGCTTCTCGGAATCGACTACGTTATCCCCGACTACACCTATCTGGTCAAAAACGAAGAAAAGATCAAAGGCCTTTTTATTACACACGGACACGAAGACCACATCGGCGGCATTCCGTACCTGCTCAAACAGGTGAACGTACCGGTTTACGGTGGGCAGCTTGCGATCGGCCTTTTAAGAAAGAAGCTTGAAGAGCACGGCCTCTTGCGCCAGACAAAGCTTCATATTATTGAAGAGGACGATATTGTCAAGTTCAGAAAAACGTCGGTTTCTTTCTTCAGGACGACACACAGCATTCCGGACTCATACGGTATTGTCGTAAAAACACCGCAAGGAAATATCGTACATACCGGCGATTTTAAATTCGATTTTACGCCGGTAGGCGAACCGGCCAACTTGACCAAAATGGCCGAAATCGGAAAAGAAGGCGTTCTCTGCCTCCTTTCTGACAGCACAAACAGCGAAATTCCGGATTTCACGATGTCGGAGCGCAAAGTCGGGGAAAGCATTGATGACATTTTCCGCAAGGTCGAAGGCAGAATCATCTTTGCCACCTTTGCCTCAAACATCCACCGTCTTCAGCAGGTGATCGAAGCAGCGGTTGCCAACGGCCGGAAGGTGGCCGTATTCGGACGAAGCATGGAATCGGCGATTGAAATCGGACAAACTCTCGGGTATATTAAATGCCCTAAAAACACGTTTGTTGAAGCCAATGAAATCAACAGGCTTCCGGCCGGAAAAGTGACGATTCTCTGTACGGGTAGCCAAGGCGAGCCGATGGCGGCTCTCTCGAGAATCGCAAACGGCACGCACCGGCAAATTTCGATCAACCCGGGGGATACAGTCGTATTTTCATCATCTCCGATCCCGGGCAATACGATCAGCGTCAGCCGCACGATCAACCAGCTGTACCGGGCAGGAGCGGATGTTATCCACGGCGCGGTAACGAACATCCATACATCCGGACACGGGGGCCAGGAAGAGCAAAAGCTGATGCTCCGCCTGATCAAGCCGAAGTTCTTCATGCCGATTCACGGTGAATACAGAATGCAAAAAATGCACGTGAAATTGGCGACAGACTGCGGAATTCCCGAGGAAAACTGCTTTATCATGGACAATGGCGAGGTGCTGGCGCTGACGAGCGAAGAAGCATCAGTCGCCGGAAAAGTCCCTTCCGGAAACGTTTATATTGACGGAAGCGGCATCGGCGATATCGGCAACATCGTCCTGCGCGACCGGAGAATCCTTTCTGAGGAAGGGCTCGTCATCGTCGTCGTCAGCATTAACATGAAGGAATTCAAAATTTCCGCCGGACCTGATTTAATTTCAAGAGGGTTTGTCTACATGAGGGAGTCAGGCGACCTCATCAATGACGCTCAGGAACTGATTGCCGGACATTTGAGAAAAGTGATGGAGCGCAAAACGACACAGTGGTCTGAAATCAAAAACGAAATTACAGACACGCTTGCACCTTTCTTGTACGAAAAAACAAAACGCCGTCCGATGATACTTCCAATCATTATGGAAGTATAATCGCGGCGCACTAAAAAAACGGATGCACCTTATCAGTGCATCCGTCAGACCGTTGACAAAACAGGTCGGATTTTAAAAATCCGACCTGTTTTTGTCCATTTTATTCTATTATTTCGATCAGAAGGCTGGCGATTAGGACCCTTCCAGGTCCAATTCGCCAGCTTTTTCAGATTCATGGCAGCGAAAACAAGCATCGCCTGCATGGACAATTTTTTCTTTCCCCGTAGGGTTGTCCAGCGCAGGCCATGCTTATGTTTTAAATCGGCAAAAACTCGCTCGATCGTCTCTTTACGTTTGGCATAGATTTGTTTATTCTCTTCCGTATGCCGAAGATGATCAGCTTCGTCTAAATGATCCTGCCAGATATGTCTGTGAATCATCTTTCGATGATCTCTACTTTCTGTACATGTATGTAGTAATGGACATTGTTTACATCGTTTTGGATCTGAAGCATACTCTCGATAACCTTGCCGATTGGTTGTGCGATAGGAGAGAATATGGTCTTGCGGGCAGATATAGACATCATAAAATTCATCGTAAACATACTCGTGTTTTCTCATGAATCCTTTTTTGGTTTGCGGACGCGTGTAAGGCATAACAGGGCGAACGTTTTCTTCATGAAGAAATTTTGCGATAACCGGTGTTTTGTATCCGGCATCAACTGCGACCGTATGAGGCTTGGCAACGCGCTCTTTTACTTGTTGAAACAGCGACGCGAACACTTGGCTGTCATGGATATTGGCAGGCTCAACAACCGTTCCCAGCACAAATCCGTTCCGATCACAAGCTGTATGAAATCCATAGGCAAAAAGACGTTCTCGTTCGCCTTTGACAAAATATCCGCTCTCAGGATCAGTTGTACTTTCCTTTACTTCTCGTTCCTCTAAGCATCGCCTGGGCTTTAAGGGCTTTTTTCCGTTCGCTTCGCGATCGGCATTAATTTCTTGATCTAGCTGCTCCTGATAAGCTCTTGTTTCTTTTCTTACGATCTTTTTCACAAACTTTTTCTTATTGGCATTCGCTTTGACATGTGTGCTGTCGATGAAGGCGACCGAAGGATCGACGAGGCCGAGATCCATGGCTTGACGTAAAATCTTATAGAAGATTGTTTCAAATAGGTCTGTGTCATGAAAGCGACGTTCATAGTTTTTACTGAAGGTTGAAAAATGAGGGATTTTTTCAGAGAATCCATATCCAATAAACCAGCGATAGGCTACATCAGTTTCGATTCGCTTAATGGTTTCGCGCATGGAGCGATGACCAAACACGTATTGAATGAGCACCATTTTAATCAGTACAACAGGATCAATACTTGGACGCCCTTTTGAAGAATAAAGAGGGGCAACTTTTTCATAAATAAATGAAAAATCAATGGCTTCTTCCATCTTCCTGACCAAATGGTCTTCAGGTACAAGCTCACTTAAGGCAAAGACTTCAAGCTGTTCACGCTGATCTTTAGAGTGTTTGGTCAACATGGTAAAACCTCCAAAAATTAGATTCCACACACATTTTAACAAAAAAAGCTTGTCGATCAAGCCACTTTTTTTGTGACTTTGTCGACAAGCTGACGGATGCACCTTATCAGTGCATCCGTTTTTTCATTGCACGGAAATGTGCGTGAACGCTTTAACACCAAACAGCCCTTCGGTCGTCATCTTCACATCAGGAATGACCGGCAGCGCCAAAAAGGAAAGCGTTAAAAACGGATTGAAGCTTCCTGAAAAACCGGTTTGTTTCAAGGCGCCATGAAGCGATTTCAAGCTCTTGTTGACCTCTTCCAGCGGTTTGTCTGATAAAAGCCCTGCGATCGGCAGTGCGACGGAATGGAGCTCTTTTCCCCCTTTCGCGACGGTCAGTCCTCCGCCGATCTTGCCCAAGATGCCAGCCGCTTTCATCATATCCTCATCATTCGTGACGACGGCGATGAAATTGTGTGAATCATGCGATATCGTCGCTGCGATTGCTCCCTCTTTCAATCCGAATCCCTTTACAATCCCAAGGCCGATTTCCTTTATACCCCGGTGGCGTTCAATCACCGCGATCTTCAGCAAATCTCTTTCCGGATCTGCACGGAAAAACGCCCCGTCTTTCGGCTTAGCGATGACGAGCTTTGTTTCAAGCTGGTTGGGAATGATTTCGATGATGCGAACGTCCTTGTCCCGAACAAGGGGAATCCTGAGGTCCTCCGCCTGTAAATCGGGGAGATGCACCGTCTCGAGCAGCGCCGGTTCAGGCTTAGAGGCGGCGGCGTCCGCTTCATTCAGTCCGCTGTACACCTTCCCGTTAATCATCGTCTTTGTGATGCGTACATTCTTTAAATCGCTGATAAAGAGGAGATCTGCATCATAGCCCGGAGCGACCGCACCTTTCGTTTTTAACCCATAGCATTCTGCGGCATTGAGGCTTCCCATTTGATAGGCAAGAAAGGGATCAAGCCCTGACAGGATGGCGAGCTTCACCTGGTGATTAATGCTCCCTTCATCGATCAGCTCGTCCAAGTGCTTATCATCCGTACAAAAAAAGAAGCGCCTTGCATTTTTTTCGTTTACGGCGGGCAGTACGCTGCGCACATTCTTTGCCACAGAGCCTTCCCTGAGCATGACATACATTCCCCGTCTGATGCGTTCAAGCGCTTCTTCAGGAGTTGTGACCTCATGATCTGTCAGAACCCCCGCCGCCCGGTAGATGTTGACGTATTTAGCCGTAAGCCCAGCTAAATGACCGTCGATCCGCTTGCCCGCTGCTTGCGCGTCAAACAGCTTTTGCGTCATGCCCGCCGCCAAAGATTCCACTGAAACGCAATCCATCACTTCCGCCAGGCCGAGTACATCTTCCCGGCTGTAAAACGGTTTTAAATCATCGGCATAAAGAGCGGCGCCCGATTTTTCAAACGCCGCCGCCGGTACGCACGAAGGGAGCATGAAATAGATGTTCAGCGGGGTCAGCCGGGCCTGTTCCATCATGAAATGCAGACCTTTTACCCCTGAGACATTCGCGATTTCATGAGGGTCTGTTATAACGGTCGTCACCCCGTGGGGAATCACCGCTTTTGCAAACTCCGGCGGCGTCACCATAGAAGACTCGATATGGACATGGCCGTCGATAAAGCCGGGAACAATCATCTGTCCCTCTGCGTCGATGACCTCTTCGCCCTCGTAATCGCCTAACCCGACGATGGCTCCGTCTGTGATGGCTATGTCTTGCTCGATCCATTCCTGATTAAAAACATCCATTATTTTTCCGTTTTTGATCACAATATCAGCTTTTCTGCGATGTCCCGCAGCACCAAGCCGGTGAATGAACATCTGTTTCTCCAAAGGTATAAAGCCCCTCTCGTTTTGTTATGTATATTGTTCAATATCGTATCTGAATCGATTGAAACAGTCAATGAAAAGATAAAAAAACCGCAAGCGAAAAACGCTTGCGGCATAAGCCGTACATTATGAATGCTGAAAAACCTTTTTCTCAAAACGGTCGATATCGGGATTGGAGCCGATGACAATGAGAATATCATCCTTTTGAATCTCCTCGGTGGCAAGCGGGGACACGATCACTTCTTTTCCGCGTTTAATCGCAACGATATTAATTCCGTACCTCGCCCTGATATCGAGGTCAAGCAGCGTATTTCCCGCGAGCCTGCTGTTGGCTACAATTTCGACAAGGCTGTGCTCATCTGACAGTTCGAGATAATCAAGCACATTGTTGGACACGATGTTATGCGCGATTCTTTTGCCCATATCACGCTCCGGATGAACGATCCGGTCAGCTCCGATTTTCGATAGTACCTTTTCATGATAATCATTCTGCGCCTTGACGGTAATCGATTTAACGCCCAGCTCTTTTAGCATGAGGGTAGTCAGGATGCTCGCTTGAATATCTTCTCCGATCGCCACGATGACATGGTCAAAATTGCGCAGCCCAAGATTTTTCAGGACGGACTCGTCTGTCGTGTCGCCTATGACTGCATGAGAAGCGATCTTCGCGTATTCGTTGACACGGTCCTCGTCCCTGTCGATCGCCATCACCTCAAGGCCTTCTTCACTTAATGTCTTGCAAATGCTGCCGCCAAACCGGCCGAGTCCGATTACAGCAAATTCTTTTTTCATCGAAAATTCCTCCATGGGTCAATCTTTTACAAATTCTATCATATGAAAAAGGTTTTTTCCTCTTTTTCTTCATATGTATGTTCATTCAGGTTGCATGACTCAATTTCTGCGATTTTTCGTATTGTGCGCCCTCCTCAAGCGGCAGCAAAATGTGGAATGTGCTCCCTTCGCCCAATTTGCTGTCTACCTTTAGTTCCCCGTTATGGGCGCCGATGATATTTAAACAGATCGTAAGCCCGAGCCCTGTGCCTTCCTGTTTTGTCGAAAAGAAAGGTTCGCCGATCTTGGCCAGTTCATCTTGTGACATGCCTCCGCCTTCATCTTTGATGCTGATTTTCACAAAGCTTGCTTCCTTCTCTGATGAAATCGTGATTTTTCCTCCGTCAGGCATCGCTTCGATCCCGTTTTTGATCAAGTTGATGAACACTTGCTTGATTTGATTTTCGTCGCCGTTTATTTCCCACTCTCTTCCTTCCTTTTGAAAGGCTTTTTCGATTTCGATATGGGACAAAACCGCATTTGTTTCAAGCAGGGTCGTGACCTGCTGCAACACGGAATTGATCTTGATTTTTTTAAACTGAACCTGATGGGGCTTTGCCAATACGAGCAGCTCCCCGAGCACGGAATCAATCCGTTTGATTTCAGAAAAGATAATGTCAAAATACTCGGTTCTGTCAGGGTATTCCGTTTTCATCAGCTGCAGGAACCCATTTACAGATGTGAGCGGATTTCTCACCTCGTGTGCGATTCCTGCGGCAAGCTGACCGGCCATCGCCAGCTTCTGAGACTGCATGGCAAGGCGCTGATTTGATTTCAAAAGCTCCATTTCCGTGTTCTTTCTCTCTGTAACATCTGTCAGCGTGCCTAAGCTTCCCGTAAATTGGCCATTCGTATAATAAAGCTTATAGTGCACTTCACCCCAAAACTTGCTTCCGTCTTTGCGGTGGTACAGAACTTCGATTCTTCCTTCCCGCTCCCTGTTCTTCAGCTGGCTCATCAGATGATTCGAGATGCGCTCTTCATGATCAAAATAATCATTGTACATCGTTCCGAGACTTTCTTCAATGCTGAAGCCGGTCAGGGTGGTCCACGCCTGGTTCAAGAAGGTGATGTTGCCTTTCCGGTCGGTTTGAAACACGATTTCCTGAAGGTTGTCCATAATCCGGTTCGTTGCCGCCGAAAGCTCTTTATATTGTTTTTCGCTTTCCTTCAGCTTATAAACAAGCTGATTGGATTCATCGATGTACAGCGTCAGCCACCATACGCTGACCAATGTCACAAGTGTAAACAGCAGATCAACCGTCCAGTTAATTTGATTTCCCAATATCCCGTAAAATAAATAATTCCAAAACATAATAAAAGTCATTGCCAAAGCGGTCGCAATGATCCGTCCTTGATATCTTTTCATGACCCCACCTGCCACTTGTATTTCTCTGTTAATTGTAACATTCTTTACACCATCTTTGAGAGGATTGTTCGAAGTATTTATCGTCTGTATTGCCGAATTTTTCAGTGACGGTGATGTCGGTCATCTTTTCGGAGGAAACCGATTTCTGAACCAATTGGCAAAAAAAGCCCTGCCCGGGTGAACAGGCAGGGCGGCTCAATGTTACGATTTGGCCTGGTCCAGCGCGCTTTTGAGTTCTTCCAAAAGCAATTTGGCGCCATCCGGGCTGAGCGTAATGTTTCCGTTTCCGTATTCGCGGTTTTCGGATGTAATCTCTCCGGTTATCAGACAAACGCCGTAAGGTTTATATTTTTTCAAAACGATTTTATCCTTGTCAACGAAAAATTCAATGCTGTCCTTGATTGAGATATCAAGCGCCCTTCTCAATTCAATCGGCATCACAATGCGGCCGAGTTCATCTACTTTTCTCACAACTCCTATGGATTTCAAAGTCTTTCGCCTTCTTCCTCATTATGTTTCTATTTTTCTAAGATATTGTCTTAGTATAACGATAGACGTACAATAGGGGAAAAAGGTTTCCCCCTTTCAGACAAAAAATCCGCGCAATAAAAATGAAATAATTTTCTCATGATGCCAATATGAGGTCATCATTTTACAGGTTTTTTTCAATGTCGTCACAGACCCCCAAAAATCGATGTTTTTCAGAGAAAATTTAAATGGAATGAATATCTTTTTCTCAACGCGAAGAAAAACCATTTCGTTTATCAAAAAATTTTAAATAGAGATTGGGTGAAAATATGTTTCAAACAACCGAGATCGGAATTGATCTAGGAACAGCGAACATACTGGTTTACAGTAAAAACAAAGGAATCATTTTAAACGAACCTTCCGTCGTTGCCGTTGATACGGAAACAAAAAGCGTTTTGGCCGTCGGAATCGAAGCGAAAAACATGATCGGAAAGACACCGGGCAAAATCGTCGCAGTCCGTCCGCTGAAAGACGGGGTTATTGCCGACTACGACATGACGACCGACCTTTTAAAACAGATCATGAAAAAAGCCGGGAAAAACATCGGCTTTACATTCAGAAAGCCGAGCGTCGTCGTCTGCACGCCTTCCGGCTCGACCGCTGTCGAAAGACGGGCCATCAGCGACGCCGTCAAAAACTGCGGCGCCAAACAGGTCCACTTGATCGAAGAGCCTGTCGCAGCGGCAATCGGCGCAGACCTGCCTGTCGATGAACCCGTCGCCAACGTCGTCGTCGATATCGGCGGCGGTACGACTGAAGTGGCGATTATTTCGTTCGGAGGCGTCGTATCCTGCCACTCGATCCGAATCGGCGGCGATCAGCTTGATGAAGACATCGTTTCATTCGTACGAAAAAAATACAACCTGCTGATCGGGGAACGGACAGCCGAGGAAGTCAAAATCGAAATCGGCTATGCTTTGATTGAGCATGAAACGAAGACGATGGAAGTCAGGGGACGCGATCTTGTCACAGGCCTGCCAAAAACGATTACGCTTGAATCAAACGAGATCCAGGCAGCGATGCGCGAGTCCCTTCTTCACATTATCGAAGCGATCAGAGCAACGCTTGAGGACTGTCCTCCGGAACTGAGCGGAGACATCGTCGACCGCGGCGTCATTTTAACGGGTGGCGGCGCCCTCTTGAACGGCATCAAAGAATGGCTCTCCCAGGAAATCGTCGTTCCTGTCCACGTTGCTGCAAATCCGCTTGAATCCGTGGCCATCGGGACCGGCCGTTCTCTTGACGTAATTCACAAATTGCAAAAAGCCGCTAAATAATTTTATTTTTAACGTCTTTTTTGCAGACTTTCTTCATATCGTGGGAAATGGAGTAACGATAAGGAGGAAGAACATGCTCAAGGATTTGGGAAGACGCGTGGCCATTACCGCTATCTTAAGCGGGATCATTTTAGGCGGGATCAGTGTTTCGCTCAGCAACATGCCGAGCTCTCCCCCCGGCCAGACAGCCAAAATAAACCGCTGAAAAAGTTCGCAGCCTGCCCGCTGCGAACTTTTTATTTTGAGTCAAAATTTGTTATGATGTTATGGACAATAAAGGAGGTTTTGCAAACATGAGTTCATTTACCGATAAACTTAGTAAATACGCCCAGCTTGTCATAGAAGTAGGTGTCAACGTTCAAAAAGGACAGCAAGTCGTGATCAACGCTTCGACGGAGATTCGCGACTTCGTACGCCTGCTCGTAAAAAGCGCATATGAAAGAGGAGCAAAACATGTGACAGTCCGCTGGCAGGATGACGTCGTCACCAGACTGAAATATGAGCTTGCACCAACTGAAGCGTTCGAAGAGTATCCGGAATGGGAAGCAAAAGGCATGGAAACGCTCGCCAAAGAGGGTGCAGCATTTATTTCGATTGTCTCATCAGGTCCCGACCTTTTGAAAGGAATCGATTCAAAACGGATTGCAGCACAGCAAAAAGCGGCCGGAAAAGCTTTGCATACATACAGACAAATGATTCAGTCCGATAAAGTGAGCTGGACTGTCGTGGCAGCCCCCTCTCCGGCATGGGCGAAAAAAGTGTTCCCTGAAAGCAGCGAAGAAAAAGCGGTGCAAATGCTTTGGGACGAAATTTTCAAGACGACCCGCGTCGACCGCGAAGACCCGGTCAAAGCATGGAAAGAGCACGATCAGACGCTTCGCGATAAAGTGAGCGTTTTAAACGAAAAGCATTATCAGGCCCTTCATTATAAAGCAAAAGGCACGGACCTCACGATTGAACTTCCTGAAAAACACGTCTGGGTCGGGGCCGGAAGCGTTAATGAAAAGGGCGATGAATTCATGGCCAACATGCCGACGGAAGAGGTGTTTACCGCTCCGAAAAAAGACGGGGTGAACGGAACCGTTTCCAGCACAAAACCGCTGAGCTACGGAGGAAACATCATTGACGGCTTTACGCTGACGTTTGAAAACGGACGGATTACCGATGTCAAAGCAGAGCAGGGCGAGGATATTTTAAAAGAGCTGGTCGAGACGGACGAAGGCTCGCACTACCTGGGCGAAGTCGCACTGGTAGCCCACGATTCGCCGATCTCAAAATCAAATATCCTGTTTTATAACACGCTGTTTGACGAAAATGCTTCAAATCATCTTGCCATCGGAAGCGGGTATGCGTTCAACATCGAAGGCGGCAAAGAAATGACGCGCGAACAGCTGGCAAAGGAAGGGTTGAATGAAAGCATCACCCATGTCGATTTCATGATCGGCTCAGGCGAAATGGACATCGACGGAATCACGGCCGACGGAAAAAGAGAACCAATCTTCCGCAACGGCAATTGGGCTTTTTAAGGCTGGCACATCCGCACATGCGAAAGGGCTTCAAATGGAAGCCCTTTTTATGATGCTCCGCCCGGAAACTGTCCGTTTGTTGCACAGGATGTCAACAACCGGTGCAATTATCCTGCTGCTGAGTGACCCGAAACCCTTGCAGTCTAGGAAGGCCGGGCATCAGAGCGGACTTTCACAGGATGTGATGACGGCGGCGTTCAGGCAGGACGCCTGAGCGTTTAGCCGCCGTTCCTTTCTTACTCGTGAGCACCGACTTAGCAGGCCTGGCAACGAATGCAAGGGTTTGTCGACACGCTGAAAGCCCGCCGAAGAGGCGGGCTTTCGTGTTATGCGTATAACTCGGCCAATTTGCTTTGAACCGTTTTGTCTTCTAAAAACTCATCATAGGTCATTTGCTTATCAACGATGCCGTTTGGCGTAATTTCGATGATCCGGTTGGCAATCGTCTGAACGAACTGATGGTCGTGGGACGTAAACAGCATGGCGCCTTTAAAGCTGATTAAGCCGTTGTTCAACGCGGTAATCGACTCAAGGTCCAAGTGGTTTGTCGGCTCATCAAGCACAAGCACGTTCGCTCCTGAAAGCATCATTTTTGACAGCATGCAGCGGACTTTTTCTCCCCCTGACAAGACGCTTGCCTTTTTGAGCACTTCTTCACCGGAGAACAGCATCCGGCCTAAAAATCCGCGCAAAAAGCTTTCGCTCTGATCGTTCGGCGAAAATTGGCGAAGCCAGTCGACAAGGTTCATATCGCTGTTCTCGAAAAACTCGCTGTTGTCCTTCGGGAAAAAGGCCTGCGATGTTGTCACGCCCCATTTAAAGGTTCCGCTGTCAGGCTCCATTTCCCCCGCCAAAATTTTAAACAGCGTCGTGGCGGCAAGCTCATTCCGGCCCGTAAAAGCGATTTTATCGTCTTTATTCATCATAAAGCTCACCGAATCAAGCACTTTCACGCCGTCGATTGTTTTGGAAAGATCCTGAACAACAAGCACGTCATTGCCAATTTCGCGTTCCGGCGTGAAGTTGACGTACGGATATTTCCGCGATGACGGTTTAATGTCATCGAGCGTAATTTTTTCAAGCAGTTTTTTTCTGGAAGTCGCCTGCTTCGATTTGGAAGCATTTGCGCTGAATCTGGCAACAAACTCTTGAAGCTGTTTGATCTGTTCTTCTTTCTTCTTATTGGCTTCCTGAGCCATTTTAAGCGCAAGCTGGCTTGATTCATACCAGAAATCATAGTTGCCGACGTAAATTTGGATTTTGTTGAAATCGAGGTCGGCGATATGCGTACATACTTTATTTAAAAAGTGGCGGTCATGCGATACGACGATAACCGTATTCTCAAAGTTGATCAGAAACTCTTCAAGCCACTGGATCGCCTGAATATCAAGGTGGTTTGTCGGCTCATCCAAAAGAAGTACGTCAGGCTTGCCGAATAGCGCTTGTGCAAGCAGAACTTTCACTTTGTCAGATCCGCCGAGATCGGCCATTTTCTTCGTATGAAGCTCTTCGGGAATACCGAGTCCTTTCAGCAGGATCGCCGCTTCCCCTTCAGCTTCCCAGCCGTTCAGCTCGGCAAATTCACCTTCAAGCTCTGCAGCGCGAATGCCGTCTTCATCGGAAAAATCCGGCTTCATGTAAATAGCATCCTTTTCCTGCATGACTTCGTACAGGCGCTTATGGCCCATGATGACGACTTTCAGCACTTCGTGTTCCTCGTATTCAAAGTGGTTCTGCTTCAGCACGGCGAGGCGCTCTCCCGGGCTCATGTGAACGTCTCCGGTCTGCGGCTCGATCTCCCCTGATAATATCTTCAAAAAGGTAGATTTCCCCGCTCCGTTTGCTCCGATTAACCCGTAGCAATTTCCAGGCGTAAATTTAATGTTTACATCTTCAAACAGCTTCCGGTCCGCAAACCGCAAGCTGACATTACTCACAGCTATCATGTAATATCCTCCATCACTAATACTTCATTAAAAAGAGTATAACACGAATAGTCTTTAAGAGAAATGCTTTGCTTTTTTACAATAAAGTTTTAAAGCAATATGAACACTTGCATCTATGTTGTTACAATATGTTACAATTAATGTGGATTGGGGGATGGAATATGAATATAAAAGATGATCCTGATATTAAAAGATGGATAAACATGAGGCCGTGGCATGCGCTGTTCGTCTCGCTCGCGATGGTGATTTCCACGATGTCGATCGGATTTTTTAAAGGCTATGATATGTGGACGACGGACTTTCTTATTTTTTCGTGCCTTTTAGCCTTTTTCGGCCTTCTTGTAGGCTGGCTCCAAAAGATATATTATAAAAAAGTAATGTTCGGGGAAAACACGGAAAATTAGACGGAGGAAAACATGAAGCTTATCACTCTGACAGAATACTGCATGTTTATTTTTTTTACCGGGGTATATGTGGCGGTAACCGGTTTTACGGCGCGCGATCTCGGCCTTTATCTCGGAATCGCCATCATTTATACGTTCGTACATATCGCAGCAAAGCGCATGCTGACAAAGCACGGAAAAGAAGCCGCCGACATCAAGCTCTTCTACAGCGTGCTCCTTATTACAGCTTCGGTGTTCATTACCGTGCTGTTTATTATAGTACTGGCTTCATTCTCATCATAAAAGAAAAAACGCCTGGCGTCCGATGCGGACGTCAGGCGTTTTTTTAATCTGTTTTTCGGATTTCATTAAACGGGAAAAACACAAATTCCGATGTCCCGGCTATCCGCTTTTTATCAATCAGCCCGAGGCCGTTCCGGCTGTCCATCGATCTCTGGCGGTTGTCGCCCATCACGAAGTACTTGCCTTCAGGAACTTTGACAGGACCGAAGTCACCGGTCAGCTTCACCCCGACTTCCTCAGCTTCTTTTTTGTTGTGCGAAAGATACGGCTCATCCACTTTCTTCCCGTTAATGAGAAGCGTGTCATCCTTCATTTGCACAGTATCTCCCGGCAGACCGATCAGGCGTTTGACATAGTGGACATTTTTTTCATCGCCGTCGATAATGACGATGTCTCCCCGCTTCAATTCCCCGGCATATTTCACCGTTTTATAAACAAACAAGCGTTCCCCGTCGTGGAGCGTCGGGTCCATCGATGTCCCTTCGACTAAATACGGCTCGAATAAAAACGTCCTGATCAATAGAGCCAGAGCGACTGCAATGACAATGGCTTTTACCCATTCAAAGAGAGAACTTTTCTTTTTGGCGGATTTTTCTTCAGTCAAAACGCTTCCTCCTAAAACAGTCTATCACGCAAAATATCGGCTTTTCCTATACTTTATCATAAGTCATGGGATATTTCCTAATTCGCATGCCTTCTGCCGGAAAAAACAGTAAAAAAGAAAGTGCCGCGGAGAGAACAAAGCGGCACTTTCTAGCACTTATTATTCAGCTGGAACCGGCTTTTTCAAGATGCCGAGCAAGACAGCTGTGACAACTGCTCCGATCAGGACGCTCACCAAATAGAGAAGCGGATGGTTTGTTGTCAGGAAGACGAACACTCCTCCGTGCGGAGCAGGAAGCGTGACTCGGAAAAATTGAGACAATCCGCCTCCGATTGCTGATCCGATTACACAAGCAGGGATAACCCGTGCCGGATCGGCTGCCGCAAACGGAATCGCACCTTCTGTGATAAATGACGCACCCATGAAATAGCAAGTAATACCAGCTTCACGGTCGCGTTTTGAAAATTTGTTTTTAAAGATCGTTGTTGCCAGCGCGATGCCAAGCGGAGGAACCATACCGCCCGCCATAATAGCAGCGTGAGGTCCGAAGTTTCCGGCGTCAATCATCGCAATCCCGAACGTAAAGGCCGCTTTGTTGATCGGACCTCCCATATCGATCGCCATCATACCGCCCAAAATGATTCCCATTAAAACAAGGTTTCCTGTTCCAAGGCCTTCAAGCCAGTGCGTCAATCCGTCCATTATCATCTTGACCGGCGTATTGACGACATAATGCATGATAATTCCTGTAAAGAAGATACCGAATAACGGGTAGATTAAAACAGGCTTCAATCCGTCAAGCACTTGCGGAAGACCTGCAAATACTTTTTTCAAGAGAACGACGATGTAACCGGCAAGGAAACCGGCAATTAATCCGCCCAAGAATCCTGCATCAGCCTGTGTTGCCATAAAACCGCCGACCATACCAGGCGCAAAACCAGGGCGGTCTGCAATGCTCATCGCAATAAATCCGGCCAATACTGCAACGATTAATTTCAAGGCGTTTCCGCCGCCGATCGCATTTAACGCAGCCGCAAATTCATTATAAGAAGGGTCTCCAGGCTTCGCTGAGTTAATGCCCCAGAAGAACGAAATAGCAACTAAAATCCCGCCGCCTACGACAAACGGAAGCATGTTGCTGACACCGCTCATCAAATGCTTGTAGAAGGCATTTCCTGCGCCGGATTTTCCTTTTGCTTCACCTTCATCATTTTGGGAAGCGCCGCCGCCTTGATAAATAGGCGCATCTTGTTTGAGCGCCTGCTCAATCAGTTCTTTCGGACGTCTGATCCCCGCTGTCACCGGCACTTCGATGACGTGTTTGCCGTTGAAGCGTTCCATCTCAACCTGTTTATCGGCAGCAACGATGATCGCGACTGCGTCTTCAATTTCCTGTGCTGTCAATTTATTTTTCACACCGCTGGAACCGTTTGTTTCAACTTTGATGTCAACGCCCATTTCTTTTGCTTTTTCTTTCAAAGCGTCAGCGGCCATGAACGTGTGCGCGATTCCCGTCGGACACGCCGTAACCGCGAGGATTTTTCCTTTTGCAGAAGGAGCTTGAGCCTCTTCAGCCTGCTCTTCTTCTTCATCATCTTTATCATGCATGTTGATGATGTCAATGATTTCGTCTTCAGTTGCTGCTTCAAGAAGCTGCTTGCGGATTTCTTCCCGCATGAGCAATGTTGACAGCCTTGACAGCGCTTCGAGGTGCGTGTTATTCGCCCCTTCAGTTGCTGCGATCATGAATACCAAATGGCTTGGCTGTCCGTCCAAAGATTCGTAATCAACGCCTTCTTTTGAACGTCCGAAAGCGATCGCCGGCTCTTTTACGCTGGCCGTTTTCGCATGGGGGATGGCAATGCCTTCGCCGATCCCTGTGGAGCTTTGTTTTTCACGGTTGATGACCGCTTCTTTGTAGCCTTCTTTATCATTTAACTTTCCGGCTTGATCCAAAACCGTTACCATTTCTTCAATAACGTTTTCTTTCTTGCTGCTCTCAAGGCTTAGTTTGATCGTATGCTTCGTGAGTAGCTCTGTGATTTTCATAACCTTTCCTCCTTTAGATGGCTTGGACCTGAACTTCAGGAAGCAGCTTGTGTACCAGCTCTTCCGTTCCGAGTTCTTCTGAGAAAGCCGTAGCGCTCCCTGAAGCGACCCCTAACCGAAAAGCCTCTTCGATGCCCAGCCGCTTTTCGATGCCGGCAAGAAAACCGGCAACCACTGAATCTCCCGCGCCGACAGAGTTTACGAGTTTTCCTTTAGGAACGGTTGCGTGATATACCCGATCTTTCGTAAACAGCAGAGCTCCTTCTCCAGCCATGGAAACGATGGCGTTTTCCGCTCCTTGTTCGATCAGTTTTTTTCCGTAAGGAACCGCTTCCTCAGCTGTGTGAATCGTCGTCTGGAACATTTCTCCGAGCTCATGGTGATTCGGCTTCATTAAAAGCGGATTCATTTCCGGGGCCTTTAAAAGCGCTTCTCCAGAGATGTCAACAACAACCCTGACGTTTTTCTCCTTGCATTTTGCAGCAATCTTTTCATACGTGTCTTGAGGAAGTGAAGCGGGAATGCTGCCTGCCAATACGACGATATCCCCTTCCTGCATATCTGAAAACTGATCTAAAAACGCCGCAAAATCTTCGTCGGTGATCGACGGGCCCTGTCCATTGATTTCCGTTTCGTCGCCCGTCTTCAGCTTTACATTGATCCGGGTATCGCCATTTACCTCATGAAAGGCTGTCTCAAGCTTTTCTTCTTCCAAAAATGACTTGATATATCCCCCGGTAAAACCGCCGACAAAACCGAGAACCTTTGATGGCACATGGTGTCTGTTTAATACCCTTGAGACGTTGATGCCTTTGCCCCCCGGATATTTCGAATCATAAGCTGAACGATTTAATCCGCCCAAGGAAAAGTTTTCAACGTGAACAATGTAGTCGACTGATGGGTTGAGAGTTACAGTGTAAATCATGTTTTCACTACCTTTACGACAGTTTTTTCTTGATAGTTATCGAATGAATGCTTTGCAGATCCTGCTGTAATGATCGTTGCTTCGTCTAAACTTGCAAAGGCAGAAAAAGACATTTCCCCAAACTTGGAAGCATCGGCTAAAATGAAGGCTTTTTTCGCCTGTTTGACAGCTTTTGCTTTCAGGAGTGCTTCCTCGGGATCGGGCGTTGTATATCCCGCCTCCTTATGAATGCCGTTAACGCCGATAAAGCTCTTGTCAAACCGGTACTGGCCGATAGCCGAAAGAGCGGAGCCGCCCACGATCGCACCGGTTTTATGCTTTACCTGTCCGCCTAATAAGTAGAATGTAATGCCTTTTTGGATTAATGCCTCGATATGCATGACTCCGTTTGTGACGACGATTATATCCTTCTCTTGATCTATAAAGTCGATCATTTGCAAGGTGGTCGTCCCGGCATCTAAATAAATGCAATCGCCTTCTTCAAGAAGAGAGGCCGCTTCCTTGGCGATGTTTTTCTTTTCATGAAGGTTTTTGGATGATTTCTCAAGCATATCAGGCTCCGTCCGAATGTCGGACAGCCTTGATGCCCCTCCATGAACGCGCTTTAAATATCCGCGGGCTTCTAGCGTCGACAAATCTCTTCTGATCGTTGACTCAGATGCTTTTGTCAAGTTCATTAAATACTGGATTTTCACGACATCATGCTTTTTGATCTCGTCGATGATCAGCTGATGCCGTTCGGGAGTCAACACATTACCACCCCTTTTTGAAAACGCCTTCATTTCACTTACAATTCTATTGTAAACGCTTTTTCGACATAACTCAACAAAAATCTTTCAAATTCATTCAATAACCATCAAAATCCTTCACATTTTAACATCTTAACGCGATATATACCATTTGTAAACTGTATAAGCGATAAAAATCCGCAAAAATATGTGACATTATTATGATCTATTCATTCTTCATTCATTCGGGATAAACAAAATAAAACCTCATGCACAAGGCATGAGGCTGACAAAAGGCGGGTCCGTTAATTAGGTAAATTTGCTATTAAAAGAAGGAGCATCCCGTATAAATAAGCCAAAAGAAGCTTAAGGATAAATAAAGCGGCTACTCCGATCCATGCTCCCCGCTTTGAAGATCCGCCCGCTTTTTGCAGGCCGATCGCCGTTAGGGCAAATGACCAGATCGTAAAGATGTCACAGACGTTTAAAACGGTCGCAAGCGGTTCTTCGGCAGGGATCAATCCGTCCAGCGACGTTACCGAAAAGACGACGCCGGAACCCGTCATATAATAAATGACGCTGATGATAATATCCCTAATGGCAGGGATGAAATTCACAAAAACGCATAACGAAAGCATCGTGATAAAATTTGTTTTTCCTCCGCCGATTTTCGCAAGCAGCCATAGAACTAAAGCACCAATCACAAAGAAAATAACCGATTGGAAAATATTACGGACGATGATTGCAGTGCTTCTTACAGTGTTTAAATCCTCTTGACCGAATATGGCACTTTTGGAGATGACGAGATAGGCGGCCAAGGCTGATAATACAGCTGTGATGATCATCGGCAGCCAGATGGCGGGCCGTTCTCTCATTCTTTCAAATTGCTTGGCGGGACTTGTGATGAGGCCGATTAAAAACGGCTTTTTTTCTTTTGCTGTTTCTATCGTTGCTTCCACTTTCTAATTCCTCCTGAAAATTCCTTTTTATGAAATAAAGACAATACCCAGTCTAACATTTATCAGACTAAGTTTTATTAAAATCAGCTTAATTTTGTTTTAAATTCCAATAAAAAAAGACCGATCGTCAAACGGTCTCTTTTCATTATTCATAACGCAAAGCCTCGATCGGATCTAATCTGGCCGCTTTGTTTGCCGGAAGCATTCCAAAAACGACGCCGATTACCATACTGAATAAGACCCCGCCGAGAACAACCTGCCAAGAAACGAGGGACGGCCACCCTGCCAAAAGAGAAACCAGTGAAGCTCCTCCGTATCCGAGCCCGATTCCGATCAGCCCCCCAATCAGGGTCAAAACAACCGATTCAATCAAAAACTGGGTGAGGATTTGTCCTCGCGTTGCTCCAAGTGATTTTCTGATCCCGATTTCCCTAGTGCGTTCAGTCACGGATACAAGCATGATATTCATGACACCGATCCCTCCGACCAATAGAGAGATGCCGGCAATTGAACCAATGATAGTCGTCATAATTGTTGTGACTTGGCCGATGCCTTTTGCGATTTCTTCCATGTTCATGACTTGATAAGAATCTTCAGTTCCATGATGGTCATTCATCAGCTGCACGGCTTCTTCACCGACCGCCTTGATATCATCAGCGGACTGCACCTGAAGGGACACATTGCTGTAGTCGCTCGTGCCAAATGATGTTTTCATCATCGTAAACGGCAAATACATTTCGCTCTGTTCAAACGAAAGCAGCCCGGTTTCTTTTTTCAGGATACCGATCACTTCAACGGGCTGTCCGTTTACCCATATGACCTGACCAAGCGGTGATTTTTTGTCAAACAGTTCCTCTGCCAATTTTTCAGAAATGATCCCCGCTCGTTTTCCTGATAGAAAATCATTTTCGGTAAACCCTCTGCCTTCTTTTATGTCCAATGAATTGACATCCATATACCCGCTGTTAATACCGATTATTGATGAATCGGTTTCCTCTTCGCGATAGCGGGCAGACATACTTTCTGTTTTTGAAGCGACAACCTGCTTAACTCCTTCAATTTCCTTTAAACCGTTAATATCGGCTTCTGTAAAGCTTGCTTGATAAGCGGCAGGATTGCTGGCAAGCTCTTCTTCGCTCGGTGAATAATATAATTCCACTGTATTGCCGGGACCGCTGATAGACTGTTTGAGCATCTGTTCCCCGCCTTGTCCGACGGCTACCACGACAATAACCGAACCGACGCCGATTATGATTCCGAGCATCGTTAAGATTGACCGCATTTTATGAGCCAACACAGAGCTTAGAGCCATCTGCACATTTTCCAAAAGGCTCATTCCCCCACTCTCCTTTGTCCTTCAGGAGAGACGATTTCGCCGTCGCGCACCAAAATCATACGGTTCGTATAATTTGCTATTTCCGGTTCGTGTGTAACCAATACGATCGTCGTACCTTCGGAATTTAATTCAGAAAATTGCTCCATAATCGAAATGCTCGTTTTCGTATCTAAGGCTCCGGTTGGTTCATCTGCCAAAACCAGCTTTGGTTCATTCACAATGGCGCGGGCAATTGCCACCCGCTGTTTTTGCCCACCCGATAGTTCATTCGGCATGTGAAGCATTCTGTCTTTTAGCCCAACCTTTTCTAAAGCCCTTTCGGCCCGTTCCTGCCTCTCTTTTTTGCCGATCCCTGCATAAATCATCGGAAGCTCTACATTCTTTTTAGCGTTAAGCCTTGGCAAAAGCTGAAACTGCTGAAACACAAAGCCGATCGATCGATTTCTGACCGCCGCCAGCTCCTTATCTTTATAAGAAGAAATATCTTCTCCGTCCAGCTTATACGTACCCGACGTTGGGCGATCAAGACAGCCAATGATGTTCATGAGCGTTGATTTTCCTGATCCGGACGGCCCCATGATCGAAAGATACTCTCCCTGTTCAATGGCGACATCAATGGAATGAAGGACATCAAATGTCTCTTTCCCGATATGATAACTTTTTGTCACATTGGAAAGCTGAATCATCAGACTCTCACATCCGTTCCGTCAGTCAAATCGTCTGAAGGATTTAAAATGACTTGATCATCCGGTGAAATGCCATCCTTTATTTCGATGAGGTTATCCACCGTTTCACCGATCTTTACGTCGACACGTGTTGCCTTGCCGTCTTTTACCGTATAGACATAGTACTGATCGTCTTCTTTTTTGACAGCTTTTGCAGGCAGCGTATTCGCTTTACGCTTATCTGTTTCAATATTCATGATCAATTTAAATCCGGGCTTTCCTTGAGGGAGCCGACCGGCGATTTTAACTTTGAGCGGATACTGTACGGCTTTCTCCGTTTCAGAAGCCCCCGCAGCCGCTGTTTCGTTTTGCCTTTCGGGCACAAGACCGACAGCTGCAACCCTTCCTCTCCATTCATGATCCTGAATGACGTCTGATGTCAACGCTACTTTCTGGCCTTTTTTCACCTTTAGCGTATCGTATTCAGACAATGCACCTTCAACGATGAGACGATCAGTATTGCCAATATGTATAACCGGCTCCTGAATCTCGGATTTTTTAGATGCCGCTTCCCTTTCGACGGAAATGACAGTTCCTTCAATTTCGCTGCGGACTTCAAGGTCACTCAATTGGCGCTCAATTGATTTCTTCTCCAGATTATACTGCCGCAACTCGAGTTCCGCCGTTTTTTCTTCCATTTCTAGCTCAGATCGCTGAGAATCAAATTGTTCGCCGGCCTCTTTTTCTTTTTTGTTTAATGCTTTTTTCTTTTCGTTGATTTGCTTGAGTTTGAGCTGACTAGATTCTATCGCCAATTCATTTTTTTCTTTTTCCAGCTTCAGCTGTTCATTCGTATAGGTTAAGAGGACCGTTCCTTTTTTGACCTTGTCCCCTTCTTTTACTTTTATCTGATCGAGATCTCCCTTATCCGCCTCATAAAAAACAGATTGTTCATTTTCAAACTTTAACTTACCGGGAACCATAACGGTTGCCGCTATCTCCTTTTCCTCCAGCTTACCGGTTTTGAATTCGGCACCGGCGCTGCCGCCGGTTTGAGCAGCTGACCGGTACAAATTAATTCCGATAAATAGAGCGACAATCACGACTATACCGCTTCCGATCAATATTTTCTTCATCTTCTATGCACCCGCCGACATTGCATCAAAAAATCCGGATGCGACTGAGAATAACAAAAGAATTCCAAACAAGACAGCTACGCTGATCCACGCTGATTTTTTGGAGATTCCCCCTACTTTTTCAAGGCCGACAGCCAGCAAAACATACCCCCAAAGCGAGAATACTTCAAAGAGATTTAAAATACTTGCAAGAGGCTGCTCAGCCGGAATGATGCTCGCAAGCGATGTTACATTGTACAGTGAAGTTGAGTCGGTAAAATATAAGAATAGTCCGTTGATCAGTAAGCCGATGCAGGAAATAAACATAATGAAAAGGTTCAAAGACAGCATGTTCCGGTAAGTTGTGGTACCGCCGGATATTTTGACGCAGAGCCAATAAATAAGCGGAGCAATAAAAACGGTTGCGATTTGTATAAATATTGTGCCGAATATGGCTCCGCCCACCGCAAGTGGTCTGACAATTTCAAGTTCCTCACCCGTTAATCCGGACTCTTTAAAAATCGCGTCATAATTAGTGCCCACAGCCGTATACACTGCACCAACTACGGTTAAAACGAGTACGAGAAGCAGCGGCCCCCATATTGCCGGTTTTGTTTTGATTCTTTCAAATTGTTCGCCGGGGCTCGTAAAAATTCCAAATATCGAGGGACTTTTAACCGGATTTTTTTCCAAATTCGCTTCCATTTCGCAATACCTCCAATAGTTTTTTCTGAATATGAGTACGAATCATCCAGCCAAAAGTTTCATTTTTTCCGTTAATACGAAACTGTCATACTTGCAGCAAATGATATTGTGCTTTGACAAGCTCGTAGTAAATTCCCTTTTTTTCCATCAATTCGGAATGGCTGCCTTCCTCCATTTTTTTGCCATGATCAAGCACGATGATTTTATCGGCGTCTCTTATCGTGGAAAGCCTATGGGCGATCATAACCGCAGTCCTCCCTTTTAGCAGGGTTTTCAACGCCGCCTGAATTTTCACTTCCGTCTCTGTATCAATGCTCGCCGTCGCCTCATCAAGAATGAGAATGCGCGGATCTGCCAAAAGCGCTCTCGCAAATGAAATTAACTGCCTTTCGCCCGCCGACAGCATATTGCCGCGTTCTTCCACCTCTGTGGCATACCCGTCCGGAAGCTCCGCAATGAACGCGTCGGCGCTGACGGCTTTTGCCGCTTTGATGACTTCTTCATCCGTTGCGTTTGGGCGGCCGAACCGGATATTTTCCATGATCGTTCCTGAGAAAATAAATGTATCCTGAAGAACGACGCTGATTTGCGAACGTAGATCAGACAGCGATATATCGGCTATCGGAATTCCGTCCACCTTCACCGTTCCCCCCGTGGCGTCGTAAAACCGGCTGATTAAGCTGGCAATCGTCGTCTTGCCTGAACCCGTGTGCCCGACAAGCGCCAGCGACGTTCCGGCCGGAATGTCGAATGATACGCTGTGAAGCGCTTTTCGTTTCCCGCCGTATGAAAATTCGACCCTTTCAAACGATATGGCGCCTTTTAATTCCTTGATTTGGGCCGCATCTTCCTTATCAGCTACAATCGGCTTTTCATCAAGAAACTCAAAAATCCGTTCGGATGAAGCCATCCCCATCAAAAGCTGGTTGTACACCTGCCCCAGCCTTGATATCGGCTCCCAGAACATTCCGAGGTAAAAGGCAAAAGACACAAAGACGCCGATCGTAATCGTTTCATTTATGATGAGACTTGAACCGTACCAAATTAAAATCGCCGTTCCGACGGCATTCGTCATTTCCACGAGCGGGCGGAATGTCGCATTTTTTTTCGTCGCTTCCCGCCAGGACTCAAGGTTTTCGCCGTTTACGCCGTCAAAATACATCATGTTTTCTTTTTCTTGTGTAAAAGCCTGTGTAACACGGATTCCTTGAATGCTTTCATTTAAATGGGAGTTCAGCTTTGATTGCTTTAGGCGGACTTTTTGCCATGAACGCCTGATTTTTCTGCGCAGATTAGTAGAGATAAAAAACATGACCGGCAGCGTAATCATGATTGCAATCGTCAGCTCGGGACTGAGCGAAAACAAAATGACGATAATGCCAAGAAGAAGCAAGATATCCATCAGCAAATTGATGACCCCGCTCGTAAACAGCTCCTGAAGGGAATTGATATCATTCATGATCCGGACCAGAATGGAGCCTGCCGAACGTTCATCGAAAAAGCGGTGTGAAAGGCGCTGAACATGTGTAAACAAATGCTGCCTGAGATCGTAAATGACATGCTGCCCGAGCATGTTCATCCAGCGGATTCTCAGGACGTTCGCTCCGTAGTTGATCAAGTACATCAGGCTGATGACGCATATTAAGATCAATAAGAGGTTCATGTCCTTGCCTGTGATCGCTTTGTCAAGCGCATAGACGCCGATCAAGCTCGGCACCGTCAGCCTGACAGCGGCAGCGATCATCACCGTCAGAAAAGACAAGGGAAGCAGGTTTTTGCGGTATGGCGCTAAGTATTTGAGCAAACGCCACATTTGCGACCAGTTAAAAGGCTTTTCAATGATCTGATCTGAGGAATAATAAAACCGGTTCAAAAGCGTTTGTTTTTTCGCATGATTTTCCAAGGGCAAAACCTCCTATCGCGCAACATGCGGTTCATTCAGAATATTTTGGTCTTTATACTGCAAATCGAAAATCCGTTTGTACAAACCGTTTTTTCTTAATAGTTCTTCATGCGTTCCCCTTTCTTTGACAACGCCTTTATCAAGGACGAGTATTTCATCAGCATGCTTCAAGGATGAAATCCGATGGGCGATAATAAACGTCGTCCGGTCGCGCATTACATCCCGGAGCGCAAGCTGAATCCGGTGCTCCGTCTCCATATCGACGGCGCTTGTCGAGTCATCAAGAATCAGAATGCTCGGATCGAGACAGATCGCTCTCGCTATCGCAATCCGCTGTTTCTGCCCTCCCGACAGCCCGAGCCCCCTTTCGCCAAGCATTGTGTCATACCGATCCGGAAGCTCCATGATAAAATCATGGGCCTGGGCCCTTTTCGCGCTTTCGATGATGTCATCCATCGATGCATCCGGTCTGCCGTAAGAAATGTTCGCCCGTATGGTCGACGAAAATAAAAACGATTCCTGGGGCACAATCCCGATGTTGGAGCGGAGCATCTTTAATGAGTAATGGGAAAGGGGTTTTCCGTCGATTGTGACCGTTCCCGATGTCGGCTCGTAAAAACGGCTTAAGAGCTGTACGATGCTGCTCTTACCCGAGCCGGTACCCCCGATTAATCCAATCGTCGTTCCGCGCGGAGCCTGAAAAGACACCTCATGCAAAGCGTCGGCGTTTCCTTCCGAATATTGGAGGGTCACGCCGCTGAACACGACATCACCATTCAGCCGGCCGGTTTCCTTCGGGTGAGCGCGGTCGGTTATATCCTCATCGGCGTCAAGAATCTCTAACAAACGCTCTCCCGATGCTTTCGCCTGTGAAAACAAGTTGATCACATAGCCGAGGTTCATAATCGGCCACATCATGTAATTGACAAGGCTGAAAAAAGCGACGAGCTCCCCCGGCTGCAGGCTGTTTTGAATGACAAGCCAGCCGCCGAATGAGAGAAGCGCTACGAGACAAATATTTCCGATAAACTCCATCAAAGGGAAGAATTTCGACATGATCAATGAAGCATTCAAGCTTTTGGTTCGAAAGTGTTCATTCGAATCGGTAAATTTGTGAATCTCAAAATCTTCTTTTGATAATGATTTGACGGTATTCATGCCGCTGATATTTTCCTGAACTTTCGTATTTAATCTGGCAAAGGATTTTCTGATATTTCGAAATGCGGGGTGTACTTTTTTGTCGAACCGATAGACTGCTGCTCCCAAAAACGGCAAAGAGGCGATGGTGACAAGCGAAAGCGGGACAGAATAGGAAAACATGACGGATAAGCTGAGCGTCACGAGCAGCACAAATCTGACGGCTTCTGAAAAACCGAACGATAAAAAGAATCTGATACCTTCGACATCTGCTGTGAGACGGGACATCAAATCACCCGTTTTTGCGCTGTCATAATACGAAAACGGCAGCCTCTGAAGCTTTGCATACAGCTCTTTTCGCAAACGGTATACTGATTGAATGCCGAACATATCTCCGAGATATTGGTGAAAAAACGTCGCAACGCCCTTTACCGCCATCACGACAATAAAGCCAAGGCTGATCCAAATCACTAAGCCATAGCGGCCGCCCAGGATCACTTCATCAATCGTCATCTGAAGCATGATCGGATAGACGACGGTGATCGCCGTCAGCAAAAGCATCGAAAACAGCGACCATACAAACAATTTTTTATAAGGCCAATAAAAGGCTTTTAGTTTTTTTAGCGACTCCATTCGCATCAGCTCCTTTCCAATTCATGTAAACAGAAACACATCATCTAATATATCGGTTTCCGAAATGAATTTCCACCGATTTTATAAAATTCAGACTAATTATGTAAACATTTTACCCCTTATGCTGGAAATCCCCTCAGTATCTAAAAATATATTTTTCCAAGTTTTTATAAAATGAGAAAGGAAATTTTTTGATGAATGGAGGAAAATGATGTAAAATAGTAGAAAATATTATCGAATAATAAATGACGGAGTTGATTGCAATGTCGAAACGAGAGGCTTTAAAAAATCGGCTTCTCCTCTTAGGTGAATTGGAACAAAAAATCTGGAAAGACTTCAGAAAAGAACGAGAAGGAATCTATGCAAGGCTCGGTGAGCTTGACAGGGAAATCCATCGACATAGACGTTCCAATAAAGAGTATTATGCAGCACATTGCGTGGAAATTATTAAGCAGCAGAAAGGAAAAATCGTGACGACAAAAGAGCTTAAAATGAAGCTGAAAGAACGGACCAATTTTAACGTTCACCGCATTAGTGAGCTTTATGAGCTGATTCAAAAATTAGAACCGAACATTTCGAAAGAACGGCGCGGCTGTTTTCTTTACCTTGGGAATTCGTCCGATAAAAACGGCAACCGGTTATAGCTTATGCATAACCGGTTGCCGCGCCAGTTTCTTCACCCGCCGCTTACCGGCGGAATAAAAGCGACTGTGTCACCCGACATTACGTCGCTCTCTCCCCTCTTGTACTCTTCATTGACGGCGATCATCGCCCGTTCGATTCCCTGAAGCTGGTATGTTTCTTTTAAATATGCCTTGATGCGGTCTGTTGTCGTTTTCTCTTCATCCATCATGATGCTCTGCGTCCCGGCTTGTTCCGCAAGGCCGGCAAACAGGAGAATTTTAATCATGTTTTAACACCTCTTTCTTTGCCGAAGCCGCCGCTTCGATGTCTGGTTTGCCATCCGGATAAGCTGTCGTTTCAAGCTGATCGCCGATCCAGGATTCCCCGTTTTCCCAATGCTCTTTTTTCCAAATCGGAACGATCTGCTTGATCCGTTCAATCGCATATTCGTTTGCTTTATATGCCGCTTTACGGTGAGGAGAAGAGACGGCGATGACGACCGCGGCTTCGGATATGTCCAGCCTGCCGATCCTGTGGGTAATCGCCGCAGTCGCTCCCGGCCATTTTCCGCTGATTTCTTCCCCTATTTGAGAAAGCATTTTAACCGCCATCGGGACGTATGCTTCATATTCAAGATAAAGTGTTTTTTTTCCATTTGTCCATTCCCTCACAGTGCCGATAAACGTCGTAATCGCACCCGCTTCCCTTTTTTCGACTTTTTTTACGACATCTTCGATCACGATCGGCTTTGCTGTTATGATAAATCGTTCAGACAAACGCCTTCCTCCTTTAAATGGTGTAATATGAATGATATGGCAGCCGGGTCTTCGATATGGAAGGATTGTACGTCCGGCCTTGGTGCAGGCGGTTCGCCGCGCTGATAAATAACAGCGCGGACCCCTTCCAATTGTTCGATCAATTGATGGTCCCCTTCATGTCTGGCCATCACGATCTTTGGATAAGGCGCTCCTTTAAAACCTTCGATTAAGAGGCAGTCAATTGACAGCAGACGGTAGACGGAAATCAGCTTGTCAAGCGTCCAGCTTCCGCGTGCTGTCAGCTGAAAAACACCTGCCCCTTCAACTCCGGAAACCGCTGCTCCCGCACGCAAATAACGGTCGCTGTCCTTTCCTTCCGAAAAGGAGTCGGGCTCTCCCCCATGTCCGTGATGCTTCAGGCATGCGGCCTTTACGCCGAGCCGCTCCAGCCTTTCCGTGAGCTGTTCGATAAAGGTCGTCTTGCCGCTGTTTTGGTAGCCTACGATCTGGAGGATTGGAACATTTCCGGCCACAGCTGCTCACTTCCGTTCTCATCCCGATATAAAAGAACATGTACACGCCTTCCGGCTTCATAGCCCCTCGTACCTCCCGGCAGGACGACGAGGGCATTTGCATCCGCCAGCGAGGTGACCGCACTCGATTTATCCAAGCCGACAGGCTCTGCCTGGAGCATTCCGTCTTTGACCGAAACAAAAGAACGCACAAAGCGGGTAAACGGATTCGGCTTCGGAAAATCCCTGGTTAAAACGGCTTCAGCGCATAAAGCATACGGCTTTTGATCGAGAAGCCAGGTTCTGACGGAAGGCTTTACAAACAGTTCAAATCCGACAAAGCAAGCAGACGGATTTCCTGAAAGCCCGAATAACAGCTTTCCGTCCAAATGAGCAACAGTCGTCACGCTTCCCGGACGCATCGCGATTTTATTAAATAACACTTCTGCGCCGAGCTTCTCATAAATGGCGGGCAAAAAGTCAAAATCCCCGACGGAAACTCCTCCGGTTGTAATGAGAAAGTCAACTTTTTCAAGCGCTTTTTTTACGGCGTCAAAGCTCTCCTCGAAGTCATCCGAAATTTTCCCTAAATATAGGGGAATGCCTCCCGCTTCTTTGACTTGTGCCATTACCATGCTTGCATTGCTGTTGCGGATTTTCCCGGGAACGAGGGGATCGCTGACATTCAGCAGCTCTGTCCCGGTGGCGATAATACCGATGACCGGCTTTTTCACGACCGGTACCGATGCATAGCCGAAAGTCGCAAGCAGAGCGATCACTCCGGATGTTATTCTTGTTCCTTTCACTAAGAGGACCGAGCCTTTTTCAGCGTCTTCACCTTTTTTTGAAATATTGTCTCCAGGCTGAAAAGAACGCTTCAGCTCCATATACTGTTTTTCGCCCTCGCTGCAGGTTTTCGCAAGCTCCAGCATGACTACCGCATCAGCGCCTTCAGGTATTTGTGCTCCTGTCATGATCCTGACCGCTTGAAAGGGCCCGAGTGTTTTTTCGGAAACAGCACCCGCACCGATGTGATCAATAACTTCGAATCGCACAGGTTGTTCCCGGGAGGCGCCGGCCGTATCGGACGCCCTGACTGCGAAGCCGTCATATGGTGAACGGTCAAATGCCGGTACATCGTGATCAGCCGTTACATCCTCCGCCAAATATCTGTTCAGACTTTCTTCAAGATGAACCCATTCTATTTCTCCGTGTTTATGGTGCTGCGACACGAGCGCTGTGGCTTCATAAACTGGAATGGGCGTTCTTTTTTCGATCATTCAAAAAACCTCCTGTTGTTACATTCCGATCAGTCTGGCTAATACTGAATTGGCTTCCTTGATATCGTTCGTTCCGTGAACAAGCGCCCTCCCGTCATTAAAAATGACGATTCTGAACGCTTCATATGCGACATGAAGCAGATACTCATTTATGTCAACTTTCCCGATCGCGGCGAGCTTTTCGGCGAGCTCCTCTTTCGGGAGGCGTTTTAGCGCTTCGCTGCGGATCTGGACCGTTTCCCTTCCGCACAGCACGTCCGCTTTCTTTAGGCTTCTATCCGAAAGGTGGGGATAAACCGGCGCATGACCGCATGACGGGCATTCGCCATTCCTGCTGATCCGCATCTCAAAATGGGTGTTCATCCATAAATCAAAGGTCACAAAAGCGGTTTGAAGCGCTTCTTCCCTACCGGTCAAGACCTTTAATATTTCAGCCTGCTGATAAGCCGAGACCATTTGTACGGCAGGCGAAATGATTCCCGATGTATCGCATGTAGCCCCGCCGACCGGAATTTCTTCAAACAGACAGGCGAGACAGGGCGTACGCCCGGGAACGATTGTCATGTACATCCCCTGGCTGCTGACGCAAGCGCCGTATACCCAGGGAGTGCCCGTCTGTTGTGCGAGGTCATTGATGATCATGCGCGTCTCAAAATTGTCCGTCGCATCAATGACGGCATCTGCCTCTTCAATGAGAGGCTTCAGCGTTTCGGCGTTGCCTTCTGCAACATATGTATGCAAGTTGACATCTCGATTAATTTGCGCCAGGCGGTTTTTGGCAGCGATCGCCTTCGGCAAGCGGTTTTCCGCGTCTTTTTCCGTATAGAGCTGCTGCCTTTGCAGATTGCTCCATTCCACGTAATCGCGGTCAATGATGGACAAATCACCGACGCCTGCGCGCACCAGCCCTTCTGCGGCAGACGTGCCGAGCGCTCCGGCGCCGACTATCAAAACATGACTTTTATTGATTCTGTCCTGCCCTGCCTGTCCGATGTTTTGATATCTGATTTGTCTTGAATACCGTTCATCCATCAGGGGAATCTCCTTTGCTGTCTTTTTTAGTATCATATCACTTTTCCGCTGTAAAAATCTCTTTCTATTTTACCGTTTGACCGCCCGGTGGCTTCTTGAAAGCTTTGATAAAAGCGGTTCATTCAAAGCGAAACGCTTCTATTCTTTCTAAATCTGACTTTTTATTGACATTTGTAAATTCGTCTTCCTTTGCCCCGATTTCGCCTGCTTCAACGTACTCTACACAAATCTGCGAGAGGAAATCGCTGATTTTCAGCTGATCGCGACAAAGCTGTTCATAGATAGTTTGTTTGACTCTTTTATGATAGACTGCTGCAAGCGGCTGCGCTCTTCCTCCGGCGACAGGCACAACCGCATCTCTTCCTGTAGCGATCAGCTGCTTCAAAGCGGCTACAGTCTCTTTCCGGATAAGTGGCGTGTCACAGGCTAAAACGGTATAAATATCCCCTTCTTCATACGCCATGGCCGTATATATACCGGCCAAAGGCCCTTTCCCTTTGAACGGCTCGGCATCTTCAAGAACCGCCGTTTCTCCGCGGGCTTTAAAACGCTCGGTAAGCTCCGGACGGCTCAATATGAGCGCTTCCCCCCCGAGAGCTTGTTTGCACCACTGATAGAGGGGTTTGTTCTTCCATAAGGCAAATGCTTTCGGTTCCCCAAAACGGCTCGATAATCCTCCTGCCAATATGACATGAACGGGCTTCATCGCTTCCCTCCTTCGTTCAGATAGACGTTTCAGTGAAAATCATAGCAAAACATACGAAAAAGGAACAAGTCTGTAAAAGACATTTTCGAAAGCATGAGCCGTTCAAATTTTGCATATTGTAGTTGTAACTTCTTTAGGAGGCTGGGTCACCATGAAAAAACCATCAGGTTCGCTGCCTTTCTTCCATGATCTGTCACAGGAAAATCTTTTTTTAAAGGCGGAGGTCGCCAGATGCCATCAGCTGATTCATGAGCTTGAAGCGAGCTATTTTCATCAAAAAAACCGAAAGCTTAATAAAGAAAACAACGCGATGAAACAGGAGCTTGAGCAGCTGACACTGGAATTACAGCGGGTTTTGGCAAACAAGCAGGACGGAGCGGATGAAGAGCTGAACAGCATCAAAAGCGGACTGCTCGAAAAAATCGTGACGCTGCAGGAGCTTCTTCAAAATGAAACATTGAAGAGAAAGCAGGAAATAGAAGAAAAGCACCGCCTTCATTTAACAAATGTCAAAGCCGCGGAAGAAAACAAAAGTCTCTATCGGCAATTCAAAGCCGAAAAGCATCATGCAGAAACAGAAAAAAAGATGAGGCTTCAAAAGGAAGAAGAACTCGGAAAACTGGCGAAGGAAAATGCCCTCCTGAAAGACGATCTTCAAGCCAAAAGTTTTCAGCTCAAGCAAATCGAAGCTGACGTAAGTGTATTAAAAGAGCGGATGATCGATATGAAAAACCGGATTGCAGAAGCGGAAAAAACGAAGGAAACGCTGTTTTACGAAACGATCGTTTCTTACAAAAGGCAGCTTGATGAAAGCGACAAGTGGATTGCTTCTCATTTTGCCGATATTGACGCATATCATCGTCAGACGAAGAAGGAAGCACAGCAGGACAGCGCATTGTTTGAGCGTTCAGAACAGGTTGAAGCGGTTCTTCAATCCGTGACAGAACAAGTCGATGTTCTGCAAGAGCAGCTGAGCGCCATTCAGAAAAACGACGGCATCATGGAACATAAAATTGAAGAATGGAAAAAACAGTATAAAGAAGAGACCCCTTCTCAAAAGTGGGTCTATAAAATAAAACGTAAGGATAAAGAAACAAAACCTTTAAACTGAACGAAACTTTAAGGGAATAAATGGATAAAACTGCTTGAGAATAGACTCAAGCAGTTTTAAGAACACGGCGGCCTGTTAAGCCGCTCTCCTTATCAATGCAAGCGCTATCTGAGAAATTAAGGATAAAACTATTGTTTTTCTGTTTCGGTAGATATGTCTCCCTCTAATATATATTGACCGCGGTATGGTTTTTTGACTTCCGGATACATTTTAATGAGACTTTGCATGAAGGTTGTCATATTCGGAATTTCAAGCCCGCTTTCTTTTTCAATTTCTTTTTGAAGTTCGGAGCTTTTGATTGCCGCATTGTGACGCTTCAACGTTTTAATCGCCGCTTCACGCAGTTTTGCAGCTTTTGAACCCGGACGTGCCGTCCCCCTTCTGCGCCGCGTTGTACCGTCTGGAATTCCGGCAGGCAGTGCGGAAGCTTGCGGAGAAGTCTGCTGCTGAGTTTTTTGAGATGTCTGCATCTGTTGCTGCTGTTGATAGCTTTTCATCTCCTGTGCAGCTAATTCAGCTAAAACAGGGAGCGATTCGGTTTTTCGCTCTGTGCGAAAATCTTTTTTTGTATCGTTATTAAAGCTGGATGGGCGATCCAATTCACGCAGCTTTGCATATATATTGTCACGCTCAATTTGATACTCCCTAATGACCTTAACCTCAGCTTCATTTAGCTGCTCCAATCGTAAACGCAATGCTTCCCTCTCGTTAAACATACCGTTTTTACCCTCCTATCAGAATAAATAACCCTCTAATAAAAATATTAGATTACCAAACTAATTTTATCAATTATTTTTTTGTTTTTCTACTGTTGCTTCCCGTTAAGAAAATAGAACTAAATTTCTGTGAAGGCTGAATCCATGGGGTTTTTTGCAGTACATCGGCCTATCTCATCCCTCTTGTCGAAATATGGTAAATAATGAAGAAACCTAGAAAATTACTTTTGAGATGAACATAATTAAGCAACTGAATATACCGATCCGCACGGACTGGAAAGCGTGAGAAAACAGTGATCTATAGGGCTTATAAATCCAGAATATTCTAAATTGGTTGACACTTCATGTCGAAATGGCATACATGAATGAACAGGGGACGGGCAATATAACACTTCATCAAAAACAGGTAATTAGACTCATTAAAATGAATCGAAAGAGTCTAATGATTCATTTGGTAAGAGAGGCTGAATGCGGAATTTTTTTAAAAAATTTTTTTCGGAAGCACCCGGATAAATAAAAAACCCCAAAAAACCGGGCTTTTTATTTTTATTCAGCAGCCTGCTCTGATTCGGCAAGAACGCGGTTCACGCGTTTTTCGAGCATTTTCATTCCGCTGCCTCCTGCCTGGAAATGGCGAAGCTGTCCTGTTTTGTCAAACACATAATAGGCCGGCACATATTCATTCTCAAACGCATCCGTTAATTTGTGTTCGCTGTCGACAAATATCGGCTGTGTAATATCGTGTTCAGCGGCCACTTCTTTAATTTTATTGATATCAAGGTCATCTTCGGAACGGGGCATATGCACGGCTACTACGTTTAATTTATCGCTGTAGCGGTCGCGGAATTCGTTGACCTGCGGCATGGCTTCTTTGCATAAATGGCAGCTGATTGACCAGAAATGAATCAGCGTCGGCTTTTCGCCGATCAGCTCCTCTTTTGACACTTCTCCGTTTAACCATTCTGTTGCGCCAGTAAGCTCCGGCATAGGCTGACGTAATTTCATGTTTTTTCCTCCATTTTCATTTGTTCGATGAAAAAGGCCTAACAAATGTTAGACCTTTCCAATCCGATTCCATTCCGGGAGACGGCATTAAAGTGTTTTTTGGCCAGGCTTCCAGTTTGCCGGGCAAAGTCCGCCCGTCTGCAGCGCTTGAAGAACGCGCAATGTTTCGTCGACATCGCGGCCGATGTTGTTATGGAAAACAGTTTGATACTGCATTTCACCTTCAGGGTTGATGATAAACAATCCGCGAAGAGCGACGCCTTCTTCTTCGATAAGCACGCCGTACTCGCGGGACACTTCGTGATTTGTATCAGCTGCAAGCGGGTATTTCAGCTGTCCAAGTCCGTTGTCTTTGCGGTCTGTGTTGATCCAGGCAAGGTGAGTGTGGATCGTGTCAGTTGATACACCGATCACTTCTGCATCTAGATCTTCGAACTCGTCATAGCGGTCGGACATTGCCGTAATTTCCGTCGGACATACGAAAGTAAAGTCCATTGGATAGAAGAAAAGGACAGTCCATTTGTCGTTTTTCATGTTTTCCTCAAGGCTTACCTTTCCGAATTCCTTGTTAGGAAGCACTGCTTCCATTTCAAAACGGGGCGCCTGTTTACCTACCATGCGTTCTGCCATTTTATGTATCCCTCCAATGATATTTTTGGGTTCTGCTACCCATATCCAAAATGAGAATGCACATGATACATTCTCATTTAGTTAATAACATCACATAATCAATTATAGCGTCAAGCGTTTTTTTAGTCAATTTTAATTGATAATGAATTTAAATTAGCACCACACGCTTCCCCATCTGAAAAAACAAGCTAAAACCGAAGCATGACACTTCGGTTTTAACGTCTATTAATGAAACTTCCGGTCAACCTGCTCACAGATCTCATCTGCGGTTAAACCTGATGCCTGAATGACAGAAGCTCCGGTCATCGTGTCAGAAATTCCGAGCATATCGGAATCCAGGCCAGTTACAACACAGCAGTCACAGCCCCTTGCATCATCTTCCGTTTTCATTAATACAACCTCATATCCTTTTTCCTTTAGTGCGGCCTCGACATCTGATAAAGATTGTTCAATTCCGATTTTTTTCGACATGAAGAAACACCTCCACCATCTAAGATGCCACCTTTGCCGCGATTTTATACCGGTCTTTAAAGGATTTAATCGGCCTGCTCGGATAAATATGCTGTCATGACGCGGACCGCCGTTTCGAGCGCTTCTTCTTTCGGCGTAAGCTTCGCATGATGAAGTCCGTACGGGGAATCGACGCCGAGCCAGAACATGAATCCGGGATATTTTTTCAGCATGTAGCCAAAGTCTTCTCCCGTCATCGCTTCTTTTGCACGGACGACTTTGGCAAGCCCTTTTTCGGCTACAAAACGCATAAAGTCTTCGACTAAGTCGCCGGAATTGTAAACCTGATGATACGCCGCAGGGTAGCTGACCTTTCCTCTGCAATGATAGGATGTTTCCAAGCCTTTGACCATCGCTTCGATTCTTGTCTTCACCCGCTCCATCGATGAAGGCGACAGCGTTCTGATGGTGCCTTCAAGCTTCGCTTCCTGGGCGATGATGTTTTGGGCAGATCCTCCCTTGATTGTGCCGATCGTAATGACCGCACTGTCAAGGGGATCGACGTTTCTAGCCACGATCGACTGCATCTGGGTGACCAGCGAGCTTGCCGCCACTACCATGTCTTCGGCAAGGTGCGGATATGCCGCATGCCCGCCTTTTCCTTCAAGCTCAATGACAAGCTCTGACGTATTGGCAAAAAGGAGTCCGCTTTTTGTCGAAATCGTGCCGACCGGAAGTTCTGGTGCGATGTGCAGCGCGGTGATCATGCTCGGCTTCCACTTTTTGAAAACGCTGCTCTCAAGCATCGGTTCGGCTCCCCCAGGTCCCTCTTCCGCCGGCTGAAACAAAAACAGAAGATCCTGCTTGACGGGATGATGTACAAAATGATCGATTAGCCCCAGCGCGATCGTCATATGAAAATCGTGGCCGCATGCGTGCATCCTGTCCTGATGGACGGAAGAAAAGGAATAGCCTGTTTCTTCGCGGATCGAAAGCCCGTCCATATCGGCTCTGTAAGCCAAAATCTTATCGGGTGCCGTACCCTTCACTTTAACAAACAGCCCTGTCCGCCACTTTTCGATCTCAAGCCTGTTCCCGGGATGCTTTTGCAAATGGTCGAGGATATAGCTCTGAGTTTTATATTCCTGGAATCCGAGCTCGGGAATTTGGTGCAGATCCCTTCGAATGGCTGTCAAATGCTCCAAGTTCATCTTTTTTAACCTCCCAATATGCGAAAAGGCGTGGATTGTTACATCCACGCACGCTTTGATGCCGCTTCTTACAGCTGACGCAATTCCTGTTTAATTTCCGTTTTGCCTTTCGTTTTTTCGTCGATGTCTTTGATTTTTTTCGCAGGCGTTCCCGCGACTACCGTGTAAGGCGCGACATCTTCGATTACGATGGCTCCTGCAGCTACGACTGCTCCTTTTCCGACTGTTACGCCTTCTAAAACGACGGCGTTAGCGCCGATGACAACATCGTCTTCAATCACGACAGGTTTTGCTGAAGGCGGCTCGATAACACCGGCAAGCACGGCTCCCGCTCCGATGTGGCAGTTTTTTCCGACCGTTGCGCGTCCGCCGAGCACGGCGTTCATGTCGATCATCGTTCCCTCTCCGATGACAGAACCGATGTTGATGGAAGCTCCCATCATAATTACGGCATTATCGCCGATTTCCACTTGATCGCGGATAATGGCACCCGGTTCAATGCGCGCTTTGATGTTTTTCAAATCAAGTGTCGGAATCGCGGAATTGCGACGGTCGTTCTCGACGACATAGTCCGCGATTTTGCTTTTGTTCGCTTCAAGGGCCGCTTTGATTTCATCCCATTCTCCAAATACAACCCCGGTGTTTCCTGTAATAAAAGGCTGTGCCGAATCGCCGAAGTCGATTCCTTCAAGATCGCCTTTTACATACACTTTGACAGGCGTTGATTTCTTACTATTTTGAATAAATGAAATAATTTCATTTGCATCCATCATTTTCATTATGTACGTCCTCCTTCTCTTGTCTACCCCATTACTGTATCAAAGGTAAGATTTAAAGACAAGAAAAAAAGGAGCTTGTCGAAAAATCGGCTGTAACGGCGGCAGGCGCTATTGTTTCACCCCAGCCTGCCCTGCAAAAGCCCTGCCGAATTCGAGCAGCATCGCTTCCTCCTCGCCTTCCGGATTCATCTCGATTTTGACGGACGGGAGTGCGATCTCTCCCCCGAGCTCTGCGATTTTTTTTTCAAGAATGTCGACGGCGCCGCAAAAATGTTCATAGGATGTGTCACCTGAACCGAAAACGGCAAATGTCCGGCCGCTGAAATCAAGGTCTTCCATTTCCTCATAAAGGTCCAAAAATTCGTCGGGAAGGTCTCCGTCTCCCCATGTGTATGCGCCTAATATAATATGGCGGTAATCGTTGAACAGCGATGCATCAATATCCATCGCTTCGTGACGGTCGACTTCGGCTCCGCCCTCCAAAAGGCCTTTTTCAATCAAGTCCGCCATCGCTTCGGTGTTTCCCGACATGCTGGCATAAACAAGCAAAACGTTTCCCATTCTGATTCCTCCAGATATATTAGTGTGCGATTACAGGCTGTTCAAAAGGTTTGACACATTTACATTCGTAAAGGCCGGCGCAAAAGAAATGCTCCTTTTGATTGGCCACTCTGAAACCGTGACCTTTGATCGTGTCGAACCATTTTAGTTCCCGCTCGAAGAAATCGAGCTGATAAATTCTCGAAAATTTGTTATGATCCTGAGCGGATGTCACATAAATGACGCCGTTGTTCTCTGATACATCGAGAAAGGATTCTTCTTTTTCGACGATTTCGGCACAGATCCGCTGTTCCGCGTTTGTACGGGTGTTCAGAATTTCGACAGCCCCGCGTTTCCCTTTTTTTGATCCCATCGCGCAAACGAGCCATTCCCCGCCAAAAATAATCATGGAGGCCGTCATGCGGTCCGCTTCTTTTTTCACCATACAAACGGTCCCTTTCTCCAAATCGTAACCCCATATTCCGCCGTTTTCATGATGAATCTGCGTCCCGATGTAAAGGCTGTTCCCATGAATGCACAATGATCTGATGACGGGTGGATCGGCCAAATCCGAAAACGGCTTAATGATATTCCAGGACGCGCCGAAATCATCTGATGTATAGATGCAATGCTTTCCGTGTGCACATACGAATCCGTCGCTCCTGCCTGTGATGGACCATATCGTTGCATTTGTCGGAAAGCTCGACATCGTCCACGTTTCTCCATCATCAGCCGACCTGATGATGACCCCTGATTCTCCCGCTCCGAAAACATAGCGGCCGACATATGCGATCGAACAAATTTTACTTTTTAGCTGAAATAGCTTTTTCCAGCCTTGTTCACACGAATAATGAAAGATACCTTCCCGCTTTACGGCTACAAAATAACCCGAGCGCCTTGAAGAGGCGACCGCTGTTGCTCCTTTATGAAACATGGGACTCTAACCCGCTCTCGTGTTTCGCCCATCTGAGAAAGCTTAGCGCAAATTCTTTGCAGCATTCGATATCCTCGTCTGTTTCAGGCGCCAGCTCGATTTTGAGTGTTTCAGGAAAAAGGTCGGCCCCCGTCTTTTCCAGCATGCCGCAAAACGTGTTTACCGCCTCGCAGAACCGCGGATACGCATAATCCCCCGAACCGAAGCATGCCGCTTTTTTCCCTTTTAAAACGAGCGAGGAGACGTCTTCAAAAAACGGTTCCGCTTCATAGGGAAGATCCCCGTCGCCCCATGTATATGTGCCGATCAATATGTAGTCATATTCAGGCAGCAGATCGATGTCTGCGTCGTCCATCTCCAAATATGTGACATCAACGGAATGTTCGATCAATGTATCTCTTATGATCGATGCGATATCTTCGGTATTGCCAGACATGCTGGCAAACGCAATCAGCGCTTTCGCCAACTGAATCACCTCGCGTAATTGATAATGATTTTCATTATTATACAGATAACTTTAAATGATAATGATTATCAATGTCAACAAAACATATAAAAAAGACAGCTTCCTTTTGGAAAACTGCCTTTTTGACCAGATTACTCCTCTCTTGTGCATGCTTTTACGACCTCTAAAAAGGCCTGCACCTGTTTTAGCTGAAGCGCGGGTTCGTATCCCAGCAGCCATGTATCTCTGCCGATCGATTTTCCTTTCGCATCAAGCAGAGGAATCTTATGAACATGGCTGCCGCTCCCGTGAAGCGTCACAGACGGGAGAATCGCATAGCCGATTCCGTGAAACGCCATCTGTTTGCACGTTTCAATCTGATCGACGATGATCGTCTGTTTCGGAGACGTTTTGAATTTTTGATGCCACCAATGCTGGATTTCCTGATAGTAAGTGCTGTCGCTTTTAAATTGGATAAACGGACGTTCGGTCTTTGTAATATCCTCGATATTCCTGATTTCCGTATCGACGAGGTACAATTCATCTCTCATCAAATAATGTTTTGGCCCTTTCCATTCGGGGTTTCCCCTGATAATTCCGATATGTACGTGATCCTCATAAAGGCTTTTCAGCATCTCGCTGCTCCAGCCGGTGACAAGTGAAATTTTTACGTTCGGATATTGTTTCACGTACGTCTTCAGGACGCTCGGCAGCCAATGCTGCCCGATGATTGAGGCCGCCGCCAGCTTAAGCGTGCCGTGAATTTCACCTTCAAGTTCATCGATGTCTTCCTTGACCCTTTCCTGCTCGACCGTCACATCTCTCGCAAACTGAATGATTTTCTCACCTGCCGATGTGACGGTAAGCCCTTTTTGCGATCTTAAAAATATTTTGGTGCCCCACGATTTCTCAATGGTCTGCAGCCGCTGGGACAGCGCCGGCTGTGAAACAAACAAGCGCTCTGCCGCTTTCCGCATATTTAATTCCTCGGCTAAAACGACGAGCATGTGAAGCTCTTGAAGCTGCATAGGCATTCCTCATTCCAATAAGTTTTCCTTATCAACTATTTTAATCACTATGTCATTTGTTTATCAAGTTTTGACGGATGGCGTGACGGTGAGGGAAGGTTTTAGGGGACGGATGAAACCGCTGCAAATAAAAAATAGGCAGCTGCCGCGCCTATTTATTCAATGTCCTGAGGTGTTTGTTTAATTGTTTTAATACGACCCGGCGCGTAAAAATGCCTTCAAACACCTGATCTTCATTTTCCACGCAGACAAACGGATGGTTAATCACCATGCCGAAGCCTTTTAATATCGGGTCATTTATCTTTAACCGTGGAATATCCGCCAGCATGACATCTTCAACATGAAGCTGATCAAGCTTTTCAAATTCGATTCGTTCAAGTCCGAAAATCTTATCCATAATCATATTGGTACCGATCAATCCGTGCAGACGGAAGGAAGGGTCAAGTACAGGGATTGCTGTATAACCGGTTTTGGTCAGGACGAGAAGAGCATGTTCCAGATTGTTTCCGATTTGGACGTGAGCGACTTTATCAGCATCGATCATGTAATGTCCAACCGTCGTTTCAAGAAGTTCATCCGATTGCAAACTAATCATGATTATTCGACTCCTTTGTAAGCGTTTATCATCAACGCATATATTCCCTATACTACAATAATATAAACGTTATCAATATTTGTCGAAAAACTTTCCTGTTTTCAAAGGGCCGGCTTTGCCGTTTCTGCAGGTTTTGAAATAAAAAAGATACTCAGGATGAGTATCAATTGATATAATCTGACCTAATTTTCAGACCGGACACGGTCGTATAAGGTAACCAGCTTTTTATATGTCAGGCTATCCACGTTTTTTGTACCCGTTTCTATATCATTGATCTCACTGCTCAATAGTTCTACGGCATATTCATGGTTCAGCAGCACATTCAGCAACAGCTTTCTCTCTTCTTCTGAAAAGCGTTCCATTCTTAACCAGCCCCCTAAATGATTTTGCTAGAGTGAGAAACTATGACCTCTCACTAGTTTCTATAGGGCTAGAATAAGAAATTAAAAATCAAACGTCAACCGCACATTTCGACATCTGTTCGATATCCTTTCAAACATTTATTTTGTATACCGGTTAGCATAGCTTGAAGCTGTATAGGAGTCGGGCTTGATTTTAGCATTGATTCCCATCGAGGTGATCCGACCCGTCATTTCCTGAATCAAATCTTTCGTCATCCCTTTTTTTCCGATATCCAAATGAACTTCCATTGTTAAATCTGCTCCTTCGTCTGTAAACGGAAGAAGCAGATCTGTGATTTCAGTAAAATAATCATTCAGGAGGTATGCGGCAACCTCTTGGCTGTAAGCAGTTTCCAGCGATATTTTTTCCCTGAGGCTATGTATCGGTCTTTTGATGATGGTGTTTTTCAAACAGCCCCAAGCACCTTTGCCTTTGCGATGCAAATGAATGGCAGTAATAAACTTCGTCCAGTTCTGATGAATCTGAGAGTCCGTTCCGACCGACAGCAAATAGCTTGAGCGCGGATCTTTGAGAATAAACGCCTTCAGCCTTTCGACCACGTCGGAAAATGTCATTTGATCTTCAGAAAGATTGTAAAAAAGAAAAGAATCAGCCATTGGAATGCCCCTTTTCATTTATGATCTGCACCGAAGATTAACGCCGTTACCTTTTTGCTACCCTTTTTTTGTCGGTATGTTTTTCAACATGTATCCGCAGCTGTCGCACGTAAAGATGACGTTTTGATTAGATTGGGCTGTCAGGACTTGATCCATTGGCTCCGCATGGCCGCAATGCGGGCAAACAACGCGTGGAAATGCTTTCATTCCATATCCTCCTATTGCTGAAGCAGTTCAAAGATTTCGATCGAAATCATATCAATGTTGTCAAACGGAAATGTTGTCGGTTTATCTCCTTTTTGATATACTGTCAGCTCAAATGTTTCATTTTTCTCGAAATATTTCACACTGCATACTTTTTCCCCGTTTACTTCGAAATAACGCTGCGTCGGTTCTCCGGCTGCCTCAGCAGTTTCTTGCAGGCTCTGCAGTCTCGTGATGATACCCATTAATTGTGACATTCTAAAAAAGACTCCTTTCAAAAAACAACTTCAGGATCAACAAGTATTAATTATAATACAAGTTCTACACGCATCATACCACAAAGTATCAGCCGATGACATTTTTCCTTTTCGGATCGGGAAAAAGAAAAACTGCTTTTCCTAGTATGGTTTTTCTTAAAAATGTCATACATACAAAATATTTTTCACATGCATTATTCAGCGAACATATACGTTAGATGGTATGGATGATGCGGATTGTCTTATTCCTGCCGGCCACGCGGGTTCATCAAAACAAAAAACTTGGCGGGGGCAGCGCCAAGTTTTTCAAAAAATCTTGATCTGATAGAGGGGTTGGGGAACAGAGAGGATCATCTCTCTATAATTAAATGATAATGATTATCACTATCATTGTCAACTATTTTCTCGGCAATTTCTTTTTTGATCGAAAAATCTAATGCAATGAAAAGAAAAAAAGCGGCGTGGCGCCGCTTTAAATCAAACCGTCCTGTTCGTATAAATAGGAATACGATAGGTCTATGAACAGATAGAGTTCTTCATCCATCGGATAGGAAAACGTTCTGATCATTTCCCCAGTTTCGATGTCGCTGTACAAATCGCTGAAAAATCCCTTTCTCATCGTTCTCATTCTCATAATGTTTTCTAAAAAATACGGGCGCCAGCTCCAGTTCTTGCCGATGTACTCAGGCTGAAACGTCCATGCTCCGTCATGCTTAAACACGTTCTTGGTCACCTGGAAGCCGTCTTCATTGCACATATAGATTCTGAAACTGCAGTCGGAGAGCTCTTTCCCCAGGTTCAAGAGAAAGGCGTCATCTGTTTGGCTTGCCTTTTTAAGCGATGCAACAAGCTGATGAACCCGTTTATCAAACTGTTCAGAATGATCATATAAGATTTCGAGCTTCTTTTTCTCATGCGTGATAAACTGGTGAAACTCCGCCTTTAACCGCTCCTTCAGCAAATCCCGTTCGACAAATTGTCCCCGGGGCTTTTGCAGATACCGCCCTTGAAAATATCTGCCGCCGTTTCTCCAGGCGTATTGAAGCTGAAATTTCGCTTCAATGTCTTCGTACAGCAGCGCTGCGCCGATTTTTCGGGCGAGCAGGGATATGCTGTAGAGCACGTACTCATAGGAAGGCGAAGGGGAGGACAGTTTGAGAGGCTGAAGGTCGATTTTCAGCAAATCAGGAGAAAGCAGCGCGATTCTGTCGAGATTGCTGCTGCCTTTGCCGATATTATCGACAGCCACTTTAATGCCGTATGTACGGTAATACGTCAGCAAATGGTGCAGCTGCTCGATATCCCCTTCAAAATGCTGTTCCGTGATTTCAATGACGAAACGGTTCAGTTCGATCCCCTTTTCGCTATATTCCATCAAGAGCTCCAGAAAGCCCTCTCCGTGATCCATCATCAGCACATTTGCATCCTGATTGATAAAAATCAGGAGATCCCGGTCGCTTTCTAAAAAATGGTCAAGCGCCTGACGAATCACTTTAAGGTCGACCTCTGTCTTATATTCTTCGGGAATCGACGGGTCTGAGAAAAACGGACCGAGGCTTTGAACTTCAGATTCGAGCTGAATGCGCCCCAGCACTTCATAGCCGATCACTTTCTGTTCTTCGGCGCTGAAAATAGGCTGATAGAATGGAATGACATCTTCAATGTTCGTTAATATATCGAGTGGATCCAACACGGCACATCACCTGCTTCTAAATCTTTGTCTGATTATACCATAACGGCCCGCACGTTTGAATTTACAATCTTAAAACGGACGGGGATTCAGCCACTGGCCCCCGTCCATCGTCACGCACTCCCCGTTTATATATTCCGCTTTTTCCGAAAGCAGAAACGAGGCAAGACCCGCGATTTCTTCAGGAGTTCCGAGCCGCCCTAAAGGTACGCTTTTAATCGTGGCAAGCGCAGCCTCCTCTGATTCAAAGAGCTTTTCCGCTCCGCCCGTCCTTTCGATCGGTCCGGGCGCAATCGCATTGACCCTGATCCCGTACGTTCTCCCCCACTCGACGGCGAGCGTTCTCGTCAGCGATAGCACGCCGGCTTTTGCAGCCGCGGAATGGACGACTCCGGCCCCCGCGCCCCATGCGTACGTCGCTGCCATATTTACAATCAGCCCTTCCTTATTATGTTTGATCCAATAGCGGCCTGCCGCCTGGCTGCAGTAAAATGTCCCGTTTAAGACGATATCGATGACAGCTTTCCAGCCGTTAACAGACAGTTTTTCCGCAGGGCAGATAAAATTGCCGGCGGCATTGTTGACAAGAGCGTCTATCGTGCCAAAGCGGGAGGCCGTTTCTTTTATCATACGCTCCACATCTTCGATCGACCTGACATCCATCCGGCATATTTCAACCTGTCCCGGGAATGTTTCGATTTCATCTTTGGCGGCCTTCAGTGCGTCTTCCGTTCTTCCCGTAATCATTACATTCCAGCCTTCCTCGGCCTGCTTTTGGGCAATCGCTTTTCCCATTCCGCTCGATCCCCCGGTCACGATCACAACTTTTTTATCCATGTTCATCCCCCTCATTATGAATGAATGGTCATTCACATCACAGTTTACCACATCCTTTAAAAAAAATTAACAAAATGAATAGATTGTCCTGATTTCCTTTCTCTGATGATATAATGTATTGATTCTATTAAAGGTTGGTTTTAGTGATGAAAAATCCATCAAGGAGACGATTTTTAAAAGGGCTCTTTAGCCTTTCCGCAGCCGGTATATTCGCTTCTGCCGGCGGCCTTGGTTACGCGCGCTATCTTGAACCCCGCATGCTTGAAACGACGCTCATTCCCATTAAGCATCCGTTGATTCCGAAAGGGTTTGACCAGTTCCGGATCGTCCAATTCAGCGACACCCATTTAAGCGAGTACTTTACGGTTCGCGAGCTTTTGGATGTCATCCGCAAAGTAAACGAGCTTCAGCCGGACTTGATCGTCTTTAGCGGGGATTTAATCGATAAACCGCACCAATACCGTGATCATGAAGACGTTGTTCAAGCATTGGCGAAGCTCAGCGCCCCTTACGGGAAGTTTGCCGTTTACGGAAATCACGATCACGGGGGCTACGGGACAAAGGTCTACCAGTCTCTCATGGCATCCGCCGGCTTTCGCGTGCTGCGAAACGATCTCGTCAATCTGGAGTTAATCGACGGCAGCGTGATCGAGCTGGCTTCACTCGACGATTTAATGCTCGGCAGGCCGAACTATGAAGGCGTCCTTTCCAGGCTGAGCAAAGACGCCTTTTCGATTTTGCTCGTTCACGAACCTGATGCTGCCTTGGCGGCAAAGGATTATCCCGTCAATCTGCAAATATCGGGACACACCCATGGCGGGCAGGTGCAGCTTCCTTTGTTCGGTCCTCTCATCACGCCTCCTTACGGGGAAATTTATACGGAAGGATTGTACGATGTAGGAGGGATGACGGTCTATGTCAACCGCGGAATCGGGACGACGAGGCTGCCTCTCCGATTTCTGTCAAAACCTGAGGTCACCGTTTTCAAATTGGAGGCGGAATAAATCGTTTTGGCTCAAAAACGGGTACATCTGCATACATTAAAACAAATAGAAAAAATTCCCGCTCCTTCAATCTTAGTAAAAAACGAAACTTCCCAAGCCTCTTTCCGTCTATAATAAGTATAAGGAAAAGGCTCCTTTTTTTCGTTTTGGAAAAGGAGATGTTCTAAAAAGTTGTTGATGTACCAAGTACCTCCGGGAGAAACGCTTCAAGCGGCCGGGGCTTTCATCATGCCGCCTGTTCCGCTTCAGGCCTTCATCAGGGACCCGGCCCCCATTCCTTACCGGATTACCGTATCTATCAGCGCCAGAACACTGAAATTGTATAACCGGGGCAGACTGATAAAAACATTTCCGATTGGCGTAGGGAAAATTTTGACGCAAACGCCGAAAGGCGAATACGTCATTGTGAACCGTCAAGCGAACCCAGGCGGGCCGTACGGCGCTTACTGGCTCGGCTTGTCGAAAAGGCACTACGGCATCCATGGCACGAATAACCCCGCTTCAATTGGAAAAGCTGTTTCAAAGGGATGCATCCGAATGCACAACCGGGACGTTCTGGAACTGGCTTCCATCGTGCCTAACGGTACCCGAGTTACGATCACGCCTTAAATTTGAACAATCATTCGTTCTATATTAAGATATAATGGGACCTTTAGGGTAAGGAGCGTATATATGGATATTTTTAAAAATCGTAATTTCGTCCGTCTTTTTTTCGCAGCTTTCGCTTCTCAAATGGGAACGACAGTTGGAAATATGGCTTTCGCTTTCTTCTTGCTCGACAGGTTCAGCAGCCAGCCGGCATACACGACGATCGCCGAGCTGATGTATTCTCTTCCGACAGTGTTCGTTTTCTTTATCGTCGGTGTGGTTGCTGACCGTTTTGACCGCAAGAAAGTAGCTGAAAACTGTGATTGGATCAGAGCGGGTTTGACTGTCGTTCTCTTTTTTGTATTGTATTTACAATCCATTCCGCTTGTATTTTGCGTTCTGTTTATCAGAAGCGCCGTGACAAAATTTTTCTATCCGGCAGAAGCGAGTCTGGTTCAGGCCATCCTGCGAAAGGACCAATATGCCCAGGCAGCAGGGCTTAACCAAATGCTTTTCAGTTTATTTATGCTGTTCGGCGTAGGCCTCGGAGCCTTTATGTATAAAACGATCGGCCTGCACGGAGCGATCGCCCTCGACTTTATAAGCTTTATTGTTTCGGGGTTTTTGATCCGTTCCTGCAACATTCCGCTTGAAGCGCGTCAGCCGAACGGACAAAAAGGCTGGAAACAAATTACCATTAAAGATTCAATGCACGACTTTAAAGAAGGCTTCGTTTATATTTTAAAAAACAAACTGCTTGCCTCGCTTGTGTTCGGATATTTTATTTTCGGGCTTGTAAGCGGCAGTTTATCCGTTCTGCCGATGTTTAAAATGAAATACGAGCTGTCCCCTGACAGCTATGAGTGGCACACGTCCCTCTTTACGGTCGTTCTCGGTATCGGACTTTTGGCGGGGGCCGTCGGCGGCGCTCTGCTTTCAAAAAAAGTGAAGCCCGAATACTTGATGTCGATTCCGATCTTTATTGCGGGAGCGTTTGTCATCCTCCTCGGGTTTACCGATCAATTGCCGATTTACTATGCGGCCGCTTTTATCGCCGGGACATGCATCGGGCCCGTCAATACCGCACTTGGCGGATGGATACCGAAAATCGTTCATCCGCGGCTGATGGGAAGGGTCAGCGGTTGGACGGATCCGCTTATGATGATCGCCCAATCTTCGGCGCTCGGATTGATCGCCCTCTTATTCCCCGGCATTATCGGCAAGGTTGATTATATATATTACGGATTGGCGGGCGTTATTATAATAGCCGCATTGTACTATTTTATCGCGCTGCCCAGATTCAGCGCCCAGACGGCAGAGATCGATGTGCAAGCCGCATTGAAAAGACAAAAAAATGCAAAAGCGAAAATAAAATCAGTTTTATAAAGAGAAAAACGCGCGTTTCGTTAAAAAAACGCGCGTTTTTTAATGGAATATTTGCATTTTCTCTTGTATTTCGTATAATTTAGACATAAGCCTTACATCTTTAGGAGGTGATGAGGAAAGAATGGATAGGAGAGAAAAGATGGACGACCATAATCATACTAAAGTATTAAAACCAACAGTTGAAAACCTTTCAAAAGCGATTTACACGGTCAATCGCCACGCAAAAACCGCGACCGATCCAAAATACCTGTATCTCCTGAAAAAGAAAGCTCTGCAAAAGCTCATCAATGAAGGAAAAGGAAAAAAGGTAGGACTTCACTTTTCAAAAAACCCAAAGTTCAGCCAGCAGCAGTCAGATGTGCTTATTTCTCTCGGAGACTACTTTTTTCACATGCCTCCAACTAAAGAAGACTTCGATAACCTTCCGCACTTAGGTACACTAAATCATTCTTATCGGAACCCTAAAGCTCATATGTCATTGAACATCGCAAAGCAGCTTCTGCAGAAATACACGGGATTGAAGGAAAAGCCGCTTGTCACGAACAGGAAGCGCCCTTCGGCAAAGCCTGTATTCAAGAAGCTTGGCGAAAGCTATTTTTGATCATAAAAAAAGCCTCCAAAGGAGGCTCAGCTTGTAGAGAAAAACATGTTTTTTCCTACAAGCTTTTTTATTTCATAAAATTTCTTGTTCATTTTTTAATCTTTATAAAAGGAAAAAGCCCTCCCACACACTTAGCCAAGCTTGGCTAAGTGTGTGGCAATCTTCTTCATATTCTGGCAAGCGGCGGTGAGGAGAACTTGTTCGCTCACATTTTGTTTTCCCCTCAACCGGCAGTAGCGAAGCCCATGCAGCTGTTTTGAATCTGCAAAGCTCCGCTCTATTTTTTCTTTTCTTTTTTTGTAGAGGATTTTTCCGGAGTCGGACAAACGATTTTGCCTGACCTTTTCTTTATGGTCCTCCCATATGTGTCTTGAGACGACCTTCTGGTGGTTTTTCGATCTTGTACAGTTTTCAAGCAGAGGGCATGAGACACACTTTTCAGGGTTGGACTTATAAAATCTGTTGCCTTTTCGATCTGTTGTTGAGTATAAGAGTGTTTGTCCGTTCGGACAAATGTACTGATTTTTTTCACGGTCATAATGAAACTTCCACTTCGGAAACAAACCTTTTGTAGGATGAAAGCGTCTATGAGCAATAACGCCAAAAATTCGACGGTCGGACAGTCCTTTACAGATTGGAGTTGTCAGATAGCCAGAATCAAGAGCGACGGCTTCAACTTGAAAACCAAATCGTGCGATTTGGTGGTCTAATCGATCGAGATAAGGCGCAGAATCATGGACATTACCGGGCGTTACATAGGCATCGGTGATGATATTGAATTTCATATCCGTTGTTCGGTGATCTAAATAGAAAAAACCTTCAGGTTTGTTTTCACGGTAAAGATAGCCGCTTTCGGGATCAGTTGTACTATGACGAATTTCCTTTTTAGTTTTCACCTCCTCTTTGGCTTTTAAAGGCTTTTTTCCGCGTGCTTCCCGATCTTCTTGGACGGCTTTATCCAAGTCCTTTATATAGTTTTGTGTATCCTGCTCAATCGTTTTTCGCGTATATTTATGCTTATTGGCATTGGCTTTGAGGTGAGTTGAATCTGTGAAAAGGACACGGCCTCCTACCATATCATGATTAATGGCCTGAAGAACGATCTCATCGAAAATGTCTTGAAAAATGGTCGTATCTTTAAAGCGTGTACGTCTATTCCAACTGATGGTTGAATGGTGAGGAACTGGATCGTTGATGTTTAACCCTAAAAACCATCGGTAAGCCATATTATAGTAAATTTCTTTTTCGAGCTGTCTTTCTGAACGGATACCGTAAAGGTATCCGATAAACATCATTTTGAATAAAATCAACGGATCAAGTGAGGGGCGGCCTTTATTTTCGCTGTAGTAAGGTTTAACCTTTTCAATGATAAAAGAGAAATCGATGTACTTGTCAATTTTACGAAGCAGGTGATCCTCTTCAACAAGCTGATCAAGCAATACAAATTCAGCTTCGTTCTGGGAAGAATTCCTTGTGTAGAACATGAACAGACACCGTCCTTTTAGAAGGCTTTTCTTTATTATAAAATGGTGAAATGGATAATTTAAGGGAAAAATGAAAAAGGCTGTCGATTTTCTCGACAGCCTGAGCCTCCAAAGGAGGCTTTTTTCAATTATTGATTTTGAAAAATATATTTGTCGAGCTTTTCGATCAGTTCGTTCAGCTCCGGCTTGCTGATCTGCTCATCTGCACCGACCTGCTCACCTTTATGGCGCAGGTCATCCGTAATAAGCGAAGAGAAAATCAATATCGGCATTCCGGCGCTTAACGGGTTGTCTTTCAAAAGCTTTGTTAAACGGTGGCCGTCCATCTGCGGCATTTCGATATCGGTGATCATTAAATCGACTTTTTCCTGAAGCGGCGTGCCGTCCTCGATCAGCTCTAAGGCATGCTCATAGGCATCTTTGCCGTTTTCAAACGAAACGATGTTGTTGTAGCCCGCTTCGTTCAGCTTTTCAACTAAAAGGCGCAGCAGTAGCGGAGAATCCTCGACAATGATCAGCTTTTTGTCTGTTCTTCTTTGGTCAAATTTCTCATCCTTCACATGATAAGGATCAAGGCCGGATTCAGACTCAAGATCAAAAATGATTTTCTCATAATCAGGGAGGAAGATCATCGTTCCGTCAAGCTTGATAATCCCTGTCATATGCCTTTCCAACCCTTGATTCAAGGCTGTCGGCTTTTCGATCTCTTCCCATGACACACGGTGGATTTGCGAAACGGCGCCTGTGTGAAACACGATTTTCCGCTTGTTGAATTCGGTGACAATATACTTTTCCTGCTTTTCTTCTTCACCGTGCTCAACATTGAAAAATGAGAATAAATCAATGACAGGGAGGATTTCGCCGCGCAGGGTGATCATCCCCTCTACATGCCTGTGGGAATGCGGCACTTTCGTGATCTCGACAGGCTGGATGATTTCTCTGACTTTCATTACATTTATGCCGAAAATATTGTGACCCACTTCAAACTTCACAATTTCTAATTCATTCGTTCCGGAGCTTAATAAAATTTCCTGTTTGTTTAAAGACACTGATATCCCTCTCTATCCTACTTGGTGTTGTACCTTTTATATCGGCGTCTTTTGTTAAAAGTTGATGCTCTGTGTCATGCTTTTGGTTTTACGGTTTGATGGATGACAAGACCGGTTAAAGCAAGCAAAATCAAGGAGCCGAAAGCCATTCTGCTCGCAATGTTTCCAAGGTCTTTAAACAGCAGGGTAATCGAACCGTACAGAAGCGGTCCAAAAATGGAGGAAATTTTCCCCGAGAAAGCAAACAGCCCGAAAAACTCGCCCCGTTTGTGCTCCGGCGTCAGTTCAATAATCAATGTTCTCGAAGCGACCCAAGTCCCTCCGAGCGCGATGCCAAACAGGCTGCCCGCGACCCAAAACAGTGCTTGAGATGCCGTAAACACACCGATGCTTAAAGAGATGATCAAAATGACGGTGATGAGGCTGACCGCTCTTTTCGCCCCCATCCACTTCGTCACATAGCCCCACAGGAATGAACCGACAATGCTTGCCACGGTTGATACGAGATAGAGCAGGATAAACTGCCCTGTCGAAAAACCGATGACCGACTTTGAGTATACCCCCATCATCGCGACCACCGTAGAAAGGGTGTCATTGAGAAAAAAGTAAGCGATCATAAACAGAAAAACCGGACGGTACAATCGAATGTCCTTAAACGTCTGCACGATTTCCCTGTAGCCGCTGAAAAACGGCTTTTTCTCCATCGGTTCCGGCCTTCTGCGCTCCTTTGTAAATAAAAGATACGGAAAAGAAAAGATCAAAAACAACAAAGCGGACGGAATAAACGCTCGATAAAAATCGTGGTTGCCGACCATGAGATAGACCGTTAAACCGGCCAATGTGCCAATATAGCCTACGGCAGTTCCAAACCCGGAGATAAGCGGGATTTCTTCCTTAGTTCCCAAATCAGCCAAAATCGTGTCATAGAACACCAGGCTGGAATGATAAAAGAACTTTGCCGTTACAAACATGACGACAACGAGCATCAAAGATAACGGCAAACCGTAAAACGTTTGCCCGAAAGAACTGCCTGCAAACACCCCCATGAAGACGGTGCAGGCGACAGAAATCGCCGTGAACAGCGCAATATACCGCTTCTTCCTGCCCGTGCGGTCGATGAGCACCCCGAACAGCGGCGTAAAAATGACAAGCAAAAAGCTTGCGGCGGCGTTTGAGTATGAAATAAACGTGCTGGCGACCTGATTCATGCTCGCGTTTTCGCCGACCGCCTCCTGCAGCCAAAAAGGGAAAAAGATCGTGACGATATTTGATGAAAAAATCGTGTTCGCAAAGTCGTATAAAGCCCAGGAAATAATCGGAAGCGTAAAAAACAGCTTTAACCCTTTACCTGGCGTCCGTTTGACTGCTTGTTCTTGTTCCGGCTGAATCATAATATAGATTCCCCCTATTTTTAATCTTTACGGCATAACAGCACGCATTCAGTCCGAAAGCGTGCTGTCTTTTATCCGTTATTTTTTTAAGACGATTGTTCCGGCCAGCAAATCGTGAAGCGCTTGTTTCCTCTCCGTGAAAAACGCTAAAATATAACCGATCATCAAAATCGGGGATAAGAAGCTTCTTGCCAGAAAACGTCCGGCAGCTTGGCCAAACGAGATTCTCCCCCCTTCTGCGTCGGCTACGTGAATCCCCATAATTTTCTTGCCGAGCGTAGCCTGCCATTTCGAAGATTCCATCAGCGTGTAATAAAGAAAATAAACGAGCAACGCAAAAGCCCCGATGATCGCCGTTATTTTAAGAAGCGAGAAGAAAACGGCGAAAATTTCAGGTTCTGTTACATAATTATTATCTTTTTCCAACATGGTCATAAAATCGGCATCTCCCATCAGCATCAGCGATGCAAAAACAGTAGAAATCAGATACATTGGGACACCAAGAATGATTCCGTCAATGAGAGAAGCCAAAAAGCGAGAACCGATCCCGGCATATTCGCCCCCAGCAGAAGGAGCGGCTTCATGTTTACTTAATTCCAATACATTTCCTCCTAACATCTGACTTCTATATACTACTAACATTTGCCGATTTTGATCAATATATCGAGCGGTTTTTTAAGCTGAAATTAATGTATTTCATCATTGACTTTCAGGCGCAACGTGTTACAATGGTCAAGGATTTTTACAGGAAAGGTGTTAATGATGGGAACAATTGTGGTAATCAAAGATCACGAACTAACCGTTTTAGAGGACGCAAGCAAAGCCATGTATTCGGAAATGAAAAAGGATGCTGCAGAACGCGAAGATGAAATCTATATTTCCTGGAAAGAAGATCTTGATCCAGACTATGGTTATTGATCTGTAAGACAATCTCCCTGATTGTCTTATTTTTCTTTAATGCGATGCCGGCCTGCATATATTCGCTTTCGTCTACATAAAATTGATTGATTAAAAGATGACAATTTAACTGATGATGGTAAAATAAGATCAACCACAACATTTTTTAAGGTGATGAAAAATGGAACATTTGCTTAATCCAAATGTAAAAGACATTGAAATTTCGGGAATCCGCAAATTCTCAAACCTTGTATCCCGGCATGAAAACGTCATTTCTTTAACAATCGGCCAGCCCGACTTTTTCACGCCCCACCATGTCAAACAGGCCGCAAAAAAAGCGATAGATGAAAACCATACATCTTACACGCACAATGCGGGCTATCCGGAGCTGAGACAAGCTGTCCAATTGTATATGAAAAAAAAGTCTGATGTTAACTATGAAGCCGAAACCGAAATCATCGTCACAACGGGGGCCAGCCAGGCCATTGACGCTGCGTTTCGCACGATGCTGTCTCCGGGTGACGAAGTGATCTTGCCGGGACCGGTTTATCCCGGATATGAGCCGATTATCAGGCTGTGCGGCGCCGTCCCTGTGATCGTCGATACGACGTCTTACGGGTTTAAGCTGACAGCGAAGCTCATCGAGGAAGCGCTGACCCCGAAAACAAAATGCGTCGTTCTCCCTTATCCGTCAAACCCGACGGGAATGACGCTTTCCGAGGAGGAGCTGAAGGAAATCGCATCACTCCTGAAAGGGCGGAATGTATTTGTCCTTTCAGACGAAATTTACAGCGAGCTTACATTTGACAGGCCGCACCATTCGATTGCGTCCATGCTCCGGGATCAGACGATCGTCATCGGCGGACTTTCCAAATCCCACAGCATGACCGGCTGGAGAATCGGATTTCTGTTCGCGCCTAAAGAAATCGCCAAACATATTTTAAAAGTTCACCAGTATAATGTGTCATGCGCTTCTTCGATTTCGCAAAAAGCGGCTTTGGAAGCCGTCACAAACGGATTCGACGATTCGCTGATCATGAGGGAACAATATAAAAAACGGCTTGATTACGTGTACGACAGGCTGGTGACGATGGGGCTCGATGTCGTGAAGCCGTCTGGCGCATTTTACATTTTCCCGTCGATCAAATCGTTTGGAATGTCTTCCTTTGACTTCTGTACGTCGCTTCTTGAGGAAGAGGGGCTTGCGATTGTGCCGGGCAGCTCATTCTCTGAATATGGGGAAGGCTATGTGAGGATCTCTTACGCATATGCACCGGATACGCTGCGGGAGGGGTTGGACCGTCTGGAGACATTTATTTTCAAGAAGCGCCAATCGCTTCAGACTACATAAACAACGGCTTTTACGCCGTTGTTTTTTTATTTTGGAAAAGAAATGACGAAAGTCGTGCCTTTTTCAACCTTGCTTTTGACTTCGATCGTTCCGTTATGGTTTTCGATAATATTAAAGGTTACCATAAGTCCGAGGCCGGTTCCTTTTTCTTTTGTCGTCAGAAACGGCTCTCCGATTCGTTTGAGGACATGCTCTGGTATCCCTTCGCCTTCATCTTGAACCGTTACGGTAACGGACTCATCGGTTTCGTTGACGCCCAAATGGACGGTTCCGCCGTCTGGCATCGATTCGACAGCGTTTTTAATCAAGTTGATAAAGACTTGCTTCAGCTGATTTTGATCGCCTTTTATAAACACTTTTTCAACCGAGAGATTCGTATTGATCAAAATGCCGTTTAAGTTTGCCTGCGTTTCCAGAAGAGCAGTCACTTCGCGGATCAGCCTGACGAGGTCAAGCTTTTCTTTCAGGGCGTTTTGCTGCGGCTTGGCCAGCATGAGAAGCTCGCTTAATATCAGTTCGATTCTGCTCAATTCGGAAAATATAATATCAAAATAGTGCTCGTTTTCTTCCATCGTCGGCTTCATCAGCTGTAAAAATCCTTTAATGGCGGTAAGCGGATTGCGGATCTCGTGGGCGATTCCGGCTGCAAGCTGACCGGCAATCGACAATTTTTCCGAGCGCAGCATCAGCTCTTCGGTCTGTTTTCGTTCAGAAATGTCCCTTAAAATGATCTGAACGGCCGTTTCGCCGAAAAACGTCGTCGGAATGCAGACCATTTCGGTGTAAATGAGTCGTTTTTCAAACGTATACCAGGTCTGTTTGATGATTTCCGATTCAGATTTGCGGTCCGTGATCCGGTTGAGCCTGGTTTTCACGTTTTCATGATCACAAGGATGAAGCTGTTCATATATATCCCTGCCGATTAAATCTTCATACGTTTTCGCTTCAAACAGCCTGATCCCGGATTCGTTCATAAATACCCATTTTCCTTTGTGGATCACGGCAATCGTGTCAATCGAGTTTTGGATCAGGAGCTGGTAGCGTTCCCTGCTTTTTTGCAAAATCGTTTGAAATTTTTTTCTTGACGAAATATCAATGAGCAGAAGAAGCTCCGCTTTTTGATTTTGAAAAACGGTCGGAGCCGCTTTCACTTCAAGGTGAACTTGCGTGCCGTCGAGCCTTTTCCACGTTTGCTCGATCATGCCGACATCAAGCCCTTTTTGCATTCTTTTAATTCGGTTTTTGACGATTTCGTGGTACTCTTTTTCGATAAAATCGTAGGAATACTTTCCGATAATTTGCCGTTTGTGCTCTGCCCCGAGCAGGCTGACCATGGCGTCATTGACATAGACGATTTTTCCTTGAACGCTGATGCACAAAGGACTGGGCAAGCCTTCCACCATCGCTTCAAATTCCTCTTTCTCCGGAGCTCCGGCGGTTTCCCCAAGCTCGGCTTCCTCATGTAAAGAGCTGTTCTTCTTAGAGGGACGGTCTTCAAACACTTTCATTTTGAGAACAATTTCCCGTTCTTTTTCTCCGACATGGGTCGTCACAAAATCGATCGATGCTTCAATCCAGATCATCGTATAATCTTTTTTCACAAATCTGAAGGTGCACGGCAGCAAATGGTGTTCATTGTAAAAATAACTTTCTACCAGAAAAAGATCGTCTTCGTGTAAATAGTCCTTCAAATACGTACCGATCAATTCACTCTGCTTGTAGCTTAACAGCTCTTCGCAGTTTGCGGATATGTATATAAAACGGCCGTTTGCTGAAAGGACTGCCTGTAAATTCATATGAGGTTTATATTGCTCAAAACGTTTTGTTTTTTGTTCCATCATATCCCTCCTTTATACCCTATTCATGACCAGCATTCATTAAAACGATTTTGTTTAAAAGGATTCGCTAAAATGCGAGAAATCTCCTTCAAAACTTCTAGCATTCGTCAAATTTTGATAACAAAAAAAGAACACGGAATTGACCCGTGTTCTTTTTTGTCTAATCTTTGCTGTATTTTTTTTGCAGATCGACATAAGCTTTGACGATTTTGGCAGCGATGTTTTTATTCATCTTCGTTTTGTCGTCAACAGACGGAACGACTACACTGAAGGCAACCTGCGGATTTTCCGATGGGTAATAGCCCGCAAAGGTGATATTGTAAGTTGGTGTACCCCACCAGTTTCGGTTTGTACCGTAGTAGTTCGTCTCTGCCGTTCCGGTTTTGCCTGATACGTCAAGCGAACCGAATGCGCCGGCGGCAGTTCCCGTCTGGGTTACTCTTTTAAATCCCCGCTTGACGATGGCGATGTCGCTTTCGGAATTGTTGATGCGATTAAGAACATTGGGAGAACGCTCTTCAATGACAGGACCGAGTTTTTCGCTTTCAGGCTGGTGGATGCTTTTCACGACTCTCGGCTGCACTCTGTATCCGCCGTTGGCAATCGCTGAAACGTATTGGGCGAGCTGCAGAGGCGTGTATGTGTCAAACTGTCCGATCGCTTCATCAAGAAGGAGACCCCCGACTATTTTCGGGTTCGTCTGCATCCCGGCCGACTCCTGCGGCAAGTCAATGCCTGTTTTCACGCCGAGCCCAAATTGATTGTAGTAATACCTCATTTTCTTTAAGTCCTCCAGGTCTGCCGGAAGGGGGGCGCCCGGTGTGTACGTTATGCCAGCCATCCTCAATGCCACATAAAACATATAAACGTTCGAACTTTTTTCCAGCGCTCTGACTTCATCAGCCCAGCCGATGGTGTTTCCTCTGTAGGAGCCTTTTTTAACATTACCTGCGAAGGTCAGCTGATGATCTAAATATCTCTGCCCGTGCGGCATACCGTCTTGATAACCGGCAAGCACTGTCGCGCCTTTGACCGCCGACCCCATTTCATACTGTGTCGTAAAAGTGCCGATCGCATAATCGGTTATTTTGCCGTCGACGATCCGCTTTCCGGCCATTGACAGAATGTCTCCGTTGTTCGGATCCATCATGACGACGAACGCTCTGTCCAGCATGTAGTTTGAGCCGCGGAATTTATTAAGCTCCTCTTCGATAGCCTCTTCGACTTTCTTTTGGAGCTCTATATCGAACGTCAGCTGCAGATCGTAGCCGCGTCTTCCTTCATCGACCGTTTTCTGGCTGACGACCTCGCCTGAACGGTTTTCCGTATATTGCACCTTCGCTTTTTTCGGGTTTAAATATTCTTCATACTGATACTCGAGATAGCTTTTTCCGACCCTGTCATTCCGCGCGTAGCCTCTCGTCAGGTAAAAATCCTGCCTATCCTTGAGCAGCCCCTGCTCAGGTGTCGTAACGCCTCCGAAAATCGAGTGCAGCGTCTTCTCGTAAGGATATTTCCGCGTCCAGTCCATAATGACGTCGACCCCGGGCAGCTCTTCAAGATGCTCGGAGACGCGCGACACCTCTTCATACGTTAAATCGCGGGCAGGCTGCTGTTTTGACGTTTTTTCGTCAAGCAGCTGGGCGTCCCCCTTTGCCGCGGTTTTCGGATTCATCGATTTTACGATTTGCGGTTCATAGGCGTAGCCGCCGGAAAATCTTCTGAAAAACGCCGCCGTTTCGAGCTCCTGTTTATCTTTCTTAAGGGCTGCGATTTCTTCGGCTGGAACCCGTTCAACCTGAAGGGCGTATGTTTTGCTGGACTCCAGTTTTTTCTCATCCTTGCTCAAAAGCGCCTCGGCTTTTTTCGGATGTGCGGCAAGCCAGTAGTCCTTCAAGTCTCTCTCTTTCAGAAATGACGTATCGATATCGATCAGCTTTGCAAGCTTTTTGGCCGTGCTGATTTTTTCTTTCGTTTTTGTATTCGATGTCACCGTGTACGTAATCGCCGGGACGCTTTGGTTGTCAACGACAACCCTGCCGTTTCTGTCGTACATTTTGCCCCGGGGAGCCGGATAAGACGCGATTTTGGCTTCGGTTTTTGAAGCCTGACGCTCATATTCCTCTCCGTTGACGATTTGTACGAGGCCGAGCTTCACGATCAGTGCGGCGAACAAAGTGAACACTGCAAAGAAATACAGATTAATCCGCCACATGCGTGAACGCCTGCTTTTTTTTATTTGAGCCGGATCATGTCCAGTTTCAGTCACCCACAACTCTCTCCTCTCACGATATTCCACTTTTGCATTAAATAACTGAGTCTTATTGTAACACTTTTGTAATGGTTGTTACAATCTGTAGTTTTGAAAAAGGCTGTCAATCACTTTTTCTATTAAAATTTATCTAACATATTTAAAATTTGGTACGTTTATGACAAGACGTGTAAAAATACAAATTGGTTGCACATTGTCAGAAAAGGATTTTCCCTTTTTTTATAACAAAGTTAACAACAACTGCACGTCAAAGGAAATTAATGGATCAATTATTTCAAAAAACGCATGTTATGATGCTAGTGTACAAAACAAAACTACAACATTTAGGAGGATCATAGTTTATGAAAAAAGCTTTTCTTCTATCAGCGGCTGCTGCTGCATCGATCTTCACGTTCAGCGGTCAGCATGCGGATGCTAAAGAGCAGCCTCAAGTTCAAGTGAAAACCATTCATTCTATAAATATTTCTGATTTGGCCGGCAAGCTGAATATTCAAAATCCGAACCAGCTGTCTAAAGCTGACCAGGAAAAAATTCAGTCTCTGCTTCGTTCTTATATGAATCAAGGAAATCAGCCGAAAGCATCTGCTCCGGCTCCAAAAGCGTCCAAGCCTGCTCAGAAACAGGAAGCTTCAAAACCTGCGGCTTCTAAAGAGCAGTCTTCTGAAACAAAGCAAAACACGACAGCTTCTTCAGTAAGTGCATATGAAAAAGAAGTCGTTGACCTGACAAACGCCGAAAGAACTAAACGCGGCTTAAAACCTCTGAAACTGGATGAGAAACTAAGCAGCGTCGCCCGCAAAAAATCTGAAGATATGAGAGATAAAAACTACTTTGATCACAACAGCCCGACTTACGGATCTCCTTTTGACATGATGAAGAAATTCGGCATCACATACCGTACAGCAGGTGAAAACATCGCAAAAGGCCAAAGAACGCCAAAAGAAGTCGTACAAGCCTGGATGAACAGTGAGGGCCACAGAAAAAACATTCTGAACCCTGACTTTACAAATATCGGTGTCGGCTATGTGAAAGACGGAAACATCTGGACTCAGCAGTTTATCGGAAAATAAGCCTGATCAAAAAAACCACTTGCGATTTGCAAGTGGTTTCAGCTTGTCGACAAAGTCACAAAAAAAGTGGCTTGATCGACAAGCTTTTTTTGTTAAAATGTGTGTGGAATCTAATTTTTGGAGGTTTTACCATGTTGACCAAACACTCTAAAGATCAGCGTGAACAGCTTGAAGTCTTTGCCTTAAGTGAGCTTGTACCTGAAGACCATTTGGTCAGGAAGATGGAAGAAGCCATTGATTTTTCATTTATTTATGAAAAAGTTGCCCCTCTTTATTCTTCAAAAGGGCGTCCAAGTATTGATCCTGTTGTACTGATTAAAATGGTGCTCATTCAATACGTGTTTGGTCATCGCTCCATGCGCGAAACCATTAAGCGAATCGAAACTGATGTAGCCTATCGCTGGTTTATTGGATATGGATTCTCTGAAAAAATCCCTCATTTTTCAACCTTCAGTAAAAACTATGAACGTCGCTTTCATGACACAGACCTATTTGAAACAATCTTCTATAAGATTTTACGTCAAGCCATGGATCTCGGCCTCGTCGATCCTTCGGTCGCCTTCATCGACAGCACACATGTCAAAGCGAATGCCAATAAGAAAAAGTTTGTGAAAAAGATCGTAAGAAAAGAAACAAGAGCTTATCAGGAGCAGCTAGATCAAGAAATTAATGCCGATCGCGAAGCGAACGGAAAAAAGCCCTTAAAGCCCAGGCGATGCTTAGAGGAACGAGAAGTAAAGGAAAGTACAACTGATCCTGAGAGCGGATATTTTGTCAAAGGCGAACGAGAACGTCTTTTTGCCTATGGATTTCATACAGCTTGTGATCGGAACGGATTTGTGCTGGGAACGGTTGTTGAGCCTGCCAATATCCATGACAGCCAAGTGTTCGCGTCGCTGTTTCAACAAGTAAAAGAGCGCGTTGCCAAGCCTCATACGGTCGCAGTTGATGCCGGATACAAAACACCGGTTATCGCAAAATTTCTTCATGAAGAAAACGTTCGCCCTGTTATGCCTTACACGCGTCCGCAAACCAAAAAAGGATTCATGAGAAAACACGAGTATGTTTACGATGAATTTTATGATGTCTATATCTGCCCGCAAGACCATATTCTCTCCTATCGCACAACCAATCGGCAAGGTTATCGAGAGTATGCTTCAGATCCAAAACGATGTAAACCATGTCCATTACTACATACATGTACAGAAAGTAGAGATCATCGAAAGATGATTCACAGACATATCTGGCAGGATCATTTAGACGAAGCTGATCATCTTCGGCATACGGAAGAGAATAAACAAATCTATGCCAAACGTAAAGAGACGATCGAACGAGTTTTTGCCGATTTAAAACATAAGCATGGCCTGCGCTGGACAACCCTACGGGGAAAGAAAAAATTGTCCATGCAGGCGATGCTTGTTTTCGCTGCCATGAATCTGAAAAAGCTGGCGAATTGGACCTGGAAGGGTCCTAATCGCCAGCCTTCTGATCGAAATAATAGAATAAAATGGACAAAAACAGGTCGGATTTTTAAAATCCGACCTGTTTTGTCAACGGTCTGAAACCACTTGCGATTTGCAAGTGGTTTTTCGTTTATTGATACTCTGTCCATAGCTTGTAGATGCTTTGTGTGCCGCTGTTTTCCTCGCCTTTTTCAGCGAGGCGGTCATAAAGGGATTTCGCGAGCTCAAGTCCCGGCATTTTTTCTCCCATCAGCTCGGCTTCTTCAAGCGCGATTCCCATATCTTTAATAAAATGCTTGACATAAAAACCCGGTTCAAAGTCGCCTTTCAGCATCCTTGGCGCGAGGTTGGAAAGAGACCAGCTTCCTGCGGCTCCGGTGGTGATGCTTTTTAGTACATTTTCCGGGTCAAGACCCGATTTTTTGGCGTAGGCCATCGCTTCTGCGACGCCGATCATCCCTGCGGCAATCGCGATCTGATTGCACATTTTCGTATGCTGGCCGCTGCCTGCAGGTCCTTGATATTGAATGTTTTCGCCCATGATCGAAAAAATCGGCAAGCAATCTTCAAAAGCCTTCCGTTCTCCGCCGACCATAATGGCGAGCGTGCCGTTCCGCGCGCCGATGTCTCCCCCTGATACCGGGGCATCCAATGCGTAGAGTGACTTCTTCCTGGCAGCCGCTTCGATTTTTTTGGCGAGCGACGGCTTTGAGGTTGTCATGTCAATAAGATACGAACCCTTTTTGGCATTTTCAATAATACCCCCGCTTCCAAAGTACACTTCCTCGACATCCTGCGGATAACCGACCATTGTGATGATCACATCTGCCGCTTCCGCCAGTTCTTTAACGGAGGATTTCCACTCTGCTCCTTTTTCAAGAAGGTTATCGGCCTTCCGCTTTGTTCTCGTATAGACGACTACCGGATACCCTTCTGTTAAAATATGAGACGCCATGCTGTTTCCCATGACCCCCAGACCGACGAATCCGATCGTTTGTTTCATGTTGTCTCCTCCTTAAATTGCTTTTACCATACCGCCGTCTACTAACAATGTTTGCCCAGTCATATATGTATTGCGTCCAGATAAAAGAAAGCTTGCATATTGGGCAAAATCTTCAGGCCGTCCATAGAAACCGAGCGGGATTTGCTTTTCATAGTCTTCTTTAACCTCATCTTGGGAAAGGCCCGTTTTTTCGGCTTTTTGCCGATCAAGCTCTGCAACGCGGTCTGTCGCAATTCTTCCCGGTGCCAGCGTGTTGATCAAAATCCGATCGTCCGCCAGCTCTTCCGCCAGTGTTTTCGTGAGGCCGACGATGCCCATCCGGAACGTATTTGACAATAAAAGCCCCGGAATCGGCTGTTTGACTGATGATGAAGCAATATTGATAATCCGTCCGCCGCCTTTTTTTAAATAAGGAAGAGTCTCCCGGATTAAGCGGATATAGCTGAGCAAATGAAGCTCAAACGATGATGTCCAATCTTCGTCCGTCAGCTCCAGCAGACCCCCGCCTTTTGGACCCCCGACATTGTTGACAAGCATGTCGATCGCCCCGTAGGTTTCGGCCGTCTTTCGAACAAGCGCTTGAATGTCCTCTGCGTTTGCAAGGTCGCACACTTGGTAAGATACAGAGCCGCTGCCGAGCGCGTCGAGTTCTTGTGCGGCACCTTTTAAGGATGCTTCATGTCTTCCAGACAGCATGATATTGGCGCCTTCTTCAGCAAGCGCGGAGGCGATCGCTTTCCCCAGTCCTTTGCTGCTTGCGGCGACAAGCGCGGTTTTTCCTTTGATCTTTAAATCCACAGACATCAGCTCCCTTCTTTTTTATAGTGTACCATGCGTCGCCTGAAAATTGGAATAAAGGAGAACCCCCTCCTTAAAAGAGGGGGCGGCGTTTGTTCGTTATACGTTAAATTTGTTAATCGCGTCCAGCAGCTCTTTGTTTGCAGTACTGAGCGTTTCGGTCGATGTCGCAATCGTTTCTAGCGCCGCAAGCTGTTCGTTTGTGGAAGCATTGACTTCCTCAGCGGCTGCTGCCGATTGCTGGGAAATGGCTGAAATGCTTTGGATCGAATCCGTCATCTGCTGCTGCTCGGCGCTCATCACCGAGATCTCTGAATAAATGTGATCAATCGATTTGACGAGTTCCTGCATTTCTGCGGTAATTTTACTGAGCGCTTCTCCCGTCTCGTGAATCATGTCATTTTGCTGTTCATTCATCTTGCTCGCTTCCGTCATGGCTGAGACGGCTTCTTTTGTTTCAAGCTGAATCTGTTTGACGGTTTCGCTGATGTTCTGGGATGAGGCAGCCGATTGTTCGGCCAGCTTTCTGACTTCCTCCGCCACTACGGCGAAACCGCGCCCGCTTTCTCCGGCCCGGGCCGCTTCAATGCTCGCATTAAGGGCGAGCAGGTTGGTTTGGTCCGAGATGGCTGAAATCGCTGTGACGACTTCTTCGATGTTTTTCGTTTTTTCTTCGAGTTTTTGAAGCATTTGCTCCACTTTTTTCGTTTCGGCATTGGCTTCATTCGATTTTGCCAACAGCTGGCCGAGCGCATCGATTCCCTCGTAGCTTGCATCTTCCGACGTTCTCGAAAGCTTCTGGATGCTGTCGGCGTGGTTTTCGATTTCTTTAATTTTGACAGACAGCCGTTCGGATTTTTCATTTACGGTTTCGACCTCGGCAGCCTGTTCTGTCGCACCGGCTGCCACTTCTTCAATCGCCTTGGCGATTTCATCGCTCGTCGATACCGTTTCCTCTGATACCGCACTCAGCCGGTCGGTCGATTCAGATACTTTTCCGGAGGACGCCCTTACTTTAAGGATCATCTCTTTCATATGATCGACCATTTTGTTAAAGTCATTTGTCAGCGTGCCGATTTCGTCTTTTGATTTAACAACAGACTGAACGGTTAAATCACCTTCAGCGACAGCTTTTGTCTTGGTAATGAGCTGCTTAATCGGCCCTGTAATCGATTTCGCCAGGAAATAGCTCAAAATAATGGCGGCCGCTAAAGCGATTGCAGAAATGATGATGACCATTTTGTTCATTTCACCCGCGACCCATAGCAGCTTTCCGCTTTCAAATTGCGTGCCGATTTTCCAACCGGTGCTGCCGACGGTCTGATATGCGATGACGCTGTCTTTGCCTATCTTGATGCCGTCCTGTCCGGAAAGGACGTTTTTATATGTCTGATCCTGCGACATATCTTCGCCTTGTTTTGACGGATGCGCCAGCATCATCCCCTGTTTGTCGATTAAAAACGCATATCCATCATAAGGCATTTTTTGGTTTTCAATAATTTTGTTGATTGAATCTAAGGACAGGTCAAAGCTGACGACTCCTTTTACTTTTTGATCGATTACGATCGCTTTTGCAGCCGTGATGGTCAGCTCTCCGGAAACGGCGTCTTTGTATGGCTCCGTCCAGACGACTTTGTCAGGCGTTTGTTCAGCTCCTTTATACCAAGGTCTTTCAGCCGGATTATAGTTTTTTTCAAACGTTTTCTTAGGGAATGTGAACATTTCCTTTTGATCTGTACCGATATAAACTAAATTGACAAACTCATTTTTCTCTTTTATCTGTTTTAAATCATCGTTGAGTAGCTTCGTGATGTCGCCGTTCCTGTCTTTGAGGAACGTTTGGGCCAATTGCCCGTCGCTTATTTGCTCAAGCGCCGTTTCATAGTTTTTCAGCTGGAGCTCGATATTTCCTTTAAGCGAACTGAGCAGGCTTGAAGTAGAATCTTTTGCTTCTTCCTCAAGCATCGATTTTAGGATGAACGTTGTTGAAAATTGGAGAACGATCACTGTCAAGATCAGGACGACAGCTACGAAACCCGCAATTTTAATGTGCAGTTTTTTAAACACGCGACCCCTCCTTTTTACATACACTTTCATATTTTTTATCGGCTTTTATTCCTATTGTTTAAGACAAAAATCAATTTATAATGAAGGGAAATGAAAAAGGGGTGATGGGTGATCCTCAAACAGTTTTTTGTCGATTACGGTGCAATGTACCAGCAGGTGGAGATCCGCAATTATTCGTATAAAGATATTCCGGCTTTGGTTTCTCTGCAAAAAGAATGCTTTCCTCCGCCTTTTCCGGAAGAGCTTTTATGGAATGAAAAACAGCTACGTTCACATATTGACGTTTTTCGGGACGGTGCGCTTTGCGCAGCGTTAGGAGGGCGCATCATCGGCTCAATGACAGGTTTGATCATCAATTTTGATCCGGATCGCCCCCGCCACAAATGGGAAGACGCGACAGATCGTGGGTACATCCGGAATCATCAGGAAGACGGCAATGCTCTTTATGTCGTTGATATTTCCGTTTCCCCTCTGTACCGGAAACTCGGAATCGGGAAGCGGCTGATGCAGACGATGTATGAATTGACGGTGTTTAAAGGTCTCGAACGGCTTTTGGGAGGCGGGCGCATCCCCTGCTACCACAAGTCGGCTCATAGCATGTCCCCTGAACAATATGTGCAGGCCGTTTTAGACGGCAAAAAGCGGGATCCTGTTCTGTCGTTCCTTCTGCACTGCGGACGGTCGCCTCTTTGCGTCATTCCGGAGTATCTTGAAGATGAGGAATCGCTGAATAATGCTGTATTGATGGAATGGAAAAATCCTTTTTTGACATGATGATAAAAGGAACCCCCTGATTGCAAAGAAGGTTCCGGACCAGCACAATCAAGGGGAAAAAGGGCTCTCCTATGTAAAATACTCGATCTTGGATTCGGGAAAATACTTGTCGACATACGATTCCAATGCGCTTCGCAGCTCCGCTTCTTCGTCTTTTTGATAAATGTATTTTCCGATCCCGTATCTGCCCCATTTGTAGCGGCGCTTTTCTTCATCAAGTTCGAGCTTTGATTTCGGATAGTTTTTTTCGATAACCCGTTTGGCCGGTTTTGTAAATCGATGCTGGATCATTTCAAATGTAATGTCATTTCTGACATGGCGCGGCAGCGCCTGATCCAGCTTTTCGAGAAGGATTCTGTAGCCATCCTGCCAGCCGTCGTGAATGTAAATAGGCGCGATGATGAAGCCGAGCGGATAGCCGGCTTCCGCGACTTTAACGGCCGCTTCAATCCGCTTGTCCAGCGGGGATGTGCCCGGCTCAAAGTTTTTAATCACGAAGTCTGCGTTTACGCTGAATCTGAATCTTGTTTTGCCGTTGTGCTTTGCGTCGAGCAGATGGTCGACATGGTGGAATTTCGTGACGAAGCGCAGCCTGCCGAGATCGGTTTGTCCAAAATGCTCGATCGCCCGCTTTAACGTGTGGGTTAAATGGTCGATTCCGACGATATCAGACGTGCAGGATGCTTCAAACCTCGTCTGCTCCGGAGCCCTCTCTTTCATATATTGATCCGCCTGATCAAGAATTTCCTCAACATTGACATATGTTCTGATATACGGCTTGCTTCCCATGGTCGTCTGCAGATAGCAGTAGTGGCAATGGCCCATGCAGCCGGTCGCAAACGGTATCGCATATTCAGCGGAAGGCTTTGACGAATCAAAAGTTAACGTTTTTCTGACGCCGATCACTAAAGTCGATTTTGCGTTTCGGTATTTTTGCAAATGGCCTTCTCCCGGTATATTCCGTACCTGGTTGTGGGAAGTCGTCTCTCTGATCTCTAGTCCCATTCGGGAAAATTTATCTTTCAGCTCCCTTCCGAGCGGATATTCCAAAGCGCGCGGCTCAATATAGACAAGCTGGGGAACAAACGGTTTTATCATTGGAAAAAAGCACACATCCTTTACTTATTTCCAATACTTTTTGCCATATTCCCCGTTTATATGCGGACTTTACTCAAACAAATCCCGGTAAAGCCGCTCTGCCTCCTCGTATGAAGAAAAAACGGCATCATCCTCGGCGAACGCATGATACGTATCATAAATAAACAGTGCCAGTTCGCCTTCGTGAAGGGGATGCTCGACAACCTCGGCTTCCTTGATATGCGCTACGTTTGCAGCATGCGGGTTCCGGTATATGACATACACATGATCCCCGGCTTTGACATGTTGTTTTGACATGAGAAAAACTCCCTTCTCTTTTCGGGTCAACTCGTATTATCCCCGTCCGCAGCAGGCTGCATTCAGAACAAACAACAAAAAACCCAGACATAAATGATATGCTCCCCTAAAGGTAGACAGATGAAATAAAAAAATCTGTTTGCCTTGGGGGAGTTTTTTCATGGCTGGAAAATGGTTTTCAAAAGAAGAAAAATTGAATATTCTATCAGAATGTGATCAGGGCAATAATTCGGTGAAGGAGATCGCAGAAAAATATGGCATTCATGCCGAAACGATTCGTGAATGGAGAACATCGCATGATATGGCGGGTGTGGAGAGTTTGGAACGTTCAAAGCGCCATAAGTTCTATCCCGCAGAATTAAAATACAATGCCGTGAAAGACTTCTTATCCGGACGCTACTCTCAAAGAGAAATCTCGAGAAAATATAAGATTTCCAGTAAATCCGTACTCATGAAGTGGGTTGAGCTTTATAATGGTCATAAAACGTTAAAAGACAGCGGGAGAGGAAGGAATCGTTTGATGACCAAACGGAAGAACGTTTCATTGGAAGAACGGATTGAGATTGCGAAGGATTGTCTAGCTCATGGAAAGGACTACGCCAGATCAATGGAGATTCATCAAGTCTCCTACCAACAGGTGTATCAATGGGTGAAAAAGTATCAAGAAGGCGGAGAAGAGGCCTTAAAAGACAACCGAGGGAAACGCAAAACCGAAGAAGAATTGACACCTGAAGAAAAAATTCAACGGGAAAACAAACGGCTGGAACAGGAAAATGAGCGTTTGCGCGCAGAGAATGCGTTCTTAAAAAAGTTGGAAGAGATCAAAAGGAGGCGGTTCTAAGTCAGGTTCGGTACGAAGATCGATATCTCGCCATTTTAGAGCTGAATCGAAAAGAAGGCTTTTCTGTCCAAATGTTATGTGAGATTGCCGAAGTTTCGCGCCAGGGGTATTACAAATGGAGGAGCCGAGTACCTTCAGCGAGAGAAAAACAGAATGAAAAGATTATCGCCAAAATGGCGCTACTTCACGAACAAATTGGCGGTATCTACGGATACCGCAGAATGACCTTAAACATGAACCGCCGCTTTAAAGAGCGCCTCAATCATAAGCGCATCTATCGGCTGATGAAAATTGCCAAGCTGGAGTGTGTCATTCGGCGGAAGAAAAAACGTTACGGCAAAGCGACGCCTCAACATGTGTCCGAAAATATCCTGAATCGAGAGTTTAAAGCGGACAAACCAAATCAAAAATGGGTGACTGATGTGACAGAGCTAAAATACGGCCATCGGAAAGCGTACCTCAGTGCCATTTTAGATCTTCATGAGGGAATGGTCGTGTCTTATGTGCTGGGGAAATCCAATAATAACGCCCTTGTGTTTAAAACCTTGAACCAAGCGCTTGAGGCAGCCCCAAACGCACGTCCTCTCCTTCACAGCGACAGAGGTTTTCAATACACGTCCCACCAGTTTAGAAGGATGATTGAAAACGCAAATATGACACAGAGTATGTCCCGCGTCGGCCGCTGTATTGATAACGGCCCCATCGAGTCGTTTTGGGGGAAATTAAAATGCGAGAAATACAGACGGAATTCATACGAGACGTTCGAGGAGCTTCAACATGATATTGACGAATATATCCACTTTTACAACCACGATCGTCTACAAGAAAAACTAAACGGCCTCAGCCCGGTGGAATACAGGGCTAAAGCCGTCTAGTGTGTTTGAGTTATTTCCACTGTCTACTTGACAGGGTGCAGTTCAAAATGTCCGGGTTTCCTTCGTCAATTAAGACAATTTGAATGTATCTTTTACGAATTGAACGACTTCTTCTGTTGTACTCATAGAAAGAATTTGTTCTTTAAAAGATTCCGCCTCTTTTTTAGAAAGCTTGCTGATTTGCGTTCTTGCCGGAAGAATCGATGTTGCGCTCATTGAGAATTCGTCAAGGCCAAGGCCGAGAAGAATCGGAATCGCAATTTCGTCCCCAGCCATTTCGCCGCACATGCCGACCCATTTTCCTTCTTTATGAGCCGCTTCAATGACAAGCGTAATTAAGCGGAGAATCGCAGGGTTGTACGGCTGATAAAGGTATGAAACGCGTTCGTTCATCCGGTCGGCAGCCATTGTGTATTGAATCAGGTCATTTGTTCCGATGCTGAAGAAATCAACTTCTTTCGCAAACTGGTCGGCTATAACCGCAGTCGACGGAATTTCAACCATCATGCCGACTTCGATGTCATCGGACACCTTGTGGCCTTCTGATTGAAGCTTTTCTTTTTCTTCAAGGAGAATCGCTTTCGCTTCTTTGAATTCATTAACGGTCGCGATCATAGGGAACATAATTTTCAAGTTTCCATATGTACTTGCCCGTAGCAGCGCACGAAGCTGCGTTCTGAAAATCTCCTGCTCATCCAGGCAAAGACGGATGGCTCTGTATCCTAAGAAAGGATTCATTTCTTTTGGCAGTTCCAAGTATGGAAGCTCTTTGTCTCCGCCGATATCAAGGGTACGAACGACAACGGATTTGCCTTCCATACGCTCGAGAACGGTTTTATAGGCATCGAATTGCTCTTCTTCTGTTGGAAGCTGGTCTCTTCCCATGTAAAGGAACTCTGTGCGGTAAAGTCCGACGGCTTCGCCTCCATTTTCGAGAACGCCTTTTACATCGTCAGGCGTACCGATGTTGGCGGCAAGTTCGACATGATGGCCGTCTTTTGTGACGGTCGGCTCGTTGACGAGCTTGGCCCATTCAGCTTTTTGCTCCAGGAACTTTTGGTGTTTTTGTTCGTATTGAGCGATGATCTCTTGTGAAGGATCAACGATCACATCGCCATTGATGCCGTCGACGATAACAGTCACGCCGTTTTGAATTTCCTTCGTCGCCGCTTTCGTACCGACAACCGCAGGAATTTCCAAAGAGCGGGCCATGATGGCTGAGTGGGACGTACGTCCGCCGATATCCGTTGTAAACCCTTTAACAAAACGGCGGTTCAGCTGCGCTGTATCAGACGGAGTCAAGTCACCGGCAACGATGACCACTTCTTCGGAAATCAAGCTCGGATTCGGAATATCGACGCCGAGAAGATGTCCTGTGACGCGCTTCGTGACATCACGGATGTCTGCTGCGCGTTCCTTCATATATTCGTTATCCATTGACTCGAACATGGATACGAACATGTCAGCCGTCTCTTTCAAAGCAAATTCCGCATTCACGGAATCTGATTTGATTTTATCTTTTACAGGGTTTAACAGCTCAGGATCGCTCAATACTAAAAGATGCGCGGAAAAAATTTCTGCTTTATCTTCGCCAAGCTCTTTCAAAGCATGGCTTTTAATCGTTTCAAGCTCTTTTTTTGAATCCTCGATTGCTTGGTCAAAACGATTAACTTCCGCTTCAAAATCAGAGATGTTTTTCTTTTCAACCGTTAGATCAGGCTCCTCAAGCCGATATGCTTTTGCAATTGCAATACCGGCTGAAGCTCCTATTCCTTTTAATTCAAGCATTACTCGCCAAGTCCTTCGCTTTTCATTGTATCTTCCAATGCAGCAAGTGCATCATTCTCGTCAGCACCTGAAGCAGAAATCGTAATTTCGGCACCTTTCGCAATGCCAAGAGACATAACGCCCATAATTGATTTTAGATTTACGGTTTTACCGTTATATTCCAAATTGATATCTGCATCGTATTTGCTTGCAGTTTGTACGAGAACAGTCGCAGGACGTGCGTGGATACCAGAGTCTGCAGTTACTTTAAACGTTTTTTGTGCCATTTTAATCAATCTCCTTTTAGCTTTAATACATTCACAATATTATATCATACAGCCGCACATGTCATCTGACAAGTACGGCCATTTTATGAACTTATTTTTCGATGCGGACGATTTCGTCTTGTGTCATGCTGACAGAGCCTTCCACATTAAGGCTTACGCTTTCGCCTTCTTTCAGGTTTGTGAAAACGATTGGCGTCATGAGAGACGGTACTTTATCCTTCACTTTTTCAATGTCGACTTCAAGCATTTTCTGTCCCGGTTCAACGCGGTCTCCTTCAGAAACAAACGCCGTGAAGCCTTCCCCTTTCAAGCTGACGGTATCGATTCCAAAGTGAATCAGAATTTCTCTGCCGCCGTCGGATTGCAGGCCGATCGCATGCTTTGTCGGGAAGACGTTAAGCACTTTCCCTTTCACAGGAGAAACGACCGTACCTTCTGAAGGGAGAATCGCAAATCCGTCGCCCATCATTTTGCCTGAGAATACTTGGTCAGGAACGTCCGTGATCGGGTGAATCTCTCCGGAAAGCGGTGAAACAAACACTTCTTCTCCCGCTTCATTTTGAAGAGGCTCTACCATGACTTCTTCAACCTGCTGTTCAACTTCGCCGCCGGCATCCGGGGCTTTTGCAGGTCTTGGCGTCCGACCTGACATGATATCCTGCATTTGCGATTTCAAATTGTCAGACTTAGGTCCAAAGATGGCCTGAATGTTGTTTCCGACCTCAAGAACTCCAGATGCACCAAGCTTTTTCAAGCGTTCTTTGTCAACTTTTTTCTGGTCGTTGACCGTTACGCGCAGCCTTGTGATACAAGCATCAAGGTGCTTGATGTTTTCTTTATCTCCCATTGCGGCAAGAATTTCATAAGGCAGATCTCCCGTCGTTTCCCCGCCGCCTTCAGAAGCGGTTTCGGCTGCGGCATCCTCGCGGCCCGGCGTTTTCAGATTGAACTTGCGGATCGCAAATCGGAACCCGAAGTAGTAAATAACGGCAAGCACCAAACCGACAGGAATGACAAGCCACCATGCCGTACGGTTAGGCAGAATTCCGAACAGGAAGAAATCGATCAGCCCGCCGGAGAATGTCATACCGATTTTGACGTGCAAGATGTCCATTATCATGAAAGACAGTCCTGCGAACACGCAGTGAATCGCAAACAGAATCGGTGCGACGAACAGGAATGAAAATTCAAGCGGTTCAGTAATCCCCGTCAGGAAAGATGTCAACGCGGCTGAACCCATGATGCCGGCAACAAGCTTTTTGTTTTCCGGTTTTGCTTCATGATAAATTGCAAGCGCAGCAGCAGGCAGACCGAACATCATGAACGGATATTTACCTGTCATAAATGTTCCTGCGGTCAATTGGACGCCGTCTTTAATCTGCGCCATGAAGATCCGCTGGTCACCACGGACGATTTCTCCGGCTTTATCGGTATAGCTGAAGAACTCATACCAGAACGGAGAATAGAAAATGTGATGCAAACCGAACGGAATCAACGCGCGCTCGATGATACCGAAGACAAACGCGGCCAGTGCCTCGTTTGCAGCAAGGAGCCCGTTTGAGAAGCTGTTAAGGGCGCCTTGGATCGGCGGCCAGACAATCAGCATGATCAGACCGAGAATTAATGCACAGACAGATGTTACAATCGGAACAAAACGCTTTCCGGCAAAGAATCCCAAATATTGCGGAAGTTCGATTTTGTAAAATTTGTTGTACATGGCGGCAGCCAGAACACCGACGATAATCCCGCCGAATACCCCGGTTGCCAATGTCGGAATTCCCAGCATTGTCGTGTAAGCCGGATGGTTTTCCGTGAAAAATTTCGCTCTTTCAACTGCATCGCTCGGAATGGTACCGTTTTGCAAAAGCACCGCGCTCATCGTTACATTCATGACAAGGTATCCGATAATGGCGGCAATTCCTGCGACTCCGTCTCCATTTGCAAGCCCGATGGCGACCCCGACCGCAAACAGGAGCGGAAGGTTGGAGAAGACGATGTCTCCCGAATTTTCCATAACCTTTGCAATGAGCTGGACCGTGCCATTGGTCAGGAACGGCGCGACCTTTGTCATTTGCGGATTTTGCATGGCGTTACCGAGGGCAAGCAGGATACCTGCGGCCGGTAAAATCGCAACAGGAAGCATGAGCGCCCGTCCGATTTTTTGCAGAACGCCGAATAGCGATTTAAACATGGTGTATACCCCCTCTAAGGATAGTTTGACCTTACAGCAAAAAAACATGACAAACACATTCAAAAGACATTCTTTTTCAATTTAACCGTTTACATTTCCTTTTTTAAACGACAAAAAGGCATGGTGAAAGCGGGTACACAAAGAAACGAAAGACAGCGTCTTCATTTCCTCCCTTTTTTCACTCATGCCTGATCGAATCAGTAACACGTTATAAAGGTGTTTATGAAATTTTATTAGTCAAACGGTACAAATGTAATGTTAAGTAAACGGCTTCTGCCTCATGAACAGGTTTCTTGAGCGATTGCTGCAAGATTTTGATCATCTTCCAAGCAGTATTGTAACATAGCGGATATTCCGTTTTCAACAACAACATTAATTTTTCCGGTTCCTGAGTCGGCTCTTCCCGCGTAATCCTGTCGATCGTAAAACGCAGGTGCCGTATCAGGCGCAAATAGTTGACGCTTTCCCTGTTCACCTTCATTTGAAAGGCGTCTTCAATCACCTGGACAAGCTTCGAAATGAGCTGCGAATGCTGATTGACTTCCGAAAGCGGCCTGTTTGTCAAAGCGCTGTGAATATGAAGGGCAATAAAACCGATCTCCCCTTCCGGAAGCTGAATGCCCGATTGTTCATTAATCATGTCAACAGCTTCTTTGGCGACTTCGTATTCTTTCGGATAAAGGGATTCCGTCTCAAGCAAAAACGGATTTTTCATATCAAAGCCTTGTTCCAATCGCTTGACAGCAAATGCGATATGATCTGTCAGCGCGACATGGATATGCTCATTGAGCGGCTGGCCGATTTTTTGCGCGATATGGTAAATGACGTCATTGGCGATATCAACCATTTTTTCATCGACATATGTGAGGAGCTTCTTATACTGCGATTGTTCTTTATCATTTTCCAGAATAAACATTTTTTCATAGTTCTCGTGTTCGATAAGATCTCCGCGCTTTTTGCCAAACCCGATCCCTTTTCCAATCAAAACGGCTTCCTTATAGTCTTCATGAAGGGCGATTAAAACGTTGTTGTTGAGTACCTTTTCAACGGTGAAGGATCTGTTCACGATCCTCAGCTCCTTTTTGTCATTCAATCTCTCATATCGTACAAAACTCATGAAAGCGCGTCAATTTATTTTGCCGTTTTTGATGAAAAATGTCGAATTTTTATCACTGATATTTCACTTATACTGTCGATCTTTCAATCAATCTGTAGGAAACGACCTGCTTTTCCGGCTCCTCCCCTTTGATTCTGTTTTGGAGAAGACGAAAGGCGTGCCTCCCCATTTCCTTCGTCTTGATTTCGATCGTTGAAATGCCGAGCACTTCGCTGATCGGCTGGTTATCGCAGCTTAATAAGGCAAGGGTTCCGGGAATATCGACACGGTGTTTTTTCGCCTCAAGATAAAGCCCTGCTGATACTTGATCATTAGCCACAAAAATCGCAGTCGGTTTTTCGTCCATTCCGCTCCATTTGGAAAACAGCTTTTGCCCGTCGGTAATCGTAAGCGATCGTTCAAAAACCCACTCATCCCGGTAAGGTTCACCGATGGCTTCAAGCGCTTCCTGATACGCCGCCAGCCGGAAATGGCTGTTCACACCATGTTTGCGCGCCAAGCCGATCGCTATTTTTCGATGGCCTTTTCCGATCAAAAAATCGAGCCCGCGGCGAAACGCTTCATGATGCGGGATGCTGACCGTTGAAAAACGGGGATCCTTTGAATCCTGGCACAGAATGAACGGACCCGTATCCCGCCAATTCAAAAGCTCTTCATCTGACATCGCTTTCGAACAAAAAATCAAGCCGTCCACCTGCCGCTGTTTCAGCTGTTCTAACGCAAACATTTCCTTTTCAAGCTGATAATCCGTCTGATAAAGCGCAAAATGGACCCCGGACTCGGCCGCTTCCTCGGCGATGCCTTCGATCAGTTCGCTGAAATACGGCATGCTGACCGTCGGCAGCACAACGCCGATCATGTTTGAAAAGCCTTTCGACAGATGAACTGCATGCACGTTTCTCGTATATTCGAGCCGTTCGATCGTTTCAAGAACCTTTTTCCGCTTTTCTTCCTTCACGTAAGGATGGCCGTTAAGAACCCTTGAAACGGTCGTAATTGAAACACCTGCAGCTTCGGCTATTTCCCTGATATTCACCATTCGTTTCCCTTCTTTCATTTCATTCTTGCTCTGAAATGCATTTCATACTCTAAAATGAAAACAGCATCGGTGCTGATCACGTTTTCATTTCAGAAAGGAGAAGAAATATGGGTATTTTTATTCTGATCTTCTTATGCATCATCATCGTACTGTCTTCAAAAGCAGCGATGAGGCCGCTCAACGAAAAACATAAAGTCGAGCCGTTCCGCTCTTTTGACGACTTTTTCATTTCAAAGGATTGATTTCTCTCTTTAGTGTAAAAGAAGTCAAAATAAAGAGGAAGAGAATTCACGGTTTATCATCTACAAAAAAGAACCCGCAGCAAGCGGGTTCCAACATTCAGGAAATCACAGTAAGCTCTTTCGGGAACCGGGTAAGCGCTTCTGAGCCGTCTGATGTAACGAGCACATCATCTTCGATTCGGACCCCGCCGATTTCCGGTACATAGATGCCGGGCTCAATCGTATATACCATTCCTTCTTTTAACAGCTCATCATTGTTATGGCTCATGGACGGATATTCGTGGGGTGAGATTCCGAGCCCATGGCCGAGGCGGTGCGGAAAATAGTCTCCGTAACCGGCTTTTTCGATAATTCCCCGCGCTTTTAAATCGAGATCGCCGATTCTGACGCCGGGCCTGCTCATTTCAAGGGCAGCGGTTTCGGCTTGGAGGACGGTTTCGTAAATGTCTTTTTGGCGGTCGCTCGCGTTTTTGAAGACGAGCGTCCTCGTAATGTCAGAGCAATACCCGTCGATGATGACGCCCAGATCAAAAAGGACAAAATCGCCCGCTCTTAATGTCCGGCTGCCGGGATTGCCGTGCGGCTGGCCAGATTTTTCCCCGAATAAGACCATCGTGGAAAACGACATCCCCTGAATTCCCTTTTTCTTCAACTCATATTCGATTTTGGCGACGACATCGATTTCCGCGATGCCCTCTGTTAGAGCGGCTGCCCCCGCTTCAACCCCGTAGTCGGCAAGCTTTGCCGCTTCGCGGAGAATGCCGATTTCCTTTTCATCCTTAACGACGCGAAGTTCGTTCAGCTTTTCTTCCGCGGAAACGAGTTCCGCCCCATTTGTAACGTGCTTCAGCATTTCGGCGCGCGACAGGGAGATCGCTTCTTTTTCGACTGCGACCTTCGCAAGGCGCAAGCCGCGTTTTTGGAGCGCGGCTGAAATGAGATCCCACGGATTTTCATGATCCTCATATCCGATGATTTCATACGCCCAGCCGGCCTCTTTCGCCTGATTTTTCTCCATCAGCGGACAAACAAAAAACGGCTCCTCATGCTGAAACACGAAAACGCCCATCAGCCGTTCATGCGGGTCTGTATAAAAGTGAGTCAAATAAAACACATTTTCTTTTGAATGGATAAAAGCTGACGAAATACCTTGTTCCTTCAGCCAGGATGAAAGTTGCTCAATTCTTTTCACGTCCGGTTCCCTCCTAAAAACATGTTGCTTCATCTATATATTGTATCAGTTTTTTAAGGAGCGTGCCTGATGAAGGCCGGGAAAGGAAAAGGCTGCCGGTTGGCTTGAAGTGACCCCCAAAAGTTAGACAGCTTATTTTCTCAAGTAACATGACTGGCATGAATCCGGTATTGTACTGGGCTCATGCCTTTTAATTTTGCCTTGATCCGTTTGTGATTATAGTAATCGATATATGTTACGAGCTCTTGTTTAAAATGCTCGATGCTTTGAAATTCGTTGAAATGGATAAACTCTGATTTTAAAATACCAAAGAAACTTTCAATGACCGCGTTATCGTAACAGTTTCCCTTACGAGACATACTTTGAATAATATTTCGTTCCTTTAGGGCGTGGCGATACTGTTTCATTTGATAGTGCCAGCCCTGATCGGAGTGAATCAACAGATTTTCTTTATCTGTCAGCTGTTCAAATGATTTTTCCAACATCTCGGATACCAATGAATACGTTGGCCTGGATCCAATTGTATAAGCAATGATTTCGCCATTAAATAAATCAAGCATTGGCGATAAATAGAGCTTCTCCCCAAATAATTTAAATTCCGTGATATCTGTTACCCATTTCATCTTCGGCTTTTCCGCCTTGAAATTCCGCTCTAGCCTGTTTGGTGCCACCGTGCCGGTTTCTCCTTTATACGAACGGTATTTTTTCATCCGTACGAGACATTTCAACCCCAGTTCCTTCATGAGGCGATATATTTTTTTATGATTCATTTGATATCCCCGGTTTTTAAGCTCGTCGCGTATCCGGCGGTACCCGTAACGGCCTTTATGTTCATGATAAATCGATTGAATCAGTGTTTTTAATTTGGCATCTTTGTCTGGAAGACCGAAGGTTTTGACCCAGTAATAATACGTACTGCGCGGAATTCCAGCCAGTTTAAGCAGGGCTTTTACCGGAAATTCAGTCCTTAGTTCAAATACTACTTGGGCCTTTTCTTGTTTTGTAATTTTTCCTTGTTTTGAACTAAGGTATTCAACTTTTTTAAGTAGGCATTCTCCATTCGCAGACGTTCAATTTCAGCCTGCATGGCTTCCACTGATCCTTCTTGCGGTGTTTGTTTCTTCGTTCTTTTTTGATTTTTCTTTGTCATTGACGGCCGCCCCTTTTTCATCGGTTTTAGGGCATCGATTCCTCCGGTTTCGAACAGTTTCTGCCATTGAGCCACCGTAGAAGGTGCTTGAATATTGAAGATGGCGGCTGTTTCACGGATCGACGTCCCATTTTCGATCATATAGTGAAGTACCTTCAGTTTATCTTCTACAGAATAGGTTGTATAGAGTTTTTGAAACGCACTTTCTCCATGGTAATGGTATTTGCGAATCCATACCTGAAACACACCTGACGAAACACCGATCTCTCTGGCGATTGTTTTATGCCCTTCCCTACCCGCAAGATACCTTTTGACCGCTTGTATTTTTTCCTCAGCTGTAAATTTAGCCATAAAAAACTGCACCTCCGATTGTTAGATGGTGTCTAACAATTGGGGTGCAGTTCAACACGGCAGCCTTTTGCTACATTAAGATTTTAAAAGCCTGAGTCCGTTTAAGATGACAAGCAGCGTGCTCCCTTCGTGGCCGATGACGCCGAGCGGCAGGTCGAGGATCTGGAGGAAGTTGCTGCAGATCAACAGGCAGATGATGCTGAGCGAAAAGATGACGTTTTGTTTAATGATCGTGTTCATTTTCTGTGACAGCCGGATCAGTTTCGTCAATCCCTTCAAATCATTTTTCATAAGCACGATATCCGCCGTTTCGAGCGCTACATCAGTCCCGCCTCCCATGGCGACTCCCACGTCGGCGGACGCGAGAGCTGGTGCATCATTGATCCCGTCTCCGACCATGACGATCGTTCCGTACGTTTCCTTTAGCTTTTCCGCTTCCGTTACTTTGCTGTCAGGCAGACATTCGGATACGACGATGTTCAGTCCCGCTTCCCGCGCGATGGCCGCTGCTGTTTCAGGCTGATCGCCTGTCAGCATCGCAGTCTGAATACCGAGGCGGTTCAGCTCGCCGATGACCTCTTTCGCCTCTGGCCTGATTTGATCCTTGAGCGCAAAGCAGCCTGCGAGCCGGTCGCCTTTTTTTACGTACACGACCGTTTTTCCTTCCTCGGACAGACGCTTAACCGAATCTCCAAAGGCGCGGATGACCTCATCTTCGCCGACATAGCCGGCTTTGCCGATAAGCCATGTTTCTCCTTCGAATTGCGCTTTCACCCCGAATCCCGAAGTCTCTTCAATCGATACGTTTGCATCAGGGTGAATTCCTTTTGCATCGGCATACTCGACAATCGCTTTTGCAAGGGGGTGATTTGACTGCTGTTCGATCGCAGCCGCGGCGGTCAGGCATTCATTTTCGGCGGTGCCTTCGGCAAGAAGCATATCTTCAACGGCCGGTGCTCCGTACGTGATCGTTCCCGTTTTATCCAATGCGACGATTTTGCTGTTTCCGAGCTTCTCAAGAAAGACGCTTCCTTTTACAAGCAGGCCGTTTCTTGCCCCGTTTGATATCAGCGACAGTGCGGCAGGCATGATCGACGCAACAAGCGCACAAGGCGAGGCGACGACCATAAACACCATCGCTCTGTAGAATGTCTCGCTCCAAGTCCAGCCGAGCATATAATGCGGCAGAAAAAGCAGCAGTCCGACTGCGAGCAGAACGCCTTTCACATATACATTTTCAAAGCGTTCAATAAACGCTTGCGACGGAGATACGCTGTTTTGCGCAGATTCGACCAGCTTGATGATTTTTTTGAAAAGCGAGTCCTTGTTCGCCTTTTTGACGCGGACAGTCAAAGAGCCGTTTAAATTGACGGTGCCCGCAAAAACGGCATCTCCGCCCTTTTTTTCAACAGGAATCGATTCGCCCGTGAGCGCAGACTCATCGACACTTGTCTGTCCTGATTCGATTTCACCGTCAGCTGCGATTCGTTCACCGGGTTTGACCATGATGACGTCTCCCGCCTCAAGCTCCGCTGCCGCAACCTTTCTCTGTCTCCCGTCTTCCAATCGGACGGCTTCTTCCGGTTCCAATTTCATCAGGGATGTCAAGTCGCGTTTGCTTTTATTTAGCGTATATGTCTCAAGGGCTCCGCTGAGGGAGAAAATAAAAATCAAAATTGCGCCTTCCGCCCAATAGCCGATCAGGGCGGAGCCAATCGCCGCAAATATCATCAAAAGCTCAACGTTCAGCGTCTTTTCCGATAACGTTTCAAGTATCCCCTCTTTTGCTTTGGCAAAGCCCCCAATGCAAAAAGCGGCGAGAAAAAGGGCGGCAGACAGCGTTTCACGGGCGGAGAACAGCCAGCCTGCGGCAATCAGTATGCCTGATAAAAGAGCCGCAGCCAATTCGCCATGCTGCCTTACATAGTCAAAATTGAAAATCGGATGCCGATGCTCAGTCTTATTTCGAATCTCTAATTGCATTGTTGGTTCCTCCTAATTGAGAATGTAATTCATCGTCAATTTCCTTATAAAAAACAAATTGCCGCCTTCTACGGCAGCATAAAAAGTAAAGGTTTCAGTTATTTGATAGCTATTCCCGCTTTATGCGATGCAAAAACGGGAACGTTCATTTTTATTATAGCATGGTATCTTCACGTTTCAACTAATAATTATTATAATTTCTTTTTGATATTAATTATCATTTGCATCAAATCATAAAAAAAGCCGAAAGAAATTTTCAGCTTTTTTTCTCCGCCCATTCCTTCATTTGTTCAACGGTGATCGGCCCGACGACCGATTTCTCCAGCTCCCCTTTTTCGTTAATGAAAAACGTCGAAGGGATCGTCATGACGTTGTACTCCTTCATTATGTCTCCATCGCGGTCAAAAACGATCGGAAATGACAGGTTGTTCTCTTTAATAAAACGATTCACCGCCTGTTCGTTTTTCTCCGCATTCAAGAGGTTGACGGTAATAAGTCTTACGTCTTCATGCTTCTTATCGTAATAGGATTGAAAGCGGGGAAGCTCTTCTCGGCACGGCGGGCACCAGGTCGTCCAAAAATGGATGATCGTTTTTTGCCCTTCGGCGGGAATGACGACCCGCTCTCCTTCTATCGTTTTCATGTGCATCACCGCCGGCGACACAAGTTTGGCGGCCGCAGAAGGCTGAAAAGCGAACATCCCTGCCGAAAGCAAAAAAATAAGTGAATAACGCATCATGCCATATCTTTTCATCGTATCTCCCTTTCTTTTTTTATTAGCTTCCCCGGGAGACGAAAAAACTATGAAGATCAGCGGCTCTCGATTCGCGGAGATCCCGTTTTATTTGTTAACATCAAGGTCACGCCCAGCTCCTTGCAAATCGTGACATAATGGAGAGCTGTCAAAAGAAGCATTCCTGTGTTCATCGCGAGAATAACCCCCGTCATCTGCAGCTCCTCCATCGAACCGAGGATATACATCATCAAAAACGATATAGCGCTTGCCCAGACATTGTGGTAAAAGGCGTCTTTGACAAGGCCCATCCCGATCAGGCATGCTTGAAACGGCATCACAAAAAAGTGGAATAAAAAATACGGCCAAAGCAGCTTCAGGTAAAACGCCGCTTTTACTGAATCAAAAAACAAATGGGTCAGCGGTTCTGCAAAATGATACATCACCATCACAGACGGTATACCGTAAAGCAGCGTGATGAAAATCGCCTGTTTGATCCGTTTGATGACCCTGTCGTATTGCCTGTACGCATAGCTTTCGGAAATGCTCGGAATCATGACGACCATAAGCGAATGGGCGATAAAAGCCGGAAAAAAACCGATCGACATCGCAACTCCCGAAAGCATGCCGAACTGATCGACGGCCCCCGTTTTAGAAACGCCCGCGGCAATCAGCGTCCCTTTCACCAAAAAAGGTTCGACCGCATTTGTGACGGCATGGAAAACGCGCATGCCGGTAGTCGGTATGGAAACGGTGAGCAGCCGTTTCAGCACATCGCTTCTCCGCAAATGGACATGCTGCCCCTTTGCGGCGGCCCGCCTGACCAAAATAAACTGGGAATACAAATAAACGAACACGACGACTTCGCTTGCAACGAGCACAAACACTGAGATCAACACAGACGTATCGATTTCAAAAGAATACCATTGAAAAAATAAAAACAAGCCGATCAGCTGAAAGATTTTTTTCAATGCATTTGCCGTCGCGATTTTCCCCATTTGCTGGACGCCCATAAAATACCCTCTTGCAATCGAGGTAAATGCGACGGTTGGAATCATGCCGATCACAAGGCCTCTGATAAAGGGATGGTAAGAATCAAAAATCGGGATAAAGGGAAGGATGACGGCGGCTGCCGCCGTAGAAAACGCCGTGCAAAGCGCCGTCATTCGAAAGGCATGCTTCAGCATGCTTTCATGCAGCTTCGGATTGGATTCAGCGATAAACTTTGATATGGAAACGGGAAGTTCGAGACTCGCGATCACCACAACCAAAAATATTGAAGGTAAAACACTCATATAGAGCCCCATGCCATGCTCCCCAAGCTCCCGCGCGAGAATCATGTTAATGACGAACTCAAGGCATTCTGCAAAAAAAGCAGCTACCGATAGAAGAATAATTCCTTTCACAAAACGGTTCATGAGGTCTCTCCTTGTCTCACTGGTTATACCCCATCATATGAGACAAGTTCAAAAATTATTTTATTTTTCATGCTATCAAATATAAAAAAGCCAAGGCTTTTGATCTGCACCCTGTCAAGTAGACAGTGGAAATAACTAAAACACACTAGACGGCTTTAGCCCTGTATTCCACTGGGCTGAGGCCGTTTAGTTTTTCTTGTAGACGATCGTGGTTGTAAAAGTGGATATATTCATCAATTGCGCTTTGAAGTGCCTCAAATGTCTCGTACGAATTCCGTCTGTATTTCTCGCATTTTAATTTCCCCCAAAACGACTCAATGGGGCCGTTATCAATACAGCGGCCGACGCGGGACATACTCTGTGTCATATTTGCGTTTTCAATCATCCTTCTAAACTGGTGGGACGTGTATTGAAAACCTCTGTCGCTGTGAAGGAGAGGACGTGCGTTTGGGGCTGCCTCAAGCGCTTGGTTCAAGGTTTTAAACACAAGGGCGTTATTATTGGATTTCCCCAGCACATAAGACACGACCATTCCCTCATGAAGATCTAAAATGGCACTGAGGTACGCTTTCCGATGGCCGTATTTTAGCTCTGTCACATCAGTCACCCATTTTTGATTTGGTTTGTCCGCTTTAAACTCTCGATTCAGGATATTTTCGGACACATGTTGAGGCGTCGCTTTGCCGTAACGTTTTTTCTTCCGCCGAATGACACACTCCAGCTTGGCGATTTTCATCAGCCGATAGATGCGCTTATGATTGAGGCGCTCTTTAAAGCGGCGCTTCATGTTTAAGGTCATTCTGCGGTATCCGTAGATACCGCCAATTTGTTCATGAAGAAGCGTCATCTCGGCGATAATCTTTTCATTCTGTTTTTCTCTCGCTGAAGGTACTCGGCTCCTCCATTTGTAATACCCCTGGCGCGAAACTTCGGCAATCTCACATAACATTTGGACAGAAAAGCCTTCTTTTCGATTCAGCTCTAAAATGGCGAGATATCGATCTTCGTACCGAACCTGACTTAGAACCGCCTCCTTTTGATCTCTTCCAACTTTTTTAAGAACGCATTCTCTGCGCGCAAACGCTCATTTTCCTGTTCCAGCCGTTTGTTTTCCCGTTGAATTTTTTCTTCAGGTGTCAATTCTTCTTCGGTTTTGCGTTTCCCTCGGTTGTCTTTTAAGGCCTCTTCTCCGCCTTCTTGATACTTTTTCACCCATTGATACACCTGTTGGTAGGAGACTTGATGAATCTCCATTGATCTGGCGTAGTCCTTTCCATGAGCTAGACAATCCTTCGCAATCTCAATCCGTTCTTCCAATGAAACGTTCTTCCGTTTGGTCATCAAACGATTCCTTCCTCTCCCGCTGTCTTTTAACGTTTTATGACCATTATAAAGCTCAACCCACTTCATGAGTACGGATTTACTGGAAATCTTATATTTTCTCGAGATTTCTCTTTGAGAGTAGCGTCCGGATAAGAAGTCTTTCACGGCATTGTATTTTAATTCTGCGGGATAGAACTTATGGCGCTTTGAACGTTCCAAACTCTCCACACCCGCCATATCATGCGATGTTCTCCATTCACGAATCGTTTCGGCATGAATGCCATATTTTTCTGCGATCTCCTTCACCGAATTATTGCCCTGATCACATTCTGATAGAATATTCAATTTTTCTTCTTTTGAAAACCATTTTCCAGCCATGAAAAAACTCCCCCAAGGCAAACAGATTTTTTTATTTCATCTGTCTACCTTTAGGGGAGCATATCATTTAGAGCCCCGGCTTTTGCGGTCAAATCGCAAACACATGATTGCCGATGCGTTTGACGATTTTTCTCGTTTTAATCCAGTTGTCTGATGCAGTGTCCGGATTATAAAAGTATAAAGCGTTTGTTTCTTTTTTATGTTGATCGACCGCTTCTTCGACAGCTTTCTTCGATTCGCGGTCCGCCTTATGGTTGATGCTCCCGTTCAGAACAGGCTCAAAAGCGTTTTTTTGGTAAATCACGCTTTTTACGCTGTCAGGAAATCCGTGGTGTTCCACACGGTTCAGTACGACATCTGCCACGGCGACCTTCCCCGCGAAAGGCTCGCCTTTGGCCTCAGCGTGCACAAGCCTTGACAATAAATCTTTCTCCCTGCCCGTCAATTTCGGCTCTTCTTCCTTTTCGCCTTTCTTTTCATGACGCGGCCGGGGCACAAGCTCAATGATCGTTTTTTCATCGATCATATGTGAAAAAGCCGGATTTGGTTCCGGGTCAACGCTTGAAAGCAGCCGGTCCATTTCCTGTCTGTCTTTTTTCGAGAATATCTTGACGGCCTGAGCATGTTCGATTCTTGCCGCAGGGAGCATGCAAATGATAAAAGCAGCTATCGCAGCAATTTTCGATTTCATTCCATTCCTCCTAGTCAAATCGAAAAAACATATGTATTACGGTAACAAGACAAACCCTTCATTTCACTAATAAAATTTTGGCAAGCTTTCCATCAAAGCGTCCAACTGGCACATAATTGTATAGACAGTGCACCGATTTTACAGAAAAAAACAAAGCATCCAGCAATACTTGTGCTGAACGCCTGGCATTTCACCATATAAAAAGGCTTTCTCATCGCTTGAGAAAGCCTTTTAGCTTCTTGGCTCTTTCATATATTGAAAAATGACGTCTCCCCCGCGCTGGGCAATCCCCCGAAAATGCTTGAAATCTTCCTGTTTCGTCAAGATGGCTCTAAAAGAAAGAAAATCCTCTTTTTTCACGCGAAGTTCATGGATGTTTCCAGATCTCAAGTTCTCGATGTGCTCCATAGCATTTTCCTCTGTCAACTTGTCCCTCTCCTTCTATTTAAATATCATCTTTAACTAATTAATTATACCACTAAGCAAAAACACGTACAACAATTGTCCCGTTCTCCCCCATTTCGCTTTACTTCTCCATGAAAATATTGCAAAATACTTTCAATAGGTAAAAACATTTTAAAGGAGAGGAAGCCACGTGAAAATTGCAAAAGTCGGGAACGTCATCGAATTTAAAAACGGACTCACCGGAGTCGTTGAAAAAGTAAACGAAAACTCGGTCATCGTTGATGTCACGATAATGGACAACTACAGAGACTTAGAATTGGACTCCTTAACCGTCGTCAACCATAAAAACTACAAAATTATTAAAGACTCCTTTCATTAATCAAATCTCCGATTCATCATGTTTTTCCTCGCAATCTGCAAGATTTCCGCACGAGCTTCTAATGAAGGAAAAAACCGCCGTCTGGCTGGGTACGGCGGATTTTTCCCCTGCTTCCTACAACGTCCCCCGTTTAACATCGGCACGGAGAAGTTTGATATTTTTCAAAATGTCTTTTGATGCATTGCACAATGCAGTAATTGCTTTTGCTTTTTGGTTTGACAGCTGAAAAACAATATCTTGAAAAAGCAATTCCGTTTCTTCCAAAATAGACACGGCAGCCGTATTGTAAAGGTTGACGCTGTTGAAGTGAATCTGTTCAAAAATCGCATTATCGATGTACGGTTTGAATTTATACACAAAACAAGGCAGGAATGAAATTAAATTGCCAACCGCTTTGCGGACCCCTTCTATTGTTTCCGCAATTTCGTCAAGCGGCTTCACCACATGGTCAATCGCACTTTTTATTTTCTCGTCCCAATCAGAAAACATCCCGAACAATTTCGCCGGGACGGCTAAGCCCAAAAATAAATTCCCCGTTCCCTTTATGGAAGCCGCCGAAGTCTCCAATGCCAATTCCAGCGCCAGCAATGTATCAAATAGAATATTTGCGACAGGAACAAGGCTTGCGTTAATAGAACCCGCCATTGTCGCCACTGAACTATTCACATGACGGTCTTTCAATTTCAGACGATCTTTTAAATAGTCGGACTCCTCAAATCGAGATTGAACGGATGCCGGAACCGACGTTTTTTGCTGTGTTGGCGCTTTACGGTTTTTAATGTCTTGCGCGGCGCCGCGGTCACTCGTTTTGAATGCCTTCCCCCGCCGATTGAACCTGACGTATAAAAGTCTTGACCTGTTTTTTCAGACCCTTTTCATTTTTTCCGACGATGACAAAATGACTGTATATTTCGTCTGCAACAGCATCGGCAAATCCCATGGCAGGGTTGACGAAAACATCGGAAATCTCCTGTCGGATCATGTTTGTCAGCGCGCCTGTCAGAATGTCAATATCATGTTTAAGCCCGTTCAAATATCCCCTTATCTCACCTGTGATGCTTTCCACACTGATATTTGTTTGAAAAACATATTCAAGCAGTTCAGACGGAGCGAGTTCAATAACACATTTAAAGAACGGCACTTTTCTTCAGCGGTATCCAGCAATGCAATTAAACCGTCGATCAAATATTTCAGGATATTGCCAGCTTGTGAGATTCCGATAAACAACGGATCGCCGAATGCACTTTCAAACATGTCGGTAAACATTTCGCGAAGATCGGCTAAACGTTTTGATTTCAGCTTTTTTTCGTTTTCGACGATCTCATTGGAGTGTTGAAGATATTCTGAAACATACCCCAGCCGCCTAAGCACATCGTTTTCCAGTGCAGCCGCCAGCAGGTCGAGATTTTCTTTATTGATCTCGATCTTATTGGAACCGATGTTTCCGTAAAGAGGTTCACCCGTCCAAATGCTTGTTACAATATGATCGCCAGCAGAAATATAAATTCGGCCGCAGCCCGGTTTTCCTTTTTCGCCGATTTCAACCGATTGGTCTTCCTCTGTATTTTCTCCCATTCTATAGCCCATATGGTTGGACATGAGGGCTGATAGAAACGGAACGCCATTATCAATTTCGATCACTTTTCCCGGAATCCTGTCGCCGAGCAGCACTCCTTCCTCCGCCAATGTCAGCGGATCATACTTACTAAAATAGTTTGTGATATTCGGATAGTCTTGATCCCGGTCCACTTCTCCTTCAGGCAGGATCGACGGATTAATCGTCACAGCTTTCACATCGGGATGCTCCACCGCAACGGCATTCGCCAATCCCCCTCCAAGCGAGTTTCCGCAAACTGAGGTTAATTTATCACCGTATTTGGCTTTCATCTGATCGTAGTATTTGCGGGCTGCTTTTACTTGTTCCGGCGTTAAAGGGCCGGCCATCTGGGCATCGGTGAGAATGTCCTGCATGCCGTTTTCTTTGCCCGCGTTTGTTCCTTGGTAGACGACTGTGTATTTTCCTGTTTCCACGTTTTTGACTGTTATCACATCAAGGCCGGTTGGATCTTCATAAATTTTATTTACCACTACATACTTATAGCCATTGACGTTAAATGTATCTGTTTCAAGCGGATTTTTATAGGAATGAAATCCTGCAATTTCTACTAAATTTTTATCTTCACTGAGTGTTTTATTATTTTTGACTTCATTAGCCATTTTGAAATATTGCTCCTAATCTTTCATAATATAATTTGGATCGGATCGTTCAAGAGTATTTTCCTGTGAATTCGAACCCGCTTTTTTGTTAATTGTATTGTCATGTAAAAAGACACTATATTGTCCTGGTGCGAGCCCTTTCATATTTTCTAAATCTTTTACAATTTGATTGAAAATAAATTTGTTTGGTTCTGTATTAGGTTTTTTCATATATAAATGTATAGTGATATAAAACGATTCCGGATCTATTTTAGAATGCTTGATCTCTCGTTTCCATTCCTCTTTATTTTTATTTGGATTTTTTAAATATTTCAAATAAACCTTATCTAAACTATCATCAAAAGTTGTTATATAATAATAAACTGTATGGAACCCTGATGCCATTACATTATTAACGGCTTCTTGCCTCATCCCAACAACAGGCTCTTGCTTCACGGTTTTGGCCAGGTAATTATCAAGTTTTCCTAGTTCTTGATCAAAAACCATTGCATAAATACCACTATTAATTGCACTTTCTACTTGACCTTCCTGAGACCATACTTTATCCGTCAATACCTTATCATTCTTCACATCAATCGGAACAACCACATATGTATGAAAATGCGGCTCACCCTCAGATTCTACAAATACAGAAGCTGCGTTAAGCGCACCAACGACGTTATGGACTTTCACCTTCGTCTTATACTTTTCCAGGAAAAATTTCTTAACGGCTTTTTCAATTTCTCCACGATGCGCTTTGGCGATTTTAGCGGTTGCTTGTCCGCCGTCAAGTTCATAGCCTTGTCCTGTATAATCTTGTACACGAATTAAATTTTGGTCAGCTTGCGCATGGCTATTAGATACTGTTTTTTCCCCGTTTTTGTCATGATTTCCTGTATCCAAATTCATACATCCTCCCAAAAGTATTGGAATACCAATACTGAGCGTTATGATTTTTTTATATTTCATCGTTAGTCCTCCTCTAATGAGGTTTGTTTATTTTTATCATTTAAATCGTTCATGAAAAGCATCTTTTGTAAAACGCCCTTTGAAACCTCAATAACGAGATCTTGCGCTTCTCTACTATGCAATCCCGGCCGAAGAAAATTTTCCCATTGACCAGGAACCGCTTTATTATAAATCAATAAACATCCCTTTTGAATCATTTGTTCCTTAATTTAAGGTAGGGATAAAGTAAATGAGCAATTAGAACTAACAGACACTTCTGAATCGGAAAGAATCGAAGACTTCAGAATTAGGTATATTTATCTACTTGCTTTAAAAAACACCCATACATTCAGATGACTGAATATGGATGTGTTTTTCTTTAAAGAAGTATAAGCAGTCTTAATGACATGGATTAAAATGAAGAATGAAAGCAAAAGAAAAGCCCGCCTATTCGTGAACTGTCCTGTAAATGTTAGACACCGGTTTAGATATTTACAGGGTGTTTTTATGCCTAAATTTTCAGCTGAAGAAAAAACTCAAAGTGTTTTAAGGTATAACCAAGGTAATGAATCAATGAAGGAATTTGCGCAAGATATTGGTGGTTATAAAAGTGTTTTCAGCACATATTGTTGCAGAAAAAGCACTGATTTTCCTGCTATAAAAATGGCTGATGGGCGCGGAGACACTGCGGGATGTGCTGCAGAATGCGGGAACGGGGAAAGCTTTGTAATGGGTTTACAATGAGATAAAGACGCCAAGGCGGCGTCTCTATTTATTAATTTCCTGCTCTCAGCTTTTTTACGAAAAGCAATTCATCCCGTATTGGAATCCCGTTATCGGCTTTCAGAGGAATCTCAGGTTTTATTTTCCTGGCTTTTTCAACTGCGTTCACATGCAATTCCGCAAAAACATAGCCTCTCTTTTGGTAAAACCCGATCGCCCTTATATTATCATTGGTTGTGATTAACTTCACGATTTCGCACCGTTCTTGCTCTGATGCCCGCTCCGCTTCTTTTAAAAGCGCAGACCCGATCCCTTTATTTTCAATGATGCTGTCCAATGAGATAATCTCGCATTCGTTTCCATCTATGACGAACGTAATTAAACCTATGATATCCCCTTCTTTATCCAACGCGGCATAACCTTCTAATTCATCGCATTGAAATGAACCGTTGGAATTTACCATGACAGGGCTCCCCCAATGTGTACTGAAAAATTGTGCAACCGCCGATTTCGGCAAATCGCCTGTTGGCATGACTTTCATTTCTTCTCCTCCCTGTATTTTCCCTTTGTGTTTCAATCTTTACATATTATAAACTTGTCAAACATTAAAAAAAAGACGCACACGTTTGTACGTCTATATCATGTCTACCCAAAGCCTGGCGGTACGGCTGTCGGATAAAGCTATTTATTTTCCCCTTTATTTGAACTATTCAATATCCATAAGATAAATACCGAAACAATTAAACAAAAAATCATGTCTGTTGCATTTAATGTGTTAAATTGAATCAGCTTTTTTATTCCGAGAATCATCATAAAGCCGAAAAAACAGACGGTAAAGAGAGCCAATCCAAAAGCCCTCACCTGTCTCGGAATAGCCAACCAGCATTTTAGAAGCTTTTCAGAGATTTTGCTCATTTTCCCTCCCCCTGTCCTTAAATCCGCAGTTCAAAATGTTGTACCTTCTAGTCGTTTCTCTAAAAGAATCGGAAACGGCCGCCTTTGCATTTCTTCTCAAGTCTCTCAAAAAATGATTTGCATTCAATAAGATAACATCCTTCTTCGCTAATTTTATCGTTATTGATGATATATTTCCATGGATGGCGCAGAAGGGCTTGCAGTATCTAACGTTAAGTCCAGCTCTGTAATAAAGATGGTTCATTTATCTCAAAGTTTGATTAAATCAGGTATTTAACGATGATACCCATTTGTGTATAATTAGAAGAATATTCTAATATCTATTATTTCTACGGGTGGGATAGTGATGGAAAAACAAGAATATGAGTGGATAAAACAAACGAGACAGATTTTGCTAGACCAGTGTAAAGAACTGAACGGAAATGATTTTACAAAAGAATTTGGATTTGGTTTTCAAAGTATAAGAGATACTTTAGTTCATGCGGCGGGTTGTTATCATGCTTGGCTGGGGTCTTTTGTGCTTTCAAAAACATCTTCGCCACTATTAACAAAGGAAGAAATCAATGGTATGCAGATAGAGGATATTCAACGTTATTTTCAACAGGCGAATGTATATGTAGATGCTGTATTTGAACAGTTCACTGATAAATTTGATAATATTATCGAAAAAGAGCCTTCGTGGAAATTAGGCAGTGGGGCTGTAAGAAAAACGCCGCACCAATTACTAATCCATTCTATTACGCATGAATTTCATCATAAGGGGCAAATTGTAGCAATGCTACGGTTACTTGGTTATATTCCTCAAAATACAGACATTTTGGGACTGCCTGAAAAGGAATTTGCTATACATAAATATAGATAATGAGTTATTAACCTGACGGGGTGACGGCGTTTCGGTTACGTCCAAGCCGTTTTACAAGCGAATGTAACTGCTGGCCTGCCTGAATACCGACCATCGTAACGGTAAGGTAGTCGATAGTGTGCGCAGCCGTGCTGCGGATTCCTTTGTTTCATGAATGGCGTTGAATTAGACGGTCATAATCAGAGGTTGAGACGATGGATTACGAAACAAAGGGTTATGGGCAAGGAGTATCCGGACGTTCGCCACGAACAGACGTACGAAGGCGTAAATGAGACAGATGACGGTGTGATCTCATTTTTGCACACTTCGATTAACGAATTGAATCGCGCTTCATATTGACATCTAGCATCCCGTCCAGCACGCCTTATAATATCCGGTTAAATTTCAAATAAAAAAAGACGCGTAACAGTACGCGTCGTAACAGTACGCGTCTCGGCCACAGCCGTAAACAATCTCCTCGCTCAGCCCACCACTGCAAAATTCCGTTTTTTTACGGGTCACACTATCTGATATATTGCGTGATCTCACTTCGTTTCACACACGGAAACATCAACGATTATCCACCGTCTCCGGATACAAATCATGATTCATCAAGCGGTATTCCGCCATTTTCTCATATTTCGTCCCCGGACGGCCGTAGTTGGTGTACGGGTCAATGGAAATTCCGCCTCTTGGCGTGAACTTGCCCCAAACTTCGATATAGCGCGGGTCCATCAATTCGATCAGATCGTTCATGATGATGTTCATGCAGTCTTCGTGGAAGTCTCCGTGGTTGCGGAAACTGAAGAGATACAGCTTTAAAGACTTGCTTTCTACCATTTTTTTATCAGGGATATAGCTGATATAGATCGTCGCGAAATCGGGCTGGCCCGTTTTCGGGCACAGGGATGTGAATTCAGGGCAGTTGAATTTTACGAAGTAGTCCCTGTTTTCGTGCTTATTCGGAAAAGCCTCCAGCACATCCGGAGAGTAGTCAAACAAATACTCGGTTCCCTGGTTTCCGAGAAGGGTTACGCCTTCTAACTCTGAATCTTTTCTCATTTTTTTCTTCCTTTCTACATTAAACTCCCCGTTTGTTTCCCCAGATCAGGGTGTGAAGCTGCGGCAGCACGCGGACGCGGTTTAATTCCGGGTCGCGCGTAACAGCATCGACCAGCTCTTCGTATTTTCGCAGCAGCTTTTCGACGAGCCGATCCTGTTCTTCTGTATGCACATCTTCGTTTCCGACCTGGAGGTAAAACGGGATTTCTGGATAACGCTGGTGGACGTTTTTCGCAAATTGAAGATCTTCCGGTGAGAAAATAACGACCTTCAGGCTGGCTGCAGCCAGCCTGCCTTGTTCTTTTAGCTTGCCGATGATATGGTCAAGCTTTTGAAAATCGGTTTTCATATTTGAGCTCGGCGGTTTTGGCGAGATTGTCAGGTCATCAATTTTGGCAAACCAATCCTGATAGAACGTGCCCTGTGTTTCAAGGGCGGTCCGAATATCGTTTTCCTTCAGAAGGGAAATCAGTTCGTCGAGCTGTTTTAACAGCGCCGGGTTGCCTCCTGAAATAGTGACGTGCGAAAATGAATCACCGCCGATTTCTTTCAGCGACCCGTATACTTCTTCAGCAGTCATCCATTTGATATCTTTTTTGGCAGATCCGTCCCATGTGAAGGCCGAATCGCACCAGCTGCACGAATAATCGCAGCCGGCCGTTCTGACAAACATCGTTTTCTGGCCGATGACCATTCCTTCTCCCTGAATGGTCGGACCGAAAATTTCGAGCACCGGAATCGGTTTAGCCATGGTGATCACCTTGTTTTGGTCGGTAGACGACATAGCTTGTCGGCGTTTCCCTGACAAATACTTGAACGCAGTGCGGACGATTTTCGAGTCCTTCCAAATAGGCCTCGACTTTGTCAAAAATCGCTTTCGCAACAGCTTCTGTCGATGGGATCTGCTCGCGGCTTTCCCCGGAAAATTCCTTGTGATCATTTAAAAGCGTGTGATCGTATTCCCCGTGAATCAATTTTTTAATGGTGCTGAAATTCGCGAGAAAACCTGACTCATTCAAATGATCTCCGGCAATCGTAATATTGATGGTATACGTATGGCCGTGAACCCTGCTGCAAGCGCCCGCGTCTTCCCTCGGAATGAAGTGGGCTGCCGACACCTGCATATCTTTATTCAGTTCGAACGCGTACGGGTGACTTGTTTGCGGGTAGATTTGTGTAAGCAAATTAAGCTCTCTCCCTTTTCATTTTCATATATTCCTGATAGCCGTTTGCGCGCAGTTTGCAGGCCGGGCATTCGCCGCAGCCGTCGGCGATGATGCCGTTGTAGCAGGTCAGCGTCTCGTTTTTGACGAAATCGAGCGCTCCCAGTTCATCGGCCAGCTTCCACGTTTCCGCCTTGTTCAGCCACATGAGCGGCGTGTGAATCACAAACGGCCGCTCCATTGCAAGGTTGACGGTGACATTGCACGATTTGACGAATTCATCCCTGCAATCCGGATAGCCGCTGAAGTCCGTCTCACAAACGCCTGTTACGATATGGCGCGCGCCGATTTGGTAGGCAAGAATGGAAGCAAATGATAAAAATACAAGGTTTCGTCCTGGAACAAATGTGGACGGAAGCTCGCCTTCTTTCGCCTCGATCTCGATGTCATCTCTTGTCAAGGCATTTGGCGCAAGCTGATTTAAAAGCGCCATATCAAGCAGATGGTTTTTTACGCCAAGCTTGCCGGCGATGTTTCCCGCGACTTCAATTTCCTGCTGGTGGCGCTGATTATAATGAAAGGTGACCGTTTCCACCTCTTCGAATTGTTGTAATGCCCATAAAAGGCACGTCGTACTGTCTTGACCGCCGCTGAAAACGACGACCGCTTTTTCCTGTTTCATAATTCCTCCTTCTCCGCTTTCGCTCATGCTTTTAAAAAACATCGGCAGAACGAAAAAACACCTTCCTTGAAAAGGAAAGGTGTTCTAGCAAACAAACAATAAAAAACGCCATACCCCAAGGATACAGCTTTCCTTAGTTTTTTATAGAGGGTTTTGCTAGAACCTCTCCCGCAGATTTCCCGAGCGGATTTTGTTTAAATTTTCTTTCGCCATCTTATCACAAATCCGGATTTTCGCCAAGGGGAAACTCTTAACGCTTCGGCAACTTTTTGAACATCAGAAAGAAGATAAATACAAGGCTTAACTGGCCGAACAACGGATAGATCGTCGAAATCAATTTTCCGTAGCCGATCTGTCCTGTCAAGTATACCGTAAGCAGTATAAGGATGAAGATATAAAGGCTTTTTATATGAATGTATTCGTTTATCTGCTTTTCAAGCCCGTACAAATTGCCGATCACCGATGTGAAGACTTCCCCGAAAATGATAAACAGGTAGATGATATGTACGGAGTGTTGAACGATATAGACGACCTGCGCCATCGGGATTTCGTATAGAAGGACGTTCGGCAATGTGGACAGAGACAAAAAGCTTGAGATTAATACAAGGGTCAGCAGGGTGCCTCCGATTAGCGCCCCCTTTTTAATCAGCCGCTCCGATTTCAATTCTGAAGCGATCGGCACAAGCACAGCCTGTGCGAGCGATAAATTAAAAGCGCCGTATGAAACAGCTGCCACAATCCAGTCCGGTTTTGCCGAAAAGCCGGGCAATTTGTGAACGGCCGGGCCGCTGAAGATAAACGAATCAAATAGCACAATCGCTGAAAAAAACAGCAATAATGGAACAACGATGACATTGACGCTGAATATCCCCTTCACGCCGCTCATCATCACGAACAGGCTCAAAGCAATCGTCACGAGCATGCCGGCCTGATTGGATAGCCCGAGCTGCTCTTCGAAAATCGCCCCGGCACCTGACAGCATGACTGAAGTCACACCGAGCAGCACCATGAGCATGAAGACATTGACGAATTTCCCGAGCGTCTGCCCAAACAGGAATTTATTAAGCTCCTGATACGATTTGGCATTGATCCTGACCGAAATCAGCATGATTTTCGCACCGAGAAATGTAAACATCAGCCCGCTGATCAGGATGCCGGCCAAACCCGTCCAGCCGAACCTTAAAAAAAATTCAACGATTTCCCTTCCCGTCGCAAATCCAGCTCCGACAACCGTTCCTACATAGACAAACGCCAGCTGAAAAGCGGATCCTCGTGATTGACTCATATTTCTCCCCCGTAAAATGAAACATGGTTTCCGCAAAATCCCTTTCTCCATCATATGAGACATGTTCCTTAAAAAGAAGGACAAACTTGAAAAACAGGAATGAAAAGGAAAAGAATATTTTGAGCATGTATCTTGAAAGTCAAAGAAGGTCAATGTATACTAATAGTCAGAAATGGTCAAACAAAAGACCATTTTTTAAAATCGAAAAGGTCAAAAAAGGTCAAATTCTAAAAAGGGGGTTTTGGCAAATGCGTTGTCAACATTGTCAAAAAAATGAGGCGACGATTCGCCTAAACATGCAAATCAATTACACAAAGAAACAAATGGACTTATGCGAAAACTGCTATAAAGAGCTGACTCAGCCTTCCATGTATTCAGGTAACCACTTCTTTGGAGGGGGTTCTTTCTTCAGCCAGCCGTCTGAAGCGCAGGCGCAAACTGACGCCAAAAAAGGCTTGCTTGATGAACTCGCCGTCAATTTGACGAATGCCGCAAAAACGGGATTGGTCGATCCCGTCATCGGCCGCGACGATGAAGTGGCGCGCGTGATCGAAATTTTAAACCGCAGAAATAAAAACAATCCGGTCCTAATCGGAGAGCCGGGTGTCGGTAAAACGGCAATCGCCGAAGGTCTTGCGCTGAAAATTTCGGAAGGCGATGTTCCAAATAAACTCAAAAATAAAGAGGTTTACCTGCTCGATGTGGCCTCCCTTGTTGCCAATACCGGAATCAGGGGCCAATTCGAAGAGCGAATGAAACAGCTGATGAAAGAGCTGAAAGAACGCAAAAACGCGATCCTCTTTATCGATGAAATTCATCTCCTTGTCGGCGCCGGCTCTGCTGAAGGCTCCATGGACGCAGGCAACATCTTAAAACCTGCGCTTGCCAGAGGAGAGCTGCAAGTCATCGGTGCAACGACTTTGAAAGAGTATCGCCAAATCGAAAAAGACGCAGCGTTGGAACGCCGCTTCCAGCCGATCATGGTGCATGAGCCTACAATCGAACAGGCCACAGCCATTTTGAACGGCCTGAAGGAAAAATACGAAGCATATCACGGAGTTTCCTATACGGATGAAGCCGTCAAAGCTTGCGTCGTCCTGTCAAGCCGCTACATCCAGGACCGCCATCTTCCAGACAAAGCGATCGACCTATTGGATGAAGCCGGCTCAAAAGCGAACCTTGAAATCGATACTGTGAGCGGAGAAGCAGCCTCAAAACGGCTGAAAGAAATCGAAGCGGAAAAAGCAAAAGCGCTTCAGGAAGAACATTACGAGCTCGCTGCAAAGCTTCGCGATGAAGAAGAAGCGCTGCACAATGCGCTCGAGAAGCAAACAGAGGAAAAACAGGCTACAGTCGGGGCTGAAGACATTCAAGCGATCATCGAACAAAAAACGGGCATTCCCGTCGGCAAGCTCCAGCAGGATGATCAGAAAAAAATGAAGGAGCTTGAAGCAAACCTCGCAAGCCGCGTCATCGGACAGCAAGAGGCCGTGAAAAAGGTTGCGAAGGCCGTCAGAAGAAGCCGCGCCGGACTGAAATCAAAAAACAGACCTGTCGGTTCATTCCTGTTTGTCGGTCCGACAGGCGTCGGTAAAACCGAGCTTTCCAAACGGCTTGCTGAAGAGCTGTTCGGCACGAAGGATTCGATTATCCGCCTCGACATGAGCGAATATATGGAAAAACACGCCGTGTCAAAACTGATCGGTTCGCCTCCGGGATATGTCGGACACGATGAAGCAGGACAATTGACGGAGAAAGTCCGCAGAAACCCGTACAGCATCGTGCTGCTCGATGAAATCGAAAAAGCCCATCCGGATGTTCAGCACATGTTCCTGCAGATCATGGAGGACGGACGCCTGACTGACAGCCAAGGACGGACGGTAAGCTTTAAAGACACCGTCATTATTATGACAAGCAATGCCGGGGCATCTGAAAAACGGACAACCGTCGGCTTTAACAGAGAAGAACGGCTGATCGGCGAACAATCATTAATCGACTCTTTAAGCAGCTACTTTAAACCTGAATTCTTAAACAGGTTTGACAGCATCGTCGAGTTCCAGCCTCTTGAAAAAGAGGATCTCGTGAAAATCGTCGACCTGCTTCTCAAAGAGCTTGAAGAAACATTAAACGACCAGCATCTGTCATTAAAGGTGTCTGACGAAGCGAAAGAAAAAATAGCCGACATCGGCTACCATCCTGCATTTGGCGCGCGTCCTTTAAGACGAACGATTCAAGAGTTCATCGAGGATCAAATGACAGACCTGCTTCTTGAAGAAAACAGCGTCTCAGGATTCGATGTGACAGTTGAAAACGGCGATATCGCGGTAAAACCGGTCGCATAGATCCCCCTGCCGGCTTCCTTTGCGGAAGCCGGCATTTTTTACGCCACAAGAAAAAAATTCCATTCCATCGTCCGAAAGTCCCTATTCGCCTTGATTTTATAACAATTTGTGAAACCCGCTAAAGTTCCTATCTTATGGCACCGATATTAACGTTAGAAAAGTTAGTTAAAGGAATTGGTGAAAAAAATGGACAAAACATCGTTAATTGGAATCATTTTAGCTATCATCGGAGTAGGTGTCGGCATGGTGATGAAAGGCGTGAGCCCTTCGGTTCTCGTCAATCCGGCAGCATGGCTGATCATTCTTGTCGGGACCATCGCAGCTGTTACTATCGCCTTTCCAACAAGCGAATTAAAAAAGGTTCCGAAGCTTTTCGGCATCTTATTTAAAGAACGGAAGATGATCGAAATCAACGAGCTGATCCCAATGTTTACAGAATGGGCGCAAATCGCGAGACGTGAAGGCCTTCTCGCTTTGGAAGCGAACCTGAACGAAATCGATGACGAATTTTTGAAAAACGGAATGAGCATGGCCGTAGACGGACAGAGTGCGGACTTCATCCGCGACGTCCTGACCGAAGAAGTCGAAGCAATGGAAGAAAGGCATCAGGTCGGTGCCGGCATCTTTACACAAGCGGGAACATACGCCCCGACGCTCGGCGTTTTGGGAGCGGTCGTCGGACTGATCGCTGCGCTGGCGGATATGAGCAACACAGAAGCGCTCGGACACGCGATCAGCGCGGCATTCGTTGCCACCCTGCTCGGGATCTTTACGGGATATGTGCTGTGGCACCCTTTTGCAAATAAATTAAAACGGAAATCGAAGCAGGAAATTAAAGTTCGCGAAGTGATGATCGAAGGCATCCTTTCCATCTTGGAAGGCCAGGCTCCGAAAGTCATTGAGCAAAAGCTTCTGATGTATGTTTCCCCTAGCGAACGTTCCGGCATCATGACGCAAGAAGGGGAAAGCGATAATGGCTAAAAAAAAGAAAAAGCATAAAGACCATGAAGAACACGTAGACGAATCCTGGCTCATCCCCTATGCCGATCTGCTTACACTTCTTCTCGCCCTCTTTATCGTGCTGTTTGCGATGAGTTCGATAGACGCGAAAAAGTTCGATATGCTGTCTAAATCGTTCAATGCCGTGCTGACAGGCGGCACAGGCGTGATGGATTATTCCAGCTTCGTCGAGCCGAAGTCGCCTACTCAAGAGGACGGAAAAAAACCGGATGAACCAAAAAATGCAAAACAAGCTGATTCAAAACAAAAAGACCAGGAAGCCCTGAAGAAAATTCAGGAGCAGGTCAACCAGTTCATTAAAGATAAGAAGCTTGAAAAACAGGTCAATACGAAGCTCACAGACGAAGGACTGCTTCTTTCGATTGAAGACAATATCTTTTTTGATTCGGGAAAAGCGGAGATTCGCCAGCAGGACGTTTCGCTTGCAAAAGAGATTTCTGATCTGCTCGTTTTAAATCCGCCGCGGAATATCGTGATCAGCGGACATACCGATAATGTGCCGATTAAAAACTCGCAATTTAAATCAAACTGGCATTTAAGCGTCATGAGAGCCGTTAACTTCATGAGCCTCTTGATCGAAAATCCGAAGCTTGACGCAAAAACGTTCAGCGCGAAAGGCTACGGGGAATATAAGCCGATTGCTTCCAACCGTACGGAGGAAGGAAGAAGAAAAAACAGGCGGGTTGAAATTCTCATCCTGCCGATGGGCAAAGAAAATCTGAATGAAAAAGAATAGGAAGCTGCATTTAGCGGCTTCCTTTTTCTTTATCCTTATAAAAATGTTTTGCATTCAAGCCTACTCTTTTCAGCATCTCGATGCAGGCCTCTTTCTCCTCGCTGCTCAGCACGCTGATCATGTCATGAATCTCCTGCGCGTGACCCGGGAAAATCTGCTTCAGGAGCCTGACTCCGTTGTCCGTAATTTGGGCATACGTCACCCGTCGATCGGTTGTACAGGCCCTTCTCATGATCAGCTCTTTCTGTTCCAGCTTATCAACGACATATGTAATGCTTCCGCTCGCCAGAAGAATCTTGTCCCCTATTTGCTGAAGGGGCTGATCCCCTTTGTGATAGAGAAGCTCCAAAACGGCAAATTCGGTCGGGTTCAGACCATGTTTATGAATATGTTTATTCATGTGATCGTTGATTGATCTGTACGCTCGTGATAGTACGATAAATAATTTTAATGACTGTTCCTGTTCTCGGTTATTCATATCTCTCATCTCCAAAGAAACAACTACAGGAAAACATTAATAAACTATGAGGAAAATGTCAACTGTTAACATTCAACCCTTCAAAAGATAATAGGTCATAAGGACTATATCCTTATTTACTGGAATTCCCCGGTATTGTGTCCTATTTTCAAGGTATTGGTTATCTTTTCTATAAATCGGCTCCTACTAGTGATATAATACCTCTATCTCTGTATTGATTGGGAGAGAGTGAAAAAATGAGCAATATGAAAAATATGTGGAAGAACTTGAGGCTTTATTTGATCCTGGTAATGATCCCGGCTTTCATTATAAGCTTCTTTGTATACGAACAAGAACGCGAAAATATTACCGAGAAACACCGGCAGACGGCGACTCTCATGCTGAATATCCACCGCAACCAGATCAATTATCTGATCGGCGAAACAGAGGCCAGGATGAGCTCCATGGCAACGGCCCTTAACCACCCTATCGATCAGAAGCAAATGAAGCAGATTTTGACGGAAACGTACAAAAAAGAACCGCGCTTTTCGGCTTTGTATCTGCTCGATAAAAACGGCGATGTCACGGTCAGCACGCTGCCTGTCAAAGAAAAAAAGCATCTCCCCTATAAAGGCATTTTGCGAAAAGCGGAAAGCTCCAAAAAATCGGTCATCACAGATGACGTCGGCAGTACGCCGCACAGCCGCGAGCTGAGCATTTTCACCCCCGTCTTTGATCCCGAAGGCCATGTGACAAACTTTTTGCTGGCGTCGATCCGGATCGATTATTTAAAAAATATCATGAACGTGCTGAGCCCTGAGCTTTACATCAAAATTCTCAATCAGAAAGATCAGATTGTCCTTACGGCCGGGCATGCACCGTCTGAGAATGTAACCGGTCAGACCGTCGATGCCTTTTTGGATCAGATCGACTGGAAACTTGAAGTATATCCGGAGCCGGTTCAGCTTGACGAACTGGTCCGCAGCCTCCTGCTTTCCTTTTTAAGCATATTTATTCTGCTTAACATATTGTTCCTTTTGATTCAGTATGTGCTGTTGAAGAGGAGGACCAAGCAGGAACGCGCCCAAAATGAAGCGCAAAAACTTGAGCTGATCGGCACCCTCGCAGCAAGCACGGCTCATGAAATCAGAAACCCGCTGACCGGAATCAGCGGATTCATCCAGCTTCTTCAAAAAAAATACAAATCTAAAGAAGACCAAATGTATTTTTCTGTCATCGAACAGGAAATCAAGCGGATCAACCAGATTGTCAGCGAATTCCTCGTGCTTGGAAAACCTACGGCTGAACAGTGGAAGCTGAACTCAATGAACGAAATGATCGATGAAATTATGCCGATTATTCATTCTGAAGCGAATTTATACAATGTCGAAGTCTCATTCTGCGATCATGCAGAAAATCCGGCATACGTCTATTGCAAAAAGGACCACATTAAACAAGTCGTGTTAAACGTCGCAAAAAACTCGCTGGAATCGATGAAAAACGGCGGAAAATTGCTGATTAAAATTGAACATGATGAACAAACAGCGGAAATTATCGTGAAGGATAGCGGGGAAGGAATTCCAAAAGAAATGATGGAAAAGATCTTTCAGCCTTTTGTCACCTCAAAAGAAAAAGGAACCGGTCTCGGCCTGGTCGTGTGCAAACGAATCATCTCCATGTACGGGGGCACCATTCATATTGACAGTGAACGGCATAAAGGAACAACCGTAACCATCACGCTGCCGATTTCAAACGAGCAGCACGGCTGAAACGTTCAGGCTTTGCCCGTCCCTCTTTAGAAGAGCTGTCCTTTTCTTCCTGCGGCAGCTCTTTTTTCGATCTCTGGCAGCTATGCCGTATACTTTTCCAGAATGAGCGTATCTAAAAAAACGGGCAATGGCTTGTCAGATGCGTGCGTTTCATTCATTGTCATCTTTTGATATTGATAGATCAGCTGATCCAGCTCCTGGCTGCGCTTAATCGTTTCATCCCCTGTATATCCATAGATTTCGGCAGCTTTTACCATCATCTGCCGCTTTTCGTTGATGGAATCAAGCAGTTCTTCTTTCTGTGAATAGCTTTGCATACGCTTCACCCCTTACCGCTTTAAAGTTTCGAAAATCTTTCATATTTGCGTACTTGAGCATTATTACAGATTATACTTATTTTGTAAACCTATTTTTTGAAAAAAAGTTTCGAAATCGAGTATAATAGATTTGTTGGATTAAGGATGTTATACCCAATATTGAAAATAGATAAACGCCGCAAAGGCTTTTTTCATATACAGGAGGTCTTTTTTTATGCTGTTTAGAAGACTAAAGGCGCTTTTTGCCGCTAAGGAAGCTTTATCGGGGATCCCGTTGTTTTTCAGGGCATTCAGGGCTTGGAGAAAAGGCGAATATCCCCTTTTTCCCAAAAAAACGATTTGGCTTGCCGCTATCGCCCTCGTTTATTTGCTGTCTCCCGTTGACCTGATTCCGGATATTCTCGCGGGTGCGGGATGGATTGATGATGCGGCGGTTCTCGCCTTTTTATTCAGACTCATCGCAAAAGAGCTGGAAGATTTTGAAGAGGGGCTGAGCGCAAATGGAAGGTAAAACGATTCAAGGGCTTAACCACCTGCTGTTTTCTGTTTCTGACCTTTCGGCTTCCATCAGCTTTTACGAGAAGGTGTTTGATGCCAAATGGCTCGTAAAAGCGGAGAAAACCGCTTATTTTGATCTAAATGGCATCTGGCTCGCGCTGAACGAGGAAAAAGATATCAAGAGGACGGAAATACACGATTCGTACACGCATATCGCCTTTTCGATCAAACAGGAGGATTTGCCCTATTGGGAAAAGAAATTGAATGACTTGGGCGTCAATGTGTTAAAAGGGAGGAAACGCCATGAAGGCGATAAAGATTCGATTTATTTTTCCGACCCTGACGGCCATAAATTCGAGCTCCACACCGGAACCTTACTCGACAGGCTTGCATACTACCAAAAAGAAAAGCCCCACCTTTCCTTTCACAAAGCCAACATTCGGGAACTGCATGAAAAAAACAAGTAAACAAGCGTCCCGGTTTGCCGGGACGCTTGTTTTATGACTGCTTCAGCCGCTCTTTTTCATAAATCGGCACCCATCCTTCAGTGGTGACGAAAATTCTGACGGCAACGACTTTCCTGTCTTCCTGAAGGGTAAAATAGTGGCGCGTATTTTCCGGTACGGAAATCAAATCGCCCGGATTTAACAGAACGTCGAAAAACGTGCCGTCCCTGCCTTCGATCGCAAAAATCCCATGGCCGCTGACGATGAATCTCACCTCATCATCTGTATGGTGATGCTCCTGCTTAAAGTTTTTGAGCAGCTCATCAAGCTTCGGATTTTGATCGGAGAGCGAGATGACATCTTGGGCTTTGTAACCGCGGCGCTCTGATATGTCTGTAATCTCGGCTGCGAACGCGTCTAAAATCTGCTGCTTTTCTTCATCGCTCAAATCGTATTTTTCTCTTAAATCTACAGGAAGATTTGTGATATCCCATTTTTCGTAAATGACTTCCTGCTGCTGCAGAAATTGTTCGACTTCTTTTTGATTTTCGATTGTTGTGTTTTGTTCATCATGGATGCGGATCGTTGCCATGCGTTTTCTCCCCCTTTGGCGCACTATGCATATTGCGCCTGAAATGTTTTTAATTTTAAATGCCAGCTGAATAAAAATTCGTACGCTTCAAGCATGCGTTTTGCTTCAAAAGCCGTTTTTCCCCAGACGGTAATGCCGTGGCTGCGGATCAGGACGGCGCCCGCGTCTTTTGAAAGATGCGCGGCAAAGTCAGCCGCCAGATCCGGGATATGGGCGGTGTTTTCAATAATCGGCACGGTGACCTCCGCGTTTTCCTCCCAGTATCCGAGGGCTTTAATGATTTCCTGCCCTTTAAAGCTCACCTCTTTTTGCTCTCTATAAATCTCTGAAATCACGTTGTTGTCGATCGTATGGACGTGAAGACAGCAGCCTGCATTCGTTTTGTTGTAGACGTGCGTATGCAGGAGCGTTTCTGCCGACGGTTTAAGCGTATGGCCGCTTACTGCCGGTTTTCCTTCCTCATTTGCCAGCAGAAAATCCTCATCGGTTTCCTTTCGTTTATCCTTTCCGCTCGCTGTAATCAGAAAGCGGAGCGGTTCGTCAGACACCTTGATCGAAAGGTTGCCGCTCGTTGCCGGAAACCAGTCTCTTTCGGCAAGCTCACGTTTTACTTCTGCAAGCTCCTGCCAGCGTTTTTGCACTTGATCCATTCCTCCACCTCCCTTGCGCCCAGAAGCGCCCGCTTCACATCATAGAAATCTGCAAATGCGGCATGATTCAATTGCAGCTTTTCACATTCCTTGAGCAGATAATCCCTCGCGATGCACAAATCGGAGCGTTTTGCAGCTTCTACATCTGTAACCGAATCTCCGATCATTATGATAAAATCGTCTTCTCTTTTTAGCCTGCGGATGATCGAAGGCTTGCAGCAGCCGCATTCGTTGCCGCATTCAGCATCACACGGATGCGGCCATTTCACCGATATATAGCGGCCTCCGAAATCAGCCTGATTGCAGTAGATCCGCTCCTTTCCCACGATGCCTTCAAGCAGCGGATAGACGAAAAAATCCATGCCTCCGCTGACAACATAAAAGGGGAGATCGCATTCGGCAAGGAATGAAACAAATTCTTCAAAGCCCGGGCGGATCTCCGCCTGCTCGAGGATATATGCCGTAATCTCTTCCTTCAGCGCGCTCGGCAAAAGCCGAAACATGCTTCCGACGCCGTCTTTGATCGGCATCTCCTTTGAAAGAACCCCGTCTTTTAAGGCATGCCATTCCTCAGGAGCAAATGCCTTCATAATGCTGATGATATTGTCATTATTCGTAATCGTTCCGTCAAAGTCGCAAATGATCAGGGGCCGTCTCATGCAGATACCTCGACTTTCCCCCATTTTTCAAGGGCGAGCCTTAAATCGGGAGAACGGTTCGCCTTTTCTTCGATAGGCTCGGCTTCAAGAACGGCTTCAATGGCCGCTCTAAACGCCCTTCCCCCGCCGCTTGCTCCGTTCGGATGACCGTGAATGCCGCCTCCCGCGTTTATGATGTGGTCGATGCCGAAATCCTTCATCAAAAGCGGCACCATCCCCGGGTGTATGCCGGCTGACGGGACGGCAAAGGAAGGTTTAAAGACGTCCTCTTTCGTACATTCCTCATGAATGGCGAGGGCTTCGCGCTTTGGAACCGCAACGCTTCCGTACGGTGAAGGAAACAGGCTGAAATCCGCCCCCGCATAGCGGTTCAGCTTTCCGAGGAGAAGCGAATGGGAAAAACCGTAATACGGCGATGATGTAAACGCTCCGCTTACCGCTGGATGCGCCATGATCGGCAGCGGAATATCATCATCCTCCGCGAGGCTTTGCAGCACGTCCAGCCCGTAGGCAAACACGTTAAACAGCAAGGCATCAGCGCCAAGCTCGGCCGCTTTTCTCGCTTTTGCTTTCAGGTCCATCGTCCTCCCCGTCAAATTGACGGCGTAGAGCGTTTTACGGCCTGTTTCTTCATAGGTTTCCTGAAGCACTTTTTTCCCTTCTGCAATCCGCTTTTCAAACGAAGCTTCACCGGTTTCAAAGAAAATTTCATCATCCTTGATCAAGTCGACCCCGCCGAGCGCCTGCTGTCTCAGCTGCTCTTTTATGTCTTCCATGCTGCGGCCGATCACACCCTTGAAAATGCTCATCAGAAGCGGCCTTTCAAATTCGCCTATCTTCTTGCGGATTCCGTAGACCCCGAACCTCGGACCCGGCAGCGTTTGTTTAAAGTCTTCTGAAAATTCAAGATCCGTCAATTTCACTTTTCCGTCAAGGGACAGCTTCCCAAAAACTGTCGTGAGGACGGCCGGGATATCGTGCGTAACATTGATTTCCGGATAAGCGATGGTGACCCGGGCCTGTTGCTCTCCCTTGCTCCCCTCCGTTTTTTCGACCCGGACGACCCGTCCCTTATGCCTTTTTAACTGTTCTTTTTCTAATTGCGGCAAATCCGTCCATGATCCCACGGTCAGGCCGATTGCAATTTCTTCGGCCTTTTTTTCCGGGTCGCTTCCGGGATCAGTCAGGACATATGTTGCCAAAAGTTCGCTCATTCTTTAGCTCCTTCCTGCCTTTCATGCATATAAAAAACCTCTTTAATGCGGCTGCTTTTCGCTTTAAAGAGGTTTCGTTTTCTGCGTGTCGAATCTTATCTCTCAGCGACAGCTGCAAGAATTAGCACCGTGCTTTTAAAAAGTCGGTTGCCGGGCTTCATCGGGCTCGTCCCTCCACCTGCTCTTGATAAGAATATTGATTTTTATAAATTATTTTGAATTATCCCATCGTTTCATGTACTTGTCAATGAGAGACTCCCGATTTTTTGAAAATATTCAGCTCCTCGATCCGGCATGCGGCTTCCCGCAGGCGTTCCTCGCTTGTCAGAAGTCCGACTCTCACATATCCTTCGCCATACGTTCCGAAACCGATGCCGGGCGCTGTGACAACATTGGCTTTTTCAAGAAGCAAATCGGAAAACTCCTCAGACGTAAAGCCTTTCGGAACGGGCATCCATGCAAAAAAAGATCCTTCGGGCGCCACCGCCTCCCAGCCGATGCCGCGAACGGCTTCTATCCAGACGTTCCGCCTTTTTTCGTATCGTTCGTTTAGTTCCCTCACACAGCTCTGATCCGAAAGAAGCGCTGTGGCCGCGGCATCCTGAACCGCTTTAAAGAGGCTTACGTACATGTGATCCTGATAGAGGTTCAGCGCTTCGATCACAGAGGCGTTCCCGGCGGCAAATCCGACTCTCCATCCAGCCATATTGTACGTTTTGGAAAGCGTATAAATTTCGATCCCGGCGTCTTTTGCCCCGTCGGTTTGAAGGAAGCTGACCGGCCTTTTTCCGTCATAGCCGATCGCCCCGTAGGCGAAATCGTGGACAACGCAAATTCCGTGCGCTTTGGCGAGCTTGACCGTTTCTGCAAAAAACGCCGGCGTCGCCTGGGCTCCTGTCGGATTGTTCGGGTAGTTCAAATACATCAGCTTCGCTTTTTCCTTCACGATTGCCGGAATTCGGCCGTAATCAGGCAAAAAACGGTTTTCTTCCAAAAGCGGCATCGTTTCCATCTTCGCTTTCGCGAGCTCAACGCCTGACCAATAATCCGGATATCCCGGATCGGGAACAAGCACCGTGTCCCCCGGATTCAGCAGGCATTGCGGCAGCTCGACAAGCCCGGCTTTTCCCCCGAACAATACAGCGATTTCTTTTTCAGGATCGAGGGTAACGCCGTATTCCTTTTTGTAAAATTCGGCTGCCGCCTCTTTTAGTGAACGGCTGCCACGAAACGACGAATATTTGTGATTTTCGGGATTTCGGACCGCTTTCGTCATGGCATCTACAATGTGAGCCGGTGTCGGCTGATCCGGATTTCCCTGGCCGAGATTGATTACATCGCACCCGGCCGCAATTTTTTCATTCACCTTTTTAACCAAAGAAGCAAAAAACTGCTCCGGAAGCTGCTTCAATACATCAGAAAACTCAAATTTCATTTTTTTCACCCGCTTTGAAAAATTCTTGAAATGATAGTCCATCATCATATATTGTTAAAAGTAAAATGTAAAGTAAAAAATGAGGTGGCTCAAATTGAAATGGACGATCTCCTGCCTGCAATTCAATATATCGTACGGAAATCCTTCCGAAAATTTCAAAAAAGCGAGCCGGCTGATCGAAGCTGAAAGCCGGCGCTCGGACATCGTAATCCTTCCCGAGCTTTGGACGACGGGATATGATTTAAAACGTCTCGACGAAATCGGAGACGATGAAGGAGAGCAGACGAAAAAGTGGCTTCAGCAAACGGCAAAAGCGAACGATGTCCACATCGTGTGCGGCTCTGTCGCGGTTAAGAAAAAAAGCGGCGTGTACAATACGATGTACATCGCGGACAAACACGGACAACTCGTCAAAGAATACAGCAAAGCACACCTTTTTCAGCTCATGGATGAACATCTTTATTTATCTTCCGGATCAGCTGACGGCAGTTTTGAGCTTGAAGGCGTAAAAGCAGCGGGATTCATCTGCTATGACATCCGCTTTCCGGAATGGATCAGGAAGCACACCTCAAAAGGAGCCGGCATCATCTTTGTCTCAGCTGAATGGCCGCTGGCCCGCCTCGATCATTGGCGCGCTCTTTTGGCGGCGAGAGCGATCGAAAACCAGTGCTTTGTCGCAGCCTGCAATCGCTCCGGAAAAGACCCGGCAAACGAATTTGCGGGCCACAGCATGATCATCGACCCGCTCGGACACGTACTCTCAGAAGCCGGACGTGAAGACACGGTGATCAGAGCGGAAATTGATCTTGATGACATTGCAAAAACGAGGGGGCACATTCCGGTTTTCGAAGACATCCGCAAAGATTTATATTAAAAAGTATTGACAAAGAAACCGCGATGCTGGTAACATTTTCAGCAACTGACCGACTGAAATTTTAAAATTTTATATCGATTTCTCTTATCGAGAGTTGGGTGAAGGACTGGCCTAATGACCCCAACAGCAACCGACCGTAATACCATTGTGAAATGGGGCGCAAGTTTTGCGCCGCTAGGGCACGGTGCTAATTCCATCAGATTTGCATTCTGAGAGATAAGAGAGGCAGACACGACGATAAAGCCTCTTTCTCTCACTGAGAAAGAGGCTTTTTATTTTTTGGAGGGAACGAATATGACCGTAACGAAAACCGCTGTATACGAAACATTGACAGAAAGCTCCGCTGCTGCTCTTGCCGTCCGCCTCGGACTGTTTTCAAGCAAAAGCACCTTGACGTGCCGGGAAATCGGGGACGGAAACCTGAATCTTGTCTTCCATGTGTACGATAAAGAGCAGAACAAAGGGCTGATCATCAAACAGGCCGTGCCATATGCAAAGGTCGTCGGCGAAAGCTGGCCGCTGTCGCTCGACAGGGCAAGGATTGAAAGCAGCGCGCTGATCAGGCAGGCTGAACACGCCCCGCATCTTGTGCCGCAGGTTTATTATTCGGACACGGAGCTTGCCGTAACCGTGCTTGAAGACCTTTCAAGCTTGAAAATTGCAAGAAAAGGTCTGATCGAAGGCAAAAACTACCCGAATCTGTCGCGGGATATCGGAGAATTTCTCGGAAAAACCTTGTTTTATTCCTCCGATTATGCGCTCGATCCAGAAGTCAAAAAACGGCTTGCCAAGCAATTTGAAAATCCGGATTTATGCGATATCACGGAAAGCCTCGTGTTCACAGATCCTTTCTTGGATCATGAGACAAACGATTTTGAAGAGGAGCTTCGCGATGATGCGGAAAAGATATGGGCGGATGATGCGCTGAGGCTCGAAGCGGCGGCATTAAAAAAACGTTTCATCACCTCTCATGAAACGCTTATTCACGGTGACTTGCACACGGGCAGCATCTTCGCCGGAGATGCGGAAACAAAGGTAATCGATCCCGAATTTGCCTGTTTCGGGCCGATCGGTTTTGACATCGGACAGTTTATCGCCAACCTCTTGCTAAATGCGCTCGCCCGTGAAGAAGCGGAACGCCGCCCTTTATTCGCCCATGTGGAAACCGTATGGGAGACGTTCAGCAGAACGTTCAGCGAGGCGTGGGAAAAAGACGCCCTCTTCTCATACCGGAATGCGCCGGAATACCTTGAAGACACGCTGAAAAAAGCGTTTGAAGACGCAGCCGGCTTTGCCGGATGCGAAATGATCCGCCGGACGATCGGTCTGGCTCATGTGGCTGATCTTGAAACGATCGTTCCATTCAGCAGGCGGATCAGCCAAAAAAGGCTCGCCTTGAAAATCGGTTCAGCATTAATCAAAAAACGCAAAGAATACCGCACGCCGAAGGACTTGATCAATGCGTTTTTAGAACAAGCTTTTAGGAGTGAATGACATGTCAGAGCAATTCGCTGTGCCCCGCTCTGTGGAGTGGGAAGATACATCAGTCAAAATCTTAAATCAGCAAAAGCTGCCGGAAAAGACGGAATATCTTCATTTAACTACAAAGGAAGACATTTATGATGCGATCAAAACCTTGAAAGTCCGCGGCGCGCCTGCGATCGGAATCACTGCGGCTTTCGGTCTGGCTCTCTCTGCCCAAAGCATCGAAACAGAGGATGTATCCGAATTCCTTCGAGAAGTCAAAAACATAAAAGACAACTTGAACGAGGCAAGGCCGACGGCCGTCAATTTGTCATGGGCGCTCAAGCGGCTTGTGAAAAGCGCGGAAGGAGCGAAATCGGTCAATGAAGCAAAAACCGACCTCGTTCATGAGGCGATTCAGATCCAGATTGAAGATGAAGAAACGTGCCGTCAAATCGGACAAAATGCACTTCAGCTGTTTAAATCGGGCGATAACATCATGACGATCTGCAATGCGGGTTCGATCGCGACAAGCAGATACGGAACAGCGCTTTCCCCATTTTATCTGGCGAAAACAAAAGATCTCGATCTCCACATTTACGCATGCGAAACCCGTCCCGTTTTGCAGGGTGCACGCCTGACGGCATGGGAGCTGATGCAGGGCGGAATAGACGTCACGCTCATTACCGACAGCATGGCTGCCCACACGATGAAAGAAAAAAACATTTCGGCGGTCATCGTCGGAGCCGACAGGATCGCCAAAAACGGAGACACGGCAAACAAAATCGGGACGTACGGTTTGGCGATCTTAGCCAAAGCGTTTCAAATTCCGTTTTTCGTCGCCGCTCCTCTGTCAACCTTCGATCCATCGATATCAACCGGCGACGACATTCCGATTGAAGAACGCGATCCCGATGAAGTCAGACAAATCGCCGGTGCGCAAATCGCTCCGAAAGAGGTGCCCGTATTCAATCCGGCGTTTGATGTCACGCCCCATCATCTTATTTCCGGGATCATCACGGAAAAGGGGATCATCACCGACAGATTCGAAGAGGAAATCGACGCGCTGTTTTCTTCGGCTAAAACCGCTAAAGTCCTTTGATCAGGCTGCTTTAGCGGTTTTTTATCGATTGAATAATATCGTCTTTTTGTTCTTTCGTAAGGACATGCAGTTTGACGAACAATTCAGCGTACACTGCAACTTTTTGCGGGCGGATGAGTTTCATCTATTCGTCCTCCTTTTCACCGCGGCCAACATTTTTAGCTTAATAAAATGATATGTCGCAAGCGAAAAAAAGAAACGGCATGCGCCGATTATTTTCCTTTATACGGAATATTTTCGATCTCAAGCAAAATCGCTTTTTTGTCTGTTTCATTGCCGGCATAGCCGGTCAGCGTGTTGTTTTTTCCGATCACGCGGTGGCAGGGAATGAAAATCGGCAGCGCGTTCTTTTTATTCGCCTGGCCGATTGCGCGGACCGCTTTCGGATGGCCGATTGCCTCGGCAATGTCGGAATAGCTCCGCGATTCCCCGTAAGGAATGGAAAGCAGCGCTTCCCACACTTTTTTCTGGAAAACCGTCCCCTCTTGATGCATCGGAAGGGTGAACGCTTTCCGCTTTCCTCTGAAGTATTCCGTCAGCTGGCGTTTTGCAAGCTGCAATAACGCCGTTTCCTGATGTGCAAGATCAGGATCTTCCGCTTTCATGCTGTCCAATTCTTCTTTTTCAAAAATCAAGTGTGTAATATGTTCGTTTTGCTCGACAATGTATGCCTCTCCAAAAGGCGAGCTGACCTCGCTGTAAAAGCCCATAACGCTATAAAACCTCCTCTTCATGCTGCTGCCGGATCGGGAGGGTCAGGTGAAATGTCGTGCCTTTCCCTTCTTCGCTCTCGACCTCAATTTTTCCATTGTGTTCTTCGATTATTTTATAGCTGACCATAAGCCCAAGTCCAGTCCCCCGTTCTTTTGTCGTATAAAAAGGCTCCCCGAGCCGCTTCAATTTATCCTCCGTCATCCCGATCCCTTCATCTGTGAGCGACACGACGATATGGTCTCCGTCTTTCGGCCTGATTGACACGTAGACATTGCCGCCGTCAGGCATGACTTCGATTGCATTTTTCAAAATGTTGATGAATACCTGCTTGAGCTGATTCGGCTCGCAATAGATGAGGGGGATTTGGCCATTAGTGTCAAGGTGCATCTGAACGTTGTCCAGGTTTGCCTGTGCATGCAGAAGATCCATCGTGTCCTGCATGATTTTCACAATATCCTTTTTTTCGTACATGATCGCCTGCGGCTTTGCGAGAATCAGAAACTCGGTAATAATCGATTCAATCCGTTTTAATTCAGATGTGATCACATTGAAGTATAGGGAGTGTTCCTCTTGAATGCTTCCTTCTAACAGCTGGATAAATCCTTTTAAAGCGGTCATCGGGTTGCGGATTTCATGGGCGATTCCCGCCGCAAGCTCCCCGACGACATGAAGCGTGTCAGATTTGCGGAGCCGTTCTTCCAGCTCCTTTCGTTCCGTCACATCCCTGAGCATCGCCAGATTCATATTTTGGATGATATTTCGCTTAAATGAAAATTCTAAGATCCGGTTTTGGTCGGTTAACAGAAATGGAATGTCATTGTCCATTTCCTCCAAAGAAATGGCTTTTGCCGGAGAGGCTGCATTTTCTATTTGATATCCGGAGATGGCGTCAAGAAGATTTGCAGTTTTTAGCCGTTCAAGAGGAATGCTGAGAATGTTTCCGGCTTGCGGATTCGCATCGATAATGTCGTATCGGTTGTCGAAAAGAACGATCCCGTCCATTGATCCGTTGAAGACTTTCCTGAATTTCAGCTCGCTTTCCCGCAGCTCTTTTTCCATCCGCTTCCGGTCGCTCACATTTCGCAAAATCATTAAGCCCTGGCTGCCGAACATGATGCGCTTCGACGTGAACTCAAGTTCTTTATATTGCCCGTTCGCCATGCGGAACAGCAGCTCTGCCCTGATTTCCCCTTTTTCATCATATTGCTCTTGAATGAAAAGATACCGCTCATCGGATTTATCGATAAAATCTTTGATCCTTTTATGTAAAAGCTCTTCCATCGGCAGTTCGAAAATTTTGCAGGCCGACTGATTAGCCTTTACGATCCGGCCGTTATTGTTCAAAATAATGATCGCATCCATCGCATTTTCGAACACTTCCCGAAACCGCTCTTCGCTTTTAAACAGCTGTTTTTCCATCGACCGTTTTTCGGTGATGTCCCTCATGATCGACATATAAAAACCGTTTAAAATATTCGATGTAATCGTCAGCTCAAACAGCCTGTCTTTCCCGGACCTCAGCCGCACGGGCAGTTCGCCTTTAGCCTTTCCCTTCCTGAACAAAGCGCTCAAAATTTTGTCGAGCTTTCCGGCGTTTTCTGCGGAAACGAACTGCGAAAGTCTCAATTTGGACAGCTCGTCTTTTTCGATTTCGAAGCTTTGGCAAAACGATTGGTTGGCATCGATAAAACGGCCCTGATTGTCAAAGATCACGATGCCTTCAACAGCCCTGTGAAACAAATCCTTAAACAGCTTTTCATTGATCGTGCGTTCGCGCTCCAATATTTTTTTTGATGAAATATCCCTCATTACGACAAAAAAGCAATCATCCCTTATTCCTTTGTTCGCCGTAAACTCAATATATTTGACTGAGCCGTTATCCAACCTGATCGCGGCTTCTTTTTTCGTATATCCCCGCTTCAAAAACCGCTCGACGTTTTGCTCTAATTCTTCAGGCGGAACAGCGTGCAAAAAATCGAGCGCCGAACGGTTCAGCACGTTCTTTTTCTGGCTTTGCAAGATTTTGCAGGCGGCATCATTCGCCTGAACAATGTTCATTCGTTGATCCAAAATAAAAATAGCGTCCAGCGTTCCGTTGAACAGCAGTTCATACTGATACAAATCCGCCTTTAGCTTTTCGTTTTCCCGCTTCAGTTTTTTCAGCTGGTTTTGCAGATATAAAGATTCGTTCAAATCAAGAGTATCCGCCATTTGTTACACTCCTTCTTCAAAACCTATCCTCCAATAATTCTACAAACCGTCTGATCTTCCTTCATTTGTTTCAAACTTTTACAAGATTTCCACCCATTTTACAGAACAATGACGCTATAATCGTTCATTACGATTCCGTTACACCTCCCTAACAATGGGCCTTCATTCATAGGAAAAGACATGGTTTTTATTTTAAAATGATAAACGAAGCATCATTCAACAGAAACAAGCGCCTGACTGCTGCAAACTTATAAAAAAAGGGTGATGTTATGACGAATTCACGTGACAGCTATTTTGACAACGCCAAATTTCTGTTAATTTTTCTTGTCGTGTTCGGCCACATCATCCGGTCATATATCAATGACAATGATGTGCTGCTTCATATATACAAATTCATCTACACGTTTCATATGCCGGCTTTTATTCTCATATCAGGCTATTTTGCAAAAGGATTCAACCGTCCCGGATATGTGAAAAAAATCGCTGTGAAGCTGATCGTTCCCTACTTGATTTTCCAGGGGATATATACGGTGTTTTATTCGTTTATAGATGATCAAAGCCTGACTGCCTTCAATCCGTTTGAACCGCAGTGGTCGCTTTGGTTTCTGCTCAGCTTGTTTTTTTGGAACCTTTTTTTGTTTCCATTTACAAAACTGCCTGCAGCATGGTCGTTTGCCGCAAGCCTTGCGATCGCCGTTCTTGTCGGGTATATCGACGCCATCAGCGATACGCTCAGCCTTTCGAGGACATTCGTTTTCTTCCCGGTCTTTTTGGCGGGCTTTTATCTAAAAAAAGAACACTTCAAAAAGCTGAAAGGCTGGAAAGGAAAACAGGCGGCTCTAGCCGTATTGGCGGCAACGTTCGTTTTTTATTTCTTCGTAGATTTCGATTATTCGTGGTTGTTCGGTTCAAAGCCTTATTCTGAATTTGGAGACGTCGGAATGAAAAGCGCCCTGAATCGCGTCGCACTCCTTGTGCTGACGTTTGGCTCAACCTTCGGGTTTATGGCACTTGTGCCTGAAAGACGGTATTTCTTTACCCTTTGGGGAACAAGGACATTTTATGTGTATTTGCTGCACGGCTTTATTATTAAGTCATTCAGAAAAACCGGTGCGGAAGAATGGCTCGCCGACTATCAGAGCCTGACCGTGCTGATCATCGCAACCGCCGTCTTGACCTTCTTCCTGTCAAGCGGATTCGTTAAAACGGTGGCTCAGCCGTTTATCGAACTGAAAATGACGAATTTGCTGAGGTGGCTGAAAAAGCAGGCACGGTATAACGTGTAAATAAGAAAAAAGGACCAAATCGGATTTGGTCCTTTTTCAATCTTTCTGCTTATCCTTTTCATCTTTTTTCTTTTTCTTATTCTGTTCGATGATATCGATAAACTTAAAGGCGTTGACATCGCCGAGTTCGCCCGAAAATTCCTCCTGAAGCACTTTTTTGTTCATCGGCTTTTTATGATTTTGCATATCCTTGCTTTTTTGATTTTTCTCCACCGTTCCGTCAATCTCCCTGTTTTCCTTGTTTTGAATTGCGGTTTGCACCCCTGTCTCCGTTTTCCGCATCAAACTGTGTGATATATTGGTGATCATGCATGCTTTCAGCCGGCGTTTTATTGTTCAAAGCGGCTTCATTTCTGGCAACTTTTCGTTTCATACACGACATTCCTTTCGTTTTGTTTATCCATATCTTTTCCTGAAAAGAGCCGTCCACACATCCATTTTCCGGAAAGAAAAAAAGCACCGAAAAACGGTGCTTATTTAAACAATTGTTTCACTTTATTGACGACGTATGAGCTGCCTCCGCGGTTTGATACATCCTCAACCATCATCGTGACTAACAGGTCTTTCTTTTTGTAGTCATAGGCTGTGAACCAGCCGTTTTCCTTGCCTTTTTCGCCTTTTTTCTTTTTCAGTTCGGCGGTTCCCGTTTTGCCCGCGATCGAGAGACCCTTGACGACCGGCTTATAAGCGGAGCCGCGCGGATCATCTACAACGCCTTTCAGCCCTTTTGTAATGGCCGCTGCTTCGTCTGCGGTTACGAGGTTTTTGTGCCAGATTTCCTTCTCATCGCCGTCTTTTTTGATCAGGCGCGGTTTGATCAGGTTTCCGTCATTGATAAACGGCGTATAAGCGGCTGCCAAATGAATCGGGGACATCAGCATCTGTCCTTGGCCATATGCAGTATCGCCCAGCAGAATGTCTGAGTCGATCCCGTCGTTGGCGATCGAAGATGCCGTCGTCGGAAATTCGTATCCGAGCTTTTCTTCAAAGCCGAACGATTTCAGCCCTTCGACAAATTTGTCGCGTCCCGTATCAATAGCCGTCTGGGCAAAATAAATGTTGTCAGAGGTAATGAGCGCATTTTCCAAGTCGACATCGCTCAGCTGTTCTGAAACCCTTGCCACCTTATATCCGCCCCATGACGAATCTTTCTGCCATTCTTTGCCGACGATATGTTTCTTTTCATCCGCCTTGATCGCACCGTTGTTCAGCCCGATCGCGGCCGTGATCGGTTTGATCGTTGAACCGGGCGCATACGTTTTGTTGAATTTCGCAGTAAATGGCGCTGCACTGTCTTTGTTCAGCTTTTCCCATTCGCCTTTCTTCCAGCCGAACAAAAATCCGTTCGGGTCGTAGGATGGTGCGCTGACAAGTGCCAATGTTTCCCCTGTTTGCGGCTGGAGGGCCACTGCTGCGCCAGAATCGTTTTTCAATTGGCTGTAGATCTCCTGCTGCTTTTTAACGTCGATCGTCGTGTGGATGTCGGTTCCGTCCTTGGCTGCTTTTGATGCGATCGTAGCACCTGATTCCGGAATCGAAATCGACCAGCCGATTTCGCCTCTGAGCTGCTTTTCGTAAATATGTTCAAGGCCGACGATGCCGAGCATTGAATGTTGGCTGTAGTTGTCTTTGTTCTGTTTCAGCTCTTCATCTGTAATCGGTCTTATGTATCCGGTAAGATGAGCGGCTGCTTCACCGTAAGGATAATATCTCGATGTCGTGTCCTGTTTCAACACGCCAGGTAAAGAGGTCGCTTTTTTAATAAGCTCCTTCTCGTCAGGCTTTACTTTTTTAAGAGGGACAAAGGAGTCATTTTGCACCCATGAAGCCGACAGCTGTTTTTCGATATCTCCCTTTTCCATATCCAGGAGGCCGGCCAGCTTTTTCAAGACCGCATCTTTATGATCACCGAGTTCCCCGCGGACGACGCCGATTTCGGGCACTTTCGCATTCGTTGCGAGCGCCTTGCCGTTCCGGTCATATATGTTGCCCCTGACAGGCTCTTCCGCGGTAATCCGGACCGTTTCCCCTTTTTTCAGCTGTGAAAACATAAAGGACGGATTCCAATTGATGTTCCACGATGTTTTGCCGTCTTTCTTCTCTTTTACAAGCTTCGCTTTTCCTTCAAAAGAAACGGGTCCCGCCAATGTGTTCATGCTGACTTTGTACGGTACAATCTGCGAATCTTTTTTGTCTTTTTCTTTTTCGTCCTGATCACCGGCCGTCACTTTTAAGTCGGTGACTCCGACATCTTCATAAATCGATTTATTTCGTTTGATGAAGTCGTCTTTCGAGATCGATTTTTGCGCTTCAGCCGACAGCTGGTCATACATTTCTGCAAAATTTTGATTGTTCCATTTGTCTACATATTGATCCATGCTTTCTTTTGCCGTCGGGCTGTTTGAGCAGGCTCCGGCGAGCAACAGAAATCCGGCGGCCATAAACAAATGGATGATTCTCTTTTTCATGAAGTTTCCCCCTTTTTTTCAAGTCCGCCATTTAAGCATTATACCATATAAAGGGTGACTTTATGTGGATAAAAAAGACAGCCGCATTGAAGTGACCCCCAAAAGTTAGACAGCTTATTTTCTCAAGTAACATGACTGGCATGAATCCGGTATTGTACTGGGCTCATGCCTTTTAATTTTGCCTTGATCCGTTTGTGATTATAGTAATCGATATATGTTACGAGCTCTTGTTTAAAATGCTCGATGCTTTGAAATTCGTTGAAATGGATAAACTCTGATTTTAAAATACCAAAGAAACTTTCAATGACCGCGTTATCGTAACAGTTTCCCTTACGAGACATACTTTGAATAATATTTCGTTCCTTTAGGGCGTGGCGATACTGTTTCATTTGATAGTGCCAGCCCTGATCGGAGTGAATCAACAGATTTTCTTTATCTGTCAGCTGTTCAAATGATTTTTCCAACATCTCGGATACCAATGAATACGTTGGCCTGGATCCAATTGTATAAGCAATGATTTCGCCATTAAATAAATCAAGCATTGGCGATAAATAGAGCTTCTCCCCAAATAATTTAAATTCCGTGATATCTGTTACCCATTTCATCTTCGGCTTTTCCGCCTTGAAATTCCGCTCTAGCCTGTTTGGTGCCACCGTGCCGGTTTCTCCTTTATACGAACGGTATTTTTTCATCCGTACGAGACATTTCAACCCCAGTTCCTTCATGAGGCGATATATTTTTTTATGATTCATTTGATATCCCCGGTTTTTAAGCTCGTCGCGTATCCGGCGGTACCCGTAACGGCCTTTATGTTCATGATAAATCGATTGAATCAGTGTTTTTAATTTGGCATCTTTGTCTGGAAGACCGAAGGTTTTGACCCAGTAATAATACGTACTGCGCGGAATTCCAGCCAGTTTAAGCAGGGCTTTTACCGGAAATTCAGTCCTTAGTTCAAATACTACTTGGGCCTTTTCTTGTTTTGTAATTTTTCCTTGTTTTGAACTAAGGTATTCAACTTTTTTAAGTAGGCATTCTCCATTCGCAGACGTTCAATTTCAGCCTGCATGGCTTCCACTGATCCTTCTTGCGGTGTTTGTTTCTTCGTTCTTTTTTGATTTTTCTTTGTCATTGACGGCCGCCCCTTTTTCATCGGTTTTAGGGCATCGATTCCTCCGGTTTCGAACAGTTTCTGCCATTGAGCCACCGTAGAAGGTGCTTGAATATTGAAGATGGCGGCTGTTTCACGGATCGACGTCCCATTTTCGATCATATAGTGAAGTACCTTCAGTTTATCTTCTACAGAATAGGTTGTATAGAGTTTTTGAAACGCACTTTCTCCATGGTAATGGTATTTGCGAATCCATACCTGAAACACACCTGACGAAACACCGATCTCTCTGGCGATTGTTTTATGCCCTTCCCTACCCGCAAGATACCTTTTGACCGCTTGTATTTTTTCCTCAGCTGTAAATTTAGCCATAAAAAACTGCACCTCCGATTGTTAGATGGTGTCTAACAATTGGGGTGCAGTTCACATGGGCCGTCTTTTTTAACCGATAATAACTCTTTCTTTTGGATAATGATAATTCGCTTCGCTATCTTTTCTTCCGATCAAATAAAGCAATGTTACAATTCCGATCCGGCCGATGAACATCAGGATCATGATGACGATTTTGCCCGTCGTGCTCAGATCGGCCGTGATCCCCAGTGATAAACCGGTCGTACCGAAAGCTGAACAAACTTCAAACAGGATTTCCAATAAAGTGTGTTGTTCTGTGGCCGTCAGGATGAGTGTCGAACATAGCACCAAGAGCACGGCAACCATCGTTACGACAAGCGATTTCATTAAATCGGACTGGTGAAGCTCCCTTTTGAAAATTTTTACCGATTTGTTTCCTCTGGCAAAATGGAATAAAGCCAGCAGGTTTAAAGCGAACGTTGTCGTTCTGATCCCCCCGCCGACAGAGCTCGGCGAGGCGCCGATAAACATCAGGATGCACATAAACAATACCGTTGTATCCGTAAAGTGGCTGATGTCCATTGTCGCGAGTCCCCCGCTTCGCGTCGCCGCAGATTGAAAGAGCGAGAAGAACAATATTTCATGCCACGATTTTCCTAAAAATGAAAAGCGGGCTTCCATGACATAAATGCCGATTGCTCCCCCGAAGACGAGGAGGAAAAAAGTGACTGTCGTCAGCTTTGTAAATAAGCTGAAAGTAAATTTCCGTTCCCTGCTGAACAGAAAATCCTTCACTTCGGTCAGAACGGGAAATCCGATCGCTCCGAAAATGAGCAGCAGGATCACGATGAACTGGACAAAATAATCGTGGCGATACGGAATCATCGAATCGCCTGTAATGTCAAATCCCGCGTTCGTCGTCGCGCTGATGCTGGTGAAAAAACCGTGTATAAATGCTTCTCCTGGCGAATCAAAATATTTCAGAAAATAAGTGCCGAGGATCAGCCCGCCGAAAAACTCAATGGCAACAATCAGAATCAGCACATGCTTCATCAGCTTGACAACCCCTGATAAATTGGACTGGTTCTGGTCTGTCATGATGAGACGGCGCTCTTTCAAGCCGATTCGTTTTCCGAATATGAGCCAGACAAAAGTACCGAGCGTCATGATGCCGATCCCGCCGAATTGGAGTACAAACGCCAATATCCAAATCCCCGCCGTGCTGAATGTATCGGCTGTATCAACTACTGTCAAGCCTGTCACGCTCACGGCGCTTACCGCGGTAAACAGCGCGTCCATAAATGACCAATCCACGCCATCTTGATGCGCAATGGGGAGGCTTATTAGGATTACGGAAACCGAAACCGCAAAAAAATAATAGAGCGCAATCAGCTGTACTGGCGACAGAACACGCAAAAGCTTGTTTAATAAAACCTTCATAATCGTTCCTTCTTTTTTATTAGTTGTTTCATCATCTTCTGTATAACGTGTTCCATTTTAAATGAAACATTCTGTCGTGTACAGAAGCTTTTGGATTTTTGTATATAAAAATCCCCCCTTTTTCAAGGAGGGATTTCCAAAAGCTTTATTTTGCTTCAAGACGGCGGATTCTGTCATGTAAATCAGGATGGGTTGAGAAAAGCGGTGTATGCTTTTTCCCATTGATTTTCAATGTTGCAACAGACGCCTGTTCGTCTTTGATTCTTGACGTATAACGCTCAAGAGAACGAAGCGCGTGGATCATCTTGTCCTTGCCGGCAAGGTCTGCCCCGCCTCTGTCCGCATGGTATTCACGGTGCCGCGAATACGCGAAGACGACAAGGCTTCCAAGGATGGAAAAGGCAATTTGGAAGACGATGACCGCGATAAAGTGAACGATCGGCGCAAGCTCTTCACGGACAACCCGTGATACCGCCCATGCGGCAATCCTTGCGAAGAAGACGACGAACGTATTGACGATACCTTGAAGCAGGGTCATCGTCACCATATCGCCGTTGGCGATGTGTGCGACTTCATGGGCGAGCACGCCTTCGACGGCCGCATCGTCCATTTCCTGAAGAAGTCCTGTAGACACGGCGACCAGCGAGCGGTTTTTAGACGGTCCGGTCGCAAACGCGTTTACTTCAGGGGAATGGTAAATCCCGACTTCCGGCATTTTCGTCAGCCCGGCAGCGCGCGCCAGTTTGTGAACGCGGTCAACCAATTGCTGTTCCTCAAAGCTGAGCGCATCTTTCTTCGGATTTAACACCTGAACGCCCATTGCCATTTTTGCCATCCATCTCGACATCAAGAGCGACATGAAAGATCCGACAAAACCGACGACGGCGCTGAAGATGAGAAGCGCGGCGATGTCAATGCCTCCGCCTGATGTAAAATACGTCCCGACGCCTGTCAGCGAACCGATAATGGACAAGACGATACCGATTGTCGTAATGACCAAAATGTTCGATAATAGAAAGAGAAGGATTCTTTTTCCCATAATTACCTCCGTGTTATAATAAGATCAAATGAACTCGTATAATAAAATTATAAGGCATTGATTTGAAAATGCAAGCGATAAGACGTAAGATAATGTGTGATGTTTGCTATTTTATTTTTTATGACATAATGAGGTGGATCCATGGAACCTTTTAAACTGACTCGCCTGGAAATGGCCAAGCTGATGTATTCGCTGAAAGGGCAGCTGGATATAAGCCCGCTCGCAATCGTGCTGAAATCGGCCGACATGACGGTCGATGAAGCGGAACATCATATAAAAATCCCTGAATTCATCATCCGATACGAACGCAAAAAGCAAAAAACCGAACACGGGCTTTCCACAAACGAAATTGTCGAGCTCGGCAATTTGTGTGAACTGACATCTTTAAAATCAACCGCGATTCAAAACTGGATCAAGCGCGATATCAAAGATTTGATGGGCCATCCGGAACTCGGCAAAAAGTATTCCATCGAACAAGCCGTCATCCTTCTTATTGTACGGGATTTAAAATCGGTTTATGACTTTGAAACGATCAGACCCATTTTAAAAATGATTTTCAATACGATTACCGACCGGTCTGACGATATCGTCAGTCCGCTGCGCTTTTATGAAGGCTATGCACGCGTTCTTGATCTTGTGCATCAGAGAGACGATTTTGTGCGCAAAGAGGCGACGATGGAAACGATCGTCTATCAGGAGACTGACCGCATGCGGGATTATTACAAAGAGCTTGCAGAACCTGAATGGAAGAAAACGAGGGACATCACGGCAGTTACCGTGCTTTCCGTGATCGCTTCCCATATTCAGGCGACGGCGCAGGCAGTGATCGATGACGTATTTGCCAAACACTCCGCAACATAATGTTTTACGTTACGCCCGGCTACCGAAAGCCGGGCGTTTTTCGTGCAGGCTTCAACAATTGCCAGCATAAAAAGCCCCTGTCCATTTCAAACTAAACAAGCAGTACACTAAGAAAAAGGAGTTGAAAACATGGCAAGAACAAATAAATTGATTGTCCCTGGGGCAGAGCAAGTACTGGACCAATTCAAAAACGAAATTGCCCAAGAATTCGGCGTGCAGCTCGGTTCAGATTCAGTCGCTCGCTCAAATGGATCTGTAGGCGGGGAAATGACAAAACGTCTTGTACGGCAGGCACAAGCTCAGCTAAGCGGAAATACCGACAAATAAATACCTCCTGAATTATTCGCCGGGACTGCTCGGCGGATATTCTTGATTCCATTGATCAGAGGGCTTTTTCTCCTTTTGCATCGGAGGCTTGTTTTGTTGGCTCTCTCTGCCGGAGCCATTTTTCGAATTTCCTTTTTCCGGCTGCTGACCGTTTTTGTCATTATGGAATTTTTCTTGAGGGTTTTGATTTTTTGGGGTATTTGTCTCCTCTTCTTTCTTTGTATCGTGATCAGATTCGTTTTGATCCTGACCTGAAGATTGATCTGGATTCGGCTGATCTTCCGTATCGGAATCTTCATCATCCGTATTTTGCTCTGTTTGATCTTCTTCTTTTACAGCTTTATCTTTTTCAGTTTTTTCGGCATCTTCCTGATTTTGGCCGTCCTTTTCAGCTTCTTCCTGTTCGGCTTCCGGTTTTGGATCTTGTGATTCCTTTTCATGAGTGCGGATGTAGCGTCCGGTGGAAACGCCTTCCTTTTGCGCTTTTGCGCGAGTATCAAGATCAGATTCTACGGCTTCCATTTTATAGTTCTGTTCCTCATACTTTTTTGCGACATCGTCGATCTCGCTTTTAACCGTTGCTTTATATGTATCATCTTCATTATTTTCATAAACTGTTGTGATCAACACTTCCTTTGATTCTTTGACATATCCTTGTTCATCGCTATCCTCTACGATTTCGCTGACGACCTCTTTGAAATCCGAATTCTTCCAATTTTCTATACTGTTCAGCAAATCCTTTCCATCCTGATTCAGCGGGACCAAGTCGACGACTTCGCAGTTTTTATTAAGGGTCAATTCAAAGCTGGGATTAATGTCGATCGTCATATAAGCGTACGCTTTGTTGTTCAAAGCATCGGGAATGATCATAAAAGCGAGCAGCATGATCGCCGCGATTGAGAAAACGCCGGCTTTTAACGGCCGAAGAGCAAGCAGGTCAAAAAAACCAGCGCGCCTCCTTGACATTCTGGTCTCCGCGGGAAACGTAATCTCCTGACCGATTTCATAATCTTCCTCCGTCTTTTTTGCTTTTAAAAATTGTCCGTCAGGGGTTAGCAATGTGACGAATTTTTTATTTTTTTCTACAATAATCCCTCTTCTCATGAGTTGAGCACCCCTTTTAGATAATCTTTAAGGTAAACATAATCGCCGGTTATAATGATGACCATGGCGATGATATACTTACGGTTTCTTTCAACTGTTTTTCTGCTTACAGCCACCAGTTTTTCAAGCTGTTTAACGGGAAGCTGCTTTTTTTGAAACAAAATGTCCAGCAAGTCTTCATGTTCGACTAGCGTCAGCGCCACTTTGATGGCATTTTGCCTTGCATCCGTATGTTTCGGAGAATTCTCCAGCAAATCCGAAAAAGATAGTCCGAAGCTTTTCAGCCTGCCTTTAAAATGCAGAATTTCCTCCCGCCTTTGTTCCTGTTCGAGCTGGCGGTTGAATTCGTTTATGGAAAGCTCGGCTTCAATCACGCTTTGAGACGATTCCTGCTCTTCTCCTTCTTGTAAATCCATGTTTATGTTTTGTGCGTTTCTGGCTTCTTTTCTTATATAGTCAATGACTTTTCGCTTAATAATGAGTTCGGCGAATGCAAGCAGGGAATTCCCCTTTTCAGACGAATATTTTTCAATGGCTTCATTAAAAGCGATTAAGCCAATGCTGAATTCATCATCTTTTTCATCTATATATCGTTTGCACACGGATGAAACCGTTTTAGCCACAAAAGGCTTGTATTGCTCGATAAGCTCGTTTTGCAACTGCTGATTTCCTTTTTGTATGCTTATCACAGACTCTTCTAATGTCGGTTTCTTCTTCCCTGTCTTAAACAAAAGGCTAAGCACTGGTTTCACCTCAGTTCCTCCCTATACTACTCATTTATGATAGCTAATTTGATAGGGAATCGCAAAGGAGAAAAGGTGGAATTCATTTCTATTTTTTCAAATGTGACAGCGGATTGCATGATCTTATAGATCAATTCGATATATCTTTGAGGATTAGGGGGGTTTTTCTTTTGTTTTTGTAACATCTCTGTTAATAAAATGAAATGATATTTCGATGAAACCCGTCAATATTCGTCATAAAAAAGCCGCCGGCATAATGATCTGCACCCTGTCAAGTAGACAGTGGAAATAACTAAAACACACTAGACGGCTTTAGCCCTGTATTCCACTGGGCTGAGGCCGTTTAGTTTTTCTTGTAGACGATCGTGGTTGTAAAAGTGGATATATTCATCAATTGCGCTTTGAAGTGCCTCAAATGTCTCGTACGAATTCCGTCTGTATTTCTCGCATTTTAATTTCCCCCAAAACGACTCAATGGGGCCGTTATCAATACAGCGGCCGACGCGGGACATACTCTGTGTCATATTTGCGTTTTCAATCATCCTTCTAAACTGGTGGGACGTGTATTGAAAACCTCTGTCGCTGTGAAGGAGAGGACGTGCGTTTGGGGCTGCCTCAAGCGCTTGGTTCAAGGTTTTAAACACAAGGGCGTTATTATTGGATTTCCCCAGCACATAAGACACGACCATTCCCTCATGAAGATCTAAAATGGCACTGAGGTACGCTTTCCGATGGCCGTATTTTAGCTCTGTCACATCAGTCACCCATTTTTGATTTGGTTTGTCCGCTTTAAACTCTCGATTCAGGATATTTTCGGACACATGTTGAGGCGTCGCTTTGCCGTAACGTTTTTTCTTCCGCCGAATGACACACTCCAGCTTGGCAATTTTCATCAGCCGATAGATGCGCTTATGATTGAGGCGCTCTTTAAAGCGGCGGTTCATGTTTAAGGTCATTCTGCGGTATCCGTAGATACCGCCAATTTGTTCGTGAAGTAGCGCCATTTTGGCGATAATCTTTTCATTCTGTTTTTCTCTCGCTGAAGGTACTCGGCTCCTCCATTTGTAATACCCCTGGCGCGAAACTTCGGCAATCTCACATAACATTTGGACAGAAAAGCCTTCTTTTCGATTCAGCTCTAAAATGGCGAGATATCGATCTTCGTACCGAACCTGACTTAGAACCGCCTCCTTTTGATCTCTTCCAACTTTTTTAAGAACGCATTCTCTGCGCGCAAACGCTCATTTTCCTGTTCCAGCCGTTTGTTTTCCCGTTGAATTTTTTCTTCAGGTGTCAATTCTTCTTCGGTTTTGCGTTTCCCTCGGTTGTCTTTTAAGGCCTCTTCTCCGCCTTCTTGATACTTTTTCACCCATTGATACACCTGTTGGTAGGAGACTTGATGAATCTCCATTGATCTGGCGTAGTCCTTTCCATGAGCTAGACAATCCTTCGCAATCTCAATCCGTTCTTCCAATGAAACGTTCTTCCGTTTGGTCATCAAACGATTCCTTCCTCTCCCGCTGTCTTTTAACGTTTTATGACCATTATAAAGCTCAACCCACTTCATGAGTACGGATTTACTGGAAATCTTATATTTTCTCGAGATTTCTCTTTGAGAGTAGCGTCCGGATAAGAAGTCTTTCACGGCATTGTATTTTAATTCTGCGGGATAGAACTTATGGCGCTTTGAACGTTCCAAACTCTCCACACCCGCCATATCATGCGATGTTCTCCATTCACGAATCGTTTCGGCATGAATGCCATATTTTTCTGCGATCTCCTTCACCGAATTATTGCCCTGATCACATTCTGATAGAATATTCAATTTTTCTTCTTTTGAAAACCATTTTCCAGCCATGAAAAAACTCCCCCAAGGCAAACAGATTTTTTTATTTCATCTGTCTACCTTTAGGGGAGCATATCATAACGCCGGCGGCTTTTGTGTTATTCTTGAACAGCCCGTTTTTCTTGTTTTTTCGGGTTTGTCATAAACCATCCTCCAAGAGCGATGGCGATCAGCACGGCCCAGAAAATGAGTTTCCATGTGCCTGAATGGATGAAATGCTCGGATACGATATGGATTTGCGGATGTGCAAGCGTGTAGAGCGCCAGTTTGACGCCGACCCAGCCGACAATCAGGAAAGCCGCCGTTTCCAGGCTCGGACGTTTCTTTAAAACATTGACAAATGCGCTTGCAGCAAAACGCATGATGACAAGTCCTATGATACCTCCGGCCAAGATGACGATAAATTGCCCGCCGTCAAGTCCGCCGATTTGCGGAAGGTTAGTCACAGGCAGCGTAACAGCGAGCGCCACCGCGGCTAAAATGGAGTCTACTGCAAAGGCGATATCTGCCAGTTCGACTTTTATCACAGTCGGCCAAAAACCGCCTTTTTTCGTTTCCTTCGCTTTTTCTTCTTTTTTCAGAACATGGGTTTTTACGATATGATGGATCGAAATGTACAAGAGATAGACCGCTCCGATCGCTTGAACCTGCCATACGTTCACAAGGAAAGAAATGGCGAACAGTGCGCCGAATCTCATCGCAAACGCGCCGGCCAGCCCGTAAAAGAGCGCTTTTTTTCTTTCTTTTTCCGGCAAGTGTTTAACCATGACCGCCATGACGAGTGCGTTGTCTGCCGCCAATATCCCTTCCAGCCCGACTAAAATGAGAAGAACCCAACCGTATTCCAGTAGCAATGCTGCATCCATTTAATATCTCCTCCTAAGTGATTGTCTCTTTCTCTTATTCCCGCTAATGCGGCAGGGTATTTTCGGCAAACAAAAAAGACCTCTGCCAACATTAGGCAAAGGTCTTGCTAGACATGGTCATTGATTAAAACATGCCAACAAAGCCGATGGATGAACATCCATGAACTGACGACTTTGTTTCCGGGTTACATCCGGACGCTACTCCCCTTTGGGAAAAAAGAAAAAATATTGAATTATAAGATAATAGTAACCTCCGAACGTTCTGCTGTCAATCCCTATTTTTATCTAGAAAAGGCTGAGCTGCTTTGATTTTGTTTCTCCTGTTTTTCCAAAAAAGATACAAAATAAACAGAACGACAATAGCGATACCGATCGGGAGAAGGTACCCGTCGAGGAGGCTGCCGACATTTTTCCAGTTTTCGCCGAGATAAAAGCCTAAATAAACATATACGAACGTAATCGGCGTAATCGCGAAGAATGTATACATGCAAAAGGCCCACACATTCATTTTTGCAAGTCCGCACGGAATCGAAATTAGCGTTCTGATACCCGGAATAAACCGGCCGCTGAATGCGACAAACCCGCCATGCTTCTCAAAAAAGCGGTCAGCCTTATCAAGCGCCTCAGGCTTGATGAAAAAGTATTTGCCGTATCGCTCTAAAAATGGACGCCCCCCGTATCTGCCGAGCCAGTAAAGAGTCAGCGGCCCGACGACACCCCCGAGCGATCCCGCAAGAACGATGCCCCACATAGACATGTCTCCTTGATAGACCCAATATCCGGCAAGCGGAAGGACGATTTCTGCAGGCACGAATTCGATGCACAGCGCCAAAAAAATCCCGAAATACGATAGACTTTTAAATGCTTCTGCCATTGATAGAATCAATTCTTCGATATCGATCACAACCTTTAAACGATTGATAATTTCAAGTTCTAAAGAACGCACAAAATGATTTTAACACATTCAGCCTCATTGAGAAAATGGCTTTATGAGACCGGAAGGATATGATCGTCCATTGGCGAATAACATCATATGTAGTATAATTCACAAATTATAGCGAATGCCGCTTTACCCGGCAGCCTTTCCACGGCAAGCATTCGGCTTCTATTCTACATCTTCAGAAAAGGCGGAGAAAAAAGTGACACAAGTTTCAGGTGATTATAATGGATGGCTGATTGTTTTATCATACATTACGGCGGTTTTGGCAGCCTATACGGCCCTTGATTTATCCGAACGGGTCGTACATACGAAAGGCTGGAAAAGCAAAGGGTGGCTTTTGGCCGGCTCCTTGACGATGGGGCTTGGCATCTGGTCCATGCACTTTATCGGCATGATCTCGTTTCAAACCGGGGCTGCCATGACGTACGATTTTTGGCTTGTCATGCTGTCGATTGTTGTCGCCTTCAGCGGTTCCCTCGTATCATTTTACGTGATAAACGGAAAGGACATGCCTGGTTTAAGGCTTTGGGCCGCCAGTTTTGCAATGGGTGTCGCCATTGCATCGATGCACTTCATCGGGATGGAGTCGATGGAACACATAAAGATCGTCTATCAACCCGTTCTTTATACGGCATCTTTTGCGATTGCCATTACAGCCTCTTTCGCCGCCTTGAAGCTATCGCGTGTTTTCGCGAAAAGAAGAGGTTCATTTCGGACTCAGTTTATTAAAATCGCAAGCGCGATTTTAATGGGCGGCGCGATTTCAGGCATGCACTATACCGGTATGGCGGCGGCAACGCTTTACATGCAACAAGGAATCAGCCACGGACACGGGGAAATGGATACGGTCCAATTAGGGATTGCCATCGTCATCTTCACCCTTTTGCTTCAGGCTCTTTTGATTTTCGGCGCGTTTCACGACAAGCGCCTGCTGATTCAAGCCGAAAAAATCCGGGACAACGAAGAGCGTTTTCAATCTTTAATCAACTATAATATTGATCCGATCTATGTTTTTTCGCTTGAAGGGCGCATGCTTTTCGCCAATTCGTCCGGATGCAGGCTTCTGAAAAAGATGGGAATAGAAACCCCTGCCATGCTCTCGTCTGTTTTTCCGCATGAAGAGCGTGAAAGGCTTCTCGGCTGGTTTCATCGAGTAAAAAGTGAAAAGCAAGCGCTCAACCGCGATACGCAAATCACGCTGTACGGCAAACAGTTCGACTTAAATCTGACGCTGATTCCCGTTTATGTCAGACAGAATCTTGACAGCATATATCTCATCTGCAAAGATATGACAAAGCAGCGCGAAGCCGAACGAAAGATTCACCGAATGGCCCATTATGACGCTTTAACGGACTTGCCGAACAGAAGATACGCATGTATCCATTTGGAAAATGTCCTTCATCAACATAGCGGAAGCACAGCCGTTTTGTTTTTGGACTTAAACCGCTTTAAGGAATTTAATGACGCCCTTGGCCACGACATCGGAGACCTGCTTTTGGTAGAGGCTTCAAAGCGCTTGGCGGCCTGTATGCCTGAACAAGGGTTTATTGCGCGATTGGGGGGAGATGAATTCATTATCATCATCCCTGCAGATCCGCGGGAAAACATTGACAGGCTGGCACAACAATTGATCCGGCAATTTGAAACGGCTTTTCATATTAAAGAACACAGGCTGAAAACGTCCGTCAGCATCGGTATTGCAATCTCTCCGCTCGACGGAACGGACGGTGAGGAGCTGATGAAAAAAGCGGATATGGCCATGTATTCCGTAAAAGAAAAAAATAAAAGCAGATACCAATACTTCTCTCCATCGACCAAAAAGAAGCCTGACATGAAGGAATCGCTTATCCTCATGTATGTTCCGCAATTCAGCGTTTCCACACAAAAAGCGGCAGGGGCAGAAGCGGTATGCCTCAATGCAACAGATGAGCCGATTCGACGCCTTGAAGACATGACGGCTGAATTGGGGAAATGGATGATCGATGAAGCCTGCCGGCAGGCAAAAAAATGGCATGACAGCGGAACGCCGCTGACCGTAGCCGTAAACGTGCCGCCACGGCACTTCCAATCCGACAGGTTCATACAAGACTTCGAAGAAAGCTTGGCGACGCACCGGCTCCCGCCCGGATTGATTGAAGTGGAAGTCACCGAAGCCATGATTATGGATCATTTGCCGTATTCAAAAAGAAAGCTCGTTTCATTAAAAATGCTCGGAGTCGGAATCACGATCGATCATTTCGGAACCGGCAGCAGTTCCTTAAACGTCCTGCAAGACCTGCCTGTCAGCAAAATCAAAATCGACAAATCCTTCATTAAAGGGATTCCATCAGATTCAAAATCAGAACAGATGGCTGCAGCGATCATTTCATTCGCCCGCCATCTTTCACTGGAAACCGCCGCCGAAGGAGCCAAAACCGCGGAACAGAAAGAATGGTTATTGGCAAAGGGCTGCGGGGTTTTCCAACAGGACCCCGGCTGTCTCCTTTCCGCTGAAGAAATAGAAAAGCTCTTATCTGAACATGGCAGCATTCGGGTTTAAACCTGAATGCTTTTTTGAATCCATAAGTTACTATTCATGAAACAATCTGCCCCGAGGAATCACTAAGGAAAAAAGGAGTTGGACCGATGCATACGATGTGGAAAGGCTCGATCAGCTTTGGTCTTGTCAACATCCCGGTGAAACTGTTTGCAGCGACGGAAGATAAAGACGTGAAATTGCGCTCGCTTCATAAAGAATGCCGAGCCCCGATCAAATACGAAAAAAAATGCACAAACTGCCATGAGGAAGTGGCCCCTGATGATATCGTCAAAGGATACGAATATGTAAAAGGCAAATATGTCGTATTAACGGATGAAGAGCTGAAACAGCTTAAAGAAGAACAGGAAGAAAAATCGGTGGAAATCGTCGACTTTGTACAATTAAAAGAGATCGATCCGATCTACTTTAACCGTTCATATTTCGTCGGACCGGGAGACAACGGTACAAAAGCGTATACTCTGCTTCGGGAAGCGCTGAGAAAAACGGAAAAAATCGGAATCGCCCACATCACCATCCGCTCAAAGAAACAGCTGGCCATCCTACGCGTGTACGAAAACTGCATTTTAATGGAATCGATCCACTATCCTGATGAAGTTAGGAACTCTGCCCACGTTCCCGGCGTTCCCGAAGAAACGGATGTCAATCAAAAAGAGCTGCAAACGGCGATTTCACTCATCGATGAGCTCACGACCTCATTTGCTCCTGAACAATACGAGGATACTTACAGAATTGCGGTCATGGACAAAATCAAAGAAAAAATCGATCAGAATGAAGGCGTCACGCCAGGTGCTGCCGCTGCACCGCGGGAGGATGTCATCGATCTCGTCAGCGCCCTTCAGGCAAGCATCGAACGGACGAAAGCTCCGAAAAAGCAAGAAGCTGCAATTACGAAAGGAGCGGAGGACAAAAAACGAAAAACCTCGCGCAAAAAAGCCTCCGAAGCAAAATAACAGATGGCCATTACGATGCAGCCCGTCCTTACGTCCGTGCCTCCTTCGGGCGAAATGTGGCGGTATGAAACAAAGTACGACGGCTACCGGGCGCTGTTGACGGTTTCAAAAACGGATGTCTCCCTGATCAGCAGAAACGGCCAGCCTCTGAACGGTCTCTTCCCGGAAATTGCGATATTTGCAAAAAGAAAGCTGACCGCTTTTTACGACCACCTTCCGTTTACGCTCGACGGCGAAATCGTCTCTTTGGCAAACCCCTTTCGTTCCAACTTTGAGTACGTGCAAAAAAGGGGCATGATGAAAAATCAGGAACTGATCGAAAAAGCGGCCGAAAAAAAACCGTGCCACTTTCTCGCCTTTGATCTGCTGACTTACAAAGGAAAAACGATGACATCCTCTCCCTATACAGAGCGAAAGCAGGAGTTATCCGGCCTGCTTAAGAGCCTTGGATTTCCGATGGCCCCCGATCCCCGTTCAAATGAACGGATTCAATTGATCCCCGAGACGCGGGATTTTGATTCGCTTTGGAGCTCAATCAAAAGGTTTGACGGTGAAGGAATTGTTGCGAAGAAAAAAGACAGCCGGTGGCTCGAAAATAAAAAGACGGCCGAGTGGCTTAAACTTAAAAACTATAAGAGAGCCTCCGTTTTTATGACGGGGTATAACAAGGCAAACGGCTATATGTCGATCGCTGTTTCCGACCGCGGACACATCAGGGAAATGGGCTCTGTATCCCACGGGCTCGGAGAACAGGAGAGGAATGCCATCCTCGCCATCATAACCGAACACGGAACCGAAACCAAACCTGGAGAATACGTCATCGATCCTTCCATTTGTTTGACTGTGCATTATTTAACGATTCATTTCGGTGCGCTTCGCGAGGTATCGTTTGTCTCTTTTGAATTTGATATGACATGGGAGGAATGTACGTATACACGGCTTCTGCTTCATTCAAAAAATGTGCACCCGTCATTGCAGCTGACAAGCCTTGACAAGGTGATTTTTCCTGAAAGCAACAAAACGAAAGCCGATTATGTCGGCTATATAACCGAAATCGGCGATGTTTTGCTCCCTTTTTTGGAAAACCGCGCACTTACCGTGATCCGATATCCGCACGGGGCGGGAAGAGAATCTTTTTTTCAAAAAAATAAGCCTGATTACGCCCCGGAGTTTGTGACTTCAGTCAAAGATGATGAGCACGAACACATCGTATGCCGTGATTACTCCGTTTTGTTTTGGCTTGCAAATCAGCTTGCGCTCGAATTTCACATCCCTTTTCAAACGGTCGATACCGAAAATCCTACCGAAATCGTATTCGACCTTGATCCGCCGTCGAAATCGGAATTTCCGCTCGCTGTCCGCGCCGCGGAAGAGCTTCGCCGTTTATTTGATCAGCTCGGCCTCGTTTCTTTTCCGAAGCTGTCCGGCAACAAAGGGATACAAATTTATATACCGATTTCAAAAAACGCGTTTACGTATGAAGACACCCGCCTATTCACAAGCTTTGCCGCATCATACTGCGTATCGCTTTTTCCCGATCTGTTTACAACAGAACGGCTGATAAAAAACAGGGGCGGAAAGCTTTATATCGACTATGTACAGCACGCGCCGGGCAAAACGATCATCTGCCCGTATTCCGCAAGGGGAAATGAGCTCGGCACGGTCGCAGCTCCGCTTTATTGGGAGGAAGTCGGCGAAAAGCTGTCTCCCGCCGATTTTACAATGGAGGCTGTCGTAAAACGGACAAAAGAAATAGGATGCCCTTTCGAAAGTTTTTTCAGACAGCCCCAGGATAAACAGATCAAAGCGATTCTCGATCACTTGAAAGAAACCGGGCGGGCGGAAAGCTGAAGATCAGCGAAACAAAAGGTGCTGGCTGTGAATTCCGGCTTTTTTGAGCAAAGCCATCAGCTGTTCCTGCTCTTCTTTTGTCAGACCCGAAAACGCCCGGGCGATTCTCATGGAGTGGATCGGATAAATCTCGTCAAGATATGTTTTGCCCTTTTCCGTCAAGCTGGCGTAAACGGATCGTTTATCCTTCGGATCCTGCTCTCGTTTGATGAAACCGTTTTTTTCCAGTTTGTCGATCACATACGTTACATTCCCGCTTACAAGGAGCAGCCTGGAACCGATTTGCTGCAGCTTTTGGGCACCCCTTGTATACAAAAGCTCCAGTACAGCAAATTCCGTAGGGTTAAAGCCATGTTCTTTGCTGTCCCGTATACTATGCTCCGAAATGCTTTTAAAAGCCCTGGCAAAAACCTTGTACAATGACATAGCGCGGTGAACTTCTTCCTCATTAAACGAAAGTCTCATATCATCTACCTCTTATACAATTTTCTTAAATGAATACAGGAAAATGAAAACCCTTACATACATAGCAAAAAAAGGGCGCTATTTTCCTCTATTCAATATGTATTATATTTTCGTTATACGAAAGAAAACTCCTTCTTATTTTTTTTAACACATTAAAAAGAAGCCCGCATTTTTCAAAACGTCTTATTTTGAAAAGGGGGCTTTATTTTTGCGGAAAAAATAAAAATATTCGTTTCGGAGCTCCGAAATCGTCATTCTCTGCACATGATCCCGCTTATATACACCAATCGAAATCAATTTTTCCGAATAGTGGTTCCGTTCTTTTTCCAATGCAAGTTTCAATAATTTACTCATGACTTCTCCTTTCATTTTGGTGTATCCTTTAAGTCAAGAATACCCATTGTTTGTTAAGGCAATATGAAGACCGTGTTAAAATTGCCCCACTCCCTTCAGGACTTTAAGAGGATTTCCGATAAAGACCGTTCTGCACCGCCCTGAGCAGCGGAAATGCATCGTTTCCGGCAAGCTTCATCAAAGTCTCCAGCAGCTCATCCCTTTTGATGTCCAATGCGACGATTTCTTTAGCGAGTGAGACGGCTTTGTGTTCTTTCATGAATATTCCTCCTAATCAGCACTATAGCTAAAGCATATAGGAGTAATCTTCGGTCTGCATCCTTTCTGTAAACTTTTCTTCCGTGGTTTTTAAAAAACTTCTTAATCTATGTTAGATTTTCTGACAAATGGCAGTTTTTTTATCGCATTTTCTTATATAATACAAAAAAAGTCATCTTAGGGGTGGGAAAATGTCAGTCGAAGATCTTTCTTATAAGGATAAAAAAGTGATTTCCATCGGCATCGTCAGCGAGCTGACGGGCTTATCTGTGCGGCAGATCCGCTATTACGAAGAACGGAAACTGATCTATCCGCACCGCTCATCAAGGGGCACGAGAAAATATTCTTTCACAGATGTGGAACGGCTGATGGATATTGCGAACAAACGCGAGGACGGCGTCCAGACGGCGGAGATCCTCAAGGATATGCGCAAAAAAGAGCAGAGCCTAAAAAACGACCAGCAGCTGAGAAAAAAAATGCTCGAGGGGCAGCTTAACGCACATTTTAAATACAGAAACCGTTAAAAAAACGAATCGTTCGTCACACGATTCGTCCTCACTGCTTGCCGGCTATATGCCCGATGTAGTCGATCATGACACCCTTGTCTGGATCATTGCGGATGCGAAACGCGATTTTTCCGGGCTCTCCGCTTTTCGCCTTGTAAGAAGCGTGAAACACGTGGATGCTTGCTTCATACATTTGAAAGTCATTCTTATCAAGCCCGGAAATTCCCCAATTCCTTTTAGCTTTAAGAACTTCTTCAGGCGAAGGAGTCGCACCTTCGACATAAAGCTGTTTCATTTTCGGCAGATCGTCTTCCATGATGGCCTCAAGCATGTCTTCAGCGGCGGCAAGCCGCCGGTCTTTCCCCTCATCTTTATTCTGATCCTGGCAGCCGGTGATGATGGCAAAAGCCATGAACAACATAACCGCGGCGATTTTTTGCATGCCCCAATCCCCCTTCCCCCGCCTAAATATATAAAATGTTCTTAAAGCCTGGCAAGTAAAAAACCCTCCGTTAAAGGAGGGCTTACGGGTTATAAAGCATGAATAAAAGCAGTTGCAATGCCAAAGTAAATCAAAAGTGACAAAATGTCATTCAGCGTAGTGATCAGCGGACCCGATGCGATCGCAGGGTCGACTTTGCATTTGTGCAGAATGATCGGCACGATCGTTCCCGCCATCGTTCCGATGATAAGCGTTGCAAACAGCGATGTTCCTACGACAAATCCGAGCAGCAAATTGCCTTGCCAGACAATCGCGATTCCCGTAATGAAAACGGCGCACACCAAACCGATGATAATGCCGGTTCTAAGCTCGCGAAAAATTAAGCGGAAAATCGTTTTCTTGTTGAGTTCTTCTTTAGAAAGGCCTCTGATGACAACAGCCAATGACTGAGTGCCCGTATTTCCGGTCATCCCGGCGATCATCGGCATGAAAAATGCCAACGCGACCACCCGTTGAAGCGTATCTTCAAAATAGCTCATAATGCTTCCGGAGATCAATCCGATGAACAAGAGCAGAATCAGCCACGGCAGGCGGCGGTAAGCCGCCACGTACGATTTCGTATCAAACGTGATCGCTTTACCTGAAGCGGCGAATTTTTCGTAGTCTTCATTCGCCTCCTGGATGACGATGTCGATAATGTCGTCGACCGTCACGATCCCGACGAGCTTCTGATCCTTTTCAACAACCGGTATCGCAAGGAAGTCGTAGCGTTCAATCAGCCTTGCAACCTCTTCCTGATCTTGAAGGGCTTCGGCAGAGATGACCCTCGTAAACATCAAATCCTGAACCTTTTCACCCGGTTCGGCCAAAATCAGGTCGCGGTACGATAATACGCCGACGAGCTGCTTTGCTTCATTAATGACGTATAAATAGTTGATCGATTCTGCGATCTCCGCAAAGCTTTTCAGCTTTACGACGGCTTCTTGCACTGTATAGTGCTGCGGAATCCATACAAAGCGGTTCGTCATGATTCTTCCCGCCGTTTCAGGCGGATAGTTCATCAGCACCTTGACCGCTTCAGACTCCTCTTCTTCCATGCTTGACAGAAGCTGTTCTTTAAGCTTCGGCTCCATTTCCTCCAAGAGCGCGGCAAGGTCGTCATTGTCCATTTTGTTCATGACATGGGCCGCTTTTTCTTTACCGACTTTGTTCAACACTGTGAGCTGTTCTTCTTTTTCGAGCTCGCCCATCAGATCGGTAATGTCTTCAACCGTTAAAAAAGACAGATACCGTCCGCGGTGCTTTTCAGGCATTTCTTTAAATAAAATCGCCATATCGTAAGGCTGGAGTTCTTCTAACACGTTTTGAAACTCTTTGCGTTTCCCGTCTCTCAGCAAAATGATAATTCGTAAAATCAGTTCATCATATGTCATGTTCTGTACCATGGCAATCTGTACCTCCTTCTTAGGAGATCCGTAATCGCCATAGCGGAAGGTGCGGCGGTAATAGGATCTCCTCAAATTGAATCAGTGTTTTGTGATTGATGATGTTTCTCGTATGTTTAGACCGCCTCGAATGGGGAGAATCCATACTCACACCTCCTATTGTTTTCGTAATTGGAAAATACGCTCTTTACTTTCCTCAAAAAATTAAAAAACACCTATTTCATGAGCATGAAGGTGTTAAAAGCCATACATAATAAAACCCTAACGCCTTCAATCGTAGAGCTTTAGCACTGTATGGCATAGGCAAACATGCCAGCTGCATTAAAAATCACCTTATGTCGATGATTCTTGTTGACCCATTGGCGTCTTTGGACATTTTTGGGCAGCAGCGTATCTCCATACAGGAGCCTCACCTAACGAAGAGCTGTATTTACCGGACACAATGAGATTACAGAAAAAAAGAGTGCCTGTCAATAACTAAAACGGCTTTATCTCTTATCTATATGCGTTAGTTCCCTTTTTCGCCAAAAATATCGTTAGGTGTGCCCTGCAAGCCCGCTATTTTCCGCTGCCGTCCGGAATATCTTCCCGCGAAAGAAAATGATAGTTTTCATGCAGCAAAAGTGTATATTCCCCGTCAAACTTTGGATGCGGCACAAATTCGGCTTCGTTGATCGACAGCACATCCCGTTCGCGGTCTTCTTTTTCCTTCATATATAAAACGCCTCCTTTTTTCATTATAGGATGTCCTTTTGCCCGCCGTAATATGAGACGAGACAGGTCTTTTCACTCATCGAATCAGCAAGTTCACCGATTATTCGACTTTTTTCCTCTATTATCCGTATTTTTTGATTTTTCATAAAATTCATACAAATGAACCTTTTTTTTAGCAAAATAAATGTTTTACAATAGTATCATGCAACCTTGTAACCCATCTTAAGCAGCACAAAACAGGGAGGGCTTTTAAATGCAAATGCGATTAATTCCTTATGTGACGGACGAAAAGTTTATGGACGTTAATGAACTGCCGGAAGGAATCGATGCGATTAAGGCGCCGGAGCTGTGGTCACAAGGTTTTAAAGGAAAAGATGTCACCGTCGCGGTTCTTGATACGGGCTGTGACGTCAATCACCCCGATTTAGCGGACAGAATCATCGGAGGCAAAAACTTCACCGACGATGACGATGGACAAGAAGATCAAATCAGCGATTATAATGGACATGGCACACATGTGGCGGGCACGATCGCCGCCAATGATAAAAACGGCGGTATTTCCGGAGTTGCGCCAGAGGCAAACCTTTTAATCGTCAAGGTTCTCGGCGGTGAAGACGGAAGCGGCCAGTACGAATGGATCATCAACGGGATCAACTACGCGGTCGAGCAAAAAGCGGATATCATTTCAATGTCGCTCGGCGGTCCGTCTGATGAACCGGAATTAAAAGAAGCGATCCAAAACGCCGTCAAAAGCGGGGTTCTTGTCGTCTGCGCCGCCGGTAACGAGGGCGACGGAGACGACCGTACAGAGGAATATTCATACCCTGCTGCATACAACGAAGTGATCGCTGTCGGATCTGTGTCTTTGACGAGGGAATCGTCGGAATTTTCAAACGCCAACAAAGAGATTGATCTGGTTGCGCCCGGCGAAGAAATTTTGTCGACATTGCCGGATGGGCAATACGGCAAGCTGACCGGAACGTCTATGGCTACTCCGCACGTAAGCGGCGCGCTCGCCTTGATCAAATCCTTCGAAGAGGACGCATTCAAGCGGGAGCTGACGGAGCCTGAACTATACGCCCAATTAATCCGCAGGACCCTTCCTCTCGATTACTCAAAAGCGCTGATCGGAAACGGCTTTTTATATTTATCCGCACCTGAAATCTTGGCTGAAAGAGCCGGCGAGAAAAGACTTCTTTCCTTGTAAAAGAAACCGGAGGCTGCCGACATTGTCGGCAGCCTTTTTATGACGCAGAATCTTTTTAATTGTAAGAATTCAAAAATTATTTTGACTAAAAGATCGTCACGGTATATAATCTACTAAACAATTTCATACCGGGAGCACGGTAATCTAGCGTGACGTTAGATTTTAAAAGGGAAGATTGGTGAAAATCCAACGCGGTCCCGCCACTGTAATTGAGGAGGTTATTTCAGAGAAAACCCACTGTTTCTATACGGGAAGGGTGAAATAACCGCTGATTCATGAGCCAGGAGACCTGCCTGTTCTGACACACCATATACCTACGGTCGATAGGAGGTGTTCGAGTTGACGTAACAAAAGGCTACGTTTATTTCTCGTTCACAAAAATGCTGAATCAGGCATTCACCTTCAACCCATCCGGAGAGTGAGTGTCTTTTTTTATTGAATATTAAAAGGAGGAGACCTAACATGACAAATGTGAAAACAAGCAGCTTGGGATTTCCAAGAATCGGCTTGAACAGGGAATGGAAAAAATCGCTTGAGGCCTATTGGAAAGGAAACAAAGAACGTGAGACATTCCTGAACGAAATGGACAAACAATTCGTTGCAGCCCTTAAAACGCAGGTTGACCAGCAAATCGACATCGTACCGGTTTCCGACTTTACATTCTATGACCACGTTCTGGACACGGCGGTGATGTTCAACTGGATCCCGGAGAGGTTCAAACATATTAACGATCCTTTGGACACTTATTTTGCAATGGCGAGAGGCACAAAAGAAGCCGTATCGTGCGAAATGACAAAATGGTTTAACACAAACTACCACTATATCGTTCCTGAATATGAAAAAAACGCACAATACCGCCTCACAAACAATAAGCCGCTTGAAGATTACCGCCGGGCGAAAGAGGCATTGGGCATCGAAACGAAACCCGTGATCCTCGGCCTTTACACGTTTGTAGCGCTGGCCAAGGGCTACGAAAAACAGGATATCAAAGGCATTTACGAAAGCATGATCCCGCTTTACATCCAGCTTCTGAAGGAACTTGAAGAAGAAGGCGTAAAATGGGTACAAATCGACGAACCTGCGTTTGTCACGGCTTCTTCTGGCGAAGTCGCCGCCGCGAAAGATATCTACCAGGCGATTGCAGCCGAAGTATCCGGGCTGAATATCCTTCTGCAAACGTATTTTGATTCGGTTGATGCATACGAGGAGCTGATCTCCTTTCCGGTTGAAGGAATCGGCCTGGACTTCGTCCATGACAAAGGAAAAAACCTCGAACAGGTAAAAGCGCACGGCTTCCCTAAAGATAAAGTGCTTGCCGCCGGAATTCTCGACGGGCGAAACATTTGGAAAGCCAACCTTGAAGAACGGCTCGACTGGATTACGGAGCTGATCGGCGAACTCGGTGTGGGAGAGGTGTGGATTCAGCCTTCAAACAGCCTGCTTCACGTTCCTGTCGCCAAGCACCCCGATGAACAGCTGGCCGGCGATTTGCTGAACGGCCTGTCCTTTGCAAAGGAAAAGCTTTCAGAAATCAGCCTGCTGAAGGAAGGATTGGTTTCCGGGAAAGCGGCCGTCAAAGAGCAAATCGATGCAGCAAACAGGCATCTGGAAGCCCTTAAACAATTTGGAACCGCCGCGGACACGGCGTTCGCTGAAGAAAGAAACAGGCTGACCGCAGAAGACTTTAAGCGGGCGACGCCTTTTGAAGAGCGGCTCCGCATTCAAAGCGAATCGCTCGGCCTGCCGATTTTGCCGACGACAACGATCGGAAGCTTCCCGCAAACCGCCGAAGTGCGCAGCGCACGGCAAAAATGGCGGAAAAAAGAATGGTCAGACGAGCAGTACGAGGCATTTATTAAAGCCGAAACGAAAAAATGGATCGATATTCAGGAAGAGGTCGGGCTTGACGTTCTCGTTCACGGAGAATTCGAAAGGACGGACATGGTCGAATATTTCGGCGAAAAACTGGGAGGGTTCGCATTTACCAAGTATGCCTGGGTGCAGTCTTACGGCTCCCGCTGCGTCCGTCCGCCGGTGATCTACGGGGATGTCGAATTCAAAGAGCCGATGACGGTCAAAGAAACGGTGTACGCCCAATCCCTGACCTCCAAACAGGTAAAAGGAATGCTGACAGGACCTGTTACGATTTTAAACTGGTCGTTCGCCCGCTACGATCTTCCGAGAAAAGAAATCGCATTTCAAATCGCGCACGCCCTCAGAAAAGAGGTCGAAGCGCTTGAAAAAGCCGGAATTCAAATCATACAGGTTGACGAACCGGCCTTAAGAGAAGGACTCCCGCTGAAAGAACGCGACTGGGATGAGTACCTCTCATGGGCGGCTGAAGCTTTTAGATTGTCCACATCATCTGTCAAGGATACGACGCAAATCCATACGCATATGTGCTACAGCAACTTTGAGGATATTGTTGACACGATCGAAGACCTTGACGCGGACGTCATCACGATCGAACACAGCAGAAGCCACGGCGGATTCCTCGATTATCTTGAAAAGCATCCGTATTTGAAAGGGCTCGGTCTTGGGGTATACGACATTCACAGCCCGCGCGTCCCTCCGGCAGATGAAATGCTCTCGATCATTCAGGATGCCTTGAACGTTTGTCCTGCCGACCGTTTTTGGGTCAATCCGGACTGCGGCTTAAAAACGAGACAGCCTGAAGAAACGATTGCCGCGTTGAAAAATATGGTTGAAGCTGCAAAACAAGCGAGAGACCAGCTCGCTCAAACCGTTTGATATCAAAAAGAACCGTCCGTATGGATGGTTCTTTTTCGTTATAGTTCTTAGGAACTAATTATCGCGGTTTAATCGGCAAATTTTTATTATGACTTTTGATTCATTCGTACGATTTCTTTCCAGATTCTTTTCTTTTAACATATTGATAGTAGATGATGGAAGGGAAGGAAAATATGTAGTGATAGACGATGGAAAATCCTTAGAAAGAGAATTAAAAAGAAAAGCGTATGATGAAGATATTCACTCTCTCACACTTTATGTAAAAGATTTGAATTCTGTTATAACTGAGCTGAGACATGAAAGCTCGTGCATTTTAAAGGCTCATCAAATGCATATGAACGGATGGTGGGGCCAGGCGCGGGAAATGTATGACGCCCTTTTGGATGATCTCGACCGCGTGGAATTTCGCGTGTATGACAGACTGAGAACCGTGAAACAGCGTGTCGCCGAGGAGATTGAAAGGCTTCAGCTGGAAGCCGGGGAGCTTTAAATGACCATTCGCCTGAATGTACATGATTTGCACGCCCTAGCCCGCCAATTTCGCCATTCCCATCAGCAAATCAGCGACCTGATGCACCGTTTGAACCGCCATCTGCAGGTTCTGCTGTCAAGCGTGACAGCGGCAAAAACAAGCGCCATCGATCAGGCGCAAACCGACATGGAACATGAAATCAAAGGATACTTGCATACGCTCGATGATCTGGAGCATTTGCTTTCACACACTGAAGCCCGCATGATCAAAACGGATCAAATGCTTGCGGCGCGGCTATTTCAAAGCGGCGGACACTTAACAGGCTATCCGCCCATTATAAGCTTATTGGCATCAGTGCGCCCGTCCGGAAGCTTCAGGCTGACAGCATCGCTTTTATCAGAGCCGCTTGTTTTGATGAAGCAATTAAAAGAAAACGGCCTGTCCGGCCTGTTCTTCAAAGACCGCGGCACTCCGTATTTTCAGTTTGATGAACAAGGAAAAAAACAGCTTTGGTCTGTGCGCCGCCTGCTAAGCCGGAAAGTTACGGGGAATCTGTGCCTTATCGCATACGGACAAATTGCCGGTTCCCCCCTTTCCCGCACGGTTTTCACGTTCGCAAACGTCAAAACGAAAGCCGGCATATCCGATGTCAAAACGATTCGCCTGTCCGACTCTTCGTACATCTCCGCCGCGAAACTTGGCGATCCCGTGCGGGAAAGCGAACGCGATTGGTAATTAAAAAAGAAGCCTTTAAGGCTTCTCAGCTTGTAGAGAAAAACATGTTTTTTCCTACAAGCTTTTTTATTTCATAAAATTTCTTGTTCATTTTTTAATCTTTATAAAAGGAAAAAGCCCTCCCACACACTTAGCCAAGCTTGGCTAAGTGTGTGGCAATCTTCTTCATATTCTGGCAAGCGGCGGTGAGGAGAACTTGTTCGCTCACATTTTGTTTTCCCCTCAACCGGCAGTAGCGAAGCCCATGCAGCTGTTTTGAATCTGCAAAGCTCCGCTCTATTTTTTCTTTTCTTTTTTTGTAGAGGATTTTTCCGGAGTCGGACAAACGATTTTGCCTGACCTTTTCTTTATGGTCCTCCCATATGTGTCTTGAGACGACCTTCTGGTGGTTTTTCGATCTTGTACAGTTTTCAAGCAGAGGGCATGAGACACACTTTTCAGGGTTGGACTTATAAAATCTGTTGCCTTTTCGATCTGTTGTTGAGTATAAGAGTGTTTGTCCGTTCGGACAAATGTACTGATTTTTTTCACGGTCATAATGAAACTTCCACTTCGGAAACAAACCTTTTGTAGGATGAAAGCGTCTATGAGCAATAACGCCAAAAATTCGACGGTCGGACAGTCCTTTACAGATTGGAGTTGTCAGATAGCCAGAATCAAGAGCGACGGCTTCAACTTGAAAACCAAATCGTGCGATTTGGTGGTCTAATCGATCGAGATAAGGCGCAGAATCATGGACATTACCGGGCGTTACATAGGCATCGGTGATGATATTGAATTTCATATCCGTTGTTCGGTGATCTAAATAGAAAAAACCTTCAGGTTTGTTTTCACGGTAAAGATAGCCGCTTTCGGGATCAGTTGTACTATGACGAATTTCCTTTTTAGTTTTCACCTCCTCTTTGGCTTTTAAAGGCTTTTTTCCGCGTGCTTCCCGATCTTCTTGGACGGCTTTATCCAAGTCCTTTATATAGTTTTGTGTATCCTGCTCAATCGTTTTTCGCGTATATTTATGCTTATTGGCATTGGCTTTGAGGTGAGTTGAATCTGTGAAAAGGACACGGCCTCCTACCATATCATGATTAATGGCCTGAAGAACGATCTCATCGAAAATGTCTTGAAAAATGGTCGTATCTTTAAAGCGTGTACGTCTATTCCAACTGATGGTTGAATGGTGAGGAACTGGATCGTTGATGTTTAACCCTAAAAACCATCGGTAAGCCATATTATAGTAAATTTCTTTTTCGAGCTGTCTTTCTGAACGGATACCGTAAAGGTATCCGATAAACATCATTTTGAATAAAATCAACGGATCAAGTGAGGGGCGGCCTTTATTTTCGCTGTAGTAAGGTTTAACCTTTTCAATGATAAAAGAGAAATCGATGTACTTGTCAATTTTACGAAGCAGGTGATCCTCTTCAACAAGCTGATCAAGCAATACAAATTCAGCTTCGTTCTGGGAAGAATTCCTTGTGTAGAACATGAACAGACACCGTCCTTTTAGAAGGCTTTTCTTTATTATAAAATGGTGAAATGGATAATTTAAGGAAAAAATGAAAAAGGCTGTCGATTTTCTCGACAGCCTGAGAAGCCTTTAAGGCTTCTTTTTTAATCATTACCATGTGGCGCCGGCCTGCTCAATCCGGTGCTCTCCGTCTCCTTCTTTTAATATGACTGCGTCTCCGTTTTCCTTGATTGCGGCGACAGCCAGCGCCGTATCATGGACATAGCTCGAATTCCATACATCATCAATCGGACGTTTTTTGAAGATATTCAGCAGCATGAGGATGAAGACGGAATGGGTAACAAGCAGAATGTTTCCTTCCCGGTGCTTTTCGGTGATTTGTCCCAGAGCCCGTCTGACCCGCCCTTCAAATTGGCGAAAGCTTTCCCCTTCATTCGGAATATACCGTTCAGGCGCCTGAAAGTAGGCGTCAAGCATCTCAGGATCGTTTCGTTTGATGTCTTCAAATGTCTTGCCTTCCCAAGAACCGAGAGAAATTTCTTTAAATATGCCGTCTTTGATGATAGGGATCGAACGATTTTTGAGGATCGCCATAGCGGAGTCTACGGCACGGCCGCTTGTGCTGACATATGCAGCCTGAAATGGGATGTCCTTCAGCTTTTCGCCGAGCGCTTCGGCATTTGCCAAACCTAAAGGCGTTAATTTTGAATCCTCCCAGCCTTGCATTCTCTTTTCAATATTCCATTCGGTCTGTCCGTGTCTGGCAATATACAAAGTAAGCAAAAAATCCTCTCCCGTCCATTTCTATGTATGTCTATTTTATGTGATGCCAAATATGAAATCAAAAATAAAGAATATTCTGAACTAAATTCATTTTTCTTTGTCAATCAGCTATAATCATCATGAGGACAACCAAGGAGGATACAAAAGATGAATCATGAAGCATTTTTGCAGCGTGCGATCGAACTTGCGGTCGAAAGTGTAAAGGACGGGACAGGCGGCCCGTTCGGCTGCGTGATTGTCAAAGACGGCCGGATCATTGCCGAAGGGAAAAACAATGTAACGACGAGCAATGATCCGACCGCACATGCCGAAGTGACGGCCATTCGGCTTGCCTGTGAAGCACTTGGCGATTTTCAGCTGAACGACTGCATTATTTATACAAGCTGTGAGCCTTGTCCGATGTGCCTGGGGGCGATTTACTGGGCGAGGCCAAAGGAAGTGTACTTTGCAGCAAAGGATTCCGATGCCGCATCAGCCGGTTTTGACGACTCGTTTATTTATGAGGAAATCAGAAAAAAACAGAGCGACCGAACGATTCCTTTTTATCATATAGAGCTTCGGGATAAGCTCGAACCTTTCCTCACATGGAAGCAAACGGACGATAAAATACAATATTAGGGAGCCTTCAAGGCTCCCTATTGTTTATACCAGTCAAGGTGCTGATCTTCAGCTTCGAAGTTCAGGCTTTCCGCTTTACCGTCCTTCTGAATGCTGAGCCTTACCGTTTTCCCCTTCAGCTTATCCGGACTTTCTGCTATATCCCGCTCAAAATCAGCCGTTTTCTGATAAGTTTTGTTTCCGGCTTTTGTGTTGACTATAATCCGTTTACCTGTTTCATCAACAAGCGTTGCGACGATTTTTCGGCTTCCGTCCTTTTCCTGTTCATATACGCCGTTTTCATCGGCTTTCGACTGCGGCATCAGCTCAATCTCTTCTGCTTCCTGGCTTTTTCCGTTCACCTCCACTTTCACAAGCTTGCCCATGAGGTCTTCGTAGTCTTCATTGTTCTTAAAGCGTTTGCTTTTTGTAATAATCACTTCCTGATCTTTGATCTTGATGGTCATCTGGTCATCTTCAGCTTGTACATATTGTCCGATAAGATCAAAGTCGTCTTCTGTTTGCTTATCTTTATCATAAGAGTATTTTCTTAAATCGCTTTTTTTCTGAGCGGCTTGATCAGCCGGCTGCTGCCGATCGTTTTCCTGCGCGCCGCCGGCACATCCCGAAAACATGGCGAATACAAGAAAAACGGTTATCATCATCGTCCATTTCATATATTTCATGTTGGGCTCCTTTCGAGTAATGGATGCTAAAAAAGAAAGCAAACTCCTGTTTGCTTTCCCGCCTGAAAGGCTATTTCACTTGCAGGTCTACATCGATGTTTCCTCTCGTCGCCTTGGAGTAAGGGCAAAATTCGTGCGCGGCCTTCACAAGCTCCTCGGCCTTTTCTTTTTCCAATCCGCCTGCGGAGACAACGAGCTGAACGCCAATCTTAAATCCGCCGTCACTTTCATCCTTTATTAAACTTACACGGCCTTCTACCTCAGATTCAAGATCAATGCCCTGCTTTTTGGCGACGAGTTCCAATGCGCCGCCGAAGCATGCTGCATACCCTGCGGCAAACAGCTGTTCAGGATTTGTTCCTGTCTCTCCTTCCTTTTTTTCATTCGGCATGACAAGATCGTAATCCAGGATTCCGTCATCTGAAGCGACGTGTCCGGATCTTCCGCCTTTTGCCGTTGCTTTTGCTGTGAATAATGCAGTCATCTCAACTTCCTCCCCTAATGTTTTTGTCCTTACTTCTTATATTTCACAAAACGCGCTTTTTAAACATGATACTTGTGAAAGAATAGGAAAAAGACGAAAAATCTTATACAATAAAAACGGAACAAAATAAAAGTTGGTGAATCGATGGCAAACGAATTTGAACATATGAAGCTTGACAGGCAGCTGTGTTTTCTGCTTTATGCCAGTTCGCGCGAGATGACGAAGCTGTACAAGCCGCTTCTCGATGAGCTGAACATTACCTATCCGCAATACTTGGCGCTTCTTTTATTGTGGGAGCATGAAGGTTTAAGCGTGAAGAAAATGGGGGAGCTTCTTTACTTGGACTCAGGGACTCTGACACCGATGCTGAAAAGAATGGAGCAACGCGGGTTGATCACGAGGGAACGGTCGCCTGAAGATGAACGGTCTGTGATCGTCAAACTGACTTCCTCCGGTGCAGAGATGAAAGAAAGAGCAAGCTGCATCCCGCAAACTATGCTGGCGCAGACGAACCTGCCCGCTGAAGAGCTCGAGCGATTAAAACACTCGCTCAGTTCGCTTCTTGCTTCAATGACGAAAGAAAACAGAAAGTAAAAGCGCCTTCAATTGGAAGGCGCTTCAGCTTGTCGACAAAGTCACAAAAAAAGTGGCTTGATCGACAAGCTTTTTTTGTTAAAATGTGTGTGGAATCTAATTTTTGGAGGTTTTACCATGTTGACCAAACACTCTAAAGATCAGCGTGAACAGCTTGAAGTCTTTGCCTTAAGTGAGCTTGTACCTGAAGACCATTTGGTCAGGAAGATGGAAGAAGCCATTGATTTTTCATTTATTTATGAAAAAGTTGCCCCTCTTTATTCTTCAAAAGGGCGTCCAAGTATTGATCCTGTTGTACTGATTAAAATGGTGCTCATTCAATACGTGTTTGGTCATCGCTCCATGCGCGAAACCATTAAGCGAATCGAAACTGATGTAGCCTATCGCTGGTTTATTGGATATGGATTCTCTGAAAAAATCCCTCATTTTTCAACCTTCAGTAAAAACTATGAACGTCGCTTTCATGACACAGACCTATTTGAAACAATCTTCTATAAGATTTTACGTCAAGCCATGGATCTCGGCCTCGTCGATCCTTCGGTCGCCTTCATCGACAGCACACATGTCAAAGCGAATGCCAATAAGAAAAAGTTTGTGAAAAAGATCGTAAGAAAAGAAACAAGAGCTTATCAGGAGCAGCTAGATCAAGAAATTAATGCCGATCGCGAAGCGAACGGAAAAAAGCCCTTAAAGCCCAGGCGATGCTTAGAGGAACGAGAAGTAAAGGAAAGTACAACTGATCCTGAGAGCGGATATTTTGTCAAAGGCGAACGAGAACGTCTTTTTGCCTATGGATTTCATACAGCTTGTGATCGGAACGGATTTGTGCTGGGAACGGTTGTTGAGCCTGCCAATATCCATGACAGCCAAGTGTTCGCGTCGCTGTTTCAACAAGTAAAAGAGCGCGTTGCCAAGCCTCATACGGTCGCAGTTGATGCCGGATACAAAACACCGGTTATCGCAAAATTTCTTCATGAAGAAAACGTTCGCCCTGTTATGCCTTACACGCGTCCGCAAACCAAAAAAGGATTCATGAGAAAACACGAGTATGTTTACGATGAATTTTATGATGTCTATATCTGCCCGCAAGACCATATTCTCTCCTATCGCACAACCAATCGGCAAGGTTATCGAGAGTATGCTTCAGATCCAAAACGATGTAAACCATGTCCATTACTACATACATGTACAGAAAGTAGAGATCATCGAAAGATGATTCACAGACATATCTGGCAGGATCATTTAGACGAAGCTGATCATCTTCGGCATACGGAAGAGAATAAACAAATCTATGCCAAACGTAAAGAGACGATCGAACGAGTTTTTGCCGATTTAAAACATAAGCATGGCCTGCGCTGGACAACCCTACGGGGAAAGAAAAAATTGTCCATGCAGGCGATGCTTGTTTTCGCTGCCATGAATCTGAAAAAGCTGGCGAATTGGACCTGGAAAGGTCCTAACCGCCAGCCTTCTGATCGAAATAATAGAATAAAATGGACAAAAACAGGTCGGATTTTAAAAATCCGACCTGTTTTGTCAACGGTCTGAAGCGCCTTCAATTGGAAGGCGCTTTTTTTATGCCAAGATTTCAAGTATGACGTCGACATGTTCAGAAATCGCTTTTGAATACGGACAGACCTTGTGCGCTTGATGAACAAGGCTTTCAAGCTCTGCCGGTTCAATATTTGTTCCTTTCACTTGCAGTTTGACGCCAAGCTTATATCCCCCGTCCGCTTCATCCTTGAGCAGGCTGACATCGGCGGTCACTTCAGTCTCAATCTGCAGCCGCGCTTTTCTGGCGGTGAGCTGCAATGCGCTGTCAAAGCAAGCCGCATATCCTGCGGCAAACAGCTGTTCAGGATTGGTGGCGTCTCCCCTCTCCTTTGCTTTAGGCGTTCCCGGCATGGCAAGCTCCAACGCGAGCACGCCGTCAGAAGAGGTGACTTTTCCGTCTCTTCCTCCTTTAGCAGTGGCTCGGGATGTAAATAACGGTTTTGTCATGATTTATCTCCTTTATTTTATATTGTGCACAATTGAATTTTACAACATATAAATTGGAGATGCAATAAAAAAAACATTCTGCCTAAGTTTCAGGCAGAATGTGAGTCTGTTATATACGAATTTGTCCGTTTCCTTTAATGATATATTTAGAAGAAGTCAGCGCTTTAAGACCCATCGGACCTCTTGCGTGAAGCTTCTGCGTACTGATGCCGATTTCTGCGCCGTATCCGAATTCAAACCCGTCGGTAAAGCGGGTTGAAGCATTGTGATAAACCGCCGCTGCATCTACTGATGTTAGGAAAAAGCGGGCGTTTTCTTCATTTTCGGTCAAAATTGCTTCTGAATGCCGCGTTCCGTACTTGTGGATATGTCTGATCGCTTCATCCAGATCACAGACGGTTTTGACGCTGACGACCGGCGCCAAAAATTCCGTTTCCCAATCGGGCTCTTCGGCCGGAACCGCCGAAGGAAGCAGCTCGCAAACCGCTTCATCCCCCTTGATTTGGACGCCTTCTTTTTCAAGCTTTTGAAGCAGTTCTTTTGCGTAGCGCTTCGGCCAGTTTTCGTGGATCAGCACCGTTTCGATCGCATTGCAGACCGAAGGCCTTTGCGTTTTTGCATTGATGACGACTTGCTCAGCCATCTCGCTCTCTGCCGTTTCGTCAATGAACATATGGCAGTTTCCTGCTCCGGTCTCGAGCACTGGAACCGTCGATTCGCGCACGACCATGTCGATGAGGTTTTTTCCGCCCCTTGGAATCAATACGTCCAAGTAATCATTTAACGTAAACAGCTGTTTTGCCGTTTCTTTGCTCGTATCTTCAATCAGCTGGACGGCATCCTTTGGAAGCTTCGATGCGCCGAGCGCTTCCTGTATGACGCCGACGAGCGCCTTGTTGCTGTTGATCGCAGACGAGCTGCCGCGGAGTATGCAGGCGTTTCCCGTTTTCAAGCAAAGGGTCGCCGCGTCAACCGTCACATTCGGACGGGCTTCATAGATCATGCCGACAACGCCGAGCGGGACCCGGACTTTCTCGATAAGAAGCCCGTTTTCTTTCTTGATCGTTTCAAGGCTTTCTCCCACGGGATCATCAAGATCTGCAAGAAGAAGGACGGCATCTGCAATATCGTTCAGCCGTTTCGGACTTAAGGCGAGACGGTCCAGCAGCGAAGGCGAAAACCCCTTTTCCTTGCCTGCGGCAATGTCTTTTCCGTTCGCCTCCAAAATGTCGTCCTGTTTTATCCGAAGCGCTTCAGCTATCAGACGAAGCGCTTCATTTTTGCTTTCCGTCGTCTGATGTACAAGCTCGTCTTTTGCGATTTTCGCTTTTTTCGCTTTTTCGATCACTTCACTCATCTAAATCAGCCCCCCTATTCGTTTATGCTAATCCAATCATCTCGATGGATGACTTCTATCCCTTTTTCGTGCTCGAATTCATCGCTCCGTTTTCCCTTTACTTGAAGAAGCTCTTCCGCCGAATACAGCGTCTGACCTTTTCCTGCCAAGCCGTTCGGTCCATAGACCTCGACGACTGCGCCTTTGGCAAATTCTCCGCATACATCCGTAACACCTGCCGGCAGCAGGCTGCTTCCGTTTTCGGCCAAAGCCCGTTCGGCTCCTTCATCAACAGTGATTTTTCCTGATACCGGAGAATGAAACGCAATCCACTGCCTGTGATTGTTCACAGAAGACAGATCAGACTGCCCGATGTACGTTCCGTCTCCTCTCCCTTCTAAAATCTGAATCAATTTGTCTTCTCCCTTCCCCGTGCCGATGAATACATTGACTCCGAGAGAAAGGGCTGTTTTTGATGCCAACAGCTTTGACCTCATGCCGCCCGTTCCGACTTTTGAACCGATCGAGCCGGCATAGCTTAATAGATCGTCAGTGATGTCGGCGATAAAATCGAAGCGCTTGGCGCCGGGGTTTTCAGCCGGATTTGAGTCATAGAGACCGTTGATATCCGTCAGAATGATCAGTTTGTCAGCATGGATCAATCCGCTCACAAGCGCGGACAGCATATCATTATCCCCAAATGTCAGCTCTTCGACAGACACCGAATCGTTTTCATTAATGATGGGCACAAGCCCTCTTTCGATCAGCTCCGTGATGGTCGCATAGGCGTTTCGATACCGCTCTCTTTTGGCAAAATCATTTCTCGTCAATAAGATCTGCGCGGGCATCAAACCGTGTTCGGCAAAGTGCTGGATATATTGCTGCATCAAAAGGCTTTGTCCGACAGCAGCAGCGGCCTGCTTTCCCTTTAAAGTGACGGGTCTTGCCGGATATCCGAGCCGGGAAAAGCCGGCCGCTACAGCTCCTGAAGAAATAAAAATCACATCATGGCCTTCTTTTTTCAGAGCGGCGATCGCCCGGACGTGGTCGCTGACCTTTGCTTCGTCAATCCCGCCCTTTGCATCCGTTAAAGAACTGCTCCCGATTTTAATGACAATCCGTTGTTTTTTCACGTTTTTTCCCTCCGAAATGATCAAGGCTTAAAACCAATAAAAAAAGCCCTTTGCATCCTGTAAAAAAGGACGAAAAGAGCTTTCCGCGGTACCACCTTCATTGAATGCGCAAAACGGCATTCCGCTTTCCCCCTGTAACGCCGGGATGCGCCTGGGTTTTCCCTCCAGGGCTCTTGAGGCAGGTTCGGCAGGTTTCATGTGGTGAAATGTTTCAGCATCTCATTTCACTCTCTTTCACAGAAAAAACTGCTTACTGGTCCTCTTCAACGCTCGCTGATTTTTTATTATTATGCAGAGGAAAACGGACGCTGTCAAGACTTTTTAGTTGAAGACGATCGTCTTATTGCCGTGCACGATGATCCGGTCTTCCAAATGCCATTTGACCGCTCTAGCGAGAACGCTTCGTTCAATCGTGCGGCCGATGTTTTTCAGCGCCTCCGCATTGTCTCTGTGATCGACTCGTTTTATATCCTGCTCAATGATCGGACCTTCATCCAATTCGTTTGTCACATAATGGGATGTGGCGCCGATTAATTTGACGCCTCTTTCGTATGCGCGTTTATACGGGTTGGCCCCGATAAAAGCGGGCAGGAAAGAATGATGGATATTGATGATTTTGTTCGGATGCGCCGAGACGAAGTCCGGCGTCAGAATCTGCATATAGCGGGCAAGAACGATAACGTCCGCGCGGTATTCTTCAAGCCATTTGAGCTGCTGCGCTTCGACTTCTTTGCGGATGTCTTTATTCGCTTTCATATAAAGAAACGGGATGTTGAGCGATTCAACGGTTTCCCTCGCATCCTCATGGTTGCTGATGACGGCAGCAATCTCCGCCATCAAATTGCCGCTCTGCCATTCCCACAACAGCTCATTCAGACAATGCAGCTCTTTTGAAACAAAGATGACGACCCGCTTTAATTCGCTTGCCGGGGCGATGCTCCATGTCATTTGGAAAGACTCAGCCACAGAAGCGAACATGTCTTTCATATTGCCGATCTTTTCACGGATTCCCGGCGCTTCAAATTCGATTCTCAAGAAAAAGCGGCCGCCCTCGGGATCTGTCGTATATTGGCTGGATTCGATAATATTTGCGCCGTTTTCAAATAAAAACGAAGAAACCGCCGCAACGATTCCCGGCTGATCAGGACAGCTTACGAGCAGGCGCGCTTTTTCACGATTGGTTTCCTGATATTGCTTTAACTGCTGTTTCATATACGATTTCATGTTTTGTTAAACCCTCTTTTTCGTAATCATAAACTATCTTTTCATTATACTGGAGTTTATTGAAAAATCAATTTATGAAGGCCTATTTTGCCAAAGATCAGCTGACAAGCTTCAACCCGACGGCAGATGCCAAAATAAGCGCGATGAAAAAGATGCGTCTGGCATCCTTCGGTTCATCGTAAAAGAGAATGCCGACGAGCGCTCCGCCCGCGGCTCCGATACCCGTCCAAACTGCGTATGCCGTGCCCATCGGCAATGCGTTCATCGCGAGCGAAAGCAGGAAAAACGAAGCGGCAAAACCGATGATCAACAGAAAAATCCATCTTAAGCGCTTATCCTTATGAAATTGGTTCATCATTGTTACGCCGAGCATTTCGAGCAATCCGGCGGCAATTAAATAGATCCATTCCATTACGATTCTTCCCCTTTCTCTTCATGTGTCACTAGTTTCAGCCCGATCACACCGCACAGCAAAACGCCGATCAAGGCGAGCTTGACGATGTCGGCCGGTTCGTGAAACAGGATGATCTCACACAGGACAGTGCCTGCTGTGCCAAGGCCTGTAAATACTGCATAAACGGTTCCGACCGGCAGCTTCTCCCCCGCTTTCACCAATAGATAAAAGCTGGCGACGACGCCAAATGCCGTGCCGATCCATTCAATGGCCGTATCTGCGTGTTTCAGCCCGGTCACCCAAACAATTTCAAATAAGGCGGCCAGTACGACGCTTCCCCATTTCATATTCATTCCCTCCATTTCATTTATCAGCGCAAAGAAAAGCCCGGGTTTATCGATGGAAAACGATACTCCCGGGCTTTTATCCCTCCGTGTGCATATGAAGCTTCATATGTGTTTTCTCTCGGACCAGACCACATCAAAAGACGTGCGGAACCCTAGAAAACTTTAACGCTGTATTCTTCATGTACTGTATAGATTACCAGCCTTTTAGAACGAATTCAACCTCCGCGCTTGCGAAACGCATTAATCAATGCTTGAATATGCGCCTGATGATAGCGGTTATGATCCGACATATGCCAGATCCCCCAGCGGATCGTGGCAAGATCTCCTTCGTACGGGACGGTCTTCAGTAAATCTTCTTCCGTCAGTTGTCCGGCGGTGTTTTTCAACTCTTCAAGCACTTTGTCGTACCGTGACAATAATACGGACAGCGGAACACCTTTCACCTCAGGCAGGAGGCCGTTTTCATCTGTCATCGGACCGATCGCTTCTTCCAATTCCCGCGGCAGGTTCTCCTGCCTCAGTCTGAACACCCAGCGGGTGTCGACATTGATTAAATGGCTGATCAGCTGGGCGATGCTGTTTTGATCGCCGTGTTCTCCTTTATACTCAAGAAGCTCGGGGCTGATGCCGGAGACGATCGACTTCAGCCGCTCGACATTTTCACTGACGGCCGAATACAGAACCCCCACGGCCGGCGCCATCTTTTCCTCAGTATGCAAATCTTTGACAAATCCCATCCCCTTCACTCCTCTATCAAAAACGCTATCATGGCAAAATCTTAGCACCCGAACGTTCAGATTGTAAACTTTTAAAAAAAAGAGGACATTCAGGTTGTCCTCTTTTTTCAGCTTATTTCAATTTACCCGCGCCGGCCTGCTGTTCGACGATTTCAGGTACGTCACTGGCAGCGTCGATTTTCCCGTAAAGCTCAGGTTTCCAGCCTACCGATTTTTTGATCGATGCGCTTTTCGCCTTATTATAGGTGCTGACAACATCGATTTTCGAGACGCTTTCTTGGTCATTTAAGAGCGTACCTTCTTCGTATAAAGCATCCCCTTTAAAGGCTTTCATCAACTTCTGAGGCTTCGTTCCCTCAGGCAGCTCAAAGTAGTTGTCCTCGGCGTAAATTTTTGAAGAATATCCTACGCCCCATAAGTAATCGTAGTTATTATCCGTGTTTTTAAAATAGTTGTTGTAAATGTGCACTTTTCCGTAGCGGACACGCGGTGCGCGCTCCTTGATGTTTTCATACATGTTATGGTGGAAAGTCACTCTCAAATGGCCTTTATCGAGGAATAACTGTCGCTTGATCCGACAATCGTGTTTTTATCATGTCCTGAGAATACATTATAGGACACTGTGACAAAATCCGATTGTTTTTTGACGTCAAGCAGTCCGTCGTGATGCTGAAATTCGCGTCCGAAATACGTTCCATTCAATTCGTCAGGTTTGTTTCCGTCGTTGAATGAGCAATGGTCTATCCAAATATGTTCCGATTGATCGATTAATAGATTATCAAATTCAGAGTTCCAATTTCCGTCGCTCCCGTCCGTCGGATCCCAGGCCGGAAAATAGTCGTACGCATTTTCGAATTCGATATTGCGAATGATCACATTTTCCGCCTGTTTGATTTGAAAACCTCCGCCGACGATTCTCGCGTCATCCCCTAATCCGATGATCGTCGTATTGGACCCGACATTAATGACAACCCGCTCTTTTTGATTTTTTTCTGAGCGGGCTCTTGCTTCCTCAAGCTCTCCTGACGGCTCCTTTTTCCCCCACTTATCGGGATCATACGCGTTTAAATATTTCTCAAGGCTGTATTCGGGGTCCCGATAATCATCATAGCCTAAAAATTTATTTTCATCATCGACATTCAGATCAATCGTTCCCTTGATATAAATGATTTTCGGCGTATCGTTGGAGCCGTTGGTACTGTTTTTTCCGCCTAGCGCATCCACAAGCTCCTGCCGGTTTTCCACCGTATATACATGATCAGAGGAAGCCTCAGCACCTCCGGTCGTACCTTCGCCGTAAGCTCCCCAGCCGTCATTCGCTCCGAGCACTTCACGCCCGTGGTCTGCCGCGTGAACGGGCACGGAAGAACTGAACGCCAGCATGGCAAGCGCGATTAAACCAAAACCTTTTTTCATTTCATACACCTCATCCAAATTTTTTCACAAAAACTTCACAAAAACTAATATATTTTACAGGAATACAAATAACAACATATTTTCCTCCTATTTTTCAATTTTTCATTTTTATTCTTTTTATGACAATCATCCCGATTAATTCGATAAAAATCTTCCTAAAAGCGTAGAAAATCAAGATAACCAGATCGGCTAGTTATTTTTTTAGAATAATTCATCATTTGAAATCTCTTATTCAAAAAAAGTGTCGGCTCTGCCGGGTGCAAAAGAAAACCCCGTCTCTTTGTAAAAAGAGACGGGGTTGGCCGGCTTACCACGGCTTGTCCACCGCAAGGGCTTCGGCGAGCGCTTTGCTGTGCTTCCTGTGACTTTTTCGTTCTTCAGCCCGCTGTTTGGCCGTTTGGTGGAGCATGATTTCTTCTTCAGTCTCAGGTACGACCTGCGGAACGGGCTGGGGATTTCCGTCTTTGTCTAACGCCACAAACGTTAAAAAGGAGGTGGCCGCAAGCTTGCGTTCCCCTGTGAGCAAATGCTCTTTAATCACTTTGACAAATACCTCCATAGACGTTCTTCCCACCCATGTTACGTAAGATTCGAGACAAACCGAATCCTCCTGGCCGATCGGTTCGAGAAAATCGACAGAATCCATCGATGCGGTCACCGTCCCGCATCTGGAATGCCTTGCTGCGGAAATCGAGGCGATGTCGTCAATATAGCTCATCAGCTTCCCTCCGAACAGCGTGTTGTGGTTGTTCGTATCAAGCGGAAAAACCCGGCTCGTTTTGACAACTTTCGATTCCTTGCAGTTTTTTTTCTCCGGTCGATTCATGTTCCATTACTCCTTTGATGTCTTGAATGTGTTTGTGAAGTGGAATTTTCTTTATTAAACACTATTAGAATTCATTTGTCTAAAGTTTTTTATCCGGATAATCTGTAAGGTTTTCTTTCGAAAGCGTTTATTTCCTGCGCTGGGAAGGGAATAATGGCAGTATGATCACGAGACGGGGGAGAGCACATGGATTCAGCAGTATCGAAAAAAAATGATAAAGCAAACTGCACCAGCGAATACGACATTTTGAAAAAAGTTGTGCTGTGCCGGCCGGAATATATGACGATTAAGGATGTCATCAATGAAACGCAGAAACACTTCCATGAAGAAAATATCGATATAACGATTGCCGTCCGCCAGCATGAAGCATTTGTCAAGGAATTGGAAAACCGCGGCATCGAAGTAGTGCTGCTTCCTGCTTTAAGCCAATTTCCCGAGCAGGTTTTCACAAGGGATATCGGATTTACGATCGGGGAGACTGTTTTTACCTCCCGGCTCTCGGCCGATATCCGCCAGGGTGAGGAAACCGTGCTTCAGGAGTGGCTTTCAAAAGAAAACATCGCTTACCGTTCGTTAAACAAAGGCGATAAAATAGAGGGAGGCGACATTCTCATCGATCAGCATACCGTGTATGCCGGCATCAGCGAACGGACATCGCTTTCAGCCGTTCAGGAGCTTAAACGGCTGCTTCCTACACACGAAGTGATTCCCGTTCCATTTGAAGAAACCTTCCTTCATCTTGATTGCGTCTTCAACATTATTTCTCCGCACGAAGCGCTCGTCTATCCAAAAGCGCTAGGAAAGCGCGAATACAAGGTGCTTAAAGAGCGCTACGATATGATCGAGATACCTGAGCATGAACAGTTCAGACTGGGAACAAACGTGCTTTCCATCGGAAATCAAACCGTCATCAGCCTCCCTGACAATCAGGCGGTCAACAGACAGCTAAGGTCGCGAGGTTATACGGTTATTGAAGTCGACCTGTCGGAGATTATCAAGTCAGGCGGTTCTTTCAGATGCTGTACGATGCCGCTTGAGCGGAGCTGTACGTAAGGAGGCCGATTAAAGCGGCTCCTTTTTTTCTGCCTTTCTTTTTAACCTCTTCATGCTTCCCAAATATAAATAGAGCTTATCAAGTGTAACAAGATAAAGACCGATTAACAAACCCCCTGTGAAAGCTATGATTACAGCAGGTACAATTTTCAACATGATCCTTACTGCAGGTGCTTTCAGTAAGTCTGCATACATTGCCTTTAAAAGTAAAAGGAAAAAGATGACCGGAGTCAGTAGCGCCTTTGGAACGTGAAAGTGTTGAGGCAGCATTATAAAAAGCATGATGCTTAAAATGCCATGATTGCGAAACCGGCAATTTTCAAAACAATGTTTATTCGAAAAGCTTTAAACAAAGTTTTGCTTGCAGCCTCTAACAGCCGTTTATAGTAAGGGTATATGTTCCGTGAAGTAAGCCGTTCTTCAATTTCAAAAAAGCGGTAGTCTATTTTTGGAATAGGGTGCTTCGCAGCAAAATCTTTAACCTTTGAGCGATTGATTTCGCATCCGCTCATTTTACAGCCGTCCGGCATGGCTTCTGCATCAGAAAAAGAGTCAAGGTCTGGAAGAAGCGTTTGAACTTCGTCATTGACACCGTACGCTTGTTAAGGTCCTTTAAGGCGGCAGATTGAAATTCCAGTCTACGGGCAGCACGCTATTGTCTCTCTTCGTTTCCTCCATTCCCGAAACGGTAAATACCCAATTATGACCGGGTGGCGTTCATCATATGTATCGGGATTTTCGCATTTTTTACACTGGACTTAATGGATTGCTGTTTCATGTTTAAGCAATTGTCTCTCCGACATAATCCCTTCGTGAATCGGGTAAACACATTCTTAAATTTTGGGAATGGATGAGAAAAGTATGCAACCGTATGCTGTGTTGAACCGCGAGGAGACTCGTTTTGAATCGTTTCCAACATATCTTGACAGTCTTCATCTTTAATTTCAGAGCCCTGTTTTTCCTCGAGCATGTTCTTGAGGTGAAGGTAAAATAGCGCACCAATAATTGATCCTCCCGATACGGTAGAGATTACTTCTACATGACGAAGCAGTCCCATATCGGCCATTCTTGCAAGAACGCCGATATAAAAGAATGCGGCGCAAAAACCTCCGCCAGAAAGAGCCAAACCGAGGTTACCTTTCCTTTCTTCGAGCATCATCAAGTCTCCTTCTTCAAAACTATTCATTTTATTATTCTTTCGGAGAACATGATTTATGCTGTTCGAAAATACTGATCCCTATCTGGCCTGTACCGTCACCTTCACATCATCGGCCTCCTTTTTCACATCCCCGTCATACAAATGGCAGGCGACGAAGTGCCCTTCCTCAGCTTCCTTCAATACGGGCTTTTCCGCAGCGCAAATGTCCATCGCAGCAGGGCACCTTGTCCTGAATACGCACCCTGTCGGCGGGTCGATCGGGCTTGGAAGCTCGCCTTTTAAAATGATTCGCTTCCGTTTGTCTTCAATATCCGGGTCAGGAATCGGAATGGCGGACAAAAGCGCCTGTGTATACGGATGAAGCGGTTCTTTATACAATCGGGCGCTCGCCGTGATTTCAACCATGTGGCCGAGATACATGACGCCGATCCGGTCGCTGATATGCTTGACCATTGAAAGATCATGGGCGATGAACAGGAAGGTCAATCCTTTTTCTTTTTGCAGGTTTTTCAGCAGATTGACCACCTGGGCTTGCACGGAAACGTCGAGTGCGGAAATCGGTTCGTCGGCTACGATGAACTCCGGCTCCAGGGCGAGCGCCCTCGCAATCCCGATTCTCTGTCTCTGGCCGCCGCTGAATTCGTGGGGATAACGATCGGCAAAGCTGCGGTGCAGGCCGACCGATTCCAGGAGCTCGTCCGCTTTTTCAAGCCGCCCCTTCCGCCCTTCGTACAGGCCGTGGATTTCCATCGGCTCAAGCATAATGTCTCTGACCGTCAGCCGCGGGTTTAATGAAGCATATGGGTCCTGAAAGATCATTTGGATTTTGCGGTTGTATTGAAACGATTCGGATTCGTCCAATGCGTGGATGTTTTTCCCCCGGTATCGAACCTCGCCTTCGGTCGGTTCGTAAAGGCGCATCAGCACCCTGCCCGTCGTCGATTTGCCGCAGCCTGATTCACCGACGAGCCCGAATGTCTCCCCTTCTTTAATTTCAAATGAAATACCGTCGACCGCTTTGACCGTTTTGCCTTTCCCGGCGTCAAAATGCATTTTCAGACGGCTGACGTTCAGCAGTGTATTCCGTTTCATGCCGTTCCCCCCGTTTTTGGTGAAAAATAGCGCCGAATCGCGCACAGCTCCTTTTCATATACCGTGTCTTCGATGGATATAATTTCGATCGTTTTGCCGGTCTTCGGAGAATGAAGCATCTTTCCGTTTCCACAGTAAATGCCGACATGATGCACCCGGCCTTGCCCTTCTTCATATGCAAAAAACAACAGATCTCCCGGCTCCGGCCGGCTAAACGGAACTTCTCTGCCGCCCTTTGCCTGATCACCGGCATCCCGGGGCGCAAAATAGCCGTTCGCTTTCAGCATCGAATACGCAAAACCTGAACAGTCATAGCCAAATCCGCTCATTCCGCCCCACAGATAAGGCAGGTGCAAAAAAGCTTCTCCCGTTTGAACGATGTCTTTTCCCGAACCTTTTTCACCGGATAATGTGCCGGCGTCCTCTTTCCTCAGCCGCCTTGGCCCCAACGGCGTGTCGACTTGATACCAGGCGCTTTCTTCCCCGAAAACGGGAAGCGACGTGAGAAAGCTTAATTCGAACTCTCTCTTTTTCTCCTCCGTATATAAATAGGCGGTAGGCTTTCGGATGACGGCAAACGCTTCCGCCTTCACCCGGCGTTTTTTTGCCAGACAGGCTTTCGGCATCCAGCCCGGATAGCCGCGTTCATCTTTCGCCGACGGCTGTCCGGGGATCACAACCGCTGCCCAGCCGTCCCTTTCTTCAAGGACCAGCACTTCTTCACCGAACAGCACCTGTGTTTGAATGAGATTCGCCGTACACAGCTCAAGGCGCTTCTCATATGTTAAAGAATCAAGCCATTCTTTTACATGGACGGGCCGCGAGAGCATTGCCTGATCGATCCTCCGCGGTGCGTCAGGATCCGTCCAGACGTTCGCTACTGAAACGGCTGCCGTATACACATTCATCGTATCGCCTCCCCTTTGATGCCTGATATGCCGAGCCCGGGTGCATCAGGCATCACAATCCTGCTGCCGGCGTAGCTGATTCCGCCTTCGACGATATCATCATTCAGCATCAGCGGCGCGTCAAAATCAAACCTTGTCACGTTTTTTTGGCTTGCTGCAAAGTGGGCGGCCGCCGTAATGCCGAGCCTTGTTTCGATCATGCTGCCTGCCATGCTCTCGACTCCGCACGCTTCCGCGATCGCATTGATTTTCAGCGCCCTCTTGATGCCGCCTGCTTTCATCAGCTTGATGTTGATCAAATCAGCACTTTTCGTTTTCAGCACCTGAAACGCCTCCTCCGGCGAAAAGACGCTTTCATCCGCCATGATCAGCGTATCGACTGCGTCTGTCACCCGTTTTAATCCTGCAAGATCGCCTTTATGGACAGGCTGTTCGACAAGCTCAATCTCAAGCCCTTCATCCTCCATCTTTTTGATCGCTCTGATCGCCTGTTTCGGTGTCCAGCCTTGATTCGCGTCAAGCCGGATCTTCACGCCCGGCCCCGTCCGTCTGCGGATTTCACGGATGCGGGCAAGATCGGTCTCGATGTCGTCTTTTCCAACCTTTACTTTTAACGTGCGAAATCCGGCTTTTTCATAGCCGGCAGCGTCTTCGCCCATTTCATCCGGATCATTGACGCTGACGGTGAAATCCGTCTCCATCTCCTTCCTGTATCCTCCCAAAAATTGATACAGGGGAAGCCCGCACATCTGTGATAAACAATCGTAAACGGCCATATCAACGGCTGCCTTTGCGCTCGTATTTCCGCTCATCAGTTTCCCGATGTCGTGAAATATCGCTTCTGCATTTAGTAAACTTCGGCCGGTCAGAGCCGGGGCGAATACTTCCTTGATCGCGCTTTCGATGCTGTCAAGGGTTTCTCCGGTAATGACGGCAGTCGGCGGCGCTTCCCCCCAGCCCGCCGCATTCTCAGCCGACATTTTCACAATGACGGCTTCTGCGGTACGTACCGTTCTGAGCGCGGTTTTAAACGGCTTTACTAGCGGAACGGCAATACGGTATGTATGAATTCCCGTAATTTTCATGGCGGCCTCCTTTAAGAAACTCCCGGTTCGATGATGAGCTGCTTTTTATCGGCATCAAGCACGCCCTCAGCTCCGATCGGAATGGCAATGTTCGGAGAAGAGTGGCCGATCTTAAAGCCGGACAGCGCCGGTTTTCCTTCCGGAATGATATAGTCTTGAATAATGTCCTTCAACATCAGTGACTCATCGCGCTTTTTCGGAATGCAGTCATGAAAATCGCACAGCAGAAAGCCTGCGGCATCGGACAATTTCCCGGCCATTTTCAAATGGTTGAGCATCCTGTCAATTCTGTAAGGCTCTTCATCGATATCTTCAATAAACAAAAGCTTCTCTCTTGTATCGATTTCATACGGCGTGCCGAGGGTCGTCACGAGGAGTGCGAGGTTTCCGCCGATCAGTCCGCCTTTCGCTGTTCCTTTGACGATTGCCTCTAAAGGCGACACTTCTTCGGTCAGGCTGAGCGTCATGCTGTGAAACAGCTGCTGAAATGACTGCTTTGTCAGCGGGTGGACGTCTTCCTTTCCGATGTCAGAGCTTAACATCGGGCCGTGGAATGTGATCATGCCGGTGCATTGCTGGATGGCAATATGTAAAAAGGTGATGTCTGAGTAGCCCCAAAAAATTTTCGGATGATTTCTGATGATGTCATAATCAATCCGCTCTGCGATCCGCCCCGTGCCATATCCACCGCACGCACAAATGACCGCTTTTACGTCAGGGTCTTGGAACATTTCATGCAAGTCGTTGACGCGCTCTTCATCAGTTCCCGCCAAATAGCCGCACCTTTTGCCGACGGCGCGGCCGAATTTGACGCGGAGCCCAAGCTCTTTTAAATATTCGACGGCTTTATCAAGCCGTTCTGCGACGGGCGGGCTGGCGGGAGCGATCACTCCGACCACATCCCCTCTCTCAAGTTTGCGAGGTGCTACTCTCAATGCTAAGTCCCCCTTTGTGAAAAAACCGCCCGAAAACTGTGCGAAAAGCGCACATGAATGTCCCGGGCGGACGTTTTTTTAGACTACGTTTTTTCGGCCCATTTCAGTTCGATATAGCCGACAGGATGGCGGATGATGCCCTTTACATTTTCCTTTTCCAAGTGAACCTGATTATAGAAATAGACCGGAATGATCGGCATGCCTTCAAACAGCAGTTTTTCAGCCTCGTGCAACAGTTTATCGCGCTTTGTTTCATCAGCTTCTTGTTTTGCCTCTTTAATCAGCTGATCATACGCTTTGCTGCTCCAGCCGGTCCTGTTCATCGAATTGCCGGTTTGAAAGCTTTCCAGGAAGTTGATCGGGTCGGCATAATCAGGCAAAAAAGAGCTTTGGGAAAATTGAAATTTGAGCGCTTTTTGCTCTTCAAGGAAAGTGTTCCATTCCATATTGGCCAGCTTCACGTTCACGCCCAATACGCTTTTCAGCTTTTGCTGAATCGCTTCGGCCATCTTTTTATGTTCGGGCTTTGTGCTGTATGTCAGCGTAACATCAGGAAGCTTCTCATAATGCTCTTCCTTCATTCCTTTTTCAAGGAGCTTTTTCGCTTCTTCGGCGTTAAATGTGACCAAATCCCCGCCTTCCTCGCGAAAATCCTTGCCGTTTGATCCTTTCAAGCCCGGCGAGACGAAGGCGCGCGCAGGTTTTTCACCGTTTTTCGTGACGTAGTCGACGATTTCCTGCTGGTCAACGGCCATCGCGAACGCTTTTCTGATGTTTTCGTTTTGGAAAGGCTCCATATTGACATTGAATCTGTAAAAATAAAGGCCGGCCTGGTCAAACACCTTCACCTCGTCAGATCCCATCAGCTTTTCACTCATCTCCGCCGGCACATAAGCTGTGTCAAGCTCGCCTGACTCAAACATTTGATAATCGGTATTTCTGTCATTGACCATCGCCCATGTGACTTTATCAAGCTTGACGGTATCTTTATCCCAATACGTACCGCTTTTTTTCATCGTCAGGCTTTCATCATGCTTCCACTCCGTCAGTTGAAACGGCCCGTTCCCGACGAATGTGTCAGCTTCCTCATGCCATTTCGGGTTTTCTTCGGCTATTTTCTTGTTGACTGGGAAAAAGGCCGGGTTTGAGACGATGCTTAAAAACGATTTTTGCGGGCTTGTCAGCGTGACTTTAAGCGTTTTGTCGTTAACGGCTGTAACCTTGACATCGTCCTTTGAGCCTTTTCCGCTGTTAAACGCTTCACCGCCCTCGATAACATATCCTAAAAATGCGGCGGATGAACCCGTTTTCGGATCGAGCAGGCGCTTCCAGGCGTATTCGAAATCGCCTGCTGTCAACGGATCGCCATTTGACCATTTCGCCTGCCCGCGGATTGTAAAAGTATATGTCTTTCCGTCATCGGAAATGTTCCATTTTTCGGCTGAAGCAGCCTCAGGCTCATGATCTGAGCCAAGCCGGGTGAGCCCTTCCATCAGGTTATTCAGCGCCTGCCATGACACATTATCAAAGCCGATCGGCGGATCGAATGACGTCGGCTCGTTTTCATTGTTCAGCTTTAGCACCTGTTCTTTTTCCGCATGGTTTCCTTTTCCCCCAGCATCCTGTCCTGCCTGTTCATTGGCCGTACATCCGAACAGCATGACGAGACCAACTATGACGATCAAACTGCTCCACCATCTTTTCATCAAATCCCCCCGTTTCATTTGTTAAGACGAAAGTATAGCCCGCTTGGCCCGTTCATCCTGAAGCCAGCAGCATACGTCATGCCCCGCCGACACCTCTGTTTTCACCGGATAGACCCTTTCACAGACCTCCATTGCGCACCCGCAGCGGGCGGTAAACGGACAGCCTTCAGGCGGGGAAAACAAATCCGGCGGCGTCCCTTCGATCGGAACGAGGTCTGCATCATCAAGGTCAAGCCTCGGCACGGATTTCAGCAGCCCTTTTGTGTACGGGTGCTGAGGATGATAAAAAATGTCTGCTCTCGTTCCCGTCTCCGCGATTTTCCCCGCATACATAACCGCGATTCTGTCAGCCGTCTGTGCGACAACGCCTAAATCATGGGTAATTAAAATGATCGCCACCCCGGTTTTCCGCTGAATGTCTTTAAACAGTTCAAGGATCTGCGCCTGTATGGTGACATCAAGCGCCGTTGTCGGTTCATCAGCGATCAGGATCTCAGGTTCGCAAATCAGCGCCATCGCGATCACGATCCTCTGCCTCATCCCTCCGCTGAATTGGTGCGGATATTGCTTTAAGCGCTCTTTCGGATTCGGAATTCCGACAAGCTCAAGCATCGAGATCACAGCTTTTTTCGCTTCGTCCTTCGTCACGTCCCGGTGCTGCAGGATCGCCTCTGCCAGCTGATCACCGACGGTCAAAGTCGGATTGAGCGCCGTCATCGGGTCCTGGAAGATCATCGAGATTTCCGCCCCTCGAATCGCCCTCATCTCCTTTTCAGGCAGACGGCACAGGTCTTTTCCTTTAAAGCGAATCGAACCGCCCGTGATCACGGCCGAATGCTTCGGCAAAAGCTGCATGATGCTTTGCGAAGTGACGCTCTTTCCGCACCCTGACTCGCCGACGATCGCAAACGTTTCTCCCTCATATAAATCAAAGCTCACGCCCCGGACGGCTTTGACCGTCCCGCCGTATGTCGAAAACGAAACATGCAGGTTATCGACTTCCAATATTTTCTTCCGCAATCGTCATGACCTCCTCAGCTTCGGGTCAAGTGCATCCTGAAGGCCGTCCCCAAGAACGTTGAAGGCGAACATCGTCAGCGAAATAAAGAAAGCCGGGAAGAACAGCCGCCACCAATGTCCTGACAAAATCACCGGCAAACCGTCGTTTGCCATAACGCCCCAGCTGGCGAACGGAGCCTGAATTCCAAGGCCCAGAAAGCTTAAAAAAGCTTCGGCGAATATGGCCGACGGCACCGTCAGCGTCATCTGAACGATGATCGTCCCCATCATGTTCGGAAGCAGATTCCTTCTGATGATCCGCATCGTGTCCGCCCCGAACGTTTTCGATGCGAGAACGTGTTCATCATGCTTGACCTTCAGCACCTGCCCCCTGACGATCCGGGCCATCCCGACCCAGCCGGTGACGGTCAGCGCAACGAGAATCGTTCCGAGCCCCGGTCCCATAAGCACCATTAAAAGGATGACGACGAGTAAATACGGGAGACCGTGAAGGATTTCGATGACCCGCATCATGATATGGTCGGTTTTGCCGCCTTTAAGCCCTGCAATCCCGCCGTAAACAACGCCGATCGCAAAATCGATCAAAGCCGCCGTCACACCGACAAAAAGAGAAATTCTGGCTCCGTACCATGTTCTTGTAAACACGTCGCGGCCAAGCTCGTCCGTTCCGAACCAATTCTCTCCGGACGGGGGAAGATTTTGCTGTGAGAGCGATTGCTGTGTAACGCTGTGCGGAGACAAGACGGGTCCGAGAGCCGCCATGATGAAGAGGAATATTAAAATCCCTAGACCGGTCATCGCAAGCTTGTTTTTTCTTAAAATCCGCCAGGCGTTCTGCCAGTATGAAAGGCTCGGCCTTACGACAGATTCGCTTTCGCCTTTTTTCTGTTTTTTCGGAACGAACCATTCGTTCGGGATATGCCCGCCCGGCGGCGCTTTATGTTCCGTGCGAACTGGGAGGCTCATATGTCTCACCCTTTCTTATGCAGTTTAATGCGCGGATCTAGAATTCCGTAGGCCATGTCGACTAGAAACAGCATAACGATGAGGATGATACTGTAAAAAACGGTGGTTCCCATTATGACGGGATAATCGCGGGAGTTGATGCTTTCGACGAAGTATTTTCCCATTCCCGGAATGGCGAAGATTTTTTCAATGACGAAGCTGCCCGTTAAAATCGCGGCTGAGAGCGTCCCGAGAATGGTAATGACGGGCATGAGCGCGTTTTTCAGCGCATGCTTCACGACGATTTTAAAAGGGGAAAGCCCCTTTGCCCTCGCCGTCCGGATGTAATCCTGGGTCAATACCTCTATCATGCTGGAACGCGTCAGCCTGGCGATGATCGCCATCGGCCCCATGGCCAAAGCGGCTGTCGGAAGCACCATATGCATCGGGCTCGTCCATGTCGACGGCGGAAAGATGTTCCAATTGACGGCAAATTGTTGAATCAGCATGGTTGCCATAATAAAGTTCGGAACGGAAATTCCGAGAACTGCGAGCGTCATCGCCAAATAATCGATGATTCCGTTTTGCCGAAGCGCCGCAAAGATGCCGAGGACGACGCCTGACAGAATTGCGATCACAAGCGCCGTCATCCCCAGTTCAAACGAAACGGGGAAGCCTCTTGCCAGCAAATCGTTCACGCTCTGCGACGGCTGTTTGATCGACGGGCCGAAATCAAACGTGACGATCGATTTCAAATAAAACAAATATTGAACAAAGAGAGGCTCGTCCAAATGGTAGTAAGCCTCAAGGTTTTGCTGCACCGCTTCATTTGTAGTCCGCTCCTCGTTAAAAGGAGAGCCGGGTATCACTTTCATCATCACAAAGGTCAGCGTCGTAATTACCAAAATGGTCGCCGCCATCGAGAGCAGCCGCTTGATGATGTAACCCGCCATTTTTCATCACACCTTCCTATGAAAATGTCGTTCTCATCGCAAGCTCTGTCATCACAAGCATCGCCTGGTAAGCTTCCAAAATGTCCTTTGCTTCATAGCGGACGATCGTCGTTCCCGGTTTGATGTCGGTGCCAGGCATCAAGTTCGCCCATTCCGCCTGACCGTAGTTGGCAAATTCGATGCTCAGCACCGGCCTGTCCGGAGGTGCGAGCGGTTTGATTTTATCCTTGTTTCGGAGCGCAAAGGCAGTCTGCTCTTTTAAAAGCCGCCCCGCTTTCTCGGGCGTCAGACATTTGACAGCCGAGCGGGAAATCGTCTCTTTGACGGCGGCCGTCGCCACGTTCGGAATGAGCTCCTCCGCTTCGAGCGCCGCCTGTTTGTCACCGGCCACCATCAGCACCGGAACGCCGTAATAGCCCGCGACATAGGCGTTAAATCCGAGCTCGCCGACGGCCTGATCGTTTATGTAAAAATGCCTGACGCCGAAGATCATGCTGTGCGACATAACGCCTTTCATCGACGCCCTTGCGTGGTAGCCGAGAAATATCGCTCCCCCGCACGTGTCATCAAGCCCCTGCACCATCGAAAACGGCTTGACGTCCCCTGAGATCAGCTGCGCTTCAGGATGAAGCCGTTCGATGAGAAGATTGTTCATCTTCGAATGGCTGTCATTGACAAGCACTTCAGAACAGCCGTTTTTAAACGCCTCTTCTATGACGTAATTGGCTTCATCCGTCATGATTGCTCTGCCCCGCTCATAGTTCAGCTTGCCGGAATCGACAAACGTATCATCCGGAAGCCCGGAAATCCCCTCCATATCAACAGACATATACAGCTTCATCAAAAACCCCCTGACAAATCTCTCAAATTTTGTATTATTTTAAGAATATTCTAACAAATTATATTAGAATTTTAATAGGATTGCAATAACTTTTGACAATTTTAGAAATCAAAGATCACAATGGAAAAGTGTAGAAATATATCGAGTGACAATGAAAAAAGGCCGCGTGCTTGCAGCCTCTCATTCATAAATCCCGTTTTTCCGGCGGTTAATTGCTTCGTTTATTTCCTTGTATTTCTCCATTGTTCTGACAAATACCTCGTCAAACATCTGCGGCGCCGCCTTCCGGATTGCATCGGCCCCTTCGGCGGTGATGCCTCCTTTTGTCGCCACCCTTTGAAGCGTTTCTTCAAACGTCATTTGTTTTTCCAGTAAAAGTTTTCCCGTGCCGACTAAAGAATGGATCAGAAAGTCAAATGCTTCTTCCTTTGTCAGGCTGCTGTTCCTGAGTGCAGCCTGGGCGAATTCTTCAAAAATCGAAGCAATGAATCCAGGCGATGAGCTTGTTAAATTACTTGCGGCATCGATATCTGCTTCACGGATGTTTTTCACCGTACTAAATAAAGAGAGATATTCTTCGAGCCGTTTTTTGTTGTCTTCCGTCACCCGTTCCCCGTGAACGACAAGCGAAATACCGGTACCCGTCTCAGATGTCAAAGTCGGTATGTATCTTGATGATTGCCGGTCTGTCCATTTGTGAAGCTGACTGATCGTAACTGCAGCGGCAATCGATACGATATGCGCATCCTCCCGGAGAAAAGGGCTGATTTTTGTGACCGCTTCTTCGACTGCCAAAGGGGGAACGCATATGAAGATAAGGCCGCATTCTTTTGCCAGCTCTTCAGCCGATTGGAAGGAAACGTTCGGATAGCGTTTCGCTAGTTCTTCCGCTCGGCTGCCGATCGTCCTTGTATTTACTGACACCATATGATCATCAATTTTTCCTTGTTCAAGCAGTTTGGACGCAATCATGTCTGCCATGCTCCCAAACCCGATAAAACCGATTTTATTCAACGTATAACACCTCAGGGAATTTTTTGTACACAAGCCGTCAGGCGGCCCTCCTTCTATATTACCCTGTTTCTTTTACAATTTCCCACAATCTTTTCATGTTTATCCCACACTCTTTGTTTATGATGTATGCATCAAAGGTTATGATAACAATAGGAGCGTGGAGAACATGGAATACAATAGGGAAAACAAACGTGAACCCAAAAATGAAATCATCATCCCTGAACATCAGGCTAGTCACACTGTCAATCGTGCGGAACAGCAAAAACGAAAACTCTCTTGGCTGACGCCGATCATCAGCGGCATCATCGGAGGAAGCCTTGTCCTCGGCGTCACGACATTTCAGCACAGCGGAACCGAGAAGACGACATCGGCCGCGCAAACACAAACGGCGGATACGACGACATCTTCCTCGCAAAATACGAAAACCGAAAAGCTGTCAAGCTCAAGTTCGACAGATGTCTCAACAATGGTCGAAAATGTATCGCCGGCCATCGTCGGCATCTCAAATTATCAAAAACAATCGCAGAGCGGCATGTTCGGCTTTGAAAGCAGCGAAAACGGAACAACCAGCGGAAGCTCAAGCGAAGAGGAAACGGGCACAGGTTCAGGCGTCATTTATAAAAAAGCGAACGGAAAAGCTTATATCATTACAAACAACCACGTTGTCGAGGGCGCGAGTAAGCTGACGGTTTCCCTTTCAAACGGAAAAGAAGTGGAAGGCAAGCTGGTCGGCAGCGATTCATTGACAGATCTTGCCGTTGTGGAAATTTCTGCTGCCAACGTTGAAAAAGTCGCAACATTCGGCGACTCCTCAAGCCTGAAAGCGGGCGAGCAGGTCGTCGCGATCGGGAACCCGCTCGGCAAAGACCTTTCCCGCACCGTGACGCAAGGAATCATCAGCGGCGTAAACCGGACCGTTTCCGTCGATACGTCAGCTGGCGAAACCGAGATGAACGTCATTCAGACGGATGCGGCGATCAATCCGGGCAACAGCGGAGGAGCCCTGCTCAATAAAAAAGGCGAAGTGATTGGCATTAACAGCATGAAAATCAGCGAAACCGGCGTTGAAGGAATCGGGTTTGCGATTCCGAGCAATGACGTCAAGCCCATTGCAGAGCAACTTTTGTCAAAAGGCAAAATCGAACGACCGTATATCGGCATCAGCATGATGGATCTCAGCCAGGTTCCTGAAAACTATCAAACAGGCACGCTCGGACTGACCAGAAGCCAATTAAACAAAGGCGTCTACATCGGCCAGGTCGCGTCAGGATCTCCTGCTGAAAAAGCGGGTCTAAAAGAAAATGATGTCATCATCAGCCTGAATGGCAAGGAAACCGATTCTGGAAGCAGCCTTCGCAGCATCCTCTACAAGGATACGAAAATCGGCGAAACGGTGAAAGTGACGATCATCAGAAACGGCAAAACGATGACAAAACAAGTGAAGCTTGATCAAAAAGAAGTAACTTCTTCTTAATTCAATACGCATCCCCCCCCCCCGGCTGCCGGAATAACCGGCGGCCTTTTTGCATAACAAAAAAATCAAGGCCCGAAAAAGGCCTTGACTTTTCTATTATTTAATCGGTTTCAGACGGGCTTCGATTTCGTTTCGCCTGTTTTCCAGATACGGAGGAAGCGCGAGGCTTTGACCAAGCTCATCGATGTCTTCGTCAACGGCAAATCCGGGACCGTCTGTCGACAGTTCAAACAGGATGCCGTTCGGTTCTCTGAAATACAGCGCTTTGAAATAATAGCGTTCCACGATGCCGGAATTGGTGAAGCCGTGCGCGCTGATGGTTTCATGCCATTTTTGCAGTTCTTCCTCATCTTTGACGCGGAATGCGACATGATGGACGCTTCCTTTTCCCGGGCGCTCCCTTCTGTGGTCTTTCGTCTCCGTGATGTGGACTTCCGTCGCGGCCCCGCCTTCTCCTGATTCAAAAATGAGGAGCTTGCGGCCGGTGTCCGCGATGGTTTCTTCAGCAATCTGCTGAAAGCCGAGGATGTCTGTCAGAACTGATGCAGTCGGCGCCTGATCAGAGACCGACAGCTCGACCGGGCCGAGTCCCCTGATTGCATATTCTTTAGGTATGACGCTGTTTTTCACAGGCACTCCTATGTATTTACCTTTTTCATCAGCAGCGAGAATGATGTTTTGGCCTTCATGATCTGAAAAACTGAGAATGCTGCGCCCTGCCCGCTTTGTGATGTCTCCGCGGCGAATGCTGAGCTCATCGAGGCGTTTTTCCCAAAACCGGAGCGCCTCCTCCCCCGGCACGCGAAGCGATATCGAAGAAATGCAGTTTGTTCCTTCTATGCGGCGCGCGAGCATCGGAATCTCGAAAAACGTCAAATCCGATCCCGGAGTCGCCACCTCATCCCCGTAAAACAAATGATACATGGTCGGATCATCCTGATTGACCGTTTTTTTGATAAGCTTCATTCCAAGCCCTCTCACATAAAAATCGAGATTTTTTTGCGCATTTGCCGTTAACGCAGATACGTGGTGAATACCGTGTACTTTCATGTAGATCCTCTCCTATTCAAAAATATCTCGAATTCGAGATATATCTTATGTCCAAATTATGTGATTTCGCGGCAAAAGTCAATCGATTCGACTCGACCGAAAAAAACCTAACAATAACTATTTTATCAGCTACTAAAGTTCGTTTATAAAACTAAAAAAAGGCAATTCACCCGATTAAAAATGAATAAAAACGTCAAAATACGAAAATCAGAAAATTTATTTTATTTTTATTTTACGAAATTGGTATTACAATATAAAAAAAGTTTTTTAGATGAACAATGGGAGGCGTAACAAATGAATGCAGACGTAAACGGACTCAGGAAAGAGATAGGCTTGTTATTTGCGCTTTCTCTTGTCATTGGAACGATCATCGGCTCGGGTGTGTTTATGAAGCCCGGCAGCGTTCTTTCTTATTCCGGAAATTCGCAGATCGCGCTTTTCGCCTGGCTTCTCGGAGGGGTTTTAACGCTTGCGGGCGGATTGACCATCGCCGAAATCGGCACACAGATACCGAAAACAGGCGGTCTTTATACGTATCTTGAAGAGATTTACGGAGAGTTTTGGGGCTTTTTGTGCGGCTGGGTCCAGATTATCATATACGGACCGGCGATCATCGGCGCCATCGGATTGTATTTCGGCTCACTCGTGACCCATTTGTTTTCCTGGGACAAGTCATGGGCAGCGCTTGTCGGCATCATCACCCTCGCCTTTTTGTGCATCGTCAACATCATCGGCACTAAATACGGCGGAGTGATTCAGACGCTCACGACAGTCGGAAAGCTGATCCCCATTGTCTTTATCGTGATTTTCGGCCTTTGGAAAGGTGATGAGCAGATCTTCAGCACAGTCACATCCACCATCAGTGACCAAAACTTCGGGGCCGCCGTTTTGGCGACATTGTTTGCATATGACGGCTGGATTCTTCTCGCAGCGCTCGGAGGGGAGATGAAGCATCCTGAGAAGCTGCTTCCCAAAGCGATGACCGGAGGCATTCTCCTGGTCACGGCCTGCTATTTGTTTATCAATATAGCGCTGCTTCATGTTTTACCGGCTGATCAAATTGTTGAACTCGGAGAGAATGCGACGGGCACGGCTGCTTCGATGCTATTCGGGCCGATCGGCGGCAAACTGATCTCCATCGGAATCATCGTCAGCATTTTTGGATGCTTAAATGGAAAGGTGCTGTCCTTTCCGCGCGTGATATTCGCGATGGCCGAAAAGAAACAGCTGCCGTTTTCGCACTGGATCTCACACGTCCATCCGACGTTTCGTACGCCATGGATCGCAGTGATCGTACAGATCGTCATCGCCTGTATGTTGATGGTCATCAGCAACCCTGAAAAGCTGTCAGAGGTTTCGATTTTTATGATCTACATCTTTTATGTGATGGCATTTTTCGCGGTGTTTATTTTAAGGAGGAAAAACAGCGGACTGAAAAGATCGTACAGTGTGCCGCTTTACCCGTATTTGCCGATTGCGGCCATCGCCGGATCTATGTTTGTCCTCGCAAGCACGCTCATTACGGACTTTTACAGCTGTTTATGGTCGATCTTGATCGGCCTTGCCGGACTGCCGTTGTATTTTTGGATGAAAAAAAGACATTCCTCCGTTTAAAAGCCGCCGGCAATTGCCGGCGGCTTCAGCTTGTCGACAAAGTCACAAACAAAAGTGGCTTGATCGACAAGCTTTTTTTGTTAAAATGTGTGTGGAATCTAATTTTTGGAGGTTTTACCATGTTGACCAAACACTCTAAAGATCAGCGTGAACAGCTTGAAGTCTTTGCCTTAAGTGAGCTTGTACCTGAAGACCATTTGGTCAGGAAGATGGAAGAAGCCATTGATTTTTCATTTATTTATGAAAAAGTTGCCCCTCTTTATTCTTCAAAAGGGCGTCCAAGTATTGATCCTGTTGTACTGATTAAAATGGTGCTCATTCAATACGTGTTTGGTCATCGCTCCATGCGCGAAACCATTAAGCGAATCGAAACTGATGTAGCCTATCGCTGGTTTATTGGATATGGATTCTCTGAAAAAATCCCTCATTTTTCAACCTTCAGTAAAAACTATGAACGTCGCTTTCATGACACAGACCTATTTGAAACAATCTTCTATAAGATTTTACGTCAAGCCATGGATCTCGGCCTCGTCGATCCTTCGGTCGCCTTCATCGACAGCACACATGTCAAAGCGAATGCCAATAAGAAAAAGTTTGTGAAAAAGATCGTAAGAAAAGAAACAAGAGCTTATCAGGAGCAGCTAGATCAAGAAATTAATGCCGATCGCGAAGCGAACGGAAAAAAGCCCTTAAAGCCCAGGCGATGCTTAGAGGAACGAGAAGTAAAGGAAAGTACAACTGATCCTGAGAGCGGATATTTTGTCAAAGGCGAACGAGAACGTCTTTTTGCCTATGGATTTCATACAGCTTGTGATCGGAACGGATTTGTGCTGGGAACGGTTGTTGAGCCTGCCAATATCCATGACAGCCAAGTGTTCGCGTCGCTGTTTCAACAAGTAAAAGAGCGCGTTGCCAAGCCTCATACGGTCGCAGTTGATGCCGGATACAAAACACCGGTTATCGCAAAATTTCTTCATGAAGAAAACGTTCGCCCTGTTATGCCTTACACGCGTCCGCAAACCAAAAAAGGATTCATGAGAAAACACGAGTATGTTTACGATGAATTTTATGATGTCTATATCTGCCCGCAAGACCATATTCTCTCCTATCGCACAACCAATCGGCAAGGTTATCGAGAGTATGCTTCAGATCCAAAACGATGTAAACAATGTCCATTACTACATACATGTACAGAAAGTAGAGATCATCGAAAGATGATTCACAGACATATCTGGCAGGATCATTTAGACGAAGCTGATCATCTTCGGCATACGGAAGAGAATAAACAAATCTATGCCAAACGTAAAGAGACGATCGAACGAGTTTTTGCCGATTTAAAACATAAGCATGGCCTGCGCTGGACAACCCTACGGGGAAAGAAAAAATTGTCCATGCAGGCGATGCTTGTTTTCGCTGCCATGAATCTGAAAAAGCTGGCGAATTGGACCTGGAAAGGTCCTAACCGCCAGCCTTCTGATCGAAATAATAGAATAAAATGGACAAAAACAGGTCGGATTTTAAAAATCCGACCTGTTTTGTCAACGGTCTGAAGCCGCCGGCAATTGCCGGCGGCTTTTTTATCCTTTTACAGACCCGATCAAAATCCCTTTGGCAAAGTGTTTTTGCAAAAATGGATACACCGCTAAAATCGGGAGCGTCGCAATGACAATGACGGCCAGTTTGATCGACTGCTCCGGCGGGACGGCGTTTTCTGCCAGTTCGTTTGTCGTTCCGGTCAGATCAGAAAGGATCGTCACCTGGCGCAGCACCATTTGCAGGGGCCATTTTGCGCTGTCATTGATGTAAAGGAGCGCGTGGAAAAAGTCGTTCCAGATACCGACCGCATAAAACAAGGCGAATGTCGCAACAATCGGTTTTGAAAGCGGAAGTGCGACCCGGAAAAACACGCCGATCTCCGAGCAGCCGTCGATTTTCGCCGACTCTTCGAGCTCTCTCGGCAGCTGCTGAAAAAAGTTTTTAATAATGATTAAATTAAACGGATTGATCGCCGTCGGCAAAATTAAAGCCCAGTAAGAATCAAGAAGTCCCAGCGATTTGACGACGAGGTACGTCGGAATCATCCCCCCGCTGAAAAGCATCGCAAAAATGACGAGGTTCAGCACCAGGTTCCTCCCTTTGACATGCCGCTTGGCGAGCGGGTACGCCATCGTAAATGTAAACACGAGCTGAACGACCGTGCCGACAATCGTGATGAACACAGACACCCCCATGCTCCTGATGAACGTCGGCGTTGAAAACATATAGCGGTACGCATCAAGCGAAAAGGTCTCCGGAAAGATAAAAAAGCTGCGTTCCGCAAGTTCAGCTGTGATATTGCCAAGCATAAAACCGGCGAGGCTTTCGTCCTTCTCTGAAAAAGAACTGCTTCCGTCGTACAGCCCTGTCAGCTGAATATCAGCGATGATAAACACCCCGTTTTGCACATTCCAGCCGCAGGCTTTCAAGCGCTTTTTCAAGCCTTCCTCTGATTCGCCTGCGAAGTGCCCGTGAAGCAGGCGCTGGAAAAATCCGTTTGCCGCTTCAGATGTCTGTTTCATGACCTGGTTTCTCAGCTGTCCGCTCTCTGTCGACATGTCGTTCCAGCGTTTTTCGAGCCAATGAAATTCGTCGCGGTGAATCCTTTTTTTCCCTTCACCTGAGCAAAGCTGAATAAGCCTTGCAACAGGCGAATAGATTTTGTTTGAGGCATACCACGTCAGCAATGCCGCAATCACGATTCCCAGAGCGCTGACCGATGCGACAAGTTTCGAAAAAAACAATACAGGAGCCGTAATCGCCGACATCGGCGATGCAGAGACATAGGTCCATTTCTGATCGAGCCTGGCCATTTGTCCGTAAGACACGGAATATGTCCCGTCCTTCCACTTGATGACAAACGAGCCGTGGTTTCGCGCCTCCCGTTCGATCCGTTCTTTTAAAACGCTTTCAAATGTGCGTTCGCCGCTCTCCTCTGGCTGCTTCCGGTTGAAAAGCAGAGCCGTTCCCTCTGAATAAGGCGAAAGGCTTTCAAGCAGATGCTTCATTTCCTTTCTGTCAAGGGTTAGAATCAAAGCGCCGAACGGTTTTGAGATCCCACCGGGTATTTTGTGGATCAGGGTCATGCCTGAAGAACCGTTGTTCCCTTCTTTCCAATAGACGTTTTGATCCCCTGACAGCAGTGAATCGTAAACTTTCAACGCTTTTTTGTCGGTTATTCCGCTGTATTCGGGGCTCAACAAGAGCGGCTCTGCGCCTTCAATAAACAGCTCGACCCGCTCGATCAGCGGATTTTGATCCTGAAGCACAAACAGCGATTTTGACAGCCGGTATGTCGTTTGAAAGTCTTTCTGCAAATCGGCGCGGGCCAGGCCGTTCATCAGCCGCGTATCATAAGCGAGCTGAGAAAGCATGATCTCAAGGCCTTCAAGCTTGTCATCGATCTGGCTGATCTGCCGTTCGACCTGGCTTTCATGCAGATCCTGAAGCTCTTTTTCAATCTTCGCCGCCGAGAAAAAATAGATGCCTGCTCCCGTCAGAAGACCGGGAATGCATGCAATCAGCAATATCAATACAAAGCTCTTTCTAAAATAGGTCCCCTTTCGCCGTGAAACATGTCTTTGATGCAGCTTTTTCATCCCCATCCCCCCACTGCGATCTAAAACAGATGTTTCTTTATTGGAATACGCGCGATTTGGAGCGGACGACATCGGCCAAAAAGGTCAGCACAAGCCCCTGGCCCCAGCCTTGAATCCGTTTAAACGGCACATCCTTATAGCCCTCGGCATCGGGCATCACCGCGGTTCCGGAGGAAACACGCTCGACCCGGCCGTCTTCGCGGACTGCTTCTGTAATTGCGCTCAAAGATTTTTGAATGTATTTGTGATATAAAGACCCCTTTGCAAGAAGACCTGCAGCAATTCCCGCCGAACCTGAGACCTCAAGATAGGAATCGGGGTCTGTCAGCACCGTATGCCACAACCCGGAAGAATGCTGGAGCCTCGCGAGCGCGCTCAACAGATCTCTCAGCGAACCGTCAATGATCATATAAGACGGGTGTGTCACATCAATCAGCGGCAGCGCCTTGGCCATCGTCAGCGCGGCCCAGCCGTTTCCCCTCGCCCAAAACACCCCTGACAGATTGTGTTTTGCCTGATGATCCCACGCGTGATAATACAAATTCGTGTCCATATCCTGCAAAAATTCTTCATGACCGTGAAACTGTCTGAGACCGTCTTCGAAATAGTCATCATTCCCCGCAAGCCTTCCGATTCTAAGCAAAAACAGCCCGGCCATCATCATCGTATCAACCCATGCCTGTTCAGGAAACACATGTCGTTCCGAGTTGACGGTGTGCTGCAGAATGCCGTCGGCAAACCTTGGGGCTTCATGAAGAACGTAATCGGCCATCTGCTTTGCGGTATCAAGATAGCGGTCATCACCGGTTGCTTCATATAAGGACAAAAGCGTGTGCCCGATTGAGACGCCGTTGACCGAAAGCTTCGGCAGGCCGTCTTCTAGCCTTTCATCGATCCATTCTTTCAGAAGGCGAAGGTATTCTTCATTTTTCGTGGCTTCATACGCTTCAGCCACGCCGTAAAACGCAACACCTCCGGGCCAGTCCCACTCAAAATCCATTTCAAACGTCCGCTTGACGATTCGATCGATGATTTCATAAAGCTTTTCTTCATCAAAAACGAGCTTCGGCATACATATCTCTCCCCTTTTTTATTTTAATCCGCTCATGCTGATCCCTTGAACGATCGATTTTTGGAACAGAAAAAACACGAGAATGACGGGCAAAAGCGAGACGACCGACATCGCAAACATCGCTCCCCAGTTCGACGCCGTTTCCGTGTCTAAAAACAGCTTCAGCGCCAGCGAAACGGGATAAAGCTCCGGTTTGTTCAAATAAAGGACCGGATTGATCAGCTCCTCCCACTTCCAATAAAACGAAAAGATCGCAGATGTCGAAAGCGCCGGGGCGATCAGCGGCAGAATCACCCTGAAAAAGATCCCGAAACGGCTGCAGCCGTCGATTCTTGCCGCTTCGTCGAGTTCAACGGGGATCGTCCTGATAAACTGGATCATCAAAAAAATGAAAAACGCGTGCCCGAAAAACTGCGGAATGACGATCGGTTTGAATGAATTGAGCCAATCAAGCTTCGCAAAGATGATGTACTGCGGAATCATCAGCACTTCGTGAGGCAGCATCATCGTCACCATCATGCAGGCAAACCAAAACGCCTTTCCCTTAAACGGAATGCGCGCGAATCCATAAGCGATAACCGCAGAAGACGAAACGGCGCCGATTGTCGATAATCCGACGATGATGAGCGAATTTTTGATAAATGTAATAAACGGCTGTCCGGCGATCCCTTTCCACCCTTCTGCATAATTGGATATGACAAACGGATCGGGGATCAGAGAATGCGATGTAGCGAAAATGCCCGCGCTTTCTTTAAACGAGCTGACCAAAAGCCAAATAACCGGATACAGCAAAATAAGGGCAAGGCCTCCCGTGAGGATATGAAAGGCGATCCGGCCCGTTTTTTCCTTCCCGGCCGGAACCAGAATAGCCTCTCTTGCCATTTCCTTTGCCGGTTCCATCCGTCATCCCTCCTTTGATTCGTAATGCACCCAGAGCGAAGATGTTTTAAATAAAATGAAGGTCACAAGCCCGATCAGAATGAGCATTACCCATGCCATTGCAGAGGCATAGCCCATTTGGAAGAAGTTGAAGGCCCGCTGGAACAAATACAGGGAATAAAGCAGCGTCCCGTCAAGCGGGCCGCCTTCGCCCTTCGAAATGATGTAGGCCGGCGTAAAAGTCATGAACGCGGAAATCGTCTGCATGACGAGATTGAAAAAGATGATCGGGCTGAGCAGCGGCAGCGTAATCAGGAAAAACCGCTGTATTCTGTTTGCCCCATCGACGCTTGCCGCCTCCTGATACATCGGCGGAATATTTTTCAGACCCGCAAGAAAAATCAGCATCGATGAACCGAACTGCCACACTGACAAAAGGATCAACGTCCACAAAGCACTCGTCGGGTCCTGGTACCAAAGGATCTTCTTATCTATTCCGATAAAAAACAAAAGCGCATTGATCACACCGTCGTTGCCAAACACGTTGCGCCACATAATCGCGACAGCCACGCTTCCGCCGATGATCGAGGGGAGGTAAAAGAGCGTCCGGTAAATCCCCACTCCCTTTTCCGCCCTGTTTAAGATCACAGCGATGAAAAGCGCAAATGCCAGCCGCAGCGGCACGCCTGCGAGCACGTACGTAAACGTCACTTTCAGGGAGCCCCAGTACTTCTCATCATCCGTCAGCATCGTTTTGTAATTGTCCAAGCCGACCCACTTTGGCGTTGTGAACAGGTCGTAGCTCGTGAACGACAGAAACAGCGATGCGCCCATCGGAATCACGGTAAAGCAGAGAAATCCGATGATAAACGGAGAAATAAAGGCATAGCCCGCCAGGTTGTCATTCCATTTCTTCACAGTTGCATCCTCCTAAACGATAAGGCTTACTTCGCTTGATTTCGTTTCAGTATCTCGTCCGCTTCTTTTCTGAACTTCGCTGCGCCCTGTTCCGGCGTGATTTTTTTAAATAAAATCTGATCTGACGTATCTTTGAGCAGCTTGATCACCTCTGCGCTGCCGACAGGCTCCGGCGGGTCGCCTTCTCCCGCATGCTTTGCTGCTCTTTCAACGTATTCAAAAATCTTTTTCTCCTCTTCATTCAATTTTGCTTTGACAGATTCAGCCGCTTTTGCCGATACCGGAACCCCCCGCTCACCCTTCATGAGGGCGTTCGCTTTTTCTCTGTTGACGAAAAAATCGATAAATTTGGCGGCTTCTTTTTTATGTTGAGAGCTTTTCGGAATCGAAAACAGCATGCTCGGGCGCAGAAACAGCGCTTTTTCGTCCGACTGCCCAGGCGGCAGTTTGAGAGACAGAGGTGCATCTGTGAGCTGGGCAAACGCCGAATATTGATTGGAATAGTTCCAGGTCGCCGCTGTCCGCCCTTTTACGATAAAGTCGTCTTCCATTCCTTTCACTTGCGCGCCTTCGTCAGGGGTCGGAGAAGCCTGGACATTGACAAGCTTCACCTGCCGCTTGAAATAATCGACAAACAGCTTGTCATCGGCGTAGGCAAGGCCTGTCCCGTCTTTTTTATAAAAGCGTTCACCCTTCGTCCTGAGATAATAAGGGAAAAAGACGTCCGGCGGGTTCATGCCGTTTGATCCGTATTGGTCTGTCTCCTCCCGGACCTTGAGCGCGAACTTTTCATAATCGTCCCATGTCCAATTGCGATCATCGATTGTAATGCCGGCTTTTTTGAGAAGATCATCGTTCGTAATCACCGACAGAACGTTGACGCCAAGCGTAAAGCCGTATAGTTTGCCGTCGATCTTCCCGCCTTCTGTAACCTTTTCATCGATTGAATCCGTCTTGATCGTTCCGTCTTTTACATAAGGCGTAAGATCTTCAAGCTGTCCTTTTTCCCCGTATTGTGATAAATACGCGGTATCCATCTGGATCACATCTGGAAGCTGGTTTGCGGCGGACATCGGCGCAAGCTTTTTCCAGTAGTCGTCCCAATTGGCAAACTCCGCTTCAATGTTGACATTCGGATGTTCCTTTTCATACATCTCAATGATTTTCGTCGTATAGTCATGCCGCGGCTGTCCGCCCCACCAGGCGACCCTGAGCGTAATCGATTGTTTGCCTCCGCCGCCTGAAGTCTCTTCACTGCTGGAGCTGCATCCCCAGAGGCCGAACAGCAGCATTGCGCATGCAACAAATTGTACAATTCTCCTCATCCAACATCCCCCTCTTTTTGTAAGTGCTTACATTTATTTTAATGACAAATCTCCCCCTCCAAACACTCAAAAAACAGAGAAGAATGTTAAAAAAACAGAGAAATCGGCAAAAAAGCCGCCGGCTTTGCCGACAGCTTTCGTCACGGTTTTTCTTTCTTACTCCGGTATTCGGACGGCGTATAGCCGGTATATTTTTTAAAGACGAGACTGAAATATTTTGGATTGTCGCCAAATCCCGCTTCCTCGGCCAAGCTGCTGATTGTGATGCCGTTTTTTTGCTTCATCATGGCGATTGCTTTTTCGATGCGCACTTTTGTGACATAGCTCGAAAACTTCTCGCCCGTTTCCTGTTTAAACAGCTTGCCGAGATAGTCCGGATTCATGTACAACACGTTTCGGGCAGCCCATTTTAATGAGAGCTTCGGGTTTGCGGCTTCTTTTTGAATCAGATCGAGCATTTTCCGGACCAAAACCGATGGCTGAGCACAGGCCGTGATCAGCTGTTTTTCGAGCCGGCCGCGCGCCTTTTCGTATAATGAGGCAGCATCCCTGATTTCCCCGCTCCCGCTCAATGCTGCAGCCGGCACGGTATGAAATTGCTGTTCGGCCTGCTTTTTTACGCGTTCGATTTTTTCCTCGATCAGCTCCGACGGTTCGGCCGCGAACACGACAGCATCGTTCATACGGACGGATGCGATGACCGATGACCCGAGGATGCCTGCTGCGAGCTTTTGCAGTGCGGACAGACGTCCGGAATCTTCAAGGGCAAACAGAATCAGCGCGATGTTCTGCCTCTCGGGAAAAAAACGCAAATACCTTTCGGCAGCCTTTTTGCCGCCTTTGATCAGCTCTTGTAAAGCGTGTTTTCGGATGTGGGGGCGGACGAGCTCCAAATCCGATTTCACCCGTTCTGTAGACTCTTCTTTTTTCAATTCGCTGATCACGCTTGCAAGTGATGCCGTAATGTGTCTTTCATTGCACGGCTTGAGCAAATAATGCCTCACCCCGTATGTCATCGCTTTTTTCGCGTATTCAAATCGGCCAAACCCGGTCAGCAAAATGAACCTTATCGACGGATGGTCGCGGGACACCTTCTCGATCAATTCAAGTCCGCCCATTCCCGGCATTTTAATATCGCTGATCACAATATGCGGACGTTCGCGCAGGATGAGCTGGTATGCTTCCATCCCGTTTTGCACCGCGCCGACCAAAGACGCGCCGAACGAATGCCATTGAATCATGCTTGAGATCCCTTCGAGAATGATACGTTCATCGTCTGCAAGCAGAACTTTGTACATCATCACACCCCGCTTCGAAATGGTATTTTGATCGTAATCTCTGTTCCCTTACTTTTTTCGCTTGAAATGTTCAAACCGTAATCTTCGCCGAACATCAGCTTGATCCGCTCATCGATATTTTGCAGTCCGATGCCTTTGCCCTTTGTTTGCACGAGCCCCTTGTTTGCCTGTTCCAAAAAATTCTTGTCCATGCCTGGTCCGTTGTCTTTCACGGTCAAGTATACGAAGCCGTCCTTTGCGAAAGCCTTGATGGCGATGCGGCAAGGCTCGATGACAGGCTCAAGGCAGTACGTAATCGCATTTTCAGCCAGAGGCTGGAGAATCAGCTTTGGGACGAGGCACGATTTGACAAGAGGGTCGACAGCCACTTCAAACACCAGCCGTTCTTCAAAACGGAACTGCTGGATCGTGAAGTAGTGAAGAACGATGTCAGCCTCTTCCTCAATCGTTAAGACATCTGTTTTCATATTGACCGCATTCCGCAGCAAAAAGCCGAGAGATTCGGTCATCTTTGAAATTTTCGGCTGCCGGTTCGTCTTGGCCAGCCAGTTGATCGACTCCAGCGTATTGTATAAAAAGTGGGGATTGATCTGCGCCTGAAGCGCTTTGAATTCCGTTTCCTTTATCATCAGCTGCTTTTCGTAATTTTCTGCGATCAATTCGTTGATCCGTTCAACCATCGTAATAAACGTCCGGTTCAACACGCTGACTTCGTCCTGGCGTTCAGGCGGCGGCTTAAAGAGCGGCTGCGTTTTAAAATCGCCCTTTTGCACATGCTTCATCGCGGCGACCAGCTTTTCGATCGGGCTTGTCAAGCCTCTGGCGATTTTTCTGCCGAACAGGACGGCTGTCAAAAAGAAGAGAATAAAAAGGGAGATGAGTATAGCTTTCATCGCAGAGATTTTGGAAAACATCGCATCAAAGGGAATCAGGCTCCAGTATGTCCAATTTTCATAGGGTGATGTGACATATGACATAAAAAAGCGGCTGCCGTTATTCTTCACGATTGTATATCCGTTTTGAACATGGGAAGATAAACGGGGCGGGTCGATTTTTTGTAAAGGGCTGTCCGAAAAAAAGGTGTGCCGTTCATCCGACATGGCAACCTTGCCAGCGCCTTCCTCCCAATCCTTCGGGAGATCGCCGACAATGCCTTTTAAGTCCGCCACGATCAATACGATTCCCAGATGGTCAAGATTCAGCTGTTTGTACGACCGGATTTCCCTGACTGATAAAAGCTCGCCGTTTGCGCCGGGCTTTGTCACCCATACGTTTCCCCCTTTCATGCGGGCCGCTTGCTTTGTCAATCTGCTGATTTGCCGTTTTAACGCTTCAGAGGAGTTTGCCCCGGCCGAGTATTCCGTTCCAAATGCGTCGACTAAATGGATCGACTTGATGTACCGCTTTGATCCCGTATATTCGGCAAGCTGATCCCAAATCTCCCGTTTGATCCGGTAGCGGCCGTATTTGTTCTGGTCATGTCCCGCTTTTAAGAGGTTCGTTTGAATGTTTTGATCTGTCGCGATTTGATATGACACGTCTTCGATCTTTTTCAGCTCATCTTCAATGCTCTTTGACGACATCATCAAAACTTGCGACGATTTCCGGTAAATTTGCTGATCATACATGCGGAAAGCGTACTGAACGCCGCCCAACATCAAAATCAGCGAAATCGCCATGATAAAGGAAATGAGGATAAACAACTGATCTTTAATTTTTAAATGCTGAAACCTGTTCACTGGACGTTAGCACCTTCATTCGCGCATGAAGGTCTCATGGCGGACGTCAAGCGCGCGGAAAGCGCGAAACGCCAGTTTTGTCAATACGAGGCTTAAAGCGCTGCCGCTGAAAAACAAGAGACATGTGACATGAAATAAGGTGAGCAGCACGAAGCCGATCGCACTTACGATCATTAAAAAAGAGACGAGCGGGCGGGCAAAACCGATCATGAAGCTGTATTTCAGCGCTTCGATCTGGTTCATCTCATAGTGGACATAGATCGGGAAAATGTAGGAGAGGATGATGGCATATATGATAAAAAGGCTGATGAATAAGCTTATAACGGCAGGCTGATCGAGAAAACAGACGGCGGCGATTCGAAAATCGACGTACAATAAAAGAGCGGTAAGGGACAGGATCAGACCGAGTATGACCGATCTCCCCCACCCTTTTTTAAATTCTGTATAAAACGTCTGAAAAACGGGGATATCCGTATTGCCCATCGCCCATTTTCTCGTCACGGCAAACATGGCGCAAGTCGCCGGAGCAAGCCCGAATACGATCAATCCCGCAGCTGAAAAACCGATCCACAGCATATTCAGAAGCGCAAGCCTCATCACCCACTCGGAAAAGCGGTAAAATCCGTTCGACAACACGTGAATCATAATAAATAACCCTCCCCTTTTGTAGAAAACGCTTACATTTTGTGGAACAGAGTCTGATTTTGTATATTTCGCTTCCTGTTTGATAAATCCTTCTTTCTGAATGACGAAAAATGGGAGCTAAAAGCTCCCATCACCCGTTTTTACGATGAACAAAAGACTTTCAGCTGCTTAGGCCGGACGTACAAATCCTCGCCTACTTTGATTTGCAGCTTCAAAAAATCGTCTTTCGTTAATTCGATTTCAATGATATCCCCTGTATCGGTTCTCCTCAGCTCAAGCTGAACCGTCGACCCGATTGCGCGGATGTGTTCCGCCTTACAATGAATTCCGCTGTCATGGTCCGGCGTTTTTTCGACAATAAAGTGGTGCGGCCTGGCAAACCCGATACCATTGGCAGCAGTCTTTACGGTTTTCACATCTCCCGGCAACTCAAACTTGAAATTCCCATCGTAAATATATCCGCTGTCAAGCCGGCCTTTGAATTGGTTGACCGTACCGAGAAAATCGTACACGAACGGGTTCTCCGGCATTTCATACACGGCCTCAGGCGTGCCGACTTGCTCGATCCTTCCGTTGTTCATAATCACGACGCGGTCTGAGATGTCAAGCGCTTCCTCCTGATCATGGGTGACAAAAACGCTCGTAATATGAAACTCGTCGTGCACTTTTCTGAGCCAGCGGCGCAGTTCTTTTCTCACCTTTGCATCAAGGGCGCCGAACGGTTCATCAAGAAGGAGCACCTGGGGATTGACGGCAAGGGCGCGGGCGAGAGCCACCCTTTGCCTCTGCCCGCCTGAAAGCTGGGAAGGATACCGTTCGCCAAATTCTTTCAGCCTGACGATGTTCAGCAGCTCATCGACCTTTTGCTTGATTTCTTTTTTCGAAAGCCTTTCTTTCCGTGGACGAACTTTCAGTCCATAGGCCACATTTTCAAAAACGGTCATATTGCGAAAAAGGGCGTAATGCTGAAAAACAAAGCCGACATTGCGGTTTTTCACATGTACGTTTGTCTGATCAGCCCCCTCAAACAAAATGTTTCCCCGATCAGCTTGTTCAAGCCCGGCGATGATCCTGAGCAGCGTCGTTTTCCCCGATCCGGACGGCCCCAACAAGGAGATCAGCTCCCCTTTTTTGATTTCAAGATTGATATCTTTTAACACATGAAATTCACCATACGATTTGGAAACATTTTTGATTGATATACCCATTGTTACCTAAGCTCCTTTTCCTGCCGTTTTTGTCTTTTTTTCGAGTATGTTCTTCAGCACCAGCGTAATTAATGCCAGGATGGACATTAATGAAGCGACGGCAAACGCGGCTGAAAATTGGTATTCGTTATATAAAATTTCGATGTGGAGAGGCATGGTATTCGTCTCTCCTCTAATATGACCGGAAACGACGGAGACGGCGCCAAATTCGCCGATCGCCCTCGCCCCGCATAAAATCACGCCGTATAAGAGGGCCCATTTGATGTTCGGCAATGTGATGTACCAAAAGGTTTTCCAGCCCCCCGCCCCGAGGGTCAGCGATGCCTCCTCCTCAGCCGATCCCTGGCTTTGCATGAAAGGGATCAGTTCGCGCGCAACAAACGGAAGCGTCACGAACAATGTCGCCAGCACGATTCCAGGCAGAGCGTAGACAATTTTGATGCCGTGGTCAATCAGCCACGGACCGAACAGCCCTGTTGTGCCAAACAGAAGAACGAAAACAAGGCCGGCGATCACGGGCGAAACCGCAAAAGGCAAATCGAGCAATGTGACAAGAATGTTTTTCCCTTTAAAATCGTATTTTGTGACAAGCCAGGCGGCTGCGATGCCGAATACGGCAGAAAGCGGCACTGTTATCGCCAGCACAAGCAGCGTCAGCCTGATGGCCGCCAAAGCGCCCGGATCTGAAATCGATGCGAAATACACATCCGCTCCTTTTTCAAAAGCCTTAATAAAAATGGCGGCAAGAGGCATGAGCAAAAAGACGGATAAAAACAGATAGACGATGGCGATGGAGAACGCCCGCACCGTTTTCGCGCCTGAAGATGGACTCGTTTGACTTGCGTTTTGCATATGCGTCTGTGCGTTCAATTTTGTCAACTCCTTACCCACCGCTTTGATACACGCCATTGAAACAGATTGATCATCAACAGCAATAAAAACGAAATCATCAGCATAACACAGGCAACAGCCGTTGCCCCGCTGTAATCGTATTGCTCAAGCTTTGTCATGATAATCAGCGGCGCAATTTCCGTTTTGTACGGAATATTGCCGGCGATAAAAACGACTGAGCCATATTCGCCGAGGGACCTGGCAAACGCCAAAGAAAACCCTGTGATTACAGAAGGCAGCAGCTGGGGAAAAATCACCTTCCAAAAAGTCTGCCGCGGAGCCGCCCCGAGAATGGCCGATGCTTCCTCGATTTCTTTCTCGATGTTCTCGATCACCGGCTGAACCGTCCTCACGATAAAAGGAAGGCCGATAAACACCAGGGCGATGATGATGCCAAGCGGCGTAAAAGCGACTTTTATGTGCAAAAATTGTCCGATCCATCCGTTTGGCGAGTAGAGCGATGTAAGCGCAATTCCCGCGACCGCGGTCGGCAGCGCAAACGGAAGGTCGACAAGCCCGTCAAGCAGCTTTTTTCCGGGAAAGGTATAGCGGGTCAGCACCCAGGCGATTAACAGGCCGAATACGGCATTGACAAGGGCGGCCGCCAAAGCGGTCATAACCGTAAGCCGGATCGAGGCGAGAACTCTCGGTTCGGCGACCGCCTGCCAAAAGTCGAGAAACCCCATTGAGGCTGTTTTCATAAATACCATCGTTAACGGAATCAGGACGATGATGCCGAGATAGGCCATCGTAATGCCTAAGCTGATTCCAAAACCGGGAAATATGTTTTTTCTTCTTGTCGCACCTGCTGTTTTGATTGTGAACACCTCCAGCTTGCGTTACTTTTGATACAATTGATCAAACAAACCTCCGTCGTTAAAATGCGTTTCCTGGGCTTTTTTCCAGCCGCCGAAGCCGTCATTTACGTTCACCAGCTCTACGTGCGGAAACTGCTTTTGATATTTTTGAAGCACTTTTTTATCCCGAGGCCGGTAGTAATGTTTGGCGGCAATCTCTTGGCCTTTTTCGGAATATAAATATTCCAGGTATGCTTTCGCTGCTTTTTCAGTCCCTTTCCGTTTTGCAACCTTATCAACAACCGCAACTGGCGGCTCCGCCAATATGCTGATCGAAGGGTAGACGATCTCAAACTTATCTTTTCCAAGCTCATGCAGCGTGAGATAGGCCTCATTTTCCCAGGCGATCAGCACGTCGCCCAAGCCCCTTTCAACAAATGTCGTCGTCGCGCCGCGGGCTCCCGAATCCAACACCTCGACATGGCCGTACAACTCTTTCATATACGACTCTATTTTTTTCTCGTCTCCGCTATAGACCTTATCAGCATATGCCCATGCGGCGAGGTAGTTCCACCTCGCGCCCCCCGATGTTTTCGGATTCGGGGTGATGACTGATACGCCGTCCTTGACCAGATCATCCCAGTCTTTAATCTGCTTTGGATTGCCTTTTTTCACAAGAAAAACAATCGTTGATGTATAAGGGGTTGAGTTGTCGGGAAGCTCTTTTTGCCATTTTTTTGACAGAAGGCCTTTGTCCGCGATGCTGTCAATGTCATAAGCGAGAGCAAGTGTGGCCACATCGGCTTCCAATCCGTCGATAATGGAGCGCCCCTGTTTGCCTGATCCTCCGTGTGACTGCTTGATGGTCACGTCTTGGCCGCTCTTTTCTTTCCAATACTCTTTAAAGGCCTGATTATATTCCTGATAAAGCTCCCTCGTCGGATCATACGAAACATTCAAAAGCTCGACAGAACCCGAATCGGAAGACTGGGTATTTTCGCTTGAGCAGCCCGCTCCGATCAGTGTAAAAACGATGAACAGTATAGAAATGTTGAACAGTTTCATAAATTGCCCTCCTTTAAATGTTATTTTTATATGTTGATATAGGCGTTTTCGCTACTCTTCTTTTCCGAAATGCGAACCCGGGCTCCCCCCTTTAGCGCTCCCGATCAATAAAAAAAGCCCCTGACATGAAAACATGTCAAGGGCCTTCGGCTGTCCGATCGGCATCTATTAGCTCAAATTTATATTCATCATATTCAAAGTATTCCTACAAGTCAACTAATTTTTAAAGAAATCTTTCAAAATTAAAAAGGTTTGACCCGCAGATAAACCGGATCAAACCTTCTGACATTCTATTTTTTAGCTTTTGCAGACTTTTTAATATTGACGCCGACCGCCGTCCCGTTTCTGCTCGAATCGGCGACGCCCAGGAAAGATTTGTGTTCCCGGTCAATGAAAATGCTCTGCACGTTTCCGATGTCCACGGGACTCGTCCCAAACTTATGACCGAACTCATTGAGCTTCAGCCTGACATCCTCAGGCATCCCTTCTTCATAGCGGTATGATGAGAGACTGTTCGTGTAAATTCGCGGTTCTTCAATCGCATCCTGCAGGCTCATTCCGTATTCAAAATAATTGAGGATCGTCTGGAATACCGAGGCGATGATCGTCGTTCCGCCAGGCGAACCGACGGTAAGCACAGGTTTGTCGTCTTTAAACACAATCGTCGGCGTCATGCTGGAAAGCGGCCGTTTATTCGGCTGCACTTCATTGGCTCCGCCCGGAACTGCATCAAAGTCGGTCAGCTCGTTGTTTAAGAACAATCCGTAGCCGGGCACCATAATTCCCGTTCCGAAGAGCTGTTCAATCGTCGTCGTATAAGAAACGACATTGCCCCATTGATCTGTTACGGTAAAGTGTGTCGTTTCCCCGACCGTTTTATCGTCAGGCTGCTTCACGATCGAATAGTTCGGCTCGCCTGATTCGTATTTCCACGGATCGCCCTCTTTCGCCTCACGGTTTACCGAGTCGAGGCTGATCAGCTTCTGCCGCTCCTTAATATAATCGTCATTCAAGAGCCCTTTCAGCGGGACATTGACAAACTCGGGATCTCCGGCGTATGCCGCTCTGTCGGCATATGACAAGTGCATCGTTTCAGCCAGCAGATGATATTTTTCAAATGATTTCGGATCGTACTGGGACACATGAAAATCGTCGATCAGCTTCAGCATTTGCAGCATGAAAACTCCGCCTGAGCTCGGAGGAGGCATGCTCGCAATATCGTAGCCGTGATATTCTCCCCAGATCGGCTTGTCGGTCGTTACCTCATAGCGCGACAGATCGTCCGGCGTCATCGAACCCCCGAAATCCTGAACGACCCCTGCGAGCGCTTCACCGATCTTTCCTTGATAAAACGCTTTTGACCCTTCTTTTTTAATCAACGTAAACGTTTTCGCCAAATCTTTTTGAACGAGAATGTCTCCCTCTTTCAATGGTTTTCCGTCAGGAAGAAAAATTTCTTTCGCTGCCGTTTTGCTCAGCTTGTCCTGATATTCATCAATCGCGTCAGCCAGTACCGAATCGATTGGAAACCCGTCTTTGGCAAGCTTGATCGAAGGATTGATGAGGTCCTTCATCTTTTTCGTGCCCCACTTTTTATGCGCAGCTTCAAGCCCCTTCAGCGTACCCGGCACACCGACTGCATTTCCGTGCGTCGACCTTTGTGAAAAAGGGATGACTTTTCCGTCTTCGTCCAAAAACATATCCGGAGTAGCGCCAGCGGGAGCCCGCTCACGGCTGTTGATGATCGAGGTTTCCTTCGTTTTGCCGTCGTATACCATCATAAACCCGCCGCCTCCGAGTCCCGACATCATCGGCTCTGTGACATTCAGGGCAAATTGAATCGCAATCGCCGCATCAATCGCATTTCCGCCTTTTTTCAAAACATCGGCACCGATTTTTGACGCCAGCGGATGGGCTGTTGCGACCATTCCGTCTGTTCCTACGGCAACTTTTTCCCCTTCATCTCTTACACCTTCTGCTTTTGAAACTGGACTGAAAAAGCAACCAACCGTTAAGCAAAAGACCAAAACAATGAAAGCAAAACGTCTCATCAGCTCACTCCCTTTCCAGTTTGTTTCCACTATAAAAGAAATTGAGCTGAAAATAAAGAAGAATCATAATTTTCAATATTTTTTGAATCTAATTTCCCGGTTTTAAAAATGGTTTTATCATCATTCTTTAGGCATAATCAAATAAAAGGACAAACAGACTAGTTCATAACGAAACACATCATTGTTACGTTCACCGTTTTGTCAAAAAATAGACACACTTGAAAATTGATTGTTTTTTTCGACTGCACCTGTTTTTTTTCGACAAAAAGTTATATAATATTTTGATGTGTGCATTGTCTCATTTAAACAATGGAGGGTTACAAATGTTAAAAAGAAAAAAAGACAAGTTTTCTGTGCTTTTGACGGAAATTGCAAAAAATTTAGACGAAACTGCCGAGTATTTTGTTAACTATAAAGTGACGAATCAAACGACCCTTAAAGAATTCGCGGATACCTTAAAAGAGTATGAGACAAAAGGTGATAACTATGTACATACGATGATTAAGGAACTGAATAAGGCTTTTATCACGCCTATTGAGCGCGAAGACATCCTTCAGCTGACGAACAGCCTTGACGATGTGCTCGACGGCATCGAACATTTCTCCGCAATGATGGAAATCTTTTCGATTACGTCTTCTGATGAACACATCGATAAATTCAGCGGCTATATCAGAGAATGTGCAAAAGAAATCCTGATCACAATCGAATTGATGGCGGACAACCGTCTCAAAGAAATTCAGCCGCACGCCATCAAAATTAAAGAATACGAGCATAACTGCGATAATCTCCACCGCAAATCATTAAAAAATCTTTTCGGTACGGAAACGGATCCGATTAAAGTCATTCAATACCGGGAAATTTATGAAACGCTTGAAGAAATCGCGGATTCGTGCCAAAGTGTAGCAAACAATCTGGAAACCATCATAATGAAAAATGCGTAACGAGGGATTATAATGGATCTATTATTTGTATTAACCATACTGATTGTCATCTTTGCTTTGGCATTTGACTTTATCAACGGGTTTCACGATACTGCAAATGCAATCGCCACCTCGGTTTCGACAAAAGCTTTAAAACCAAGGCACGCCATTATCATGGCAGCTGTGATGAACTTCGTGGGCGCCATGACGTTTACGGGCGTTGCGAAAACGATTACGAGCGATATCGCTGACCCTTTTAAACTGCACAACGGATCACTGGTGATTCTCGCCGCTCTGATCGCCGGAATTACATGGAATCTCGTGACGTGGTACTTCGGCATTCCGAGCAGCTCATCCCACGCGATTATCGGGGCCATTGCCGGGGCTGTCATCGCATCAGCAGGATTCGGCGCGATTAAATACAGCGGATTTATTAAAATTATCGAAGCACTTATTTTATCACCGATTCTTGCCTTTGTTGTAGGATATATCATCTATACCATCGTCAAGCTCATATTTAAAAACAGCAACCTTGCCAAAACGAACAAGCAGTTCCGCCGGGTGCAAATCGCAACAGCGGCGCTGCAATCCTACACACACGGAACGAACGACGCCCAAAAATCGATGGGGATCATTACGATGGCATTGATTGCCGGCGGCATGCACAACACGCACGAGGTCCCTTTCTGGGTGCAATTCGCATGCGCCTTGGCCATGGGGCTTGGAACGTCAGTCGGCGGCTGGAAAATCATTAAAACCGTCGGCGGCAAAATCATGAAGCTCCGCCCTGTCAACGGTGTTTCCGCCGACTTAACGGGCGCTGCGATCATCTTTGGGGCCACGGTCATTCACTTGCCTGTCAGCACGACTCACGTTATTTCTTCATCTATTCTCGGAGTCGGCTCCGCCCACAGGGTGAAAGGCGTTAACTGGGGCACGGCCAAACGAATGGTCGTCACATGGGTGATTACCCTTCCGATTGCAGGAACCCTCGGCGCGTTTGCCTACTTTATACTGGATTTGTTTTTTTAGTCAACTTGAGCCTCCCGCTAAAGAATGTCTTTAGCGGGAGTTTTCATGTTTAAGAGATTTCCCTCATATGTATAGAAGCAGTATTGCACTTTTTCTCGGGAAGAGGGAACAAGCTATGCTGCTTTTTTATCAATTTTCAGTCTGGGTGATCGTCCTCGCCTTAGCCTTGTACGTTTTTGCCGTCTGGCGTTTTGAAAAAAAGATGAAAGAAAAAACGATCGCAATCCGGAAAACATGGTATCTCCTTTATGTGATCGGCGCCGCGCTTTACTGGACGTACGATCCGCAGTCCATTTTCAGCAATTGGCTCCATTACTTGATCGTCGCCGTCTTTTTTACGTTGACTGATGCGTTTATTTTCTTAAACGCCTACTTCAAAAAACTCGGCACGAACGAATTGGCCACAGACACAAGAGAGCTTCTTGAAGAAAACAACGACCTGCTCCACACGTATCAAAACAGGCTCAAAACGTACCAATACCTATTGAAAAACGAACCGATCCACATCTACTATGGAGATATAGAAGCTTACGCTGAAGGCATTGAAAAACTCATCAAACGGTTTGCCGAAAAAATGAATATATCCGCCGCACTATGCGAATATAATTCACAAGAGAGCAAAGATCATTTGCTCGAACATATGGAAAACCGTTTCGCTGTTCAGGAAAAGCTCGACCGGAAAGACGTGTATTACGAAGAAAACGGAAAAATGGTCCTGATTCCATTCTCGATTCATGAATACGACTATGTGATGAAACTGACATCCGAGGACCTTGTCACTGAGTTTGATTATCTGCTGTTTACTTCTTTAACCAGCATCTATGATCTTCTGCTACCAAACGAAGAGGAAGGTGACGAATGATGGAGCCGGTTTTTCAGCAAGACAAAGACCGTTCAACGGGGCGCGGCACATGTAAAGTATTCAAAAAGCAATCAAAAACCCACATCGCCAAATACGAAGTCAGCCCCCACACCGAACGGATTTTCAGGCAAAATGCCCGGCTGATCGATGAGTATAAACGAAAAAAAGCCTGATAAGAGAGGACGGGAAATTTCTCCCGTCCTTATTCCGTTTTCCCCGATCTTACATACAATAAACCAAAATGACTGCAATCGGGTGATGGTGTGAAAAAAATAAAGAAGCATGTGAAACATGTCGATTTTGCAAAATTTGGCCTCTCAGACTATACGGCCCTCCTCAGGAAAAGAAGCGAGAAGGTGATCAAGGCGTTAAACAGAGGGAAAAAGAAGAGTTGATATCTTTTTGAAAGCCCTTCGGATAAAACTCGTATTTTCTAGACGGAAATAAATCACCTTTATCAAAACAGCCGGTTAGCGGTAAATTGTACCGCCGACTGGCTGTTTTTTATACATTTCAATATTGCATATAGGTATTACAGACGTTAACCCATCCGATTTTAATGGGGAGATCATATAAAAATATATTGCCAGGTTTCTTTTAGTCCGAACACGGAAATATATGGGATCCTTTATAAACAGAAAGGCAGCAAGTACGTGAAAATAATCCTGACCACGATAATCAGTATATTTATCATTCCACTTTCATTGGCCGCGACTGTTCTCTATGCCGGTTTGACTATGCTGGTTGATGTCATGATGCGAAATGAAACATCAGGGTACCTCACCATTCCAATGAAAACTAAAAAGAAACATCGGGCTCCAAGCATCGCTCTTTAGCCCGGTGCCCCTTTATCCCAAAGAATGCTCCTGTTCATCTGCTGTTACGGATTGCGGCAGCCGATCAGCCTTGATCGGTTTTACAAAGAAGGCGACAGAAAGCGATCCCGCCACTGCAAGACCCCCGGCCAGCAAAAATGCGCTCGTAAAAGCCCCGCTGTATTCTACGATGAATCCCGTGACGGTTGGACCGATAATGCCTGACGTATTGGCGAGAAAATGCATGAATCCGCTGACTCCTCCGACACGGTCGGGATGAACGATGTCCTGAATGATCGCCCAGTAGGTAATCCCGGTCACATACAAAAAGAAAACCGATAGCGCGACTAATGCAACTGCTCCTGCCGTCGTCGTCACCACTCCGGCAAACCCTATACATACAGCCGCGGCCAAAAGGCAAACGACGAGAACCGCTTTCCTAGAAAACATCTGCTTGCCCGTGATGCTGAAAATATAATCCGAAATAAATCCGCCCAATGCAAGACCGATAAATCCGACAACCCACGGAATGATAGTCGCAATGCTCATATCGTGGATGCTCAGCCCGCGGGCTGTCGTCAAATAGCTCGGAAACCATGTTAAGAAAAAAAACAGAACGTAATTATACGAGAAAAAAGCAAACGCGGTAAAAAGAACGGTCGGCTGTTTTAAGTAAAAGGACAGCGGAATGCCGCCGCCCTTTTGCAAATTCCTCTCTTTCTCAGCGGCTGCACTTTGAGATGCGTCCGGTTTGTCTTTCATGAACTTCATCCAAAACCAAGTCCAAATGAGACCGATCAGCATAATCAGCACAAAGGAAGCTTTCCAGCCCCAATGGATCGCAATCAGCCCGACGATCGGCCCTGACACCGCCCCTCCGAGCGGCGTTCCGCACATGGCCATTCCGAGCGCCCTCGCCCTTTCTTTTTTCGGGAACCAATTGTTGACCGCCTTGCTCGTAGCTGCTGAAAGAGGACCTTCTCCCATGCCGAAGATGACGCGGATGATAAAGAGCGACACAAAGTTGTACGTAAGCGCAATGGACCCGCTGAACACCGACAGACAACCATTGCCGCCGACAACGTATGCTTTGCCCCGTATTTGTCAGAAGCCCAGCCCCCGATAAAATTAAAGATCGCATATCCAATGAAAAAGCTGCTGAACAACATCCCCATCTGGGCGGGACTGATGTGCAGGTCTTCCTGAATGAACGGGGCGGCGACAGACAGCGCCGAACGATCCAAATAATTAATCACTCCGGCTAAAAAGAGCATCACAAGCACAAAACCCCTGCCGTTTGAGAACATGGGCAACCCCTCTTTCCGCTTTTTTTATGAAACGTTAATCTGCCAGATTGATCATCATCTTCACAGAATTTTCCTCCGGTGCAAACGCTGATTCAAAGCCGCCGGCAACTTCGCTGAATGGAAGGTATCCTGTAATAAACCGTTCTGTGTCAACCGCACCGTTTTCAATGGCACGAATGACCGCCGCAAAATCGCTCCGCAAAGCATTGCGGCTGGACAAAATCGCGAGCTCCCTTTTATGGAACTCGGGGTCCGGAATCGACAGGCGGTCATTGACAAGCCCGACATAGACAAGGCGTCCCCCGTAAGCGGCGTACTTGTAAGCCTCATTCATGGAAGCGGCATGGCCTGTCGCGTCAAAAACCGCCTGGGGAAAATCGCCGGCTGTCAACCGCTTGATCTCTCCGGCCGCGTTTTCACCCGCGACGACGGTTTCATCGGCTTCCGCCCACATCCGGCTGAATGCCAGGCGGTCTTCTCGCAGATCCATCGCGATCACGTTCGCCCCCTTCAATTTGGAAAATTTCATTACGCCGAGGCCGATCGGCCCCGCTCCAATCACCAGCACCGTCTCCCCTTTTCGAATATCCGCTCGTTCTGCGGCGTGGGCGCCGATGCTTAAACACTCGACGACAGCCGCTTCGCTGTGTGTCAGATTATCCGTTTTCAGCAAATGGTCTGCAGGGACTGCCAAATACTCCTGCATTCCTCCGTCAATGTGGACGCCGAGCACATTAAGGTTCATGCAGCAATTGGGACGGCCGCTGCGGCACGCGGCACAATTGCCGCATTCCAAATAAGGAATGACTGTCACCCGATCGCCGGTCTTCAACAACCCTCGGGAATTGCGGATCTCGGCGATTTCGCCCGCCAGCTCATGACCGAGCACCCTTGGATACGAAAAGAACGGCTGCCTTCCGCAATAGGCGTGAAAGTCCGTGCCGCATACCCCGATGCGCTTGATGTTGACGAGCGCTTCTCCCTGCTTCGGCTTAGGCTCTTTTATTTCAGTCATGTTGAAGCGGTAAGGCTCCTCACACACGATTCGTTTCATCGGTTCACCCTCCTATACGCCCGAGTAGGCCAAAAACCCGCCGTCCACAGGTACCGTAATGCCGGTGACAAAGCCCGACATCTCCTCATCCGCCAGCCACAGCAACGTTCCCAATAAATCCTCGGGCCGGCCAAACCGTTTCATCGGAGTATGTGAAATGATGCTTTCCGCTCTCTCCGTCAATCCGCCGTTTTGATCGAGAAGGAGCCGCTCGTTTTGCTTTGTCAAAAAAAAGCCCGGCGCAATCGCGTTGACGCGGATGCCCGTTTCAGCCAGGTAGACGGCAAGCCATTTCGTAAAATTTTCGATGCCGGCTTTTGCGGCGCTGTATGCGGGAACTTTCGTCATCGGGACTTTTGCGCTCATTGAGGATATATTGATCACTGATGCCCCTTTTCTGTTCAGCATCTTTTTCGTAAATATCTGGGTTGGAATGAAAGATCCGAGAAAGTTCAAATTGAAAACAGAACGAACATCGGCTGTGTGCAGGTCAAATAGCGTTGTGATATTTTCATTCAAGAGGTGGTCGGGATGCAGGGTTTCATTCGATGTCGTGCCGTTTGGATGGTTGCCTCCGGCTCCGTTGATCAAGAGGTCGCAGCCGCCAAAACGTTGTGCTACGAGACGCTCTGCCCGTTCGACGCTTTTTTGGTCGAGGACATCGCATTCGACCGCGATCGCCTCGCCTCCGGCTTTCTGAATGTCTGCGGCGACAAGCTCCCCGTTTTCAGCATTCCGGTTCAATATGGCCACCTTCATGCCCTGGCGGCCGAGCTCCCGCGCCATTGCGCCGCATAGCACTCCGCTCCCGCCGGTAATAACCGCCGTTTTCCCCTTTAACTGTTGATGGATTTCAAGCATTGTGAAGCCCCCCGTTTTTCTTTTTCCAGCGAATCCCAAATTCCCCATAAATACATGATCCCAAGCGCCCTGTCATACAGCCCGTATCCAGGCCTGCATGCTTCATTCCAGATGTGGCGGCCGTGATCGGGGCGTACATATCCGGAAAAGCCGGTTTCATGATAGGCTTTGACGATCCCGCAAATATCTACAGAGCCGTCCTCCGTCCTGTGCGACGTTTCGATAAAATCTTGATTATCATAAACTTTCACATTGCGGATATGTGCAAACGGAATCCGATCTGGATGCGTTTTGATGATTCGGATCATGTCGTTTTTCGGATTGGCGCCTAAGGAGCCGCTGCAAAGGGTGACGCCGTTGCTTGGATGGTCCACAAGCCTGAGCACCCGGCCGATGCTTTCTTCAGAGGTGATGATGCGCGGAAGCCCGAAAATCGGCCACGGCGGATCATCCGGATGAATCGCCATTTTGATCCCGCAGCGTGCGGCGGTAGGTATAATTTGCTCCAAGAAATAGTGAAGATGATTCCACAAATCGTCTTCTGTTACGTTTTGATATGCTTCAAAAAGCTTTGTCAGATGCTCAAGGCGCTCAGGCTCCCAGCCCGGCATCGTAAATTCCACGTTATTTGCGATTTTATCGACGATTTCAAAAGGGTCGATTTGGTCGACTTTTGCGTGTTCGTAAAACAAAGCGGTCGAACCGTCTTCCGCTTCTTTGTACAAATCGGTGCGGAGCCAGTCAAAAACGGGCATAAAATTATAGCAGATTACTTTGACGCCCGCCTTGGCCAGGTTTTCAATTGTACGCTTGTATCTTTCAATGTAAAGGTCTCTTGATGGCAGTCCAAGCTTTATATCCTCGTGAATGTTAACGCTTTCAACAACATCGATGTGAAACCCGTGCTTCTCGCAAATCCGCTTGACCTCCACAATGTCTTCCAGCGGCCATTCTTCGCCTGCAGGCAGATGATGAAGCGCCCATACGATTCCTTCAACACCGGGAATTTGCCTGATTTGCTCGAGGGTAACGGTATCATTGCCTTCTCCATACCATCTGAAAACCATTTTCATCACAGATCCCCCAGTTCAATAGGATAGTATCATTTTTGTCACCTGGTCCGGACAGTTTTTCGCTTTTCTCAGCGCCGCTTCGATTTCTGTAAACGGCATGACGTCGGTAATGAAAGATTCAGCGATCTTTGAATTCTCATGCAAAAACCGAATGACCTCCGGAAATTGACCGATGCTGTGCCTTGTACCATGAATATCGATATCTTTCTTCGTCAAAAGGAGCCCGGGAATCGTGACAGGTTCCCCTGTTAAGCCGACGATCACAATTTTCCCTCCCGCTGCCGCCAACAGGATCGACTGTTCGATTGTCGCAGGAACTCCCGCCGCTTCGATGACGATTCCGGCTCCTTCTCCATTCGTCAGCTTCAATATCTCTTCTTCCGCATTTACGTCAGCCGGCTGAATGGCGGCGTCTGCGCCGAATGATTCGGCAAGCTTCAGCCTTTTACGCACGGGATCGACGGCGATAACGTCCGCCTGAAACCGCTTCTTGATCTGAGCCAATATCGTTAACCCGATCGGCCCCAATCCCAAGATGACAATGGTCTCGCCGTCTTGAACGTCTGCTCGCTTGATCGCCTGCGCCCCGATAGCAAACGGCTCGCACAAGGCGCCTGTGGCAAAATCCATATCATCCGGAATCGGGTGAACATGGGTTTCAGGGACGGCGATAAAATCAGCGAACCCTCCTTTTCGCACCGAGCCGATCATATCGATGTTTACACAGGCATTCGTCCTTCCTTTTCGGCAAGGGTAGCAGCTGCCGCATGAAATGGCCGGCTCGATCGCAACCCGCTCCCCCGGCGCCCGTTCTTTTACCGCTGTTCCCGTTTTTTCAATGACGCCAGACAGCTCGTGTCCGAAGATTTGCGGATACCGGCCGAAAGGATTCGAACCATCGTAAAAATGTACGTCGCTCCCGCAAATACCGGCCGCCTTCACCTTGACAAGGACTTCATGGGCGGCCGGTTCAGGGCATGGAACGTCTTGAAACACAATCGAAAAAGGCTTTGTCATTACCGCGGCTCTCACGCTCGTCACTCCTTTTTAAAGCGCTTACTTTTTGAAATAACCGGGAAATTCTTCGATCAGCATTTCCTTATCCACAATAACAAGCTTTAAATGCTCTTCGGCAATTCGGCGGGCTTCTGACGGCTGATGCGCTTTGATTGCTTCGATGAGGGCCGCATGCTGCTCATAAATCGTGTCCCAGTTAAAATCTGCAGCAAGTCTTAAAAACCGGATTCTCCGAAACGGAACGTTCATTTGCTGGATCGCTGACCAAATATTCGCTTTGCGGCATCCTTCAAAAATCAAGTTGTGAAATGCTTCATCCAAATCAAACAGGCTCTCATAATTTTTCTGATCGATCGACATCTCCTGCATCTTTACATTTTGCTCAAGCTCGATCATCGTTTGCTCCGGGAAATCCCGGCACGCTAATTCGGCAACCGCCTTTTCAAGGTTTTCCCTCATAAATCTCGCTTCCTCCACGAGATCGAGGTCAATTAACGATACTCGCGTTCCTTTTTGGGGATAGATTTCAAGCAGCCCCTCTTTTGCAAGCTGAAGAAAAGCTTCCCTGACCGGCGTTCTGCTGACTTCATACTTCCCGGAAATTTCTTTTTCCGAAATGTGCGTCCCCGGAATCAGCCGAAACTTCATAATATCTTCCTTAAGCCAATAATAAACCTGATCCCTTGCAGATCGTATGCTTGACTGAGTGATATTCATGATGCACCTCCCTTCCCCCATATGCTACCATACATGCATGGTAGTGTGGTAGTTGTTTTTTGAAAATTCTAAAATAAAAACCGAATTTTATATGTACATTTAAGAATGAATTGAGTTGGAGGGTGACCGGCACAATGCTTATTTTTTTCGGTAAAAATGAATTGAATTTTGAACGTTCCGTTAATGATGGCTGTTTTATCATGTTTATTTATAGAAAAGCTCCCGGAATTCATCCAGGAGCAGTTGGAACCCCGCAGGACTCTCATGAAAGAGAACTTTTTTATTTTAATAATAATTCAAGTTTTGCCTTTGTTTTCGGGCCATAAATACCGTCAGCCCCCAATCCATTCATCAACTGAAACCGTTTCACCGCATCCGCCGTTTTCGGGCCGTAAAATCCGTCGATCCCGTTATTTTTGGCTCCCTTGTCCGGATAAAAATAAAGAGCCGCCAGCGCTTCTTGGATGTGGCGGACGGCCGTCCCTTTCATCAGCGGGCGTTTGACTTTATAGATGCCCGACGGCAGCGGGTAAGATGTTTTGCTTGTTTTCTTTTCAATAGCCGCCAGCGCTTTTTCGGTGGAAGAGCCGTAAATGCCGTCAGCTGTGATCCCTGCTTGCTTTTGAAGAGACGTCACCGCCTGTACGGTTTCATTTCCGTAAGAGCCGTCGGCACCGTACTTCGGCAAAGGGAAGCCCGCGGCAATCAGCCGTTTTTGCAGCGTCTTTACGCTTGAGCCTGATGAGCCTTTTTTCAGAATCGTCCCTGTCGATTTGCTTGATTGGCTCGTTGCCGCCGTTGTTTTCGCTACCGTTTGATTCCCCAGAAGGCTCTCGACTTTTTTTCTGAATGCCGCAAGCTTGCTTGAATCGCTTACCCATGGCGCCGGACAGTTTTTGTTCGTCACATCATAGTGGCGCACGATGTTGTCAGTCGAAAGCCCGTAGCGCTTGCATACATCCGCGACCAGTTCGGCAGCATTCTGAACGGTGTCGCCATGAATGTTGCCGTTTTTTTCGACACACATTTCGACGCCGATTGCCGTCGTGTTGGCATTCGGCTTAAGAAAGCTCACATAGCAGCGGTTCCCGTCATGCGCATGGTAAGCGACTTCATTCTCCGGAATGATCTGCTGCACTTCGTTTCGGTCGACGAAATAATGGGCCGAGGCGTAGCGTTCCGCGGCAATGCAAGCGCCGTTGAAGTAATTCCGCTCATTTAGCGCGGATGCCCCGGGAGTTGCCGTCCAGTGCATCACGACGCCTTTCACTCCCGACAATTTAAGCCCAGGCCGGGTGTGCTGATTGACTTTCACAAAGTTTTTCACAACCTTAACCAATTAAACCACTCCCAATGAAAAGGCCGCCCAGCGGGCAGTCTATTTCACCAACCCTTTTTGCTGCAGCACCTCTTTTTGCAGCTTTCCTTTGTCAGTGACATAGTTGTTTTTATACCAGGCGACAAGTGAAGTGACGATTGTAAACACCATGGAACCCGCCAAATAGAAGGCATCTGCCAATGTGTTGACCTGTTCCTCGCTGATCGGCAAAGCCGTTTTACCGATCATGATCAACGTTTGGTTTGCCAATGCAATCAAAAGAAGCACCGTGCGAACCACTGTGCCTTTATCAAAGTTTTTCATATTGCGTTTTCCTCCTATTTCTGCAAAAGGTTATAAAAAACGGCGATGGCTCCGCTGATGATGCCGGTGCTGACCGCCGTGATGATCGCGCCCGTAATGCTGCGCTTAATCCATGTTGTATTTTCTTCAATCTTGTTGAGCTTTTCGTTAATCGAGATAATCTGCTGATCGTGGCGTTCAGACGACCTTTCCAGCGTGGTCACGCGCTGTTCGAGCGTTTTGTGATCGGCTTTCAGCTCTGTCATCTCTTTTTGAAAAACGTCTAATTCCGGCGTTTGCGGCATGCTGCATTCCTCCTGTCCACCTCCTAAGGAACGAGGCAAAATAAAGATCCGTCTATATAGACGGATCTAATTGTTTATGAGTATAAGCTGGATTATTGGTAAACAATCCATCGACTTTTAATTGAAGCATTTTCTTTGTTAAGCTGTTTTCATTCTCCGCATCAAAAAATACATGAATCTGCATGTTTTCCTTATGAAACATGTTGACAACGGCTTCGTTGACCAATTTGGCATTCGGTCCGGCTGCGGAAGCGTACGTTTTCATTTTTCTTAACGAATCAGGCGTTAAACGGCTGACTTCGTCATCGCGAAGGAGACGGGTCAATGGAATGTTTTTATTGATTGACCGGATTTTCTGCAAGCTTTGTTCGCTAAAGGATTCCACAACAGCTTTGTTTTCAGAAATCAAATCATATTTTTCCAGTATATTAACAAGCTGCTTCTCCATGACCAAGTGCCCATTTTCGCCTTCTCTCGTTTCAATGTAATAATTTGTAGACTTCCCGAGTTTCTTGATTATTTCTTCGATAGTTAGTATTTTCTGTCCCTTGCCGGCATTAAGCTTTTTAAGTTCTGACAGCTTTAAATCCTGAACTTTTCCTTTTCCGTTTGTCGTTCTGGCAACATCCTTATCATGTATGGCAACAAGCTTTCCGTCTTTCGTTTGCCTGAGATCGATCTCAATGTAATCCGCTTTATCTTTGACTGCACGTTCATAGGATAACAGCGTATGTTCCGGTTCTACTGCCGAAGCTCCCCTGTGGGCAATCATGAAAGGATGGTAGCTGTCGCTTGGTGCTGATTTTGTTGAAGTCTCAGCAGTAGAACAGCCGCTTATTAAAATGAATAGTCCGATGATGAGTGAATAGGTAATGTTTTTCATAAGTGCAAAAATATCATACTTTTCCACCAATATCAAAATTCCCTTTTAAAAAATACTCTTACATAAACCTAAAAGCACTGGTTATGCATCTTTTGAATTGCCGTTACCGGTTTTGGCACTCCCTTTTAATCGGCGAAACGGTTGGTCATCGGAACTTTGATTTCTTCAGCTTCAATGGTCTGTCATGGCAAAAGACCGTATATTTTTCCTCCGGATTTTCGTTTATTGGTGCTTCTTCTAAATTTAAATAATAAAAAAACACCCTCAGCTTATGCCGAGGATGTTTGGGGATTTAAACTTACCGTTTAACAATAAAAGCAGGTGTTTTCACTTGGAAATTCCCTCCATTAACGGTATCGTGAAAATACCCTTTAATTTTTTCCTTTCTTCAATTTAAGTTGAGAAATTTTAAACACTCTTGTCGGTGTCTGTTTTTTAAAAGTTCCTGATAGCAACTTACGAGATTCCCAATAATCTTTATTCCAAACTTCAGCCGAAAGCGTATACTTAAAGTTCGCAATACTACCGCCCCCGTATTTTGCAACAACGTCTAGTTGCTTTTGGTGAGTAGGAATCAGCATCTGTACAAATCTTTAAAACATAACTAGCATATTCATTTGAGCAAGGCATAATACATTTCTCCTTTTAGTTGGATGTAAAGTAAGGAAATCGGCTTGTTTCTTTCAGCTTCTCCGAAACATCAAAATCACCAACACATGGTTCTTTTCCTCAAGGGTCGGAAAGACCGGCAATTATGACAGGCTCATAAGGAACGATCGACTCTGCAAAAAGGATGTTTTAATCCGCACAGTACTTGGGTGCAGACTGGTGAATATTCACTTTTTGGTGGTGACTTGGGGTCGGTATTGAACATTTTACAAAACAGCGTCTGACGCTTATTTCAGCCCTTCTTACTGAATAGAGCTTGTCCCACCGGCGGCCGCGATTTTTCCTGCGTGACCTTTTTGTTGGAACCCCCGAGTTCATGGCTGATGGCCGAATTGAAATATTTCATTCATATTGTCGACAGAACCTGAATACCTCACCTCTTTCGTGTCCTTCGTTCTTGGTACCGCAGGATGCCGCCCCTCTATCAATTCGTCTTTTTCCAATCACTAGTTTGTTTTTCGTCGAAGCTGATTGGCACGATTTACTCACTTCACCTATAGGTGGCAAACGTATGACAAAAGGATGATCATTTTTTCACGCCGGACAATCGGCAGAATGTTTGACCTGTTTTTTCATTTTCGTTTGTGCACGCTTCACGTTTGTCTGTACGGTTGATTTTTTGATGCCGAGCATAGCTGCAATCCGTTCATAGGAAAAGCGTTCAACCTTATGCAATATAAAAATTTCTTTTTCCCGGGCTGTCAGGACGGATAGAGCCGCTTCGATCCGGGCTTTGTCGGCTACCGACACCTCATGGTCCGGCTCAAAACGGTTCGTTCCTTCAGTAAACGTGTCGATGATTCGCGGATCTTTGATCAGCATCCGCTTGTAAGAATCCCGTCTGTCGATGGCCCGCCTGATTCCCGGTTCTCTACCGTTTTCAAGCCAGTCGACGACATATTCTAAATCTGTGATCATGCTTCTGAGCAGCTTTTTATCTTTCAGCTGCTCCGCCGTGAGTCCCTCTTCGTCCTGAAGAGGCCGGTATAATGTTCTTGTCGCTTTTAATGTCCTTTTCTATTCAAAAAGCAAATCTTCCATTTTTGTTATCCTCCGTTTTTTGAAATAAAAAAGGACACCAATCAGCTGCACACGCTTCCTGTGCATTCTGATCAGTGTCCGCAGGCTTTCCGTCTTGGACGTATTATGTGTTAACTAAAACTTATAGCCGATTTCAAACTCGACTCTTGCAAGGTCGCCTTTTCTCGTTTCGATCACGGTTTTTCCGTGTTCAGGCGCCTCTGTCTGCCATGCCGCCCCTTTTACGCCGTCAAGCACGATCACCGTCACTTTCCCTTCTTCAATCCGGCTACCGACGGTTGTTTCATGAATCGCTTTTAATGGTGTCGGCTGTTTCAATTGCATTCCTCCTCTTCATGTGCTTCCGCTTTTGAGATCACCTTTTGTAAAACGTGCGCCAATTTGCTTTCTATTGAGTCTGAGCGGGCCCTTTCGTTGAAATAGGCGAGTGCCAGTTTTGCCGCGATCAACAGTTCCGGCGCAGCGGCGATTAATTGAGCATTTTTCTTTTGTGAAAAAGCTGTATAATCGCCGACTGTTGCGATTAATCTCCCGTTTGAATATGGAAACCGTTTTTTCTCGGCTTCACTGTATGCGGAATAAATATAGACATCCTTATCCGTTTTGACGACGCGCCATGGCAATGGGCTGTACGCCGAAGATTTTTCCACGCGTTTCCTTCCTCACTTTCCGTCTTCTTCATGCCATCTTCTGATTTGCACGTCTCTTTTAGCAGACGTCAGCACGATCAGAATCAAGGCTTTCAAACATTCAAACACCTTGCTTCACCCTTGTTTTCATTTTTGCTATCAGCGTTTCGAGCTTTTTGATCGATTCGGTTAAATCGCCGCTTTGCGATATGCTGCAATGCGGGCAAGACCTATAAGACACTCCCCAGCCGATGTCCTGATGAACGGAATTCCGCCCTTTGCACAATCGGCACATCAGACCATTCCCTCCAGTCTATGATTGATTTCAAAAGAGTTCCCTTTCAGGACGACGAGAAAGTCCCGGCACATTTCAAGGAGCCTCGTTCCAAGCGCTTCGTCAATGCGGACGATCTCTTCGGCGTCAAGCTCGCTTGAAAGCAGGATCGGTTTGTGGTTCAAATACCGGTAATTCACGATCGAATACGTTTGCTCAATCTGCCATTCGGTTGCCCTCGGCTTTCCGCCTGCAGGCTTAAACAGATCATCGAGAAACAGAACCTCGATCTGCTTCATCCGGTTGAGCTTATCTTCAAGCAAAGCAAAATCCCGTTTTAAATCATTAAATCCCTCGACAAAGGGAAAATAAAGGACAGGAACGTGAAGTCTCCGCATCAGATCGTTGGCTGCCGCCGTAAGCAGATGCGTTTTTCCTGATCCCGGGCTCCCTAAAAGGGCAATGCTGTTTCTGCGGCTCCCGTGAACATCCGGATAGGCTTGGACGTATTCAAGGGCGCATTCGCACGCGTCTTTTACAGACTGGTGCTTGCCCGCTGTCTGGAAGTTTTCAAAGCTAAGTTTTTTAAATTCCTCCGTAATCTCGCTCGATTTTAAAAGCCTTTGCGCTCTCCGCCATTCCCGGCAGGCGCAGGTTACCCATACTTCCATGTCCCCGCGCCGTTCGATAAATCCGAGTTCATCTTTGCATCTTGGGCAGTCAAACGTGCTTGCGGCGGATTCGTCCGGTTTGTCCGCCTGTGATAGACGGCTCCTGTTTTTCAGCTCTTTCAAAACGTCGTCGATCGTTCGCCTTGCCAATGTTATCCCTCCTTGCTTCCGCATTCGTTTCCATAGCTGTGATGCGGTCCATGATGTATTTCTCGCAATAACCGAAGACCTTGATCGTCTCCTGCCTGCTTCTTCGCCGGCTTTCGTACTCGCTGAAGCACCGTTCAAGCCATTTGATTGTTTGCGGCAGCGGCACGCCGCGGGCGACAATCCGGGCGATGGCCTGATAATCCTTCGGCGAAGGATGGACAAGGCGTCCTTCCTGGGCCGACCTGAGGGCGGCAAACCGTTCAGCTATCGTCTCAACTGGGTCTGATGCATTATTTGTGCCGATCTGTGTCATATCTTTATTTAAGCGGACGGGTCTGTCCGAACTGGCAGGCTCATTTGTCCGTTCTTCCGCTTCTGAACGGACATGTCCGGCCCTTCGCTGATGAAGAAATTTTTTCGAATGTTTGACGGACAGAATGAAGCCGTAAGGCGCTCTCCTTACCGATATGTAGCCATTTTTCTCAAGAAGGGAAAGCCATCTTCTGACCGTTCTTTCGTTCACGCCGAAAACGAGCCCGAGCTCTGCCGCTTTCAGCGGCTTATGTCCGAGAACGATTCCCCATGTCACTCCATCCCGTTCAACCTCCCGCGTCGTTGAGCTGATGCACCATAAAAACAGCCAAACCGCATGTCCGATCTTTTCAAAATGTCCCGGAGTCAAAAGGCCCGAATAAATCGAAAATGGATAGCTCCCTTCACTGCTATGATGCCCGGTCATTTGGCTTCCTCCTGTCGTTTAAGCTTGAGATACCGCTCATATTGTCCTTTATTTTCGAATTGAAATACGGGCATTCCCTCTTTCGTAAATGCGATGGAGCCTCCCGCTTCACCGAGCCTCCATTGATCGAACCGATCCCCGCTGTATGGAATCAAGATCCTCTTCATCCGGTCTCCCTCCTTCCGTCAGGGCCTCCTGAAATAAAAACGCTTGTCCAAAATGGTCCTTTCGGATATGCTTTTCGCACTGACTCTTTCAGATAGCCGTATGCCCGTATCTCGGTAATCATTGGATGTTCGATGTTCATCCCTGGCGCCTCCCTCTTAGATCGATTTATTAATGATACGAATTTTATTAAAACCTATCTGAAAAAGATCAGGAAACAGCTCCCGCTCTGATACGGAATAGAGCGTTTCAAACTTCAGCATCGTGTTCCTGCCGGGATTGCGCGCGCACCCTTTTCGATTTTGCGGACGTAAACTTCGGAAATGTTCAGCCGTTCGGCAACCTGCTTCTGCGTCAATCCCCGCTTGGAGCGCTCTTCGATTAAACATTTCCGCACATGCTTCACCCCCTGTTGTGTGATACAATTCGTATCTGTATGAATACGATTATAAATGATACACTTCTTATCATCAATACTTTTTTGATACTTTTTTTATCATATGTTTATTTCGATACATTTTGTATCTATAATAAAAGCATAATGCCGAATTGAGGGAAGAGAGGTCATTGTATGTTAGGCGGCAGACTGAAACATTTGAGAGGCAAACGGACACAGGAAGAAGTGGCGAAACAGATCGGCGTTTCAAGGGCGCGCTATTCCCATTATGAAAACGGAAGAAGCGAGCCGGACTATGAAACCTTGAAAAAACTGGCTGATTACTATAAAGTGACAATAGACTATTTATTGACCGGAGCGGAGCATGACCGCTCTCTTAAAGACACGTTTGACGATCCAGATCTTCAAATCGCTTACCGGGACATGAAAGAGTTTTCTCCTGAAAGCAGGCAGCAGGCGATCGAGTTTATCCAATATTTGAAGGAAAAAGAGAAGAAGCGGAAGCCCGGGGAAAAACAAAACGGATAAATGAGGAATTTCCATCAAAAAATAACTGATGAGTGCGATAAAATAACAAAAAAGGAAGGATTTGCCGAAATGGGTGCTCATCGTTTATATTTTTGTATAAGCGTACAGAGCCCTCAGTGGGCTTTTCTTTGCCGAAAAACAGAACACTTGTTCGAAAGGGTGTCTCGTATTGAAATTTTATTTGTCACATCTAGAAGAATACATAAAAAATATGTATCTAAAGTTTGGTTTTACGGAGCCTTATCACATTGATATGAGCCGCATCGCCTCATACCTTAATATTTGGGTGCACTATGAAGACGTGAACAGCATGATGATCAAGCATGACGGCATGTACAGCATCATACTCAACAGCAGGCTCTCCAAAGAAAAGCAGTGGGAAGACTTTGCCCACGAGCTGTGCCACGTATTAAAGCATGCCGGAAATCAGTTGAACATGAACAAACTGTTCAGAGAGCTGCAGGAATTTCAAGCGAATCAATTCATGTATCACTTTTGCGTTCCGACTTTCATGCTTCTGAAACTGGATTTTCCCGAGCTTCGCTGCCACGCGGCAAACATGATCGCCGAGCTCTTTAATGTAACGGAAGAGTTTGCCGCCAAACGAGTCGAACTATTTGAAAAAAGGCAGATCGGTATCCAGTTTAACCAAGCATGGACGGCCAGCCTTCGTAAAGCAGATCCTTCTGAAGACCGGACCATTGACCTTCATGATGAGGAAGACGAATTCACGCGCTATCGAAAAAGCGCCCGACGCCCTTACCCTTTTGGAAAAAACGCAAAAACGTGCATCGCCGCCGAAAAGCGGTCACCGTATCTGCTGAAAAACTAAGCTCAGCCATAGGCAGCCGCGGCCCCTTCTTTGACTGCTTTTATATATTGATGGAAAACGCCGTTTTGTGAACCGTCTCTTCCCTTTAAGCTGAAGCGGCCGAACATCGCCTTCCGCTGGGCTGTGCTGATTTCAAACTGCACGCTCAGCCCTGTTTTGCACCGGTTGTTGATGCTTTCCGGGGATGTTCCCGAAAAACGGGCGCCTCTTTCCTGCAATTCCGCTGAAAAGCCGTGCCTTCTCAGCGCATTGACGAAGATCGCCGCGCGTTTTCGGTCCGTCCCCCCGACTAATGTATGGCAATGTGACGGGTCAAAATAGCCGTGAAAAGCCAGCACGTATTGATGATCCGCAGCCATCTTGACGGCAAGCGGATCATCAAAGCAGGCGCTTGTCACATGCAGATCCTTGTTCCCGCGCGGTTTGATTCCCTCAAACAAATATACGGAAGCGCGATCAGCAAAAGCCCGTACAATTTCGCTGATTCCAGGCTCAATGCCGCCGCCGTGAGGAGACATCACAAGCAGGCCTTTCCCCGCAGTGCGTGCAAAAACACTGTAATCAACCCCTTCGGTTTCATTTTGTGACAATTCCTTGAAATTTGCGTATCGATCAGCGGAAGCCCTGTTCATTTCTTTGTTTTTCCCTTTCCTGATTGCCTTTTTTCATGTAGTTTATCGGGAGTTTTGATGATTGTAAATTACATTTTCTAATTTTTTTGTTATGATCAGAAGTATACTGTCAGATTAGGAATGAATGCCAAATGATGAAAAATATACTCGGGAACATGCTTGTCGTTACGCTCATCTTTCTTCTGATCATATTTGCCCTTGCGCTACTCGTCGGCACCTGTTTTTTCGGAGTGACCGGCTTTTTCGCGATTTTCGGCGTTACCTATGATTCGCCGGGCTCCCTGCTGCTGTTTATTCTTTTAAGCTTTGTGATCGGTTTTATTTTTGAAATTCCCGAAAAAATTCTCGCCCTGCTGATCGGGCATAAATTCATAACATTTGCAATCGAATGCTTCTTTACCTGGCTCGCGATTCACATTGCCGATGAGATGATGGACAGCATCACGATCCCTCTTGATGTTGAAATCATAGCCTGTATGTTTTTATTCGTGATCCAGCAGGCGTTTGAAGACATTGACGAAAAGAACAAGGCGGAAAATATCTGAAAAAAATAGTCCATTGCAATCATTTCAAAATAGGGCCTTTAGAAAAGGCTCTTTTTTTCGCTATAATTTATATAGACCGATCAGTATAAAATGAAAGGTGATAAAACGGATGAAGGAAAAAACAAGCAGCCGGGACAACATCTTACGCACGGCTTCGCGATTATTCCGCAAGCAAGGCTACCATGCGACAGGCTTAAATCAAATCACGGCAGAAAGCGGCGCTCCCAGAGGCTCGCTTTATTACTACTTCCCCGGAGGCAAAGAAGAGCTTGCAGCAGAAGCCATCAAAATGACCGGTGAAGCGGTTAAAGCATTTATCAGGTCTGCGATCAGCCGATCACCGGATCCTGCAGAAGCGTTTCAAGCCTATCTTCAGACGATGGCCGACGGGTTTGAGGAATACATCATGGAGGATTACGAGGACATTCCGATCGTCTCTTTCGCTTCAGAAACATGGTCATTCAGCGAAACGCTCAGACAAGCGTGTGATCAAGTTTACGAAGACTGGCGGCTTGTTTACGAAGAAAAGCTCATACGGTCCGGCTTTCAGAAAGAAAAAGCCAAAACGCTGAGCATCGCGATACAAGCCATGATAGAAGGCGCTTATGTGCTGTCCGTCACGAAAAAAAGCGGGCTGCCGTTAAGCGCCGCCGCCGAACACATTCAAACGATAATCAAGGAGGGGAAATGAAATGGAGCATACCAATAGAAGCACATTTATGATCATCGCCATTTTAATCGTGGGCAATTTCCTCGCTTTGATAAATGAAACGGTAATGAATGTTGCATTGCCGAAGATGATCGAAGACTTTAACGTATCAGCAAATACGGCACAGTGGATGTCAACAGGATACATGCTGATGATCGGAATCGCCGTGCCGGTTACTGCCTTTTTCATGCAGCGCTTTACGACAAGACAGCTGTTTCTTACAGCGATGAGCTTATTTACAGCGGGAACCCTTTTGGCAGGCATTGCCCCCGTCTTTCCCCTCGTCCTCACAGGGCGGATTATTCAAGGTTCGGGGACGGGACTTATTTTACCGCTGGTGATGAATGTCATCCTGACACTCGTTCCGCCGCAGAAGCGCGGAACGATGACGGGGATGATGACGCTTGTGATTTTATTTGCGCCTGCTATCGGTCCAGTCATTTCAGGCTTCATCGTCGAACATTATTCATGGCGGGTCGTCTTTTTCATGATGCTGCCCGTTGCGCTTTTCATGATCATTTATGCGGCATTCCGCTTAGAAAATGTGACCGAACAGACCAACCCGAAAATTGATATTCTATCGATCATGTTGTCTACCATCGGATTCGGTGGAATCGTATTTGGCTTCAGCAACGCGGGAGAAGCCGGCTGGAACAGCCCGAAGGTCGTCATCGGACTGGCGGCGGGGATCATCGGATTAGTCTTATTTGTACGCCGGCAGCTCACATTAAAAGAGCCGATGCTCGATATGCGGCCATTCCGGTCCAAGGTGTTTTCAACGACAGTCGTCCTCGTGTGGCTCATCATGATGCTGCAATTTTCGATGATGCTGATTTTGCCGCTCTACTTCCAAATGGCGCTCGACCTTTCGCCTTTGTCTACCGGCTTGCTGATGCTGCCTGGCGGACTGGTCCTTGCTTTGACTTCTCTTGTTGCAGGACGCCTTTTTGATAAGCTCGGCTTCAGGCCGCTTCTTCTCGCCGGTTTAATCATTGTCATCTGCGTTCTCCTGCTGTTTACAAAGATCTCAAGCGGCACATCGATGGCTGCCGCCATGATGCTGTACGCGGGCTTTACGCTCGGCGTCGGTTTCACGATGGCCCCTGTCATGACGCTCGGATTAAACCAGGTGCCCAAGCCCTTGTACCCGCATGGTTCAGCGATTATGAATACGGTCAACCAAGTATCAGGCGCGATCGGCCCGGCTTTATACACGACAATCTTGACAACCGTTTCAAACCGGTTTATCCGGCAATCTGCGATTACAAGCGAAAAAGATTTGCAAATGCAGGGGATGACAGCGGGCGTTCATACGGCTTATTTTGTCGCGATAGGGTTCGCCGTTGTCGCACTGGCGCTCTCTTTTCTGATCAAGGCCAAAAATAAAGAGGTGCAGCATATGTAAAAAAAGCAGTCCGGGATCAAGCCGGACTGCTTTTTTTCAGCGAATAAATACGAGGGCAATTCCATATCCGCGCTGAGCATCATATTCCGACGTAATCCTCATGGCCTGCCAGCGCTGTTCCGGCTGATCTGCTTTCGTTGCGATTCCCGAGTCTGCTACAATCAAATCGTCTGCCTTGACTGTTTCGCCACATCTGATATACACCTGTCCGGCAAGGCCGACCACATTCCATTCATCGCGATCGTTTCTTGACTCGTATTCTTGGTCAGGGCGGTAATCCGGATTTTCTTTAGGGCCATGACCTTTTCGCCGTCAGGGCCTGCTTGCAGTTCATACACATATCCGCCAAACTCATTCTTGACGTAGCGGCCTGACCAGTGAAGGCTTGCTTCCCCGAGGACCACACCGGCGGTTTCCGAGATGACGCCGAAGAGATTGTCGCCTTTATCTTATCGCCTTCAAGTGCGACAATCGTTCCAGCCGGAATCTTTTTCCCGTCGGGCTTTCGAGATACTCGGCGTAGCCTGTAAAGGTTTGGGGACCGGTTATGCTTCCAGAGGCTTTGATCATGCCGTTTCTGGCGTGCAATTCAATCTTTCTGCTCGCCGTAGAAGGAGAACTGCCCACAACCCATTCCATTGCTACCGAATTGGAGTTCGAGAGAAGAAATCGCTTTCATTTATAGGTGGCAAACGTATGACATATAAAAAAGACACGGAATACAAATCCGTGCCTTTCTATATCAATCTAATATTTTCACTTTAACCGTTCTAACGCCCCAATCGAGCGCGTCTGCTTTATTTGGAATAAATACGTCGATTTTATGCCCGGTAATGGCGCTTCCGGTGTCTTCAGCGGTCGCTTCGCCGTAGCCTTCAACATACACTTTGGAACCTAGCGGTATCACGTCCGGGTCAACCGCGATTACTTTGGCATCCCGGTTGGCATTCAGATCGACTCCTGTTTTCGTAATGCCTGAAATGCCGCCGTCGTTTGCCGTATATGCTGTTGCTGTAACGGTGATTTCTTTTGCAGCCGATTCTGGCTTGCTGCTTGAGACTGCTTTCTGTTTTGCAGGCGCCTCAGGCTGTTCGCTTCGGACGGCTGCTTGTTTAACAGGTGCTTTCAGACCCGTCCCACCTCCGGTTACCGCCAGCGTTTTCCCGGCAAAAATCAAGTCCGATTTGAGGTTGTTCCACTTTTGAAGATCGTTCACAGAAACACCGAACTCTCGAGCGATTTTTGATAATGTATCTCCCGCTTTGATGGTGTACTGCTTTTGATCTGAGTTTTCTTCTTGAGAAGAAATGTTCAGCTTTTGACCAGGCAAAATAATGTCTGTGGAAAGCTGATTCCATTTTTTCAAGTCCTTTAGGTTCATCCCGTATTCGCGGGAAATCCCCCAGAGCGTGTCCCCTTTTTCAACACTAATCTCTTTTGCTGAGGCGCTTGCTCCGAATGCAGTCGCTGACATAGCTGCGGCTGCAGCCAAGGACATTATTGTCTTCTTCATAAGTTAAAATCCTCCCTTGTTAGCTCTTTTGAAACTAACAGGGAAAATCGTAACACAGCAAAATGTCATCCCCGTGACAGATCGGTGTGAATTCAGTTACAGTTTGTTTACTGATATAGTTGGATTTTATAAAAAATTTTAAATTTTTAAAAAATCGATCAAACTGTTTATATTTAAAGGGAATGGGGTATTGGTATTGTGGACAGACCCTACCGCCGATGTTTGCCGAAGTCTCATTTTATATCATTTATCAAGGAGAAAAAAAGATTTTTTCAGCAAAACAGCGGACGGAAAAATTTTCTTCGAAAACATATTGTAATCTAACCGTAATTATTGTAACATTTGTAACATAAGAGATATTATTTTTCTTAAGGAGAGAGTTACATTGAAAAAATTTATCGTTTTTGCCTTGACTGCCTTCTTGATTCTGCCGATCCATACGACAATTGCCGCGAAACATACATCAGGTGACTTAACGAAACAACAGGTTTTGACGATGACATTACAGGCACGCGAACATTTTTGGAATACAATGACCGGCCACAATCCGAAAGCAAAACACTCGACATGCGTAACGAAAACGTTTGAATATCAAAATTTGCCTTATGTTTACATGTGCAGTGAATTCGGCACGAAAGCAAAATTGACGAATTACTTGACCCCCGTTTTCACAAAAGATGCGATCACGACCGGATTAAAAAAATACAATATCATCAGTTATAAAGGAAAAATGGCCGTTCCGGTCGGCGACGGGGACAACCTGTTAGATTGGAAGAAAGCAACATTCAAACTGATCTCCAAAAAAGGCAATGCCCGCACGTATGAATTTACCGTGCCTGCCAAGGACGGATCGCCTTCTGCAAAAAGAAAAATCACATTCGTAAAGGAAAACAACAAGTGGAAAATCAATCAGCTGGATGCCGCCATCTAAACAAAAAAGCTAATGTCTAAAAAAGACATTAGCTTTTTTCACCGTTATACCGTCAGTTCAACAAGGTTGCCGTCCGGATCCTGAATGACGCTTTCATAATAGCCGTCTCCGGTCAACCGGGGCTCTCCGGCGATACGGACGCCTTCCTCTTTTAACCGGCGGGTCGTTTCATCTACCTTTTCACGTGAACCCAGAGAGAACGCCATATGCGCATAGCCTTCTTTTTCCCCGCTTCCGTCTGCGACATCCGGCCGCCTCATCAGCTCAAGCCGGGTTCCTGATTCAAACTGTATAAAATATGATTCAAACTGCTTTTTCGGATTGACGTATTTTTCGTTTGCCGTGCCGTTGAAAACCCGCGTATAAAAATCTTTCATTTCCTCTAAGTTATTCGTCCAAATTGCAATATGTTCAATTTTCATTTTTCATCCCCCCATTTGATATTACCATATCTTTCTTAGAGGGAGATGTATCGACATAGAAAATTCATGCTTTGTTTTGGGCAAATTTGAACGTATTCATGAAGATCCCGCAGCATATCAAGACTGCTCCGATCATGATCTGGATCGTAATCTGCTCATGCAACTCCAGCCACCCAAACAAGAGTCCGAGCACGGGGACGAACATTAAAGCCATGGATGCCTTAGACGCTTCGATTTGATTGAGCACCCAAAACCAAACGACAAATGTAAAAGCGGTCGAAAACAAACCATTAAATAATAATGACAGAACAGCGCTGCTTGACCACTCGATTGCATGAGCAGGTTCCAATATAAAGGAACAGGCGAGCAGCATGACAGCTCCCATCATGAGATGCCAGGCATTCATATGAATGATATCAATATCCTTGAATCGCAGTTTGCTGAAAACATTCGCGATCCCCCAGCTGAGCGCCGCCGTAAGGACGCAAAGCTCCCCTATGATCGCACCGTGGCCGGCATTGAAACTGTCTTTGCCGAATATGAATAAAAGCCCGATGAAACCGCATATCAAGCCGAGCGTTTTATAAACGTTCATTTTCTCGTTTAATGTAAAATGGCTGATCACGGTAACAAAAATCGGCATGGTATACACCAAAACAGACGTTTTTCCCGAATCGACGAATTGCATGCCGTACGTTAAGATCCCCATATATCCGAGACCCATTAGCAGACTCATGATGATATAGTTTTTTAGATGCGCTTTTCCGATCGAGAGTTTTTTCCTTCTGATGAAGAGAATGAAAAATAAAGGAACCGCTCCGATGAACAGCCGCAAAGCTGAAAACAGCAACGGGGGAATGTCGTGGATCGCCAGTTTCATTGTCACCCATGTATAGCCCCAAATGAGCGTAACCGAAACGATTCCAAGTATGACCTTGATCATAAAATCCAGCCGCCTTTCTTGTAAAATGTTGTGCTCGTTTTTATGATATGCTACCTTTACATATAACTGAAATACATATTAATTATCGGGGGTATAACCAATTGGTTATGAATATGAATCACCTGCACATATTTGTGAAGGTCGCAGAAAAACTGAATATTACAGAAGCCGCCAAAGAATTGTTCATCTCACAGCCGGCAGTAAGCAAAGCGATTAAAAATCTGGAGAACGCGCTGCATGTCCGATTATTTATTAGGGATAAACAGAATGGCTTAATCCTGACTGATGTCGGAAAGGAAATACTGCTGCTGGCAAGGCAAATGAAAGCAATCGAAAGCAAAATGCAGCAAGTGGCCGACCGGGAAAACAAACTGTTAAGCGGGAAGGTGAAGATCGGTTCGTTCCCTGCCGTCTCGACGAATCTTTTGCCGCAGGCCATCGCGGCATTTAGAGCGCAATACCCGCTCGTTCACATCGAAATAACCGAAGGGACGTCAGAGCAGATCAAAGGATGGGTAGAGGATCGAACGGTTGATTTCGGGATCGTCACATCCCCGTTTGAACCGTTTGACCGTCAAGTATTGTTCGGCGATTACATGGTAGCCGTCATCCCTGAGGAGCATGCAGGCTTAAAGGACGCTGCACTCGTCGACCTTAAAGCGTACCGGGACGATATAATATTTTGCAAAGGCGGCCATGAAATCGCCGTATCGCAAACGCTAGAGCAGCACGGAATCGAATTAAGGGAAACCTTGACGGTCCAAAACGCAGAAACATTGATGAATATGGTCAAACATCAATTAGGAATCGGCATCATTTCAAACTTTACGCTTTCGTCTGTATCACATGAGCTGGTCAAAAAGGATATCTTTCCCCGAATCACCCGCGAGATCGGCATTATTGCGCACTCATTCGATGAAATCTCCCCGGCGGCGCATGAGTTTATCAAGGTCTTGAGCCAATGTACAGTCCGATAAAGCCTGTGTCATACCCGAAAAAAACCGCTTCGGCCAATAAGCCAAGGCGGTTTTTCATCAATCGTGAAAATTCGTGCCGTCTGTCGTTTCTTTAACGATGCCCGCGCGGATGACGAAGTCGCCGAAACGCTCGCCTTCCTCGCGCTCTTTTGCATAGCGCGGAAGAATCGTGCGAAGTTCGTTTAAAATCTCTTCCTCGCCGATGTTTTCCCGGTACATTTTGCTCAGGCGGCTGCCGTCAAACGCGGCGCCGAGATACATGTTGTACTTGCCGGGCGCTTTGCCGACAAACCCGATTTCGCCGAGCGCGTGCCGGGCGCAGCCGTTCGGACAGCCGGTCATCCGGATCGTGATCTCTTCATTGCGAAGTCCGTTTTCTTCGATAATCTCATCGATCTTGTCAATCAAAACAGGCAAATAGCGTTCCGATTCTGCCATAGCCAGTCCGCACGTCGGCAGCGCGACGCACGCGATCGAGCTGCGGCGTAGCGCCGTATAATGCTTGCCGTCTGTCAAGCCGTACTGCTCGATCAGCTCGCTGATTTTTTTCTTTTTCTGGCTTGAGACATTGGCGATGATCAAGTTTTGATTCGCAGTCAGCCGGAATTCGCCTGTATGGACTTTGGCGATTTCGCGCAGGCCGGTCATCAGCTTGTAGTCATCGTAGTCTGTGACGCGTCCGCCTTCGATAAACAGCGTTAAATGCCATTTTCCTTTTACGCCTTTCACCCAGCCGAAGCGGTCGCCGTTACGATCAAATTGAAACGGTTTTGCTTCAGCGAGACTCCAGCCGAGGCGGCTTTCAAGCTCGTTTTTGACCGTTTCAAGCCCGAGGCGGTCAACCGTGTACTTGAAGCGGGCGTTTTTGCGGACGGAGCGGTTGCCGTAGTCGCGCTGAATCGTAATCGTTTTTTCGGCTACATCATAGATTTGTTCCGGTTTGCAAAAGCCGATGACTTTGGCAAGCTGCGGATATGTCGCTTTGTCCCCGTGCGTCATGCCCATTCCGCCGCCGATCGCCACGTTGAAGCCGATAAGCTTGCCGTCTTCGACGATCGCGATAAAACCGAGATCCTGCGAAAACACGTCGATATCGTTTGACGGCGGAACGGCAATTCCGATTTTGAATTTCCGGGGCAAATAAAGCGGTCCGTACATTGGTTCGACTTCTTCCGCTTCCGGCGTTCCGGCGACCTTTTCCTCATCAAGCCAAATTTCATGATATGCTCGCGTCTTAGGAAGCAGGTCATCGCTCAATTTTTTCGACCATTCATAGACTTCGGCATGAACGTCAGACTGATACGGATTTGAAGCGCACATCACATTGCGGTTGACATCGCCGCATGCCGCGATCGTATCCAACAATACCGAATTGATTTTCTGAATCGTTTTTTTCATATTCCATTTTAAAATGCCGTGCATTTGAAAGGTTTCCCTCGTCGTCAGCTTCAGTGTGCCGTTACCGTACTGGCGGGCAAGCTCATCCATGACAAGCCATTGTTCAGGCGTGGCCACTCCGCCCGGCATGCGCACGCGAAGCATGAACTGATACGCGGGCTCAAGCTTCTGCTTTTGGCGCTCATTGCGAAGGTCGCGGTCATCTTGCAAATAGCTGCCGTGATGCTTCATCAGACGGTTATCGTCATCGGAAATTCCGGCTGAGATCTTCTCCAGCATCGACTCCTTCAAGGTGCCGCGCAAATAGTCGCTTTCCCTTTTGATGCGTTCAACATCGCTTGGCGGGCCTTCAGGCGCTTTTAATATTTGATTCCCCATGTTGGAAAAACCCCTTTCAGTCAAAATCAGTATACATCGCGCAAATAGCGTTTTTGCTGCTTCATCTCGGCTAAGTAAGCTTCCGCTTCTTCACGGCTCATGCCGCCTTCTTTTTCGATAATGTCCAGCAAAGCGTTTTGAACGTCATGCGCCATGTTTTTCTTATCGCCGCAAACGTAGAATACCGCCCCTTCTTGAAGCCACTCAAACAGTTCTTTGCTGTGCTCAAGCATCCGGTGCTGTACATACACTTTTTCTTCCGTATCGCGGGAAAATGCGACATCCATTTTTGTCAGCACGCCGTCTTTCAGCCATTTTTGCCATTCCGTCTGATAGAGGAAATCTGTAACGAAATGCTGGTCGCCGAAGAACATCCATGACTTCCCTTTTGCCCCGGTTTCTTCGCGCTCCTGCATAAACGAGCGGAACGGCGCGACACCTGTGCCGGGTCCGACCATGATAATCGGCGCATCAGGATTTTCCGGAAGCTTGAAGTGTTTGTTCGGCTGGATGAATACCGGCAGCGTATCCCCCGGCTGAAGGCGTTCGGCGCACAAAACGGAGCATACCCCTTTCCTGTCCCTCCCGTGTGCATGATAGCGGACGGCGCCGATCGTCAAATGCACTTCGTCAGGGTTCGCTTGAAAGCTGCTCGCGATTGAGTAAAGACGCGGAGGCATTTTCCGGAGAATCGAAACGAACTCCTGCGCTGATGCGCTGAACGGCCCGAAATCTCTCACAAAATCAAGCAAATCGCGCCCTTGTAGATACTCTTTTAATTGTGCTTCGTTTCCCGGCGACGTGAGTTCTTGCAGCTTTTCATTCTCAGAAAATCCAGCAGCCTGCTGAAGAAACTTTTTCGTTAAAACAGTGATTTCAAAGTGCGAAGTCAACGCTTCTTTAAGCGGGAGGCGCTCCCCTTGTTTATCAACGGTGACGACTTCCTCAGGATTCCATTTGAGCTCCTTCAACACAAGCTCAACAAGCTCCGGGTCATTTTCCGGATAAATGCCGAGCGCATCACCCGGCTCATATGTGAGGCCTGATCCTTCAAGCGATAGTTCGAGATGGCGCGTTTCTTTGTTTGAACCGCGTCCATTAAGATTGATATTTTCCAGCACTTCTGCCCGAAACGGGTTTTTTCTCGAATAGACCGTTTCAGCGGCTTGAGGAGCTGCAGCCTGGCTTTGTACCGGGCTTCCGCTTTGTCCCCCGGCTTCACTCAGACCGCCGAGAACGCCTTCAAGCCAGGCGGACGCAGGTTCGTCAAAGTCAACATCACAGTCAACGCGCGGATAAAGCCTTTTCCCGCCGAGTTCTTCAAGGCGCTGATCGAAATCTTTTCCCGTCTTGCAGAAAAACTCGTACGAAGTGTCTCCGAGGGCCAATACGGAAAAACGGAGATCATCAAGCTTTGGCGCCCGTCTGCCATGGAGAAACTCATGGAAGGACAGCGCGTTATCCGGCGGATCCCCTTCACCGTGCGTACTGACGACGATCAGCAGGTTTTTGATCTTTTTCAGCTGATTCGCCTTAAAGTCGCTCATGGATGAAACGGTTACTTCGAAGCCGTGCTCCTTTAGTTTTTTGCCGGCATTTTCTGCAAGTCCGTGGGCATTTCCTGTCTGTGATCCGTAAAGAATGGTCACTTCTTTTGAAACAGACTGCACCGGTTGAGCCGCCGGAGCTTCCGCCGTCGGCGCCTCCAGCGCGGCCGCTGCCTCAAAGGACTGGGACGCCGCCAGATAACCGCTCAGCCAGGCTTTCTGCGATTCTGTCAATGTCGGCAGAAGACGGTTGAGGAGCTCTGCCTGCTCCTGATTAAACGGACTGTTCATTACCTGAAGTTGCAACGATATCCACCTCGCTATGGAATAAAAAAATAACAAGCACCACTATTCCCATCAATCAAATCGGTTTTAATGACGCAAAAATGTTCAACGCGTATCTTCGTATGACTCGTAACCTGCGGTCTGATGAACATTTCCTAAAAAAGATTCTAATTTAAAGTTTACTGGAATACGCGGCATTAGTAAAATATATATTAATTATTGCAGCTATTAATATTTTTAATAGATAAGGTGGGATTCTTTTGCATTATGATGCGCTAAAGACATTTGTCACCCTTGCCGAAGTGAAAAACTTTACAAAAACTGCCGAAATTCTGCTTATGTCGCAGCCAAGCGTGAGCATGCACATTAAAAACCTTGAGAAAGAATTCCAGACAAAGCTGTTTGAACGCTCACCGAAATTGTTAAAGATCACCCCTACAGGTGAAATTCTATACGACCGGGCAAAACAAATGATCACGATATATGAACAGACAAAACAGGACATTCTCGACCATCACAATTCCATTAAAGGCGAGTTGAAAATCGGGGCTAGCTTTACGATCGGCGAGTATATTCTGCCCGCTTTGCTGTTTGACCTCCAAAACGACTATCCGGAGCTTGAACTTCAAGTCGTCATCGGCAATACGGAAGAAATCGTGCAATCCGTCCGTCTGTATAAGGTTGACATCGGTTTAATTGAAGGGCAGACAAACGAAAAAGATCTTTCCGTCCATGCTTTCATGCAGGACGAACTGTACATCGCCGCTTCAAGCGATCATCCGCTCGCAAAAAAACAGGAAGTGACGATGGCCGATCTTCAGAATCAGACATGGGTAACGAGGGAAGTCGGATCAGGAACCCGCGAATACCTTAATCACGTCATTCGGTCAAACGGTTTAAAAGTGAAGTCGTTTCTTATGATCAGCAGCAATCAAGGCATAAAAGAAACCTTGATGACGGGCATCGGGCTTTCCCTGCTGTCTAGGAGCGTCATCGACAGAGACGTCCAGCACGGAAACCTTTCCTTAATCAAGCTGAAAAACCAAACGTTTAACAGAACCCTTTCCTATATTTATTCCCCCATTATGCAGGATAAGAAAAACGTGAAGACGTTTATCAATGCGCTGGACAAATCTGCTCAATTTTAATGAAAAAAGTGAAATATTTAAAAACAATACTATAAAAAGCTGTGCTAACTGAAAAAACAGAGAATAATTAAGAGTATTTTGTTATCGAGCTCTAAAAAGGAAGAAAGCACCCGATTCATTCGGGTGCTTTGCTTAAGTAATGTCCTTACCGTACATTTACGCTGTGTTTACAAACCAAAACCTTCAGCTATGGAAGGGAAAATTTTATATCGTATTAAAAATACTGTAAGTTTCACATTGTCCAAGTTGATGGTTGTATGTTCCGATTGCCTCAAACCGCTTTGGTGATTCAGCTATGATTTTTTTTGCCTCAAGATAATGGATCATTTGCACAAAACCAGTCCCTGCCAAAGCAAAGTTCCCCCCGAAATTTCGCCATTACATTACTCCTTTCTCACATTTTATTTCAAGAAATACTTTCATATAGAGGTGGGAAACGCATGACAAAACTTAAATTCAGAAGGCTATGGATCCCGCCTTATCAAGCGCAGGATAAAAGGAAGCGTGCAAAAGGAGAAACACCATCAATGCAATCAAAAATGGCTAAAGAAACGTTCCCGCCCTGCTGTCTGAGCCCGGTCCATCTTTCCGCTCAAATAGCACCATCGCCTGACATGCAAATCTTTATCGATCCGACTATTTCCCCGTTTTAAGGACGGCATCTGCCAAATATCTATATTCCAAAATTCCGATCGATTTTAAGATATATTGATATACTAAAATTCCCCTCAAATCGCTTCCCTTCAGTTATTTTTCGGGCTTCGAAATGATCATGTTTCTTCATCCAAAAAAAAAGATATTGACAAGGCAGAAGATTTCGAAAGATAATAATGAAAATGAATGTTATATTTTATTACACGACATGAAGGGTGACATCAATATGAATTTACAACGAAAGATGGGAACGTTTTCACTTATGATGGTCGGTCTTGGTTCAATGATCGGCTCAGGCTGGCTGTTCGGAGCGTGGAGAGCCGCGCAGATCGCAGGTCCGGCCGCTATATTTTCGTGGATTATCGGAATGATTGTCATATTGTTTATCGCACTGTCTTACAGTGAGCTTGGTGCGATGTTTCCGGAAGCGGGAGGAATGGTGAAATATACGCAATATTCCCACGGTTCATTTGTCGGATTCATTTCTGCGTGGGCGAACTGGATCGCGATTGTATCCGTTATTCCGGTAGAGGCTGTCGCTTCTGTTCAATATATGAGCTCCTGGCCTTGGGAATGGGCAAAATGGACAAGCCGTTTGGTCGATAAAGGACAGCTGACGATTGAAGGGCTGGCCATTGCTTCTGTTTTACTCATCATCTACTTTTTATTAAATTATTGGACGGTCAGCCTGTTTTCCAAGGCTAACACGTTTATTACCGTCTTTAAAATCGTGATTCCGGGTCTTACGATTGGCGCTCTTTTATTTGCCGGTTTTCACAGCGGCAATTTCACTGCCGGCGAAAGCATGGCGCCAAACGGATGGGCAAGTGTGCTGACTGCCGTGGCAACGTCAGGTATCGTGTTTGCATTTAACGGATTTCAAAGCCCGGTTAACATGGCGGGCGAGGCGAAAACCCCCGGGCGTTCGATTCCGATTGCCGTGATCGGATCTATTTTGGTCGCCACCGTGATCTATGTGCTGCTGCAAGTCGCATTTATCGGATCTGTTAACCCTTCGATGATTGTAAACGGATGGAGCCATTTGAATTTCAACTCTCCATTTGCAGATTTGGCAATCGCTTTAAATATTAACTGGCTCGTCTTGGTTCTGTATGCAGACGCTTTTGTTTCCCCGTCGGGAACAGGCATCACATATACGGCGACAACATCGCGGATGATTTACGGAATGGAAAAGAACAAATACCTGCCTAGCATATTGGGCAAACTTCATCCGATCTATGGCGTACCGCGCCAGGCGATGATTTTCAACCTGATTGTATCGTTTATCTTCCTGTTTTTATTTAGAGGCTGGGGTACCTTAGCAGAAGTCATCTCAGTTGCAACATTGATTTCTTATGTTACAGGTCCTGTGACCGTCATGACGTTGAGACGGACTGGACACGATTTACACAGACCGCTGCGCCTGAAAGGATTAAGCATAATCGCGCCGCTTGGATTTATTTTCGCGTCGCTTGTCTTGTACTGGGCGCGCTGGCCGCTGACAGGACAAGTTTTATTCATTATCCTGATCGGTCTGCCCGTTTATTTCTACTATCAGGCAAAAGCAAGCTGGAAAGGCTTTGGCAAGCATTTCAAAGCCGGCATGTGGATGGCTTTCTACCTGTTGGCGATGATGCTCATTTCCTTCTTGGGCAGCGACAAATTCGGCGGCTTAAATGTGGTTCATTACGGCTGGGACATGCTGTTGATCGCCGTTGTTTCCTTAGGTTTTTACACTTGGGCGGTTAAGAGCGGATTCAGAACCGAGTATTTGGAAGATGCCAAAAAAATGAATCAAGAACTCCAGGAATCGCAAGCGGAAGCCGCTGCATCCAAAGAAATGTAACGAAAAAACCTTACGATCGGCAGGTCGTAAGGTTTTTTGTTTCCTTCGCGCCTTTTCTCATTGGTATTCAACCCACACAGCGCCGTTATCTGCAGATCGTACACAGTTCTCAACCCACCTGACGCCTTCTACTCCCGCCTCAATTCCCGGGTACCAAAGGTCTTCGCGCCAATCTCTGCGCTCGGCCGCAGCGATGGCTTTGGCAAACCGGGTGTACAAATTTGACCACGCTTCGAACAAGCCCTCAGGATGGCCTCCTCCTATCCGGTCGTCTGCCAGCGCTTCCGGATAAAGATAATTCATGCCGCGGTCTAATATCATGGCCGGTTTACCCTGAACTTCATACCTTAGCTGATTCGGATGTTCATCCCACCATTCGATGCTGGCTTTTGAACCTATAACCCGAATCTTCTGCCCGTGCATAGAACCGGCATTCACGCAAAAAGACCACACCGTCCCGATAGCACCGTTTTCATATTCCATGATGGTATATGCATTGTCCTCGAGCGGCGCCCGGCTTTTTACAAAGCTTTGGCGTGTACACATCAGTTTTTTTATTTTGAAGTTTGGCAGCATAACCTTTGATAAATATAGCGGATGTGTTCCCAAATCCCCCAAAACATAGCTCGGACCCGCCATTTTCGGATCAACGCGCCATTTCGTACTAGCATTTGCCGCTTCTACGGGTGCGGAATGGAAACCGTGTGCAAATTGCATGTTTACGATGCGAATGTCACCTAATTCTCCGTTTTCAATCATCTGGCGGGCTTGTTCAATCATCTGGTGTCCTGCGTATCCATATGTAATGCCGACCACCAGCTGTTTGTTTTTCGCGAGCTTTTCCAGTTCGATTGCTTCCTTCACCGTAAAGCCCAGCGGCTTCTCACATATAACATGCAGGCCTGCATAAAGAGCCGCTTTCGTCATTTCATAATGCGTGCCATTTGGCGTTGCGATTGAAACAGCCTGAATACCGTCTTCCCGTTTTGCTTCCTTTTCAAACATTTCCTTGTAGCCGGCATAGCACCTCTCAGGTTCAACGTGCAAATTGACGCCAAAGTCTTTTCCGCGATTTGGATTGATATCGAAGGCGCCGGCCACCAATTCAAAATTATGGTCGCGAAGCGCAGATGAACGGTGAATGTAGCCGATTTGGCTTCCGCGTCCCCCGCCTATCATCGCCCAGCGTATCGGCTGCTCAACATTTTTTTCACCTTGAATCATCTTTCATTCCTCCTTTTGCCGTCATCTAAAAACCGATATTCTTTACATAGTCAATGCTTTGTTTTACATCAAGTAAACTCGAAGCGCAGGTTCTCGGGTCGCGCTCCTGCTCAATCGTGATATATCCGCGATAATTGATTTCTTTCAATAAAGAATAAATCGAGCCGTAATCGATGATTCCCTTACCGATTGGACACATCACTCCATTTGCGCAGGCGTCAAAGAAGCGGATTCGTTTGCCCATCATCTGTTGATACATATCGGGATCAATATCTTTAAAATGAAGATAATCAAGCCGGTCTGCACAGTCTCTTAGCCACTGGGCCGGGTCCATTTTCGAATAGTACAGGTGCCCGGTATCAAGGCAGAGCCCTGCCGTTTCATACGGGATGTCCTTCAGCAATTTCTTAATCTCGTCTTCAAATTCGATATAACCGCCGGCGTGCGGGTGGATGACCGGCCGCACCCTATAGCGGTTCCACGCCCGTTCTGAAAGAGCAGCGATATGCCGCATCATCTTGCTCCAATCCTTTTCAGACAGCCTTTTGGCTTGATCGGGATGCCCTGCGTGATAATCCCTTTCCTCATGCCCCCAATCGATGATGACCAAATACGGAGGCGGAAACGGGATTTCGTCTTTCAGCGGCGAACGCGGCAGCTTCGTAATTAATGAACAAATATCGTCGACCTGATGCAATAGCTTTTCTACGTTGCTCTCTGATACGAGATCATCAAAAATGGTTCCCGCAATGATGGTCAAATCGTGTTTAGATAGCTCTGCTTGAACCCTCTTGACATCCATTGGCACATATCCATACGGTCCTAATTCAATCCCGTCGAATCCCGCTTGTGATGCCTCTGAGAGAACCTGTTCCCACGGCGGCAGAAAAGGGTTCTTCGGATCGTCGACACCCCAGCAGCACGGGGCTCCGGAAATTTTCATACTCACTTGAAACACCTCCAAAACCGATACTTTTATTTTAAGCCCGGCTTAAGTGAAACGCTTTCATATTCTTGTTTTATTTAAGCAGCTTTTTCTGCTATTTCGACCGAAAATGTTCACGATCTTGTTTGACGGACTTTAGTTTTTGGAAGACTTGTTTTTCGTCCAGTGCTGGCGGTATTTTTTCGGAGATATGCCAACGATTTTAGAAAAAAGGGTCGTAAAGTAGCTCATATTATCATAGCCAACCGTGCCGGCAATCTTTGTCACGCTGTCATTTGTGTTAATAAGCAGCGACTGCGCTTCCCCGATTCGGCGTCGGATAATATATTGAATGGGCGAAAAGCCGGTGGATTTCTTAAAAGCATGAACCAAATAATATGAGCTGATGTGGAATTTTTGCGACAGCAATTGCAGCGTGATATCCTCGGAATAATGCTCATCAATATAGGCTTTAATTACGTTTGTCAATTCTGATTCTTCTGATTTTGATAGTGCTGCGTTTTCCTTTGGAATCTGCAAAATGATCGCAATCAATGCGCAAAGAAGGTAGCTGCAAATCTCCTCTGCACCGGGTTTTTCTTCAGAGATTTGCAAATACATCATCTCCAGCAATGATTCAATATCCGATCTATGCTCCCCGCTGTGCAGCACGCATGAATGTTCGCCGGAAACCAAATGATTTCTCGGCAAGCCGGGCACTTTCACATTCGTAATGCCGCAGCAAAAAACGCTCATATCCGCTTCAGATTCAGCGTATTCATCGTGAAGAACACCGTTATTATATATTAAAATATCACCTTTCATAATACGGTATTACGGCCGTCAATGATATGCGTGCCATTCCCCTCTTTTATAAAAATGATTTCTATCACATCATCGTGCATGTGCATCGTTCGGGGTAATCTTGTATGGGTATCGCCAACATTGCAAATATAGAGCAATTGAGGAATCAAACCGTGATCAAAGCTTTGATTCAAATGTCGTTTCACAAAATATTGAGTCAACATTTATCCCCCCTGTAGGAAACTTTCAGTGCAGACGATATCATTTTTCATGTGCGACTCTCACTCATGGATCCGGACCGATGGGAGGCGATGGCCCGTTAATCTTCATGCCGTTCGCCATCGGTATGCCCCGCAATAAAAAACAGAGGAAAAAATCCTCTGTAATAGCTTGTTAAATAAAGAAAAACCGGTTCCGGCCGATTGTATAACTTTTTTCCATCCGTGCGGGCTAAGTGTGCAGCGCGTACAACCACGCGCCAAATAGCGTATTTTTATCTCAAAGGTTTTCCTGAAACGATATGCCAATGAAGATGTTTTGAATCCTGGTAGGCGCCCAAATTTGTGATCACTCTGCAAGCACCGTTTTCTTCCGTCACCATTTGAGCCACTTTTTTAATAACATCCAGTAATTCGAGTAATAATTCTTGATCCTCTTCTTCCAACGTGATCTAAGAAGGGATATGCTTCTTAGGGATGGCCACAATATGAACAGGATAAAAAGGTCTTGTATGATAATAGGCTAGTACATTCTCGGTTTCCATCACTTTATTGACCTTTGTTTTCCCGCTCAGCACTTCATCACAATAAAAATCTTCAGTCATGATAAACCTCCTATAACCTGACTATATGTAATCATTCATCTAAAACGAGAGGGTGTATTCTCTTCACTCTTATACATCAATGATGGTGGCTGTGGCTCGTTTTTCGGAATTTATGAGTATGGCTGCCGGTTGTGCTTTTTTCCTTTTTTATATCCGACTTTTTCACCCACCATTTTGTTCCTTTATAAGCGCCGTCCAGTATTTCCAGCAAAGCCATGTCCTCTTTATTGATGAGCTTCACGGTTTTTACCCGTTGATACCTCGGGATTGATTTTATGGTGACGCCATCTTCGTTAAATACAGTAAATCTCCCTTTTTTCTTGGCTTCCTTCCAATTTTCAATCGTGTCAGCACCGTAAATCGATGTGCCGAGTTTCAGTTCATCTCCTTTTTTCATCCCCTCTTCGAGAAAGCCGGCGATGATTCCTCCTATGATACATAAGAAAATAGATCCATACAGTAATCGTTTGTAAAACTTTTTCATATCTTTTCCTCGATTTTTACTTCATTTTGGAGTGAGAATGATTCTGTCTTCCCCTCCCTTTGCATCCAGTCATTCCTCTTCAAAAACCGCCGCTGCTTTCAATGATTCTATGAATCGCCCCCTCTTTCGGAAGCAGGCCTTTTTGTCATCATTTCGATGCAGCTGTCATCAATTCGCGTCGTTCACCATTTGTGACCGGTTCATCCAAACGTTTTGTCATGAATTCGTTCAAGCTATGAATATGCGTTTGTAAAATAGACTAATGCTGATCTGCTATTCATTCGTACGAATGCCGATTTTTCAGCAAAGCAAAAACGGCTTTGTTTTCTTTTTTAGATGTCGTTGATATTATCCTACAAATTGCCTCAAACGTTAAAGACTTTCTTTAATCATCTAAGCAAACTGCGTCAAGATCCGGTTGAATTTTTCCCGCTCTTCCCAGAAAGGCCCGTGGCCGCTGTATTGAAACGGAACGAGCTCTGAATTCCTTATGTTTTGATGCAGCTCGCAGGCTTGTGCAAACGGAATGACTTTGTCATGAACGCCGTGAATGATTAAAGTAGGAACAGATATTTTCGGCAAATCGGCATACAGCTTCTCATCCCTCAGCATAACGATGACAGCTTTGGTCGACCATCCCGCTGCCTGTAAGCCGAGATGAAAAAACCAGTCTGAGAATGGTTGTGTGATATATTGAAAAAAAAAACGTTTCCGTTACTTCTCGCATCATCTTCGGTCGGTCATTTAGCGCTGTGTTAAGCAAATGGTCAGCATTCTCTTTCGTAAAGCCTACAGGAGCTGCAGCGTCGATCAGGACGAGTTTTGAAACGCCGTGGCCTTTGTGCCGGGACATATACCTGATCGCGATAGATCCCCCTGTAGAATGGCCGGCAAGTATGAAGCTGTCTAACTGAAGGGCATCAACCACAATGCGGATGTCATCAGCCAAGCGGTTGTAACGGTAGCCGTCCATCGGCTTATCCGAATGTCCGAACCCCCTCCAGTCAATGCCTATGCAGCGGTATCCTTGTGCCGGCAGAACGTTAAACTGATACTCAAATTGCTTATGGCTTAACGGCCAGCCATGCAAAAAAACGACCGCTTCGCTGCTTTCAGGATTTATATCCTCCACATATAAATGAACCCCTGATTCGACTTCAACAAAATAGCCCACGCCATTCCCCTCCATAAAACGTCTTTTCACAATAAGATACTCGGGCGGTTAAATATAGGTGAATGCTGCGGGTCAAAAAAACCCCTTGATCTCTCAAAGGGTCGTCATTCTCATTCCTTATCGCATGTGTTTATAGAAAAAGGTTGGCACTTCACCAACCTTTTTCAACCTACTGCTGTTTATATTGAGGCTCTTCTTGTTGAATTTGCTGAAGACGCGGTTCAAGCGAATCAACAAGCGTCTGGGTTTGTTGAGCAGCTTGCTGATAAAGCTGCTTTGCATTCTGATTATCAGTATTCAATGAAAATGTTTCAAAGCTGGCCTGGGCGCTTTTCAGACTTGCAATGGCCTGTTTCACTTGATTGACGACAGTCATGTTTTCTTCCTCCTTCGCTTGTAAAATTGATGTATCTACATGTAGAATGAATTACTTTCCGCATTCTATCCGATCCATTTTTTTCAAATTGAACGATAATCAAAAAAGCCCTCTCTTTCCAGAAAAGGGCTTTAAGACTTTATTGCGATGCCTGTTGGTTTTGCTGCTTTTGCTGCCCTTGTTGACCTTGCTGCCCTGTTGGCTGAATGACTGTTGAGCCTGTTGAAGAGCTTGGCTCATTTGGTTCATCGCCTGATTGGTTTGAATCCCTTGAAGAGCTTGATTAAGCTGTTGAACAGCCTGCTGGATGTTTTGCTGAATTTGTTGATCAGTCTGCTGCATTTGCTGCTGAGATTGAGAACTGAATTGCTGAATTTGCTGCTTTAATTGATTGATTCCCTGATTCGTTTGAGAACCTTGCTGAGCCTGGCCGCTTTGTTGTTGAGACATTCCAAGCTGGGATACATTTTGCTCTAATTGAGCAAGCTGCTGCTGAAGGCTGCCGAGTTCTTGGGCAAGCTCAGTATCCGTAATATTCGCCCCAAGCATTTGGGCATGCTTTTGTTTTTGCTTTTGCTGATTTTGTTGTTGATTATTTTTGGTCATCAGAAAAAAATCCTCCTTTTTAATTGATCACATCCTTTATGATTTTCTTAATGCCAAAAACGATGTAAGGAAATTCCAGTATGATGAAGGATTTTCCATAATAATAAAGAAATCTGGGGGATATGCTATATGTAGTCGCAAAAAAGGCCGTCAACTTTTCAAACCATTTTTTTCTGTATAAATCGCAACATTTTTATTTCCCGTATGTAAGGCATTTCCTGCAGCCGGAGTCAGATCATCCCATCCGATGAACAGCCTGAGTTCGACCGGCTAATGATCGCTCATCATCAATGCATGGATAACTGTCATACGCGATTCATGCTGGTTCCCCTCGAGGTGAGTTTTCCGCGCCCGGAATACGAATGAATAAAGTTTTGGATTTTTGATTTGCCGGCTTGCCAACCTAAACGAGATTGCTTCCCAGTCGTTCTCCTTTACGTTTCCTCCTTCATATTCAATTTGCAGAGCTTTTTCAGGACAAGTAAGGCTGGATAAAATAAAAATATTTTAAAGTGAAAGATCTTATAGAAGAGAATGGATTATAATAATTCGGAATAACGATCATTACATAATGGAGCAAAACAAATGAGGTATGAAGAGAAAAAACCGCCAGCTGCATTAGAACCGTATATCAAATGCTTCTGGTATTTAAATAGGGAATATGATGAATCCGACAATGAGGAAGTACTTTGGCCGGATGGATGCTATGAAATGATTTTTCATTTTGGCACAAAGTACAAAGTTCAAAATCAATTAATGGATACTTCTTTTTTAATAGGGTCATTAACGCATTACCATCGATTAACCGCACACGGCAACATCCGCTTATTCGGCATTCGTCTAAAACCTTGGGGGTTAAAGTTTTGGGTTGATACAGATATAAAGGAACTGAGGGACAAATTTTTGCCTCTTGACTCACTATTTAAACAAAGCATCATTGAACAAATGGAGAGCCGATTAAAGGGCGTTGAAATAGAAGAAATGACGCTACTTCATGAATTTATGTTAGATACATTCAAACAAAACCATTTTGTTGATAAACATTTTATTCGAATTTTAACTGAATTATATGAATTCCCTGTTCAACAAGACATACAAACTTTGGTTTCAAGGAGTCATTATTCTCAAAGGCAATTTGAACGAAAAGTACTGGAGCTGACGGGTCTGTCTCCAAAAAAGCTCAGCAAAGTAGCGAGGTTTAATCAAGTCCGGTTGAAGATATTTTTCGCTCCCGAAATAGACCTTCATGATTGTATGCACGAATTCGGCTACTATGACTATGCTCATTTTTCAAAAGACTTTAAAGAATGTATAGGTCTGACTCCGAAAGAGTATAAAAACTGGATATTAGAAAAAAAGAACCAACGTCGTTTTTTTACAAGATGAATAAAGCGGATTTTACTACTATAGGAATTGACATTGATTGAAGGAGGAATTTCTGATGATCACGAATGTAGGAACTGTTGCAGTATACGTTGAGGATCAACAAAAGGCGAAGGATTTTTGGACCAACAAAGCAGGCTTTGACGTTGTGGCAGAACACCCGATGGGACCGGAAGCATTTTGGCTTGAAGTCGCCCCGCAAAATGCCCAGACTCGTTTAGTCATTTACCCGAAGGCAATGATGAAAGGCTCTGAAAATATGAGAGCATCCATCGTATTTGAATGCGATCATGTTCTCGAAACATATAAAAAGATGAAAGCGAATGGAGTGGAGTTTAAAGGAGAGCCGCAGGAAATGCAATGGGGCACATACGTGCAATTCAGCGATGAAGACGGCAACGAATTTCTTTTAAAAGGGTAAGCAGAAGACAGGCAGGTTCTTTTTTAGGAACTGTCTGTCTTTCTTGCATTATCAATTGCATTTTTACTTTGATAGATGCGAGCAGCAAAGCGCCTTCGAGTATTCTCTTCTAAAACTGCTTCAAGCTTGTCGGAGAATTGCAAGTCAACTCTTGAACTGCTGTAGACGTCTGAGCACGCTTCTCTTTTGCCGCGCGGTATCGAAATGAAGCCAACGCTTTCGCCATTTCCATCGGCATGCGAGGATTCATAAAGGCTGCCATTTGTTCAGTTTCTATTGAAAATATTTTTATTAGTGGTTTATATGATCGATATCATATATGGGCAGCGCTTCCTCGGCGTTTGTAGAGGCAAGGGCTGCAGCCCCTTGTGGGTCACATACGCAATTTTGCCTTCACCGATAGCTGATCACTGGCGGAAAGCTGCAATACTCCTCATTTAAAGAGCATGCTTCTACTGGATACAAACCAATTCACAATAACCTTCATCATTCAATATATATTGGCAGGCCCCGGGAGGCAATACGGGACACGGACGGCCACTGGCATAAACGGGATATGGGTTTATGGGAAAAGACGGGTTTATAGGATAGGAATATGCGGGTACAGGATATTGACGATGAAACAAGCCTATCACTCCTTTTTTATATTATTAAGATTGTATTTGACTGTTTGCGTTCTTGCAGATTGTCTATGGATAATTGTGCAATTGCCTAACGAAGGTTTCTTGCCAAGTTAACTTTGTTTTCATCATTAAACTATACGCGGGATAAAAAGAAATCGTACATTGATGCCTTGAGTAAGCTAAAAAAGGAGCAAAAATGGCGATCAGATAAAAAACGCGCCTCTTTTTTGTTGTTAAACAAAGAGAGATACTTAATCATTGCAGCAAAGCAACAATGTCAAGTTATACATTAGCTTTGCTTCGGACTCGTCCCGTATGTTTTGTTATACTAAAATAGACAAAACCTATCATAATTTTCTAACAAAAGGAGAGATCTCCATGAGAAAAGTAGCTATTGTTACCGGTTCTGCTGGAGGATTAGGGAAAGGCATAGCGGAGAGACTATGCCACGACGGTTTTCGTGTCGTACTACATGATATAAATGAAGCATTACTGAACGAAACTGTTTCAGAATTAAAAGAAAAGAACTTTGATGTTATCGGTGTTAAAGGGGATGTATCTAAACGAGAGGATCAATTCAATTTAGTTAAAGAATCGGTAGATGCCTTTGGCCGTTTAGATGTTTTTGTAAACAATGCGGGTATCGATGCAGTTTCTCCATTTTTGGAAATTACTGAAGAACAGCTTAATAGATTATTCAAAATTAATGTAAATGGCGTGGTTTTTGGCACTCAAGCTGCCGCTGAACAATTTATTCAGCAAGAAACAAAAGGAAAAATCATTAATGCTTGCAGCATAGCAGGTCACGAATCATTTGAAATGCTTGGCACATATTCTGCGACTAAACATGCTGTAAAATCTTTCACACATTCAGCCGCTAAAGAGCTGGCAAAATATAAAATAACTGTAAACGCATACTGTCCTGGCGTTGCAAAAACAAAAATGTGGGATAGAATTGATGAAGAAATGGTGAAATACAGCAGTGACCTTAAACCAGGGGAAGCTTTTGAAAAATTCTCCTCAGAAATTGCTCTAAAAAGATATCAAACACCTGAAGATGTTGCTAATTTAGTGTCTTTTTTAGCTTCAGATGATTCGGATTATATTACTGGTCAGGCGATATTGACCGATGGCGGTCTTGTTTATAGATAAAAAATATTTACTTAATGGGAGATGACCATATACAGTCGGATTTTTTAACCCCGATTGAATCGTGAAAAAAAATAAAAAGCCATTCTCGAATCTCAAGAATGGCTTTTTACTGACCGTGCTAAGAGCCAGAGGCCTCTCTCCTGTCGCCTTCTGAACGAGTATATTCGATTCTGATCAGCTCTTTTATTTCAGAGCCTTTTGTTGGACATCTGATGATGTCTGATTGTTGGCAGAGTTGGACAACAATTTACCAATTAACTACAAGTGGTTGATTCTAGTCATTGAATGTCGCATGTTAAGGAGCCTTTTAATCATTTACATTGCTTTTCATTAACCATTCTACTTCCGTTATTTTTTGTTTTTGAACGTTTTTTGTGTGTTTTTTTGTGAAATGGGCTTTAACAGCTTCTTCGTTTTCCCAAATCTCCCAAAGCATTATTTTGCGTTCTGATGGTTCAAGCGGATAAGCATGGAATTTAATACATCCTTCTTCTTTGTTAGTTTCTTCCTCAAGTTTTTTGAATTCCTTCATTATTTCACCCAGGTTTTTGATTTTTAAGCATGCAGTTATGCAATGCATCGAAACTCCCCTCTTCAAATCAATTCATGGCTTTTCATTATAACATCTTCTCGAAAAATGAAAACAACGACGGAACTTGTCTAATGGTCTGACCTATGAGGTATCCAAGTACTAGAGAGCCTTAAAAGAGGGCTTCATCTCAAGAGAAGCCCTCTTTTATCCGAACCTTTTCAGAATTAAAGCTTCCAATCGATTTTCTTTTTTGAATTCTTAAAACAGAACACCTGGACGATATACGTTCCGCTTCCTGACAGTTGTCATACAGAATGAAGTAACCGTCGCATCTCCCTCGCTATATAAACCGCTCTGCTTGTCAATATTTCACACCATCTGGTTTAATTCTAAAGGTCAGCTCCTCAATTGTTTCAGGTGGGTGATGAGGACCAGTGAAAGTTCTGTATTGAACCTTTACTATAAAATCGAATGAACCATCATTTATTCTTTTCTCATCTTCTGTTCTCCCCATGTTCACACGTTCAATGGATATTATTTTTGCATCATATAACCCATAGCTTTGTTTAATGACTTTGCTTGCATAAGGATATAATAAGGTGAGAAATGCATCATACATATCTTTGTTGTTAATATTCTGAGCTTCCAGATGAACAGAATTCAGAAATGAGAGCACGATGCAAATACAAGCAACAAAAAAAGTTTTTCTCAATAGTCCGACCTCCCGAATGAATATGAACAAAAATAACTTTTCCATTTCTAATTCAGTTATTCAGAAGGGAAATTGAGTAAAAAAGTGAATTTAGGGATTAATCGTGACAAAAGATGAAAAGAAAAAAGAGGTATAAAAAAAGTATAGGATGGAGGGTGAGAAAACGGAGACAAGAGCAGGAAGATGACAAAAACTATACTAAAGAAGTTGTCATTGCCGTAACATTTGTTGTATTGTTTATTTTCTTTTTTTATACTCTTCAGGGCTTTTAACATATTAACCTGAAAAAGGTTATCAGAAATAGAAAAAAATAACCCTTGCTGCGCAAGGGTTTTCGTATGATTCCGACTGGGCTCGAACCAGCGACCTCTACCCTGTCAAGGTAGCGCTCTCCCAGCTGAGCTACGGAATCATGATGTGTTTCACTGGGTATTTGTCTTACTGACAAGTTCTATTATATGCAGTTTATATCGTTTCGTCAACTACTTTTTTTCAAAATGTTTATTTTGTATGGATCAGCCGCCGTCTTCAGATCATTCTAATGAATGCCCGCTTCTTTTGGGGTTTGTTTTTGTCGTTGTGATGACGAATCTCACTCGTTTCATTGGCCGCGGGCAAGGTGCTCCGTTTTCTGCTCGAAGAAATCCTGTTAGCCTGCAACGCATCAGGCGGAGATCTGACGACAGCGGCGGTGATGGAAATCGCCAAAGGCTGTCGCCCCGATCCTGCTCATCGGGGTGTTCGGCTATCTCATCGGCAATATGTCGGGACCTTGATCGGAAACTGATTTTCCGGCCTCTGAAAACGGCAAAGAAGCCGGGGTTTTTCCCCGGCTTTCTGTAAAGCTATGACGAATGGGCGAGCGTGCCTGATGCGGCTTGCAAGGCGTGGGCAAAATCCGCCTGTAAGTCGTCTGCATGTTCCACGCCGACGCTGAGCCTTAAAAGACCGTCGGTAATCCCCCGTTTTTCCCGCTCTTCTTTCGGCATTGCGGCATGCGACATTTTCGCCGGATATGAAAGAATCGACTCGACTGCGCCTAAGCTGACGGCGAAGACCGGGAGCGTGACATGTTCGACGAGCGTTTTGACGGCTGCGGCATTCTCGAGTTCAAATGAGAGCACCGCCCCGGCGCCGTTTGACTGGTGCTTATGCACACAGGCGCCCGGATGTGAAGAAAGTCCTGGATAATACACCCGCTTGACAGCCGGATGTTTTTCAAAAAATTCGGCGAGCTGCCGGGCCGTTCTGCTTGCTTTTTCAAGGCGGACCTGGAGCGTTTTTAATCCCCTGAGCACGAGCCAGCAGTCCTGGACGCCGAGAACAGCTCCGAACGAATTTTGCAGTTTATAAAGCGCTTCGCCGAGTTTTTTGTCCTTGACGACGGCAAGCCCTGATAAGACGTCGCTGTGCCCGCTTAAAAATTTTGTCGCGCTGTGCAGCACGACATCAACCCCAAGCTCAAGCGGCCGCTGAAGCGCCGGGGTCATGAACGTGTTGTCAAGGAATGTCAGGCAGCCGTGCGCTTTTGCAAGCTTGACGACGCCTCTGATATCCGTAATCCCGAGCGTCGGATTTGAAGGTGTTTCAAGGTAGATGACTTTTGTGTTTTCCTTGATGTTTAAGGCAATTTCATTCAGATCGGTCATATCGACGAATGTATGCTCAATGCCGAAGCGGCTCAGCACCTCTGTAATCATCCGGTATGTGCCCCCGTACACATCTTTTGTGACAAGAACGTGATCCCCTTTTGACAAAAGCAAAAAGGCGGTAGAGATGGCGGCCATTCCCGAAGAAAAAGCAAAGCCGCGCGTCCCGCCTTCAAGCTCTGCGATCGCGTCTTCAAGCGCTTTTCTCGTCGGGGTTCCGGAACGGCTGTAATCGTATTCGCCAAACTGGTTAAAAGACGCCTGGTGAAAGGTCGATGCATGCTGGATCGGCACGCTGACTGCTCCGGTCGCCGCATCCGTTTTCGCCTGGTTGTGTACGAGTTTTGTTTCGAGCGTCCAGTTACCCTTCGTCATGCCTGCACTGCCTCCTCTTTTACTTTTTGCAATGCCTGCTTCAGGTCATGCTTCAAGTCGGATACGTGTTCGATTCCGACGGAAAAGCGCAGCAGCCTGTTGCAGACGCCGCCGGCGATCCGGATGTCCTCAGGGATATCCATATGGGTCTGCGTCGCCGGATACGTGATAAAGCTTTCCACCCCGCCGAGGCTTTCGGCAAAGCAAATCGTTTGCAAGCTTTTCAAAAACGGGTTGACCCATTCTTCCTTTTGAACGCGGAATGACAGCATGCCGCCCCTTCCCGGGTAAAGAACGTCTGCAACTTCTTCCTGCTCCTCTAAAAATGAGGCGAGCTCCCGGGCGTTTTCCTCGTGCTGCTTCATTCTGAGGGCGAGCGTTTTCATCCCTCTCATCAAGAGCCACGAATCAAACGGGGACAAAACCGCGCCGATCGCGTTTTGATGCTGAAACATTTCCTCTGACAGCTCTTCTCCTTTCGCGACAACGAGCCCTGCCAATAGGTCGTTGTGTCCGCCGAGGTACTTTGTTGCACTGTGAATGACAAGATCGGCGCCAAGTTCAATCGGCCGCTGCAATACCGGAGTGTAAAACGTATTGTCGACAATCAGCAGCAAGTCGTGCTCCTTGGCGATTTTCGCGACTTTTTTGATATCGGTTTCCTTCATTAACGGATTTGTCGGAGTTTCTACAAAAAGGGCCTTTGTGTTTTCCGTAATTTTTGACTTGATACAGTCTTCGTCTGAAAAATCGTCGTACAAAAAGCGCAGCCCGTATTTTTTCCATTCGTTTTCAAACAGGCGGTATGTCCCTCCGTACAAATCCGAGGAAACGATCAGTTCGTCTCCGCTTTGAAACAGCGCCATAATCGTTTGAATGGCGGCCATGCCGGAGCTGAACGCAAAGCCGCGCGTCCCTCCCTCAAGCTTTGCGATCGCGTCTTCGACAAGCTGTCTTGTCGGATTTTTTGTACGAATATAGTCAAACCCCGTGGATTCTCCGATTCCTCTGTGCCTGTAAGCGGAGGAGAAATAAACCGGGGGATTGACGGTTCCTGTTATTTCATCACTGCGGTTTCCGATTTGCGCCAGTGTTGTTTGTACATGTTCAGTCATATGACACCATCCTTTAAAAAGTAAAAACCCCTTCTTCATAAGAAGAAGGGGTATTATTCGCTTCTTCTTATCTTCCAAGCATAACGCTTGCTGGATTTAGCACCTTGGTGCACTGACATCGTCAAGTGCAACAGGTTGCTGAGGTTTCAAAGGGCCAGTCCCTCCACCTCTCGTGATAAGAAAGTGTTTAATTTTCTGATTGTTCTTTACTTTACCCCAATTCAGGAGAATTTTCAAGAGTCTTTTTTCAATCTTTATGCAGGCAGTTTTGGCGTCCCTTTCCCCATAAGTTTAAGTACAAGATACAGCTTAGCTTATGATACATTTAAATAAAGAGGTGATAAAATGATAGAAATCATTTATGGTACGGATGCCCTCGAAGGCTCTTGTTACATAGAGATTCTTCCGGATAAATACCGGGGCAAGTGTTGGAACACGTCTTCGATTTACTTTACAGGAGACAACTTCGGCTATATGATGCCAGCCTTTGAAAAGTGCTATAAACCATTCGATTATTTTGCTTTCAATGAAATGGATACAGATACTTGGAAGTTGATTATGAAGGAATTGGAAGTAATGAAGCAAAATTTAATCAATGATCCCGACCCGCATTCATTGAAAGATGTTTTAGGGTTTCCGTTCGTTTACTCGGAGGAAGAGTTTTTGGAAAACCATCAAGCAAACATCAAACAGCTGATCTCAATGATCTCCGAATTTCAAACGTGGATAGAGGAAAAAAGCGATTCAACTCAGTTTATATCCGTGTTAGGAATGTAAAAGAGGTGAATATATAAAACTCCCTTTGACAAATCATGAACGGGCCAACTTAAGGGCAGCCAAGATAAAATTAAAAGATACGGCAGAGATGGAGATTGCAGACCTTGCCAAGACGCTCGGCTCCCCTCTAGATCGGGCGGAATACATAAAAGCGCTCGCCCAGTTTCAAACGGTTCCTTCAATTGGGCCGAAGATGGCCCAATGTGCCGTTGATCTCGGCTTTTATTCTCTTGATGACATAAAGAATGAAACAGGCGCTGATTTGCTAAACCGTTTGGAAGAACTTAAAGGCTGCTGGGAAGACCCTTGTGTAGAGGATTCCTTGCGATGCATCGTCCATCACGCCAATCATCGTGGCAGCGACAAAAACTGGTGGGACCTTCACTGCTGACAGAAAAAGATACCGTGAACAATACGGCTATCCTGCGGAAAGACCTTCCGCCCCCTGCTATGAGAAGAATAGCTGAAACTATGGAACCCGCTGAAAATGACACTTAAAAAGAGAATTTTCGCGCCATTCGTGATACAATGTATGGAAACGTTAACAACCTACTTTCTGGAGGAGTTCATCTTGGCCATAAAAACAGGAGTCATTCAGGAAAAAACGCTTTTTTCGGAAGAGCTTGGCGAAGAAATGGAGCTTTTGGTTTATTTGCCAGCCAGCTATTCCCCGCTCTACAAATATCACGTTATCATCGCACAGGATGGTCACGACTATTTCCGCCTGGGGCGCATCAGCCGGCAGATCGAAGAGCTGATAAAAAACGGCGAAATCGAACGGTGCATCGTGATCGGCGTCCCTTACAAAAACGTGCAGGAAAGAAGGCGTACATACCATCCGGAGGGAACGAAATTTGAAGCTTATAAACGCTTTTTGGCCCATGAACTGGTTCCTTTCACAGACCGCGAGTATCCGACATATCAAGTCGGATCGGGCAGGACGCTGATCGGCGATTCCCTCGGGGCGACGGTCTCCCTCATGACAGCTCTCGAGTATCCGAATATGTTTGGAAACGTCATCATGCAGTCACCTTACGTCGACAGTCATGTGCTCGAAAAAGTTGCGGATGCCGATTCCCTGCAGCTCATTTCGATCTATCATCAAATCGGCACAAAAGAAACCGCGGTCAAAACGACAGACGACCAGATACTCGATTTCACAGCTCCTAATGAACAGCTGAAAGAACTGCTTCAAAAAAAGAACACGAACTATCACTTTGAAACATTCGACGGAGACCATAAATGGACATACTGGCAGCCGTTAATCACGCCCGCTTTAAAAAAAATGCTCTAGCTCTCCGAATAAAAGCCTTTCTTTGTTATACTAAGACCATACAAATTGTCTAAGGAGGGAACAAAATGAAATACGGTATTGTGTTATTTCCATCAAAAAAACTTCAGGACATTGCAAATTCCTACCGGAAACGCTATGATCCGAATTACGCCTTAATCCCGCCTCATCTCACATTAAGAGCGCCATTTGAATCGTCCGAAGAAGACATCGGCAAAGTCGTTGCACACCTGAGGGAGCTTTCAAAAGAGATGGCGCCGGTCACACTGAAGATTACAAAGTTCAGCTCTTTTGCCCCGGTTAATAACGTAATTTATATGAAAGCGGAACCGACACGGGAATTAACCGAGCTGCACGAAAAAATGTACAGCGGCGTTTTGGAAGGCAAACCGGAGTATGCGTTTGTTCCCCATGTGACGATTGCCCAAAACCTTTCCGATGATGAGCACTCCGATGTGCTTGGAACGCTGAAAATGCAAGACGCGACCCACGAAGAAGTCATCGACCGCTTTCACCTGCTTTATCAGTTGGATAACGGCTCTTGGACCGTCTATGAAACATTTATTTTAGGAGTGTGAAGAATACAAGTGGAACCCGTCATCGTCAAGAATGATCAGCAGCTAAAAGACGCTTTTTTCGTTAGAACGGAAGTGTTTATCAAAGAACAAAACGTATCACCTGAAGAAGAAATGGATCATCTTGATCAGGAATCTTCACATCTCGTCATCTATGACGGAAAAGAACCGGTCGGTGCCGGCCGCCTTCGCATCGTTGACGGCTATGGAAAGCTTGAGAGAATCTGCGTCTTGCAAAACTACCGCTCTTTGGGCGTCGGCAACCTGATCATGGAGGCGCTCGAAAACGAAGCAAAAAAACTGGGAGCCTCCCAATATATGCTGAACGCTCAGACACAGGCCGTCCCTTTTTACGAAAAACACGGCTACCGTGTCGTTTCCGAAGAATTTTTAGACGCGAATATACCGCACGTCAAAATGGTTAAAGGCCAGCATCTGTAGGCGCCGGGTGCGCTGTATTACAGAACCGTTCCATCCGAGATGGAGCGGTTTTTCTTTTCCCCTCTCCCCATTTTTCATAGTTTGTTCATCTTTTGTTTCACGTTTATTCAACATTATCATGTAAGGTTATTTGTAAGTTTTAGAAACGGCCGAAAACAGCCCGTTTCTTCGGTTGGGAGGTAAACATCGAATGCCGTTATGAAAAAGAAACTCATTACATTGCTGCGCTTCGGCACCGTCGGAATCGGAAACACGCTCATTGATTTCGGAGTATTTTTCCTGCTTACGGCGCTGAACGTCCCCTACCTGATTGCACAGGTTTGTTCATATACGGCCGGCATCTTAAACAGCTATATCTGGAATCGGACGTGGACATTTCGGGTAAAAGAAAAAGTCCGCGGGCAGGAGATCATCCGCTTCCTCATCATCAACCTGGCAGCTTCAGGAATCACCTTTCTGCTGCTGTACGGCCTTCAAAAAGCGGGCCTGTCCCTCGTTTCCAGCAAAGTGACTGCAACGGTCGGAGGAATGGTGATCAATTTTATCGGGAACCGCCTTTGGGTGTTTCAGGAGCCGGAAATAGATTCATAAGAATACAAATGTATAGGAGTGAATAATGATGAAAATAAAAAAAGCCGTCATTCCCGCTGCTGGATTAGGAACAAGATTTTTGCCGGCGACAAAAGCGCAGCCTAAGGAAATGCTGCCGATCGTCGATAAACCGGCCATTCAATACATCGTGGAGGAAGCCGTCCAGTCCGGCATAAAGGATATTTTGATTATCACAGGGAGAAACAAACGCTCGATCGAAGACCATTTTGACCGGTCTGTCGAGCTTGAACAAAATCTGCAAAGCAAAGGAAAACACGAGCTGCTGAAAGAAATTCAGACGATTGCCGATATGGCCAACATCCATTATATCCGTCAAAAAGAGCCCCTCGGACTCGGACACGCGGTGCTGTCGGCACGGCATTTCATCGGTGATGAGCCGTTTGCCGTCCTGCTCGGCGACGACATCATGGTATCGGAAAAACCGGCATTGCAGCAGCTGATCGACGTCTATCAGGAATACAAAACAACTGTCATCGGCGTTCAGACTGTCGACGCGGCCGATGTCTCGAAATACGGGATCATTCAGACATCCACCCAAAAAAATAAAGTATATGACATTGAAGATTTGGTGGAAAAACCGGATGTCCGGCAGGCGCCTTCGAATATCGCCGTCATGGGCCGCTATGTTTTGGAGCCTTCCATCTTCCGGGTCCTTGAGCGGACCCCAAAAGGCGCGGGAAATGAAATACAGCTGACAGACGCATTAAGGACGATTTGCCGGGAGCGGAGCATTTATGCCCGTCAATTGGAAGGCAGCAGATTCGATATCGGCGACAAACTCGGATGTTTTAAAGCAAGCATGGAAATCGGGCTCATGCAAAACGAACTGCGGCCAAAACTGTTAACTTATCTCGAGAATGTCCTTATGAAAGAAACGCAGAAAGGAGCTTTACAATGAAATCAGTGCTCGTGACCGGAGGAGCCGGATATATCGGAAGCCATACCGTCCTTGAATTGAAAAATCGCAACATCACGGCTGTCGTCCTCGATAACCTGTCCACGGGGCATCGGGAAGCCGTCCATACTCCTCACTTTTACGAGGGCGATATCAGCGACTGCGGCCTGGTCAAATCGATCATCCGAAAGCACAACATCGATGCCGTTATCCATTTTGCGGCGAAAAGCCTCGTATCTGAATCGATCGAGAAACCCGAACTCTACTTCAGGGAAAACACGATCAAATCTTGTTCATTCTTTGAAACGATCATACAGGAAGGCGTTAAACACATCGTGTTTTCATCGACAGCAGCCGTCTACGGCATCACAGGGGACAAGCCGATTCGGGAAACCGCCCCGCTTGAACCGGTTAACCCTTACGGCGAATCGAAGCTGATGATCGAAAAATATTTGCACTGGGTCGAAAAAAGGCATAATGTCAAGTGGGCGGCTCTCCGCTATTTCAATGCGGCCGGTGCAGCTCTGGACGGATTCATCGGCGAAGACCACGATCCAGAAAGCCACCTCATTCCTCTCATCCTGCAGACGGCATTGGGCCATAGGGAAAAAATCTCAATCTTTGGAGACGATTATCCGACGCCTGACGGAACATGCATCAGGGATTATATACACGTTCTCGATCTGGCCGCGGCTCATTTGTCGGCATTAGGTGCCCTGTATGAAGACAGACTGGTGCAAAATGTTTATAATGTAGGGACAGGGGCCGGACATTCCGTGAAAGAAATGATTGAAACATCTGAAACGATCACGGAACGAAACATACCAAAGCAAACGGACAAGCGCAGAGCGGGCGATCCGCCGGTGCTTGTGGCGGACAGCCGGGCGCTTCAGGAGCATACCGGATGGAAGCCGAAATACAGCGATTTACAAACCATTATTCAAAGCGCGTGGGCGTGGCATACGACGCATCCAAGCGGGTTTTGACATTCGCTTGTTTCCCGTCGCAAACGGCAGGAGTCCCTGCCGTTATTTCAAAAGTTCGGCTGATGAATCGTAAAGGCAGGGTGAAAAAACGAAAATGGGAAGCATAGTGAACGACATTTTAATGTGGCTGACCGATCTCGGCTACCTCGGGATAGCGATTGGTTTAATGATTGAAATCATCCCGAGCGAAATCGTGCTGGCATACGGGGGGTATATGGTATCAAACGGCTCCATCACATTTACCGGAGCCATCATCGCAGGCGTCATCGGCGGAACGATCGCCCAGATGTTTCTGTACTGGATCGGTTATTACGGCGGACGTCCGTTTTTATATAAATACGGAAAATACTTATTGATCCAAAAACATCATATCGAAACGGCGGAAAAATGGTTCGAGAAATACGGAGCCGGAGTTGTGTTTTCTGCCCGCTTTATCCCGGTGGTCCGCCATGCCATCTCCATTCCGGCGGGCATCGCCAAAATGCCGCTTTTGAAATTCGTCGGCTTGACCGTAATCGCGATCATCCCGTGGTCGATTTTATTTGTTTATCTCGGGATACAGCTTGGAAGCCGTTGGGATCATGTCGAAAATGTGGCCAAAACGTATACGACTCCGATCATGTTTGGCGCAGCAGCATTAATCATTTTATATTTCGGATTCAAAAAGCTGCGTAAAAAATAATGAAAACCCCGGCGGCGGCCGGGGTTTTCAGCTTTAAATCGAACATACATTAAACCGATTCATTTACATAACGGCCCCTCTTTTTCTTGTCTGCGATTCGGCGGTTCAACCCTTTTTTCCGTTTCTTTTCCTGCATGCTTCTTTCTGCAGAGGCCTCGTTTTCGACTCTTTTTTCCACTTCGCGGTAAGCCCTCTCGCTCGGCACCCGAGCCGTTTTTTGAATAGATGCATAATCGGCTTTCCGGCTGACGCTGCGGTTGGCGTACTGTGTATACTGATCATGATAAACCGGCGGCAGATAACCCATCTTATCTCCTCCCTGCGCTCCGATTCCCAAAAATCTACTGTTTTAAATGGTTTTCATTTGATATGATAGACGTTGTCTCACAAGAAGACAACTACCTATTACCGGAGGGACTTCTTTTTGAAATGCGCCCGATTGAATAACAAAGACATTCATATACATACATATTCGAGAGAACACCTTCAATTCCTTTTTGAAGAGGCAAAAAAAGATCAGATCACATGTAAAAATTGCGGTCTGCCGCTGCGCTTGAAATTGACGATTCATGAAGAACCGCATTTTTTTCACAGGGACAGCGGAGACTTTTCCAAATGCGAAGCGGCGTGCGGAGATGGGCAGCCGAAACAAGAAACGGACTACACGGAAAGCGGCGTGTTTCGCCTGCCGAAAGGAAAATCGATTGCCGGTAAAGTACGGGAAACGGCTGATGCCTGGATGCCTCCGCGGGAAGCGGCAGTTCACAAACGCTTTTCTCCGCAAACGGAAACGGAACCTGAGCCGATTTTTCAGAATGTCCCTTTAAATGAAAAACAGTCTGAGGCCGTTTCCGCACAAGAAGGTCCCCTTCTCGTGCTGGCCGGCGCAGGAAGCGGGAAGACACGCGTATTAACGGCAAGGGCCGCTTATATGATGTCACATTTCGACGTACCGCCGTCAGCTATCCTGCTCGTTACGTTTACCACAAAAGCGGTGAAGGAAATGAAGGAGCGGATGGCCTCGCAATACGGCTTGGCGCGGCAGACCGTAAGCCGCCTGGTAACGGGGACATTCCACAGCCTTTTTTATAAAATTCTTTATCATCACGACCCGGCGAAATGGAACGGGGAACACCTGCTGAAATGGGACTGGCAAAAAGAGCAGTACCTCAAAATGGCGCTTGCCGAAGAAGGTCTTGATGAAAAGGATTTTCCAATCGACCAGGCGCTTCAGCAGATCGGCTACTGGAAAAACGCCTATCTGCCCGGAGAGCGCATCCCGCTTGAGGACGAATGGGAAAAGCGCGTGCACCGGCTGTACCTGCATTATGAGCAGCAAAAGAAATCCCGCAGCCAATTCGATTTTGACGATATGGCATCAGCATGCTATGAGCTGTTCAAGGACCGGCCTGATGTGCTGCAAATGTATCAAGCGCGGTTTCACGCGATTTTAATCGATGAGTTTCAGGATATCAATCCTGTCCAGTACGAGATCATCAAGCTGCTTGCCAGCCCGGAGAACAACATCACCTGCGTCGGTGATGATGATCAGTCGATTTATGCGTTCAGGGGCAGCAGTCCGTCTTTTATTCTTGATTTTGAAAAGGATTTTACGGATGCTAAAACGGTTCACCTGACGACGAACTACAGGTCGAGCCACCCGATTGTCGCAAGCGCCGAGGCAGTCGTCGAAAGAAACAAACAACGCCGGCCCAAAAGGTTGGAAGCCGTAAAGGACGATGCCAAAAAACCGCTCTTATTTTATCCATATGATGAAGAAGAGGAAGCGATCATGGTCGTCTCCGACATCCAGGAGAAAATCAAGATGGGCGCAAAACCGGAGGATTTCGCGGTTCTGTATCGGACAAACAGCGGCGGCCGCGCCATCTATGAACGCCTTCACCAGTCAGCGATTCCCTATACGGCGGAACAGGGCGTCCAGTCATTCTACAGCAGGAGAGTCGTCAGGCAGATCCTCAGCTTTTTATACTTAAGCCAGAATGAAGACGATCCGGAAGCGGTCAAACAGCTTTTGCCCGTTCTCTTTTTAAAGCAGTCCGCCTTAAATACGCTCAAGGCGCTCTCGATCACAGAGGACTGTACGATGGTTCAGGCGCTTGTAAAATTGACCGGCATCAAATCATTCCAGCTTGAAAAAATCAAAAAAATCGTTCCCTTTTTCCACGGTTTAAAAACGATGAAACCTGTTGAAGCGATCACGTTTGCCGAGGAAAAGATGGGTTTTTCCGAATATCTGAAAAAACGCGGCAACGAGGGGAACAAGCTTGAAAAAGGCTCAGATGACCTGCGCGATTTGAAAACAGCTGCAAAGCGATTCAAGACGATTCCGGAGTTTCTCGCGCATGTTGACCATATGAGAGCGGCTGAAAAAAATAAGCCTGACGGAAGCGGGGTTCAGCTTTTGACAATCCACCGCGCAAAAGGCCTTGAATTCAATACCGTCTACCTTTTAGGAGCGGCCGACGGCTCGCTTCCCCATGATTTCGCATTGGAAACGGCGAGAAAAGGAGACGAATCCGCTTTGGAAGAAGAAAGAAGGCTCCTTTATGTCGCGATGACCAGAGCTGAAGAAAACCTGTACATCAGCGTTCCATCGGTCAGGAGAGGCAGAACTGCATACCGTTCAAGGTTTTTACAGCCTATTCTGAAAAAACAGCAGCCGAAAGCCGCAATCCCCCGATAAAAAATAAACACCGTGCCCTCCTTGATTGGAAGGCGCGGTGTTTATTTTTTATTGTTCATCATTTTTGAGATCGTATTGAAATCCAATTTTTCTTTTCCGCTAACAATCGACTTGACAATCTTATCTTCCATTTCTTTTGGAACCCGTTTATTGGCTAATTGAGCGACGCGTTTAATAACGCCTCTGACCGTATTTTCGTCCTTGAAGTTGGCGTTTTGCAAAGAGTTTGCCAATTGCATCACGTCCGCCATTTTGACGCCTGTTTTCTTTTCAATGTTTTTGAAAAATTGATTGTCCATATTCCTTCCTCCTTTTGTGGAGTCATACGCTATCATATGCCTTCCGGAACCCCTCTGTGCCTATCCATTCATTTCTTTTGAAAGAAGAGAGCCGCGGGCGGTTCGCCCTTCACTCTCTTCTTTTCGAAAATTAGTACCTAAAAGAAGCCCCGACAATGATGAGAAGAATGAATAAAACGACGATTAAGACAAAGGTTGAGCCGTAACCTCCATAGCCGCCATAACCATAGCCGCCATAGCAGCTTCCAAAACCGAAGCAGCTTCCACAAGAAAAACCCATCAAAAGCACCTCCTTTTCTTCCCTATACCATATGTTAGTTGATAGGTTTCGCTTGGATAGATGCATAGGGCTTGTGTGGATTATTTAAATACTCCCGGTAACCGCCCGTCCTCTTCCATCCATGTTTCAGCATGTTTAGAGAACTGTTCGATTTGTTCTCCAAACTGTTCTGCATTGCGGTCAAAACGATTCAATTCCTTCTGCTGCTTCTTTATGATCCGATCATGTTCCGTCTGATATTGATCATGCTTGCGGTGAATCGATTCCATCAGCTGTTCAAACATATTCACTCAGGATTCTCCTCCTCATGATTATGTATGCGAAAAGAGGAAAATCGGAAACAAAAAAACCGGATCTTTTCCGGCTTTTTTTGAAAAACTTATTGGGCACTTCTCTTTTTGCCGCATCCGCAGCCTTTTTTCTTCACTTTTTTTGAGAAAGATTGATTGTTTTTGGAAGCACTCGTTGTCCGGCCTTGTTGCCGCCTTTTCACTTGTCTCATGTCCATTCCTTCCTTTCTCATTCGTATATCCCTATTATATGACTACTCTTTTTATAAGTTGCTGTGATAAACCCCCAATCAGCTAAAGCCACTTCGACACGAGCGTTTCAAGCACCCCGGCAAAGCCTGCGATGGCAAGGAGCAGAATCAGCCATTCGGCTGCGGTCGGGACGAGTGCATACAGAATGAGCAATATCGCTGTGCACCACACCCCCGTGCACCAATAGCAGCTTAACAGCTCGCCGATCCAGGCTCTAAAGCCCTTTCCTTTTACGACAATGTACGTTTCAATCTGCCCCGTTTTTTCGTCTTTTTCTTCAACCTCATCGTGAAAAAGGTTACGCAATGGAGCCATGATCGTGTCAAAAACGATAAGACGCGTCAGCCGAAACACCGCAAGTGAAAATAGAACGAATAAAAACCAGCTTTGTATCACCGGGCTCCCCCTCTTAAAAATCGTCTGATTTCCAATATATGCGATTCCCGGGGCGAACATGAATCACAAAGCGTCCCGCTGTGCAAATTTGGGTGCAGATTTGTATGTTTTCCTCATTCCGCTATGGAACCAATTTGCATTTAATAAAGTGTAGATAAGAAAGGAGTGAAAGTTATGTCGTTTCATGAAAAAGCCGAAGCGCTATATACGGAAACATTCGACGAAATTTCCAAGGATTATGAACAGCTCATTGAAATCGTAGATTCAGAACATGTTACGGTAAACACGACAAACATAACAGCCGCTCTCTCTCTGCAAGCAATTGTGATTACAATCATTGTGTTGGCGGTGCAGCTGGCAATCGAAGATCCGGAAACAGCCGCTCTCATCTCGGAACAACTTCTTGTCGTACACAAATTGCAAAACAGGAAAAAAACGGTCATTCAAGTCATTGGCAGCAAAAATATTGTCATTACCCTTTCTTCCGTGGAAATCGCAGTTTCTATCCAAATCTTGACCGACGTCCTGATCGCTCTTTTAACAGAACTTGACATACTTTAACCCCTTCTTTCTTTCTAATATTCTTTAGAAATTGAGGTGAGAATAAATTGTCAGATCTGGAAAAACTAAAATCAGAAGTCAACCCGTTAATGAACACGCTGGTGTCAAATATCCTTAGAAAACACGGGGTCTCAAAAGATAATGTCCGGACGCTGTCTGAGGATGAAAAAGCCAACATTCTAAAAATGCTCGATGACTTAAAAGCACAGTCCGAAGCCGTCGTTAAACAGCAAAAGCAGAAAAATCAAAACAAGAGCCAGCCGGATGCCTCATCGCGTTCCGGAGACCGAGCAAATCGAAAAAGAAACCGTTCAAATAAAAATAAATTGCGAGAAAAGCTGAAACAAAGAAGACAGCAAGAAAATAAAGGCGAAAATGAAGAAAAAAATGGGGATTTGGAGTAGGGTATTTGCCATATACAAGTTCGAAGCTTCAAACATTTAATAATAGTAAATGGAAGGAGGAAAACAAATGGAAACAAGACCATATTCTTGGGTAGCGCTTGATCCTGAATGCGAGCATCCGGGAACCGAGTATTATCCGAGATTCCCTAAGAAGCAGATTTGTGATGACTATAATTGCAAATGCGGTAAAGACGAAGCTTTCATCAACCAGGAATTGGATCAGCTCAACCTGAATAAGCAGCTTTCAGATGAAACCATCATCATTAAAGATTCTTGCGACATCAGAGTCTCTACAGAGGATACTCAAGTCGTCACATCAGTGCTGACAGCGATTCAGACGGCGATCGTGACGGTCGTTCTCGCAATCATCGATGACTTTGAATTGGCAGAGCTTGTCTCACAAGATTTATTACAAGTAACAGCAAATAAACAGACGAATCGTCAAAAACTCGTGATCGACAATTCCCGCGATGTTACGGTATCAACAGAAGATACAGACGTCGCAACATTGGTCAGCACAGCAGTTCAAACTCTTACAGTTATCATCGCAACGCTTATTGTCGGTATTCTCTAATATAAAAAGCAGAGCCAACCCGCTCTGCTTTTCTTCATTTTTATAGACGATTACCCACACCAACAAGGGTACGGGTACATATCTTGTTAAAGACTAAAGTCAAATATCCTAATATAAAGGAGCTGAAATCCATGAGCTGCGGAAAAAACCATGGCCGGCATGAAAATTGTGTTTGTGAAGCGGTTGAGCAGATTATTGAAGAGCAGGAAGCAGTCGAAGAAACAGCGGCATGCTCGACAAGTTGCTTCGGCAACCTGCTGAATCCGACTGTTTCCGGAAAAGACACGATTCCGTTCCTTATTTATGACAAAAAGGGCGGGCTGTTTTCGACTTTTGGAAATGTCGGGGGATTTTCAGATGATATGCAGTGCTTTGAATCTATTTTCTTCCGGGCAGAAAGTTTAAAAGATTGCTGCGCAACTCTTTCAATCCTGAGGCCTGTGGACATAAACGGCGACACGTTAAGCGTTTGCCACCCTTGTGATCCTGACTTTTTCGGGCTTGAAAAAACGGACTTTTGCATCGAAGTTGACTTGACTTGTTTCTGCGCGATTCAGTGTCTGTCACCTGATCTAGTAGATCGCGCAGCAGAACAAAAAAACAATCACGGATAAACATTGCAAGAAGTGCACCGAAAGCCGCATGACCGGTAAGCGGCTTGGTGCAAACCCCTTTCACGAAAGCTGCCGGCTCTCGGCAGCTCCTTTTACCAATAGAAGAGTCCGGCCCGTTTTGAAACGAAATGAAAATTCCTGATATAGGAGGGATCTTAAACATGACGATCATTTCAGGCGAAAATTGCGTATTGGAAGCAGTTGAAAGCATTCATGAGCTGCAGAACGCCATTGAAGAGGAAGGAGGCTGCTCGACAAGCTGCTTCGGCAATCTGCTTTCTCCTACGCGCAATCTCGGCGACACCATTCCGTTTATTATATTTACGTCTAAATCAAAGCCGTTCGTCGCTTTTGGAAACATTGGGGAACTTCAAGCAGGCCCTTGCTTTAGCACCATTTTTTTCAGAGTTGAAAACGTTCATGACGGCTGCGCGACGCTAAGGCTGTTGATCGCCTTTGACGAAAATCGGCGCATCCTCGATTTCACGGATGATAAAGACAAAATATGCGATGTGTTCCGTTTGGAAAAAACAAACTTCTGTATTGAAGTAGATCTGGAATGCTTCTGTGCAATCGAATGTTTAAATCCAAAATTAATCAACCGCACAAACTAAAAGTCCCTAAAACGGGACTTTTTTTGTCGGTATTAAAAGCCGAGCGGGTGCAGCGAAGTGATGCTGTCGATCGCAAGTTCAGCCGGCTCGCCCTTGCTTGAAGTCCGGACGAAGACGGACTCGCCTTTTTTTGCGATGAGCGTTCCTCTGTACGTTTTTCCGTTTGCTTCAATAAGGCACAGCGTTTTCGGCATATTTCCCGGGAGACTTGTTAAAAAATTGATTTTTTCGATAATCGTCATTTTACTGAGCGGCTTCTTAATCGGCTTTATTCCTTTGGACGGTCTGTCCGCTTCCTTGTTACGAACCGCTTCAGGAATCTCTTTTTCCTGCTGGCTCTGCGCTTCCGGCTGTTCTTCCTTTTGCTTTGCCTTATCTTCAGAAGCGCGTTGTTTTAGCGGTTTTTTTCTTTTGATGAGGATGTCCTGCATGTTTGCTTCAGCCGCAGCATAATCGGGCTGTACAATATACATGAGCGGCTTTTGCTCTGCATCGTGTTTCTTATTAGGCATCTTTTATCCCTCCGATCCGTTCATGGTATATCTATATGACGGAGGAGGGAAAATCAGAAGAAAAGAAAAAGCAATCCTTGAAACGGATCGCTTTTTCATACGTTTTTTATCGGGCGATAATATGGTAGCCGGAATCAACATGCAGGTTCTCGCCTGTCATTCCGCGGGAAAGGTCGCTGAATAAGAATAAAGCTGTGTCGCCGACTTCCTCCGGAGTAGTCGTGCGGCGAAGCGGAGCTCGCTCCTCGATTTCTTTCAGGATCGAATTGAAATCGCTGATTCCTTTTGCAGACAGCGTCCGGATCGGTCCCGCAGAAATGCTGTTAACGCGGATTCCTTCTTTTCCGAGATCGCTTGCCAAGTATTTCACGCTCGCATCAAGGGAAGCTTTTGCGACGCCCATGACGTTGTAATTTGAAACGACGCGCTCTCCCCCAAGATACGTAAGCGTGACAATGCTTCCGCCTTCGGTCATAATGCCGCGCGCGGCTTTAGCGACCGCTGTCAGCGAATATGAGCTGATATTGTGAGCGAGAAGGAAGCCTTCACGGTTTGTGTTCAAATATTCTCCTGTAAGCTCTTCTTTGTTCGCAAATGCGATGCAGTGTGCAATTCCATGAATCACTTGGACTTCGTCTTTGATTTTGGCAAAACACTCTTCGATTTCCTGATCGTTTGTGACATCGCAAGGCAGAACGATTGAGTCGTTCCGTTCCAAAGAATCAGCCAATTCCCTGACCGATTTTTCAAGCCGCTCTCCGGCGTATGTAAAAATCAGCCTTGCACCGGCATTGTAAAGAGAACGGGCGATTCCCCAAGCGATGCTTCGTTTATTCGCAACACCCATGACGACTATATTACGGCCTTCAAGTGATACATTCATATGTATAAATCCTCCTAATGATTAACATTTTATTAGTACCTGATCATAATATATAGTATCACAATTTGCGTCAGGCTGACAATTTTCAGTCAAAAAAAGCGGCGGCGTTCCTGGAATGGACGCCGCCGCTTTGCTGACGCACAGTATGCAAAGGGATCAGCCCTCCCGCATAGAGCGCTGTTTATACGCAAAATGATTCGTCGGCCCGTGTCCGGAGCCGATATTCAGACCGTTTGCCACCGCCATGTGCACGAATGATTCGGCGATTTCGAAAGCCTCGTGAATATCGCTTCCTTTGGCAATTTGCGCCGTCAAAGCGGCTGAAAACGTACAGCCTGTGCCATGAGTGTGCTTCGTTTCGATAAAAGGATTGGTGATTTCGATAAATGTTTCGCCGTCAAAGAGCAGGTCTGTCACTGTTTTCTTTTCCGGCAGGTGGCCTCCTTTAATGATCGGATAACGAACGCCCAATTTGTGCAAATCCTCAGCCGCTTTTTTGCGGTCATCCATCGTCTGAATCCTTCTTCCAGTCAGCACCTCTGCCTCGGGAATGTTAGGCGTCGCCGCAAAAGCACGGGGCAACAGCCGCCGTTTCAGCGTTTCCACGGCTTCGTCATTCAACAGCGATGCCCCGCCTTTGGCAATCATGACGGGATCGACAATCACAACCTTGAGATCGTGCTCCTCAAGCTGCTGAACGATTTCTTCGATCATTTCCGCACTCCAAAGCATCCCCGTTTTAATCGCGTCAGGCCTTAAATCAAGGGCTACCGCTTCGATCTGTTTGCCGAGCTCTCCCGGAGACATCGGAAAAACGCTGTGTACGCCTTGCGTATTTTGCGCGGTTACCGCCGTCAAAGCTGACATGCCGAACACGCCAAGCTCCTGAAACGTCTTAATATCAGCCTGTATGCCCGCACCTCCGCCTGAATCGGACCCGGCGATTGTCAATGCTTTTCGTATACTCATGTTGTTTGCACTCCTTTTTTCAGCCTTCAGCCAATCCATCTGTGGTATATCGTTTTTGCCCGTTTTACGTCATTTGTCCCATGAATGAAAGCCCGGCCATCCCGAAAAATGACAAATCTGAAGTCTTCGGATTTGCATGACACCAAGTGCGGATTCCCTGTCACATCCAAGCCCGCTTCTTTGAAGCGGACGGCCAGCTCCTCAAGTATTGGCGGCTGTTTGCCGGCAGGTCTGATTTGGACCGTTTGCCGCCCGCACAGAACGGCCGCTTTTGTTTCGTTTTCCGGTGAAAGAAACGGAAATTCACGGGTGCCGCACGTCGGGCATGCTTGATCTTTAAGAGCGTCCGCGCGAACCTCGGACCTTTCATTTGTCCATATATCAAATGAGCGGAGCGTACCGGAGGTTTCATGCCCCGTCAGCAGCTTAAGGGCATCTGTCACTTGATAAGCGGTAACCTGCTGAACGACCGGGCTGATGACACCGGATGTGTCGCACGTCATCGTGTTCGCCGGCAGATGTCCCAAAAGACAATGAAGACACGGCGTTTTACCAGGAATGACTGTATAGGTAATTCCGTAGCTTGCTACACACGCCCCATACAGAAAAGGGATCCCCGATTTGACAGCCGCATCGTTTACAACGAGACGGGTCTCAAAGTTATCTGTGGCATCAATGATCAAGGATGCGCCTTCTGCAAGGCTGAGCGCTTTTTCCGCCGTGACATCGGTGACGATGCCGTTAACCCGGACAGAGCCGTTGATCAGGCGGAGCCTGTTTTCGGCAGCCGCCGCCTTCGGCATCTTGTCTTTCGCATCTTGTTCCGTGTATAGCTGCTGACGCTGGAGATTGCTCCATTCGACATAATCCCTGTCAACGATCGTAAGCGAACCGACTCCCGCTCTTACAAGCATTTCAGCGCTCGCCGATCCGAGAGCCCCGGCTCCGATGATCAGCACATGCGCGCGTTCTATCTTTTTCTGGCCGCCTGGACCGATCGGCGAAAACAGCTCCTGTCTTGAATATCTGCCGTTCAAGTCGTCAGCATCCCTTCTTCAGGGCTGGAAGCGATGCCATAGTCTTTTTCAGGAATTCTTCCCGCGAGATATCCGAGCCTTCCTGATTCGACGGCAAGTTTCATGGCGAGCGCCATTTTGACCGGATCCTTTGCGCCGGCTACGGCCGTGTTCAGCAAAACGCCGTCAGCCCCAAGCTCCATTGCATATGCCGCGTCTTTGGGAGAACCGATTCCGGCGTCGACGATCACCGGAACTTCAGCCTGTTCGATGATAAATGAAAGATTGAGAGGATTGATAATCCCCTGTCCTGAGCCGATCGGCGAGGCGCCCGGCATAATCGCATGAACGCCGAGCTCTTGAAGTTTTTTCGCCAGCACGACGTCATCCGATGTATACGGAAGGACGATAAAGCCTTCCTCAAGCAGGGCTTCGGATGCTTTTAATGTTTCGACAGGATCAGGCAGAAGCGAGCGGTCACAGCCGATCACTTCGACTTTAATCATGTCGCAAAGGCCGGACGCTTTGGCAAGCTTTGCGATGCGCACCGCTTCCTCCGCCGTTTTTGCCCCTGCTGTATTCGGCAAAAGCGTATACCGGCTCAGATCAAGCTGTTCGAGAAAATTGGGCTGGGATTCTTCAAAAATATTCATCCGTCTGACGGCAAAGGTCAGAATCTCCGACTCTGATACGCGCACCGCCTCTTTTTGAATCTCGAATGACGGATACTTCCCGGTTCCGAGTAATAGTCTTGATGAAAACTGCTGATCAGCGATTTTTAACATGTTTTATCCCCCTCCGACAAAATGAACGATTTCGATAACATCGTTTTCTTCAAGTTTCACTTCTTGATAATTCTCTTTTCCGATAATCTCTCTGTTTCTTTCAACGATGACAACTCGGTTTTCCAGCTGATAGGATGCAAGCAGGTCATAGATCGTTCCTCCGTCATTCTTCCAGTCTATCTTTCGTCCGTTCAGCTGAATCATCATTTGTGAACAGCCTCCTTCCGGTCAACCTTAAACGCTTCCTCCCAGGCGGGCTCGACCGGCCGGCTAAGAATCATATCTGTGATCATCTCCCCCGTCGCCGGCGCGAGAAGAATGCCGTTTCTGAAATGGCCGGCCGCAAACAAGATGCTGTCGTTTTCAGGATGTCTGCCGATATACGGATTGCCGTCCTCTGTTTCCGGTCTTAATCCGGCCCAGCATCTGTCGATTTTCAACCCGCCGATTCTCGGAAGCATCGTTTTCGCCTTTTTCATGACCGCTTCGATGCCGTCCGTATCAGGCTGCTCATTCCAGTCTCCGGCTTTCATCGTCGCGCCGATGACAAGCTTTCCGCTGTGGCGCGGAACAATATAGCAATGATCGTGATACAGCGTTCTCGTTAAAGGAATGCTGTCATTCCACACGGACAGACACTCCCCTTTCACCGGATAAAATCGCTTGTTTAAACCGAGCTGTTGAAAGAAAACGCCGCTCCAGACACCGCTCGCGATCACGGCATGATCCGCTTCTGCGGCGCCTGAAGCCGTCTGAATCCGGACGCCGCCTCCTGCCGCCGCTTCTATTGAGAAAACAGGCGCATACTCAAAGATGTCTGCGCCGAACAGTTTTGCTCCTTTGGCAAAAGCTCTGCAAACAGAGATCGGTTCGACATGAACGTCATCCCGGATAAAATTCGCACCGAGTATCCCCTTTGCTGCATGCGGCTCTTTTTCATACACCTCTTGAGGCGTCAGCCATTCGGCAGAATCGAGCGCGGCCATTTCCATAAGGCGCGCCCGGTCGCTTTCGGTAAATGCGAGTTTTAAAATACCGCCGTCATGCCGCCTGATATCAATGCCGCTTACGCTTTTTAGTTCAGCGGTCAGCCGCTTATATGCAGTCTGGCTTGCCCTCGCAAATTCGAAAAATGTTCCCGGTTTATCGCATTCGGCATGAGCGCCGAGCATACCGGCGGCCGCACGGCTCGCTTTTTTCCCGACCTCGCCGCTTTCAAAAACCGCCGTTTGTTTTCCCGCTTTTGCAAGATGATAGGCAATCGAGACACCGATGATGCCTCCGCCGATCACGATCGTTTCATAGCGCTTTTTCATACAGATCTCCTTTCACCAGGCGCAGAAGCCGTTCGCAAGCTTCGGCAGACCTGTCTTCAGAAAAAATCCCCGACATCACCGCGATGCCGTCAGGCGCGGACAGCTTTACCTCAGGCAGCCGCTTTTCGGTAATCCCTCCGATGGCAATAACGGGAATATCGACAGCCTGTTTCACATTCCACAGGCTTTCCGTCCCCCTTCCTGTCAGCCCTTTTTTGCTGTCGGTTTCAAAAATGTGGCCGAACAGCACGTAATCCGCTCCTTCTTTTGCAGCCTGAACCGCTTCTTCAGCAGAGTGGACAGACTTTCCGATTTTCAAATGCGGAAAACGGTGTCTTACACATTTGACGGAAAAGCCGTGGGAAGGCAGCTGAACGCGATGTATATTGTGGAACAAGGCGACATCCACCCTGTCGTTGATGATGAGCTTCCGCTTGTCAACGCCAGCTGCCAGCAGGCGTTCGATTAATTCGGAAATCTCGCATACCGTTTTTGACCTCTCCCTGATATGGATAAAATCCGCTGTATCCTTGATGGATACGATTTTGGCGGCCAGCTCGTCAACGGAGTGCCGGTCATCGGTGATCGCGTGAAGCTTCAAGCTGTTCACCCCGCTCCTCGGACCAGCTTTCTTTCTTGTGCGCCATATTCCAAAATTGATATTCGTAGAAGCTGGAAATGACGAAGTTTTCTTTCATTTTCGCTCTGACTTCAGCGGTACTTTTTTCGGCCAGCCCGTCAAAACGGTCGACCTGTTCGGTCACGAGTTCTTTAAACCAGTCTCCTCCATATGTCGCAATCCATTCCTGATAAATGCCGTTCTCAGGCTTGCACGCTTTCAACGTTTCCCCGACCTCGTAGTAAAGCCAGTAACAAGGGAGCAAAGCGGCAAGAATTTCTGCAAAATTGCCGCTCATAACAGAGCGGTACATGTGGGACGTATAGGCATACGCGGTCGGTGACGGCTTGAACGCTCTTTTTTCTTCCTCGGTAATACCGAGCAGCTCGGAAAACTTCCTATGCAGAGCCAGCTCTGCTTCATACGTTCCCTTTGCATGATCCGCCATCCAGCTCGTCGTGTATAAATCTGCCGCATATGCCGCGGCAAAGGACTGAACCTTGGCAAAATGGCTCAAATAGTAGGAGTCTTGCAGCACATAATATGTAAAGCAGTCGATCGGCAAAGACCCGTCACCGATTCCTTTGATAAACGGGTGTACAAAACTGCCCTCCCACCATTCTGCAGCGCTCTTCCGGCACTCTTCCGAAAACTTCATCTAAGTAGCCCTCCTTTAATGTTAGAAAATGAAAAAAACCACTTTCCCCGCAGGAAAAGTGGTTTGGAATTTGCATAATACCATACATAGTCAAATACCTTGCCACTTCCCTACGCAGGTCTGAACCTGTTCAGGTTATGAGGGTCTAAAAGTCACACTTTTATCTCAGCCCTTATGAAGGACTCCCCTAGTGGAAAACATTTCATTCATTCAGTTATATTTTTATCTTAACACGAAATTAAAAATGGTCAAGCATCAGTCTTCCAGCGTTTTTTTCAACTCGGCGATATATTCGCGCGAGCCGGTGGCGATCAGCCTGTCGCCCAGTTGCAGCCTTGTATCGCCGTGAGGCACAAGGCTGTCGACACCTCTGAAAATCCTCACAAAGATCACGTCCCCCATAAACGGAAATTCCCTTAACAGCACGCCGTCATAGCGCTCGTTGCTCATGTTGATTTCGTATAATGATGCATCCTGATTCGTCAAAAGCTTCATGACGCCCGGAGCCTCGATCAGCGCGCGAAGCAGCGTTTTCGTCGACAGCAGGACGGAAATCGTATCGATGCCGTTTTCTTTCAATTTGGCTTCCGCTTGCGGCGAATCTGCGCTTGCGATAATCCTATCGACTTGTTTATCTTTTGCAAATAGGGCAATTCCGGTATTCCGCTCTTCATTCCCGGTCGCTACGACAAGAATATCTGTCTCAAAAACGCCGAATGATTCGAGTGTCCCGAATTCATAATCTGGCAGCACTTCCACGTCAAAAACCGGCTCTGACAGGTTTTCTTCTTTCTTTTCCTGATGGACATGCAGAACTCTGACGTGATATTCCTCAGAAGACAGCTCAAGAGTAACCGGCAGTGTCATTTGATTGGCGCCGATAAAGGTGATCGTTTTTTGCTCCGTTTCAATCTGTGCTTTCGGCATTAGCTTTTTGAAACCCGTCGGCGTAATAATGCACGTGATGACAGCGACAAGAATGAGCACACCGGACATTTTCGCGTCGATGACACCGATCCGTTCGCCGATGGTTGTGGCGGCAATGACGAGCGACAATGTCGACGTCAATAAAAGCCCTGAAGCCAGCACCGTTTTCACACCATACCACTTTTTCAACATCAGCGCAGGAACGATCTTGCTGATTAAAAGCGCCACAAACAGCAGCGGGATCATCATTAAAATTTTCGGGTCTTCAAGCAAGGACCATATGTCAAGCTTGACTCCCGTCATCACAAAAAAGATCGGAATCAAAAATCCATAGCCGAAAGAATCAAGCTGCTGGACCAGTTCTTTATTCGGAGAAAGCAGTGACACGAGAACCCCGGCTAAAAATGCGCCGAGTATGTTTTCCGCGCCGAGCGATTCCGAAAGCGCGACAAGCACGATGATCAGGGTAAAAATCGCCCTTGTGCCGATTTGAATCGTTCCTTTTGACATCACTTCAATATAAGAGCGGTTTTTAAACACCCTTCCGAAGAGATAAAGGACGACGCCTGCGGCAAACAAGATGATCAACAGCCACATATTGCTGCTTTCGTCTCCATAAATCGAGGCGAAGACAGCGAGCAAAATCATCGTCACAAGGTCGGCGATCACCGCCACAAGCAAAATAATCTGTCCGATGTTCGTCTTCATCAGGCGCTCTTCTTTCAGCGTCGGAACGACCACACCGAGTGAAATCGTCGAAATGATCAGCGTCATTAAAAAGGCGTTGTCGATGAACCCGGCCAGGACAAAGCTGTAAGAAAGCCCGAGCGACAAAATGAAAATCGCGATAAATATAATGGCAGCCGTTTTAAACGTGTTTGGCGCAGCTTTTCCGTTTGGGAGCAGCTGCTTTTTCTTTCCTCTTTCAAACGCGGAAAAATCGATCTCCAGTCCGCTCAAAAACATTAAAAAGATAAACCCGAGCATCGATAGCGTCTCAAGCCACGCATCATGCACTTCGACAAGGTTAAAACCGCTTTTTCCGATAACAAGACCCATGATGATTTCCGCCACAACGACAGGTATGACAAGCCTTAAGCGGTTCAGCAGGATGGGGGTTAAAAATGCGACAATGAGTACGACAACTAAAGATGAAACAGATGTATGCTCCATAGATGTTACCTCCTAAAAACCGGTTTCCTTAGTATATAGTGTCCCCTTCCACAGTCAAAAAGGACCATAATTACAATTCAACGAAAGAAAAGTTCAGATGATCGTCCTTTTCTCCCAAGTGTAAAAGTCGATTTTAACAATGCTCGCCGAGAAATAAAAGTGATATGCCTGATTTTCTCCGCAGGAAATGTTTGAAGGTGAAAATAGAACATAAACAAGGTATGATATCCAATAAACAAAGCCGGTGAAGGTTATCATAAATATAATCGCTGTTAGTTAACGTTTAGGAGATGAAAGACATGAAATACGATGTGATCGGAGATATTCACGGATGTTATGATGAAATGACCGCATTGCTTGAAAAGCTCGGCTATTCCCTTGATACAGGGCTGCCCGCTCACCCTGAAAAGAGAACCCCTGTCTTTCTCGGAGACTTGACAGACCGGGGGCCGAAATCGCTCGCCGTCGTTGAATTCGTGGCGAATGCCGTTGAAAAATGCGCAGCCCGCTATGTCCCGGGCAATCATTGCAACAAACTCTACCGCTTTTTCAAAGGAAACCCGGTCAAGCTCATGCACGGCCTTGAAACGACAGCCGCCGAATACAGACGGCTCCCACCGCAAAAACAAGACCATATCAGAGATCTGTTTATGCACCTGTATGAACGCGCTCCGCTTTATGAGATCCTGCATAACGGCGAGCTCGTCGTCGCCCATGCCGGGATAAAAGCCGAATATATCGGAAAGAAGCCCGTTGGTAAGGTAAAACAGTTTGTTTTGTACGGGGATATTACGGGAGAGACGCTGCCTGACGGAAGGCCCGTCAGGCGGGACTGGGCCGCTCATTACCAGGGCGAGGCATGGGTCGTGTACGGCCACACTCCTGTCAGGGCTCCGCGGATGGTTCACCATACAATTAACATTGATACGGGATGCGTGTTCGGCAATCGGCTGACCGCCTTCAGGTTTCCGGAACTCACAACAGAATCGGTCCCTTCCTCAATGCCTTTCGATGAAACGAGATTTCGCATAGAGCCATAAAAAAAGAGCTGTTTTTCAGCTCTCCAATAATTTCCGGATATCGTACGGAAGCGGCGCGTAAAACGCCAGCTCCTCCCTTGTCAGCGGATGAATAAACGCCAGCCTCTCGCTGTGAAGCGCCTGCCGATTGATGAGATCGCGCGTGCCCCCGTAAAGCGTGTCACCGCACAGCGGGTGTCCGATATGGCTCATGTGAACGCGGATTTGATGGGTCCTTCCCGTTTCAAGGCTCAGCGAAACGTCTGTTATCTGTCCGATTCGCATGTTCACCTTAAAGTGGGTGACCGCTGTTTGGCCATCCGGGACGACAGCCCGCTCAATAATGCTTGTCGCTTTTCTGCCGATCGGGGCGTCGACCGTTCCGCGGTCTTCCCTGATTTCGCCGTGAACGACGGCGCGGTACTGCCGTTTGACATGTCCCTCTTTTTGCAAATGTGACAAAAGGGAATGTGCAAAACGATGCTTGGCGACGAGCATGACCCCTGATGTGTCACGATCCAGCCTGCTCACAAGATGAACGGTTGCTTCACAGCCCGTCTGCTGATAATAATAAATGAGCCCGTTCGCAAGGCTTCCCGTCGGATGTTCCCGCGAAGGAATCGACGACAGGTAAGGCTGTTTATTAAGCACGAGGACATGGTCGTCTTCAAACAAGATGTCAAGCGGGATCGCTTCCGGCCGCAGAGATTCGCTAACCTTCTCCGGCGGAAACAAAATTGCGAGCTTGTCCCCTTCCTGAAGGACATGCCTGACCGTGACATGCTCCCCATTAATGAGAAGATCCCCGCCACCGAATTTGATATCTGCAAGCATCCTCTTTGAAATGCCCATGCGCTGTACATACTCTTTCAACAGCATACCGTCTTCTTTTGCTGTTATCGTTTGTCTCAAAGAAAAATCGCTCACGGCAAACCTTCCTATTCTCCCTTGCCGATAAAGGATTCCTGCACCCTTTTCCAAAACGGAAACGGACGGAATCTCGCAAACCTGACATTCTCGCTCGCGACGCGGCATTGAATCGATTTGACATCTTTATGCAGCAATGTTAAGTGATCAACCGCAACCTGGAAGGTCACATCGTTAAGTGGTTTGATCACGCATGTATGATGCTCAGGCAAAATGAGCGGCGAGCCGACCGTCCGAAACACGCGGTTGTTGATAGACGCCATTTCAGCGAGCTGGATCGCCCTGATCGACGGGTGGATGATCGCCCCGCCGAGCGCCTTGTTGTACGCCGTGCTGCCTGAAGGCGTCGACAGGCAGAGCCCGTCGCCGCGAAACGTTTCAAACAGCTCCCCTTTTATCTCGACGTCTGTGACGAGCGTACCCTCGATGCTTTTAATCGTACACTCATTAAGCCCCAGGTACCTTGCTTCCTTTCCACCGTTATTATAGCGGACGATCACTTCCAGGATCGGATATTCGACAATCTGAAACGGCGTTTTCGCAATCGCGATCACCAGTTTTTCAATCTCGTCCGGAACCCAGTCTGCATAAAAGCCGAGGTGGCCGGTATGAACCCCGACAAATGCCGTTTTATCGAGGCGGCTGCTGTACTTGTGAAACGCGTATAAAAGCGTTCCGTCCCCTCCGACGGAAATGACGATATCGGGCTCTTCTTCGTCGCACTCAAGGCCGAAGTCGAGCAGGTACGTTTGAATTCTGCTTTTCAATGTATCAGAGACCGGATTTCCTTTTGACGATACCGCAAATTTCATCTTTTTTCTCCTTTCCCCTAGCCGTCATCCTCGTCCTTTTTCTTTCGCGAGAAAGCCGCCTGGGCTTCCCGGATTTCACCCCTGATCTCAGACATTTCTTCATCGAGCCTTGAAGCCGCCTCAGATGCCCTTTGGAGCCTTAATTTCACTTTTTCCGGGATGTTGCCGCTGTATTTATAATTTAAAGAATGCTCAATCGTAGCCCAAAAATTCATGGCCAGCGTTCTGATTTGAATTTCAACCAAAATCTGCTTTTCTCCGTTTATCGTCTGCAGAGGATATAAAATCACAAGATGGTAGGAACGGTAGCCGCTCTCTTTATGTTCCGCAATATAATCGCGCGTATCCACGACCGTGAAATCCTTTCTCGCCAGAAGCATCTGTTTGACGATGTGGATATCCTCAAAGAATTGACACATAATCCTGAGTCCCGCAATATCCTGCATGCTTTCGATATCATCGAGCGGGATGTTTTTCCGTTTCGCCTTTTCCAAAATACTCGGAACAGGCTTCACCCTTCCCGTCACAAACTCTATGGGCGAATGCTCTTCTTCGTATTCGTAAAGCGCCCTGATCCCTTTCAGCTTTACTTTCAGCTCTTCAACAGCCTGCCTGTACGGTGCTAAAAAACGCTCCCATTGTTTTTCATCCATAAACCTTCCCCCAATTTCATCGCCTTTTTTCTAGAGGAATGCCCGTTTCACTCTCTCTTCCATTTCTTCGCCATAATTTGCATTATCTTTAATATTATCGATCAGATACTGTAGCTCTGCATGGAACCCCTCAAGCTCCAGCTCTTCCTTTCCGATATTCAAAAACACGGGAATATGTCGATCAAGGGCCGATTTCATATCGGGCCATATGCTTTCATTTAAAATGGCGTATTGAAAAGAATCGCCTTGTTCCAGTATGTATACAAATGCAAAATGATCAGAGTCCGCAAGCATGCGTCCGGTCGGTTTCCGCTTCTCTTCATCCTTGATTCCGCTGGTCAATACGAGCCGGTCATCCAAGAGATCTGCTTCTGTTATCTCAATTCTGTTCTGCATAATGTTCTCCTTTGCGATAAAAGTACAGATTTATTTTATCATATCAAGTTCGATATTGATAAACGTTCATGCCCAAGAGATAATAAGAAAAATGATTTTTTAGCGGCTGAGAGGATGAAAACGAAAAGATGAGCCAGGAACTTGAAATAGAATTTAAAAACATGCTGACAAAAGAAGAATTCGAGCAATTAAAATCATATTATCAATTCACTCAGGATCAATTTGTCGCGCAGCATAATCATTATTACGATACAGCGGCCTTTTCGCTGAAAGAAAAGGGAGCTGCTTTAAGAATTCGCGAAAAGCAGGGCCGGCACGTGTTAACGCTGAAAGAGCCGGCGCCTGTTGGATTGACGGAAACCCACCAGACACTGCCGTCAAAACCGGACTTTGAGCATTTTCACATTCCGAAAGGGCACGTATTCGACCGTCTGCAAGATCTCGGCATCGAACCGGGAGATCTCGGGTATTTCGGGACGCTTACGACAGACCGAGCAGAAAAAAAACTGCCTGAGGGCTTAATTGTTTTAGATCACAGCCGATACTTACAAGTAGAGGACTACGAAATTGAATTCGAAGTCGCAGACTATGAACAGGGAAAGCTTGATTTCGCAAAACTTTTGAAAACATTCGGCATCCCGAAACGCGATACGAAAAACAAAATCGTCCGTTTTTATGAGCAAAAAGTGAAAAATAATTAAGGTGGGAACATAATGAACATCAACAATTTGACCGCCCTTTTGGAACTTCAGGCATTACGGTCGTTTTATCAAGCGTCTGACAGCGGTTCAGAAGATACGGGCTTTGATTTCAGTTCGATTTTAAATCAATACTTAACAAATGCCGGAACTTTGCAGACAGGGACAGGAACGGTTCCGGCCGTACATGCGGAATCGATTCCTTCGGCTCAAATCGGGACTTCCCAGGCTTTGACCTCGGACAAAACAGTAAGCGACCCATCGCCATCAGCAAGCACCAGTTCGGTGTCTTTCGGCGGACAGAACAAAAATATCGATGACATCATCAAAAAAGCCGCTGAAAAATACGGCGTAGATGAAAAGCTGATTCACTCGGTCATTAAACAGGAATCCGGCTATCAGCAGAAGGCCGTCAGTCCGGCCGGCGCCATGGGCTTGATGCAGCTCATGCCTTCAACCGCAAAATCGCTCGGGGTTACAAACGCCTTGGATCCCGCACAAAATGTTGAAGCCGGAACAAAATATTTAAAGCAAATGCTTGACCGCTACAGCGGAAACGTTTCTCTCGCACTGGCGGCGTACAACGCCGGTCCCGGAAACGTCCAAAAGTACGGCGGCATTCCTCCATTCAAAGAAACGCAAAATTATGTAAAAAACATCACTGCAAATTACTACGCATAAGCCGGAAAGGATTCCTTTCCGGTTTTTTATAGCTTCTTAAAACTTTCAAATTTATCCTCCCCGTTTAAATAATACACATTTAACAAGCGGTTATGATATGATATTTGGTACAAAAACAGTGATTCCCTCATGCGCTCTGAGTCGGTTTGTTTGTAGAATGAGCTGAGGGTTGCTAAAATAAGTATATACAATCGTGAAATAATAAATGATGAACAACATAAATATTTTTTTGCAATAGGAACCGTCTTTTTTTCCTATTAGCCATATTAGAAGGAGTAGTCAACATGGGACAATCGTTTAACGCACCTTATGAAGCGATTGGAGAAGAACTTCTATCGCAACTTGTTGATACTTTTTATGAGCGCGTGAGACGGCATCCGCTGTTACACCCCATATTTCCGGACGATTTAACGGAAACGGCGAGAAAACAAAAACAATTTTTAACGCAATATTTGGGCGGCCCGCCGCTTTATACGGAAGAGCACGGACATCCGATGCTGAGAGCACGGCACCTTCCGTTTCCGATCACTCCGGAACGGGCGGATGCCTGGCTGTCGTGTATGAAAGAGGCAATGGATCATGTCGGTTTGCAGGGCGATATCAGGGACTTTCTTTTCGAGAGATTGACGTTGACAGCCAGGCATATGGTAAACCAGCCTAAAATGGAGGATGGTTCGCATTGACACTTAATCAACGTGACCAATTTTTCTCCCATTGCCATGGACATCCGCAAAAGCCGATGGAAATCTATATGTTTGTCGATCCTTTATCCCCGGAATGCTGGGCTCTGGAGCCTGCTATCAAAAAATTAAAAATCCGCTACGGACGTTTTTTTACATTGCGCAGCATCGCCGTATGCAGCATTACGGCGTTAAATGTTCAGAAACGCAAAAAGCACCTTCTCGCAGAAGCATGGGAAAAGATCGCAAGCAAGTCGGGCATGTCCTGTGACGGGACCCTCTGGCTTGAAAACCCCCTCTCCGCTCCATATCTGGCGTCATTGGCGCTGAAAGCGGCGGAGCTTCAGGGAAGAAAAGCCGGATTGCAGTTTTTAAGAAGCATGCAGGAGCGCCTATTCCTCAGCAAACAGGATATTACCGATGAAGAGGTGCTGTTCAATATCGCCGAAAGCACGCAGCTCGATGCAGAGGAATTTAAAAAAGATCTTCATTCCCAAAGCGCGGTGAAAGCCTTGCAATGCGACATGAAAATCGCCGCCGAAATGGAAGTCACGTCGGTTCCGACGCTCACCTTTTTCAACAGCGTTCGCGAAGGAGAAGGCTTGAAAGTAACCGGACATTATTCATATGACATTTACGAAGAAGTACTTTTCGAAATGCTTGGAGATGAGCCGAAGCCATCGCAAACCCCGCCGCTTGAAATATTTGTCGAATATTTTCAATTTGTCGCCGACAAAGAAATCGCCGTGGTTTACGATTGGACGCTCGAACAAGTGGAACGCGAAATGAAAAAACTCGCTTTTGCCGGAAAGGTCAAAAGGGTTGAGGCAAAGCACGGCATGTTTTGGCGTTTTGTAAACGAAGACGCCGGGGCCGGACCGCTCTGTAAATGATAAAAATAGCACGGGCTTGCCCGTGTTTATTTTATGGCCAAAACACAAACATACGTTCTTTCGAAAGGCATTAAGAAACCGCGCCGGGATAAGCGCGGTTTCTATTATGTCTTAACGACAACAAAGGGGATGGGAGAAATTTTTCACGGTCAAACAAAGGGGTAAATGTTTGTTTGTGATCAATTTCACATCTTTATAATATCAAATCATGTCGACTTTTGACAACTGATTTTATTACTTTTCACATATTTGTCACAAAACATAAAAAGTAGATGTCCTACATATGATGAAAACAGGACCGTCCATATGTGAAAAAATGGCGTCAGAACGCGGGTTTTCACGATGTTTCGAACTGCTTTTTGCGTTTTTCTGCTTCTCAAAAATTTATCAGTCTATAGGAGGGGTTTTATGCTCCATATCGTGATAGGGGTAATACTGATTTTTATTTTTTTCTTATTGAATATTTTAGGCTTGATGCAGATGCTCCCTCTCTACATTACGTCTCCCCTGCTGTTCATATCGATCCTTTACACGATCAGCCGCTTCAATCACCGCAAAACGTTTAAAGGGTTTTAGACGCCTGTTGGAAAAAGGCCGCCGGTTTTGGCGGCAGCCCTAAAGTTATTCGTTATTTCAAGAGAAGCTCTTCCATTTCATTCAGCTGCTCTTCAAACTTCTTGCATGCAGCTTCAATCGGTTCTGAGGATGTCATGTCGACACCCGCTTTTTTCAGTACTTCAATCGGATAATCGGAGCTTCCGGCTTTTAAGAATTCGATATAGCGGTCAACAGCCGGCTTCCCTTCTTTTAAAATCTGCTGGCTCAGGGCCTGTGCGGCGCTGTAGCCTGTCGCGTATTGATATACGTAATAATTGTAGTAGAAATGAGGAATCCTTGCCCATTCAAGACCGATTTCTTTATCGATTTCAATGTTTTCTCCGAAGTACTTTTTGTTCAAATCGTAATAGATGCTTGTCAGCAGCTCAGGAGTCAGCGGTTCGCCTTCCTGGGCTTTGACATGAATCGCATGTTCGAATTCGGCGAACATCGTCTGTCTGAAAACTGTTCCTTTAAAGCCTTCAAGCATGTGGTTTAAAATATACAGCCGCTGCTTTTCGTCGTCGACTGTGTTCAGCAGGTAGTCCCCTAAAAGGGCTTCATTTGTCGTTGATGCGACTTCAGCGACGAAAATGCTGTAGTTTCCGTACGGATACGGCTGATGCTTTCTCGTATAATAACTGTGGACGGAATGGCCGAATTCATGGACAAGCGTAAACAGGTTGTTGACGTTGTCCTGCCAGTTCATCAAAATGTACGGATTTGTTCCGTATGTTCCTGATGAGTAAGCCCCGCTCCGCTTTCCTTTGTTTTCGTAAACATCGACCCAGCGGTTGTTCAAGCCTTCCTTCAGGATGGACGAGTATTCCTCCCCTAAAGGAGCGAGCCCTTTCAGCATGTAATCTTTCGCTTGTTCATACGTCACTTTCATGCCGGCATCTTTTACAAGCGGCGTGTACAGGTCATACATGTGAACTTCATCCAGTTCGAGCACTTGTTTTCTGAGCTCCACATAGCGGTGAAGAAGCGGCAAGTATTTATTAATCGTTTCGACGAGATTATCATAAACCTCTTCCGGAATGCTGTTGCGCGACAGCGCAGCTTCTCTCGCCGATTTATAGTGCTTTACCTTCGCATAAAAATTATCTTTTTTGACAGCGCCGCTGAGGGTCGATGCAAGGGTGTTTTTAAAACGGCCGTACGTATCATATACCGCCTTGAAAGCTTCACGGCGGACGTCGCGGTTCTCGCTTTCCAAAAAGGTGATGTAGTTCCCGTGAGTCAGCTGGCGCTTTTCTCCGTCTTCATCGGTAATTTCCGGAAATTCCATATCGGCGTTATTGAGCATGCCAAATGTAGTGGACGGCGATGACAGAACATCCGATGCCTCGGCAAGCAGCCCTTCTTCCTCTTCGCTCAGCACATGAGGCCGTTCTTTGTTGATTTCTTCAAGCGCGTGCGAGTAGAGCTTCAGTTCCTCTTTTTCCAAAAGGAACTGCTGGAGCTTATCCTCCTGTATCGATAAAATTTCCGGCACCATGTAGGCCGTCGCACTGGCAGCCTGTGTATAAAGGTTGGACGCTTTGTCATTTAACCCTTGATAAAACGAATTGCCGGTGTCCTGATCATAGCGCATATGGGCGTAAGTATACAGCTTGCCGAGCCTTTCCATGACTTTGTCCTGATATGTCAATGCTTCATATAGATCGTCGGCGGAATGACCGAGCTTTCCCTTGAATTCGGAAAGCTTAGGCAGCAGCTCTTTGACCGCTTGAAATTCCTTGTTCCAAGCTTCATCGGATGAAAAGATATCCTCAAGTCTCCACGTGTCTTCTTGCTTCACCTCATCTCTTGCAGGCAGTTTTTTCGTTTGATTTTCTTCAGCCACTGTAAATCCCCTCGCTTTCTTTGCTTCAAGTCCATTGGTGTACAATAAACTTGTGTTGTGTTTATCTTCTGTTTTTTCACCGCCTTTTGTCAAATCATTTGCGAAAAAAAACGTGCTGGATGCCGCAAACAAAAAACAAAATGCAAATCTTTTGATCCGAAACAGACCGGCCACCACCTTCCTTTCTTTAGATTGAACGAAAGGCTTGATGATCATTCGGAAAAATAGCGGGCATCCCTCTTCAGCAGCTCCTCAAGCCGCTGCTCAGCAGGCGCCGGCCGGCGCGGAAAATACACGTCTTTTTCTTTAATGAAAAAACCTTTTTCATGCAATAACCGGACATATTCACCGACGGCGTCCGCCGCTTTCTCACGCTTATTCCACCTCAGCTTCAGGCGATTGCTCCGGATCAGCTGATTCATATATGCGACGGCTGATTGGAGGCGAAAGGAAGGGCGCTTCATGAAAAACAAATACAGGTAGCCTTGCCACACATAAACGGGTTGGACAAAAATATAGCCTGAAGATACGGGGAGAAATACTTCTGACGGGAAAAGAGGAAGTGGGATGTGAAATCTTTCATAAAACAGAGCAGCTATCTGTTTTGACTCTTTAGATAAAAAGCGCCGGGGTATAGTCCGAAAGCTGAGGACGTTCCTTTTCCAGCCATTAAACTGAAGAGGAGAACGACTTTTTGAAGATATCAATCCGTACAGCTTTGTTTGCTGCAGGGGAAGAAACCGCATGGATGCAGACGTCTTATTTGTCAAAAACGGAATCAAATGCTCAAGGATGAGAAAGGCTTTTTGGTCGGGGCAAAAAAATACGAGCCTGGGGGGCATCACATCTCCTTTGCTGAACTGCCAATGGAAGCCGGAAAGCTGAAAAAAGCCGTTTGATAAACGCTTTAACCGATTCCCGCCAATGATCCAAAACGGGTCAATGCCCAATGACAGAAAACCGGCCGATCGTTGCCGATACTCCGTATTATTGAGATTGGCGCACTGAAACTCCACGGCAATTTTGCGCTCCCCTCCGTCCACGAGCAAATCAGGCCTCTGTCTGATCTGTTTCAAATACGGTTCGACAACGGGGCTTAGTCCCTCTTTCTTAAACCACTCGTAAAGAAGCTGTTTTCCTTTTAAATGATAACGGCTTTCCGGTTCATGGGGGACAGGGCACACCGAATCCGGCTTATGTGCAAAATGATGGAGCCTGATATCGCCGACTTTGAGATCAAGCTGCTGGCGGCAGGCCGGGCAATAAAATACATGTTCCTTTCTTATTCGTTTGAGTTCATCAGCTTTGTATCCATCTGCCAAACAAATCAGATGACCTCCTTCGATCATCGCGCTGAACACATTGTCTCTCTCCTTTCTGTACCGTAACTATTCCACGCATTTTGCACCGTCTCCTTTTCTTCTTGAGAAAAAAGGATTTTATAACACAAAAAAACCGATTTCGAAAAGAAATCGGCTTTTTTTATGAAAAGTATTTGTTTATCGTATCAAGAGCATGATCCGCTGTAATCAGCGTTCCGTACTCCTTCAGCATATGAATCGTCATCTTTGATTCTGATGCGTATTCAAGCAAAATGCTCAGCTGATTTTCAATCTCTTCATCAGGCATTTCGTTGAAATCCACGAATAAATAATAGCGGTTTTCGTGAGTATATAAAGACGTTTGACAGCCGCTGATGGTCACTTTTGATAATGAGATGACATCCTCAAAATCGTTAAACCTTAACACAAACTGAAGTTTCTGCTCCTCGGTTTGTTCTTCTTTATGAAAATCTTCCAGCAATGCGTCGAGCGTTTCCTCTGCTGGGTCATGCTTTTTATCTTCAGGAATCGGCAGTTCAAGCTTTTGGCCGTCTTTGGAAAGCTGAGCTTTCGTCACAATGATTTCCAATCCCTTGTCAAGGGCCTGCACTTGAATCCAAAGGGGGCCTTCAACGGCAAATTCTTCTTCGTCGTGCACTTCGTCCATCATTTCCCAAAACAGCTCTTCACTGCGTTCGCGATTGTACCAGATTTCTTCTCTGTCAAACCCCCGGTCTTCTATATCACCGTAGGAAATATAAAACTTAACCGTATGTTCATTTATTCTTTCGATTTCCATTTGCCAACCTTCCCTTCTTTGTAAGATGTTGAAGGGATAACTAAGCTCCCAATTAATTGTACTTTACTACACTTTACCCATTACGTCCACTTCTTAACCTTATGCAGGATCAATCTTTCATTTCTATTTTATGATAAAAAAGATGCAAAAGAAATAAAAACGCATTGCTGCCGGGCTTAACATAATTTTGAATGAGCCTCATATATTAGCTGTACAAGCAGTAAATGACGCGAGGTGCAAAAAGCGAGGTGCCAGTTGATGGAACAAGAATTACTGATGCCGTTTGTTGTCATCATCGGAATCGACCTTATTCTCGGCGGCGACAATGCGGTCGTCATTGCAATGGCGAGCCGGAATTTGCCTCCCCGGCAAAGGCAAAAAGCAATCATCATCGGCACGGGCATTGCCATTTTGATGAGGATCATGCTGACCACTCTGGCGGTTTATCTTCTTGCGGTTCCTTACCTGCAATTTATCGGAGGAATCTTCCTTCTGTATTTAGGATATCAGCTTCTGATCGAAAAAAAGGAAGCCCAGCATGTCAAAGGCGGGACATCCTTGTGGAAGGCGATTCGGATTATTGTGATCGCCGATTTATTCATGTCGCTTGACAATGTGATTGCTGTGGCAGGCGCATCACAAGGCCGCCTGACGCTCGTCGTCATCGGCCTGGCGGTTTCGGTGCCGGTCATCATTTGGGGCAGCAGGCTCATCCAGGCCGCTCTTTCCAAATTTCCGCTTCTCATCTACGCAGGGAGCGGGCTCCTTGCATACACCGGCGGTGAAATGATCGTCAGGGAGCAGGAACTGTCATCCTTTATGGCCAGACACAGTACGCTTGAAATGCTGTTTCCAGTCCTTGCGGTTATTTTTGTCATTTTGGCCAGCATTTATTACGAACAGACGATTGAAAAGCATTAAAAAGAAGGCTGAATGATTCAGCCTTCTTTCATTTCACTCAGGCCGGCCTTAGTTTGCCAGACGCTGTGCTTCTCTTAATTGGAACGTACGGACTTTGCGCGGAAGGAAACGACGGATTTCATCTTCGTTGTATCCGACTTGCAAGCGTTTTTCGTCGATGATAATCGGACGGCGCAAGAGGCCGGGATGTTCATTGATCAGCTGATACAGCTCTTGAAGCGGCATCGTTTCAAGGTTGACGTTCAGCTTTTGGAATACTTTGGAACGGGTTGAAATGATCTCGTCTGTTCCGTCTTCCGTCATCCGCAAAATTTCTTTTATTTCATCAATTGATAACGGCTCTGAAAAAATATTTCTTTCTTGAAACGGGATATCGTGCTCTTCCAGCCATGCGCGCGCCTTTCTGCAAGACGTACAGCTTGGTGATGTATATAATGTAACCATAATTCTTCACTCCTTGGAAAGTAGAATGAAATCAGCTTATTCTTAAATTGAAATAACTCTAAAGAAGTAATCTTTATAGAGTATTATACTATAAAAAAGTAAGTGTGAACAGTGTGCAATAGAAATTTTTTGACAATCCTGCGACATTTCTTTTTTTAGCCGGATTTCATTCTCATTTAGTTTAATTCATCGAAAATGTTTTTCTGCTTTTCCTCGTCAATGATCTTTAGGACATCATCAACGTGTTCGAACGATTCTCCATACCATTTTTCGTCTTTGTATGTATGGATCTTTTCGTACGTTTTTTTCATGGCTTCAAATACTTCTTCTTCTGTGTTTGATTTCGGAGACCAGTAGAGGATCTCCATTTTGTTTACTTTGCCGGTAGCCAAAGACCGGCGCCGGTAGCCGACTGACTCAGCGTGTTTAAAGTTTTCCTTTTGATAAAATTTGAGCCGCTTCGCCGTATCAGCATCATCTTCATCAACGGGTTCGACCTCAAGAAGGATCGGTTTGTTTTTCTTTTTAAGAGCCTCTATCAGTTTTGAACCGAGCCCCTGGCCCCTTGCATCCTTTGAAACGAATAAATAGTCAATGAAAATAAAGGAATCAAACTCGGCATACATCAAAACGTGATGCCTGCCTTCTTCTTTATGGTATATGTCGTCTCGTTCCTTTAATAATGCTTCCATATGCTCTTTCGACTTCATTTCTTCAACGGTAAAATACTCGCTGAGCTTCTCATACCAGTTCATTCATCTACTCCTTATGGCTGTTCTTTTATGATTCACACCTTAGATATACCCGCTTTCTCATAAAATTAAACAAACCTCCTGGAGCAAAGCAGCATGTTGCGCTTACATATACTAAGACGGATGTTCGGCCCGAAAGTTTCAGTTTTTTTTACAAAAAAGAAGACAGCCTGCGCGGCTGTCTCGTAAGCTTTTATTTGGACTGATACGCTGCAAATTCTTCCTCGGAACACATTACAAAATGCCCAGGCTTCACTTCGCGAAGCTCCATCTGTTCACCGTCTTTCAGCTTGTGAACGGATGGATCATACGTTTTTCTCACCCGTGTGCGCTCATAATCCGGGTCCGGAAGAGGAATCGCAGAAAGCAGCGACTGTGTATAAGGATGAAGCGGATTTTCGTATAATTCCTCGGCTGCCGCAAGTTCAACCAGCTTTCCGAAATACATGACGCCGATCCGGTCGCTGATGTATTTCACCATCGATAAATCGTGGGCGATGAATAAATATGTCAATCCTCTCTCCTTTTGCAGATCCTTCATCAAGTTGACGACCTGAGCCTGGATGGACACGTCAAGCGCGGAGATCGGCTCATCGGCAATGATGAATTCAGGTTCAACAGCAAGCGCTCTTGCGATGCCGATCCGCTGCCGCTGACCGCCGGAAAATTCGTGCGGATAGCGGTTGGCGTGCTCTTCATTCAAGCCGACCAGCTTCAAAAGCTCGTGAACCCTTGCAAGGCGCTCCTGCTTCGTTTTTGCCAAGCCGTGAATGTCGATCCCTTCGGCGACGATATCGGCCACCGTCATCCGCGGATTTAATGAAGCATACGGGTCCTGAAAGATCATTTGCATTTTCCGGTTGAACTCGAGAAGATCTTTGGCGGATTTTTTGCCGTGCACATTCTTTCCTTTAAACAGCACCTCACCCGAAGTCGCTTCATATAACCTGATGATCGTCCGTCCTGTCGTCGACTTTCCGCAGCCGGATTCTCCGACAAGGCCGAGCGTTTCCCCTTTGTAGATGTCGAACGTGATTCCGTCGACAGCCTTTACCGTTCCTTTGGGCGTTGAGAAGTGCTGTTTTAAGTTCTTGATTTCGAGCAGTTTTTCTGCCATATCATTCACCTTCTTTCACTTGAACCGGTTTTACGTATTGATTTTTAAACTCCCGCATTTTGCTTTTAACAGCCGCAGGCGGTTCAACCTTTGGCGCATCCGGATGCAGGAGCCACGATTTCACATAATGCGTATCAGATACTTTAAACATCGGCGGTTCCTGTTCAAAATCGATTTTCATCGCATACGGACTTCTTAATGCAAACGCGTCGCCTTTCGGCGGATTCGTCAGATCAGGCGGAGATCCCGGTATCGCCATCAATTCTTCATCCCCGTCATTGTCAAGGCTCGGCATTGAAGCTAAAAGACCCCATGTATAAGGATGCTTCGGATTGTAGAAAATTTCGTCAACCGTTCCAATCTCGACGATCTGTCCGGCATACATAACGGCTACCCGGTCGGCCACGTTGGCGACGACGCCGAGATCGTGGGTGATAAAAATGATCGATGTTTCGATCTTTTTCTGCAATTCTTTCATCAGTTCCAAAATTTGCGCCTGAATGGTCACATCAAGGGCGGTCGTCGGTTCGTCCGCGATCAGCAGCTTCGGGTTGGCGGCAAGCGCCATCGCGATGACGACCCGCTGCCTCATTCCCCCGCTGAATTCGTGCGGATATTGATTTACGCGGCGTTCAGGCATCGGAATTCCGACAAGGCTGAGCAGTTCTACCGCACGTTTATTCGCATCTTCCTTGGAAATATTCTCGTGTTTAAACAAAACCTCTGTTATCTGGCGGCCGACTTTCATCGTCGGATTCAACGATGTCATCGGGTCTTGAAAGATCATGCCGATCTCTTTGCCGCGGATCGACTGCATCTCTTTTTCCGATTTCGGCACCAAATCCTGTCCGTCAAATAAAATCTGTCCGCTCTTAAAATAGCCCGGAGGCATCGGTATCAGCTTCATGATCGCCTGTGAAGTGACGCTTTTTCCAGATCCGGATTCCCCGACGATCGCAAGCGTCTCCCCTTTGTCAACGTGAAAGTTGACACCGCGGATGGCCTGGACTTCTCCGGCGTATGTTTTAAAAGAAATGGCTAAATCTTTCACCTCAAGTAAGTGTTTCATCTTTCTCACTCCTTTATTTACGCAGCTTCGGATCTAAAGCGTCGCGCAATCCGTCGCCGATAACGTTGAATGCAAACATGGTCAGGCAGATAAATGTAGCCGGGAAGAACAAACGCCAAGGATAATATTCCAGGCCCTGCACGCCGTCTGTCGCCATCGTCCCCCAGCTTGCCAGCGGCTGCGGGACGCCGAGGCCAAGATAGCTTAAGAACGCTTCATAGAAAATCGCAGTAGGGACGGTCAATGTCATCGTCACCAAAATCGGGCTCATAATGTTTGGAAGCAGGTGTTTTCTGATGATGCGCGAGTTTTTCGCACCCAATGTTCTTGAAGCGAGAACGAATTCCTGATTTTTAAGCTGGAGCACCTGTCCGCGCACGATTCTCGCCATATTGATCCATCCTGTAATGACCATTGCGAGGATCATCGTGATTAACCCTTTTCCCATGACGACGAGAAGAAGGATCGTCATCAATAAGGAAGGAATCGCCCATAAGATGTCCGCGATTCTCATCATGATTTCGTCAGTGCGTCCGCCTCTGATGCCTGAAATCGCACCCCAGATGACGCCGATCAAAACGTCGATCAGCGCGGCGGCAAGACCGATTGTCAGCGAGATGCGGGCTCCGACCCATGTGCGGACAAACACGTCCCTGCCGAGGTCATCGGTGCCAAACCAGTGCTCTCCGCTCGGCGGTTTGTTCGCATTGGTCAAATTCGTTTCATCATAATGAAAGCTTGAAAACACCGGCGCAAAGATGGCCATCAGCGCGATGAGAATGAGAACGATAAGGCCGCACATCGCAAGCTTGTTTTCTTTAAATCTCAAAAACACGTCCGTCCAAAAAGAAAGGTTTTTCTTGGAGATTTTCTCCGCTTCGCTATGGTCGACAGCTGCAGGTTCAAACATGTCTTTAGGTATTTGCTGCATCCTTTTACTCCCCTTTCTTAGCGCCAAACAGTTTGATGCGCGGATCGATTAAGCCGTATAAAATATCAACAATGAGGACGCAAAGCAGTAAGATCGCGCCGAAAAACACAGTGACGCCCATGATAACCGTATAATCGCGGTTCGTGATGCTTGTGACGAAGTGCATGCCGAGTCCCGGTATGCCGAAGATTTTTTCAACGACAAACGTCCCGGTCAAAATAGATGCTGCCATCGGTCCCATATATGTAACAACCGGCATGATCGCGTTCCGTATCGCATGCTTGACGGTAATGGCTGCAGTGCTTAGACCTTTCGCCTTCGCCGTACGTATGTAATCGCTGCTAAGTACTTCGAGCATGCTTGAACGCGTCAGCCGGGCGATAAACGCCATCGGCATTGAAGATACGGCGATCGCCGGCAGAACGGTGTGGCCCCATGATTCCCATTGTGCGACAGGGAACACGCCAAGCTTCATCGCCAGTACATACTGCAGAAGCGCGGCCATGATAAAGTTCGGCACAGAGATGCCGATGACAGCGATAATCATCGCTGTATAATCCTGCCACTTATTCCGCTTCAGCGCTGCAATAACGCCAAATAACACGCCGAAAGCAAGCGCGAGACAAATCGCTTCCATTCCCAGTGTAAAAGAAATCGGAAAACCGGAGTTGATCAGTTCGTTCACGGTTTGTCCTTTGTATTTAAATGATGGCCCGAAATCCCACTTCATCACTGACACCAAATAGTCGAGATATTGTTTAAAGAGGGGCTGGTCTAAACCATAGTATGAATTGAGGCTGGCTTCGATTGCAGGAGGAAGCTTCTTCTCGCCTGAAAATGGCCCGCCAGGTATGGATCTCATCAGGAAGAAGGTAGCAGTGACAATCACCCATAGAGAAATCAGCATATAAACGAGACGACGGCCTAAAAATTTAATCATGTTTACACACCTCCGAATTTTCAGTCTATTAAACTCTTATCATAAATAAAAGTATATGGGGGAAAATCCTTTAGAGCCCCCATATACTTTTTGATGCAGTTTTATTCAAAATGCGCAGTTTTGAAATAGAGTTCTCCTGTCCCTGTCAAAACAAAGCCTTTTAAGCTTTTATCGTGCATGTAAGGCATCGTGTAGAAGTAGATCGGAGCGATCGGCATTTCATCCATCAGGATGCCTTCGGCTTGTTTCATCAGCTCGATGCGCTTTTGCTCATCCGTTTCGGTTGAAGCTTTTGAGAGAAGCTCTTTATATTGGGCGTTTTCCCAGTTTGTATCGTTGTTTCCGCCTTCTTTATCCCGGTATGTTTCAAGGAAGTTCATGCCGTCGTTAAAGTCGGCGATCCAGCCCATTCGGCCGATTTGATAGTTGCCTGTATGAAGCTTATCGATATAAACGTTCCACTCTTCATTGCCCAATTCAACTTTAACGCCTAAATCCTTGTTCCACATTTCCTGAACGGCTTGAGCGATTTTTTGATGGGCTTCATCCGTGTTGTAAGAAAGCGTGATTTTCGGTAGATCTGACGCCTTTTTAAGGCCCAGCTCTTTTAAGCCTTTTTTCAGATATTCTTTTGCTTTTGCAACATCATGGTCTTTGTAGTATGGTTTGTTTGACTCAAATCCTGTGACTGCCGGAGGTACGAATCCGGTCGCCGGAATCTGCTCAGCCTGTGTGATGTTTTTGACGATCGCTTCGCGGTTGATCGCATATGTCAGAGCTTTGCGGATATTGGCATTGTTCAGCGGCGCTGCTTCTGTGTTGAATTTATAAATGTACACCGCTGCGAACGGATCAATGTTTAAGCCTTCTTTTTTAAGGCTTGGGATCGCATCCGTCGGAATCTCGTCAAGAGGCTGTCCTACGAAGTCAATCTCGCCTTTTTTATACATGTTCAGGCCTGTGTTAGGGTCGTTGACCATCGCCATGTTAATCTTTTTCAGTTTTACGGAATCTTTATCCCAGTACTGGTCGTTTTTCTCCAGTACGATGTTCCCGCTGTGCTTCCATTCCGTCATTTTGAAAGGTCCGTTGGATACATAATTTTCATCAGCTTTTGTATACCACTTCGGATGTTTCTCGGCGACTTTTTTATTGACCGGCATGTAAGTGTAAAACGCGGTAAGTTCCGTGAAATACGGTGTCGGTTTTTCAAGCTCGACTTTCAACGTCTTGTCATTCACCGCTTTAACGCCGACGTCATCAATCTTTCCTTTGCCTGTGTTAGCCGCTTCACCGCCTTTTAAGTAGTAAAGCTGGTAGGAGTATTGCGATTCGTTTTTCGGGTTAAGCGCCCACTTCCAGGCATACTCAAAGTCCTCGGCTGTTACAGGATCTCCGTTTGACCATTTCGCATCTTTCCGGATTGTAAACGTATATGTTTTCTGGTCTTTGCTGACTTCGATCTTTTCTGCTGCCGCATTGACCGGCTTTCCGTCCTTGCCAATCGTTGTCAACCCTTCGAACGTCTGGCGAAGCACGTTTCCAGAAACCGAATCGTTTGCAAGGCCCGGATTCAATGAAAACGGTTCAGTTTTTATATTGACATTCAATGTATCTTTTCCTTTGCTGTCTTTCTTGCCGCCGTCTCCAGAGCTTGAGCTGAAACCGCAAGCGCTCAAAACGAGGGTGAACATAAGCAGTAAACTGATAAATGATAAACGCTTCTTCAAGAGAAACCCCCCTATGTTGATATTTTTTTAGTTCCTTACTCCTTAACATTCAGATTTATCATAAAAAAGTAATAGGCCCACTTGCCATACTTTTTCTTCTGTTTCGTCTTTTCTGAATATTTATTATGTAAAGAACCTGTAACACCGAAGTGAACAAATTCATTATAATTAATAGAATAATTTATTGCAATATTAATTTTCAATTATTTTTTTATTCAAACAATTCGCGTTTGTCAGCTTTTCTGCCAAAGTTCTTAAGACACTTCTCTGTTTTAAAGCATAACATCGTTAAAATCAAAAGCTGCTTAATCCTGACAGAATCGTTTTTTACATATAACAATCTCCACACACAATAAATAACGTCCGGCCATTAAGCAAACGTTTTTCATCGCTTTCATAAGATTCTTTATTTAACACTGGTGACTTTTATTTCAAATTTATATATAATAAAATTATGAATTAAATGCTTTGAAAAAGAAGAGTACACATTTCTCCCCATTTAAAGAGAGTCCGCGTTGCTGGGAGCGGATAATGGCGAATGTGGAATGGGCTTTGGAGCAGCTGACCGAACGGTTTTCAAGTAGGCTCAGACGGAGAAGGCTTCGTTAACAACGTCTAAAGTGATTTCATTTTGTCCATAATGAAATAATCAGGGTGGCACCGCGGTTCATTCGTCCCTTTTTTTAGGGAAGAGTGGGCCTTTTTATTTTGAAACGAAAAGAGGGATTCACATGAAAACGATATTTTCCGGAATTCAGCCGAGCGGCTCCGTTACGCTTGGCAACTACATCGGAGCGATGAAACAATTCGTCGAGCTGCAGGATGACTACAACTGCTATTTCTGCATCGTTGACCAGCATGCGATCACAGTTCCGCAGGACCGCCTCAAGCTGAGAAAAAACATCCGCAACCTGGCCGCTCTTTACTTGGCCATCGGCCTTGATCCAGAAAAGGCGACGCTGTTTATACAGTCTGAGGTGCCTGCGCACGCACAGGCCGGCTGGATGCTGCAGTGCGTCGCCTATATCGGCGAACTCGAGCGCATGACCCAGTTTAAAGACAAATCGGCGGGCAAAGAAGCCGTCGTTGCTGGGCTGTTGACATATCCCCCTTTAATGGCGGCCGATATCCTGCTGTACGGAACAGACGTCGTCCCTGTCGGCGAAGACCAAAAGCAGCATCTTGAACTGACGCGGAATCTGGCTGAGCGCTTCAACAAAAAATACAATGACATCTTTACGGTGCCTGAAGTAAAAATTCCGAAGGTCGGCGCCCGCATTATGTCGCTGGCCGATCCGCTCAAAAAAATGAGCAAGTCTGATCCGAATCAAAAGGCGTTCATCACATTGCTTGACGAGCCAAAACAGCTGGAGAAAAAAATCAAAAGCGCCGTCACCGATTCAGACGGAATCGTCAAATACGATAAGGAAAACAAGCCGGGAGTGTCCAACCTGCTGACGATCTATTCGATCCTTGGACAAGTCTCCATCGAAGAGCTCGAAGCAAAGTACGACGGCAAAGGCTACGGCGAATTTAAAACCGATCTTGCCGAAGTCGTGGTCAATGCGCTGTCACCGATTCAGGACCGGTACTACGAACTGATCGAATCAGAGGAATTGGACCGGATTCTCGACGAAGGCGCAGAGCGCGCAAACAAAGCGGCAAACAAAATGCTGAAAAAAATGGAGAACGCGATGGGCCTCGGCCGCAAAAAACGCTAACAACAAAACCACTTTCCCTTGCCATGGAAAGTGGTTTCTCGTTTATTCAAAAGCTTTTTCTTTTCTAATAAAATGTCGCTAAAAACAAACGAAAAAGGCCATCGGCACGCTCGACAGCCTCTCTGCTTCTTATTTAGTTGACTTTAGACTCATTTTCAATTTCCCACAGTTTTTCAAAAAACGGCTGCCCTTTTATCAAATTCTCGCAAAAGTCCCGGTGTTTATCAGACCAGCCGTCGATCGTTTCATTGAAAAGCATGTCCCAGATTTCTTCAAATGTCATCCGTTTAATCTGCTCATACATATACGGATTCCATTCCGTGTACCAGTAGGCAATCTCAGCGCGGTTTTTGAGGCCTTTCAGCTGATCAAGCGCCATGAACAAAAGCTGCTTGAGCTGGCGTTCCTTTCTTGTTAGTCCTCTGACATGCTCCGGTGATAATGATAGAATGTGGTATTCTTTGGAAGATTGCAGCTTTTCCTGCGAAAATTCGTATTCCTTCGCCTCGACGTCCTTTACCATTTCGTACACAAGCTGCTCTTGCCTTGGAATGAGGCGGCTTTTTCTGACCGGTATTGAATAGCCGGCCGTATCAACCGCGAGAATTCCGATGCCGTCCGTTACAACGAAGCAGTGGTCAAGCTGTGTCCGTTCGTGATTTTTGCGGATATACGCTTTTTGATGGACATCGTTTAACAATTCCGCCGGAAGCTCTGACAGGTCATTTTCTATGTAGTGAAACAGAACGGACGAAACCCTTAACAAAGGCACCTGGTCAAGCAGTTCAACACTGTCTTCCTTCCGCCATTCGTGAAAGTGGCAGACATTGTAGCCGTTTTCTTCTCCCTCAAACCAATTCACCCACACATCATGAAGAAATAACATTTCTAACCCCTCACTTTTATAAAAACTGTTGTCCACAGTATAGGCAAGGAGAAGAGAATTTATTCCATCAGGCAAAGATTATGGCAGAACGAATCAGCAAAAAACCGGGGTAAAATCCCCGGCTTCGTTCATTTGATATTCTTCGGATCAAGCGCATCGCGCAGTCCGTCGCCGACAAAGTTAAAGCATAATACAGTGAGTAAAATCATGAGTCCCGGGAACAGCGGATACCACCACGCCTGAATCATAATCGTGAAATTTTGCGCATCCTGGAGCATGTTTCCCCAGCTCGCCATCGGCGGCTGAACACCGAAGCCGAGGTAGCTGAGCGCCGACTCCGAAAGAATGACCGTTCCGACGGATAATGTGGCAGCAACGATAATCGGTCCCATCGCATTCGGCAAGATATGGGAGAAAATGATCTTGTGGCTCCTTGTTCCGATCGTTTTTGCAGCGAGAACGAATTCCCTCGACCTCAAGGATAAAAATTCACCGCGGACGAGCCGCGCCGTCGTCGTCCACCTCGTCAAGGCGAAGATTAAAATCAGCTTGTCAATGCCCGGCTGAAAAATCGTCACCAGCGTAATCAAGAGGAAGATGTCGGGTATCGACAAAATGATGTCGACGAGCCGCATCATGATGGCATCAATGATTCCGCCGAAATAGCCGGCTACGGCGCCGACCACGGTGCCGATGGTAATGGAACCGAGCACAGAAGCGAAGCCGACGAGAAGCGATACTTGGGCGCCGTACAGCAAACGGCTGAAAATGTCGCGTCCGAACTTGTCCGTTCCCATCAGATGTTCAGCGCTCGGAGGTTTCAGCTTGTTCAGCAGATTCTGCTGCTCCGGCGGATACGGAGCGATCAGCGGCGCAAACAGAGCCGACAAGATTATGATGGATAATATAATTCCGCTGATCACCGCCAGCTTGTTTTTGAAAAACTTTTCAAAGAAGATTTTTGTCATCGTTTCCGGCTTCGGCGCGACATTTTCCTGAAGCCTGATCTCCGGTGAAGGCGCCGGTGAGTTTGGCTGTGTCATGACCTTAGTCCCCCTCCTTTAATACTCAATTCGCGGATCGACGATTGCGTACAAAATATCGGCAATTAAATTTCCGATGACGACCAGCACGGCAGATATGACGGTCATGGCCATGATGACCGGATAATCTCTTTGGAAAGCGGAATCGACAAACAGCTTTCCGAGGCCCGGCCAGCTGAAAATCTGTTCGGTTACGACGGCTCCGCCGATAAAGGAAGGAATCATCAGTCCAAAAATCGTGATCACCGGCAGCAGTCCGTTTCGGAGTCCGTGCTTGTACACGACCCGGTTTTCTTTAAACCCTTTCGCTCTGGCCGTCCGCATGTAGTCCTGCCTGAGCACATCGAGCATGCTTGACCTCGTATAGCGCGTGAGTCCCGCCATATCAGCGGTTGCGAGTACGAAAGCGGGCAGAATCAAGTGATGAATGCGGTCCCACAAGCTGAAATCTGAATTGATCGTCATGACGCCGCCTGTCGGAAACCAGCCTAAATTGACGGCAAGAAACATAATCAGGATTAATCCAAGCCAAAAATTCGGGACGGCAAGTCCGATAAACGATGTAAATGTAATCCCGTAATCAAGCTTTGAGTACGGCCGCCTCGCTGAAAGCACCCCGAACGGAATCGAGATGAGAAGCGCGAGAATGGTCGAAACAAGCATCAATAAAAGCGTGTTCGGAAGCCTTGCAAGTATCAGTTCGGTAACAGGCATCCCTTTTCTGACGATTGAGGTGCCGAAATCCCCCTGAACCATGTTTCCGAGCCACTTCAAATATTGAATGTGCTCAGGCTCGTTCAAGCCGTATTTCTCGATGAATTTTTCCCGGTCTGCCGCACTGATCGTCGGGTCCATCATTAATGCCATCGGATCCCCCGGGGCGGCTTTCATAATGGCGAATGACAAAATGGTAATCCCAAGCAAGATCGGAATCGACATGAGCGTCCTGCGAATGATATATGTAACCATTTTTGATCCCCTTTTTGATTAATTTCTTAAAATGAAGGGGAAGGAAGCATCTTGAAAACCTCCCTCCCCTTAAGGGAATTTCCTTTATTTTTGATCCAGCCACCAGTTTTCGGCTTTATAGAAATCTTCCTTCGGATGGAAAACAAAGCCTTTCATGTTGGCCGGCATCGCTCTGTGGTAATTCGTGTAGTACAGGAACGTGTACGGCTGATCTTCCGCCAATATTTTGTAGATGTCTTCATACGCCTTTTTATAATCTTCACGGTCTTTCAGCGTTTTGGCCTTGTCGAGCAGCTTATCAAGCTCTTTATTTTGATACCACACATAGTTCAGCCCTTTTTCCGCTTCTTTCGAATGGAAAATATTGCTTTGGTCAGGGAATGTGGCTAAGCTCCAGCCCATGATCATCGCGTCAAAATCCCAATTCGGCGGATTCATCTGTTCGATCAACGCGCTCCACTCGACGATTTGCGGCTTTGCCTCAATGCCGATTTCCTTCAATTGCTGCTGAACGACAACCACGAGGTCTTCCCTCGTCTTATTGCCCTGGTTTGTTTTGAGGACGAAGGAGAATTTTTTGCCGTCTTTGTCTAAAATGCCGTCGCCGTCCGTATCAGACCAGCCGGCTTCCTTCAGCATTTTCTTCGCTTTTTCAGGGTCGTGGTTAAACGTTTTAATCCCTGCTTCATTGTCCGGATAATTCCATGACAGCGGGCTTTCAGGAATGTTGGCGATTTTTCCGTCTCCGTCAAGAACCTGGTCGACCATCGCCTGGCGGTCGAGGGCATATGTCAGCGCCTGGCGGACCTTCTTGTCTTTAAAGAGCTCGTTCTTTTCATTCCAGCCGATGTACGTATAGTTCAAGCCCAAATCTGTGTCGATTTTTACATTATTAAATTTTTCCGCGGTTTTATAGTCAGGTCCCGGCGTAATGACTAAATAATCGATATCTCCGGCTTGAAGCTGAGACAGCGCCGCATTGGAATCCGGGATGATTTTATACGTGATCGAGTCTAAATGCGCACGTCCCGCGAAATAATCGTCAAATGCTTCAACTTTGACATATTGCCCCTGTTTCCATTCTTTGAATTTAAACGGTCCGGTTCCGATCGGCTTTTTCCGGTTGAATTCATGCTCGCCGAGCTCGCTGATCGGGACGTCCTTCAAGATATGCTTCGGCAGGATGCCGTAGCTCGTCATCGTCACATTGTAAAAATAAGGGTCCGGATGCTTCAGCTTAAACTCGACTTCATATTTTCCTTTTTTCGTGACGGATTTGAGCACTTCAAAGTTTGAGCCGCGCTCCCCGACATAGTCTTTGCTCATCGGAATGCTGTACGTAAATACAACGTCATCGGCGGTCATTTCCTTGCCGTCATGGAACTTGACGCCTTTTTTGAGCTTGACGTCAAACGTCAGGCCGTCCTCGGACTCCTTCACATCCTCGGCAAGCTGTTTCTCGACTTCCAGCTTTTCATTGACATCCAATAAAGTATTATAGAGAAGCCTTTCAATATCAGAGCTGGCCGTATCTGTTGAATACAGCGAGTTAAACAGCGTCGGCTCCCCCGTTGATCCGGCGATCAGGTCTCCGCCCTGCTGCGGTTTGCCGTCAGATTTGCCTTCCTTCTGCTCCCCTCCGACTTCGCCGCTGTTGCAGGCCGAAAGAAAGACCGACAAGATCAGCAGCAGGCTTAAAATCGAAAATCCGGTTTTTTTGCGTATCTTCATTTTACGAATTCCCCCTTTTTAAACTGTTGTTTTTTCCGAGCCGAACGGGCCCCGTTTTTGAAGAAGGCATTCCCCCTCTCAAGGATTAAATATGTAACGGCCGTCCCCTTTATTCGTAAAGGTGGCATGCCACGAAATGGTTTGTTTTGACTTCCTTGAAAGCGGGCACCTTTTCCGCGCACTCCGGTTTTGCAGCCGGGCATCTCGTATGAAAGACGCAGCCGCGCGGCGGATTGGCCGGGTTCGGAAGCTCCCCTTTCAAAACGATCCGCTCCCGCTTTGCGCGCCCTTTCTTTCGCGTAACCGGAACGGCGGAGAGCAGCGCCTGTGTGTAAGGATGAAGCGGATTGTCATACAGCTCGTGTTTATCTGCCAGCTCCATCATTTTGCCGAGGTACATCACGCCGACTCTGTCGCTGATGTGGCGGACGACGCTCAAATCATGTGAGATAAACAGATAGGTCAGATTAAATTCTTCCTGAAGCTCTTCCATCAGGTTAATGACCTGGGCCTGGATCGACACGTCCAAAGCCGAAACCGGTTCATCGGCGATGATGAGCTCCGGATTGAGCGCAAGGGCCCGCGCGATGCCGATTCTCTGGCGCTGCCCGCCGGAAAACTCGTGCGGATAGCGGTTTGCAAAAGACGGGTGCAGCCCGACTTTTTCCAAAAGTTCTTCGACTCTTTCGTTGCGTTCTTTGAAGTTGTACATACGATGTGTGTTAAAAGGCTCTTTGATGATGGATCGCAATGTCTTTCTCGGATTCAGTGAAGCAAACGGGTCCTGAAACACCATTTGAATATTTTTGCGGATGCTTTTTCTTAAACTTTCTTCTGACAAATTTGAAATATCCCGGCCTTTGTAAAGGATTTGCCCTGCTGTCGGTTTATAGAGGCGGATCATCGTCCGGCCGGCTGTCGATTTCCCGCATCCCGATTCTCCGACGATCCCGAGCGTTTCGCCGCGCTTCAGCGAAAAGCTGAGCCCGTCAACCGCTTTGACATCGCCGATCTTTTTCTGGAATATCCCCGAGCGGATCGGAAAGTATTTTTTGACGTCTATGAGCTCTAAAAGGGATTCATCATGTTCCACATCCCTCGCCTGCTGCAGGTTTTCCGCTGTTGCAGTCATCTCCTCATTTCCCCTCCTCGTATAAGAAACATCTGACGGCCCGTCCGTCGGGCCGGGTTTTCAGATCCGGCTGCAAGCTCCAGCATTTATCCATTGCATTTGGACACCTCGGAGCAAAGCGGCAGCCTGCCGGGAGGTTGTCGGGCGTCGGCACATTCCCCTCGATGGCCGTCAGCTTTTCGATGGAGCCGTCAATGACCGGGATCGAATGCAGGAGCCCCTGTGTATACGGATGGAGAGGGTTGTCAAAAAGTTCGTCAACCGCGGCGTTTTCTACGACTTGTCCGCAATACATGACGATCACGCGGTCGGCGATTTCAGAAACGACGCCGAGATCATGGGTAATAAGCAGAATCGAAGTGCCGAATTTGTCGCACAAATCTTTCATCAGCTCGAGCACCTGAGCCTGGATCGTGACATCGAGCGCGGTCGTCGGTTCATCGGCGATGAGCAGCTTCGGATTGCAGCTGAGGGCGATCGCGATCATCACCCGCTGCCGCATCCCTCCTGACAAACGGTGCGGATAGTCCTTCATCAGCTGTTCGGCTCTCGAAAATCCGACCAGCTTCAGCAGTTCCACCGCCTTTTTGTCAGCTTCCTTTTTTGATAGTTTTTTATGATAGATGAGGACCTCCGTGATCTGCTCGCCGATCGTCAGCACAGGGTTCAGGGATGTCATCGGCTCCTGAAAAATCATGGAGATATCGTTTCCGCGAATCTTGCATAACTCATGTTCTTTGTATGTAACGAGATCCCGGCCTTCCAGCTTGATGGAACCGTTCATGATCTTTCCGCCGGAGCTCCCGACAAGTCCCATGATCGATAAAGAAGTGATGCTTTTTCCTGATCCAGATTCTCCGACCAGTGCAACGGTCTCCCCTTTTTCGATCGAAAAATCAACTCCGTCAACCGCAGGTATGGGCTGTTTTTTTCTGAAAAAGTAAGTTTTTAAGTCACTGACTTCCAGCAATGCGCTCATCCGGATTCCCCTTCCATAGACCAGAAGTTAAATATGATTGAAAACTAATATAAATTCCTTTCGATAAGACTGAATTATCTTAAAATTTTATAGTTGTATATTATTACATAATCATTACAAAATCAAGGAATTTTTAGATGTTTTGTCATAATATTAATTTATTGTCAATTTTTTAATGTATTAAAGCATTGGAACTATAAAGTCTTCGGCCGGCAGGGATAGCACATCGGCAACCTTTAATTTTTTGCTGGATAAATATTTTTTTACGATATTGTAGCCGACGGCATATCCAAGCATATCAGGATAATAACCTTTTCCAAATAAAATGTTGGGGAACAACCGGCCATCTTGCCGGCGCAGCCCGAAATAAGGCCGAATCAGTCGATTTTGAAAATGTTCGAGCTGTTTTTCCGAATAAAACGACGTCCACCCGGCTATCTCCGACTCTCCAAATCTTTCATAAACAGCGTTTTCCGCCAATCCTTCAAGAACGATTGTATCAAGAAGCGTCACATCTTTTTCCTCTTTCGGCATATTTTCTAACCGGCAAACGTGATTGTATTCGTGAGTCATGACCGCTGATATGGAGGAAGAAGAAATATGCGTCGAAAGAAACAAAAATAATTTATCGCGAAAAGCAAGCCCGGATTTGGAGCCGAATTCGGCCCTGATTTTCCGGTTTCTTTCGTCGACAGGGAGGATGATGATCGGAACGTCCGGGCCGTTCCAGCGTTTCTTTAACAGCCGCTCCTCCTTTTTCACATGCTGGAATACGCCTTTTTCCCTGAGCCCCTTCATCGTCTTCTGCCCGTCTGACCAATAGCGGAGCATGCCATGGGATTGAAGGTGGCTGATCAAGGACATGCTTTGGTTCGATTTCGCCCCTTTGAAATACGGAAGAAGACAAAGAGACAGTTCCCGCATGGATGAAGCTTTTTCATACCATTCATAAGTTTGTTCGACACTCATCCGGATCACTCCTTTCACCTGTATGGTATGCAGGCGAAAAAAAAACGGCTACCATTTGACATGGCAGCCGTTTTTGATACGGTTGTTATTCATATTTTTTAAAGATAAGCGTCGCGTTATGTCCGCCGAAGCCGAGCGAATTGCTGAGCACGACATCCACGTTCTGGCGGCGCGCTTTGTCCGGAACATAGTCCAGATCGCAGTCTTCATCAGGCGTTTCGATATTGATTGTCGGAGGGATGATTCCGTCTTTAATCGCAAGCACTGAGAAAATCGCTTCGATTCCTCCGGCAGCGCCGAGCAGGTGCCCTGTCATCGATTTCGTTGAGCTGACAGCAAGCTTGTACGCATGCTCTCCGAAAACTTCTTTGATCGCGATCGTTTCAAACTTGTCATTGTACGGCGTGCTTGTTCCGTGTGCATTGATGTAGTCAATCTGTTCAGGCGACATGCCGGCGTCTTTGATCGCTTCTTTCATCGCTCTGACGCCGCCTTCTCCGTTTGGCGCAGGAGCAGTGATGTGGTACGCGTCCCCTGTTGAACCGTAGCCGACGACTTCGGCGTAAATGTCCGCTCCCCTGCTTAATGCATGCTCAAGCTCTTCGAGAACGACGATTCCCGCTCCTTCTCCCATGACGAAACCGTCTCTGTTTTTGTCGAACGGACGGCTTGCCGTTTTCGGATCCGGATTCGTGGAAAGCGCTTTGTTTGCGGAAAAGCCCGCGAAGGACATTCTTGTAAGCGGCGCTTCCGTTCCCCCGGTGATCATGACATCCGCGTCACCGCGCTGGATGACTTTAAATGCATCACCGATCGAGTTCGTCCCTGTCGCGCACGCCGTAACCGTACACGAATTGACACCTTTTGCGCCGAGCGCGATGGAAACCTGGCCTGTCGCCATATCCGGGATCATCATCGGTACGAAAAACGGACTGACCCGTCTCGGCCCTTTTGTCAAAAACGTTTCAAACTGCTGTTCAAGCGTTTCAAGTCCGCCGATGCCGGAACCGATCCAGACGCCGATTCTCGCAGCATTTTTGTCATTAATATCAAGCTTGGCGTCTTCGACCGCCATTTTTGAAGCAACAACGGCATATTGCGTGAACCGGTCCATTTTTCTTGCTTCTTTTTTATCCATATAATCTTCTATATTAAAATCTTTCAGCTCTGCGGCTACTTTTGCAGGGTACTCATCCGCGTCAACCCGCGTGATCGGGCCTACTCCGGAAACCCCGTTAACCGCGTTGTTCCAGCTCGTTTTGACGTCATTACCAAGAGGTGATAAAGCTCCTAATCCGGTAATGACTACTCTTTTCCTATTCATAAGTTGCACCTCACCTTTCTTCTAGCGGCCCCAGCGCATGGCGATGGCTCCCCATGTTAACCCTCCGCCAAAACCGACCATTACAATGACGTCTCCGTCTTTTATTTTACCAGCTTCAAGTTCTTCCACAAGAGAAATCGGAATCGAGGCAGCTGACGTGTTTCCGTATTTATGAACCGTTTTGGACATTTTTTCAACCGGAAGCTCCAGGCGTTCCCGAGCGGCTTCCATAATCCTGATGTTCGCCTGATGCGGGACAAGAAAGTCGACATCCTCTTTTGTTAATCCGGCTTTTTCAATGACGTTTACGCTCGATTCTCCCATTTGGCGGACGGCGAATTTGAACACTTCTCTGCCATTCATGATTGTATGATCTTTCTCGTCCAGGTACAAGTGCTTCCCGCCTCTTCCGTCAGCGCCGAGCTCAAACGACAGAATGCCTCTGTCATCGCTGACAGGTCCGACGACTGCAGCGCCTGCTCCGTCTCCGAATAAAACGCATGTGTTGCGGTCATCCCAGTCGGTGATGCCGGAAAGTTTTTCGGCGCCGATGACCAGAACGTGTTTATACGTTTCCGCTTCAATAAACTGTTTGGCTGTGACAAGACCGTACATGAATCCGGAGCATGCGGCGCTGATATCCATCGCACACGCGTTGAAAGCGCCGAGTTTTTCTTGAATCATGCAGGACACCGTCGGAAATGCCTGATCAGGAGTAACGGTAGCGACGAGAATCATATCAAGGTCTTCCGCCTTTATATTTGCATCCTCCATCGCTTTCTCTGCGGCGGCGACAGCCATGTCTGACGTCATCTCGTCTTCGGCTGCGATTCTTCTTTCTTCTATTCCAGTTCTTGTACGAATCCACTCGTCAGATGTTTCAACCATTTTTTCCAAGTCGGAATTCGTCAGCACCTTTTCAGGGATATACCGGCCAATTCCAATAATTCCAGCTTTCATAGGAAAGACTCCTTTATTCATGATTTTTTCCAACTAATGTTATGAGCAATTATTAGTATCTGGTACTAATCCTACCCTATTTTTTTTTAGTTGGCAATATATTCGTCTAATCTATCAGGCCGTTCCCTTCATATAGTAAAAATATAGAAAGAAAGGGGGCGTAACAGATGGCGGATGACGATTTTTTCACGAAAATGATGTTTGGCTCACATCCGCCGGGCAAACGTGAAGAACAGTCTGAAAAACATGAAGACGGAGAAGACGGGCCTGACGGGACGACGGAAGCGGCGGAAATGACCGAACCTGATTACATGCACATAATGAATCAGATTGGCCAGATCATGGATTCCATTGACGAGCTGAAGCCTGCCTTTAAAGAAATCGGGTCGATGGTAAGCGCCTTGAAAAATAAGATTTCCAAGTAAAAAGCCACTCGATATAAGTGGCTTTTTCGGTCATCTCATGTAGACTACTCGTCTGACCCTGCATCCGCTTTGCCGAGCTCGTATGCTTCTGCCATGACCTTTGTAAACAATGTCATAAACGGCTGAAGCATCTCTGGCGAAAGCTCGATTCCCGCTTTCTCCATCTCTTCTTTTGCTTCCGGTACGTATTTCATGGCAATTTGCAGAAATTCCATCGATTTTTCGTGCTGCACGTAGATCACCTCACGTTTTCATCCGGCAGTTTTCCCGTTTTTTTATATTGTTCAATAAGTCCTTTGATTTTTTTCTGGAAGGCTTGATCGACAACCGGGCTGAATTCGCCCATTTCGATGACGCCGTCCTGAATGTCAAAGACCCGCCGGCCTCCCTTGAGCGTTCCTTTATTGAATTCGCCGGCGATCAGTTCATAAGCTTCGTCAACATGCTGGATGGTGCTCGTCAGGACGACGTTCTCCCCCAGCTCCGACTGGTCGCTTACATAGCCTATGGCGTATAGTCCGTCTTTTTTGATTTGTTCAATGACAGGGACATTATACCCATCTCCCGCCGGATATACAACATCGGCGCCCGCTTTTTTCATTTTTTCGTACTTTTGAACGGCCTTTTCGGAGTCATCCCACTGTCCCACATACTCTGTCATGACCGAAATGTCTGGATTCACATATTTGGCGCCTTCGATAAACCCTTTGACTTCAGGCTGCCAGCTATGCGTTGCAAGTATGCCGAGTTTTCCTGACTTTGATTGGTGTGCGGCGGTCATGCCGCCGAAAAAGCCCATCGCCCTTCCGTCAAAGTCGATGCTGGTCACATTTTTATGCTCGGCTTTGCTGTTAACCAAGACGAAATGAATGCCGGGATAGTCTCCGCTTATACGATTAAACACTTTTTCATATTCGCTTCCATGCCCGAAAATTAAATTGACGCCTTTTTTCTGAAAATCGTCTACGGCCATTTTGATAGCCGCTTCATTATCGATTCCTTCTTTATAATAGACATCGACACCGTAGACAGACTGTATTCTTAATAGTCCTTTATATCCTTTGGTTCCCCATACTTGATCGCTTATTGTATCAGGGACAAGCAACCCGACCTTTTCAATCTTCCCGTTCAGCGATGCTTGTCCGCAGCCGCACATCGCAAGGAGCATCAAAAAAATCACGACAAGCCTGTATACCATGCCCTGTTCAACTCCCTTTCAAAAAAAACCAGCAATTCAAATCTAACTTTATTGTATCCTTTCACGTACAACTAAGGAAGATCTTTCTTATTTTTTGTCGAAAATTGTAGTCATTTGTCTTTTCCATTCCTCGATTTTGGAGGCTGCTTCTTCTTCCGTGATCTGCCGTTTAAATTGCAGCGGTGAAGGGTCTTTTTCCATCATGTACACGGCAAGCTGTGATGCAACATCATCGACGAAAAAGCCGGACTCTCTGCTTTCTTCGTCCTCTTCCCCGGCGTTCCACGGGCCGTACATGTCCGGGAGAACGATCGTTTGAAAGCCCTTCTCTTCAGCCTCTTTCTTGACGGCCTCATCTTCTTGATGTTCGTACAGCAATAGAAAAACAGGCGTGTCTTCTGGCAGCTCATCCCGCGCTCTTTCCGGCATCTTCTCAGGATATTGAATAAAAATCTTGTCATAGCCGCTGCCCGCGTCTTTTTCAATCACGCAGAAATGCTGATTTCTCACCAGCCACATCAGCCGTTCTTCAAGGTATAACCGCTTTTTTTCGTCACTTGCTTCTTGCAATTTGACGTCAATGCTGATACCTTCCTCCATGAGTCGTTCGCAAAATGAAAGGCCGAAGAATTCGTCTGCTCCAATCACCAGTGCTGATTTCATCCTGAAAGACCACCTTTCGATTCAGCTTCTCCCGCCGTTTTGAAAACAGCGAAAAACAGCCCTGAAGACATCGGGCTGCTACTATTCTATTCTCTATAAAACTTTTTCATGCGTTTTGAAAAAGTTCGCGATCGCTGAATAAATGCGGTAGGGATGATCGAACAAATGCAGGGTCAGCCCTACGCGGTGCACGCCTTCCATCTGACGCTCCTCAAACGTTTTGGCGTGCAGCATGTACGGGTATGAAGAACCGTTCAGCTTTTGCCAAATGTGAACAGGCACAAGATTGTGATAAGGTGAAATCGTTTTAAACGGGTAATCTGCAGCTTCCCTTTCTGATATGCCGTAACTGTCTGCAACTTCTTTAATAAACTGCTTGTAAAAAAATTTATTTTCCTTTTCCCTTTTATTATGAGCCTGAAGATCAAGGCAAGGATTCAGCATCGCAGCAGAGCGGATTTGTCCCGGAATCGAGCGGAGGAGTTCGTCAGCCACCAGCGCGCCTGTTCCTTCTGCAAGCAGATGAATTTTTTCGTTTAAAATTTCCTGTTTGAATACATAGTGAATCAGCTGCTTTGCGTATGCAACGGCTTTTTCCGATCCCCAGTGCCTGCCGAACAGATTGCTGTTCACAAGGGTGTACCCCTTGTTTCGCAAACTCGTAAGAAGCTGGTTTCTGCCGTAATGCTGGAGCCAGAAGCTCGATTCTTCCGTGACGAAATGGTTCCGGTCGCCGAAAATAAAGACCGCGAAACCGTTTGGCCTGTAAGGAAGATGAATCACGTTCCATTCTGTATCGAGTTTGAAAAAACGTTCCGTTATTTTCATCACTTGCCTGCCTCCTTCCTGCCGTAATCTGCTCCATTATTTTATGTGGAGCATGCAGCAAACGTATAAGGAAAAGCCCCAGTCTAAATGATGAAAAATAGATTTCGCAACGGAGTGTCTAATATTTCTGAAAAGTGATGTCTTACTCTGCCCTGTTCACTAAAATGCCCTTTCTCGTTTACTTTATGTGTGGTATGATATGCTTTAGAATCGATTGAGAAGGACGAGGTGGAAACGTGAGATTTATCGCAGCTTTTTTTTGGACGTTCCTTTTGACACAAATGGCTTGTTATATTGTCGGAGCCATGAGCGGTGCTGCATACGACTTTAAGCTCAGCTCGACGATGGGTGTCATCATCACCGTTATCGTCATTATACTTGGAGAAATTATGCCTGTTGAAAAGGATGCAGGTCAACATTAAAACCCCGCCTTCAAGGCAGGGTTTTTGCGTTTTTTACGGCTTTCTTTTATATGTCCAAAGGCGGTTGTGGTTGGATGTTTCAGGAAAAAATTCACCGGCTTTCAGCTTGATCTGCTGCGGATTTTTGACCATGCTGCCGGTCTCGCCAATCTCCACGTAAACGCCGTTGTTGGGCGCTTTGTGACCCGGGCGAAATTGATGCTGCTGTCCCATATTGCTTCACCCCTTTTTAGAAATATAGTCTGCCCGGTTTTCGCCTTTACATCCGCCTGGTCAAAAAAACTGCTGATCTCATGTGAGATCAGCAGTTTTTTGTTCAGGACAAGAGTGCCTTTAGCAACGCTTTTTGTACATGAAGACGGTTTTCTGCCTGGTCGAAGACGGCTGAATTCGGTCCGTCGATGACCTCTGCTGCGACTTCTTCGCCGCGGTGCGCAGGAAGGCAGTGCAGAAAGATATAGTCGGCTTTGGCGCGGGAGACGAGCCGGCTGTTCACTTGGTACGGGGAAAAGATACTCAGGCGTTCGTTCGTTTCCGCTTCCTGGCCCATGCTTGTAAACACGTCTGAATAAACGACATCTGCATCCTGAACGGCTAAAGCCGCGTCATTTGTAATCGTTATGTCAGCGCCCGACTCTTCGGCAAATGCCTTGGCCAGCGCGACAACCTCCTGATTCGGCTCATATCCTTCAGGGGATGCGACCGTAATGTCGCAGCCGACCTTGGCACAGCCGATTAACAGGGAATGTGCGACATTGTTTCCGTCCCCGATATAGGCGGCTTTCAGCCCTTTAAACGTGCCTTTGACTTCCTGAATCGTCAGAAGATCGGCAAGGGCCTGGCATGGATGGAACAGGTCGGTCAAACCGTTGATGACCGGAATATCCGCATGTTCGGCAAGCTCCTCGACTGTTTCGTGTTCAAAGGTGCGGATCATGATCGCGTCCACATATCTCGAGAGCACTTTCGCCGTGTCGGCGATCGTCTCCCCCCGGCCGAGCTGCATGTCTTTGCTGCTTAAAAACAAGGCGTTTCCGCCGAGCTGCGCCATGCCCGCTTCAAAAGAAACCCGCGTTCTCGTCGACGATTTCTCAAAGATCATCGCCAATGTTTTCCCTTGAAAGATGTGCTGGATTTTGTTGTTTTTCATGTCGGCCGCTTCCTGAAGGAGATACAAAATCTCTTCCTTTGAGAAGTCTTTCAGGCTTAAAAAGTCCTTGCCGGACAAATTGATGTTGCTCGTTACAGTAGACATGATTCCACTTCCTTTTTGTATAAGTCCTTAAGCGAGACGGGTGAAGCCGTCCCTGATCCGCTTCCTAAAAAGGCGCGCACCGTCTCTTCTTCCGTCATGACAAAAACGCCGTGTGTGATGGCTTCCATCCGCTCGCGTTTTGCTTCTTTTGAATCCGTCAAATTGATGTGAAGCGCTTTGTCCGACCGCTTGATCCAGTTTTGGAAGCCATCTGTCTGTACGGTGAAGCCCGCTTGTTCGGCAGCGGTTTTCAGCTCATCGCCCGCTTTTAGATAGATGGAGCCTTTTTCTTTCCAGACGCCGGCAAAAATTTTCTTCATCGCGCTTTCCGGATTATATCCGACATACATGCCTTCGCCCGTCGATTTCATTTCAGGCCCGAGCTTCAGATCGACATCCTGGATGGCATGCGACGAAAAGACCGGAAATTTCACGGCGACGCCGTGATGGTTTTGCTTGACGGGAGCGAGCTCCTTTAAGCTCGCCCCGGCAATGAGCTTTGCAGCAAGGGGTATCAGCGGCACGCCCATCACTTTGCTGACGACAGGGACGGTTCGGCTCGCCCTAGGGTTGACTTCAAGGATAAGCAATTCATCCGGGGCACCCGGATCAGCGATAAATTGAATATTCATAATCCCTTTAAAGCCGAGCCTGCGGACGATTTTCCCTGCCGCTTCCCGTGCGGCGCGCTTCATACGCGAGGTAACGGAAGGGCCGGGCAAAATCGCATAGCTGTCGCCCGAATGAACGCCGGCTTTTTCGATGTGCTCGATATAGGACGGGATATAAATGTCCTGTCCGTCGCTTACAAGGTCAACTTCAAATTCTTTTCCCGGAATATATTGATCGATCAAAATCGGGTACGGCATTGCAGATGCGCCCTCAAGCAGATCTGACAGTTCACGCTTTGAATGGACGATCATCATTCCCATGCCGCCGATCACATAAGACGGTCTGATCAGAACCGGATAACCGATGGCACTTGCTTTTTGCACAGCCTCCGACTTTGACGAGGCCGTTTCCCCTTTGGCATGCTGGATGCCGAGTTCGTCAAGGAGCTGATAAAATTGGTCGCGGTCCTCCAGTACATCAAGCGTTTCCGATGACGTTCCCAAAAGGACGACACCCGCTTTTTCGATCGCTTCCGCCACATTAATGGCCGATTGCCCGCCGAATTGGACGATCGCAAAATCGATGTCTTCAGCTTCTGCTACATTTAGAATATGTTCAGGGGTAATCGGTTCAAAATAGAGCCGGTCCGCCGTTTCGTAATCCGTGCTGACGGTTTCCGGGTTGTTGTTGAGCATAATCGTCTCAAAGCCGAGGCTTTTCAGCGTCATGACGCCGTGCACGGCGCTGTAGTCAAATTCGACCCCCTGTCCGATCCTGATCGGTCCTGATCCGATGATAAGCGCCCGTTTTTTCGTTTTTTCGGAGAAGTTCCCGTCGCTTTCTCCGTAATATGTCGAGTAAAAGTAGTTCGTTTTTGCATCAAATTCGGCGGCGCATGTATCGACGATTTTAAATGATGCTGTAATGCCTTTTTCTTTGCGGAGGGCCCGGATTTCCTCTTCGGTTTTCCCTGTCAAAGAAGCGATCGTACAGTCGGTAAACCCCTTCTCTTTAGCCTTTTTCAAAAGGTCGGAAGAGAGCGAATCCCCCTCCTTCATGAGCTCGTTTTCAAGCTGAATGATGTTTGCAAATACATGGAGGAAAAAGCAGTCGATTTTTGTTCTCTCATGGATTTCTTCGATTGAAATCCCTCTTCCCAAAAGCTCCATGACTGCGAAAAACCGCCTGTCATCAGGTGTCTCCAAAAGTTCGCGCAAAGCGTCTGAAGAAAACGCCCCGAGCTCTGGCAAATGGGTTCCTTTTGTTTTCAGTTCGAGGGAAGCGACGGCTTTTTGCAGAGCCGCTTCAAGGTTGCGGTCGATCGCCATGACTTCCCCAGTCGCCTTCATTTTCGTACCGAGCTTGCGATCGGCGTTTTTAAATTTGTCAAACGGCCAGCGCGGGAACTTCACGACGACATAGTCAAGCGCCGGTTCAAAGCTCGCATATGTCGAATCTGTCAGCGGATTTTTCAGCTCGTCAAGCGTATAGCCGACAGCAAGTTTAGCGGCCATTTTTGCGATCGGGTAGCCCGTCGCTTTTGAAGCAAGGGCGGAAGAACGGCTGACCCTCGGGTTGACTTCGATGACGTAATAGTTGTTGCTGTTCGGGTCCAAGGCGAATTGAATGTTGCAGCCTCCGACGACATCAAGCGCGGAAATGATCTTTAAGCTTGCAGAGCGCAGCATTTGGTAATCCGCGTCCGTTAATGTCTGCGACGGGGCGACAACGATCGAATCCCCGGTATGAATGCCGACAGGGTCAATGTTTTCCATGTTGCAGACGGTAATGCATGTATTGCTCTTGTCGCGCATCACTTCGTATTCGATTTCTTTAAAACCGGCAATGCTTTTTTCGACAAGACATTGATGGATCGGACTTGCGAGAAGGGCGCTTTCGATCAAAGGCATGAATTCCTCCTCTGTCTTTGCGATCCCCCCTCCTTTGCCGCCCAGCGTATAAGCCGGACGAACGATGATCGGAAAGCCGATGGACTGCGCAAAGCGAAGTGCGTCGCCTTTGTTGTCGACGATCTCGGAATCCGGAACCGGTTCATTGAGCTCTTTCATGAGCGCGCGGAACTTTTCCCTGTCTTCGCCTTTTTCGATCGTTTCCACGGATGTTCCGAGCAGCTTCACCTTATATTTTTTGAGGATGCCGGCTTTTTCAAGCTCGACCGCTAAGTTTAATGCCGTCTGTCCGCCCAGGTTCGCAAGCAGTCCGTCCGGTTGTTCGCGTTTGATAATCTGGGTCAGGCTTTCGACAGTCAGCGGTTCAAAATAAATTTCATCTGCGAATGATTCATCCGTCATAATCGTCGCCGGGTTGTTGTTGACGAGGATGACGCGGAATCCTTCGCTTTTCAGCGCCATGCAGCCTTGTGTTCCTGAGTAGTCAAACTCTGCGGCCTGGCCGATGATGATTGGCCCCGAACCGATAACGAGTATGCTTTTTATGCTGTGATCTTTAGGCATGGGCGAACTCTCTCCTTGCTTTGTTCAAATTCTCTATATATTCGTTGAAAATCCACTCGCTTTCAGCCGGGCCGGGATGGGCTTCCGGATGAAACTGAACAGACATGACGGGCAGTGTATTGTGCACGATCCCTTCGACAGAACCGTCGTTTACGTGATAAAACCTGACCGAGCATTCCTCTGTGTTGATCGTTGCTTCATCAACGACATAACTGTGATTCTGGCTCGTCATGAAGACGCGGCCGGTTTTCCTGTCGGCGACCGGATGATTGGCTCCCCTGTGGCCGAACGGAAGCTTGTAGGTGTCGCTTCCAAATGCGAGGGCGATCAGCTGGTGTCCAAGGCATATGCCGAGTGTCGGATAGGCTTTGATGATGTCCCGAAGCGCATCCATGTACGGAGCGATCGCTTTCGGATCACCGGGTCCGTTTGACAGGACGATTCCATCCGGGTTCAGCTTAAAGATTTGATCCATCTCCTGATACGGAACGATCGTGACTTTGCAGCCCCGTTTTATGAGCGACAGTGCGATCGATTTTTTATAGCCGAAATCGATCAGCGCGATATGGGTCGAACCGTCTCCGAATGTGCCTGTTTCATTTTGTCCGGCGACCTGTGCGGCGACATTTTCCTCGCCCGCAGCCGGCAGGCTGTCTTTTTGAACGGTCAGTGTCGCATTCAGCGTGCCTTTTGCCCTGATATGTTTGACGAGCGCTCTCGTATCGACATGAGAGAACAGCGGAACGTCCCATTTTTTCAAATAATCGCGCAGGCTTTTCGTCGCCTGATGGTGAGAAAAATGCTCGCACGCTTCATAGACGACAACCCCCCGCACTTGCGGCTTTTTGCTTTCAAAGTCGCTTTCATTAATGCCGTAGTTGCCGATCAGCGGATACGTAAAGACAATGATCTGCCCTTTGTACGAAGGATCTGTGAGCACCTCCTGGTAGCCGGTCATTCCCGTGAAAAACACGACTTCGCCGCTCATGCCGCAAGGGCCGTCTAAATCTCCGCTGAAAGAGGTTCCATCTTCAAGAACTAAATATCCTTCCATCTTCTGCCCACCTTTGATGAATAAATAATAATTTACATGAATTTTTATACTAACATAGCGAAAAAAATTTATTGTGTTACCGCTGTATGCCGTGCCAAGACATTGTTCAGTTTCTGCACCGCCTCTGTGATTTCTTGTACTGTGACCGTTAACGGCGGAAGCAGCCTGATGACGTTCGGACCTGCCGGAAGGACGAGCAATCCTTCCTTTTGAAGATCTTCAATCAGCGGCTGAACAGGGTCTTTCAATTCAATGCCTGCGATCAGCCCTTTTCCCCTGATTTCTTTTACCAGCGGGAATTGAAGCAAGCTTTCCAATTCTTTCTGCAAATATTCGCCCTTTTCGCTGACTTCATCAAGAAAGCTTTTCTCAAAAATAATGTCCAAGGTTGCATTTGCGGCGGCCATGGCCAGCATGTTTCCGCCGAACGTCGAGCCGTGAGAACCCGGCGAAAATGCTGAGGAAAGCTCTTTTTTCCCTATGACCGCCCCGGCCGGAAAGCCGCTGCCGAGACCTTTTGCAACGGTGATGATATCCGGTGTGAGCCTTTCATGCTCATAGCCGAAAGCTTTTCCCGTCCGGCCGATCCCTGTCTGAACCTCGTCAACGATGAGAAGAGCCTGTTTTTTCCGGCAGAAAGCCTGCACTTCCTGTAAAAATTCGCTGCTTCCAGGAATGACGCCGCCCTCGCCCTGGACCGTCTCAAGCATGACCGCTGCGATGCCTTCTTCGTCTTCCATCGTTTTCAAGGCGTCCGGGGCATTATACGGAAGATAGTAAAAACCGGACAGCATCGGACCGAAACCTTGCTTAATCTTTTCTTGTCCGGTCGCCGCCATTCCGGCGAACGTCCTGCCGTGAAACGAGTGCTGAAACGTGATGATTTTCGTTTTTTGCGTATGTTTGCGGGCCAGTTTGATCGCTGCTTCGTTTGCTTCCGCCCCGCTGTTGCAGAAAAACACGAGATCGCCTGTACTGTTTGCCGCGAGCTTTTCGGCGACTTTTTCCTGAAGCCCGTTTTGGAACAAATTCGAAACATGCCACAGGTTATCGAGTTGTTTTTTTACAGCAGCCGTCACCTGATCCGGACAGTGTCCGAGATTGCAGACGGCGATCCCCTGGACGAAATCGAGATAGGTTTTGCCGCTTTCATCTACGGCAAGCGTGCCTTTCGCTTTTTTGATATGAATATTCCAGCGGCTGTACGTTTGGAATAAATGGCTCACTTATACGGCCTCCTTCTCCTTTATGATTTTTGTACCGACGAATGCATCTTTTGCAAGAAAAGAACCCTTTCCGCTGACGATCATGACCTCATCCACCGCATCCGTGAGTGCCGCTACAGCGGAGTTCACCTTCGGGATCATCCCACCGGAAATCACGCCGACGGCAATGAAGCGCTCGACCTCCTCCGGCGTGACGGATGAAAGCATGCTGCCGTCTTTCATAATCCCTTTGACATCTGTGACAAACATCAATTTATCGGCGCGCAGAGCCCCTGCGACAGCCGATGCAGCCAAATCGGCGTTTACGTTCAGCGTCTCGCAGTTTTCCGTCATCGACAGCGGCGCGATCACCGGAATGAATCCTTTTTCCATGAGCGCTTCGACGATCCGGCCGTTTACCTTTTTAATGCAGCCGACCTGACCGTATTCTTTTTCATTTATATAATCGGCCAGGAGCAAGCCTCCGTCTTTTCCTGAAACGCCGACGGCTGGCAGACCGTGCCTTGCAAGCTCTGACACAAAAAACTTGTTGATCGAGCCTGAGAGCACCATCTCTGCGATTTCCAAAACCTGTTTTGTCGTTTTCCGCTGTCCGTTCACAAACTCTGTTTCGATCTTCAATTTCTTCAGCATATTCGTAATCTCAGGTCCCCCGCCGTGGACGACGGCGATTTTCCAGCCCTCTTCGACCAGCTTTTTTACATTCCGAAAAAATTCATCGGACAGTTCGCGGATGACGCTTCCGCCGCATTTAAAAACGATTGTTTTGTTCATTGCTTTCCCCTTTACGTACGATAGCTCGCATTGATTTTGACGTATTCATAAGTCAAGTCGCATCCCCAGGCCGTTCCCGTGCCTATTCCTTGATTCATTTGAACATCGATTTGCACTTCGCTTTTCTGCAGGTATTCTTTGGCAAGCGCTTCGGAAAACGGCTGCGGTTCATTGTTTTTAAAAAGGCACTGGCCGCCAAGATGGATTTCGACCTTTTCCGGTGTGACAGATGCCGCGCTGTCTCCGATAGCGGCGATGATTCTGCCCCAGTTGGCATCCGTACCGTACACCGCCGTTTTGACAAGGTTGGACCCGACGATTTTTTTTGCGATGATCTGTGCATCGCGATTGCTTTTCGCTCCCTTTACCTGGACTTCGATTAATTTTGTCGCCCCTTCCCCGTCCTTTGCGATCTGTTTGGCGAGATCTCTGCATACGGACTCCAAGCCCTTTTTAAAAACCGGCCATTCCTTATGCCCTTCATGAAGGCATTCGTTTCCTGCACAGCCGTTCGCCATGACGAGAACCATGTCGTTTGTCGATGTATCGCCGTCGACCGTAATTTGGTTGAATGATACATCCGTAATGTCTCTTAAAGCTTTTTGAAGCGCGCCCTCCTCAACGCGCGCATCCGTCGTGACGAAGCCGAGCATCGTCGCCATATTCGGGTGGATCATCCCGGACCCTTTGGCCGCGCCGCCGATCATGATTTTTTGATCCCCGATCATCAGTTCATAGCACGTTTGTTTTGTAACGGTATCGGTCGTCAAAATCGCTTCCTCGAAATCGCCTTCCGAAGGTGTTGTTTGATCAAGGAGGCTGATGCCTTCGCGAATCTTTTTCATATCGAGAGCCTCGCCGATGACGCCTGTAGACGAAACGGCGACAAGTTCCGGCTCGATGCCGAGGATGTCCGCGCACTTTTGGCGCATCTCATAGGCATCCAAAAGCCCCTGCTCCCCTGTGCACGCATTGGCATTTGCGCTGTTGACGATCACCGCTTGCAGCGTTGCCCCGTTTTTGAGACTGTCCTGCGTCACCTTGATCGGCGCGGCCTGAAAATGGCTTTGTGTATAAACGGCGGCGCTCACCGCCGGCACTGCGCTGATGATCATCCCCAAATCCTTTTTGGAATAGCGGAGTCCGCAGTGAATGCCTTTTGCCTGATAGCCCTTCGGCGAATCGATGCTTCCGTCTATTTTTTTGATGCTGTCTTCACTCACCTGAATCATGGTTCATTCTCTCCTGTCTTATGGATAAATTGGCGTAAAATCAAGTCCAGCCTTCTCGCTCCAGCCGTTCATGATGTTAAAGTTTTGCACGGCCTGCCCAGCGGCCCCCTTCATTAAATTATCGATCACCGATACGATCGTCACCCTGTCCGTCCTTTCGTCAGCGGCGACGCCGATATCGCAGAAATTGCTGCCGTACACTTCTTTTGTCGCCGGAAATTCACCTGATTCTCTCACTCTTACAAAATAAGAATCTTGGTAAAAATCAGAAAAAACCTGCTGCAGCTGTTGACCTGTCATGCTTTCCTTCAGCTCTAAATAGATGGTCGCCATGATTCCCCTTGTCATCGGCACTAAATGCGTGCTGAACGTGATCGGCTGAAAAGCGGGGTCCCATTCCCTGACGGCCTGCTCGATTTCCGGTGTATGCTGATGTTCATTCACCTTGTATATTTTAAAATTGTCATTGATCTCTGAAAAATGCGTCCCCATGGAAGCTTTTCTGCCGGCTCCGGAAACGCCGGTCTTTGCATCGGCAATGACGAACGATTCGTTCACAAGCCCGTTTTTGATAAGCGGGGCCAAGCCTAGAAGAACCGCGGTCGGGAAGCAGCCGGGATTGGCAATGTGCTTTGCCGTTTTGATTTTCTCCCGGTTAAGCTCACTCAGCCCGTATACCGCCTTTTCGAGAATATGCCCGGGAGCGGCCTCCCTTTTATACCAGCTTTCATAAACAGCCTGATGTTTGAGCCTGAGATCGCCCGAAAGATCGATTACCGGCAAATCGTACGCGTCAAGCTGAGGCGTCAGCCGGCTGGAAACTCCCGGAGGCGCCGCCATAAATAAAAAATCTGTCTCGCTTGCAATCTGTTCAATATCGATCGGTTTAAGCGTCTGATCGGCCAGCTTGACAAGGTGCGGATATGACTGATGGTACGGCGTTCCTTCATCGCTCGATGAATAAAGTATGCATTCATCTGTATAAGGGTGAGACCTGAGGATTCGTGTAATCTCGGCTCCACCATAGCCCGTAGCACCTATAATTCCTATTTTCAAAACATATTCACCTTCTTGGTCTTTGTGAAATTATTTAACATTATAACATGAATAAAAATTAATTCAATTGTATATTTAATATTTTTTCACAATTTGGCGCATCGATTTTTTCATACAAAAAAGCCCGCAGTGGATGCGGGCTTTCAGGTATATCTTAAAACGGGAGGTTCAGCTTTCATGAAACGCCGAACCGTTGGGTGATCAAGCCAAATTTTTTTGCTGAAACCGCAAGCGGATGTCAGCCTTTTTGCTAATCTCTGACAGGTTCCTTCCTCTGTATCAATATTGAGAGCGAATGGGAAGACGCAAAATCGTGTTTAACATTGCTGTCCATGCATATGAACTCCTTCCCTTTTACTGAAATGACGCTTTTCACCCGGTTCATTCGCTCCATAGCACGATTCCACGGTTTCTCGCTTCTTCCGCACTTTCCTGGAACATCAAAAGGGGCGCAACTTTTGACAGCAAGAATCAGCTCTCCTTTTTTAAAAAAGAGCCTGCTCATAAATGAACAGGCCCTTTTCGTCCTTACTGTATTCCGAGCGCGATTTTCGCGTATCTTGACATTTTGTCCCGCGTCCATGGCGGATTCCAGACGATGTTGACGTCTACTTCCTTCACTTCCGGGATATCGGCCAGCGCTGTTTTGACCTGATCGACGATAATCGGGGCAAGCGGGCAGCCCATGGAAGTCAGTGTCATCGTAATGTCTGTTTTTCCGTTTTCATCCATCTCAACATCATAGACAAGGCCGAGATTAACGATATCAATGCCAAGCTCCGGGTCAACCACCTGCTCAAGAGCGCCCATGATGTTTTCTTTCAATGCTTCATCCACACTACTTCACTCCTTTTTTCATCAGTATATCGCACTTTTTGTATTTTCTGAAACGAAAGTGCTTTTTTAAAGATGGGTATCAAACCATTCAACCGTCCTCAAAAGACCTTCCCGTGAAACTTTGTGGCCGGCGCGTTCGTCCGCAATGAACTGAAGCAGATCCGGCCGTTTTTCATACTGAGGCATGACCGATTCGTAAAACCGGCGGGCCGGTGCAAACGGCACAACGCTGTCCAGCTTGCCGTGCCAAAAGAGAAGCGGTCTTGTGTTCAGCTTTTCCGGCTGCAGCGAGAGATCAAACTGTTTCAATTCCTCTCGCTGCTGTGCGATCTGCTCTTCTGTGACAGGAACTTCAAGCTGCTTTTTCTTTATCAATGCGAGCTGTTCGTCAAAAAGCTCAACATATGAGGGACAGCCCATCAGACTGACGGCGGCGGTTATCCAGTCGTATTGGGTAAGGGCTCCCAGCGTCACGATGCCGCCCATTGACGTTCCAGCCACGCCTATCCGCCCGCTGTCAATCAGGTTTTCCTGATGAAAATGCTCTTTCAGGATATCGAGTTCTTTAATTTCATTGGTGACAATGGCCCAAAATCGCGCGGACAGCTCCTCCCGGGAGAGCTCTTTTTCCCTGTCCCCATGATATGCAGCTTCAGGCAATACAGCCCGAATCCCCTTTTCGGCAAGAAGATATGCGAAGTGCAGATTATGTTCCTTTGCGCTTGTAAAACCGTGTATAAAAAAAACCAGAGGAAGAGCTTTATCCTTATTCTCCTCTTTTACAATATGCAAAAAAGGGATTCCTGAAATATTCCGTTTATCGACAATAATCACGACTGTTTCTTCCTCCTTTAGGATATCCATCATCATCAGTTTAACATGTAGACAATAAAGAAGGTAAAAAGATACACTATAAATAAGTCAGAACTTTTAAATTTACGCTTAAAAGGAGCATTTATGGAAACGAAACCATATTTAATTGCATTGGACTTAGACGGAACATTATTAAAAGACGACAAGACCATCTCTGAAAGCTCGAGCAGCGTCATCCGCAAGCTCCGGGAGGACGGGCATTACGTATGCATTTCGACAGGGAGGCCGTTCAGGGCAAGCGCGATCTACTATGAGGAGCTTGGACTCGATACGCCGATCGTGAACTTCAACGGCGCGTTTGTCCATCACCCGAAGGATGAAAGCTGGGGAAGATTCCATACGTCGCTTGATCTAGATGTTGTCAAACAGATCATCGAGGTCAGCGAATCTTACAACGTCCACAATATCCTCGCCGAAATCATGGACGATGTTTATTTTCATTACCATGATGAGAAACTGATCGACGTATTCACAATGGGCAACCCGAATATTACGGTCGGCGATTTAAGAAAAAATCTCGGCGCGGACGTTACAAGCGTCTTGATCCACGCCAAGGAAGAGGATGTACCTGCGATCCGCTCCTATTTATCCGATGTTCATGCCGAAATGGTCGACCATAGAAGGTGGGCCGCCCCGTGGCATGTGATCGAATTAATCAAAAGCGGCATCAACAAAGCGGTCGGCCTGCAAAAGATAACGGAATACTACGGCATTCCGCAGGAGCGGGTCATCGCTTTCGGAGATGAAGACAACGATTTGGAAATGCTCGAATTTGCGGGCTGCGGCGTCGCGATGGGCAACGGAATCGCAGGCGTCAAAAGCGTTGCCGACCATGTCGCCAAATCGAATGAAGAAGACGGAATCGCGGTCTTTTTAAAGGATTATTTCTCTTTATAATTTTATTATTTGCCATTCATAAACGCAGTTTTCCCTCGGCAATACTATGGGAAGGCGGTCTAAAGAGACCGTCCAACTCGTTTCAAGGGGGCAGTCAGGATGGGTAAACGTAGCAAATCGAAACGGTTTATTCAGCAAGGCAAAGACGCGATTAAGCAGCATGCGGCGAGGTTCCCTTACCGATCCACATTAGAAGAGGCGGAAAAGCGCAACGGCCCGGCAGAATGCGGAGGGCTGTAAAATGAGAAACGAATTGTTTCAAATGGCAAAGCATGCCGTCCATGAAGCCGAAACAGCAGCATACGGCGCTGAATCGGGCGAGCGGACAAGGGCGGTTGAAAGGGCGAAAAACGCGATTTCCTCCGCATATGCCAACTCAACCGACGCTGAGCGCGGCCAACTTCACGACCTTCAGGATCGGCTTGACCGATTGTCCTAATCATCAACAAGGAGCCTGTCTCATCGACACGGCTCCTTTTGTCATTTGTAAAAACTCTACATAAAACGTTTGACATTCGAAACAAAAGGGAGTACATTATTAAAGGCGAACATTTAATGTTATTAATAAATAAATATTCGCTTTTAGGAGTGTATATCATGGATAACGTGTTTGATTACGAAGATATTCAATTAATTCCTGCAAAATGCATCGTCAATAGCCGTTCTGAATGCGATACAACCGTTCAGTTGGGCGGAAGGACGTTTAAACTGCCTGCGGTACCTGCCAACATGCAGACGATTATCGATGAGGAGCTGGCGATTTGGCTGGCTGAAAACGGTTACTTTTATGTGATGCACCGTTTCGAGCCCGAAAAACGTTTCAACTTTATAAAAGACATGAAGTCCCGCGGTTTATTTGCTTCCATCAGCGTGGGGGTCAAGGAGGAAGAATACGAATTTGTACAAAAGCTGTCCAAGGAACAGGCAGAACCTGAATACATCACAATCGACATCGCACACGGACATTCCAACGCCGTCATCAGCATGATTCAGCATATTAAAACGCATTTGCCGAAAAGTTTCGTCATCGCCGGAAACGTCGGAACGCCTGAGGCGGTAAGGGAACTGGAAAACGCCGGAGCTGACGCTACAAAAGTCGGCATCGGCCCCGGAAAAGTCTGCATTACAAAAATCAAAACCGGATTTGGAACGGGCGGATGGCAATTGGCCGCATTGCGCTGGTGCGCCAAAGCTGCAAGCAAGCCGATCATCGCCGACGGCGGAATCCGCACTCACGGGGATATTGCGAAATCAATCAGATTCGGGGCAACAATGGTCATGATCGGTTCGTTGTTTGCCGGACACGAGGAATCTCCTGGAGCAACGGTTGAAAAAGACGGAAAGCTCTACAAAGAGTACTTTGGATCAGCTTCAGAATATCAAAAAGGCGAACGAAAAAACGTAGAAGGCAAGAAAATGTATGTGGAGCATAAAGGCTCCATCAAGGATACGCTGACCGAAATGGAACAGGACCTTCAATCCTCCATTTCTTATGCCGGAGGAAACAAGCTTGATGCAATCCGCAATGTCGACTATGTCATCGTCAAAAATTCCATTTTTAATGGCGATAAATATTAAAAACAGAGGCATCCATCTTCGGATGCCTCTGTTTTTATTCGTAGCAGCACAATGCTCGTAAGCCTGGATTCTTACTTTACTTCAAACGATGTGCCTGCCCTCAGCACGGCAAGCTGTTCCGCTCTCCCCAAAAACGTGACATTCACATCGTATACGCCAGGCTCGGGTACTTCCTTCCAAACATCCGTGAAATCGTACGTCTCTTTCGGGTTCAATGTCATCGTTTGGAAAGCCTGGGTGAACATTTTTCCTTTTGAATAGCGGTATCGTTCATTTCCTTCCTTGTCGCTTACGATAAGCTCAAACTTCTGTCCGCTGCTAAATTCAAATGCTACCGCTTCATCCGAATGGTTTACAACCGACATGCGAAATTCGATTCCGTCCTGTTTTTGCACAGGTTCAACCGTCAGTACAACACTTCCGTTGCTCATTTCCCCTGATACCTCCTTGGCGGGGCCGCTCCCCGCGTTTTGCCCGCATCCTCCGACGATGAGTAATAGCACAGTCAACAATACAACCCGCATTCATTCACCCTTTCTAATCTTTTCGGAAAAACCCTAAAACAGAGGTTGTTTGCACAACATTTGCAAAAGCCTTTGGATCCACTTCTTTGATGATTTTTTCCAAGTCGTATAATTCATACCTGGTAATGACGATGATCATCATCTCTTTTTGTTCATTCGTAAAAGCGCCTTTGGCCGGAACGGTCGTAATCCCGCGCACCATTTTTCCGTAGATGGCTTCTTTGATCTCTTCCGCTTTCTTCGTGACGATCATGACGGTAAGTTTGGCATGTCGTGTGTGAATCGCATCGATCACCCGCGTCGTTACATAAAGCGTAACGAGCGTATATAAAGCTTTCTCCCAACCCTGCAATAATCCTGCCGTCAAAATGATGGCCCCGTTTAACATAAAGAAATATGTGCCGACAGGCTTATCTTTCCATTTCGCCAGAACCATCGCGATGATATCAAGACCGCCCGTTGAAGCTCCGTATTTCAGCGTCAGGCCGATTCCGACCGCTGAGATCACCCCGCCGAAAACAGCGTTCAGCAAAATATCGTTTGACAGGCCCTCATCAGGCAGCATCCCTAGAAAAACCGTCGTCAGCGCCACGCTTAATACGCTGTAAATCGTGAATGAACGCCCGACTTTCATCCATCCTAATATACCGACGGGGATATTTAAAATAAACAAGAGCGTTCCGGTTGAAAAATAGATGGGGCTGTACTGGTCAAGCGCGCTTGATAAAAGCTGCGCAACACCCGTAAAACCGCTTGCGTACACATCGGCGGGAATTAAAAATAAATTCAGGCCGATCGCGTTTAGTAAGGCGCCTATGATGACAATGAACAATTTCTTTGCTTCAGCTATTACCATTTTTTCAGTTCCTCCGCTAATTCTATATAATTGGTTTACCCTTAAATCCATATTTTGAAAACGCCAAAATGAAATTATATGATATAGTTGATCTTGGAAAAGCGGATCAGCTTCCGCGGCGGCGACGTGCGCCTTGTTAACCTAAAAACCATTACGATGAAAGAAGGGGTTATATATGACCGTCCATCTGATAGCCGACAGTGCGGCGGATTTGCCGAAATCTTTTTACGATGACAACGGCGTCACTTTCATTCCTTTGCGCGTGCTTCTTGACGACAAAGAGTATGACGATCTCGTAACGATTCAGCCTCTTGTTGTATATGAGGCCATGCGCAACGGGAAAGCGCCTAAAACCTCCCAGCCGTCTTTCCAGCTTATGAAAGACGCGTTCACAAATCTTGCGAAAAAGAATCAGCCCGCTTTATATATCGCTTTTTCCTCTGAGCTTTCCGGCACATACCAGACTGCCGTAATGGCAGCAAACGAGGTCAAGGAGGAATTTCCTGATTTTGATTTGCGGATCATCGATTCAAAATGCGCTTCATTGGGCTATGGCCTCGCCGTAAAACATGCGCTTGAACTCGCAACTAACGGCAATACAATACAAGAAATCGAAACGTCTGTAAAGGACTTTTGCGACCATCTTGAACATATTTTTACCGTCGACGATTTGACCTATTTGGCAAGGGGCGGCAGAATCAGCAAAGCATCCGCGTTCGTCGGGGGATTGCTCAATATCAAACCGCTGCTTGATGTCGAAGGAGGAAAGCTTGTCCCTTTAGAAAAAATCAGGGGTAAAAAGAAGCTTTTGAAACGGATGATCGAGCTTATGAAAGAAAGAGGACGTGATCTAAGCAGCCAGACGATCGGGATCAGCCACGGGGATGCCGAAGAAACGGCCGGCGAAATCAAGCGGCTCATCGAAGCCGAGTTTCACCCGAAAGACATCGTAGTTCATATGATCGGATCGGCCATCGGCGCGCATGCGGGCCCTGGCACAGTGGCGGTCTTTTTTTCGGGAAAAGAAAAAAGGTGAATGTTCAGGAATTTGGACACAGGCCGATGGCTCCTGTCTTTGACAAGGAGCCATCCGCTGCCTTATACGATATTTTGATCAAGCACATCTTCATCAAAGGAGTCCGCACCTGAAACTCCTGTGTTCGAAGCCGTAAGCCCGGTATTCCCGCTTCCAGCCCCTTGAACGGTTTTTGACGTATTGATCGGGCTGATTTTAATCGCCCCGCCAAAATTCACAACCCCGCCTGAAACACTTTGAATAAAAACTGCAATGGGGAACCCCATACCACTTCTCCCTTTCCTATTGCATTTTTCTATTATTCATATATGTATGCCGTTTTTTCCTCAAGGTATAAACTCTCCGGCAAAAACATAGAAAAAATAGCGCACATAGTTTACATTTCAGTGAGCAATCTAATGACGGGAGGTGCTGCACGTGACAAAAGATGATGACAAAAAACCGGTTGATCACAACGCCGTCAACCAGCAAAAAAACCGGCTCGCCGAAAGAACAGGCAAGCCGGAAAACATCAGGGATCAAAAAAACCGAATCATTTATAAAGAGCAGGCGGCGTTTCCTAAAGAATCGCCGCCTGCAGCTGCTATTTTTTTTCGTATGTCCAGCCGTCTTCCTGATAGATTTTATCCTGTTTCATCAGATGGCCGAGCGCTCTTTTAAACGCTGCTTTACTCATGTTAAACCGTTCTTTAATATCTTCCGGGTCGCTTTTATCCCAAAACGGCATCGCCCCGTTTCTCGACCTCATATACGTCAAAATTTCTTCGGCGTCAACGGACATGGCATCCTGCTTTCTCGGCAAAAGCGACAAATTGACAGAGCCGTCATCCTTGACTTTAATCACCCTTGCCGTGAGCCTTTCTCCCAGCCGCGGCTCTTGTTTTCTCTCGGAGGAATGAATGAAGCCTCTGATGCCGCCGTCGGAAATCATAAACGAGCCTGAAGCGATCAAGCGGTAGATCGTCCCTGTCAGCTCTTTATTCATCAGGCCCTGGGACGCCTCGGTAAACAGCTCGCTCATCCTGTCTTCCGGAGCCGGTTTGGCAAACATTCTCCCGTGGCTCGTGATTTTCAGCATGCAATAGAGCCTGTCTCCTTTCTGCGGCCAGACGGATGAATAAGGCGGCAGATGTTCGGTTGCCACCAGTGCATCCTTCGTCAGCCCGACATCGACGAAAACCCCCATGTCATCGACCGCATCAACGACTTCGACCCAGCCGTATTGATCAGCGCTGATCAGCGGCTTTCTCATCGTAGCCGCCGGACGGCCTTCATGGTCGACATATATGAAGACATCGACCTCTTCCCTGTCTTCAATATTTTCGGTGATTTCGCTGTTGTGCAAAAGGATGACCGTTTCTCCATCGGTCAAAAAATATCCGTAATCTGCTTTGTGATCTATTTTCAACGTTAATTGCTGTCCCGGTTTCATACTTGCTCTTCCTTTCTCACTCGCCTGTTTCGCTTTTTCGTATTCCTCCAATGTTCAAATTATTGCCAGATAACGGCCAGACGAAACCGTTCGATATTGGAAGTTTCACCTTATTCTACTATAATTGACTCATAAGTAAAATGGATGGAGGTTTTTTTCTTATGGCTAAAGAAAGCTCATTTGACATCGTTTCAAAGGTGGAACTTCCCGAAGTTCAAAACGCAATCCAAACCGCTTTGAAAGAGATCGGCAACCGCTATGATTTCAAAGGTTCAAAAAGCAGCATCACGCTCGACGGGGAAGAGCTTGTGCTCGTGTCAGACGACGAATTCAAAATGAACCAGCTGAAAGACGTTCTCGTCAGCAAGCTGATCAAGCGGAACGTCCCAACGAAAAACATCGAGTATTCCAAGCTGGAAAACGCGTCAGGCGGAACGGTCAGACAGCGCGGCAAGCTCGTTCAGGGCATCGACAAAGAAAACGCAAAGAAAATCAATACCCTGATCAAAAAATCGGGCCTTAAAGTCAAATCGCAAGTGCAGGATGACCAAATCAGGGTGACCGGGAAAAACAAAGACGATCTCCAGCAAATCATCGCCTTGGTAAGGGAAGCGGATCTTCCGATTGATGTTCAATTTATAAATTTTCGATAAATTCTCAATTTACTGTTGATTATTCCCCCGATTTTCGGTAAATTGAGTAAAAGCCGCTTTTTGGCGGCATCAGCCGACAATTGAATAGCTGTTCTTATCAAGAGAGGCAGAGGGACTGGCCCGATGAAGCCTCAGCAACCGGTGTAATGATTGTTTCATGACCAAGGTGCTAAATCCAGCAAGCAGACTGCTTGGAAGATAAGAAGAAGGTGAATGCGTACGAAAAGTCTTCTTCTTGGAAGGCTTTTTTTATTTATTACTATTTCAAGGGGGAAAACGATGGGTTTATTGGAGGATATAAAAAGCAGAACGTTAATAGCCGACGGCGCAATGGGAACGCTTCTTTATTCATACGGGATCGACCGCTGCTTCGAAGAGCTGAACGTCTCAAAGCCGGATGAAGTGAGACGCATTCATGAAGCATATGTCAAGGCAGGCGCCGACATCATTCAAACAAACACCTACGGTGCAAATTTCATCAAGCTGTCCAGATACGGCCTTGAAGACGAGACGAAGCAAATCAACGAAAAAGCCGTCCGCCTCGCCCGTTCAGCGGCCGGCTCCGCCTATGTTCTCGCAACGCTCGGCGGCATCCGGACGTTCAATAAAAGCGCGTATTCGCTCGATGACATCAAAAGAAGCTTTCGCGAACATCTTTACCTTCTGTTGAATGAGGAACCGGACGGACTCCTTCTGGAAACGTATTACGACTTAGAGGAAGCACGCGAAGTATTGAAGATTGCCAGAAAAGAAACGAACCTTCCGATCATCGTAAACGTATCGATGCATGAAGAAGGCGTTCTTCAGGACGGGACCCCGCTTTCAGAGGGCTTGACGCTTCTTGCGGGACTCGGAGCCGATGTGGTCGGCATCAATTGCCGCCTCGGCCCCTATCACATGATCAAAGCGCTCGAGGAGGTGCCTCTCTTGAAGGACGCTTACCTTTCCGTCTATCCGAACAGCAGCATTCCATCTCTTGTTGAAGGGCGTCTCGTCTATGAAACGGATGATGAATATTTCAGAAACAGCGCGGTTGAGTTTCGCAATCAGGGCGCGCGCATCATCGGCGGCTGCTGCGGAACGACGCCGAACCACATCAGAGCGATGGCTGAAGCTGTCAAAGGCCTCCCGCCCGTCACCGAAAAACGGGTCAAAGTCAGGGAGAAAGCAGCGGCAGCAGTTCAGCACGAAAGAACGGAGCCCGCTTTAGACGAGCTTGCGAAAGAGAAGCGCTCCATTATCGTCGAATTGGACCCTCCTAAACAATTAAACTTTGAAAAGTTTTTGCGGGCAGCAAAAGAGTTAAAGTCAGCCGGAATCGATGCACTCACGTTAGCGGACAACTCGCTCGCCACGCCGAGAATCAGCAATGTGGCCTGCGGCGCGCTTTTAAAAAAGAGGCTTGACATGAGGCCGCTCGTCCATATTACATGCAGGGACCGCAACCTGATCGGCCTGCAGTCTCATTTAATGGGGCTTGATACGCTCGGGCTTTCCGACGTTTTGGCGATTACCGGAGACCCTTCGAAAATCGGCGATTTTCCTGGAGCGACTTCTGTTTACGATCTGACGTCATTCGACTTGATCAGCCTGATCAAACAATTTAATGAAGGCTTGTCCTACTCGGGAAAGCCGCTCGGCAAGAAAACAAACTTCTCCGTCGCGGCCGCCTTCAACCCGAACGTGAGACATATTGACAAAGCGGTCAGACGGATTGAGAAAAAGATCGACTGCGGCGCGGACTATTTTATTTCCCAACCCGTCTATTCCGAAGAACAGCTCATCAAGATCCATGAGGAAACAAAGCATCTCAAAACCCCGATTTACATCGGGATCATGCCGCTGACTAGCAGCCGGAATGCCGAGTTTATTCACAACGAAATTCCAGGCATCAAACTGTCGGATGCGATCCGCGAAAAGATGGCGCTTGCCGGCAGCGACAAACAAAAACAGGCTGAGGAAGGGCTCGCCATCGCCCGCTCGCTGCTTGACGCCGCATGCGATTTGTTCAACGGCATTTATCTGATCACGCCGTTCTTGAGGTCCGATTTAACCGCAGAGCTTACGGCGTACATTCACCAGAAAGAAAAGGAGACGACAAATGTCTATCATCACTGACCAGCTGAAGAAAAAAATCCTCGTTCTTGACGGTGCGATGGGAACGATGATTCAAAATGCAAACTTATCACCCGCCGATTTCGGCGGTGAAGCCTATGAAGGATGCAATGAATATTTGAGTGTGACAGCGCCGCACATCATCCAAGGAATTCATGAAGCTTATTTGGCGGCTAAAGCCGATATCATTGAGACGAATACATTCGGTGCGACAAGGCTCGTTCTTGATGAATACGGCCTTGGACATCTCGCTTTTGATATCAATGCGGCGTCCGTCAGGCTCGCAAAAGCGGCCGTTCAAAAATATACAACGCCTGAATGGCCAAGGTTTGTCGCCGGGGCAATGGGTCCGACGACGAAAACCCTGTCCGTTACCGGCGGCACGACGTTCGATGAGCTCGTCGCCAATTATGAGGAACAGGCGGGAGCGCTGATCACGGGCGGCGCCGACCTTCTGCTCCTTGAAACGAGTCAGGATATGCTGAACGTAAAAGCCGGGTTCATCGGCATCAGGCAAGCGTTTGAAAAGACAAAAAAAACCCTTCCCCTCATGGTATCGGGAACGATCGAGCCGATGGGCACGACGCTCGCCGGTCAGGATATCGAATCATTTTATATCTCCCTGGAACACATGAAGCCGATCAGCGTCGGCTTAAACTGCGCGACAGGGCCCGAATTTATGACAGACCATATCCGGACCCTCTCCTCCCTTGCCGGGACGGCAGTCAGCTGCTATCCAAATGCCGGCCTGCCCGATGAAGAAGGGCAGTATCATGAATCACCGCAGTCACTGGCGAAAAAAATCAGGGCTTTCGCAGAAGAAGGCTGGCTGAACATCGTCGGCGGCTGCTGCGGAACGACGCCGGCCCATATCGAGGCGCTGGCCGATGAAGTGGCTTCATTGCCTCCCCGCGAGCTCCCGGCGGGACCGAGACCGCACACCGTCTCAGGAATCGACGGCTTGATTTATGAGGAATCGATGCGCCCTCTTTTTGTCGGGGAGCGGACAAATGTCATCGGTTCGCGAAAATTCAAGCGCCTCATCGCCGAACGAAAATTCGAGGAAGCTGCTGAAATCGCAAGAGCCCAAGTGAAAAACGGGGCGCATGTCATCGACATCTGCCTCGCCGATCCCGACCGCGATGAAGCGGAGGATATGGAAGGCTTTTTAAAAGAAGCGATGAAAAAAGTGAAGGCTCCGTTTGTGATCGATTCGACCGATAAAGCGGTCATCGAAAAGGCGCTAAAGTATTCGCAGGGGAAAGCGATCATCAACTCGATCAACCTCGAGGACGGAGAGGAACGATTCGCAGACATCCTTCCGCTCATCAAGCGGTTCGGGGGCGCGCTTGTCGTCGGGACGATCGATGAAACAGGAATGGCCGTGACCGCGGAAAAAAAATTGGACGTCGCCGTTCGCTCCTATGAGCTGCTCACGAAAAAATACGGGGTTCCGGCATGCGACATTATTTTTGACCCGCTCGTCTTTCCCGTTGGAACCGGTGATGAACAGTATATCGGCTCTGCGAAAGAAACGGTTGAAGGCATCCGCCTCATCAAAGACAAGCTGCCCGAATGCTTGACGATCCTCGGGGTCAGCAACGTATCGTTCGGCCTCCCTCCAGTCGGCAGGGAAATCTTAAATGCCGTCTTTTTATACCACGCCACACAGGCCGGGCTTGATTATGCGATCGTCAATACCGAAAAGCTCGAACGCTTCGCCTCAATTCCAAAACAGGAGGTCGAAATGGCCGAAAAGCTCCTGTTCCATACCGATGACAAGACGCTGGCGGCATTCACCGAGTTTTACAGGGGAAAGAAAAAAGCGGACAAACAGCCGAAGACATCCCTTTCACTCGATGAACGCCTCGCCGGTTATGTCATCGAAGGAACGAAAGAAGGCCTCATTCCCGATCTTGAGAAAGCGCTGGCGAAAAACGACACTCCGCTTGACGTCATCAACGGCCCGCTGATGGACGGGATGGCAGAGGTCGGACGGCTGTTTAACGACAATGAACTGATCGTAGCCGAAGTGCTTCAGTCTGCGGAAGTCATGAAAGCCGCCGTTTCGTTTCTTGAGCAGTATATGGAGAAAAAGGACGACAGCGGCAAAGGCAAGATCATTCTGGCGACTGTAAAAGGCGATGTACACGATATCGGCAAAAACCTGGTCGACATCATTTTAAGCAACAACGGCTACAAAGTCGTAGACCTCGGAATTAAAGTGACGCCGCAGGAGCTCATCGAAGCGATCCGCAAAGAAAATCCCGACATTATCGGTTTGTCGGGGCTGCTCGTCAAATCCGCGCAGCAGATGGTCGTCACCGCGCAAGACCTTGATAAAGCCGAGATTTCCATCCCGATTCTGGTCGGCGGTGCCGCGCTTTCGAGAAAATTTACGAATATGAAGATCTCGCCTGAATATAAAGGGCCTGTTTTATACGCAAAGGACGCCATGGACGGCTTATCCCTCGCCAACGAGCTGAGGAAGGACCCGTCGCAGTTTCTCGAGAAAAAGGAACAGGCTGCACCCGCTGCTGTTGCAGAAAAGAAACCGTCGGCGGCCGTTATAGAAATGCTTGAAAAACGGGCGCTCGTTCCGGAGGCGCCGGTCTTTCAGCCGGAAGACTTGAAGCGGCATTATTTGAAAAACATTGACCTTTCCTACATTGTGCCGTATGTAAATGAACAAATGCTCATCGGCCATCACCTCGGTTTGAAAGGAAAAGTGAAAAAGCTGCTGGCTGAAAAAAATCATAAAGCACTCGACCTGAAAGCATTAATCGACGGATTGCTCTTCGAAGGGAAAAAGCACGGCTGGTTCGATCCCGCCGTCGTCTATCAATTTTTCCCGGCGTACAGCGACGGCGACGCGCTTCATATCCTCGATCCCGGAAATCACGCCAAGATTCTGGAAACGTTTGTTTTTCCGAGGCAGGAGAAGCTTCCGTTCCGCTGTATTTCCGATTATATACGGCCGAAAGGAGAGCTCGATTATGTGTCATTCTTCGCGGTGACCGCGGGCAGACACGTGAGGGAAATTGCGAACCGCTTTAAAGCGGAAGGCGATTATTTAAAAAGCCACGTGGTCCAGGCCCTCGCTCTCGAGCTTGCCGAAGGGCTCGCCGAGCGGACGCATCAAATCATCCGCGACCGCTGGGGCTTTCCTGATGCACCGGACTTCACCATGGAGCAGCGTTTTCAGGCGAAGTACCAAGGGCAGCGCTATTCCTTCGGGTATCCGGCGTGTCCGAACCTTGAGGATCAGGAAAAGCTGTTCAGGCTCATTCAGCCTGAAGGGATCGGCGTTCATTTGACAGACGGGTTTATGATGGAGCCTGAAGCCTCCGTATCGGCGATCGTCGTCTCACACCCTGAAGCAAGATACTTTAATGTACAATGATCTAAAGGGGGACATCATATGGTTGAAGTGAAAGAAATCACGGCAGAGAAAACGTATGACATCAGGCATCGCATTTTGCGGCCGAATCAGCCGGCTGATGCCTGCCGTTATGAAACAGATTTGCTTGACGGGACATTTCACCTCGGCGGGTTTATAGACGGAACATTAATCAGCATCGCTTCTTTTCACAGATCACCCCGCTCCGATCTTGAAGGCGTCCTTCAGTATCAGCTGAGAGGAATGGCAACGCTTGAAGGCTTTCGCAAGCAAAAAGCGGGAAGCGCGTTAATCCGCAGTGCAGAAGAGCGCCTCCGCGAAAGAAGAGCTGACCTTTTATGGTGCAATGCGAGAACATCGGTAAAGGAGTATTATAAAAGGCTCGGTTTCAGCGAAAAAGGCGATGTTTATGAAATTCCCCATATCGGCCCTCATGTATTGATGTATAAAACCTTGTAAAAAAGCCCCGCCGCGTGCGGGGCTCAGGAAGCCGCAAACAGCATCAGAGCTGTGCGGCTTCTTTTTTGAATTGGGTAAGCGCGTTTGTCACCTTTCCGAATTCGGACGCATGCGGACGGTCATCTCCGTCCCTGTAGCCGTAGTCAACCATCCGGTTCCGGTTCAGGCAAAGCTTTGTCAGTTTGGGCTTGAACAAGTCAAACAGCTCAAAGCGCTCGCGCAGCTCGGGGAATTTTCGCTGATAATCCAAAATGGCGTCAGCGAGCGCTTTCCAAAGGCGCTTTTCCGGAAGCAGATCATGGTTTTCCAAAATGTTGGCCACATACCGCAAATGGCAGATGAACAGCCCCGTGAAAATGAACTGCACGAGCCCTTCCGGCGGCTCGCTTCTGAGAACCGCTTTTAAATCATCCGTCAAACCGGCCAGCTCTGGCAGGGGTTGATCGCTGATGTTAACGTCATCGACGAAATCTTTGATCGCGAGCCTGTGAGGCTTGTAGCCTTTTAAAACGAGAATCGTATTTTGCCCGTGCGGCGAGAAGACGGTGCCGTACCGGTACATAAAGTGAAGCAGCGGCGGCATCATCGTTTGAAAGAGCTGTCCGATCCACTCATCTGCCGAAAGCCCCGACTTTTCGATCAGGCATTTGATAAAAGGAACGCCGTTTTGATCGGCATATGTCAATGATGCAAGCGTCACAGGGTGCTCTCCTTCTTCCAAATACGTATAAATGCTTTCTCTAAAGATGGCGCCAAGCATTTCCAAATATTGATACGGCGCTTTTTCAAGAGAATGATAGTATGGATGGTTCACGTTCAGACTCGCATTCTCCCCCGGGAGAATGACCCTGCATTCTTCTCTTAAAAACGGATCGTGTTCGGCGATCCCTTTAATATGCTCCGTGATTTTCGGCGCAATAACCGTCCGCTCTGAAGGGAGCCCCCTGTATACGAGCGTATTTAATATGCTCATCGGCAGTTTGATATGATGCTTATGTTTATGGGTGATGTTTGTAAACGTTCTGATCGATTGCTGCGGCAAGTATTGATCCTTCCCCTCTCCTAAAGGGATGATCGCACCTGATGCAATCTCTTCGGGAAATTGCAGGATGATCGCGTTTGTCCACTGCCATTCATGGACGGGCAACAAATAGTAGTCTTTTGGCTCGGCACCCTGTTTTTCTATTTTTTTTGCAAACTGCTTTAATGACACTTCATCAAGCTCTCCATTGATCAGCGTCTCATAATCGAGCCCGTCGACCGAATGAAACGTGGCCGTTTTTTTATGAACGGCGATCCACAAAAGCTGCACCGCCTTCCGGTTTTCCGGGGCGAAGCGGAGGTAGTCGTCATAGCCAAAGCCGATCCTTCCTTTATTGTAGACAATCCACGGATGTCCCGTCATTTCCCCTTCAATCACGGCATAATCGGCCTCTGTAAGCTCGTCCGCCGAGAGTGCGTCCTTTGCCAGCAAATGGGCGTCGGCAAGCATCGTATGGTTGAACTCTTTGATTAAATGCCCCGCCGTTTCCGGACTCATCGGAATATGCGGCTGAATGTCGAGAAGAAACTCTATCGCGCTTACATCGCTCGTCCAATATCCGGACCTTTGCACTTCGATCGAGTCAGCAAGCGCTTCAAAACTGTCAAACATGCGGCGCTTCGCTGAAAACCGGTACGCTTTATCCTCTGAAGTCTGCAGCTCATAGCGGGAAATTCCGTTTTTTTCCTCAATCAAAGACGGTTTGATGATATCCTCATACATGTATTCGGAAAGCATTTTCGCAAGCAGCCGCTGATTGACTTTTTCCCATCTGTCCTTATGAAGGACCCTGTTCAATTCGTCTTTAAACAACATGAAAAACGCCTCCTTATTCAGCCGTTTGGCACGGCCGCTTTTTCTGTGCTCCCCGTTCCGAACGTCTGAAAGACCGTTTTATGGCTGACGGGGTATACTTCTCTTCCGGCAAGCTGGTTGATGATCACGGAGTTGCGGTAGGCGCCGAGCCCCAGGTCAGGGGCTCCCACGCCGTGTGTATGCAGCTCCCCGTTTTGCACAAAGATGCGGTTGTCCGTTTTGGCCGTCGTCTTCAGCCGGTAATCTCGCGTAACGGCGAAGCGCCCGCTGTCATCCTTTTCGATCAGGCCGTTTATCGGGGCGAGAAATTCAGGCATTCTTTCTTTATAGCCCGTCGCCAGGATGACGGCATCGGCCCGTCGCTCGAACCGTTCTTCATTCACGCGGTGCGAGCAATGGAGAATGAAGCTTTCGGCTGCACGCTCGATGCGCTTGACCTCTGTCATCGATTGCAGGTCAAAGGATGCGGCGCGGCCTGCGGCTGTGCGCTCATACAGCAGATGATAGATGTCGGAAATTGTCTTCGAGCTGATCCCTTTGTAGAGCAAGTCTTGTTCTCTGAGCAGTTCATCTTTTTTCCATTGCGGAAGCTGATAGAAAAAATCGATATAATCTGGCGAAAAGTATTCAAGGCCGAGATTCGAATATTCCATCGGAAAGAAGCCTTTTGAGCGGGTCAGCCAGCTCACATGCCGGGCGCAGCCGCCAGCCGCCAGATCGTAAAATATTTCCGCCGCGCTTTGGCCTGAGCCGACAACGGCAACCGTTTTTCCCTTGAATCCATCGCGTTTTTTCATTAAATAGTCGGAAGAGTGGAATACCTCGCCGCCGAGCGCATCCCTTAAAGGTTCCGGAACGTGCGGACCGGTCCCGATGCCGAGCGCGATATGCCTGCTGAAATAGACGGATTCGGCTCCGTTCGTTTGGTCGACGACCCGCACTTCGTAGACAGCGCCGTTAACGGTTTCAACCAGGGCTATGCTCTCAACGTTCATGCCGAAGCGGCAGGAATCGAGGCTTTCGGCAACCCATTGGCAGTAATGGTTATATTCCGCTCTCGGAATGTGGAAATTTTCCAAAAAGTAAAACGAGTAAAGCCGGTTATGCTTTTGAAGATAGTTCAAAAAGCTGTATTTGTTCGTCACATCGGCCATGCTTGCCAAGTCGGCCAAAAACGGCACCTGCAAGGTCGTCCCTTCGATCAGCAATCCGGGATGCCAGTTAAAGCTGCCGTTCCGTTCAAAAAACAGCGCATCGATCTCAGGCACGGAATCAGCTAAAGCTGCGAGGCCGAGATTAAAAGGTCCGATGCCGACGCCGATCACATCGTATACATCATTTTGTTTGCATGTTGAGTTCATGTCTTTTCTCCTTTTCAAAAAAGCGTTTTCGATCACAAAACATCAATAGTCCGGTTTTATCAGGAAGGGTTACGGGTTTGACCGGCCGGAAGCCTGCTTTTTCAAAGATATGAATCATTTTTTTATTGCGGATATCCGGCTCTGCGATCACCTTCTCGGTCTCAGGCGCCTCAAATTGCAGCCTGACCATCGCTTCCAAAAGCGGTAGTGCCAAGCCTTTTCCCAAATACGCCTTTTCCCCGATTAAGAGGTGGACGCCCTGATCATATGGCGCATTTTCATAATGGTGTTCGATGATGTCCCCTTTGACCCAGTACGATTCCCAGTAGCTCATCGGCACGCCGTCAATACAGCCGATGTACAGCGTCTGATGAGGGTCTGTGATCGCTTTGTGAAAATGCACCTCAAATTCCGGAAGCGGCATATTCAAATGCCAAAACGGGATCACATGCTCTTCTTGCATCCATCGGTATACGAGGGATATGTCCCTTTCGTAATCAGCCTTTCGAAACGTGATTCTTCTACTCATGGACGGCAGCCGCCTCCCTCAGAAGCGGATTTGCGACAGACGTGTAGCGGGACTGCGTTTCAAGCGAACCCGTCAGTTCATCCATGTCGTAAAAGCGCGTCAAGAGGTTTGCTTTGCACGGAAGCGCAGGAAAGCGCAGCAGGCTGTCCGTCAATTCGGTGATGCCGTACGTTTTCTCCGCTTCTAAAAGCCGTTCCCTGATCATCGCGAGCAGTGCTTCTTCCCTGATCAGTCCTTCCGACCCGAACCCATTTACAAGTCCAAACAAGTGGTTGAAGAAGAAATAATAGCGCAGCCTTTCGACGGCAACCCCGTCTGAGCAGATCGTCTCGCTTTTTTCGCTTAAATCCGGGGCAAGCCCGGAAAGAATGTGCACCTTTGATTCGCTGTAGTAATAGCCCTGGTTGTCCCTGTAATAAAACGTTTCCGGATAGCCGTTTTTCAGGCGAACGACGGCGTTTTGCTGGTGGGCTTCGATCGCAAGGCCGTATGTTTCAAACAGCCATAAGACAGGGTCAAGCGAAATGGACAAATACTTGTCAAACCAATCGGCGCTCACATCCTCTGTCGGCCGTCCTTCCCGGGCTGCCAGCGTTTTGATGATCGAACCGAGCCTTGATTCTTTTCCGTATGCATGGTCCTGGCATAAACCGGCGACAAGTGTTGCGGAACGGTCGTCTTCATAAAACGGATTTTCCCTGATCACGACTTCAAATCCGGACTCTCCGTTTTCTCCTTTGATTGAAAGATAGGCCGGGTCCTTGATCACGCGGAAGCCGGGAAATTTGTCCTTCAGTCTTTCACCGAGCTCTGTTTCGAGAAGGCGAGCCATCTCAACGCCCCTGTCAAGTTCCTTTTGCTTGTTGACGCGGAGCGAATTCGTGATTTTGATCGGGACCGAAAATTTGTACATAAACCTTGAGCGTTTGCTGTATACTGTGCGGACAGAGGAGGTTGCCGTAAACGTCCGTCCTTTTGCTCCAAGGTATGTAAGCACTCCTTCATCGATCAGCCTTTTGACGAACGGTTTATCCAACAGGGCTCTTGCTTGCAAGGGATGGGCCGGGATCAGCACAAAATCGGGGTTCCTTGTCTCTTTTTCAAGCCATTTTTTATCAACGGATGGGTCGTTTCTCAGTTCTTCTTCAATCAACAGCGGCGCTTTCGTGCCTGCCGCTGAATCATGAAGCACGAGTGAAGCATGCGCTTTAAAGTAGTGAAGCTGAAATTCCCCCTTCAATTCGGGTGAAAAGATTTTTTCTTCTTCATCCGTCATCCCCTGCCTGCTTTTCGGCGTCGGGTGCATGAGATGTCCCAAAAGAAGCGACTGCTCGGCTTCGATAAAGGAAAAGTCAGCTGCGTTCAGCTCTTCCTGATCATTCGCCCTTTCTTCGACATAGCGGCGGATATTGCGGCAGCTCAGCACCACCCTGAGCATGAATTCATCCTCTGCGACCCTGTTGTTTTGCTGAAGAAGCAATTCTTTTGACGCGAGGGCGACGAGTGTGACGTAGTCGAGCGGAAGCTCTTTTCCGTCCCTATTTATTCTGTAATAAAGCGGAAAGGAGAACAGGTGCCTCCCCGTTTCCGACCAATATTTCACAGGGGCGATCAGCTCGATTTGCTGATACGCAAGCGGCACAATCAGCATCTTCCCGGCTCCGGTCCGGGTTTCTGCCGCTTTGATACCGGTCTCCCGCAAATAGCAATTTAAAAAGCTTTGCATCGTAGCATGTTCTGCAATTTCTTGATAAGAACCCATCATTTTACCCTCCTGCTTTTCAAATACAAGCCTGCAAGCTCTTCGATCTCGCAAAGAACGTCTTCAATGTCAGAAAGAGCTGTTCTCGGATTAAGAAGCGTAAATTTTAAATACGTTTTCCCGTCTGCTGTCGTTTTAGCGATGACGGCCCGTCCGGTTTGAAACAGTTCCCGGTGGACGTATTTGTTTACATCATCATTTTCTTCGTCATCGTCTCCGGCCAGATGGCGGAAGACGACAGCGTTCAGCTCAGGGCGCGGATTCAGCAGTTCGAAATGATCTTTTGCCGCAATCCTTTGCGCCGCGGCTTCTGCTAAGACGAACGTTCCGTCAATCATATCGGCAAATGAATTTTCGCCGAGGACGCGCAGCGAGATCAACAGCTTTAAAGCGTCAAAGCGCCTTGTTGTTTGAAGCGATTTATTGACGAGGTGTACGAGACCGTCAGCTTCATCCTCTTCAGGATTCAAATAAGCGGCATGATGATCAATAAAGCGGAAAAGCCTCCTGTCTTTCACGAGAAATGCCCCGCAGCTGACCGGCTGGTAAAACAGCTTGTGGAAATCAACGCTGACAGAATCGGCCCGTTCGATTCCGGCCAATTTATCGCGCCGCATTTTACTCATGATCAAAGCTCCGCCGTATGCCGCGTCTACGTGGAGCCAGAGGCCGCTTCTTCCGGCCGCATCCGCGAGCTCTGACAGCGGGTCAATGCTTCCGAAGTCGGTCGTTCCGCATGTCGCAACGAGCGCAAACGGATAAAGACCGGAATCTTTCAGCATGTCTGTTTTCTTCTGTAAATCGAAGAGGCACATCCGCTTGTTTTCATCCGTGTCGACAAGAACGACGGCACGCTCGCCCAATCCCAGCTGTGAAGCCGACCGTTTCACGGTGAAATGGGCGTCCTTTGAACAAAGAATCCGCAGACGGTCTCCTTCGGGAGGCAGCCCGTCTTTTTGCACATTCCAGTTCCACCGCTTTTCGCAATACGCATCGCGCGCCAACAGCAGCCCCATGTGATTCGACTGCGTCCCGCCGCTCGTAAACGTCCCGTCCGCTTCCTTGCCGTAATGAAATTTCCGGCAGAGCCACTGCACCATTTCCTCTTCGATCAAGGACGCTGCCCCGCTTTGGTCAAATGAATCCATCGACAGGTTCATCACGCTGATCAGCATTTCCGCTGCCACAGCCGGAATCACAGGCGGACAATGAAGATGCGCGGTGCATTTCGGATGCTCGACACGGATGCGGTTCTGCAGGCAGACTTCCTGTAATTGTTCAAGAACGCTCTCAAGCGGCTCGCCCGTTTCGCGAAACGAGCAGACGTTTCTGGCGGGACCGTCCAATTCGTGCGGCATGTTTCCGCTGTACGGATCCGCGTCCCTCTTCCATTCGTCCGACAAGATGTTCACAACGGCCTCAACTGCTTTCCGGTAGGCTTCGATTCCCTGTTTGCCGCCGTGCATGAAGAGGGAATCGAAGGTTCTCTCCTTACTTGAGAGCTTCATAGACAGCCTCTTTGAAAATCGCTGTGATGTCGGCGATTTGCTCTTCCGTCACGATCAAAGGCGGCAAAAAGCGGATGACGCTGCCGTGGCGGCCGCCTGTTTCGACGATCAGGCCTTTTTCAAAGCATTTTCTTTGGATCTTTGCTGCAAGCTCCGGATCGGCCGGCGGGGTGCCGGCAGCGCTTTGTTTTTGGAGCGGGGAGACGATTTCTGCGCCGATCATCAGGCCCCGACCTCTGACATCGCCGATTTCGGGGATATGGCGCTGTATGTCCTGTAAATGCTGCATGAATTTGGCGCCGGCTTTTTCCACGTGTAGCAGAATGCCGTTTTCTTTCATGTATTTTAATGTTGCCGTTCCGGCCGCCATTGCCATCTGATTTCCCCTGAATGTACCGATGTGCGCGCCCGGGGCCCACTGGTCTAGGTCACGGTCATAGACGACGACAGACAGAGGCAGGCTTCCGCCGATCGCTTTCGACAGGACGATGACATCAGGTATGATGCCGGCGTGTTCAAACGCAAACATTTTTCCGGTTCTGCCGATTCCGGTCTGCACCTCGTCGATGATCAGCGGGATGCCGCGTTCTTTTGTGATTCTTCTCATTTCCCTTATCCATTCGGCACGCGCCGGGACAGAGCCGCCTTCGCCTTGGACGGCTTCAAAAATCATCCCCGCCGGAGGCAGGATACCGCTTTCAGGATCGTCGAGCATGTTTTCGATATATGCGCTTGACAGGCGGTGGGTCTCCTCTCCGCCGGCTCCGAACGGGCAGCGGTACTCATAAGGGTACGGGAGAAAATGAACATCAGGCATCAGCCCCTGGACGTTTTCTTTCGGTGACAAATTGCCGCTTAACGCCATCGTTCCGTGAGTTGCCCCGTGGTATCCGCCTTGAAACGACAGGATGCTTCTCCTGCCTGTCGCCGTTTTCACAAGCTTGATTGCGGCTTCAATCGCATCGCCGCCTGTCGGACCGCAAAACTGAATCTTCGCCCGCTTGGCAAATGATTCAGGAAGGCTTGCAAACACTTCGCTGATGAACTCTTCTTTTATTTCAGACGTGATATCAAGCGTGTGCAGAGGGCGCTTTTCATCGATCATTTTTTGAATCGCTTCAATGACAACTGGATGATTATGACCGAGCACAAGCGTACCCGCACCTGCCAGGCAGTCGTAATATTGCTTTCCATCCGCATCCGTCACAAAAATGCCTTCGGCCGTTTGCATGGCAAGCGGAAACCGCCTCGGATATGAACGTGCGTTTGATTCTCTTCTATTTTGCTGCTCCAAAAACACTCGATTTTTAGAACTGGTTTGTACAGACATGAAAAGCACTCCTCCAATTGATAAAGATTATCATTTTCAATGACAAAAAAAGTGTATATTTTGTGACACGGGCCTGTCAATAAGATTCGGAAAAATGTGATTTTTCTCATAAGAAGGTGTCTCTTCGCTTTGCTGACATTCTTAATACGAATCAAAAGTCATTTTATAATGGAAATTACTGTTTTTTACCATTGTCTTTTAGACCTGAATTGGAGATTGTGTATTGGGGAGGAATAGGCCGGCTTGCCCCGCCGGCCTTATGAAGGCGTTCGTCACATCAGTTCCCGCGCCAGTTCCGCAACCGTTCGGATGCCTGTTTCGAGATCGGATATAGAGGCGTAGGAGTAGGACAGTCTGATGCTTTGTTTTGCTTCTTTATCATATAGCGTTCCAGGGTTGATCAGGACATTTCTCTTCAGCGCCCTTTCGAATAACGTATTGAGCGGCAGCGGTTTATGAAATGTGAGCCAAATGTAAAATCCGCCGCTCGGCTTTTCCCAGGTTGCGATCGCCCCGCAATGGGCTTTAAGACTGCGAAGCGCTGCATCACGCCTGATTTTCAGCTTTTTTCTGATCTCCATGAGGTGTTTTTCGTAAAGGCCGCCCGAAAGCCATTTGGCAGCAGCCCATTGGGAAAGCGAGCTTGAGCCGTAATCCGTCTGCATTTTAATGTCAGCCAGCCTTTCGATGACGGGCTCGGGACCAGCGACCCAGCCAATGCGCAGACCTGGGCTGACGGTCTTTGACAGCGTCCCGACATAAAGGACGCTGCCGTCCTGATCAAAGGCTTTCAGCGGCGGAGGCGGCGGACCGTCGAGCCATAAATCGCCGTATGCATCGTCCTCGATGATCGGAAGGGAGTACGCTTTGCTGATTCGAATCAGCTCTTTTTTTCTGTCTTCCGACATTTGTCTGCCCGTCGGGTTGTGGAATGACGGAATCGTGTACAAAAGGTCTGCACCGTATTGCTTTTTGCATGCCGGGATGAATGCGGGATCAAGTCCACTTTCATCAACCGGGATCCCGAAGAGCCTCATCTCCATCGATTGGAAAACGTGCAGCGAGTACAGGTATGACGGCCTTTCCGTGAGTACGGCCGATCTTCGCTTCAGAAGGCCGACCGCGATGAGCTGCAAAGCCTGCAAGGCGCCGGAGACGATTAAAATGGAGTCCGGCGAAGTATTCACCCCTTTTCGCTTTAGATGCTCTGCCACCGCTTCCCTTGCATAGCGGTTTCCTTTCGGCTCTTCATAGCCAAGCGACAGTTGTTGTTCAACTTCAGCACCTGCGAGAACCTCTTTCATTTGCCTGTAAGGCAAGAGCTCAGGCGACAATTCTCCCGTTCCGAGTCTGATCATGCCTTCATTGAATTCCTGCCGGTTGATTTCCTGAATCGTCGTCGAATTCGGGCGGTGAATCCCCGACCGGACATAGCTTGTCCAATCGAGCGGCCGCACGGCGGAGAGGCTTTTCCACGTATGATTCGTCACTTTTGTTCCGCCTCCCCGCTTTCCTTCAAGAAGGCCTCTCGCGGTTAATTCGTCAATCGCCGCGGTCACCGTGCTCCGGTTAACCCGGAAGACATCGGCAAGCTTTCGCTGGGAAGGGATTTTCGTTCCGGCAGGCCATTCCCCTTTTACAATTTTTCCCTTGATGATCTGTTCGATTTGCTGATACAGCGGAATTTCTGAGTTTCGGTTCAGCCGATTATTCATGCGTCGTTTTCGCTCCTTTTTTCAACTATATCATTTGGCTGGGCTCTTATACCATCCAAATGGCTGGAGACAAGATCCGCTCCCCGCACTACAATAAAACAGACGTTTTTTGATGAAAGGAGTTTTTGCTAACAATGAACGCAGCAATTCACGGAATGATTCTCGCTTTTGGGCTGATTTTGCCCTTAGGCGCGCAAAACGTTTTTATCTTTCAGCAAGGTGCAGTTTCACAAAGCTTTTGGCGGGTGCTGCCGCTTGTCGTTTCCGCTTCATTATGCGACACGCTGCTCATTATCGCCGCGGTCACAGGCGTTTCCGCGGCTGTCGCCGGGATCCCCGCCGTAAAGATTGTCTTGATTGCAGCAGGCACTTGCTTTCTCCTCTTTATAGGATGGGTCACATGGAACAGCAGGCCCTCCGGAGAAGACACCGGTTCTTTAGGCATGACGGCGAAAAAGCAGATCGCTTTTGCGGCGGCCGTATCCCTTTTAAATCCTCATGCAATCCTTGATATCGTCGGGGTGATCGGTACCAATTCGTTGACATACGACGGCCGGGAAAAGTGGCTGTTTACCGGATCTTGCATCTTCGTTTCGTGGATATGGTTTGCCGGACTCGCCTCGGCAGGGCGAATCCTCAGGAGGCTCGATTCGCGCGGATCCGTACTGATCTTCTTTAATAAAATCTCCGCTGTCATGATGTGGATGCTCGCCGTTTATCTCGGCGCCTCGTTATTTGCTTAAACTCGGGGCTTCCCCGGGTTTCGCCGTTTAAGTCTCCTGTATAAATTAAGCTTCGGAGAGCACAATAAACACATCTGGAAAGCGCCGGAAACCATTTTGATCAATCGCTGATGAGGGATGCCGATGTTTCGAAAATACAGACTAACGACGATAGATCACATCTCAGGTGCAAAAACCGCTCTTAGTACTGAATCCGTTCAAGAAGCAATCAAAGGCATGGCAGATGCCAAAGTGGAAGAACATGAAACGGAAAGCGGACAAAAAGCCGTATTTTACTTTATCAATACGATCATTGACGGGGGTCTCCTTCAGCAAGCGATTATCAAACCCCTTATCAACTGTTCGGAAGAAACGGTATACCTCTCTTTAAAAAGCTTGGTGTCAAATGTTTTGCATGTTGAATCTTTTGCTGAAGCAAAAGAGCATCTGATGACAGGATCTGTGTTGATACACGATCCGCTTGAGAAGCAGTGGTTCGCGATACCGATGAGAAATCAATTGGGGCGCCCAATTGAATCTTCTCTTACGGAAACGGTAATATACGGGCCAAAAGACAGCTTCACTGAACAGATCGGGATCAATTTGTCTTTGATACGGAGACGCCTGCCTTTGACAAATTTAAAAACGGAAAGCTTAACAGCCGGAACGTTGAGCAAAACTTCTGTCATGATCGTCTATATTGCCGGCCTGACCAACCGTGAATTTGTAGAGGATGTGAAAAAAAGAATTTCGGAGATCGATTTTGATACGGTCTTTGATTCTGCTCAGCTTGCAGAACTAATTGAGGGTCACCATTATTCGATCTTCCCCCAGTTTCAGCAGACAGAGCGCCCGGATATTTGCGTGTACAATTTGAGCATCGGCAAAATCACCATTTTGGTCGATAATACACCGTACGCTCTAAATGCGCCGATTACGTTTTTTCACCTTTTCCATTCGCCTGAAGATTATACAATCCGCTGGCCGATATCTAGCTTTCTCAGATGTCTTCGTTATTTTAGCTTTTTTCTGTCGATCATGTTGATCCCTATTTATGTGGCGTTATCGACCCATCATTATCATATGATCCCTCTGCAGATTCTTTTTGTTTTGATCGAATCGCGAAGCAAGGTCCCGCTCAACCCGTTTTGGGAAGCCGCCCTCATGCTGATCGTCATCGAAATCATAAAGGAAGCAAGCGTGCGTATGCCTGTCAAATCAAGCTCGACATTGGGAGTCATTTCCGGAATCATCATCGGAGAAGCAGCGGTTCAAGCCGGTTTCGTCAGCAAAGTTTTAATTGTTCTCGTCGGAATTTCAACGGTCGCTTCTTTTTTGGTGCCGAATTACATGGTGGCAAAAGGCTATACGTTAATGCATTTTATCATGCTCGTGTTAACGGCTTGCCTCGGCTTTTTCGGAATGATCTTCGGAATGATCTTCGGAATGATCTTCGGGCTGATCGGGCTGTTTGTCCATTTGAATGGGCTCACTTCCCTGAAACAGCCTTATTTTGCGCCGTTCTCGCCTTTATATTTAAGGGATTGGCTCGATCTATTCATCCGCAGTCCGCTAATCTGGCTGAAAAGGCGACCGGAATTTTTACACCCCCTTCAAAAATGGAGATATGGCAAAAGGAGGTGATCGGGTGAACCCCTTCACGCTATTTAACAAAACGCGGCCTCTTGACGGCCTGTATATGATCTTTATCACCAACCAGATGCAGGTTCTTTTCTATATCCTGGTCCTGCCGATGTATTTGGTTCACCCTTACATGATCTTCATCATGATTGCGATCGGGATGCTGTCACAGTTGAATTTGGTTATTTTATCAAAGTTCCTGAAGGCACATCCTGCTGCCAGGGGATATGAGGGCTTTGCAGAGCTTTTCGGCGAAAGAAAACTCCGCTTTTTCGTTTTGATCGGCCTGCTTCAGCTGTCCGTCAAAATCATGATTATGGTCGTAAGCTACGCTGAAAGCGTCCGCCACTTTATTTTTCCGGCTATCAATATTAACTGGCTTGTGTTGTTTATCATTTTAATCGGCGGTTATACGGCTTCCCGCGGGATGGAAAATACGATGAGGTTTGTGATCATTGCGTTCATGTCGTCATTTTGGATCGTTTTTTTGTTTATCAGATTCTATGTTCCCCCGATCGCTTCGCTGAATGATTTATACCCGCTCATTCCGTTTGAATGGACCAGGCAGTCATGGAAAGCGCTGCTTGTGACCTGGTCTGCGTTTTCGAGTCCCGAATATCTGATTTGCCTGGCTCCCTGGTTCAGCAAACATACGAAAGTGCTGAAATGCTTAACGATCGGAAATGCGATTTCGCTCTTTGAATATTTGCTGCTGTTCATAGCATCATTATTTTTTTACGGTTCTTCCTATTTGCGTGAAACCCTTTTTCCGGTGATGAACATGCTGCGCTATCTGCAATCGCCGGTCTTGGAACGAATCGATACCTTGTTGCTGTCTGCTCATATGTTTCATTTCGCATTCGTCATTGCAATCTTTCTTCTATGTTTCTACGGAGGAGTGAGCATCCTGTTGAAAAAAGTTTCAAAGCCTGTGACGAGAAAAGGATTTTACTCAAGCATCCTTTTCATTTTGGCAGGCACTCTCGTATTAAGCACATGGTTTTGGAAAACGGGCGAACAGCAAAACATATGGTTTTTGCTTGAAGTATCGATCGGTGCCGTCACTTACACGCTGGTTCCTTCATTACTCGTCATAGCCGGCAAGCTAAAGGGGCGTATGGAATGACACAAAGAAAAGCTGCTTTATTATACATTGCGATCACTTTTTTATTGACAGCACAGGGATGTTCTCCATTTGTTGAAAACAACGAGATTGAAGAAATCTCGCCCGTCACATTTTGGTTCATCAAAGAAGCGGGTAACGGAAAGCTGTCCATGAGCACGCTCGTCCCGCCGATTGGATTTGAAGAAAAGCGGATTTTTAATAAAGAAGTCAAAATGGTCAAGCAGTTTGGAAAAAATTTCGACTTAAATTACTATAACGAATTAAAAAACGGACAGCTTCGGATGGTTATGATTGAAGAAAGGCTTGCCAGGAAAGGGATTATAAAGATCGTGAACTCTCTGCTATCCGATGCGAAAATCGGCCCGCGCCTTTACCTCATCATTGTTAATGGGGATTTTGACAAATATATGACCAATGCACTAAAGGAAAGCAAAAAGTTCGATTTCTACCTTTATCAAACATTGCGTCATTATGAAAAAGCAAGCCAGGGAGAGATGAGCATCGTTAATCTGCATCATTTCAAAAATCAGCTTTATACTCATTTTTCTGATCCGTACGCCCCGGTGTTCCAAACAGATGGATATCATTTCAAATATGAAGGCACCGCCCTATTTCAAGATGATAAACTGGCAAACGTTATTTCAGGAATCGATGATCAAACCTTTCAGATCATCAACAATAATCGATATCTCAAATATTTGCCCCTTCCCGGGCATTCGATTGTGCTTGGCCAGGCACGATCGGCGGTCTATTTCGAATTGAACGAAAAAAAGACGGCGTTAACAATGAATGTCAGCGTTAACGCCGGAATCGAAGAATATGACGGAGAGAAAAACCTCCAGGATCAAAGAGAATTCGACATGCTTGTCCAAGATATCGAATCTGAATTGGAAAGGCGGACAGCCTGCCTGCTGAAAAAAATGCAGCAGGTCAAAGCAGATCCTCTCGAAATCGGCGGTGAAGCGCTGTTCCCGTTCACAAAGCCGATGAGCGATGAACATTGGGAGAAATTGTGGGAAAACATGGATATTAAAGTTCGTTATCAAGTGAAACTCAGACCGATAACAAACACGCAATGATTTCGTTTAAAAAGGTCGCACATCAAAATTCAAGTCCGTTTTGACCGATCGGCTTGTTTTCCCAGACGATCCCCATCGCCCAGCCCATCCGGCGGAATGTGCAGCCCGGAAGCAATGGTCCGTAAAGATCGTAGTATGCTTGTTCTGAAAGGTATTTGTCTGCCGCTAAATGTTCAAGCCACGGTTTTGAGGTCTGATGCCTGAACACCCTTGCAGCACTTTTTATTCCGAAAGTAAAACAGTTGGGAAAAAATTCTCGAATCGCTCCCAGCACATACACATACGCGGGCGGCGTCTCAACCTCTGATACATTATCGATGATGACGATCTTTCCGCCTGGATGCAATAATTCTTTCATTCTGCAGATCACATTCGGCACATCTTTCAAATGATGAAATGTCGTCCTGCTGACAATGAAATCAAAGAGACCGGAGAATCGAAGATCATTCGCATCCATTTTCAAATATTCGGTATTTTGGCCCCGGCGTTTACGCCTGGCGATCTCCAGCATTTCATTTGATAGATCAATGCCAATCACATGATCAAAATGACCGGACAGCTCGTGAGCGAGCAGGCCTGTGCCGCAGCCAATGTCTAATGCCGTCCCCTTTTTTAAAGGCATGTTGGACAGAAAAAATGAATGATCATTCAAAAGGCTTGCTGCAAAATCGTATTCTTCAGCGACTTTATCAAACTGAACGCCGGCTGTGCCCATCTATATCCCCCTTGTCAGAAAACCTCCAACAGCTTGTGTCTGGAAGTCCATGCTTCGATTCTTTTTTAAAGAATACGAATGAATCGATCATTTATTAAGGGTCTGCGGGATTGTTCGCGCGTGCGTGTCCCGCCCTTTCTAAACCGTCATCCGCCCCGCCTGATTCTGAAGGTTGACAGGCTTGCCTCTTTTATATGATTCGGTTGCCGCGATCGCGATTTCCAGATTAATGGTCGCGTCATGAGCGGTTACGATCGGTTTTGTCTGATTGCGGACGCATTCGGCAAAATGTTCAAGCTCCAGACAATACGCTTCATGAAACCTCGTCTGAAAATCGGGAATGATGTCATAGCTGCTGCCTTTTCCGGTGAGCATCGTCACCGGTTTGTTTCTGAGCGATCCGACAAAAATGCTGCCTTCGGTTCCGATGATTTCAGCGCGAATGTCATAGCCGTGAGGAGAATTCCGGCTCGCCTCCGTATCGCCGGCTGCTCCTGAATCGAATTCCATATAGGTCAGCGCCTGATCGACGTCCCCGCATTCGGCCATAAAGTCATGCTTTACAACCCGGCCGTGCCCCGATACAGAAGTGATTTCGGCGCCCATTACATAGCGCGCAATATCATAATCATGGATGGAACAATCGACAAAAATGCCGCCGCTGTTTTTAATAAATTCAGCCGGCGGGGAACCGAAGTCACGCGTAAATCCTTTAAAATAGACGGGTTTGCCGATCTCGCCGGCATCGATTCTTCTTTTCGCATCGGCATATGCCGGATCGAACCGCCTCATAAAGCCGACCTGGCAAATGACGCCGGCCTCCTCGATTTTTGCTGTGACCTCTTTTGATTCCTCAAGGCTGAGTGTCAGCGGCTTTTCGACAAAAATCTGCTTCCCGCAATCGGCCGCCTTTTTAATGATTTCCGCATGAGTCGTCGTCGGCGTGACGATGATGACGGCGTCAATATCCGGATCTTCCAGGATTTCGTACGGATCCACTGACCATTTTTCGACTGAAAGCTCTGAAGCCGCCTGCTCTGCCTTTCCTTTGAGCGGATCGGCTACAGCCGCAAGCTCCGCCCCTTGTACTGCGGTTTTTAAGTTTTTCGCATGATAAAGGCCGAGCCTCCCCAATCCCAATACTGCACATTTCACGGTTTTTCCCACGTTTTTTTCTCCCCTCGCTGTTTATTCGTCTGACGGCGGCCCGTCTGATTTGTAAGCGCTTTATTTTTGTAGCAGGCTAAGACGGGTTCTATCGCGGAATATGGCTCCCCGCTTATTGAGAAAGCGCTTGCTCAAATTCGATTCCATTTTATCGCTGATTAATTGCTTCCGCAATACTTTTTTATAATTTTGTCAGATCAATGATGGTGCGTTCGGAAAAAATTAAGGACAAGCGCTTGCTCCCTCCTGCAAAAAAAGAGCCGCTTTTTGAATTAATTAAAGCTGCCCTTTTCCTGTGTTTTTTCTGTTGTTCGCGGCCGAGCCGTCGACTGTCTGATGATAAGCTCCGGTGCTAAAATCGTCTTGCTTTTTGATTTTTTCGCGCCGCGAATCTCTTCCGCAAGCAGTTCGACAACGCGGCGCCCCATTTCTTCGATCGGCTGGGAAACGGTAGTGAGCGGCGGAGCGACCATTTCGGCCAGCATCGTATTATCAAAGCCGATCACCGATACATCCCCGGGCACTTCCAGCCCCCATTCCTTCGCCGTCTGGATCACTGCACAGGCGAGCACATCATTGATCGCCAAAACAGCTGTCGGTACCTTTTGAGAGAATATGGATGCCGCGGCTTTTTTACCGCCTTGAAGGGAGAAGCCGTTTCCTGCCGTCAGCAACTCTCCGGCGGCAATCCCTGCTTCATCCATCGCTTTTTTAAAGCCCTTCAGACGGTCTTTTTCACACGTTGTCGTTCCGTCGCCGATCACACAGGCGATGCTTTTATGGCCGAGCGAGATTAAATGCTTTGCCGCTATATATCCGGCCATCAAGTCGTCAATAACCACGACATCCATCGGAAAAAGAGCGCGGTCCTGCGAAATCATGACGAGCGGTATGCCTTCATCGGCGATATCCTCAACCGCCGCCAAGCTCTCTTTGTTTTCAATGCCTGTCGCAAAAATGATTCCGTCGACATTTTTTTGCCTCAGCACTGAAAAATATTTTGTCTCTTTTTTCGGGTCCCTGTCCGTGGAACACATGATGATGCTGAATCCGAGCTCATCCGCCCGTTCTTCCACGCTTTTGGCCAGTTCGCCGAAAAAAGGGTTGGAGATATCAGGCGTCAGAAGGCCGATGATGTTCGTCCGCTTCCCGGTCAGCGCTGATGCATGGACATTCGGCTGATAATTGAGGTCTTTCATAACCTCGAATACTTTTTGTCTTGTCGATTGGCTGATTCTCCCGGTGTTGTTGATCACGCGCGACACCGTGGAAATCGAAACGCCGGCCGCTTCTGCCACATCATAAATCGTGATTTTCATATTTTCTCCCTCATCCGTATTCTATCTCGTCGTTTATTATAGAATGCGGCAGCCTTCTCCGCAAATATGCTCCCACTCTTCCCTCAATATTCCGTATCTGATTGAATCATAGTAAACCCCATCGTAATACCTGACTTTTCGAAGCCGCCCTTCCAATGTAAAACCCGCTTTTTCCGCGCACTTCATCATCCGCCCGTTCCCGGACCACGTCGTCATCCCGATTCTTTCAACATCGATGTTTTCAAACAACCAGCCGACCCACAGCTTCACCGCTTCAGTGCCGTATCCGCCGTTCCAAAACTGTGGATCATAGATGACGATGCCGCATTCAAGCCAGCGGGTCGGCCTGCATTCCCAATAATAAGAAACCGTCCCCTTAAACCGTCCGTCAATCTCTATCGCTGCATAGCGGGGCGGCTTTTCTTTCAATAGCGGCAAGAATGATTCTGCAAAATATTGATACGGCTCAGGCTGGAGCGGAAAATAAGGCGCATCCCACTTTTTCCATTCAGGTTTTTTTGTCCCATAGATCATAGTCCATAACTCAGGAACGTCATCCATCGTAATCTGACGCAATTTGACTTTATCGCCGCATATGGAGTCCATGTGTTTTCTCCTCCGATCCGTTTTTTCCTATACCTTATTCGATGCTCCTCTTGATCATCCTTCTGTACTCGACAGGCGACATGCCTTCCATCTGTTTGAAAAGCTTTGAAAAATACGTCGGATCGTCGATGCCGACTTGTTCGGCGATCGATGACATTTTGTCATTTGTCACCGAAAGCAGCCGTTTTGCTTCATGCATGCGCGCCTTGTTGGCATACTGCCCCGGCGTTTGGCCGAACACTTTTTGCATGCAGCGGGTGATGTAGTCCTGGTGATAATGCAGAGCGGCCGACAGCTGATCCATGCTGAGCTTTTCTTTGTAGTGGCGGTCGATATAGCGCTGCGCTTCCGATGCCACCCGTTCATTCGCGGAAGGAATGCGGAATGCCTCTTTTTGCAGGTGAATGAGCAGCTCTTCGAACAGGAGCTGTTTTCTGAGAGGCAAATCCGAATTTTCGGCAGAATCATCAAGCAAGCTTCTAAACTGCTTTTCTATAAAAGCCTTTTGATCGACTTTCCCTTTTCTCGGAAGTCTCAGGCTGTATAAAGGGGGCGTTTCAAACGTTCCGTGCTCAAGCTTGAGTCCGGTCCAGTTCTCACCTCCCTGATCCGCCAATTCGTACGCCTCCTCTTGAAAGTGGAGCCAGAAATAATGGGTATCCTCCAGACAGCCCTGATGTCCGTAATGCTCCAGCCCCGGGATGAGGATGATGTACTCCCCCTCTGTGACGCGGAAAGGCTTGCCGCCTTCGGTCAAAAACAGCTCCCCTTTTATGACATATAAGAGGTCAAAGACGGAATATTCACGTTTCACGTGTTTTTCCCCTGTTTTGAATACCCCTTCTCCGCAGGTGATCAGAACAGGCAGCGGCGGAATCTTGAAGATGACATGATCCAATGCTCTTCCCCCCTTTGATTTGGTCGGATTTCTCCAAAAAGTATCGGTTTCGTCTCTTTTTATTATAAAAGGATGGCGTTACACTATTAAACGGATTTTTAAAAGAAAGGGGTCACCGCCATGAAGAAAACAAATGTTCAAAACCTCTCTTTATTTGCTTTGACATGGCCGATTTTTATCGAGGTTTCATTATATATGCTGATGGGAAACGCGGATACCCTGATGCTCAGCCAATATTCCGACGACAGCGTAGCGGCCGTCGGCGTCAGCAACCAAATGCTGAATTTGATCATCGTCATGTTCGGCTTCATCGCAACGGGTACCACAGTCATCATTTCACAGTTTTTAGGATCACGGCAGAAAAATGAAGCGATGGATGTCGGGTACGTCTCCATCAGCGCCAATTTTATCATCAGTCTTCTCATAAGCGCAGCCATTTATATGTTTGCAGAACCGCTTTTATTGATGATGGGGCTGTCGGCGGAACTGCTCGATGAAGCGAAAATCTTTTTGCAGATCGTCGGCGGACTGTCCTTTGTCCAGGCGCTGATCATGACGTACAGCGCGATCTTAAAAAGCTACGGACATACGAAGGATACAATGGCCGTCACGATCGGCATGAACATATTAAATATCGCCGGAAACTATCTCGTTATTTTCGGGCCGTTCGGCTTCCCTGTGCTCGGCGTTGCAGGGGTGGCGCTGTCTACTTCAACTGCCCGCGTCATCGGCCTATTGGCGATCGCCCTGCTCGTCAAAAAGCGCATCGGCATGCCGCTTTTATCAAAGCGCCTTTTCCTCATTCAAAAAGGCCATCTGAAAAAGCTGCTCAAAATCGGCATCCCTTCGGCCGGAGAACAGCTTTCATATAACGCGTCACAAATGATCGTCACCTATTTTATCACGCTCATGGGTGCACAGGCGCTGACGACAAAAGTATATGCGCAAAACTTGATGATGTTTATCATGCTTTTTGGAACGGCGATCAGCCAGGGAACGCAAATTTTGATCGGGCGCCATATCGGAGCCAAACAATTTGACGAAGCATACAGCAGATGCTTAAAAAGCCTGTGGTGGGCGCTGGCGATTACGACATTCACCTCCATTCTGCTGGCCGTTTTTTCAAAACCGCTGATCGGCATTTTCAGCCAAAATCCCGATATTATCGCGACAGCGAGCATGTTAATCATCATGACGATCATCCTCGAGCCCGGCCGTTCATTCAATGTGGTGATCATCAACTCGCTCAGAGCCGCCGGTGATGCGAAATATCCGGTCTATATGGCGATCATCTCCATGTGGGGAATCGGCCTGCCGATCGCATACATTTTCGGCATCCAGCTTGAACTCGGCCTTGCGGGAATTTGGTTTTCTTTTATTGCTGATGAATGGGTGAGAGGGATTATGATGTATAGAAGATGGAGATCAAAAATATGGCTCCAAAAAGGATTTGCGGCTTGATTATTCAAAAAGCACCCGCCTTGCTCCGGGTGCTTTCTTCTATTCTTCAATATCGATTCTGTAAGTCTCAAACCAGGTATGAATCTGCGCGAGGTGCGCGATGAGCTGCGGTCCCTTCATCAATTGGCCGTACCAGGGAACCTGAAAAGACGCGCCCTCCGTCTCGATCAGCTGATCGAGCTTTTTTCTGTCCAAAAAGGTGTGAAGGGCCGAATCCTTCTGCTGAATAAGCGACGCGAGCCAGCGTTTCACCGCTTTTGTATAAGCGGGATGATGCGTCTTCGGATACGGGCTTTTTTTGCGATATAAAATGTCGTCAGGCAAAATCCCTTCCAATGCTTTGCGGAAGACCCCTTTTTCCCGGTTTCCGTGCATTTTGTATTCCCACGGGATATTCCAAACGTATTCGACGAGCCTGTGATCGGCGAACGGCACCCTGACTTCAAGACTTGCACCCATGCTCATCCTGTCTTTCCGGTCAAGCAGCGTCGTCATAAACCAAAGCATATTTAAGTAAAACAGCTCTCTTCTTCTCTTATCCTCACCCGTTTCTCCGTCTAACACCGGCGTTTCTTTCACCGTTTCTTCGTATTTCGCCGTTACGTACTCCTTGAGGCCGAGCTTTTTCTGCCAGCCGCTGTTGAGAAGTCCGATCCGTTCCTCCATAGATCTCATCCATGGGAAACCTTTCACATCCTCTGCCGAATGAAACCACGGATACCCGCCGAAAATCTCATCTGCGCATTCCCCGGACAGGCTCACGACAAAATCCTTTTTGATTTCCCGGCAAAACCAAAGGAGCGACGAATCGACATCGGCCATTCCGGGCAAATCCCTGACGATGACCGCTTCCTCCAAATAGCCGGCGAGATCCTCCTGGGAAATGACGCAGTTGTGGTGAACGGTTCCGAATGCTTCCGACATTTTTCGGATCCACGGTCCGTCGGCATTCGGCTGAAACAAACTCGAGGTAAAATACTGCTCATTGTCCTCATAATCGACCGAAAACGTATGGAGCGGAGCTTTACCTTCTTTTTCAAAATGCTTAGCAGCAGTCGCCGTAATGGCGCTTGAATCGACGCCGCCTGACAAAAACGTGCATACGGGCACATCTGAAACAAGCTGTCTTGTCACGGCGTCTTCAAAAAGCGTTCTGACATTCAGAACGGTATCGGCAAAACTGTCGGGATGTTTTTCGCTTTTGACATTCCAATAGCGCCACACCGTCAAGCCGTCCTTTGAAAACAGCATGGCATGCCCCGGGCGGATTTCCCTAATCCCTTTAAAAACCCCGCTTCCCGGCGTTCTTGACGGACCGAGTCCGAATATTTCGGCAAGCCCCTCGCGATCAACCTTTGCTTTCACCTCTGGATGAGCGAGAATCGCCTTGATTTCAGAGCCGAACAGAAATGACGTACCGTGCTCGGAATAAAACAGCGGCTTGACCCCGAGGCGGTCTCTCGCCGCAAACAGAAGATCCCGCTCGTCATCCCAGACAGCAAACGCAAAGATTCCGTTCAGCCTGTGGATGCATGCTTCCTTCCATTCCATATAGGAGTGGAGCAGCACCTCTGTATCAGAGTGGCTCTTAAATCGGTGCCCCATCGCCAGAAGCTCTTTTCGCAAATCCTCTGTATTATAGAGCTCTCCGTTATAGCAAATCGTGTAGGTATGCCCTTGATGTGTGCGGGTCATCGGCTGTCTGCCGCCTTCCAAATCGACGACAGCCAGGCGCTTATGTCCGAATAAAACGTGATGCTTTCCCCAAATGTTTGTGTCATCGGGTCCTCTTTTCGAAAGCGTGTCAGTCATTTTCTCCATGACAGGCTGCTCTCGGACGAGCGGTTTTGTAAAGTCCACCCACCCCGTTATTCCACACATTGTCGATCAGCTCCAATTCTAATGTTCTTTCTCTTTTTAGGCTCACTTCCTTTGTCACTTTACTTATTTTATGCACCTTACAATAATAGTTGAATTGTCCATCAGAGACTTGTATGAGACAAGCCCGTTTTGGAGAAAAAGAAAAGGAAAGGAGACCAGCCATGGGAACGGAACGCGAGATGAGGATTTATGAAGAAGACCGCAGATGGATTTACGGAACGATTATCATGGACGAGGGAATCTGCCTGATCGAAAATGAGGAAGGGGATATATGTCTGTTTGAAAGCCTGAGAAGCCCGGGCGTCTATATCGATCTCGACGGCAAATGGGTGAAAGCGGAGCTCTTCGATCGGTTCGCCGCAACAGAAAGAGGCGAAAACATTCCATTAACAGGCGGTGAGGCAATCCGCTATTTGAAAACGGTAAAACAGGCATTTTTGGATTTTTTGTATGATTTGGACGACGGGCAGTTTTATTCGTTTTTAGACCAGTTGAACAGCCTCGGTTTTTCTGTTTTTGACTGCGTCTACGCCTTCAACGGCTTAAGCTTTTCGGCAAACCCTGCAACAGAAAAAGGCGCCTCGTTTTACCAGTTTTCAAACGATGTGAAACAATGCGCGCTCCAGCATCATTACGAACGGACCGGTGAGAGAAAAGACAGGTTTGAATGGACAACATCCGATGGGATAAGGATCGTGACTATATCAGCATACAAACCCCCCTCATAAAAAAAACACCAGCCCTTAAAACAGAACTGGTGCACGCGCTTAAAAGGTTTTAAAGCCCAGAGGAAGACGGAGCCCGAGCGCGATCGTTAAGAGCAGGACGATAATGAAGCCGATCCAAATCCCGGTGATCGGTTTTCCTTTTCTCTTGCGGATCAAGAGCATTTCCATCAATCCGACCGTCACAAGGCCGTGGATCGTCTTGCCTATGTATTCTCCTGTGTATACATTCGTCCAGGCAGCGAACCTAAACAAGATTTCCGCTCCCGTTAAGATCACCAAAATATAGAACAAGCGAAGAACCATATGTGCGATTTTCGCGCCTCTTTCATTTTTGACGGCATAAAGCGCATAAGTAACGAATACTAAAATGAGCGCAATCACCCAAGCCGTGATGTGCAAATGCGTCACCATATCGAATTCCCCCCTATCAGATCAGGTATTGCTTTTATATTATCATGAACCCGTCCATTAAACAAAAAAATGTGAACGCTGCCAATATCATGGTAAAGGCGCCGAATGATTTCAGCGCCGCTTTTTCCTCATGCTTTTTGAAATCTGCTTCCAGCGGTTTTTGTCTTGTATCATCGCCCGTTTGTCTTTTTTTCTCGCGATGTATTCCAGCTCTTTTTTGAGCTTGAGGTAGCTCTTCAAGCGGGAATGATCCAAGTCCCCTGCCAGGATGGCCGCTTGAACGGCGCATCCGGGCTCTTGATGATGGCTGCAATCGGTAAATTTGCAGGCAAGCGCCAGCTCCTCAACATCAGCGAAGCTTTGCTGAAAGCCTTCTTCAGATTCCCAGAGCTCAATTGCTCTCATGCCCGGCGTGTCGATTAAAACCCCTCCATCCGGAATCATAAACAGCTCCCTGTGCGTGGTCGTATGCCTCCCTCTGTCATCACCTTCGCGAACCTCTTGAACGGCCTGACGGTTTTCGTTCAGGAAAAAATTCATCATCGTCGATTTTCCCGCTCCTGACGAGCCTAAAAGCGCCGCTGTCTCTCCCTCTCTGACATAATACTTCAGTTCATCCATCCCCGTGCCTTCATGTGCACTGATGACATGGACCGGCACGCCGAATGCGACAGATTCAGCCTGTCTGACCTTTTCCTCTATTCGATCGCCAATATCGGCTTTGCTGAGGACGATGACTGGATTGGCTCCGCTCTCCCAAGCGAGCGATAGATATCGTTCGATTCTTCTGATGTTGAAATCCCGGTTGAGGGCATTGACGAGAAAAATCGTATTTACATTGGCAGCCGTGATTTGTTCCACAGCCGGATCACCCGGAGCCTTGCGCGAAATTTGGCTAAAGCGGGGAACAATGTCTCCTTTTTTTCATCTTCCCGCGGACGCATATACACCCAATCTCCCACAGCCGGAAAATCCCCGCTCGTTTCCGCTTCAAACCTCAGCCTGCCGGAAATTTCGGCAAGCCATTCCCCCTGTCCGGTAAAAACCCGATACAGCCGCTTATGCGGAAGGGCGACCCTTCCCAGCACAAGGCCGCTTTCTTTCATATCCTTTAAACGGTGGCTAATATAGTTGACGCCTAATTTTGATAAATTCAAATAAGTTTCCTCCCATTGTCTGATGATATTAAAAAAAGAGCCCGCAGGCCCTTTTTTTCGCTCCATCTAAGCAAAAAATCCATGAGCCGTACTGACACAGCCCATGGAATATCACCAGATCAAACAAAGGTAACCGGTCATTTATTTGACATGGGCTGTGCTATGAATAAGCTTGCAAACTTCACAATCTGTCTTCTCATCGCACATCCCTCTTTTCGAAAAATTTTATAATTTCATTATACAGAAATACCCACTATGCAACAAGGTTTATTTTACAAGATTCGAAAGCGTTCCGATCGGTTCGATCGTGATATCGACCTGATCCCCTTCGTGCAGAAACCTTGGGGGCTGAAACCCGCTGCCGACCCCGGACGGCGTGCCCGTTGCGATAATGTCGCCGGCTTCAAGCGTCATTCCTTTTGACAGCGTCTCAATGATCTCGGCAACCGAAAAGATCATATCTTTCGTATCGCCCGACTGGCGGAGTTCACCGTTGACCCGCGTTTCCACTTTCAGCTGCTGCGGGTCTTCAATCATTGATTTATGTACAAGATACGGCCCCATCGGACATGTGGCGTCAAGGCTTTTTCCGATAAAAAACTGCTTATGCCGCTTTTGCAGATCGCGCGCAGTCACATCGTTGATAATCGTATAGCCGAATACATAGTCAAGCGCTTGTTCTTTCGGGATGCGTCTTCCCGTTTTGCCGATGACGACGGCCAGTTCCCCTTCATAATCTAGCGTTTCTGTCACGCCTTTGTGGGCATCGATCTCTTCAAGGTGCCCGATCACCGAAGTCGGCGCTTTTGTAAAGACCATGATATGTTTCGGAATGTCTGATTCGCTTCCCATTTCTATCGCATGGTCCCGATAATTTTTTCCGATGCAAAAGACGTTTTTCCGCGGCGTTGGAATGGGCGCCAGCAGCTTGACATCTGACAGCGGATAAATATACGAACCGCTTTCTTCGGTATTTTTTTTCTTTGACCACTCGACAAGCTGTTCGACATGCCGGACGAACTTGTCGCCCTCGCTCACGCACCCGATGAGCGTTTCAGGTATAGTCTCAAGCTCAAACAGCTTTTTTTCGGCTTTGTGCAAATCCATGATTTTATCGCCAATGACAAGTCCCACAAATTGACGGCTGTGCAGCACTGCTGTCGCAAACTTCATTCAAAATTCCCCCGCAGTTAGATTTCAGCTTAACTTTTTTTTATATTCTCCAGACCGTTAAAAAATCCTTTCTGCAATGTGAAAACCCGTTCTAAAGTCCCGGTTTTCACACCTAAAAAAATGGCGGCTCACAATGCAGTAAGCCGCTTTGATTATACTTTGCGATATTTGACCTCTGTTACATTTCCCTCATAATATTCCGTATATTTTTCATAGCCGTGTCTCGTTTTTCTGTAATGCTTTTTCTTGTGAGAACGATATTCAGGCCGCTTGTGCCCGTATTCCGGTTTTTTGCTTTTCTCGTGTTTTTTCCTTTTTTCATGCTTCTTGCTTTTCTCATGCTCCTTGCTTTTCTCGTGCTCCTTGCTTTTCTCGTGCTTCTTGCTTTTCTCATGCTCCTTGCTTTTCTCATGCTTCTTGCTTTTCTCGTGCTCCTTGCTTTTCTCGTGCTCCTTGCTTTTCTCGTGCTCCTTGCTTTTCTCGTGCTCCTTGCTTTTCTCGTGCTCCTTGCTTTTCTCATGCTCCTTGCTTTTCTCGTGCTCCTTGCTTTTCTCGTGCTCCTTGCTTTTCTCATGCCGGTTGCTTCTGTGCGGCCTTATCCCCCACCACAGGTCAAAAATGCTGGCGGGCCTGGTTTCTTCGGCTGCCGGAGAATCAGGCTCACGGTCTAAATATTGATCTCTGCCCTCGCTCTTCAGCTGGTCTACCGCTTGTTGAATATCATGATCATGGACATCACTCATCTTTTAACCCTCCTATCCACCTTTTTATGTCCTGCTTTATCATACTCTAGAGTAGAGACAGGTGTACTGAGGCAAATGACTGTTTTATGCAAACTTAGGCCATGCGCTTCCGGGACAGGCTTTTTCCACATATGATATGTCAGATAAAAAAGGAGGAAATGATCATGAGTGGCACTGCTTTGCCGGCCTTTAGGCTGAACATTGATCAGAGCAGATTAACTGAATTAAAAAAAGACATCTGGAGCGACAAAGCGGTCCCCGGCATGCTACAAACCAGTTCGGCAAACATTCCCGTCTTCGTTTCTTACAGGGGATCGCACACCCGCAAATTGAAAAAAAAATCGTATGACATTCAATATCGCAAGCATTCGAAAAACGGGGAATCCGAATTCCATTTAAACGCCGAATTCAATGATCCTTCCTACATCCGAAACAGGCTCTCCTTTCATTTCTTTGAAAAAATCGGCGTCCTTTCTCCCTCAGCCTCGCACGTGTTCCTTTATATCAACGGAAAAAAAGAAGGGATCTATTTAAAAATCGAATCTGTTGACGATACATTCTTAAAGAAAAGAAATTTGGAAGACGGGGCGATTTACTACGCTGTTGATGACGATGCCAACTTTTCCCTTTTGAGTTCTTTCGATAAGCAGGCAAAGAAAAATCTCCTGCAGGGCTATGAAAGAAAATCGGGTTCGGTGAGGCACGACGATGCGCTCCAGGAGTTTATCTACTTTATCAACACCGCAAAAGACGATGTCTTTGCAAAAGAAATCAAACGATACCTTCATGTCAAACAATATTTGCTATGGCTGATCGGAGCGGTGTGCACGCAAAATTTCGACGCATTTGTTCATAATTACGCCCTGTATTTCAATGAAAAGACGGGATCCTTCCAAATCATCCCCTGGGATTATGATGCGACATGGGGGCGGAACATCAACGGCAAAGAAATGAAGCATGACCGCATTCCGGTGACAGGCTATAACACATTATCCGCGAGGCTGCTGGACATCCCGGCCTTCAAAGCCCAATACTCCATTTTAATGAGGCACATCCTGCAGCACGAATTCACGATCAGCCGGCTCTCGCCTTTTCTGACAAAATGGCATGCCGACCTGACACCTTTCCTTCAGATGGATCCTTACACAACCATCACCTCCGAGCAGCTTGAGGATGAACAAAAACAGATTTTTCAGTATATTGAAAAGAGAAAACGCTTTTTGCTTTTTGAGCTGGCCAGGCTTTAAGACGAAACACACGTCTGCGCCGAAAATTGTCACATTTTTTGTCATATTGGCGAAAAAAATCCTTTTATCACAAAATAGGGTATACTATCAATATCCACTTTTTTATTCCGCTGTAAAAGCTGATTCACCGGCTCAAAATATATGTGAAGGTTGGAGACTGCCATGATGAACAAGAAAATTGAAGCAAAACGGTTAGACTTATTCGAAACCGCTGAAAAATTCGGAATCAATTCAAAAGAAGCGATTCGCTGCAGTCAGGAACTGGACAACTTGCTCAATCAAAAAATGCAGAAACACGAAAACGGCATGCAACCCGAAGACGCTTTTAAAACCCGCGGCCGCCGAACTTCCTAAAAGCCGCCGCCCCGGGCAATACTGCTTTTTTCCGGCAGAGCTGTAACAGCCGCCGGTCTTTTTTTGATGCCATCCTCTAATCAACCAATGTTTTCTGCACATATATGATTGTACAGACACCGTAAGCAAGGATGGCAGGTGGTGTAAACGTCTCTTGATACGGTATATAAACAAAGCCGTTCAACAACAGGAAAAAGCCGCTGTTTAAAAAGAAATATCCGGCTGTTTCAGCGAGTTTATCCTTGTCTCTGATCCTTGACTGCTGAAATCCTCTCAACAGCCACAATTGTTTTTTTATCCCGACAGCGTAGGCCGTAAACATAAAAAGAAATGCCAGCAATAATGAATCATATTGAAGCTCGAAATACATGCTCACTTCCACCCCCCGCAACACGCTTCTGCTTGCTTTTTACGTTTTTTTCAGAAAATAGTTTCACCCTTATCACAAAAGAGCCCAATGAACATAAGATATGGTGTATAGCCCATAAGAATGTTTGTAAAGGGTGTGCTTTCATGCCAGCGATTGTCGGAGCTTTTAAAGTAAATGCCGTAGGTTCAAGCGGGATTGTTCATATCGGGGACTGCATTACGATCTCTCCTTATTCCGAACTTAAAACGTTTGCCGGCGCCGGGAGTTTTGTAACCGGAGACGGAACCGTCATATACAACCAAAACAGCATTACCCGCACAAACGATACCGATCTGATCGATCAGCCGGTCGCAGGAAACCTGTAAGGAGTGAGATCATGAACTTCTATATTAATCAAACGATACAAATCAATTACCTGCGAATAGAAGGGATCAGCAACTCTTCCGTCTTGCAGATCGGGAGCGCCGGTTCTGTTAAAACGCTTTCCAATTTGTACAATACCGGCAGCTATACTGAGGCTGCTCCGCCTGTAACCGGAGAGGTTCCTCAGCCAATCCTTACCCCTCTTGTGGCTCCTACAGGCGCAGGGGTAGTACGCGGAGGTGCAGACTCATGAATCAAATGAATCCTTCTTATTCGCAAAACGCGTATGGAGTTCTGCAGCAGCAGGCCGCACAAATTCAGCAGCTTGAAAGGCAAATGATTGCCATTCAGACAGAGCTCAACAGAATGAAGGAAAATCCGGGAACAAGGATCGACCGGGTTGAATACAAATTTGATCAATTAAAAATCGAACGGTTGGAAGGAACGCTCAACATCGGGCTCAATCCGGCAGAACAGGAGCAGGTGGAGAACTTTCAAATCGGTCAGCAGCCGCCGGAAATCGGGATGCTCCAGCAGGAAATGGACGGCCAGCTCTTGCAGCACGCAAGACTCCTCGTTGATGCTTACTTAAATGAAGAAATTCCGCATCACCTTGAACAGCTGGAGAGCCGTTATGACAGCAAATTGGATGAAACAAACCGGCATCATATCATCGAAGACATCCGAAAACAGATCGACAGCCGTCTCCGCTATTATGCCAAACATTTAAAACCCGGAGAGTTCGGTAATCCGAGAGAGCATGCAGAAAAGCTGGCCGAACACGTAAAACGGGATATCATCCGGGCGATTGAACACTTTCTACAAGCGATACCAGATGAAATGAAAGGAAATGAAAACGAATGAATTTTACTGTTGTAAACCGTTGTTTGGACGTAGGCAACATTAAAATTACCGGGGTTTCAAGTTCATCTGTTTTTTTAATCGGGGATACCGAGTCCATATCATTGTCATCGATTTTTGACACGCCGCCGGAATCTCTCATCGTCGGGCCGATTACGCCTCTGCAGCCGGAATAATGCTGAACAGAACGTCAAAAGTCAAGTTTTTAAAAGTGCAATTTATTGGAACCGGCAGCACGCTTCAAATCGGTGATACACAGGAGTTCTTTGCCAGGGAAAAGGTACTCGCCGTTCAGCGGTATCTTCCCAACTATTTCGGCAATGAAGGCTCATTTAAGCAGGAAGATTTTCAACTTTTCCGGGAACCGGTTCCCCGGCTTCTGCCGGAAACCGGGGTATACTCCGCATTTTATCATGAAAACCCGGTCATCCGTGTCAGGGCGATTAAAGTGCAAAGTATATCTTCTTCTGCAATTGCCCATATCGGCTCGACCGGCCGCATCGACACCGAAACGAGAATCAAGCACATTCGAAACCTGCCTCCGGTCAATTCACAATAGGTAAACGTCCGGCATATACTGTTTCGAGACTTCTATAAAGGGTGTCGATCTATCATGCCAGCAATTGTCGGACCTATCAAGATCAACTCTATCTCAGGCGGAGTCGTAAACTTCGGTGATTCCTTTTACCTTTCTCCAAAAAGCTCTTCAAAATCCGCACTTGGTTCAGGTGCTGGTAATACAGGAGACTTCCTGCTTGTTAACAATGGTTTAAACGCTACGAATTATATAGACCCCGATGTCAGCGACCAGGATGTTGTCGGAAATGCATAAAGAGCCCCATTCGTACAGAAGGAGGCTGCTTTTGGTTTGTGTTTTATAACCGGGCGCGTCAGATCATTTCGAGTGATACGGCGGTTCCCCTGCCGCTCGGCTCTGCCGGGCGGACGATCAGCTTTTTCGGAAGCCTTGCCCTTAGCTCCTGAACATGGCTGATGACACCGACCGACAAATTGTCGGATTGGAGTTTTTCCAATGCCGTAATCACCGTATCCAGCAAATCCTGATCAAGCGTTCCAAAGCCCTCGTCCAAGAAAAAGAATTGGAGCGGGTACTTTCCGCGAAGCTGGATTTGCGCGGATAAAGCAAGTGCCAGCGCAAGCGATGTCAAAAACGTCTCACCGCCGGACAGGCTTGTGACGGGACGCCTGACTCCGCCGTTGGCATCATCCCTCATAACAAAACCGCCCTCTGAATCGACCTCAATCGCATATCTTTGCCTTGTCAGTCCGCCAAGCCTTGCCGATGCGTCCCTTGTGACGCTTTCCAGCTGTTCTTCCGCCAAATATTCAACAAAGCTGTTTCCTTTAAATACAGCCTGAAGTTTATCAAGGCGATCGATATAGGTCTGCCATTCTTTCAAGGAGGCTTCAAGCTCCTTGAATCTGTTATGGTTCTCGCGCATGACATGGAGCGCTTTTACCGCTGCCCCTCTTTCCTCCAGCGCTCTGCCGAATGCTTCTTCGGCCTCAACTTTTCTCTTTTCCGCCTTTTCCCATTCCTCCGCGGTAAGCGACCTGCCTCCGAGCTTTTCCTCAATCCGTTTCATATTTGATTTGAATTGCTTTGTATGATCCCAATACGATTGGATGTCTTTTTTCAAACGTTCAAGCTCTTCCTGCCCGATGAGGTGCTTCTTCACATCTGCGGCATCTTCAAACATTGTGCCTTCCGCTTTCTCCGTCCAGATGCCAGATGCTTTTGCGAGCCTTGCCGCCGCTTCGCGGACTGCGAGCTCACACGCGTTTGTCCGGGCTCGCCATCTGTTGACGCGCGAATCCGTTTCCTTCAGATGCTCATAAAGAACCTGTTCCCGCTCATTCAGCTCTTTCAATTGCGTCTTCACGTCCTCAAGATGTTCATCGATGGCAGCTGCGTGAGGGTAATCTTTGAGCTCTTTTTCGTATTCGCCGATTTCCTTTTTCAGCCCTTCGATCACATAATGGAGGTCGAGCTGCTCTTTATCGAGGGTAAACAAGCGCTCTGTCAGTTCCCCTTTTTGCTGTTCCTGCTCTTTGAGAAAACCGACGCTCTTTTCGATCCTTTTTTCGTAATCTTCGGCCGCAAGATCTTTTTCTTCGATCGATTTTTGCCATGTTTCGGCCTGCTCATACGAGAGGCCGTCAAATTGTTCGCCGAAACTTGTTTCCATTTCGCTCAATGAAGCGCTGAGCTCCTTGACGCCCGTTTCCAGGCGTTCCTTCTCTTTTTCTTCGTAGCCGATCCGCTCGCGAATTTGTTCGCGTTTTTTGGCGGTTTCCTTGTATGCGCTAAGAAGCTTTGGCATGCGGCTTTTAATGTCTGTCAGATCCTGCCTGATCCCCCTCCACTCAAAACCGATTCGGCGGAAGCGCTCAGGTGTAGACGATTCTTCTAATGAAGCGGCAGTTTCCGGCAATTGAGGTTCGTTTTTCGTTAAAAACGGGCATTCATTGATAAGATGGTCTGACTGCTGTTCAAGCGCCACTTTAGCAGAAAGAAACTCCTGAGCCAGTTCGGCAGCTTCTTGGATGATGTTTTCAGCTTCCCGCAACGCTTCTTCCGTTTCTTTGAAAGACACGCTCTCTCCATTGAAATGGGCGGGTTTTTCATGCAGGATGGACCCGCAGACCGGGCAGGGCTCTCCTTTTTTGAGCTGCTTTGCCAATTCCTTTGTCAGCTCTTCCGTTTTTGCAGCCTCCCGTTTCGCCGATAGTTCATCCCTCTTTTTGGCGGCGAGATTGACGGTTTCAGAGAGGGCGCGTTCGGCATCGCAGACCATTGCATAAGCCCGTTCGACCGCGGAAAAGCCAGCCTGAATATGCTCTTCTTCGGCCTTGATGCTGCGCTTGATTTGCTCCTCTTCTTTATGAAGCCGGCTGAGCACGTCCTTCTGCTTGTACAGACGCTCCTGTTCTCTTTCGGTTTCCTGTTTCCGCTGTTTAATTTGAAATGCAAGCTGATTGGCGGTTTGACAGTTTTTTCGTTCAACGCTTGACACCTGAACGGCTTTCAGTTCCGCTTTTAGCTGATTTTGCCTCGTCATCCCCCGCTCCAGCAGGCTTTTTACCTTTTGAAGCTCATCTGTCGCACGCTTGATTTCGTCTTCCTTTAAGGCCTTCTCGCTCAGTTTCCGATCGGCCTCCCGTTGGACGGCAAGCCGTTTTTTTTCGATTTCCTTCAGGGCTGTGAGCTGCTCTTCCTGCTTCAACAGCTCCGGCTCTTTTTCTTTTTTGCCGTTTCTGAAGTTTTCGTATTCGTGCTGCGCTTTCTCATAGAGGGCTTCATACGTTTGCAGCTCTTTGCGCGCCTGTTTTTCCTCCTCTTCGGCGCGCGCTGCGTCTTCTTTGGCATCAAGATACGCATCCGCGTACGGTTTTAGCGTGTTTGCCGTTTCGGCGAGCGTGAGGCGTCTTTCCTTTTCGGCAATCGCGTCCTTGTGTGCAAGGAGCTCTTCTTCTTCTCTGAGATAGCCTTCTTTTTCCTTTTGCAGATTCCAAATCTCCTGGCATTCGGTAAAATGCCGGGCGCTGCTGTCCCGTTCGATGCGTTTTTTCTCTAACGTTTGCTCGGCTTCCCCGAGATGCTTTTCCGCGCGTTTTAACGCCTCTTTATCGGCATCTCCGAGTCCGGCTTGCTCGGCGAGCATTTCATTCTTTTTCGCATACGCCGCCTGCGCCTGTTTTTTGAGCTTTTTCACGAGCCGGTCGCCGTACTGCTCAAGATTGAAGAGGCGCTGAAGCATTTGCCTCCTGTCCGCTCCTTTTAAAGAAAGGAACTCGGCGAATTTCCCTTGCGGCAACACGACCGCCCTCGTAAAATCATCGATCGTTAAGCCGAGCAGCTCTTCGACTTTGCGGTTGACTTCACTTGCTTTATCAGCCAAAACGGTTTGTTCTTCTTTCATTTCGATAAAGCGGCATATGGACGTTTTCACTTTCACGTCATCCGTTCGTTTAAACACCCGCTCCACCTTATATGCCGTCTCATGGCCGGTTTGCAGCTTAAACGTGAAAGACACGGCAAGCTCATCCTCAGCATGGTTTAAAATGCCGTGTGTATTGTTCGAGGCCCGCTCCACTTTTCCGTAAAGCGCCAGCGTCATGGCGTCCAAAATCGACGATTTTCCGCTCCCGGTCGGCCCGAATATGCCGAATACGCCGGAATCGCACAGGCTTTCAAAATCAATGACCTGTTCTTCCCTGAAGCTGTGCAGCCCCTTGATGGACAGGGAAATCGGCTTCATGAGTCATCCCCCTCTTCCAGTTTCGCTGTTGATGCAAGCTCTAAAAACAATTTTACGGTTTCTTCATCCGGAACCGCTCCGCCGGTCTGCCTTTCGTAAAACGCGATAAACCTTTCTTCAATCGGGACCTGCCGCGACTGAACCGTTTGGTCGGCAGACGGCGGAATGTCTTGAAACACCGGCCGGATGTGGATGATTCCCTGATGCGCTTTTCTCAAACGGTGAATCTCTTCAATGGAGAGCTGGTCTGTCAAATGGATTTCGAGATCGATCCACGCGTTTTTGTCGCGCTCTTCTTCAAGCCAGCTGTACACCTGTGAGATGCCTTCCGTTGCCTTCCATTTCACAAGCGGCTTTCCGCTCGACAGGAAAATCTCATTGGCTGCCGCCGGCCCGCCAGGAGCAGCTTCCACAACCGTGACCGATTTGGCATAGCTTGCTTCTGAAAAGCTGTAGGCGAGCGGTGAACCGGAATATCTTGCAAGTGTGCGGGCACGTTTTATCGTTTGCGGACGGTGGAGATGGCCGAGTGCCACATATGCGGCGCCTTCAGGCAGGCTTTCCGCCGCCACCGTATACGCGCCGCCGACTTCGATCGGCCGCTCTGAATCAGTCTGGCTGCCGCCTGCCACATAAATGTGGCTCGCCGCGATCTGAACGGCGCCTTTTTTAAACTTTCGGCTCATATGCTGAAAGGTCTGTTTAATTTTTTCGTCATACCGATCGCGGAGCAGCTTTTCATCAAACGTATCAGACAGCACTTCATTCAGCCTTGATTCTGATGGATAGGCAAGCGCCGCAATGGAAAGGATTTCTCCTGAAGAAGGGACTTCTATGTCAATGGGCTCGGCTTTTGGATATCCGATCAGATAGATGCCGTGGTCAGTCGTTAACGGTGACGCGGCCGAAAGGCGGTCGGGATTGTCATGGTTTCCTGCGATCACGACCACCGGGCGCGTTCCTTTATCAGACAAGGCGGAGAGGCTTTCATAAAAAAGCTGTTCGGCAAGAGCCGGCGGGTTTACAGTGTCAAAAGCGTCTCCCGCCATGACAACGGCATCGATATTCTCGTCTTTTACGATCCGGGCGAGCTCATCTAGAAAATCCTCCTGCTCCTTCAATCGGCTTCTTCCTTCAAGCGTTTTTCCCAAATGCCAGTCAGCCGTATGTAAAATTCTCAAATCTCTGTCACCTCTCTTTTTATCAAAACTTCCCCCGCTCGGAAAGCTGGGGGAAGGTAACCATTCATCAAAACAGGATCACGTGCCCGCCGTCGAAAAAGTAAAGAGCCTTTCCTCTCAGAGGCGTCTTAAGCATCGTTTCGACAGCCCGGGCGTAAAGGTTGATCTGCGTCTCGTAGCGTTTTCGTAAAATCGGCTCCGCTCCTTCAAAGCCGTTTTGAAATTTGCCGTGTATCCGGTCGGTTTTGTAGTCAAGCAAATAAAAGCCGTCATCGGTTTCGAACAAGCAGTCGATAATCCCTTGAATTAAGACGGGGTCATCGGCAGTCTTGAAGCCTGGATAAACCTCTCGTGCAGGCAGCGTCATGTTGAAGGGCACTTCCCGCTCAACCCGGCGGGCGCCAAGCAGTTTTCCGCCTATATCCGTATCAAAAAACGCGAGAATGTCATCTTCTTCGATAGCTGCGCGTTGCTCTTCCGTTAGAAGCTCTTTTTCGATAAGCATGTCCAGCAGACGGCCGAGCTCATCCTTTTCGGGGACGCGAGTGAGCGGAAGATGCTGCATGACTGTATGCATTGCCGTTCCCCGCTCAGCGGCGGTCAGCCCTTTTGCCATCATGAAAGAGGGTCTTCTGAACAGCAAAGTTTCATTTGCCGGACGAATCAATGAACGGTCGCCGTACTCATCCTCGTACTCCTTCTGTCTCTTGATTTCGGAGACAGACTGTTTTGTGCGGACCTGTGACGCATCCCGGAAAGGATACGACCATGTCAGCCGTTCGCGGACTTCTTTTTCATAATCGAAAGCCCCATCGATCGGCAGCCCTTTTTTTACCAGTGACAGCCGTTCGTGTTTTTCTTCTTCAGTCTGCGCTCTATCTTCGGCCTGCAGCTCTCCTGCTGATATCCAGCTGATCGTAAAACGGGACGGATGCTGACGGATGTCATCATTCGGCAAATTCAGATCACCGTCTGCCATATCCCTGTGCCGCATTAAAGCTGGGCCGATAAAATCGAGATACGATTTCGCCTGAAAGCGTTCGAAATCAGGAAGCAGCCATTCGGCATGGGAGGCGGAGGTCCGCCATTTTGCCAAAAGCTTGTCCTTGTCTTTCGCCGTTCCGACCAAAAAGAGTTTTTCCTTTGCACGGGTGAGAGCGACATACAAGACGCGGAGCTCTTCTGATAAAAGCTCGCGCCGCATTTTTTTCTTCATCGCCACAAGCGGCAGCGTCGGATAGCTGATGCGCCATTTCGGATGGATAAATTTCGTCCCGAACCCGAGCTCTTTATCAAGCAGATACGATTTGTTGAGATCCATCATATTGAAATTCCGGCCGAGGCCCGCCGTGAATACGACGGGAAATTCAAGGCCTTTGCTCGAATGGATCGTCATCAGGCGGACGACGTCTTCCTGTTCGCTCAAAGCCCGCGCCGTTCCGAGGTCATCGCCCCGCTCCTGCATCCGTTCAATAAATCGCAAAAAGCGGAACAATCCGCGGAAGGAGGTCGATTCGTACGATCTCGCCCTGTCATAGAGCGCGCGCAAATTGGCTTGCCGCTGCTTTCCGCCCGGCATTCCGCCGACATAATCGATATATTTCGTATCGCGGTAAACTTCCCATATCAGCTCTGCCACGGAATGGTTTTTTGCGTATGCCCTCCACTTCTTCAGGAACCCGTCAAAGCGGGCAAGCTTTTCATAAAGCGGATCATCCCTGTCCGCTGACGCCATATACGCCTTCAGCGCTTCATAGAACGGCGCTTTTTTATCCCGGATTCTGATCAGGGACAGTTCGTTTTCATCAAGGCCGACAATCGGTGACCTGAGGACGGATGCAAGCGGAATATCCTGGTAGGCATTGTCGATGACTTTAAGCAGTGAAAGCGTAACGGCTACTTCTGTCGCTTCGAAATATCCGGTTGACAGATTCGCGTATACCGGAATCCCCTGCTGCTTGAACTCGTCCATGAATTGCGGCGCCCACGGCATGGAGCGCAGCAAAATCACGATGTCGCGGTACTGGATGTTTCTTGTCGTTTTCGTTTTGCCGTCATACACTTGAAATTTGCCGGAAATCAGCTCTCTGACCCGTCCGGCGACAGCCCTTGCCTCAAGCTGAACCGTTTCAAGCTCTTCTGCCTCTTCATCAGCCGCATCTTCCCCATTTTCAATGATCAGCACCTCTGTTTTTGTGCTCTCATTGGGAGGATACGATGCGCCGAGCTTTAATTCGGCTTGTTCGTCATAGACAACCTCGCCGACCTTCTCCCCCATCAGCTGTTTAAACAAAAAATTGGTGCTATCCAAAATGTCGGACCGGCTTCTGAAGTTTTTGTTCAAATCGATTTTCTGTCCGGCGCCTGAACCGTCATCTGTGAACCGCTTGTATTTCGAAAGAAACAAAAGCGGCTCAGCCAGCCGGAAACGGTAGATCGACTGCTTGACATCGCCCACCATAAAAAGGTTTCCTTCGTGCTCCTCCTTGGCGACAAGCTTTAAAATCGCCTCCTGTACAAGGTTTGTATCCTGATACTCATCGACGAGCACTTCGTGGAACAAGTGCCGGTAATAGGCCGCAGCTTCGCTCGGCTCCGTTGTCCCGCCTTCGTTTTTCTTTGTCAAAATCGCCAGGCAGTCGTGCTCAAGATCGGAGAAGTCGACGATGGCTTTTTCTTTCTTCGCCGCTCTATAGCGTCTGCCGAACTCTGCGACGAGCTGGACAAGCGTCCTGATGACGGGCTTCATCTCCTTCAAACTCTCCAAATGCTGCTCCGGCGTTCGGGTGAAATAGTCGCCTTTCAGCTTTTCAAGCATTTTTTTTGCACTGTTCCGAAGGTCTGTCGCTTCGTCGATTAAAGACGGATCGAAATCATCCCCTTTGCACGGTTTGGCCCGCTGAAACGAAACAGCCGGCACAAGCTCATAAAGGGCCTCAAAATCATCCTGATGCTCAAGCAGCTTGTCGATCTGCGCCAAATCGTCGAGAAAGTTTTCAGCGCGCGGAGCCGGCCCCCCCGGCCGTTTTGTCAGCTCAAGCGCGCGGGTCAGCTTTTCCCGCACACTGTTCAACACAAGCGCGATATCTTCCCTGATGTAGGAATAAAACGGCAGCGACTCGATCTTCGCGCCGGGATCTGCGTCGTACAGGTTCATAAATTTTTCAAGCCACGCTTCCGGGTCGGGATGTGAGCGGGAAAACTCGTAAACCCGTTTGATAAGGTACTGCAAATCGAGATCGTGGCGGTCTGTCGTATATCTGTCCACCAGCTCAAAAAAAGCCGGGTCGCCTTTTTGATATTCTTCTTCAAACAGCTCGTCAAGGACCTCATCGCCGAGCAGCTCGCCTTCTGTCTGATCGGCGATCCGAAAAGCCGGATCAACGTCGATCATATAATAATACTTGCGGACGACCTGAAGACAAAAAGAATGCAATGTCGAAATGCTCGCCCTGTTCAGCAAGGAAAGCTGCCTGCGCAAATGAAGGGAGCCGGGGTTTTCGGCGAGCTTTTTCTCAAGCGCTTCACCGATCCGGTGTTTCATCTCCGCCGCCGATGCATTCGTAAAGGTGACGACGAGCAGCCGGTCGACATCGATCGGATTTTCCTCTGCCGTAATCTTTCGGATGATCCGCTCGACAAGGACGGCCGTTTTTCCGGAGCCCGCCGCAGCGGCGACCAAAATATCCCGGCCGGATGAGACGATCGCTTTCCATTGGTCGTCCGTCCATGTGCTGTTTTTCGGCTTAGCCGTTTCCATCTGCCTCATCCTCCTTTTTCAGCCATTCCAATATGACATTGTCTTTTTCCGGCTTCAATACGCGATATTCATTCTCTTCAAGCGATTCGTCAAACTGGCAGAAAGATTTGAAAGCGCAGTATGTGCAAGGGGTTCTGTCCTTTAATTTATAAGGCTCGATCGACACATTGCCGTCTGTAATCTCCTCGCCTGCTTTTTGAAACGTCCGGCGGACGTGGCGCCTTAACAAATGAAAGTCATCTTCCGTGACAACATCCGAATCCGAACGCAGAGAACCGTCCTTCTTCAAGCCGGCGCTGATGATGTCGGACCTGCCCTGTTCAAGGGCGGTGTCCATCAGCTTGATCGCTTCCCGGTCCCCTAACAGGAGCCCTTTCATCTTAAACTTCTTGAATATTTCCTTTTCGATCTCATCAAGGCTGAGCGGCACGGAGGCCTGAATCATCGGGTCGTGCACGTGAAAATAAAGAACCCCGGCCGGCGATGCCTTCATCCCGAGCCATTCGGCCGAATACGTGATCGACAAATCGAGGTATGTCAGCATCTGCAGGGCTAGGCCGTAGTACACTTCGGCTAAGTCGAGGCCTTTATCGCTCGATTTGTAATCGACGATTCGAAGCAGCAGACCTTTTGAGCTTTCGGCTTTATCGACCCTGTCAATCCGGCCGACAAGCTCCATTGTGCACCCGTTCTTAAGGGTGAACCGCATCGGAGGAAGCGGTCCGTTGCCGCCGAATCCCAGCTCCAGCCCGACGGGAGCAAATCCGCTCGCTTTTGCATGCTCGCTTAAAATGCCGGACACCCTTGCAATGATTTTTTGCAGCTTTTGCTTGACATAGTGGTGGCGGTTCGAACTGAGCAATATCTCTTTTTGCAGCCTTGGCGCAAGCCGCTCCACGGCATCGCTCGACAATGTATCGCATTGCTCCTTCGTCAGATCCCGCCAATCAAGCTTCAGTTCATGAAGTCGGTCTGAAATCAGCTTCAGCGCGGAATGAAACAGCTGGCCGATATCAGGCGCTTCAAGCTTGAAAAATTGGCGTTCCTTCAGCTTTAAGCCGTGGGAAGCAAAATGGGAGAACGGACAGGCTTTATACGTCTCCATCCGCGACACGCTCCCCTGGATGTTCTCTCCGTACAAATCCCGGCTCACGCGCTCGGTGAGCCTGTGCACCTTGTTCCGGAAAAACAAGCTGGACAGAATATTTTTCGAAAAGCCGCGGTCCGGCTCATCCATCAAAAAGTTGTATGTGCTCCACCAGACATCACTGATTGCATACTGCCTCGCCCATATACCAAGCTGTCCTGTCAAATAGCTTAACGCCGTGCTTTTATTGACGAGAAATTCGAGCTGTTCTTCATCGTCAAGCTGTTCCGGTTCATTGACAAGCACCTTTTCTCCGCTACTTGGAAACAGCTCGTCCAATCGTTTCACAACAGTTGAAGGAAGCAGCGTCTTTCCTTCGGCATCCGCGATCGGATATGAAACATAAAGCTTGTCTGACGGGCTTGAGAGCGCCATATAGATCAGAAAATGCTCGTCAAGCAGCTGCTCTCTGCCCGTTGCTGCAAGCTGGACACCGTTTCGTCTCAGCCACTCTCTGTCGTCATCTGTCAAAACCCCGTCATCTGCCGGCCTTGCGGGAAGAATGCCGTCGTTCACCCCGATGAGGAACGTGCATTTCGTCCCGTACATTCTAGATAAATCCATATTCCCGATAAATACTTGATCAAGAGCGGGCGGAATCAGCGAGAATGTTAAAGACTCCAAACCGGTTTCGACCATTTGCTGAAACAAGGAAAACGATATGCGCTCGTCTCCCATCATTTCCACAAACTCGTCCAGCAATTGAATAACTGCGTCCCATACTTGATCATGCTGTCTTGATTCCGCGATCCGGCCGCTTTCTTCGGCAAGCTGCCGTTCCTGTTCCAGCTTCATCGGAACGTCCGCTTCTTCCAGATAAAGATAAACGGCTTCAGCCATTTCCCTGACTGATCCCGCTTTTTTCAAGCGTTTTTGCAGCCGGTGGACTGGCGGTACGATCCAGCTCCTTAAGTCATTGAGCATATTTTCTGTCTCAATCTCCCGGTCGGTCTTGGCAAAGTCGTCATCCAATGAGGCGTATCTGCGGTATGTAAACGGGTCTTTGCTCGTCCATCTCTCGCCTTTAATCCCATAGGCAATGCAATAGTTTTCGAGCTGGTCGATCTGATCCCGCACCCGCTCCCTCGGCTCATCCATCGGGAATAAAAGCTCTGTTTTGATGCAGCGGAACACCGCTTCATATCGCCAGTTGCTTTTGATGATATCAAGGGTTGAACGGATCAGTTCGATCAGCGGATGATTCTGCATGGACTCTTTTCCGTCTATGAAAAAAGAAAGTTCGTAATCCGTAAACACTTCTTTTATCGTATCTTTATAATCTTCGAGATTGCGGGCGATGACCGCGATATCTTTCAGCCTGAATCTGCCGCTATGCACCAGGGAATGAATTTCCCTCGCGATCCCTTCGATTTCGGTTCTCCGGTTTGCCGCCTGCATGAGGCAAAAAGACTCCGATGTTCCCGTATACGGTTTTGCCGGCCGTTCATCAAACTGCCGTTCCAAGTGTTCAAGTTCAGGGGCATGGCTGTGCCGTTTCGCCCCTTCCATCCGGACCTCTGACAAGTCGAGGCCGAGCTCCCGCGCCTTTTGGCAAAGATCGAAATACGCCTTTCCCGTCATCCGGAACAGATGCAGATCATGCGGTGCATGGTGGGCGAAAGGCTCGTCCACAGTCAAAGAAAACGTAATCTCCCGGGCATGCGCCATCAGCTGTTCAAGAACGCGCATCTCCTGCGGGGTGAATTGATGAAAACCGTCCACATAAATCGAAGCGTCCCTGATCTCTGCGGCGTGCGGAATCTGCTCCGCCAAAAGCGTCAAATAATCTTCTGACTGAACGTATTGATGCTCGAGAGCTTCTTCCATCCTGCTGTATAAAATGTAGAGGTCATGGAGCTTGTCGGAAAGAATCCGTTCCTCCTCATATTCCGATGCCCCGCTTCCCTGCATGATCTCGCGAATGCCCTCAGGCGGCAGGCAGTGCCGTTTAAACTCGGTCAGCATCCGTTCGACCTGCTCCGTAAATCCGCTTTTATCGCTTGCATTCTGGTAAACTTTAAACTCGCTCTTATGCTCTTCGATCAATTTGCGAAGAAGCATTTGAATGCCCGTCCCCGTCAGAAACGGACGATTCATCCCTCCCGTATGCTGGAGGATTCGCCAGGCAAGCCTTGAAAAACTGTAAACCTGGGCGCGGATCGTCCCGCCCAAATCGGGAGTTTTACTAAGCTCATATTCCATTAAAAACGTCATCTGATCCGGGACTAGAAAAATGATCGGTTTCCCGAGCGGGTCATGGCGAAGCTTTTCTCTGATGTCATCCAAGATGAAGGTCGTTTTCCCACTCCCGGACCTGCCTGATAAAAAGACTGCTCCCATTACGTCCGTCTCCTTTCTTTGTTCATTTCCTTTCTATTCTATCGAATCATCGCCAAAATAACCATTCTGCAAAACTGGAAAAAACCGTATGAGAACTGTCCCATACGGCTATTTTTGCTTAAACTGCACAAAAAACAGCATGAAGAACGAGATAACCGCAATCGAGGCGACCCACAGCCACGCCAGCGTCATATTCCCCGAATCAATCGACAAATAGATCGCCGTTGGAACCGTCTCCGTCACACCCGGAATAATCCCGGCAAACATCAGCGTCGCGCCAAATTCGCCGAGCGCCCTGGCAAAGCTGAGAACGCTCCCTGTCATCACTGCATTTGACGCCATTGGAAGGGTGACGAATAAAAACACCTGCCATTCTTTTGCACCGTCAACTCTTGCGGCATCTTCGATCTCCCGGTCAACACCCAAAAAGCCCGCCTTCGCCGACTGGTACATTAGCGGAAAAGCAACGACAGCCGCCGCGATCACCGCCGCCCACCAGGTAAATATAACAGGCGCATGGAACACGTGTTCAATCAGGCGGCCGATCACGCTCTGTCTTCCGAATATGACGATTAAAAAGAATCCGACGACAGTCGGCGGAAGGACAAGCGGCAGCATCAAGACCGTCTCGACGACGGATTTGCCTTTAAATCGCTTACGCGCCATTAATCTTGCCGCAGCAGTGCCAAACAGGACGGCGATGATCCCAGCCGCAATCGTCACTTGGACAGAAATCTTGATCGGGGAAAGAAATTCCTCAAGCATCCCGGCGATCAGCCTTTCTTAAACCCGTACTTTTCCATTTTTTTAACGGACTCGTCGCTTTGCAAAAATTTGTAGAACTGCTCAGCCTGCTCTCTATGCTTCGTATTTTTTACGATTCCGAGCGGATAAACGATCGGAGTGTGAAGATCAGAAGCGGCGGTTTCTACTGCCTTCACCTGATCGGAGGTAAGAGCATCCGTCCGGTAGACGGCGCCTGCATCCGCATTGCCAGTTTCAACATAGGAAAGCACTTGTCTGACATCTTTTCCGTAAACGATTTTAGATTGAACCTTAGACCACAAATGAAGGCTTGTCAGCGTCTCCTTTGCATATTTTCCGGCGGGAACGGATTCAGGCTTCCCGACCGCAAGCTTATCGACGCCGCTTTTCGTCAGGTCTTCAAAGCTTTTGACCTGCTTGGCTTTCTCTTTCGGAACGATCAGCACCAGCGAATTTTCAAGCAAGTTGACTGAATCGCTTTTTGAAATCAATCCTTGTTCAACCAATCTATCAAATTTGTCTTGTGCAGCCGAAAAAAACAAGTCGGCCGGAGCTCCCTGTTCGATCTGTTGCTGAAGGGCCCCTGATGAACCGAAGTTAAACTTGACGGTGACATTCGGATGATCCTTCTTATATTCAGACGAAAGCTCCGTCAATACGTCTTTCAGGCTCGCAGCCGCGGAAACGGTCAGCTGAACGTCTTCAGACTGATCTTTCCCTGAAGCATCCTTTCCGGCCTGACAGCCGAAAAGCGCAAATGCCAAAAGCATCGTCATTACCAGTAAAAGCGTCTTTTTCATCAATTTCACTCCAATTTGAGGTATGTACTTTGGCGCTAACAACCATTTTACGTCAAACTCCATGTTTTTAAAATAGATTCGGGAGATGTGACATAATTGACACTTTTTTCGGCAAACACGTGCAGCGGTTTCCGCTCATATACTGGCAAGGCAAGACGCTAAAAAAAAGCGAGGTGAGCATGATGTGGCACGTTCAGACGTTTTATCCCGTCAGACAGCACGACAGGCTGATCAAGGATATCGAAAAGGCGGTAAACGGAGAGCACAGCGCAGTTATTTGTTATCAAAAACTCGCGCAAATGGCGGCAACTCCCGATATAAAAAAGCAGATATTGGAGATCAGGCAGGACGAAATCCGCCATTTCAATACATTTATCAATCTTTTCATGTCCATAGCCGGCAGAAAACCGGATATCAAAATAACGGAGCCATGCCCTGATCAATACAAAACGGGCTTGGAATTCGCATTTAAAGACGAACAGGAAACGGTCGATTTCTATTTGAACATTGCCGACTATACCCGGGACAAAACGGTAAAACAGGCTTTCAAACGGGCAGCCGCCGATGAGCAAAACCATGCGGTCTGGTTTTTGTATTTTCTGACAAAACAGCCCGCCCGCGACCCTTTTCAATAACTTGATCAATATACCCTTATAGGGTATATTTTTAAAATGTAGCAGTCTTATTTTCACTAAAGCTAGCAAAGAGGTGCTAAAGCATTGAATGTCTTATTGATAGATGACGAAATCCGGATGCTTGATTTGCTTGAGCTGTATTTGGAAAACTACACATGTTCGAAAGCATCCTCCGGAAAAGAAGCGCTCGCTTTGATCGAACAGCGTGCATTTGACCTGGTCATCCTTGACGTGATGATGCCTGAAATGGACGGCTGGACAACCTGCGCGGCAATCAGAAAACTCACAAATGTACCGATTATCATGCTCACCGCAAAAAGCGGACAGGAAGACATCGTCAGGGGGTTGACCGGCGGCGCCGACGATTATTTAACAAAGCCGTTCAGCGAAAAAGTGCTGCTTGCCAGAATAGAAGCAGTCTTAAGGCGAACGAAGAGACAGACCGAAATTCGTTTTCTTAATTTAATTTGGAATAAAGAAAAGCATACGCTCCGCGTCAGTAACCGGGAAACAGAGATCACGCCGAGCGAATTCGAACTGCTCGGCGTCCTGCTGAACCATCAGGACCAGGTGCTCGCACGAGACCAATTGATCGAAAAAATCTGGGGGTTTAACGCCGATATTGATACACGGACAATCGATTCACATATGAAAAACTTGCGAAACCGTTTGAAAAAAGCCGGCTTCCCCGTGCACGATTACCTTCAGACCGTGTACGGTGTCGGCTATAAATGGACAAGCAAAGGAATCAGGCATGATGAAAAGCATTTCATTTAAACTCGCAGGGGCATTTTTCATATTCACCCTCATCATCGAATCCGTCCTGTTTGTCACGTTGTATTCATCGATTGTCGATACAAGAATCAACGAAGAAGTTCAGGCCCTTCAAAAAAGGGGAAACAGCCACAGGGACGTCTTGGAAAAGCACTTTGATCAAAGGACGATTGAACACGTCGCCCTTATGGAAACCGAAGCTGAGACGAACGTCATCATCACCGACAAAAACAGGCGCGTGCTCGCACAGTCCGTCCCCGGCGACATAAAAGAGCACCTTCATGTTGAACAAAAAAACATACCAAGAGCCGGCATCGCCCTGTCGAACCATTTAAATACATCGAAATATATCTGTACCATCAGCCCCATCATGAAAGGCGAAAAAACGTCCGGCTATGTGTTTATGTTTTTGGAGACTTCCTCCATCCAAGCTTTGGTACAGAGCATTACTGAGCGTTTTATCATCAGCTTTGGCTTAACCGGCATTTTTACGCTAATCGCGATTTTTTTATTCAGCCGTTTTTTGACAAAGCCGATCATCAAGCTGAAAAAAACGACCGAAAACATCATCAACGGCAGAAACGATATTTCACTCGATATGAAAAGGACTGATGAGCTTGGAGAACTCGCCGCATCGATCGAAAACCTCTCCTCCGGCCTGAACCGGCTGCAAAAGGAACGGAACGACTTTTTATCCGGCGTAGCCCACGAATTGAGGACACCGATCACATATATAAAAGGCTATGCTGATATTTCAATGAGGAATGGGCTTGACGAAAAATCCAGAAATAAATATTTGTCCATTATTAAAGAAGAGACGGATAATCTTGCCCGCCTTGTCGATGATGTCTTTTTGCTGACGAAGATGAAGCAGCCGAGCTTTACGATCAGAAAGGAGCCGGTTCACCTGCACACGTTTATAGCAAAGGAAGTACAGAAGTCGCAAATCGCCTATTCCGAAAAACGTATCAGCCTTTCCTTCTACGCCCCGAAGGATTTATATGCATCGCTTGACGAAAAGCGCTTCTCCCAAGTGATCACAAATCTGCTGAATAACGCCCGGCATTATGCCGAGCCTGATACGAAAGTCGCCGTTACAGCCTTAAAATCGAAAGGTAACATCATCATAACGGTGGCCGACGAGGGCTGTGGAATTCCCGAAGAAGAGCGCGGGCTTATTTTTGAACGGTTTTACCGCATCGATAAATCAAGATCTAGACAAACCGGCGGAACCGGAATGGGACTTGCCATCGTAAAGGAAATCGTCGAACATCATGGCGGCACAATAACGGTGAAAGGCAGATATCCGAAAGGAAGCGAATTTGTCATCACACTGCCCGCGAAGGACAAGTGAAAAGGGGGCCGTTTACTGTTCTGTATTAATTTCTTTTGGCAGCCGGGACGGGGCCTTTGGAACGTTTCGAATTTCGTTATTGATCACATCTGAAGAATAAAGCGTGACAACCATGCTCCCTCCATATCGTTTCGCCCTGATCAAGACCGGCTGGTTATATTTGTTTTGAAAGCGGAAGTCGGGTCCGTTCCAGCTTACCGTGGCATCGCGTCCGCGCGGAACATAAGGAACGCGCCTGCTGTGGGAATAGCGCTGGACGATTTTTAGCCCCGCGCGGTCGACGGCATTATACAGCGTTGATGATACTTGGCAGATTCCTCCGCCGATTCCTTCAGACAATTCACCTCTGACGATAATTGGAGCGCTCATGTATCCCTTGTTCTTAGTCCTCTGCCCGACAACCTCGTTAAATGAGAACGTCTCATTTGGAAAAACAACGTGGTTGTCAATCGCTTTGGCAGCAAGAGAAATATTGTGTGAACGGCTTTTATTGCCGGAATTAAAATAAGTCACGTATTGACCGATCTGCTGCACCCGGATATGGGCAAGCAGCTCGCTGTCAACCTTCGGGTAAATGTTCAATTCAGGCACTTCTACTTTCGAAGGGCCATTGCCGAAGAAATAGGAATAAAACTGTTCCTTAAACGCATGTCGATAAAGTCTGTAGCCTACTTTACCGGGGACGATTTTTCCATAATCATTGATGACGGCGTTTACAGGAGCCCGGTAAATTTTTCGATCAAGCTTATCAATGAATGAACGGTATTTTCCCCCGTCGATAATTGGAGTGCCGGGAAGTGGTAATGTAAAGTCCTCGCGGTTAACATTTTCAATCGTCTGCCCTCGCTGTGTGATCGTTAAGCTGTCTGAAGACTCTGCAGGCTGAGCCAATAATAAAAGTCCAGTTATCCAAATATTCATCATAAGTCGGTTTACCTCCCGAGATTTAGTATAAACAGGAGGTCATTCTTTAATGTATGTCAGACCCGAATCAACATGCTGCCGGGTTAACGCCGCTGGACGCATGACGGATTCCGGGCACGTTTATCATTTGCGGCGAAAATTGCTTTCCCAGGACCGCCTATTTCCTGTATTTTTGAAAAAGAAAATGAACAGCCCGTTCTTCACTTAAGACCGGCCATACCTTTTATAAAACGGCATTTCGTTTCAGGCTCAGAAGGATGCGGAAAGCGGGGGGAGGTGTTTGCCGTGCTGCGCATTCTAGAAGGCTGCTTGCCGTCTATTCGTATCAGTCCGTCGTGATCTTCGGTTTTCAGGCATGCACACTTTTTCTTTATTGGCTTGCCGTTTATTTTAGGCTGCCGGAAGCTTATCCGTCAAAAAGCAAAAAAGAGATTTTTCGACAAGAAAAACCGGTTTCCGTTCAGGGCAGGTACATCCAGCACCGCCCCGTCCTGCTTCTGATGCTGTTACCGATTCCTGTCAGCCTGCTTTATGCACAGCTTGAAACAAACTACCGCCTTTATTTGAATGATCTTTTTAAAGATATTTATTCTGGCTGCTTTCCCAGTCTGCCACGCCCTGCTTAGCATCATCCTGCAATTCCCGCTCGTGAAATGGACGAAAAAGCTGGATATGAAAGCGATTTTTATGTTTTCTTACGGCTTCTATGCGATTTCGTCGTAGGCTTTGCTTTTTCTTCCTTCTGGCTGTTTGATGATCATCCTTTTTACCGCCGGGGAAAGCCTGCTGCTCAATCACATTCAAACGTTCGTCTCAAGGATCGCACCTCATCAAATGCTCAGCAGGTATTTTGCATTTTACGGGCTGCATTGGGATATTTCCCGGGCAATCGGGCCTTATTTGGGCGTATTGGTCTCCATCGGCTTCGGAGGCGCCGTTCTCTTCCTGTCTGCAGGTGCGGTTGTCGCTCCGGAAGGGATCGCCCAATGCTTCGCGATTGAGCATCTGAATAAAAGGAGAAAATCAGCCTTTATAGTACCTGGTACTAGAACAAAGTGCTATAATAAAATCATTATTCTTCTTGAACATGAGGAGGCATTATGGATACATTAAAAAAACAAACGATCGGAAGCCTGCTGAAGTCAGCCGCAGACCGGTTTCCGCATCATGAAGCAGTCGTCTATTCCGAGTTGGATTTGCGATATTCGTATCAGGAGCTCTATGAAGAAACGGGGAAAATTGCAAAAGGTTTGATGGCGCTCGGCATCCAAAAAGGAGAGCATGTCGCCATCTGGGCATCGAATATTCCGGAATGGATTCTCCTGCAGTTTGCAACCGCGAGAATCGGCGCCGTGCTCGTCACCGTCAACACGAGCTATCAGGCAAGAGAGCTTGAATATTTGCTGGAACATTCGGATTCGACCACCCTCTTTTTGATGGACGGCTATAAAGGCACTTCCTACATTGATATGATTCAATCGATTACGAAAGATCCGAAAAACCTGCCAAAGCTCGAACGCCTCGTCTATCTTGGACGCGGGGACGCACCGGAAAAGATGATCTCATTTGCAGACGTTACCAAAAAAGGCAGCCTGATCTCTGATGACGCCCTTTTTGAAAGAGAGTGGTCTTTATCACACGAAGACGTCATTAATATGCAGTATACGTCTGGAACGACCGGATTTCCGAAAGGCGTGATGCTGACGCACAATAATATCGTCAACAATGCCGCGATCGTCGCTGCCAGGATGGGGCTGGGGAGCGAGGATAGATTATGCATCCCGGTCCCGCTTTTCCATTGCTTCGGCTGTGTGTTAAGTACGCTTGCCTGTGTGTCGGTCGGCGCGGCTATGCTGCCGATCATCGAGTTCAAGCCGGAAACGGTGCTGCAAACGGTCGAAAAAGAAAGGTGCACAGGTCTGCAAGGCGTGCCGACAATGTTTATCGCCGAGCTTTCGCACCCTAATTTTTCCGACTATGACCTTACTTCATTGCGGACCGGGATCATGGCAGGGTCTCCGTGTCCGAAAGAAGTCATGAAAAAAGTCATGAAACAGATGAATCTGACGGATATCACAATCGCATACGGACAGACAGAGTCTTCTCCCGTCATTACTCAGACGACGATTACTGATACGATTGAGCGCCGCGTCGAAACAGTCGGCAAAGTGCACCCCCATGTAGAAATCAAAATCGTCGACCCTGAAACGGGCGAAACGCTCGGCCCCGATGAGCAGGGTGAACTGTGTACAAGAGGATATCTCGTCATGAAGGGATATTACAAAATGGAGGAAGCCACGAAAAAGGCCATCGATAAAGACGGCTGGCTCCATACAGGCGATCTCGCGGAAATGGATGAGGACGGTTACGTCAGAATTACAGGACGTCTGAAAGATATGATCGTCCGCGGCGGGGAAAACATTTACCCGAGGGAAATTGAAGAATTCCTTTACGAGCACGAAGATATTGTCGATGTACAGATCGTCGGCGTTCCGGATGAGAAATACGGGGAAAAAACAGCCGCTTTCATTAAATGCAAACCTGGCAAAAAGCTGACGCTTGAAGATGTCAGGGCATTTTGCAAAGGCCAGCTTTCCTATTATAAGATTCCTGAATATGTATTTCATCTCGATGAATATCCGCTGACCGCCTCCGGCAAAGTGCAAAAGTACATTTTGAGAGATTGGGCAAAAGAGGCGTTGCACGCGGTGAAATAGTTGAATTGAAAAAAGCCGAAAATACCATGAACAAAAGCCTTACATGGTATTTTCGGCTTTAATGCATGAGCTAAAACACTTTTTTTCGGTCGCGCTCTTCCTTTAAGATTTCGACGGCTTCGCGGAACCGCTGGGAATGAACGATTTCCCGCTCTCTTAAAAAAGCCAGCCCGTCATTTAAATCAGGATCATCCGACATGTCAATCAGCCATTGGTAGGTCGCTCTCGCTTTTTCTTCAGCCGCAATGTCTTCATATAAATCTGCAATCGGGTCGCCTTTTGCCTGAATATATGTAGCTGTGAACGGAACACCTGCCGCATTATGATAAAACAGGGCTTTGTCATGATCTGCGTAATGATCGCCGAGGCCCGCGTCCCTCAGCTGCTCAGGCGTCGCGTCTTTCGTTAATTTGTATACCATCGTCGCAATCATTTCCAAATGGGCGAATTCTTCTGTGCCGATGTCTGTCAGAAGGCCGACAACCTTATCAGGAATGCTGTAGCGCTGATTCAAATAGCGGAGCGCAGCCGCCAATTCGCCGTCCGCTCCGCCGTACTGTTCGATTAAATATTTGGCCAGCCGCGGATTGCATTCCCTCACTTTCACGGGGTACTGCAGTTTTTTCTCATACAGCCACATGAACCTGACTCCCTTCCTTCTTTAAACTTGCCATGGCCAAGGACTTTGTTTCCAGCTCCAGTACGATGTCGTATGATCGGGGTCCCCCTGCGTGAGAGGGCCGTATTTTGATACGAACTTTGCTTTCAGCTTTTTGGAATATGCCGCATACTGATTGTATTGTTTAATTGCATCCATATCATCCGGATGTGTATCAAGGTACAGCATGAGCTCGACAATGAAAAAATCAACCGCCTGAATCTCATGAAGCCTTTGATAATAGTCTTGCGGCAAAGTGTGTGTCATCCTCCCTTACCTCCTATCTCATAAGGATTTTCATAAGGGTCGTAAAACACGGGCCAAAGCGTCCCTTTTTGCAGCGCCTCCATCGGAGAAAACTGCGGAAGACCGCGGGGCTGAAAGCCTAAATACAAATTCGGCGGGGTCCGGTAATATCTTTTGCCGATTGGGGGGCACGGATCAAAAGCGCTGTGGAAAGGACGGTACGATTTAACTCTGGTGAATGATTCCTGGGCGTGTTTCAATGAATTCACCTCTAGTTTGTGATCGAATCTAATCTATTGTATTCACACATTCTTCCTGATATGTTCCTGAACGATTCTTTTTCCTTTGATCAGTTTTTCTTATTAATCTTTTAAATAAATTCGTATTTTACCAATCGTTAAAATTATATTATAGTTATAAATAGATAAATACTTTACCAAGTGAACAAAAAGGCTATCGTAGTATATAGGAAGAAGGGTTTTCATTGAGAATAAAAAATGATTTCCTTCGGGATATCATAATGATATTCATCAGCAGCCTCGGGGGGTTTCTGCTCTCATTAACGGGGATGACGATCGGGTGGATGGTCGGCACAATGACGGCTGCCGCCTGTCTGTCATTGTTTCGGCCGGCTCCGCTGAAAGAAGCGGTCAGCCAACACGGCATTCATAAAGGGTGGCTCAGTTTCGGGCAAATGTTATTGGGCATTGAGCTCGGCCAGAAAATGAATATGTCCGTGATTTTAATTTTCAAAGAAAACTGGCTCTTTGTCGGGGTGATGCTGATCCTTTCCGTCATTTTCGCAATGCTCTCCGGATTTGTATTATGGCGGTTCAGCAATGCGGATATGATGACGAGTTTTGTAGGGACTGCGCCCGGCGGACTTTCCGCCATGCCCGGCATTGCACAGGAAGTGGGAGCCAACACGGCTATCGTCAGCCTTGTGCAGACGATCCGGGTGCTTTTGGTTGTCATGACGATTCCTTTTTTCGTCTTTTTCATTCATTCTAAATATCCGGATTCGCATGCTGTCACACACCAGATGCTTGCCGCCGGTACATCCGAATTCGGAGCAGAATACGTGATGTGGACAGCCGTCTTTACACTCGCCGCTTTTTTTGCCTGTAAAGCGGCGAAACGGTTAAAATTTCCCGCGCCATGGCTGCTCGGAAGCATGATAGGCGTCGCCGCCGTTCAAATCGCCGGGAGCTCCCTGGCCGGCTACAGCCTGACCGCATGGTGGCCCCACGGGTTTTCGGTTCTGTCGCAAATCTGCCTCGGCGCAACGATCGGCTCGAAAATTCATAAGGAAATGTTCATCGGCGTAAGCAAAACGCTTACCGTCGCCTTCCTCGGCTCCGTCGGCCTGATCATCGCAATGATCGCGAGCGCCGTCGTGACTGCCCATGTGGCCGGCATTTCGTTGACGACGGCCATATTGGCTTTTTCACCAGGAGGAATTGCAGAAATGGCGACAACATCCGTTACCCTTCATGCCGATTCGACATTTGTTGTCGCTGTGCAAGTGTTAAGGGTCGTGCTCGTCATTGCCATGATGCCGCCTTTCTTTCGGCTGCTGCATCACAGATCGGAAAAAACGGCGCACCCGCATATAAAAAAAGCCGGAACTGAGGGATAACCCTTTCGTTCCGGTTTTTTTATGCCTATCGAAACGCCGGCAGCCAGTCGCCATGAGCCTCGATCAGCTCGTCACACATATTGACGATATCATCGATCGACAGTTCCGACGCCGTGTGAGGATCGAGCAATGCAGCCTGATAGATGTGCTCTTTCTTTTTCGTCATTGCAGCTTCTATCGTCAAGAGCTGTGTGTTAATATTTGTGCGGTTTAAAGCCGCAAGCTGCTCAGGCAGCTCGCCTGCGATGCACGGGGTAATCCGGTTTTTCTCCGCCACACAGGTCACTTCGACGACTGCCTTTTCCGGAAGGTTTGTAATCAGCCCTTTATTCAATACGTTCCCGCCGAATGTGAACGGACGATTCGTTTCCATCGCTTCGATTATTCTTGAACTGTACTCCTTCGACCGCTCGTGCGTCAAATTCTGATTGCCGACGATCTCGCCGCGCATCTCTTCCCAGCGTTTGATCTGTTCTTGGCATCTCCTCAAATACTCGTCAATCGGGATGTTGAGCGCTTCAATGAGATCCGGATATTTGCTTTTGATAAAATAAGGATGGTATTCGGCATTATGTTCGGATGATTCTGTCACATAGTAGCCGAATTTATCCATCAGCTCAAATCTGACCATATCGCCGTGCTTTGTTTTCTGCTTTTCCTTCGCTCTTTTTTTGATCTCCGGATATAAGTCCTCGCCGTCTTTTTTGACTTCGAGCAGCCATGCCATGTGATTGATGCCGGCGATTTTTTCTTCGATTCCGTCATGCTCCATGCCGAGCGACTCAAACAGATCTTTTGTACATACTTGAACGCTGTGGCACAGGCCGACCGTTTTCACATCTGTATAGCGAAGCATCGCGCCGGTCAGGGAAGCCATAGGATTTGTATAATTCAAAAACCACGCGTCTGGAGCGACGCTTTCGATATCCTTCGCCATCTCCAATAAAACGGGGATCGTCCTGAGCGCCCTGAAAACCCCGCCGATTCCGACCGTATCTGCAATCGTCTGTTTCAGCCCGTATTTTTTCGGAATCTCAAAATCGATGACGGTGCTCGGTTTATAGCCGCCGACCTGAATCGCATTGATGATATATTTCGCCCCGGCCAGCGCTTCCTTCCGATCATCGTAGGCGCGAATCGAAATCGTTTCATTGTAGCGGTTCCTTAAATGTTCAAGCATATCCTTTGACTCTTTCAAGCGCCGTGGATCGATGTCGTACAAAGCAAATTCAAACCCGTCGAGGGCAGGAACCATCAGGCAGTCTCCCAATACGTTTTTCGCAAAGATCGTGCTTCCCGCTCCGATAAAAGCTATTTTAGACATTCATTTTCCCCCTGTTGATCAATTTGTGATTCATCCTTTAAGTGCTCCTGATGACAATCCTTTGATAAAGTACTTTTGCAGGAATAAAAACAAAATCGTCATCGGCAGCATCGCCATCAGCGAGGCGGCAGCCACCAGATGCAGGTTGTTCGCGTTTTGGCCGAAAAAGCCGGCAATCGCAACGGTGAGGGTCTGCACTTCTTTATCCTGCAGGAAAAAGATCGAAAATTGATAGTCATTCCAAATGAAGACGCAGGCAATAATGCAAACAGTCGCTGTTACCGGTTTCAGCAACGGGAAAACGATGTTAAAGAAAATCCCCATCGTACCCGCCCCGTCCATCCTGGCAGCTTCCTCCAGTTCTTTCGGAATGGTCGAACGGATAAAACCGGCATATAAAAAAATCGCGAGAGGCATATAAGCCGCTGTATTGTTCAGAATCGCTACCGCATGCGTATTCATCATCCCGAGCTCCACCACCATTTTGTATAAAGGAACCATCGACGATAGCGGCGGGATGATCATGATGGCGATAAACAAAAAATAGACGGCCTGATTCAGCTTTGTCCGGCGCCGGGCAAGCGGATATGCGGCCAGTGAGCCGATGAAAATGAGCAGCAGAGCGGAAACGAACGTAATGATCGCAGTATTGATAAATGAGTTTGTTAAACCGGCTTTATCCCACGCTTCCGTAAAATTGGCGATACTGAATTCTTCGGGGAGCTTCCACTTCGAGCTGAAATCCCCCTTTTGTTTCAGCGCCGTCGTAAGCAAAATGTAGAACGGAACAAGGTGCAGGACTGCAATAGATAAAGCCAGCCCTGTCAATAGGATGCGTTTCTTTTTTTGCATACGTTTCATCTACGCTTCCACCTCCTTGCGTTTAAAATAGATGAGAGCCGAAAAGCTGATCACAAGGATCATTACCGCCATGAAGACGCCCTGTGTCGCCGCATATCCCGCATCCTGCCTCTTAAAATACAAATCATACATAAACGTCGACATTGATTGTGAAGCATTGCCCGGACCGCCGCCCGTCAGCGCCAGAATGACATCGAACAGCTTTAATCCGCCGATGATATTGATCACCATGTTGATCGTCACCGAGGGCATCAAAAGCGGAAGCGTAATCTTCCAAAACTGCTGAAAAGCGCTGGCCCCGTCGATTTCAGCTGCTTCGTAAAAGTCTTGCGGAATGCTTCCCAGTCCTGCCAAATAGATCACCATTGCAATGCCCACGAATTGATACGAATTAACGAAAACGATAATCCACGGGTTGATTTCCGGGCTGCTTAACACGTTTACCGGGCCGGCGCCAAACAGCTTCATCACATCATTCAATGCGCCGCCTTCATAAGAAAAGAAAAAATACCAGATATATCCCATAATGAGCGGGCTGATAATTACCGGCAAGTAGACGACCGTTCTCATTACAGCTTTCATTTTGACGCTTTGAAACAGCAGCAGGGCATAAAGAAGCCCGACCATATTTTGCAAAATCGTACTGCCCAGCCCGTACAAGAGGGTGTTTTTGACAACAAGCCATGTAGCCGGATCGGCGAGCATCCGTTTATATTGGCTAACCCCCACCCATTCGTGCGATTGGGAAAAGCCGTTCCAATTCGTAAACGTGATTTTGATCCCGTTTGCGAACGGATAGATGATAAACACTGAGACAAGGAAAAGAGCCGGAAGATACATCCACCAGAGCGAGGCGCTTTTCTTCCATGACGGCCTTCTGCTTTTTCTTAGAACGGCAAGGCTTCTTTCTTTTGCTAATTCGCTCATCTCTTCACCTTCTTTTTATTGGCCTTTCAGCCTGATGTATTCGTCTTTTATTTTTTCTGAAACCTGCTTCGGCGTTAGTGTGCCGGCAAGCAGCTCCTGCCCTGTCGTCCCCATGACGTCCCACATCCCGCTCGGCAAATAAACGCGGTCAAAGTAGGGCTCGATTTTCATATCCCGATATTGTTCGTAAAACTTAGAATAGTAGTTGTCAGCCTTGGTGTTGGTCAATGCTTGAGGAAATGAAGTGGCTTCAGCGATCTTTTTCGCATTTTTTGGCTGTGCGGCAAATTCGATAAACCGTTTTGCTTCCTTCAAGTGTTCTGAATCTTTCCAGACAGCGATTGTATGACGCTCTCCTCCAATCCAGCTCGGTTTGTCTCCTTTATGAATGGCGGGTGTCGGAATGATGCCAAGCTGTATATCCGGATTGACTTCTTTCGTATCAGGGCCGATCGAGGTAGTCGAGAGGGTAAAGCCGATTTTCCCTTGAGCCATTAATTCGACAAGCTGGGAGGGTTTCGCCGTCAAAATATCTTCGTTAATGAGTTGTTTCTCCTGCATTTCTTTAAAGACCTTGGCCAAACGCGCATATTCGGACCAATCAAATGTCCCTTTCACAAGCGCTTCTTTTTCATTGTGCTTTTCATCTGTGATTAGAAGAGGGGTGGCAAGCTGATCATAAAACTGTGCCAGTGAACCCTTGTCTGAACCGGCAAACCAAAACGGGATCACGCTGCCGCTGCTTTTTTCTTTGATCGTCACAAGCGCCTTCATCAGTTCGTCCAGCGTCTCGGGCGGCTTGATATGATATTTCTTTAAGAGGCCGGCGTTGTAGGTGATTCCGTCCTTTGCCTGGTTGAACGGATATGCGTATACTTTCCCCGTTTCATCTTTCAAAATCGGTTTCAGGCCGGGGTCAAGATGTTTCGTCCAATTCATATCCTTCAAATCGGCAGCATATTCTCCGTAGCGGATTTTCGCCCAGCCGTGAGTATCGAATAAATCAGGCATATCGTTTGCCGCCATCTTTACGCGAAGCATATTTTCATAGTCTGCGCCGGGAAAGTTGATATCGATCTTGATGCCTTCATTTTCTTTTTCAAAATCATCGGCCACGCTTCTGAGCGCTTTTTTTTCATTGTCATTGGTCATTGTTGAAAACAGCGTCAGCGTGACCCCGCCATTCTGCTGTCCTGCGCTTCTTCCCGAGCAGCCTGCTGCCGTACCGGCCAGCAAAACGAGGAAAATAAAAGAAAACATTAATTTTTTCATCAAGCTTCACCTCATTCCTTATGATTCAGATTCCAAAAAAGCGCTTTCATTTTTGGTTTACTGAAATTTAGTAATCACCTCCTTCATAACTGCGGCCTGAGGATTTCAGCATTGCCGCCTGTGAAACCCGCAGCTTTCTCTAATGATGAGCTCCGAGGGAACAGTGACTTGCAACGGAAGGTTTCTTCCTCTCATACGGTCGAGCAGCAATTTGACGCCCGTCCGCCCCATTTCCTCTGTGGGCACTTTTACAGTCGTTAAAGCAGGATTCGCATATTTGGCCGCTTCAATGCCGTTGAAGCTGACAATCGCCACATCGTCGGGAACCTTGAATCCCGATTCGCGCAAAGCCCGCAAAGCGCCGATCGCCATTGAATCACTGGCAATGAAAAAAGCATCAGGCACTCGCTTTTTCGCAATCGCCTGTTTCATCAGTTCATAGCCCTCCTGCATCGAATACTCGCCGACATAGATATTGTCGGAGCTTTCCGTACCGGTCAACTGCATAAACGTTGTCAGCCGCTTATCTTCAATTTCAACCGCTTCCGTTTTGCGGTCGCTTGCCCGAAAATGCTCTTTCTCCCGGCCTCCGATATATCCGATGTTTGAATAGCCGAGCGATATCAGATGATTGATTGCCCGTCCCGTGGCTTTTTGAAAATCGACGACAACGGAATCGTACTGCTCTTCGCCGTCTTTATGGTTGATGTATACAATGTTTTTTAAATCGCCGATGCTGTGCTTCAAACCGGCAATATTGATTCTCCCGATCACGATCAAACCGTCGACGTCCGACACAGGCTGATTGAAGCGGATGCTGCTTAATTGAATAAATTTCGTGATAAAGACCCCTTTTTCAAAACACTCGCTTTCAATTCCCTGTCTGATCGAATAAAAGTACGGATCATTCAATTCCTCTTCCTGCGACTGACAGACGACAATGCCGATCCGCGGGCTTTCCCCGCTTCCTGCATACTCATGTTCATTGCGGCGCCTGCGGTTGTTTTTATAGCCGAACCGCTCTGCAATATCCAGGATCCGCTGCCTTGTTTCAGGTGTAACTGATAAAGACTGATCGTGGTTGAGCACTCTTGAAACCGTCGTTGCAGAAACCTTCGCTTCCATCGCGATATCTTTTATGGTTGCCATTTTAACCCCCCAATGCAGACTTCATCCAATTTCACTAAATGTTTACTAAAGACATCTTAACAAACAGAAAGAATGTTTTCAATATTAAAAATATTTCGATTTAAATAAAAAAGCATTTGGTCAAATCCAAATGCTTTTTTGCCGCTGATCCGAAGTAGCAGCTTTTCATTGCATTACCGCCGCTTTTTTCATCATCTCCTCCGTCTGAATCGCTTCAAGGAAAAAATGCGCGGCTTCTTTATAAAGCGCCTTTTTGCTGTAGACATTGGCCGCTATGAGCGAAAGTTCCCGCACGCTGTCATATTGCTTTCGTTTCAATAAGGCGGCAAGGCTTTTTTTGCAATCGTCAAACGCTTTTTCATGATAGACGGAGTATAGGACATCGACTTTCGCGTCAAATATGTCATTACAAGCCTCTCGTGACCTTTCTTTCCCTTCCGTATAGTAAACGATCGCCCGGTCGTGCCCGCCGGTTTTGAAAAGCTCCTTTATCAATAAATAAACGGATTGAAAGTAGTGGTCTGATGCGGCGTATGCTTTATCTTTCAAGGCTTTTTCCAAATATGTAATGCTCTCTTCCGGCTTGTCCATGGCCGAATAAAGAAGGCCGTAGTGATGGAAGGCGTGCGCCTCCTTGACATGGTCACCTGCAGCCCTCGCTGTTTTGACTGCTTCAGCCAAAAATTGTTCCGCTTCTTTATATTTTCCCATCTCAGTATAATTGTCCGCCATCGTCATGTAGACCGAGACAAGATTCATAGCGTAACCGCCATGATCCTGGAAAATCTCCATCGCTTGTCTTGTGTGGCTCAGCGACATCAAGTTTTCTCCTAAGTCATAATACAATTTGCCGATTTTTTCGTGAAATCGCGCGGCTTCTATCGGATCGTCCACATGGGCAAGTTTTTTTTCGGCCGTTTTGTAAAAGCCGATCGCCTGCTGATCATTTTTCTTATAGCTTTCGTATGCTCCGGAAAAAAGGTGAAAATAATACGAAATCAAGTGTGAGTCGCCATATCCTTCCCCTCTATTGTCGTCCGGCATGCCGTTATGCATTTCTTCTAGAAGTGCGTAATAGGTGAGGAACGCTTCGCTTTCTTCCATTTCCTTTATTAATGGCTTGGCTTGTTTAAATAATCGTACCGACTGTTCTGTATCGTTTTCCTCGATGGCCCGGTACCATGAGTTCAGAATGTTGGCTGCTTCCTCCGCGGGAATCTTATTCATGGAGAACTCCTTTCTTCCTGAATGCTATATTTTTATATCATACTATATCTTACCTTTTATTACACCTATAGAACTAGGTCTATTTTCTCATTGCCACAAAAAAACGTCCTTTTACAGCAGGGACGTTTCCGATCGAGGCCGTAAACATCGGTGTAATAGCAGGATGCCCGGTCAGGCAGAACTTTCCCGTTTCCGCCCGAAGAGCTGCAGCTCAGTTCTTTTTTAGCCGGTGTTTTGTTTCACAAATGCATTTTCCTCCAGACGGTCGGCACCCATTTATCCAGCATGATTGCAGCCAATGCCGTTTGACAGACGCTGCTGGAATCTTAATTCCGCGATCCCGAATTGTATATCTATCAGTCCGCCCGCCGCTTTCGCCTGAGCCGCTTGAATCAAGTCATTATACATAGGCCTTTTCCTGATGTACGTATGGTTCTTGCCGGCCCATTCATCTTAAAAACAACTGACCAATCAAACATATGCTGCACAGCATAGCCGGCCAGACCTCACTTCCTTCTCCGCTTCATGCCAATAATATGAACGGGGTCACCGCTGCAAAAACTTTGTAAATCCTGGTGCGAAATTGATCATATTTTATATCTGAAAATTTACAACCGTTTTATTCTTCGAATTTTCAATCCTCTTTTCTCTTTGAAACGAAGGTCTTTTTACCGATATATAGAGCGAACGCCGTAAAATGAAAAAGGAGGAGAGCTTTATGACAAAGTTATGGAAAACCGCTGCTTCTGTCATGCTGTTTTTAGGAGTTTTCGCCATGTCCTCCCGCGTTCATGCTGAAGGCCAGCAGCACGGAAGCGGGGTCATCGTCGTTTACAAAAACAAAAGCGGACAAGAAACGGCGCTGGAGAAAAGCGAATCCGTCGATCATCAATACAAACATATTCCCGCCGTCGCCGTTACGGCTGACAAAGAGACAGTACAGGACTTAAAAGATGATCCCGATATTCTATACGTTGAAAAAAACGTCTCATTTACGGCAGCCGACAGCACCGAATTCAAAGTATTATCAGATGAAACCGGTGAAGATTCAGATTCATTTGAACAATGGAATTTGAAGCCGATTCAGGCTGAAAAAGCCTGGAGTGCCGGACTTACGGGGAAAAATGTGAAAGTCGCGGTAATCGACACCGGAATCTCCGCCCATGATGAGCTTACCGTTTCAGGCGGCACGTCAACGGTCAGTTATACGTCCTCATACAGCGATGATAACGGCCACGGAACGCATGTCGCCGGGATTATCGGAGCCAAGCATAATGACTATGGAATCGACGGGATTGCTCCGGGTGTCCAACTGTATGCAATCAAAGCACTCGATCAAAACGGAACGGGCGATCTTGAAAGCATTCTCAAAGGAATCGACTGGTCAATCGAACATGGCGTCAATGTCATCAATATGAGCCTTGGCACGTCTACCGACAGCCAAATCCTTCATGATGCCGTCGATAAAGCCTATCAAAAAGGGATCTTACTGGTTGCGGCAAGCGGAAACGACGGAAACGGACATCCTGTCGATTATCCGGCCGCCTACAGCAGCGTCATCGCTGTTTCCGCAACTGATGAAGAAAACGGGATTGCCGGTTTTTCCAACACCGGAGCAGATGTTGAATTTTCCGCTCCCGGCACGTCAATCATCAGTACGTATTTACACCAGCAATTTGCTGCAGGAAGCGGCACATCTCAAGCCACGCCGCACGTAACCGGCATGCTTGCGCTTTTAAAACAACTGTATCCAAATGAAACAAGCGCCGGGCTCAGGCAGCAATTGCAGCAAAATGTCAACGATTTAGGAGATGCCGGCCGCGACCAGCTGTTTGGCTACGGTCTCATCCAATACAAAGAAACACAGTCAGCAGCGCTTGCAGCGGCAAGAAAAGCCGTTGAAAACGCTGAAAAAACAAAGCTGCAATCTGATATTGACGCCGCACGCAAGCTCGTCGGCAAGCTTCCCGATACATCAGAGAAAAATGAGCTGCAAAAACGGCTGGACAATGTTCAGTCAGAGCGAAACCTTGCGGATGCAAAACGCAAAGTCAGCCTTGCGGAAAAGTACAAAACCGAAAAAAGCGTTGGCGAAGCACAATCGGCCATTAACAAGCTGCCGGGCGGAATCGCAAAAACGAATCTTCAGAAGCGGCTGGACAATGTAAAGAGGTATATGGCAAAAGCGATTGACAAAGCGGCGGAAAAAGTAACTAAGGCTGAAAAGAAGAAAAATAAAACAAATCTAAAAGACGCTGAGAAAGCGGTCAGCCAGCTGCCAAGCGGTTCTGCGAAAACGAAGCTGCAAAAACGGCTCAATGCGGTCAGAACAAGCCTCATCAAAACAGCAAAACAGGCTGTATCTTCGGCCGAAAAAGCAGCAAATGACTCAAATATCGCCAAAGCTCAAAAAGCCGTCAATGAACTCGATTCGGGAAAAGACAAGACAAGCCTGCAAAAAAAGCTTGACGCTGCAAAAAAGAAGGCAGCCGCATCTTACAGCAAAAAAGTAAAAAGCGCTGAAGCAAAAGTAAAAGCGGCCGAGAAAAGCAAAACAAAAAAGGCAAAAGCCTCCGCACAATCCGCGGTTAAACAGCTGAAAGCATCTTCTGCAAAAACGAAGCTGATGAAACGGCTGAATGCGATTAAAGTAAAGTAACGCACAAAAAAACCTTTAAGCCATGATCATGTCAGGCTTAAAGGTTTTTTTCCGGCCATTACTTTTTATCAATCCGTTCAGCGACGATGCCGACAATCTCCTTGTCTGAGACAAAACCGAAATGGCGGCTGTCATAGCTGTGAATCCGGTTGTCTCCAAGGACAAAATAATGGTTCTGGGGAACCCTTTTCTCTCCCGTTACCTCTTCCAGAGTAAAATCCCCGGTCAGATCGCCCCCTGCGGTAACCTCCTTTAAATCATCCAAATAAGGCTCTTTCACCGGTTTGTTATTAATGTACAGCTGGTCATCCACATATTTAAGCGTTTCGCCCGGAAGACCGATGACCCGCTTAATGAACACATCTTTCTCAGGTCCTTTAAACAGAAGGATGTCAAAGCGGTGGATCGTTTGAAAATGATGGGCAAAGCGGTTGATAAGAAGCGTGTTGCCCTCCTGATAGGTCGGATTCATGCTGACCCCTTCTACTTTATATTCGATGAAAACGGCGTTTTTCACCTGAATACCAAGGACGATTAACAGTGCCGCGGCGATGACCAAAAAGCGCTTTTTCACATTTATGTCCCCCTAGTCATTCTCTCTCTGGCTGAATTTCACGTTCAAGCGATGTTCGAGCCGCTTTCCGGCGTACCATAAAATCATAATGACGATGATGGCAGCAGCTGTTCGCAAAGGCTGCGTAAACAGCGCCTTCAGGTCATGGCCGATAAAGCTGACAATAAAAATCATCACAAACTTTCCGCAAAGCACCGCAAGCGAAAAAGGCACAGGGCTGATCCTTGAAAGCCCCGCCACAACATTTACCGCTGCCGAAGGCGTGAATGGAAAGCAAAGCAGCAGGAACAACGGGCCGAAGCCGCGCTTTTCCAGCCAGGTCATCAGCTTTTTCACCGACTGATGCCTCCGTATAAAACCAAGCGCCTTTTGCTGGCCGAAATGGCGGATAAACAGAAAGACCGCAATTGAGCCTGCTGAAGCGCCGATCCACGTCAAAATAAACCCCTCCCACAAGCCGAACGAATTCACATTTGCGACGATAAATACGATGAGGGGCAAAAACGGAAGAATCGCTTCTATGAACGGCAGCAAGATGGCGGCAAACGGACCAAAAGCCCGATAGCTTTGAAAAAATTGTGTTAGATTCTCTTCTGTAAAATAACTGAACAATTGCTCCAACATTTATTCTCCTCATACAGTTGTCTACTTCTATTCTACACGTTAAAGCCGAAACTTTAAATGATCGGGCTCCGGAGGTTTTTAAAGAAACGTCCGGCCGCGGATTCTTTATTAGTCTGAAACAACCGGCGCATTTTAGTCTTTTTTTCCCGTTCTTGAAAAAAGAAAGGACTTTCGTGTACAATAAAAACAGAACAAACGTTCCTAAACAGAAATGAAAAGAGGAGAAAAGCCATGACGAGAATTCCCTCCGATGTCAGGGACACGATTGAAAAGGCTATTTATCTTCCAATGACCATCAGCATCTTAAACAGGGATATCGCCATCGTTCAGCAGAGCCCGTTTAAGCTTAAAGATCCTTATCTGCGCCTGATCGAGCAGGCGCTGAAGCTGGCGCAGCGCGATTTACACGATGTAAAAAACGATTTGCGCAGACGGAAAGTCAAAATTCACGAAGTGTCCCGGGACGAAGCGTTTACGATGTATTGCTTCATTTACGAAGGATACGAGGAAGAGCACAATTACTTCAACCCCCGTATCCGCAACCAGGTCTCCGCTCTTTTGGAGCATTATTTATTCGCGGCAGAGCCCGGTCAATAGCGCTTTCTCAGCTCCCTGAGGATGAATTCATAGATCAGCTGGTTCCGATCCTCCTTCGGATACAGCATAAATTCCTGTTTTTTCGGCGCGGCGTTCCCTTCAATCCGGTCGAGAAATTTCGTTCTCAGCCATGCCGTGCGGTAAACCTGATTTTCGAAAGATGCTCTGGACACCGGCAGCTCCAGCGATTCACCGTTTACGAACGTAACGAATGTATTGTCATACTTAGCCGCACGGAATTCATGAACATGCGCATGGGAAAGCCACCCGCATTGAGGCCTTGTAGAGGAGAATGTGGGAAAAAGAAAAATATTGTTTGAATGATCCACCATGATCGGCGGCTTATGGGAAACTTTAATGACTTCGTACGTGCCGGCCTTTCTCCCCGCATAGCTTGAACCGAAATAGCGGCAGCTTCTCTCTATGATTTGAAAAGGTCTCATATTGACCCGAAATGTCCTGTCGGTTTCAAGCACTTTTGAGGCGGGCGTTTTTCCATCATCAAGAGGCAGAACTGCCATTGTCGAACTGTTTACTTCATAAGAATCTCTTGTCAAATCTTCAGTATTGCTCATCATGATCCTCCCAACCATTAGTCAATTTATACTATTAATCTAACATTATCCTACTAGAAACGACAGGATTTTTTCAATTAATTTGAAAATATGTTTTTAAAATGCCATTTTTATGTTTTAATCCGAAAAAATCAAGTTTTCCGTCCTAATCTATACCCTTTTCTTCTTATAAAGACGCTTTTTCGAATAATTATCTAAAAATTTTAAATACTTATTGATTTTTTTATTTGCAATCCATATACTATAAAAAAGGCATCAGGGGGAATCTTTATGAAAGAGAAAAAGTCGTACGCTGAGCTCATGAAGTCCCGCAATAACCAAAAGGTAAAAGAACTTGATGTAACCATCACGGACATCTACATTCAAATGGTCCTTGATGAGTCGTTGTTTAAACGGCGCTTGAACTTGCTGTATGAGAAAATTAATGAGGCATTGGACAAAGGAGATAAACAATCTTTCCTTGAGCTTTCAAGAGAATATACCGCGTTGAAATTGCACGCATAACAGCCAATCCCCAGGAAAGGATTGGCTTTTTTATACTCAAAAAGGCCAAGCGCTTACTGATCTGCACCCTGTCAAGTAGACAGTGGAAATAACTAAAACACACTAGACGGCTTTAGCCCTGTATTCCACTGGGCTGAGGCCGTTTAGTTTTTCTTGTAGACGATCGTGGTTGTAAAAGTGGATATATTCATCAATTGCGCTTTGAAGTGCCTCAAATGTCTCGTACGAATTCCGTCTGTATTTCTCGCATTTTAATTTCCCCCAAAACGACTCAATGGGGCCGTTATCAATACAGCGGCCGACGCGGGACATACTCTGTGTCATATTTGCGTTTTCAATCATCCTTCTAAACTGGTGGGACGTGTATTGAAAACCTCTGTCGCTGTGAAGGAGAGGACGTGCGTTTGGGGCTGCCTCAAGCGCTTGGTTCAAGGTTTTAAACACAAGGGCGTTATTATTGGATTTCCCCAGCACATAAGACACGACCATTCCCTCATGAAGATCTAAAATGGCACTGAGGTACGCTTTCCGATGGCCGTATTTTAGCTCTGTCACATCAGTCACCCATTTTTGATTTGGTTTGTCCGCTTTAAACTCTCGATTCAGGATATTTTCGGACACATGTTGAGGCGTCGCTTTGCCGTAACGTTTTTTCTTCCGCCGAATGACACACTCCAGCTTGGCAATTTTCATCAGCCGATAGATGCGCTTATGATTGAGGCGCTCTTTAAAGCGGCGGTTCATGTTTAAGGTCATTCTGCGGTATCCGTAGATACCGCCAATTTGTTCGTGAAGTAGCGCCATTTTGGCGATAATCTTTTCATTCTGTTTTTCTCTCGCTGAAGGTACTCGGCTCCTCCATTTGTAATACCCCTGGCGCGAAACTTCGGCAATCTCACATAACATTTGGACAGAAAAGCCTTCTTTTCGATTCAGCTCTAAAATGGCGAGATATCGATCTTCGTACCGAACCTGACTTAGAACCGCCTCCTTTTGATCTCTTCCAACTTTTTTAAGAACGCATTCTCTGCGCGCAAACGCTCATTTTCCTGTTCCAGCCGTTTGTTTTCCCGTTGAATTTTTTCTTCAGGTGTCAATTCTTCTTCGGTTTTGCGTTTCCCTCGGTTGTCTTTTAAGGCCTCTTCTCCGCCTTCTTGATACTTTTTCACCCATTGATACACCTGTTGGTAGGAGACTTGATGAATCTCCATTGATCTGGCGTAGTCCTTTCCATGAGCTAGACAATCCTTCGCAATCTCAATCCGTTCTTCCAATGAAACGTTCTTCCGTTTGGTCATCAAACGATTCCTTCCTCTCCCGCTGTCTTTTAACGTTTTATGACCATTATAAAGCTCAACCCACTTCATGAGTACGGATTTACTGGAAATCTTATATTTTCTCGAGATTTCTCTTTGAGAGTAGCGTCCGGATAAGAAGTCTTTCACGGCATTGTATTTTAATTCTGCGGGATAGAACTTATGGCGCTTTGAACGTTCCAAACTCTCCACACCCGCCATATCATGCGATGTTCTCCATTCACGAATCGTTTCGGCATGAATGCCATATTTTTCTGCGATCTCCTTCACCGAATTATTGCCCTGATCACATTCTGATAGAATATTCAATTTTTCTTCTTTTGAAAACCATTTTCCAGCCATGAAAAAACTCCCCCAAGGCAAACAGATTTTTTTATTTCATCTGTCTACCTTTAGGGGAGCATATCATACCGCCTGTCCTTTTTATCCGTTTATGATCGTTCCCCCGTTGACATGGAGCACCTGCCCGGTCATGTAAGAGGAATCGTCGCTCGCCAGAAACAAATAGCTCGGCGCTACTTCGACAGGCTGTCCCGGACGCCCCATCGGCGTCGTCGAGCCGAACACCTCGACTTCCCTTTCGGTAAACGTCGACGGGATCAGCGGCGTCCAAATCGGTCCCGGCGCCACGCCGTTGACGCGGATACCCTGATCAACGAGCGATAAAGCAAGCGATCGCGTAAACGACGTAATCGCTCCCTTCGTCGATGAATAATCGATCAGCCTTTCATTGCCGGCATACGCCGTAATCGACGTCGTATTAATAATCGAGCTGCCTTTTTTCATATGGGGCAGAACTGCTTTTGTTAAGTAAAACATCGAAAAAATGTTGGTTTGAAACATCCTGAGCAGCTGATGGCTCGTGATCTTTTCGATTCCTTTCTGCGGATGCTGTTCAGCTGCATTATTGACAAGGATATCAATCGTCGGAAATGCTTCATTCGCCCGGCGGATCGCCTCATTGCAAAACGCTTCATCCCCGATGTCTCCGGCGATCAGCATGCAGCTTACGCCTTCTTTTTCGACATAAGCCTTCGTTTCTTCCGCATCGCGGTGCTCATTCAAATAAACGATGACGACGTTTGCCCCCTCCTTCGCAAACAAAACGGACACCGCCCGGCCGATCCCGCTGTCTCCCCCTGTAATAATCGCTGTTTTCCCGGCCAGTTTTTTCGCCTTTTTCGGCCTGTCAAAAACGGGACGGGGGTTCATCACATACTCCAATCCGGGCTGCTGGTTCTGGTGCTGGGGAGGCAGTATTTTTTTCGGCTGTTTACTCAAAGTGATTTCCTCCTTCACATCAATTAAACCTTACTATTTTATGGATAAATCAAATTTTTATGACAAGCCGTTTCCCGCGCATGAATATTTCTACATTGGAAAATGTAAGAACAAAACACATTTGGAGGGAACATTGTGACACACCATGAGCAAAAACTGCCTGACTCGCCTGAATCGTATTGGAGAGACAGCACTGACCTTCCTTCATTTCAGGAGCTTACGGAGGATGTGAAGACGGATGTCGCGATCATCGGAGGCGGCATGACCGGGATTACGACGGCATACATGTTGACGCAAAAAGGATATCGCGTCGTTTTGATTGAAGCAGGACGCATTCTGAACGGAACGACGGGGCATACGACCGCAAAAATTACCGCCCAGCATGACTTGATTTATGATGAACTGATCAACCATATCGGAATGTCTAAAGCGCGGGCTTATTATGAAGCGAATCTCCAGGCTCTTTCATTCATCAGAAATCTCGTTCATGAACAAAACATCTCCTGCGATTTTCAAGAACAGGACGCCTGTATTTATACAACGGAAGAAAAATCGGTCCAAAAGATCAGAAAAGAGCATGAAGCCTATCAGAAGCTCGGGATTGAAAGGGAGTTCATCAAGGACCTTCCCGTCCCGATCGATATTAAAGCCGGCCTCATAATGAAAAATCAGGCGCAGTTTCATCCGCTCCATTACTTGAAACATCTTGCCGGCGCCGTTCAAAAAGCGGGCGGAAAACTGTTCGAAAACACGGCCGCCAAGGAAATCAAAGAAGGAGATCATCCGAAGGTGCTGACGACAAACGGGCATATGATCATCAGCGATTATGTGGTGTGCTGTACGCACTTTCCGTTTCATGATAAAAAAGGCTTTTACTTTGCAAGGCTTGAACCGAGCCGGTCTTACGTACTTGCCGTCAAGCCAAAAAACCCTTACCCGGGCGGCATGTATTTAAGCATTGACCAGCCTTCCCGGTCGCTGCGTTCGGTCACGATCGGCGGCGAAAACATGGTGATTGTCGGCGGGGAAAGCCATAAAACCGGCCAGGGAAAAGATACGATAGAGTATTACAGAGCCCTTAAGTCGTTCGCAGAAAGTGTACTCGGCATCGAAGACATCCTCTATCGCTGGTCGACGCAGGATTTAATCACCCTTGATAAAATCCCTTATATCGGACCGATTTATCCGAAAGAAAAAAGGATCCTTGTCGCGACCGGATTCCGAAAATGGGGCATGACGTCGAGCACGCTCGCCGCTCAAATCATGACCGACCATATTACAAACGAAAGCAATCCGTATAAGGAAATCTTCGACCCTTCCCGCTTTCATCCTGATCCGAGCATCAAAAAAGCGATTTCCTTTAATACAGACGTCGCCCGACACCTTGTTGAAGGAAAGCTTGAACAGCCGCTCCGCACCCCTGATGAGCTTGCCCCAGGAGAGGGATCGGTCGTTTCAATCGGAGGAAAACGGGCCGGGGCATACCGCGATGAAAACGGGCGGCTCCATACCGTCGATACGACATGCACCCATATGGGCTGCGAGGTCGAATGGAATGACGGAGAAAAGACATGGGACTGCCCATGCCACGGTTCGAGATTTTCAATCGACGGCGAAGTGGTGGAAGGTCCTGCGGTCGCACCGTTAAATGATCCCAAAAGCTAGCATCCCCCGCTAAAAAAAAGAAAAGAACAGCCGATAAAAAAGATAAATGCTGGAAAATTTTAAAATCCGGCATTTTTATTATCGTTTACAGGGGGATACGGATTGTGTTATTCAAAAAGGATAGAAAGACAGAACGCTCGCTATTGGCTGAAAGGGGCAATGACAAAACAAACAGAATCAGGCTTTCGGATCATCCAGAATTTCAAAAGCAGCTCGCCATGGTCGGTTTGACGAATGAAGACCTCTGGGTGTTGAGCAAGCTGAAGCCTTTGGTTTCAGAGCATATCGAGACCATCGTCGCCCGGTTTTATCAAAACCTTGAGCATGAAAGCTCGCTGATGGACATCATCCATGACAACAGTACGGTCGACCGCTTGAAAAAGACGCTCTCCATCCATATAAGCGAAATGTTTTCCGGAATCATCGATGAAGCGTTTTTAGAAAAAAGAATCCGGATCGCCCACGTTCATTTGAAGATCGGGCTTCTGCCAAAGTGGTACTTGTGCGGCTTTCAAGACCTTCTTCTATCATTCCTGGCATTATTTGAAAGCGCCTTAACCGCCGGTGAATACATGCGGGCCGTCAAAGCGGTCACGAAAATCCTCAACATTGAACAGCAGATCGTTTTGGAAGCCTATGAAGAAGAGCATGCTAGAATCCGTACGCTTGAAGAAGAGCGGAAAGCCGAACTTCACAGGCAAATCAAGGATACGTCAGGCTCGCTTGCCGCATTGTTTGCAGAAACGACGGGCGCTGTTCAGGAGCTGGTCGACAAATCGGCAGACATCACCAAAAGATCGAGAGCTGGAACGAAGACGGCGAGTTCTGTCGAAGAAAAATCAATCGGCGGCAAAAAGGAACTCGAGGAACAGGAACAGCAGCTGAACAAGATGGGAAGCAGCATGACCGAGATCGAGCAGGAAATTAAAAAGCTGGAAGAAATCGCAGGCCAAATCGAAAAGATTTTCGGCATCGTAACGGGCATCGCCGAGCAGACGAACCTGCTGTCGCTCAACGCTTCGATTGAATCGGCGAGGGCCGGGGAACACGGAAAAGGCTTCGCCGTTGTCGCCAATGAAGTCAGAAAGCTTTCCGACGATACGAAAAAAACCGTCTCAACGGTCTCAGAGCTTGTCGATAACACAAACGCGCAGATCGGAATCGTGACCAGACACATTACAGGGGTAAATCAGCTTGTGGTCAAAAGCAAAGAAAAAATGGCAGAGATCAATCATTTATTCGATGACATCGTCGGCAGCATGAAGCTCAGCAAAAATCAAAGCGGCAAGATCGAAGAGGATCTGAAATCCTTTTTAAGCGGCCTTCAAGAGGTAAACGGAGCGGTATCACAAGTCGCTGCTTCTGTCGATTCGCTTGTCGAACTGACAGAAAAATAAGCTTGAAACAATCCACAGATCACCCTTATCTGTGGATTTATTTGACACTGAACCGTAATCCTGGCACGGGTCCGTTTGCTGGAAAAATTGCGGCGTTCGCCCAAGAACTTGGGTTTTTTTATCATAAACTGAATCTAAAGAGGAACTTTGGCGATCAGGGAACATCTTGAGACCGCGGCTTGGGAATGCCGGCCAAATTAGTGAGTACCCGTTTTGAATTTTAGTATAATGGTTGTATCATATAAAAAACGTGCACTCGTGTTTGAAAAGGAGATCTTTTTTAATGACTGCGATTTGCTTAATCCGGCACGGAGAAACCGACTGGAACGCTTTAGGAAAACTTCAGGGAAGAACCGATATCCCTTTGAATGAAACCGGAAGAAGACAGGCAAAAAAAACCGGAGAATATTTAAAAAACACATCCTGGGACGTCATCATTTCCAGCCCGTTAAAAAGAGCCAGGGAAACGGCAGACATCATCAACCAGTACCTCGGGCTTGATATTGTCGAAATGGATGATTTCATCGAACGAAATTACGGGGATGCAGAGGGTATGCCGTTTGAGGAAAGAATGAAGCTGTACCCAGATAAAAATTATCCGAACCAGGAATCAAAAGAGGCGTTGACAGAACGGATGATGGCCGGCATTCAAAAGGTCAGCGGGCAATACCGGAATCGAAAAGTGCTGATCGTCGCCCACGGAGCGGCGATTCACGCGCTCTTGTCCAGGATTTCAAACGGGGACGTCAACCTTGACAACACGAAACTCGTCAACGCCTGCCTGAGCAATATCCATTTCCAGGAAGATAAATGGCATGTCCAAGACTATAACCTTTCAGAGCATCTATCCGATTAACACATGCGGACGGCAGATTCGGCTGCCGTCCGCATGTTACGTTTTGCTGCGCTTCGCTTCACGCCGCAGCAAATAAATAAAATAAGGGCCTCCGATCACGGCTGCAATCAAACCGGCCGGGACTTCAACGGGCGGGATCAGCCCTCTCCCCGCCGCATCTGCCAGAAGCAGGATAATGGCGCCGACCATTCCTGAGACGGGGATCAGGATGCGGGATTCAACGCCTGCCAGCCTTTTCGCAATATGCGGCGCCATCAGCCCGATAAAACCGATCGTCCCTACAGCGGTTACGGAAGCAGCCGTCAAAATGACAGCCGCGGCAAGCAGCAAAAACCGCGTCCTTTCAAGCCGGACGCCAACGCTTGTGGCAATCGCGTCCCCGGATTTGATGATATCAAGCGGCTTTGCCGCAAGCCACACGGGCGGAATGAGCAGACAGCACCAGATGAACAGAGAAAGCACATCAGTCCAGCTTCTTCCCCATAAGCTTCCGTTCAGCCAGATTAAAGCGCTGTTAACATTCGGACTTCCCCCTGAAATCAAAAGCTGAATCCCTGAATGGCAGAAAGCGTTGACGGCAATCCCGACTAGTGCCAGCCGCAACGGTGAGATGCCGTTTCGATAAGCCAACACATAAACAAAAACGGCCGCAACGATGCTCCCGGAAAAAGCAGCTCCCGTAAATAAGATGGAACAATGCTCTGAAAACAGCACAGTGACAATGACCGCGCCGAGCCCCGCTCCCCCCGTTATCCCGAGCGTGTCAGGGGCGGCGAGCGGATTTCTCATCAGCGACTGGGCGACAACACCCGCAACAGCGAGGGCGCTGCCTGCAAGCACGGCCAGGATGACCCGCGGCATTCTGAACTCCATCACCATAAACCGAATTCCCGGATCGCCCTGCCCCGCCAAAGATTTGATCACATCTCCGAGCGGAAACTTCTCATCGCCGATCATTAAATTGGCCGCTACCAAAAGCAGCAGGAAAACCGGAAGAATGACAAGTACGGCTGCCGGCTTTCTGCGTTGCCTTTTTGTTATGTCTGTTTTGCTGTTCATGATGCCGATCCCTCTTTTCGTCTCCGCGCCAAATAAATAAAAAAGGGCGTTCCGATGAATGCCGTGACGACGCCGACCGGCGTCTGATACGGATAATAAACAAAGCGTGAAGCAAGATCCGCCGCAAGAAGCAGCAACGCGCCACAGATCGCCGAATATGGAATAACCGTCCGATAATCAGCCCCCATCATATAGCGGATCATATGAGGAACCATCAAACCGATGAACCCGATCGGGCCTGCTGCCGCTACGGAAACCCCGGCAAGCGCGATGACGGTGACGGCGATCAGCATCCTACTGATCCACACTTTTTGCCCCAGCCCTTGAGATATGTCATCGCCCAGGCTAAGAACGGAGGCCGTTCTTCCTAAGGCAATCGCAATCAGCAATCCAAGAAAGCTGACAGGAATCAAAAACCCAAGCTTTTCCCACGAACTCCCTGCTAATGACCCCGAAAGCCAAAACAAAATCGTCTCCGTCGACTCCTCATGAAAAATGAGGAGCATCTGCGTAACGGACGCAAGGATCGCCTGAATGACGACACCGACTAACGCAAAGCTGATATCCCGCTGATTTTCGCTGAAAACAGAAGCGATCGCATAAACGGTAACGGCGGCAACGGCTCCTCCTATAAACGCCGTCCCCATCGTCATCATCGGGACGGCGGCAGCCGGAAACACGACCGTCAAAAAAACGACAGCCGCCGAGGCCCCGGCATTAATGCCAAAAATGCTTGGTGACGCGAGGGAATTTCTCGTAACCGCCTGCATGAGCGCGCTCGCAGCTCCAAGGTTCGCGCCGATCAAAGCAGCTTCCAAAGCGCGCGGGATCCGAATGGATAAAATGATAGAATCCAATTTTGAATCGCCGTATGAAAAGATGGCCGACCATATATCAGAAAGCGCAATATTGGCAGAACCGACCGAAACGGAAAGCGTAAAACATACGAATAAAAGAATAATGAGAGCGATGCGGGTCAAAAGCACCTTTTTCATGAAAACAGATCACCTTCCTCGTAAAAAACAAGCGCATGCTTTGTTGAAAAAGCATGCACAGAAACCGCATTAAAAACAGCCGGTCATGTATCGATAGGCACCGGGGTCGGCGCCTAACATCCTAACATCAAAAATTCATTTCAGAATATCATTTTCGATTTGATCGATCACGGCATTTGCTCCGTCAATGCTGCGGCGAAGCGACCATGCGAACCTGTCGACTTTATACACTTTGTGATGCTTGACGGCGCTCAGCTTGTTCCAAAGCGGATCATTTTCAAGCGGCCGTTTTCCGTTTTGATCAACTTTATCCTTTTCTCCCGACATTAAAATGATGACGTCCGGGTCTTTCTCGAGAAGCTGTTCGACGGTCATTTTAATGTTGACGGACTCGCCGTTTTCAGCATTGCTTTTTTTGCTGTCGCCTACCGCGTATGTATAGCCGATATATGTCAACAGCTGGGAGGTGAAGAAGTTTTGGTCACGGACTGTGACAGCTTCATTCGTATTGCCGAGCAGAAGAACGCTTTGTTTTTTGTCAGAGAGCTTCTCTTTCAGCTGTCCCAGCTTTTTTTTATGTTCGGTGATTTTTTTCTCCATTTCGCTTTCCTTTCCCACCGCTTTTGCAATCGTAAGGGAAGCATCAATCGTATCCTGGTAGTCGGCATTTAAATTTTTCAGAGCAATCGTCGGCGCGATTTTCGACAGCTTGTCATATACACCGCTGTGTCTGCTTGAATCCGCGATAATCAGATCGGGCTTTAATGCCGCGATTTTTTCAAAGCTTGGCTGCGCCCGTGTCCCAACTGATGTATAGCCTTTGATTTCTTTTCTTACTTGTTCATTTATAAACTTCGGCTTTCCGTCATCTGCGACGCCGACCGGTTTCACGCCTGCATCCAACAGGGCGTCGATAAATCCGAGCTCAAGGACGACAACCTTTTTCGGATGTTTGGGCACTTTCGTTTCGCCCAGATCGTGTTTAACCGTTACGGTATCCCGGCCGGAATTTGAAGCGCTCCCTCCCGAACCTGAGCAGGCAGACAAAACAGTGATGAGAAAGACAAAAGATAGAATCGTAAAATATCTAAGCTTCATATGTATCTCCTTTTTTCTTTATGTAGACTGAAATTATTATAGCAACAGAACAGCATAATGACAATGATAATCATTATCACTATGAAGAAAAAGAAAACAAACTCCTCTTTCCTAGCCGGGAGAAAGTCAAATGACCGTTATGATGATCATCGCCGTACCCGCCACATTGAAAGGAACATGCAGCCAGCTTAGGACAGCTTGTTTTTTCGGCGAGAGGAATGAAAGGCTTCCTATGTAAAAGCAAACGCGAGAGCCGTACCGAACAAAACGACAAACACAATGGCCGCCCAACCCCACGTTGCAGAGCTTCCCGAGATACCCCATAAAGGCGCACCGATCAGCACCATGAACATTCCTTTAGTAAGCCTGCATATTTGCATTTAATATTTTCACAAAATGAGAGGATGCATGACGCCTTGCAGCTATTGGGGATCACGACCTTTTTCACACGATCGGCCGGTATAAAAAATCGGCTAGTTTCATTCTTAAGACCTTTAGATTTGTTCTAAAATAGGAAAAGAAGCTCGAAAAATCAAATATATTTTTTCAAAAAAATAGGTCTACCATATATTTCATTTTTTCTATATAATAAATTAACAGAATAATTGGAATAGAAGATATTATCACCATATTTCAATTATTCTGAATAAAAATGGAGGAGAGTGATTAGTGGTGAAAAAGAGGAGTTTATGGCTTAGCGTGCTGACGGCCCTTTTGCTTGTTTTTACAATGGCTTTCAGCAATCCGGCTTCTGCTGAACAGCCGGCGAAAGATGTAGAAAAGGATTATATTGTCGGATTTAAGTCATCGGTAAAAACAGCAGCAGTCAAAAAAGATGTCATTAAAGAGAGCGGCGGAAAAGTGGACAAGCAATTCAAGATCATCAACGCCGCAAAAGCGACGCTCGATCAGGATGCGGTAAAAGAGCTGAAAAATGATCCAAGCGTTGCCTACGTGGAAGAGGATCACGTCGCTCATGCGCTGGCACAAACGGTTCCTTACGGCATTCCGCAAATCAAGGCTGACAAAGTACAGGCTCAAGGATATAAAGGAGCTAATGTGAAAGTCGGTGTCATCGATACGGGGATCGCTGCTTCTCATTCAGACTTAAATGTCGTCGGCGGAGCAAGCTTTGTCTCTGGTGAAAGCTACAATACTGACGGAAACGGGCACGGCACGCATGTTGCCGGAACAGTGGCGGCGCTTGACAATTCAATTGGCGTTTTGGGCGTTGCGCCAAATGTCTCCCTATACGCTATTAAAGTGTTGAATTCAAGCGGAAGCGGAACATACAGCGCGATCGTCAGCGGAATCGAGTGGGCCACGGCGAACAACTTGGATGTCATCAATATGAGCCTTGGCGGAACATCAGGCTCAACTGCGCTGAAACAGGCTGTTGACAAAGCATACGCAAGCGGCGTCGTCGTAGTGGCGGCAGCGGGAAACAGCGGAACATCAGGCAGCTCTAGTACGATCGGCTACCCTGCAAAATACGACTCTGTCATTGCTGTAGGTGCAGTTAACAGCAGCAACCAGAGAGCTTCGTTTTCAAGCGTCGGTCCAGAGCTTGATGTAGTGGCTCCGGGCGTCAGCATATACAGCACATACCCTTCCAACACTTACGCTACTTTGAACGGAACTTCAATGGCTTCGCCTCATGTAGCGGGAGCAGCAGCCTTGATCTTGTCTAAATACCCTACGCTTTCAGCTTCCCAAGTTCGCGACCGCCTCTCAAGCACCGCGACTAATTTGGGAGATTCTTTCTACTATGGCAAAGGGCTGATCAATGTGGAAGCTGCCGCTCAGTAACATATTTTAACAAATAACCCATGGAAAAAGCTAGTGTTTTCTAAACATTAGCTTTTTCTTCATTTGTCAGCGTTTTGTTCGACATTTTGAATCCGCTCCATGATGGTCGGATGCCCGTATTTAAAAATTTTGACGAGAAACGGCGGATTTGCCTCGCTTAAGCCCGCTTTTGACAGCTCCTGAAAGGCGGTCACAGCGGCTTTTTTGTTTTTCGTCAATTCGACGGCATACTCGTCTGCGGCTTTTTCCTGATGCCTTGACACCGCGTTTGTAAACGGAGAGGCAGTAAAGGTGAGCACCCCTGTCAATAGCAGCAATAACGGCAGTGCGGCAAAGTCTGTGCTCCCTTTAATATGCAGACTGTTTCCATAGCGCCTGATGATCCATTTATAAAGCTTGGCAATGACATACAATCCGGCTAGTGATAAAAGCAGATATCCGGCAAGTCCTTTATATACGTGCTTCATGACATAGTGACCCATTTCGTGCGCCATGATGAATAAAATTTCCGGCTCATTGAGCTTGTTCAGCGTCGTGTCCCAAAGCACGATCCGTTTGTTAGCGCCAATCCCTGTCACATATGCGTTTAACGCATTCGTTTTTTTCGACATATCCACTTCATAGACGTGATTTGCGGGAATGTCAGCCTGATCGGCCAGCTTAAGGATGTCATGTTCAAGCTTTTTGTTTTTCAGCGGATAAAAATCGTTGTACAAAGGATCGATGACGACAGGCTGCAGAAAGAATAAAAACAGCGTAACCGGCACGGTCAAAAGCCACGCAAAGAGCCACCAGCGTTTTTCGCTCCTTTTCATCAGCCAGTAGAACACCATCACAGCTGCTGCGGTTAATGGAAAGCTGATCCAAAAATCGATGACCTGGTCTTTGATCCAGCTTGCAGTCGACTGTGTTGAAATTCCGTAGTCGAGCGAATACTGATAACTGATCCAGTCGAGCGGCAAAGATGCGGCCGTCACGATCAGAAAGAGGACGAAAACGTATGCAGCGATTTGAACAGCCTTGAATCTTGACGTTTGCTCAGCCCAATGCGTCATCTTTCGCGATAAACCGGCGATCAAGAGAATAAAAAACAGAAACCACTCAAGCGGAATCCTGAGAAAAAATATAAAATCTTTGATCTTCGAATAATCTTCTGTGAGAATCAGTTCTTTTTTGTTCATGAATGTCTCCGGATCTGCGCTTGTCCCCTTCAGCGCCTCGGGAACGGAAGAATCCCCGGTCTTGAAGAGATACCAGTAGAAAAAAAGTCCGTACAACACATAAAGCAGGCAGGCTCCCGCGATCCATTTCCGCATGGACGAATCACCCCTTCTCAAATAGCGGTTATTTCTATTGTAGGCTTTTTGCTGCAAAGTTAGAACCAAGCCCTATAGCGAAAGCATAAAACCTGCCGCGGCCAGCGCCGCAATCGTTCCGGACACGACAATGATGACGCTCATCCCCATGTACGACAATAAAAAAGCGATTACAGCGCCTGCGAGACCGTAAAAGGCACCGCTTTGCACCAAAAAAACTCCGGGAAAGATCAAGGCGCCCAATACTGCATATGGGACATTTTTAAGAACGCGCTCCAAAAATCGGGGAAGCTTAAGGCTTTCGAAAGCTACCAAAGGAATTACCCGCGGAAGGTATGTAACAGCGGCCATTCCGAGGATCATCCAGACAATGGGACTAAACATATTTTCTTTTCTCCTTCGACTTGGGATGATAAAGCCGTTCGATCAGGACTGCCGATAACAACGTAGCGATGACGATCGCCCAGCCCGCAGACAGCATGCCGCTCATTTGAAAAACGGTATTGAACAAAGCTCCGGCTCCAGCCAGAAACAGCACTTTCCTCTGCTTTTTCAAGGCAGGTACGAGGAGTCCGATAAACATCGCATAAAGGGCGATGCTCATGCTTTCCTGTAAAACGGACGGCATGCCGGCGCCTGCAACATGACCGGCGGCGCTCCAAAAAACCCAGCTTGCATAACCGGTGGACCCAAGCCCGATCATGTAGCGCGTCGTCAGCTTTTCTTTTCTTAAAGCAGCGACTGCAAACGACTCGTCTGTCACGGCAAAAAAAGCATAAAATGCTTTTTTCCAAGGAACATCGCGTTCAACAAGCTGATTTAAAGAAGCTGAAAATAAAAAATGCCTGATGTTGACGATAAAAGTCGTCATGATAATTTCGATGATGCCGGTATGGACGGCAAGCATGCTTAAAGACATGTACTGGGACGCCCCGCCGAAAACGAGGGCGCTCATCAGGAACGTTTCAAACAGCGAGAGTCCTGTCGTTTTCGCCAAAAGCCCGAATGTCAAAGCAACGGGAATATATCCGGCTGCGAGCGGAATTCCCGAACGAAAGCCGTCCAAAAGTGTGAGCTGATGCTGATTTTCCATCGTGACACCTCTTACGGATAATAAATTAATGTGTAGCCTGTTGCGGTTTGTTCCGTTTTGTTTTCATACTTGTGAACGGTATTTGCGGTAAAGTGCATCGCATCCCCTTCGCGCAATTCACAGCTGTAATCCCCGCAGGAGACAGCCACCGTTCCTTTGCTGACGAGCACGTATTCCTCAATGCCGCCGTGATGGGGTTCTGATTCGTGTACACAGCCCGGCAGCAGTTCGATATAAAAAATTTCAAACTTTTTTTTCTGGTCGAAAGGAAAATGCGGAAACGCTGCATATCGGTCATCCCCGGCCGTCACGGGCGCCCTCTCACTCTTTCTGACGACCGTCGGCTCCCCTGCCGGCTTTTCAGCAAGCGATGTAAATGAGACTTGCAGCCCGTTTGCGATTTTCCAAAGCGTTGTGATCGTCGGGCTTGAAGCGCCTTTTTCGATTTGCGCCAGCATTCCCTTGCTCACGCCCGTCAACGCTGACAGCTGGTCAAGGCTGTAATTGCGGATTTTCCTGAGTCTTTTCATATTTTCGGCGACTTGCTGTTCAATAGAATTCATCGTTGCCTCCTAACAAATTGAACATTTGTATAATTTATTGAACATTATAGCATATTTTTTCCGGATGAAAAGCTCTTTGTTGGGATAAACTCCATACAAGAGGTGATTATTCTGAAAAAAATTATCGGCATCATACTCTTTTTCGGTATTTTATTACTCAGCTTTTTTTATATATTCAATCTCATGGCCGATCCTTTTGATGCAAGAAATGCCGAAGAAATCACAATAAGGCCGGCGGAAAAAAACGGCAGGCTGATCAGAATCGAAAAAAAGCAATATATCGACGGCATACTCAATACTTTCAATAAAGGAACAAAACTGAAGAAAAACAAGGCGCATGATTTGGCTTCCCCCGATTATCGCGGGAGCATCAAAATGAGCCCCACCGATCGCATGGCGTTCACCGTCTGGCTGAAAAAGGACGGAGCCGTTATTTTAAAAAATGAGGAAAAAACATACTATCATCTGAATCAAAAACAAAAAGCTGAGTTTTTAGAAAATGTAAAGAAAGGGACGTGAGCACGTCCCTTTCATGTGTTTGCCAAAATGTCTTTCAAAGCCCTGCGCAAAATTTTTCCGGTCGAGTTTTTCGGGATCTCCTCAAGGAAAATGATCGATGAAGGGCGCTTATATTTGGCGAGGTGCTGTTTGCAATGCGACGAGATGTCCTCTTCTGTCAGCGTTTTCGTCTTTGGAACGACATAGCATTGCACAGCTTCTCCCGCATTCGGGTCGGGAACGCCGATCACCACCGCCTCGGCGACCTCAGGATGCCTGTAGAGAATTTCCTCGACTTCCCGCGGATAAACATTGTAGCCGCCGACAATGATCATGTCTTTCTTTCTGTCGACGATATAAAAATACCCGTCTTCATCGCGCTTTGCAAGATCTCCTGTATAGAGCCATCCGTCTCTTATCGTATGGGCGGTTTCTTCGGGCATTTTATAGTACCCCTTCATAACGTTCGGCCCTTTTACGATCAGTTCCCCCACCTGGCCGGCCGGCAGTTCTTCTCCAAGCTCATTGACGACTTTGTTTTTGACATTGAGAATGTCGGTGCCGATGGAACCCGGTTTGCGGCCGGTGCTGAACGGGTTAAAACACGTGACTGGAGAAGCTTCGGATAAGCCATAGCCTTCCAACACGAGTACATTGAATCTTTCCTCAAATTTTTTCAGCAGCGCAACGGGCATCGCGGCGCCTCCTGATATACAAAGACGGATCGAAGCAAACCCCTGTTCATCGGCAGCCTCATGCTGGTATAGGTAATTGTACATCGTCGGTACCCCGGCAAAAATCGTCGCCTTATGCTTTTTCACAAGTTCAAAAACCTTTGCAGGACTGAATTTCGGGATGATTAAAATGGCGGCGCCGTTCATCAGCGGAGCATTCATGCAGACCGTTAGGCAAAACACATGGAACATCGGCAGGGCCGCGACGACAAGATCGGCTTCATTCATCGTCAAATAGCCGGCCGTATCATTCGCATTCGAAAAAAGATTTTGATGTGTCAGCATCGCGCCCTTCGGCTGTCCCGTCGTTCCTGACGTATAAAGAATCGCTGCTGTATCATCTTCTTTAAGCTCAGGAAAGCTCTGAGCAGCAGCCGGCTTCATCACCATTGCAAACGATTTCAATTTGACTTTCACATGCGGATCTTCCGGCTCGTAGAGCGGCCCTCCCGTTTCGCAGAATACAACATGCCCGACCTTCGGAAGTGATTCATGCATCTTTTCGTATAAAGGCAGGAGCCGGCCGTCGGCCACAATGACTTTGGCATCGCCATTCGTCAGCATATAGCCGATTTCTGTCGGCGTGTAGGCCGGATTAATCGGAATCGCGACCGCTCCCGCTTTTAACGTTCCGAAAAACGAAATGACAAAATGCGGCGTATTGCCGAGCAGCAATGCAACATGATCTCCTTTTTCAACCCCTAGTTCGCGCAGTCCTCCGGCAAAACAATCGATTTTTTGCTGCAATCCCCCGTAAGTTTCCGTCTGCTCCCCAAAAATATAAGCGATTCTATCAGGCTTTGCTTTTGCTGTTTCCTCCAATTTGGAAACTAAATTCATTCTCCCACCCCTTGAAAAATGAATGAATAACCATTCATTTTTGAATAATAAAAAATCTATCCCCATTATAGTAAATGAATCGAAAACACTCAAGGTCTGATGGAAAATATCTTCCATTCCTCTCATAAGCAATCAAAAAGAGCCGCCCAATATGGGGGCTCCCTTTTATTAGTAAACGAGATCAAAAAACTCTTCTTTTTCAATGTTTCCGAAATAATGCCGAATATCAACGCCCTCGAGCGCCTCTTCAATCGCTTTTCTTTCATATTGGACGCCTGACAGCTTATCTTCGATGTCGCTGACATCGCCGACGCCGAAAAAGTCGCCGAAAATTTTGCATTCCTGAATGATGCCTTTATGAACCTCAAGGCGAATATCGATTGACCCGGCAGGAAACCGTTTTGAGTGCTGGAGGTTGAATTTCGGAGACTTTCCGTAATTCCAATCCCAGTTTTGATAGCGTTCTTTAGAGATTTGATTGATGATTTTCCAATCGTCATCAGTCAGCTTGTATTCTGGAATGTCTCCTTCGGTATCGAAAATATATTTGAGAAGCAGGCTGCGGAATTCCCCGGTCGTCATTTTTTGATCGAGAAATTCGCTGATGTTCGCCACACGGCTTCTAATGGACTTAATCCCTTTTGATTCGATTTTATCTTTTTTTACTTTCAATGCCGATACGACATGGTCGATTTCAGAATCAAACAGCAGCGTGCCGTGGCTGAACATCCGCCCTCTTGTCGAAAACTGGGCGTTCCCCGAAATTTTCCGGCCGTTCGCCATCAGATCATTCCGCCCGCTCAGCTCGGCGTCGATCCCGAGGCGCTTTAACGCGGCAACGACGGGTTCAGTAAACTTTTTAAAGTTATGAAAACTGTTGCCGTCATCTTTTGTAATAAAGCTGAAATTCAAGTTTCCGAGATCGTGGTAGACGGCTCCGCCTCCGGAAAGCCGGCGGACGACAATGATTCCGTTTTCATCGACATATTTCGTATTGATTTCTTCAATCGTATTTTGGTTTTTGCCGATGATGATCGACGGCTGGTTGATGTAAAACAGCAAATACGTCTGTTCAGGATCAAGGTGCTTCAAGCAGTACTCCTCGATCGCCAGGTTGATCCTCGGATCTGTAATGTTTTGATTATCGATAAACAGCATGTTCGTTCCTCCTTTTAGTCTCCCCACACATAACCCGTCTCCGCCAGGTCAACCGGGCCGCTATAAACGGTTTTCGCTTCCTCTATCAATTGCTGATGATCCCCGAAGTGCGGCAGGTGTGTCAAAAGAAGCCTTCCTGCTCCGGACTCTTCGGCGATTCTGCCCGCTTCATGGCTGTTCATATGCCCTGCCTTCGCTCCGTCTTGGCCTGCATAAAAATTGCACTCGCTCATCAGCAAATCGGCGCCTTCTGAAAAAGGGATGAACGATTCCTGAAAGCTTGAATCTGCCGTATAAACGGCTGTATGTTCGCCGTCTGTGATGCGCATCGCAAAACAGTCGACCGGATGAATGGTCTTTAAAAAAGTGAACGTAAACGGGCCGAGCTTAAGCGGCGCTTTCGGGTCATACGCGAACCCCGCGGTATGCGTTTTATATGTAAGCTTCGAAAATTGTTCTTCATCAAACGGATGTCCATAAATCGGAAGCGCGTCTGCCCCTTTTCCGAGATATGAACCGACAAGCTTGGCAAATTGCAAAGGGCCGACATCCGCAATATGGTCATGGTGATAATGGGATAAAACAACGGCATTCAGCTTCTCAACCGGCAAAAACTGCTGGAGTTTTGATAAAACTGCGCTGCCGCAGTCGACAAGCACCGAATAATCCCCGGATTGAAACAGGTATCCGGACGTCGCTTCATTCGCAGCCGGAAATCCGCCATAACAGCCTATTACAGTAATCTTCATCGTTTTCACCTCATGTGTGTGGCTATCGTCCCCCTATACAATATACCCATTTTTCTTAAAAATTGCATGTTTTATATTTTTGTCATAAAACAGACATTGACCTTTTCGTATCTGTTATAATACAATGTTAACAATTAAAGGAATGGGGGATGCGCGATGCTCGGAAAAATCACGGAATTTTTCAGGAACCTGCCTGCCAAAAAATGTACGGAATGCGGCCGCGAAATCGAAGAACAGCATGAATGCTACGGAAATACGTGCTGCAATTGCCTAAAGCTGAAAGATCTTTAAATTTTTTAAAAAAACGCTCCGGAGGAGATTTGAACTCCGGAGCGTTTTTTTGTCACAAAAGTTAGGCAAAAAGAGAGTCATTTTTGCCACATAGGATAATTTTGATTATAATGATCTAGACGAAATAGGTATAAAAACCCCGTTCCCGGCACTTCCAACTCCCTGTCAGCATGATCAATATACTATATCTGAAAATTCAGACAGAAGAAAACCAAATTTTTTTTATAGACGAGATCCTTTTTTTTCGGATATACTGGATGTAATCGTGTCATTATTTAATATTTTTATATAATGAAAAAACTTACGTTGGGAGGGCATCTATGAAGAAGAAATTTAAATTCGGATTAGCAGCTCAAATTTTCCTCGGGCTCATTTTAGGTGTCGCAGTCGGCGCCATCTGGTTTGGCAATCCTGCCATAGAAACCTATCTTAAGCCGGTGGGGGATTTATTTCTAAGATTAATTAAAATGATTGTGATTCCAATCGTCGTGTCAAGTCTAGTTGTCGGAGTCGCAGGAGCGGGGAGCGGCAAAAAAGTCGGCCGACTTGGATTTCGGACTATTCTCTATTTTGAGATTATTACAACTTTCGCGATTCTGCTCGGCCTTGTTCTGGCGAACGTTTTCCAACCCGGACACGGCGTTCATTATAGCAGCGGCGAAAAAACCGATATCAGCCAGTATGTCGAAACCGAAAAAGAGGCCAGCACCAAAACGGTCGCAGAAACGTTTCTTCATATTGTGCCAACAAACTTTTTCCAATCTCTAGCTGAAGGCGATTTACTTGCGATAATCTGCTTTACCGTATTTTTCGCACTTGGAATTTCAGCGATTGGCGAAAAAGGGAAACCTGTGCTTGCGTTTTTCGAAGCCACTTCACAGGCGATGTTCCATGTCGTCAACCTTGTCATGAAATTCGCTCCGTTCGGCGTTTTTGCCTTGATCGGGGTAACCGTTTCCAAATTTGGTTTTGGTTCACTGGTGTCATTAGGAAAACTTGTCATTTTGGTTTATGCCGCCCTTGCCGTTTTCCTGATCATCGTTTTCGGCATCGTCGGAAAAATGGCCGGCATCAATATATTTAAATTTTTAGCCTATATGAAAGATGAATTATTGCTAGCTTATAGTACATCAAGCTCAGAAACTGTTCTTCCCCGTGTCATGGAGAAGATGGAAAAGATCGGTTGTCCAAAGGGCATTGTCTCATTCGTCATCCCGATCGGCTATACCTTTAACCTCGACGGGTCTGTTCTGTATCAGGCGATTGCCGCTCTGTTTCTAGCTCAGGCCTCCGGAATCGATCTGTCAATTGGCCAGCAGATTACGCTGGTGCTCGTGCTGATGGTAACTTCAAAAGGAATGGCTGCGGTTCCTGGTACATCGTTTGTCGTGCTGCTTGCGACATTGGGCACGATCGGCGTGCCTGCTGAAGGACTAGCCTTCATCGCCGGGGTCGACCGGATTATGGACATGGCCCGCACAGTCGTCAACCTGACAGGAAACGCCCTTGCGGCTGTCGTCATGTCAAAATGGGAAGGCGAATACGATGCGCAAAAAGGCGATGCCGTATTGAACAATCGCGAACCGATCGATATGAAAATGTCCGGCTGACAGCCGAACAGCAAATAAAAGAAAAACGCACGTTGTCCGTTAGCGGAAAACGTGCGTTTTTTATAAAAATATACCGTTTGATCAATCAACCTGTCCAAGCAACCTCCCTCTGCCTGCCATACGATATATCGTAGCTACATTAAGATAGAAACAGGAGGGAAGTTCTATGTGTTATTACCATGATTACCACAAAAAAGATCATGACTGCAAAAAATACTACTACTATTACTACTACTACTATCCTTGCTATAAGAAGCATGATTATTACTATGATCATAAAAAGTATGATTACTACTACGATTGCAAGAAACATTATGATTATTGGTAAATAGAACATTCATTCAAAAATGAAAGCTTCCACATTTCTTGGCCCGAAAGGACTCCAGTTCCTTTCGGGTTTTTTTCATACGGAGCCACGGCGTCACGCCATATCAGACCGGACATATCGGTACAGAAGCTCGGCCGTATGCTCCAATGATGATTGGTGCGTTCTTTCAAATGCGTGTGAAGCGTCTATTCCCGGACCGATCAAGCCGTGGACGATATCATGCCCCGCTTTTATGGCCGCCGAGGCGTCAGACCCGTAATACGGGTAAATATCGAGCTTGTAGCGGATGCCGTGCTTTTCGCAAAGCTCGACAAGCCGTTTTCTGAGGCCGTAATGATAAGGGCCGCTCGAATCTTTCACACAGATCGATACCGTATATTCATCAGACGATTGCCCATCGCCAATCGCTCCCATGTCAACAGCCAAATATTCGACGGTTTCGGACGGAATATTCGAATTGCCTCCGTATCCGATTTCCTCATTATTGGAAATCAAAAAATGAGTCGTGTACGGAAGTCTGATTTCTTCCCTTTTGATCTGTTTGATCAGCTGGAGCAAAAGGGCTACGCTTGCTTTATCATCAAGGTGGCGCGATTTGATAAATCCGCTCGGCGTAATTTCGACCCGCGGATCAAAGGAAATGAAATCACCGACATTGATCCCGAGCGCCCTCGTATCCTCTGCATGATGAACCGGTTCATCGATGCGGACCTCCATGTTTTTCTGGCTGCGTTCGGCTTTTCCCGCGTCTTTATAGACGTGAACTGACGTTTGATGCATTAAAATCGTGCCCGTGTAAGTCTTGCCTGAGGACGTTTCGATCCGGCAATATTCGCCTTCGATTGAGTTGTACCGAAAACCGCCGATTAAATCGATTTTCAGCCTTCCGTCCGGTTTGATTTCCTTCACCATCGCGCCGAGTGTATCGACGTGGGCAGTCAACATCCTGTGCTTCGACTTGTCGCGCCCCGGAATCGTGGCGATCAGCCCTCCTTTACGATTGAGCCTTGTTTCGACTCCCTGCTCCTGCAGAAGCTGATGAATATGCTCTATGATCTGATATGTATTTCCGGTCGGGCTCGGAATTGAGACGAGCTCTTTAATAAGCTGCATCGTTTCCTGAACAGATGACATTTTCATTCCTCCCTTTACGTTATTTATATAGTATACATTACTCAATTAGAATAAAAAATTAGTACCAGATACTAATACTAGGTGTTATAATGTAAAAAAGGAGCGTGATCATCTTGAAAACTTTATCAAAAGCACGTATATCAGCCATCGGGGCTTATGTTCCGGAAAAGCGGCTGACAAATGAAGATTTAGAAAAAATCGTCGATACCTCTGACGAATGGATCGTTCAGCGGACAGGCATGAAAGAAAGACGGCTGACATCCGAGCAGGAATTTACTTCAGACCTTTGCATTAAAGCTGTAGAAAATTTACAAAACAGATACCCGGGCGCATTGGACGGCCTTGATATGATCATTGTTTCAACAACGACGGCAGACTATGCTTTTCCCAGCACAGCGTGCCAAATTCAGGATCATTTCGGATGGAGTGACATCGGAGCGTTCGATTTAAATGCGACATGCGCCGGATTAACATATGGCCTCCATGCGGCAAACGGCCTGATCACCTCAGGACTGCACCGGAAAATTCTCGTGGTTGCCGGGGAGTCGCTGTCGAAAGTGACGGATTATACAGACCGCACATCGTGTGTATTGTTTGGCGACGGGGCAGGCGCCTTGCTTGTCGAGCGCGAAGACTCATCCCCAAGCTTTATTACATTTGTCCAGGGCACAAAAGGAGACGGCGCCCGTCATTTGTACAGAACGGGTTTGCGAAGCGATTTAAAGGGGGAAGAGCTTGCCGGCGCCGGAAAAATGGTGCAAAACGGACGCGAAGTATATAAATGGGCGGCCAGGTCCATTCCCGAAGGAATTAAACTGCTGCTTGAACAGGCGCAAATGGAGCTCGAAGACATCGATTGGTTCGTCCCTCACAGCGCCAATATGAGAATGATCGAATCGATTTGTGAAAAAGCGGGAATTCCGGTCGAAAAAGCGCTGACAAGTGTCGAATGGTTCGGCAATACGTCATCGGCTTCGATCGTTCTCGCGCTCAATGAAGCCGTTAAACACGACAAGTTAAAAGAAGGAGATACACTGATTCTTTACGGCTTTGGCGGAGGTTTTACATATACGGGGCTGCTCATAAAATGGGGCGTTTCCGCTTCCTGAAAGTGAACCCTTTAAAAGAAAAACACCTTTATCGTCGATAAAGGTGTTTTTTCGATCAGGCAGGCTGCTCCTCTATTTTCTCTTTTCTCAGCAGCCTCCAGAAATAAAGGATAGTCAACGCCATCATGGCGACGGCTATTCCCCCGAGAATCGCCGCTTGCTCCCACATGAAAGCATAATCCCCGCTGGAAATAATCGCTCTGTAGCCTGCGATGCTGTACGTCATAGGCAGAGCGGAGTGGATGATTTGGAAGAACCTTGGCACAAGCGCCAGCGGGAACGTTCCTCCGCTTCCGCCGAGCTGAAGCACGAGCAGGATCACGGCGATGAAGCGGCCCGGATTACCCATTGTTGCCGCAAGGAACTGAATGAGCGCAAGACACGTGATGCTCATGATGATGCTGAACAGATAGAATCTCCAGACGCTTTGCACATCAAGGCCGATGCCGAAGAGAATGACCGTGCATGCGATCACAGCCTGAAGAATGCCGACCGGTAAGAGAATGCTGAATTTGCTAATGAACCAGCCGATTGCAGATTCAGGCCGGCTTGCCGGCTCTTTCACGTCAAACACAACGGTGATCATCAACGCGCCGACGAATAATCCGAGCGATAAAATGTACGGTGTTAAACCCGTTCCGTAATTTGAAACTTTTGTGATTTTTTCGCCTTTGACGTTGACAGGGTCTGAGAACATATTGTAATTTTGTTCACCTGCCTGTATGCCGCCCGTCTGATCAGCCGCGTCGGCCAGCTGGCTTGACAGCTTGCCGCTGCCCTCGGTAATCTTTCCTAAACCTTCATCAAGCGTTTTTGCCCCAGATGCCAGCTTGGAAGAAGCGTCTTTCAGCTTTCCTGAAGCATCCTGCAATTCGCCAAACTTCTCTTTCAATGTCTGGCTGCCTTCGGCGATTTTGGAAGAACCGCTTCTCGCTTCGGCGAATTTTTCGTTATAAGCCGCCTGTCCTTTCGCCAGACTGTCGAGTCCGGTTTGAATTTTTTCAGAGCCTTTATAAAGCTTATTGACCGAGCCGGGGAGCTGTTTTAAATCGTTAAGCTTCTGTTTGATGCCCGAAAGGTCAGGAAGCTTGCTCATATCCGGAATCTGGGCTTTGAGGCGGTCAAGTTCCGGCAGTTTGACTTCGTCCATCTTTTGATCAACCTGCTTTGACAGCGCCGCTTTTTGTTCATCCGTCAAAATGTTGCTGGATTCAATAATTTGCTTCACTTGACTGTTTTGATTTTTCAAGGCCCCTTCAAGCTTTGTAATGTCATCTGAAATCCTGCTGATTTCTTTTTTCGCCTGCTCTGCGTTTGTCAGCGCGGTTTCAAGCTGTGCAATTTTCTCCGATGAAATCGCGTCTTCAAATTTGCTAATCGCTTGGGCTTTTTCATTCATTTTCTCCAATCCCGCCACGATCTGCGGCATGCCCTGCTGCAGCTGGTAGGCTCCGTTGTAAAGCTGTCCCCCCTTTTCCTGGAATTGTCCGAGCGCAGAATCAAGGTCATGGATTTTTTCATTCAACGTATTGAATGCTGTGCCGAACCGGCCCATTCCGTTATCGAATGTGATTTGGCTTTTTGCCAATTTTTCAAGGTTCTCTTTGAGCTTCTTGCTTCCGCTTTTTGCATCTTTTAAGCTTTCATTCAGCTTTTCCGCGCCTGAGCTTGCTTTGCCGAGCCCTTTGGCGATTTTTCCGAAGTTGTCAAAGATCACTTCTGCATACTGTTCGCTGATTTCTGAGCCGATCGAATGCTGGAGCTGCTCAATCGCCTTATCGCTGATTTGGGCGCCGACGTAATTTCGTCCGGCATTTGTATGATAAATGAGATTCAGCTTTTTCGGATGCTTATTCATGACCGTGCTGGCATCTTTGGAAAAATCCCCGGGAATTTCAACGACCATGTAATATTCTTCGTTTTCCAGGCCTGTCAACGCCTTTTCTTTCGTCGTAAAATGCCAGTCGAATTTTTTGTTCTTCTTCAGCTCTTTAATAAGATCATCGCCGATGTGAAGATCCTTCCCTTCATACGTCGCTCCCTTGTCAGAATTGACAACGGCTACGGGAAGCTGGTCGACATGTCCGTAGGGGTCCCAGTATGCCGCCAAGAATACGCTGCTGTAAATCAGCGGAATAAAGAGAACACCGATCACGGAAATCAGCAGCTTTTTATTTGTTATCAGTTCTCTCCACTGGTGTCGTAGTACATTCATCGTTGATACGCCTCCTAATTGATGACCGCTTTCTCTATATTGGCCGCACCCCTAAAAAAAGAAAGAATGATCTATTGGGATAATCCTTTGACAATATACAGTTTCAGCGTTTCTGCTATTTCTTCTTTCTTTAATGGTTCATGGTGTTTTTCCCAATCAAAGATAAGCGCAATATACAGCTTAAAAATGACAAATGCATTCAGTTCAGGGTTACACGGTTTAATATCGCCATTTTTAATCGCTTCTTTAATTTTTTTCTCGATGTAGCTGATAATCATGTGCTCAAACTTTTCAATGACTTCCCTTACGGCATGTGTGCCCAGTTCTGCGCCTTCCTGAAAAATTTTGATCGTCAGCTGGTGCCTTTTTCTGTACTCCAATATGGCGATCAGCGCACGATGTGCATTTTCGTGGAATGGCAGGTCGGGATCAATCGCATTGTCAGCCGTTTGTTTCATTTCCATTAACAGCGAAGAAATGATTTCGTCGAATAATTCTTCTTTGTTTTTGAAAAAGGTATAAATCGTCCCTTTCCCGACATTTGCGAGCTTTGCCACAAGATCCATTGTCGTCGCTTTGTATCCGAATTGCGTAAACGATTTTGTAGCCGCATCGATGATCAGTGCTTTCCGGTCGATGGTCATGTTTTCTCACTCCAAAAATGACTATTTGAACATTTTGGTCATTAAGTACAGAATGTAAATTTAACATATTCACATGTAAAATGCAATATTTTAAATTTTATTTTTTCCATTTTCAGACTCTGTTTATGTGGAGCCGCAATATAAGCCAAAATAAAAAAGCTGCCGTTTTGAACTGCACCCCAATTGTTAGACACCATCTAACAATCGGAGGTGCAGTTTTTTATGGCTAAATTTACAGCTGAGGAAAAAATACAAGCGGTCAAAAGGTATCTTGCGGGTAGGGAAGGGCATAAAACAATCGCCAGAGAGATCGGTGTTTCGTCAGGTGTGTTTCAGGTATGGATTCGCAAATACCATTACCATGGAGAAAGTGCGTTTCAAAAACTCTATACAACCTATTCTGTAGAAGATAAACTGAAGGTACTTCACTATATGATCGAAAATGGGACGTCGATCCGTGAAACAGCCGCCATCTTCAATATTCAAGCACCTTCTACGGTGGCTCAATGGCAGAAACTGTTCGAAACCGGAGGAATCGATGCCCTAAAACCGATGAAAAAGGGGCGGCCGTCAATGACAAAGAAAAATCAAAAAAGAACGAAGAAACAAACACCGCAAGAAGGATCAGTGGAAGCCATGCAGGCTGAAATTGAACGTCTGCGAATGGAGAATGCCTACTTAAAAAAGTTGAATACCTTAGTTCAAAACAAGGAAAAATTACAAAACAAGAAAAGGCCCAAGTAGTATTTGAACTAAGGACTGAATTTCCGGTAAAAGCCCTGCTTAAACTGGCTGGAATTCCGCGCAGTACGTATTATTACTGGGTCAAAACCTTCGGTCTTCCAGACAAAGATGCCAAATTAAAAACACTGATTCAATCGATTTATCATGAACATAAAGGCCGTTACGGGTACCGCCGGATACGCGACGAGCTTAAAAACCGGGGATATCAAATGAATCATAAAAAAATATATCGCCTCATGAAGGAACTGGGGTTGAAATGTCTCGTACGGATGAAAAAATACCGTTCGTATAAAGGAGAAACCGGCACGGTGGCACCAAACAGGCTAGAGCGGAATTTCAAGGCGGAAAAGCCGAAGATGAAATGGGTAACAGATATCACGGAATTTAAATTATTTGGGGAGAAGCTCTATTTATCGCCAATGCTTGATTTATTTAATGGCGAAATCATTGCTTATACAATTGGATCCAGGCCAACGTATTCATTGGTATCCGAGATGTTGGAAAAATCATTTGAACAGCTGACAGATAAAGAAAATCTGTTGATTCACTCCGATCAGGGCTGGCACTATCAAATGAAACAGTATCGCCACGCCCTAAAGGAACGAAATATTATTCAAAGTATGTCTCGTAAGGGAAACTGTTACGATAACGCGGTCATTGAAAGTTTCTTTGGTATTTTAAAATCAGAGTTTATCCATTTCAACGAATTTCAAAGCATCGAGCATTTTAAACAAGAGCTCGTAACATATATCGATTACTATAATCACAAACGGATCAAGGCAAAATTAAAAGGCATGAGCCCAGTACAATACCGGATTCATGCCAGTCATGTTACTTGAGAAAATAAGCTGTCTAACTTTTGGGGGTCACTTCATTTCACTTTCGGGCAGCTTTTTACATTATTTATTCAAATAAATGGGCAAGCACGTCTTTTACGGCCTGTTTGCCCTGGTCGATGCAATCCGGGATTCCGACGCCTTCGAAGGAAGCGCCCGTCACGAAAATGCCGGGGTATGACGTTTGAAGGCCTTCCCTTACCTTTTTGATTCGTTCTTTGTGGCCGACATGATACTGCGGCATAGCCTCGTTCCATCTCGTGATACAGGTCATTTCCGGCTCGCCTTCGATTTTCATGATCCTCTTCAAATCTTCCAGCACAATCCTGACCATTTCATTGTCAGACTGCTCGACGACAGATTCATCCCCCGCTTTTCCGACGTAAGCCCTAAGCAGAACTTTGCCTTCCGGCGTCGTATGGGGCCATTTTTTGTTCGTCCACGTGCAGGCGGTAATGGAGAAATCGCTGTTTCTTGAGATCACAAAACCCGTGCCTTCATGCTCCATCTTTACGGCTTCCTCAGGAAAGCCGAGCGCTACATTGGCGACAGACGTTGAGACCATCTCCCGCATGCCTAAAAGCCAATCCTCGTCTGGAAACATCGCGGCAATCGCTTTATGAGGAGCAGCGATGACGGCAGCATCCGCATGAAGAACAATGCCGTTGTCAAGCTTGAAGCTGTAATGTTGTCCTCGTTCAATGCCGACGGCCTTGGTGCCTTTGTAGATTTTCGTCAGCTCGAGCTTCTTTTCCAGCTCTTCGACAATCGCCTGCAAGCCGGTTTTCAGCGTCTGAAACTGTCCTTTCTTTTTAACGGGCGCCGCTGCTTGCTTGCTTTTATTACCGGCCGATTTTTTCATTCCGAGAATGAGGCTTCTGTACTTCTGCTCGGTTTGATAAAACTGCGGAAACGTCGACATCAGGCTGAGGCGGTCGATATCTCCGGCATAAATGCCTGAGAGGAGCGGCTCAATCAGGTTTTCAACCACTTCGCCGCCGACGCGCCTTCTAAAAAACTCGCCGAGCGACTGATCGTCCTGCGGTTTGCTCGCTGGCAGCACCAAGTCCATCCCTGCCCTCAGTTTTCCCTGCAAAGAAAAAAGCCCTGTCGTTAAAAAAGGACCGACTTTTGTCGGAACGCCCATGACAGCCCCTTCGGGAATCGGATAGAGCGTTTCATTTACGAGAACATAAGACTGGCCTATCGCATTGTTCACAAGCAGATGCCCCAGCCCCAGATCCTTGACAAGCTGGGGAGCGCTCTGTTTTCGTTCCAAAAACGAGTCCGGTCCCTTTTCAACGATATAGCCGTCTTTATGAACGGTCTGGATCTTTCCGCCTAGTCTCGGGCTCGCTTCAACAAGCGTCACTTCGGCGGGGAGACCGTTCTTCTTGATTTCCCTCTCCAAGTAGAAGGCGGCGGCCAATCCGGTAATCCCGCCGCCGATAATGACAATCTGCTTACGTTCTCCACTCATATAAAATCGCCTTCTTTACTGTTCTTTCTCCAATCGTTTTAATACGACGGACGCCAAAGCATCGATAAACTGCGGTTTCGCATTCGGCATGTCCGGTCTGTAGTAGCTTGCTCCGATATCATCTGTTACGATCCGGCATTCATAGTCATTATCGTACAGCACTTCCAAATGGTCGGCTACGAAACCGACAGGAGCGTAGACAAAGGCTTTATAGCCTTTTTGTTCTGACAAGTCCCGCGTCAGATCCTGTACGTCGGGTCCCAGCCAAGGATCAGGCGTGTTCCCTTCGCTTTGCCAGCCGACGGCATACTCTTTTACCCCGGCTTTTTCGGCGATCAGCCTCGCTGATTCCTCAAGCTGCTCGGGATAAGGATCCCCCATGCTGACGATCTTTTCGGGAAGGCTGTGCGCCGAAACGATCAGCACGGCTTTTTCGCGCTCTTCCGGCGGCATCCCTGCATATATCTTTTTAATCTGATCAGCCCAATACGCAATAAATTTCGGCTCATCATACCAGCTGTTAATAGATGTGATCGCTAAGCCGGCTTCTTCTGCTTCCGCATTCGCCCGTTTGTTGTACGATTGAACGCTGAACGTCGAAAAGTGCGGCGCCAGCACAAGGCTGACCGCCTCCGTTATACCGTCGTTGTGCATCTGTTGGACGGCATCCTCAATAAAAGGCTCGATATGCTTCAGGCCGATGTATGCTTTAAAAGTAACGTCATCCTGCAGTTCGTTTAAACGCTTTTCGAGCTGCTCCGCCTGCTCCACGGTAATTTTAGCAAGAGGAGATATTCCGCCGATCGCTTTATAGCGGTCTTTTAAATCCTGGAGCATGTCAGGCTCCGGCTTTCTGCCTCTTCTGATATGCGTATAATACCGTTCGATATCCTCTTCCTTGTACGGCGTTCCGTACGCCATCACGAGAAGCCCCATTTTCTTTTTACCCAACATGAACACCTCTTTAAAGATCTAGATCTATACGTATTTTGACAGTTTATATCGAAAAACACCAACTGAAATGCTCATGGAATCAGGCTCGATTTTTTTGAGGCGGAATACTCATGAACAAATGCCGTCAATTTTTTCAGCGTTTCAGGGCTGACTTCCGGAAAGATGCCGTGGCCGAGGTTAAAAATAAACCGGTCCGTCTGCATACCCTCATCAAGTATTTTTTTCGTCCTCTGCTCGATGACTTCCCAAGGAGCAAGCAATATTGACGGGTCGAGATTTCCCTGAAGGGTCTTGGTCAGGCCTTTTTCCCGGGCCTCCTTTATGCTCATGCGCCAGTCGAGTCCGACGACATCGAGGGAAAGATCATGCCAGTCGCGGGCGAGATGACTCGCGCCAACACCGAACATGATCAGCGGCACGCCTTCTTTTTTGAGCTCTGTAAACAGCCCGTCCATCGCCGGCTTGATATAGCGGCGGTAATCATCGGCGCTGAGCGCTCCGACCCATGAATCAAACACCTGGATCGCTTTTGCCCCGGCTTTGATTTGGGCTTTTACGTAGACTGCCGCCATCCGGGCAAGCTTCTCCATCAGCTTGCTCCATGCGTCAGGTTGGCTGTACATAAACGCTTTCGTTTTATTGTAGTTTTTCGACGGTCCGCCTTCTATCATATAGCTTGCCAATGTAAATGGAGCTCCTGTAAAACCGATCAGCGGCACGTTCAGCTGCTCCTCCGTCAGCAGCTTAATCGTCTCAAGCACATATGGAATGTGCTCTTCCGGCTCAAGTTCGCCGAGCGCTTCGACGTCTTTTGCCGAGGCGATCGGATTGTCGATGACAGGACCGATTCCGTTTTTGATTTCGACATTTACGCCAATTCCCGGAAGCGGTGTCATAATATCCTTATAAAGAATGGCCGCGTCCACCCCGTACTGTTCGACGGGCAGCCTTGTCACATAAGCGCACAGTTCAGGCTGATGGGTAATTTCAAACAATCCGTATTTCTCCTTTAGCGCCCTGTACTCCGGCTGTGACCTGCCGGCCTGCCTCATGTACCATACAGGTACATGGGCGCTTTTTTCTCCGCGGCACGCTTTTAAAAACGCATCATTAAAAGCCTTGTCGTTTTTCACAATGATTTCCACCTTTCAGACTGCAACCATACGTTCGCAAAATTACTCCTTCAAATATACCGTTTTTTTTGGAAACGGTATACTCATGAGACTTAATGTTCAAGAAATTGATGAATTTCGAGCAGCTAATGACCTGAAGGGAAGACTCTTGCCTCAATAAAGTCTGTTCCATTCCCCTCCTCTTTCGTCTGCGGATTGTACGGAACAATCCTGTAGGCCGCGTCAGAAAAGAGATTTGCATAAGGAATGTCGCAGCTTCCTTTTCCCTTGACGGTGTCCACCAGCCTCTCTTTTCCGTTTTTCTTTTCATATATTCTGTATTCGGCCCGTTTATCCTCTTGCTCATGCCATTTTAGCGATACCGTAATCAAACCCATCGGCGTGAAGGAATAACCGGCCTCTGCGCTGTCCAAATCCTCGAGATGAATCGGCCTGTCCAGATCCTTGACTCCTTCAGGCTTTTTAAAGGCAGCAGGCTTTTGATTGGAACGCTTTAAAATATCTTTATAAAGCCTTGTCGGATACGAACTTCCTCCTGTTAAATAGTGCTTTTCATCGGATTTATCATAGCCCATCCAGACGGCTCCGGTAACTTTAGGGGTATAGCCTGCAAACCATGCGTCATTTGTTGCTCCCTCTTTTCCGGTGTACGTCGTCGAGCCTGTCTTTCCGGCTATTTCTCCGGAAAATCCGCCCGCTTTGCCCGTTCCGCTCCTGACAACCTCTTGGAGCATTCTCGTCATATACCAGGCCGTTTGCCTGCTGAACACCCTTTCAGGCTTCTTTTTATGGCTGTATAAAACATTTCCGCTTTCATCACGAATCTTTTGGATGAAGTAAGGCTTCTCATACTCTCCCATATTGGCGAACGTCCGATAGGCGCCTGCCACTTCAAGCGGTGACACGCCTTGTTGCAGCCCGCCGAGCCCGAGTGCGAGGCCTTCATCCGGGATGTTCATCCCCAAACGGCTTAAATAAGGCTTGACGGTTTCAATGCCGACCTCTTGCAATGTCCATACAGCGGGCGCATTTTTGCTGTATGTCAAAGCATCGACCATCGACACCTTTCCTTCATATTGTCCGTCATAATTTTTAGGTGAATAGCCGTCATATGAAAGCTGCTTATCCTCAAGCAGCGAATAGGGCTTGAACAGCTTTTCTTCAAGAGCCGGCCCGTAGACGGCAAGCGGCTTAAACGTCGAACCGGGCTGCCTTGAAGCAACGGCTCTGTTATACCCTTTTGACACATAATCCCTGCCTCCGATCGCCGCGATCACACCGCCTGTCTTGTTATCGATAAACACGGCGCTCCCTTCGGCTTTATCGTCTGTGCCCGGAAAATAGCCGTCCTGTTTCATCAAGGTGTAGGCGGCTTTTTGGACGGAAGGGTCAAGCGGAACAGTGATCGTATAACCGCCCCGGAGAAGCTGGTCGCCTGAAATCGAATATCGGTCTTCCGCTTCTTTTATGACAAGGTCGATATAGCTGGCAAGCCAGGGATGTTTTGACGTTTCTTTGACATGCAGCCCCAATGTGCTCCCTTGAGCCCTTACCGTTTCCTTCGAGCTGATATATCCTTGTTCGTTCATCATGCCGAGGATCACGTTGCGCCGCTCTCTCGATTTATCCGGATGGAGAATCGGAGAATACGTTGTCGGCGCTTTTGGAAGCGAAGCCAGCACCGCTCCCTCGCTGACCGTTAAATCCTTAACATCTTTATCGAAAAAATAATTGGCCGCTTCCTGAATCCCGTATACGCCGTGTCCGAAGTAAAGCTGGTTCAGGTACATTTCCAGCAGCTTGTCCTTGCTGTAGTCCCGCTCCAAATTAATGGCGATAATGACTTCTTTTGTTTTTCTTAAAAATGTTTTGTCATGTGTCAAAAAGATGTTTTTGGCGAGCTGCTGGGTAATCGTGCTTCCCCCTTCGACTTTGCTTCCCGCTAAAATATCTCTGTACACAGCCCGGCTCACCGATTTTAAATCGATGCCGTGATGTTCATAGAAGCGCTTGTCTTCAACGGCAATAAACGCATGTTTGACATCGTCCGGCACTTCATCGATCGAGACGGGCCTCCGGTTTTCCGTATACAGGCTTGCAATTTCCTCCCCATTTTGGTCAACGATTTTTGAAGAAGCGTTGAAAATCAACTTTTTTTCGTCGATGACATAGTCGCCGAGAAATATAATCGCAATATATGCAAGTAAAGCAAAAAGAACAATTGCAACAACAATGATGATTGGAATGAAAAATCTCTTTCTCATCTATTCACCTCATTCCTTTCTATAGCTAGTATGGGAATTTTTTCTTCAAATTATGTTCCTCAAGGTTCGAGCATATGATCGATAGAATTTTAAATCGTCCTTTTGTTATACTATCAAAAAGGGGTGAGAAAAAGTGAATTTTTACATTACTTACGGAACGCTCGATTTTTTAAAAAAGATTGCCCGGCGGCATGATCTTGAAAACATGCTCTTTATGAAAGGACCGGATTCTGCGGTTCTTTTCCACGAAACTGACGGGAAAAGCGTCTTTCAGGCGCCGCACAGCTACGAGGTCATCGATCAGTCCGGAACATTGGAACAGACCGGTTTTTCCGTTCTTAACAATATCCCTGTCACGCAAGAAGGCCGGCCGCTGTTTGAAACCCGGTTTAAAAACAGAGCCGGAAAAATCGAAAGCCAGCCAGGCTTTAAAGCGCTGAGAGTGCTCAGGCCGAAGGACAGCGATACGTACATCGTCTTGACGCTCTGGGAATCAGAGCAGGCGTTTCAGGACTGGAAAAATTCAACATCATTCAAAGAGGCCCACGACAAACCGCAATCTTCCGCAGGAATCAACCAAAAAGGCACGATCTTTTCCCGTCCGTCCTATATTTCTTCCTATTATTCCGTCGAATGACTGCCTTATCGTCAAAAGCGGTCTAGTTTTAGGGAAGCCGAGCATCGCAGCCGACTTTCACAGGATGTGGCGACGGCGGCGTTCAGCATGACACCTGAGCAATTAGCCGCCATTCCTTGCTTAACATGAAAATCGGCGAGCAGGCCTGACAACGAGTGCGAGAGTTTGTCGACAGCCTTTATTTTCTATAATAAAGAAAAGGCCTAAAAAAAATCGAAACTGCTGATTATCTTGTCTAAAAGGAGTATCCGCTTCGTTAAATTGTTCTGTATATTGATATTTTTCACATTGAAAAAGTTAAATCAAAACATTGGTCAATCCTCGCTTGAACCGGCTGGTTTATTTCAATATGGCAGATAGCATCCGTTTAATAAAAATGTGGATTGCAGATGTTTTTCTCTAATGGAATTTCCAAAAATAAAAAACTTGCAGAAAAAAACATATTTTTCTCTACAAGCTGAATTTGCTTCTCCTTAATTTAATCACCATATTTTATTTGTTCATATCCTCTAATACAATTTCGTTTAACCTGAAAAGAAATTCTTTATAATAATCCGGCTCATAATGTGCATAACTATTCCCAAATGGATGTTTATGATAACCAATATATTTTGTCTTTCTCATATCAATGATTCTCACATTTGGAAAATGGTATAAGAAGCAGTTCTCAAGCTTATCCCAAATATAATTGTTTCTTTTAATTTCCTTGTGGGGAAACTCAACAATTTTGTTATTAGCGTCTTTATACTTTGTAGTTAAACGCCCCCGGTTCAGGATGATTTTATCTTCAGGGATAATTGACAACAATTTTTCGATGAACTTTTCTAAGCTCTTTTCCCAAAGGTCGAAGTACTCATTAGCATCAGAACTAGAAATCACTTTTTTCCCTTTTAATTTTTTATAAAAAGCAGTCCGTGGAAGCAGATAGTTTAAAGTAATATAAGAGCTATCATTAATCTCAATCACTTCTCTACACGCGTCTACATAAAGATCAATAATTAAGTAATCCGGTTTGGTGTCTTTTAAATTTTCGAAAAAGCTCTTCTCAAAGTCTGATTTCAAATAATTAATATCAGATTCTTTCAACTCACTTTGTATAAAATCATCCTTATTAAAATCAACAGGATCAGAAACAAGGCTAATAATATTTGAGTGAAATTGAGTATAAGCACATTTATATAACTTTTTATATCCCGGATTGAAATAGTCCATTGTATTAAACGCATTTCTGCTATAACAAGTACCAAGAACCGCGATATTCGTAACATTTTCATTGAATTGTCTATTAACATTAACCCAAATTGAATAGTTGCCAAAACCGTTTGTAAACAAAGCTGCTTTACTGGATACAATTTTGTCTTTATTCTTTGCGAATAAAGGTAAATCTATTTTTTCACCTGCTGTATTTTCACATCTAATAAATAAATCCAAAATGTCCTTTTCTTTAGCAAATTGTATTAAATCTTCAAAGGAAACAGTAACATCAAAAAGATTCCCACTCATTCCTATTCTCTTTTCAAATACTGTATAGTGTTCAAAGGCTGTTCCAACTTCTTTGCGTTGTTTACTTACAATACTATAATTGGAAAAATCATCGAAAGGAACTGTCCCTTTAATATTCAAATGATTTTTTATTTCAATTACAGAAGTGGCGGCAGCTTTTAACTCTTTTTGTTTTAGATGTAATGTTAAAGTTTCTTTTTCATTTATTAGCGGTTTAATTTGATAAAAACCATCTTTATTAAAAGGAACAGTTGTTGAATCAAGCGGTAAACTTTTTATGGTTACCGGAATAAAAATACTGCTATGTTCATTTTCCACTTTCACAAAAAAATCCCATAACGCTTCCTCTAATTTATCAAGGAATACTTCATTGAGATCATGTTCAAATAAAAAAGAATTTATTTTTATATTGGCATCTATGGTCTCAATATAATGAAATATATCCTTGCACTCTCTTTTTCTGTAGCATAAAGTTAAATCAAATTTTCGGATATCTATGTCGTTTGATTTTATTGCTATCTCTCCGCTTATCTTTTCTTCTTTAATAGACATAGATTCTAAGGAGCATTCAACACTTACAGGTCTTACATACAGAGCCAATGTTTTAGAACCTTTCGTAACGTATGGTACAATTTTGAATAAATTATTCAAATCAAAGAAATAATAGTGATATTGTCTTAATAGTGAGTTTGGAAAAGAAACACTAAGTTTTTCAACTCCATCTGTTAAGAAACAGTCCCACATTATTTCATCTTTTTGGTCAAGATTTTCTGCATCGATAATGTCATTAATATTTAAGCGAATGTTGATTATCTTGTCATCCTTAACTAACTTAAAAAACTTTCCCTCATATAAGCTTAAACTGCTGCTATCCTGCCTTTTTTGCCATAATAACTGTAAGTTTTCCGCACTGAAATCACTATAGATCTCCAATCCCATGTCACCGTTAGCTGCATTAAAAGAAAATGATGTTACTTCTGCTTTCATGTTTTGTTGACCACCCTCTCTATTTTTAATGACTAAGTACTTGTATAGAGGCTTAGAAATGACAATGGATTTTATATCATTCATATTAAGCTCTTTGATTTTTTGAAATTCATTTTATTCACTGAAAAATCCGCTTGGAATGCATACAAAAGAGCTATAATATTTAGTTCAATCTCCTATCCTCTCTGACAATACTACTATTTTTTCACAAGCCGGGGTAGTTTTTTTAAAATCAAATTTTAAATATATACTTTGGGATCTATAGAATATGAAAATCCTAGAGAAGTCATAATAGTGTCGAGTCAAATATAATCCTTTGTATCGTTTTAGATGTTGGCGGCCATCTGCAAGGTCGACCCGTTTGAACTGGCCAGACTTAATATCATTCCCGTCGCAGCAGGGCTGACCGCAACAACGGTTATGGCTTTATTTCTCTTATAAAACCTTAACAGACAAGTTGAAACAACGGCTTGAACTGTCATAAAATTTAAAAAATGGGATATCCCTTAGAGGAGGAATCAGTTTGAACACAGACGCATTAAAGCAGACGATCTGTGAACAGCTTGACAAGCATTACGATGAGATGGTCGCACTGAGACGCCACTTTCACCAGCACCCTGAGCTTTCTTTCCAGGAAAAGGAGACAGCCGCGTATATCGCGGCTTATTATGAAGCCCTCGGCGTTCCGATTCGCACGAATGTCGGCGGAGGCGGCATCCTCGCCTATATCGAAGGCAGACTGCCCGGCCCTGTCATCGCTTTAAGAGCAGATTTTGACGCCCTGCCCATCCAGGATGAAAAAGACGTTCCTTACCGGTCGACGGTTCCTGGCGTCATGCACGCCTGCGGCCATGACGGTCATACCGCAGCACTGCTCGTCCTTGCAAAAGTTTTCCATGAAAACAAAAACGATTTAAAAGGAAAGCTTGTCATGATTCATCAGCACGCCGAAGAGTATTCACCAGGCGGAGCAAAGCCGATGATTGAAGACGGCTGCCTCGACGGCGTCGACGTTATTTTCGGCACGCACTTGTGGGCAACAGAGCCCCTCGGTACAGTGCAATACAAAGCAGGTCCCATTATGGCGGCTTCTGACCGCTTTACGATCACGATCAACGGCAAAGGCGGCCACGGCGCTCAGCCTCATAAAACAAAGGATGCGGTATTGATCGGTTCGCAGATCGTCTCGGCCCTTCAGCACATCGTCAGCCGCAGGCTTGATCCGATACAGCCTGCCGTCGTCTCGACCGGATCATTTGTCGCAGAGAATTCCTTTAATGTCATTGCGGATAAAGCCGTGTTAAGCGGCACAGCCCGTTCCTTCAGCGAAGACGTGCGGACGCTTATTGAAAAAGAAATCGAACAGGTCGTCAGCGGGATTTGCGCCATGCACGGAGCAGGCTTTGACTACTCGTATGAAAGGGGCTATCCTGCAGTCTGCAATCATTCCGAGGAAACTGGCTTTTTAGCAGATATCGCCCGGAATACGGAAGGCGTCGAAAAGGTGACAGAAAGCGAACTGCAGATGGGCGGAGAAGATTTCGCCTATTATCTCCAGCATGTAAAAGGCACCTTTTTCTTTACGGGAGCGCGTCCCGAAAATCCAAACCATGCCTTTCCCCACCACCATCCGAAATTCGACATCGATGAAAAAGCAATGCTTATCGCCGCCAAGGTAATGGCAAACGCCGCGGTTTCTTATCAGGAACAAGGAAAAGCTTCCCCGGCAGCGGCCGAGGTTTGAACTAAAAAACAAAAACCGGGGTTAATCCCCCGGTTTAGATGCAGCAGCCGTTCTTTCCTAAACGTGTACATCGAAATGTAAACCAAAGCCTGGGTTAATACCCGGCAGTCTCCTTGATCCATCGCAAGTGAAAGACATGTCTCGCCGTTTCTCCGAGATGTCCGAGCAATTTATAATTGGCCGTTCCGCCGACGATGGCGCCCAGCCCTGGGACAAGCTGAAACAATTTAACGAGATCAATATGGTCACGGTACTCCTGCTGGAATGTAAGCCAATCGATGTCCCGTTTTTCCGTTCCCCAATTTTCGATGATGCGGAAAATCTCTTTTCGATGCTCTTCCCCCGAAAAGGCAAGCTGGAAGATGTAGAGAAGAAACAGCCGCTCTTCTTTCTGTTTGATGTCATAGCCGTAAATCGACGCCAATTCGAACAGGCATTTCATTTTAATGCCGAGCAGCAGCGGAAAGTCCGCCAGCCCGAGAAAGATCCCCCCAGCTCCCGTGCCGATGCCTGATGCAGCCGCGGCCTTTTGGTATTGGGCAACCGCTTTTTGGGCAAGCCCGTCTTTTTCCTTTAAAGAAAGCGGACCCGTTTCCTTTTGGGCCGTCGTCAAATTTGACCCGACTAACGTAGCCTCGACCATTTTTTTAATGCCCTCGGTCACCGCTTTGTGCACCTTGCCGGGAATGCGGGCGTTAATCTTAGCCTGCACGCCTTTTGACATTCGTTCTGCCATAGATGACTTTCGCAAAAACCTCATTTTCCAGCGGTAGGCCTCATCCAAATACAGCTGATTTTCGTTCATGTCCTTCACCTCTTCTTTATACATACTGACGGCAAAGGAAAAGGATTCATCTGCGTGTATGTTTCTTCAGCCTGCTTGTGAAATAAGGCTTCATGACGGCAAAAATGAGCAGCGCGGCGCCGAGAAGACCTGCAAGCATCCCTGTCCAGTGCATGCCGATGCCCGCTGCCAGTGACAATAATAGCGCCTGAATGCTGAGAACGGTCTGGAGCAGCCCGAAGAAGCTTTTTCGTCTCTCCTCCTGTCTGACGGGATAGAGCTCCTGCAATGACAAATGCGAAAAATGATCAAACAACGGCGTCAGCTGGATGCCCGTGATAAAAACGGTAAAAACGACGAGGACCGCTGACACCCAGTCATTCGTTGAGAAATAAGCGATGATCAGTCCAAAAATGACGGTCAGCCTGAGAACGATCCCGAAATAATCGTTTGACCTGATAAAGGCCCTCGCATACATGTACGCATACGACTTTTTCTGTTCATACGGGATCAATCCAAGAATCCAGTCAAGGTACGCCCTCCTCTTCGCCTGCTTTCTGAGGTGCGGGACATCAGTAAACAGGTTGGCCAGCCTGTAAAACCGCTGCTTCCTTCTGATTTCGTCTTCGATATGCAGCTCCCATTTAAACGATTTTTTCTTTTCAGCAGCCGAAAAATACACGACGAGCGCAAGCATGATCGCGTACACGGCAAGCGCAAAACCGTAAGACGCTTCTAACGCAAAATACAAGGCAAGCGCATTCAGCAGAAAGCGGACGATTTGATCCGTGATCCGCACGTTTTTTTCGCCGAAATACGTCATCCGCCATTGCATCGCCATGTTCCACGCTTTTAATATAAGCAATTGAACCAAAATTAGCGCATAAGCTGCAAATGTCCTTCCGCTTGCTTCGAAGTACAGCGGCGCCAAAACTAGCGCTGCCGCAATGAGCGGAAACAGCTGCGTCATAAAACTGAACCTGAAGGCTTGTTTTAAATAAGGACCCATTTTTGCTTCAAGCGGCAGCAAAAACACAAGGTCCGCTTCTTTGATCAGCGTCCTGACATAGGAACTTGTCAGAACGAGCGAAAACAAGACGGCCATCACCCAGTATGCGGGAAATCCTTCCGGCATCTCTTTCAGCCACTTGCTGTACCAGCTTGCTGCACCGGCGATAAAAAAAATCATGACGATGACGAGATGGTCGTTCAGCATATATTTCAAGTAAGATCTTGTCTCTTTTATATACTCCTCAATTCTCGCCTTCCAAATACCTTGAATGCTATTCATAGCTCTCTTCCTTCGTCAGCTCAAGATACAGATCGTCAAGGCTTGCATCTTTCATGGAAAACTGCTCTCTGAGCTCTTCAAGCGTTCCCTTTGCCCGCACTTGGCCGTTGTGCAAAATAATAAATGAATCGCAATACCGTTCAGCGGTTGCCAAAATGTGCGTCGACATCAAGACGGCAGCACCGTTATTCTTCGCTTCGTTCATCCTCTCAAGCAAGGCGTTAATGGCGAGCGGGTCCAGTCCGAGAAAAGGCTCGTCGATGATATAAAGCTCAGGCTCGACTAAAAAAGCGCACATGATCATGACCTTCTGCTTCATTCCCTTTGAAAAATGAGCCGGGAACCATTTCAGCCTCTTTTCCATTCTGAACTCTTTTAACAGGGGAGAAAGCCGTTTTTCAAACGTTTCTTTTGACAGCCCGTACGCCATCGCGGTCAGTTCCAAATGCTCCTTGAGCGTCAGCTCTTCATATAAAATCGGCGTTTCCGGAATAAACGTAAACTGTGAACGATAGCTTTCCGGATCCTCGATAAATGTTTTCCCGTTTAGCTCAACGGATCCTTTGTGAGGCTCCATCAGGCCGATAATATGGCGAATCGTCGTGCTTTTTCCGGCTCCGTTCAAGCCGATCAAGCCGACGATCTGCTTTCGGTCGATCTCAAATGATACATCCCTGAGCACAGGGTTTCTTGTATACCCGCCGGTCAGATCTTTTACAGAGAGTAGTGACATACGTTCGTTCCTTTCTTGCATTTTTCTTAATAGTACCAAAAATAAGGAGGTATTTGAAACGTTTTCCCTTCCGTTCTTCGCGCATAAACGAAAACGATCCGGGACAATCTAATGGATGAAGAAGGGAAAGCTGATCATCTGGCGAATGAGGTGTTTGTCAAAGACAGGATCTTCGAAAGTCAGTTTGAAAAGAATTTGAAGCATGTCAAGGCTTAGAAGTTTCTTACATTCACCGAATTGAGAAAGCATCAGCTTTATATGGCATTGACATATAAAAAAGGTGTGATGATCAAATGAGGTGTTTGGGACAGGAAATGTATAGGCGTTTCAAGTCTTCATTTTAATGAAAATGAGGTGCTTGCAAAAGGCATTGTGTAACATTTCTTATTAAAGCCAACCTTCTTCCGGCAGGGTGAACGCGGGAGCCGTTCATCCTGTTTTCGTGTTTCCGTCATAATTGTGGTAATATTATGCTTATACATAACCTTTCCAAAGCGGAAAAAGGAGGAAAAGTATGAGCGATTGCATTTTTTGTAAAATCATTAACGGGGAAATACCTTGCGCAAAAGTGTTTGAAAATGAGCACGTCATGGCTTTTCTCGATATCAGCCAGGTTACAAAAGGACATACCCTTGTTATTCCAAAGGTCCACAAAACGAACATATACGAAATGACCCCTGATGTTTCAAGAGATTTTTTTGAAGCGGTTCCGAAAATCGCCCAGGCCATTAAAGAAGAGTATGAGCCGATCGGTTTAAACCTTCTGAATAACAACGGCGAAAAAGCGGGACAGTCGGTTTTCCATTATCACATGCACATCATCCCCCGCTACGGGAAGGGCGACGGCTTCGGAGCCGTCTGGAAAACGCATGCGGACGACTATACCCCGGAAGATCTGCAAACGATCGCTTCTTCCATCGGCAAACATCTATAATATTGAAAAGGGCACCGGCTTAAGCGCAGGTGCCCTTTTGCTGTAACGCTGCGTCAAAAAAAATTCACATATACAGCAGCCCCTTTTCCCCCGAGAATCAGCGCCTGTCCCGCTTTTCGCACTATTCAAATTTTTGTGTATCATGAGATTCTTTTATGATAGGATTGTTTTATATTTTTATTCATAAACAGGGAGCGATTGTGATGATACGTACAACAAACTTTAATGCAGGACCCGCAGCACTGCCCTTAGAGGTGTTACAAAAGGCGCAAAACGAATTTCTTGATTTCAAAGGGGCGGGAATGTCCGTTATGGAGCTGTCCCACCGCAGCAAAGAATACGATGCCGTTCATCAACATGCAAAATCTCTTTTAAAGGAGCTTATGGAAATACCCGACGATTATGAGATCCTGTTTCTTCAAGGCGGTGCAAGCCTTCAGTTTTCAATGATTCCGATGAACTTCCTTTCCAAGGAGAAAACGGCTTATTTCGCCATGACAGGCGCATGGTCCGAAAAAGCGCTTGCTGAAGCAAAGCTTTTCGGAAACACTTCGATTATTGCATCAAGCGAAGCTGACACATACAACCACATTCCTGACGTATCAAACATTCCGGCTGACGGAGTTTATCTCCACCTGACGTCAAACAACACGATTTTCGGGACGCAGTGGAGAGAGTTCCCAGACTCCCCTATTCCGGTTGTTGCCGATATGTCGAGCGATATTTTAAGCAGAAAAATCGACGTTTCAAAGTTTGACATCATCTATGCCGGCGCACAAAAAAACCTTGGCCCTTCAGGGGTTACCGTCGTGATCATCAAAAAAGAGTGGCTCACAAAGGAAAACGAACAGGTGCCGAAGATCTTAAAATATTCAACGCATGCAAAAGCGAATTCGCTCTACAACACGCCGCCGACTTTCGCGATTTACATGTTGTCCCTTGTGCTTGAATGGCTGAAAGAAAAAGGCGGGCTTGAAGCCATCGAAAAGCGCAACAGCGAGAAAGCCCGGATTTTGTACAGCGCGATCGACGAAAGCAACGGATTTTACCGCGGGCATGCAAAACCGGACAGCCGTTCCAACATGAATGTCACCTTTACGCTGAAAAATGATGAGCTGACGAAGTCGTTTATCGAACAAGCGAAGGAGGAAAAAATGTCCGGACTCGGCGGACACCGTTCAGTCGGCGGCTGCCGCGCGTCGATCTACAACGCGGTTTCTATTGAAGATTGCGAAAAGCTCGCCGCCTTTATGAAAAAGTTCCGGGAAGCTCATTAAACTGCACGATCCTGTTTTTGGAAGATAAAAAACACTATCACCTTCATTCAGAAGTTTGATATACTACTATAAAGCTTTCGCAATAAATGACGAGCATATTATTGGAAAGCGGGTACTTTTAGCCTGAGACGAGGAGAGAATAGATATGAAAACAAAAGAATTGGTTGCACTGGCCCTTTTTGTCGCCATCGGAGCGGCTCTGCACGCAGTGATTCCGCCGTTTTTTTACGGTATGAAGCCCGATATGATGCTGATTATGATGTTTATGGGAATCCTTTTGTTTCCAAAGCTGCAAAACGTACTTGTCATCGGAATTGTGACCGGCATCATTTCCGCTTTAACCACTGCGTTTCCGGGAGGACAGCTGCCAAATATTATCGATAAACCGATTACGTCTCTAATCTTCTTCGGCGCTTTTCTCGCTGTAAGAAAACTGGGCAGCAGAACGCTGACAGCCGCCGGTTTGACTGCCGTGGGAACGCTCATTTCGGGAACGGTTTTCCTGACGTCGGCCCTCTTGATCGTCGGCCTTCCGGGAAATCAGGGATTGATGACACTGTTCTTCGCCGTCGTTTTGCCGACGGCCGTGATCAGCACGATCGCCATGTTCGTGATCTATCCGATCGTACAGGCGATCCTGAAGCGGTCAAGGCTGACCGAAGAAGTAAAATAATGCAAAAAACCTCTTTAAAAAAGGATTGTTTCTTTTTTGAAGAGGTTTTTTTCGCATATATGGTCAAAAAAAGGAGGATACGCCCGATATTTTATATAAGAAGCTTGATCAAAAAAAGGAACAGGAGCAACAAGCCCGCGGCTCCGGCGCAAAAATAAGCTTTTTGTTTCAGTACGCGTTTCGGCGGATAAGATGCACGAAATCCGAGAAGCCTGAGATAATAAAAGGAGCCGGCGGAAAAAACGGCGGTTAAAATCGTTAAAAAAGCGATGATGACAGACAACCCTCTCCCTCCTTTTTTAAAAAGTATGCTAAAATAAAGCAAGCTATGCAGAAGTTTTCCCGGGATTATCCCTCGCGGAAAGCCCCTAAGCAATCATTATCAAACGATGAAAAGGCTGTCCAAAGCCTGATCGTTCAAAAATATAACCGGGGTGATGTATATGTCAAAAGGACGATCTTTAGCAGCAGGACTGATTGTAGGCGGAGTTATCGGAGGCGTTGCGGCACTGCTTTCCGCGCCTACTTCAGGAAAAGAATTAAGAAGGCAGCTTAAAGCGAACTGCGGAAAATTCGAAGACACGGTAAAAAGACTGAAACTTGACGGAATCGCTTTAAAAGAGCAAGTCGTCAAAACAGCGCGGGAAAGTGCAGAGATCATCAAGGATGTCGGCAGTGAGCTGCAATCGTCCATTAAGGAATGGAGAGAGGAAATCAAGCCCCATCAGCAGGATCTCAAAAAAGAACTCGCTGATATTGAAGAGAAGATTCAACAGCTGGAGAAAACCTTACAAAACTAATATATTCAGCGAAAAAAAATAAGCCTTTAAAAAGGGGTGTGAATAATCATTTTCACGCTCTTTTTTCATTAAAATGCTGATTTCACACTGAAAAAAGCGATTTTTTAAAAATTTCGTAAATTTACATCTTTATTAATCTTTATTTTATTGGCATAATAGAATTATAAGATAAAGAGAAGCAGGTGAAGTGAATGAATCGATCGGAAGAGCCCTATACGGTGAAAGAAGCCCTTTTATTCAGCCAAAGAATGGCACAGCTGAGCAAGGCGCTTTGGAAATCGATAGAAAAGGATTGGCAGCAATGGATTAAACCTTATGACTTGAACATTAATGAGCATCATATTTTGTGGATCGCCTACCAGCTGAACGGCGCTTCGATTTCTGAAATCGCCAAGTTTGGCGTAATGCACGTATCCACGGCGTTTAACTTTTCAAAAAAGCTTGAGGAAAGAGGCTACCTCGAGTTCTCAAAAAAATTAAACGATAAACGCAACACATACATTCAGCTGACTCCGAAAGGCGAGGAGGTTTTCCTTAAAATCCTCGAGTCCTATGATCCCTCCCGGAACGCTGTGTTAAAAGGCGCCCAGCCTCTTCATCAGCTGTATGGGAAATTCCCTGAGATCGTCGAAATGATGTCGATCATCCGCCACATTTACGGCGATGATTTCATGGAGATTTTCGAAAGATCATTTTCCAATATCGAAAATCAGTTTACCAGTGACAACGGCAAAATGAAGAAAAAAGATGAAGCAACAGAAAACGGTGAATTGCCGGAGATGGACAAACAGCTTGAGCCCGTTAAAAACTAATCCAGGCCGTACTGCTTCATGATGCCGATAAATTCGCTCATCAGCGGTTTATAAAGACCTTGTTTGTGAAGGGCGAAAATCGTTTCGTGCACTTCGAGTTTTTCATTTAACTGTCCTGCAAAAAGCGCGAGAAGATTGTCGAACATGACAAATCCTTGCGCTTTTTGCGCTTCAAGCTCTTCTGCCAGTTCTTCGCACAGCTTCTCCGTTTCTTTTGCTTCCTCCTCTGATAATCCCCGTTCAATCAGCATTTTATAGTACGGGTATTGATCCATATCCGCATTGTTCAGCAAAAGCTTTATGTAATATTCCAATCGTTCAAGACGATGCTCCATTGAATCCATATTTGTCACTTCTCTCCTTTATTTTATTTTAGCCGATTATCCTTTTTGATGAAAGTTCAACATCGTGATTTCCCTCCTCTCATTTCTTTTGAAAATGACGATTTTTTTTCGAAAAGGGATTGATTTTTCTCCGGCGGAGGAGTAAATTATTCTGAGGATTTCATATAACAGTTTTAAAAACGGAGGATGCCACACATGAGTTGCTGGAAAACCATCAATCTGTTAAAAGATTATGGAGGCATGCGGATCGCACTCACCGCAGTCAGTTTAATGATTTTGTTTTTTATTCCCGAATATTTGGCCATGCAGCTGATTCATCCTCAAACCGTTCAAAGAGGCGACCATGCGCTTTTGTTCGCAGGCGTTTTAGCTCTTGCGATTATCGCTCATAAAATCCTTCATATCTTCCCGATCGTGGGCAAGAAAAAACTAGAAAAGAAGATATATTGGCTGAAAATGAGAACATGGAGAGAGATCCCGAAAAACACGATGCTTGTCTCCCTTCTCTGCCCGTTTTTGGTTATCACGCCGGTTCTTTTTTATGCAGGGGCCGTCATGCCAAGCTTTTCCCACTATTTTTGCATCATTTCCAGCATTCATTTCGGCTACTGCCTGCCCGATTTTTTGTTCGCCTGGAAATTGATCAAAGCGCCAAAAAATTGCTTTGTCGATCAGGAAGCCGACGATTTTGATATTTTGATACAAAAATAGGCGGCAGGCGGTTGGAAAAACCTTTTTTTCAGTCTATTTTCTATCTTTTTTAATAAATATTTGGTAATGTAATATGGAGCAGAAACAGAGAGGGGGATCTCCTATTATCCTTTTTTATTTCATCCTGTTTGCGATATTTACTGTGTTTAACATAAACAAGCTTACAAATTCTTTATGCCTTGTCAGAGAGATTCCTGAAGAACGGCAGGATAAGGTATTCAGAATGATTAACGTGCTGATTTTGATATTATTGATCTCATCATTCATCGAGATTTCCTTTACGGCATAAAGAAAAAGGATAGCTGCCCGATCAAATCGATCCGGCAGCTATCCTTTTGTTTATTAGCATATCCAAGAAGCACCAATAATAATTAATAAAATGAACAGCACCACCAGCAGCGCAAAGCCGCCAGCAAAACCTCCAACGTAACCGTCGCCCATATTGACACCTCCTCTGCCCCAGTCGTTACGATAGTGTATGCACGAATGTCATGAAACGATTAGGCTCTCCTCACAAAAGAAAAGAACCGCCTGAAAAAAAGCGGTTCTCAGGCTGTCGAGAAAATCGACAGCCTTTTTCATTTTTTCCTTAAATTATCCATTTCACCATTTTATAATAAAGAAAAGCCTTCTAAAAGGACGGTGTCTGTTCATGTTCTACACAAGGAATTCTTCCCAGAACGAAGCTGAATTTGTATTGCTTGATCAGCTTGTTGAAGAGGATCACCTGCTTCGTAAAATTGACAAGTACATCGATTTCTCTTTTATCATTGAAAAGGTTAAACCTTACTACAGCGAAAATAAAGGCCGCCCCTCACTTGATCCGTTGATTTTATTCAAAATGATGTTTATCGGATACCTTTACGGTATCCGTTCAGAAAGACAGCTCGAAAAAGAAATTTACTATAATATGGCTTACCGATGGTTTTTAGGGTTAAACATCAACGATCCAGTTCCTCACCATTCAACCATCAGTTGGAATAGACGTACACGCTTTAAAGATACGACCATTTTTCAAGACATTTTCGATGAGATCGTTCTTCAGGCCATTAATCATGATATGGTAGGAGGCCGTGTCCTTTTCACAGATTCAACTCACCTCAAAGCCAATGCCAATAAGCATAAATATACGCGAAAAACGATTGAGCAGGATACACAAAACTATATAAAGGACTTGGATAAAGCCGTCCAAGAAGATCGGGAAGCACGCGGAAAAAAGCCTTTAAAAGCCAAAGAGGAGGTGAAAACTAAAAAGGAAATTCGTCATAGTACAACTGATCCCGAAAGCGGCTATCTTTACCGTGAAAACAAACCTGAAGGTTTTTTCTATTTAGATCACCGAACAACGGATATGAAATTCAATATCATCACCGATGCCTATGTAACGCCCGGTAATGTCCATGATTCTGCGCCTTATCTCGATCGATTAGACCACCAAATCGCACGATTTGGTTTTCAAGTTGAAGCCGTCGCTCTTGATTCTGGCTATCTGACAACTCCAATCTGTAAAGGACTGTCCGACCGTCGAATTTTTGGCGTTATTGCTCATAGACGCTTTCATCCTACAAAAGGTTTGTTTCCGAAGTGGAAGTTTCATTATGACCGTGAAAAAAATCAGTACATTTGTCCGAACGGACAAACACTCTTATACTCAACAACAGATCGAAAAGGCAACAGATTTTATAAGTCCAACCCTGAAAAGTGTGTCTCATGCCCTCTGCTTGAAAACTGTACAAGATCGAAAAACCACCAGAAGGTCGTCTCAAGACACATATGGGAGGACCATAAAGAAAAGGTCAGGCAAAATCGTTTGTCCGACTCCGGAAAAATCCTCTACAAAAAAAGAAAAGAAAAAATAGAGCGGAGCTTTGCAGATTCAAAACAGCTGCATGGGCTTCGCTACTGCCGGTTGAGGGGAAAACAAAATGTGAGCGAACAAGTTCTCCTCACCGCCGCTTGCCAGAATATGAAGAAGATTGCCACACACTTAGCCAAGCTTGGCTAAGTGTGTGGGAGGGCTTTTTCCTTTTATAAAGATTAAAAAATGAACAAGAAATTTTATGAAATAAAAAAGCTTGTAGGAAAAAACATGTTTTTCTCTACAAGCTGAGAACCGCCTGAAAAAAAGCGGTTCTTTTCCTATTTTCCACGATTTTAGTACAGATAAGCTGCACCAACGATGATTAACAAAATAAATAACACGACCAACAAAGCAAAACCGCTTGAGTATCCTCCGCTCATGTTATTGACCTCCTTTTCTTGATCACTACATGTGTATGATCCCAAAGAAAATTTGACTAGACGGATGCCCTCCCCTTGAAAATCTTTTTACAGCATGTCAGAATATGATATGATACAATTCAAAGGAAAGTTTAAACTGTTATGATTAGGAGTGTTTTCATTTATGAAAAAGATTGCTATTGCGGCGATTACGGCGACAAGCGTTCTTGCTTTAAGCGCGTGCAGCAGCGGAGACTCTCAAGTTGTCGCTGAAACGAAGGCCGGAAACGTAACGAAAGAAGAGCTTTATCAAACACTAAAAGAAAATGCTGGGGCAGATGCGCTTAACATGCTTGTTCAGCAAAAAGTGCTCGATAAAAAGTACAAGGTTACTGACAAAGAAATCGACAAAAAGCTGAATGAGTATAAAAAAACCGCGAGCGACCAAATTGACGCGCTCATTAAGCAAAAAGGCGAAGACTACGTCAAAAAACAGATCAAATATGAACTTCTTATGCAAAAAGCCGCAAAAGATAACATAAAAGTAACAGACAAGGAAGTAAAAGAGTATTATGACGGCTTGAAAGGCAAAGTCCATGTAAGCCACATTGTCGTCAAAGAAAAGAAAACGGCTGAAGAAGTTGAGAAAAAGCTGAAAAAAGGCGAAAAATTTGAAGACCTTGCAAAAGAATACTCAACTGACGGAACGGCTGAAAAAGGCGGCGACCTCGGCTGGATCGGCAAAAACGACAATATGGACAAAACGTTCACCAAAGCAGCTTTTGCTTTGAAAACCGGCGAAGTCAGCGGACCTGTGAAAACGCAATTCGGCTATCACATCATTAAGAAAACAGAAGAACGCGGCAAATACGATGACATGAAAAAAGATCTGAAAAAAGAGCTTCTGGCACAAAAAGAAAGCGATACGACCGAACTTCAGACAGTCATGAACAAACTTGTCAAAGATGCCAACATGAAGGTAAAAGACAAAGAGCTGAAAAAACAAGTCGAACAGAATCAGGCGGCAACTACAAGCGGCAACAGCTGATTCAAAAAAAGCTGTCCTCCCCTTTTCGGGGCCGGACAGCTTTTTTATGCGATCGAGTGGTTGTTTTCCGTTTCATGCTGTTCTTGCTTTTTCGAAGACTGCTTCATCCGCCTTTCCCTTTCCTTCTCCATTCGTTCGATGTAAATCCTGCCTTCCTTTTCTATAAAAGCCTGATCGATCTTTTCTTCTTCCTTTGCCGTTGACATCAGCTTATAGGCGCTGAAAACAATGCCGACGATACAAAGGTAGACCCACCACGGAAATAACAGCACGGCTTATCCCCCTTTTTCAAGAACGTGATATACCTGAAATGTATGCAAAAGGGAGACAAGTTATGACGTTATTTATGAAAAACGGGCTTGTAAAAGGAACGATTATCCAAGGCAAAGACGCGTTCTGTATACTCTCCCGGCTTGACCCTTTCAAGCGCCCTGTCCATCATATTGATCTTCGCGTCGAGATTGTCGATGTAGTGGAGAATTTCAGCTTCTTTGACCATCGGCGGCTTCGGGCTTCCCCATTCCGGTTTGCCGTGGTGGCTCAGAATTAAATGCTGAAGAATGAGAATCTCCTCAGAGTCGATTTGCAGCTCTTCTGCAGCCTTTGAAATTTCGGTCACCATGATCGAAATGTGGCCGAGCAGATTCCCTTCAACCGTATATGTCGTTGACACCGGGCCTGAGAGCTCTTTTACCTTCCCGAGATCGTGCAGGATGACGCCTGCATACAGGAGATCGCGGTCAAGAGTCGGATATAAATCGGCGACCGCTTTGGCGAGATTGAGCATTGACACGACATGATAAGCCAGTCCAGACACAAATTCGTGGTGATTTTTGGTCGCCGCCGGAAAATCGATGAATTCCTTTCCGTATTTTTTGACAAGGTGCCTCGTGATCCGCTGGATATTCGGATTTTTCATTTCAAAAATATATTGGGTGATCGTCTCCATCATTTCATTTTTCGGAATCGGCGCGGTTTCCAGAAAATCATCGATCTTCACATTTTCATGCTCTGCCGCAGGTCTAATATTTCTCAGCTTGAGCTGGTTGCGCCCGCGATAATGATGAATGTCGCCGACCACTTTAACGATCGTCTGCGGTCCATAGATCGTTTCGTCATGTTGCTTGGCGTCCCAAAGTTTAGCTTCGATATCGCCTGACTGATCCTGCAGCATCAGTGTTAAAAACGGTTTTCCGTTGCTTGCGATTCCTTTTGTTGACGACTTGATGAGCAAATAACAGTCAACCTGCTCGCCAACCTCGTGCAGCATGATACCTTTTGCCATTCTAAAGCTCCCTCCGTTTTCCTACATAAAATTATTATAGCATAATCCTTTAATTGCTAGTTGCTTCCTTTTCCGCCAAGGAAGAAAGCATCATCACTTCCTCTTCCCGAAATGCATCCTTCACATGCTCATGGCACGTAAAATAGAATATTTGCTGTTCTTTTCCCGAAAGCTGCTTTAACATGTCAATCACCTTCTTGAGCCTTTCTTGATCAAAATGGACAAAACTGTCATCAAGCTGAAACGGAAGATTGATGTCATTTTGATGGGACAAAGCGAGAGCGAATCGTATCGCTAAATAAAGCTGCTCACAGGTCGCCTGTGACAGTTCGTGCGCGTGAAACACGGCTCCGTCCGTTCTCATTACCATCATCGAATCGGGGTTTTCGGAAAAATAAATTTTTTCATAACGTTCGCCTGTTAACGGCTTCAGAAAGGCCTCGGCCGTTTCCAGGAGTTTCGGAAGACGGATCTTTTTATGATCATCCATCCTGTTTTTGACGGCCTGCCTGACGAGCTTGATCGAAGCCCACTTTTTGGCGAGTGCGGCGACCCGCTCTTTTTGCAGCTCCACCTCATGCGTCAGTTCGGAAACGGTGCCCGATTCTTCCAGCCTCCGCTGCTCTGCAAGAAGCAGCGCAGCTTTTTCTCTCTCTTCTTTGAGCTGCTGTTCTGTCAGGGTTTTTGTTTCTTTCGCCGCTGCAAGCTGATTTTCCAGATCTGCGAGCGTATGGCCGGAGGCAAGCCGGACAACATTCTCGTCTTTTTTGCCCAGCTCCGCCTCGATGGATGCCAGCTTTGCTTTTAATTCCTTTTTTTCCTGATCCAGTTTGGCAAGCTCTAAAAATGAGTCCCTATCATTTGCCCCGGCCTTTTGAAACAGCTCGGCGATCCGCGATTTGAAGTATTCCGCTTCCCCTGCCAATTCTTTCATCTGCTCAAGCGTATGCTGAAGCGACAAATCGATTTCCTGCTTTTGGCGCAGCTTTTCTTTTTGCAAATCGAGCTCGTGTTTCAGCCTGAAAATCGATTCCTGCACGCTTCCTTCGGAATGGCCGAGCGATGAGGCAAGATTGTTGAGCCGTTTTTCAAAAGATGCCCTCTTTTCCTCAAAGCGGGCGAGCTCCCTTTCCATTTCCCGCTTTTTCGCGATTTCTTCTTTGAGCTCCTTGATTAAGGCATATGCATCAGACAAAAACGACGGGTCTATCGACAGATTAAGCTCTTTTAAAAAGCGGTCGGTTTGTTCCTGGTAAGGAAACATCTCCTTTTCCCATTCTTCAAATTGTTGAATCGCCCGTTCGTAGTCCGCTTCCTTCTGCCTCAGCTCTGCCTGTTTTGCGACGAGAAAGCGCCTGTTTTGATCGTCCCGCCACAGCTCTTCTCTCAAGGATGTCAGCTCCGGAGCATGATCCGAAGCGTCCCCTTCGAGTCCTTCAAGCTGCTCGCGGATGAATGCTGACGCTGAAGAAGGACCGGCCTTTTTCAAAGAAAAGAGGAACAGAACGGCAGCTACAACGATAAAGCCGCCAAGGAGCCACTGCTGAAAAAACAGAGCCGCCAGACAAGCAGCAAAGGCTGTGAAAACGGCCGAGAATGCTTCCAGTTTCCTCCTCTTCTCCCGCTCTTTTTCTTCCCTCTTAAGCAGGGACAGCTGTCTGATGAGATCCTCCCGCTTCTCCGCCTTTCCTCCCGCAGCTTCCAAACGGCTGACGGTTTTTTCTTTTTGCTTGCGGACATCGTCAGGCATCACTTCTTCCGAGAGTTCAGCATATGCCTGCTCGGCTTCCTCAAGATCGGCCCTCGCCTGTTCAAAGCGATCGTCTAGAACCCGTTTCTGTTCGCGCAATTGAAGGTAAGCGCGGATCGCCTCCTGCAGCTTCCACTCATAATCGTACGTTGTGTCGATGTTAAGGATTTGCGACTCGTCTTCGATTGAAAGGCGAGCCGTTCCTGCCTTCACCCGTTCGTCAGCCTGCTTGAGCTGTTCTGTCAGCGCCGTGATGTTTTCCTTGTAAGATTGGTAAACCGGGTATTCTGACAGAATCTCTTCGATTTGCCCCTCGTGCCGGACATAGGCTTTTAAAGGGAGAAGGGCTGACGACTGCTTTTCCAAGTCGCGTTTCTTTTCTTCCAGCGCCTTCAGCTGGGCCTCTTTTGGATGCAGGTGGGATTCATACTTTTCAAGCTCGAAAAGGCCTGACTCGGGAAAGCGGTCTTCCCCTTCGCCGGCTGCTTCAAGCTGCCCTTTCAGCCGGCGTTCTTCCTTTGTAAGCGGATGAATCTCGATCGCCTGCTCGCATATGGCGATGTTCCGCACAGCATCTTCCAGCAGCTGCTCGTTTTCCTTGATCGCCGCTTCTGCCGTCCTTTTTCCGTTCAGGATGAGATGGTATTCGCCTTCACGCGCCTTCGCTTTTTTCAGTTCCTCTGAAAGCCGTTTTAAATGATCGAGCTCCCGGTTGAGCTCAGGCTTCCGTCCATTCGGCTTAAACAGCTCTTCCTGCGCTTTCGTAAGGCTTGCATCCATGTTTGCAATCGCGTCCGAGCCGAATAAACTTGAAAAAAGCAAAAAGCGGCCGATTTTGTCGCGGTTGAATTTATGAATTTCCTGAAGCCCGAACACATCGAATGAGTAGATCGCTTTATACAGACGCCTGTCCATGTTCGATAACAGATTCTTTAGAAAGTCCTCCGAGCGGATGCTGCCGTCTTCCAAAAACACGTTGACCCGGTCTGGCTTGCCAGCCGTCCGTTCGATGCGGATATTGCCGAAGGCCGGATGCAACGCTTCAAGCATTCCTCCGTACACGCCGCCTGCTTTCGGTTCATACCGCTTTGTTTTCGGAAAGCCGAACAGCATGCTTTCAATAAAAGACATTAGCGTCGTTTTTCCGGATTCATTCAGCCCGTAGATTAAGTGAAGGTTAGCAGTCGGGAGGCGAAATGTCTGATTGGTAAATTTGCCGTATCCGTATATATGCAGCGTATGAATATTCACCCCGTATCCTCCCTTATCTTTTCATGCTCTTTAGTTCATCGAGCAGCACTTTTTTCGCCTCTTCGCGAATTCCGCAGAGGTCCTCTTCATGAAAACGCGCTCCGTACCTTCTAAAGACGGGGTGCCTCTCCAAATCGCCAAGAACCTGCCCAAAGTCTTGAAAATCATCGATCTCGCGGGTGAGCTCCTGAAAAAACGCATCGCTTTCGATCGCGCTCACACTCCCCACGGTGCGGTCTTCGACAGCGGCAAGCCAGATGAACGACTCACCGTCTTCCTCCTCGCCGCGAAAGACGTCAAGCAGCTCGTCGATGATGCCGGCCGGCCTTTCCGCCAAATAAGGCGGTGTTTCTCCCGTCAGCACCGCTTTGATGCAGACTGCCGCCCCCTTGCTTCTGAAGGGCTGGAGGGCATCCTCCATGCTGCTGATCAAATCCGTCAAATGCCGTGTCTCTGACACGTCGATGGGAAGTGCTTCCCAGAGGACGTCTGACGTCGCTTTAAATTCAAAAGACACCCCGCTCTCGTCCGCCCTGACGAGATAGCAGCCTTTTTCGCCTGTTTCCTTCATATGGCGGGACTGGGTGTTCCCCGGATAAATTACCGCCGGATGTTCGGCGGAAACGACCTGCCGTTTATGTATGTGGCCGAGCGCCCAATAATCCATCTGCCCGTTTTTTAAATCCTGAAGAGAAAAAGGACAGTACGGATCATGGCCGCTTTCTCCTGAAAGCGTGCCGTGGATCATGCCGATATGAAAAGGGGCGCCGTTCGATGATCTTTTCATTTCGGCGGCTTTGTTCGCAAAAACAGATCGCTCCGGATAGCTGTAGCCGTAGATGGTTGCGGCAAGCCTGCCGTTTTTATAAAACGATTTTTCTTCAATGCGGGCCGATGAGAACACGTGAACATTGTCAGGCCACTCGATCGGCGTCCACTCGCCGCCCATGTGATCGTGATTTCCGAAGATTACATAAACCTGAATGCCGCTTTCCTCAAGCTTTAAAAACTGTTTGCGCAAAAAGAGCTGAGCTTTTAAGCTGCGGTTGGCTTCATCGAAGAGATCACCGGCAAGCAGCACGAAATCGGCCTGTTCTCTGACGGCGAGCTTAAACATATTCGCGGCGCTTTCAAATGTGCTGTTTCTAATCCGCCTGTAAACCGGCTCCGGAAGCCCGCTGATGCCGCGAAACGGGCTGTCCAGATGCAGGTCGGCCGCATGAATGAACGTAAGGTTTGTCAATCTTTTGCTCCTTTTCAAAACGTTTCTGCCCCCATTCTATCACGGCTTTCAGGCGAATGCACGTTCTACTGCTCCGCCCGAAAAAGCAGCTTTTCTTGAAAGCTGCTTTTCTCGTTTTCTCATTATTGGTCTTTTGAGAGCCGAAGCGCCTGTTTGATATTTTTCAGTCCGCCTCCGCTTCCGTACATCAAAACTCCGCCTTTATAGACCCTTGCCCCGACGATCGCAAGGATGACGATCGTTGCGGCGGTGATTCCGATGCCCAACGCCGCTTCCCAAAACGGAATATCGAGCATTCCGACTCTGAGGAACATGATCATCGGCGCAAAGAACGGAATAAACGACGTCACCGTAATAAACGTCGAATCAGGTGCACTTAATCCAAACATTGCGATCATAAACCCGGCGACAACAAGCAGGATCATCGGTGAAATCGTCTGCTGAACATCTTCGATCCTGCTGACGACGCTTCCGAGAAACGCTGCAAGCGTCGCATACAGGAAATAGCCGAGCGCCAGGAAAATCACGCCGTACACAAGCGTTGATACAGGAACGCCTGACACGTCCAAAAAGCCTTTAATCAGCTCAGACGCTCCGCCTGCTGCCTCCTGGTTCCCCTTGAGGGAAAGATATCCCGCAAGAAACAAAGCGGCAAGCTGTGTAAGCCCGAGCAAAGCGATGCCGAACAGTTTGGCGAACATCTGCTGGACGGGCGGGACGCTTGAAATTAAGATTTCCATGACGCGGGACGATTTTTCCGTCGCCACTTCAGTCGCAATCATTGAAGCGTACATCACCACGGACATATAAATGACGAACAGCACGATGTAGACAAGGCCTGACGCCTTTTGAAGCTCTTCTTCTGTTTTGGCCCCTTCTTTCAAGGCGACGCTTTTTACTTTAACCGGTGTGAACAGCTTATTCAGCTTGTCAGACGGTACGTTCAGCTCAGCCGTACCGACGGCGATCTTCGTTTGGGAGAGCGCCTGTTCCATCGTGGAAACGGCAGATGAATCGGCGATATCGAGCGCTTTGTACGTTCCCGTCAGTTCGCCTTTTTGATCTTTTGACAAAATCAAAATGCCGGCAAGCTCATCGCCTCTGACGTCTTTTTCCAGCTCTTTTTCCGGCTTATCCGCTTTTACAAGCTCAAGCTCATCGTCTTTGTCAGCGATTTTAAGCTGCTGGGAAAACGTCTCATACAGTTGATTCGATTGATCAATGACGGCAATTTTATCCGGTTCGCCGCCGTCTTTGTCAAACATCGAAATAATATTGCCCAGGTTGGTGACAACCAGGACGAGCGCAAGCGTAATCGCAGTCGAGATGATAAACGATTTCGTTTTCAGCTTGCTTGTATATGTATGAAACAGTACAATCCAAAACTTATTCATATCGGGCACCAACCTTTTCTATGAAAATATCATGCAAAGAAGGTTCTTCAAGTTCAAATTTCCTGATAAACCCGCGCCCTTGGAGCATTGAAAACAGCTTTTGGGAAACTCCCTCATTTTCGACCTGGAGCCTCACGCCTTCAGAAGTCTCCCTCCATTTTGTAATCCCGTCCGCTTCTTTCAAAAAGGTCAAATCATCGTCCGAATGGATCGTGACGTTCTTTTTGCCGAAGGAACGCTTAATTTCTTTCAGTTTTCCTTGAACGACCGGTTTGCCGCGCTGCAAAATGCAGACGTGCTCGCAAAGCTCTTCGACATGCTCCATTCTGTGGCTCGAAAACACAATCGATGTGCCGCCGTTTTTCAGGGAGATGACGGCATCCTTCAAGAGCTCCACATTGACGGGATCCAGTCCGCTGAACGGCTCATCAAGAATCAACAGTTCAGGCTTGTGGAGCACGGCCGTAATAAACTGGATTTTTTGCTGGTTTCCTTTTGAAAGCTCTTCAACCCGTTTATCCGCATATTCTGTAATGTGGAAGCGCTCGAGCCATTTCTCCATCTCCTTGAGCGCTGCCTGCTTTGTCATACCTTTGAGGCGGCCAAGATATACGAGCTGGTCTTTTACTTTAAGCTTCGGATACAGCCCGCGTTCCTCCGGCAAATAGCCGATTCCGTTGCTGATGCCGTATGTAATCGGTTTTCCTTTCCAGGTAACGGTGCCCTCTGATGCATTCAATAGGCCCAATATCATCCGGAACGTCGTCGTTTTGCCCGCTCCGTTTGCACCGAGCAGTCCGAACATTTGCTTTTCCGGGATATCAAGCGTCAGATCGTCAACAGCTGTAAACGAGCCGAACCTTTTTGTCACATGATCGATTTTAAGCATAGAAAAACTCCTCCTTCCAATTTACAATCATACGTTAGTCATATCACTTTAAAAAGGATTTTTTTGATTTTTATATAAATTTAAGAAAAGCAAACAAATTTTACGAAAGGAGAAACAGAATGGAAGTCTATTATGTAACCGTATTTGCAACTACCGGGGAAACGCTTTTGAACGAACGTTTTGAAGCGGAAAATGAAGAGGAGGCAAAACAAAAAGGAAAAGATCTGCTGAAGGAAAAGCGGTTTTTGGATCATACGCACCGCGTAGTCCATTCGTCCGGTAAAATGATCGTCTTTCACAGCTGACAAAAAAACGGGCGGCAGCATTTGAGGAAAGGGCCCAGATGTTGCCGCCGGAAATGTTTCCTGTAATACGTGATCTCCAAGGTTGACCGCTCCAAGTAAAAAAGACGCATAAGCGATCCGTTTCTGCCGAGCAGCTTCATAAAAAAACACGCCGGACATGCCCGCTGTGAAAAGTATCGTGTTTTTCAGCGGGTCACGCTTTCTGAACGGCAGGTGCCGCGGACGGCCCGTCATAATTCGTAATCATTTTGTCAGCATACAGCCGGGCGGAATGCCCTTCCCCCAAAAAGCCCGCAGAAGTCAGCACAGCAGCCAGCGACAATGTGACGGACAACAGCTTAGCTTTCATACAATGCATCTCCCCTTTGAATTTTTCGTCTTGCCTGAGCGCTCTTTTCATAATAAAAAATGGAATCTTTTAGTCGCTCAATTTGATTATAATATTGGGCGGCATCCAAAGCCAGCTCTTCAACGGCCGCGTAGAGACGTTTTGACTCCAAATAATCAAACCCCTTTTGGACGGCGCCGCGGTCCCCGCCGTCTAAATACAGGCCGCGCAAAATGTTGAGCTTTGCCTCGTGCTCTTCATCGTGAAGGGATGCCGCGCTTTTGATGCCTTTTTCATAGCACTCGGCCGCTTCAGCGTGCCTTGACTGCTTTAAACGGACGTACATCAAGTTATACAATACCTTAGGCACGTATGACGACGTTTCTTTTTCAAATATGGATAAAGCGTTTTCCATATGTTCTGAGGCTTGCTGATACGCTTTAAGATAAAAGTAACAATTCCCCAGATTAAAATGGGCGGATGCCGTCAAATGGCTGTTTCCGATTGTCTCGGCATCCTCAAGCGCATGTTTAAGATTTGTGAGCGCATCGTTGTATTTCATCGATTCGACCAAATTTCCGGCGATGATAAAATCACAATAAATCTTTTTCTCCTTTAATGTTTCATAAGATTGAAAAATATCGGAAGCCATCGTCGCGTAGTTGATGGAAAGGTACCTCTGATTGATATAGTAATAAATTTCGGCGAGCTTATAATAAAATTCGGCTTTTTCAACCTTGTCCTCTAATGCGTTCACTTTTTGTTCGGCCATTTTATAACAGCTGATCGCTTTGACGAATTCCCTTTTCTTAAACTCGTACATTCCTTTAAAAAACCAAAAATAATAATTTAACAGACCTGTCATCTGGTCCTCTTTTTCCTCTAAATCACGAAGATTTTTTTCGATGTTTTCGCTTTTTTTCGGCTTCAGATAGCTGAGCATCAGCTTGTGCCTGAATTCAAGCAGAGAGTAATAAAGCAGCACATCCTGATTTTCTTCCATGTCCTCGAAGTCGCGCAATATTTCGGCTTTCAGCAACTCGCTGGCGGCAACCTGATTTTTCCGAATGGCGCTGTACCAGTCATTCAGCTTTGCTGCAACGTATTCAGATGGAATCTTTTGTTTCAATTTCCTCCCGCCCCCTCGGCTCGAACATCTCGATGTCTAGATTAACTTCATAAATTGATTTTCGCAGCTCACATCCAAGACTAAAAGACTAATATATTTAGAGATGTCAAACATTATACCATACAAATGGCGCGTTTTTTCGCGATTTAAAAATAGGAGGGACGGCTTTCTTCATGCATGCTGATTAAAGTGCGGTTTCCGCTTCTCCAAAAATGCGCGGATCCCTTCCTGATGATCTTTTGTCATCCTCATTCTGAGCTGTGCTGCTTTTTCAAGCGCGAGCGTTTGCTCAAGGCGTCCGGCGTTCAAGGTTCGGTATATTTTTTTCGTCTCGATCATCGCACAAAGCGGCGACTCAAGAAGCTTTTCGAGATGCGCGCCGGCATGCCTGTCAAGATCGCCGCTGAACACGGCATCAACAAGGCGGAGCTTCTGGGCTTCGTCCGCCGTCAATTTTTTGCCGCTCCAAATCAGTTCCTTTGCCGCCGTTTCGCCGACTCTCCGCTCCAAGAAAAAATGGCCCCCGCCGTCCGGGATCAGTCCGATGCCGATAAAATTCATCGCCAGCTTTGCTTCTTTTTCAGCGAGCACATGGTCACAGCCGAGCGCCAGACTCATGCCGAGCCCGGCTGCCGCTCCGTGGACGGCCGCTACCGTGATCTTCGGCATATTGTAGAGCATCATCACAATGTCGTTAATCGTATCGATAACCTCTTCTGCCAAGTTCTCATCCGCGGAAGACAGCATCATCTTAATATCGCCGCCTGCTGAAAACCCTTTTCCGCTTCCTTTGATCAGCATGATCCTGGACGTGCTTTCCTCCGCCAGTATGAAAGTCTCTTTCAGCTCCTTGAGCATGTTTTCGTTCAGGGAATTATACGCCTCAGGCCGATTCAGCACCACCTCAAATACTTCGCCGCTGTCCTTCCATTTAATCAATTCCATGAGACCACCTCCATTGAATGCGTTTCCATCAGGGGATTGCTTAACTATTCCACTTTTTATTTTCAAAACCTTTTTTTCAAGGCAGAATCGGCTGATTTATTCCATTTCAAGATCAACTGATACTGAAATAAGCCTTTTTAGTTGAATGATGGTCTTCATTTTTATATCATGATGGTAGAGAGCATGCGAAGAAAGGAGGGGGAAAGTGATCAAAACCATTTTGACGTTTTTGTTAAGTTTATCCATCTTAACGGTGTCATTCTTCGTTCAGGACGAGATCACCGGCTTCGATCCTGAAGCAAGCAGCCATACGTCTCTCAATTCCTCAAACCCTGAGACCCATGTTTTAAAGCCCCCTCCTTTGGCAAAAAGCTTTCTGAATCAAACAGGGAAGAATGCAAATGTTTTTTCTTCTGCACAAGCCGAAAGCGCAACCCGTTTCAACCCTCAGCTTGAGGTTCGGCACGGTGATTTGCTTTTGGAAAAAACGTGCGCCATCCCTGTGAAATACCAGTCGAATTACCTCTCCTGACTTTTCCTGTTTTGTCTGTATAATGATCAGATCAAAAGGAAAAAGTTATTTTGGAGGGATACGATTGAATATTAAAGAAAATGATCTGCCGGGCATCGGCAAAAAATTTGAAATAGAGACGAGAAATCATGAAAAAATGACGATTGTCGTTCATGACGACGGAAGAAGGGAAATCTACCGTTTTGACGACGAAGATCCCGATGAAATCGTGACCAACATTTCTCTTGATGACGGCGAGGCGAGGCAACTCGCCGCCATCCTCGGCGGAATGGTCTATAAGCCGCAGGCGCTTGAATCGATTGAGATGGCGTTTAACGACCTGATCATCGAATGGTTCAAAGTCGAAAAAGGGGCAAATGCCGTCGGCAAAACCCTCGGTGAAATCGACGTCAGGCAAAACTACGGCGTGACCGTCATCGCAATTATTAAAAAGAATCAGGAAAAATTGTTGAATCCTGGAGCAGACTCTGTTCTTGAAGAAAACGACACGCTCGTCCTGTCCGGTGAAAGAAAAAACCTCAAGAAAATGAAACAGGATTTTCTTTCCCGAAAGGGAGGGTGATGCTCATTGGATCATCTCGTATTTGAAGTCGGCACCGCGCTCCTGCTTGTTGCAATCGCTGCCTTAATCGCGAACCGGATTAAATTCTCGATCATTCCCTTTTTGATTATTCTGGGAATGATCGTCGGCCCGCACGCTCCGAGGATCGGCATCATAGACCTGAGGTTTATCGAAAGCTCAGAGATCATTGCCTTTTTCGGCAGAATGGGCGTCCTGTTTTTGCTCTTTTATCTCGGACTGGAATTTTCGATCGGAAAGCTGATCAAATCCGGACGATCCATCGCTGTCGGGGGAACGATTTATATTCTGATCAATTTCAGCTTAGGCGTCCTGTTCGGGTTCATCGCGGGCTTTGAGTTTCTCGAAGTCCTGATTGTCGCAGGGATCATCACGATTTCTTCGAGCGCAATTGTCGCCAAAGTACTCGTCGACCTAAAGAGGACGGCGAATCCGGAAACCGAGCTGATTCTCGGAATCATTATGTTCGAAGACATTTTCCTCGCCGTTTATTTATCCGTCGTCTCCGGGCTTGTCCTTGGCGATTCGACTTCAGTCGGAAAGGCGCTGCTTTCGATTTTGATCGCCTTCGGCTACATGATTTTGTTCTTTATCGTCGCCAGGAAGCTGCCGAAATTGTTAAATCGGCTGTTTGATATCCGTTCAAACGAAGTCTTTATTATCGTGATTTTTGCGCTGCTCTTCTTTGTCGCAGGCTTTTCGGAAACGATTCACGTTGCCGAAGCGATCGGTGCCCTGCTGCTCGGCCTCGTGTTTTCTGAGACAGAGCATTCCAGCCGGATCGAGCACCTGGTCGTGCCGTTTCGCGATTTCTTCGGTGCGATGTTTTTCTTCAGCTTCGGCTTGAGCATCGACCCGTTTACATTGGGAGATGCGGTATGGCTTTCTCTAGGCGCCGTCATCCTCACCTTGGCCGGAAACTTTATCGCCGGCATGGTCGCAGGCAGAAGAGCCGGGCTTTCCCATAAAGCTTCGTCCAATATCGGCTTAACGATCGTCTCACGCGGCGAGTTTTCGATCATCGTCGCCAATCTCGGGATCGCCGGCGGACTTTCAGCCACATTAAAGCCGTTTGCCGCTTTGTACGTGCTGATACTGGCCATATTGGGACCGCTCCTCACAAAGGAATCGAAACGGATTTTCAATATGCTGAATCATGTGTTTAAATGGAAAAAACCTGAAGCAAAAAAACAGCGAGGGTGACAGAAAGGAGACTCCTGCGGAGTCTCCTCAGATTGTTGACAAAATCATAAAACGGTTTATAGTTTTAGGATTTTGTCATCCTTTCAGCGTGATTGAAAACCCTTGCAGTCTAGGAAGGCCGAGCATCGGAGCGGAGCGAATGTTGGAATTCGTGAGCACCGACGCGCAGGCCTGACAACGAATGCGAGGGTTTGTCGACACGCTGAGGAGACTCCTGCGGAGTCTCCTTTTGCGTTTTCGCGGAAATGCAAGCCATTGGACATTCGCATTTTGAAAAGATATGATCAACTTGTCCAAATTTGATCCGGCTTTTTAGAAATTCCAAAAAAGAAAGGTGGAGAGTCTCGGTCTATGAGCAAATTTCATTCAGATTATACGATCACGATGAAAGATATCGTAAGAGAGGGGCACGACATACTGAGAAAAGCAACCGCCGGCGTCAGCCTTCCTCCATCCGAAGAAGAAAAGGAAGAGCTTTTGGCGATGCTGCAGTTTTTAAAAAACAGCCAGGACCCCGAGACGGCCAAAAGGTACGGTCTTCGCCCCGGCGTGGGATTGTCCGCAAACCAAATCGGCCTTGATAAACGGATGTTTGCCGCGTATTTTACAGACGAGAAGACTAGGCAGCACGAATACATGCTGCTGAATCCAAAAATCGTCAGCCATTCCGTCAAGATGATTTATCTGCCTGAAGGAGAAGGCTGCCTCTCCGTCGACAGGGACGTAAAAGGCTATGTTCCGAGGTATGAGAGAATCAAAGTGAAAGCATACGACATTACCGGAAAAGAAGTGGTGCTCAGGCTGAAAGGATACGCCGCCATCGTGGCCCAGCACGAAATCGACCATTTGAACGGAATCATGTTTTACGACCGGATCAACAGCGAAAACCCGTTCAAGCTTCCGGAAGGTGTAGAGATCGAAAGCGCATGGTAAACAAAAGGGCTTCCGGCGATGCCGGAAGCCTTTCTTATCCCCCGCTTTTGGCGTCTTGTCCAAACAGTTCTGACAAGTAGCGGAGTTTTTCTTCTGTATAGTGTTCAAATCTCTCATTGTACGATTTCGGGTCCTTTGGATTGGCGAAATGTGTGATTTTTCCCGTTTTCGGATCGACAAATTTGCTCGCCGCCCCGCACCCGATGCCGATAATCGTCTGCTTTTCTTCCATAATCATAATGTTATAGATGCTTTCCTGGCCCGGAAGAGAGTACCCGATATTTTCAAGGTTGCCGAGGATGTTTTTTTGTCTGTACAAATAGTAGGGACGGTAGCCGTGCTTTTTCGTCCAGGACACTGCGTCATCCATCATTGCGACGATTTCCTCGCGGTCTGCCACTTTATACTTATGCTTGTTTCTCGTCATTTCCGAAGCGCGTTTGAATGACAGCGTATGGACGGTCAGCGATTCCGGCATTAATTTCTCCGTTTCCGAAAGGGAGTTGCGGAATTCTTTAACGCCTTCCCCCGGGAGGCCGATGATCAAATCCATATTGATATTTGACATTCCGTGTTTGCGCGACAAATGGTATTTTTCGATCGTTTCTTCAACCGTATGATGGCGGCCGATCGCCTTTAATGTCTCGTTTTCATACGACTGCGGGTTGATGCTGATTCTGTCGATGTTCCATTTTTTTAAGACGTCAAGCTTTTCCGGGGTAATCGTATCGGGGCGGCCTGCTTCAACCGTGACTTCGCGGATGTTTTTGACATCGGGAAATGAACGGTGCATTTCCTCATACAACAGATCCATTTCTTCGGCCGTAATGCTTGTCGGCGTGCCGCCGCCAAAATAAACGGTCGTGATCTTGACGCCGTGTTCTTTCAGCCATTCGCCGATTTTCTGCATTTCGTAGTGAAGCCCCCATAAGAAAGAACCGACCCGTCCTGCCTGCCCTCTAATGGCATAGGCAGGAAACGTGCAGTAAGCGCATTTTGTCGGGCAAAACGGAATGCCGATATAAATGCTGACTTCCCTGTCAAGGTCGTATAAATCGGGCACGGCTTTAAGCTGGCGGTCAACGATGTTTTGCATCAGCTCGATCTTTTCGTCATGGATTAAGTAATCTCTTTTCAATTCGGCGTGTGCCGTTTCTTTTGCCACCCCGCTTTGCAGTTTTTTGTGCAACAGCTTTGTCGGGCGTACTCCCGTCAGAATCCCCCACTTCTGAACGATCCCGGTATGTTCTTGAAGAACGCTTAAAAATACGTAAGAAACGGTATTTTTCACTTGCTTAAACGCTTCTTTCTCCGGCAACTCAGGGTCCAGTGACTTCGTGTACTCAGCTTTTATATCAGTTCCTTCAATCGCCCCTGCAGCCCGGACCGACGAAACGTCCCGCTCATAATGCAGGGCGATTGAAAGGTCCGGAGCAACTTTTTCGCCAATCGCGACCTCGGACTCTTCAAAAAACAGGTTGGCTATATTCTCGAGCGGCCTCACGAATCTGTCGTCCTGAAGCCCTTCTATATGAATGCGCAATATCATCACCTTTTTCGTTTCAAAACTTTCTTTAGTGTACAAAAATACCTCGCCAAAATCAATCCAGGAACACATCGCCGAAAAAAGCACTGCCGCTGTAAAGAATGCAGGCCAACAATAAAATCCCCGTTTTCTTAGAAAACAGGGATGAACATCCGTTTTACACTTTTCTGATATGAAATTTTTTGAGAAAGTCTTTGCTTTGCTGCTTTCTGAAATATTCTTTTAACATGTAGGCGACGCCTTGTTCATCGTTGGACCGCGTCACCCAGTCGGCTTTTTGCTTGACCTCCTGAGGGGCATTCCCCATGGCGACGCCCATCCCCGCCAGTTCAATCATCGGGAGATCATCGGTATCATGCCCGATCGCGACGACGTCCTCCATTTTAAAGCCGAGGTCTGCCGCAAGCATCGCCAAACCGGATTCTTTTGAAACCCCTTTTTGAACGATCAAGAGCTTTTCCCCGGCCTGGATGACATCTACTGAAGGAAAGGCATTCTCGATCGTATGCGTGATCTCTTTCTTTTCTTCCATCGTGCAGTAAACCTCAATGACCGGCGCGCTGACCGGTTCATCCATCAGCATATCGCTCAAGGAATCGACGAACTGCACGGGGTAAAAAATCGGGTCTGACGGATGGATCATCGTCTTTCCGAGCAGATTTGAGTTTGTTTTTTTCCGGTTGCCGATCGAATATTTTTCGTGCAGAATCCTGATATTGCAGTCATAGCTCTCCAATATTTGAACAAGATTAAACGTCTTTTCCTCAGAAATTCGTTTTTCATAAAAAGGCTCATCAATTTTGTCCGCAATAATTGCACCGCTATGGGTGATCAGCTTTGCATCGAGCTTTAGCGATTTGGCGATTTTTAACGCGGAGCGAAAATGTCTGTTCGTCACAAGCGTTACATAAACGTCTTTCTTCTTAGCGTATTCTATCGCTTCCTTCGTTGCGGGATGAAGCCGTCCGTTTGTCCGAAGCAGCGTTCCGTCTATATTCAGCGCAAGCATTTGTTTTGACACCTGGAGGTCCCCCTTCTTTGATGACTGTACCTGTTATAGAGAATATGTCCCGAAGGGCTCCTTTAGAACAGACCTCAAACTAAAAAAGCCTGTCTGCACAGACTTTTCGTTCGCATCTTTCGGATACGATCATGATTCTCCCTTATTGAAAAACTGCGAATTCAATGCCCCTTTCATTCAATTCGCAAAAGATATAATAAACCCCTTTTGTCTGACCGGCATATGCGCTTATTCTCTGTACCCCTTAGCTTTTGCCGCTTAGTCGTATATGCTCATGATCGTATCCCGGCAAAATGTAAGCACTTACACATTGTATTATCTCAGCAATTTCATCAATTGACAAGTCTTTTTTAAAAATTAATGAAGTTATTTGTTTACTTAATTAAGTATAGTCCGGCGGGCTGGATCGGCTGCACATAAAAAAACCCCCGCTTTTCAATGGAAAGCGGGGGTTTTGATCAGCTTTCAGGATGTCCGTAAAGCTCTTCGAGCGGTTTCATGATGATTTTGTTTAATTCGGCAATCAGCATGCTCATCCGCTGTTCTGCATCCATCAGCTTTGAAATTTTCTCGTGTTGCTGAACAAGTGCCACAGATTTTTGCGCTTGTTCAACTTCTTCCTGGGAGATCATTTCACCATTCATCTGTTTTTGCTGAAGTCTTAGCTGGATATCGCGAAAATTGTCAAACATCCTTTTTGCCGAAGGATCAGCATTTACATCATCGTAAAGGCCCTTCAATTGAGAGTATTCATCGCTTTGGCGCAAGGCTTTTTCCAAATCGTAAGCCGAGTCGTATAAATTGACCGTCATGTTTCATACGCTCCTTTCCTGCCGCATTCTTATGGATATGGCACCACTCCACTATAACAGACTATGGAGCGTTTTTCACAGTTATACTTTCAATTCCGTTTCCATCTTTAAAACAGAATGACAAAAACGGCTTGAATCGCCCCGATGATTCCGCCGAGCAGCCCGCCCAAATACGTAATCATTTTAAATTCGCGCTTGGAAATCGACAGAACCATTTCTTCCAGCCGTTCAACCGGAAAGTTGTCGACCTGCTCCTTAACGATGTCTTCGAGACGAAGCTGTTTCAGCACGTCATCAAGATGGCGGCACGCCGCGTCAAGCAAACGGCCGGTCACCTCCGGCAGGCGCTTTGCTGCATCCGTTTCAAACATGGAGACGTACGACCCCGTTGTTCTTTCGAAAAATGGCGCGAGGGAAAACCTTGTCATGATCTTTTTCTTCACATTCATGATGAGGTTTTCCAGGTTCCATTTTTCATCGGCTTCTTTAAACGAGTACTCTTTCAGCTTGTCCCATTCGTTTTGCAGCAGATCTGTTAAAAGCCGGGCGGTTTCATCGTTTTTCAAAAACTTCAGGATCTCCGGCCGGACGCGGTCAACGAGGCTGCTGTTTCCTAAAAACATCTGCACCATGCTGCCGATCATGCCGCGCTCCTTCAGAAAATCGTCAATCATATTGCCAAGCCGGCTTTTTCCTGCTTCGCTTTCAAAGTAGCTGACAGCCCGCTCTAAAATATAGTCTGACACCATCGGGAGTTTTTCGCTCAGCTTGTCCTGGGCTTCTTTTGGGATCAGGTCTTTCAATGGTTCGTTTTTATATGTCGCCAAATAAGCGGATAGCTTTTCATCCGTCCATTTGTTTACAAATTGATCCGCTTTCTGAGCTGCATTGGTCACCCCGATCGCTTCAAGCGCTTCTGCAACGGTCATCTGTGATTCGCTTGCAGCTGAAATCAGCCGTTCGCCCAGCTGTACCGCCTGTTTCTGGACTGCGTCAGAGGCCAGCTTTTTTTTGATTCCTTCGGTTGTCAGCAGATGGTTGACGACCATTTGTCCCATCTGCCTCGCCAATTCGTCGCGCCGCTTCGGAATCAATCCGGGAGTAAAAGGGATCCTCTTCCCGAATATGTAATGCGCCTTATAAGGGCGAAAAAGCATTTGAATCGCAAAATGATTCGTCACAGCTCCGATCAGAGCGCCGATGACGATCATGAAAATAAAAGTACCGACAACATTCATTCTTTCCACTGCCTTCCGTTTCACCTGACTTGTTACATAGACTGCATTTCTCAACGGCCATCTATGCATATCGTTATTATAGTAGCTGAACAAAAGACGGGCAAATTCGGGAATGATACGGGCGCGACAAAAATAGAATGGGTCAGGTGGATATTTTTGAAAAGCTTCTGTTCGCGAGTGGCAGAGCCCGAACCATGGAATGCGAATCATGATACAGGAGTTCATGTACAGGAGGGTTTTTAACAAGGAGGAATAAGCATGATGACGCTTGGATTTATGTCGCTGTCCCATCAGCATGAAAAAGCCTATGCCGAAGAATTGGCGAAAAAGGCTTCAGATTACGGAATCGGTTTTATCCGGTTTACTCCTTTGGATATTTCCCCGGGATCCATGCTTGTGAAAGCATTGACCTACCACCCGAAATCGGGACAGTGGAACGAGGTTGAACGCGAAATCCCCGAGCTGATCTATGACCGCTGTTTCTACGGCAGAAACCAGCAGTCGAAAAAAGCGAAGCCGATCGTGGAATGGCTGAAAAAATACCCGAAAACAGAATTTCTCGGACTCGGACTTCCCGAAAAATGGACGGTCTACAATGCGTTGAAAGCGGACCCTGTCCTTCAGGCTTACCTGCCGCCGACATCGCTCGCCGCAAGCGCGCAGGCCGTCCTTCGGCGGCTGGCGAAAGAGAAATCGTGCATCTTGAAGCCGGCATACGGCTCCGGAGGCCGGGGAATCATTCACCTTGAGCTTTCCGGGAAAACGGTGAAAGCCGCCTACCAGGTCGGAAAGCATAAGCAAATCAAATCATTTTCAAAACAGGCTTCTTTTGAAACATGGTGCAAAAAAGTCCTTCAGCACCGCTACCTTTTGCAAACGTTTCTCGACATCCAAGATAAAGACGGGTATCCGTGCGACATCAGGCTGTTATTGCAGAAAAACGGCTCCGGCGAATGGGAGACCGTCGGAAAAACGGTGAGACGAAGCTATCAGCACGGACTGCTCACCAACTTGGCCGGAGATTCCGAATCCGTAAGCTTTGACAGCTGGCTGTCAAGTGTTCCGAAAAAACGGCAGGCCGTCCTTCTCGACGATTTAGATACGATCGCAAACGCCGTCCCCCATGCGCTCGAATCAGGGCACGGCCCATTGTTCGAGCTCGGCCTTGATATTTGTTTGACGAAAGACGGGAAGGTCTGGCTCCTCGACGTCAATTCAAAGCCGGGGAAAAAAGCGTTTTTACAGCATTCTCCTGAAAACAGGGAACTTTTATACAACGGGCCCCTCGAATATTGCTCCTTTTTGGCGGCATCGCGGGACAAGAAAGGAGTTGGAAGGAAATGAACGCTAAAACGCTGACGGTCGGGATTCACCAAAACAGCGAAAACATGATGCTGCTTCCGGCTTCTTACAAACAGGAAGGCCTGTTGTACGCCGCTTTCGGAACGACTGTTGAAAGGTGTCATGTTTCCTTTGAGAGCGACTTGAAGCAAACCGTTTTGCTTTCTGAAAACCTGTATAAAAATTTACGGATTCCATACCGCGGAAAAGCGGCATTGCTGTTTCACGACAGCACCGTCTATATCGGCCCTTTAATCGGCATTTTCACCGCCGGCTTCACAAAGTCGGAACTTGCGCCGGTCAGGGGGCGCTCTTTGTTTTTTTCAAAGCTTTTGACGATGGATCTTCCGGCCGGAGGCTACTGCTACATGTTCGGCGCCCACCAGATTCAGTGGGAGGACGGAACGGTGCGCGGCCTTATTTTTCGGGAAAATGGCTGGCAGGAAGTGATCGTTCCCCTCCCAAATGTCGTATATGACAGATTGCCGAATAGGCAATCTGAGGATGAAGACGCCTTGCAGGAAACGAAAGCCCGGCTGATGAACGAGTACCGCATTCCGTGGTTCAATCCCGGCTTCTTTAACAAATGGGACATATACGAATCCTTGCGGGAAGACGAAAGAACGGAACCGCTCCTTCCGTACTCGGTTCTTGCGCCGTCGGCAAAAAAACTCGACGACATGGTCGCCCAATACGGCACGGTCTATGTGAAACCGGCCAACGGCAGCCTTGGAAACGGAATTTTCCAGCTATCCAGACAAGGGGAAAACGGGCTCCTTGCCAGGCATGCGGAGGGTGACAAATCTTATTCATCTGCGGACCTATTTTTGAATGACATACAAAAGCGAAAAGAAGAAATCCCGTATATCGCACAGCAGGGAATTGAACTGATCAGGATTGACGGCCACCCGGCCGATTTCAGAGTCCATACGAACAAAAACAGAAAAGGCACATGGACGGTTACGGCGATCGCCGTCAAAATCGCGGAAAGGGGCGGGATTACAACCCATATGTCAAAGGGCGGCGTCGTGAAAACGCTAGCCCAAATCTATGATGATCCGAAAGAACGGCTTCATATTCTGCAAAAGCTGACAAAAACGGCCCTATTGATCAGCAGTGTAATCGATGAAAAAACGGAAGGCTTTATCGGGGAAATCGGTTTTGATCTTGGAATGGACGAATCGAAAAACGTCTGGATGTTTGAAGCCAACTCCCGGCCCGGGCGGGCAATCTTCGCCCATCCCGGTTTAACATCCGTCAGCCGGCTGACGAAAAGAATGAATTTTGAATACGCTTCTTACTTAACCGAGCAATCGATCCTTTTTCCCGAGAAGCTGTGGCAAAACTCTTAAGCCGCGGAGAACACGACTCTTCGCGGCATTTTTCTATGAAAAGAGCCCTATGATCTTTCCTGTGAATAAGATACAATGATAACAAATCAAACGTCTAGTTAGCAGCTTGGTTCGGCGGATCGTTTTGAAATCGATGAAGGAGCGTGGCACTTTATGATTTCTCACTTTCAATGGAAACCGTTGTTTAAAAAAGAAAAACTGCCCGGCTGGAAAATCTCGTTTTACCATAAAGGAACGCATTATGAAGGGATTTATCATCAATCAGGGGAAATCGAATGGGGAAGCGTCTATCCGCCGCACGATGATGAACCATCGCTTAAAAGCGAAATTCATGAGTTAATGCTCTTCCATATTTACGAGTAAACAGAAAAGGAAGTTTTTCAAATGCTGGAAAAATTAAAAGCTTTGTACGGGGAACGGCTGGTCGCTTCCGGATCGGTTCCAAAACATCAAGCACTCTGGTTTCAAACGGACGACGGAGAGACATTCGGCGTCTTGAAAGAGGCGGTTACCGATCGGGAAAAACGGCTGCTTTTCGCTTTGTTCCGGCCTTTTTATGAACCGCATCCATCGGAATTGACGCCCCGTGAGAAAGAATGGCACCGGTATTTTTTCGAAAATGCCCCGTTGGAAAACCCGCAAAACGCTCAGTTCGTCCAAGGGCATTTTTTCAAAATGAAACATTCCCCCGAAGAAAGATACGCTATAAAGGAAGCGGTCAGCGGATTTTTCGAACGCCCTCTCGTGGTGTGGTACAGCCTTCATGAAGCCTTGATCATTCATGAAGATCCGTCACCGTCCCTTTCCAAACAGCAGCTCACAGAGCTTGCGGACGCGCTGACAAGCGATTTTTTGGCAAATCCCGTCTTTTTCAGCGGCCAGCTTCATCACATCAACGCTTCGCTTCGGGAAAAAATCGGCTTTGAGAAACAGATGTTTCAGCATATTCTGGCGAATCACGATCACGGCAGCGTCTCCTCTTTTTATCAGTTCCTTCCGTCTTTTATGACGGCAAAGCCGGGGAAAATCAAGACGGGGGCGTTTTCGGATCTGGTTAAAGACGCGCTGTCAGACTCTGAGACAGCGCAGACCATCAAGACGTATATGAAGTGCAACCTGAATGCCTCCCTGACGGCGAAGCGGCTGTTTATCCACCGAAACAGCCTGCAGTACAGAATCGACAGATTTATCGACAAAACGGCAATCGATATCAGACAGTTTGAAGAAGCTTGCGCCGTCTACATGATCATGAATGCATTGGCACGCTAAACAGCAAAGTGCACGAATCCAAATTGTGCATCATGTCCATTTACACGAATGATTCAATTTTATAAACTGAAAACAAATAAAAGCGCTTACATAAAAAGGGGGAGAAACATGGCAGAGCTTGTGCTGGACCGGATTTACAAAGTGTACGACAATAAAGTGACAGCTGTGGACAATTTTAATCTTCATATAGAAGACAAAGAATTTATCGTGTTTGTCGGACCTTCAGGCTGCGGAAAATCGACAACGCTCAGAATGATTGCCGGCCTTGAAGAAATTACGGAAGGCGAATTCACCATCGACGGAAAGCGGATGAATGATGTCGCTCCGAAGGACCGCGACATCGCGATGGTGTTCCAGAATTATGCGCTCTATCCGCATATGAACGTCTATGACAATATGGCGTTCGGCTTAAAACTTAGAAAATTTCCGAAGGATGAAATCAAGCGACGGGTTCATGAAGCCGCCAAAATTTTAGGCCTTGAACAGTATTTGGACAGAAAGCCGAAGGCGCTTTCCGGAGGCCAGCGCCAGCGGGTCGCATTGGGACGCGCCATCGTCCGCGACGCCAAAGTGTTTTTGATGGATGAGCCTTTATCAAACCTTGACGCCAAACTGCGGGTTCAGATGCGCGCAGAAATCACCAAGCTCCACCAGCGCCTGCAAACGACGACGATCTATGTCACGCATGACCAGACAGAGGCGATGACGATGGCGACGAGGCTCGTTGTCATGAAAGACGGCGTCATCCAGCAGGTCGGCGCTCCGAAAGAGGTCTATGAAAACCCGGAAAACGTGTTTGTCGGCGGTTTTATCGGCTCTCCGGCAATGAACTTTTTCACCGGCAAGCTCACGGAAAAAACCTTTACATTCGGCGATGTTTCCGTTCTTGTTCCTGAAGGGAAAATGAAAATTTTGCGCGCGAAAGGCTACGTCGGAAAAGAAATCATCATGGGCATCAGGCCTGAGGACATTCATGACGAGCCAGTCTTCATCGAAGCCTCGAAGGAGTCAAAAATCGATGCAGCTATTGAAGTTGCTGAACTGATGGGCGCCGAAACAATGCTTTACTCCCAGGCCGGCGGCCAGCCGTTCATCGCAAGGGTCGATTCGCGGACCGACGTCCAGGCAGGCGATACGCTTGCTCTTGCTTTTGACATGAATAAATCGCACTTCTTTGATAAAGAAACAGAGCTCCGCATCCGCTCTGAAGGATGACGGACAGGAAATAAAGTTGACCGAAGCTTAGCACCCGCTATCCTTCGGTCAATTCAATTTCAACCCTTTCATCGTAAGAACAGTCTTGGCATGTATATAAATGAATACAGCTCGTTTCTTTCCGCATAAAAGAATCAAACTCCATATACGGGCTGTAAGGGCCGTAAAAATCGGTCACTCTCCCGGCATCGGCCATTTCGCTGCCGCACCTCGGGCAAATCCTTGCCTCGGCCAGCATTCCATTGCACACAGGACACATGTGGCATCCTCCTTGCTTTTTCCCTTAGCTTTCCCCTTCCGCTTAAATTTCACCTTTCAACATTTACCAGATTGATTTATGCATGGATTTCGCTCCAATCCATCATAATACGTAGTACAAGGCAGCATTGGGCTCAGCCAGAGAGGCAGCGGCTTTCAGCCGCAAGCTGGTGCAAATCCAGCCGGCCCAACCACACTAATTGATAAAGGAGTTTGAAAAGAATGGCTAACCAAAATTCTTCAAATCAGCTGCTTGTACCCGGAGCCGCTCAAGCGATCGATCAAATGAAAAACGAAATCGCTTCCGAGTTCGGCGTAAACCTTGGCGCTGAAACAACTTCACGCGCAAACGGTTCCGTCGGCGGAGAAATTACAAAACGTCTCGTTGCTCAAGCTCAAGCTTCTATGGGCGGACAACAATAATCATCAACTTCATATCATGGCTAAAGCAGAAGGTGCACTATTGCACCTTCTTTTTGCATGGGAAAATCCCGCACCCGTCTTCTCTGGTTTTCATATGCTGATAGAAAGGAGGAGTCGGCATGCAGCTTGTCGCAAGCATAAACTGGGAACTGCTTCAATTTGTCGGGATTTCCCTCTTGCACGAATATGTCGTCAATATTCGGCCGTTTTATGCGGCTTATCGCTTTCCTTGGACTTTTTCTTTCGGCCGATCTGACGTATGATAGACCAAATGGGAGGGATACGTCATGAAGATTGCGCTTTTTGGAGGTACAGGCCGTGTCGGACGAGCTTTTCTAAATCGGCTTGCAGAAGACGGCAGACATTCCGTCTACGCTCTTGTCCGCTCAGAGCATCCAAATCTGCCGAATACATGCTGCCGGACGCTTTCGGGAAACGCAAGAAACCCGGATGACGTTCAAGCTTTAATAAGAGAAGCCGACATCGTTGTCAGCTGTTTAAATACAGATGGAGACGATACATTGACCGTCTCCACCCAAAACATTATACGCGCCATGAATGAACAAAACAAAAAAAGGCTGATCACAATCGGAACCGCCGGAATTTTAAATTCGAGGCAACATCCGTCACTTTACCGCTTTGAATCAGATGAATCAAAAAGGCGCTCAACTCGTGCGGCAAAAGAGCATGCCGACGTGTATGAGCGCCTCGTGAAAACAGATCTGGACTGGACAATCGTCTGCCCGACCTATCTTCCCGATGGTCCGGCAAGTGAAAGGTACCGGGTTGAGCGTGATTTCTTGCCGATCAATGGAAAAGAGATTACAACCGGCGACACCGCCCACTTTCTTTACACGCAACTTGAAAGCGGCCGGTTTATCCGCGCACGGGCCGGACTGGCTTATTGAACGCCGGGGCTCACCCCACAAGCGTTCCCCGGCCTTTTTGGAGCTCATACATTTGATAATATTGCCCTTTTTGTTTCATGAGCTCCTCATGATTGCCCTTTTCGATGATTTGCCCTTTATCAAGCACAAGAATTTGATCAGCGTTTTTGATGGTTGACAGCCTGTGGGCGATGATAAAGGTCGTGCGCCCTTTTTTGACAACGTCAAGCGCCTTTTGGATCACGGCTTCTGTTTCGGTATCGATATTGGCCGTTGCCTCGTCCAGCACGAGAATGGCCGGATCAAAGGCGAGCGCCCTTGCAAATGAAATGAGCTGCCTCTCCCCCGAGGAGAGGGTGCTGCCTTTTTCAATAACCGGCTCGTCAAAGCCTTCAGGCAAATGGGCAAGCAGTTTGTCAGCCCCTACATGCATTAATGCGGCTTCAATCTGCTCTTTTGTGATCTCTTCATTCTCAAGGCTGACATTCGAAGCAATCGTACCGGCAAACAGGTAGGGGTCCTGAAGCACGATGCCCATATGCTGTCTGATGTCCTGCCGCGGCCGATCATAAATGCTTGTTCCATCGATTTTGACATCGCCTTTTTGGATATCGTAAAAGCGGAAAAGAACGTTCATAATCGAGCTTTTGCCTGATCCCGTATGACCGACCAAGGCAACGGTTTCACCCTGTTTCGCCTCGAACGAAATGTTTTTTAATACATATTCACCGTCATCGCCGTACCGAAATGAGACATCCTCGAACACAACATGCCCTTTCACGCTGTCTCCGCTCGTTTCTCCAACATCGACACCCGGTTCATCCAAAAGCCGGAATACACGCTCAGATGATACCCTTGCAAGCTCAAGCTTCGGAAATTGGTTGACGATCCCGGTAATCGGCTCAAACAGCCGGGTCACGTAATCGACAAATGCATAAAGAACGCCGATCGAAATCATCCCTTCTGCATTGAGCGCAGCTCCTCCGAAGTACCAGATTAAAACAGCGATCATGACTTTTTGCAGAACGCCGACAAGGTTATGCGACATCAGCGAATTCAAATTGAGCATTTTGTTTTGATAACGAAAGTGGCTGTCGTTTAATTCTTCAAATTCGCGCATGATGTCCTTTTGGCGGCGGAATGCCTGAATGATCGGCATTCCTTGAATCGCCTCATTCATGTTGGCGTTAATCTCGCTGTTGATCGATCTGAGTTTATGATTGAAGCCTGACGCAAATTTGCGGTAGAAGGCCGCCCAAACCGCAATCAGCGGCAATATGATCAGGCAGGGGGCCGCAAGTCGGGCATCAAGCATGAACAAGGCTGCAAAAATCCCGGCCAGATATATCATGTTGGTCACAAACGTCGACAGGACGGTAACGTACAGGTCGCGGATCGCTTCCGTATCATTCGTTACCCGCGCGACAATCTTGCCGGCCGGCAAATTGTCAAAATAGCGTACAGGCAGCCTTTGAATGTTGGCAAAAACATCCTGGCGCATCTTCTGAATAATGCGGTTGGCGCTCATCTGCAAAAGATAGAATTGCCCGTAATGAAAAAAGATCGAGACGATGAGAAGTCCGAGGTACAGCAATACGAGCGATAAAAGCCCTTTGATTTCAGGTTCATAAAACGAGAAAACTTCAGACGCCGACAGCCGGACGGCCGGAAAGGATTCAGTCTGTCCTCCACCCGTGATTCGCAATGCTCCGTCCTCTGCCGTCCTTTTTCCATCAAAAGGAACGGCCTCATCTACGAAATAATATGCCATGCCGACTTGGAAAACGCGGACTTCCTTCCGCTTGTTAAGCGTTGAATCTGCTCTGTCCTCCCTGACGTATTCCTTTCCTTTATAGGAAACTGTATACTCGCTCTTTTCCGAGACTTCATACCACGGTTTTTCAATCCCTAAAATATGGTCGTCAATCATTTTTTTTCCGATCATCGGCCCTGTCAGTTCGGCTGCGACGGCCACCGCGAGCATCAAGAGGGCGCAGATCAAAATGCGTTTATAAGAAAGTGCATATTGAAAAAGCCGTTTTCCGGTCTTCATGCCACAGTCCCCCCTTCTTCCCCTGAAGGCAGCTTCTGTGCTTCATACTGCTCAAAATACCAACCTTTCCCTTCGATCAGCTCTTCATGCGTTCCCCGCTCTAAGATTTTGCCGCCCTCCAGGACAAGGATGAAATCGGCATGCTCGACCGCTGACATACGGTGCGAGGTAATAATGGTTGTTTTTCCTTTCCGATTCTGGCGGATGTTTTCGATAATCGCCGCTTCCGTTTTCGCATCCACCGCTGACAGCGAATCGTCCAAAATTAAAATATGGGGGTTGGCGATCAACGCTCTCGCAATCGAAATCCGCTGCTTTTGTCCGCCTGATAATGCCACTCCCTTCTCGCCGACCATCGTTTCAAGCCCCTCGGATAAAAGCTCAATATCCTTTTCCAAATGGGCGGCCCGAATCACGTCCTCTACCTCCTGTTCTTTTGCCCGTAATCCGCCGAATAAAATGTTCTCTTTTACCGTTTTTGAAAACAGCACATGATCCTGGGGCACGTATCCGATCCAGCTGTACAGCTCATCAAGCGGCAGACGCCCGATCGGCACACCGGAAATGCTGATCGTCCCCTCCCCTTCCGGATACTGTCGCAAAAGCTGTTTGATCAATGTCGTTTTTCCGCTCCCCGTCTTCCCTACGATTCCAACGGTCTGTCCCTTTAAAACCGTGAATGAAATCCCCGAAAGATTGCGCGAGCTTGAGCGTGGGTACGTAAAACTGACCTTGTCAAAGACGATATCTCCGGGTTCTGCAGTTTCAGGATGCGGTGCTTCTTTCACATCAGGCTGATAGCGAAGCGTTTCATTTACCCTGTCGAGCGATGCATTCCCTCTCTGCATAATATTGATCAGCTCGCCAATCGCGAACATCGGCCAGATCAGCATCCCCAAGTATACGTTGAAGGAGACGAGCTCCCCGAGCGTAAGCTGGTTGCGGAATACAAGGTAAGCCCCATACCCCAAACCGATTAAATAGCTGATTCCGACAAGCAGCTTCACCGTCGGCTCGAACAGCGAATCGATCAGCGCGACTTTCATGTTTTTTTGATAAACATCGGCCGTCATGCTGTTAAACCGCCTGACATCGTTTTTCTCCTGAACATATGCCCTGATCACCCGTACACCTGATACGGATTCAAGCACCTGATCATTTAGATCGCCAAACGCTTTCTGCGCCTCTGTAAAACGCTGATGAATTTTTCCTCCGTATATACTGATCGCCGCAGCCATCAACGGAAGGGGAATGATCGATGCAAGCGTCAGCTTCCAGCTGATCAAAAATCCCATCGTAAACAGAATCGTCAGCATAAACATGGTTGAGTCCACAAGCGTCAATATTCCGAAACCCGCCGTCATCGAAATCGCTTTTAAATCGTTTGTCGCCCTCGCCATCAAATCCCCTGTTCGGTTCTTTTCGTAAAACGGGGGCGTCATCTTTAACAAATGCCCCATCAGCTTTGACCGGAGGATTTTTTCGATCAGATTCGCCCCGCCGAACAGCTGATACATCCAGTTGTATGAGAGCGTGTAAACAACGAGCGAGAGCCCGATCAATAAACCGATATAACCGAACATCCGCATCGGCGAAAAAGCGCCTGACTGCATATCGTCAATCGCGTTTCCGAGCAGTTTCGGCGGAAACATCTCAAGTACATTTACGATTAACAACAGGACGATCGCGATCGTATAGCGCCGCCATGCGTTTTTAAAAAACCAGCCGAGCTTCCATAATACAGAAAACATTGATATCCACTCCTTTTTTAGCCGCCTTCAAGCTTTTCCTTACAGTCATTGATCTCGCGTCTAACATGTGGCATAACCCATTCCTCCTTTTGAAATATTCGAAAACCCGGCTGTTTCGGCCGGCTTTTCATCTATATAGAAAAACACTCGCGCTCCGGATCGGAAGACGGAATGTTTTTTCTCTGAAAAAAAAGACACGCCGGTTATGCAGCATGCCTTTTTGACATAAAAAAGGCGCATGTACGAAAGATGAACGTGACATGCGCCTTTCCTCTATTGTTTAAATGGAAAAAGTCAATCAAGAGTCGGAAGGTATAGAGCCGTCACGCTGCGATTCAGTTGTCCGTTATGTGATGCATTGATTTTCCTGATCATGACGTTACCCTCCATTCTTATTAATATTTTCCATCTTATAGCACGGCCTTTTATTTGTCAATTTGATTTTTCATCAATCGGAAGACTTTCGATTCATATTCCCGCAATTTCGTTAGATTTTTGAGAAAGCGGGTAAATGTAAGTAAATCCATTCTGGAAAGGAATGATCAATGTGTTCAAGGCTGACCGGATCATTGTCGCGTTCGACGGAAAAAACGATAGTAAAAAAGCGCTTAAAAAAGCGATCGACCTCTCCAAAAGGCTCGGCGCCGAACTGACGGTCGCTCACGTCCATGAACCGAGGCAAACCATGGTAAACGAACAAAGGCCGGCCGCAGGCACGGCTTACATTTACGGCGGCATTCCAAGCGTTCCCCCTGTCCCGCATGATTCAGACGTTGCCGGAGAACCCGTCATTTATGAGGACAGTGCCGAAGAAGCGATCGCAGCGGCAAAAATCATCTTAAACGAGCATCAGCTTGACGCGGAAATCGAAATTTTGGAAGGCGACCCGGCAAATGCCGTTCTCAAACACGCCGAACACATCGGCGCCGATCTCGTCATCACGGGAAGCCGCGACCAAAACCGCTTAAAAAAACTGCTGTTCGGAAGCGTCAGCGATAAGATTACCGCCAAGTCGGAAATCCCGGTGCTGATCGTGAAGTAAGAGAGGCCGGATGTTTTTCCGGCCTCTTTCTCTTAAAATCTTCATTTTTATCAATCCGACCTCCCAAAACGACTGCGATCAACACCCGATTTAATGACGGCATTTACTGCAGAAAAACTCCCCACTCTCCCAGTATGTTCCGAGACTATTAAATCTATTCATTCCTCATATTACACAAGACCCCCCGAACCTTTCCTTTTGGAGCACCCGACACTACCCTGTATCTTCGCCGGACCGGAGTCCTCTTGTCCATGATCTTTAGCGGCCCTACGGCCAAATCCAAATCAAGGAAAATAGGCTTTCACATCAGTAACAATCACCTAACAAGTCTCATAGTTTGATCTTGAAAGTGCCCGGGGTATTTCGTTCATTTTCTAGTTTTTTTGTGTTCTGATGTTTTTGAAAAACTGTTTTTAATATGGGGAGGATTATATCAATGCAACATTTTCATGACGAACTGCAATCATTGGGAATGGATCATTTCCATGTGGATGGGATGACGGCCTTGGATCCTGGACGTCACCATGAGAATATGAATGCGAAACACTGTGCAAGCTGCTGGAGTCACGGAAGCTGTGCGAGTTGCTGGAGCTGCGGAAGCTGTGCGAGCTGTTGGAGTTGTTCGAGCTGCTGGAGCTGTTCAAGCTGTTGGAGCTGTTCAAGCTGCTGGAGCTGTTCAAGCTGCTGGAGCTGTGCGAGCTGTTCAAGCTGCTGGAGCTGTGCGAGCTGTTGGAGCTGCGCCGGTCATTGCTGCGGAAGCTGCTGGCACGGTGGCATGTATTAGAAGGAGACTGCCCCTGCCGATATGCCGCAGGGGTTCCTTTATCATAATGGACGAACAAAATTACATATAATGGTATGCCTTGTTTTCAGATCATCATAAGGAGGAGCAACATGACAAATCTGACCGCTTCCGCCCGCCTGAAAGTGAAACAAGATACATGTTTTCTACCGGATCCGGCGGGCGGCGTGTATATCAGAAACAATGCCGGATCGTTTCGCATGAAGGGCGCTTCAATCTATCAGTGGATCGACAAATTGCTGCCGATGTTCAACGGTGAACACACATTGGAAGAATTGACGAATGAACTATCGGCCCCATACCGTGACAGGGTGTTTGAAATCGGAAGCACGCTGTGCGCCAACGGATTTGTCCGGGATGTCAGCCGGGATCAACCTCATCAATTAGATGGGTACGTCCTACAAACGTTTGCTTCACAAATCGAATTTATCGAAAGCTTCGAGGATTCCGGCGCTTACCGCTTCCAATTGTGCCGCAAAGCAGGCATATTGGCGCTGGGCTCGGGCTCTTTTCTCGCTTCATTGGTCAGATCATTGTCTGATTCCGGTTTCGCCAACATATACGTTCTCTTTACAGAGGAATGTCCTGATCATCAAGCCGCTATAGAGGAGCTCAAAGAGCATGCAAGCAAAACGGGCGGCGATGTAGTCGACCTGACAGGTGGACTACATTGGCGGGAAGCCGTGCGTTCGGCGGATTGGATATCGTATGCTGCAGAAATCGACGATCCACAGGAGTTTATTGCGCTTCAAACCGTTTGCAGGCAAGAAAAGAAACCTTTTTTTCCGGCGGTATGTTTAAAACAGGTCGGGCTTGCGGGGCCTTTTGTGCATGAGGATGATGATGGATGCTTTGCATCGGCATGGCGGCGGATACACCGATCAGCGCTTCATGAAGACCGCATGCTTGACCCCTTTTCGACCGAAGGAAAAGAGATATTGGCGAATGTAATTGCGTTTGAATTGTTTAAAACGGTTGCCGGACTCGCTTCTTTAACGAAGCGCAATCAATGTTACGTTCTCGATTTTGCGACGCTTGAGGGCTCTTGGCACCCGTTTCTCCCTCATCCTCTCGTCAGACCCGCCGGCGCCGCGGCCGAAAAGGTTCAAGACCTTGAAGAAAGGGTCAGGGAATGTAGTAACGAGCCGCAAGAAAAAGGACGGCTGTTTCAATTGTTCAATCAGCTGACATCGGCAACGTCGGGGATTTTTCATCTGTGGGAGGAAAAACACTTAAAGCAGCTTCCGCTGTCACAATGCTTTGTTCAAGTCGCAAACCCGCTGTCGGAAGGACCTGCCGAGCTTTTGGCCGGGACGGTTTGCGCCGGTTTTACGCATGAGGAAGCGCGCCGGGAAGCCGGACTTACCGGCATTGAAATGTACGGGGCGAAGCTGGCGGACTTCTATATCCGTGAAGACGGCTTTCTAGGCGTCGGGACGGGAGAAACGGTAGCCGAAGGCGTGTTGAGGGGATTGCAGAAATGGCTTGATCACGAGCTGAAGATGCGCCGAATATCCGGAAAAGAAACGGTCGCTCCTTTATCCTTAAACGCCGTCAAGGATAGTCGCGCCGAATTTTATTTCAACGCGCTGTCCCTCATCCACGATGAACCGCTGGTCGGCTTGGGGCAGGACATCTCAGGCTTTCCCGTTGCATGGGCAAACACAGGAGGCCGCTGGTACCACAGCGCCGGATTAAACATCACGCTGGCGCTCACAAAAGCACTCGAACGGGCGCTTACAGACACACAGCCGCTCGAAGAAGACGCTGCCATGTTAACAGAAGCCAAGAAGAACTTCGACATCCCTGTTTATGAAGGTTTGCAGAAAACGCTGCATTCGGCCATGCACACTATCGGACAGAACGGTTTACAGCTGACGGTTTACGATTTGCCGATAGAGCCTTTTTTCAAAAAAGCACTCGCAGGCGTTTTTGCTGTCCGGGTAAAAAAGGAGGAGGTCTGATGGAACACACCATTTTGATTGTGGGCGAAGGAATGATTGCAGAGGATGTGTCAGATCGGCTGTCCGGGGAATATGAAGTACACTGCCAGCCGGATTTTGAGGCCGGGGTGCCGGAAGAGACCCGGCTCGTTCTTGTCGTGCATGATACCTGGCGCCCGTCGTTATATCGCGAGGCCGAGGAAATCTTAAGGCCGGCCGGCATTCCGTGGCTTCGCGGCTTTATTTCATTCGGTGAAGGCATCATCGGCCCTCTCGTTTATCCAGGAGGTTCCGGCTGTGCGGCATGTGCCGATATGAGACGGTTCATAGCCGGCCCGGACAGCAACGAAATGCGGGTGATGGAACAGATTATCACAGACTTTCGCCGCAACCCGTGGGCATCCAGAGCAGGATGCCGGCACATCGCCCGCTTAATCTGTACAGAGATCAAGACCTTTATGGAACACGGTCCGGACGGTTTGGAACAAAAGATACGGCTGATCAATTTACTAACGCTTGAATCGACCTCCCACTTTTACATGCCTGAACCGCTGTGCGAAGTCTGCGGAAGCTGTCCAGACGATACGGCGGAAAATGCCCGCATCTCGCTTCAGCCGTCCCCCAAACCGGATCCGGACAACTATCGTTCGCGCCCGGCTGAGGATTTAAAGGACGCGCTGAGAGCCGAATTTCTCGATTCTCGAACAGGGATCTTCAACGGCAAAATGTATGACGCCATTTTGCCGTTTGCCGATATGATTGTCAACATGCCGTTATGGATCGGAAATGAAGGCGTCGGAGGGCGGACACATTCTTATGAGGAGAGCGAATTAACTGCGGTATTAGAAGGCTTGGAGCGATATTCGGGAATTAAACCGCGCGGCAAGCGGACGATGACGTTTGATTGCTACCGCAATGTAAAGGATCAGGCGCTTGATCCGAGAAAGACCGGTCTGCATGATGAAGGGCAATATGAACAGCCTGATTTCCCCTTCAGGCCATTTGATCAAGACCGGCCGCTCCATTGGGTATGGGGCTATTCATTTTCAGAGAAGCGGCCGATTTTGGTTCCGGAGTCGCTCGCCTATTACAGTCTCGGCAGGGACGACAGCTTCGTTTATGAAACGTCAAACGGATGTTCAATGGGCGGTACGCTTGAAGAAGCGATTTTCCATGCCATATTGGAAGTCGTTGAACGGGATTCCTTTTTGCTGACATGGTATGCAAGGCTCCCTCTCCGTGAGATCGACCTTCGCTCGTGTGAAGATACGGAATTGAGAGTCATGGCTGAACGGGTGCGGGCAGTGGCCGGATACGATCTTCATGTCTATAATTCGACGATGGAGCACGGCATTCCAAGCATTTGGGCGGTTGCCAAAAACAGAAAGAGGGAGGGTTTGAATCTTCTTTGCACGGCTGGCGCACATCCCAATCCTGTAAAAGCCGTCAAAAGCGCGCTTCATGAACTGGCGGGAATGATGCTGAAGTACGATTCGCAGCTTGAAGCCGAAAGGGGCAAATATGAGGAGATGCTGCAGGACCCTTTTTTAGTTCAGAACATGGAAGAACACAGCATGCTGTACGGTTTACCCGAAGCCGAGGAACGCCTCCGTTTTTTGCTGGATCAGCATCAGAGGCCGCAAACCTTTCAAGAAGCATTTAACCAAGTGGCCAAAAACCGCGATATCAAAGAGGATCTTGAGGAATTCCTTGACATATTCCGCCGGCTGAACCTTGAGGTGATTGTTGTTGATCAAACATCGCCGATCACGAAGCGCAACGGTTTGTATTGCGTGAAAGTGCTCATTCCGGGGATGCTGCCGATGACGTTCGGACACCGCCTCATCCGCTTGGCGGGACTTGAAAGGGTGCTGACGGTGCCGGTGAAACTAGGCTATACGAAAGAGGCGCTGACACCCGGCGAGCTGAATCCGCACCCTCATCCGTTTCCGTAACATTTGCCATTTTTGACCGTTTTGCTTTATCATAAAGCAGAACTTTTTTAGGCGGTGGTTATGTGAAACAGGAATACAAACGGCCCGTTATGTTCGCTGCGGCCGTTTTCTTTGTCTTTTGCTGCGTCTATTCCGGCGCAAAGCTGATCGCTTTTTACTCCGCGGAGTACCCGAAGTGGATCGGAAACAGCCGGGATGGAAATTGGCAGGCCGTGATAAAAAAAAGCGGCGACGCCCCCGGTTTCAGCGGAAATTTATATTGGACCGGCAGCCGCACCTCTCTTCGCGAGACGTATTTGGAAAGATTGGTTGTTACATTTGACGATGAAGTCTTCCTCTGTTCAGACATCGAAACGCCGATGGTCGATTATTCAGGCGGCACGTTTCCTGACGGAGGTTCAAAGGAAGAATCGGTTTCCTTTTTAGAAAGAATACAGGATGCTGAACTAAAAGGGCGCGATATCACCGTTCAATTGACATGGAGACAGGGAACGCATGCGGCCCATGCCGAGTTTGCGCTTGATAGGCGAACGCTGTTTCACTAAAATGCAGGCGGAATGACATTACATTCCGCCGATCGTGATTTTGCTTCTCATCGTCAGCTCCTCATTCGGCCCCAAAGCCCGAAAACCGGTGACATCGGCGGGCAGATCAAGGTTCGGAGCGTTTGTCACCCACGTATAAGGCTCAAGACAAAGCAAGTCTTCCTGATCCGATTTCCCATTATAGACGACCCAATGCTTAAAATGCCTGTCACCCTCATAACTGACGCGGATCCCGGCCAGGCGGTCGCGGATTTCGGCCGTGCTGTTTCCTTCTTGGTCATGATCGGCTGCCAATATATCGTCAAGCCGGTCCCCTGCTGCCGATCTGCCTTCTGTAAATTCGTCCGTTACGCTGAATTCCCCCGTCGGAAGCATCCGGTCCGACAATTCCCATTTTTTCGAAGCCGGAAGCGAAAACACGCATTGCGTTTTATCCCCCTCCTTATTAAACGGGTAGCAAAAAGAAGTGTGGTAACCGAGTCCAAGCGGCATGGGATCTTCCCCGTGATTGACAACCGACGCGTCTATCGAGAGATCCGGACCTTCCAATATATAGGTCATCGTGATCGAAAACGAATGCGGAAATATGCGCCTGATCTCCGGATGATCATCGGCGTTCAGCATCGTTTGGGCGATGGTCTTCTCTCCTTCTGCCTCCGCTTTTTTCACCGTCCATCTTTTATCATAAAGAAATCCGTGCAAATAGTTTTGCAGCGGTTTTTCATTGATTGGCAGCGAATACGTTTTTCCCTCGTATGTAAATTTTCCGTGATCGATCCGATTCGGCGGAAAAAGGATGGGAATCCCGAACAAGCATGGATTTTCATCATATTCTCCCTTTGTTTCCGGCGTTTTTAACAAATGTATTCCCGCAGGTTTCCACTTCAATGACATCAAATTGCTGCCCAAGCCGGGCACAAGTAATGCTTCCAAATAATCGTTTTCAAGCAATAGCGCATCTTCGTTTAAAAAGCGGTGCTTTTGTACGGAGCAGGACATCCTTTGTTTCCTCCCTTTCGTCGTTCGGTACAGGCATCCATCCAATCGTTGATGCTGCCTTTAGCTTATTATATCTAAAGAAGGCAGCGCTTTCAAAATGAGGCAGTGAAAAATGTTTGAAATATTTTAATTTAAATAAACATGCTATCTTTCTGTTATAATACGTTTACGCACAAAAGCATAAAAGGATTAAAGAATGATATTTTTGTAATGAGGTGTATAATTTGTCCAACGAAAAACGCTTATCGTTTTCTATATCGGCTTTTTTATTTTTGGCCATCTTATCGATTATATTTATATGCTTATTTATTTTTCATGCCGAACCGCATATGCCTTTATTGATCTGTATCGGATTTTTGGGGGTTGTCAGCGTTTTAAAGGGTTTTTCCTGGAAGGAGCTCGAAAGCGGCATCGTTTCCGGTATTAAAAGCGGCGTTCAGCCGATTATCGTCCTGGCGCTTATCGGCATTTTAATCGGCGTTTGGGAGTACAGCGGCGCGATTCCGACGGTTACGGTTTACGCGCTGAACTTGATCGAACCGCAGTTTTTGCTGTTGACCGCTTTATTCAGCTGCATGATCATCAGTTCCCTCGTCGGTTCCAGCTTTACGACGGTGAGTACGATCGGCGTCGCTTTAATGGGCGTCGCTTCAGCGGCCGGCCTTCCGCTGACATGGGTTGCAGGAGCCGTGATTTGCGGCGCGTGCTTCGGAGACAAAATGTCGCCGTTGTCAGACACGACGAATTTTGCCTCCGGCGTCGGCGAAATCCCGATTTTCAAGCATATCAGACATATGACGGGAACGACGATCCCCGCCCTTCTGATCACCGTTCTGCTGTTCTTTTTCATGGGGCGGTCTTTAACCATCGCATCAGCATCAACAGAAAACATTGAAACGATTGTTAACGGGATTGAAAACACCGTAGGAATCAGCGCGTGGTCCCTTTTATCGCCTTTAGTCGTCATTGTGATGGCGGTGAGGCGCATGCCTGTCATTCCTGCACTGGCTGCGGGGATTTTGTCAGCGGGTGTTCTTGCCGCCTTTATACAGCCTGATGCCGGCATTTCATCATTTTTATCTGCGATGCAAAAAGGCCCGGTGTTTTCAGCCGGAAACGAAGCGGTCGAAAACATTCTGAATCGCGGCGGGCTCCAATCAATGCTCGGTTCGATCTCCCTGATCATGATCGCGTTTGCGCTCGGCGGGCTGATGGAAAAAACCCGGCTGATTAAGAGCCTTCTCGAAGGCGTAATTAAAGGAATTCGTTCAAAAGGACGCCTTGTATTTTCAACGGTATCATCAAGCATCGCCATGAACCTTTTGACAGGCGAGCAGTATTTATCGATTTTAATACCCGGACAGTCCTTTAAAGCGCTTTACGATAAGCTCGAAATCGACCGCAAACATTTGACAAGATCGCTTGAAGACGGCGGTACACTGGTCAATCCCCTGATTCCGTGGGGGGTCAGCGGCGCGTTCATGTCCAGTGCGCTCGGCGTCAGCGTCATTGACTATTTGCCGTTTGTCTTTTTCCTATATATATCACCGCTCTTTTCGATTTTGTTCGGATTCAGGAAACAATGAGAAAAGCGCCGTTTCCATATACAGGAGACGGCGCTCTTTTTTACGAAAATGCTGCGGTTACTGATAATATGTGCTCCTCCAAGGCTTTTTGCACTTCTTTTGTACGCGGGCCCGGCACCCCTGTTCCGACATTCTGACCGTCGATGACGGTGACCGGAATAACCTCGGCTGTCGTCGATGAAATAAACACTTCATCCGCATTCATCAATTCATCTTTTGACATCGCTTTTTCTTCATACTGCCAGCCGTTTTTTCGGATCAGCTCCAACAGCGTCCTCCGCGTGATGCCGTTTAAAATGAGATTTGTCGCCGGATGTGTGTAAATCACCTGATCTTTGACGGCATAAACGTTTGAAGAGGTCCCTTCCGTCACAAGTCCGTCGCGAACTAAAATCGCTTCAAACGAGGAAGCCTCATGCGCTTTTTGTTTGATCATAACGTTGTATAAGAGATTCAGGCTTTTAATATCGCACCTCAGCCAGCGCAGATCCTCTTCCGTGATGACGGAAACGCCGTTTTGCTGTTCGTTAACCGGTTTTTTGATCGGGAACGTATAAGCCGTCACCTGAGGATCGAGTCCTGCGGGATATTGGTGCTTCCTCGGAGCCGTTCCCCTTGTCGCCTGAAGATAGAGTCCCCCGTCTTGAACCTGGTTGGCCTTGATGAGCCCTTTCAGATCACTTTTCAGTTCATCCTCTGAAAACGGCAGGTCAATGCGAATTTCCGCAGCGCTTTTGAAAAAACGGGCAACGTGTTCATCAAGCGTATAAAGCGTTCCGTTATATATGCGGATCACTTCATAAACGCCGTCCCCGAATTGATAGCCTCTGTCTTCAATATCAACCGCACATTCGCTCCGATCCATCAGCCGGCCGTTAAAAAGAACTTTCATTTCTCCATCCCCTTGCTATCGAATTGGTTTCTCGATTTTCTCCCTTCCATTCTAACATGCCGGTTTCATTCTAAATAGTGTAAAAATTCTTAGAACGCTGCCTTCCACCATTCAACATTTTCTCTTAAATTTTGATTATTTTTTCGCTGCTCCCGGTATCCAACATCTTTCCAATCCTGTATACTTAAACATTGTGGTCCATTATTTTATAAGACTAGCAATCTATTTCATAATGGCAACGGAATAAGAACATGATATGGAGAGAGTAACATGCGCCAGGATTCAAAAAAAGCAGCCCCTTCAGCGGCTTATCTGCTGACGAAAACAGCATGTTTTGCCATTTTGTGCCTGATTCTCCTTTACGTCTGGGATTTGTCGAAGTCCGCAGGCACGCCGGGCAAAAAAGAGCTGACCATGTCGGAAAACAGCCAAATGCGGCATGAAGGGGACAGCATTCCGCTCAAAAAAGCAACGCACGGCAAGCTTCTCGACCACCTGAGCACAAAGCAGGAAATCGCTGAACGCAAAAAGGAAACAGAAAAGAAAAACGAAGCGGCGGAAAAAAAGCAGGAAAAAACGGTTTATTTGACTTTTGATGATGGACCTTCAGCCGTAACCCAAACGCTTCTGGATATTTTGGACGAACACGATGTGAAAGCGTCATTCTTCATGCTTGAGCCAAACATGAAGCTTCACAGGAAGGCCGTTCTCAATATGAAGCAAGAGGGCCATGCACTCGGTCTTCACGGGGTTACACATAACCAGAAGCTATTTTATAAAGGCGCCAATTCTCCTAATCTGGAAATGAAGCAGGCTCAAAAAACGCTGAAGTCTATTACAGGAGTGAAAACCAGGCTGATCAGAACGCCGTATGGCAGCAAACCGTCGCTCACCGACGCACAAAAGGAAAAACTGAAAAAAAACGGGTTTATTTATTGGGACTGGAATATTGACAGCCTTGACTGGAAATACAGGAATCAACGATATGTCCCCGAAGTCATGAACCAGCTGAACATGATCAAAAACCGGCACGCGAAACAACCGATTGTCATCTTATTGCATGACATTCCTTCAACTGTTCACTCACTGCCGCTGTTGATCACCAATCTAAAAAACATGGGATATTCATTCGCAACGCTTGATGAGTCAATGACGCCTGTTCACGAATAGCCCATCTGCTTGATCCCCTGACGACAGGGGATTTTTTTATTGCCAAAGCGGTTTTGGTCAGTTTATCTGACACACTCGTTGCATCTTAAAACCGTTTGACTATATTGGGAAGATAGATCGATATCAAATGAGGTGTTCAGATGAAGATTGAAGACGTGACATCGATTGAAGGCCATCTTGATCAACTGGCCGACCTCCTCGTCCAAGTCACAGGCGGCGGGGCGTCGATCGGGTTTCTGTCTCCGCTTGACCTGTCGGCAGCAAGAGCATATTGGGAAAACGTGCTGGAGCCCGGCGTGATTTTACTGATTGCCAAACGGGACGGCGAGATTGCCGGAACCGTTCAACTGCATTTATGCATGAAACAAAACGGGCGCCATAGAGCCGAAATCTGCAAATTAATGACGTCACCCTCCTTCAGGCGGCAAGGCATCGCCCGTTCATTGATGGAAAACATCCTGGAAAGGGCACAGCATGAAGGCAGATCTTTGGTCGTTCTCGATACAAGAGAAGGAGATCCTTCCAACCTTCTTTACGCATCGCTCGGGTTTGCCGAGGCGGGACGAATCCCTCATTACGCCGAATCGGCGGACGGACGGCTTGATGCAACAGTTATTTATTATAAAAACTTGGCTGCTGAGGAGACATCTCCTTGAACCTGAAAATTCAAATAGCTGCTGAAAAAGACGTTCCTGCCTTTCATCAGCTTCAGATCGAAGCTTTCTGGGAATACCGCTTTCCTGGCGTCCCGTCAAGCGCATTGACAGAAACCGCGGAAACATTAAAAACAGCTCTTCAAACCGGAGCAAGGCGTTTTATGTTTTGGAGACGGCGTTCCGCTCGGTTCGGCAAGATTGCTATTGCAGCAATGGAAAAACGCTGCGGCAAATATGAAAGGCGCCCCCTCCGGGACGCCTTTTCAGCTGCTGATTTCTTTGACAAACTCGGCGATTTTGCGGTGAATGACTACATCGAACAAATGGTCAAACGGGGTGTCGTCAAGATTGATCATGATTTTCTTTAACCCCGGGATCAAATGGGCTTCTCCCGGTACAAACCGGACAGGCGCCACTTCAAGCGAGGTGCCGATTACGAGAAGAAGGTCGGATTCATCAAGGCTTTCAAAAAGGGTGTCAAAATGCTGAACGGCGTCACCGAACAGCACGACATCCGTCTTCAAAATAAACCCGCACTCCTCGCCCTTCCGGTTGATGCGGCTGCATCTCGGCACATCATCCTTGAGAATGTGTTCCAGTCCGTAGCGCGCGCCGCATTTCGGGCATACAGCCGTTTGGATGGAACCGTGAAGCTCGTAGACGCGGCGGCTGCCCGCCTTAATATGAAGCCCGTCGATATTCTGTGTGAACACCCTGACGTCTTTCCCCCGCTTCTCAAGGCCGGCTAAATACAGATGCCCTGCGTTCGGCTGAAACGTACCGGTCATCTTCATTTGGAAAAGCTCTTTGAACTTGGGCCAGAAAAGCTTTGGATAACGCTCATAATAGTCGCGGCTCATCGCTTCCATCCTTGACATATCTTCCGTCCATATCCCGCCGGCTGAACGAAAATCGGGAATTCCCGATTCAGTGCTCATTCCGGCACCCGTTAAAACGGTGATGCACTGCGCGTTTTCGATTGCTTTTATAAACGTTTCGGCTTCTCCGTGCATGATCAGTCCCCCTTTTTCATCACGCTTGGTTTTCCAGAGCGGCTTTCATATCTTTCAGCTCAAACAGGCTGTGACCGGGAGAAACAAACTCAACTTGCTCTTCGTTCATGATATCGATGATCCGATAGTTGATATCCTGTCTGATGTCTAAATTTTCGGCCCAAACAGTCGTATTCGTATAAAAGTTGAAAAAGATGCTTAAATACGTATCCTGCAATACATCAAGGTTGACCATAATCACCTCGGGATGAACGCCTTCATGCGTTTCGAGCATTTCCCTGAACCGTTGGATGCACCTTTCGACCTTTTCCCGCGGGGTTGACGGATCGATATGAAGCGAGAATGTGATCTGGCGCTTTCTCATTTTCGTCCAGTTCATGATCGCTTCATTGGCGAGCACCGAATTTGGCACCGTAACGAGAGCCTCTCCCGACGTGCGGATCTTCGTGCTTCTGAAAGAAATATCTTCGACCGTTCCGATTACGATTTTCGTTTCGATAAAGTCTCCTATCGTAAAAGGCTTCTCCATGATGATGACAATTCCTCCGAAAAAGTTCCCAACGGTATCTTTCGCGGCAAGGGCAAACGCGAATCCTCCAAGGCCGAGTCCGGCGACAAAACCGTTCACATCGTAATGGAACTCTCCGGCAATCACGCTGATTCCAAGGGCCACGATGACAAAGCGGAGAATCTTTGACAAAAACGGAGCGAGAATATCGTCCATGTCAAGCTCCAGCCGTTTGTTGATTTTGTGAAAGAGCACCGAAGACGAAGCCGTTAAATTGTAGAGCCCGGTCACAACGAGAATGACGAGGGAAACTCTGTACAGCTTGTGAACGATCGCCATATGCTCATCGAAAAACGGTGAATAGATAATGGCCAAATAAATACCGAGAATGGCAAAAAACCATCTGGCCGGCTTTTCAAATGCGACCACCACTTGATTGAAGAAATCGGTTTTCGGTTTATGCGTTAATTTTAAAATCAGGTTAAACAAATACTTCGTAAAAATTTTTCTCAATAAGAAAAATAAAAGCAGGAAGCCGATGCTGATTCCGATTTGCCCGGCAAACTCCATTGTCATGTACTGTGTGAACATCGCTTTCTCTCCTTATATCGCTGTCAAGCATTTATTATACTAAAAGCTTCGAAAAATTTCTCATTTTATTGCGCGGCAAAATGTGTCAGGATATCCTTTGGCGCCCGCAGACAGCCGGCGCTAGACGCTTAAAAGGCTGCCGATCGTTTCGGCAGCCTTTGGTTGACTGTATTTAGTTGTTCCACGAGACAAATGATTCGGGGTACGCTGCTATTTTTCCTTCGCAGACTTCGTTTGATCCAGGAGAGTCGCTTCAAACATTTCGGCCTTGATCCGTTCTTCCACTCTAATTCTCCCTTTACCCATCATCTCGCCTCCTTTGCTCCATTATAAAGTATCTGAATTTTTCGCAAATGGACCTTAAGAACTATTTTTGCCGAATTTTGTCGCATTCAATGCCGGCGTCTCTCGTCAGATCTTATTTTTTTCGATTCGAATTTGAGTCGATTTACTTGCGTCATCTATTCGGGTATCCTTGTTATGGAATAGATTTTTTTATAAGAGGAGCTGACATGTTTGCACATCATCGGACATCGCGGTGCCTCAGCTTACGCCCCGGAAAATACGTTTGCCGCTTTTGAAAAAGCGCGGGAGCTGGGGGCCGACTTTATTGAGCTAGATGTACAATTGACAAAGGATGGGAAGCTTGCAGTCATCCATGATGACAAAGTGGACCGGACGACAAACGGAACGGGCTTTGTCCGGCATTTTACGATGAAAGAGCTGAAAAAGTTTGACGCGGGAAGCTGGTTCAGCCCTTCCTTTCAAGGCGAAAAAATCCCGGACCTCGAAGATGTTTTTCGCAAATATCACAAAAAAATAGGGCTGCTCATCGAAATCAAGTCCTCCAGAACACAGCCCGGTGTTGAACAAGCGATCGGCCGGCTGATTGAACGGTACGGCTTTTCTAACAATACGATCGTTCAATCCTTTGACGCCGATGCCATCATGACGCTGCACAACCTGTATCCTTCCATACCGGGCGCCGTATTGATGAGGCCGAGATTTGGAATGCTGCCGCACGGCCGCCTTCGGCACATTGCTTCATTTGCGCGCTATGTCAGCCTGAAACATACAATGCTCAGCCCTTTTTTGATTAACTTCGTTCAGAGTCATAATCTGAAGGTGTTCGCCTGGACGGTAAACGGGCTGAAAACCGGACTCCGCCTGCAAGGCTGGAAGATCGACGGAATCATTACTGACTATCCAGATTATTTTGCGAAAGAAGGAAAAGCATGAAACCATATGTTGCTGTATTCATTGGGGGAACACTCGGTTCGCTGTTCCGCTATGCGGTAAACACGAGCATCGGAGGCGCTTTTTTCCCTTGGCCGACTTTTATAGAAAATGCTTCTGGGAGCCTCCTTCTCGGTCTTTTGACAGGCTTTTTTTCATCAAGGGCTAAACATAATCTCATTCAGCTCATGTTAGGGACGGGTTTTTGCGGAGGCTATACAACAATGTCCGCGTTTTCAAAGGAAACGGCGCTGATCCTTCACTCCTCTTCGCCTCATATCGGGGTGGTCTATTTGGCGGCTTCCCTTCTCTCGGGACTCTGTCTCGCTTTTATAGGGATTGTGTTCGGGACGCGGATCGGCCAGAACAAGGAGCGGTATGAATCATGATGACAGCGGGTTTTATGATCGCAGGAGGCCTCGGTTCCGTTCTAAGGTTTTGGCTGGGGAATCTCCTCAGCTCGAAGCTGCAGGGCGCGCCGTTTCCGGTCAGCATTATGCTGATCAACATTCTCGGTTCTTTTATGCTCGGCATCTTCACGAGCTTCGACATGCAAAATCAAATGCTTTCTATTATAATAGGAACCGGTTTTTTCGGAGGGTTTACCACGTTTTCAACCTTCAGCGTCGAAGCCGTTCAGCTTCTGGCGGAAAAACGGCTGAAGGCGGGTGCGGCTTACATACTATTAACCATGTTATGCTGCATCGGGGGCTTTTGGGCTGGAAGCCTTCTTTAACAAAAAAATGAGATGATAGGGTGTTTTGATGAAGCAATTGTTCTCGTTTGGTTTTGAACAGGCAAAATCGTGCCTGTTTCCGGTCGTTATTTTTCTTGCCCTCGCCGTAACAAAGGTTGTTGAAGTGCCTTTCATCTCCCGCTATGATGCGATTCTGTTGATTTGTTTGCTGACGCAAATTCTCATGATCGCATTCAAGTACGAATCGTTGGATGAAGTGAAAGTGATCTGCGTGTTTCATTTGATCGGACTCGCTTTGGAGTTATACAAAGTACATATGGGATCGTGGAGCTATCCCGAAGAGGCGGTGACGAAATGGTTTGGGGTTCCTTTGTACAGCGGCTTCATGTACGCCAGCGTCGCAAGCTATATGTGCCAGGCGTGGAGAAGGCTCAGGTTAAAACTGACGAATTGGCCTCCTACTTGGAGCGTGTTTGTCCTCAGCACCGCTATCTATTTTAATTTTTATACGGACCATTTTATTTACGATTTCCGCTGGATTTTAAAAATCGCTACATTGCTTATCTTTTATCGTACATTTGTATATTTTACGGTCAATCACCGCACATATGCGATGCCTTTGCCGCTGTCATTCGCATTGATCGGCTTTTTCATTTGGGTGGCCGAAAATATCGCTACGTTTTTCGGCGCCTGGCAATATCCGAACCAGCACAGGCAATGGGAGATGGTGCACCTCGGAAAAGTCAGTTCCTGGCTGTTGCTTGTGATTGTCAGCTTTCTGATCGTTGCGCTTTTAAAACATATCAAAGAAGGCCGCACACAAGCAGGGAGACTTGAGCCGGGCGGGAGATGCCGGGCTCAAATCATGAAAAAGAATCCATTTTGAAAACTCAAAATGGATTCTTTCTCCTCATCTATCCTTTTTCAATTGTTGCCGTCTGAAATGCCTCCCAATTTGAAGAAATCACTTTCAGCACGTCGTCTTTTTGTTGATAAGCCCCGATCTGTCCCCCGTCAATCGCCACTTTATATAATGTGGCGCTGTTTTTTTCGAGACCGAGGCATTTGGCAATTCCGTTAACATGTCCTCTTGCCGTCTGTTCGATCCAAGCCGCGCTCTTCATCTTCGCTGCATCGTCCGGGTGATCGATAAAACCGTTTTCCGTCAAAATCGCATGCATCACCGTTTCCCTGAGCACATGAAAATTCGCTTTTTTCATCCCTCTGTCCCGCAAACCGTTTTGTTTAATGACTTCTTCGTGAATGATTCTTTGGTAAAGAGCGGTGGCGGACTCGTCGGATAAGCCGCTGTAAATGTAGTCCTCATAACCGTATGCCGTGCCGTCAAAAGCGTTGATATGAATGGAAACAAACAAATCAGCTCCCCACGAATTGGCGTCATCGGTACGCTTCTGAAGCGAGACCGTTTTGTCTGCCGTCCTGCTGAGCCTCGTCTCTGCATTGCTGTATTCCTGCAAAAGGATGTCATTGATCTTTAAAGCGATGGCCAATGTGACATTTTTTTCCGATAAACCGTTTCCCGTAGCTCCCGGGTCACTTCCGCCGTGTCCCGGATCTAAATAAATCTTCATGTTCGAATTCCTCCTTATTCGTTGTTAAAACGTTTTTTGAACCTGAATAAAAACCGATTGATGACAACCCGAGGCAGATTCCGACCGCCATGTCTTCCTTCCAGTTTCCCGCGGTCAAAAAGAGCGAAATGCAAATTCCGAAAACAATCGCAAAGACGGGGAGAAATCGTTTCTGAATGCCGAGCAGACTGACCGTATGAACCAGCCCTGTAATCAACGGTACAAATGCCACATCAGAAAATTCCAAGCTCTTTCCCCTACCTTTCTTCTTCCGCTACATGTTTTAAAATCCCCCCTGTTTCAAAAGGTTACATTCATCTTATAAGGAAAACGCTCATGAACCGCGTCATGATCCGGTCAAGAAGCTGTAGAAAAGCTGAAAGCATAAAAAAAGGACTTGTTTAAAACAAGTCGCTATATGTTCGTGATCGCAGCCAGGCTGACGAGAAGCTTGTCCAATAACGCTTTTTTCAATAAAAACAACGTTTTTTCGCTATATCCGATTTCCATCGCGCATTTTCCCATGCTCCAATTGCGGATATAGCGGTATTCAACAAGCGTCCGCTCCATCTCATCCAATTCAGCCAAAGCCGTTTCCATGGACTCCAGCAAAAATTGATAAAGCCTTTTTTCGGCGTCCAGTTGATAATGGGCTTCCGTCTCTTTGACAAAGCTGCCTGTATCCTCCTTCTCCATCCTCCTCTCCAAATTGACAACGGCGGCTTTGTAATTTTTCCAGTTCCGCAAATGAAATTCGATTCTCTTGATGTATGTTTTCTTCTCATCCTTGGAAATGGTCTCATACCATAGCAAGGCATCTCCCTCCAAACAGAACGTTTGTTCCCATTATATACGAACGAACGTTCTTGTTCAAATGACATTTTTTCTATTTCAGACGGGTCTTTTTTCTTAAAAAAACGCAAAAAACCTTGAGCTTATTTTTCGCTCAAGGTAACTTCGTTTATCATCACAGGGTCGGCCGGCGCGAGCTCGACATGCTCTGTCGTTTGCTCCTGTTTGATTTCAACGTGCTTAATCAGCCGTCCCTCCATCTCGAGGACCTTAATCGTATAAGAACCGACATGAACCGCCTGGCCTTCGGCGATGTCGATATTTTCTTTCAGAACGAGTCCGCCGACGGTGTCGACCTCCTCTTCTTCGATCGCATCATCAAACAGCTCATTTACCTGATCGATCCTCACTTTTCCGTCCATGATATATTCATGATCGGAAATTTTTTGAATGAGCGGTGTTTCGTCTTCGTCAAACTCGTCCCTGATATCTCCGACAATTTCCTCGAGAATATCCTCTGTCGTGACAAGCCCGGACGTTCCTCCGTATTCATCCGTCAGGATCGCCATGTGGATCCGGTCACGCTGCATTTTGATCAGAAGCTTTTGGACGGGCACGGTCTCAATAACTTCAATGACGGGGCGGACGTATGATTCAAGCGAAAGCCGCTTTTTTTCCTCCTCCGTCATATACAGCATATCCGTAAACAGCTGTTTCGTATTTACCATGCCGATGACGTGGTCCTTATCGCCCTTATAGACCGGCCAGCGCGTATATTTTTCTTTCAGCATGAGCTGAAGCGCCTCATCGATCGGCATATCGGCCGAGACGTAGGCGATTTCGGTGCGGGGCACCATGATTTCTTTCGCAATCCGGTTGTCGAATTCGAAGATTTTATTGACGTATTTATATTCAGACGGATTGATTTCTCCGCTTTTATAGCTTTCCGATAACAAGATGCGCAGTTCTTCCTCTGAATGGGAATCGCCCTTTTCAGAAGCGGGCCGCAAACCGAATAAACCGGTCAGCACTCTGGCTGAAGCATTTAAAATCCAGATGAACGGAAACATGACAACATGGAAAAAATGCAGCGGTCCCGCAAGCCAAAGCGTTATTTGCTCCGCTTTTTGTATCGCGATGGTTTTTGGGGCCAGTTCTCCAACCACAACGTTCAGGAATGTAATAACGCAAAAAGCAATGACAACCGACAGCGCATGTGAGATGGAATCTGACACGTGAAGGCTTTCAAAGAGCGGATGCAGAACCTTTCTGACCGTCGGTTCCCCCATCCAGCCCAAACCTAACGCCGTTATCGTAATTCCAAGCTGGCAGGCTGACAGGTATTCATCTAAATCCGATATCACTTGCTTTGCGCGAACTGCCCTTTTGTTTCCTTCCGTTATAAGCTGATCGATGCGCGAGTTTCTTACTCTAACAATTGCGAATTCTGATGCGACGAAAAAAGCAGTTAAAGCAATCAGAACGCCAATGATCATCAGACTAACGATATCGTCCATTTAACCCTATCCTTCTTAAAGGATAAGGAGTCACCTCCTGCTGAATTCAAATTCCCGTAATAAGGTTGATGTTTGTTCTGTGTTCATGACTATACAGAGGGCCCCATCATACCACCTCCAAGCCAATATATACTATTATCTTACTTTATTAAAAAACGGTCAGTCAAATGTCTAAACTTTAAATCTGACAATATTTTCATGAATATTTAGAAAAATGGCGGGATTTTGCGCCTCTTTTTCATCAATTAACTTGTATAAACAGCTTCTAATATATTAAAATGTTTTTAAATAACTATAACGTGATGGTTGAGGAGGGATGCAGATGGGGCAGAGAAATATCGCATCGGCGAGTTAGCAGCTGCAGCAGGCGTAACAAAGCGCACTGTCGATTATTACACAAATCTTGGGCTTTTGACGCCTGCCAGGTCATGTTCGAACTACCGCTATTATGATGAAGCCGCTCTCAAACGGCTGAAGTTTATTACGGACTGTAAGCAGCAAAGATTGGCCCTGTCCGACATCAAACTGCGGCTGGAAAAGCAGTTTCCCTCTTCATCCTCTGACGATGAAATCGGAAGCCTGACATCGGAAATCGACCATGTCAACGATACGATCTCTGTGATCGTCAACCGGCTGAACCGGCTGAACCCCGATGAACGGGCTGCTTTAAAAAGCCGGCTTTCTTCCGAGAAACTGGCGGTTATCCAGTCATTGATGCTGCTGCTTTAGTTAATCTTTTACTAAACAGGAGGTGTTACCTTCATTCTCACGTTAGAGTGAAGGTCCTAATTGGATATAGTTAATTTGATTTTTGTTGCTGTTTTAATTGCTTTGACAGCATTTTTCGTAGCGTCGGAGTTTGCGATTATCAGAATCAGAACCTCGCGGATCGATCAGCTGATAGCCGAAGGGAACAAAACGGCGATTTCTGTAAAAAAAGTCGTCACCCATTTGGATGAGTATTTATCAGCATGCCAGCTCGGCATCACCTTGACGGCTCTCGGACTTGGATGGCTCGGGGAGCCGACCGTCGCCCGGCTGCTTGAACCGCTCTTTGTGAAGTGGAACATCCCAAGCTCGGCTTCGCATATCGTTGCGGTCGTGATCGCATTCAGCTTCATTACGTTCCTCCACGTTGTCGTCGGGGAACTCGCTCCAAAGACGCTTGCGATTCAAAAGGCGGAAACAATCTCCTTCCTTTTCGCAAAGCCGCTCATTTTGTTTTACCGTGTCATGTTCCCATTCATTTGGGCGCTGAACGGATCGGCGAGACTGTTAACAAAAGCGTTTGGACTCGAAGCGGTATCTGAAAACGAAATGGCACACTCTGAAGAAGAGCTGCGGATCATCCTGTCGGAAAGCTATAAAAGCGGCGAAATCAATCAGTCAGAATTCAAATATGTGAACAAAATTTTTGAATTTGATGACCGTCTTGCCAAGGAAATCATGATTCCGAGAACGGAAGTCGTCAGCTTTCCGCATGACATGAAAATCAAAGACATGATCGACGTGACAAAAGCCGAAGGGTATACGCGCTATCCCGTGGAAGACGGCGATAAGGACAATATCATCGGCGTCGTCAACGTCAAAGAAATTCTGACAGCCTGCATCAGCGGGGAATGCTCAAAAGAAGACACAATCGAGCGGTTTATCAATCCGATCATTCACGTGATCGAGACCGTCCCGATTCACGATCTGCTTCTCAAAATGCAGAAAGAGCGCGTCCACATGGCGATTCTAGCGGATGAATACGGCGGTACTGCCGGTCTTGTCACAGTTGAAGACATCATTGAAGAAATCGTCGGCGAAATCCGCGACGAATTCGATATTGACGAAATTAACGAAATCCGCAAGCTTGACGAGGACCACTACATTCTTGACGGAAAAGTGCTGATCAACCAGGTCAACGATCTGCTCGGCATTCAGCTGGACAATGAAGAAGTTGACACGATCGGCGGGTGGTTCCTGACGCAGAAATACGAAGTTCAAAAAGGCGATATGATCATTGATCAAGGATTTGAATTTATCATTAATGAAGTCGACGGCCACCACGTCTCATATGTTGAAGTAAAAAGGGCCGCTGAACAATTGCTTGAAGAAGCGTGATGATAACCTGATGGAAAGAGGATGCAGTATGAGCTGCATCCTCTTTTTATGAAAGTCAATGTAACCACTTGATTACATTTCGGATTACGTATAAAATGTAATCAAGTGGTTACACAAAGGAGAAACAAATGACAAAACAATTGACAAGAGAACGTTTAATTCAGGCTGCACTTACCCTTTTTAAAGAAAAAGGCTATGCGGCGGCGTCCACGAGAGACATTGCACAACAAGCCGGCGTCAATCACCTTACCCTCTTTAGACATTTCGGTAATAAAAGAAATCTGTTTCGTGAAAGCGTCATTCAGCATGTCTCCTCAGGCGATTTTACGAGCGCAATTCAAAGTAAGCTGTCCGGTAAACTGCAGGATGACCTGATATTGATCGCCAAAGCGTACCTTGAAGAAAATCTGGAAAAGGACAGCGTGTTTTGGCTGTATGTCAATGAAGCAAAGCAAGATCCGGAAGTTTCTGAATTAATCGCAGAAATTCCCCGCGAATTACATGACTTTTTGGCGTCCTATTTTTCGGAGCTGCATGACCGGGGCAGCATTTCAAGCGGGAACTTTCACCTTCTGGCAAGAATGTTTTTTGGATTGTTGAACCAGTATATTTTGTTTCGCCAATTTCCTGAATTTCACAAATCACCGGATGAAAACACGGATGCTTTTATTCATGAGTGCGTCGGTTTATTCCGGGCTAAGCTTGAAAAAAAGGAGCTGTCTTAATGAGCCGGGAGCCAGTTATAGATATCCCTTCAACATCGCTATGGGATGAAAAAATCAAAATAAAATTAAACGGTTTGACTCCGGGGGATAAAGCTGAAATCACTGCCCTGGTTAGCGATGAAGCAGGCGTCATATGGAGATCCCGGGCGGTTTTTCAAGCCGACGAATCCGGAGAAGTCGATTCCGCAATGGCATCTCCTTTGGAAGGCACTTACCGCGTTTGTGATCAAATGGGACTTTTTTGGTCAATGAAAGCCGGGGGCTCTTCCCGTTCGTTTCAGAAAAAAACAGTTCGCCCCTCTGTTTTTGACATCGAAGTGAAACAAAACGGCAGCCTTATCTTAAAGAAAAAAATCAAACGATTGATGATTTCGGAATCGGTCATAAGAGAAGAAGTGGAGGCAGACGGGTTAGCCGGAACCCTTTTCCGTCCCCCCGCTGCCGAACGTCCCCCTGTCATCATCGTATTGGGCGGATCTGACGGCGGACTTGATGAAACAACTGCAGGGATGCTGTCCAATTACGGGTACGCCGCATTGGCACTCCCCTATTTTCGGTACGGGCGCCTTCCGAAAAAGCTCGTTGACATCCCGCTGGAGTATTTTCAGAAAGCCATTGCCTGGCTTTTGGAGCAAGACGGACTAAACCATGAGAAGATCGGTATATTCGGTCGGTCTAAAGGCGGAGAGCTCGCCCTATTGATCGGTTCTCATTTTCCGGACATCCGTTTTGTCGTCTCACACGTGGGCGGGGGAATCGTTTTTCAAGGAGTGGGACTGAAGCGCCTGCGCCAGACATCTTCATGGAGTGTCGCGGGATCTCCGCTGCCCTATACCGCCCTCCCGTTTTTCAGCCTTTCGATGCTGTCCAAATGGCTCAAACAAAAAATAAAGAGGCAGCCGCAATCCTATCTCGATTTTTATAAACATGCGCTCTATCAAGTACGCGAAGATGATCCTTCGATTATAAAAGCAGAACATATCAATGGGCCAATCCTTTTAACATCGAGCACAGATGATTTGGTTTGGCCGTCGGCGCACATGAGCGGGATGGTTGCCGAACGCTTGAAAAAGCATCGCTTTTCGCATTCTTTTAAGCATGTATGCTTTAAACACGCGGGCCATCACATCAGACCCCCGTATTTTCCAGCAACGGCGAGAAACAGCGGGAGCATCGTGTACGGCGGAGAAACTGAAGCAGATGCTGCGGCATCGGAAACATTTTGGCGGGAGCTGCTTCAGTTTTTAAAAGATGCGATATAACAGCAGCAAAAAAACAGCCTCTTTAGACTGGAAGACACCTCCCGAATGTCAGAGGTGCGTTTCCGCTTAGAAGCTGTTTTTTCCGTTTTTCTATAACTGCTTCAGCTCTTTCTCAAGCGACTTAATGCTGGCATTTAAAGCTTCAGTCATTTTAGCGAGCTTTTCTTTTGACGAATATTGGGCGAAATCTTCCTGATTGAGCGGTTCGCCGATGATCAATTTCATTTTGCCTTTCTTGAAAAGCTCTTTTCCGTTGGAAGGACCGCTGTATGCGGCCGGAACAATCGGCGCTTTTCCCATCTGGGCGATCGTTACCGCTCCCCTTTTTAAAGGGACGTCTTCAGACGTTCTCGTTCCGCTCGGAAAGATGCCGACGATTTTTCCTTCCTTCAGGAGCTTGATCGGCGTTTTGATGCTGCTCGGTCCCGGATTTTCCCGGTCGACAGGAAAAGCGTTGATGCTGGAAAGGAAAGAACCGGTTAATTTATTTTCAAAAAGCTCTTTTTTCGCCATGTAGTGAATTTCAAGAGGCAAAATGCCGACGCCCAATGTGACAACATCCACCCATCCGGAATGTGTACAGGCAATTACGAAACCCTTATCTTCAGGAAGATTTTCCTTATTGTATACTTTAATTCCGCCGCGTAAAGAAAGAATCGCTTTTGCAGCATAACCGATAAATTGATACATATGGCACTTCCTTTATGTAGTAGTCAAATGAGGTTTTCCTTTCTTTATTATAACAATATTTTTTATTACCTGGTACTAAAAAATGATTTTTCATTTAAAAACCGGGGCATTCAAGGATCTTTTTATAGCTGAGCCATGAATTCGGAATTTAATTTCTGTTTCATCCATTAAGCGTCAGGCGGATTCGGCTTACCGGCCCCGCTTCAGGCAGATCAAGCTGCCGATCGTCCGTCCACGTGCCGGAAATCCCCCTGTTTTGTTTTTCCGGGAGCTTATGAACGAAAACGTCTTCTCTCTATCTTTCCGGATGATTTTTGGTTACTATATAGGATAGCGATGATTTTTAAAGGGTAAGAAATTGGAGGAAATGACAGCCGTGGACATAATAAGTGCAACTTCAAACCTTTCTTATGCGTTTATAACATAGAGGGGAGAAAAGGCAGTGACTATCGACGAAATTTACCAAATGTACATGAATGATGTTTACAGGTTTCTGCTCTCCATGACGAAAGATAAGCATCTGGCAGAGGATTTGCTTCAGGAAACCTTTATGAGAGCCTATATACACATCCACTCTTACGACCACAGCAAAGTGAAGCCATGGCTTTTTCAGGTGGCGCGCAATGCTTTTATCGATTATGTCAGAAAGCATAAAAAGGAAGTGACGATTTCTGACGATCTGATCGGAAGCCTTTTTCAAACCGCGGTCCAAAGTCCGGCCCACCAGGTCGAAATCAAGGAAGTGTTGACGTTATATATGAACCAGCTGCCCGACAACTACAGGGAAGCGCTGACGCTGTATTATTTGAAAGAGCTGAACTACAAGGAAGCGTCAAGCTTGATGAATATCTCGGAGGCTAATTTTAAGAGTGTTTTATTTCGCGCCAGACAGAGGCTGAAAGCACTTTACAACAGAGGTGTTAACGATGAATGAAGATTTCAAAAAACGTTGGGAACAATATAAAAACGGCGAGCTTTCCGAAGCGGAAATGCTGCAGGTGGAAGAAGAGCTGGAAAAGCTTGAAGCATATCAGGAAATGCTTGATCAGGAAATGAAAGATGAAAACTGGGATCTTTCCATCAGTCCGGAAAAACAAAAAGCCATTTTGAGATACGGAAAAAACAAATCGTATTTGCGAATTTCCACGCTTGCCGTCATTTCAACGCTGATTATCCTGCCGCTCTGCACGCTCGGCAGCTATTTATACTACGGCTTGGGCGGACATGACAGCAAAGGGAATGAGCTGGTGCAGACCGCATCAATGACCGTGGCCGTCACCCAGCCGAATATTCAGGTTGATACAGATGCGCTCGTAAACAAGGTCAAACTGTTCGGAATGAAAGCACAGTTCCCGCTAAAAAAACAGATAGGAAACGTAACGAAAATCGTTGGAAATGAAGAAGTGGATATGTTCTTTGACCAGCTGAAGCCTCCGCAGGTCCAACAATACAACCAGGAACTTTCAAATGAGGAGCGGTATTTTGTCTATCCAGCCGGCATAAAAGAAAAATCAGTGGCAAAAGCCAAATCGATCCTTAAGCAATTGCCCGGCGGAAGCGTCACCGAAGCCTTCCTTTCTTTCGAAAGATCCTATCCGACCAGTGAGCTGTATGACAAGTTAAAAGGATACGATATTCGCGTTCTTTGGAATGCCATCGAAACGGAAGACGATTTGAAAGATCACCCGTACGCCGAACCGATCGGTTTTCCCGGGAAGGACTCGGGCCGGATCTTTAAATTCCAGCATCCTGATCAAAATGAGGATGAGCAATTTAAATCAGCGCTTTCCTATATGGCGCGCCATCATAAATGGGCCGAAACCATATCAGGAAGAAAAGATTTAAAACTTGCAAAACGGCTTGATTATGTAAACCAAAACGGCATTCATGTGTATGGGGCAGTCGTGACCGGTCCGTCAAAAGAAATCGAACGGCTGATTGAAAAAGGCCCTGTCAAAGCAGCTAAAGTAGGCGAGGTGGAACTATGGAATTGGTAAGAATCTTTAAGGAACATAACGTATTTGGATGGGTATCTGTCGCAACGGCGATTCTTTCCCTTTTCATTTTAAATTTGGCGATCTTGAGCGACACGCTCTCGTACTCCTATAAAATGCTTCCTTTTGCAATGGCGGCCGTTCCGCTCGGAGTCATCGAGCTGTTCATCAAAAAAGGCCGAACGGGTTTAGGGCTTCTCGGCGTCATACTCAATTTGTTCATCCTTATTTGCGTATGGACCATCGTATCGATCGATATGAATCTGCAGCTTGGCTTTTAAACGAAAAAAATCCCCGACGTTGATCGGGGATTTTTTTATGCAAGCGTCTTGCGGTACAGATAGCTCGCCTTTTTGTAGTCCATCTTTTCCTCATAAAACCGGTGCGCCCTCTTCCGTGCTGTTCCCGACGACAGAGCGACAGAGCAGCAGCCGTGTTCCCTTGCCCATTTTTCAACAATCTGTAAAAGCTGTTTTCCATATCCTTTTGAGCGGTGCTTTTCACACGTTATCAAATCGGCTACCCATACATGCACACCCTGGCTCAAAGACACTCTCGGCAGAAAACCTGCCAAAGCTACGGGCATGTCATCGCTGTAGAGCGCGAAAAGCTTGTAGTTTTCAGAAGCCCGCGCTTTGCTGACAAGCGTCAGAAACGCGGTTTCATCGAGATGGGGCCGAAGCTGTTTCATAATCGGATAAACCTCAAGCAGCTCTTTTTCAGATTGTATCTCTTTATGGTAAATCAACATCAACACTCCTTTCCCTTTTCCATTTACTTTACCCCAATATATGACATGATTAAAATAGTCAGTTTTGATAAAATAAAGCATGCCAGTTTTTTCGTGAGAGAGGGTGACAATATGGACATCACGCCGTTTTTACAGCCCGAAAAGGGTAAACCGCTTTATCAGCAGCTTTACTCGTTTTTCAAACGCGAAATTCTTTCAGGGCGCCTGAAAGCAGGAACAAAGCTGCCTTCAAAACGGGCGCTATCCAAGCATGTAAATGTCAGCCAAACAACGGTTGAGCATGCATACGAACAGCTGACGGCCGAAGGCTATCTGATCAGCATGCCGAGAAAAGGCTGGTACGCGGCTGAGGTTGAAGGGCGCTTCCATAGGACGGCCCCTCCTCCCCCGCCTGAAACAGCCGCGAAAGACGAAGCTTCTCCTTCCCGGCCCATCATCGATTTTCACCACGGCCATGTCGATCTCAGGAATTTCCCCGTTTCGGCATGGAAAAAAACGCTCGCCAAAGCGGTTGATGATTTTTCCCTTTTTCAAAGCGGACCTGCAGCCGGGGACATTGCGCTGCGATCGATGATTTCCTCTTATCTCAGAGAGTCGCGCGGCGTTGTCTCAACGCCTGAACAAGTCATCGTCGGAGCAGGTACCCCCATTTTGCTTCAGCTTTTATGCAAGCTGTTTGGAGAAGGTGCGGCTGTCGGATTTGAAAATCCCGGCTTTCACCGGTCAAAAACGGTTTTGAAAACCGGCGGTTTACGAGTGATCCCAATTTCAGTAGATAACAAAGGGTTGTCCGTTGAAGAACTTCGGCAGCACGATTTGAAGCTCGCGTATGTCACGCCGTCGCATCAGTTTCCGCTCGGGATGATCATGCCGGTCGGCCGGAGACTGGAGCTGCTTGACTGGGCGGCTCTAAACGGCGCTTATATTATTGAAGACGATTATGACGGCGAATTTCGCTATGCCGGACAGCCGATCCCTTCTCTTCAGGGCCTTGATCAAAACAGCCGCGTCATTTACATGGGCACCTTTTCGAAATCGCTCATTCCGTCGCTCAGGGTCAGCTACATGGTTCTCCCTGCCCCGCTTCTCAAAGATGGACTTAGGCTTGCATCGCTGTATAAGCAAACCGTCTCCCTCCATGTTCAGCATGCGGCCGCTCAATTTATGAAAAGCGGCGATTGGCAGAGACATCTCAATCGAATGAGAACGCTTTATCGGAAAAAACGAAAAGCGCTCCTTGATGCTGTCCAGCGGGAATTAGGGGAGAGCGTCTCAATCAAAGGGGAAAATGCAGGCCTTCACATCATTCTCGAAGCAAACAGTGCAGTAAGCGAAGAATCGCTCATTTCGAAAGCTTTTGAAGAAGGGGTGAAAGTGTATCCCGTATCAGCTTCTTATGAGAAGCCTCCTGAATCGGCATCCGTCCTTCTCGGATTCGGCGGACTCTCCGAAGAAGACATCGCAATCGGAATCAAGAAACTGAAAAAAGCGTGGCGCTAAAAACACCCTGCATGATCGTGCACGAAATGTCGGATGGGCACATCCGGGATTCTGCTATTGTAAGACATGAGGAGGTCATACGATGGATACACTTAAGCACTTCAACGAAGCAATGACGTACATTGAAGAAAACTTGACGAACGACATTGACTATAAAGAAGCAGCAAGGCTTGCTTTCTGCTCTGAATACCATTTCAAACGAATGTTTTCCTTTATTGCAGGCATTCCGCTTTCTGAATATATCCGCCGCAGACGGCTTTCTCTTTCAGCATTTGAATTGAAAGACAGCGGCGCCAAAGTGATCGACATCGCCGTGAAATACGGATACGATTCCCCTGACGCTTTTACCCGGGCATTTCAAAAATTCCACGGCCTTACTCCGACGGAAGCCAGACGCGGCGCACATACGCTTAAAGCGTTTCCTAAAATGACCTTCCAGCTAACCATTAAAGGAGGAAGCGAAATGAACTATCGAATTGAAGAAAAAGGTGCGTTTCGAATAGTCGGTATACGAAAAAGAGTCCCGATCGTATTCCGCGGAATCAATCCGGAAATCGCCGCTATGTGGAAAACGTTGAATAAGGAGTCGATCGCTCAGCTAAAAGGGCTGTCTAATGTGGAGCCAATCGGACTGCTTCAAGCGTCTGCGAATTTTTCCGAAGGCCGGATGGAAGAGAGAGGAGAACTTGATCACTATATTGGCGCGGCCACGACGAAAAAATGCCCTGATCACTTTGAACAGCTTGAGGTTCCTGCCTTAACATGGGCCGTATTCGAGGTAAACGGGCCATTTCCGGACACCTTGCAGGATGTATGGGGGCGGATTTATTCCGAATGGTTTCCTTCATCGAACTACGAACAGACGGGAGGTCCGGAAATCCTTTGGAATGAAAGCAAAGATACCGATTCGCCGTCCTTCAAAAGCGAGATATGGGTGCCGGTTATGAAAAAGCGATAAATGCATGAAAAAGCTATGGAAAAACTTCCATAGCTTTTCGAAGTTCACCCTATCATGACATCAAGCGGCTCAATGCGGGCTTTTAAAAAATCGATATACTCATCAACCGATTCCACCGTCGTATAGGGGGAAACGCTGTAAAATTTTTGCACATAGAGCGGTACAGGCGACCGGCTGTCAGCCGGATACACATACCGCTGTTTTTTCGTGCTGCCGAAATAAGTTTCGCTGCGGAAGCGCCCCAATGTTTCGGCGATTTTTTCATTATACCGATTAATCTCCAGAACCTCTTCTTCTGTTATGTTTCCGCTTATTTCATCTTGATAGCGGACAACTCCCGGGTAAAACCTGAAGGTTGTCACCGGCGAAATCCCATTTGTGACGGCCGCGTTCGGAAACGCTTCTGTCAGCTTCCTGCGAAACGCCGCATTTACCCTGATGTAGTTCGCCAACAGCTCCTGATAGCCCTCGATGCCGAAGGCAAGCAAAGACGCATAGATCGGAATGCTGCTTCCCATTCGCGAACATTCAAGGGTATAGCTTGTATGATAGCTGCCAAAGCCTCTGTTCCCGACATACGGCGTTTCATCCGGATCAAGGTCGACCGCTCGCAATGCCGTTCTGTCTTTGACTAAAAATAGGCTTGTCGCATACGGTGTTTGGCCGAGCTTATGAAAATCGAACACGAGGCTGTCCGCAAGGCTGAGGTTCCGAAAATGAGACTGGTAGAACGCCAGCACGCCGAGTACTTCTTCCTCAAACCCGAGCGGATTTTCTTCAAAATGGTATTCGTTAAAAAAACTGTACATTCCGCCCATCGCCGTATCGGCATGTATGTATATTTGAGGCAGCCCGTTTTTGGCTGCGACTTCCTCCGCCGTGCGCCTGATGCCCGCCAGATCGTCAATCCCGAATGTGTCAGTCGTTCCGAGCGTTGCGAGCACATAAACCGGAAGGCCGCCGCTTTCGATGACCGTCTCCATTTTTTCGCGCAGATCGGCAAGGTTCATCGAATGGTCGTCATTCGCTTTTATCCGGATCAAATGATCTGTCCCGATCCCTGCGGCCTGCATCGATTTATAGAGGCTGAAATGCGAAAGCTCTGAACAAAACGCGTACAAATGGGACGGAGTTCCTTTTTCGTTTGCCTCAGGACAGGCATTCGCGATCGCAAGCCTGAGCGATTGAAAGACGGCTCCCTGTCCGCCCCATGTTGTAAATCCGGTGCTTTTTTGCCTGTCATAGCCGACGATGTCAGACAGCATCGCCGTGATCTCCACTTCCGTTTTGGCAGCTGCCGTGCCGTCGACATCCCATAAATTGTTTCCGTTTAAAAGCGCCATCATCAGATTCCCGGCCAGGCTTGCATTATTCGGAAGCGGAGTGGCATTTGCAACATATTGACGGTTTAAAAAGCGGTGCCCTTCCAGCAGGTTTAACAGCTGTTCAACGCTTTTTTTTGCGCCGAGTCCTTTTTCAGGGAGTGCGGCCTGATTGATGATGCGTTGATAATAATCGGCCGACACATGTTCCTCTTTTCCGAGTATGAGCCGTTTTGGATCTTTTCTCTTGTCCATTCCGGCAAGCACTGTTTCAAACAGGCCAAGCAGTTCATACCGGGCTTCTCTGTTGCCGTCTTCGCTTGGAAACATCCTTTGAATATGTTTCATCATATTCCCTCATCTCCACGTCAATTAAAATGTAAACACTCCGATTAAATTCAAAAAGACAAGCACAATAGCAAGCGGAACGAGAAAACGGAGGAGATAATACCAGACGAGAAAAAACCCTTTCCCCGCTTTTGCTCCGCTTTTCATTTCATCGTATAAATCCGTTTTTGACAATTTTAAAGGAATGAAAAGCGACATTAAGAGCGCTCCCAGAGGCAGGAGGATATTGCTGACGACATAATCCGCCGCATCGAAAAACGTTTTGCCGAAAATCAGCGGCTGATCGAGCACACCGTAAGAGAGACATGCCGGAATGCCGACGATGAATATCATAAGGCCGATCGACCATGTCCATTTTCGCCTTCCCGTATCATCGCCTTTCGTGATCGCCGCGACGATGATTTCAATCATTGAAAAAGCAGACGTCAGCGCGGCAAATAAAAACGCGATCAAAAATCCGACGAAAAACAGCATTCCGAACGGCAGCCGGTCGAATACGGCCGGAAGCACCGCAAACAATAGCGTCGGCCCTTCATCGGCTTTAAGCCCGAATGAAAAAACAGCCGGAAAGATCGCCAGACCGGCAAGGAGCGTCACGGCGAGGTTCATGATCACAATCGACAATGCCGATTTCGGCAAATTTTGCGTTTTTGACAAATACGCACTGTACGTCACCATCACTGACACGCCGAGGGTCAGCGTAAAAAAAGCTTGTCCAAGCGCAAAAAGAATCGCTTGAGGCGTGAGGCTGCCAAAGTCGGGTACGAGCAGAAAGCGAACGCCGTCCATCGCATGATCGAGCGTCAGCGCCCGCACGACGAGCGTGATAAATAAAACGAATAAGAGCGGCATCATGATGGAACTGACCCGTTCGATTCCTTTTTGCACCCCTTTGGCTACGACGATGATCGTCATCACGATAAACGCGAGCTGCGCCGCCAGAGTCTGCAGCGGATCCTGAATGATCGAGCCGAAAAGCTCCCCGTACTCAGGCTGTGTAAGTCCTGATAAAGAACCTGTCACGGCTTTCAAGATATAAAGCAAAATCCATCCGCCGATCACGCTGTAAAATGTGAGCACGAGAAAACATGCGGCGATTCCGACCCATCCCGTTACAACCCAGGCCGTGCCGGGCGCGATTGTTTTATATGTACCGATGGCATCAGACCGGGCTTTTCGGCCTAAAATAAATTCTCCCAATAACAGGGGATATCCCAATAGGATCGTAAAAAGAACAAAGACAAGAAAAAATGCGCCTCCTCCGTTCGTTCCTGCGACATAAGGGAACTTCCAAATAGCGCCAAGGCCGATGGCAGACCCTGCGGCGGCGAGGACAAATCCGATTTTGGATGCCCATTTCACTGATAAATTTCGGTCGCTCATTCATTCACTTCCTTTCCGTTTCGATTCTATTATCTCTTATTTTGCGGCTTTTTTTAAAGCTTTCTGCCGTATTTCCACTTTTCCGAATAGACAAAAAGAAGCAGCCTTGTCAGCTGCTTCTTTTCATATCCTTTTTAAGACTCATTTTCCGTTTGTCCGAGTTTTGAATGCTTTCTCGAATACAGGAAGTAGACGGCAAGACCGATTACCAGCCAGATCAGAAAACGCATGATCGTTTCTCCGCCAAGGTTCAGAATGAGAAAACCGCAGAACAGCACGGCTAAAATCGGAACAAGCGGTACTGCCGGACATCTGAATGCCCTCGGCAGGTCAGGCTGTGTCTTCCTCATCACGATGACGGCAATGGAAATCAGGATGAACGCAGACAGCGTTCCGATATTGACGAGTTTTGCAAGCTCATCCAAAGGAACGAATCCTCCCATTAAAGCGGAAAGAATACCGAAGAACCATGTGTTGATATACGGCGTCTTATGCTTCGGATGGACTTTGGACAGCGCCGGGGGAACCAAACCGTCGCGGGACATCGCAAACATGACGCGGGTTTGTCCATAAAGCATGACCAGCATGACGGTTGTCATCCCGAGGATGGCCCCTACGTCAATAATGCCCGCCGCCCAGTTCTGGCCTGTGACTTGCAGGACAAGCGAAACCGGATGGTCGATGCCTTTAAACTGCATGAACGGAACGACGCCTGTCATGATTGCGGATACGACGACATATAAGAAGGTACAAACAAGCAGCGAATACACGATCCCGCGCGGCAGATTGCGCGACGGATTTTTCGTTTCTTCAGCGGCGGAAGCCACGGCATCAAATCCGATGAAGGCAAAGAAAACAAGCGCCGCAGCGTTGAATACGCCCGTAAAACCAAACGGCATAAACGGCTGCCAGTTGGCCGGCTTTACATACATGACAGCAGCCGCGATAAATACGAATACGACGAGGATTTTTATCACGACCATAATATTGTTCACCCGTTTGGATTCACGGATTCCAAGATACAGTAAAAAAGTAATTAAGATGACAATTAAAAATGCAGGCAGGTTAAAATAGGTTGCAGTTCCTTTTATTGCGCCCGGAGCGGCTGTCAATTCAACTGGAAGCTGAATGCCGAGCCCGTTCAAAAACGATTGAAAATAACCGGACCACCCGGCAGACACCGTACTAACAGCCAATGAATACTCAAGAATTAAATCCCAGCCGATGATAAACGCCATCAATTCCCCAAGCGTCGCATACGTGTAGGTATAAACCGATCCTGAGACCGGTACGGTTGAAGCGAATTCGGCATACGCCAAAGCGGCAAACAAACACGCGAATGCAGCGATAACGAATGAAAGCACAAGCCCCGGTCCCGCGGTCAAAGCGCCCGTACCCGTCAATACGAAAATGCCCGTACCGATAATCGCCCCGATTCCAAGCATCGTTAAGTCAAAGGAGCCGAGATCCCTCCTTAGAGATTTTTCCCCTTTTGTCGCAGCAATTAAGCTGTCAATCCTTTTTTTTCTGAATAGTCCGTCTTTCATTATGACTTCACTCCCATGGAATTATGAATTTACCTGAGTTTGCGGTTTTAGCTCATGAATTGCTAAAGCACCACCCCCTAAAAATCAATTTATTCTGAATTTTCAGTTAATATTATCCGAAAATACTACGCACTTTCTGTTCTTATTATATAGGAAAAACGAAAAAAGAAAACAAAATTTTAAAAATATTTTTTATACTCTATCACATAGTTGGTATTATAGGAAAAAATACGTAAAATAATCTACCAATCTAAATTTTTGAAATAGTGTTTTACAGATCCAAATCCTATATATCGATACATTTGCTAGTTTTCACAAAACATTCACCAATCTCGCAGCGAAGACTGCATATAAAACGGGCTGTCCTTGACAGTGTCAGACGTTCTCGTTTATCATTTATTTAACTTATTTAAATGTTAATAAACAGTAATTTTAACAAGAGGAATAAAATGAGAAGGTGAATCAACAATGACAATCTCCCATACATCGAAAGAATGGACCGACTACACCGAGAGGTTTCATAAGGCATTGGCCGCGACGAATAAAAAGCTGTTTACCTGGTTTACTGCAAAGCTGGAAGACGGTTTGACGGGGCAGCAATGTTTCATTTTAAAACAAATCGCCGATGAGGAAAGAATGACGTCCTCTCTTCTGGCTGACCGAATGGAAGTAAAGCCAAGCGCCATCACGGTCAGCATTGACCGGCTTGTTCACAACGGGTTCGTCGAACGCTTGAACGATCCGCGCGACAGGCGTGTTACGATTCTGAAGCTTACCGAGAAAGGAGCTGCCGCCCTTGAGAAAGCAAGCAGACAGTTCCGCGACGCGCTCACGAGGCTGCTCGTCGTCCTTGACGAAGCGGAAATCAAGCCGTTTATCCAGTCGTTCGAGCGAATCGCCGCGGAAGCTTGCAAACTGGAATCGTGATCAGCATGTTTAAAACGGCAATGGCAAATCAAAATGTTCACAGAATAATCACAATGGAACTTCCCATTGCCTTTCTTTCGCACCGTCCTGATTCGGCTCTAAAACCGCCCATGACTTAGAAAACAGCAAATTTGTCTCATTTCTTTATATTTGAATGTCCGGTCACCGTCAGCTTCAGAATCGCTTGACGGCGGCCGCTACTGGGCTGCAGAAGGCGAAAAATTTGCGGAGAGTTGGTATGTGGGGTCATACAAGCAGTCTGAGGGAACACCCATGGGATTCAGGCACCGCTGAAAATGCTTGGCGCGTCATGAGGCTTCTTGACGTAAAACAAAAGAGCAAAAAACGAAACGGGCTGACGCCGCTTGAACATCAGCGTCAGCTTGTTTCGTTTTTATTGTGTCAACGGAACGGCCATTTCTCCGATATATTTAGCGGACGGCCTGAAAATCGTATTATTTTCAGACTGTTCTAACACGTGCGCACACCATCCGACCATTCTAGCTGCCGAAAATGTAGGTGTGAACAATGATGCGTCAAAATCGATCGCTTTCATGACGGCTGCCGCATAAAACTCTACGTTCGTATAAAGCTTCCGGCCCGGTTTATATTCTTCCAGCAGGCGGATGGCGGTGTTTTCGACATGAAGCGCCAGATCGATATCCCGGTCGCCTCCGGCAATTTCCTCAGCCTTCACCCTCAAGGCCTTCGCCCGCGGATCGTGCGTCTTATACACGCGATGCCCAAATCCCATCAGCCTTTCGCCTTTTTCAAGCTTTTCTCTTAAATAGCTTTCGGCATTTTCCTTTTCCCGAATGTCCTCGAGCATTTCCGTGACGGCTGACGGAGCTCCGCCGTGCAGAGGCCCTTTCATCGTGCCGAGCGCGGACGTCACGGCTGAAACAAGATCGGATTCCGTCGATACCGTCACCCTTGCCGAAAAAGTTGACGCGTTCATGCCGTGTTCCATCGCGAGAATCATATACGTTTCAAGCGCCTTTTTTTGCGCTTCTGTCGGGCGTGTCCCTTTCAGCATATAAAAATAGTTTTCTACGAAGCCCAGTTCGCTAAGCGGCTGTACGGGCTCGTGTCCGTCCATTAAACGTTTTCTGCAAGCGATGATAGATGGAGCGGCGGCGATCAGCCGAACGGCCTCTTCCATTGTCGGGCGGAATGTATACGTTTTTTCTCCGAATGAAGAGATGACCGTACGCAGGACCGCCATATCGTCCATTTGCGCCGGCAGGCTCCTTATCAATCGTTCGGCCGATTCCGGCAATGGGCGGTAAGAAGCAAGCATTTCGTTGAATTGTCTGAGGTGTTCTTCTTGTGGGAGCGTTCCGTGAAGGATCAAATATGCGACTTCTTCAAAAGTTGAGGTGAGTGCCAGTTGTTCTGCGTTGTATCCCCTGTAGATGAGTTTTCCTTTTTCACCGTCAATATGACTGATCGATGTTTCAACACATGCAATCCCTTTTAATCCATGATATACCAACTGAGATTCCTCCTTTTTCCTTTGTCATTTTCATTATAGTTGATATAATATTTAAAAAATATTGAATTATATTGATGTCTTTGATTAATAAAATTAATCAGGAGGAACGATATGGATTTCAAATGGCTTCACACCTTCGTTACAGCTGCAAAATACGAAAATTTCAGAAAGACAGCAGAAACGCTATTCATATCCCAGCCGACTGTCACTGTTCAAATCAAACTGCTTGAAGAAGAGCTCGGCTGCCAATTATTCGTCAGAAAAGGAAGAAGCATTCACTTAACGAAAGAAGGCAGAGCATATCTCCCTTTTGCCCTGCGGCTTTTGGAAGATTACGAATCCAGCATGGCCGAGCTTCACAGAATCAGGCAAGGATACTTGCAAACATTGAACCTGGCAGTCTCGCCGCTCATCGCCGATACCATCCTGCCATTCATCCTGAAGAAATATACGTCATTGCACCCAGACTCGGAAATGAAAATCAAAATCGCCGAGTCGGCGGAAATCGCGCCTTTAATATTAGCCGGTGAAGCAGATGTCGGATTAAGCTGTTTAAAAGTGCAATCGTCAAACCTGACCTGTTATTCGATGTACAGCGATCCTGTTATTCTCGTCGCCCCTCACGACGGGCGCGAACCTGAAAGCGCTCCTCCGCTTGATGTCGAGGAACTGCTTGAACAATATTTGCTGCTTACCCACAACCACCCCGAATATTGGGATGATTTGGTCCGCCAGCTGAGGCTCAAATTTCCGTTTGTCAGAACGATGCTCGTTTCCCAGACGCATATTACGAAACGATTGATTTCGGAAGGACTCGGGATTTCATTTTTGCCGTTATCGACCGTGCGTCGCGAACTGATGGAAGGAAGATTAATAGAGGTTCCGTGCGACTTTATGCAGCTTCCGGTTGCAGGAGGATATGCGGTCAGCCTGATTGACAATGAGAAAGTACAGAGCTTTCTGGCGTTCTTGTCACAGTTTCGGTTTTGAGACGCAAAAAAACCCGTTCAGCTGGGAACGGGTTTTCTAAAGGGGCGATTAGAAGCGTTTTGCGCCAAGGTAGCGCGGCTTCCAATAGCTTGATGTCATATCGCTGATCATCACGCCGTCTGAGCTTGCATGAATGAATTTGTTGCTTCCGATGTAAACACCCATATGTGACGGTCCTGCCTGATAGGTCGTAAAGAAGACAAAATCGCCGACCGCAGGGCTTGATACTTTTGTCATAGAGCTCCAGTATCCGGCTGTGCTCGTTCTCGCCACATTTGTTTGCTTGTTCAACAGGTACCAGATAAATCCGCTGCAGTCAAAGCCTGAAGGAGTCGTGCCGCCCCATTTATAAGGAGTTCCGATCAGAGCGCGTGCATCTGAGACAAGCTTTGATGTATTAAGCTTAGATGAGCTTTGTACTGTTTTATTGCTGGATGTTGTCTTCTTGCTTGCTGTGCTGCCGGATGTCGATTTTACGCTGCTTGTCCCTTTTACTTTCAGGACTTGTCCGATCCGGATGAGATCTGTTTTTAAGCCGTTCAGCTTTTTTAATTCACTAACGGTCATGTTATAGGTCCTTGAAATTTTCCAAAGGCTGTCTCCTCTGACGACTTTGTGCGTCGCTGAAGAAGAGCTGGATACTTTTGATTGTTTGCTGCTTCCATTGATGGACAGCGTTTGGCCTATGTAAATGGTATCTGACGTCAGTTTATTTTCCTTTTTGATCTTGCTGACTGTTGTTCCATACTTTTTTGAATATCCCCATAATGTATCGCCTTTTTTCACCTTTACCGTCTGTGCGGATGCCGCACCTGCAAACAATGAACTTCCCAAAACAATCGCCGTTGTTGCTGTTAAAACCTGTTTCTTCATGTTGTCCTCCCATAAGCAGATTTTCACGAATTATTTTAAAATAATAGTTTCTGATAGAATCATCGAAACGGCTGACGCTTCAGCCTTCCTCTGTTTCTATTATAAGGAGGACATTCCAATAGAAATAGTCTTGACTTCCTGCATCAAATTGCTTAAATATTCGTTTTTAAAAAAAGTTTTTAAGGGTATTAAATATTTCATTTGTGTTTCAAACGTAACCGGAATACGACAAAGCCAAAATGGTTAAATCATTGCATTTATGAAGAATTCAGTCATGGAGTTGTGAGGCAAAAAGAAAGAACCGGCGTTTACAGATGGACAGGTTCTCCTTTTTGCGGGCAGTTAGGCTCATCTTTCACAGTACTGCCCTCTTTAATCTTTTTAGCAGGCACACCGGCTATTGTAATATTTTCTTCAGTAAACGACTTATTGACGATGGCGTTGGCTCCGATCGTGACGCCGTTTGCGATCTGTATCTTGCCGAACAGCTTCGCACCCGGACCGATCCATACATGATCGCCTATTGTGGGAACATCATATTGGCCATGGTTCTGTCCGATGTTGACTCCTTGGTGAATGTCGCAATTTGCGCCGATTTTGGCATTGCTGTTCACTACGATTAAGCCAAAATGGTTGATTCTTAATCCGGGCCCAAACACGTTCACGGGGATGTCGAAGCCGAGTTTTAATCCTTTTTTCTTATGAAGGTACCTGTAAACATGCTTCCATATTCTTGAGCCCGTATTCGTGTAGTATTCATGCTTTCGCAGGCATATTTGATATTTCCATATGTAATCGCCAAACCGTTTGGGCCGTTTTCGGTTTGAGATGCCTAAAGCCTTCTTGTCTTGTTGCAGATAATATCGCAATTCTTTTTTCGCCGAGATCACCAAGAACACCCACTTTTTCTTGATATTAACATAAAAGCAATCGTTTGCAACTATTTTTTCCGAGGGATTTCGATCTGTTTTGTGAATGTTTGCCAATCTCGGCATCTGCCATTTTACAATTTTTTTACATCATCTTTATGTTCCGTTAAAACCCGGCAAACATCGTTCCTTTACGATAAAACATGAAGCTGATGCGATAAGGGGGAAATATCAAATGGGATTAAAGTCCAAAATTTTTGCGTTTGCCGGGATTTCGGCTTTGGCAATCGGAACTGTTATCGGCACGGGACTTAATGGAACAGACGAAGCATATGCAAAGCAGACGAAAAAAAAGGAGCCTGACATTAAAAACGTGATCTTCTTGATCGGCGACGGGATGGGCGTTTCCTACACTTCCGCCTACCGTTCATTTAAAAACAAAGAACAGGGCACACCGACTGAATTTGACAAATACCTCACCGGATTGCAAATGACGTATCCCGATGACCCGGAATACAACATCACCGATTCGGCGGCAGCCGCCACGGCCATGTCTTCAGGCGTGAAAACGTATAATAACGCGATCGCCGTCGATAAACATAAAAAGCCGGTCAAAACCGTCCTCGAAGAAGCAAAAGCGAAAGGAATGTCAACAGGGCTTGTTGCAACATCAGAGATTACCCACCCCACCCCGGCCGCTTACGGGGCGCACAACGAATCGCGGAAAAACATGGACCAGATCGCAGATGACTATTTCAACGGCAAAATCAAAGGAAAGCACAGGATTGACGTTCTCCTCGGCGGGGGCAAAACGAATTTCGTACGGAAAGACCGCGATTTGACAAAGGCCTTTCAAAAAGACGGATACAGCTATGTGACAAATAAAAAACAGCTGCTCAAGGACAAAAACGAGCAGGTTCTCGGTCTGTTCGCGGACGGCGGGCTTGACAAGGCGATAGACCGAAGCGCGGAAACACCGTCTCTTCAAGACATGACCAAGTCCGCCATCGAAAGGCTCAATCAAAATAAAAAAGGATTTTTCCTCATGGTTGAGGGAAGCCAAATTGACTGGGCGGGCCATGACAACGATATTGTCGGCGCAATGAGCGAAATGAGAGATTTTGAAAAAGCGTTTAAAGCTGCCGTCGATTTTGCCAAAAAGGACAAGCATACGCTCGTCATCGCAACTGCTGATCATTCCACTGGCGGAATGACGGTCGGAACGGACGGACAGAAAAACTGGTTCCCTCAGCCGATTTTGGCAGCCAAAAAGACCCCTGCCTTCATGGCGAATGAAATCGCAAGCGGCAAATCGGTTTCAAGCGTACTAAAAAACCGGATTGGCTTCGCCTTAACGAAGGATGAAATCAACAGCGTTGAAAAAGCGGCCGGGACAAAAAAAGCGGACGCCGTTGAAAAAGCGATTAAAACCATTTTTGACAGCCGTTCGCATACAGGCTGGACAACGGGCGACCACACGGGCGAGGAAGTGCCGGTCTATGCGTTCGGCCCGGGAAAAGAGCAGTTTACAGGCCTCTTGGATAATACAGACCAAGCAAAAAACATCTTCAAGATCCTAAAAAACAGAAAATAAAAAAAGAGGGGGCTTCCCCTCTTTTTTCGCCTACAAATATCTGCGGTGAACCGCCTTTCCGTCATATGAAAACATGACGGGCTTATCCTCGAGCACGGTTTCGACGTGGACGCTTCTTCCCCAGAGCTGATGGAGATAAGGAAGGACTTTTTCAAGGTATTTTAAATCCAGCTCGATCCCCTCATACCAATGCTTAATATACAGCTCGTAATTTTTCATATAATCCCCGTCTTCAACGGTCAGATAAGGAAAGCCTCCGTTTACCCGCATGCTGACAAGCTGGTCGCGCACCGACTTCCAGTCCTTGTCGACGATTTTATAATCCCTTCCCTGTTTTTGAAACAGATAAAGGTCTTCCCGCCTGACGAGATCCTTCGTCAAATAATTGCGGATAAACGAAATATCTGATTCGATTTCTCTGACTTCAAAGATTTTCTCTCTTCCCGAGTCCGGCTGAACCCCCATCTTCTTCATTTCTTCCGTCGGGTTGTTGTACCGTTCTTCAATGTCTTCGAATATTTTCAGCCCGAGATAGTATGGATTAATGCCGGTTTTGGACGGCTGGACGACGTCGGCATTCAGCTTGGCAAACTCAAGCGCCTCGCTTGAGGTTAGGTCAAGCTCGCGCATGATCCGCTGGTGCCAGTAGGACGCCCATCCTTCGTTCATAATTTTTGTTTCGAGCTGCGGCCAGAAGTACAGCATTTCCTCCCTCATCATCGTCAAAATATCCCGCTGCCATGGCTCAAGTTCCCGTGAATGTTCTTCAATAAACAGCAAAATGTCTTTTTCGGATTTCGGCGGAAATTTCTTTTTCGCTTTTTTCTTGTTCTGCTTCGGCTCTTTCCGGTCCAATTCCCACAGATCATCATACGGCGATGAGGATCTTTCTTCTTCCTCGTCGTCTTCATCATCGATGCTCCACGAAAGCTTCGGGCGCACCAATGACGGGTCAATATGCTCTTCAATCGCTAAAACCGCGTCGAGAAAAGCTTCGACTTCCTTTGCGCCGTGGATCGTCTCATAATGCTTGATCCGCTCCGCCGTTGCAGCCATGCTTTCGACCATATCGCGCTTTGTATTTTGAAACCTGCAGTTGTTTTTAAAGAAATCACAGTGGGCAAGTACGTGAGCGACAATCAGTTTATTTTGGACAAGCGAATTGCTGTCAAGCAAAAAAGCATAACAGGGATCTGAATTGATGACAAGCTCATATATTTTGCTCAAACCAAAATCGTAATGAAGCTTCATTTTGTGAAACTGCTTGCCGAAGCTCCAATGGCTGTATCTCGTCGGCATCCCGTAGGCGCCGAATGTATAGATGATTTCAGCCGGGCATATTTCATATCTCATCGGATAAAAATCAAGGCCGAATCCTTTCGCGATCTCCGTAATTTCTTCAATCGCCCGCTCCAGTTCTTTCTGCTCCCGCACGCTCAATAATGAATCCCCCCCGGTTGGACTTATCTTTATTGTATGAGGGGGGGCGTCAAAAGATGAAATGTGCGGGAATATGTTTTAAGGCAGCCGTCAAAGTGACAGCTGCCTTTGTTTTAATTAGCGATTTGCATATCAAGCGATGAAGCAAAGCTTTCGTAGCGGATGTTTTCCGTCGGAACTCCAAGTTTTTGCAATCCGCTGATGACGCTTTTCATGAAAGAAGGCGGTCCGCATACATAAAATTCGCCGTCCTGATCTTTCACGATCGATTTTAAAAGGTCCTCATCAAGCCGGCCGTTGATCACGCGGTCTGATGCGGCTTCAGTTCCGCGGCTGTAAACAAACAGCAGCCTGTTATCCTGATTTCCGCTGACGAGTTTTTCGGCTTCTTCTTTGAACGCGTGGTGCGTTTCTGATTTTGCGGCGTGAACGAATGTGATCCGGCGTCCGCTGTCTTTTGCGGCAAGCGTTTTTGCCATGCTCATAACCGGCGTAATTCCCGACCCGGCGCTGATGAAATAAACCGGCTTGTCCGATTCTTCGGAAAGGGCGAAGTCTCCTGCCGGAGCACTCAATTCAAGAGAGCCGCCAACCTCCATTTCTTCATGCAAATAGCTTGACACTCTTCCTTTCGGCTTGCCTTCTTCGGCTTCCAATTTGACCGATATCCGGTAATAATCTTTATTCCACACATCTGACAAGCTGTACTGCCGGGTCAAGAAGTACTGCTCTCCGGGAATTTTGATGCGGACTGATACATACTGGCCTGGAGTGAACGGAGGCAAGTCCGATCCGTCGGCCGGTTTCACATAAAAAGAAGTGATCGTTTCAGATTCCCGGCGTTTCTCAACGACGACGAACGGTTTGAAACCCTCCCAGCTTCCTGCCTTTTTGGCTTTCTCGTACATTTGTTTTTCGATTTCGATAAACACCCGTGCGATTTCTTCATAAGCCTCTGCCCAGGCTTGGAGAATCTCCGGAGTCGCAGCTTCCCCGAGGACGATTCCAATCGCTTCCAGCAAGTGCTTGCCGACGATTGGGTAATGCTCAGGTTTTACTTGCAGGCTTTTATGCTTGTGGCCGATTTGTTCGACTACCGGAAGCAGCGCCTCAAGCCGGTCGATGTTCTCGGCAGCCTGCAGCACCGTAAATGCCAAAGCTTTCGGCTGTCCTCCCGTTTTCTGGCGGGACATGTTAAAGATATTTTTCAATTCGGGATGCGCGTTGAACATTCTCTCGTAAAAACAAACGGTGATTTCAGTTCCTCTTTCCTTTAATACAGGTGCGGTCGATTTCACAATTTGCATGGTTTTCTCAGATAGCATATCGTTTGCTCCTCTCCAGATCACTTTAAAAATGTATTTCAAATACATCTTTAAAGGTGCAATGCGGTCATCTTTAAGGAAAATCATTTGCTTATTCTTAATTAAAGATGTATTTTTGATACATCTTTATCTTAGGCATCAATTAGGATTAAAGCAATATTTAAGAAGAATGTTTTATAATTTTGTAACAAATTGACTAAGACCAATCATAAACGAATGAAAATGTGATAAGATAATGGAAACTTGTTTGATTGAGGTAAATGCGATGAAATTAACAAATTATACCGATTACTCTTTAAGGGTGCTGATTTTTCTTGCAACCAGAAACTCAAACAAGCTTGTCAATATAAAAGACATCGCCGATACCTACTCCATATCAAAAAACCACCTGATGAAGGTGATTTACGATCTCGGCAAGCTTGGCTATGTTGAAACGATCCGCGGCCGCAACGGCGGGATCCGGCTCGGAAAGGCTCCTGAACAGATCAATATCGGAGAAGTCATCCGGAAAACGGAAGACGATTTTAATCTTGTGGAGTGTTTTGACAAAGAAACAAACAACTGCATTCTGTCGCCGAACTGCGGGTTGAAACACGTCTTAAACAAAGCGCTTTCCGCATATTTGGCCGTGTTGGATCAATATACGCTCCAGGATGTTATCTTTAATCAGGACAATATACGTAAATTGTTGAGTTAATCGAAGGGCATCCGCCCTTCGTTTTTTTTATAAAGGAAAAATCTGAACGCTGATGATCGCGTTGGTGACCGGATGGAAATATACCTCGGCATGAGCGGGGAACGATTTGCCTTTCCGATTGACGGTTACCCGGAATACGTCTTTTGTCTCTTCATCATTGATTTCTGTCCGCCCTATATATTCATAATCCTTCAGAGAAGCGCCTTTATACTTTTCCTCCAGCGCGCTCCAGGCGATTCGTTCCCATCTTTCAACAGAATCGTGCTCTTCTGCGGCATTATAGCCTTTTGCCGTGAAAGACGCGATGAAGATGATGCTGAAAAAAACCGCGCATAAAAGTTTTTTCATGTTTACCTCTCCGATTGTCATTGTACTCATGTTTTATCATGACCAGAAAACGATGCGCCATGCAGACAGTTTTCGAATTTTTGCGTTATGCAATCCTCATATTTCTAGGCTGCCGCATCAGGCAGACCAACTTTTGCCCAGAGAAAAAAACATCCCCCGTACATAAAATAATCAAGACTCCTAAAGAAAGAAGGGAGAGTGGCGAATTGAATTACGCTGATTATGATAAAGCTTTGTACTATACACACCGGTCACAATGGGATAATCTTCTCATTCTCATGGTCCGCACGGAAGATGATTTACTGTCAAAGCGGATTGAACATTTTCTGCATGCCTACAATTTTGAAAGAGACGATGCGATTGTCGAGAAAAGGCTGTATGACCTGCTCCAGTATATTGACCACGCCTCATTTTCCGGACACGGCGAAGACAGCGGCGTGCTTGTTTTCACCTAAAAAAGCCCGGCGCACCTGTGCGTCAGGCTTTTTGAAATTTCGCGAACTTTAGAAGTTCTTCCATCACATCTTTAATTTTCGCTTTTGCGTCTTCTGTGACCGTGTTGTTTTCATCGTCTATATGAACCGGATCGAGCACAAGCTGATTGGGAATCACGTTTGCGTAGACACCCCGCGCCACGATGCGCATATTGGCCAACGCGTTAATCCCGCCTTTTCCGCCTCCGGCGCACGCAAAAATCGCAACCGGCTTGCTTGCGAATTGTTCGCTGCTTAAAAAGTCTAGCGCATTTTTCAAAGCTCCGCTCATGCCGCTGTGATATTCAGGGGATAATAAAACGACAGCGTCTGCTTCTTTAACAGACGTTCTTAACGTTTGGACATTTTCGAGCTGAAACTGGTCATCTTCTCCATTGAAGGATCGGCAGGCTGAATTCGCTTAAATCGATGAGAAGGGCCTGATACGCATCGGCGATATACGAAGCGGCGATTTTCGTTCTTCCTTTTTTTCTTGCGGTTCCGCTGAGTACGGTTATGTTCATATTTTCATCTCCCGGTTTTTGGATCTATGTTATGTTTCACGACAAACAGCGCTGCCTGCGTACGATCTGACAGGCCAAGCTTTGACAACAGATTGGATACGTGTGTTTTCACCGTTTTTTCGGTTATGAAAAGCGCTGCGCCAATTTCTTTGTTGCTCTTACCTTTGGCAATTTCAAATAAAACGTCTTTTTCTCTATTTGTTAATTGGTGTATTTTTTCTTTTTCGTCGGCCTGTGCCATGTGACGGAATACGTGGGACATGATTTTCGGATCCAGTGTATGGCGTCCGGCGTGAACGGACCGGATCGTTTCGACAAGTTCATCAGGCTCCGTGTCTTTGAGCTGATATGCTTCAGCGCCTGCCTGGATGGCGGGAATGACGTGCGACTGATCGGCATAGCTTGTCAAAGCGATGACTTTGACGGTAGGATAGAGCGTTTTTATCCGTTTTGTCGCTTCGATGCCGTCCATATCAGGCATGGAAAGATCCATTAAAACGATGTCCGCCCGCTTTTCTTCCAAGATGTCCAATACTTCTCTGCCTGTCGACGCTTCCCCGATGACAGCCAGGTCGTTTTTCGTTTTGAAAAAGAACAGCAAACCTTTTCTGACGATATGATGGTCATCGGCAATGACGATTTTCACTTTCTCCATTCGGCTTCCCCCTTCCCGTTGCAGGGCAGAATAATCGTGATTTTCGTTCCTTTATTCATTTCCGAGCTGATCGAAAACGAACCGCCCGCCTGCTCTGTCCGCTCTTTCATCCCCTTTAAGCCGAGCGTCGGGATGTTTGAATCCGGGTCATATTTAAACCCTTTTCCGTCATCCTCGATTTCGAGCATGATGGATGACGAAGAACGGCTGATTCTCACCTCCGTCAGCTCGGCTTCGGCGTGTTTTTTACAATTGGCGAGGGCTTCCTGGCTCAAGCGCCAAATCAATTCTTCCTCTGATTGTGAAAGACGGAGCACCCCGCTTTGCGTCAGCTTCACATTGAGCCCGATGACTTCGGCGTATTTTTCAATGGCCGCCGCCACCCCCTCTTCAAGCCCCTGCGGCCTAAGCTGCCAGATTAGCGCCCTCATCTCATGAAGCGCTTCATGTGAGAGGCTTTGAATAAATTCAAGCATTTCGCGAAGCTCGGAATCGTCCGTCATCTCCCCGGCCGCTTTTGCCGTAAGGCTTACCGAAAAGAGCATTTGGTTAACCGAATCGTGCAGGTCCTGCGCAAGCCTGTTCCGCTCTGTCAGAAGCGCGTTTCTTTGTTCATTTTCGGCAAGCTTCATCCGCTTGACCGCCGTGCCGATCTGAAGGGCGACAGCTTCCAGGAGAGCGAGCTCCTCTTTATCAAAATGAATCTTCCCCGGAGCCGCAACATTCAGCAGCCCGAAGCGCTTGTTTTGATCTGTGAGGGGCACCGTCGCATGCTGGGTAATGCCTTCGGGGTCTCCCGTTTTCATGTCAATCGCCGTATCGATCCGCTTGCAATGGATCATATTTGTCGCTCTATCCAGTCTTCCCTGTCTGTATTGGTAAAGACAGTAGCAGTCCCCTTCACACATTAAACGCTTCTCATCGTACATCAGGGCTTCAGGCAAAAAAGCAGAGGCCGTCAGCTCGAATCCGCCCTTCGCATCAATCAGGAAAATCCATGCCGTTTGAAGGCCCGTTAAACGAAGCAGTTTTTTCAAAACGGCATCAAGCGTTTCTTTCAGGTCATTTCCTTCATTCAATGTCTCTGCTATTTCTTTCAATGTTTTCAACTTTTCGAAACGGGTGTCTTCTTTCAACCGTTCATCCGCCTTTCATGCCCCTTCGTTATTCTTCATTATACACGCGCTTTTTTAAAAACGGCTTCTTTCATTAGAAGGGAATAGTCTGATTGATTCGCCTGATTTTTTCTAAGACTTTTGGCTGAAAGGTTTATCGTCAAAGATGTTTTTGTTTCTTTTGAAGGACATTAGCAACAGAATAATACGACAAGCAGGCCGAACAGAATCATTTTTCCCATTCCCCGGCGCTATTCGGCAGACCGGTGAACATGACGCCGGCAAGCAGAACGATCACGGCCCAGACCTTGCTGCCGAACTTGTTTTCTTTTTTTGCGACAGGCTTTCCTCAAATACTCCATCCCTGACAACAAACAACGGAAAAGCATATATAAATGCTTAAAGCAGCAGGACCTTACAATTTATTGCCAAATACCTGTGCAGAACGGCGCCCCTGATGACGATGTCTGCCATAAGCAGGGCAGCGGTCAATATGCCTGCTTCACTGAAGTTTTTTAATTTCAACGTATTCATCCGCTGATGCAAACCACTTCCTCATCTTTTATCCTCCTCCCAAAATAAATCATCCAACGTTTTATCCAGCGCTTTTGCGATTGCGATGCATAGCTGAAGCGTCGGATTGTATTTTCCTTTTTCAATCAGCCCGATCGTTTGCCGCGTCACATCAACCCGTTCTGCCAACTGGGCTTGTGTGAATGACTTTTCGATCCGGGCCAATTTGACCCGGTTTACCATTTGCTCACCTGCTTCCCGCGATGTATCTGTTTTAACTAGAGCTTTCGTCAGTCATCCAAAAGATCTTTATTTTTCTTGAAAGACATACGTAAAGAGATGACATTGACCAGAAAATAGAATAAAACAAACAGAAAGACCATCATCACAAGATCAAGCCATTCTTTCGCATGGCCGGGTATTCCCGTGAACGCAATCGTTAAACACAGAAAAATGAAACCTGACGTCATGCTGACCGCCAGCATTTCTTTTCTTTTTTTGCGATAAGCCTGTTTGCTGGCAATGTCCGGGTATTCCAGGCCGGAAAACAGATACCGGAAAATGATCCAGCAAGCGTACAGTCCAAAGCCGATTCCGCTCACAACGTATTCTGACGGTTCTCTATCCAATATGATGCCTCTGACGATCACATCTAAAAGCAATAAAGAGGCGACCAGCATACCGGATTCGTTAAAAAATTGGTTCATTTTCTTTTCAACGTATTCATCTCCGCTTTTCAAAAATTTCATGACAACCGTCTCCTTTCCGAAAACGAATTATGCAATATATACATTACATTACGTTAAATATATATTACATCAGAAGGATTCGCAAATCAACTCAAACAAAAAAAGCCGCCTGCGTGTGCGGCGGCCTTTCAACTTTTATGCATTTGCTTTAACGATCGAGTCGATCTGTTTCATGACTTCGTCAGTCAGGGTATTCAAACGCGCTTCGCTGTCTTTGCTTGTTTCTCCCTTGACGGCGAAGTAAAATTTCACTTTAGGTTCGGTTCCTGACGGACGGAGGCAGAACCATGAGCCGTCTTCGAGGAAATATTTCATCACATTCGATTTTGGAAGATCGATCGCCTCTTCCTTGTTTTCTTTAAACAGCGTCCGTTTGCCGACAAGATAGTCTTCTGCAGATACAACGTCTTTTCCGGCAATTGAAAGCGGCGGCTGCTGTCTGAACGTGCTCAGAATCGCCGCAATTTGCTCGGCCCCTTCCTTCCCTTTTAAGGTGAGGGATTTCAATCCTTCGCGGTAATAGCCAAACGTTTTAAACAGCTCAAGCAATCCGTCGTAAAGGGATTTGCCTTGCTTTTTATAGAAGGCGCATACTTCGACGGCAAGAAGGGCGGCCTGAACAGCATCCTTATCCCTTGCAAAGTCGCCGATCAAATAGCCGTAGCTTTCTTCATAGCCAAATTGGAAGGTATATTCGCCGGTTGCTTGATACTGCTTGATTTTTTCTCCGATGAATTTAAAGCCTGTGAGCGTGTCGACCGTATCAAGTCCGAACGAAGAAGCGATGTCGCGGCCCATTTCGCTTGTCACGATCGTTTTCAAGACGACTCCGTTTTCAGGCAGGATTCCTTTATGCTGTTTTTGAGAAAGCAAATAATGAAGCAGGAGCGCTCCGGTCTGGTTGCCTGTCAGGACGACATATCGGCCTTCGTGATCCTTTACGGCGACACCGAGCCTGTCCGCATCAGGGTCTGTTCCGATCAGTATATCGGCACCCTCTTTTTCCCCCAGTTTGATCGCATATTCAAAAGCGGCGTGCTCTTCCGGATTCGGTGAAGAAACCGTAGAAAAATCGGGATCTGGAAGTTCCTGCTCGGGCACGACTGTCACGTGTTCATAGCCGAGGGCTTTAAGTCCCCGTCTGACAGATTTGTTGGCCGTTCCGTGAAGCGGCGTAAAAATGACCTTTACATCCGTTTCCTTCGCAAGGTCCGGGTTGACGGAAATCGATGTCAGCTTGTCAAGATATGCCTTGTCGATGTCTTCTCCGATGATGCTGATAAGGCCTTTTTCTTTTAAAGCTTTCTCATTACCCTCTGGAATCTCTAATTCGTTTTCAATCGCATTGACTTGCTCGATAAGCTTGTCCGCTGCGGCGGGAGGAAGCTGTGCACCATCGTCTCCGTATACTTTGTAACCGTTGTATTCCGGCGGATTGTGGCTCGCTGTAATCACGATGCCAGCATACGCGTGAAGATGTCTTACAGCGAATGAAAGCTCAGGCGTCGGGCGAAGCTCGTCAAACAGATACGTTTGCACTCCGTTTGCGGCGAGCGTTTTTGCCGCTTCCAGCGCAAATTCAGGCGACTTGTGGCGCGAATCGTAAGCGATGACGACTCCCCGCTTCTTTGCTTCTTCCCCGTTTGCGGCTATATACGATGCAAGGCCGGCCGATGCTTTGCGGACCGTGTAGACGTTCATCCGGTTTGGACCGGGTCCGATTTCTCCGCGCATTCCCGCCGTTCCAAATTCAAGCTTTTTATAAAAGCAATCCTCTAGTTCTTTCTCATTTCCTTCCGCTTTGAGAAGGAGGGATTTTAATTCAGGATCTAAATTTTCAGTGTTTTTCCAGCGTTCATAGCTTGTTTTCCAGCTCATGTCAGACCTCCCAATTTTCTAGCTTATGTAGCAGCTGTTCTGCTTTTATATTATCGATAAACGGCGTCTTTGTCCAAAATAAGTTGGCGCAACATAAAAAATGGTGCTGCCTTTATAAAGGCAGCGCCATTTCGGATATTCCGGCCCGTTTTTTCAACATGCCGGACCGTGTCATTTGTACTTGACAGGGTTATTTGCTTTCCAGCGGAACGACCGCGTCATGAAGAAGCTCATCCAGCGTTTTCAGATGCTTTTCTTTCGTGTCTTCGTCCCAGTTCAGCTTATCGCTCATATAATCCGTAAGTCCTTCTTTATAGGTGCGGACCCAATTGATGTCAAAAAACAGTGCGCCCGTTCTGCGAACGAAGAAATCCGCCGGAACCGCGGCCATTTCTTCATCGATCGCGTAATCGATTTCCGCCAGTACGTGAACGGGAATGCCGCGCTTGACAGCTTCATCTTTCAGCTTTTGAACCCGTTCAAACAGCCGGTCCGCATTCGATCCATATCTTGCTGCAAGGTGTCTTGCCGTTTGCTCTGTTAAGCCCGGTGCAGCTCCTTCTTTCGCCTTCTCCTCGATAAAGGCTTCAAGGTTTTGGGAACCGCCGATATGCCCTCCGGAAATCGGCATCGTTTTTGTTTTGCAAGGTCCGAAGTCTTTGTCTCCTTCTTCTTTTAACCGGGTTCTGACAAGGTCAACGATATGTTCAGCCATTTTTCTGTAGCCTGTCAGCTTTCCTCCTGCAATCGTGATCAAGCCTGAGTCAGATGTCCATATTTCATCTTTCCGGGAAATCTCAGACGGATCTTTTCCTTCTTCGTGAATCAAAGGTCTGAGCCCGGCCCAGCTTGACTCCACGTCTTTGGCGGTAATGTTCAGGTCAGGGAACATATAGTTGATCGCGTCTATGACGTAGTCCCTGTCTTCGGTCGTCATTCTCGGATGTTCAAGGTTTTTGTTATAGACGGTGTCGGTTGTTCCGACGTATGCCTTGCCGTCCCTCGGAATGGCAAACACCATGCGGCCGTCCGGCGTATCGAAGTAGACGGCCTGCTTCAGCGGAAAGACCGACTGATCGAATACAAGATGAACGCCTTTTGTATGCTGAAGGTGCTTGCCTTCTTTTGAGCGGTCTTTTTCTCTCAGGCTGTCGACCCACGGGCCTGTCGCATTAACGATTTTTTTTGCATAGACGCGGTACGTTTTCTTCGTAAAGACGTCTTCGATCACGACGCCGGCAACCTTTCCGTTTTCGTAGATAAATTCTTTTACCTTTGCATAGTTGACAGCTTCCGCCCCGAATTTAACCGCTTCTTTCAGCACTTCGATCGTCAGTCTGGCATCGTCTGTCCGGTATTCGACATAATAGCCTCCGCCTTTTAAGCCGTCTTTTTTCACGAGCGGCTCTTTTTCAAGCGTTTCTCTTGCAGTCAGCATGCTTCTCCGCTCGGCTTTTTTGACTCCTGCCAAAAAGTCGTACACCCTGAGGCCGATTGAAGTCGTGAATTTGCCGAAAGTGCCTCCTTTGTGCATCGGCAAAAGCATCCATTCAGGCGTTGTCACATGCGGACCGTTTTCGTAGACGATCGCCCGTTCCTTCCCGACTTCGGCGACCATTTTCACTTCAAACTGCTTTAAATAGCGGAGCCCTCCGTGAACAAGCTTTGTTGAACGGCTTGATGTTCCCGCGGCAAAATCCTGCATTTCGCAAAGAGCGGTCTTCATCCCGCGCGATGCGGCGTCAAGCGCCGTGCCGGCACCCGTAATCCCTCCGCCGATAATAAACACATCATACTTCTCTTTTGTCATATGCTGTAGGATGTCATCCCGCTTGCGGCTTGAAAATACTGTATCCATTAAAAGTCCTCCCTTGTTGTCACGGCAAATAATAGAAAAAGAGACCACAAACATCCAAAGCAATACAACTGCTTTGGTGCCTGTGGTCTCTCCTCTTCTCCAACCGTTTCTATTAACTTGCATTCATTGTAACATACTCGCTGCTTATTTGAAAGCCCTAGCTGCTTTAACTGCTTTTTTCCAGCCGCTGTAAAGGCTTTCGCGCTCTTCTTCCTCCATTTTCGGTTCAAATCGTTTATCCAGCTTCCACTGGTCTTCAATCTCTGAACGGTCATCCCAGAAGCCGACGGCAAGCCCCGCCAGATAAGCTGATCCGAGGGCTGTCGTTTCATTGATTTCCGGACGTTCGACCGGTACATCAAGAATGTCTCCCTGGAATTCCATCAGGAAGTTGTTTTTCACGGCGCCGCCGTCTACCCGCAGCGTTTTGACCGAAATTCCCGAGTCTTCCACCATGGCATCGAGCACATCTTTCGTCTGATATGCGAGGGATTCGAGCGTCGCTCTGATAAAGTGCTCTTTCGTCGTGCCGCGGGTTAAACCGAAGACTGCGCCGCGAACGTCGCTGTCCCAGTACGGCGTACCTAAGCCGACGAATGCCGGAACTACATATACACCATCAGCAGATTGTGCTTTTACAGCATATGTTTCACTTTCTTTCGCATCTTTAAACATTCTCAGCCCATCGCGAAGCCACTGGATGGCGGAGCCTGCGACAAATACGCTTCCTTCAAGGGCGTATTCAACCTTTCCGTCAATGCCCCAGGCGATCGTCGTCAGCAGGCCGTGCTCTGACTTAATCGCTTTTTCGCCGGTGTTCATGAGCATAAAGCAGCCGGTTCCGTATGTGTTTTTGACCATGCCTTCTTCAAAGCAGGCCTGCCCGAACAGCGCGGACTGCTGATCGCCTGCCGCCCCTGCAATCGGAATGTTCTTCCCGAAGAAATGGTAATCGACGGTTTCGGCGTACACATGGGAAGACGGCTTGACTTCGGGAAGCATCGATTTCGGAACGCCGAGAATGTCTAGCAGTTCATCATCCCACTTCAAATCGTAAATGTTGAACATCAGCGTTCTTGAAGCATTTGAATAATCGGTCACATGAGCTTTGCCGCCCGACATCTTCCAGATCAGCCATGAATCGATCGTTCCAAAGAGCAGGTCGCCGTTTTCTGCTTTTTCCCGCGCTCCTTCTACATGATCCAAAATCCATTTGACCTTTGTGCCTGAAAAATAAGGGTCGATCAACAGACCCGTTTTTTCCCTGATCTTGTCTTCATATCCTTTGTTTCTTAATTCCTCGCAAATGTCTGCTGATTGCCGCGATTGCCAGACGATCGCATTGTAAACGGGCTGACCTGTATGCTTATCCCAGACAACCGTTGTCTCCCGCTGGTTTGTGATGCCGATGCCGGCGATTTGTCCGGCTTGAATTCCTGATTCAGAAAGCGCTGAAGCAATGACGGCCAAAACGGACCCCCAGATTTCGTTTGCATTGTGTTCAACCCAGCCGGGATTCGGGAAATATTGATTGAATTCCTTTTGCGCGGTATGCACAATCTTTCCTTCTTTGTTGAAAATTATCGCTCTTGTACTTGTCGTACCTTGATCAAGAGATAAAATATACTTTTCCATTTTAGCTCCCCCTTATTGCTCCTTAAGTTACAAATTAAATGATTTCTCTGCCGTTTGCTTTTTCGAATATATATAGAAACCTAACAATACCACAGCTACTGCAGCGCTTACAATCCAAAATGTGTTTGTCATGTGCCCTTTAAACACGGCATTGTAAAAAACGCCGGCGAACGATCCTCCGAGAATCGGTCCGAAGACTGGCACCCATGCGTAGCGCCAGTTGGAGCCTCCTTTTCCCGGTATAGGAAGGACAAAATGGGCGATTCTCGGACCCAAATCACGCGCCGGGTTAATCGCATACCCTGTCGTTCCTCCGAGCGACAGGCCGATTGCCACGATCAAAAAACCGACGATCAGCGGGTTCAGCCCTTCGGTGAATTTATTTGCGCCAATAGTCAAAATACTGAGTACGAGAATAAATGTACCGAATGTTTCACTGAACAGGTTGGCAAATGTATTTGGAATGGCCGGCCCTGTCGAAAACACCCCAAGCTTCGCTCCCTGGTCATCTGTTTCTTTCCAATGCGGCAAATAATGAAGAAAAATGAGAACGGCTCCTAAAAAAGCGCCAAGCATTTGTCCGCAAATATAGGCAGGCACTTGCTCCCAAGGGAAATCGCCGACAAACGCCAGTCCCAATGTTAGGGCCGGATTTAAATGGGCTCCGCTGATATTGCCGACGGCATATGCGGCCATGGCCACGCCAAGCCCCCAGCCAAATGCGATGACGATCCATCCCGATTGATGAGAAAGTGATTTTTTTAAATTTACGCCGGCGCAAACTCCTGCGCCAAAGACGATGAGCAGCATCGTTCCGATAACTTCCCCCCAAAATGCTGTCAAGGCTACCCCTCCTAAGAAAATCAGTCTTTATAAATATAAGTTTTCACTGTGTCTAAAAGACCATAAAAAAACACAGCAAAACTTCTTTACATAAGGTAAAGAACTGCTGTGGTCTCCGGGTCTCCGTCACAATGTATCAACTTGGTACGATCGTATCGTATAATGAAAGCGTTGTCAATATTTTTTCATTATTTTCGCTCAGATCCAATACTTTTTCCACAGCTCTGTATCGGACGTTGTTACAGCGGACGCCCCAGCCTCCAAGGCGTTTTTCACGTCATTCTCGGAGCGGATGAAGCCGCCCGCGAATATCGGGATTCCTGTTTTTTCTTTTACTTCCCTGATCAATTCAGGCACGACCCCCGGGAGGACTTCAATAAAATCAGGCCGGTGTTTTTTGACCAGTTCAATACTTTTGTCCATGGCGCTCGTATCGATTAAAAACATCCGCTGAATCGCATACACCTTCTTTTGTTTCGCCTTGGCGATCACGCTTGATCTCGTTGATAAAATGCCGGCCGGCTTCATCTCCTGGCAAATAAATTCAGCTCCGTATTCGTCATGCTTAATCCCTTGGATTAAATCAACGTGAACAAACATATTTTTGCCCCTGGCCCTCGCCGCGCTGATCACGCCTCCCAGCCGTCCAAGGTGAATATCAAGAAGAACGCCGTATAAAAACGGGCTGTCCAGGAAAATGTCAAACTGCTTCATATTGCGAATCGCCGGTAAAATTTGCTGATCGTGAAAACTCATGTTCCATCTCCTTCTTCGTTTGCATCCTGTATTACACTAAAGGAAATTCCCCTCTATTGCAATCCCCTTGTTATGTTTAATCGTTCCCCAGGCAGAACATTTTACATTCATCCTTTGCCAAGCCATAATGTTACCATCATTTGAGAAAAGAAAGGGGTATTTTCGTGAAAGCGATCATCCATAGCGGTACGGACGGTCTTGCGGGATTGAAAATGACAGACGCAGCCGTTCAATCCCCCGGATACGGGGAAGTAAAAATCAAGGTGAAAGCGGCAGGACTCAATCACCGCGACATTTTTCTCTTCCGCTCGCGAAAGGAAGGCGATGCGCCTTTCATTCCCGGATCTGACGGGGCGGGCATAGTCGAAGAAACCGGCGAGGGTGTATCAGGTCTCGCAGCAGGCGCTGAGGTTATCATCAATCCGAGCATCACTTGGGAATTCACGGATTCCGTCCCGCAAGTTCCCGACATTCTCGGCGGGCCTTCTGACGGAACCTTTGCAGAATATGTAATTGTCTCTGCAAAAAACGTCCTTCCAAAACCGGCCTATCTTACCTGGGAAGAAGCCGGAGTCTTGCCTTTGTCAGCGCTGACCGCCTACAGGGCTCTTTTCACAAAAGGCCGGCTGAAAAAAGGCGAGCACCTCTTCATCCCCGGCATCGGAAGCGGTGTGGCCACATACGCTCTGCTCATGGCCAAGGCGGCAGGCGCACAGGTCACAGTCACGTCGCGCAGCGAAGAAAAAAGAAAGGAAGCGCTGAATCACGGCGCAGATCGCGCGATTGACAGCAGCAGCGATTGGAACGAAAGCCTCAAAGGGGAAAAAGTCGATTTTGTCCTTGATAGCATCGGACCGGCGACATTTCCGAAATACTTTGACATTCTGAAGCCGAATGGACGGATCGTCAATTTTGGAGCAAGCTCCGGAGACAGCATTGAACTTCCGCTGCGTTCGCTTTTTTTCCCGCAATTCAGCATCATCGGCACTTCAATGGGCAGCCTTGAGGAGTTCCGCGGGATGCTTCGGTTTATGGAGCGCCATTCGCTTCGGCCGATCATCGATAAGACGTATCCTTTGTCAGATGCACGCAATGCCTTTAACCGGATGACGAAAGGAGAGCAGTTCGGAAAAATCGCCCTCGTCATAGACGCGTAAAGTGCCTTTATAAGCCGGCGGCCGACTGACGGCCGCCCGCGTCTTTTAAGCTAAACGGCACAGACTTTCCTTCAGCACGCCGATGATGAAGGAAAGGTCTTCTTCCGTCAGACTGAGAGGGGGCGCAAGCTGGATGACGTTGTTGTATCCGGCCGCCGTATCCGCATTTTTACTGACGATCAATCCTTTCTGTCTGCACTCCCCGATCACTTTGTTCACGTCCGCCAAATCGGCCGGTTCTTTCGTCTGTTTATCCTTTACGAGTTCGACCCCTACAAGAAGCCCCTTACCGCGGACGTTCCCGACTTTCGGACGGTCTTCCATCTCCTTCAGCTCGCTGAGCAGCCTTTCGCCAAGCACGCGCGACCGCTCGATTAAGCGCTCTTCCTCCATGATGGAAAGGTTTTTGATCGCCAATGCACAAGCGGCCGGGCTTCCTCCGAACGTATTGACGTGGCGGAAACGGTCATAAGGGCCGTCACCTGCGTACGCTTCATATATCTCCCGTTTGACGGCCGTTGCCGCAAGCGGAAGATAGCCGCTCGTCATCCCCTTGGCCATTGTGATGATATCGGGTTTTACGCCGTAATTCATAAAGCCGAACCGCTCGCCCGTCCGCCCGAATCCGCAAATAACTTCATCACAGATCAAGAGCGCGCCGTTCTTTTCGCATATATCTTTGACTTTTGCCATATACCCGTCAGGCGGCATCAATATGCCTCCTCCGGTAATGATCGGCTCCATGATTACGCCGGCGACTGTTTCAGGAAGCTCCCACATCATTACCTTGTCAATGTCTTCAGCGCTTTCAAGCGTATCGCGATCAGCAGGGTTGCGGTACAGATCAGGAGGCTGTACATGGATGAATCCTTGGCCGAGCGGTTCGTATTTATACTTTCTTTGCGCCTGTCCGGTTGCACCGAGCGCTCCCATCGTGTTTCCGTGATAGGCTCTGTAGCGGGAAATGAACTTATATCTCGCGTGTTCCCCTTTTTGCTGATGATATTGGCGCGCAATTTTAAAAGCCGTTTCATTTGCTTCAGAACCGCTGTTGGAAAAAAAGATCACATAATCTCCGCCAAGCCATTCATTCAGCTTTTCAGCCAGCCGGACGGCGGGAACATGAGTGTTCGTCAACGGGGCGTAAGGCATCTCAAGCAGCTGTTCATACGCCGCATCTGCAAGCTCTTTTCTGCCGTAGCCGGCATTGACGCACCACAGCCCGGCCATTCCGTCCAAATAACGGCGGCCGTCAATGTCCGTAATCCAGGCGCCTTCGGCTTTCTTCACGACAAGCCGGGCAGGATCGGAAGCCGTCCCGCTCATGGCGTGCCAAAGGTATTTTTGATCCTTCGCTTTGAGATCCGCGCGATTTTCCTGTACCGTCATTTGTCCACCCCATTTCATGATCTAAAAAACCATACCATTTTATATGTATTTCATTTCTTCATCGGAAATGCAGTTCCTTTTTCAAAGATAAAAAGGGCCGCCTGAAACATTCAGGTCAGACCCATACGGAAAGCATCCACAGTACGACAGGCAGCGTGCCGATGCTGAGCAGCGTGCTGATAAAGGTCGCGCTTGATACGATTTCCGGTTTTGTTCCAAATTGAACGGCCATCAGCGTTGTATTCGCAGCAGTCGGCATGGCCGCCGACAGGATCATGATCTGTTTGACCAAATCGCTGACAGGAAGGATAAGGGCAAATCCCAAAGCAATAAGCGGCGATGCGATGAGCTTGAGCAAAAGCGAGTAAGAGATTTTTCGATATTCGATATGTTTAAACGAAATCGCCGCGAGCTGCATCCCGAGAATAATCATGATCGTCGGAATCGCGGCGTCCCCGACCAATTTAATTGCCGTCATGAACTGTTCGGGAATCGAAATATGACTCAGCTGCAGTGCGATTCCGAGCAGCGCCCCATAGGCGACAGGCATCCGCGTCACCCTGCTCATCACCGTTTTAAAGCCGTCTTGTTCAGAGCTCCCTTTTGCCGCATAATAGAGTCCGATCGTACTCATGACGAGCTGCTGGATTACCATCAGCACAACGGCAATGTCAAGTCCGGCTGCACCGTAGACGAGCAAAACGACGGGCGTCCCATAAATTCATGAAGGCTGACGACAAAATAAGGGCGCAGCGTTCCTGATTGGAATACTTGTACATATAGGAGATGAGATAGACCAATAGAATCAAAGCGATGCAAAGGCCCAGGGCAAAAACGGACATATACAAATAATCCATGGTCAGCTTGTTTTCATAAAACGTATCAAACGCCAAAAAAGGAGACATTAAATAAAGGGACATTTTAGACAGGTTTTGAATGTCAAAGCCAAGCAGCTTCTGCCCGGCATATCCGATGGCAAATACTCCGAAAACAGGGAGCAAAACGAGTAGAAATTCCATGATGCACCTTCTTTTTATGTATAAACCGCTTTCAGTGATATGTTTAATGATAAAGAATATTCTCTCTATTTTCAATATAGCAGAATAAGCGTATCAAATGGAAGGGAGCCCGCCATGGTCATGAGCGAACGGGATTTTTATGTTAAAGGAATGCATTATACGATTCGGTCAGCCGCCAAAAAAAGACGCAGGAGCATTATCAGAATTAAGGATGCGAATCGACGGGGAAACCGAAAATTTGGACAGGGAAAAAGGAGAAGCGTTCATCGATGCGCCGCGGTTTGAACAAATCATACAAACCGATGCAAAAAAGCCCGGAATTTATTTTTGGTAGCGGAAGTTCAAGGCCGGACCGTTGGTTTTTCAAGGTGCGAAGGAACAGATTTGAAAAGATTCTCGCACAAGACCGAATTCGGGGTATGCGTGTTAAAGGATTTTTGGGGATACGGCATCGGGAAAAATCTATTGCAGCAATCTATTTTTTGGGCAGACGCGAGTGGAATCAAAAAAATAGCTCTTCAAGTGTTAGAAACAAATGAGAAAGCGATTAAACTCTATCAAACATACGGTTTTGAGATAGAAGACATCCTAAAAAATGACAAAATGTTTTCTGACGGCAAATACCACAATACGATCATAATGGGAAGATGGAACGAATGACCAAAAACAGCCAATGGAAAGTGCGGAGCCGATTCAGGCTCCGCCATTCTCTCCTCAATCTTCGCCTTCATTCCGCCGCTTCTCCCTCGCAAACGTATAATTGCCTTCATATCGCGTCAGACGGCCGCCGCTGAGCCAATACGTGACATTGAACATCCTGTCCAGAAAATATCTATCATGGGAAACCGCGATAATCGTCCCTTGAAATCGGGCGAGCGCCTCTTCGAGCACTTCTTTTGATTCGATGTCCAAATGGTTTGTCGGTTCATCGAGGATCAGCACGTTATGATGCTGATGGACAAGCTGGGCCAGGCGAAGGCGCATGCGCTCTCCTCCGCTTAAGTCCTTCACTTTTTTAAACACGGAGTGTCCGTAAAACAAAAACTTCGCCAGCATCATTCGGGCTTCGCCTTCGGTCGCAGTGACTTGATCGCGAAACTCAGCCAGGACGGAGTGCTCTTCATTCATTTCCGAGACATGCTGGGTCAGATGAGCGACAGACAAACTGCTCCCAAGCTGCACCTCGCCGCTGTCAGCCGGCGCAGTACCGCTGATGATCGAAAGGAGCGTCGTTTTGCCGCTTCCGTTTTCGCCGACGATGGCAACGCGGTCCTGAAAGCGGACATGCATGTGCAACCCGCTGAACAGCTCCCGTTTTCCAAAGCGCTTTTTCACATTTTCAAGCTTGACGACGTCTTTTCCGCTTCGGTCGTTCATTTTGAAGGCGAGATCGATTTTCTTTCGGTCGAGTGCGGGCTTTTTTAGAACATCGATGCGCGCCAATGCCTTTTCCATGCTTTTGGCGCGGCGGTGCAGTCCCTCGTTTGGAGGATTGGCCCTGTTTGCCCATTCCTTCAGACGCTTGATCGTTTCCTTCATTTTTTTGATCTTTTTTTGCTGGTCCTGATAATGCTGGAACTCTCTGATCAGGCGTTCTTCGCGCTCAATCGTATACCCGGAATAATCCCCCTGGTATACGTGAAGCTCTCCCTGGTCGATTTCAAAAATGGACGTTGCGACATCATCCAAAAAATACCGGTCATGAGAAACGATGACCGCCGTCCCTTTGTACTGTTTGACAAATGTTGTGAGCCATTCGACCGCATCCAGATCCAAATGGTTTGTCGGCTCATCCAATAAAAGCAGATCGGGAGACGACAGCAAAAGCCTCGCCAAGCCGACTTTCGTCCGCTCTCCTCCGCTTACATCCCGCCATTTTGCATCAAGCAGACGGCTGATCTTCAAGCCGGCGGCGACGCGTTCGATTTGCGAGCTGATCTCGTAACCGCCTTTTTGCTGAAATTCGTCCTGCAGCGCACCATAGCGTTCAAGCAGCCGTTCGAGTGTTTCCGCGTCTTGTTCCTCTGCCAGCCGCCGTTCGATGGCAGACAGCTGGTTCTGTATATTCCATAATGAAGCAAACACATCAAACAGCAGCTCTTTTACCGTTTGTTCCCCGGCATGCGCCGCCGACTGCTTCAGCAAACCGGCCGATATTCCCTTCTTCCATGTGACAAGTCCTTCATCAGGCTTCACTTGCCCGCTCATCAGCCTCAACAGCGTCGTTTTCCCTTCCCCATTGCGGCCGATCAGACCGATTCGTTCGCCTTGTTTTATTTCGCATGACACTCCGCTGAGAACCGCATGTCCTCCATATGACTGTGTCACGTTTTGTACACTGCATACTGCCATGAATCTCTTCCTCCGTTTCGCGAAGAGACATCCGGCCATAAAAAAAACGGCAGAGCTAACATGCTGCCGTCAAGATCAAAAAGCAGTTAAAATCCGATTGTGGGCAGATGTCTCTCACTGGTATTTTTTCCTCATGAATGTGTAAAAAAGGGCAGACTGATCCCGTAATACGCATTCTCCGGAAAAAATTGCGCGACAAATATACAAGTGGGCTTGCACGTCTGTCATGCGCTTACCAGTTTGATTCATCTTTTCCACCTCCTTTACATACATCCAATATATGAAAAACAAAACAGAAAGTCAATCGCAAAAAGCCGGCCACTAGGGTGCCGGCTGTTCACACGTTATTTTTTATAATGAATCCGGTAAATGTCGTGGCGTCTGTCTTTCAGCTGACGGACCGTACCGTCTTGGCGCTGCCTTCTGAGAATTTCCAGATCGACGTCGCCGATGACGACCATTTCAATGTTCGGATTGCATTCGCCGACGATTCCGTCCCTTGCAAATTCAAAATCGGAAGGCGCAAAAATCGCCGATTGCGCATATTGAATATCCATGTTTTCTGTTTGCGGCAGGTTTCCGACCGTCCCGGAAATGACGGTGTACACTTGGTTTTCCACAGCTCTCGCCTGAGCGCAGTATCTGACGCGCAAATACCCTTGGCGGTCTTCTGTACAGAAGGGCGTGAAGATGATCTTCGCGCCTTTTTCCGTTGCGATTCTGGCAAGCTCGGGGAACTCGATGTCATAGCAAATCTGAATCGCGATCTTTCCGCAATCTGTGTCAAACACACGCACCTCGTCTCCCCTGCTGATCCCCCACCATTTCCGTTCATTCGGCGTGATATGAAGCTTATATTGCTTTTCAATCGTGCCGTCTCTTCTGAATAGATAAGCAATGTTGTAGATTTTCCCTTCCTCTTCGACAAAATGGGAGCCGCCGATAATATTGACGTTGTATTTGACGGCAAGGTCTGTGAACAAGCTGATGTAATCCTCCGTATATTCGGTAATCCGCTGAACGGCAAGGCTCGGGGAACGCTCCTCAAGAAAAGACATCAGCTGCGTCGTGAAAATTTCCGGATAAACAGCAAAATCGGCTCCCGCGTCTGATGCGACATCTGCATAGTACTCGACTTGGTTGGCGAACTCTTCAAACGAATGAATCTGCTTCATTTCGTATTGAATCACGCAAATCCTTACCGGGAAGGCCGATTTGTAGTAGCGTTTGCTTTGCGGCATATAGTCGACATTATTCCACTCCATCAATGTCGCATATTTGCTCGATGCCTTGTCATCCGGCAGATAGTTCGGATTGATCCTCATCATCGTAAAGCCGTTCAGCAGCTGAAACGACAGCACCGGATCATAAATCTGATGGTGAATGACCTGTTCGACGTACTGCCTCGGCGTCATCTCAGAGGCGTATTTGTGATAGTTCGGAATCCGGCCGCCGATGATGATGCTCTTTAAGTTGAGCCGCCTCGCCAGATCCTTTCGCGCTTCATAAAGGCGGTGGCCGATTTTCATTCTTCTGTATTCGGGATGAACCATCACTTCAATGCCGTACATGTTCAGGCCGTCGGGGTTGTGATTCGTAATATAGCCGTCATCTGTGATATCCTGCCATGTATGACGGTCGTCATATTCGTCAAAATTGATCAAGAGGCTGGAGCAGGAGCCGATCACTTCCCCTTCAAGCTCCGCACAGAACTGCCCTTCCGGAAAATACTGAAGATGGCTTTCCAGATGCTCCCGCTTCCAAGGAACCATCCCCGGAAAACAAAGCTCCTGAAGCTCAATGATGCTTTCAATGTCTTTTTCTTCGATATTGCGGATGACGATCTTTTTTTCAAAACGGGAAAGATCCAATTTTTCAGACACGTCTCTTCCTCCTCTCGCTTGGCTAAGCTTGATCAGACACTTTTTTGATAAGCTGTTCCAACTCCATTTCCGCCATCGATTCAAGGCGGTGATCATAATGCTCGAACAGCAGGCTTTTCGTCACTTTATTCGGCACGATGACACACTTCATTCCAGCGCGCTTTGCCGCCATCGATCCGTTGACGGAATCCTCGAAAGCGAGGCATTCCCCAGGCTGTACGCCGAGGCACTCGGCTGTCTGCAAGTACAGCTCCGGATTCGGCTTGACCTCCTCAACGTCATCGGCCGTTCTGATGCATTCAAAATCGTCGTACAGGCCGATCTGCTTCAAATGCTGTGATACCCATTTATAATCAGAGCTTGACGCAAGGCCGATTTTTAGTCCGAGTTCTTTTGCCGCCGTCAAGTAGGCCTCGACTCCGGGGCGCGCTTTTTCGCTTTCAAGCCGTTTCAAAAAGCGTTCTTTCCGCAAGCTTTCCAGCCTTTCCTGATCAAGCTTCTTTTGCACCTGTTCTTCCAGGTAAACAAAAGGCTGAAAGCCTGCAGCCGTTCCGATCACCTTCCCCCATACCGACATCGGAAGAGCTGAGCCGTGCTCTTCAAAAATTTCTTGAAGCACTTCATAATCGTGTGTTTCTGTATCTAAAATAAGGCCGTCAAAATCAAAGATCACTGCTTTTATCATCGTGCTTTGTCCAACTCCTTTTGCCTGTTTGCACACTAATTGTATCCTTCTTACTTTCCCTTGAAAAGCCCGGAGCATTCAAAAATGTTATGTTAAACACAAGAAGAGCCTGCTCATTTCGGCAAGCTCTTTTTGCTTTATTGCGTTTGAGTCGGAGTGGAAATGTTCGTGAGCGCCTGTCCCGCAGACTCGTTTGACAACTCGTTTACCGCGAGGTCCCCAAGCGCGACAATGCCGACTAAATGATTGTTATCCACAATCGGCAGACGCCGGATTTGACTCTGTGCCATAAGGTGTGACGCTTCTTCAAGGCTCATGTTCGGATTGCCTGATACAACATCCGTCGTCATGACATCAGAGACCGGTGTCTGGCCGTCCTGGCCTTGAGCCGTGGTTCTGAGCGTAATGTCGCGATCAGTGATCATCCCTTTCAATACACCCTGGTCAACGACCGGAATCGCTCCGACATTATGCCGGCTCATCAGTTCCGCCGCTTCTTTTACCGTCTGATTCGATGAAACCGTCACCACCTGCTTTGACATCGCATTGCTGACTTTATTCAATAGACTGCACCCCTTTCGGTTGTTAGTATGCACAGACAACGAACAGGCTACAAAGGAAGTTGAAACCATCCTTGTGTTTTTCGTATTTTTCCTTTATAGTCTTTTCATAAAAAAGAAGAGCTCTCCCCTGGGGGAAAGCTCATTACATCAGCAATTCCTGTTTTTCACTGTGCGGGATATGGAAGTCGGACGATGTTAACGGAAAGTGCAGGCCGCAAGTATTGAGCTTCCGGCTGTTTTTATCAAAAAGCTCGCGGTCTTTTAATACCCATTGTCGTTTCGATTTTGTAAGCAATGTGTGGATCAGCTGCAGGCTGGTGATGATCTGAAATGCTTCATCGAGCGTCCCCTTGTATACATGCTCCTTAAAATCGAGCACACCCTGCTGTTTCAGCTCTTTCAATTGTTGTTTGCTAAAGTAAATCGGAAATACTTGATAAAGCTCTGAGACAAGTTCTTCAATATAGATTTCCTGTTCTTCTGTTGCTGCTTTCACAATGCGCATATGTATCACCCTTCATCCCTTGTTGAAATCTCTTCAAACAGAATAGCATACAAAAACCCGGGGCTGTGAAGGTAAGTGTTTCCTGACGGCTGAAAGGCTTTAGACAGAAAGGAGAGTAAAAATGAACCAACAATATCGCGGCTTGACTTTCCTTGCAGACAGCCGCCACGACGGCGTCCATTTGTTTACGTTTTTGAAGCGGGAAACGAAAGCTTCCAAGCCGGTCATTCAATATTGGACCGTCAATCAAAAAATAAAAATCAATCATAAAGCGGTATCTGACAACGTGCGGCTGAAAAAGGGGGACAGAATCGACATCGATCTTAGAGAAGAAGAAGACAGCGGCGTTATTCCCGAGTACGGCGAACTGTCCGTTTTATTCGAGGATGAACATATGCTGATCGTGAATAAGCCCCCTGGCATGGCGACGCATCCTAACGAAAAGGGGCAGACAGGAACGCTCAGCAATCTTGTCGCATTCTACGATCAAACATACGGTGCGGAACGAAAAATCCGCCATGTCCATCGCCTTGATAAAGATACGAGCGGGGCGGTCGTATTCGCCAAGCACCGCCTTGCCCACGCACTATTGGACGAACAGCTGCAAAGGAAAGAGCTGGCAAGAACATATATCGCCATAGCGGAAGGCGCCTTCAAAAACAAAAAAGGAACCATTGCAAACCCGATCGGAAGGGACAGATACCATCCTGTCAGAAGAAGGGTATCCCCGACAGGACAGCCGGCCGTTACCCATTATGAAGTAAAAGGCTACCGGCCAAAATACGATGTCTCATTGTGCGAGCTGCGGCTCGAAACGGGCAGAACCCATCAAATCCGGGTTCACCTTTCCCATATCGGCCATCCCATTTCAGGAGACGCGCTGTACGGCGGCTCAACCGGCCTCCTGAAAAGGCAGGCGCTGCACGCCGCAGAAATCAGCGTCACCCATCCGATCAGCGGTGAACGTCTGACCGTCAAAGCCCCGCTTCCCGATGATTTGAAAACCGCTGCCGCAATAGCGGAGCTGCTATGATCACGCAAAAGGATGATCCTGTGAAGGTATTAAGATCATCCTTTTGCATTTAATGTTTTCCTTTAAGCGGGGAAAGTGTCCGTTCCAGCCAGCTCATGAGAAGATCGGCGATAACCGCCATGAGGGCGGTCGGGATCGCCCCCGCCAAAATAATCGCCGTTCCGTTTGTTGCATTCGATCCCCTGATGATGATATCGCCAAGACCGCCCGCCCCGACGAATGTTCCGATTGCCGTTATTCCGATCGCGATGACAAGCGCGGTTCTCAAACCTGCCATGATGACGGACAAGGCAAGCGGAAGCTCCACCATCCGAAGCACCTGCAATTTCGTCATGCCCATCGCTTTTGCGGCTTCTAAATAGGCGTGGTCAATGCTTTTGATCCCAGTATAAGTGTTCCTGATAATCGGTAAAAGCGAATAGAGAAACAGCGAGACGATCACCGTATTCGCTCCGAGGCCAAGCACAAGCATCAAAACGGCGAGCATCGCCAGTGCCGGAATCGTTTGAATCACATTCGTTACGGTAAAAATCCAGCCGCTCAATGTTTGATAGCGGGCGATGAAAATTCCCGCCGGAATGCCGGCAATTGCCGCAATCAGCACGCCGTAGGCTGACATCAGAAAATGCCTGTAACATTCTTCAAGAACATAGCCGCCGTTATGCGCATAATACATGCCAAGCTGCTGCAAGACATCCATTGCCATCGATCCCTCCGTTTCACTCAAAATAGTGATGTTTTTCTAAAAACTGCTTGGCGACAACAGACGGCTCCTTGAGCTTTCCGTCAACCTCATAGTTCAGTTCCTGCATCGTCTCCGTGTCGATTTTTCCGATCAGCTTATCGATAACGCCTTCAAGCTCCGGGTGCTCCTTCAGCACGTTCTCGGGAACGACGGGAGAGCAGTCATACGGCGGGAAAAACCGTTTATCGTCTTTTAACATTTTCAAATTGTACGCTTTAATCCGCCCGTCTGTCGAATACGCGAGAACGACGTCCATCTTCCCGTTTTTTACCGCGTCATAGACAAGGCCGATCTGCATCGGATACGTGGAGCCGAATGCGATGCGATAATCGTTCATAAAAGCGTTGTATCCGTCTCCCTCTCTTTTCATCCAGTAGTTGTCGACGCCAAGCTTATAATGGGATGCGTCCCTTTTCAAATCGGATATCGTTTCAAGGTGATGTTTTTCCGCCAATTCCCGTGTCACGGTGAACGTATAGGTGTTATCAAACCCGTACGAATCAAACCATTTCATTTGATACCGTTTTTCAAATTCCTTTTGCGTCAGCTTGAGCGCCTTTTCCGGATCCTTTTCAGGCTTCATCCTCAGCGTTCCCGTTAAGGCATCCCCTGTGTAGCGGGTTGCCGCCACATCGATTTCGCCCTTTTGTAAAGCCTGCTGCTGCACCGCATTGGACCCGAGGTTTTTGATCGTTTCCGTTTGTAAACCTGTGTTGTGTTCGATCAGCTGAGCGAGTATGCTTGCGATGATTTCCGATTCACTCATGCTTTGCGCCCCGATCTTTATCGTTTGTCCGGCGTCTCCTTTTAGTCCTGGGAGCGCGCAGGCGCTGAGCATGATGAAAGACGCGGCGATCAGTATTCTCCTGACATATGTCATGATCATATTCTTCCAACTCCTTATGAAACTTCTTTCAGCCCTTTTAGCCCATTCGGCGTCACTTTTCGTTCCGTCCGTGATAATACAGCGTCGGTTATCATGGCGAGAAGCGTAACCGGTACGGCGCCTGCGATGATATATTCCGGCTGGTACAAATTAAGCCCGATGAAAATATAGTCGCCAAGACCGCCGCCGCCGATGAAAGATGCCAAAGTCGCCCAGCCGATCAAATAAATCGCCGATGTCCTGATTCCTGCCATAATCACCGGAACCGACAGCGGCAGCTCCACGAGGCGGATCTGTTCCCATGCAGTCATACCGATTCCTTTTCCCGACTCCAATAAATTGCCGTTCACACTTTTTATCCCTGTATATGTGTTTCGTAAAATCGGTAGGACTGAATAGAAAAATAAAGCTGCGATCGCCGGCACCTTTCCAACTCCTAAAAGCGGAATAAAAAATGCCAAAATCGCAAGGCTCGGCAGCGTCTGAATGACATTCACAACCGCGATGACAGCACCCGCTCCCCTTTTCATTCTCGTCAACAGCACGCCGAGAGGAACCGCCGCAATGATTCCGAGGAATAGAGCGATGAACGAAATATAAAAATGCTCCCATGTTTTATAAAGCAGTTCTGAGCCGTTTGTCTGCAAAAAATGAAGAGCTTCAGCCAAACGAAGCACCTCCTGCACTCAACAGATTTTCTTCTCCCCAAATCGATTCGTATACGATTTCGACGAGGCTCGCTCTTGTGACGATGCCTGTGAGGCGGTTGTGCTCATCGACGACAGGCACAAATTTGATGCCCCGTTTTAAAATTTTCCTTACGGCATCGCGAAGAAGCTCGTGTTTTTTCACCGTATAAATGTCGGTATGGACAACCTCGCCGACAAGCTTTGCTTTTCTGCGCATCTGATCGATGATTTCAACATCGACATATCCGCGAAACCGCCGCTTTTCATCGACGACAAGCAGCGAGTCGACGCGGTGCCGCCTCATGATCTGAATCGCCTCTGACAACGTTTTATCAGCCGTTACCGTGACGGGATCGGCATTCATGATCTGTTCCACACGTTCGATTTCGGGGGTCGATTGAATGAGCCTGTCTTTTCCGATAAAATCTTCGACAAAATCGTTTGCAGGGTACCGCAAGATGTCATTGGGAGTGCCGACCTGGACGATCTCGCCGTCTTTTAAAATGACAATCCGGTCCGCAAGCTTGATCGCTTCATCCATATCATGGGTCACAAAAACGATCGTTTTGTTTAATGTTTTCTGCAATTTTTTAAACTCTTCCTGGAGCGTGTCACGGGTAATCGGGTCGAGCGCGCCGAACGGTTCATCCATTAAAATTAACGGCGGCCCGGCGGCAAGCGCCCGCAAAACGCCGATTCTCTGCTGCTGTCCCCCGCTCAGTTCGTGAGGGTAGCGCTCCAAATATTCCGGACCCATATCAACGAGTTTTAACAGATCGCGCGCCCGTTCTTTCCGTTTATCCTGAGGCCATTTTAGCAGCTTCGGAACGAGCGAAATGTTCTCTTGAATCGTCATGTGCGGAAAAAGCCCGATTTGCTGAATAACATAGCCGATCTTTCGGCGAAGCTTGACGGCGTCCTGAGTCATGATATTTTCACCGTCAATATAGATGCTGCCTGACGTCGGTTCGATCAGGCGGTTGATCATTTTCATCGTCGTCGTTTTTCCGCAGCCGCTCGGGCCGATGAAACAGATAAATTCGCCTTTTGCGATATCCAAATGAATGCCGTTTACAGCTTTTTTGCCTCCTTTATACACCTTTGAGACGTTTTCCAGTTTCAGCAACAACTGCACCTCCACAATTTCGTTAAAAACATTAAAATCGTTAAATTTATTTTTGTTTTTTCAGAAAAATTTAACATTTATATTATAAATGATCATCTGAAAAACCTAAAGCTGATGAAGCAGCCATATTAGATGTGAAATATTTGTGAATGCAAGTGTCCTCTGTTCAACTGCCGTATCCTCAAGTTTGCTCCATATTCCTTTGGAATCCTCGTGAAATAAGCAATTTGTCACGAATAAGAAAACGGCTGTCAGCCATGTGACAGCCGTTGCTTTCTTAAAGCGGCTTCGCGTATATAATATAGCGCTGCGGCGCGTTTCCGATGTAAGAAAACGGATAACACGTCGTCAACACCAATTCCTCTTTTTTGTTTTGCAGCGTAATGATCGAAGTATCGTCTTGATCAACGATTTTTGTTTTGATGATTTCGTATGCATAACGGCCATACGGCGCTTCTACTTCCAGCCGGTCTCCGAGTTCAAGCTCCCCCGTTCTGCGAAAAACCGTGTCCCTGTGCCCGGAAAGAACAATTTGGCCGTTCTGCTTCGGGTAGTAGCTGCCTTTATAATGGCCGACGCCTTTTTCTAAATCTTCGGCGCTCGTACCTTCCACGATCGGCAATTCGGCTTTTAATCTCGGAATGTATAAAATGCCGACAGCTTCTCCTGTTGCAGGTTTGAACGATCCGGCAGACGATCCGTCAAGGGAGCCTCCCGCGGCGACCGACTTTTTGGCCTCTGTCAATGAATCTTCCGTTTGTCTGTTCGTGTCGTATATTTTCCAGCCGCCGTAAACGATAATCAATAAACCGGCTGCAATAAGCAGCAAGGAAAAGACCTTCATTTTCATAGATTGGATGACCCCTTTTTCCGCATATAAACCATTATACCGGAGAAAAGGAGCAGAATCCCTAAAAATAACGGCCTGTACAAATACGCAGCGGTATCCGGAAGGAAATGCCGGTTTTGTTCGTCATCGCTTCTTTTCCCCGGAAATATTCCGTCCGAATGTTTTGCTGTATGGCTGCCTTGAGAAGGCGTTTGTCTGCCGCTTAGTATGTCTCCGCCCCGCCCGGGCAAAAATCTATTTGCACCATTTGTCGGACCCGGCAAAAAGCCGGCTGCATCATCAGGTTTTTCATCTTCTCCGGGCAAGGAACCGTTCGGATCATCATCAGGCGGTTCACTGCCGCCGTTTCCCGGTTTCTCTCCCGCGCCTCCGTCTGCCCCGAGCTTTTTAATTCTCCCTTCGGAGGTATACGATATCGGTTCTTTAAAGCTTTTGATAAATTGCACCGTTGCCTCGATATCTTCTGGCCCTGTCACCGGGTTTTTTCCAAGCCGGGAAATCGGCTGATATTTGCTGCCTGATGCAGATGCCATAAAATGATTGACGGTTACCGTATAGGTTCGGTCTTTGTCAATCGGTGAGCCGTCCTCTAAGAGGATTTCGGCCGTTTTGTTTGTTTTTGGATCCCAGGTGTATGTAAAGCCGCTGATGCTGTAGTCAGGACCGTATACCGGAGAAATTTGCGCATCGATGATGTCATACAAATCCCTTCCTTTAATCTCAAGCTGGACCAGGACGTTTCCGAATGGCTGGATATTGAAAGCATCTCCCCATGTAATCGTGCCTTTTTTTAAGTCTTGGCGGATTCCGCCGCCGTTCATTAAGGCAAAGTCAGAGCTCATCGCATGCTTCATTCCATCGGCGATTAAATTTCCGAGCGGGGTATCCCCGTCGTTTGAATATCCGCCGGCCATATCATGAGCCGCCTCACCGATTTTTTCTCCGATGATCGGGCCGACCATCTGCTCATATTTTTTTAATATGCCGGCTGCAGCCGGATCGGGACTGATCGCTTCCTGGTTGACGTATTCCACTTCCGCCTTTTTTCGGACGATATCCTTCGTGTCCCTGTCGATTTCCAAATCAACAACACCAATCGCTTTGCCGTATTCGGAGGCTTGAACGATTAAAGCCCCGCCTGCCTCGCCGTTTACTTCTTCATGATTATGCCCGGCAAAAATCACATCTACTTCAGGATCCGCCTTTTTTGCAAGCTCGGCTGACTCACCCGTTACGCCGGTGCCATGTTGCGAAGCCGTCATATGAGCAAGCACGGCGATTGAGCGTACGCCTTTTTTCTTTAATTCACTAACGGCCTGATTGACAGCTTTTGTCTCATCGGTGAATTCGATGTCCTTGATACCGTCAGGCATTACCATATCGGCGGCAGACCTTGTAACCACTCCAATGAAAGCAACCGGAACGCCCTCCACGTCAAAAATCTCATACGGAGGCAAAAAGGCGGCACCGCTGTTTTTCAGCTTGCAGTTGGCGCAGACGAGAGGAAAATTCTGCCCGTCGTAGCCTTTCGTCCCTTTGCCTTCCGGATGCTCTCCGCCGCGCAGGATTCGAAGAAGCTCATCTGTCCCTTCGTCAAATTCATGGTTTCCGACCGTGCCCACATCAAAGCCGATTTCCTCCATGAGTTCGACCGTCGGTTCGTCTTGAAGCAAAGAGGATACAGGCGAGCTTCCGCCAATCATATCTCCCGCGTGAACGAGGAGCGTGTTTTTCCGCTCGGCTTTCCGCTCTTTTATTAAAGCTGCCGCATAGTCCATTCTGCCGAAGGTTCCGTCCGTTTGTCCGTCACCGTTGAGATCAAGCTTATACTGCTGATCGATTTTGCCGTGCAGGTCGTTCATGCTTAAAAGGCGCAAAGAGATATTTCCGCTGTTTTCCTTCTTCGTATAGCCGGCTCTTTCCGCTTCCTCTGAAGATGCGAAGAAGATTCTCCTTTCAACCGGAACCTCGCGCCATTTGTCAGGCGCTACATACGTTTTGTCCTCCGAGTCGCCGACATACCTTGTCAGCCCTTTCCCCTGTTCTCTTGCACGGAATTCAAACGGCAGTTCAAGAAGCGGGTCATCCGGGTCCCACATGCCAAGCCGCTCGTCTTTCGCTTTTTTGACCGCCTGTTGGAACAGCCTGTAGTCCGTCCAGCTGCTGACAGGCCAAATAAAATATGTCACAGCCAGCCCTTTTTTGACGAGTTCCAAATTCGTGTTTACGCCATCTTCTGTCATGACCTGGGCGAGCAGCCTGCCGTAGCTGTCCTTCGCTTCTTTGCCGACTTTTACGGTTACCTTGTCTCCGCTTGACAACATCGACTGCAAGTATTGTTTCGCACGGTTTCCGTGTTTCAGCTGGTTTTCATCCAGCTCGTTTTTTGGTGTATGATACGTTTCAGGCGTATCCATATTCATCAATCGCACCTTTGTCGTCCCGAGCACCGGTTCCTTCAAGTGGATCGTATCCCCGTCAACGACGCGGTCCACAACGCCTTCATACTCCCCTTCCGAAACGGGAGGCGGATTATCGATCCCGTCCAGCTTTTTGATGTCCTCCCGCTTTCTCGGCAGCAGCTGAAGCGTATCATAACGGCTTAAAATCCCAGTAACCTCAAACCATTTGCCTTGTTCAATCAAATGAACGGCATTCGTGTCTTCCATTACCCGGAGCGTCAGCGGGTTGTAGCTTGCATCGATCATCGTGATGTTGCAGCCTCCCCCAGCCGGGGAATCAGGCATTGTTTCAATAAATCCTTTTATTTTCACGAGGCGCCCTTCATATTGCTCTCCGATTTCTGCGTGTTTCAGTTCTTCTATGGTCAGCAAGTACGGATTCGGCAGAGTCGCACCTTCACCTGTTACATCGATTCCGCCGGGAGCGGGAATGATTTCTGTCAGCCCTTTATATGACGCGACTTTTCCAGTGACCGAAACGTTCATCCCTTCCTTCAGCTCCGGAAAATCAGCTTGGGAAGGAGAAAAAATGTTGATTCCCCCCGTATCATCCTGCATGTAGGTTGACAGTTTCCCGCCGCCTATCGCAGACTGGTTCGCCGTGACGGTCCCTTTGATTGTGACGGTTTCATTCATGCGCTTGCGTGCTTTCGCTATCGACGTTACGTCCGGGCGGGAAGGTTCTCCGCTGCCCTCCGTCAGCTTGATGGATTGAACAGATTTTAAACCCGGGGAATGAAAATATGAGGAACGTTCTCCTTTGACGATCAGTTTTTTTCCGATAAGGTGCGGATTCGTTTTTAAGCCGAATTGGCTCCTGAATGCTGCGGGAATTTGAACGGGAAGTATATTCTCAGGCGATGTTTCATCTTTTTGATCAGCGATTGCCATGTTGTAATCATTCGCAAATGGGCCCGTGAATCTGTAGTTTCCTTTCGAAACGGTGTGGCCGACGACATACCCTTCAACATTAGCGCTTCCCGAGTTATTGCGGATCGCTTCCTTTACCGTTATCGGCTGCTCCTCTCCTCGAGAGACCTGCGTATACGGCGCGAGGAACGATGACGCCATAAACATTGCGATCACCGCCAAAGGCGCAAAACGCTTCTTTAACATTTTGACCATATAACCGCCCCCTTTTTTGTTGCTTCCTGTCAAATGTACCTGAGGTTTATAAAATCCATATAAGGATTTTGTAAACATTTTAAAAAAGAATGAGAACAGGGCTGACCTTATTCTCATTCTTTAGCCGGAAGTTTCAATGTCACCTTCGTTCCCTTGCCTTCTTCACTTTCAAAATGAATGCTTCCCCCGTGATTTTCGATGATTTTAAACGTAACCATGAGCCCGAGGCCCGTACCTTTTTCTTTCGTCGTGTAAAAAGGCTCGCCGAGCTTTTCCAGCGCTTCTTTCGAAATGCCTTTGCCTTGATCTTCAAAGGTAATGAAGACGCTGTCTTTTTCCCTGTATGAGCGGATGGAAATCGCTCCTTCGGCATGTTCCATCGCTTCGATCGCGTTTTTAAGAATGTTAAGAAACACCTGTTTCAGTTCGTTTGAAACTGCGAGAATCTCAGGAAGCTCCTCGCTCAGCTCCTTCTCGATCCGCACATTGTTCAAAACGGCTTGCGATTCCAAAATCATGCAGACATCGTTGAGGAGCGTGTTCACCTGAACCTGATCAAATGTCGCCGATTTTGTTTTCGCCAATACGAGAAACTCGTTGATGATCGACTCAAGCCTGATGAATTCCGACATCATCACTTCGGCGTATTCCTTCTCGTATGTTTTCGTCTGAATCATCAATTGGAGGAATCCTCTCAGCGATGTAAGAGGGTTGCGGATTTCATGGGCGATGCCTGCTGCAAGCTGTCCGACTGCTGAAAGCATTTCCGATTTGATAAGCATTTTTTCAGACTGCTTCTCATTCGTGATATCTTCGGAAATCTGCAGAATCTGCTGCACATTCCCCATCCTGTCCTCCACGGGAACGAGCGAAAACTGCTCCCACCTGTCTCGGCCTTTCTTATCTTGATAATGAATCTCGCCGGACCAGGGCTGCTTTTCAGCGGCCAGTTTCCAACGGGCAGAAAGTTCATCACACATAAAATGCTGTTCGTACAAAGCTTGAACCTGTTCGCCGATGATCTCGACCTGTTCTTTTTCGATCAGCTGACAAAACCGTCTATTCGCATATTGGACGGTTCCGTCGACAGAAGCGATCAAAATATTGGCCGGGCTTCGTTCAATCGCCTGAGCGCTGATATGCAGCGCCTCATTCGTCATTTTCAGCTCGGTAATATTTGAAAACGTCATCACGATCCCCTTCGCATTTTCGCCCGAATAGGAAGGGATCATTTTAACGGCGTACCAGTCGCCGTTCCCCGCTTTTATTTCCTTTTGAATCGTTTTTTTCTCAACCAGCGTCCTTTTTAAGTCTTCCGTATAATCGGCATATTTGAACAGACCACTGAGATCGCCTATCGGTCTGCCTGTGTCACTCTGCTTCAATTTGAGCGTCTTTGCCGCTTCAGGAGTGAACCATTTCACGTTCAAATTCCCGTCCAAAAAAAGCGCGGCTATGTTCGTGTTGATCAGCAGATGGTCCAAATGGTCATTGAGGGAAGACAGCTCTTCAATTTTCCTTTCAAATGTCTGATTGATCGTGATCAATTCCCTGTTTGCGGTCATAAGCTTTTGATTGGCGGCGGTCAATGCTTCATTAGAAGCCTCAAGATCCTTTATCATCCGGTACAAATGCCGAATGTCGGGATGGGTCTGGTCTTCGTCATCTTCAATAGGCGGCTGCTTGTTTGTCCCCGTTTTTTCTTCTTTCATAAACAGCACGTAAAGCGTATGGTATTGGCGGGGGAAACGCTTCAGCTTCAAGGTGACGAAAGAAAGCTTTCCGTTCAAATAAACCGGAACATGATTGAACTCGACTTCCCTTTTTTCTTTTCTTGCCTTTTGCAAAGCTGAGCTGACAGGAACGGAGAGGCCGGCGGGAAAAACGCGGCAGCTGTTTCCTTTTGAACATTTTAAAAATTGATCTGCACTGACCGAAGACGCCACGATTTCTCCCCTGTCGTTGAGGATCAGGCACGGATTTACATACTGATCGATCAATGACAGATAGATGTCATCCAGTTTGTGGAATTCACTTAGTTCATGGATTTTTTTATATACGTCCGTTTGCACCTTTGGATACACAGTTTCAGCATCAGAAAATAAACCTGATAGTTTTCCGATTGTTTCACTTGAGCCCAGCATATAAAATCCTCCTTTTCTAAGCGCAAAATAAAAAAGGAAACAAACCTTTTTTTCTCAAGAATCATGATGAAAATAAATGCTTTGGCAGCTGATACGGTTTTTCCGGAGGGAGAATCCTTACAGATTAACGCGGAGAGGCGGTAAGGGATGTTAGAGAGTACACTTCCTTTCCTTCAACAAGCTTTCATGACGAAAAACCGGCCCGCTTCATAAGCTCCGAAATTTGGGGGAGCCTTCTGATTTGGGCACGATCATTTTTTACTTTCGCCGGCCTTTCGTCCGTAAACAAACGGGGGATCTGACATGGATCTGTCCTTAGATCCGGAGACCGCCATTGTTCGCGGGCTAAACCCTAAGGAGGATTCGGCTAATGAACCCTTTTTTATTTGTTCATCTGAACTACTTTATTCGACGGTTCGCACAAAATCCCTTTAAATCCATTCCAGCGAATACTCCTTTTTTGAATAAAAATGCAGGTTCAGACAAAAAATAACTCCTGTACTAAATTGAAGGAGGATACCACAATGGATCAGCAAAACCAGGATCAAATGCAAATCAACCAGGGCAACGAAGGAATGCAGCACATGAATCACGGAGGCCACGAGGTTTTTGACATGCACGAAGTGCTGTCCGGTATGATCGGCATCCTTGAGCAGTACATGATGTTCAGACAGCATGTCCAGGATCGTGAGCTGATGGACATTTTAGACAGACAGCATCAATTTATTTTGTCACAGTACAATCTTACGGCGGAGTGCTTCCGGACGGGACAAAAGCCAAGCCAGGAAACCGCTACTTATATGATGAAAGAGAACCGTCAATTCGTATACGGCTTAAAGGAAACCCAGCCGAAAAAGCCGAAGATGTCTCCTCAGCAAATTGATGATGCGTGCATCAGCAGCTTCATGCTCGGCTTGCTTAAATCAGGCACTTCGGCTTTGGCGATGGCTGCTCCGGAAGTGACAAACCCGGTTTGCAGAAGGGTGCTGGCAGACCAAATTCCGCATTATATTGAAATGGCCTACGAAGTTTTTGTTTATCAAAACAAGCACGGCTATTATCAGGTTCCGCAGCTCGCTCCCCAGGACATGCAAAAAATGCTTTCCCTTTACGCCCCGGTCCAAGGCCAAATGCAGATGCCAACCAAAGGCGCAGGGCAGCAGGGACCCATTCATTAACAAAGAAAACGGCATTGGAAGGCCCAATGCCGTTTTTTCTTCGTGATCATATTTTCGTCTAAACTCCTCTTCAAACTGTGATATATCCTCGTTGACGGCCGCTTTGAAGCCTTGTTCGAAGGTTTTGCCCTCCGCCGTTTCTTTCATGATATCGAGGATGACGCTTTTGCCTTTTTTTCTGACAAGCTCATCAATCATGTAATAGCTCTGCAAATAAATGTCCGCTTCATACTCCTCGCGCATTTTTTTCCATTGCCGGTCCGTCTCTAGTTTGGCAAACGGAACGACGGCCGGCAGCGCCCGCACATATGCCGTATCATGAGCGGCAGCCCATTCCGCGACGCCCTCATGAAACCAAAGCGGATAATCTCCCGGCTCAGATCCGAGCTCCCTGAGCTTTTCATGAAAGGCATAATGGGTATATTCATGAATCAGCACCCGCTCATAAAGAAAAACGGCAAATCCCTCTCCTTTGAGAAGGCGCTCCCGTTCCTCGGGAAGCAGTCCGATCATTCGCGCTTCGTCCGAATAAAAGCCTGTGATATTTGACAGCCTTTTTGACAGCCTTGAAAATGCTTCGATTTCCTTTCGGCTTGAAAAAAAGACGAGATCAATCCCGTATAAACGCAGGTTTTGAAACAGCGTCCGGCTGAGGTCTTCGGCATCGTTCAGCGTCTGTTTCGTCAGATTCAGCAGAGGCTTTTCCTGATCTGAATAATACATAGTGACCTGGCGAAAATGAGTCATCTCCTTCGCCTTGAGCAGTCCCTGCGTTTCCGGGCCTCCGGAAACGGGGATATCGCCCGCCTTTTCTTGATGAAAAACGGCTGCAAACAATATGCCCGCCGCCAATAGAACGAGGGCCGCTTTCACACGTTTCCCCACCGCTGCACCCCCATTTTAAGAGTGTGTCTCTTACTTTATGCAGGGAACTCTAAATGTGTGCTTTCGGCCAAAATAAAAAAGGCCGGCGATTTTTAAATCGTCTGCCTTTTTCAACCTGGTGTTATTTTTGCTCAGGGAACACCCTGCGGGTCATTTGGCCAAATTCATCAAACAAACCTTTGATTGGTTCGCCCTTTTGAATTCTTCTTCCATAATCGGTCATCCGGTCAACAAAGTCCGGATTAGCCGAAACATAGACATTATTAATGCTTTTGTCTGTTGCTTTGACCTTGTCGGAAATTTTCTTTTTCAAACTTTGCGTAACATCTCCTTGCTTATTTCCCGTCAATACAACCGCCACATAAGCATTGTTGTCTGTCACGATGACAGTCGCATTGTTAACTTCCTTCATGTCAGTGATTTTGTCGGCGATATCGTCAGCCTCTCTCATATTGTTTCCATTGCGGTTATCATCATTTACATTGTTGACATCATTGACGTCTCTGACATTGTTTCTATCTGCGACATTGTCCACTGGGGTACGGTCATTAGCATCGCGGTTATCCCTGTATGTGACGTTTCTAAAATTATCGTTGTTGCGGCCATTCTCCCCCTGATTCGCCATTCCGCATCCGGTGACAAATAATAACGGGAGAAGAAAAGCGGCAATTGCGCTTTTTTTCTTGTTGAACATGAACAAAGTGCCTCCTTTAATGATTTACCTATAGGTTTTTCTTTTTCGTGTTATTTATTCGTACAAAGCACGATTTTTATACCCGCAAATCTGTTATGATGATCTTTGAAGACATACAAAAATTGGAGGTGCTTCGAGAAGTGCAGCATACCGATGCATTGAAGAAGGCGAAACAAATATTTGACGTTTTGCGCATTACCAATTTTGCCGTCCATCCTGAGGAAACGCAGCTTGTCTTTGATACCAATATCAACGGAAAATCAAACCTGTGGGCGATGGATCTTCCTCATCTCTATCCTTATCAGCTCACCTTTTTGAATCAGGATTCAAGCGGAATCGCCTACAGCAAAGACGGTTCAGAGCTCTTTGCCGGGTTTGACAACGACGGAGATGAACAAAGCTGTTTATACCGCTTCCCATCCAAAGGCGGTGAAATGCGGCTTTTAAACGGAAACCAGCTCGACCGCCATTTTTCGCCGATCCCTGTAAAACATGCTGTTTATTATTCATCTGAAAGCAGCAACCCGACATTTTTGAATACATACAAGTACGATTTGCAGACAGGTGAAGAACGGCTCGTTTTTGAAGGAAAAGACGGTCCATCGCTGCTCAGCGATGTAAGTCCGGGCGAGAAAGCCGTCAGCATCCATGTGTCATTTGTCAACAGCCATTCCGTCTGTATGCTTCAAACCAGGGACGGACACGCGAAAGCGGTCGTTCCCGATGAAAAAAAGCCGCACATGGTCCATTCATCATATTTTCACTCAGATGACATACTGTATGTGACAACGAATTACGATTCCGAGTTTTCCTATCTTGCGTCATACACCATCTCAACCAATACATTCACCCCGCTTCTTTCGCTCGACAAAACAGAAATCACATCGATCTATGCAGACCCGGAAGGAACAAACCTTTATGTCACCGGAAAAAAAGGCGTCCTAGATCTGCTGTATCAGTATGACACAGCAATCGGAGAAAGCCGCGCCATCGATTGCCCGTGCACATCGATTACCAAAGTCGTCTGTGCAAAGTCCGGATCGCTCTATGTTCTCGGGTCGACTCCGACGAAGCCCGCCAACATTTATATGAAGGCGAAAAATGACACCGAATGGCGACAATTAACAAAGAACCAGGTTCCCGGGTTTTCTGAAGACGAGCTCTCCTATCCGGAAATCGTCACTTATCCGTCTTTTGACGGGCTGCCGATTGAAGGCTTGCTGTTTAAACCTGTTCCACAAGAGGCAAACGGCTATACCATTATTTGGCCTCACGGCGGACCGCAAGACTCCGAACGATTCAGGTTTTTCAATATCTTTCAAATTGCGGCCAAAATGGGCTACCAGTTATTCGCGCCGAATTTCCGGGGCTCGGCGAACTACGGCTACACGTTTTATCAAATGGTGGAGCAGGATTGGGGGGAAGGGCCGCGTCTCGATATGGTATCAGGGATCGACTGGCTGATTGACAATAAGCTCGCAGACAGGGACAAGCTGTTTTTGATGGGCGGAAGCTACGGGGGATATATGGTACTTCTCCTGCACGGGAGGCATCCCGGGTATTTCCGCGCCGTCGTCGATATTTTCGGTGTCAGCAACCTGTTTACGTTCGTCGAGTCGGTGCCTGACTTTTGGCGTCCCCTTATGGAAAAGTGGGTCGGTCATCCGGAGCGTGATGAGGAAAAAATGACGGCCGACTCGCCGATCACCTACTTGGAGCAAATGACAAAGCCAATGCTGATCATTCAAGGAGCTAACGATCCCCGCGTCGTAAAGGAAGAATCCGATCAGATCGTCGAACAGCTCAAGCGTTTGGGGAGGACGCCTGAATACATCGTCATGGAAAATGAGGGGCACGGTTTTTCAAAAAAGGAAAACAGAGATATGGTATTTACCGCGATTTTCAGCTTTTTTGAAAAACACCGGTTACGCGCAGCCGCCGGGACTTGAGAATAAAACAAAGACGTTAAGGGGATGGTATACATAAAAAGGAGGTAATCCCTTTGTTCAGAAGAAAAACAGGCATTCACCCGGCTGTTTTAGTTTTCGGATCTGCTGCTCTTACCCTCGCTTTTTCCCCGGAGCTTCGCAAGAGAGTTACCGGCATGTTTGCAGGCCGAATGGGCGGACAGCGTCATAACAGCTCCGCGAAAAACATGATGATGAACCCGGCCGATTTCATTAAACAGGCGTTCACTCAAGGAAACCAAATGCAAAGCAATCAGAACAGCACCCAGCACCAGTACGGCGCAGCAAACGGCCAGGAGGCTTCCGGACAGATGGCGGAAAGTCACAACGCCGCACATCAGCACGGACAGGCGCAGAGCCATACGAACCATATGCATTAAAAAAACCCGCACGCGCTTAAAAAGTGATCTGCACCCTGTCAAGTAGACAGTGGAAATAACTAAAACACACTAGACGGCTTTAGCCCTGTATTCCACTGGGCTGAGGCCGTTTAGTTTTTCTTGTAGACGATCGTGGTTGTAAAAGTGGATATATTCATCAATTGCGCTTTGAAGTGCCTCAAATGTCTCGTACGAATTCCGTCTGTATTTCTCGCATTTTAATTTCCCCCAAAACGACTCAATGGGGCCGTTATCAATACAGCGGCCGACGCGGGACATACTCTGTGTCATATTTGCGTTTTCAATCATCCTTCTAAACTGGTGGGACGTGTATTGAAAACCTCTGTCGCTGTGAAGGAGAGGACGTGCGTTTGGGGCTGCCTCAAGCGCTTGGTTCAAGGTTTTAAACACAAGGGCGTTATTATTGGATTTCCCCAGCACATAAGACACGACCATTCCCTCATGAAGATCTAAAATGGCACTGAGGTACGCTTTCCGATGGCCGTATTTTAGCTCTGTCACATCAGTCACCCATTTTTGATTTGGTTTGTCCGCTTTAAACTCTCGATTCAGGATATTTTCGGACACATGTTGAGGCGTCGCTTTGCCGTAACGTTTTTTCTTCCGCCGAATGACACACTCCAGCTTGGCAATTTTCATCAGCCGATAGATGCGCTTATGATTGAGGCGCTCTTTAAAGCGGCGGTTCATGTTTAAGGTCATTCTGCGGTATCCGTAGATACCGCCAATTTGTTCGTGAAGTAGCGCCATTTTGGCGATAATCTTTTCATTCTGTTTTTCTCTCGCTGAAGGTACTCGGCTCCTCCATTTGTAATACCCCTGGCGCGAAACTTCGGCAATCTCACATAACATTTGGACAGAAAAGCCTTCTTTTCGATTCAGCTCTAAAATGGCGAGATATCGATCTTCGTACCGAACCTGACTTAGAACCGCCTCCTTTTGATCTCTTCCAACTTTTTTAAGAACGCATTCTCTGCGCGCAAACGCTCATTTTCCTGTTCCAGCCGTTTGTTTTCCCGTTGAATTTTTTCTTCAGGTGTCAGTTCTTCTTCGGTTTTGCGTTTCCCTCGGTTGTCTTTTAAGGCCTCTTCTCCGCCTTCTTGATACTTTTTCACCCATTGATACACCTGTTGGTAGGAGACTTGATGAATCTCCATTGATCTGGCGTAGTCCTTTCCATGAGCTAGACAATCCTTCGCAATCTCAATCCGTTCTTCCAATGAAACGTTCTTCCGTTTGGTCATCAAACGATTCCTTCCTCTCCCGCTGTCTTTTAACGTTTTATGACCATTATAAAGCTCAACCCACTTCATGAGTACGGATTTACTGGAAATCTTATATTTTCTCGAGATTTCTCTTTGAGAGTAGCGTCCGGATAAGAAGTCTTTCACGGCATTGTATTTTAATTCTGCGGGATAGAACTTATGGCGCTTTGAACGTTCCAAACTCTCCACACCCGCCATATCATGCGATGTTCTCCATTCACGAATCGTTTCGGCATGAATGCCATATTTTTCTGCGATCTCCTTCACCGAATTATTGCCCTGATCACATTCTGATAGAATATTCAATTTTTCTTCTTTTGAAAACCATTTTCCAGCCATGAAAAAACTCCCCCAAGGCAAACAGATTTTTTTATTTCATCTGTCTACCTTTAGGGGAGCATATCAAAGCGGTGCGGGCTCTTTTTTTTATACTTCAGCTTCGATGATGTTAGTTCGGTCTTGATACGTGTCTGTTTCAAGCTCCTTCGTCACTTTGCTTGTGATCAGGCCGGACGTCATGCTGCCGCTGACGTTAAGGGCCGTACGTCCCATGTCAATGAGCGGTTCGATCGAAATCAATAAGCCTGCAAGAGCAACAGGCATATTTAAAGCAGACAGCACGAGAAGCGCCGCAAACGTTGCACCGCCGCCGACACCGGCTACGCCAAAGGAGCTGATCGCAACAACGGCAACAACGGTGACCAAAAATGACGGATCAAGCGGATTTTGTCCGATAGTCGGCGCGATCATAATCGCCAGCATTGCAGGATATATTCCCGCACAGCCGTTTTGGCCGATCGACAGCCCGAATGATCCGGCAAAGTTCGCAATTCCTTCAGGAACCCCGAGGCTTCTTTGCGTTTTAATGTTCAAAGGCAAAGCCCCAGCGCTTGATCTTGACGTAAATGCAAAGATCAGGACAGGGAATACTTTTTTCACGTAAGTCACCGGGTTCAGTCCGCTGAACGTAATCAGCAGCAAATGAATGATGAACATAACGATCAACGCCGCATAAGAAGCGATCACAAATTTACCGAGCTTGACGATGCTGTCGAGATCGCTTGTTGCGATCGTATTTGTCATAATCGCCAATACCCCGTAAGGCGTCAGCCTTAAAATCAGCGTGACGACACGCATGATGATTGCATAGACGGCATCAACCAACTTTTTGAAGAGCTCGGCTTGCTCCGGCTGTTTTTTCTTGACGCCAAGGTATGCCATCCCGAGAATAGCGGCAAAAATAACGACTGCGATGGTTGACGTCGGTCTTGCTCCCGTAAAGTCTAAAAACGGATTGCCCGGCAGCAGCTCGACGATTTGCTGCGGAAGCGTTTTGGCTTCCATATCCTGAGACTTCTGTTCAAGCTCCGCGCCTCTTGAAGCCTCTGCGCTGCCGTGGTCCACCTGAACGGCCTGAAGATCGAAAGCGAGCGCTGATGCGATCCCCACCGCCGCAGCGACAGCGGTCGTTGCAATCAGAATCCCGATGATAAGACTGCTGATTTTTCCGATATTATTTGTCAGTTTAAGCTTTGTAAATGCCCCTAAGATCGAAATGAACACAAGCGGCATGACAACCATCTGCAAAAACTTGACATAGCCGCTGCCGGCTATATTAAACCAATCTGATGTCTGAGTGATCGTTTCTGAAGACGAACCATATATAAAATGCAAAGCAAACCCAAAGACGATTCCAATTCCGAGCGCAGTAAACACCCTCTTCGAAAACGAAACGTGCTTTTTTTGCATGATATAGAGGAGCGCCATCAAGCAAAGCAGGATGAAAATATTTAAAATAACCAAAAATGCCATAAAACACATGCCCCCCAGAATTTTTTTACATTAGAAAACTATAGTACAATAAACCTTATTGGTCAAGTAGGAATTAACGATATTCGCCATTCTCTCAAAAAGTTTATTCTCCGATTTTTTCAAGCGGTACAAATGCCGGAATCTGGGCTCCGTTAAATTCTTTTTTGATGAATTCAGCCGTATCGTCAGACTGATAAAGCTTGACGATCTTTTTTAAGTCTTCGCGGTTTTTGTCTTCGGTTCTGGCCGCGATGATATTGATGTAAGGCGTTGCCGTTTCGTCTTCAAGCTCTATCGAGTCTTTGACGGGATTCAGTCCGGCATCAACGGCGATTCCGTTGTTGATGACAGAGGCTGCGACATCCTGGAGCACCCGCGGCGTTTGTTCGGCAGCCACTGTCGTGATCTGAAGCTTCTTCGGATTTTCCTTGATCACGTCAAGCGATCCGTTCCCGTCAAAGCCGTCCTTCAGCTTAATTAAACCCGCCTGCTGCAATAGGAGAAGCGCTCTTCCCATGTTTGTCGCTTCATTCGGCACAGCGATTTTTGCTCCGTCCGGAATCTCTTTAACCGACTTGTAATGATCCGAATAAATGCCCATCGGCGCGATGATCGTCGTTCCGATCGGCGATAAATCAAGGTTGCGCTCTTTTTTAAATGAATTGAAATACGATATCGTCTGGAAGGCGTTTGCGTCGATGTCCCCGCTCGACAGGGCCATATTCGGCTGTACATAGTCCGAATATTTGACGATTTCGATTTTTAAGCCTTCCTTTTCGGCTTTTTTCTTTACAAAATCCCACACCCTCGTATCCGTTCCGCTGACACCGATTTTAATCGACCCGCTTTCGGAATTTGAACAGCCTGCAAACACGCTTAAGATGAAAAGAACAATCGTGATGAAAGCAAATTTTTTCATAGCTGGTTACCTCTCTTTTTATCGTCTTCTTATTTTTTTGCTTAGCACATTACCGGATGACTGCAATCCCTGGACAACGATGACCAGAATCGCAACCGTCACGATCATCGTCACAGTATCAAATCTCTGATAGCCGTATGTAATCGCCAAATCTCCCAGTCCTCCGGCGCCTATCGCACCTGCCATCGCCGAAGCGCCGACCAGGCCGACTGTCGCTACCGTAAAGCTTAGCACTAAAGAACCGAGCGCTTCGGGAATCAAAAACCTGAAAATGATCTGCCGCGGAGTCGCCCCCATTGCTTCAGCCGCTTCAATCACCCCCGGATCGACTTCCAAAAGCGAATTTTCAACAAGCCTTGCGATATATGGCCCTGCATAAAACGTAAGCGGAACAACCGCGGCCCACGTGCCGATCGACGTCCCCACAATCAGCCGTGTCAGCGGTATAAGGGCAACCATCAAAATGATAAACGGAACAGACCGGAAAATGTTGATGATAACATTGACAACCGTAAACAGTGCCGTATTTTCGAGAAGGTGCCCCTTTCTCGTGACCACGAGGAGAATCCCGAGCGGAACGCCGATCACGCTTGAAAACAAAAGCGAAAACACCGTCATTTGAATCGTTTCGATCAAGGCATCAATGATTTGGTCATATGTTACAAGCATGTCACTTTACCTCCTTAACTTGAATGTTTGCTTGCCTGATAAAATCGAGCGCCTTGGCAATTTCTTCGTCTTGGCCCGCGAGTTCGACCGTAATGCTTCCAAACGGAATTCCCTGCAGCTCTGTTATCGTGCCGTGAAGAATATTGACGTCCACGTCAAAGCGTTTTGATACTTGGGAGAGAAACGGCCTTCCTGACGATTCCCCGACAAATTGAAATCGGTAAAGGTGCTTGATATTCAATGTTTTGATCGATTCCGGAAGTTCAAAATCGATCTCCGAACGGATAAAGTTTTTCGCCGTTTCGGTTTTTGGGGCGGAAAAGACGTCAAACACGCTGCCCGATTCGATGATTTTCCCTTTTTCGATCACCGCGACTTTGTCGCAGATTTCCCTTGCGACATTCATTTCGTGGGTAATTAAAAGAATCGTAATATTATATTGTTCATTGACTTGCTTTAACAGCTTGAGAATATCGCTCGTCGTCTGCGGATCAAGGGCTGATGTCGCTTCATCGCAAAGCAGAACCTCCGGGTTTGTCGCAAGCGCGCGCGCAATGCCGACGCGCTGTTTTTGCCCCCCTGAAAGCTGATCCGGATAGGCGTCAGCCTTATCCTCAAGACCGACAAAGCGGAGCAGCTCCGTCACCTTTTTCTTGATTTTGGCTTTCGGTGTTTTGACGAGCGTGAGCGGAGCCGCCACATTCGCAAAAATCGTCTTCGAATTTAATAGATTAAAATGCTGAAAAACCATTCCGATTTTCCGTTTAACCGAGCGGATTTCGTTTTTTGGCAAGGACGTCAAGTCCCGTCCGCCGACGAAAACCTTTCCCGCCGTCGGTTTTTCAAGAAAATTGACGCAGCGGATCAGCGTACTTTTTCCCGCTCCGCTAAATCCGATGACCCCGTAGATGTCCCCTTTTTCGACATGAAGGTCAATGCCGTCAAGCGCCCGGATTTTCTGCCCGTTTCTGTCATAGACCTTTTCCACGCCCTCGAATGTAATCATGTTGATCCCTCCGCTGTTTTTTGGATAACAAAAAAGGCTTCCTCTTAGAAAATAAGAAGAAGCCTTTAGACTCATTAGCAATAAAGAGTGCATCCGACCTTCTTATCTTCCAAGCCTTTTTCGGCTTGTTGGAGTTGGCACAGTATTCTGCATCATGCAGAACCCGCTGCCGAGGCTTCATAGGGCCAATTCCCTCCGCCTCTCTTAATAAGAAGTAATGAAAGTGTGAAGTTTTACCTAACTTTACAGCTTCTTCGGAATGTTGTCAATCGCATTTTTAACATTTTCGGGCTCATATGCGCTTCAAAAAAAGCCCAATTTCCGGCGCTGAGAGCGGCTTTTTACTTTTTTAAAAAAATTGCGTTCAAACAGTTGTAATTTCCCTTAAACACTGGTAAAGTAAAGGTAATTATTTTTGTTCGAACTATCTTTAAGAAGAAAGTTTTGTAAGAGTTTTCGTCTTGGAAGTTTGTTTCAGAGCAAGAATAGTGAATTTAAGCGTTATCGCTTTAGGAGGAAATTTCATGCTAGAAGGTAAAGTAAAATGGTTTAACTCTGAAAAAGGTTTCGGATTCATCGAAGTTGAAGGACAAGACGATGTATTCGTTCACTTCTCTGCTATTCAAGGCGAAGGCTTCAAAACTTTGGAAGAAGGCCAATCCGTAACTTTCGAAATCGTTGAAGGAAACCGCGGACCACAAGCTTCTAACGTAGTAAAAGCGTAATAAGCTTTTCTTCGGGACTGCTGACTTTGTCAGCAGTCTTTTTATTTTTATAAAAAAGCACGGCGCCTAAACGGTGCCGTGCTTTTTCTGCTTATGAAGCGATGTCCCTTTTTGTAAACACGCCGAATGCAAGCACTTGAAAAATGATAAAATAGACCGCCAAGACTGCAATCGAGAACCCCATCGTCATGCCTGACACAAGTGGCGTTCCGTCGACATACTGCGTTAAATCAGTGTTGGCAAATAAAATGTATTTCGCCCAGTCGAATTTCATCGCAATAAGATTGGTTACCGTGCCGCCCATGACGAGCAGAAAGATCGATATCCCGACGGCCAGCGAGCTGTTTCTGAATACCGCCGAAATCATAAATGCCATCGTCGACATCATCAAGAGAGAAATCGAATGAAGCAGATAGCTCCCGGCCAGGTGCAAGATCAGGCTTTGTTCTTTAACATTTCCATTTGCATATGCCAAATGGACCTGGCTCCCGTCTCCCGCTCCGAACAAAACGAGACCCGTAATACCTGCGCTTGCAAACAAAATCGCAATCAAGGCCAACGCCAAAAGCAAAACGGTAATGTATTTGGATAACAGAATCTTAAAGCGGCTGATCGGCCGAATGACGAGCAGCTTCACCGTTCCCCAGCTGAATTCGTTTGCGACGATTCCCGCCGCAACCGTAATCACAAACAACCCGATCAAAGAAATCATATCCCCGGCATCACTAATGAACGACATTGCCGAATACGTCCCGTCTTCCGGCGGCAAATCGTGTTTAATTCGATATTCATTAATGGCAATCGACTCTTTATAGTTGTTTTCAAGCGTCGGGCTATTGACACTTTTCAGCTCTTTCTTCATATCGGCATTTTCCTGAGCCAGTTCCTTTTTCCAGTGCGTACTCGGGTCTGTTTCTCCGATCGTCTTGGTTAGAATGCCCATCCCGATAACGACGATCAGCAGGATTCCGATCATGACATAGGTTCCTTTGCGGTTGAAAATTTTGATCCATTCGTTCCAAATCAGATTAAGCAAGCTTTGTCCCCTCCCGTTCCTCGGTGATTTCCAGGAATCTGTCTTCCAACGATTTGGTGACGGCTTTCGCTTCATATAAACGGACGCCGTTGTCGGTCAGATGTTTAATAAGTTCAGGCACTTCTTCTTTTAAAAGGCTGAGTTCGATTCCGTCCTTCACTTGTTCAATGCTCCGCTCTCCAAAAGCTGACGCATGACGAAGCAGCGCATCTCTGTCATCGGCCTGAAGAAAGTACCGCTTCTTCTCATCTGCAGCAGGTTCATGGACATGTTGAATATCGCGGAGCGTTCCGTTTTGGATAATCGCAATTCTGTCGCACATGATTTCCATCTCTGACAGGAGGTGGCTTGACACGATGACGGCCAGGCCCTTTTCCTTTGTCAGCCTTCTTAAATAATCGCGGATTTCCCTGATTCCGGCCGGATCAAGGCCGTTTGTAGGCTCATCAAGGATAAGCAGCTTCGGATCGTGCAGAAGGCTTTGGGCAAGACCGAGCCTTTGCCTCATTCCGAGCGAATACGTTTTCACCTTATCGTGAATCCGGCTCTTCAAGCCGACAAGCTCAATGACTTCATCGATTTTGCTTTTCGTTACCCCTTTTGACATGCGCGCGTATTGCTGAAGGTTTTGGTAGCCCGTTAAAAATTTATACAGTTCAGGGTTTTCGACAATCGCCCCGATATGCCGGGCGGCTTTTTCAAAGTTCTCTTTTACGTTGACGCCGCATACGATAATGTCGCCCGATGATATGCCCATATGGCCGACGATCATCCTGATCGTCGTCGTCTTTCCCGCGCCGTTCGGGCCCAGAAAGCCGAATACCTCTCCGGCGCGCACATCAAAGCTCAAGCCGTCGATAATTTTCTTTCCTCTGATCGTTTTTGAAACGTTTTTTAACTGAAGCAGCGTTTCCACTGATTTCTCCTCCCTTATTTGTCTTTGAGAAACGTTTTAAACCATTGCAAAAGCGACACCCCGAATTCTTCGCGCAGCTCTTCGACGTTCCTCTTCTCTTCGATCCGCCCGTTTAAGACGACAATGACTTCATCCAAAATCTGTTCGATTTCGTTAATCTCATGCGTCGCGATGATCACCGTCTGTTTTTCAAGGTCAAGATACGAAATCAAGCCCTTTACGATCGACTCCCTCACAAGAGGATCAAGGCCTGACAAAGGCTCGTCAAGCAGAACGACCGGGGCGTTGCGGGCTAAAGTCAGCGCCAGCTTCAATCTGCCGCGGTTCCCTTTGGAGAGCTTACTGATTTTTTGTTCCCCGTCGATTTTCATTTCTTTCAAAAGGTCAAACGCTTGATCAAGCTGAAAATCGGCGAACTGGCTTTCATAAAAATAGACGGCATCCTTTACGTAGAAAGGCTCATAAAACATGTCAAGCTCTGTCAAGTAAGCGATGCTTTTGCTCATGCTTCTTGCGGCCGGATCATTGCCGACTGAAACCGTCCCCGAATCGGGATATACAAGTCCTGCGATCAGCTTTAACAACGTGGATTTGCCGCTGCCGTTCGGACCGGTCATTCCGTAGATTTTGCCCGGAGACAGCGACAGCGAAGCATCCTTTAAAGCGAATTGTTTACCGTATTTTTTCGTCACATTCTTTAGCTCAATCACTTAGAATCACCTTCCTGCAAATAGCGGTCAAGTTCGGAACGTATTTCCTTCTTCGACAAGCCGAGCTCTTCCATGCTCCGGACAAACTGCTCCGTGACCTCCGCCCGCATTTCCCGATTAAAACGATCGATGACCTCCGGCTCTTCAACAACAAACGTCCCCTGTCCCCGTCTCGTTTCCACGATTCCCATCCTTTCCAGTTCATTGTAAGTTCTTTGAATCGTATTCGGATTGACCTGCGTCTCGACAGCCAGCTCGCGGACCGAAGGCAGCTTATCTCCCGGGCTGATCTCGTTCCGGATCATTCTTTTCAAAAGCTGTTCGGCAATTTGCCGGTATATCGGCTTTGATGATGAAAAGTTATCTGCCATATGATCACACCTCGACTTTTTTATCAAGCAGCTTGCCGGAGGCATAGAAAAGGCAGGCGGCTAAAACGGCGTAATACACGATGAGAACAATCGGAATATCAATTTTTGAAAATACAACAGTCCATCTTGCATCTTGATAGTGAAATTTGAAATTCGTTTTTAACGAAATGCTCCAGAGTTTCTGCACATTCTCAAACAAAACGCTTATTATGTACCTGCCCTCCAGCAAGGTGTAAGCATTATAGATTAACAAAGGAACAAGCCAGCGGATATTCTTGAGCGCCGGATATTTTCTGAGTGCTTCATATACCGTCCACAGAAACATGACCCACACGGCAAGGAGCACAGACCCTAAAAAGACGGCAAAGCTGACCAGAAATAGATCCCAAACAGAAAACATACTGTCGGTTGCGGATTGGAGGATGCCTCTAACAACCAATCCGAACATAAACAGAATCGCTTGGGAAACGAATTGATAAACAGCGGCTGAAGCCAGTTTTGACAGCAGCAAAACCGCACCCTTGTTCGGATTGTGCAGCCACAGCTGGGTCTTCCCTTCCAAACGGAGCTGGCTGATCATCATGAAAGGGCAAAACAGACTATGAAACAATAAGATGGCGACAAATCCCCCAAACATCGCCATCGGTTCGCCTGTGTAATAGGCAAACGTACAGCAGGCAGCGATCGCAAACAGCATAAACAGCACCCAAACGACGGACCAAAATCTTGAGATGAGCAAATCTTTTCTAAATAAACCGCCGAAAGATTTCAAACGATATCCTCCTCTGTATTAGTGTGCTATTCATATAGTACACTAATACAGAGATAATGACAATAAAAAAAAAGCAAATCCGCTGATACCCAGCGAATTTGCTCTTAATCCTGCTTGCGTTTTTGCATGGACTTTAACGCATTCCGATAGTCCATATCATCCATTTGCGTTTTTTCTTCAACCTTATTCTGTTCTTTAGGCTGATGAAGTTTTTTCAGCGTTTTCCGGTATGTCTCATCATTCATGGCGTATGGATCATCCGGTTCGGAAGAGCCTTCCGGCAGCCTGAGCCGGTGTTCTTCCCGCTGTACTTCTTCAGGGGCTTCTATGTCTTCCGTACGGTCCTCCACAACAGCCTCGTCTTTGTCCGGAGATGCGGATCGTACATTAAACACAACGAGTCCGATAATGACGATAATTGCAGCGATAACGGTCACGATTATGGCCATGGCAATCGCTCCTTTACTGCCCGCTGACGAAACGGCCGGTAACCTGTGCGACGCGTCTGCCCAGAGCCCGTCCCAGCTGAAGCCCTTCTTCGGAAATCAATTCGTCGCTGTCTACCGGACAAGTGACGCCGACTCCGTAGTAAGAACCGTATAACGCATTTTCGGGCACGTTTCCCGGCAAACCGACGACCACCATGCCCTGATGCAGCATCGGGGTGATCAAGTTGAGCATTGTCGCTTCAAGTCCGCCGTGCGTCGTAGCCGTTGTGCAGAAAACCGCGCCGACCTTATTGATCAGCTTTCCTTCCGCCCAAAGGTACCCCAATCTGTCGATCCAGGTTTTTAAGCCTGAACTGATCGTGCCGAAATGGCCCGGACAACCCCAAACGATGGCATCCATATCCTCAAGCTTTCTAATGTCCGCCTCGCTGACATGGTCGATCAGCACTTCTGCAGATTCTGATTCCCGTGCGCCTTCGGCAATTGATTGAGCTAATTTTTTCGTATGCTCGCCTTCACTGTCATAAACAACATAGATTTTCATGTTAAAACCTCCTGGTTTAAGACTCTTTCGCTTCCTTCGGAGCCGGCAGCAAAGTCAGCTCTTTCTCTTTGTATTTCTTGCGTTCTTTGTCTTTCCTTACGTCTCTTAAGAACAGGCTTAATACCAGTCCGACAATACAGAGTCCAGCCGCCCACATAAAGGCGTCATTAATGCCCATGACGTTAGAGTTAAGCTGCGACTGACCTGCCAGGTATTTCATCACATATTGTTGTGCTTGTTCGGCAGATATATGCATAGATTGCGCGACTGACTGGATCGTTGACTGCAATGTGTGCATAAACGTCGGATCGGCCGTATTGGTTTGATCGGCCATTGCAGCGTAATGGAATGTCGTACGGTTCGTATAAATCGTCGTAATCAAGCTCGTTCCAATTGAACCGCTGATTTGGCGCAATGTATTCGCCATCGCCGTTCCGTGGCTGTTCAATTGTTTCGGAAGCTGGTTCATTCCGGCCGTCATAATCGGCATCATCAAGAGCGACATACCGAACGCGCGGATCGCATAAATCACGACAATGTGCATATACGGCGTATCAAGGGTAAGCGTCGTAAATTCGTAAGTTGTAACGGCGGTGATCAATAAGCCGACGATCGCCAGAGGTCTCGGTCCGACTTTGTCGAACAAGATTCCCGAAATCGGCGACATAATAAGCATCACGATAGCGCCCGGGAGCAATAACAGCCCTGACTGAAGCGCCGTAAAGCCGACAAGGTTCTGCAGATAAATCGGGAGCAGGAACATCCCGGCAAACATCGCGACCGTAATAATCGCATTGATCACGCTTGATAGTGAAAACATATCGTATTTAAACACCCTGAAATCGAGCATCGGGTCTTTTGATTTCAATTGCTGAACGATAAAGGCAATGATGCCGATTGCACCGACTATAACGGTCGTAAGAACGATCGGATCATCCCAGCCATCAGAGCCCGCTTCACTTACACCGTAAAGCAATGATGCAAAACCGACGATGGACAGGATCGCGCCCGCGACGTCAAGCTTCACCTTTTTAGGCTCTGTCATATTTTTAAACAGGAGGAATCCGAAAATAATGACGATCACTCCGATCGGAACGAGTCCGTAAAACATGATCCGCCAGCTGTAATTTTCGATGATCCAGCCGGATAAAGTCGGTCCGACCGCCGGTGCGAACATCATCGCCAAGCCGAAGATTCCCATCCCTTTCCCGCGGCTCTCCGGAGGGAAGATGAACAGAATCGTAGTCATCACGAGCGGCTGAAGGATTCCTCCGCCGGCAGCCTGGATGAGGCGGCCGATCAGCATCGTTGAGAAGTTGGGCGCGATTCCGCATACGAACGTTCCGATCGTAAACAGCGCCATGGCTGTCAAAAATAAACTGCGTCCGCCAAATCGCAAGATCAGAAAAGCCGATAGCGGAATCAAAACGCCGTTGACAAGCATATATCCTGTTGTCAGCCATTGAATGGTCGTGGCGCTCACGTTAAACTCCGTCATCAAGTGCGGCATCGCCACATTAAGCAGCGTCTGGTTCAAAATGGCCAGAAATAACCCGGCCATTAATATGACAAGCAGTGACATATTACTTTGTTTGTTTTGGGAAGCCACTTAAGACATCCTCCTTTCCTGTTTTTTATCCCCTCAGGTTATTTCGAAATTTTCACGGATGCGTTCATTCCCGGAAGCACTTTGTCAGAAGGGTTTTTAATTGAAATTTTCACAGGTACTTTTTGCGTTACTTTCGTGTAGTTTCCGCTTGTATTTTGTTGCGGCAGCAGATCGAATGTTGAGTTTGTCGCATATCCGATTTCTTCAACGTTTCCTTCAAATGTCGCGCCCGGATCACCGTCGACGACGATATCCACTTTATCCCCTTTTTCAATGTCCTTCACATCTGTTTCCTTAATGTTTGCTGTAATGTAGAGGTGGTCCATGTCAATCGTTTGGGCAAGCGTTTGTCCAGCTTGTACCATTTGTCCGTCTTTTGCTTCATTTTTAACGATCGTTCCGTCCATGATAGACTTCACATCAACCGTTTGTTCACCTTTGATTTTTGCTGTTTTTTCGTCTTTCGTCACTTTTGTTCCTTCATCAATATCCCATCCTGACAGCTTTCCAGAAGCCGGTGCGGTGATTTCCGCCATGTCTCCTGCAACGTGCGCTTCGTCTGTTGTCACGTAGCTCACACTGTTATAGTAGTAATACGCGCCTCCTGCTATAATGGCAAGCACGACGATAAGTCCGATAATGTTTGTTAAAATTAAGCGTCCTTTGCTCATTTTTTATTTTCTCCTTTCGTGTTCCTTCTATTTTTTCATATAACCGCAGATCGTTTATTAATCAGCGATTTACACATGCCTGCATATTACGTTTCCCAATTTCCGCCCAGAACATTACGGACGTGTACATGAGCTACTTATGTAAAAGTTGCTCAAAACTGAGCAAGAAAAACCGGAAACCGCAACACGCAGTTTACCCCTACACAACAAAATAAAATAGTTAACAAGATTAAATATTAGTTAATGTAATCAAAAATGTCAATGAAATTGTTCAAAAAAATTCATATAAATATTTTCCACGGCAAAAAAGCCTCTGAAAACAGAGGCCTGACATGTTTCTGTTACGTATATTGATGCTGTTCTTCATTGCTGAAAAAGCTCTTCAGCGCTTGAAACACATCCGCTTTTTGCTTTAAAATATAATACTTGAATTTTTCATTTTTTATATTTTTATAGGCAGACATCAATGTTGAATGCCTGTTGTACTGATTGACTTCGCCATAGCAAAACAAATTCGCTTTTTCCATGATTTCGCCGACGAGCTTGACGCAGCGTGCATTGTCAGACGTTAAATTGTCCCCGTCGGAAAAATGAAACGGATAAATATTATAGCGGGTCGGATGGTATTTTTCTTCGATCAGCTCAAGCGACTTTCTGTAGACGGATGAACAGATCGTTCCCCCGCTTTCTCCTTTTGAAAAGAAATCTTCTTCAGAAACGACTTTCGCTTCCGTATGATGGGCGATAAATTCGATTTCGACCGTTTCATACTTTGTCCGCAAAAAGCGTGTCATCCAAAAGAAAAAGCTTCGGGCCATATATTTTTCCCAGACGCCCATCGAGCCGCTCGTATCCATCATCGCCAGCACGACGGCCTTCGATTCCGGCTTTACGGAATCATTCCATGTTTTGAATTTCAAATCCTCTGGAAAGATCGGATAAAACGACGGTTTTCCGGTCATCGCGTTGCGCTTGAACGCCGAAAGCATCGTCCTTTTTTTATCGATGTTGCCGGTCAGTCCGGTTTTGCGGATATCGTTAAATTCAATGTCTTCAACGACGATGTCATCGCGCTCTTTCCGCTCTAAATTCGGCAGCTCCATCTCGCTGAAAAGCGCCTCTTCCAGATCCATGAGCGACACTTCCGCTTCATAATAATCCTCGCCGGCCTGATCGCCCGCTCCCCGTCCTTTTCCGGCGCCGCTCCTTTTATCGGGGCCGTCTCTCGCCACGATATCTCCGACTTGACTGTCCCCGTCTCCCTGTCCGGCATGTTTATTTTTGTCGTAGTTGTAGCGGATTTTGTACTCATCTAATGACCGAATCGGAATTTTGACGACATCCTTGCCATTGGACATGATGATGCTTTCTTCTGTGATCAAGTCAGGCAGATTGTTTTTTATCGCATCCTGCACCTTTTTCTGATGGCGCTGTTGGTCATCATACCCTTTTCGATGGAGGGACCAGTCTTCCTGAGAAATAATAAAATGGCCGTTGTCTTTATGGGACATGAATTCCCCTCCTTATTGATAAATCCGAAAAGCCAATCGCTGTAAACAAGTCTTAAAAAATATTTATTTTTATCCTATGCAGGATGCTGATGACGCTTGACAAACATTTGCGAAAATGGGACAAAAGAGCCCGCCCTTTCCGGACGGGTCTTGATTTACCGGTTTAACAAGCTTCCTACATATTTCAGCAGCTCGTTGGCGCTCGTCGAGTTATAGCCGTGTTCATCGATGAGCCGCGCGACAACCTCATTGATCTTTTTGAGCTGCTGTTCATCAGGCGTTTTTGTCGACGTCGTGATTTTAACAACGTCCTTCAAGTCTGCAAACAGCTTTTTCTGAATGGCCTCCCGCAGGCGTTCGTGCGAATTGTAGTCAAACCGCTTCCCTTTTCTCGCATAGGCGGAAATCCGGATGAGGATTTCTTCGCGGAATGCTTTTTTGGCATTTTCGCTGATTCCGATCTGTTCTTCGATCGATCTCATCAGCTTTTCGTCAGGATTCATTTCCTCGCCTGTCAGCGGGTCGCGCAGCTTGATTTTATTGCAGTAAGCCTCCACATTGTCGAGATAATTGTCCATAAGGGTTTTAGCCGACTCCTCATACGAATAGACAAACGCTTTTTGCACTTCTTTTTTCGCCATCTCGTCGTACTCTTTTCTCGCTGCCGAAATAAAGTTCAAATAGCGCTCGCGGTTTTCAGAAGAGATCGAAGGATGCTGATCAAGCCCTTCCTTTAAAGAACGAAGCACATCAAGTGCGTTGATCGATTCCATGTTTTTGCGGATGATCGTCGAGGAGATTCTGTTGATGACATACCGCGGATCAATGCCGCTCATCCCTTCGTCATTGTATTCTTTTTTCAAATCCTCGACATCGGACGAATTATAGCCTTCAACGCTTTCCCCGTCATACAGCCTCATTTTTTTGACGAGATCGATATCAGACCGCTTCGGTTCTTTCAGCCGTGTTAAAATCGAAAACATCGCAGCCACTTTCAACGTATGCGGGGCGATGTGCACATCTGATACATCGCTTTCTGCGATCATTTTCTCGTAGATCCGCTCTTCTTCAGATACCTTGAGGTTATAAGGGATCGGCATGACGATAATGCGCGAATGGAGAGCTTCATTTTTCTTATTGGCGATAAATGAGCGGTACTCGGTTTCATTTGTATGGGCGACGATCAATTCATCGGCCGAAATCAAGGCAAACCGGCCGGCTTTAAAATTCCCTTCCTGCGTCAGGGACAGCAGATGCCAGAGAAATTTCTCATCGCATTTCAGCATTTCCTGAAATTCCATCATTCCCCTGTTCGCCTTGTTCAATTCCCCGTCAAACCGGTATGCGCGCGGGTCGGATTCTGATCCGTATTCGGCAATCGTCGAAAAATCGATGCTTCCGGTCAAATCGGCAATATCCTGCGACTTCGGATCAGAAGGGCTGAACGTTCCGATTCCTGTCCGTTTATCTTCGGAAAAAAAGATTCTTTCAATCTTTACATCTTCGATTCTTCCGCCGTAATCCTGCTCAAGGCGCATCATGTTCAGCGGCGAAAGGTTTCCTTGGATACGAATGCCGTATTCCTGGTAAAAATCCTCTCGCAAATGCTGCGGAATGAGGTGAAGCGGATCTTCATGCATCGGGCAGCCTTTAATCGCGTAGACGGCTCCTTCATCCGTCAATGAATAGGCTTCAAGCCCTCTTTTCAGCATCGTTACAAGCGTCGATTTCCCGCCGCTTACAGGCCCCATCAAAAGCAATATTCTCTTTCTGACATCAAGCCGTTTTGCGGCCGGATGAAAATATTCTTCAACAAGACGTTCCAAAGGCTCCCCAAGTCCAAACAGCTCTTTGTCAAAAAAGCGGTATACTTTTTTTCCGTCTTTTTCTTCTATGCCGCTGTTTTTTATCATATTGTAAACACGGGAATGAGCAGATTGAGCGACAATCGGATTTTCTTTGACGATTTCCAAGTAATCAGCGAAGGTTCCTTCCCATTTCAGACGCTGCTCTTCCTCTCTATACTGTTCAATCTTTTTTAATATATCCATAAGAACCTCCTATATGATGATTGATGCAAGGTGAAAAGTGAATCACTGTTACATTCAATCTATGCGGAGATGTCCCTTTCGATGCTTTTTTAGGTTGAATTTGAAATGCACTTCCTCTAATTGACAAGGACGGAACAAACCGGTCATAATAAAAGCAGATAAGCCCGGACCGCAGGCTGCACGCGGACCGGCTGATACACCGCATGCGAACAGACAACAAGGGACAAACGGATGGAGAGGGGGATTTGATGAAAACGCTGATTATGATGGGGGTCATCCTCACGTTTCTCGTATCCATTTTCACCGCCGGGTATGAAAGCAAACCCGGAAAGAAACACTAAAAAGAAAAAGGATGGTTCGGGTACCCGGCCATCCTTTTTCTTTATTGTAACATAACAATGTTTCATTATATTTGTCGATTCTCTTTTACTTCAGCCTTATCGGAAACGTGATAATCGCTGTTGTATTCAACGGTTTCAATCCGGCAGCCTGGTCCTATGCGCACACGGTTTCCTCTGACGATCCCGGCCGAAGTATTCTCCAGATAAATATCGTCTCCCTCGATGACTTTTGCTGATAGAAAGCCGCTGTTTTTTTTAAACAGCCCCCGCTTGTTTCTCACCTTGATGGCCGTGCCGCCGATTTCTCCAACCGAACTCTGCCCGAACCGCAGGGCGACGTCAACCTCGCCTGCGTTAAGGAGGCCGTTTATTTCAAGGTTCCCGTTTAATGTAAAACGCTCTGCTTCACAATCGCCTTTAACGGCAGCGGTCCCTTTAATGTCGCACTCATCTCCCGTTAAGTTTCCCCCGATCGTAAGAATGCCCTTCACGGCAGTTTCGCTGATGTCGGCATTGCCGGAAATCTCAGCCGTACCGTAAATTTTCGCTTTATCTGCTTTCAGCCGCCCGGTAACTTCCGCCTCGCCGTATATATGCAATGACTGCACTTTCGCATCTCCGGAAAGGACGCTTGTGCCGTAGCAGCGAAACTTCGCACAGTCAAGACCTGCCCCGATCGTTCCTTCGCCTTTGATGACGACGTTGTGATAGGTGCCTCCGGCCGCACTCCCGGACCCGTTGATTTTTAAATTGTTTCTCTCCATATCATAGACCCTCCGCTAGATGTTTTGACTGTCTCCGACCTTTGCCGATTTCGCCTGCCGGAACTCTTCTTTATATTCGACAAGCCCGATGTCGCAGTTTTCGCCGATGATAACCGTATTGCCGCGGACGATTTTCGCCGTCGTATTCGCGAGCTCAATATGATCCCCTTCAATCAATTCGGCAGTCAGCGCCGGGCCGGGGAGAAACGGCTTTAATAATGAAAGAAACTTTGACCGGTGGGCCGTGCAGCGTATCCGCCGGCCGCCGATTTCCTTCGCCCTGCTTTCGCCCCCGTGGATTTTGATCTCAACCTGTTCAGCGTTCAAAAGGCCGTCAATCGTAAAACAGCCTTCTGCCGTAAAATGTTCCACTTCACAGTCTTTTCCGATTGAAGCTTTTCCCCGGATGATCAGGTCGTCGCCTTTTACATGACCTGATAAAGACGCATGTCCGGCGATCTTTACTTTATCGGCATCTACATCTCCTTCGACCTTGGCTGAGCCGTCGATCCGCACGGATGAAGCAGCAATGCCGCCATGAACGCTTGCGCGGCCGCTGATTTTCACTGTTTCTGCTTTCACATGGCCTTTCAGCGTCCCCGCTCCGTTGCAGGAAAACTGTTTGCACTCGACATCTCCATTGATCGTTCCTTTTCCGTTTAGCTCGACGGTTTGAAATGTGCCTCCCCCCGAGCTTCCAAATCCGTTTATCGTTAAGCTTTCCATCGCTTTTCCTCCATTACACCAATTTTGTCTTCAATTCTTCCCCGGCTTCTGCGAGGCTGATAGTAGCAACCACTTTCACCGCCTGTTCAAAGACGGCTTCTCCCTCGGCAATCAAGCATGTGGCAATGCCGAGCTTCCTCAGCACGATCAGCCTGCCGCGTTCAGGGCGCGCCCCGGAGAGCATCACCTCAAGAACCATTTTCCCTTCCTCAAGACTGATGTCTCCCGATTGAAGCAATCCTTCCAGCACATATAGCGCAAGCACTTCCTCCAATCGAAATGAGTCATCTCGTTTATCAGCATTCTCTTCAAAAAATGACATGACAGGCTCTGATATCAGCCCTTTTTCAAGCAGCTCGCTGCGGCTGATCTCCAGTTGATCGAGCTTCGGAGAAAACATTTCCGCCATTTCATCAAGAGACAGATTCTCTTTCATGCTTTGAATTTTTTTGATTCTTTTCAGTATGTCTTCTTTTGGAAAAAACGTTTCCTGACCGGTAAAGGTAGATTTTCGGATAAACCAGTCCTCGGGTATTAAATTTTTCCGTTTCCATCTGTACAGCTGCCCGTAGGAAATCGATGTTGCATCAAGCAGCTCTTTTTTTGAAATTAAATCTTCCCGGGCCATTTGCTTCACTCCTTCCGCTTCATTGTAACATAACACTGTTACGTTTCAAACAAAAAAAACCGTCCCCCTTCTTTTATGGGGGACGGAAATGTCATCCATTATGTTAAATCTCTGTAGTTTTGCTGCCTAAGCGCCTCATACACAAGGATTGCGGCTGTATTTGACAAATTCAATGATCTGACGTGCTCTGTCATCGGCAGACGCAGGCAGCGGTCCATGTTTTGTTCGATCAGATCTTTCGGAAGACCGTTCGTTTCTCTGCCGAATACGAAAAAATAATCCTCGTTTTGATCTGAATAGTCGAATGATGTGTGCGGTTTTTGGCCGAACTTTGTAATAAAGAAAAATTTCCCTTCAGGATGAGCCTCAAACAGCTCTTCTAATGAGTCATGATAGACGATATTGACGAACTCCCAATAGTCTAGCCCTGCTCGCTTAAGCATTTTATCATCTGTTGAAAAGCCGAGCGGCCTGATCAAATGAAGAGTTGTGTCTGTTGCTACACAAGTTCGTGCGATATTTCCTGTATTCGCAGGAATTTCGGGTTGATATAATACGACATGCAATGCCAAAATGTTCACCTCTGTTTTTCTGAATCCGATGTTTATTATACCACTCATTACGCTTTTGTCGTATCATCCGCAATATGAAAAAACGCATAACGGATCGACGGAGTGTACGCGGGGGAATCTTCGTATGACCAGTATCTCATCCGGCAGTCATGGGTCTGGGCGTTTACAAGCGGCATGTTGCCTTTATCCTTCGCGGTCACGATTGCCACGTGGTCAAACCTTCCGTCACCGTTGAAATCGTAGCAGATGACATCGCCTTCCGTCAGCTCTTCGGCTGCGCCCGTTTGAATTGCGCGGAGACCTGCCTTTGACCGCTTCAAAAATGTTCTGAGCGAATGGGCGACGGTCCAGCTGTAGCTCCACGAATGATTCTGCATCCACCATCCTGTGCCTCTGTTCGGATAGCCGCGCATCGGCGCATCTCCGGCGCGGATGCATTGGGAGATAAAATTTGTGCAATTGTCTTCAAAATTTTTATAAGCCGGATTCCGCTTATTCCAATATGTTTCGGCGTAGCGGACGGCAGACAGCCTGTCATAGGTGAACGCCCGCCCCAATAGTTCGCGTTCTTCGGAATCGGCGCAGGACTCATTATCAGAAACCGGCTGAACGGACGGACGGGGAATTTCCGTATCCTTGATCACCATTTGGCCATATAAAAGAGCGGTCCGTTTTTCGATTTGTTCTTCCATATACATATCATCCCCATCTTTGCACAAGTATGCCGCATGGGATTGATAATTGACATGCGCCGTTCCGTCATCTTCAAGCCAATGATCTTTGATCGCCGTCTTCATCTTGGCTTTGACGATTTTGACTCCGCGCTTTTCAAAGAGCTTCTTTTTCCGTTCAATGACTTCGGCTTCACCGGCGTCACGCCAGCTTCGATGATCATTGCCGTTGATTAAATAGTCCAGCCTTGCCTTCAACAGCTGTTCGATAATCTCTTTCAAAGGCTACACCACCATATGTTTGATGATCGAAAAATACCCGCCTTCCAAAACGGAAGAACAAGCGGTTTTTCGTTCCTGCTACAAAACATATGTCAGGACAGCCCTCATTTAGTCATGGCGGTTTCTGTTAAAAGCCGAATGCCTTTTTGGATTTCCGCTTTTGCTTCGTCATCCTCTTCGCGGGACAGCGCTTTTTCAAGCTCCTCAAGCATATCCGCTTCCCCGATCTTTCCGATTGCCCATGCCGCAGTTCCCCTGATGACGGGACGCGGATCTTGATGCATAAGAGAAACGAGCTCAGGAAGTGCGCCCGTTTCCTTAAAGTGGGCAAGAGCGATGATCGCGTTGCGCTGAATCGGTTTTTTCCCCCTCCAGGAACCTGCGATATGGCCGAATTTTTCTTTGAACTCTCGGTTCGAGATCGTAAGCAGAGGCTTTAAAAGCGGCTTGGCAATCTCCGGATCGGGCTCCATTTCAGGGTGAAGGTGAAAGTCCACGCCTTTGTTTTTCGGGCAAACCATCTGGCACGTATCACACCCGTAGATCCGGTTGCCGATTTTCGTGCGGAACTCATCAGGCAGAAAACCTTTCGTCTGCGTCTGGAAAGAGATGCAGCGCTGGGAGTTGAGCTGTCCGGGATTGACAAGCGCACCGGTCGGGCAAGCTTCAATGCATTTGTTGCATGAACCGCATTGATCCTCTATTCTCTCATCAGGTTCAAACGGTATATTGGTGATCATCTCTGCCAAATAAACGTATGAGCCGAACTCGGGGGTGATGATCATGCAGTTTTTTCCGCTCCAGCCGATGCCGGCCCGTTCGGCGACAGCCCGGTCTGAAAGCTCACCTGTATCAACCATCGATTTCGTTCTGACATCTTCATGCTGCGACTGCAGAAATTCTTCGAGCTGATCAAGCTTTTCCCGCAGCACGTGGTGGTAGTCTTTTCCCCAGGAAGCTCTGCAAAAAATGCCCCTCCGGTCCCCTTTTACGCTCCTTGGCGCATTTTTCATTTTTGAAGGGTATGCGAGCGCAATTGCGATGATCGATTTCGCCTTCGGCAATAGGAGCTGCGGATTTGTCCGCTTTTCAAGATCAGGCTCTTCAAATCCGGACTCATATCCAAGCTTTCTGTTTTCGATTAAACGCTCTTTTAACGTTTCGAATGTATCAGCGCTGGCAAAGCGTATCTTATCGATTCCGATTTGCTGCGCGAATTCAATCACATCTTCTTTAAGCTGTTTCACGTTCATAACGAATAAACCTCCTTTCCTTTGTTTTGATTTTCAGTAGCTGTATAATACAAGTGTACCATGACGAAGGGAGTTAAAGTCCGATATGGAAATCAACCTGCAAATCGCCCCCGCTGTTTTAGAGCGCGTCCCCTCCTTTAAGGTCGGCGCTGTTTTATATAAAGGAATTGAAATCGCAGACTCGCCGCAAATGCTAAAAGGCCGGCTGCGCCTGTTTCAGGAATCGCTGTTTTTTGATTATGCCGACAGGGATCTCTCCGATGAGCCTGCAATCAAAGAATGGCAGGAGACCGTTGCCTTAATTGACCCGTCTTATACCGGCCGGCAAACAAGCCTTGAACGGCTGCTGACGGACATCAAGCACCAGCAATACATACCCTCCGCCGATTCGGCATCGGATTTAAGCCGTTTTTTCTCGCTTAAATATTCTGTTCCGGTTCATATTTATGACGCCCGGATGCTAAAAGGTCCGATCCGTATCGGGATCGGCGGAAAAGAAGATATCCTTCTTGTCTCCGGCGAATCCGGTACGTTCGGATCCCTTTCAGATCAGATCAACCGCTGCCCCGTCAAGCCGGGGACGAAGGATGCCCTTCAGCTCGTTTTTTTCAGGCCTTCCACCTCAAAAGACGAAGCCATCCGGCTGCTAGAAGCTTTGACAAAAATGTTTGAACAGATTCACGGCGGAGAACATATATCCGCTGTCATTCCTTAACACCTGCTTTCCGGAAGCAGGTTTTTTCATACATGAAAAAACGCAATGCTTCGTTTAATCTGAGAAACGAAACACTGCGTTATAAACAGTATGTATGGAGCGGGTGATGGGAATCGAACCCACGACATCAGCTTGGAAGGCTGAGGTTTTACCACTAAACTACACCCGCGCAATCTATTCAAAACCGTTCATCGTTTTGACTTTTATAATGTTACACGTTTATTAAATTTTCGTCAAGGGGATATTAAAAATTTGTCGAAAAAAAGCGCCGAAAAAATCGGCGCCTTTTTTTTAGTATCGGGCTTTTTACCAGCTCGATTTTTTCACTCCCGGAATTTGTCCTTTGTGAGCCAATTCCCGAAACGCAATCCGCGACATGTTGAATGTTCTCATATATCCTCTCGGCCTTCCGGTCAGCCCGCAGCGGTTATGCAGCCTTGACGGCGCTGAATCGCGCGGAAGCCGGCTGAGCGCTCTGTAGTCGCCTTTTTCTTTCAGTTCTTTTCTGATGGCCGAGTATCGCTCTACAAGTTGTTGCCGTTTCTTTTCCTTGGCGATTTTCGATTTTTTCGCCACTCTTTACCCTCCAGTCATAAATCGTAATTATTACGTTTTGAATATATCATACATTTCCTGATGCCCGCAAATAAAAAAGCCTGCATAAAGCAAGCCTGATGAGATATTATTTCTTTTTTTTTCCATAAAAAGAGGATATGACAGCCGTTATGATAAAGATGCCGATAAATAGTCCGATCATAATGAAGAAAAAATTCGGCTTCACCTTCAGCGAAAAAGCCGACTCGCTCTCCATCACAATAGACAGACTGTTAAACAAAATACCGGTATTCGTTTGACTAGAAAAAAGGTGGTAGAACAAAAGAGCAGCAGCAACCATCGGAAATGCCAGGAAGCTTGAGAAACTGGCAAATATGAGTCCCTGCTTTAAAGAATTTGCATTCATGATGATTTCCCTCCAATTCCCCTGATCATCAGCTGTTTCATTATCGATTTGCCATCCCCCATAAACGGAAGCAGATAGATCATATGCAGAGCATAGGTCGCAAAGAACAGGAGTATGCCCGCTGACACCATGTTTTCCCGCAGGCAAAGGATCGTAAACAGCACGCCGGCCACTCCCAAAATCCCCGGAACGAGCGGACCGAGCACCGTTATCCAAATCATTTTTTTCCTGTACGGAGAAACCGCCGGCCTGACAAATTTTACGGACATCATGTCAGCCGCCAAAAATCCCCCCGGCCCCTGTTTTCCGACGAACCTCCTGTGCACGGTTCCATGCACCGTCTCATGCAATACCGTTCCCGAAATTAATCCGGCATAGATGATAGAAAAATAAACGGCGATGTTGACAATCGACTGATCGGGAACCGCAATATAAGCTGCAATCGACAGTACCAAAAAGAGAAACCAGAATAAAATAATTTTCCTTGAAATAATATGAAGACATGTTATGTAAAGAAACAAAAATGAATCAGAACGGCCTGAAAACCTTTCCCTGTAGCCGGGGCGGTACTGACTCAAAAACTGTTGAAAAAACCCGCCATATTTCCAATTGATCAGATACCGGCGGTTAAGTCCTGTCAACAATTCGTGCAAATCTTTTTGCAGTACCGATTCGCTGATGCGAAAAACACCCGCAAGGCCGGCTGCAATCTCCGCTTCATCCTTTTTTCCGTCGATTTCTTTCAGCATGCGGTAGGCTGTCGGATTGATCGGAAAATCGGCGCCAAGGTCATGATCTGAAATGTATTTTTCATTAAGCGTCACATGCTCCGGAAAATAGGGAATTTTTTTTACCGCAAAATATGTTTTCAGCATATTAATGATCATAATGGTACCTCCATTTAAACCCGCCGTGCATGAGCAGGATTAACAACATTTCCAGAAACGGGACGAAAAACAACAAGCCCTGCCCCAATATCTTCTCTATTACGTAATTTCCTATAAAAAACAGCGGAATCAAAAAGAGAAGGAGCATCCCGAACGAGAAGATTCCCATATACGGATTATTTCGGTCAAGCGGAAACATGATGCCTGCTAGATAAAAGACCGCAATCGAATTGAGAAGGACGGCCATCGTCTTCCAAAAGACCGCGAAGCTGTCCGGAAAGGTCCAGGTCAACAGGGAAAACATGCATAGCTGCACAAGCCCCAGCGCACACAATCCGAGATATTTCGACCATAAAACCGTTGTCATTTTCAGATGAAGCGCCTTGTACACCGTCATCATCCGCTTATCATTGCCAAAGGAATTGAACGCCGCGATTCCGGTCACGCCGCCAAGAACGATGTAGCTCTCCCCGGTAAACCCGACCTGGAATTTGTATTTTAAAAAGCAGAACGCCAAAAGCAGAAAAATGAAGTTCAGCACGTTTTCCTCGTTCCTGGCTTGTGATTTGATTTCTTTCACCGCCAGCGCCAACGGTTTTGCCGACGGCATTTTCAAAAACGAAAACAGCTTAGACGATCTTTTTTCGGTGAGAATCGGCACAAGATTCAGCGACAAAAAAGAGGCTGATACGGCGGCTGCCATTACAGTCAAAATCGCTGCAGCACCAAAGCCCGCTTCCTGACCGTTCATAAGCTGAAACAACGGTACTGCAAAATACGCCAAGTTGTAATCAAAGGACAGATAGGCGTTTTGAATCCTTTCCACATCAAAGCTGGACAGACCGTAATACACGGCCAGCGCGATGAGCGCAAACAGCGAAAAAAATTTTTGCAGCGGAAAACCGAATGCTAAAATGACGATGTTCGCAAGGTTGTATACAAGATGCAAAATCGAGAAGAAAAAAATGATTTGCAAAAACAGCGCCGCAAAAAACGCAGCCGTAAATCGAATTCCTGCACCGCTGGCAATAAAATTTGGCACGAGCAAAATAAACATGATAAATAAGACCAGGCACGCAACTGCTCCGGCAAATGGAATAAAGTAACCGAGACTTCTCTGAAAGGGCGTCAGCGGAAACCAGCTCAGCTGCATCGAGAAACTGTTCTGCTCAGGCGTCCGTACCTTGAACAAAATAAAGAAGACAAACGTAAAAATCGAGACGTTCATCAGCATTGAAATGACGAACAATCCGAGCGGGCCCTCGTCGCCGTTTAAAAACGAGCTTAAAAACATCCCGGTGAAGCTATATCCGACCAAGCCCCCTACTCCGATTGCCATAAGCAGAAAAGATAAGGCCAGCATTTTTTTCGTACCGGTGTTTAACAGCTTGTTTATTTCCTTTTGCCACATTTTCAGCATCATCTTAGAAATTTCGAATGATTTGATCAAAATGCGCACCCCTATCACTCAGCATAGAAGCTTTTAAAAATACTTCTTCAAGCGAATCGCTGTTATATTTAAGCTTTAATTCGCCTACCTTTCCTTCATCCATTTTGACTCCTTTTGAAAGGATGGCGATTTTATCACACAGCTCTTCAGCTGAAAGCATGTCGTGCGTCGATAGCAGAATCGATCCCCGGGTTGCGGTATAGCGCTTCATCAGTTTTTTCGTATTGATGACCGCTTCAATATCAAGCCCCCGAAACGGTTCATCCATGATGACAAACTCGCTGTCCAGCATAAAAGCCGAAATCAGCTGCGTCTTTTTTTTCATTCCGTGGGAATACGTTTCAATCGGCTCGTGCAGAGCCTCCTCCATGTCATAGAGTTCAATTAATTGTTTCCTCCTTTTCTTTGATGTACAATGATACATTGAGGAAACAAAATCCATATATTCGGCAGCGGAAAGGGCTTCCGGCAGCAGCAGGTCATCGGGAACATAGGCGAGCTTTTGCTTAAATTCTGCCGTCTCGTTCGACAGACCGTCCAAAATAATGGTTCCTTCACTGGGCTTTATGATGCCCAAAATTGAATTGATGATAGTCGTTTTCCCGGAACCGTTCGGACCTGCTATCGCGACAATTTGATTTCTATCAATCTTTATATGAAACCCGCTTACGGCAGTCACATTGTTTTTATATGTTTTAGACAGGTGATCGATTGTAAACATAATGCCTCCAGGGTAATGATAGATGGTAGAAGGACTTAACCGCCCCCCACAGACGGTTAAGCCCTTGTTATGATATGTCTCGATGTATACAGATGACCCTAAGTATAGCTATTTCTTACACTCAATTTTAACCTCAAGTCCGTTGACCCATTTGACGGCTCCCGTGAAGCTGCCGTTTCCGTTGGCCACGCACCATACCGCTGCGCCGAGAACAATCGTTGCGCCCAGTGCCAGCAATACTGCAATAAACACTAGAAACCATGCTTGATCTTCGATCGCAGGACTTACGGAATAATCAACCTGCGGTGCTGCGTATGTCATTTTTCCCCCTCCTTTCTATCAAGTACCCACAGAGTAACATATCCAAAATCATACTGAAATCTATGAATTTTACTATTCTTCAAATATTACATTCCAACTATTTATTTAATTTTTTTTCAGATCCTTCTATCTATTTTCCCACTCATTTTCGCATGGAATCGGCTTTTTCTTCCGCCTTCATTCATTCCTTCCCTGAAATTGATCACTTTTTCCCATTCCCTCCATTTCTCCGGCTTTTTTTGAACGACAGTGTTAAACTTGCCCTTTATGACAAAAGAACCAAGATAAAAGATTTATCTATCCTCGAAATGCAAAGCTTAAAACAACCATAAAGCCCCTTTTTTAGAAGTACGGAATAGTCCAATTTGATTGTTCCATTTTTGTCAATTTTATGTATAAATTAAAATGTTGTAGAGGACAAATCGTCGTTTCTAGCCCAAAAGATCTTGATTGCTTTGTAAAAAGAAATTAACATTATGTTAAGTTGATTTAACAATATATCAAATATACTATATAAACAAAGAATTGCAGGTGGTACCATGAATAACAAGGTCAGGGAACTGAGAGCGAGGTACGGGTATTCACAGGAAGCTCTCGCAAAAGCGGTTGGAGTGACGAGGCAGACCGTTGCGGCTATCGAAAAAGGCAATTACATACCGTCTCTCCTGTTAGGATTAAAGATTTGCGAAGTATTTCAATTAAAAATGGAAGACGTTTTTTGGTTGGAGGAGGATATAAGATGAGTATGAAAACGAGAACTTTTTTTCACATCCTTCTGTTCGGACTTGCCTGCTGGACGTTTATTTCGTTTTTTCATGCTGCGGAGCAGATTGCCGGCATTCTGAAAACGGGCGGGGCAGACTTGCATGTTGTGCTGAATCTTATTCCGATTCTGCTGTTTGTTTTCGTACTGGCGATTTATTCATACTTGGAAAAAAGGGGGAACTCCCGCAGGCATAGCCTTCTTCTCATACCGGATGAATTTAAAGAGCAGGATGAAAGGGAACAAATGATCACCGCCAAAGCTTGCAGAACCTCTTATATCGTCCTGTATGTGGCGATGCCCGCCGCGGCGCTTTTATTGATCTTTTATCCGTTTTTCCAGGCGAAAATGCCGTACTTCCCGATCATCGTCATCTTTGTATTAATTACGATTCAGCATCTGTCATACATGCTTTCCTTTCATAAGCACAAATAAAAAAACTCCAGAACGCCTGGAGTTTTTTTCGTTTACAGCGTTTTTTCCTTATGCGTTGACGGAAAGTGGTCATTTCCGATGACTTCGCCTGACGCTTCTCTTTCAAGTTTCGTCCGAAACGGAAGGAGCGGAAAGACCTTTTCGGCAAAATGATACGCTTCTTCAAGATGGGGGTAGCCCGAGAAGATAAATGACTCGATCCCGAGATCGGCATATTCTTTTATCCGGCGGGCGACCGTTTCCGGATCGCCTACAAGCGCCGTGCCGGCTCCGCCTCTGACAAGTCCGATGCCGGCCCAAAGATTCGGGCTGATTTCCAGCTTGCTTCTCTTCCCTTGATGAAGCTCAACCATTCTCTTTTGCCCTGATGAATCCATCCGCTTCATCGCATTTTGGGCCGCCGTGATCGTGTCGTCATCAAGATGGCTGATCAGTTTATTTGCTGCCTGCCACGCCTCTTTTTCCGTTTCCCGGACGATGACATGCAGCCTGATACCGAAACGGACGGTTCTTCCTTCTTTTTCAGCCAGCCTTTTGACGGATTCAATCTTTTCTTTGACGAGAAAGGGCGGCTCTCCCCACGTTAAATAGACATCCGCGTGTCTGGCGGCCGTCTCCTGGCCCGCTTTTGAAGATCCGCCAAAATAGATCGGCGGATGCGGCTCTTGAACCGGCGGGAAGAGGAGTCTGCCGTTTTCGGTCTTCAAGTGCTTTCCCCTGTAGCTGACAGTCCCGCCTTTTAAAAGCGAACGCCAGATGTCGAGAAATTCATTTGTCGCTTCATACCGTTCATCATGGCCGATAAACAGACCGTCTCCCGCCAGTTCATACGGGTCCCCGCCGGCGACCACATTAATAAGGAGCCTGCCGTCAGCAAGACGGTCGAATGTGGATGACATTCGCGCGGCAACCGACGGCTGCATCAAACCCGGTCTGACAGCGACCAGAAATTTCAGGTCTCTCGTGACCGCCGCTAAAGCGGCAGCCGTAATCCACGGGTCTTCGCACGATTTTCCCGTCGGCAAAAGAACCCCCGTATATCCCAGCCTGTCAGCCGCCTGAGCCACCTGCTTGAAATACGTATGGTCGGCCGCTCTGCCTCCTGTGTTTGTGCCGAGATAACGTCCATCACCATGAGTTGGAATAAACCATAAAATTTCCAAACCGATCTCCCCTTTACTTTTGATTTCCTTGATAGCTGTTTCTCCAGCCCAGGCACTTCCTTTCCAACACTCTGACGAATGAATCCGTCAACTTTCCGACGGCTGCAAAAATCAAAATCCCGACAAACACCTTATCGGTTTGCGAAAACTGTCTGGCATCCATGATCATATATCCGATTCCCGCGCTTGATCCCATCAGCTCGGCAACGACTAGTCCGAGCCACGATACGCCGAGCGACAGGCGGATTCCTAAAAGGATGTTCGGAAGCGATGCAGGGAGAATGAGCTTTGTCACCTGCTTCAGCCAATGAAACTCCAATACCCTTGCCACATCGAACAGCTTTGAATCGACGCCCCTGATCCCCGAAAATGTATTGATATACACCGGGAAGAAGGCGCCAAGAGCGATCAGCAGCACCTTTGACAGCTCGTCAAAGCCGAACCATAAGATAAACAGCGGCGTGACGGCGAGATGCGGAACGGTCCTCAGCATTTGCAGAGACGGATCGAGATAATCCTCGGCTATTTTGGAGAATCCGGTGACCAGCCCGAACAGGAGCCCGAGTCCTGCCCCCAGGAAAAAACCGAGCGCGGCGCGCTGAATGCTGATGCCTAAGTGAGCAAAAAATTCTCCCGATGCGATAAGGTCCCGGAAGGTCAGCAATATGTCAAAAGGCGCCGGAAGCACGGTCTTTGAGATGAGCTCCAATGCTCCGACAAGCTGCCATAATAAAATGATGATGACTGGCAATACCAATCCTTTTCCCCAGGCAAGCCGAAAAGCGGCAGGCTTATGTTTGGCGCCTGTTTTCGGCCCGACTGCGGCGGTGTTTGGTGAAACTGCCCTCATTCGTCGTCTCCTCCTTTGAGCATTTTTTTCATAAACGAGTTGTCAACCACTTCTTTTACATCAATCTGTTTGTTGATCGCTTTTAACTCGTATTGAAAATCGGCAGTTTCCTGCTGCGTTTGAATGATGCGGTCTGTGATCGGTTCGTTTAACGGTTCCGTGTTATTCAGCACGTTTTCTACGACCTCTTTGTCGATGCCTTTGATTTTCGAATAGGTTTCAACCGCTTCTTTTTTATGGGCTTTCTGCCACTTCACGGCTTTGTCGTACACCTTCAGAAAACGGACGACCTCTTCTGGATGCTGTTCGGCAAATTCGCTCCGAACAAGCGTAAAACCCGGGGAATACCGGTCAATTTGTTCACCGTCTACCAATATCTCAGCATCGCTTTTGATTGTTTTAAGGGACAAAAACGGCTCCCAAATCGACCACGCGTCAATCGCCCCGCTGTCAAATGCAGGCATAGCCTCGTCAGGCTGAAGCTGGATGATGTTCACGTCGGAAGGCTTCAAACCGGCCTTATCGATCACTTTATAAAGAAAATCGAATCCGCTGCTTCCTTTTGCGACAGCCACCTTCTTTCCTTTCAAATCCTTGATGTCAGTGATGCCACTCCCTTTTTTGACAAGGATGCCGTTCGCTTTTAAGCCGTCTTGTGAGAGGCCGATTTCCTTAAAATCGATGCCTGCCGCCTGTCCTGCGATCACCGGCGAATTGCCGACCTGGGAAAAATCGAGTTTGTCCGCGGCGATTCCTTCAAACTGCGGCGGACCGCTTTGGAACTCCGTCCATTTCACTTTGATTCCATCTCTGGCAAACTCTTTTTCAAACCAGCCTTTTTCTTTCGCAAGCAGCAGCGGGCTCAAGCTTTGCTGCACCCCGATGTTAATCACTTCCAAATCCTTGCCGCTTCCGTTTGATCCTGCTGCTGAACAGCCTGCAAGCAGCAGGCAGCCCAGTACATACAACGCCCATTTTTTCATCCGTTTCCGCTCCTTTCTGCTTTAAATCCCCGAGCCTTCTTGAAAGCTGAATTCTTCCGTTTTCTCAAATTCTTTCAGCACTTTTTGCCTGATTGACTGAAAAACAGGAGATGTTCTGCTGCGCGGAAATGGCAGATCAACCGGAAGCAGTTTATGAATTCTCCCCGGCTTTGCGGTGAAGACCGCGATCCGGTTGGCTAAATAAACGGATTCGTCGAGATCATGGGTGACAAGGATCATCGTCATTTTCTTCTCTCTCCAAATGTCTGCCAGCACATCCTGCAGATGCTTTCTCGTAAAGGCGTCCAAGGCGCCGAAAGGTTCATCAAGCAATAAAATCTCGGGTTCCCGCAAGAGTGCCCTGGCTATCGCGACCCTTTGCGACATTCCCCCGGACAGCTCGCGCGGATACAGTTTCTCCGCGCCTTTCAGCCGTACCGTTTCAATCAATTCATCGACTTTTTTGCGTACCGATGGTTCTTTCAGGCTTAAATCTGCGGCGATATTTTGCTCAACCGTCATCCACGGAAAAAGCCGATGCTCTTGAAATATAAAGCCTTGCTGAATCCCCGGACCTTTGATCTCTCTGCCGTTCATGCTGATTCGCCCTTCATAATCCCCGTCAAGCCCTGCAACGATTTTTAAGAGCGTGCTTTTTCCGCACCCGCTTGGTCCGATGACAGTCAGGAATTCACCGTTTTCGACCGCTAGCTTCACGTCTCGAAGCACGCTCGTTTTACGGCCGCCGTATACAAACGCTTTTTCGTTAACACGGATTGATAAAGACATCTTGTTCCCCTTTCTTTGCCATTATGAAAATAAAAAGCTCTTATCCCAAATTGAGATAAGAGCCTTCGGTTGACCGATCAGCGCTGATGGAATGTTCCGAAATATTAAATAACATACTAATTCATATTATTCCGACCTGTCAACCCTATATTATAAAAAAACAGATGAAAGGTTCCCCTTTCATCTATCTGTATTGCCCGTCTTTAATTGTAAATGTTACCGCCTGCTTTTTTAAATTCCTTCGCCTTCTCTTTCAGTCCTTTTTGAATAGCCTTTTCTTCAGCAAGGTTGTTTTCCTTGGCATAGTCGCGAATATCCTGGGAAATTCTCATGCTGCAAAACTTCGGCCCGCACATCGAACAAAAATGCGCCGTTTTTGCGCCTTCAGCCGGCAAGGTTTCATCATGGAATTCAAGCGCTCTTTCCGGATCAAGCGACAGGTTGAACTGATCTCTCCAGCGGAATTCAAAGCGCGCCTTTGACAGCGCATCATCGCGGAGTTGCGCACCGGGATGGCCTTTAGCGAGATCAGCCGCATGAGCCGCGATTTTGTATGTGATGACGCCTTCGCGGACATCGTCTTTATTCGGCAGTCCCAAATGTTCTTTCGGCGTCACATAGCAAAGCATGGCCGTGCCGTACCAGCCGATCATCGCCGCTCCGATCGCAGACGTAATATGGTCATAGCCCGGCGCGATATCGGTTGTCAGCGGCCCCAGCGTATAAAACGGCGCTTCCTTGCAAATCTCCATTTGCCTGTCGACGTTTTCTTTGATTTTATTCATCGGCACATGCCCCGGCCCTTCGATCATCACCTGAACATCGTGCTTCCAAGCGATCTCCGTCAGCTCGCCAAGCGTTTCCAATTCGGCAAATTGCGCTTCATCATTCGAATCCGCAATCGAGCCCGGACGAAGGCCGTCTCCCAGCGAAAATGCGATATCATACGTTTTCATAATCTCGCAAATCTCCTCAAAATGCGTGTACAAAAAGCTTTCTTCATGGTGCGCCAGACACCACTGCGCCATGATTGCCCCGCCTCGGGATACGATTCCGGTGACGCGCTTCGCCGTTAACGGCACATACCTGAGAAGGACGCCGGCATGAATCGTAAAATAATCGACACCTTGTTCAGCCTGTTCGATCAATGTGTCGCGGTAAATCTCCCATGTCAAATCTTCGGCCACTCCGTTGACCTTTTCGAGCGCCTGGTAAATCGGCACAGTGCCGACGGGGACGGGACAGTTGCGGATGATCCATTCCCTTGTCGTATGGATATCCTTTCCTGTGGATAAGTCCATCATCGTGTTTGCTCCCCAGCGGATCGCCCATGTCATTTTCTCCACTTCTTCTTCAATTGAGGAGGTGACGGCTGAATTGCCGATGTTTGCGTTTATTTTTACGTGGAAGTTCCGTCCGATAATCATCGGTTCGCTTTCCGGGTGGTTAATATTTGACGGAATGATCGCCCGGCCGCTGGCCACTTCTTCCCGGACGAATTCGGGAGACACATGCTCGCGGATCGCGATGAATTCCATTTCAGGCGTAATGATCCCCTTTCTTGCGTAATGCAGCTGGGTGACATTTTGCCCCTTTTTCGCACGCAGCGGTTTTCGTTTCAGGCCTGGATAGCTGTGATTTGCTTTCTCTTTGCTTTTATAGCCGTTATCCTCCGGCTTTACTTCTCTGCCTTCATATGTCTCGGTATCGCCGCGTTCTCTGATCCAGGACGCCCGCAAAGGCTTCAGCCCCTTCTGAATATCAACCTTCGCATTGGCGTCTGTATAAGGACCGCTCGTATCGTATACGCGGACAGGCCGATTTTCTTCTTCTCCAAATGATCCTGTTGTAGGACTTAAAGAAATTTCTCTCATCGGCACTTGAATGTCAGGACGCGATCCTTCGACATACACTTTTCGGCTTCCTGAAAAACTTGACATCATCGCGATGTTTTTTTGCTGTACTGACTCATGTTTCATGTGAAAATCCTTCCCCTCTTTAAAAATGATCAGGACGAAACTCCAGAACAGCACCAGCACAAAAAAACCAGGCACATTGTTCATGAACCTGGTTTAAAGTCAGTAAAATCGGCAGATGACCGCATCGCAGCCGGACATCCCTATCCTTCATCTTTTTACTTCCCCACGCTGGTACGAACCAGATCAGGTCCAAAGGGTTAAGAAACGCAAGTTGTTTCTCTCTCAGCCCTCAACAGGGCACCCCTAGTAAAGCTATTATATTCGTTTCTAATAGTAACACATCGATTTGACAGTGAAAATCATTCAGAAATAAATGAATCCTTTTGACTATAAACAGCGTATAAAAATTGCTTTTATTTCAGGATAAAAGGAGAAGATCGAAACATGTCACTGTTTAAAAAGCTTGCGGCAAGCGCAGGCATCGGAGCGGCAAAGGTCAATACGATTTTGGAGAAAAATGAATATCTGCCGGGTGAGAAAGTGAACGGAAGCGTTCTTGTAAAAGGCGGCAACACCGAACAGCACATCAGGTACATTGAATTATTGCTGGAGACCGAATACGCCATCGTAAAGGATGATAAAAAAGAATGGAAAACCGTCACCATGGAATCCCGCAGGGTAACGGAATCATTCACCATCAGCCCGGGGAAAGAAAGGCGCTTTCCTTTTTCATTCATCATGCCGCTTGATGCGCCGATGACGATGAAAGGGACGCGCGTTTTCTTATTGACAGACCTGGACATTCAAGGCGGCATCGATAAATCGGACGAAGACCCGATTGCCGTCAAACCGCACCCGTGGATCAAATCTGTGCTGGAAGCTATGGGAGACCTCGGATTCAGGCTTCAAGAGGCTGATTGTGAACATGCGCCATACTTTAACAGGCGGATGCCTTTCGTTCAGGAATTCGAATTTGTACCGGTCTCGCAAAATTACCGCCGACTGTTTGACGAATTAGAGCTCGTATTTCTTCTTGAAGATAACGGGTTGGACGTCATCATCGAAGTCGACCGCCGCGCCAGAGGATTGCGGGGCTGGCTGGAGGAAATGTATAACGAAGGCGAAAAGCTCGTCCGCGTCCGTTTTGACGAATCACAACTTAAAAATAGAGAAGAGCTGAAAACATCGCTTCAGGCGATCATTGAGCAGTACGCCGGATAAAAGGAGAAGGAGCCGCTCCGGCTCCTTCCTTTATTCATATATTTCGATGCAGCACGTCAAGGATCTGTTTCAGATCCCCGGCCGCAATTTGGCCAGGTGCGGATGCCTTTCTGGCCGCTCCGAAAGTCATCGCTGATCCAAATAACTCTCCGGCCAGCCGGCTGATCACGCCTTTTCCGGCCATCGACATCGTAATGATCGGGCCCTCCGCGTACCGCTCATACATCGTATGAGTCGCCTCAAGCAATGTCAGCACATCTGCCGCCGTTTCAGGCATCACCGCAATCTTGGGCAAATCGGCTCCCAGCTCCTGCGCTCTGCGCAGCCGGGACACGATCTCTTCCGCTCTTGGCGTTTTTTCGAAATCGTGGTTGGATATAATGACGAAAACATGATGCATATGAGCCGCTTCAACCAGTTTTTTTACATCCTGCTCTTCATTGAACAGCTCAACATCAATCACATCTGCCAGCCCTGTTTTGGCAACGGCATGATTTAAAGAAAAATAAAATTCCTTGCTGACTTCTTTTTCGCCGCCTTCCTCTATGCTGCGGAACGTAAAGATCAGCGGAATGTCTTGCAATATGGCACGGATTTCAGCCAGCGCTTCTATCACTTTTTCAACGTCTTCCACATTCTCAAAAAAATCCGCCCGCCACTCGACAAGATCCGGATCGACAGACTGCAGAAAAGCAGCTTCTTCTTTCAATTGTTCCAGCGTTTCTCCAACAAGCGGCACGCAAATTTTCGGAGCTCCCTCTCCGATTGTCACCCCTCTGATCTTCACCGTATTCATCAACGGCCTCAACTCCTGTTCTATATATCACAATGTTCTTTGCATTAACGGTACCGGAGATTGGTCATAAGCGCAAGCAGAAATTAAACCACTCGTATACCAACACGAGATCACCTTTCGATAGCTTGTTTATTTAAAAATGAATCTACGATCCCTTGCAGAATATCACTCATTTCTTCAGGCGATTCTTTCCTGCCTCTCTCAAACCATTTTGAAAGGATATTCCAAAAACCCCCGGAACTAAATGCAAGCCCATACTCCAAACTGATTTGATTTTTAAAATGAAAGGTGTCTTCTTTAAACTTTTCATGAAGAGCCGGTAATAATTCATTATATTTCTCAACGACCAAATAAAACAAATGATTCTGATGAAGGGCTTGTAAAAAATCGGCATGTCTGCTCCAAAAGTTGAAGTATGCATGCCCAAGACTAGATAAGTCGATATGTTTTTCCTGAACAATGTAATTGGAATATTCACTGCAAAGCTGCTCAAAATAGCGGTCTAATATATCTTTTTTTGATTGGAAATGCCGATAAAACGTTCTTCTGTCAAGCTGTGCTTTTTCCGCTATCTCCGTAATGGTAATGTCAGAAAAGCTTTTTTCCTTCATTAGCTCCAGCAGTGAATGCGTCAGCCAGCTTTTAGATTGCTGTGCTGTTTTTGAGGGCATTTGATTCATGTTCTCGCTCCTGTCTCACTTTTTATTGCGATGTAGCACTTTTCGTTGTCTTATTGACTTTATTTATGATGAAATGTCACAATTGTGGCACATAAAAGGGGGAATGTAAATGGATAAGATGCAATTGATTGCCTGGCTGCTGCCGACATTATTTATACTGCATGATTTTGAAGAGATGGTGATGGTTGAGGCATGGGGCAAAAGGTATCAGAGCAAACTGAACCAATTGAAAAGAGCGCCATTCGGTCATTCCACGACTGCTTCTTTTGTTTGCGCCGTACTTGAAGAATTTATATTAGCTGTTGTTGTAACGATCGCCAGCATTTATTGTAATCAATACATTGTCTGGTTTGGCTTCTTTTTTGCCTTTACTGTTCATTTTCTTGTTCACATCGTCCTATGGTTGACATTTAAACATTATGTACCAGGTATACTGACTGCAATCCTTATGCTGCCGTTTTGTTGCTATCTGCTGATTGTTGCAGCGGAAATAGAGACATTCAGTTTCTCTTCAATGGTCTTATCGGGCATAGCCGGAATGCTTATCACCTTTTTAAACCTTATGTTTCTGCATAAAAAGATGGGACTTATTCAAAAAAAGCTTGAAACATATGCCCGAATATGAAAGTCAATAAAACAAACGGACGTCCCCGCTGTGTAAAGATAAGAAGTGTGTTTGTCTCACAGTCTCTTAAAGGGTCAATTTTAATTCTGTTCTTTCCACTTTTCTGCGTTTCATTCCTTCGCGTGCAAGTTACCGGAGGATGCCTCCTATTGCGGAAGCTTGAATGTAGCATGAAGCGTTCGTTTCTCTGTCATTGAAGCCACATGTTTGTCCAGCTTCATCTTTTGAGATTTCTTTAGATTTGGCGCCTTTACTTTTGTCTGCTGACCGGACGCCACCCCCTTGGATGCCTGCGCCACAGCAACGCCTGGGGTTATCGCTCCCAGCAGCATCGCAAGTGATAAAACCAACATTAGACAATACTTTGTGAACGATTTTTTTAACATAGAAAATGCCATCCCCATTTCTTTTAGTGCATGATCATTTCAAGTTGTAAAAAGCAAATCCAAGGGTGAGCGGTTCTAGCAGGTCTATGCTTCTTCATTACGTTTATGAATAACATAAACCTGAGAGAACCTTGGGTTCTGTATTTCAGCAGGCTTACAACTTCCTTTTACTTTGTACATGAACTCATCCGCCGCGTACTCCGATACATCCTGCAGTTTCCGCTTATAAGACTTAACCTGAAGGAGCTGTCAGCTCAGACGTTTCCTTCAGGCAATACTTCGACATGTTAAAGACGACCGCCTACCTCGGTGTCGTCGGTCCAGTGACAGGCCCCAAGGCGCTGAATATCCGGTCAAAGCGTCGCATCGCTGTCTCGAGCGGACCGGCAGGGAGCCGTGCAATCAGCCACCCTGTCACCGTCGTCACGGCTGCGACGAGCAGATCACCGAATGGAAGTGCCCCGATATCATACTGGGCCCCCGAGATTTCAAGAGCCCATATGACAACAAACTGAGCTGCATACATCGTCAACGCTACACGTCCGACTCCAGCGAACGCCTTTAACACGGCAGTGGTCTTCTGCTGCACGAGACATACCAATCCAAGCACCAGAAATGCGGCCCCTAGCCCCAGCATCGTCAGGAAAGTTGACGCACTGTGCGGAGCTATCGAAAGAAGATTGTGCCACAGTGGCGGTGTCACGTTGTGCGGCCAGATAGCATACTGATCCGGCTCGGCGACGGCGGTGCCTTGAACACTTACGAGCCACTCTTCAAAGGAACGGCTCAGCCCTGGAAGAACGAAAGCGCCCAGGAGCTTAGAGACTGTGAGCATGATTGCGCCGCTGCCCGCGAGCCAGAGTGCGGTACGCATCTTGGTAAGATCAAAGCGCCCGATCGCCATACCGGCGACGAAAGCGGGTGCAAGTGCGAGCGCGGACATCGGGCCGCCTGCAATATCACGAAGTAAGAAAGCTCCAGACAGGACGCTTCCTCCGAGAATCATCAGAGGTGGGCTCACTATAATCAAAGCTGCTGCTTTCGCAACGAGCACACGCGTCGAACGGCGAACCAGCACCAACGCCAGCACGAACAGTTCAGCATAAGCGGCAAAATCACCCCGAACGGAGTATTCAGCATGATGAGTAGATATCCTATAATATCGATAAATACCGCGCGGGCAAGCATCCGCGTCCGGAATGCAGTCGGCTCCGCTCCCCGATCCATTATGCGCCCGGCCATGATCGAGTAAGAGATGCCGCCGCAAAGCACAAATAACAGCGTCGTATTCCCGGAAACGATTGAAGCGTTCGTTTCGTTCAGGGCGAAGTGCTGTAAATACATTCCTATGACCGCCAATCCCCGCGCTGCATCAAGCGCCACAAGACGCCTTGCCCCCCGCGAATTTCCCAGTACGGTCTTCTGCCCTTCAGCTGAGTCCCGGGTGACGATTTCAACGTGCGCACCGTCCTGAAGCGGAGTTGATAAATCGACCAGCTTTCCGTTTAATTTGCCTGCAACCGCATTTTCCAGTCCTCCGCTAATAGAAGCCGCGACATCCTCGATGCTTGCTTCCTCTTCAAATTCTCTGACAGATCCGTCAGCCAGTTTAATGCTGATTGACAACTTCTATTCCTCCTCAAAAGATTAATGCTTTACCTGATCCATTGTTCCTTTTCCTATATTTAGATGAGATCTTGCTGTATTCCAAGATAGCGGGCAGATGTCGCTAAAGTTTGATCAACTTGTAAACAAAACGTAAAAAGGTCATAACTGTCAGAGGATAAGAACATATACATTAGGTATCCAAAATTTGTGCCGAGCTTCAATTCTTAAAACAAATAAAAGCACCTTGTCAGTGACAGGTGCCTGGTCCTTGTTAAAAGTGATCATTTGATTGGAGGGATTTCAATGAGGAGATCGTCAAACAAGAGCTGAACTGCTTAAACGTTATGAACCATTCATGGTGCAATTAATGAAGACTACAATACACCCTTGACGGTTCGCCGCTTTAATAAGGAATAAATAAAAAGAGCGTTCCTTTAATAAGGAACGCTCTTTCATCGCTTGGCAATACGATGTTTAGTGATACCGGTGGTCGGGGTCGAACCGACACTCCCGAAGGAACACGATTTTGAGTCGTGCGCGTCTGCCAATTCCGCCACACCGGCATGTGTGAGCTATGGTGCCGAGGGCCGGACTTGAACCGGCACGGTAGTCACCTACCGCAGGATTTTAAGTCCTGTGTGTCTGCCAATTCCACCACCCCGGCAAGGGCACTAAGGCGACACCCGGATTCGAACCGGGGATAAAGGTTTTGCAGACCTCTGCCTTACCACTTGGCTATGCCGCCATCATTTTAAGTTAAGAAATTGGAGCGGAAGACGGGATTCGAACCCGCGACCCCCACCTTGGCAAGGTGGTGTTCTACCACTGAACTACTTCCGCATTCTAATTATGAACTCATTTTAACATATTCAACTTATTGATAAAAGATGAAAAACTGGGCTAGCTGGATTCGAACCAGCGCATGACGGAGTCAAAGTCCGTTGCCTTACCGCTTGGCTATAGCCCAATATGATCATAAAGGGCGGTTGATGGGAATCGAACCCACGAGTGCCAGAGCCACAATCTGGTGCGTTAACCACTTCGCCACAACCGCCATACGTTTCAATACGTAATTGGCAGGGGCAGTAGGAATCGAACCCACACCGGAGGTTTTGGAGACCTCTGTTCTACCGTTAAACTATGCCCCTATAGAAATGGTGGAGGGGGACGGATTCGAACCGCCGAACCCTGAGGGAGCGGATTTACAGTCCGCCGCGTTTAGCCACTTCGCTACCCCTCCAGAACAGTGCCGGCCAGAGGACTTGAACCCCCAACCTACTGATTACAAGTCAGTTGCTCTACCAATTGAGCTAGACCGGCAAATGGTGGCTCGGGACGGAATCGAACCGCCGACACACGGATTTTCAGTCCGTTGCTCTACCAACTGAGCTACCGAGCCTTTATTTAAATGGCGGTCCGGACGGGACTCGAACCCGCGACCTCCTGCGTGACAGGCAGGCATTCTAACCAACTGAACTACCGGACCATTTTTGAATTTTTATTGCATGAACTATTTTGGTTGCACCCTTCGGGCACTCCTCATTTAATGAGCAATTTTTGGTTGCGGGGGCAGGATTTGAACCTGCGACCTTCGGGTTATGAGCCCGACGAGCTACCGAACTGCTCCACCCCGCGATAATGTTTTATATTAGTAGATATGGTGGAGGATGACGGGATCGAACCGCCGACCCTCTGCTTGTAAGGCAGATGCTCTCCCAGCTGAGCTAATCCTCCGCAGCACAGGACGTGCAAGTGCATGCGTTGCAACAGGATGTTGCGATCTTAGCATGCCTTCCTTTAAAAGCTCCGGTATACCCCTTCTGCTTCTAAAAAATAATGGTGACCCGTACGGGATTCGAACCCGTGTTACCGCCGTGAAAGGGCGGTGTCTTAACCACTTGACCAACGGGCCATATATTTGAAAGTGGCGGAGAGCAAGGGATTCGAACCCTTGAGACGGCGTTGGCCGCCTACACGATTTCCAATCGTGCTCCTTCGACCACTCGGACAGCTCTCCAATCATATGGCTCCGCAGGCAGGATTCGAACCTGCGACCGATCGGTTAACAGCCGATAGCTCTACCACTGAGCTACTGCGGAATGATGTCTGCCTGGCGACGTCCTACTCTCGCAGGGGGAAACCCCCAACTACCATCGGCGCTGAAGAGCTTAACTTCCGTGTTCGGCATGGGAACGGGTGTGACCCCTTCGCCATCATCACCAGACAATTTAGTGACAAAGATCATTATACTATGTATTTTCAAAAATGCAAGAGTTTTTTTGGAATTATTCTCTCAAAACTAGATAACGATATGACATTCATGTTTGGTTAAGTCCTCGATCGATTAGTATCTGTCAGCTCCATGTGTCGCCACACTTCCACCTCAGACCTATCAACCTGATCATCTTTCAGGGATCTTACTTCCTTAACGGAATGGGAAATCTCATCTTGAGGGGGGCTTCATGCTTAGATGCTTTCAGCACTTATCCCGTCCGCACATAGCTACCCAGCGATGCCCTTGGCAGAACAACTGGTACACCAGCGGTGCGTCCATCCCGGTCC
>NZ_CP150286.1:3587500-4639244 GCF_037982765.1 Bacillus sp. FSL K6-0138
GGCTTTTGAATGAATGAGAAAATCGCTTGCGAGGAACAATAACTCAAGCCTTTTTTGCAGGCTTTCGTTGCTTTCTACCAGTTCTTTATACAGCTTGTACACCTGCGGCTCCATATGCCGGACCTGATTCCAAACCGTTACTTCGGGATGAAAGCCTTTATCTATGACTTCGATTCTGGCTAAATGGTGCAAAGCATGCACGATTGAATTGTATGCATCCAAAAACTGATCCTCTTCAAAAAACGCTTTTCCTTCTATATACCTTCTGATTAACTTTCCGTATTCAAGTCCGATTTTCAGTTTCCGTTCTGAAAAAGGAAACGTATTAAGCTGCTCAATCAGCTTTGCGATATATTCATTTCGGTCAAAGAGAACTTTCCCGTTCAGAATCCAATCTATTATTCTTCTGTTTGTGCCGAGCAAAATCCATTCCTGGAGCTGTTCAACGGAAATGATATGAAGAGAAGCCGTTTTTCCGTCGAATTCGTAATGCTTCACAAATATCGGTTCCTCGGCTTTGCTTACAATCACTAATAATGCCGCATCAAAGTTATCTGTTGCAGATGAGGTTTGGTTTCTCCTCTCAATAATCATAACAGCTAAAGTATCAGGGCGGCTTGCTCTTTCCTGGTAAATCGGACGGAGAAGATTTTCCATCACCATTCCTCCAATACGATGTAAAATACATTGCTCAAAATGCTTCTCTTTCGTTTTCTACCTACTTCTACGAGCCAGTAAAAACTCCTTTATTTTGAAAACACATTGAATTATTATAATCAATTCCCCGGAAACTCTCTATAAAAAAGTTCCAATTTATTAAAGAATATCACATCTTCAATATGCTATATTAGAGAGAGGGGGATGGATATGGCGAAATATTCTAGCAAAATCAACAAAATCAGAACGTTTGCGTTAAGCTTGGTATTTGTCGGTTTCATCATTATGTACGTCGGAATCTTTTTCAGGTCGTCGGTCTTAGTGATGTCGGTGTTTATGCTCTTGGGGGTATTGTCTATCATGTTAAGCACTGCGGTTTATTTTTGGATAGGAATGCTTTCGACAAAAGCGGTCAAAGTCATCTGTCCGAACTGCGAACAGCCGACCAAGATCCTCGGCCGGGTCGATATGTGCATGCACTGCAGGGAACCTCTTACTCTTGATAAAAACCTTGAAGGTAAGGAATTTAATGAATCGTATAATCGAAAAGCTCTAAAACAAAAATAAGCTGACCGTTAAAAAAGCGGCCAGCTCTTTTTAATGGCTTTCTTTTTTATCGCATTCCTGACACAAACCGTATATTTCCAGTCTATGGTGACTGACTTTAAATCCTGTCACGTGTGAAGCGAGCTGCTCTACTTCGTCGAGCCCAGGGTAATGAAAGTCCACGATCTTTCCGCAGCGCTCACAAATCGCATGATAATGCTCGGAAGTCACAAAGTCAAACCGGCTTGAAGAATCTCCGTATGTCAATTCTTTAACGAGCCCTGCTTCCTTAAAAACCCGTAAATTGTTATAAACCGTTGCGACGCTCATGTTTGGAAATTTTCCTTCAAGCGCTTTATATATATCATCGGCAGTTGGATGAGACATAGAATTTACGAGGAATTCCAGAATGGCATGACGTTGAGGAGTAATTCGCACCCCGGTTTCCTTCAACGCTTCCAACGCTTCTTTCAGGTTATGTTCAGCCATCGTCATGCACCTCACTTCTAAAAAAAATTCTTATATTATAACGTTTATAAATAGTGTAACTCCTGATTAGAATCTTTGTCAATTCCAATCCCTCTCGAAATCCCCTTTTTCAGGTTAAATCCGCTCTATATTTACATGATGGTCTAACAGCCGGCCAATTATGTACCCGGCAAACAGGGCCTGACCTGATAATGGTCCGGCCCCTTGCCGTTCTTATTTTTCAGAAACCTCTTTTACAGCTTGAAGAGCCTCTGCAACGTGATCTTTCACCTTTACTTTTCGCCATTCTTTTACAAGGCGGCCTTCTTTATCGATGAGAAAGGTTGAGCGTTCGATTCCCATGTATTCTTTGCCGAAGTTCTTTTTTAGCTTCCATACGTCAAACGCTTCGGCTAGCTTATGTTCATCATCGACAAGCAGCAGAAACGGAAGATCGTGTTTTTCTTTAAATTTTTCATGTCTTCCCTGATCATCCGGGCTGACGCCGATAATGACGGCATCAAGCTCCGCAAAGCTTTGGTGGCTGTCCCTGAAATCGCATGCTTCGGTCGTACATCCTGGCGTCATATCCTTCGGATAAAAATAGAGCACGATATATTTCCCTTGAAAATCTGACAATTTCACTTTTTCGCCATGGTCGCCCAGCAGTTCGATATCAGGCACCTTTTGTCCAATTTCTACAGTCATTGCTTTGCCTCCTGTTTATTTTAATCGTTTGCTTCTTCTCATTATAAAAAACAGTTCCCTCGTGTTCAAATCGCCGCCGCTTCATTTTTGCTCTCGGTTCACAACGTGTTACAATATAGCTATAGACAGAGGCTTTATAGAAATGAGGAGGATATTATGCAGCATACACAATCGGAAAAGCTTCATGAAGAAGCTCTTCAACATATAGTAGGCGGCGTCAACAGTCCGTCACGGTCGTACAAAGCTGTGGGCGGAGGGTCTCCGGTCGCGATGGAAAAAGCGAAGGGCGCTTATTTTTGGGATGTTGACGGGAATAAGTACATAGACTATCTCGCGGCATACGGGCCGATTATTACCGGACATGCCCATCCGCACGTTACAAAGGCCATTCAAAGCGCTGCGGAAAACGGCGTGCTTTACGGTACGCCGACAAAGCACGAAGTCACATTTGCCAAGATGCTGAAGGAAGCCATCCCTTCTTTGGATAAAGTGAGATTCGTTAATTCAGGAACGGAAGCGGTCATGACGACGATTCGCGTCGCCCGCGCGTATACCGGAAGGACGAAGATCATCAAATTCGCCGGCTGCTACCACGGCCACTCCGATCTCGTGCTGGTCGCCGCCGGGTCAGGTCCTTCAACGCTCGGCACGCCTGATTCCGCCGGGGTTCCGAAAAGCATCGCAAACGAAGTGATCACCGTTCCTTTCAATGATATTGACAGCTATAAAGAAGCTCTTGATAAATGGGGCGACGATGTCGCCGCGGTACTCGTTGAACCGATCGTCGGAAACTTCGGGATCGTTGAACCGAAAAGCGGCTTTCTCGAACAGGTGAATCAGCTGACTCACGACGCCGGTGCACTGGTCATTTATGACGAAGTCATTACCGCCTTCCGTTTCATGTATGGCGGAGCACAGGACCTGCTTGGCGTTAAGCCTGATCTGACCGCGCTCGGCAAAATCATCGGCGGCGGGCTGCCGATCGGCGCTTACGGAGGCAAGAAGGAAATTATGGAGCAGGTTGCCCCGCTCGGTCCCGCATATCAAGCCGGTACAATGGCTGGTAACCCGGCGTCGATTTTATCGGGCATCGCCTGTCTTGAAGTCCTGAAAGAAAAAGGAACGTACGAGAAGCTGGACCGTCTCGGCGCCATGCTTGAAAAGGGAATCTTAAAACATGCCGAAACGCACGGCATCGACATCACGGTCAATCGTTTGAAAGGGGCGCTCACCGTCTATTTTACAACGGAGAAAGTCGAGAATTACGAACAGGCCGAAAATACCGACGGTGAAAAGTTTGCCGCATTTTTCAAGCTGATGCTGGAACGGGGAATCAACCTCGCCCCTTCAAAATACGAAGCGTGGTTTATCACGATCGCGCATACGGAAAAAGATATCGCGGATACGCTTGAGGCCGTCGATGAATCGTTCAAACAATTGAAACAGCAGGTGTGATAAAGGGAGCATGTTTGCTCTCTTTTTTATACATTTGAACATTATCGGATCAGTTTTTTGACAACGCTTTGTTTTTTCTTAAAAATGGGTTGAATATTTCCGGAGATCGCTGTATATTACTTTATTGTTTGGCAAATTAGCAGAAATAACGAATTTATTATAGAAAGGGATGCAAGTAAAGCCTAATGAAACTAGGTGCCCGTATTTTCAAAACAGGCATTGCCATTACGCTCGCTCTATACCTCGCGGCTTGGATCGGCCTGCCGGCCCCGATTTTTGCCGGTATTGCGGCCATTTTTGCGATCCAGCCTTCGATCTATCGTTCATTTTTGACGATTGTCGATCAAGTGCAGGCGAATATTATCGGAGCAGCGACAGCTATCATTTTTGGTCTTATTTTTGAACCCAGTCCGATTATTATCGGGTTGACGGCGGTTATTGTCATTACGATTAACTTAAAACTGAAGATCGAGAACACGATTTCGATTGCTCTTGTTACCGTTATTGCCATACTGGAAAGCTCAGGCGACAACTTTTTGATGTTCGCATTGATCAGGACTGCAACGGTCATCCTGGGCGTTCTGTCTGCGTTCCTTGTCAACCTGATCTTTTTGCCGCCTAAATACGAAACAAAGCTCGTCAGCCATATCGTCGAAAACACGGACGAAGTGATAAAATGGATCCGGCTGTTGACGCGGAAAACGACAGAGCACACCATGCTGAAAGAAGACATCGAAAAACTGAAAGAAAAAATGATGAAAGTCGACCATCTTTACTTGCTTTACAAAGAAGAACGGAGCTATTTAAAACGTACCACATACGTGAAGTCAAGAAAGCTCGTCCTTTTCAGACAGGCGATTATCGCGTCAAACCGCGCGCTTGATACACTGAAAAAGCTGCACCGGCTTGAAAACGATTTTTATCACATGCCGGAGGAATTCCAGAATACGCTGATCGAAGAACTCGATTATCTTCTGCATTGGCACGAGCGGATTTTGATGCGGTTTGTCGGCAGGATCAAAACGCATGAAAACGAAGACCTTCTCGAAGAAGGAGACGTATACAAACAGCATTTGACCGAATCGTTCCTGAAAAACCAGGATAAATTAAAGGAGGAACTGCTGGATTACAATATGCTGACCATCATGGCGAGCGCCGTGGAATACCGTGAACAGCTCTGCCATTTGGAAACGCTGATCTCAAGCTTCCAAACGTATCACCGCGAAGACAGCGAGCTGGAAGTCGATGATGATTAAATGAAAGGCCCCGGTTAACGAAAGCGTTAACCGGGTTTTTTATTTCCCTTCTTTCGTTTTCGGATCAAGCGTGTCGCGGAGCCCGTCGCCCATTAAATTAAAGCCGAGCACCGCCAGCATGATTGAAATTCCCGGAAAAAACAAGGTCCACGGAGCCTGTGCCAAATAAGGGCGGGCGTCGGCAAGCATTTTCCCCCATTCGGGATTTGGAGCCTGAGCCCCCAATCCTAAAAAGCCGAGAGCCGCGGCTTCAATAATCGCAGTTCCGATATTGAGCGTTGCTTGCACGATAACAGGCGCCATGCTGTTTGGGAGAATATGCTTGAACATCAAGCGGATGTTGGACATACCGACGGCTCTCGCAGACAGAATATACTCCTCCTGCCTGATGCTGAGCACTTTCGAACGGACGAGCCTTCCAAACGTCGGAATATTGATGATGGCAATCGCAATCAGCGCGTTCTCAAGCGAGGGCCCGAGAATGGCGACGATCGCAATCGCAAGAAGGATGCTGGGAAACGCGAGCATGATGTCAAATATCCTTGAGATCAGCCCGTCCGCCCATTTGCCGTAAAAACCCGCAATCAGGCCCAAGAGCGTTCCGGCAACGGCTGACCCTAAGCAGGAGAAAAATCCGACCCAGAGGGAGAGCCTTGCTCCGTGCAGCACCCTTGAGAAAATGTCCCTGCCGAAATCGTCCGTTCCAAAAAGGTGTTCGGCAGACGGCGGAGCAAGCCTTTCTGATAGCGACTGATCGTTTAACCCGTATGGAGCGATCAGCGGCGCGAAAATGGCCAACAGGATAAACGCTGCGACCAGAATGCTGCCGGCCGCAGCAAGCTTATGATCGAAAAACCGCTGAACGTTTTCCGCAAGAAGAGAGCGGCTTTTCGCTTCTCCCTCCCGGCGTTCATCTTGCAGCACATCCATATTTCACCGCCTCCTAATATTTAATTCTCGGATCGATGACGGCATACAACAGATCGACGACGAAATTGATCATGACGAAGATGAAGGCGATCACAAGGATTCCCGATTGGATCACCGGATAGTCCCGATAGCTGATCGCATCATAAATGTACCGGCCGATGCCCGGCCAGGCAAAAATCGTTTCCGTTAAAATTGCGCCGCCTAGCAAAAGTCCCGTCTGCAGGCCGATGACTGTCAGAATCGGAATAAACGCGTTTTTTAAACCGTGCTTATAGATGACGAAAAACATACGAACGCCTTTTGCTTTTGCGGTGCGGATATAATCGGACTGAAGAACCTCGATCATGCTCGCTCTCGTAATTCTCGCGATAATCGCGGCAGGGATGGTGGCCAGGGCGGATGCAGGAAGGATTAAATGGCGGATCGTTTCTCCAAACTGATCGAATCGCCCGTTTAGCAGCGTATCAAGCGTATGAATATAGGTAATCGTATCAACCGGGTTTCTCACATCCTCCCTTCCGGTGGTCGGCAGCCAGCCAAGCTCGATTGAAAAAAACCATTGCCCCATCAGCCCGAGCCAAAAAATCGGCATCGATACGCCGACTAAAGCGATCAGCATCGCCATATAGTCAAACACCGAATTTTTGAACCAGGCGCTGACGATTCCCGCATTCACGCCGAGGAGTACGGCGATCAGCATCGCAAAAAAAGCGAGCTCAAGGGTGGCGAACAAATAAGGCTGCATTTCTTTAGTAATCGCCGCCCCTGTGCGGATGGAGGTTCCTAAATCCCCTCTCAGCAAATCTCCGACATATCTTCCGTATTGAATATACCAGGGCTCATCAAGGCCAAGCTGCATAGTCAGCTGCTCAACTGCTTCTTTTGTCGCCCTTTGTCCGAGAATCACCTGGGCGGGGTTACCCGGTATAAAGCGGATGATGGAAAAGACGACCAGCGTCATGCCGATAAGGACGGGGATCAGCATGCCGGTCCGCTTCAAACAGTAAGAAAGCAACGGCTGTCACCACCTTGTGCACTATTTAAATTGTACGTCTGATAATACTTCACTCCCCGTCGGGTGAGGGACGTATCCTTCAATATCTTTCGCCCCGGCCAAAATCGGCGTCGAGTGAACGAGCGGAATCCACGGCGATTCTTCGTGAATCAGCTCCTGCGCTTTTTCATAAAGCTTGTTTCGTTTAGTCTGGTCGGGATCTGACTGGGCTTCGATCAAGATGTCGTGAAGCTTGTCATTGCTGAAGTAGGTATAGTTGTTGCCCCCGATATTGTCCTTGTCAAGCAGCGTATAGAGGAAATTATCGGGATCTCCGTTGTCGCCAGTCCATCCCATTAAAAACGAATCGGCTTCGCCTTTGCTCGCTTTGTCTAAATACGTGGCCCAGTCATAAGTGACGATTTTCGCTTTGACCCCGATTTTTGCAAAGTCGGCTTGAATCACCTCGGCGATTTTCATCCCGTCAGGCATATATGGACGGGGAACAGGCATCGCCCACAGCTCCATGCTGAATCCGTCCGGGTAGCCCGCTTCTTTCAAGATCTCTTTTGCTTTTTTGAGATCGTACGGATACGGCTCGACCTTGTCATTATAGCCTTCAAGCGAAGGAGGCAAAGGATTTTTCGCAGGGTCTGCGCGCCCGCCGTAGAAGGAATCGATGATCGCCTGCTTATCGACGGCATGGTTTAGCGCCTGGCGGACAAGCTTATTGTCAAGCGGCTTTCTCGTTGTCGTCAGCCCGAGGTAGCCGATATTCATCGACGGCCTTTCAATTATTTTCAGATTGGGGTCGCTTTTGATGCTTTCGATGTCCGACGGATTCACGCCGTCCATCAAATCGATCTCACCGGTTTTTAGCGCGTTCAGACGGGCCGAGTTTTCCGGAATCGCTCTAAAAATGATCTTTTTCAGCTTCGGCTTCCCCTCATCCCAATAGTCTTCATACTTTTCAAGGACAATGCGGTCATTCGGCTTCCATTCTACGAATTGATACGGACCCGTTCCGACCGGGTGCTCCCTGAATTTGTCCCCGTATTTTTCAATTGCCTCAGGGCTTGCGATTCCAAATGAGGTCATGGCGAGATTTTTTAGAAACGGCGCCTGCGGCCGTTTTAAAATAAATTGGATTTTATGATCATCGAGAATTTTTATATCTTTAATAACGTGCCCCTTATCTTTTTTGTAGCCTCCGAACATCCCGTAATAAGGAAATTTTTCCTCGTCTCCGTTCATCCACCTGTCAAAGTTGTATTTGACTGCCTCTGCATTAAAATCGGTTCCGTCGTGAAATTTGACGTCTTTTCTCAAGTGCAGCGTGTATGTCAGTCCGTCATCGGAAGCATCCCATTTGACGGCCAAGCCCGGTTTTAGCGTCGTGTCCTGCTCTCCGTAATTCAGCAAGGTTTCAAAGATATTGGTTGTGACTTTAAACGCTTCGCCTTCTGTCGTCGTTATCGGATCAAGCGAAGTGGAATCACCGCCTCTCCCGAAAATCAGCGTATCTTTTCCGGTTTTTGCACCGCCTCCTTCTTTTTGGCTCTCTGAATCGGAACACCCCATTAAAAATAAGGAGACAGCCAGCAGCATTCCCAGGCCTTTCAGCCAATGTTTTCTTTTCATCCTATCGCCTCCTCAGCTAAAGTAAATGGCACGCGGCATAATGGCCTTCCGTTTTTTCTTCCAGCATAGGCACCGCATCCTTGCACCTGGCTTCCCGCCTTCGGCACCGGCCGTAAAAAGGGCACCCTTTTTCATTGATTGCCGGAGCCGGGCCCTCTGGCACCGCTTCATCAGCTTCCCCCTTTCCGATAACAGGCACAGCAGCCAAAAGGGATTCCGTATACGGATGCTTCGGCGCTCTAAATAATGCATCTGCTTCAGCCATCTCGACGATTTTTCCGAAATACATGACCGCCACCCGGTCGCTGATATAGCGGACGACCCCCAGATCATGCGAAATAAAGAGAAAGGTTAATGAAAAAGCTTCCTGGAGGTCTGACAGGAGATTCAAAATCTGCGCCTGTACAGACACATCGAGCGCTGAAACGGGTTCATCGGCGATGATCAGCTTCGGCTTTGTGATCAGCGCTTTTGCAATTCCGATTCTTTGCCTCTGGCCGCCGCTGAATTGGTGAGCATAACGCTCTCCATACGAAGCATCCAGGCCGACGATCCCGAGCATCGACCGGACGACTTCTTTTCTTTCAGCCTTTGTCCCGAGCTTATGGACGATTAGCGGCTCTTCTAAAATGTCTTTGATTTTCATGCGGGGGTTTAAAGAAGCATAAGGGTCCTGAAAAATCATCTGAAACTGTCTTCTCATCTTCCGAAGGTCTTTTGGCCCGAGTCCGGTGATCTCTTTCCCAAGAAAGGTCACCTTGCCTGACGTCGGTTCTGTTAGCCGCAATATCGATTTACCCAATGTCGATTTGCCGCAGCCCGATTCTCCTACAACCCCCAAGGTTTCCCCTTGTTTCACCGAAAATGAGACATCATCTACCGCTTTGACCGTTTTTTTCCGCGAAACCGGGTAATATGTTTTCAGCCGGCTGACGTTCAACAGTTCGTTATCCATTTGTCCCTCCTTCCTCATAGAGAAAGCACCGTACGGCGTGTTCATCGTTCAGTTTCTTCAGGAGCGGTTCTTCTATCGTGCAGCGGCCGGTTTTGTGCCGGCATCTCGGGGCGAACATGCAGCCTTTTTTGATCGTTCCCGGCTTCGGCACTTGTCCTTCAATCGAAGTCAGTCTCTCCGATTTGCCGGTGAATGCGGGAATGGAAGCAAACAGACCTTTCGTATAAGGATGCTTCGGATCTTTAAAAATGGCAGTGACGCTTCCTTCTTCAACGATCCGGCCGGCATACATGATCATCACCCGCCCGCAAATGTTGTGTACAACGCCGAGATCATGCGTGATCAGAAGAATAGCTGTTTTAAATTCTGCGTTCATTTTCTTTAAAAGGGAAAGAATCTGAGCCTGGATGGTGACGTCAAGAGCCGTTGTCGGTTCATCTGCGATCAATAGCTTCGGATCGCAGATCAAAGCCATCGCGATCATAACGCGCTGCCTCATGCCGCCTGATAATTCGTGGGGGTACTGTTTCATGAGCTGCTCCGGTCTCGGAAGGCCGACGGTTTCCAGCATGCGAACGGCTTTTTCGTCCGCTTGCTTTTTGTGAATGTCAGTGTGGCTGGATAGAGCTTCTGTGAGCTGATCTCCGATCGTGAAAAGAGGGTTGAGCGAGGTCATCGGCTCTTGAAAGATCATTGCGATGTCATTCCCGCGCATATGCCGCCATTCTTTTTCCGACTGCTTAAGAAGATCCTTTTGCTGAAACAGGACTTTACCCGTTGTATGAGCATTTGCATTCAGCCCCATCAAAGCCATGGAGGTGACGCTTTTGCCGCAGCCGGATTCACCGACGACTCCAACGATTTCACCTTTATGGAGGGTGAAAGAAACGCCTTGAACAATCGGGATTTCCTCCTTTTTCTTTTGAAAGGAAACGGATAGATCCGCTACTTCAAGCAATTTCTCTTTTGTCACATATTCACCTCCGGATGCTTGTATTTTTTAAATTGTATTTACACGGGATAGGAAATATGTACGAAATTTGGAGGGGAGAAAAAAACCCGGCTTTCGTTGTGATCTGCACCCTGTCAAGTAGACAGTGGAAATAACTAAAACACACTAGACGGCTTTAGCCCTGTATTCCACTGGGCTGAGGCCGTTTAGTTTTTCTTGTAGACGATCGTGGTTGTAAAAGTGGATATATTCATCAATTGCGCTTTGAAGTGCCTCAAATGTCTCGTACGAATTCCGTCTGTATTTCTCGCATTTTAATTTCCCCCAAAACGACTCAATGGGGCCGTTATCAATACAGCGGCCGACGCGGGACATACTCTGTGTCATATTTGCGTTTTCAATCATCCTTCTAAACTGGTGGGACGTGTATTGAAAACCTCTGTCGCTGTGAAGGAGAGGACGTGCGTTTGGGGCTGCCTCAAGCGCTTGGTTCAAGGTTTTAAACACAAGGGCGTTATTATTGGATTTCCCCAGCACATAAGACACGACCATTCCCTCATGAAGATCTAAAATGGCACTGAGGTACGCTTTCCGATGGCCGTATTTTAGCTCTGTCACATCAGTCACCCATTTTTGATTTGGTTTGTCCGCTTTAAACTCTCGATTCAGGATATTTTCGGACACATGTTGAGGCGTCGCTTTGCCGTAACGTTTTTTCTTCCGCCGAATGACACACTCCAGCTTGGCAATTTTCATCAGCCGATAGATGCGCTTATGATTGAGGCGCTCTTTAAAGCGGCGGTTCATGTTTAAGGTCATTCTGCGGTATCCGTAGATACCGCCAATTTGTTCGTGAAGTAGCGCCATTTTGGCGATAATCTTTTCATTCTGTTTTTCTCTCGCTGAAGGTACTCGGCTCCTCCATTTGTAATACCCCTGGCGCGAAACTTCGGCAATCTCACATAACATTTGGACAGAAAAGCCTTCTTTTCGATTCAGCTCTAAAATGGCGAGATATCGATCTTCGTACCGAACCTGACTTAGAACCGCCTCCTTTTGATCTCTTCCAACTTTTTTAAGAACGCATTCTCTGCGCGCAAACGCTCATTTTCCTGTTCCAGCCGTTTGTTTTCCCGTTGAATTTTTTCTTCAGGTGTCAGTTCTTCTTCGGTTTTGCGTTTCCCTCGGTTGTCTTTTAAGGCCTCTTCTCCGCCTTCTTGATACTTTTTCACCCATTGATACACCTGTTGGTAGGAGACTTGATGAATCTCCATTGATCTGGCGTAGTCCTTTCCATGAGCTAGACAATCCTTCGCAATCTCAATCCGTTCTTCCAATGAAACGTTCTTCCGTTTGGTCATCAAACGATTCCTTCCTCTCCCGCTGTCTTTTAACGTTTTATGACCATTATAAAGCTCAACCCACTTCATGAGTACGGATTTACTGGAAATCTTATATTTTCTCGAGATTTCTCTTTGAGAGTAGCGTCCGGATAAGAAGTCTTTCACGGCATTGTATTTTAATTCTGCGGGATAGAACTTATGGCGCTTTGAACGTTCCAAACTCTCCACACCCGCCATATCATGCGATGTTCTCCATTCACGAATCGTTTCGGCATGAATGCCATATTTTTCTGCGATCTCCTTCACCGAATTATTGCCCTGATCACATTCTGATAGAATATTCAATTTTTCTTCTTTTGAAAACCATTTTCCAGCCATGAAAAAACTCCCCCAAGGCAAACAGATTTTTTTATTTCATCTGTCTACCTTTAGGGGAGCATATCATTGAAGCCGGGCTTTTATATCAATTCAGTTTTTGAATGGTGAATAAATGCTTATAATGGCCTTCGCGGTTCATTAACTCCTCGTGGGTTCCCGTTTCGGCGATTTGTCCGTTTTCAATCACGACGATTTTATCGGCGTGCGTGATCGTTGACAGCCTGTGGGCGACGATAAAAGTCGTCCGGTCTTTCGCGAGCTTTTCCATCGCTTCTTGAATATAATGCTCGCTTTCAAGATCAAGCGCAGAGGTGGCTTCATCCAGGATTAATAGCGGAGGGTTTTTCAAGAAAACCCGTGCGATCGAAATCCGCTGCTTCTGCCCTCCTGAAAGCTTGACTCCCCGTTCACCGACCTTCGTCTCATATCCGTCAGGCAGCTCCATAATGAAATCGTGGGCATTCGCCGCCTTTGCCGCTTCAATGATTTGGTCCATCGATGCCTCCGGATTTCCGATCGAAATGTTTTCCCTGATCGATTCGCTGAACAAAAAGGTGTCCTGCAGCACCATGCCGATCTGGTTTCTTAAACTTCTCGCCTCGTAATCCCGGACGTCTACACCGTCGATTAAGAGACTCCCTGACGTAACATCGTAGAACCTCGGGATCAGGCTGACGAGCGTGGATTTTCCGCCTCCGCTCATGCCGACGAGTGCGACCGTTTCGCCCTGGTTTGCCGTTAAAGACAGGTTTTGCAAAATCATGTCGTTTGTTTCCTCATATTGAAACGAGACGTTTTTAAATTCGACGACGCCTTTTAAACGGCCTGCTTTCACAGCATTCGGTTTATCCTTTAATTCATACGGCTCATCGATGAATTCGAACAGCCTGTCCATCGATGCGACGGACTGGGTCAATGTTGTCGACGAATTAATAAGCCGCCTCAACGGATTATACAGCCTTTCGATATACCCGACAAACGCTACCATCGTTCCGACCGTCAACGAACCGTGAATCACGTGGTATCCTGCAACCGTAATGATGATGAGCGGTGCGAGGTCTGTAATCGTGTTGACTACTGCGAACGTTTTCGCGTTCCATGCCGTATGGCGGATCGCTTTGCCGAGGAAGTTTCCATTTTCGTTGTCAAAATGCCTCTGTTCGTGTTCTTCGATGGCAAAACTTCTGATCACAGGCATACCCTGAACCCTTTCATGAAGGTGGCCCTGCACTTGGGCCAAAGCCTGGGACCGCTCCCTCGTCAAGATCCTCAGCCTGCCGTAAAAATATTTAACCGACAGCCCGTAAAGCGGGAATAAAATGATCGAAATAATCGTCAGCTTCACATCCATCGTCATCATGATGGCGATGGCGATAAAAATCGTCATTACATCAAGCCAAACATTCATAAGCCCGATGATGACGAATTCTTTTGTCTGTTCGACGTCATTGATCACCCTTGAAATAATTTCGCCGGCGCGGGTATTCGCATAATATCTGAGGCTTAGCCTTTGAATATGGGAAAAAAGCCTGTCTCTGATATCATACAGCACCTTGCTTGCCGTCCATTGCGCGAAATACTGCCGGTAGTATTCGACAGGCGGCCGGAGCAGCAAAAAAATGGCGAACACGACCGCCATTACGGTAAATAGTGAAGATGTTTTTTCCTGGACCGTTCCGTTTCCTTGAATAATGTCATCGACTACATATTTCAAAAGGAGCGGAATAACAAGAGGAATCGAAAATTTAATGATGCCGATCAGAACTGTAACGATGATTTTCCACTTATACGGCTTGACAAATTCCATATATCTTCTGATAATACCCACACTCACATCCCCCTCTCTATTTTTGATAGTGTGAGTCCACTGCAAAAAACCTGTTGATACTCAACAGGCTTGTTGGTTTATTTTGTATAATGGAGATACCGTTCATACCAAATATCGATAAACTCCGGAGCAAACGGCCCTTTCCTTTGGTGAATCCAGTGCAGCAGCGTATTCAAATGGTATCTTAAGATGCCGTCTATTTCCTTCGGATAATTCATCGCTTTTTTATGGTCTGCATATTCGTCTTCATCAAGGATATGGTAGGTCATATCGGGAAAGACTTTCACGTCCAGATCATAATCGATGTACTTGATGGCTTCATCGTCCAAAGCAAACGGCGAGCTGATGTTGCAATAGTAATAAATGCCGTCTTCGCGAAGCATGCCGATGACGTTAAACCACTGCTTGGCATGGAAATAACAAATGGCGGGCTCTCGTGTCACCCATGTCCGGCCGTCTGATTCGGTGACCACCGTCCGGTCATTGGCGCCGATGATGCACAATTCCGTTGCTTTTAATATCGTCGTTTCGCTCCATATTCGATGAATTTGCCCATTGTGCTTGTAGCTATGAATTTGAATGGTTTCTCCTTCCTTGGGAAAGCCCATGTTTCTCCCCTACTTTCTTTGCAAAAGCCTTACAAGTCAGTGTTTCACATCGCCTGTCCGACAGTTCTTTTATTTATTATAACGGTTGAAAATAAAAAATGAAAATAAAACAGCCACTCCGGACCAGGAATGGCTCTTTTTTCAGGAAAGCGATAAAGATAAACTTTAGGCTTCGATTTTTTGGTAAGCCTGTATGACCTGTTCCGTCTGTTTTTGAAACAAATCCTGAATAGCGGCGAGATCTCTTCGTTTTTGGGAGATGTCTTCCCGAATTGATAATAGCTGGGCTTTTTTTTCAAGGGCCATCAGTTCTTTTTCGATTTCCTGGCATCTTTCAATCTCTGCCTGAAGGTATAACAACTTGTCCATAATCTCCATCTGGCCCTGAACCAAGTTTTCAAATTCCGGCATTGATATCCTCCATTCTTTGCTCTACTCCATTTATTGCCTATGTATCATTTCTCTATACATGTGAAATGTCCTTTGACTGATTCTGCCTAAGATTCGGAATTTTTGTCGCAAAGAAAAAAGCACCTCAACCGAATGGTGAAGCGCTTTTTCCTGTTTCAGTGATTAGCTGTTTTGTTGTTTCTTTTGCTCAGCTTGCTGGTTATTTTGTCTTACTTGCTGCGCGTCAGTTTCGCTGGCAAATTCAGTGCCGAACTGACCACCTTGTGCAGAAGCTTGGTTTTGTTGTCTTACTTTTTGTGCGTTTGTTTTGGATTGTTGGTTAGCCATTGTATATCACCTCCACGACACTTAGATTGTGCAGTCGGGTGATATCCTATTCATTCATGCACAAAAATTTAAACGAGCAGGGAACGGCCGCCGTCAACGATGATCGTCTGGCCGCGGATCATATCCGCTTTTCCGGATGCCAAAAATTCGATCGCATCGACCATGTCATCGATCTCAACCATGCGGCCGGCAGGTGTGTTTTTCCGGGCATCTTCGAGAAGCTCCTCGCGGTTTGGAAAATGCTTCAGTGCGTCTGTGTCAATTGCCCCGCCGGATACGGCATTGACGATGATATTTTTCGGCGAGAGCTCGACAGCGAGATATCTTGTCAGAGATTCAAGCGCAGCTTTTGATACGCCGACCGTCGTGTAGTTTTCCAAATAGCGGATCGAACCGAGCGAGCTGATGCTGACGATATGGCCGCCGCCTGTTTTTTCCATCAGTTTCGCCGCTTCCTGAGCGCAAAAAAGCAAAGCTTTGGCATTGATGTTCATCGTCCAGTCCCAATGGCTTTCTTCAAGCTCCATAACCGGGCGGAGAACGCCTGATGCGGCATTGTTGACAAATATGTCAAGTCTGCCGAACGCCTCGTCGATTTGCTGAAACATATCTTTAATTTTCGCGGGCTGGCCGACGTTCGCTTTGACAACAAGCGCTTTTACGCCGAGACGCTCGATTTCTTCAGCGGTTTCCAAAGCTGCTTTTTTGCTTCTCGCATAGTTAATGACAATATTGTAGCCGTTTTTCGCGAGCCTCAGAGCAGCCGCTTTTCCGACTCCCCTGCTGCTTCCTGTAATAAGCGCGCATTTTCTTTGTTCCATCTTTTATTCATCTCCTAGTATAGTTATTTCAATTCGTTGCAAAATAATGTCATCCATTTTTTCAAAAGGAGGCTTTCGCCTTATGTACGTCGGACGTGACATGAGCGAGCTCGATCAAACGCCGAAGCACGAATGGAAAGATGCGGAGCTCCTCTATTTCCACCACGCCTTCCAGCAAATGATGCCCTTCTTAAATGAAGAGGGACATGCGGAATATGTGGAGGTTGTAAAAGAGATTAAAACAAGAGGCGGTCTGAGCCGCCGTGAAGCCGATTATACGCACGGCACCGATATTCAGTATGATTAACGGGCAGCATGCACGGTCAAGCTGCCTATTTCATATACATATTCCATATTTTCTGGTGTGATACCGGGAAGGCGTATTCATCAAGCTCTTCTATTGTTACTTTTTTCAAATAGGAATCATCCGGCTGATTGCGCGTTTTCCCGAAGAAAACGGAAATGTTCCAGACTAGGTGTGTAAAGACGTGTTCGACGACTCCTTCAAGAGGACCGATTTCGGCATCGACTCCGGCTTGTTCCTTCAAAAATGCCGAAAGCTGCTCCCGTTCTGTTTTCAGGCCTTTTTGCGTTTCTGTATTCGGAAATTCCCACAGGTTCGCAAGCAGCCCTGAGCCCGGCCTTTTATGGATGTAGACTGAGCCTTCTTCATCTGTCAGAACAACTGCGGCAAGGCTTTTCACCCCGGGTTTTTTCTTTTTGCTTTTGACGGGCAGCTCTTTTTCGCACCCCTCCGCAAAAGCAGAACAATGTTCACGGACGGGACACAAAAGGCAGGAAGGCGATTTCGGCGTGCAGATGATGGCGCCGAGCTCCATCAGCCCTTGATTGAATTCAGAAGGCTTCTCTTTAGAAATAAAGGCTTCAACGATGTTTTCAAACAATGTTTTGGTTTTCGGTTTTGCGATGTCATCCCATATCGAAAGAATGCGTGACATCACCCGCATCACATTGCCGTCGACCGCCGGTACAGGCTGGTTGTAGGCGATGCTGAGCACCGCTCCTCGCGTATAAGGACCTACGCCTTTCAAACCGCCAAATTCCTCTTTTGAGGAAGGAACAACTCCGCCGTATCGTTCATGCACTTCTTTGACTGCGCTTTGCAGATTCCGGACACGGGAATAGTAGCCCAGTCCTTCCCAGGCTTTAAGCACCTTTTCTTCATCAGCTTCAGCCAGAGCCTTTACGTTCGGAAACTTTTCGATGAAATTGTTAAAATACGGGATCACCGTCTCCACTCTGGTCTGCTGCAGCATGACCTCGGAAACCCATATTTTATAAGGATCGCTGTCAGAACGCCACGGAAGATCCCGTTTTTCTTTTTCATACCAAGAAATTAAATCTTCCTGAAATTGTTTAATATTTTTTTGCTCTAATTTATTTTTCAGATCAATCATGAAACTTCTCCTTGCCTGTCCTCGTCACATTTACACACTGCACTTTTGTTCTTTTGGCTTTTTGTTGTAAACTAAATGTATACACGATAAACATGTTACATGAAAAGCGAGGAAAGCAAAAGCGTTAAATATTTCAGCTGCTGCTTTTCCTGTTTGGTATTGGGACGGCGTTGGGAATAAGGCAATGGAATACGATTTTTGAAACACCGTTAGGGGAGGTCACCAATGGATACTGGCACACACGTTGTCATGGGTGTTGCGCTCGGCGGCATCGCGACGCTGGATCCCGCCGTCGGAATGGACCCGGCAATGGCTCAGGCCGTCATGATCGCGACAATCGCCGGATCACAGGCCCCGGATATCGATACAATTTTAAAGTTGAAAAACAACGCTGTTTATATTAGACATCACAGGGGAATTACCCATTCAATTCCCGCCGTCCTCATTTGGTCATTATTGTTTCCGGGGATTCTGTATTTGTTTTACCCTGATGCAAACCTGCTTCATCTTTGGCTGTGGACGCTTGCCGCAGTCGCCCTGCATGTGTTCGTCGACATTTTTAATGCGTACGGTACCCAGGCGCTTCGACCATTTACAAGAAAATGGGTGGCGCTCGGTTTGATCAATACATTCGACCCGTTTATCTTCGTCAGTCATCTTGCGGCAATCGCCGTTTGGCTTGCGGGCGCAGATCAGGGCTATACGTTTTTGACCCTTTATGGCATCCTCGCCGGCTACTATATCCTGAGGTTTGTGATGCAAAGGCGGATCAAACAAGAGCTCCGCAGGAAAATCGATGATATTGAAGAGATCATTATATCACCGACGATGAAATTCAGACAGTGGCGAATCGCCGTCAAGGCCAAATCGGCTTTTTACGTCGGCAGAAGCATCGATGGAAAGATCGTCATTCTTGATACATTCAACAGGGTTCCGTTACCCGATTCGCCCGTCATGAAAGCAGCGAAACAGGATAAGAACATCTCAGCCTTTCTTTCTTTTTCGCCTGTTTACAGATGGGAAATCGATACGTATAAGGACCATTACGAGGTCCGTTTTATCGATTTGAGATACCGCAGCAAAGAACATTATCCGTTCGTTGCCATCGCCCATATCGACCGTGACTCTTTGGATCTAATGCGGTCGTATACGGGCTGGATTTTCAGCGAAGAAAAATTGCAGAAAAAATTAAAGCTTGGCTCCGTTTAAGAGCCAAGCTTTTTTCTTCTCCGGCTGTACCAGATTCCGGCCGCAAGACCGATGACGGTGACGGCAAGCGTTTCTTTGAAATAAGGCGGGTAATATACGAGCTGAATGTCGTTTTTCCCTTTGTCGATGGAAAAGCCGGTGAATGCATAGTTCGCTTTTTGAACGGTTTGTTTTTTTCCGTTCACTGTGACTTCCCAGCCTTTTTCAAACGGAATCGGCAGCACCATGTACCGGTCTCCGTTATTGTTTTGATATTGGATCGACAATTTGTTTTGTTTCCAGTTCATGCGTGCGTCCGGCGCTTTTTTCGCAGAAGCTTGTTTTAAGGTTTGGTAATCCTCCTGATAGAGCTTCAGACCGTCGAGCTTATATTTCCCTTTCGGAAGCCGGATCGAAACCTTTTCCGCTTTCGGCACCCTGATCGTCAAATCGTAAACCCCCGTTTTATAAATCGACTTGTTTGATTTTCTTGAGGTGATGTAATCATTGACCTTCAGGTTGAAAAACTGGTCTTTTGCAAGGCTCTTCAAATAAAAGGTGACATAGTAGTCGCCTTCTTTCGGGACGTTATCCGGCGGAATGAGATCGATTCCGCCGTTTTCCGATGTCACATTGAGCACGCCGTTTTCGTAGCTCGCCCCGTTCTTCTTCAACTTCGTCTGTCCCATCAAATCAGAGCTTGTAGGAGGCTTCGCTTTTTCGCCCGGGTTTTCTAAAACGATTCCTTTCAGCATGGCATGCTCTTTTGCCAAAACCGGCGCGTTATCCATGTCTTTTTCGGAATAAACGGTATTGGCCGTCCGGATAAACGGAAGCGTGTAGTTGTTCTTAAAGACGACATAATGTTTCGACTCGTCCGTTTTCTCAAATCCGTAAGGAGCATCAGAAGCGTTTTCCTTCTCTCTCATATAATACTTGCCGTACAACAGGCTGTACAAATTGGCGCGGCCGCCCATTGTCGCATAGCGGCTGACGCTTTCCCTCCCCATATCGACTTCAAGGTCTGTCCAATAAAACAGCAGCAGATTTTTGTTGAGGATGCTTGAATAAGCGCTGAAGCCGTTGAATTTCTGGATCATCGGCGTATTGTTGCGGACGCCGTTCATCCAGTCGATTCTCGTATATGGATCTCCTCCGTCGTCTTTTTTGATGTTTTCCAGGAGCTCCCGCTGTTCTTCGCCGTCATAATCATTGCTCGTCAAATAACTCTTCGAAACCGATTTAATTTCACTCGATTCCGAAAGGACGTATTTTTCATATGTATTGGCAACGAATACAGCCGATGCCAATACACAGCCGTGCAAAACGAGCAGCGATTTTCGATATCGCAAACCGGCGGCGATAAATGCGCCCATTGTTAAAAACAGCAAAACGAGCGAGCTCCAATTTGTCAGCAGCGACAAATCAAGGTCTTCGCGGAAAATGACTGCTACGTATACCAAAACAGTCAATAGGCACGACCATGCAATTTCTTTGCGCCTGATGCTTTTGATGCTGCTTAAGCCGGCGGCCGCGGCCCCACCGATTGTAAAGGCAAGCAGATATTCAAAACGGTTCTGCGGGGCAGAGAAGCCGTTAAACGCGCTCGCGGCGAGCGGGCTGAAATGAAGAAGGCCCAAGAGCAGGCTGATTCCGGCAAACAGCCTGAACGTTTTGTTTTTATAAAAGGAAAAAACGAACAAAAACAAGACAAAAGCCGCCGGCAGCAGGATGATGCGGCTCGAAAACAAGATGTCATCTGTGAAGTCGTACAACGGGACCGGCTGATCATACGGCGGCCGCAAATTGTTCAAAAAGCCGTAGACGGCAGGCACAAAAGAAACGGCGCTGATCCCGAAGGAAATCAGACACGACGCGAAAAACATCCTGAATTGCTCCCACTTTGACGCCTCGCGGTCATCAAGATGAATAAACCAGCGAAAGACGACATAGATCGCAATGAAAATCAAATTGATGTACGCAAAATAAAAATTGTTAAACAGCGTCAAAGAGCAGGCCAGGATAAACAGGCCCGGACGCTTTTCCCTGATGATTTTTTCCGCTCCTGCGACAAGCAGAGGCAGCCAGAGCATCGAATCGCTGAAAAACTCCCAGAACACCGTATGGCGGAAATAGATGACCGACGTTCCGTACAAAACGGCTCCTGTAAAAGCGGCCGCTCTATTTTTCACCATATATAAAAATGCATACGAAGCGGTCAAAATAATCAGGCCGAGCTTAACCGCGCTGATAAAAACCGCAGCATTCGCCCAAAACAGGGGATCTGCATTCCCCGCCAGATGAAAAAACTGAAGCAGCAGGACCGCGGCAAAAGAGGCAAGAAACACAAAAGATGTCGTGAAATAATAACCAAGCTGACTGTAGATTCCGCCTCCCAGGCCGAAGGAATAGGAATAAAAAAAGTTGCCGTGTTTGTATTGGTCAAAAAGGAATGCTTTAAACACGACCATCTGCGCAAGCCCGTCGCCGTTCCCCGTCATATAGCGGCCGTGTGCCCATTCGAACAGAAAAAACAAATGGGCGGCCAAAGAAATGGCAATGCTTGATATGACAAATAATAATGCTGTTTTTTTCATATCTTTCCCCTGTCTCTTTTCAAAATCTTCCCTGTCAACAGAAATGTCAGAGGAACGGTTAAAAACATGGAAGCAAGCGGAGCTGCCGCACTGTTCATGTGCAAAAGGTTCACAAAAACGTACATAAAGAAAGAAGACGCGGCCAGATTGAACAGCTGTGTCAGCGGAAACTGCAAAAACTTCGCAAAAGTCGGCTTCGTTTTAAACGTAAAATAGCAATTCAGGAAAAATGAAATCACAAGGCTGACAAGAAAAGCCACAACGTGTGATGCCATATAATCGATATGCAGCAAAAAGTGAAGCAGCAAATAAACCGCATAGTAATTCAACGTATTAACGACGCCTACAATGGCAAAGCGAATAAATTCAAGATTCATTTTTTTCATGAGCTTCTCCATGCCCGATGTTTGCCTCCTGTATTAAATAATGAGGACGCTTTTTCGTTTCATAGTAGATTCTCCCGATGTACTCGCCGATGATCCCGAGGCTGAGAAGCTGAACTCCGCCGAGAAACAAAACAGCCGAAATGATCGTAAAATAGCCCGGAACAATAACACCGTATTTCAAAATCCTGATAAACGTTGCAACAATATAAATAAGCGAAAGGAACAAAATGAACATTCCGGTGTAAAAGCAAATGCGAAGCGGCCTGTTGTTAAACGAAACGATGCCGTCGATCCCATAGTTCAGCAAGTGCCGGAACGACCACTTTGATTTTCCGTTTTTTCGTTCGACGTTTTCGTAATAAATAATTTTTTGATCAAAGCCGATCCAGCAAAACAACCCTTTGGAAAAACGGTTTCCTTCGCTCAGCTTGAGCAGCGCGTTGACGGCTTTTCTGCTCAATAGCCGGAAATCGCCGACACCGTCCCTTAAATCGACTTCGACCGCGTTGTTGATGAAACGGTAATAAAGCGAAGACAGATAAGACCTTACAGGATTGTCTCCCTTTCGATTCCGCTGGGCAACCACCTGGTCATAGCCTTCTTCATACCCTTTAATAAAATCAGGCAAAAGGTATGTCGGATGCTGCAAATCCGCATCCATGACGACGACGGCATCGCCGCGGGCATGCTGAAAACCGGCAAGAATGGCTGCTTCCTTGCCGAAGTTTCTTGAAAATGAAATATATTTCACCCGCTCATTTTTTTCCGCCAGATCTTTGATTTCCTCCAAAGTTTGATCTGTGCTGCCATCGTTTATGTAATAAATTTCATACTCATAATCAATGGATTGAAATTCGTTCCTCAATGATTTATAAATCAGTTTAATGTTGCTTGCTTCATTATAGGAAGGAATAATAATCGAAACGATTCCTTTCTTCACTTAAAGGCACCTCTTTTGGACATATTAAAAATAAGCAGGATAACTTCGCACGCCTATAAAAACACAACAAAAGGAAAACAGTGGGCATGCTGCACTATTTTCCACAACATTATTTTGTCATTATATCAGACATCTATGAACAAGTGGCAAAAAATGATATAACTCAAAAAAATTTAAGGAGTAGTTTCCGATTATTTTGATATGTCTCTTACTGGAAGGTATTGGTCTATATGAAGATCCGTTTTTTCTCCAAACGCCAAAGAAGCAATGAGCGAACCGGCGTAAGGGCCGATCGTTAAGCCTGAAGGGCCGAATCCTGTGGCCGCGATCAAACCGTCCGCACCCGGAATGTACCCGAGAAGGGGAAGCAAATCCTTTGTAAACGGACGGAATCCGATTCTGATTTCTTCGAGAGCCGCACCGTGGAGACCCGGTGCAACGGACAAGGCTTCATTCAAGACCTCCTCTATTCCTCCGGCGGTGATTCTGTAATCAAATCCTGAGCCGGTTTCCCTTGTCGCTCCGGCTACCACCCGAGAACCGTCAAATGATACGATGTAATGGTCTGTATCGGGTAAAACAACCGGCCATTTTCCAGTCTCCCCGTCACAGACCTTCAAATGAACGATTTGGCCGCGCTGCGGCTCTAATGGCAGCTGTATGCCCAAAGGCTGAAGCAATTGATTCGTCCAAGCGCCTCCGGCCAATATCACCGCATCTGCATACAGGAGCCGGCCGTCAATGGTTGCGCCTTTTATGACCTCCTGTTCAACAGAGAGCTCCGCCTTGCCGTTCAATAAGACGGCCCCGTGCTTTTTTGCCGCCGAAATAAGCGCGTTTCGCAGCAGATGGCCGTCCACGCGGGCTGCTCCTGATACATAAATCGCTTCAAGCCCGTCAGCAAGCGGAGGAAACAGCCGCCTTGCCTCTTCGTTTGATAAGCGGGTGATGTCACCGATTTCAGGCGCTTCACGCTTTTGTTCTCTTAATTTTCTTTCAATTCGACCGAGCGCTTCAACATCTCCGCTTACCCGCAGCGCACCCGTTTTGGCGTAGCCTGTGTCGGTTTCCCCGTCTTGTCTCAGCTGTGATACAAGGGAAGGGTAATATGCGGCACCCGCTCTTGCCAAACGATACCAGTCTTCGCTTCTGGAAGAAAACCACGGGCAGATGATTCCCGCTCCGGCTTTGGTTGACTGCCCTTCATGCCCTTCATCCAAAATCGATACGTCCGCTCCTCTTTTCACGAGGTGATATGCGGCACTCGCGCCTGCGATCCCTGAACCGATAACGATTGCCTTCATTTCATCACATTCCTTTCGCACAGAAAATGAAAAAACGATTAATGCAGCAGTCCGTTGTCTAAGGTAAACAGGTCTTGAAAAGAAGAATTGTCGGTCTCGAATAAATGCAGATGGCTGCCGTAGTCCTCAATCCATTCTAAAACGACGCGTTCCGTCAGTTCTATTCCCCTGTAAGGATGGCCGGCTTTGGCAAATGCCGTTTCAAAGTCTTCCCACAAGAGCTCTACCCAAGTTCTGGCTTGCGCGTAGCTCAGCATATGGTTCTTTTCAAGAAGCGCATTTGTCAGCTTTTCAAAGTGTGCTTCCGTGTTCTTCCACCTTGAACTTTCCCTCCTTCCTTTAGGAAAAAACTTTCTTTTTGAAAACGTCATCCATTTCATATACTAACATTACGTCTTCTAAAGCGAAGACGTCAAACATTTTGGATGTGAATGGAGGAGCCTATAACAAATGCGGAATAAAGCAAGAGGCTTTCCGAACATGAACGACAACAAATTTGAAGGTGAGCCCCGGGCCAAAGATGATTTTGCTTCAAAGCGCGCTGACGGAAGCACGAATACCCATCCTCAAGAAAGAATGAGGGCTTCCGGCAAACGCTAAATTTTTTTCTGGATGGAGTGAGTTTCTTTGTGTGCAAACCGCAAACCTTATATAAACGATTTTTACCAGATGAAAACGCAAAACTATCCGCAGCCTTGGGCGAACACGAAACATGCGCGGGCGCAGGTAAACGGTGAAACACAGCAGACCCAGGATCTCATCATTCTCCAGCGCAACACGCGCATCCATACAAGATAGCCGCTGATATGAAAAGGGTTAAGCTTGCCTTAATCCTTTTCTTTTAATAAAGAAATCGGCAGGCCCTCTTCATGCTCGGGGGATTTGAGACGGTATCCCCAGGCAAAGACGCCGTTCAGGTAGCGGATATAAAAATCCTCTCCTGCACCCTCGATTTCATATACATGACCCGGCTTAAAATCGGCCGGATCTAAAAGGTACGCCTTTGCCATCGCGATTTTCCGTTCGTGAACGGCAAGCTCGTTAACGATCCCCATTTGCTCCGCCTTTCTCGCCTTTTCCGTTAGGAGGCCGATCTCCCTTTGCAGTTCTGATGCCGTCATCTCACTGTATCTTTTCTCCATTTCTTCATCCCTCTTCGTCTAAATATTGATCGATCATATCAAGCGGAAATCCTTTGCGAAACAAAAATTGTTTTACTTTCATTTTCGTTTCGTACGAGCCGTCGTAATTGTAGCGTCTCATTGCTTTTTCCCCATGCTTGTACAGCGCTTCTTTTTCCGCATCATCATCGTTTTCATAGTCTGTTTCTGAAAGAGCGCAATTGATCACATCGAATGAATATCCCTTTCGGATTAGCTGCTGTTCGATTGCTTGTTTCATCTCTTTGGAAGACAGTTTTTTCCCCTTTTTCAGCACTTTTTCAGCGTGTTTTACAGCGGCTGTCACTTGTTCGGAAAACGTAAATGAGCTTAATGCCTCCTTGATCAGCTCTTCATCGATTCCTTTTAATTGCAGCTCTTTATATAGAACATCAGGGCCTTTGCCGCTCGTTTTGCGGTGAGTGCTTACATAAGCGGCCGCGAATTCCCGGTCATCTACGTATTTATAGCTTTTGAGCATATGAATGATCTCGGTCACTGCGGAATCTGCGACGCCTTTTTTCTTTAAATGGTCTTTGACTTCTTTTATTGAGCGCATTCTGTACGAAAGGTAATCGAGCGCTTGATTAAAACCTTTTTTAATATCATCGCCATACTGGATTTCGATGACGTCAAGCTCATCAAGCTGTTTTCCCTTTTTCAGATTAAACTTAACGAGAACATCCATGTCAACGCTGAACGCGTATTTTTCGTCCAGAAAAATATTGACGCGGTCTTTATTGTTTTTCTGGGCGGAGATTTTTGTAATATACGGCATAAAAAACTCCCTTCTCTCGTTTTCTGTTTGAGAGATCATGATGAAATTTCCGGCGTTTAACCGACGCTCGGACATCACGTCTATATTTTATCAAGAAAACCGGCAGAAACCGAACAAAAATACATCACGGGCAAGAGCAGAAATTTACCGGTTTCGCCAAAAGAGCTTTTTTAAGCGCAATTTTCCCGCAATAGCCTTGTATCTTTTCGCTTTTTTGCTGCGTAAAATATAGAAATCAAAAGCAGTTTGATATGAATAGGGAAGGCAAATGGTGCGCCACCAGGTCTCTGGTTTTAGTGGGTTCGATTCCCACCCCGAATTTTTTAATGGATGGGCAAGACATATTTGATTAAAAAATTTCGAGGGTGGAGCAGCATCTTTTTGATGAAGGAAAGCCGCCCTCAAGGAGGGGCTGCCATGCTGAAAAAACGTGAAATGGCCGACTGCCATGCACTTTTTGATCTTGTGAAACATCCGGAAGTATTTCCTTTTGTCCGGAATAAAACGGAGACCATTGAAGAGTATATGTTTCATGTGAAGAACATCATCGAAGAGGAAGAACAGGGAAAACTGATCTCCCGCACGATTCTCGACGAATGGGAGAATCCGATCGGCTGCATCAGTTTATATGAAATAAAAGGAAATACGGGATTTTTAGGAACGTGGCTCGGGAAGCCTTACCACGGAAAAGGCTATAATCAGCGGGCAAAAAACGCGTTTTTCTGCGAGCTTTTTTATGAAAAAAACGTTGAGACGGTATTTATGAAAATCAGAAAAACAAACATGCGCTCCCTCAAAGCCGCCGAAAAGCTGCCATACGCGGTTTTCGCTGATCCCGGCAGGCTGAACGGCGGGGACAGCGATGCATTTCATTTGTTTGAAATCCCGAAAGATCTTTACACATTGCACAGCCTGCGGACGTTTGAAGACGAAAGCCTCCGCTTAAAAGAAGCGTAACATTGTATAAATGCCTCCAAAACGGACAGCCTGTGAATAATCTGATGTTTAGGAGGCTTTAAAAATGGCTGAAAAGAAAAAGCGTGATCAAATGAAAACGACCTTGACCAAAACGCAGGAAGTCATGTATCAGCGGGAATTTAAAAGAGCAAAGCGGGCCGCCGATGAAAAATCATAATGCATAGCGGCAGTCTGATCAGCCAACAATAACATTGTCCGGCTGATTAATGACTTAGGGGTGATGTGAGAATGGGCAGAAATTCAATCCACAAAAACCGCGACAAAAATAAACAAAAGCTTCCTCAAGTGCCTGATCAGTATAAAAAAGAAACTGACGGTGTTTATGAGGAATATTCTGCTGAGCTTGCCGATCAGGATGACCGCGAAGCTCAAAGCCGCATGGAAGCGGCTGACAAACGCGCCAAAGAGCGGCAGTCAAAGTAGCATTCATTTCGAAAGCCCTGTTTGCAGGGCTTTCTTCTTTAAGAAAGCTCCGAAAGAAGCTGCTTTGCGGGCGTCCTTGTTTGCGCTTTAGGAATTTCCGCCGGATAGCCGATCTGCAAAATCGCAGCAAACCGTTCATTGCTGTCAAGCCCCATTAATTGCTGAAGCGTTCGGTTATAAAGCACCTGTCCGCTTTTCCACACCATCCCGATCCCTTTTTCCCAGGCGAGAAGCTGAAGGTTTTGAATCAAACAGCTGACGGCTGCGAAGTCGTCATTTCTGACCCGTTCATTTTCGTCTTCCTTCAAAATGACAAAGAGAAAAGCCGGAACACTCATGATATGGTCCCTGAATTTTTTGATTTGTTCTTCAGACCTATCAGGCTTAATCTCTTGGAATGCCTTATCTAAATTGTCGGCATGCTTCTGCTTTCCGCTTTCTGTTCCGACATAAATAAACCGCCACGGCTCTGTCAGCTTGTGATTTGGCGCATAAACCGCGTCTTCCAGCAGCTCAAGGACAACCTCTTTAGGCACCGGATCGCTTTTAAATTTCCGAATCGTTCTTCTATTTCTTATCGTTTTACGAATGCTGCCTTTTTCAGACTGCAAGATATCGCTCATATCAGCGCCTCCTCAAATGAAAATGATTATCATTGTTGATTATAAAGGTTTATTTTCCCGTTTTCAACGATAATCCATTCATTCAGAACAGAAGCGGCGGTTTCAAATGTCGATGATTTGCTTTTCCGCAAAAACGGCCGTTCCCGTCATTTCCGCCTTCATCTCGCCGTTTTCTTCAAAAATTTCGATTTTCACCTTCCCGTCTTTGCCGATTTCCTGCCCCTGTTCGATCAAAAATACATTTTGATCGGCTTTACCGTACGTTTTCATATAGGCTCCCATTACACCTGAAGCCGTTCCGGTAACGGGATCCTCAATCGTCCCGGAATACGGCGAAGAAAAATGCCGGCCGTGAAGATGGCTGTCACGGTGGATCGTCTCCAAAGAGAACGGATGGACAGAAGCGCGGGGCATGTCCGTTAAAATAGCAGGGAATTCGGAATTTTTCGGCTGCATCTTACGGCATGCCGCCAAATTCTGAACGGGTACCAGCAGCGTCCAAGTCCCGGTGCTTCCGTAAACGATGGGCAATGAATCGTGGAAATCCGCTTCAGTGATGCCGAGTGCTTCAGCCAGCCTGGCCCTGTCTCCCGCAAACGGACGAAAGCTCGGCGGCGCCTGCTCCAGCGTCACAAAAAAATGCTTCCCTTCATCGGCATAACCCGTCTTAACGGTCAAAATGCCGGCCTTTGTCTCTACCTTCAGCTCTGCTCCTGGTCCAATCCCGCCTTTTTCATAGAGCGCATAAAGGGTAGCAACGGTCGCATGGCCGCATAAATTCATTTCGTGTCCGGGCGTGAAATAGCGGAGGCGAAGGTCAGCCGACTTGCTCGGCAGCAAAAATGAAGTTTCATTATATCCTGCTTTCTTTGCAATCAGCTGCATCTCTTCGTCGGCCAAACGACTCCCTTCCAACGCGATCCCCGCCGGATTTCCTTTATTCGGCTCCTTTGAAAATGCATCATACCTGAGTACTTCGACTTGTTTCATGTGTATCCCCCTTGTTTCGCGGTTTCTTTTCATTATAAGGGGAGTGATGGTTTTTTGAAACTTCGGAAAAATTGATTTTCGAAAATGAAATTCATGTTATACAAATAAGGCTGTCTTTTAACAAAAAGACAGCCCATCACTTCTCCCGTCTCCCGATCAGCCTTGTGACGAGAAACATAGAGGCCGGCAGCGATCTGTTTTTTCTGTAGGCTAAATATTTTCCGCGCCATTCCGGTTTGTATTTTTCTTTGAACGAGCGGAGGCCGCTGAAGCTGTATAAATAGCTGACATTGTTGAATATCACGGCGGCGAGCCGCTCCGTCCAAAATGACTGAAAGGATGTGCCGACGTTTGATAACGGGGCCATTCCCATGTTAAATGCGGTATAGCCCTGCTCTTGCGCCCATTGAAACAAGTGGATAAACAGCGCATCCATGATGCCTTTCGGCGCATTGTGGGAATAACGCATCAAGTCGATGGAAATCTCTCCTTCCTGGTACATCGGCATGATATTCATAAATGCGACGATCTCGCCGTCTTCATCTTTTAATACAGCGATCGGCGCCTTTTGCAAATACTCTTCCTTAAAATAACCGAGCGAAAATCCTTTTTCCTTTTTTCGTCCCAGCCACTCATCAGATACGTTCCGCAGCTGATTGAGAAAATCTTTGGAAAACGGCGGCTGTTCGACGTGGAACGTATACCCTTCCCGTTCAAAGCGGTTGTATATCGCCCTTAAACCGGCCCGTTTTTTTCCTTTAATCGTAAAGGTGTTGAGATCGACGATCGCCTCTTCGCCAAGCTTAAAGAAACGGTAGCCGAAATCGTGATAGAGCGCCATATCCTCCCGCTCAATCTGGTAGAAAATCACGAGGTAGCCTTTTTGGTCGGCCAAATGAAGGAATTCCTGCAAAATGAGTGGAAAGGATTCCTTTTGGCCGGAAGGATCGCCGAGAACAACGAGACGCTGGCCGATTTTCGCAAATTGAATCAGCGCATTGCCGTCGCTCGAATAGAAAAACCGCTTATCTCCCAAAAAGCCTAAATGGCTCAAAGCGTTTCCGCCTTTTTCATTTAAAAATTGCTCCAGCTTTTCAAAGTCCGGCTCTTCACCGATCGGGTTAACCTTTCTGTTGAACAGCCAAATAAAAATGGCGCAAAACATCGGAACAAACAATAAAGCAAACACTGTCGCATAATCGACATGCTGTTCGCTGTGGATGTAATAGTCTTTTACGACCACATGACCGAGCCTCTCCCACATGATGGAGGCGATGATATTGTAGTTCCAAAGGGCAAAAAGGTAAATAAACGCGGCCCACGCCATTTGTAAAAAGGTATATACAGACCGCTCCCTCGTAAACTGCCGCCGCAGCAAAATAAGCAGGATGAACACGATCGGCGTGATAAATACCGCGCTGATATTAAAACCTTTCAAAATGCTGAACACAAAAGCAAATGCCAAAGCTGTCAAGGCCAAATACAAGGAACGCTTTGTCCTCTTATAGAGCTCAAGCGGGACGATCAATAAAATCAAACCAAAGCTGATGGAAAGGCCGTTCAATACCGTCAGCATATGGCGGGGAATATCCGTAATGAGCGTGCTCCTGTCGATCGGGAGGGCGGCAGACGCCAGAATAATCGCTCCGCAGCAAAATGAAATTACGGCAAGCGAGCCGTTCAGCAAACGGAACAGCAAAGCTCTGTGCAAGACCAGCAGAATGTTGGTCGTCTCTATTGCCGGTGCAATAATCGGCTTTTCTTCAAGCTTTTTTATCGTATTCCCCGTCATGTCCGCCGCCGCAAAAAGAAGGCCGAACCCAAAAGGAATAAACGAGTAGGCAAGCCTGTAAAGAACAATCGCTGTCAGGATAATTTCATTATCGACGCCGAATTGATTCATACCGACTAAAAAAAGCAAATCAAATGAGCCGAACCCGCCAGGGACAAGGCTGATCATTCCAGCGACGGAAGCGATCGCAAAAACGCCGAGGACCTTTTTAGCGTCAAGGTCTATTCCCAAGGTGATGAGCGAGAAATACATAACCAGCCCTGCCGCAATCCATTCACAGACAGATGCACCCAAATATGAAAAAAAGACAGAAGGTCTCAAACCTTTTTCTATGGACCCGCCCCTCTTCCTTTTGACGATCAAAAAGATGATGAGGACGGGAACGATCAGCGCCATTCCGATGACACCAAGGAAAAGCCACGTCTTTTCAAAAAGCAGTTTTCCCGGAGACAGCAGTCCGATGAGGACGAACATGCTGAGAACGGACAGTCCGAGAAGAACTGAGGTTGCAAGCGTTGCGATTCCTTTGATCAGCAGCTTGACATCACTGACATGCTCTTTATAAAGAATCGTTCGTAAACCGGCGCCTGACAGGCCGCCGAATCCAAGAACATTGTTGAACGAATTGGCGATCCATGACACTCTGACCGTTTTCCACCTGGAAATCTTCATCCCGAGAGAACGGACTAGCACAAAATCGTATAAAGACATGGCAAGAACGGCCATAAGGCCGATAAAAACCAATATGAACAGATTGCTTCTTTCGACATTGTTTATAATCAGAAAGGTCTCTTTGACGGACAGCCCGGCGAGCTCTTTTCTGGCCTGATAAACGACCAGCAGAAGTACGGCTGCCGGCAATATGATTCTTAAGACAGAAAGCGCATTTTTTTTCATGAATACCTCTTCTCTCTATCGTACGTTTCAATCAATTCCCTCGTCTTCTTATTTTAAAACATCTTCTTTTCACAGTTTTAACAACCCGCCGGGAAATCAGACAGTCAAGCAAAAAAACGCGCCGAGTGCGCGTTCCATTGCTAGATCCACCCCGTTCATTCCCGAAGCGACGTGATATGGGCAGTATGGTGTTTCGAATGCCAAACATAAAGGGCAAGCGCATGATGGAGGCTGATCTCCTCCCCGGTGTCCGGGTGTAAATACGCTTTTTCGTAATCCGCATCTGTCAGCGCTTCAAATAGAGCTGCCCAGCGGTTGTGAAGCGGCTCTAAAAGCTCTATTGCCAATTGTGGATCGAATGTAAGGGAATCGGCCAGTCCCGCCCATTTTTGCTCATCGTACGGCCGAATGAGCGGCGTTTCCTCTGTCAGTGCCAGCTTGCAGCGAATATAACCGTTCAAATGGCTGTCGGCTACATGGAAGACGACTTGGCGAACCGTCCATCCTCCCGTTCGGTAAGGCGTATCAAGCTGCGTGTCATTCAGACCTGATACGGCTTCCTTCAGCATAGCGGGCGCTTGTTTCAGTGCTCTGATCAAATCAGCGCGCTCTTGTTTATCCGCTTGGTGCGGAGCTTGAAATGTTCCGATTGGATATCTTAAATCTTCCAGTGAAATTGCCCCCTTTTAGTCACAGTACACCTGATCGGAACCGTTTTTTTCTTGAAAAAGAAATTTGATCTGAGCGTACGTATTTCTTGCTTCTGATAAGTCAGGCAGATCTTCCAATGAGAAAAAACCGAGGTTTTTCGTTTCCGTTCCCGCGGCTGCCTTCCCTCCAACAATATCACAGGCGATAAACATTTTGTAGACATGGTAAGCTGAAGGCGGATGGTTGTGGCGTTTTTTATCCATGACGGCCAAAAGTTTTCCGGCTTCAGCCTTAAAGCCTGTTTCTTCAAACACTTCTTTAACGGCGGTCTCCTTCGGCGTCAGGCCGATATCTGCCCATCCGCCGGGAAGCGCCCATTTGCCGTCCGCTTTTTCCTGTACGAGTAGGAGGCGATCCGCTTTGAATATGACGGCGCGGACATCTACTTTTGGCGTTTGGTAACCTGATTCGCCGGCAAACAGCTTTTTTACTTTCGAAAAATCGGCCTCTGTGTACTCAGCGATGATTTCGCAGCTGATCTCGCGAAGACGCAGAAAGCGCTCCTTGTCAAAATCGTCTTTTGTATACGTGAGCCCGGCTTGTGAAAGCGCCTGTATTTCCTTGGCCCAATCAAGCCATTTCGTATGCTTTTCCATCATCATCCCCCTTTAGATGAAAAGGCTGCCGACCGATATATGCGATCAAGCCATTTTTTTCGTTTTTCAACTGTGCTGTCTTTCACTTGCGGAAATAAAAAACGTCTGACACGCCGAACGCCGCAAAATTTCAAGATGTTGTCTTTTACGGTAATCCAATCGGCATCCCGCCGCCAAAACCGCAGATACCAGCCGGGTGCGTCAGCCGTGTAATAAACCGAAGCCGTGCGCGCCTTAAGCAGTCCTTTCGGCAGCTTTCCTTCATAAGTATAGGCTTCACCGGCGACAAATACTCGATCGATGAACCCTTTTAAAATCGCCGGCATTCCGCCCCACCACAACGGGTAAATCAAGATGAGGTGATCTGCGTTTTTCATAATCTTCCGGTATTCCGCCGTTTCAGGGTCGTCCTTCATGTCAGACCGCCGTTTCTTTTCATTGAATACAAGGACCGGGTCAAAACGCTCTTTGTACAGATCGATGACCGTATAAGAATGGTTTCCGTCCTCAAGCGCTTTTTTCACCTCGTTCAAAATCGCTCCGTTAAAACTGTTTGGATTGGGATGTGCGTATATGACGGCAACCTCCATCTTAAGTTCCTCCTTTATGTTCTTCTTTATGGAATTATATTGTTTATTTAACATGTTTTAAAGAAATTGACCCTATATTCCAAAAAACTGATGTTTTTCCATAAAGCGTTTGGTAAAATAGAACAAAAACGACACATGTGTCGTTTTTGTAAGGAGGACATATGAACGCTGAAAACAGATTGGCTCTGAACAGACCTTTCTTCATACTGATGGGGTCTCAAATTCTTTCAAGCTTTGGCGATTGGATTCAGGTATTGGCGGTTTTAAGTTTGGCCGGGTTTCAATTTCAGGCGTCTCCTTTGGAAATGTCGGCATTGATGATGTGTTTTGCCGTTCCTGTGATCGGCATCACGCCGTTCGCGGGGGTGCTGGCAGATCGCTATAATCGGAAAACGATCATGATCACCTCTGAAATCGGACGGTCGTGCACGGCTTTTTTGATGTTATTTGCCGAATCAATATGGAGCCTTTACGTCTTATTATTTCTTCTAAGCTCATTTTCTTCTTTTTTCGTTCCTGCTAAAAATGGTAAATTAAAAGAAATCGTTTCTGAACCGCACATGCAGAAAGCCGTTTCTGTCAGCGGAATGATCGATAACGGGAGCAAAATCATCGGGCCTGCGATAGCTGGGGGATTGATCGCAGCCTTTAGCATCCATGTCTCCTTTTACGTCAATGCGGCATTGTTTCTCCTGTCAGGCCTTCTCCTTTTCGCTTTGCCGAAAGATCCCTATCTTGAGCGAAGATCGGGCAGGCTGAAATCCCCCGTCCGGCTGATTGAGGATTTTACACAAGGGATCGTCTTCATTCAGAAAAACCGATTGCTTTTCACCGGCTTGACTGTATCCTTCTTTGTCATATTGGTGCTGCAAATCGCGGATTCACAAATCGTCGTGCTCGTTCGGGAGCTCCCGGGGGCCCCTGCCGAATTGATCGGAACTTGTATGTCGGCAAGCGGGGCAGGAATGCTTTTAACGACTGCTTTCCTCGGCAAAATTGTGATCCGGTCGTTTTTACGCTTTTTTATCGGCGGCTCGATGATGCTCGGGATTTCGATCGGAAGCGCACCGTTTATCGCCGGTCTCGCCGGCGAATGGCTGCACGTGTTATTTTTAACCGTTTTTTTCTTTGCAGGGGCTGGATTTTCCCTCGTATACATTCCTTTTCATATCCTCGCCCAGCAAACCGTTCCGGCTTCATACACCGGGCGCATCTTCGGGACCATACAAAGCGCGACCACTTTTGGGTCTGTGGCGGGAATGGGCTGCGGAGGCCTTCTTGCAGAATGGGCCGGCGTCAAAAACGCATTCATCTTCTCCGGAAGCCTGCTGGCAGTCCTGGGGGCGGCGGTTATCATGTTATCCAAAGGAAGGGGGACAACGATTGTCACCGAAAATCACACAGGAACAGAAAGACAGACGGAAGGCTGAGATTTTAAAAGCTGCGGAACGTGTGTTTAAGCGTAAAGGCTTTGAGATGACGACGATGAAAGACGTCGTTGAAGAATCAGGCTTCAGCCGCGGGGGCGTGTATCTTTATTTTTCAAGCACCGAAGACATGTTCAAACACATCATTGAAAAGCATCTTGACGTTTTTTTGAAAGATTTGCAGGAACGCTCAAGGTCTGATGAAAGCGTATGGAGCATCATTCTCTCGTATATCGATGATTTTAAAGAAGGGCTGGATGAGATTGCGGATTCGTTTGCAGCCGTCCAATTTGAATATTTCTTTACAAGCTGGCGGAACGGTTCACGGAAAACGTACCTTATCAAAAGGTATGAAACGTTTGCCGCTCATTTCACCGGGCTTTTGCAGAAAGGCGCAGACAATGGCGAATTTGATCCGCTTCAGCCGGTCGAAACGATTACAAAGTTTTTCATGAACATGAATGACGCCATCGTCATGCAGACGATTTATTTAGGAAAGGCTGAAGCCGATGCACTGGGACAGATCGAAGCATTGAAGCACTATTTAACATCCGTTCTTCAAGTCCGGTGATGGAGAGCCCCTTTCCCAGGGGCTTTTATGATTTTTTGGCATCTTCATTTAACTCTTCGATGATCTTTTTTCCGCCTTGGCTTTCCCATTTCTTGACGGCTTCCTCAAAGCCTTTATCGTCAATTTCACCAAGAATAAATCGAAATGTCGCATCATCGATGATCTTTTTTAATTCCGTCCCTCTGTCCATTTGCGTTGCGGAGTACAATGGCTCAGCCGGATTGAGAACAGCAATCTCCCTGTTGTCTTTTTCCAGCTTCTCTTGTTTGGCGCGCAGCGGGTCTTCGGCGCTTTTCAAGGCCTGCTTGTTCACGCCGATCAGCTGCTGCAGCGGCTGAATGTCCGCCTCCCACCGATGATAGTTTTCGTGTTTTCGAACGTAGTGTTGATCTCCCTTTTTTTCATAGTGAACGCCTTCAATGCCGTATAGCATTAAATTGTTAAGATCCTCTTCAGCGATTCGGTCAAAAAACGCAAGGATCTGTTTAACCCCTTTTTCCGTTTTGACGCTTGACTTTGAAATGGCAAAGAGGCCGCCGTGGCCGCCGAGCGCCCATGTTTGCTCCTTGCCGTCCGGGCCTTTGATGCGGTTTGCGATATCAAGCTCAAAGTCAGAATTCAGCTCAAGCCTTGATCGCGCAAATTCATCGCATCGCTCATCGTTCCGATATATATTCCCGCTTTTCCCTGGATCACCAAGTCCTGCTGCTGTGTTTTGCTTGTCACCGCAAAATCCCGATTCATCAGCCCTTCGTCGTAAATTCTTCTCATCCACTTCATCGCTTCCAAGTATGCGCCGCTTTGAAAATCGGGAAACAAGTTGCCGTCTTGGGTCTGTCCCCATTTATTCGGGGCCCCGAAATACGATGCCGCCGTTTTAAAAGCCCCGAATTCCAAATCATTGCGGTCCGCAAGGCCGATCGTATCGTCCTTGCCATTTTGGTCAGGATCCTGTTCTGTGAACGCTTTGGCAATGCTGTATAGATCCTCCGCCGTCTCCGGCGTGTCCAGCCCGAGATTGTCGAGCCAGTCTTTGCGGATGACGACGCCCTGTCTCGCCAGCGGCCGTTCTCTATAAATCCCGTAAACTTTGCCATCAATCGAGATATTTTTTAAAATGGTTTTATCCAATTTTTTTAAATTCGGATAGTCTTTCAAAAACGGACCGATTTCCCAAAACATTCCCGATCGCAAAGCATTTACGGCTGCGGAGTCGTCAAGGTCCGGCAGCGTGATGATTTTAGGCATGTTCCCGCCGGCAAGCACAGCACTGAGGCGTTCTTCCTTTGTCGAGTCCGGAACCCAAATGAGGTCAAGCTTCGTATTCGTCTTTTCTTCAATCACAGCAAGCGCTTCGCCTTTCGGCGGCTGCGGGGTATGAAGCGGAACCAGCCAGTCGATTGTAAGCGCAGCCCCCTCTACTGTCGCCGCTTTTTCATCATTTGCGCAGCCGGCTGTAAATACGAACAACAACATTAAACAAAACAATCTGTACATGCTGTCCCTCCCGTTCCTAAAAAGATAACGCTTTCAAAAAGGAGAAATGTCCGCCATGCTTCACCCCAAATATTACATTGATGAGCGTTCTTTTTCGATTCAGTACATGCAAAGAAAAGGTTTTACCGAAATGAATAAACCGCATGGCCATGAAGGCTATGAATTGTATTATTTGCTGAACGGCGAACGAACCTATTTTATTAACCAAAAGGTACATACCGCCGAAAAAGGCAGTATGATCTTCATCAATCCCCATGACGTGCACAGAACGTCAAGTACGGAAGTTCAGGAATTCGAGCGGATTTCGGTCAATTTTTCCCACGATTTCATCAAACCGCTTCTCGCATGCAGCAAACACCGGCTGCTTCCGTTTCCTGAGCATACAAACTGCATCTCGTTTCCGCTGAGAGAACAAACATCTGTCGAACAGCTTCTTTTGGACATGAAACGGGAGTGCAGGCTCAAGAAAGACGGGTATGAGGATGTCATCAGGGCTTTATTGTTTCAATTGCTGTTCAGCATTTACCGCTCCCTCAAAAGCGGCGGCCAAAAAGATGAGCCGAAGCTTCATCCGATGCACGAAAAAATATCGGAAATCGCATCATACATCAACGGGCGCTTTCATGAAACGATTACGCTGAACGGATTGGCACAACGGTTTTACATCAGCCCTTCCTATTTAAGCAGGGCGTTTAAAAAGGTCACGGGCTTTCATCTTCATGAATATATCCGGCACATCAGAATCCGGGAGGCGAAAAAATACCTTCGCGATACGGATGAGAAGATGTTGAGCATAGCCGAAAAAACCGGTTTCAAGCATATCAGCCACTTCAACAAGGTATTTAAAGACATCGTCGGCATCCCGCCGCTGCAGTACCGGAAAAAGAGCAGAGATTATTAAAAAGCCGTATAGCGGAACCAGTCAAAGTCAGCGGGTATCCTCCTTTTGCTTCCGCCGTTATTCGCATACATCCCGACCATTGTCCCCGTATGGCCTTTTTCATCGCGGGCGCCTTCATCGCTTAAAAAGGTGGCGTCTTCCGTGCCGCCTGCATGGTGCCAATGCTTTTCTTCATAGCTGTAGTAAAAATTCCTCGTCTGTTTATTGATGACGGCTTTTACATATATCGGCCCTTCCTTGACGTTTTTTTCGCCCAGCGTTTTCTGAACGCCGTTTCGGTTTTCAATCACTTTGACCTTCAAACGGTCCTCGTAAATGAGGCAGCATTTCAAGTAGTTATTCGTGCTGTAATAACAGGTGAGCCCCGCCTGTTCCCCGTTTTTCGACGGCGCAAAGCAGAGCTTCAGCACAGCGCTGTACTGGTGGTGTTTTTCCCTTCTGACGATCGTATTTTTCGCTTTTATTTCGCGTAGATCAGCATCACCTGTCCAGAGCCTGAGAAAACCCGGCTTTTCTGTTAAAGACCAGCCGGAATGGTCTGGATTCCTGACAAACTGCCACTGTAAATCAAGCGAATCATCAAGAAAATCATCGAAATCCTTTTCCTCCCATTTGACTTCCGGAAGGTTCGGGGCAGCCTGGATCGTGCTCGGACCGCGTAAATTGTTGATGACAAACCAATCGTCTTCTCCCCATTGCACGGGGTCCAAGGCGGTTTCTCTGCCGACGGTTGTGAAGTTACCTTCATTCGGTCGGCCGCACAGGTATACCGCCCACCATTCGCCGTTTTGCGTTTTGACGAGCTTGCCGTGGCCTGCCCGCTGCAAAAGGGCATCGGGATTTGCTTGCGTCAAAATCGGATTATGCGGACACGGCTCATATGGACCGTATAAATGCTTGGAGCGCGCGATCGTGATCGAATGGGAATAGCCTGTTCCTCCTTCAGCCAAAATGGCATAATAGTATCCATTTGTTTTGAGGAGATGGGGCCCTTCCGGCGCCCTTCTGCCCGTCCCTTCCCAAATCAGCGACGGCGCGCCTGTGATTTCTGTACATTCGTCATTTAGCGGAAAAAGCGTGCATGCCGGACTAAGCAGCATATAGTGTTTTCCGTCATCATCGACAAAATGGGAAGGATCGATACCGCTGCCTTCATCGATGAATACCGGCTTTGTATAAGGGCCTTCCGGACGGTCTGACTTGATCATGATCTGCCTGCGGATCAGCTTTTTTCCGTTGATCATAGTCGGCCCGTTCAGCCTGAAAGTCGCGAAAATGTAGAAGGTCCCGTCATGATACGATAAATCGGGCGCCCATATGCCGTGGGAATCTTTAATATCAGAAAGGTCCAAACCTTCGGTAATGCCGTGGCCGATGATGCGCCAATGCACCAAATCTTTAGAATGAGAAATCGCAATCGCCGGAAAATACTGAAAGGTGGCGTTCGCCATATAGTAGTCGTCGCCGACCCTGATAATCGACGGATCAGGATGAAAACCTGTCAGTACAGGATTTGTATACGTCCTGTTATCCTTCATTCCGGCAGGCTCCCTTCTGTTCAACGATAAACCAATCGATATCGCCATAACCCTCAGGCCCGGCTGTTCCGGCATCTGCGCAAAACATTCCCACCTTGGCGCCGATCCAGAATCCGGGGAGGGCTTGAAATGCCTCGCCTATCGCCGTGAAATGCCTCTCGTCAAAGCTGTAGCTGAATCGGCATACCGCTTTTTCGTCGGCTGTCACCCTGAGATAAACCGTGCTTTCGGAAACCTCGTGCTCTTCCGTTTTGATATCCTCTGCTCCATCTGCAATGCTGCCTTTATAAAAAGCGATGACATGCCCGCTTTTTTCAGATTTGGAAAAAGCGAGATAGGCATACTCTTTTCCCATGACGGCGAGCCCGGCGCGGATTGTTTCTGATAAAGCGAATAACGACAGTTTGGCCGTCGCCGTAAATCTTGGCCCCGGAAATTTCTGCATGATGACGTTCGGCATGCTGCCGAGTTTCCATCGGTCAGGCAATCGGCGGCTGTACAGGCGCAGGTGTCCCGGCCTGGCATGGAGAGAGTACCACTCCCGTTTTGGATTGGCCTGCCATTGCCATTGAAGGGCAAGGCTTTTTGAAGAAAAATCGTCGCTTGTTTGACAATGGGGCTCAAGTACATCTTCGCTTTCCGTGTTCGGCTTCTCCCACTCCAAAACGGGCTCGCCGATGCCGTCATTGTCGATATCTTCCCCGACCCGCGGCCAGCCGTCTTCCCAGCTGACAGGCTGAAGGTGGACGATCCTGCCGAATGCGGCGCGGTCTTGAAAATGGAGAAACCACGATTCGCCTGAATCAAGATCGACAAGCCCGCCCTGATGCGGTCCGTTAATGTCCGTGCTCCCTTGATGAAGGACGATTCGGTCTTCGTACGGACCATAGATGCTCCTGCTGCGGAGAACCGTCTGCCACCCTTCCTTCACCCCGCCGGCCGGGGCGAAAATATAATAAAGTCCGGCCCGCTCATACAGCTTCGGCCCCTCGATTGTCGGATGGTTCAGCGCCCCGTCAAACACGATTTTTCCGTCGTCTATTAAAGCCGTTCCGTCGTTTTTCATTCTGCACAGGTTCAGCTTGCTTTTAATGCCGATTCGGCTGTTTGCATAAGCGTGTATCAAATAGGCTTGGCCGTCATCATCCCAAAACGGGCACGGATCGATCCATCCCTTCGTTTTTTTCACATGAACCAAAGGCTCCCAACCGCGGAACGGATCCTTTGTTTTGCTCATAAAAATCCCTTCGTCAGGGGTGGCGAAGTATACCCAAAAAGCGCCGTTATGGTATCGAATGCTCGGCGCCCATGCCCCTCTTCCGTGCGCCGGCTCTTTATAGACTTCAAATGGAAGCTGATCAAACACATGGCCTATAATGTTCCAATTCACCAAATCACGGGAATGCAAAATCGGAATACCTGGAAAACAAGAAAAACTTGAAGCCGCCATAAAAAAATCGCTGCCTTTTCTCACGATGTCAGGATCTGAATAATCCATAAACAGAACAGGATTGCGAAAACGCCCATTCCCGATGTTGGGATTCCAGACAGCCCGCTGCTGCAAGCTCCCGGTCAGATGCTTTGCCACCAATCCTCACCCCTTTTATTTTTCCAAATAAAAGCATTTGGTACATTTATGTTAGCACAGCTCCTGACCGCGAATCTTTGTTATTGATGTCTGTTTTGTCTCATTCTTTGCTGTATTTGTCATTGTTTACGGCATAAAAAAAGATGAAACGAATTGTTTCATCTTTACTTAACGGTTAATCTGATATCGACTCCTGAAGCCGGATCTTTCACAAACCATGCGCCCTCTTTTCGGCGGGGCGCATGCCCTGAGCTTTTCAGTTTATCAAGGGTGTTTTCAAGCTCGGCCTGATTCGGCAGAAGGACCGTATAATAAGCCATGCCGGCGGCTTCAGCCGGAGCAAAAGGAGCACCCTGCCCGGCCCACACATTTAATCCGATATGGTGGTGATAGCCGCCCGCAGAGACAAAAAGCGCTGACATGAACCGATAATCCCCGGCTATGCCGAATCCGAGCACAGAATGGTAGAACTCTCTTGCCTCTTTCAAGTCCCTCACGTGAAAATGAACATGGCCGATTTTTGTTTCAGGGGGAAGCCCCTTCCATTCCCGGTCACCGGCTTCTTCCAGAAGCCCCGCTATATCAACGGGCTCCGTTCCCATCACATAATTGCCCTCATCATCGCGCTTCCATCCTTCACGCGGCCGGTCCCTGTAGACTTCAATCCCGTTTTGATCCGGATCTGACAAATACAGCGCCTCGCTGACGAGGTGATCCCCCTGGCCGATTTCAACGCCTGAGCTAAGCAAGTTTTTCAAAGCCAAGCCCAGCTCTTTGCGGTTTGGCAGCAAAATAGCAAAATGATAAAGACCCGCGGCAGACCTTTCAGGGAGCACCACCGCATTTGGGATCTCTTCGATCAAAAGCAGCGGATGCATTCCGTCGGCGGTGAACTCCGCCGTCTTGTCATTCCGTTTTAACACTTGTAAGCCGATCACGTCCCGGTAAAAGGAGATGGACCTTTCGAGATTGCTGACCTTTAGCTTGACATGGCCCAGTTCTGTATGCGGATGTATCTGCTTAGTCATTATCATTTCCTCCTTTTCCGGCGCTGTTTTCTTAAGACAATTTCTCAGACAAATCTTCTTGCCGTTTGGCGCGAAACAAGCTGTCGAAAGACAGCATGCTGCTTCCGCTCAATGCAAGGGAAACGGACATTGCAAGAAGCGCGACATCAAATTCATAGCCCGCGCCTCCGTCAGTTCCCATGAACCCGGCGGAAAGCTTTACTGTGAAAATAGCTCCAAGCATGACAACGGCAAATAAAACTCCGATAATCCGGGTACCAAGACCAAGGATCATCAAGGCTCCTCCCGCCAGCTCGATGATCGCTACGATATAAGCAAGAAAGCCCGGAATCCCGACACTGCTGAAAAATCCGACGGTGTTTTCAATTCCCCCTTGAAACTTTGACAATCCGTGAAGGAAAAACGTAAAACCTGTAATTAGACGTAATATTAATGCACCAATTTCGTATTTTTTATTCATCATAATCTCCTTTTTGGTTTTATTTTAAGTCCGCAATCTTGAACACCGGCAAACATCCATCCTATCAATCTATTAACATCTCATCAGATATGACAATAATATCCTCCTTTTTTCGTTCGTTACTTACTTTGTGTAAGTTAGTATATATAAATAACATACTTACGTCAAGACATTTCCTGATCTTTGCTCATTTATTCGAAAATCGCTATAATATACCTAGAGAGGTGAGGAACATGAGCCTATCATCTTTATGTCCCAAATTTGAAAAAGGAATGAAAATGATAAGTCAGCGCTGGAACGGATTGATCATTCACCAGCTTCTAAACGGCCCGCAGCGGTTTTGTCATATAGAATCATCCCTTCCCATCAGCGGAAGGCTGTTATCCGAAAGATTAAAAGAACTTGAACATGAAGGTATCATCCATCGCCACGTTTACCCCGAAACCCCCGTACGGATAGAGTACTCCCTGACCGAAAAAGGACAAGCGCTTGAACCCGTGCTAAGAGGAATCGAAGACTGGTCGCAGAAATGGATCGAAATCGAAGACCTTCAGGAAAAAAATCATTAAAAAAGGCATGCCGACAGGGCATTGCCTTTTTTGTTTGCTGCAGTTCAGTTTTTCCTATAGTCAATTATACGTTTTCAAACGGCAAAACTTCCCTTTCCCCTCCTTTGCAGCACTTCAATCCATGGTATAGTGAAAGGGCGGAAAGGAGGCGAAAACATGAGCGCAACACTCGAACAAACCATCAGGACCATATTCAGAGAAGAGCTTCACCCTTTTAAAAAGGAACTCATCTTAATTAAAGACGAAGTCAGCTTTATTAAAAAAGATCTGGCTTCTGTTAAGGGTGAGGTCGCCTTCTTAAAAAAAGCTTTTACTTCTCTTAAAGACGAAATGAGCACTCTCAAAAAAGACCTCACATCGTTTAAAAAAGAATTTACATCTTTTAAAGTGAAAACCCTGGCACATCAAAAACATTTTGATCACTTTAAAACCGAGGTCTTTACTATGCTCGGGGCGCTTAAAGAAGCGCAGGAGAAAACCCAGGCAGAACTGTCCGCTTTTAAGCTTGATACAGGAAAGAAGTTCGATAAATTATTTCAAAGAACCGCGTTTTTCGATCACAACCTGAATGAGATGACAAAGGAAATTGCGGCCAGTAAGCGCGATATAGAAAAACTGAAGTTTAATGCTTAAAACCGGGCATATAAAAAAGCTGCCTTGTCTCAAAATGTTTAAAGGCAGCATGCTCTTTTTTAGCTGTCCAGCAGCTTCTCCACCCTTTCCCTTACCTGAGGAACCGAAAGGCCGATGATGATCTGCAAAGCTTTGCCGTTCCTGACCACACCGTGGGCGCCCAGCGCTTTAAATTCGTTGTCCGGCTGCACTTTTGATTCGTCATAGACGCTGACCCTCAAACGTGTCGCACAATTCGTCACTTCCGCGATGTTATCTTTTCCGCCGAGGGCGCGAATACAAAGAACCGCTTGATCTTCTTCGTGTTCCCTGCCCGCTGAAACCTCTTTTTCTGAATGCTTCTTCGCCTTGAAATCTTGTTTTGTATAAAACTTCGTTTCCTGCTGTTCACCTTTTTCCCGCCCCGGTGTTGCGATGTCCATTCTTAAAATCAGGAATCTGAATACAAAGAAATAAATGACTGAGAAGGAAAGGCCGATCAATATTTGAAACAGATAAGTGCTGCCATGCGAATGAAAGAGCGGTATCCAGTTGAGCGTCAAGATTTCGATTAAACCTCCGCCCATATTCCCGACAACTCCGCAAGCATACATCAATGTCGCCATTGTAGCCGCTAAAAGGCTGTGGACCAAAAACAGCAAAGGCGAGATGAATAAAAAGGTAAACTCAATCGGTTCTGTGATCCCGGCTATCATGGCCGTCAAGGTAATCGGAATCAACAAGCCGGCTACGATTTTTTTCTTTTCCTTTTTGGCTGTCACATAAATGGCAAGTGCGATTCCAAGAATTCCGAAGATCTTGGAGTTTCCGTGAAGCGCAAACCCGCCCTGCGGAAACAGCTCCTTCAGCGGCTGCGCACTGGCTGAAAACTCCCCGAGGTGCTGGGCCCAATAGGTGACAATCCCGCCTTCAACAACGGCCGGTCCGAAAACAAACGGCGTGTATATGAAATGATGAAGCCCCGTCGGAATCAAGACCCTTTCAAGAAATGTGTAGACCCATACGCCAAATGCGCCCGACCCCACGAGAAACGTTTGCAATGATGCAATACCGCCTTGAACCATCGGCCAAATGTACGCTGTTGCCAAAGCGACCGGCAGCATGACGGCAAACGAGATGATCACGACAAATGAAGAACCTTGAAAAATCCCCAGAAAGTCGGGCAGCTTTTTATCAAAGTAGCGGTTGTGGATATACACGACAATAGAAGAAATCAAAATCGCGCCAATGATGTTTGTGTCAAGGGTTTTGATGCCTGCAATTTCTGCAAGTCCGCTGGTTCCCCCGGCTTCCTGGCTCATGTCTACGCCGAAAAAATCGCCCCAAACGGTGAGGATGGCGCTGATAAAGTAGTTAAAGGTCAAATAGGTAGTAAGCGTTTCCAAACATGCGCGCGCCTGAGCTTTTTTCGCGAGTGCGATCGGAATGCCGACCGCGAACAACAGCGGCATCTGCCTAAATACGGTCCAGCCCCCTTCCTCAATGATATACCAGCATTGATACCAAAAGGTGTCAGGCCGGGCGATCGCTCCCATCAGCTGCTCGTTTTTAAATAAAGTGCTCAGTCCCACGACGATTCCCGCAAACGCAAATAACAAGACCGGAACAAACATGGCGCTGCCGAATCGCTGCACTTTTTGCATCAATGTAACCCCCCCTTGTTTGTTAAACATGATTTTTTTCGGTCCGGTTCTTTTCTTCAGTGTAATCGATATAACTGCGAAACAACGCTTCCCCGACGAGAAAAAAAGGAGCAAACGCCGTCAGTTCTGTATGAGAAGAAATCGTTACAGGCTGGCTCGTCGCATAGAGGTTGTACGGCGTCAATTGAGCGAGTAAATTATTTTTCAGGTTGGTCAGGGAAATAAACGGAATCCCTTTGGCAGAGAGCGTTTGGGCTTGCGGAATCAGAGACGGGGTTTCCCCGGACAGCGAAATGATGATGATAAGATCTTGATCGGTAAAATCAGACATCATCATTTCGAATTCGATTTGATCTTTGATGACCATCAAATACCTGTGCCGGGGTATAAACATGCGCTGCAGCTCACAAGCGCAGGAAGTTTGGGCCGTGCCGGAGCCGTACACAAAAATACGGTCTGCTTCGTCAATCAGTTTGCACATCTTCCGCATATCCGTATTTTTTAAATATTTCATGCTGGCTTCCATATCCCTCATCAGCCCTTCGAAAGAACGGCATTCATCCCGCTCTTCCGCCCGCTTCTCCGCCTCCCATTTCAAAAACACCCGAAATTCGCTGTATCCGCTGAAATCAAGCTTTTGAGAAAGCCTTAAAATAGAAGTGCGTGATACATTGCACTTTTTAGCCAGTTCATTTATGCCTAGCTTGTAGCAGGTATCCTGATGATTCAAAATATATTTCAAAATATGAAAATCATTTTCATTTAGTTTTTTATAATGCTTGTTCATCAATTCTTCCAATTGCATCATGTTCACCCCATTTTTTCTCTATTTTTATTATATAAAATACGAGAAAAAATGGGGGTTATGCCAAGCAATGAATCAACTGCCGGTTGGCATGTAAAACGCGACGTCCTTTATGACGGCTGAAGGTTTTTCTCTGCCAGCGGCGGCCAGTAATCTTTGTTTGCTTCAACCAGGTCGTCTAAAATGAGCTTTGCCGTTCGTGCGTTTGGAACCGTCTTAGACAACGTCAGCGCCTGCCACAGTTTTTGATACGACTTTTCAATCCACGCTTCGACAACCAGCTTTTCAACGGATACCTGCTGCTCCATCAGTCCTTTTTGGAACTGCGGAATCCGGCCGACCGTGATCGGCTCAGGCCCGTTTTTGCCGACGATGCACGGTACCTCAACCATCGCCGTTGGATCAAAGTTTTCGATCGTGCCGTTGTTTTCAACGATTAACAGCATCCGTTCCCCCGTATTATATGCGAGCGCACGGGCAAGGTCGACGATATATGAAGCATGGTCATCAATTTTGATTTGGCTGTCTGCAGACGATTGCGCCCTGACGATTTTTTCGCATTCGCCGAAAATGAATTTTTCCCTGCCCTCCATGACTTCGTTCGCCCGGGTAAAATCGGGATTCGATTTTTTCACCATATCATCCGGGTAGAAATAATATTGCAAATATGTGTTTGGCAGCGTATCCGGATCAAGCTGGTAGACTTCACGGGCCTTTTTGAAGGTATCATTCCAGCTTGCTTCTGCTTGTTCTTGTTCGTTTTTCGGAATGTAGCCGAACTTCCCGACGTGTTCCTTGATCGCCGGCATCAGATCGTTTCCGGCCTTGTCACAGATTGACGTCCACCAGCCAAAATGATTGAGGCCGTAATAACGGACGACCATTTCTTTCCGGGAAGATAATCCAAGGATTTGGGCCATTCTGTCTTCAATGCCGATCGGCATATCGCATATGTTCAGCACTTTTGAAGTCGGGCGCAGCCTTCTCGTCGCCTCGGCGACAATGGCAGCCGGATTGGAATAGTTGAGCATCCACGCATCAGGAGAATAGGTCTCCATATAATCGATCAGCTCGAGAACGCCGCCGATGGATCTCATTCCATAGGCGATTCCTCCCGGTCCGCACGTTTCCTGGCCGACAACTCCGTATTTCAGAGGGATTTTTTCGTCGAGCTCCCTCATCGCATATTTTCCGACCCTGATATGAGCCATCACAAAATCGACCTCAGAAAACGCTTCTTTCGGATCAGTCGTCGCCAAAAATTCAATATGAGGCGCCCTTTCTTTAATCAACACTTCACAGGCGCCTGCGATTTTGTTTTGGCGCTCCTCGTCATTATCGTAAAGCTTCAGGCGGGAGATCGGAAAGTCATCAAGATTGTCCAGCAGCATCAAAACGATTCCCGGGGTAAAAGTGCTTCCTCCTCCGGCTATGACGATCGAATACGATTTGTTCATTTTATTGCCCCCTTATAAGCGTTTACATGTTACTTATATCACGCTTTACATCGGCATCCAACAGGTTTGGGGCAGACAGTTCCTATAATCGTGTTCTGTTTATTTTCACGGAAAGCGGGAAATTTCCCATGGGATTATTGTACAATCAGTGTAAGACATCGTAATTGGAGTGTTTCGTTTATGCTGATTGCACTGCTATTATTTCTGCTCGCGGGTTTGGCTGAAATCGGCGGGGGCTATCTTGTTTGGCTGTGGTTGAGGGAGTCCAAGCCGGCTTGGTACGGAATTTGCGGAAGCCTGATTTTAATCGCCTACGGGATCATCCCAACGTTGCAGAAGTTCCCGTCATTCGGCCGCGTGTATGCCGCCTACGGAGGTGTGTTTATCATTCTTGCCGTTCTGTGGGGCTGGTGGGTCGACAAAAAAACCCCTGACCTCTATGACTGGGTCGGGGCTGTCATCTGTTTAGCGGGTGTATGCATCATGCTTTGGGCGCCGAGAGGATAGCTATAAATTATACTTTTGCAGGCGCTTGTAGAACGTGCTTCTCGGAATGCCTGCCAGCTTTGCGGCCTTTGTCACATTGCCTTTCGTTTTTTGCAAAGCCTCCATCATCATATGTTTTTGGATATGCTCCCTGAATGTAAGCGGCGCGCTTGAACAGCGATCTGCGGCAGGCGGTTCTGAGCTTTGCCAGTCAAGCGCGCTCAGGACCGGTTCATAATCGGCCTCGCAGATCATTCCTCCGGAAGGAAACAACACTCTCAGACGTTCAAAAACATTGAAAAGTTCACGAATGTTTCCAGGCCAATGGTATGCTTCAAGCCGCCGAAAAAAATGATCAGGACATTCGGCATTCCACTGATGCTTCTTTTTGTAATGGGTGAACAAATCGGGAATATCTTCTTTCCGTTCCCTCAGCGGCGGAATGTTGACGGGGTAGACATGAAGGCGGTAGTACAAATCTTTGCGAATCTTCCCTTTTCGTAAAAGCTCGGTTATATCGCGATGGGTTGCAGAAATGATTCTGATGTCCAAAGGAATTTCATGAGTGCCGCCGATCGGGGTGACCTTCCGCTCCTCGATGATCCTTAACAGCGCAACTTGCATCGCATGGGGGATTTCTCCGATTTCATCCAAGAAGATCGTTCCTTTGTCAGCCTGCTCAAATTTCCCTTTTGAGCCGCGGCGTTTCGCCCCGGTAAACGCGCCTTCCGCATAACCGAACAGTTCGCTTTCCATTAAGCTTTCGGGAATGGCGCCGCAATTTACGGCAATAAAAGGGCCGTTTCTTCTGGCGCTCCCCTCATGGATCGCCCTTGCCGCCAATTCTTTTCCAGAACCTGTTTCCCCCCATATGTATACGTTGGCATCCGTATTTGCTGCCATTTTCATTTCGTTGAGCGCCTTTTGAAATACCTCGCTTGTACCTGCGGCTCCTCTATAGCTGAAATAGGATATAAATGTTCCGGTATGTTCTTTTTGCGGGGCTTCTCTCAATGAGATTGAGGTTCCGAGCGGCTCTCCGTTTATGTCTGAGACAATTTTCTGTTCCGAGCGGGTGTAACACCCCCGGCTAAGCAATTCATTGACATTCATGCCGCGCCAGTCTGAAAAACGTTCGCGCACAGGCTTGCTTGCCGAAACGATCGCTTTTTTATCATTGCAGACGATAAACGGTTCATCAGAATCGATGATCTCAAGACAACGGTTGACGAGTTCCACTTCTTTTCGTTTTGAGCGGACATTGATTTCGCGTTCAATGGCATGGGCCACGGTCGCTGCCATGCCGAGCATAAAAGGGTGCCGCCTGTCAGCGAGACAGGAAATGTCAATGACGCCTAAGGTCGTTCCGTCCTCATGCCGGATCGGGGCGGCTGAACAGCTCCATTGATGGGAGGCGACGGAGTAATGCTCTGTTCCGTTAATCGAGACGGCCTCGCCGATTTCAAGCGCCGTACCGATTGCGTTTGTACCGACTTCCGTTTCTGTCCAGCACACCCCTTCGACAAAATTGATTTTTCTTGCTTCTTCAAGCGTTCTTTTGCTTCCCGCCAAGCTTAGCACATAGCCGTCCGCATCGATGAGAAGAGCCATCATTTCCGATTCTTCCAATTCAAGGCTGATCTTTTTCAAATAAGGCAGGGCGGCCTCAAAAAATTCGGAATGCTTCTGTTTTTGAGCGTTGAACAAATCCTTTTGCAATATCGACCGTCCTTTATCTAAATACGGATTCACATTTGCATTTTTACAGCGGTACCATGATTCCATGACTCTTTTGTTCAGGCGGGACCCGTCAAGCAGCCCCTCCTGAACGAAGCGCTTCCACGTATTTAAATAGCAGGGCGTCGGATTCATTCCATCCTCTCCTAAGGGCTTTTTTCTCATTATAGAGAATTATAAAAGCGCTTTCAACATTGCTTTTTTAGATGCATCAGCAATGGACGGCCTGCCCCGTGGTTTGCAGTAATGCTTCGTGAATCGTTTCTGAAAGAGTCGGATGTGCGGCGATCAAATTCTCCATTGCGTCAGCCGTCATCTCGGCATGCATCATAATGGATGCCTGCCCGATCAGTTCGGTGGCATTCGGCCCGATGATGGATACGCCGACGATCTCGTTATATTCCGGCTCCGTGATGATTTTCACCTTGCCGACAGGTTCGTGTAAGATAAGCGCTTTCCCATTTGCGGAAAACGAAAACTCTCCCACCCGAATATCGCCATATCGTTCCCTTGCTTTCTTTTCATTCAGCCCGACGCCGGCGATTTCAGGTGAAGTATAGATGCAGCGCGGGATGATCTCGCCGCTTGCCTGCACGTCTTTGCCCGAAGCGTGGGAAGCGGCGATTTTCCCTTCGTGAAAGGCGGCGTGTGCAAGCTGTACGCCGCCCGTCACATCCCCGCAGGCATAGATATGCGGAAGGTTCGTTTGCATATGCTGATTAACGTAAATGCCCCTGCTGTCATATTGAATTCCGATATGATCAAGGTTTAAATCCGACACCCTCGGCTTCCGGCCAATCGCGATTAAACAAACGTCTGCACCGATTTCTACTCCATTGTTCAAAAAGGCTTTCTTCTGAATGTGATCAAGCCGTTCAACAGATACGGATGTCATGACGTCGACTCCGGATTGTTCAAGCTTGCTGCGCAAAAATGCGGCGATGTCAGGGTCCTCTTCAGGCAGAATCTGCCCGGCTTTCTCAGCGATGACGACTTTAGCGCCCATTCTGCTGAAAATGCTTGCGAATTCGCAGCCGATGATGCCTCCTCCGATGATGAAAATCGTGTCGGGAATGGACGGAAGCGCCATGGCATCGCCGCTATGGATGATCCACTTCCCGTCAAAAGGGGCGAATGGCAGCTCCGCCGGTTCAGAACCCGAGGCGATGATCGCTTGATCGGCTTTGACGACCTCCCTCTGCCCTTCTCCTTCTACAAGGATGTCGCGTTCGGAGAGAAAAGACGCTTTTCCGTTCAGCACCTTGATCCTGTTTTTGTTCATTAAATAGGTGATGCCTCCTAAAAGCTTTTGGACGATCGCCGTTTTTCGCTTCTGAACGCCCTGCCATCGAATGACGGCTCCTTCTTGCGGCAGATCAATGCCGAACTCATTGGCCGCCTTGATTTTTTCATACACATCCGCGCTTTCAAGCAGCGCTTTTGTCGGGATGCAGCCTTCGTTCAGACACGTTCCTCCCAATGGCCCGCGGTCAATCAATATGACTTCCCTGCCGAGGCGGGCGGCGGTAATCGCCGCCACATATCCTCCCGGTCCTCCTCCGATTATGGCGAGTGTCATGTTTTCACCTTCTTTCTATAAAAGAATCGATGCAGGGTTTTCCAAATACGTTTTTACGGTTGTCAGAAACGCCGCGGCCGGCGCCCCGTCGAGCGCCCGATGATCAAACGTCAGGCTCAGCGGAAGGATATCGCTTTTGCACAATTCCCCTTCCTTGTAAACGGGCGCTTCGTACATCCGGCCGATTCCGAGGATCCCCGCCTCAGGCGGATTCAAGATCGGCGTGAAATGCTCGACTCCGTACGCGCCCAGGTTTGTGATCGTAAAAGTTGAACCTTCAATCTCATCGTGAAGAAGCCGGCCTTCGCGTGCTTTTTCAGCGTACCATTTTATTTTTTTTGCCAGTTCAATTAACGGCAGGCGCTCGGCATGGCGGATGACGGGAACCGCCAAACCGCCGTCCAATGCGGCCGCAATTCCTAAATGGACGTGTTCATAAATCGAAAGCCTTTCGTCTTGATATGAGCTGTTCATCTCAGGGTGCTCCAATAGCGAAAGCGTCGCCGCCCTTGCGGCAAAATCGGTCAGCGTCAGCTTTGTATCATATTTTGTTTTGGCCGTTTCATTAAGTTGATGCTGCAGGGCGGTCAGTTTGGTTACATCGGCTTTCATCGTGATGGTAAGCTGTGCGCTGTTTTGCAGGCTTTCTGTCATCCTAGCGGCGATCGTCTTCCTCATCGTGTTTACAGGCTGCTGATCCTTTTTGGCCGGCTGTGTTTTCGGCTCTTCAGGAAGCGCCTTTAAAACATCAGCCTTCGTAATCCTTCCGCCCGGTCCAGTGCCCTGTATCGAATGAATGTCCACGTTTGCGCCTTCAGCGATTTTACGGGCGGCTGGAGAAATTTTCAGGCGTTCTCCCGCCGGTTTCGGTCCCTTTTCTTTTGGGGCCTGTTCGCTTTCATCGCCGATACAGCAGATGACGGTTCCCGGCGGCACACCTTCTCCTTCAGGCACTTTAATTTCTAAAACGGTCCCTTTTGCCGGCGACTCGATGTCCATTTCGATCTTTTCAGAGTTGATGCTAGCGATGCTTTCTCCTTTTTCAACGGCTTCCCCGGCTTTTTTATTCCAGGCGGACACGATCCCTTCTTTCATTGACATTCCAAGCTTTGGCATGACAACTTCGACGGCCATGTTTTCTCTCTCCTTTCTTAATGTCACACGCCTTGAGACGATGTCTCTCCAACAAGCTCCAAAACGGTGTTCATTACCTTGTCAGGCGTCGGCAGATAGATGTCTTCAAGCGGCGGCGAAAACGGGACAGGTGTGTGCGGCGCCGTCACCTTTTTGATCGGGGCGTCCAGCAAATCAAATCCCTTATCTGCGACCAGGGAGGCGATATCCGCGGCGATGCCGCACCTCGGATTCGCTTCATCAACGATCACAAGCCGGTTTGTTTTTTCTACTGAAGCCAGAATCGCCTCTTCATCAAGCGGCGACAAGCTGCGCGGATCAAGGACTTCCGCCTCGATTCCCCGGGCCGCAAGCTGTTCTGCTGCTTCTAAAGCCGTGTTGACCTGTTTGCCGACGGCGAAGATCGTCACGTCAGAACCTTCCCGCTTCACGTCTGCCTTGCCGATCGGAAGCGTGTAATAACCTTCAGGGACATCACCGGTCATGTTGTATAATGTTTTGTCTTCAAAGAAGATGACGGGATCTTGATCTTCAATCGCCGCAAGCAGCAAGCCTTTGGCATCATAAGGAGCAGAAGGTACGACCACCTTCAGCCCCGGAATGCTTGTAAAAAGGGCATACAGGCTTTGCGAATGCTGGGCAGCCGCTCTGAAGCCAGCCCCGTGCGTTGTTCTGATCGTTATCGGCACCTCCGCTTTTCCGCCGAACATATAGCGGAACTTCGCACCTTGGTTCAGCACCTGGTCCAAACAGGTGCCGATAAAATCATTGAACATCAATTCGGCGATCGGCCTGAGACCCGTTGAAGCGGCAGCCATTGCAGCGCCGATATACCCAGCTTCACTGATCGGCGTATCGAGAACCCGTTCCCTTCCGAATTCCTGAACGAGCCCCTTTGTCACGCCAAGCACGCCGCCCCACGCTTCATCATCCTGCAGGTGGTCGACGTTCGCTCCGCCGGCGACGTCTTCCCCCATTAAAATAACATCGGCGTCTTTTCTCATCGCCAGTTTGATCGCTTCATTGAGCGCGCCTGACACGCTTAATACTCTCGCCATTTTTCAATTCCCCCTTTGAATCGATTAATAGGAAACATACACGTCTGTCAGCAGTTCGGCCTGATCAGGATACGGGCTTTTTTCGCTGAACTCGACCGCTTCCTCTACCGCTTTTGCGACAGATGTTTCAATCCGGTCAAGCTCCTCTTCAGTCAGCTTCTGACTTGCCAGCAATTCGCGTCTGAAAATGGAGATCGCATCTTTTTCTTCTTGATGCTCCAGTTTTTCTTCGCTCGTCTTGTAGCGCTGGGCATCCCCTTCAAAATGACCGTAATTGCGATATGTGATGCATTCGATTAACGTCGGGCCTTCGCCGTTCTTCGCCCGTTTTACCGCCTCTTCGGCCGCTTGATAGACGGCCATCACGTCTTTTCCATCCACTTGTACGCCTGGAATTCCGTAGCCCGCGGCACGGTCGGCGATCGCTTTGCAGCTCGACGCGTAGGAAAACGGCGTCGCTTCGCCGTAGCCGTTATTTTCGGCAACGAAGATAACAGGCAGCTTCCAGATGGCAGCGAGATTGATCCCTTCGTGGAAAGTGCCTTGATTGTTTGCGCCGTCACCAAAGAAGCAAACGCTTACATTTTTCTCACCTTTATATTTGGCTGTAAGAGCAGCCCCGCAGGCCAACGGAAAACCGCCGCCGACAATCCCGTTTGCGCCGAGCATTCCTTTGTCAAAGTCTGCGATGTGCATCGATCCTCCCTTGCCCTTGCAAAGCCCTGTCGCTTTTCCGTAGATCTCAGCCATCATTCCTTTGATGTCGCACCCTTTTGCGATGCAATGCCCGTGACCGCGGTGCGTGCTCGTGATGCTGTCTTTGTCGTTTAAATGGGCGCAGACGCCGACCGCCACCGCTTCTTCCCCAGCATAAAGGTGGACAAATCCCGGCAATATTCCCTGGGCGAACAGCTCATGCACCTTGTCTTCAAATTTGCGGATTTCGAGCATTTTTTTGTACATCCATTCCGCTTTTTCCTTTGTCAATGCCGCTTCCATTATGCAAAACCTCCCTATCTTTTATCGCTCACTTTTTATTAAGCAAAAATCGTGCCAACATAAAAAAAGCCGCTCCGTCGCAGATGGCTCTCAAAGAGACGGGCGAAAAAAGAAACAAAATGAGACCCGCGTCTCGTTTTGTCTACGAATGATTTGCCAGAAAAACTTTTTGGCCGTTAGAATGGAGAGTAAGGAGGTCGATTCCATGACAAAAGCATATGTCTTTTTAATTGACGGATTTGAAGAAATCGAAGCGATTGCAACGATTGATATTTTACGGAGGGCGGAAGTGGAAACCGTCACCGTCTCCCTCGATCCAGAACGAAGCGTCAAAGGCGGACACGGCATCGTCGTTGAAGCCGACAAAATGTTTGACGACGCCGACTTTCGTGAAGCGGACATGCTGATTCTGCCGGGAGGAAACGTGGGAAGCAAAAAAATGCTTGAGCATGATGCCCTGCATGAGACTTTAAAAGAAGCCGCAGCATCCGGAACATACGTTGCCGCCATTTGCGCCGCGACGATGACGCTTGGAAAAACGGGGCTTGTCAGCGGCAAAAAAGCAACCTGCTACCCCGGCGTTGAGAAGGAGCTTACAGGAGCGGACATCGTCACAGATGAAAACGTCGTGATAGACGGGAATATCATTACCTCCCGCGGGCCTGCGACAACGATCCCGTTTGCCTTAAAGCTGGCTGAATTGTTAAAGGGCAAAGAGAAAGCCGATGCAGTCGCTAAAGGCATGCTCGTCCAATAAAAAACACCGGCACAGACTGCCGGTGTTTTCTCATAAGGTTAAACCGACCGCTGGTAAAACCTTTGAATATGCATTGAAATATAGCATAATTCCTTTTCCGGAAATTCAAACCCGTACTCTTTTTTGACGAATTCCCCGATTTCGCGCGCGCACAAAAAGGCTTGTCTGAACCTCTTTTTAATCAGGTCCATCATGTCAGCATCAAGTTCATAAAAGGTCTCACCCGCTTCGACGTGCTGAATCGCAAACCGGAGATGCGTGACAAGCCTTTCATATGAAATCGTTTCGTCTTTGATCGTGATGTTCAATCTGTTTTCGATGATTCTGATGATATCCCTGATCATTGTCGTAAGGTCGAGCGTTTTGGTCATATCCCCGGCGTTTGTTTTGGCGGTATGTATATGTAAAGCGATGTTTGCGACTTCATCCTCGGGGATGTCGATGTGAAGCTTCTCTTTAATGAGCGCTTTCGCCCAGCGTCCGATTTGGAATTCTTTCGTATATAGGACTTTGACTTCATGAAGCAGCGGATTTTTGATGACCATTCCTTTGCTGAGGCGTTCAATCGCAAACGACAGGTGGTCTGAGAAAGCAACATGGATCCGTTCGTGGATTTTAATCCCCAGCTCCTTTTCCGCATGAGAGATGATGTCCTCTGCAATCTGAATGTGATCCTCCGGAAGCGTTTTTAATATATTCTTAAACTGGCGGTACTCTGTTGAATCTTTCTTGACAAAGATTTTTTCGATTTTAGACCTGTCCACAACATCATTTTTCTTTTTCTGAAAGGCGATTCCGGACCCCAGCACGATCTTTTCTTCATCACGGTCTTTCACTACCAGCGCGTTGTTATTTAAGATTTTCTTGATTTTCATAGCTGCCTTCCTTTCATCCCTGTTTTGGTAATGAAAACGGAATTATTCTTTTTCCTCTTTCAAGCCAAGACACAGCGTCGCAACGAACGCAGAAACCGCGGCAATCGCAAAACCGATCAAGTAATGAACGAGATTGGCGGTTCCGAGCGGCAAAATGATCGAAATCATCGGAATGCCGGTCAGCCCGTATGAATTGGCGGCGACGTGGACGAAGGTCACATATGCACCGCCAAGCGCGCCGCCGATCGCTGCACCGATAAACGGCCTGAGATATTTTAAATTGACGCCGAACATCACGGGTTCGACGATTCCGAGAAAGGCGGTAAGTGAGGCGGGTATCGCAATCTTTTTGATATCGGCGTTTTTCGTTTTAATAAATGCGGCAAGCCCGGCTCCCCCTTGAGCGACGTTGGCCATCGACCAGATCGGAAGCAAAAAGTTGACGCCGTATTCGGGATCTGCAAGCAGCGAGGCTTCGATCACATAAAAGCTGTGATGCAGGCCACTCAGGACGATCAATGAGTAAAGTCCGCCAAATAACAGGCCGGCAACCGGTCCCGCATATTGATAAACAAAGCCCAGGCTTTCACTCATCAAACGGCCGATGAATAAAGAAACAGGCCCCATGATAAACAGTGCAGCAAATCCTGTAATCATCACCGTTACAAACGGAATGACAAGCAAATCCAAAGAGCGGGGAACGATTTTTTTCAGCAGCTTTTCAATGCAGCTCATGATATAAACGGACAACAGAATCGGGATGACCGTCTCCTGATATCCGATCAATGGCACTTCAAGCCCGAAAACATCAACGGATGGCAGTGCTTTGCTGCCGAGCAATGAAGGATCGAGCAAATCCGGGTGGGTGAGAATACCGCCGATGACCGCCCCCAGATACGGATTCGCACCAAACTGCTTCGCCGCGCTGAATCCAAGCAGCACGGGGAGAATGATAAATGCGGAACTCGAAAAAATATCGAGCATTTTCATAGCCGGGACGTCCGCTGCGCTTAGTCCAAATTCCTTGAGGACCCCGATCAGCCCCTTGATCAGCCCGCTTGCGACCATTGCCGGAATGATCGGGACGAATATATCAGACAACGTTTTTGCAAATCTCGTAAAACGATTCATTCGAGATTGAGGTTCTATTTCCTTCTCTATAGGAGCCGGTTCACATAATTGAAGCATTTCTTTGTAGATTTTATTAACGGTGCCCGCTCCGAAAATGATTTGAAATAAGCCGTACCTAAAAAAAGTCCCCTGCACGTGCTCCAGCTTTTCGATTGAGGCAATATCTATTTTTGTATCATCTTTGACATTGAAACGCAGCCTTGTCGTACAGTGGCTGATATCGATGACGTTTTCGCTGCCGCCGATCCTGGACAACAGTTCTTTTGCGATTTCTTTATGCTCCATAACCGGTGTCTCCTCCTTCAATTTTTTTATCCTATCAAATGAGCAGCCAGCGATCAAAATGAAAAATGTGACATTCGGAAAAAACGCGCCGGCCAAAGAACGAAAAAAGACCTAAAACATGCGAAGGACGTCTGCCGATAGGCGCAAGAAAGCGCACTGAAAGGAGTAGGTCCTTCGTCATATTTTAGGTCTTGCCTGCTTTACCAGTAACAAACCCGCCGATATTTTGTTCTTATTACGATTCTATTCTGTTCAGGCTTTTGCATCAATAGTACTATTTTCACAAAAAGAGAAGGTGCGGCTCACCTTCTCTCAACGTCTTTAAGCGATGTTTATCCTTTTCCGATCCCTCTTTACGCCCTTCGCACAACTAAGCAAGCTCTTGCTGCTTCGTTTCCGTTCCCAAAAAGAGAACCGCGCCGACGGCTGCCAAAACCGCCAGGCAGAAGATCAGGAAAATGACGGAAAGCGATGTGCCTTGGCTGACGAGACTGCCCACAAGGAACGGCCCCAAAATCCCGCCGATTCTGCCGAACGCAGCGGCCATTCCGGCGCCGGTCCCCCTGATCTGCGTCGGGTACTGCTCAGGCGTATACGCGTAAAGCGCTCCCCATGCGCCAAGGTTGAAGAATGATAAAAACATTCCTGCCGCCAACAGGAGGGCGAGCGACTCGGCCGTTCCGAAAAAGTAGGCGCTGGCGGCTGTTCCGAGCAGGTAAAGAATGAGGACCATTTTCCGGCCGGCTTTCTCGATCAGCCAGGCGGCCGAGAAATAGCCGGGCAGCTGGGCCAAAGTCATGACCAATACATATTCAAAGCTTTGAATCATGCTGAATCCTTTCATGACCATCACGCTCGGCAGCCATAAAAACATCCCGTAATAGGAAAAAACGACGCAAAACCAGACGATCCACAGCATCGCCGTCGGACGGACGAAGCGGGCGGACCAGACGCTTTTTATATTGTCAACAATGGACGGCTTCCGCTCTTTAGCAATCGTGCCGTATTTTGGCGAGTCGGGAAGCGCCAGGCGCAGATACAGCGCGTAAAACGCCGGAAGCGCGGTAATGAGCAAGGCGATCTGCCAGCCGTAATGCGGAATAATAAAATACGAAATCAGTGCTGCGGCCAGCCAGCCGAATGCCCAAAAGCTTTCCAGCAGGACGACGACCCTTCCCCGCCGCTCGGGGGCAACGGTCTCCGATACGAGCGTTGATGCGACCGGAAGCTCTCCTCCAAGCCCCATGCCGACAACAAAGCGCAAAACCAAAAATGCCGCAAGTGTCGTTGTAAAAGCAGATAAGCCGCTGCCCACCGAGAAAAACAGCAGGGTAATGATAAATACGTTTTTACGGCCGATGCGATCGGCCAATAGCCCGAATAAAAAAGCCCCGACAGCCATGCCGATTGAGTTGATGCTGCCGATCCAGCTCATCTCTTCAGGCGTCAATTTCCATTCCTTGTGTAAAGCAGCGATAATAAACGACAATATTCCGACGTCCATGGCATCAAAAAGCCAGCCGAGACCAGCAACGCCGAGCAGCTTCCGCTCGGAAGCCGGACGGTTGTTCTTCATACTCACTCACCTCTTAGCTGATTTTACATGAGTATTAGTTTACACCTGTCTTTACACTTTTGTCACGAAGAAATTGACGCTGTCATTCCGAGGCATGCGTTTTTATGGCATATGATGTTTATAGAACTTCTTTTCCTTGTCATGATGCCACTTCGGCATAAACCCGTTCTTTTTCTCTTTTTCATAGCGTTGCTCAATATGGGATTTGATCTCTTTCCCTCTCTCTTGATCAATAATTCCGTACTCGACATACTTGTTGATCAGCTGTTTTTTCTTCTCCATAATATCCCTTTGCATCGAAGCCAGTTCATTTTTTTGCTGCTCTGTAAGATCGCGCGTTTCCCCATGCGCCTCAGAAAGCGGGGCGAAGAAGGACAACGGCGCGATTACCAATAAAGACAGCCATAATTTGCGCATTGCACAACACCCTTTCTCAAAATTTATTCATTCTATTTTTTTCTTTTTCAGGCGAATTATGCATCGCAATTAGCAAAAAAAAGCAAACCGGTTAGCGGTTTGCTTTTTGGGCGGCATATTGATCAATGCGTTTAAGCGCTTCGTTCATCTCCATGCTGCTCTGGAAGCTCTCTTCGATTTTTTGAATGTTTTCTTTATATAGGCTGTTGTTCAATACTTGATCTGCAGCGTGCCGCAATGTGTTCCCATCAAGCTTGTCTTTGAAAATCGTATAGCCTGCATTCAATTCAGCAAGCCGCGCGGCGATCATCGGCTGATCCTTATCATGGGGCACGACGACCATCGGAACCTGAAAATGGATGCTTTCATTTACGCTGTTCATTCCTCCATGGGTAATGAATACATCCGTTTCTTTCAACACTTCAAGCTGCGGAACATAAGGGGCTATGATGAAGTTTTCGGGAACATCCTTCAAATGCGAGAAGTCGGCTCTTTCTCCCGCCGCTATCACCACGATGCCTTCAAAACAAGAAAACGCATCAATGCACAAGTTGAAAAATTCCGCCGTTTTGTCCAAAACCGTGCCCATTGAAATATAAATGACCCTCTTCTCCTTTAGCTTCTCAAGCGGAAAGTCGTGCTTTTTGTCCAGCCGTTTCGGAAAGCTCGGGCCGATAAACAAATAGTCATCCCCGTACCGGCCGCTCTCAGGCTGGAAATAACGGCTAGTATACACGACGGTCAACTCAGCCCGGTTGCTCATAAATTGAGAGACATGGCGCGGGGACACTCCGTATGTTTCTTTGATCTCGGCAAGCAGGTCTTCACATTCTTTGTCCATTTTGAGCGGCACGCCCGAATCCGGGTGCAGCGGCAGAATATCCAGATGCTCCTCTCCGAATAGGAATGAAGCAGATGACGCGACTCCCGGGATATTTAAATAATCCCTGACCAGTTCCCCCGCACAGAATGTGTCATAATAAACGAAATCAAACTGAATGCTTTTGGCCAGTTCCTTCACGACCTCCAATATATACAGCGATGTCCGCAGGTGAATCTTCAAAAACGAAAGAAGACCGGAAGGAGACCCCGGATCGATGCTCGCGGTTCTAAGCAAATCTTCATGCAGATGGACAGTCGCACCTACACCTTCCAACCTGTCTTTAAATTTTTCCGTTGTAATGTAATGAACATTGTCTCCCCTGTCAACAAAGGCCTTTGTGATGCCTAAAGTTGGATTGACGTGACCTTCTGCCGGAAAGTTTACGATTAATACGTTTGCCATCTGTAAAACTCCTTTTCGTCCATTTTTAAACAGCTTGACATGCAAATGCCGCCTGTTTAGACTGATATTAGTTACTACTAACTATCATAAAATGGAGGGATTCATGCATGCAAGAGACGAACGACCGGATTATTTCTGCTGCCTTGGACTTAATGCAAAATGACGGATTTACATCAGTGACGATCAAGGATATCGCCCTTTCTGCAGGCGTAAGCGAAATGACGGTTTACCGGCATTTCAAAACAAAAAAAGGACTTTTGGAAGCCGCCGTTCAAAAATTTTCATATATCCCCGCCTTTAAAACGATCTTTGAAAGCAGCATTACATGGGATTTGGAAAAAGATTTAACGCTGATTGCCGAATCCTATCTGCAGCTCATGGAAAACAACAAACCGCTGTATCTTATCGCCGTCCAAGAGGGAGAAAGGCTGTCTGATCTGTTTGGTTTTATTTTGGAGCACACGGAAGAACTCCTTCGTTATGTGACAGATTATATTGTCGCAATGCAAAAGAAAGACCTGGTCAAAGCAGGTGATGCAGGTTCGCAGGCTTTCGTGTTTCTGACAACTTTATACGGATTTTTCTCCTCAAATGCGCTTGCTGCAGGCCGATTTCAAAAAATCGCAAAAGACGCATTTGTGAAACAGACGGTCGCCGCTTTTTGCAGCGGAATGAAAAAAGAATAAATCCCTATCTCCAATCGCAGGAAATAGGGGTGAATGGTTTATTGATTGAGTGTTTCAACATCGCTGAGCTTGATATCAGCGCCTTTTTCAAACGATACGGCATATTTGACATAACCGCTTTCCATATCTTTTGTGTCCTCTCCAGCAAAATCATTTGCGTTGATATTGACATATTCATAATCATATCCTTGATCTTTCAAAACATGCTGAACCGTTTTCGCGGCGCGATAAATGTCTTCCTGATTGCTGTCTGCCGCATCCAGTACAAGTTCGATTTGCATCGGTCCATCGAGCTTGATGTCTTTGCTCCATTTTGCGTTATCTGCGAGTTTGTCCTTTAAAACCTCCAGATAAACGTCGGCGTCCACGAGATGCCTCACTTTTCGCTCTAAAACCGCTTTCAGTTCTTTTGAAGCTTCGCCGCCCAGCCGCTTCATCAACTGCTCATCAAGATTCGCATCGTGAATGCCGTCAATGTTGACCTCCGGTTTGAAAAACCCCGTAAGCGTGAACTGATACGTTCTTGTTTGATCGCCAACTTCCGTGACATCAAACACATATTCCGCAAACTTAAAGTTGTATACGCCCTCTTCAATTTCCAGCTCCTTGTCAGGATAGCGCTCTGCCAAATAACGCTCAAGCGCTTTTTTCGACAACATCCCGCTTACCGGGTTGCCGTTAAATGAATTGTATGCGGCAAGTACGAAAGCTACGGTAATGAAAAGGAGCACACTATATACGATTTTCTTTTTCATGACATGACCCGCTTTCTGCCAGTTTGATGCACAGCCAGCCGATAAAGCTTCCGACAATGGCGAATAAACAGTGAATCACGGCGAGCCAGACCGCCCCGCAAATCGAGCTGATCACATATTCCCCAAGCGTCGTTCCCCCGATGGCCTCCCCGCCGGCGAGTTCTGCAAGCGAATCGGCAACTCCCCAAATGAAAATCGGAACAAATGAGAGCAGGAAAACAATTCTAACATTCCGGTAGAACAGATAGATGAAGAGGCCAAGGACCGCATACCATAATATGAAGCCAAAGCTTCCATTTAAAAGCGACGTTTTGATCGCGAGAAAAAAAGAAATGGCCGTAAACAAGATCTGATAAAGAGAAAGCCTGTGATCGATGATTTTCTTTGGAAGCGGGGTTTCTGTCGCCAGCTTTTTGTATTCCGGGTTGTTTTTGACCTGCTCCTCAAACCACTTCGCGGTCTCTTCGCTCAGCAGTCCTTCCCGGTACAGAGGAAGCAAATCGCGAATAATATAGCGCGTCTTATCCTCCATGGTATCCCTCCATTTCGTTTTTCCCTGTGAAAAAGATGCTCCTGGACCGGCTCTATGCCGCTTGGAGCGAAAAGCCTTTTTCAACACATGTTTGGCAATGAAAAAAAGCGATCGTTTTGACCGCCGGCTGAATCCCCAAACCTGTGGGCACCTGACATTTTTCTTCCCAAGTATTTAGTGGCCGCAAATGGTTCATTTGTTACACTTTTCATAAAAAAAGAGACAAAATGAAAAAACTCATTTTGTCCCAAGTTCTAATCTTTCATCCGCGGCCTCTTTCAGCGCCTGAAGCATGTAGCCGATTCCCCGGTACCCGGCCAGCGGATAGGTGATTTGCTGCTCTTTTCCAAACACGCTCAGAAGGACGGGACGGTATTTTTTTCCGCCGAGCATCACGATTTCATCGTATTGCGTGAGGTGTTTCTGTTCGGCTTGCGCCTTCAGCTCATCAAGCGGCATGATCTCCGGGTGGCGCATACCGAAGGTGACATCGTAGTTTTCCGGGACAATATCCTCCGGGAGCAGAAAACCGTGCTTTGCGGAGAGGATCGTCCAATCGGCAAAAAAGGTTTGCGCATATGTGCGGCACGCCTGATGGAACGGGCTGAGATACACGTCCCGCGCGGGAGACGGCCCCTTCGACGGATCGACATCCCAGATCTTTTTCTTGCCGCAGGGGATGATGCAGAGTCTTTTCATCGTTTGTACCTCCTTTGTGATTCCGCTAAAAAACGCCTTGTGGAAGGCGTTTTATTTCAGCTTGAGCGATACGACACTCTCCACATGGGCGGTCTGCGGAAACATATCGACAGGCTGAATATATTCGACGCGGTAATCTTTCGCTACATACTGCAGGTCTTTGGCGAGCGTTGACGGGTTGCATGAGACGTAGACGAACCGCTTCGGCTTGACCTGTTTGATCGTGTCCAAAAACGTCCGGTCGCAGCCGGTTCTCGGCGGGTCGACGATGACGACGTCAGGGCGGAAGCCTTCTTTCGTCCATTTTGGCAGCCAGTGTTCGGCTGTGCCTGTGACATATCGGGCGTTTTCGATGCCGTGCTTTTTCATGTTTTTGTTGGCATCTTCGATCGATTCTTTTATGACGTCCATGCCGCGGATTTCTCCGGCGCCGTCTGCGAGCCACATTCCGATCGTGCCGACCCCGCAGTAGGCGTCGACGACCTTTTCTGTGCCGGTCAGCTTGGCTGCTTTTTTCACTTCGTCGTAGAGCTTGACGGTCTGGATCGGGTTGAGCTGAAAAAAGGCGCGGGCGCTCAGCTCAAATGAGACGTCTCCGAGAAATTCCTGAATGACCATATTGCCGGCAAGCAGCCTTGTATCTTCGCCGAGGATCACCGATGTTTTCGCTTTGTTGACGTTTTGGATGACCGATGTCACCTCAGGCAGGCGTTTTTTGATTTCTTCAGCGATCAGCTCCTTGCGCGGGAGTTCGTCTTTTGCCGTGACGAGCACGACCTGCACCTCTCCCGTTTCAAAGCCCACTCTTGTGACGATCGTCCGGGCATCGCCGGTCCGCTTCCGTTCATCATAGACGGAGATGCCGAAGTCCTCGAGAATCTGCTTGACGGTCTGCGTCGTTTTGTTTGTCCCCGGATGCTGGACGATGCATTCAGTAATCGGAACGAGGCGATGCGAATCAAGCCCGTACAGGCCGGCAACCATTTTTCCGTTTTTCGTGCCGAGCTGGAATTGGCTTTTATTCCGGTAATGCCACGGATTATCCATCCCGATCGTCGGCCTGATCTCCATCTTGCCGATATCAAAGCGGGTGTGGCGTTCAAGCGACTGAATGACGATGTCCCGCTTTTCTTTCAGCTGCTGATCGTATGCCAGGTGCTGAAGCTGACAGCCCCCGCACTGTTCATAGATGATGCAGGGCGGTTTGACACGGTGCTCCGAGCGTTTGCGCACCTTTTTGACACGGCCTTCGGAAAATTTCGGATGAACCTTTGTCGCCTCGACGACGACTTCCTCGCCGGGCAGGGCGCCCGGAACGAAGACGACTTTTTTCTTAAAATAGCCCACGCCTTCGCCGTTGATGCCGAGGCGCTTGATCGTCAGCGGAAATTGCTGTCCGATTTTTATTTCTGCTGATGATCTTTTGCTTTCACGTTTCACTCATGTTCTCTCCATTTCTATTCAATGCTCCTCCATAAATACAGGGAAGCATAGCTTAAATAAGGCTGCCATTCCCTGCTCATTTCAAGCATTTCGTCTTTTGTCGGTTTATCTGTTAAGCCAAAATGGCGCTTGATCGCTTTTTGCAGGCCGATATCAGCCATCGGAAACAGGTTTGGGCGCCCGAGCCCGAAGAGCAGGACGTTTTGCACGGTCCACGGGCCGATCCCTCTGATTTTCACCAGCTTTTCCATGATGTCTTCATCTGTCAGCGATGACAGCTCATCAAGGTTTAACTCCCCTTCAGCGATCATTCTTGATGTATCGATCACATATTCGGACTTCCTCATGCTGAACTGGAGGTCGCGGAGATCGCTGTAATCGAGCTTTGCAATCGTTTCGGGAAGCGGATAAAACCAGACGCCGTCTTTCAGTTCGCCGAATGTATGAACGAACCGCTCCGTCAGCGTAAAAGCGAACGACAGGTTCAGCTGCTGGTGGATGATGCATTTCATCAGGCAATGATACAGCTGAAAATCGAGGACTAGCGGCGTTCCCGCATGATCTTCAAACAGCTTGGACAAGCTCGTTTTTGAAAAATGATCCAAAACGGGCTGAAGGCTTTCTTTCCACCCGAAAATCCGCTTCACTTCTTCCATCATGAACTCCTGATCGTCTGTTCCGCTGACGATAAATTGAGGAGCGTCAGCCGTCCCTGCCCCTTTGACCGTAACGACGGACGGCTTTTTCTTCAGATTGCGAAGCGGGAGCCTGACTTCCCGTTGTTCAAGGCTGACCGCATTGAGCGGATCAAGAGACAGTCTCTCAAGAACGCGGTCGAATTGATAAGGAGGTGATACGCTTACGATTTCCTTCCACATGGCTTCCCATCCCTTTTCTTCTTTGTCCACAGTATACCATGTTTGCTTTTCACTTATAAAACGGCGGAAATTTAATTTTTTAACTGAATGATACCAGGTGCCGGGAGCATGCTATGATGAAGGTGGAGGGTTGCCAATGTTTACACATACCGCGATTACAAAAGATGGACGGCTTTTATCCGGCATTTCTACGGAAAGGCTGGCAGATCAAGAGATAGAATGGTATTGGACCGATTTCGATCAGCCTACTGAAGAGGAAGCTTCTTTGCTGAAAGACCATTTTGACTTTCACCCATTGTCGATTGAGGACTGCTTTCATTATTTGCAGCGCCCGAAGCTTGATCAATATGAAGAATATCTTTTTTTCGTTATTCATGCTTTAAATCAAAAAACTTTAGCTTCTGAAGAAGTCGACCTATTCGTCGGAAAAAATTACGTTGTTTCATTCCACTTTCATCAATCAACGGGTATTGAAAAGGTGAGAAAGCGGTTTTCAGAAGACAAAACCCTTTGGAAGAAAGGTCCGAACCATATTGCCTATATGATTATGGATCAGCTTGTCGATGAGTATTTTCCAATCTTGTATCAAATCGAAGACCGGCTTAATGAAATTGCCGAAAGCGACAACCGGAAAACGTTTGGAACGCTGATGAACGAAGTGTTTGACATCAGAAGCGATCTTTTGAAGCTCAGAAGAACGATCATTCCGATGCGCGATTTGCTCTATCGGATTTTAAATATAGAGCATTTAAAAGATCACCGCGAACGAAAAGCCTATTACAATGACATCTACGACCATCTTCTCAAGCTGACTGAAATCGTCGAAAACAACCGTGATATGACCGCTGATTTAAGAGACAGCTACCAGACGCTGAACTCCAACCGGATGAACGCGATCATGATGACGCTGACGATTGTATCGACGATTTTCATTCCGCTGACGTTTATCGTCGGCGTATACGGCATGAATTTTGACAACATGCCCGAACTTCATTGGCGCTACGGGTATTTTTTCATACTCGGCGTCATGGCCGCCGTCGTCGCCGGCATGATCATCTGGTTTCGCCACAAAGGATGGTTTGACATTTTCAAGTAAAAAAGGAAACCTTTTGAGCTCCGCTTCGACTACTATATGAGACGATATAAATGAGGAGGGGCAACATGAAGCTTCACAAAGGATCGGTCGGAATCGGCCTGATTGTGTTTGGTTTGCTGTTTGGCGCCAACACCCACCAGGAGTTTCCGGCAGGCGAAGCGATCATCCGCATGTTTGGCGGACCTGTCCGAAGCCATGGCGGCCTTTATTACGCCGCTGTTGCCGGTATTTTTCTCATTATTGCCGGATTCGTGCTTGCTTCGCTCCATTACAGAAAAACGCCGTGGATCCGCTTTAAGCTGTTCCTGTTTATAATGGGATTGACCGCGCTTTACCCGCTTGTCACCGAGCAATTGATGGTTTTTTTGAAATGGAACGCAACAGGCTCTGATGCGGTCGAGTACATAAGCAGAGAAAGTTCATGCAGCTATGACGGAAATGAAGAAGGCGGCGAGATGAACTGTACGGTCAAAGTGAACAATTATGGAACAAACACCGAGCGGGTCTCGCTTTCGCCTGACGATGTCTATGAATTTCAATTCAAGCCGGAAACGCTGGAAGCACCGCCACATTCGCAAAAAACGTACGACATCACGTTCACGGCCCCCGGGAATGAAGATGTGGGAATATCTGGTGAGCTTGAAGCACCGGATTTTGAAATTAAGGTGAAAAAATAAAAAGCCGGGCGGGTACCCAACTTTTAATACAGCCCGAACGTATTCAAACCAATCGGGGAAACCGCTTCATTCACATCGCCTTTAACAAAAGTAGTATGGGATATTCAAAAGACGTTGCAGACCGCTTCACCGACTGGAGCGAATATACGAAAAAAGAAAAGGAAGAGTACATAAAAACAGCCTATCCGGATAAAAAAGAACGCGAACAATACCTAAAAGACATCGGAGAAAAAGAATAAGCAGGCGCCCTGCCTGCTTTTTTAGATTCTCATAATCCCCATTTCGTCGCACATAAAAAACTGCTCCCCTCCCCGGGAAGCAGCTTGTCCGCCTTAATCGTGATAAGACTCTGCGATCGCGTTGGCGGCGATGATGGCGTTGTAGACGTCGTCAGGTGTGACAGGGAACGGCATGTTGCCCATTGTGTCGCCTTCCGCACAAGCGCTTTGAGCGACTTGGCGCCATTCTTCTTCGACGAATTCCTCGACTCCAAGGTCTTTTAATGTCAGCGGGAGGCCGACGCCTTTGATGAAGTTGATGACCGTTTCCAATTCTTCTGTCGGCACGTTTTCAAGGACGAGCTGAGCGAGAAGGCCGAAGGTGACTTTTTCGCCGTGCTGAGCATGATGAAGGGCCGGTACGGCCGTCATTCCGTTGTGGATGGCGTGGGCTGCGGCAAGACCGCCTGATTCCGCGCCGACTCCGCTCAAATAAATCGTCGCTTCAATGGTATCTTCCACGGCGCGCGTCGAAATTCCGTTTTTGACAGCCTGCATTGCTTTTACGCCGTTTTCCAATAGCGTATCATAGCAAAGGCGGGCAAGGCCGAGGCCCGTTGTTGAAGGCTTCATCAGCACGAGGTTATCCCCGTTGGCGCGATAGCATGCGCGCGCTTCAAAGTATGTCGCCAGCGCGTCACCGATTCCGGCGGCGAAAAAGCGCGGCGGCGCTGCAGATAAAATATCTGAGTCAGCGAGAACGACGTCAGGGTTTGTCGGCAAAAATAAATAGCGGTCAAATGCTCCGCTATGTTTATAGATGACGGCCAGCGCCGTACAAGGAGCATCTGTTGAAGCGATGGTTGGGAAAATCACGACCGGCAGATTTTCATAATATGCTGTCGCTTTTGCCGTATCAAGCGTTTTTCCGCCCCCGATCCCAACGATGATGTTCGCGCCCGCTTCGCGTGCAAGCTCCCTGTTTCGATCGATTTCTTCCTGTGTACACTCATAATTAAATTTTTCAAAAACGGCTTGATTGCCTGCTTTTTTAATAGATTCTCCGGCTTCTTTTTGGGCCCGTTCCAAAATAAATTCGTCGCAAATGATGTAAGCCTTGTCGCCAAAATCTTTAATATAATCGTTCAAGTTCTCAAGCAATCGTTTTCCCGTGATAAATTTTTTAGGTGATGTGACTGACTTCACTAAATTTGACATGGTAATTCCCCCTTCGAATATAATAATAAACCTATTTCTTTTTTAAATCTAGTAATATATGTATATAAAATGGTTTTTTATTCTATGGGATTGCCTGGAGGAATTGAAAGAGCCGGAAGCATTATTTTTAAGCCTAAAGAAAAATCCTCCGGATTTCGGGAGGATTTTCATTATAGGGGCTTTAGCATCATATATTTTTCAAACATCAGGTCGTCGAGACTTTTGAATGTATACCCTTCTCTTTTCAAATCGGTAATCGCCTTGTCAAGTGCCTCGGCATTGTCTTTTGACACTGTGTGCAGCAGGTAGACGGCGCCTGGATGCGCCTGTTTCAGCATGTTGTCATAGGCGTATTTCCAGCCTCTTTGGGCGTCGATTTTCCAGTCGACAAAGGCGACTGACCAGAAGACGGTCTGATAGCCGAGCTTTTTCGCTTCGGCCAGCACCCGTTCGCTGAATACGCCCCGCGGCGGGCGCAAATAGAGATTGTTCTTTTTGCCTGTGATTTTAAACACTTCCTCATCGACGGATTCCAATTCCTCTTGAATGACGCGGCTCGTTTTCGTCGTGAGGTCTGGATGGTGGAATGAGTGGTTGCCGATGATGTGGCCTTCATCTGCCATCCTTTTGATGAGCTCGGGCTTGTCTTTGACAAAATGGCCTGTCACAAAGAAAGCCGCCTTGACGTTTTGTTTTTTCAAGACATCGAGCACCTTCGGGGTATATCCATTCTCATAGCCGTTATCAAACGTTAAGTAGATCGTCTTTTCCTTTGTATTGCCCAAATAAAAGGCGTCGTACTTTTTTAACATTTCGTTGAACTCTTTTCCCGCGTCTACCGGCTGATGGTTTTTGCTTTTGGCGAATCCCCAATGAAACGGCTTGTTGGATATCGCTTGCGCATTGCCCGAAAAAGCCAGCATCATCAGAAATCCGCAGCATATGGCACAGATTCGTTTCATGATCTTCGCTCCCAGCTTCATTTTTCCTTATTGTGCAAAAGAGCTCTGTTTTTCATACCAAGCAACACTTGGAAAACACGAAAAAACCGCGGCTTTGGGGTGGCTCGCGGTTTTACTTCCAGTCTTTTTTAAATCGTTCATACTTGGCTTCAAGGTCGTCAAGCATGCCGATCAGCCTGTCAATATCTTCAATGTCCGTCGATTCAGGGTCTAAAGAATCGATGACAGACATAAACATATCCAATCTGTTTTTCAAATAATTCACTTGCTGTGCTTTATCAGTTACTGCGTTGCCCATGCTTCTCCTCCTTTTTGTTCCTTTATGGTAGCCTATTCCACGCTTTTTTTCAATGATCCTTCACTTGCAGAGCTCAGGGATGAGGTCTAAAATGAATAGTTGGGCTATATTAGTATGTCCTATCGATAAAGGAGTTAGATATGCCATGACACAAAAAATGACGGTCCGTCCGATCACGCCGGAATATGATCCGTGGGAAGCGTATATGGACGTTGACCAATACGGCGATATGCAGCTGACGAATGTTGAATTTACGACAACAACACTTTGCAATATGCGCTGCGAGCACTGTGCCGTCGGGTATACCCTTCAGCCGAAGGATCCGAACGCGCTTCCGCTCAGCCTGCTGTTAAAACGGCTTGATGAAATTCCGCGGCTCCGCTCTTTAAGCATTACCGGCGGAGAGCCGATGCTTTCGTTAAAATCGGTAAAGGAATATGTCGTTCCTTTATTAAAATATGCGCACGAGCGCGGCGTCAGGACGCAGATTAATTCAAACCTGACGCTCGATATCGGCCGCTATGAGCTGATCATCCCTTATTTGGACGTTCTTCACATCTCGCACAACTGGGGAACGGTCGAGGACTTTGCCGAAATCGGCTTTGCGATGATGGATAAGAAGCCGACATTTGCGCAGCGCGCCCGCTATTTCGAGAAAATGATCGAAAACAGCAGGACGCTTGTCAATGAAGGGGTGATGGTATCAGCTGAGACGATGCTGAACAAGCGGACGCTTCCTCATATCGAACATATTCACCGCCAGATCGTAGAGGAAATGAAATGCCAGCGCCATGAAGTGCATCCGATGTATCCGAGCGATTTTGCAAGCGCGCTCGAGTCATTGAGCTTGAAGGAGATGAGGGAAGCGATTCATCGCCTTCTCGACATCCGCGATGAGAATACGTGGATGCTGTTCGGTACCCTGCCTTTTTATGCGTGCAGCTCCGATCCTGAAGACCACGCCCTCCTCGAGCGCCTTCGCGCAGCCAAAAATGTCACGGTCAGAAATGATCCTGACGGGCGTTCCCGTCTGAACGTGAATATTTTCGACGGCAATATTATTGTGACGGATTTCGGCGATACTCCGCCGCTCGGCAATATTCAAACAGACAGCCTGACAGATGCCTACAGCAGATGGAGAAAAACAGACCTTGCCCGGGAGCTGAGCTGCCATTGTCCAAACGTGAGGTGCCTCGGCCCGAATGTATTGGTGAAAAACAGCTATTACGAGAATGTCGATTTTTCTTCCCGAAAAGCAAGAATCTAAAAAAGCAAGCCTTTTTCGGCTTGCTTTTTTATTTTGGCTGATTGCTCAGCTGAAAGCTGAAAGTCAGGTGATCCTGTACAGGAATCCAAGCTCCGATTCCTTGTGAGGTAATATTTTTGACGACAAGCTTTCGTTTATTGCCTCTTAGGACGAGGTAGACTTCTCCGTAAGTGACTTTCCCCTTTTCATTTACGGCCGGGGCGTATGCATTCAGGTAGCCGAGCTTTTTCGGAGAAATCTTATACACCTGATCCCGCTTTGTGCCGGCTCCTACGACAGTTTCAAATGCAAGCGGCAGCTTCGTTTTTTCCATGGCTTTGAGCATCATCATATTTTTTACATCGTCTGATTTCGGCACTTTTGCGGTTAAGCCGCCCTTGATTTTACTCGTCTGCTCCTGCGAATAAGTCAGCTCGGCAGGCGCTTTTCCGCCCCTGTTGTCAAAGCGGTTTGTGTTGATTTTGCGGTATTCCCAGTTTGCGACGGTTTCGTTGGACGTGTATCCCAGCGCCCATCTTCCCAAATAAATCGTCGCTCTGTATCCAATGGCGGTCGGTGTCCCCGAAATGCTTGTTTCATTCAGCATTTTAATCAAATGCGGGTTTTCGATCGCCGTATCTGATGTTTTCAGAAGTTCTTGGGCCAATTCGCTCGGCTGCAGCCGCGGCTGGTCCTGCGAGGCGTTCGGATACGTGTTTTCTTTGGAAATGTTAGTGACAGAGCTTGGAATCTTGATCGGTTTAGCTGCATCTGCTTCCTGTACAGCGAAAAAACTAAAGGATAAAAACGCGGTCAGCGTAAAACACAAAAGCTTTTTCATACTATCACTCTTTCTGTTCCTTTTTCTTTAGTGTTTTCCGTAACAGACGCCTTTATCCATCTTTTTTTAAAGAAGAAAGAAACCGATTCCCATAATGATATACGCCGCCAATAATGTCGCTCCTTCGAACCAGTTCGTATCCCCGTCGTTGGAAATCACGATCATCAAAAGAACGCTGGAGGCCATCGCGACAAGCTCAGGCAAAGTAAAGACGAGCGGCATCCCGGTTGGGAAAAACAGAGAACAGATCACAAGCACCGGCGCGACGAACATCGCAATCTGCAGGGTTGAACCGATGGCGATTTCAACCGCGATATCCATCTTGTTTTTAAAAGCCATCAAGACAGCTGACGCATGTTCTGCAGCGTTTCCAACGATCGCGACAATGATGACGCCGATAAAAAGCTCTGACCAGCCGAATTGTCTGGCAACCGAATGAAAAGTATGAACGAGGTTTTCCGAAATGTAAGCCACGGCAAGCGTCGCCAAAAACAAAATCAGCGTAGCTCGCATTCCCGACCATTCCGGCTCTTCTTTTTCTTCCTCGGCTTCGAGATTTGACTGATAGACCCCTCGATGGCTGACAAGCTTAAAATAAAGCGCGGCCAAGTACAGCAAAATCATGATGATGCTGATCCCGACGCTCATCGTCAGTTTCTTGGGCTCGGTCATGTTGATCGTGAACACTTCCGGAATGACGAACGCCACGATGACCGCAAACATGAGCAGGCCTGAATTATGCCTGGCATCATAAACATTAAACTCCTGCCTCTTGTATTTAAGGCCTCCGATGAAAAACGACAGGCCCGCTACAAGCAGAAGATTGCCGAGTACAGAACCTGTCAGGGAAGCGAGCACGATTCCGATCAGCCCTTCTCTCAATGCGAAAATGGAAATGATCAGCTCAACAGCATTGCCGAATGTGGCATTTAATAGACCGCCGACCCTCGGGCCGGCGATAATCGCGAGGCTCTCTGTCGCTCTCCCCATATAGCTGGCAAGCGCGATAATCGTAAGGCAGTAAATGATGAACATCAGCGTAGACGGCCAATGCAAAACGCTTCCGGCAATCGACAGCGGAACGCCTGCAGCCATCATTATAAAGAAAATACGGCCCATGGAAGATTCCTCATTTCATACGTATCGTTGTAGGTTATTTTTGCACGAACCCGTCCGATTATATACGGACATACTGTTCTATTCCGCATCGGCGAATGATTGAAACGCCTACAAGAGAATTTCAAACGATTCGGTAATGTCTATGGTGCCCTGAACAGACTTGACCATCGCGCAGTTTTTCATCGCCCCCTTCAGCGATTTTTCGATGATGTCGGGTCTTAGGCGTTCTCCTTTCAAAATAAAATGCAGATGAATGCTTTTCAGACGGTTCGCTTCTTCCGGTACGCGTTCTTCTTTGGCCTTGATGGTCATACCTTTTAGTTGCAGCCGCTTTTTTTCAAGGATTTTGCGAAAGACCTCCCCGCTGCAAGCCGCGATTGAAGCGACCATGAGCTGATATGGCCTGAACCCTGCTTCCTCTTGGCCGGAGACCGTAAGACGGCCATATTCGAAATCGGCATAAAAACCGTTTTCATTCGATTTCATTTCCATCGTTTTCACCTCTTGCTGAAAATCGTCTTGCCTAAAAACTTCCTCTAGTTGTACGATCAAAGAAGGACCACGATAAGGAGAATTGGCGATGTCACGATTTCACTTTTTCATACTCGTTTTAATTGTCAGTATATCAGGATTTTCCCAAGGGATGCTGCTCCCGGTCATTTCGGTTATTTTTGAACAGGAAGGACATTCCGCGGCTTTGAACGGGCTTCACGCCACAGGCCTCTACATCGGCGTGTTGATCGCTTCCCCGTTCATGGAAGCGCCGCTGAGAAGGCTCGGCTTTAAGCCGCTGATCGTGATCGGCGGGATGATGGTGGTCGCAAGCCTGTTCAGTTTTTTGTTGATTCAGTCGTATATCGTCTGGTTCTTTTTGCGGCTGTTGATCGGGATCGGCGATCATATGCTCCATTTCTCAACACAGACATGGGTGACGACCCTGTCGTCTGAAAAAAAGCGCGGGCGGAATATTTCGTTATACGGGCTTTCTTTCGGGCTCGGATTTGCCGCTGGACCTTTTTTAACGCCGCTTGTTGAGGTTGCACCTTCCTTGCCGTTTATCATCTCGGGTGCGTTCAGTCTAATGGCCTGGCTGTTTATTTTCTTCCTGAAAAATGACTTCCCTGAAAAAAGCGCGGGAGACACCAGGGCCGATAACAGCCTGAAGCGCTTTTTCCAGGCGTTTTTGCTTGGATGGGTCGCCTTTTTGCCTACGTTTGGCTACGGGTTTTTAGAGACCGCGCTCAACGGGAACTTCCCGGTGTATGCGCTCAGATCGGGGATCTCTGTTGAAGGCGTATCGATCATTTTGCCTGCTTTTGCCATCGGCAGCATCGTGTTTCAATACCCGCTCGGCATCATGAGCGACAAATTCGGGAGAAAAAAGGTGCTGCTCGTGATTTTGGCCGTCGGTGCGGGGTGTTTTTTTACAGCAGGGTTCTCCGATTCTTCGCCGTTTTTAGCGGGATGTTTTTTTGCGGCGGGAATGGCCGTCGGTTCGACTTTTTCTCTCGGCATCAGCTTTATGGCCGATTTGCTCCCAAAGCACCTTCTTCCAGCCGGAAACTTGATGTGCGGAATTACCTTCAGCTTCGGAAGCATTTTCGGACCCGTCGCCGGGGGCTGGTATATGCAAACATTTGAGAACGGGAATCTGTTTTATTTCATTACGCTTGTGATGGCTTTGATCTGGTTTGGCGTGCTTTTTGGAAGATCTAAAGGTACGAAAGGCATCCGGCATCAGTCAGAGGCAAAACCGCTTTAAAAAGCCGCCTGCATGAATGCAGACGGCCTTTTTGAATGCCGGGGAACCTTTAATGATATCCGTTTTGTCCGTTGGCGCTTCCGCTCGTTTTATGTTTTGAGCTTTGCTTTGAGTTTTGCTTGTTATGGCTTCCGCCTTTTTTCGTATGCTTTGTCATGATGATCCCTCCGCTTTGAACTTTTTAAAAGGTTCCTTTTTAGGTTGCTCGTTTTGCCGGATTTTTTTCAGGAATGATTTTACGTTTATGCAAAAGGGCATTGATTTCGCCTCCTAAAATAATCATCATTCCGCTTAAATAAAACCAGACCATCAAAGCGATGATTCCGCCGAGGCTTCCGTAGGTGGCGCTGTAGTTTGCGAATTCGCTGACATAATAAGAAAATGCGACACTGACGATGATCCAGCCTGCGGTTGCCGCAATCGCGCCGGGAAGCACGAATGTAAATGACAGCCGTTTGTTCGGCGCAAAAAGGTACAAAGCCGTAAATACGATCAAAAGGACGAGCGGGCTGATTCCCCAGCGAATCGCTGACCAAGCCGCTAGAAACATGTGCGGCGTACCGTCGAGACCTGCGATAAAATGGCCGATGACTCTGCCGAATACCGGAAGCAGCAGGGCGATTAGGATCGTGAACACAAGCGCCGCAGTCAGGAAAAGCGAGGTCAGGCGAACCATAATAAAAGAGCGGGTTTCCTTTACTTCATAGGCATGGTTAAACGCCCTGACAATCGCGTTTACTCCGTTTGAAGCCGACCATACCGCCGCGATGATACCGAAGGAAAGGAGCCCCCTGTTTCCCGTTTTGAGGGTTTCTTCGATAATCGAAAGCGTATTCTCAGGGGCGTACTGCGCGATCAGGCCGATGACATCCGCGGTCTTGACGGGTACATACCTGATCAGCGTGAGCAAAAAGATCATAAACGGAAACAAGGACAAAAGGAAAAAATACGCAAGTTCTGCTGATTTGCTCGGCCCTTCATGCAGCAGAAAGCGCCATACCAGCTCTTTTACAAAGCTCACCACTTTTCTCACTCCAGACGATTGTCAGATTTTTTGGAGAAATGCTCCCTCGTTTCCTCGATTAATTCGATCACCTTAGGGGTGGTTTCCTTCAATTCCCTGATCTGTTGATTTAAAAAATTCAGGTCGTCTGTAACAGATGCCGACAGTTTTTTCGTTTCTTCAATCTTCTCTTTGATGCAGTCGGTTAACAGATTCGGATTGTTCCGGTAGAGTTTGACTTTGCTTTTGCAGGCCGACAATTTCGCACCGCAGGCTTCCCTTGTCGGTTTGTGCAAGAGTGACATGACCGCCCCGACCGAGGCGCCGAGGAGGATGTTTCTAAGAACGACGCGTTCACCTTTCATCAAAGATCTCTCCCTTTTTTATAAATTGTGTTCTTTTTTGATTTCGTTGAGCAGTTGACGGCAGCCTTCCGCTACAAGCCCGTACACCTCATCAAAATTCCCCGTGTAGTAAGGATCTGGGACATCTTTCGTTTTGCTGTCATCGACAAAGTCAAGAAGCCGCCTGATCACGGGCTTTTTGGCGAAGCCCGCCATCCTTCTGATATTCCCTTCGTTTTCAGCATCCATCGCAATGATGTAATCAAACACTTCCAAGTCGTTTGCCGTGAGCTGTCTCGCGTACAGCCCCTCACAGCTGATCCGCTTTTCCGCCAGCAACGCGCGCGTTCCTTCATGCGGCGGCTTGCCGACATGCCAGTTTCCGGTGCCGGCCGAATCGGCTTCTATATGTCGGCAAAGCCCGCTTTTGTTGAGCATGTCGTTGAATACCGCTTCCGCCATCGGCGACCGGCAAATGTTGCCGAGGCAGACGAATAACACCTTTATCATTTCTTTCCCCTCTTTTCTAAAAGAAAAACGTATTTGATTTTATACTAAAGTTTTTTCTTATTTTTTCAACTTTGGTCAGAATATCTGCCTCTGATCGAGGAGAAGTTTCGGCAGCCCGAAGATAAAATGTTTGGTTTTTATCGGAGCGGTTTTGGTCATAAAAGGGGAATATGTAACGGCGAGGCTCCTTCCGAATTCAAGCCTATCGGCAGCTATACTTTTGTGAATCTCCCGGCCATTGCCGGCTGGCACCGGCCACAGCCTTATTTTATGTCTTTTCCGGCCTTATCATTCTCGTCCAGGCCGTAGAAGACGGAGCGGCCGGGACCGATTGCGAATCTGATCAATCTCCCTGGCTTGCCGAAATCGCTTTACCTGACAATGGTCCTTTTCTTCTCAGGCATTTCTGTTACAATAAAGACTACGAAATCCGAGGGAAAGGAAGTGCCCGATTGTCTGATCAAAAAACAGCCGTGCTGAACAAAATGGTCGAAGAGATCTCGCAAAAATTAAACATGCTGAACATCAGCGTCATCAAAGCGGAGGACTTCAGCGATGAAAAGCTTGATGATCTTGAATATTTGCACAAAATGGTAATGAAAAAGAAATCCTTCAGCCCAAGCGAAATGCAGGCGATCGCCGAAGAGCTCGCTGCACTGCGCAAATAGGCTCTCAGCAAAAAAAAGACCGGAATCACATCCGGTCTTTTTTGCTTAGCCGAGCAATTTCAATGCTTCACGCGTAAATGCCGGAATGTCGTCCGGCGTCCGGCTCGTGACAAGCTGGTCTTGGCACACGACAACTTCTTTGTCCTGAAATTTGGCTCCGGCGTTTTCCAAATCAACGCGAATCGATGTGTAGCCTGTCGCGCTTCTGCCGTCAAGCGCCTTGGCCGTGATCAAAAGCTGCGGTCCGTGGCAGATTGCAAATACCGGCTTTTTCTCATCCATAAAGGCTTTTGCAAATGATACAAACCGTCCATCCGCTCTTAAAATATCAGGAGAAAATCCGCCCGGAATCAATAAGGCGTCAAAATCGGCGGGACTGACTTCGTCTATCGATGCGTCTGTCTCAACTTCTGCCTGTCCCTGCTTTCCTTTCACCGTTTTGCCTTTTTCTTTTTCGATGACCGTCAGCTCATGTCCGGCATCTTTGAACGATTTGGCAGGTTCGGCATACTCGGAATCCTCAAAGTAGTCTGTCAGCAGGACTGCAATTTTTTTGCCCATTTACGTTCACTCCCAACATCTTTTGTCTACATAAATCCTTTTACCCCTGCCACACTAAATAAAACATCCGGCGGCCGGATCCTCCGAAATACCCAAAAGGATTGTCAGACAGACGAAGACTTTAGAATCAATTTCAGACTGTTTACAATATTCGAAACGAAATATCTACAAAACTTTACAAAAAGTTCTTACAATAGAGGGTGTTACTTTAATCTGAAAGGTGGAGAAATGGTGGGAATACAGAATAGACGGTTTTCAGTTCTCCGTATTCTGCTTACCTCAGCGATGATACTTAGCTTACTCTTTCCAAACACCCAGACCCATGCGGAAGAACATCCCCTTGTCAATCTCAGCATATTGGGCACGACGGATATTCACGCACATATGATGAATTATGATTACTATGCCGACAAAGAGACGGCGGAATTCGGGCTGTCCCGGACGGCGCAGCTCATCGAAAAATACCGCAGCCGAAATCCTAACACGCTTCTCGTCGACAACGGCGACCTGATTCAAGGAAACCCTCTTGGAGAATATGTCTTCAAACATGAACGCGAACCGATCATCTCCGGCTCGAAAACACACCCGATCATTGATGTCATGAACAAGCTGAAATATGACGCAGGCACGCTCGGAAACCACGAATTCAACTACGGGCTTGAATTTTTGGACGGGACACTCAAAGGTGCACAATTTCCCATCGTCAACGCCAATATCAAAACGATGGACGGGCAAAACAAATATAAGCCGTACACAATCGAAGAGAGGACATTCACCGACGAAAGCGGGCAAAAGCAGCAGCTGAAAGTCGGCTACACAGGATTTGTCCCGCCGCAGATTTTAACATGGGACAAAAAGCACCTGGACGGCAAAATCAAGGTGCAGGACATTGCCGAATCAGCAAAAGAAACGATTCCGAAAATGAAAGCGGAAGGCGCCGACGTGATCATCGCGATCGCTCACACCGGCATCGAAACTGAAGAACAGCCGGCAGGAGCGGAAAATGCCGTGCTTGACCTTGCTTTGAAAGCTGACGGGATCGACGCGATCATCTCAGGCCACCAGCACGGCCTGTTCCCCGGCCCCGATTATGCCGGAAATGCGAAAATTGATATTCAAAAAGGCACAATTAACGGGATTCCGGTCGTGATGCCGAAAAACTGGGGGAGCCATTTAGGCATTATCGATATGCAGCTTGAAAAAATCGGCGGAAAATGGACGGTCAAGGATGCAAGCGCGAAAACGGAAGCCGTCTCCGGAAACGTAGCCTCGCAAAACGAAACGGTGGTGTCAGCCATTCAGGATACCCATGAGAAAACGCTGGACTACGTCCGCAAACCCGTCGGCAAAACGGAAACGGATATTAACAGCTTTTTCTCCCAAGTAAAGGACGATCCGTCCATCCAGATCGTCACTGATGCGCAAAAGTGGTATGCCGAGGACGTCATGAAAGATACGGAATACAAGGACCTGCCGATCTTGTCGGCCGGCGCTCCGTTTAAAGCGGGAGGCCGCAACGGCGCTGATTACTTTACGAACATAAAAGCCGGCGATCTCGCCATTAAAAACATCGGCGACCTGTACTTGTACGACAATACGCTGTATATCGTCAAACTGACCGGAAAAGAGGTCAAAGACTGGATCGAGATGTCCGCGGGGCAATTCAACCAAATCGATCCATCTAAAACGGGAGAACAGTCGCTCCTTAATCCGGACTTCAGATCATACAATTTCGATGTGATCGACGGTGTGACGTATCAGATCGATGTCACACAGCCGGCGAAATACAGCACTACAGGCGGACTGAAACATCCCGAGGCCAGCCGCGTCAAAAACCTCGCCTATAACGGAAAGCCCGTCAAGGACGATCAGGAATTTCTCGTTGTCACCAACAACTACCGCGCTTCCGGCGGAGGCGGATTCCCTCACTTGACACAGGACAAAGTCGTGTACGCAGCTGCTGACGAAAACCGGCAGGTGCTGATGAATTACATTATAGAAAAAGGAACGATCAATCCGGCCGCGGACAACAACTGGTCGATCGCGCCGATTAAAGGAGCAAACGTGACGTTTGAATCTTCCCTTCTTGCGAAGCCTTTTGCCGAGAAAGCAAAAGACATCGATTTCGTCAGAGAATCCGAAAACAGCGGATACGGCGTATACAAGCTGAATTTTGACGCAGATGGATCAGAGCCGCCGAAAGATGATGAAAACTGGACGTTAACGGTGATGCATACGAATGATACACACGCACACCTCGACAATGCGGCAAGACGCGCAGCAAAGGTAAAAGAAGTCCGCTCGCAAACACAAAACAATATTCTGCTTGATGCCGGCGATGTGTTTTCCGGAGATCTTTATTTTACAAAATGGAACGGCCTCGCCGATCTGAAGCTGATGAACATGATGGGCTATGACGCGATGACGTTCGGCAACCATGAATTTGACAAAGGACCGGGCGTGCTGGCCGATTTTCTCGGCGGAAACGGCGCCGCAGTTGATCCGGGGAACAAACATAAATTCGAGGCGCCTGCATTTCCGATCGTCAGTTCTAATGTCGATGTGTCAAAAGAGCCGAAGCTGAACCGATTCGCGCAAAAACCGGCGGTCTTAAAGGCCGGCGAACCTAAAAAAACGGGAATCTATCCGTACATTCTCCTTGATGTGAACGGCGAAAAGGTAGCCGTTTTCGGACTGACGACTGAGGATACGTCATATACGTCAAGTCCCGGGGCAAACATCGCCTTCAATGACGCGTATCAAACCGCAGAAAAAACCGTCAAGGACATCAAGGAGAAAGAAAAGGTCAACAAAATCATCGCCCTCACCCATATCGGCTATAGCCGCGACTTGGAGCTGGCGAAAAAAGTGCAGGGAATCGATTTGATCATCGGCGGACACACGCATACGCTCGTCGACCGGTTGGAAGTCGTTCCGAATCAGGAGCCGACAATCGTCGCCCAGGCAAAAGACTACGGACAGTTTTTAGGGAGAGTCGATGTCGCCTTTGATGAAAACGGAATCGTTCAAACGGGCAAATCGGGCTCCAGGTTGATCGCAATCGATGAAAATACGGCCGAGGATAAAGATGCCAAAGGTATACTTGACGGTTTTAAAAATGAACTTGAAGACTTAAAAACCGAAGTCGTCGGCATTGCCGATGTTCCCCTGGACGGAACCCGCGAGCATGTCAGGTCAAAGGAAACCAACCTCGGGAACTTCATTGCAGACGGTATGCTTAGAAAGGCCAAACAAGCAGGCGGCGCTGACATTGCGATCACAAACGGCGGCGGAATCAGAAGCGGAATCGACAAAGGCCCCGTCACTCTCGGCGAGGTTCTTACCGTGATGCCGTTCGGAAATACGCTTTATGCCGCCGATTTGACCGGAGCACAGATCAAAGAAGCGCTTGAGCACGGCGTCAGCCAGGTGGAAGAAGGCGGCGGCGCGTTTCCTCATGTGGCCGGTTTAACGTATACTTTTACATTGAATAAACCGAAAGGGGAACGAATTTTAGACGTGAACCTTGCCGATGAAAAAGGCAAGTCCCGGCCGCTTAACCTAAAGAAAACGTACCGTGTCGCCACAAACAACTTTATGGGCGGAGGCGGTGACGGCTACTCTGTCTTTAAACAGGCGAAAAATGGAGTGGATCTCGGATTTACCGACTATGAGATTTTTACGGAACAGCTTAAATTATCCGCTTCGGTCTCACCGAGCATCGAAGACAGAATCACGGAGGTTTTCCTGCCGGATAAGCAGGCAACCGGCATATGGACGCTGAAGGAAAAGCCGTTTCAAACATACGCGCAAAACGCCAACAAGGCGATCGTCTATTTCCCTGATACAGAGCAGGAAGACATTAAGCTGAACATGGCAAAAGCGCAAACCAATCTCATTAAAGAAAGAACGAACGATCCAAACATTACGCTGAAAAACGATAAAATCGCCATGGCGCTTCCGGCCGCAAATCTGAAAAAGGAAGAGACGGAGATCGGCATCAAAATCGGGAAGGACATCAAACAGGCGGTTACGAAAGTGTACGATTTCAGTATCCGCCAAAAAGGAAAAGCCGTCAGCTCATTCAAAAAGCCGGTCGGACTGTTTTTCCAAGTCGATAAGCCTGACAAACAAGCAGGCGTCTATCACGTCGACCGGAAGCATAACCGCTTCACAAAAGTGAAAAACGGCTACACGAAAGACCAAACCGTCGCCGGATATGTGAATCATTTCAGCGAATATACCGTCTTAAACGCACGCAATGCCGGGACGCCTTCAGCTCCGCCCGCAAGCGGAGACGATCCCGCCGGCGGGAGCTCCGGAAACGGCACAGACGGTGTAAACGGCGGACAAGACCCGGCTGATCAGGCAAACGGATCATTGCCTGATACGGCCTCTACTATCTACAATTGGCTCATGTTCGGCCTTTTGCTGCTCGTATCCGGAAGCGGTCTCTACCTTTACCACCGGAAAAAAATCAATCAAATGTAAATATAAAAAAGCCGGTTCTGCGGTGATATGCTCCCCTAAAGGTAGACAGATGAAATAAAAAAATCTGTTTGCCTTGGGGGAGTTTTTTCATGGCTGGAAAATGGTTTTCAAAAGAAGAAAAATTGAATATTCTATCAGAATGTGATCAGGGCAATAATTCGGTGAAGGAGATCGCAGAAAAATATGGCATTCATGCCGAAACGATTCGTGAATGGAGAACATCGCATGATATGGCGGGTGTGGAGAGTTTGGAACGTTCAAAGCGCCATAAGTTCTATCCCGCAGAATTAAAATACAATGCCGTGAAAGACTTCTTATCCGGACGCTACTCTCAAAGAGAAATCTCGAGAAAATATAAGATTTCCAGTAAATCCGTACTCATGAAGTGGGTTGAGCTTTATAATGGTCATAAAACGTTAAAAGACAGCGGGAGAGGAAGGAATCGTTTGATGACCAAACGGAAGAACGTTTCATTGGAAGAACGGATTGAGATTGCGAAGGATTGTCTAGCTCATGGAAAGGACTACGCCAGATCAATGGAGATTCATCAAGTCTCCTACCAACAGGTGTATCAATGGGTGAAAAAGTATCAAGAAGGCGGAGAAGAGGCCTTAAAAGACAACCGAGGGAAACGCAAAACCGAAGAAGAACTGACACCTGAAGAAAAAATTCAACGGGAAAACAAACGGCTGGAACAGGAAAATGAGCGTTTGCGCGCAGAGAATGCGTTCTTAAAAAAGTTGGAAGAGATCAAAAGGAGGCGGTTCTAAGTCAGGTTCGGTACGAAGATCGATATCTCGCCATTTTAGAGCTGAATCGAAAAGAAGGCTTTTCTGTCCAAATGTTATGTGAGATTGCCGAAGTTTCGCGCCAGGGGTATTACAAATGGAGGAGCCGAGTACCTTCAGCGAGAGAAAAACAGAATGAAAAGATTATCGCCAAAATGGCGCTACTTCACGAACAAATTGGCGGTATCTACGGATACCGCAGAATGACCTTAAACATGAACCGCCGCTTTAAAGAGCGCCTCAATCATAAGCGCATCTATCGGCTGATGAAAATTGCCAAGCTGGAGTGTGTCATTCGGCGGAAGAAAAAACGTTACGGCAAAGCGACGCCTCAACATGTGTCCGAAAATATCCTGAATCGAGAGTTTAAAGCGGACAAACCAAATCAAAAATGGGTGACTGATGTGACAGAGCTAAAATACGGCCATCGGAAAGCGTACCTCAGTGCCATTTTAGATCTTCATGAGGGAATGGTCGTGTCTTATGTGCTGGGGAAATCCAATAATAACGCCCTTGTGTTTAAAACCTTGAACCAAGCGCTTGAGGCAGCCCCAAACGCACGTCCTCTCCTTCACAGCGACAGAGGTTTTCAATACACGTCCCACCAGTTTAGAAGGATGATTGAAAACGCAAATATGACACAGAGTATGTCCCGCGTCGGCCGCTGTATTGATAACGGCCCCATTGAGTCGTTTTGGGGGAAATTAAAATGCGAGAAATACAGACGGAATTCGTACGAGACATTTGAGGCACTTCAAAGCGCAATTGATGAATATATCCACTTTTACAACCACGATCGTCTACAAGAAAAACTAAACGGCCTCAGCCCAGTGGAATACAGGGCTAAAGCCGTCTAGTGTGTTTTAGTTATTTCCACTGTCTACTTGACAGGGTGCAGATCACGGAGAACCGGCTTTTTTTTAGTTGACCCATTTCACGACTTGATCAAGCTCCTGCCTTGTTTTCGGACGAGGCTCTTTAACGCGGTATCCGAACGCGGCCATTACCGAAATGTCAAACCGCCCTTCCTCAAGCAGGCCTTCTTTTTCAAGGATGTCATGAACCTTGTCATAATTGAAGCCTTCAATCGGGCAGGAATCGATGCCGATCAAAGCGGCTGCCGTCATCATATTGGCAAGCGCGATGTACGTTTGTTTGGAGACCCAGTCAAACATCGCCCTGTCGCTTTCGAACAAGTGAAAATCGCCGTCCTGGAAGCTCTTGATCACGCCGTCTTCTTTTACCATGTTTTCGATGATGTCATCCGGCATTTTCTTCACATGCTTTAATTGATGTGCGATATAGTCGGAGTCATATCTCATTTCCTTAGCCGTGCGGCCGAGCAGCAGCACGAAATGGCTGGCGGTCGGGAGCTGTCCCTGTGCCCCCCATGAGACTTGACGGAGCTTTTCGCGCAGCTCTTTGTTTTGAACGACGACAAATTTCCACGGCTCCAGTCCTACTGAGCTTGGCGACAGTCGGCCGGCCTCCAGAATAAGCTGAAAATCTTCATCTGAAATCTTTTTATCCGGGTCGAATTCTTTTGTGGCATGTCTGAATCGAAATGCTTCAAGAATCTCCTGTTTCTTTGATTGATCTGCCATGATTTGCTTCTCTCCTTTACTAAAAAGTGTATTCCTTTCTCAATTACATTCTAATTATTATAATAAAAGATAAAAAGTACGCACATTTTTGTTGGATAGTATCATTTTTTATACTAAGGAGAGATGAAGATGGAAGACTGCAAAGGACCGGCCGGATATTCATGCCCGGTTGAAGCGACGATTGACATTATCGGCGGCAAATGGAAAAGCGTGATCCTGTTTCATTTAATAGACGGGAAAAAGCGCTTTAACGAGCTGCGCCGCTTAATCCCTAAAGTAACGCAAAGAATGCTGACCCTGCAGCTTCGCGAGCTGGAGCGCGACGGCATCGTTCACCGCGAAATTTATAAGCAGGTTCCCCCAAAAGTCGAATACCGTTTAACTGAATTCGGCCAGACGTTAATTCCGATCATCAACCAAATGATGAACTGGGGAGTGTCGCATGCCGATAAAATCGAAGAAGCGCGCAAACAATCGGCGGCTGCCGAGTAACTATTTGACCGGTTCAACCTGCAGCAAAAAGTCTTGAACCTTCCGGATATAAACTTCGGGGTTTTGGCGAAATCCGCCGACGTGTCCCGCTCCCTCGATCAAATACAGCTTCTTGATTCCCGTTTTCCGCTCGTACAGGCTTTCGGCCATTTGCGGCGGAACGAGCTGATCATTTTTGCCGTGGATAATGAACAGCGGCGTATCCGTCTGTTCAAGATCGCGGACCGGGGAAATGTCGGCAAGGCTCCAGCCGTGACGCCGTTTAATCAGCATGCTCGTCAGCGGAATGAGAAACGGCACAACCAGCTTGACGGCCCCTTTCAGCTGGTAGCGGCAAAGCTCTGTTAAATCGCTGAAACACGAATCCGCGATGCAAAATCGAATCCTCTCATCCTGTTTCATCAGTTCAACGGCGGCCGCCGCTCCGAGCGATTCGCCGAGCACGCCGACAAAGACGCCTTTCCCAAGCTTGTTTTCAAGTTCATCTATCCACATCGCCAAATCGTTCTTTTCATAGTATCCGTAGGAAACATGCGAACCGCCGCTTAATCCGTGGCATCTGCTGTCGCAAAGCAGCACATGATAGCCGAGCGACTGGAACAGCTCAACATATTTATAGCCACCAAACAGCGACCATTTAATGCCATGGGCGATGATCACGGCTTTCCGGCTGTCCGGAGCCGGGAAATACATCGCATGAAGCCGGCAGCCGTCCTCAGCAGTCAAAAAAAGCTCCTCTTTGTCATGCGATCGATACACATCGGCAATAATCTCCCCATTCCTGACACCGCTGAAAAACGTTTCTTCATAGCTGCTCCTGTTTGGCATCACAAACAAATAGCTGACAATGAGACTGACGGCAAAAATGCTGATCCCCAGCCCCAAGACGATCAACGATACTCCGATCCACACGGTCCTCACCCTTTAAGCACTGTTTTACCACATTGTATTCTGAATTGATCTGGGCGTGAGCGAGAAGAATTTTACATTTGTCCAATTCCGGTATATAATACCTTTGGTACCGAAATGTTTTCTTAGGTACCAGAAAGGAGCAAACAGAAATGAAAGAACGAATGCTGAAGGAAACGATTCATCTCATTCGGCAAAAAGGATTTACCTTTACGATGAACGATTTAGCAAAACAGCTGGCCGTCAGCAAACGCACGATTTATGAATGCTTCGCATCAAAAGACGACCTTGTAGCCGAAGTCATCGATCATGTCGTCTCACAGATTAAAGAAAAAGAGCAAGCCATCGCAGCTAATGAACAGCTTGGCACGATAGAAAAAATTGAACAAATTTTGATTGCCGTTCCAGCCGATTTTGAATTCATGGATATTCGCCTATTGGCGGAATTGAAAAAATATCACTATGACCAATGGCTGAAGCTCGATTCGTTCTTAAAAGACGATTGGGCCGTTGTAGAAGATCTGTTCAACCAGGGAATGGCGCAAGGAATCATCAAAGAGATCGATTTGCCGTTATTCATTCACATGTATACAGGGAGCCTGAATCAGATTTATGATCCCGCTTCTTCTTTGAAAAACCGCTTTACGATGGGAGAGATGCTGAAGTCCGCCGTCGATATTTTGATACACGGGATCAGCACAAAACAAGATTAGAGGAGGAATCGATGTGCACTGGCTTTATTTATGTTTAGCGGTCGTGTTTGAAACGGCGGGAACGGTCAGCATGAAGCTGTCGAACGGCTTTTCAAAGGTTGTTCCGAGCGTTCTACTGCTTGCGTTTTACGGTGCGAGCCTGGCGTTTTTGACGCTCACCCTGAAAACGATGGACGTTTCCGTTGCTTATGCCGTTTGGTCCGGGGTCGGAATCGTCTTGATTTCGCTGATCGGTTTTCTTTTTTTGGGTGAAAGCGTCAGTATCGTGAAAGCCGTTTCTATCATTCTGATTATCACCGGAGTCGTCGCATTGAATATAACAGAGCACCGGTCAATCAATTGAACCAGGAGGAAACCGTGAAATATTTGAAACCGTTTTTGCTTGTTACAGATATCGGCTTTATTTTATATTGGTTCGTTACGTTTTTTCACCTCATTCCGGAAAGCGCGGCATTTAAGAATTATGACGATCCGGTCGTCATCGCTTGGAACTGGTCGTTTTTGCCGCTGGATCTTTTGATTTCGATCAGCGGTCTCGCCAGCTTATATTTGCATAAAAAAAAGCGGCCGTTATGGAAAAGCGCCGCCCTGGTATCCCTTGTTCTAACGTTCTGTTCCGGCCTGCAAGCGATCGCCTTTTGGCTGTTCAGCGGGGATTTCGATCCGTTCTGGTGGTCGTTCAACCTGTTTCTCATGATATATCCGTTATATTTCATCCGCTTTCTGCTGACGGATGACACGGCTGTGAAAGACCGTTTCCGAGCTGAACGACTTTAGCGTTTCCTGAGCTGTCTGTTAAAATTCCCCTCGTATCAAAGATGACTTTTGCGTGTTGTAAGAGGAGTTCTTTCGGCAGTTCGGCGTGGTCCGTCAAAATGACGATACAGTCGTACTCCTTCAGCGTTTCGGAATTAATCGGTTGACTGAAAAACGCCTTTCCGCCGATTCGAAGCTCTGGAAAATGCGGATCGTGATAGGAAACCTCCGCCCCCATCCCGACGAGCTTCTCGATGATGTCGAGCGATTTTGATTCGCGCACGTCCGCGACATTTCGTTTATATGTGACGCCGTAGATGAGAATGTTCGCTTCTGTTGTGTTTTCTTTTTGCGCCAATTGCAGCGATCGTTCGGCAATATAGCGGACGATCCTGTCGTTCATCTCTTCCGAAAGTCGAATGAAGTCGCTTGAGATGCCTCTTTTTTCGATGATAAATTGCAAATATAAAGGATCGACCGGAATGCAGTGGCCGCCGATTCCCGGACCCGGATAAAACGCAGCAAATCCGTACGGCTTCGTGCTCGCCGCCCTGATGACTTCCCATACGTCAACACCTAGCTTGTCGCAGATCATCGCAAATTCGTTAATAAATGAAATATTGATGAACCGGTACGTGTTTTCGAGCAGCTTTGTCAGCTCGGCCGTTTCAGGAGATGTGACCGGAACGACTTCCTGATAGATGCTGCTGTATAACTGATAGACTTGATCCCGGCAGGCGTCCGACGCTCCCCCGACAACTTTCGGAACGACTTCGATCGGAAACTTATTGCCGGGATCGACGCGTTCCGGTGAATAGGCAAGATAAAAATCCTTCCCGCACGCCAGGCCGCTTTTTTCCAAAATCGGTTTGACGAGATCTTTCGTCGTACCCGGGTATGTCGAACTTTCCAAGACAACAAGCTGGCCTTTTTGCAGGTGCTCCCTGATCGATTCCGCCGCTTTTGTCACGTAGTCCAGGTTCGGAGCCGATTCATCGTCCAAAGGCGTCGGCACGCATATAATCACCGCCTCGGCTTTTTTGATCAGCCCGTAGTCAGCGGCAGGCCGAAAAAAGCCGCTCGTAATGGCGCTCTTGATCGTTTCTCCTTTTATATCAGAAATATAGCTGTTCCCGGCTTTCAAAGATTTGATTTTCGTTTCGTCCAAATCGATGCCAATGACAGAAAACCCTTTTGATATCAGCAGCATAGACAAGGGCAGACCGACAAACCCCAGGCCTATGACAGCTATCGTCCGGTGTTGCTGTTCTTGATTATTCATGTATTTAATCGCCCCTTCATACATTCCTTTAATAAAATATGTTTTATCTCTTTTTTTGAAAGGGACGGTTTACCGATTTGCGACACCTATTTCTTTCTCATGTCAGCCGTTTGAAATGATGGAAGGGGGAGATGCACCACTTCCTTTGTCAGTGCGGATTGATAGATTCCGAATATCGTGTCCAGCGCTTTTTTTCCTTCGCTGCCGTCAATCAAGAGCGGTTCGTCCGCTCGGATGGAACGGATGAAGTTGTCGTACATCGCCTCCTGTTCACCCCGGAGATCAATCAGCTTTTCCGCTTCTTCCCTGTCCGTCTCTTCCCCTGCAATATACCAGCGGCTGATCCGGTTTAATGACGGGCCTTCCAACGAAATCGAACCCTTTTCCCCGAAAATGGACAGCGAGCTTCCCAGATTGTTCGGCTGTGTGATGATGTTGGCTTCTATGACGCCTTTTGCCTGATTGGCAAACGTCAGGATGCCGAGTGCTACGTCTTCCGTTTCTTTCCCTGGCGAAGCAGTCAGGATATCGCCGTATGTGCTTGTCACGTCTCCTAAAAACCATTGCAGAAGGTCGACCAGATGGATCCCCTGATTGATGAGCATCCCCCCGTCTTTTTCCCAATTCCCGCGCCATGAAGCCGCTGCGTAGTAAGCCGGAGACCGGTTGAGCCGAAGCGCCGCAGTACCTAAGTACAGCTTCCCTAATTTTCCCTCTTCGATCGTTTCTTTAATTTTTTTCATGATCGGCCGATGACGCATTTGATGGCAGACCATGAGCTTACGTTTTTTCTCTTTCGCCAGCCGGATGAGCTCATCGGCCTTCTCGAGCGACAGTGTCATCGGTTTTTCGAGAATGACATGCTTTTCGGCTAGCAGGGACCGTTTCGCCATTTCTGCATGAAGACCCGAAACAGCCGCAACGATTACCGCATCGATCGACGGATCTGCCAGCATGTCGGGATATTCCCGATAGCGGGCGACCTCAGGCTTTAAGCTTCTCAATGACTGATAGTAGTCAGCTGCTTCGTCCATACGCTCTTCGGTTACATCGCTGACCGCTGCAAGCTCTGCTTCAGGGCGCCCGCTTAAGGTGAACAGGTGTTTTTTTGATATATAACCGCAGCCGATCAGTCCAAATCGAACCGTCACGTCTTCCCTCCTCCTTTTGCAAGCAGCACGGAGATGACCTGATCCTGTTCATCGCTTGTAAGGAAAGGGTCCATCGGAATCGCAAAAAGCGTGTCAGACAATGATTCGGCCACCGGGAAATCTCCTTTTTTGTATTGCAATGAAGAGTAGACGTCCTGAAGATGAAGACAGCACGGATAGTATATGCCTGAGTGGATTTGCCGGTTTTCAAGCGCCTGCATGATCTCTTCACGGTTTTCTGCTCCGATGCAGAAGAGGTGGTAGATGTGGGAGCAGTCTTCTTTTTCTGTCGGCAGCGTCAGGTTTGATGCCTCTTTCAATGCCTCACGGTACTTGCCGGCGACCTTTCTTCTTTGTTCATTCCAGCCGTCGATTTTTTCAAGCAGAATGAGCAAGGCGGCCGCGTGCAGTTCATCAAGCCGGCTGTTAAAACCGATTTTGTCGTGAAAGTATTTTTTGCTTGTACCATGCGTTCTGAGCGTCCTTACACGTTCGGCCGCTTCAGGATCAGACATCGTTACCATTCCCCCGTCGCCCAGCGTGCCTAAATTTTTCGTCGGAAAAAATGAGAAGCAGGCCGCATCCCCGAGGCTGCCTGCGGGACGGCCTTTGTATTCCGCGCCGAATGCCTGGCAGGCGTCTTCAATCACAATCAGCCCGTGCTTTTTGGCGATCGCATTGATCTCGTCCATATCAGCCGGCTGGCCAAAAATATGAACGGGAATGATCGCTTTTGTAGCCGGTGTGATGTTTTCTTCTATTTTTGCCGGATCAAGATTGTATGTGCCGCGGTCGACGTCTGCAAACACGGGGGTCGCCCCGACCCTTGAGACGGCTTCTGCGGTAGCGAAAAAGGTGAACGGCGTTGTGATCACTTCATCCCCTTTTCCGATGCCAAACGCTTTCAGCGTCAGCACTAAAGCATCCGTTCCGTTGGCCACCGCCACGGCATCCCGCACGCCGAGCTTTTCGGCCGTTTTATTCTCCAGCTCTTTGACTTTCGGCCCCAATATATACTGCCCGCTGTCCAATACCTGCTCAAACTCTATCAACATATCTTGTTTTACCGTTTGAAACTGCCGTTTCAAATTGATTAACGGGATCATCCCGATTCCTCCTTCAAGAGAAAGTTCCCAATAATTTATGTGTGACGTTCCGAACTTGTCACGGCTGTAGCGGCGAAAAACCTATATCAGCAACATGAAGAAAAACATAATCTATCAAGAAGGTGAAAATTTGAAGTTAAAGAGGGATGCAAATGAGGGATGTCGGAATTGTCATGCCCGTGTATAAACAGAATCATGACTATTTGAAACTTGCGCTGAAATCGGTGCTTGAGCAAAGCTTTACAAACTATTATTTTGCCGTCGTATCTGACGGAGCACCGAGTGATCATATCGAGATCATCAAACGCGAAACCGAAGGAGACGAGAGGGTTCATCTGATTGAAAAGGAGAAAAATGAAGGGATCGCAAAAGCTTTAAATACGGGTTTCAACTATTTGCAGAAGTTTGAATCGATTCGTTACTTAACATGGGTGTCCAGCGATAATGTGTATGATCCCGAATTTATCGAAAAGCATCGGAACGCGCTTGAAAACGCGCCGGAAAACGTCGGCTTATCCTACAGCAATTTTTACCATATCGACCACAAAGGCACCGTCCTAAGAGAGCAATTTTCCAATTATCAGGGGCAGCCGAAGGAAACGCTTCTCGATATTTGCTTTATCGGCGCCTCTTTTATGTATAAGTCAAAAGCGGCGGCAAAGACGGGCGGATATCAGCTGTGGCCTGTCGAAGATTATGAGTATTGGCTGCGGCTGACCGAACATTGCGATATTGTGTACATTCCGGAGGTGTTAGCGGCGTACCGGGTCGATTCCCCATTGAGCGTATCGGCGCAGCTGAGGCACTCAAAGGAGCAGCATCGCAGATTTCGCCATGCGCTAAACCTCGCAAAGCTCGAAGCCAGAAAGCGGCGGAACATTCCGTGTGAGCTGACGGTCATCTATCCGGTTTCTGACGGATCTCTGCAAACGGTCGATCAACTGGAGCGGCTCCTTGAACAGACGTTCAGCAATTATCAGATTACGGCGCTTGACACAACGCCTGATCAATCGGCGTCCGAAGCGCTCAAAGCAATTGAAGATCCGCGGCTGACCTTTCTCCATCTGCCGGGTGCCTCTGAAGACACCGCTATTTTAACCGGAATCCAAAATGCCGATGCACCGCTCGCCATGCTTTACGGAAAAGGCGCTTTTCCTTCGAATCACGTGATGCTGAATCGTTTGTTTCATTATTATCTCCAATACAAAGCAAGGGGCGCCGAAGCAAAGCATATCGTCTTTTTTGTCAATGACAACGGGCACATCAGCCATCGCGCCGTCATCCCGGAAAACGAACCGGCATTCAGCCAGATATACCATACGGAAACGCTTGCCGACATTTTAAAGAAATGACAAATATCCCTCTGGATTCAGAGGGATATTGACTTTCACCCTTTTTTGAGTTTTTTTATCATGCGTAAGAATTCTTCTGCGTACTTGTCCGGAGAAAAATTCGTTTCAATGTGTTTGACGGCATTTTGTCTGATTACTTCTCTTAAAGCTAGATTATCCATCAATTCTTTCCCTTCTTTGACTGCTTCTTCAATGCTGCCTGACCGATAGAATTTCCCCGTCACGTTGTGGTCGATGAAATTGCGCACGCCGTCCGAGTTTGAAGACAGGACGGGGCACCTGCAAACCATAGCTTCAAGAACCGCATACCCGAACCCTTCCACTTTTGATGTAGAGCACAAAAAGCCGCCGGAATCGCCGATGATGGAGAGGTATTCCGCCATTTTACGATGGGGTTGATTGGCGAAAATCTCCACATTCCGGCTGATTTTCAGTTCTTTGAGTTTTTGTTCAAAGGCGTTTCTCTCCGTTGCTCTCGACAAGGTACTGTCTTCGAACATCCATAGCTTGACTTCAGGATTTTCCTTGATAAATTCCGCTCCGATCAACAAAAACTCCCGCCAGTTTTTATTGTCTTCAAGCCTCCCAACCCAGCCGATCACCGGATTTTTTTCTAAAGGATAGACTTGATAGTGAAATTCTTTCGTATGAAAACAATTTTGCAAACAGAACTTTTTCTTAGCAGGAAAATACGTGTTGATCGCTTTGACGAGATGCGGCGTCGGCGGGTGCAGCACGGCATCACAATCCTTCTGAACCACCGAATAAGCGAAATGTTTAATATATTGGTCAATGTATTCCTTGTTGATTCCCGCCCCTTGAATTTCATAAATCAGAATCCCTTGATATCCGAGATTGCGCAGCCTTTTCGCCAACCGAACATCCGAGCTGACGACGATCGCGTCATATTTACCCTCATAAATGATCTGTTTGATTTCTTCGTCACTGTCCGTGACAAAGATTGACGTATCGAGCTCATTTTGCAGACCGATCCCGTCTGCTGTGTATAAAAAATGGCAGTTAACCTTATGCTTAGCCAGTCCGTAGCAGCGCTGCCTGTTTAGCGTTTCAATCCCTCCGCTCGGTACGATGTACGCAAATAAGATGTTGATCGGCGTCTCTGACATCTGCCATTTCGCTTTCGCAATCGTTCCGTGAAGATGATTGACCGAATCTCTGACCGTGTCCCCAGCTCCTTCGTCTAATTTCCAATACCTGAAAAGGCCTGATTCATCTCCGCGAAGTTCCTGATTGATGTGCCGTTTGAGCTCCGATTGTGTTTTTGCTGCCTTCCACACTCTTATTTCTTTCAGGCCTCCCTCATAAAAGCCGCCCGTCTTCATTCCCCCGAACACGCCTGACGGAACCGCCGCATCGCTTCTGCTGACCGTCCCCTTTGCGGCAAACGCTCCATTGATGTAAATGGACGGGACTTTATCATCATATACAACGGCGATGTGCGTCCAATCATAGAGCGACGCGGCACAATGCAAAACAGCTGCCAGGTCGTCCGCTGTATGCTCATATATGACAACGCCGTCCGTTCCAACGGCCACACCCACACCGGCCCGCGAATCATCGCCGTCCCCATAGGCTCCGGAAATCGGCGTAACGGCGAACCGGAAGTCGTGTAAAGTCTCGGCCTCAGGCTTTGCCCAAAACTCGATCGTGAACGTATTTTCCAATGCCGTCAATAACGGCTCATCCGTTATCATCCTGGTGCAGCCGTCAAATGAAAGGTAAGTTTCGCGCAGCATAGATCCCTCCTTCGTTATTCAGCTTGATTTGGAATAATTTATGATCTCGCACTGCAAATTGCCACCCGCCGCCTAAAAGAAAGCCTACTTTTCAAAAGTAAGCTTTTCCCCGATTATTTTTTTATGCCTAATTTTCCTTCAAGCAACTGCTTATTATGAAGGACGGACTTATCCTCCGGACGATATTTTCTGGCCTCTTCATTGTGTTCATACGATTTCCCAAAATCTCCCAAATTATAATAACACACACACATTTGCAGATGCGGATACCATGTGTAATACGCCGGATAGCTGAAGCTCCATTTATTTGAGTCTGGAACCTGCTTTGTCGCCTGATCATACCAATAAATCGCCGCCTGATATTCCCGCCTGCGCTGAAAGTTGTAACCGATTCTGCTGCATGTCTCCGCGCGCGGCGTTTTCGAAAATTCAAACGACTGGAACAGCGATCTGAGCTCATTTTCCATATCCCCGAGATAGCGGTAGCAGTCCGCTTTATTGATGCAGGCGTATACTTTGTCCTCAATCCATCCTTCTTTCATTTCAATATTTTTGTTATAGCTTTCGATCGCCTTCTCATAATGCCCGTTCTCTCTCAGTTCGTTTCCGTAGTAAAAATGGTCTCTCGGAGAAAACGCATCGCCGCGGTCAATTTTCTTTTGATAAATATTGAGATTCCGTCCGACGGAATGGCGGATTTTTTTATGCGTCACCGAAATATCGGCATTGATGATATTGCCGTAAACCTCCAGATACTGGTGGCAGTCGCCTCTCCATTTAAAATTTTTCTCGCGTTTGACCAGGCGGTTGCGCCGGTATCGTAACGTGACGTTTCCGAATTCATCCGTTCCGGCGTCATAATACATCGAGACCGAATCAACGGACGGATCGAGCGTCTCTTTTAATTCTTTTAATTTCTTGCGGTCTTTCTCAAGCAGGACATCATCTGCATCAAGATATAGAATGTAATCTTTCGTGGCATGCTTAAACGATTCATTCCTTGCGGCTGCAAAATCGCCGATCCACTCAAAGAAAAAGACGCGGTCTGTGTATTGTTTCGCAATCTCCACCGTTTTATCGGTCGATCCCGTATCGACGATATTGATTTCGTCTACGATGTCTTTTACGGTATCAAGACATCTTGCCAATACTTCTTCTTCATTTTTAACAATCATACAAAGGCTGATTGTGATCAAACCGTTCACTTCCTTCATCTTTATTTTCACTTCAATAGATTATGAGAGCATTATGCTTCTTGTTTGTGTCCTTATCATGAATCAATGGATCACCCGGAAACTTCTTTCTATTTGTGAATATAGATATTACTAGTGAAATTCAACGTCTAACAGGAGGATTTTGATGACCCAAAACAATGAATTAGAACTGCTGCTGTGTTCACTCGATCTCGCTGCTACGGACAACGGCATCATTAAAATGATAGATGAAAACAGATGGGACGAAGCTGAACGGCTGATTGAGGAGAAAATGAAAACCGATCCATTCGAGATTTCCTCGCTGGTCAGTTTAGGTTTTATCAATGAGAAAAAGCGCCGCCTTCAAGAAGCCTGTGAATGGTATGATGATGCCGCTCTTTTTATGGATAAAGTACAGAAAGAAAAACTGTTTCGCGAGAAAATCGAACTTTTTCGAAGCGTCGAAAGCCTTCGGCCGAAAATCGTCTTTTTTGTCAAACCCGGTTTAGATACGTTTATACACTCTGTAGCCGAACATCTCCCAAAATCATACAGAGCACTGAAACTGATCATCACAGATCTCAGACAAATCGACAACGGGATGAAGTGGGCGGACATTTGCTGGTTTGAATGGTGCGACAACCTAACCATTTACGGAAGCAAACTGCCTCTCGCTCACGAAAAAACCTTAATTTGCAGGCTTCACAGCTATGAGGCTTTTACATCGTATCCTTATCAGGTTCGCTGGGATGTTATTGACCAGGTCATTTTTGATGGTAAGCATATGGAGGAGTACATCGTCAAGCATGTGAAAAGCCTGGATAAAACGAAGACCGTGACGATTCCAAACGGAGTTGATTTAGAGCGGTATACGTTTAGAGAGCGCGAAAAAGGATTTCATATCGCTTATGTCGGATATATCAATTACAAGAAAGGCCCGATGCTTTTATTGCACGCGTTTAAGGCCATCCACGACAAAGACCCGAGATATAAGCTATTTATCGCAGGCCAGTACCAGGACATCCGCTATCAATTATACTTTCAGCAAATGATTGAAGAACTTGGTCTAGCAGGCAGTGTTCAAATCGACGGCTGGCAAAGTGATGTTAATCAATACTTGGAGGATAAGCACTACCTGATTTCGACAAGCCTTTTAGAAAGCCAGCAAATGTCGGTAATGGAAGCGATGGCAAAAGGGCTGAAGCCGCTCGTTCACAATTTTTACGGCGCCAAAACCATTTATGATGGATCCTATGTATGGAATACGATTGATGAACTCGTCGAAATGATCACTGAAGACGACTATTCATCAAACCAATACCGCGCCTTTATCGAAGAACACTATTCATTAGAAAAACAAATGAAAACAATCGAAGAAACCGTCTCCCGATTTGCAAAACCCGCAAAAACAAAAACCCGGACCGTCTTTTTTGATCCTCCCAAAATCACGGTCGGCATCGTGAATTATAACTACGCCCGCTTTTTGGACCAATGCCTTCAATCCGTGATCAATCAAACGCACCCGAACATCGAAATCATCATCGTAGATGACTGTTCTACAGACGATTCCCTTGACATTATCAGTGCATATCAAGACAAATACCCCCATATCAAAGCGATATGCCATCGCGAAAATTCCGGCATGGCGGATACGGCATTTGCAGAAATTTTTGAAGAAGCTTCTGGAGAATATGTTATGCCTATCAGCGCGGATGACTATTTGGCGCATGAAGAGGTGCTCGCTGATTTTATCACATATTTTCTTGAACAAGAGGATTTGGATTATGTGTACGGCGACTTTTTGCTGGTCGATAAAAACGGAAATCGAATCGGGAGCTGGATCTATAAGCCTTATACAGATAATGAAACCGTCCGCAGGACCTTTGAAAGAAGCGGTTCCGGCGTGTATCCAATGGTCGGGCTATACAAACTGTCTTTTTACCGGGATCATAACCATTCCTGGGTGGTCGATTCCAAAAATCCATATGCCGGCGACGCGCTCAACAGCATTGTAAACATCAAACGCGGCTGGAAACGCCGATACGTTCACAAACCTGCCTATTGCTACCGCAGGCACCAGGATAATTTCACCTACAATGTCGCTAAAAGAATTCCGTCTATTATTTATGTAATGGAATATATCATCAACCATTTCAGCGAAGAAATCTATTTGCCGAACATCAAATGGAATGAGCTTGAGCCGACCGAGCGAGCCGCGATGAAGTACTATACGCTTGGAAAAGTCTATGCAAACACAGCAATTGATTACCAAAGCAATAACTTTACACAGCATCTCGATCAGGAAGAGAGGAAGATGTGCGTCATGCCGCTGATTGAAAAAATGGAGCACTACTTTGATTTGAGTTTAAGCTCCGGAGGTGAAACATATAAACAAAACATTGATAAACTAAAAATAGAGATCAAACATTTACTTACAATTTGATTGATCCATATAAAAAAGAAGGACTGCCTTAGCTTATCGGCAGTCCTTTTTCTTTCAGTACATAAAAAGAGGCGTATGAAAACCGCAGCTTTCATACACCCCTTAAAACTTTCCCCGATTCCAAATAGACAAACCAGTTAGAAAACAAGCTATATAGCAACTAAATTGTTGTTATGGGCCGGTTGGTCCCGTCGGGCCTGTCGCTCCCGTTGCTCCTGTCGGACCTGTCGCTCCCGTTGCTCCTGTCGGACCTGTCGCTCCTGTCGGACCGGTTGCTCCTGTTGATCCTGTCGCTCCTGTCGGACCTGTCGCTCCCGTTGCTCCGGTGGCTCCTGTTACTCCTGTCGGACCGGTTGCTCCTGTTGGACCTGTCGCTCCCGTTGCTCCTGTCGGACCTGTCGCTCCTGTCGCTCCCGTTGCTCCGGTTGGGCCTGACGCTCCTGTCGGACCGGTTGCTCCTGTTGGGCCGGTTGCTCCGGTTGCTCCGGTTGCTCCTGTCGGACCTGTCGCTCCCGTTGCTCCGGTGGCTCCTGTCGGACCGGTTGCTCCTGTCGGACCTGTCGCTCCCGTTGCTCCGGTTGGGCCTGTCGCTCCTGTCGGACCGGTTGCTCCTGTTGGACCTGTCGCTCCTGTCGGACCGGTTGCTCCTGTTGGACCTGTCGCTCCTGTCGGACCTGTCGCTCCCGTTGCTCCGGTTGCTCCTGTCGGACCTGTCGCTCCCGTTGCTCCTGTCGGACCTGTCGCTCCCGTTGCTCCTGTCGCTCCTGTCGGACCTGTCGCTCCTGTCGCTCCCGTTGCTCCTGTTGGGCCTGTCGCTCCTGTCGGACCGGTTGCTCCTGTTGGGCCGGTTGCTCCGGTTGCTCCGGTGGCTCCTGTCGGACCTGTCGCTCCCGTTGCTCCGGTGGCTCCTGTCGGACCGGTTGCTCCTGTCGGACCTGTCGCTCCCGTTGCTCCTGTTGGGCCTGTCGCTCCTGTCGGACCGGTTGCTCCTGTTGGACCTGTCGCTCCTGTCGGACCGGTTGCTCCTGTCGCTCCTGTCGGACCGGTTGCTCCTGTCGCTCCTGTCGGACCGGTTGCTCCTGTCGCTCCTGTCGGACCGGTTGCTCCTGTCGCTCCTGTTGGGCCGGTTGCTCCTGTTGGACCTGTCGCTCCTGTTGGACCTGTCGCTCCTGTCGGACCGGTTGCTCCTGTCGGACCGGTTGCTCCTGTTGGGCCTGTCGCTCCTGTCGCTCCTGTCGGACCGGTTGCTCCTGTTGGGCCTGTCGCTCCCGTTGCTCCTGTTGGGCCTGTCGCTCCCGTTGCTCCTGTTGGGCCTGTCGCTCCCGTTGCTCCTGTTGGGCCTGTCGCTCCTGTTGGACCTGTCGCTCCCGTTGCTCCTGTTGGGCCTGTCGCTCCCGTTGCTCCTGTTGGGCCTGTCGCTCCTGTTGGACCTGTCGCTCCCGTTGCTCCTGTTGGACCTGTCGCTCCTGTCGGACCGGTTGCTCCTGTTGGGCCTGTCGCTCCTGTCGGACCGGTTGCTCCTGTTGGACCTGTCGCTCCTGTCGGACCGGTTGCTCCTGTTGGACCTGTCGCTCCTGTCGGACCGGTTGCTCCCGTTGCTCCTGTCGCTCCCGTTGCTCCTGTCGCTCCCGTTGCTCCTGTTGGGCCTGTTGGGCCTGTTGGGCCTGTCGCTCCTGTCGGACCGGTTGGGCCGGTTGCTCCTGTTGGACCTGTTGGACCTGTTGGACCTGCCGCTCCATCAGTCTGTAAAAGTGCTACATCGTCTACTATGACATTGGCAGTTCCAAATTGCGGAAGCGTATTAATTAAAATAAACGCCATGGTAGATCCCGAAGGAGCAGGATCTGTCGTTTGGTAGATTTCAATCCATGTGTTATTTTCAACAACCGGTAATCTATTAAATGGAATATTAACAAATAGCCCCTGTCCAAGGAAGTTAAATGAACTATCAAAAAAAGAAACCTGTATTTGCACTTGAGGAGATGGTAAAAATCCTGATTTGGCCAAAGATACTAGAAACTCTAACCCCTCTCCAGGATTAACTGGGACAAATTGCGCTATAAACGAAACCACATTTCCTCCCAGCAATGTTGTCGACCAAAAACCTGAATGAGAAAATTGAGTTGTGACCGTTGCATTTTGGCCAATCCAAGGCGGGAGTGTCCCTGTCTCGAACCCCCCATTAACAACTACATTTTGAATCGACATATAGGATTTTACCTCCTTTTCTTAGATTTGCTTCAATGCTTATTCAAAGATTGAAGCTAGCATATACTATGAATTCATATATAACTCGGTCACGTTATTTTACATACGAATAAAACACATTTATAGCTACAATTAGGGAGTCTAGATATTTTTAAAATGGATGCTCTAAAAACTTTCTATTTTAGTTAATTAAAAAATAAAAAGGGATGCTCTAAAAGAACATCCCCCTTTTCCTAAGGGAATCGAATGATATTTAAATCCCTATTGAATGCCGCTGCAGAAGTTACGTTTGAAGCCGTTGTTACAGCTACTCTGACTGTATAGGTAGCCGTTGCAGCAGCAGGTATAACATCAACAAAAGTGTTCGCTAACGGAAATCTTTGTGTTCCAGCGACCGCAAGACTTCTATTAAATATTCTAGTTTGAAGTAGAGACCCATCTCGATAAAGCCTTAATTCAAAAATAATATTGCTGTTTGCAGCATTTACAGCCTCCACCGCAAGAGCATAATCGATTTTAACATTTTGACCAATGCTTACAGCTACACCTGGTACTGTCACAACAGTTACTTCAGTATTTAACGGAACAGTTGGTGGATTATAGACTGAAATTGAGCCTGAGGTATTTGTAAAGAAAAGCGCTGTTTGCGGGCTAGCTGGTCCAGTTGGGCCTGGTGGACCGGTTGGACCTGGCGATCCCTCAACTATCGCCCCTGGTGGTCCGGTTGGACCTGGTGGACCCGTCGCTCCCGTGGCTCCAGTGGCTCCTGTCACTCCGGTTGGACCCGTCGCTCCTGTTGCTCCAGTGGCTCCCGTTACCCCGGTGGCTCCTGTTACTCCGGTTGCACCAGTTGCGCCGGTTACTCCAGTTGCGCCTGTTGCTCCCGTTGGACCTGTTGCTCCGGTCGGTCCGGTTGCTCCCGTTGGACCTGTTACTCCGGTTGCTCCCGTTGCTCCTGTCACTCCGGTTGGACCCGTTGCTCCTGTCACTCCGGTTGGACCCGTTGCTCCTGTCACTCCGGTTGGTCCCGTTGCTCCTGTCACTCCGGTTGGTCCCGTTGCTCCTGTCGCTCCGGTTACTCCCGTCGCTCCTGTCGCTCCGGTTACTCCCGTTGCTCCTGTCGCTCCGGTTACTCCCGTTGCTCCTGTCGCTCCCGTTACTCCCGTTACTCCCGTTGCTCCTGTCGCTCCGGTTACTCCCGTTGCTCCTGTCGCTCCCGTTACTCCCGTTACTCCCGTTGCTCCTGTCGCTCCGGTTACTCCCGTTGCTCCGGTGGCTCCGGTTGGGCCTGTCGGTCCTGTTGCCCCTGTCGCTCCGGTTACTCCCGTTGCTCCTGTCGCTCCTGTCGCTCCCGTTACTCCCGTTGCTCCTGTCGGACCTGTCGCTCCCGTTGGACCCGTTGCTCCGGTTGCTCCCGTTGCACCGGTTGGTCCCGTCGGACCTGTCGGTCCTGTTGCCCCTGTCGCTCCGGTGGCTCCGGTTGCTCCTGTCGCTCCGGTGGCTCCGGTTGCTCCGGTTGGTCCCGTCGGACCTGTCGCTCCCGTTGCTCCTGTTGCTCCGGTCGGTCCGGTGGCTCCTGTCGCTCCCGTTGGACCCGTTGCTCCTGTCGGACCTGTCGCTCCCGTTGGACCCGTTGCTCCTGTTACTCCGGTTACTCCAGTTGCGCCTGTTGCTCCCGTTGGACCTGTTGCTCCGGTTGCACCAGTTGCGCCGGTTACTCCAGTTGCGCCTGTCGCTCCGGTTGCACCAGTTGCGCCGGTTACTCCAGTTGCGCCTGTTGCTCCCGTTGGACCTGTTGCTCCGGTCGGTCCGGTTGCTCCCGTTGGACCTGTTACTCCGGTTGCTCCCGTTGCCCCGGTTGGTCCAGTTGCGCCTGTCGCTCCCGTTACTCCGGTTGCTCCCGTTGCCCCGGTTGGTCCAGTTGCTCCTGTCGCTCCCGTTGCTCCTGTTGCTCCCGTTACTCCCGTTGCGCCTGTCGCTCCGGTTGCTCCCGTTGCCCCGGTTGGTCCAGTTGCGCCTGTCGCTCCCGTTACTCCGGTTGCTCCCGTTGCCCCGGTTGGTCCCGTCGGACCTGTCGGTCCTGTTGCCCCTGTTGCCCCTGTCGCTCCCGTTACTCCGGTTGCTCCCGTTGCTCCTGTTGCTCCCGTTACTCCCGTTGCGCCTGTCGCTCCGGTTGCTCCCGTTGCCCCGGTTGCTCCCGTTGGACCTGTTACTCCGGTTGGACCCGTTGCTCCTGTCACTCCGGTTGGACCCGTTGCTCCTGTCGCTCCGGTTACTCCCGTCGCTCCTGTCGGACCTGTCGCTCCCGTTGCACCTGTTACCCCGGTTGCTCCTGTTACTCCGGTTGCTCCGGTTACTCCTGTTGCTCCCGTTGCTCCGGTTGCTCCTGTTACTCCGGTTGCTCCCGTCGGACCTGTTACTCCCGTTGCACCTGTTGCTCCAGTGGCTCCCGTTACCCCGGTTGCTCCTGTTACTCCGGTTGCGCCAGTGGCTCCTGTTGCGCCGGTTGCTCCTGTTGCACCAGTGGCTCCTGTCGCTCCTGTCGCTCCAGTTGGACCGGTTGCTCCGGTTGGACCCGTCACTCCGGTTGCTCCTGTTGGGCCTGTCGCTCCCGTTGCTCCGGTTACCCCGGTGGCTCCTGTTACCCCGGTTGCTCCTGTTACTCCGGTTGCTCCTGTTACTCCGGTTGCTCCCGTTGGACCTGTTACTCCGGTTGGTCCCGTTGCCCCGGTTGGTCCCGTCGGACCTGTCGGTCCGGTTGCTCCGGTGGCTCCTGTTGCACCAGTGGCTCCCGTGGCTCCTGTCGCCCCGGTGGCTCCCGTTACTCCGGTTACCCCGGTGGCTCCGGTTGCCCCGGTGGCTCCCGTTGCACCTGTCGCTCCCGTTACTCCGGTTGCGCCAGTGGCTCCTGTTGCACCTGTCGCTCCAGTTGGACCTGCTGGGCCTGTTGCACCTGTCGCTCCGGTTACTCCCGTTGCTCCTGTTACTCCCGTTGCTCCTGTTGCCCCGGTTGCTCCCGTTGCTCCTGTTACTCCCGTTGCTCCTGTTGCCCCGGTTGCTCCCGTTGCTCCTGTTGCCCCGGTTGCTCCCGTTGCCCCGGTTGCTCCCGTTGCACCTGTCGCTCCCGTTACTCCGGTTGCGCCAGTGGCTCCTGTTGCGCCGGTTGCTCCCGTTACTCCGGTTGCCCCTGTCGCTCCGGTGGCTCCCGTTGGACCTGTTGCTCCGGTCGGTCCGGTTGCGCCTGTCGCTCCCGTTACTCCGGTTGCTCCGGTGGCTCCTGTTACTCCGGTGGCTCCTGTCGCTCCGGTGGCTCCTGTCGCTCCAGTTGTTCCTGTTGGACCTGCTGGGCCTGTTGCTCCTGTCGCTCCGGTTGCACCTGTTGCGCCGGTTACTCCCGTTGCTCCTGTTACTCCGGTGGCTCCGGTTGCCCCGGTTGGTCCCGTCGGACCTGTTACTCCCGTTGCACCTGTTGCTCCGGTGGCTCCTGTCGCCCCGGTGGCTCCTGTCGCTCCTGTTACTCCGGTGGCTCCTGTTACTCCGGTGGCTCCTGTTACTCCGGTGGCTCCTGTTACTCCGGTGGCTCCGGTTGCCCCGGTTGGTCCCGTCGGACCTGTCGGTCCTGTTGCTCCTGTCGCTCCGGTGGCTCCCGTTGCTCCCGTAGCTCCGGTTACTCCCGTTGCTCCCGTCGGACCTGTTACTCCCGTTGCACCTGTTGCTCCGGTGGCTCCTGTCGCTCCGGTTGCTCCCGTTGCTCCTGTTACTCCGGTTGCTCCTGTTACTCCCGTTGCTCCTGTTACTCCCGTTGCTCCTGTCGCTCCGGTTACTCCCGTTGCTCCCGTTGGACCTGTTACTCCGGTTGGACCCGTTGCACCTGTCGCTCCGGTGGCTCCTGTTGCTCCGGTGGCTCCCGTTACTCCGGTTGCTCCCGTTACTCCGGTTGCTCCTGTTGCACCAGTGGCTCCTGTCGCTCCTGTCGGACCTGTCGCTCCAGTTGGACCCGTTGCTCCTGTTACTCCGGTGGCTCCGGTTGCTCCGGTTGCACCAGTGGCTCCCGTTGGACCCGTTGCTCCTGTTACTCCGGTTGCTCCTGTTACTCCGGTGGCTCCGGTTGCCCCGGTTGGTCCCGTCGGACCTGTCGGTCCTGTTGCTCCTGTCGCTCCGGTTGCACCAGTTGCGCCGGTTACTCCAGTTGCGCCTGTTGCTCCCGTTGGACCTGTTGCTCCGGTCGCTCCGGTGGCTCCCGTTGGACCTGTTACTCCGGTTGCTCCCGTTGCCCCGGTTGCTCCCGTTGCTCCCGTTGGACCTGTTACTCCGGTTGGACCCGTGGCTCCTGTCGCTCCGGTTGCTCCCGTGGCTCCTGTTGCTCCGGTTGGGCCAGTCGCTCCGGCTGGGCCTGTGGCTCCTGTTGCTCCGGTGGCTCCTGTTGCTCCGGTTGGGCCTGTTGCTCCCGTCGGACCTGTTACTCCCGTTGCACCTGTTGCTCCGATGGCTCCTGTCGCTCCAGTGGCTCCGGTTGCACCAGTGGCTCCCGTGGCTCCTGTCGCCCCGGTGGCTCCGGTTGAACCCGTTGCTCCGGTTGGTCCTGTTGGTCCTGTCACTCCAGGTTGCTCGATTGTTAACATAGCAACATCATCAATTAAAATTGGAGCTCCGTTTGAAAGAGGAAGTTTTTGAATCAAGAGTGTACCTACTGCTGCTCCAGGTGGCGCGATCTCAGTTGTTGCATATATTTCATTCCAAACATTACTCGCAAAAAGATGATTCACAGGAACTGTAATGCTTAATCCCTGTTCCAAAAAGTTAAATGAAGCATCATAAAAATCTACTACTACTAAAATATCAGGATTGGAGTTGTTATTTGCTTTAGAGATGGATAAAAGAAATTCAAAGTTTTCCCCTGGATTTACCGGAAAACTTTGAGCCAATATTGCAATAGATGTAGTTAATAAACTAGCACTGAAAAAACCGGAGTGACTAAAATTGGAAGTTATTGAAGCATTGAAACCCGACCAAGGTGAAAGAGAGCCTGTTTCAAATCCTCCATTCGTTATTCTATTTTCGATTGGCAAACATATTTCACCACCTTTTTTTAAAATAGAGATTAAAACATCCCTCAAATAGAAGTATGAAAAATACATAAGAATCGTATAGATAAAATCCTCTATTTTCATTCTTTTTACAAACAGAAAAAAAGGAGGGTTTTTTAAGATAAAGATTTAATTCTAAATATAGTTTTAATATCCTAGGTTATGTGCTAAGGTTTTTGACCTTCTTTTAAAGGTCAATCAAAATAAGGCTTGCAGCTCATGTCATACCTTCGGCATTTTTTCTTTACCAAATAAAAAATCCCCTTAAGCATGTACGTTATACATTGCCTAAAGGGATTTCTATAAACTAATCAAAAATTATAGCATTTAAAGACCTTGTATTTACTGTTGCTGAAAGAAGATTTGTGCCAGTAACATTTAATCTAATTTCATAAGATTGAGAGCCTGCACCCGGAATGTCAATCCAAGTTATATTAGGAATTTCGCTATATACCCGAACGGTTCCTGCCGATTTTTCATCTTGAGCATCAGCAGACACTTCAGCAACCACTTCTCCATTTCTAATCAAACTGAAAATAACACTATAGCTAAAAGCAGTAGCAGGCCCTATGACTATATCTACTTCAGCCATAGAATCCAGTTTTATGTTTTGGTCAGCTGCAGAAACAATAGACGTTGTTAAAACTGATGTTTCCGTTCCAATGGTTAATGTTTGCGGAGAGGTTGACTGAGCTGGGGCTGCAAGTAAGCTTCCTGGTCCGGTTGGGCCAGTCGGACCTGTTACTCCCGTGGCTCCGGTCGGTCCTGTCGCTCCCGTTGCACCAGTTGGACCCGTGGCTCCGGTTGCTCCTGTTACTCCCGTTGCTCCTGTCGCTCCGGTGGCGCCTGTTGCTCCGGTTGCTCCTGTCGCTCCGGTGGCTCCCGTTGCTCCGGTCGGTCCTGTCGGTCCTGTCGCTCCCGTTACCCCTGTGGCTCCTGTTGCTCCCGTCGCTCCGGTGGCTCCTGTTGCTCCGGTTGCTCCTGTCGCTCCGGTGGCTCCCGTTGCTCCGGTCGGTCCTGTCGGTCCTGTCGCTCCCGTTACCCCTGTGGCTCCTGTTGCTCCGGTGGCTCCCGTTACTCCGGTGGCGCCTGTTGCTCCGGTTGCTCCTGTCGCTCCGGTGGCTCCCGTTGCTCCGGTCGGTCCTGTCGCTCCCGTTGCTCCGGTCGGTCCTGTCGCTCCCGTTGCTCCGGTCGGTCCTGTCGCTCCCGTTGCTCCGGTCGGTCCTGTCGCTCCCGTTGCTCCGGTCGGTCCTGTCGCTCCCGTTGCTCCGGTCGGTCCTGTCGCTCCCGTTGCTCCGGTCGGTCCTGTCGCTCCCGTTGCTCCTGTTACTCCCGTTGCTCCGGTCGGTCCTGTCGCTCCCGTTGCTCCGGTCGGTCCTGTCGCTCCCGTTGCTCCTGTTACTCCCGTTGCTCCTGTCGCTCCTGTTACTCCCGTTGCTCCTGTCGCTCCTGTCGGTCCGGTGGCTCCTGTTGCGCCTGTCGCTCCGGCTGGGCCTGTGGCTCCTGTTGCGCCTGTCGCTCCTGTCGCTCCCGTTGCACCAGTTGGACCCGTGGCTCCTGTCGCTCCCGTTACCCCTGTGGCTCCTGTTGCTCCGGTTGCTCCCGTTGCACCAGTTGGACCCGTCGCTCCCGTGGCATTCAACAAAGCAACATCATCAACAAAAATATTCGCGGTTCCCGCTTGCGGAAGATTGTTGATTAAAATGAATGCCTGTGTGGTTCCTGACGGAGCCGGAGTTGTCGTTTGGTAAACTTCCAGCCACGTCCCGTTTTCGACAGCGGGTATTCTCCCTGCCGGAATGGTAGCAAATAGACCGTTTCCAAGAAAGTTAAACTGATTGTCAAAATAACTGACCTGTATTGTGACCGAAGGAGCCGGAAGAAAGCCGGTTTTCGCCAAAGAAACGAGAAATTCCTCTCCTTCTCCCGGACTTGCCGGAACAAATTGTGCAATGAAGGAAGTAACTGTTCCGCCAATAAGAGCTGCCGAGAAAAACCCCGAATGGGAAAATAGGCTTGTAACAGCAGCATTTGCACCTGCCCAGGGAGGGAGGGACCCGTTTTCAAAACTGCCGTTAATCACTGCGTTTTGAATGGACATGTTTCCACCCCCAATTCTTTCATATATTCGCTGCAATTACCTTTCAATAGAAATTGAAGCTTTATATACTATGACTTTTTCTCTCAAGCAGTCACGTTATTTAACATATATTCTCTCAAAGTCAATAACCGTCACTCGATAGAAGACGGTTATTTCATCACCCTGCCCGGGTTGCCGTAAGCGGTTTTTCCGGCGGGAATATCTCTTGTGATGACGGCTCCGGCGCCGATTACGGCGTGTTCTCCGATAACGACAGATGGCAGCAATGTCGCATTGTTGCCGATTTTTGCTCCCCTTTTAATCGTTGGACCTTTATATTGATAATTTCCCGTTCCCATATATTTATCATTTGATGTTGAACAGCACGGACCGATGAATACTTGATCTTCGATTTCCATATCGGCGGTGATATAGCATCCCGTTTGGACGGTAACCCTGCACCCGATCTTTGTATTGTTCTCAACCATGGCGCTTCGGCCGATGATGCTTTCTTCTCCGACTGTTACATTTTCGCGGATGCTTGCCATATCGCCCACAAACACGCCCTTTCCCAAGCGGACGTCTCTGTAGATGACAACGTTTGAACCGATGACGGATCCATCTTCAATCACCAAAGGTCCGCCTGCTTTTTTCGGCTGGCGCGCCATTTTTTTATTTGAAGAAGTCTCTTTGCCGAGTACGGCCAAATCGCCGATCATCACTCCGCTTCCGAGCTGTGTATCCTTCTTGATGATCGCATGGTGGCCGATCGTCACGTCATCCCCGATCGCCACGTTTTCTTCAATGACGGCACCTTCTCCCAATACCACGTTCTTTCCAACCTTAACGGTCTCATGAATCATTCGCATAGCCTCCATTTCTCATGCCTTGCCTTTGGCATCATATTCAGATTGGACGCGATGAGAAACGGCTCCACACAAAAAAACACGGCCGCCGTCAGGCGAACCATGCTACTTTTCCCGTCTTGCAAAATCGACAAACCGGAATTTATCAAGCCGGTGTCTGCTTTCCGTATATTGAAACAGTGTCGTGTCATCGAGGAACACATAGTTTTTCACGACGACGATGTGCTCATATCCGTTTAAATCCAAATATGTTTGATCCGTTTCCGTACACGGCTCAACGACGATTTCCTTGTGGGCATAGCTGATCGCGAGTCCAAGCTCCTCCTCAATATATTGATAAATGGAATCCTCGCATATCTCTTTCGTTAAAAGCGGGACGCTTTTACGGATAAAATAATCCTTATCAAGGATGACGCGCTCTCCGTTGATTGTCCGGGACCTGACGACTCGCCATACCTCTTCGTCTTCTTTGATCCGAAGCTGTTTTTGGATATATACACCCGGATGGGTCAAGCCGAATTCATGTACGGTCGTGCTCGTCTCTCTTCCAAGCGTTTCGGAAAGCTCTTTAAAACTGACCAGTCCGGAAACCGGGAACTGCATTTTTTCCCTGTTGAGGACGACTGATCCTTTTCCCCTGATTTTTTGAATGTAGCCGTTTTGAGCAAGCATATTCAGCGCTTTTCGAACGGTTTCCCTCGACGTGTCGTGCCGGTCTGTCAGATCGTGTTCCGACGGCAGGATATCGCCGGCGTTCAGGATGCCCTGATCGATTTGTTCGGCGATTTCTTTATAAATCATGACATATTTGTTGACTTTCATTTTTTACCACCCAGCTTAGTTTAGCATGGTTTGGCAAGATGATAAACTATCGATTGATAAGGCTTTACCGTAAAACGGCCGAATTGTTCCGGAATCTCCGGATCGTTTGTGATCAGAACCTCGGCAGAATACCCTTCGCAATCGATAGTTTCAGGCAGGCGGAACTCGGTTTCCTTGCCGTAGAAATTATTGATGACGAGGAGCTTTTCGTTTTTTCCGTTTCTTATATATGCGAAAAGCTGCGGATCGCCTTCAAGAATGAGCTGAAAATCGCCTGTTGTGATAATCTCGTATTCTTTCCGCAGCTCATTCAGCTTTTTATAATGGTAAAAAACCGAATCGGGATCTTGCAGCGCTTCCTCGGCATTGATGTCTTTGTAGTTTGCGGGAATCGGAATCCAAGGCGTTCCCGTCGTAAACCCTGCGTTTTCCCCGCCGTTCCATTGCATCGGTGTCCGCGAATTATCGCGCGATTTCGCTTTTAAGATGCCGATGATCTCTTGTTCGGGCTTTCCTTCTTCTTTCATTAAGCAATACATATTTATAGATTCCACATCCCGATACTGCGAAATATCATCAAATTTCGGATTGGTCATTCCGATTTCTTCACCTTGATAAATGTAAGGGGTGCCTTGCAGCATATGGATCGCCGTCGCCAGCATTTTCGCCGATTTTTTGCGGTGCTTCCCGTCGTCCCCGTAGCGCGAGACGATCCGCGGCTGATCGTGGTTGCACCAGAACAGCGCATTCCAGCCGCCTCCTTTATTCATCTCCGTCTGCCATTCAGAAAGAATCTTCTTTAATTTCAAGAAATCAAATTCGCTTAAGCTCCACTTTTCCCCGTTTGGATAGTCGACCTTTAAATGATGGAAGTTAAACACCATATTCAGCTCTTGACTGTCAGGGTTCGTGTATTTGATGCAATCGGCAATTGATGTCGATGACATTTCTCCGACTGTCATGCTGTCATATTGTGAAAAGACTTCCCTGTTCATTTCATGCAAAAATTCGTGAACGCGCGGACCGTCTGTATAAAACCTCCGTCCGTCTCCTTGGTCGTCATCCGGAAAGCGCTGGTCTTTGGAAATGACATTGATGACGTCGAGCCTGAAGCCGTCAATCCCTTTTTCGAACCAGAAATGCATCATCTCATATACTTTTTTTCTGACCTCTTCATTCTCCCAATTCAAATCAGCCTGCGTCACATCGTAAAGATGGAGATAATATTGACCCGTCTTTTCATCAAATGCCCATGCGGAGCCGCCGAATTTCGACTCCCAGTTCGTCGGCTCTGATCCGTCCGGCTTCCCATCCTTCCAAATATAAAAATTCCGGTAAGGATTGTCTTTCGCCGATGATGCTTCTTTAAACCATCTGTGCTCTGTCGACGTATGGTTGACGACAAGATCCATGATCACCTTTAAGCCGCGTTTGTGGGCTTCCTCCAACAACCGCTCAAAGTCCTCCATTGTTCCGTAATCTTCATGAATCCGGTAATAGTCGCTGATGTCATAGCCGTTGTCACGTTGAGGAGATTCGTAGATCGGCGTCAGCCAAATGACATCACAGGAAAGCTCTTTTATGTAATCAAGCTTTTCGATGATGCCCTGAATATCGCCGACACCGCTTCCTGTCGTGTCGTTGAAGCTTTTCGGATAGATTTGATAGACCACGGCTGTTTTCCACCATGGCTGTTGTTTCGTTTCCATTATCAGCACCACCACTTTCTTTCTATTGAAAAGGGAAAAGAGACCGCAACATGCGTCTCTTCCCGTTTAGGATTTTTGTTTCATTCTTGCATAGACGTATGTTCCGGCAAACGGCGCCACCAGCACAATAGCCATTCCGATCGCAAACGCGCCCCAATACTGGCTCATGATTGAGAAAATGCCCGGGACGCCGCCGACTCCGACAGAGCTCGCCAAAACGCCTTGTGAGGAAATATACATTCCGGCAAGCCCGGAGCTGATCATCGCGATGATAAACGGAAACCTGTACCGCAGGTTCACCCCGAATATCGCCGGTTCTGTAATGCCGAGATAAGCGGAAATACCTGATGTTAAAGAAAGCCCTTTTTGTTTTTCATCTTTTACAATGAACATCATCGCAAGCGCCGCCGACCCTTGAGCGATATTGGAGAGCGCGAGCATCGGCCATAAAAATGTCCCGCCGAGCTTAGAGCCGATGAGCTGCAGGTCAACCGCAAGGAACGTGTGATGCATTCCGGTTATGACGAGGGCCGAGTACAACCCGCCGTACAAGAGGCCCCCAAGAGCTGCGAATGTGCCGAATACCGCAATAAACCCGGAAGTTAAAGCGTTTCCAATTGCAAATGTAACCGGCCCGATGATGATAAACGACGCAAAGCCTGTCACAAGCAGCGTGATCGGAGCAACGACGAGCAGCTGAATGCTTTCGGGAGTCCGCTTCGTTAAAAACAGCTCAATTTTCGCAAGCAAATAGGAAGCGATCAATATCGGCAGCACCTGCCCCTGGTACCCGACCTTCTGCACCTCAAGGCCGAAAAGGTTCCAAACGGGGATTTTTCCGCTTTGCTCCGCAGCACCGTATCCCCAGGCGTTTAAGAGATCCGGATGCACCAGCATGACGCCGAGCACGATCCCAAGAAGCGGATTGCCGCCGAAACGCTTCACGGCCGACCAGCCGATTAAGGCAGGCAGAAAGGCGAATGCCGTTCCCGCAATCAAATTGATCATATTGGCCAGATCAGCCCACTGCGGATAAACTTGAACGATCGACTTCCCGCTGAAGAAAATGTCCTGTGCCGTTAAAATATTGTTGATCCCCATCAGCAATCCAGCTGTAACAATTGCCGGAAAAATCGGAATAAAAATATCTGCAAGCGTTTTCACGGCACGCTGCAAAGGATTCATCTTTTTCTCAGCAGCTTTCTTCACATCATCCTTCGTGGCTTCGCCGATTCCTGTTTCCTTCACGAACTCGGCGTATACGCTGTTGACCGTCCCCTGGCCGATCACCACCTGAAACTGGCCGTTCGCCGAAAACGATCCCTTCACGACGTCAATTTGATCAAGCGCCTCTTGATCAACCTTGCTTTCATCTATTAATGCAAATCGCAAACGAGTCACACAGTGAGTGGCCGCTGCTATATTTTCCGCACCGCCGATAGCATCGGCAATTTGCCGTGCAGATCTGTTCAGTTCCCCCATGCCAACCCCTCCGTTCTATACTTGTATATACATGTTATGCTTTTATTGTATATCTGTATATACAAGTAGTCAACAGATTTTTTACAGCGCTTTCAAAAAAATAAAAAAACAGACCTTTAAGGTCTGCCTCTATTTCTGCTAACGGCCGAACCGGCGATACACCTTATCTTTATAAAAAGCGGACGCAGGTTTGTCGAACAGGCCTTTTTTGTCTGCAAGCCTGTCAAGCTTGAGCCTGTTTTCCGTTTTTCTTTCCATCAACCGCTCGCGTTCGCTTTCGTCCGTACATTTGGCGATCAATTCTTCAATGGTCATCAGCTCTTTTTTCAAAGCCCCTTCATCACCGGCCATTCCGGCGTTTTTCAGCACCCTGTAAGCCATCCGGAGATCTTCTGGAACATGGGCTGCTTCATCTTTTTTAAGCGGCTTGCCCATTCCCGGCAGCCTGTCAAACTCCCCGTCCTCAATCGCCCGCTTAATTCTGTCCTCAGAGATTAGATATGAGAAATCCATGTTCTCACCAGCCTTTTTCATTCATATTATAAATCAGTCTGCCATAAAACAATAACAGAGCCAATACTAGTCTGCGCAAAATATTTCCAGATCGCTGAAAAATCCTCAAAAAACCGTTTTCCGCCGGGGGTTTTGCCGTTTCTTCGGCCGGCTCAGTTAACGCTTTTCTAAATCGGCATTTCATGGTATATTTTATACATTCGTTTTTTCTTTCGTTCCGATGGTTTTATGCTGATCCGGAAAAAGGAGTGTAACAATGAAAAGATTTATAAAGGAAAGAGGGCTTGCCTTTTTTCTGATAGCCGTTGTATTGCTATGGCTAAAAACGTATGCTGCTTATGTAATTGAATTTAATTTAGGAATAACCAACATAGTACAAAAGATTTTGCTTTTTGTGAATCCGATTAGCTCAAGCTTGTTCTTTCTTGGATTTGGACTTCTGTTCAAGAAAAAATTACAGCAGACAGCCATAATAGTGATTCATTTTTTAATGTCTTTTTTGCTTTACGCAAACATCGTATACTACAGATTTTTCAGTGACTTTATCACGCTGCCTACGATCATGCAGGCAAGAACAAACGGCGGACAGCTCGGGGACAGTATTTTCTCATTAATGCATCCTCTCGATGTCTTTTATTTTATCGATACGATCATATTGATCGCATTGGCCGTTTTTTATAACAGACCGTCTGAAAAAACGACAAAGCGTCCGTTTAAAATCGTAATGGGTGCAAGCATCCTGGTCTTTCTCGCCAATCTTGCAGTTGCGGAGATGGACCGTCCGGAGCTTCTCACCCGCTCATTTGACCGGAACTACCTTGTGAAGTATTTGGGCACATACAACTTCACAATCTACGACGCGGTTCAAAACATCAGGTCAAACAGCCAGCGCGCCTTTGCAAAATCAAGCGATGTTACAGACGTCGAAAACTATATCAAAGCCAATTATGATAAGCCGGATCCTAAGTATTTCGGAAAAGCGAAAGGCATGAACGTCGTCTATATTTCGATGGAATCGCTGCAGAATTTTATCATCGACTATAAGGTTGACGGCAAAGAAGTTACGCCGTTTTTAAACTCGCTGGCACACGACAATGAAACGTTCTATTTCGATAACTTTTTCCACCAAACTGGACAAGGTAAAACATCAGACGCCGAATTTATGATGGACAACTCGCTGTATCCTTTATCACAAGGTTCGGTATTCATCAATAAAGCGCAAAACACGCTTCAGTCGGCACCGGCGATTTTGAAATCCCAAGGCTATACATCCGCGGTTTTCCACGGCAACTACAAAACGTTCTGGAACCGCAATGAAATGTACAAAGCCATCGGATATGACAAATTTTTCGACGCGACGTACTACGATATGAGCGAAGAGAATACGAAAAACTACGGCATGAAGGATATACCGTTCTTCAAAGAATCCATGCCGCTGTTAAATAGCCTGAAGCAGCCGTTCTATACGAAGTTCATCACGCTGTCAAACCATTTCCCGTTTGAAATGGATGAAGGCGATACAGACTTCCCGGCCGGAAACACGGGCGACAGCGTCGTTGACCAGTATTTCCAATCGGCTCATTACATGGATCAGGCGCTCGAACAGTTTTTCAACGATCTGAAAAAATCAGGATTGTATGATAATACGATTGTGGTCATGTACGGCGACCACTACGGCATTTCTGAAAACCATAATAAAGCGATGTCCAAAGTATTGGGCAAAGATATTACACCGTATGAGAATGCTCAATTACAGCGGGTTCCGCTGTTCATCCACGCACCGGGTGTCAAAGGGGTAAAATCCCACAAATACGGCGGCGAAGTCGATGTGGAACCTACCCTGCTTCACTTGATGGGCGTGGATACGAAAGATTACTTGATGAGCGGTTCCGACCTTCTGTCTCCTGAACACCGCGAAGTGATTCCGTTCAGAAACGGCGACTTCATTTCGCCGAAGTACACGAAAACGAACGGAAACTACTACGATACGAAGACAGGCAAGCTCCTCAGCGAAAAAGACGTCGATCCGAACATCGATGAATCGGTGAAAAAAGAGCTTGAAATGTCGGATAAAATCGTCGACGGAGATTTGCTGCGGTTCTATAAACCGAAAGGATTCAAGGCAATCGATCCGAACGACTACGACTACACCAATCATAATCCGAAAAGCTCCGAATCCGACGCATCTAAAGCAACGACATCGGAGTCCGGACAATGATCAAAAACACCTGCTTTCTTAGACGGAAGGCAGGTGTTTTTTCGCCGCCAGGCCGCGCTGTTCCTTTTTCGGGAACAGATATGGTAAGCTTGATGTAGAATATAAAAAAAGAAAGCGGGAATGAACTGTGATTGTAACGAATGACCAAGAGCTTGAAGGGCTCAAAAAAATCGGCAGAATCGTCGCTTTGGCGAGGGAAGAAATGAAGGCAAAAGCCGAGCCCGGCATGAGTACAAAAGAGCTCGATCTGATCGGAAAGCAGGTGCTTGAAGCCCACGGAGCCGCATCAGCTCCGGAGAAAGAATACGATTTCCCGGGAACGACGTGCATCAGCGTCAATGATGAAGTGGCCCACGGCATTCCGAGCACTTCTACGATTTTAAAAGAAGGAGATTTGATCAATATCGACATTTCGGCTGAATTCGGCGGCTACTATTCAGACACCGGAATTTCATTCGTATTGGGCAATGGCGATGAAACGCTGCACAAGCTGTGCCAATGCGCAGAAAGCGCTTTTCAAAAAGGGCTCGAGCAGGCGCGGGCCGGAAAAAAACAAAACCAAATCGGCAGAGCCGTATACAACGAAGCGAAGGCAAACGGATTTACCGTCATTAAAAACCTGACCGGCCACGGGATCGGAAAAAAGCTTCACGAAGCGCCGAATCACATTCTAAACTACTATGATCCGTTTGACAGCGCGCTCTTCAAAAACGGAACCGTCATCGCACTGGAGCCGTTTGTTTCGACCAAAGCCGAACATGTTGTAGAAACAGGAGACGGCTGGACGTTCAAAACGCCTGACGGAAGCCTGGTGGCGCAGATCGAGCATACGATCGTGATCACGAAAGGCGAACCGGTCATTTTAACGAAGCTGGATTAATCGATAAGCGCAAACCCGGACTGCCGTCAAAGTCCGGGTTTTTTATGTTACAATAAAAAACAGCATGGCTGAAAGGAGCTCTTTTATTTATGTTGTTTGCCATCATCGGACTGATTTTTTTCATCGAAAGCGTGATATTAACCGTATATGCCCATAAAAAAAAGAACGGTTTTTTGAAATACATCGGAATCGTTCTCAGCATGTTGATTCTTGCGATGGTCATCACCAGTCTGATCTATCGTTAACCTTTCGATTCATACCTTTAGACTGATTCGAAAGAATCAGTTTTTGAAAATTTCGTTATGCCCCTTTTCAACGCTTTTGGATGGATGTTAGAATGCCAATTAATCCATGATGGAAAGGAGTTTTCTGACATGCATTACGGAAGCAAAGGCTGGTATGTTCAAGAATTGAAAAAACTGGGGATGACGACGTATGAAGGAAGAAAGCTTCAAAGCTACAAAACGCACTTTTTAGCGAATCTGCTTGACACTGTAAAAAAATAATCATGACGCCGCACCGTTTTTCCGGTGCGGCTTTTTTTATGCGCCCAGCTGCTTTATAAATGCCGCCCTCCAGCTTTCTGACAAAGCCTCGACCTCAAGGATCTTCCGAATGGCTGGCTGATTATTCCGGTCATGGTACATCAAACGGTTTGCATATGCGACAGTGATTTCGTGCGCGTCACGGGAGACGAAGCGCAGCCGCGAATCAGGTACAACGATCCCTTCTTCCAGCACCCTGAAATAAAAGCCGCTGTAGCCGGTGTCCCTTACTTTCAGCACCATATCTTTGACATTCAGCTTTTTGGCGAGCTTAAAACAAGGCTGCCGCGGCTGGCTCACCTGCACCAGCGCTTCACCGAGCTTGAAAATGTCACCAATGCATACATCTTGTTCGGTTAATCCTTTGACAGACAGATTTTCGCCGAATGCAGCCTGAGGAAGCTTTTCGCCAAGCGCGTTCTCCCAATACGGATAATGGTCAGCCGGATAGACGCACACGGCCTTATCCGCGCCCCCGTGATGGACGAGATCGGCCTGCTTGTCGCCGTCAAAATTCGTCCTGCTCAAAAATACGGGAGAGCCGGCGGGACGTTTAAAAATCGCCGTCTCCACTTTCTTCCCTTCAAATTCGCATACCTCCGGCGATCCTACATAAATTGACGAAATCTCATACTCTTTTTGATCCAAATCATCACGCCCTTCCTATATTTTCATATTGTAGCGATTCGCATTCTTCATGTCCATCCCGTGATCGAAAAACGGGAAATATGATAGCATAGAAGAAAAGGGGTGTTCTAGGGTGCTTCAATATCGGATCATTGTTGACGGACGCGTCCAAGGCGTCGGCTTCCGCTACTTCGTACAAATGGAGGCGGATAAACAGAAACTGACCGGTTGGGTCAAAAACCGCGATAACGGCACTGTGGAGATCCGTGCCGAAGGGCCTGAAGAAAGCCTGAAACAGTTTCTGAAAGCCGTCCAAAAAGGAAGCCCGTTTTCACGCGTCACAGACGTCACAGTCGAGGAAACGAAACAGCTTGACGGATACCAGAAGTTTAACATCTCATATTATTTTTTCGTGTCTCTTGACTTCTTCAGGGAAATACTTTAGCATTTAGTTAAATAACTAAATACCTAAATATCAAGGATGTTAAACATGAATCAAACCTTTAAAGCATTGGCCGATCCGACTAGGAGAAAAATATTGAATCTGCTGAAAGAACGGGACATGACTGCCGGTGAAATCGCCGGCCATTTTCAAATGTCAAAGCCGAGTATCTCCCAGCATCTAAAAATCTTAAAACAGGCCGAATTAATTCAGGATGAAAAAAAAGGGCAATTCATCATTTACTCGCTGAATACGACGATGTTTCAAGATATTATCAGCTGGGCTTTCAGCTTTACTGAACAAAATGGAAAAGACGAAGGAGATGCAAAATGAAGAAGCACATATTTCCGCTATCTATAATGATCATCAATCTGTTGGTTTGGGTATTCGCGTACCCGCACATGGCCGACCAGGTCCCGATCCATTGGTCGTCCTCAGGCGAAGTCGACCGCTATGCCCCAAAAATGGAAGCGATGCTGACTGCGATGGGACTGCTTGTCGTTGTGTACGGCTTGATGGCCGTCACGCCAAAAATCGACCCCCGCAAGAAAAACTACCGCCTGTTTTCAAAAACGTATGATATTCTCGTCAATGCGATGATGGTGATCTTTTCTTTGATCAATCTATTGATGGTGCTGTCCGGACTCGGATACGATCTGCCGACCCGGAGCATCGCCCCGGTCCTTGTTGGGGCTCTTCTGATCGTAATCGGCAATTACCTTCCGCGGGTCCGTCCCAATTTCTTTATGGGCATTAAAAACCCTTGGACATTGAGCAGTGATGAGATTTGGAAAAAAACCCACAGATTCGGGGCGAAGGTGTTTACCGTCGCAGGCATCTTCATCATAGCTGACGGCTTGTTTGCCATCGGTCCAGGTGTGATTCTGCCGATTATTTTGATTACCGTTTTTGCGCCGTATATCTACTCGTACATGCTATTCCGAAAAGAAAACGGCATGAACAGATAAGGCCGGTTTTAACCGGTCTTATTTATTTGCAAATAATCGATCAATCCGGTCCCTGTCAACGTCTAAAATCCATTCGTTCAACCGGCTGTACAGCGGCTCAAGGTCTTCTTTCCGAGCGGCGATCACATCGCAACCCCGGTCATCATACAAATGGAAAACCATCTTCCGCGAGGCATTCAAAAAATAGATGTCAAAATCGTATCCCGGATTCGAAAAATCTTTGGCGCATATGACGGACAGCAGTTGCCGAAGCGGATATCGCCCTTCGTGCAGCGAAGATAAAAACGGCTGTCCCCCCGATGCTGCAGCCTCTTTAAAATCGTTTTTTGCTTCACGCATTTTTTAAAAAGGTTCATCCGCTTTTTTTGCCCAAAGGTGATATCCGCGGCAATCAGCATGTTATCGGCGGCTGAAAACACCCGGTTGAATATCGCAAGGCTTCTTTCTTTCATCTGCCGAAGGTTGTCCGGTTCTTCATGATCTGCCCAAGGCTTTGCGATTTCAAAACGAATCCCGTACGGCCATCTGTAGAATAACGGCGGTTTTAAGTGCATTCCCATAAAATTCCGTTCCATAAATAAGTCAATATCGTGTTTCATAAAACAGCTCCTTCGGGCATAAATCAGGCTGCCCGTTTTTTTCGGACAGCCGTTTTCAACGTTTATTTCATTCCTTTTTGAACCGCCTTCCAGAACGACGCTGATTCGTGTCCTAAAGAATAAACGGATACACCTGCGATTTTATACTGCCTGGCCAGGCGGCTCTTCGCTGCAATCGTTTTTTCGTCTTCATACCAGACGACATGCTTATGTTTGTTTGCGTCCTTATAAGAAAACATCATGGAGCCCGATTTTTTGTTGTAAACAGGCTTTGCCTTCAGCTTTTTTTTGAGCGCCGCAAGCTCATTCCACTGTTTTAATTTGCTGTTCGAATGATCCTTCAGATCCCAGTCGTTCCCGTAAGACGGAATGCCCATGATCACTTTATTCGCTTTGATCGTCTTTACCGCATATTGTAACGTTCCCTTGATCCAGTTCGTTCCGGCGACTGATCCCAGACTGCCCCAAACGCCGTGTTCGTCGTATGTCATGACTTGCATATAGTCGGCATATTTGCCGATTTTTGCGTAGTCGTACGGCCAGCTCCAGTCATCATTTCGATTATCCGCGCTTTTGGCAGGAACCGATACCATCGTTTTGATCTTGTTCTTTTTCAGTACGCCTGCCACGTATTGAATGAGGCTCGAATACTTGGCCCTGTCGCCCGGTTTTACCGCTTCAAAGTCGATGTTGATTCCGGTAAACGATTCTTTTTTGGCAAGCTTGACGAGCCGGGCGGCAAAATGTTTGCGCACAGTTTTGTTTGTCATGACGCGCGACGCCAGGTTCCCGTCAAAGTCTTGAATCGATTCATTATATTGGAGATGACCGCCCACGTTTTTATTTTTTTCTTTTTTGCATACGACAGCTGGTTTTTCGGCGTCTCTCCGATGATGTTTCCTTTTTGGTCAAACGCATACGTATCAGGCGCTATCGCGTTCAGATAGCTGTGATAACTCGTCAGCGAACGGTATGATGCCGTCTCCCCCGTCGTATAACCAAGTACGATTTTTGCCCCTTTTGCTTCCGCTCCCGTATAAGTCAAAACGGACAACATAACAGCCAGAGCGGCGCCAAGCCAAAGGTGTTTTTTCATTGCTGCAGTCTCCTTTTACTGTTCGATATAAGGCTTATCCTGATAAAAATAATTCGGTTTTACGGTTTTATTCTCATAATGGCTGTGGAAAATATGGGTCGATGCCGGCGACAGCGGCGGGATCAGCCACGTCCAGCTTGCCGTCAGCTCGCGCCCCTCTTCTGCCTCCTGCTCCTCAAAGCGTTTAAACTGGCTTGCCGCCGTGTGGTGATCGACGATGCTGACGCCTGCCTGTTTGTATGAATGAAGCACGGCCGTGTTCAATTCAACGAGCGCCCGGTCTTTCCACAATGAAGCATTTCGCTCAGTATCAAGGCCCATGATGTTCGCCACTTTCCCGAGCATATTGTAGCGGTCTTCATCGGCTAAATTGCGCGCGCCGATCTCCGTGCCCATGTACCAGCCGTTAAACGGAGCCGCGTTATAATGAATTCCCCCGATTTCAAGCTTCATATCCGCAATGATCGGCACAGCATACCATTTCAGTCCCAGGTCTTTAAACGCTTCAATGTCAGGGTGTGTAAGCGGCACCTCTTTGACGATCGACCGGGGCAGCTCATACCAGACGGGAGGCTTGCCATCGATTTGAAAAATAAGCGGAAGCACGTCAAAATGCGTTCTTTCGCCTCTCCAGCCAAGCTCCTCGCATGCCCTAGTCAAATCGATTGAAGCCGGATCCCCGATGATGCCGTTTTCCGTCTCATATCCCGCATACCTGATCAGCTGGTGATTCCAAATCGTCACCTTTTTTTTGCCGTTTTCCTCAGGAGGAAAAATCGTGATGAACGGTTTGATTTTCCCGTCGTTCGTCGCCGATTTGATATGATGATAAAGCGCGTCCCGAACCTCCTCTTCCGTTTCCGCATCGCGCCTGTCAATGACGGAAAGAGAGTTCCAGAACAGCCTTCCGATGCAGCGGCTGCTGTTTCTCCAGGCCATCCTTGCTCCGTGTTCCAGCTCTTCTGCCTGATGCGAATAGCTCCCCGTTCTGATGATGTCCTCCCGGATTGTATGTAAACGTTCCTTCATTTCTTCGGCTGATTTAGACAATTCTTTATAGCATTGTTCAATGAAGTTCTTTGCTTCCATCCAAAGCGCTTCACGATTTTCCAAATGACTCCTCCCCTTCCTGCTCCCAATTGATTCTTATTTTATCGGTTTCCGTTGAGGTTTAAAACCTTTCTTTCTGAAATAAATGTTAAAAAGCATCCGCCGTCAAGACGGATGCTTTTCGTTTATTTTTGTAAATGAAGCGCTTTTTGATCAAGCATAAAGCGATAGACAGGCAGCTCTTTTCCTTTTTCAGAGGAGATGTAGCCTGTGCTTACAAAGCTGTCAACCGATTCAGGCTCAAGCGCGATCGACAGCAGATTCGTTTGCGGCTGTGCCGTAACATACACTTTTGTGCCTTTCGGAAATTCTTTTTTCACGTGTTTGAGCGCCGTTTCAACTTGAACCACAGGACGGCCTTCTGATTCTCCGGCCGTTTCTTTTGAGGTGACCTGATAGGCTTCTGCTGAAAGTTTCTGCTTAAACCGCAATGCCGCGCTTTTTAAACCTTGGTCTTTCAGTTTTCTATCGATGTCCTCGTGTCCGGGGAGGACGAGATAGGCGACCGGCCGCGTTCGCGAAAGGACGGGAACAGCTTGGCTTGAGTTGTAATATTGAACAGGGACGTCAATCGCCTGCCCTGAAGCGATGTCAGCCATTTTCAGCGTGTCTTTAAACGGTCCGGCAAAATCGCTTTTGATGACCACCTGGTCCTTGTCATCGGCTTTCGCTCCTTTTTGGATCAGCTTCCATTTTTCAGAGGCGACAAGATGTTTGATTTCCGCCGCATGCTTGACTGTCGTATCTATGATCGTTTTATGCGTCGTCACTTGGGCGGCCACCCTACGTTTAAAGTTTTCGCGGCCGATGTCGATTCCCCTGCTCTCGACAAGAAATGAAAGAGCCGGCTGAAGAGCAAAGGCGTTGCGTCCGATTCTCGCTTCCGGTCCTCCTTCATAGATCTCTATTTTTCCGTCTTCCGTTTTCCCTGTCGTATAGTAGAAATCGTTTGAAAACCCTTTTTCACTGAGCTTTTCTCTGACGCCGTTTACAAAAAGGCTGTCAGATGCGCTTCTGATTCCTTCCGGTATATTTAAATTTTTCCCTGATAAAATTAAAAGATCGTGGTATTTTAAAGCGCCTTTTTCTCCGATATTCTGAAATTCATTTTGGCCGACGCCGTATTCGTGTGCGTCGATGACGACCTCCGGAGAATATTTATTGAATTCTCTATGAAGCGCACGCAGCTCGGGCGACTCAAGCTTCACATGATCCCGGTTTGCGTCAATGCCGCTCGCAAGCTTTCTAGTGAACTGATACGATCCGTCAGGATTGATTCTCGGAACGATGATCACATTGACTTTTTGAAGCACCTTGTCGCCGTAAGGTCCGGCCAGCTTTTCAGCGATGGCCAGAGCCGATTCGCCTGAGGCCGGTTCATTGCCGTGAATCTGCGCCTCCAGCCATATCGTCGGTTTATTGGATACGGAGAGGATGCGGTCGTCTTTTGTAAAGTACAGAACCGGAATCGCTCTTTTCTCAATTGAAAAACCGATATTTTTCATTTTGACATTCGGACTCTTTTTTGTCAGTCTTGTGATAAACCTCATCATTTCTTCCTGTGTCGTGAATGCCTCATCATCCTTTACGAATGCCGGAGTTTGAAACGCTGCCCGAGGCTCCGGATATAATGAAGACAGTTGTTCTGGCTGAGTATATAACTTTCCATAATAAGGGGTGTCAGCAGCATGGACCACACCGGACAGCATCAGTCCGCCCAACAAAAGAGAAATTCCAAACAAAGCCTGTACCCTTTTTTGAATGTTCATCTTTCCTCAGCTCCTTTCACAGCATATCTGCATTATAAATGAAACAACCGCTCCTTTTGTCAAAAAAGTCAGAAAATGAATCATTTGATGCATAAAAACACGTGTTGTTATGGTAATTTTTTCTTACCATCCCTGTGAAGCGGGAAGGCTGTCCGCCAGGCTCGAAAGCTCTTGCGAAAAGTCCGTTCCCTTCATCGGCACGCCGTGTCCGGTCAATAATGAGGCGGGCTTCAGCTCAGCCAGCTTTCGAATCGACTCCCCCGCTTTTAACCAGTCCATCGTGAAATACGCCGGCGGCCCGTTCAGCTCTTGTTTTTGAATCGCAACTTCAAAAAGGGATTCCTGTTCAACCGTCGTGACGGCGTCACCCGCAACCAGCGTTTTGTCCGATTCGCGAAAAAGCGAGATATGGCCCGGGGTAGCAATCCATCTCCAGTCTTCTAAAAACGGAACTGAGCCGTCTTCCTTAAGCGGATTTGCCCTTGACGAAACATCGATCGAATGCCGCGGAAAGAGAGGGGACAGCTTTGCGACCAGCCCGCTTTTCGCCTCAGGCTTTGCCGGCGGGTAATCGGCCTTTCCCGTTACATACGGCATTTCTTCCGGATGGACATAAACGGGAACTTGCTATCTATCCAACAGCTCCTCCAGCGCCCCGACATGATCGAAATGCCCATGCGTCAAAATGATCGCCTTCAGCTGACGATCGTTTTCAAGCAGCTTCTCCGCCTCTTTGATAATGAAAGATGCCGATTTCGGCATTCCGCAGTCGATCAGCACCGCATCACCTGAAGGCGCGAGGATAAAAAACACATTGACAATCTGAACCGTTAATCCGTAAACTCCTTTTGCATATTCCTTGCAGACCCCGCTATTCACGGAGGTCAGGGGCATATAAGAATCGCTCACTTGTATCACCGTCGCTTTACAAAATTTTTCAGCGTTAGTGTGTGCTTACTCCGGTGTGTTTATGAGTATTTTTGCATCGAAGGGGCGGCTTCCCGGCCGGCGGGTGGCATGGTACAGTTTTTTTAAAAGAGCTGGGAGGCGGGAAAGTGATGGAGGATCGCTGGTTTACCGTGACAAAGCTTGATGAGAAGACATTTGCGATCAGTGAATACGGACATTGGGAAAATGTTCACTCCTATTTGCTACTCGGAACAAAAGAAGCCGCTTTGATTGACACAGGACTCGGGATTGACAATATCAAAAGAATAACCGACAAGCTGACGAGCATGCCGGTTACCGTCATTACCACCCATGTGCATTGGGATCATATCGGATGCCACGGGAAATATGAGCGCATTTATGTACACGAAGCTGAGAAAGATTGGCTCGCCGGCGGAATAAAAGGTCTTCCAATCGAACAAATACGAAAAGACGTGTCACGCGATATTACAAAACCCGTCCCTGACACGTTCGATCCTGAAAGCTATACGCCGTACACAGGTGAACCGACGGGTGTTCTGGCAGACGGCGACATCATCGAGATCGGTTCAAGGCCGCTCGTCATTTACCATACACCAGGACATTCCCCGGGCCATATCTGCATCTTTGACGCCGCAAACGGTTATCTGTTCACCGGAGACCTTCTGTATACCGGAGCTCCCATCTACGCTTTTTACCCGACGACAGATCCGGCCAGCTTGGTTGAGTTGCTTGAAAAAATTTCGGCCATCAGGCGTGTGGGGAAGGTTTTCGGCGGGCACCATCAGCTGGGGCTTGATCCCGTCATTTTACAGGAAGCCTGGTATGCGGCATGGCACTTGAAGAAACACGGGCTGGTCAAGCATGGCACCGGCATTCATCGATTTAAAAACCTGAGTTTTCGGTTTTAAGTAACAAAGATGATTGCCTTGCGAGAATCATCTTTCGCGCTTTATTCAAAAATGCAGACCTTTCCTGCGGGAACCTGATCCTTTTGCTCCAAACATTAAAGATGTCAGACAAAAACCAATTACGCCGCCGGCCGTATTTAGAATTAAATCGTCGACATTAAAAGTTCTCGCCATTATTAATCCTGTCACAGATAGCACAAGTTGGAGACTCTCAATCAAAAAGCTTGTCAAAAAAACAAACACTGCCGCTTTTTTAAGCGAAGTTTTTCTCCATAGAACGGAAAGATACACACCTAAAGGAATGAGCAATAAAATATTAAAAAATGTAAGCTTGACGGAATTCCAAAAAAACCAGTCAAATCCGCTCTGCTGATACATTTGCATCCATTCAGCGACAAAATAAAATGGAATGAGCTGAATGTTCATTTGAGCGTATGCCGGCTGCGGCGGAATGTTGATCCCGCCTAACGTATAGTGATAAACAAAGCTCAAATAAACAATAAAACTGGCAAACGCCATTTTCCTAAAAAAACTTGTCTTTTTTCGGTTTTTGACAATGTCATACAAAAAGTAGACGATTGCAAACATGAAACCGAGCAGCATTAAATCAACTGACCAGAACATTAAAATCCACACCCTTATTTTTTGTCACTATACTATCAAGTTTTGTTGATTTTCACCATAGCTCATAAACACTACTTACCAAACTATTCTTCTTTAGCTTTTAAAGCGTCAGAAATACTTATTTTTTTCAATACGAAAAATAAAATAGATAGTGAAATCAAGGATAAAGTGCCTGTAAAAGCAACTGAGTAAAAATAATATTTAAGATAATTATAAATATTATGGTTTTCAGGCATTGAAAATGTAAGAAAAAGAATTATTGTTCCGCTTAAAAGAAACGCTAAAATTAAATAGGTAGTCATTTCAATTATTAGTTCTTTAAAAACTGCTGTGACACTTTTTCCAAAGGCTCGATTAATTGCAATTTCAGCTTGTCTTTGAATGATTCTAGAATAGATTGTTGCAGCTAATGTTAAAACAGAATAAAATGCAGTAACCGTAAATAATATAGTTCCTAATATTGAAAGATAATTTGAAATTGATTCAATCCTCTTATTATCTTCTGTTTCCGAATAATAAAGACTTCCAGGAATTGAGGCCACCATTTGTTTCGTTTTATTAATAATCCCCTTCTTTTTTTGATTAGAAATAGAATGATCAGTATATATTTTCAATTCTTTATAGCCATCAAAAACCCAAAATTTTTTAGCTACTTCTTCATAAATTAAAACTGTAATTCCTTCACGCTCTTGAGAAATTTGATTTTTTTGCATCATGTAAGGAGACAAGATGATTTGTTCTATCTTAAAATCCCAATTTTCAAAAGCTAGTTTTTTTTCATTAGAGGTAAAAGCAATCCTACCAATTTTCACTTCGTCTCCATTTATAATTTTATTATTCATTCCTTTTTGATTTATTTCAGGAAAGAAAATAAAGGCTGACCTGGATTTTTTTAATTTCCCAATGGAACTTTCTTCGAAATTATACATGTATTTAAGTTGTTTAAGTTCACTGTCATTCACTAATACAATATCCACATTAGGAATTGGTATAAGATTATTTGGTATTAAATTATCAATTGTATCCTCAGATATCTCAACATTTATATTTTCCAGTTTATAGTTACTCATCCAATATTTAATGTATGGTGAAAGCTGTTGTTTAGTTAAAAGTAAGGTACTCCCTAGTGAGTTTGGAACTTTATCAATATAAATAATTCCTGGCATGCGTTGAAGATCTTCCACACTTTTATAATCAAAAGAAACAGATTGATTGGTTTCTATTGCATAGCCATTTACATGTTCTTCAGCAGTCAATTGCTTAGATGAAAGTATAAAATCCGGTGTTGTTTCTTCGGGTTTATCAATTATTTCTTCGGAAATTAACTGGGTAAAGAAAAAAATCATGATCGAGAAAGACAGTATCACAATAAATAATATGGAAGATTTCCATCGAAACGCAAGTTGAATCACTAAAGACTTCAATTTAAAAGGAAATTTTTCGATAAATTGATAAACACGGTATCCCTTTACTATAAGAGGATTCCCTTTTAAATTCGTTTGAATTGTTTCTTTGCTTATTTTTTCCGTTAAAATTAATGCTGTTATGCATAATGAAAAAAATAATACGATGAGCCAAATCGTGACGAACAGAGTAGATTCCAGCAGAGGTGAAGAACTATAGCTATCAGTAACATATGTTTGATGATTTAATATCTTTTTCAAGTATGTCCCAACTGGAAAAGATATTAAGAAACTCACTAAAACAATGTTGGTAATCTGAAAAAAAACAAGAAGCCTTATATGATGTTTTTTTGCTCCATAAGATCTCAGTATCGCAATTTTTTTTCGGTAATTCTTATAGAAAACCTCAAATATTCGAAAACAGCAGCATAACGAACCGAATATTAGAATAATTGAAAAAAACAAACAGATGTGAAAAATGGTATTATAGTTTTTATATCCTTCATTAAAAAGATTCTCGTTTTCATATAATTGTTCAACACTTGACAAATGCTTTTCGAAATTTTCATTTATTTCTTGTTCGATCCTATCTACATCTTCATTTTGAAGAGAAAAAATAAGACTATTTTGTATATCAATGTGCTTTTTTGCATTAAGTATTGTCGGACTTACAAAGATATTCGGATATGTATTCTTTCCTTTTTCTATATTTATTGGAGTAGACCAATTAGATGAATAGTTATTCACAACACCTACTACTTGGTAATCTTCCTCAATAGCACCTATTTTTAGTTTAACATTCTCTCCAATAACGTCATCTGTTTTAAAAGATTCAGTTAAAAATGATTCAATAGCAATCTCATTTTTGTGTACAGGCATCCTCCCATGTAAAATATGGATATGCCCTAATTCTAAAGCATTTTTGTCAAACCATCCAATAGATGCTCCGATTGCAGAATCATTAAAATCTTCCGTATAACCAACTAAAAAAATTCCTCCTCCTTTTTTTATACTATGTATTCCTTTTAATTCTTTGAACTCCTTTTCATTAAGATTGTTAATTATAGCATGATGTTCACCATATTTTTCATAGGCCTTTTCTTTTGTGTATTTCAGAATTTCTTCTGTCGCACTGTTCACCATAATAAGAAAGACCATAGATATAAAGATAACAAAAACCATTAAATAAGATATTTTTTTTCTATGGAACAATGACTTGAAAGCTAATTTAACCCAAAACATATTTCAACACCTTTATAAAGTTTTAACTCGTCCATCTTCAATAAAAAAAAGCTGATCTGGCCTTTCTATCAAGTTTTCTTCGTGTGTAACAATCACTAATGTTTTATCAAATTGTTCACATAGAGAAACTAAAAGTTCAATAACTTTTTTCGCATTTTTTCGATCTAAATTACCAGTAGGCTCGTCCGCAAAAATGATTTCTGGATCATTGGCCATTGCTCTTGCAATAGCGACTCTTTGTTGCTGACCACCTGATAGTTGGAAAGGAAAGGATTTTAACTTGTTTCCAATTCCCAAAATATTTGTCAGTTTTTTAATATCCGAAATGTCTTTTTTCTTTTTATTAATCATTAGAGGGAGAATAATATTATCAAACACTGAAATCTCAGGTATTAAATGATAATTTTGAAAAATGAAACCAAAATTATTGCCTCTAATATTAGCTTGTTCAGCATCATTTAATTTATAAAAATTTTGCTGTTTAAACCATACATGGCCGTTGGTAGGATCCTCCATGCCACCAAGGAGACTCAGCAAAGTTGTTTTCCCTGATCCGCTTTTTCCCAATATTACATTGATTGAACCCTTGCTTATAGAAAGAGTAGTAGGGTGCAACGCATAAAATAATGAAGCACCCTCCCCATATGATTTTGTTACTTGATTTGTCGATATTATAATTCTATTATCTTGTCTCATAATCTTTCTATTGTTTAATCCTTCCTCCACCTTTTATATTAATTCCATAATCTGAATATGTATGCTTCGTAACATTAACTCTGTACGTTCCCGAAGCTACTTTCCCTACATTTTTGCTATAACTTTTTCCTGTGGTTAATCTGCCGGTATTGTAACTAGTAAATATCCCCTTGCTAATTGTTACAGTATATTTATGGGTTTGTGGTAGAGTTTCACCAGTCTCAGCCTTGATAGTTTTTGCATTAGCAGTTATGGTGGTAGATTTATTGCTTAGCTTATGCTTATAGGCTCCAGTTACTGCAGTTCGGATATTGAAAGAATACGGTTCATTATAAGCTAAACTCGCCGTACTAAAGCCGAAAATAAAGACCAAAGCAATAATAGAGAAAGTGACTAATATTTTCTTTCTCCTTAAAAATTTTTTCATAATAATCCCCTCTTCCCATTTTTTAATTTTCTTCTTTTATTGGCCAACTTAAAAAAAAACAGATCTGTCATATATTAGGTTAATATGTAAATCAATATAAGTCAATACAAAAATTGGATTTTTATTATCCTTCATTTGTTTCAAAGAAAAACTCATAAAAAACGGGTTTTATGATAGAGGCCCTAATTCCAAAGCTTTTAATTTAAATGCGTCTCTAGACCATAAATTGTGTATTTCAAATCAACTGTGTCAATATGAACATAAAAAGAAGGACAAGCTCCTGCCCTTCTTTTCACCACATCCCCAGCACCTTCCACCACAGGCCGCCGACAACGAGCCATACCACAAGATGAACTAGCGACAGGATGAAACCGATAAACCACCATTTTCCTTCCGGGATATAGCCGGCGCCGAAAAAGACGGGTGCCGCTCCTGCGCCATAGTGCGTCGTACAGCCGAACAGGTTGCTGAAAAACGCGAGGGCGAAGGCCGATAAAAGCGGCGGCGCGCCGGCGGCTACGGTAACGGCGAAAAACGCCGAATACATCGCGCTGATATGGGCGGTTGCGCTGGCAAAGAAATAGTGCGAATAAAAGTAGACGAGAATTAACACGAGGAAGGCTGTCATCCATGGGAAACCTGAAACAAAAGACTTCATCATATCGCTGAACCAGCCGACCATTCCGAGCGTATTCAAAAAGGACGCAAGCATGAGGAGAGTCGCAAACCATATAAGCGTATCCCATGCACCCTGCTCCTTTTTAATATCGTCCCATGTCAGCACCTGTGTCAAAAATAAGACTGACAAACCGATCAAAGCCGTCGTCGTGGCGTCTATATTGGCGCGGCTTCCGAATATCCACAGAAAAAGGACGAGGAAGAAGACGATGACCATGAACAATTCTGATCGTTTAAAAGGTCCCATTTCCTTCAGCTTGTTTGTCGCAATGCCCGCAGCGTCCGGTGTTTCTTTAATTTCGGGCGGGTACAATTTATAAATGACAAGCGGCGTAACGATCAGGCTCACGATTCCGGGAACGATCGAAGCAAGCGCCCAGCTTGTCCAGGTCATATTCACTCCCGCCACATCATGTGCGAGTTTTGCGATTAATGGATTCGCCGCCATCGCCGTCAAGAACATCGCAGACGTAATCAGATTTCCTTGAAAGCCGACTTTCAGCAAAAAGGCCCCAATTTTCCGCTCTGTGCCGTTGTCCGGCGTTGAACCGAACGTTTCCGACAAAGAATGGATAATCGGAAAAATGATGCCTCCCGCTCTAGCAGTATTGCTGGGGATGGCGGGTGCGAGAATCAAATCGCTGAAAAGCAGCGAATACGAGAGCCCGAGTGTTTTTTTGCCGAACACCCTGACAAACATATAGGCGATTCTCGCTCCAAGGCCTGTTTTAATAAAACCGCGGGAAATGAAAAACGCAATGACGATCAGCCAAATCGTTTTATTTCCAAATCCGCTCAGCGTCTCTTCAATTGACAGCGTTCCGGTGAGAGCCGTGACCGCCAGGGCGAATATAGCGATCGATCCCATCGGCAAAGGCTTGGATATGAAGCCGATAATCGTCGCCACAAATATCGCGAATAAATGCCACGCTTTCGGGTGCAGTCCGGCGGGCACCGGTATGAACCAGATGATGATTCCGGCTGCAATCGTGATGATCAACGGAATGAAGCGAACTTCCGGTTTCTTTTCCGGATCTTTTTCTTTTGTCACGACATATTTCCTCCTATAGATCTGTATTTCTTTTTACTTTGCCCTTTTCTCACCGGTTCATGAAAAAAAATAAGCTGCCGACACAGTCGGCAGCCTGTCTTAAACCCAGGATTTCACTTTATCATGATCGGTTACAAACAGGAGCACTTTTCCTTCATCAAGGTGCTTTTCGAACTGTTCCGCTTCCTGTTTTGAAAAGCCGATTTCATGAATTTTATTGCGAAGTTCATCTCCCTTTTTATTGAAGAAATTCCCCACCGCATGTTTGATGCCTGTCTCCTCTGCACCGATCGTATTGGCGTCCGCGTTTTCCGCAATTCTTTCCGTCCTGTCGTCATCATGTGAAAGAACGTATATGTCCTCTCTGGCGACGCCGATCTCCTTGAGTTCGTTGATATCCTTCATCAGCTTTTCATCATTTGTATATTCCCTTACAACTGGTTTCATCTAAAATCTCCTCCTTTGTTGCATGTTGTAGTTATGACTTACCCCATCGGCACCCGGTTAAACAACGAAATGCGCTGCGTGACATTCTTGTATCAATATTACATTTGTTATAGATTTTCAGAAAATATGTTTGTTATCGGATTCGTTTAGGTACAGTAAAAGAAGATCAATCGAAAATGGGGTGATTCCGCTTGAATTATTTTTCGCCGGAACAGCAATACAACGCATGGATCATCAGCGATTTGCTCAAACAAATTTTCCTATTGGAAGGTCATGAAGACTCGGATACCCACCTTTTTGAAACCTTTGCGGCCCAACGGTTCGGCATCAATGTTGATTTTATCTTTTCGATCATCATGAACATCGGCGATCCCGAAGAGCGAACGGCCGGCAGCACGGAAGACATCCTGGCTTCATATCTGTTCACCCTGCTTCCTTTTGTCACAAAGGACATGCTTAACGGCTCCAAGGCAAACGCCAATCAATACCTCTTAAATACAAGGGATGCAGACATATATCACCTTTTCCTCCCTGAATCGGTCCTCCATCAGACGCTGAATCCGTAAAAAGCGGCCATGCCTGAAAACATAAAAAAGAGGGGCTTTTTAGGCCCCCTATTTTTCGATGATTTGTCCTCTCTCATATACAATTTTCTGAAGGCGGATTCCGAGCTTTTTCGCTAGATTTTTCAGCCGCTCTGCTTCGCCGCGGGTCACAAGGCTGATGACCGTTCCTTCGCTTCCGGCTCTACCCGTTCTTCCCGAGCGGTGGATATAGCCTTCTTCATTCGGCAAATCGGCATGAATGACATATGGCAGCTGCTGAATGTCGATGCCGCGCGCCGCGATGTCGGTTGCCAAAAGCAGGTTAAACTCGCCTGCTTCAAACGCCTTGAGAATGTTCGCCCGTTCGAGCTTTTTCGCTTCACTGTGCAGGACTCCGACATCGACATGGTGATAAGCCAATTTTTCGGCGTACACGCTTAAATTGCCGATGTCTTTCACGAACACGAGAGCCTGCATTCCCTTGAGCCTTGAAAACTTTTGCAGAATTTTGATTTTATCGCGCTGGTCGCAGACGAGAAATTGGTGCTTGATTTTTGCCGCTTCTTCACTCTTTCTTTTCACCCTGATCAGTTCAGCGTCTTTCGTCATCCCGCGGAGCTCGCGTTCGGCATCCTCTTTTAACGTCGCTGAAAAGCAGACAAGCTGCCTGTCGCGCAACGTCGATTTGATGATGCTTTGAATCGTGCCGCGGTGCTCAGGTGTAAGAAGATGGTCCGTCTCATCAAGGACGATCGTTTTTACTTCATGCATCTTCAGCTTTTTCATCTTGATCAGCTCGAGCACCCGCCCCGGCGTGCCGGCAATGATGTGCGGATGTTTTTTCAGCTTTTCCTGCTGCTTCTTTATATTGGCTCCGCCGATGAATGAAGCGGCTCTGATGTCAGACCCCTTTTTCCACTCAACGATGACGTCAAAAATCTGCATGACGAGCTCGCGGGAAGGGGCAAGGATTACAGCCTGGACGTTTTTTTGACCGGCGTCCAGTTTTTCCAATACAGGCAGTATGTAAGCGAGCGTTTTTCCCGTTCCGGTCGGCGATTCGGCGATCACGTCGCGCCCGTCCAAAATAAGCCCGGCCGTGCTTTTTTGAACATCGGTCGGTTCACGGAAGCCCGACGCCTCCCAATTTTCCTTAATAAACGGTTTTGCTTTATTTAAAAATGGCCATTTTTCTGTCATGTTTTTCTCCTTTATTCTCAGGTTGATCCTGTTCCTAGTATCTCAAAACGGAAGCGGCTTCGCAATTTTTCTTTTACCTTGCCCCCGGCAGTCCGGTATAATCGTAAAGAACGGTTTTATCATATATTCCGAGGTGCAAAACATGAGTTTATTATCGGTAACAAAGCTAAGCCACGGTTTTGGCGACCGGGCGATCTTTCAAGATATATCCTTTCGCCTGCTGAAAGGCGAACACGTCGGCCTCATCGGCGCTAACGGCGAGGGCAAATCGACGTTTATGAACATCATCACGGGCAAGCTCGAACCTGATGAAGGTAAAGTGGAATGGTCAAAAAAAGTCCGCGTCGGCTACCTTGACCAGCATACCGTTCTCGAGCGCGGACAGACGATCCGCGATGTGCTGAGAAACGCTTTTCATTATTTATTTGCAATGGAAGAAGAAATGAACGCCATTTACGGCAAAATGGGAGAGGCTGATCCCGACGAGCTTGAGAAGCTGCTTGAAGAAGTCGGGACGATCCAGGACGCCCTGACGAACAACGATTTTTACGCAATTGATGCAAAGGTCGAAGAGATTGCCCGCGGCCTCGGGCTCCATGACCTTGGGCTTGACCGGGATGTCACCGATTTAAGCGGAGGCCAGCGGACGAAAGTGCTGCTTGCCAAGCTGCTGCTTGAAAAACCCGACATTCTCCTATTGGACGAGCCGACGAACTACCTGGATGAACAGCATATCGAGTGGCTGAAACGCTATTTGCAGGATTACGAAAACGCGTTTATTTTGATTTCGCACGATATTCCGTTTCTCAACAGCGTCATCAATCTTATCTATCATGTCGAAAACCAGCAGCTGACCCGCTATGTCGGCGACTACAACCAATTCCGCGAAGTGTATGAAGCGAAAAAACAGCAGCTTGAAGCGGCCTATAAAAAGCAGCAGCAGGAAATTTCAGAGCTTAAAGATTTCGTCGCCCGCAACAAAGCGCGGGTCAGCACGCGCAATATGGCGATGTCACGGCAGAAAAAACTCGATAAGATGGACATGATCGAACTGCCGTCGGAAAAACCGAAGCCTGAGTTCCGCTTTAAACAGGCTAGAACGTCCGGCAAGTTGATCTTTGAAACGAAAGACCTCGTCATCGGCTATGATGAGCCGCTGTCCCGCCCGCTCAATCTGAAAATGGAGCGCGGCCAAAAAATCGCCCTGTACGGTGCGAACGGCATCGGAAAAACGACTTTGCTGAAAAGCCTGCTCGGCGAAATCCGCCCTTTGTCAGGAGAAGTCGAACGGGGCGAATACCTTCATATCGGCTATTTTGAACAGGAAGTAAAAGATGAAGGCCACAACACCTGCATCGATGAGGTGTGGAACGAATTCCCTTCCTTTACGCAATACGAAGTCAGGGCTGCTCTGGCAAAATGCGGCTTGACGACAAAGCATATCGAAAGCCGGGTCTCCGTTTTAAGCGGAGGAGAAAAAGCGAAGGTCAGACTGTGCAAACTCATCAATGCGGAAACAAACCTTCTCGTTCTCGACGAACCGACGAATCACCTGGATGTTGAAGCGAAGGAAGAATTAAAAAGAGCTCTCAAGGAATACAAAGGCTCGATCCTTCTTATCTCCCACGAACCCGAATTTTATACGGAGATTGCGACAGATACGTGGAACTGTGAATCATGGACGACGAAAGTGCTGTAAAGCAAAAAAAGCTTGTCTCCTTTTAAAGGAAACAAGCTTTTTCCTTAATGTCCGGCTTTGATGTTTGCCAAATGGCGGCGGCCGCCGATTAAGACCGCCATGCCGATCAGCACCGCGATACAGCCGGCAACATAAGGCGCATGTGCATTATAATGGTCGGCCAGCACACCTGCAAGCCACGGCGCGATCGCCCCGCCGATAAAACGGATTGAACTGTACGCAGATGAAGCGACTGACCGTTCGACAGGCGCTGCTCCCATCACAGCGGTCGTCAGGATCGTATTGACCATTCCTAAAATACCGCCGCCGATCACGATGAACGCGATGACTAGAGCCATGTAATCCGTCCAGATGGCAAGCGCCAGCAGATCTGCCGCAAACAAGACGAACAGCAGGATGAGGGAGCGGACGGTTCCCAAAGCACGCTCTACCGCCGGTGCGGTAAACACGGACGTGATCGCGAGAAACAGTCCCCAGCCGAAAAAGACGTATCCGAGGCCCCTCTCATTTAAATCAAGAACAAACGGAGAATACGCAAGCAGCGTAAAAAAGCCGAAGTTATATAAAAAGGCGGCGCTCGAAAGCGTAAATAGCCCCTTGTAACGCAGCGCCCGTATCGGAGCGCCGATGGAAATTTTCTTTTGCGGCTTCGGGATGGCCGGCAGTAGAATAAGAATCGCAAGCAATGCGACTGTCATTAAAATGGATACTCCGAAAAACGGCGCCCTCCATGAAATCGTTCCAAGCTCTCCGCCGGCAAGGGGACCTACAGAAATCCCCAAGCCGAGAGCCGCTTCATACAGGATGATCGCTTTTGCGCTTCCCCCTGTCGCCACACTGACGATAACGGCAAGAGCGGTTGAAATGAACAAGGCGTTGCCGAGGCCCCATCCGCCCCGGAAGCCGACAAGCTGAGCAATCGAATGGGAAAATCCGCCCAACGCGGCAAAAATAATAATCAAAATGAGACCTGATATCAATGTCTGCTTTGCACCGATCCGGCTCGAAATCGCTCCGGACAAAATCATCGCAAAGCCTGTCACAAGCAGATAGCTTGTAAATAAAAGCGAAACCTGGCTGGGAGACGCGTGCAGCTGCGCTGCAATCGCCGGAAGAATCGGATCGACCAGCCCGATGCCCATAAACGAAATAACGCAGGCAAACGCTACGGCCCAAACCGCTTTCGGCTGTTTAAAAAAACCTGAATTCTGTTGTTTCTCCATCAATGAATCATACCTTTCTTTCCATAAAAACAAACGCTATGTATATAGCGTTTTCCGTTTGGTTTAATCAATGTGTTCCAGCGCATGACGGGCTTTTTTTCGCATGCCCTCCAAGCGCTCCTTGAACGATTGAAATTTTTCGATCTTTTCGTCAATCATTCGCATTTGTTCGTCCAGCATATGCTGGATGTCTTCGAGCTTTTCTTTCCTTTCCTTCTTATCCAATGACAAAAGATAGCCTTCTTTATGCATTTCCAGGTGCTTGCTCGTTTCCATGAACTGCTGCAGCTCTTGCAGGGAAAATCCCAATACTTCCTTGGCGCTGATTACCCGTTCGAGCTCTTCCAGGTCGTCTTCGGAATAAAGGCGGACACCGCCTTCCGTCCGCTTCGGCGAAGAGAGAAGGCCGATTTCTTCGTAAAAACGGATCGTTCTTTTCGTCAAACCGCTGCGCTTTGCCATTTGGTCGATTTTCATCCAATTCACGTCAATATCCCCCCGTTGCCTCTTTTCCTTTCTTATTATACACCTTTCAGACTTTTACGTAAACGTTAAGTTTTATATGTAAAAAAAGGGGGCTATGCCCCTTCTAATTCAGGATAACCGGCAAACTGGCGAGCGCTCTAAATCCCAATAGCCTGCGGTATTGAACGGCGGAGCCTGCTAGCCGAAGCCCGGGTGCCCGCTCTAAAAGCGCTTGAATCGCAATTTGCGCTTCAAGCCGCGCCAATGAAGAGCCCGGACAAACATGAGCTCCGTACCCAAAGGCAAGATGCGGATTCGGATGTCTTTCAATATCGAGTACATGGGGATGATCGAAGACGTTCGGGTCGCGGTTTGCCGCGCCTAATAGAATATAGACCTGCTCTCCTTTTCTGATGACGTGTCCATTGATGCCGCAGTCTTCTGAAGCGGTTCGGGCCGTCAGCTGGGTCGGGCTTTCATAGCGCAAAAACTCCTCGACTGCAGATGTGATCAGCTCCGGATTTTCCTTCAGTGCACCGAGCTGTGCGGGATGCTTCATTAATGAAAGCAGTCCATTGCTGATGAGGTTTACCGTTGTCTCGTGTCCGGCGATGACGAGCAATACACACGTCGCAAGCACTTCCTCCTCAGTCAGCTTCCCGGCGCTGATGAATGTTGTGATCAAGTCATCCTGCGGAACGGCTTTTCGTTTGCTGATCAAGTCCCTGACATATGCCGTCAGCCTGGATGCGGTATCGCTTCCTTTGACAAGCGTCTGTCGGGAGCGTGTAAAATCAATGGTCTCAATTAAATTCGCCGTCCATTGTCTAAATTGATGCCTCTCCTCTTTCGGCACTCCGAGGATGCGGGCGATGACGAGGCTTGCCAACGGAAACGCGAATTGTGAGACGATATCCGCGGTTGTCCCGGTTTGCAGCTGATCAAGCAGCTCATCAGCGGCTTCTTTTATAAAAGGGCGCAAAACATCTGCCGCCTTCGGCGTAAACTCTTTGCCGACAAGCGTTCGCATCCGCTTATGGTCTGAGTCGTTTTTGAATAGGAGCATATTTTGCTGTACATTTTTTAGAGCTTCGTATTTTGTTGACGTTTCCGGAAGGGGGATGCGGTTTTTAAATCTGGCGTCTTTAAAAATCGTCATCGCTTCATTGTGTCCTGTAACATACCAGCCCGGCTGCTTCAATACCGTTCCTTTATAAACGGGATCAATGGACCGCAGCTTATCGTAAAAAGGATAGGGCTCTCTCCAAAAATCCCGATCAATACCTAAGACGGAATCCAGCTCTGTTGTCATGTCATGCCTCCTTGCCTGACGCCGTCTGCAAACCGGCTTTCATTTCTTCCACCGATTCGATTTCAAATCCTGCATCCCTCAGCATCTTTTGATCTTCTGTTTCCTCCTGACCCGCCGTCGTTAAATAATCGCCGACGAAAATCGAATTGGCGGCATACAGCCCCAATGGCTGAAGCGAACGGAGGTTGACTTCCCTGCCTCCGGAAATGCGGATTTCCTTTGTCGGATTGATGAAACGGAACAATGCCAAAACTTTCAAACAATAAAGCGGATGAAGTTCGTTCACACCTTCCAGCGGGGTACCGTCAATGGCGTGCAAAAAATTGACCGGGATCGAATCGGCATCGAGCGCTTTTAAGCTTTTCGCCATGTCGACCACATCCTGCTTCGTCTCCTTCATGCCGACAATGACACCCGAACACGGAGACATGCCCGACTGTTTGGCCGTCTCTACCGTACTGACCCGATCATCGTATGTATGCGAGGTCGTGATGTTTGAATGATTGCGTTTCGACGTGTTGATATTGTGGTTGTACCTGTCAACGCCGGCTTCTTTGAGGCGCTGTGCCTGCTCCGGCTTTAAGATGCCAAGACATGCGCACACTTTTAAACCGTATGTTTCTTTAATGTCTTTGACGGCTGCAGCGACTTGATCGATTTCCCGGTTTGACGGGCCTCTGCCGCTGGCGACGATACAGTACGTTCCTATATTTAAATCGTGAGCCCGCTTTGCGCCTTCAAGCAATGTGCTTTTGTCGACCATCCGGTAAGACTCGATCGACGCTTTTGAGATCGCAGACTGTGAACAGTAGCCGCAGTTTTCCGGACAAAGGCCGGATTTTGCATTCATGATCATATTGAGCTTCACTTTTTTTCCGTAATAACGTTTTCGAATGTGAAAAGCGGCATGCATCAATAACAGAATGTCTTCATCAGGACATTCCAAGATCTGAAGTGCCTCATTGTCTGTCAATTCCTCTCCGTCCAACACTCTTTCAGCAAGATCCATCCACTGATTCATCTTTTCGCCCCCGTTTGTATTTGATTCATCATAAAAGGAATATCAATATGGCCCTCTGCCATTTTTTCAATGTTCTCTGCCGCTGCATCTGCAAGCCTTGGTGTTACGCCTAAAATCGGCACGCCGCATAATGCTTCGATCATCTCCGGATTGGTTTGTTCATCAAGACCCGGTCGGCTGCTGATTCCGTTGATGACGATGCCGATTACGTGAAGCCCCGTGCTTTTCGCATATTGAACGGTTAAGAACGTATGGTTTATCGTCCCAAGATCAGGCCTTGCCACAATGACAACCGGCAGATTCAGCGCTTTGATCGCATCGCTGACCAAAAAATCCTTTCCGAGCGGCACCGCGATGCCGCCTGCTCCTTCGACGATGAAATAGTCGTGATGATCTTTTATCGCTTTCCAATGATTGATGAGCTCTTCGATGCCGGCGGTCTTTCCTTCCAGCTTTGCGGCGGCGTACGGAGCAAGCGGCTCTTTATATTCAAAAGGCGTGATGTCTTCGTATGTGAGAGATGTTTGCGACGCCCGCTTCAACATGGCTGTATCGCTTTCCGGATGGGTGCGCGATATCCCGCTCAAAAACGGCTTAAACACCCCGACATCGAACTTTTGCTTTTTTAATGCGGCGGCAATTCCGCAAGATATGATCGTTTTCCCTACACCCGTGTCAGTTCCCGTTACAAAAAAACCCTTCATTTTACGATTTTCATCCCTTTTCCGATAAAATAAAACCATTTCAGCAAATCGGCTATTTCGCTTTGGCTGCGGTTTGCAGTGACCGTCAGCCTGATCCGGCTTTCGCCTTCCGGAACCGTCGGCGGGCGGATCGCCGGCGCAAAAATCCCCTTTTCCTCAAGGAGTTTCGCAAATAAAACGGCTTTTTGGGCATCTCCGATGATGACGGGGATAATCGGCGTATCCGCTCCTTTTACCGTAAACCCCATATTCTCCAGACCCGTTCTTATTGTTTTTGCAGACGACCTTAACCTCCGCCGTTTATCGCGGCTGTCTTCGATGAGCTCCAACGCCGTATACGCAGCTGCACAGCTCGACGGCGGGACGGCTGTCTGAAAGATAAACGTCCTGGCATGATTGAGCAAAAAATCAACAAGTACGTTCGAACCAGCGGCAAACCCGCCTTCTGCACCGGCGGCTTTACTTAGCGTGCCGATCTCGACATCAGGGCTCGCGCCGAAATATTCGCACGTTCCCCTTCCGTTTTCCCCAAGCACGCCCGTTGCGTGTGCATCATCGACAATAACGAAAGCCTGATAGCGCTTTGCGAGCGGGATGATCCGGTCGAGAGGCGCGATCGTTCCGTCCATGCTGAATACGCCGTCTGTTACGATAAAACGCCTGTTGTACCTCTGCGCCGCTGCCAGCTTTTTTTCAAGATCGCTTATATCGATGTGCTGATAAACGACCGTGTCGGCTTTTGAGAGGCGGCACCCGTCGATGATGCTCGCATGGTTGTGCCGGTCGCTCAATATGACGTCCCCTTTTTCAGGCAATGAAGAAAGCACGCCGATGTTCGCCAAATATCCGCTTGAAAACAAGAGGGCCGCTTCCGTCTGTTTAAAGCCGGCAATTTTCCGCTCCAGTTTTTCGTGCCAAGTCGTGTTGCCTGCCGTTAACCGCGATCCGCCGCTGCCTGTTCCCTGATGAAGCGCCGTCTTTGCGGCCGATATCAGCCGGCTGTCATTGGCCAGACCTAAGTAATCATTGGATGCCCAATTCTTCTCGCCGCAACCCTCCGGCCGCAGCGTGCGGTAAAGCCCTGCTGATTTTGTTTTGTCCAGCCGCCGGGTTAACCACTCATCAAAGTTCACCGCTTGTAACCTCATCGATCGCTTCTTTCATGATGGACACCATCGCTTCAAGCTGCTCGGTTGTGCTCGCAAGCGGCGGCAGAAATGCGACAACATCCCCGAGCGGCCGTGTCAGCATGCCAAGCTCCCTCATTTTCAACGAAACCTGATACCCGACCCGCTTTTCGGGAGGGTAAGGCCGCTTTGTTTCCTTTGACTGGACAAGCTCTATCCCGCACATAAAGCCGAGCTGCCGGATATCGCCGACATGGGGGAGCGCCTCCAAGGTACGGAGGAATCCGCGAAGGGCTTCCGATTTTTCGGCGACTTGTTCAACGATTTGTTCAGATTCAAACAAGCGCAAATTTTCGATCGCAACCGCGCAGCCAAGCTGATTCCCCGTATAGGAGTGGCCGTGGAAAAACGTTTTTAGCGTTTCATAGTCGTCGTAGAATGCTCTATAAATTTCTTCTGTTGCGAATGTAACGGCTATCGGCAAGTAGCCTCCGGTAATCCCTTTCCCTGCTGCCATGAGGTCAGGCTGAACGCCTTCATGCTCACAGGCAAACATTTTTCCGGTGCGGCCAAACCCCGTTGCCACTTCATCGACAATCATTAACACGTCATACGCCGTGCAGAGCTCGCGAACGCCGGCCAAAAACCCTTCAGGCATCACGATCATGCCGGACGCTCCTTGAACCATCGATTCGATCGACAGTGCCGCTATCTCCTCGTGATGCTCTTTCAGCAGCTCTTTGAGTTCGTTCAGGCATTCATCGCGGCACTCGTCAGGGCCTGGGCTTTCGGAACGGTATACATAAGGAACCCGCGCCTTGAAGCTTTCAAACATGAGCGGTCCGTAGACATGATGAAAAAGCTCGATCGAACCGACGCTGACGGCGCCGATCGTATCTCCGTGATACCCGTTTCGCATCGAGATGAACTTTTGCTTTTCGGGTTTTCCTATATTTTTCCAATATTGAAACGCCATTTTCAAGGCGATTTCCATCGCTTCAGCGCCGCTGTCGGAATAAAAAACGCGAGTAAGCTTTTCAGGGCTTATCTTGATTAAAGTTTCGGCAAGCTCTGTCGCCGGAACATTCGTCATCCCAAGCAATGTAGAATGGGCGATTTTGTCGAGCTGTTTTTTAACCGCCTCATCCAATTCCTTTTTGCGGTGTCCGTGTACATTGAGCCAGACTGAAGAAAATCCGTCATAGTATTCCTTGCCGTTTATATCTTTTAGCATGATGCCGTTTCCGCTTTCGATGATGAGCGGGTTTTCATCATAGTCTTTCATCTGTGTAAAAGGCAGCCAAAGATACATTTTGCTTTTTTCGATTAATGACAGTTCCATGCTTCCCCTCCTGCTTGAATAAACAAAGGCTTTTTTTCCAAATAGCTGATGCAATCGTTCAAATCGGCCGATCCATCGACGAAAAAAACGCGGCAGCCGCTTTCGTCTCCATACTCTTTCATCTTTGTAATCCGCTGGTAGCCGAGCTTTTCGCCGGCGACGTAGCCGGCTATGTAATCAGGGTCATCCGACCAGCACAATTCGGCGATGACGGCCGGGTGCCCGCATACCTTTGTCGCCAGTGCGAGCGCTTCTTTTATTCGTGAATTCAGCGGGACTCTGCAACAGGCCGCCCATTCTCTAAAATCGGCGTCAGGCCAATCCATCCGCGAAACACGTACGCCTTTTTCCTTTCTTTCGTCAACCCGCTTTCCGGAGCGGACGTCAAGCAATACAGCGCCTCTTACTTCTGAGAATTCGTCGATGCGCTGAAACGCTTTTTCAATGACATTTACCGGAATGCCTGCTTGCTGCAGAAGCTCCGCGGCAAGCGCTTTTCCGTTTTCTGCTGAATTCGCTTCGTTTGTTTCAATTTTCAAAGGATGAATCGCTCTTATCGGTTCGTTAACACATTCAAACTGAATTTGCATAAAGTCCGGTTTTCCTCTTGAATGAGACAAGCCTTTATCCAATAAAGCATTGACCGCATCCTTCAAACCGCTGAAAGTCGAGAGCCTCTCTCCTCCTGATATGTGCTTGCCCCCTACTTCATGGGAGCCGTTTTGGGAAGCCCTCATTCTCACGCTGTAATACGTTTCCCCTTGCATTCTTTCACCCCTTATATGTTAACTTTATTCGAATTTAAGTTAACATTATAGATAGAATATTAGTATTCCTTTCCTCATATGTCAATGCAAGCAGAAAAAAAGGCAAAAGAGGACGGGATGTTCCTCTTTTGCCTTTTGGCTTCTTTGTTTATGCTTTTTGAATCACCCAATCAAACGGATCAGGCAGTAATGACCAATCATCCGCCATCTCGGAATCTGTCAGCAGGCATCGGTCCGCTTCGGCTGAAATCTCTTCAGGCGAAAGGTCGATTCCGATAAAGACGAGCTTTGTGTGGCGGTCGCCGAATTCGGCATCCCAATCTTGTAAAACCTCTGGCTCTTCCTTTAAGATTCGTTCCCGCTCCTGCTTCGGCAATGCTGCCACCCAGTACGAGACCGGCTCAAGACTGGCGGACGGACCGGCCTGAGACATTAATAGGGCAAGGTCGTTCCTCGTCGCGCACCAGGCAATTCCTTTCGCTCTGACAACGTTTTCCGAAAGCGTTTGGATCCAGTTATAAAACCGCTCTGTGTGAAAAGGACGGCGCGCTTCATACACGAAGGAAGAAATCCCGTATTCCTCAGTCTCAGGCGTATGCTGCTCATGCCCCTGATTTAATTCCCTTAACCACCCCGCCGAACTGCTTGCCTTCTCAAAATCAAACAATCGTGTATTCAAAATCTCTCCCGGATCCACTTCCCCCTTGACCGCCCGGATGATTTTCGCACCAGGCTGCAACGTTCTCAGCACTTTCTCCAGCTTTGCCAGCTCTTCTTGAGAAACAAGATCGCATTTATTCAAAATCAGTACATCGCAAAATTCGATCTGGTCAATGAGGAGATCGGCAATATCACGCTCATCCTCTTCGCCGACGGCTTCTTTCCTGTCCAGCAGGCTGTCCCCTGACTGAAAGTCGTGCCAAAAACGATTGGCGTCGACAACCGTGACCATCGTATCCAACCGGCAAAACCGGGTTAAATCGATGCCCAGTTCTTCATCGATGTAGGAAAAGGTTTGCGCGACCGGAATCGGCTCGCTGATTCCGGTCGACTCGATCACGATATAATCGATATTCCCCTGTTTAGCGAGCTTTTCGACCTCCACCAACAAATCTTCTCTCAGCGTGCAGCAGATGCAGCCGTTCGACATTTCGACCAGCTTTTCATCCGTCCTTGAAAGGCCTCCGCCCTGCTTGACCAGTCCGGCGTCGATGTTCACTTCACTCATGTCATTGACGATGACGGCAACCTTCAGGCCCCGGCGGTTTTGCAGTATGTAATTCAGCAAAGTCGTTTTGCCCGCCCCGAGGTATCCGCTTAAAACCGTTACAGGAATTTTATTGTTCATGCTGATTCTCCTTTTCAAATCGTAATTATTACGTTTTATTAATCAGACTACTTGATTTTATCACAGCGTTCCTTCAAAATAAATAGGAATTATTACGATTTATTTCAATGAAAGGAGCTTTTTCAATGGAACATCCCCTTCAATTACCGGCAAAACCGGAACGTCACCGCCTCTTCGGATCTGTCGAGGCGGTAAAAGGAACGAAGCCAACCGTTAAAGAACAAATGAAAGATATACAAAATACGCCGAACGATTATTTATTTGACATTGATCAGGTCGGCGTTACAAACATTTCCCACCCGATCCGCATCACATCGGCAGTCAAGCCGTTTTCCCAGACGACGATCGGTTCATTTTCGTTAACGACTCATCTTGCGCGCAGCAGGAAAGGCATCAACATGAGCCGGCTGACTGAACAATTACAGCGATACCATGCAGAAAACTGGATCGTCGGGCTTGATTCACTGAAAGACTTTACGAAGGAACTGGCGGTCAACATGGAGCAGCAAGGGGCAGCAGTGTCTCTCTCATTTCCATGGTATTTTGAGCGGCTCAGCCCAGAACTCAAAGTTCCCGGGCTGATGCACGCCGATATACATATGAATGTTTCGTATCATGAAAAAGAGGGCTGGACTGGGACAGTTGGCATCACGGCCAAAGCTGCGACACTTTGCCCCTGCTCAAAAGAAATCAGCGAGTACGGCGCCCACAATCAGCGCGGCGTCATCAAGATCACAGCGCACATCAATGACAGGGCCGCCATGCCGGAAGATTTCAAAACGGAGCTTCTCGCCGCAGCCGAAACCAATGCAAGCGCGAAGCTTTACCCCGTCTTAAAAAGACCCGACGAAAAGAAAGTAACAGAACAGGCTTACGAGAATCCGAGATTTGTAGAAGACGTCATCCGCTTAACAGCTGCTGACTTATACGAAATGGACTGGATCTCCGCTTTTGAAATCGAAAGCCGCAATGAGGAATCGATTCACCTGCACGATGCCGCCGCGCGGCTGTCGTACTCGAAAATATAAATTGAGAGGCTGCCGTCACAAACGGCAGCCTCTCGGATGATTACAAAGTCTGTTTCAGTATTTTGCTGTTTTTAAACAATAAGATTGAGAGAATGTATAATACCGCTGTGAACATGGCAACCGCAAAAAATCCGCCGAATCGGGAATATAACAGTCCGGCAGCCGATGCTCCCGCCGTTTGCCCTATGTACATACAGGAATTCGCCAATGAAGCGATCGTCCCTCTCGAATGAGGCGACAAGCTTTGTAAAAGGCTCATCATCAATGTAAATACGATCCCCGTAATAAAGAACATAATAAAAAAGTTAATCTCGGCAAATGAAAACTGCTTCGTTTGCGCAAGAACGACATACAGTACGGTCAAAATCGCAATCCCGGCATACAAAGAAAAAGCCCTGCCCAGCTTTGCGACCAAATGAACGCCCAATGTGCTTCCAAATACGTTCCCCAATCCTAAAATGAGCATTGCCGTTCCCACTTGACCGACATTGAACCGAAAATCATCCGCCAGCCATGTGCCCAGAAAAGAAAAAGCGGCAAAATTTCCCATTTGAAAGATAAAATAAGCGAAAAATGTTTTCAACACCTTCGCTTCAGACAACAGCGTCCTGTAGCGGGCCGCAAGCGGAACCTTTTCTGCTGCCTGCTGATGCGGCTTTAAATCGGGCAAAACGAAATGAATGAGCCCTGCGAAGATAAACGAGCATGCTACAAGGATCAAAAACGGAGCAGACCAATGAATGGATGCCAAATAACCGCCGAGCGGCAAGCCGAGCATCTGCGAAAAAGATAAACCGGCAGCAGCGATCCCCATGCTTTTTACCATCCGCTCTTTCGGAACAAGCGTTGGAATCGAAGCCCACACTTGCGGCGTCACAAACGCAGCGCTCAATCCGGCTGCAAACCGCAGCAAAATCATCGTCCAGAAATTCGGGGCAAAACCGCATAACAAGGTGCTCGCACCGAAGGCGGCCATCCCCCAGGTCATCACCGTTTTTCGATTCAGCCCGTCAGACACCGGACCGGCGATTAAAGCGAATAAAGCGTAGCCGAGCGCATATGCACTCACGATCCAGCCGGACATTTCTACAGGGACGTTGTACAGCTCCCTTAAAGTCGGCAATAAGGGAGACGCTAAAAACGTATCTGTCCCAATCATAAACATGATCCAAAAGAAAAGCGGAAGCACCTTTTTCAAATATTGTCACCCTTTCGGTTTATTCTATTGTTCGAATATATTCGAACAATAGAATAATAGCACCACTTATGCTACAATTCAAATCATAAGTATATGTAAGGCAGGTGAATCACATTGAGGACGCTTTACCACCCAAACCGGGATGACATCACATTATCCGCTGTCCTTTACGCACTAAGTGATCAATACAGGCTGCAAATCATTAAAAATCTCGCTGAAGCCGGAGAACAGTCGTGCAGCGCAGTCAATATTCCCATCCCTAAATCAACCCTTTCCCACCATTTTAAAGTGCTCAGGGAATCGGGAGTGATTCATACAAGAATAGACGGGACACAGCGTTTTATTTCGATTCGCGAAGAAGACTTAAACAGCCGCTTCCCCGGGTTGCTTCAAGCCGTTTTGAACGCATCTGAACCGTTGTAGCATGAAAAAACTGCCGGGGTTCTCCCGGCAGTTATGATTGTTCAAGCTCCTCGATCATCAGCGAAAGCTCGGTCCAGCGCTCCATTGCCGCCTCAAGCTCTTCAGCCGTTTTCTTTTGGTCTTCCATCAAGGTCTGGATTTTTGCAAAATCGCTGCCCGCTGCGGCGATTTCCTCGTCCAATTGTTTATGCTTTTCTTCCAAAAGCGCGATTTTATCTTCAATGCCTTCCCATTCGAGCTGATCTTTATAAGATAGCTTTTTCCTTTTCTTTTTCTCAGGTTTTGCAGGCGCGCTTTCTTCAGCAGCCGGTTTCTGGCGGCTTTGTTCCTTCTGCTTGTCCATATAATCGCTGTACGATCCCTGAAAGCGCGAAATGATGCCGTTTCCTTCAAACACGAGCAGACGGTCGACGACCCGGTCAAGGAAATAGCGGTCATGGGATACCGTAATGACGACGCCCGGGAACTGATCCAAATAGTCTTCGAGCACGCCGAGCGTCTCAGTATCCAGATCATTTGTCGGCTCATCGAGAAACAGGACATTCGGCTCCTCCATCAGCACTTTCAGCAGATAGAGGCGCCGCTTCTCGCCGCCTGACAGCTTGCGGATGTAGGTGCGCTGCACACGTCGCGGAAAGAGGAACCTTTCCAGCATCTGTTCGGCGGTGATCACCTCACCGTCGGCCGTTTTGACGACCTCGGCCGTCTCTTTAATATATTCGATCACTTGCAGCGAATCGTCCATCTCGCTGTGATCCTGCGTATAATAGCCGATTCTGACGGTTTGGCCGATCGTGATGGAGCCCGCTTCAGGCTCGAGGCGTCCGGCCAGGGCGTTTAACAGCGTCGTCTTGCCGATGCCGTTCGGCCCGATGATGCCGACGCGGTCGCCGGGGGCGATGAGCTCTTGAAATGCGGTGACAAGCTTTCTTCCGCCGCGGCTGATCTCCACTCCTTCAGCTTCGATCACCTGTTTCCCGAGACGGTGGGAGCCGATCGCAAAATCAAGGGATGAAGCGGCTTCAGGCGCTTCCTGCTCCTTCAGTTCCTCGACGCGCTGAATTCTCGCTTTCTGCTTTGTCGAACGGGCCTTTGCCCCCCTCCTCAGCCAGGCGAGCTCCCTTCTGAGCAGGTTTTGCCGCTTCGTCTCGTTTTGTTCGGCGAGCGCCTCCCGTTCAGCCCGCTTCTCTAAAAACACTTCGTAGTTTCCTTTATACGTATAAAGGCTGCCTCGATCAAGTTCGTAGATCCGGTTCGTCACCCGGTTAAGGAAGTAGCGGTCATGGGTTACGAGGACGACCGAGCCTGGATAGCCGCTCAAATAACCTTCAAGCCATTCGATCGTTTCATTGTCGAGATGGTTTGTCGGCTCATCCAAAATGAGAAGATCTGCAGGCTGTATCAACGTTTTGGCGATCGCCACCCGCTTTTTTTGGCCTCCGGAAAGGGCTCTGACTTCTTTCGTCACGTCCGTAACGCCGAGCTTCGTCAGGATCGTTTTCGCCGCCGTGTTCGCGTCCCAGGCGCCGTGCTCATCCATTTTCCCTTGAGCGGCCAGCAGGTTTTCCTGTTTCTTCGGGTCTTCGGGAGAGGCGTTCAGCTCCTGCAGCGCTTTTTCATACGCCCTCATCGTCCGCATCATCACGGAATCGCCCGAATAAATATGTTCAAGCACCGTATGGCTGCCGTCCAAGTCCGGATCTTGATGCAAATACTCGGTATGGAGGCTGCCGGCTCTCGTAATCTCTCCTTTTTCCGTCGATTCATCGCCGGCAATCACCTTGAGCAGTGTGCTTTTCCCTGTTCCGTTCGGTCCGATCAAGCCGATCCGCTCGTTTTCTTCGATATGAAACGATATATGGTCAAACAGTGTTTTATCTCCGTACGTTTTATATAAACCTTCCGCTTTTAAAATGCTCATGTGTCTACCAATCCTCACCTAATGTCATAGCTATATTTTAAATCAGTTAATGAAAGAAAACTAGTGAGAGGTTTATGGGCATTTTACTGCAAAACGGCGGGGAGCAGAAAATATACGCCTGTAACGATGATCAAAATGCCCGCGACATTCAGCCAAAACCCCGCTTTGATCATATCCTTCATACTCAGCACATTTGCGCTGAAAACGGCAGCATTCGGCGGAGTCGAAATCGGCAGCATAAATGCGCACGAGGATGCGAGCGCGGCCGCCGCCATCAGCCCGTACGGCTCAACATGAATCGCAGCGCCGAGTCCCACCGTCATCGGAATCACCATATTGGCGACAGCCGTATTCGACATAATCTCCGTCATGAATAAAATCGCTCCCGTTAACACGATTAAAACGAATAAATAAGGATGCCCTTCCAAAAGCTTCAGCTTTCCGGCGATCCATCCCGTTACATCCGTCTCGGAAAAACCGGCAGCCAGCGACAACCCGCCTCCGAACAAAAGGAGCATCCCCCAAGGCAGCGACTGCATATCCTTCCATTCCAAAATCCGTTCGTCCTTTGTGCTCGGGATTAAAAAAAGCAGAAGCGCCCCGAGGATCGCAATCGATGTATCGGATATGTCAAACGGAAGCACGAATGTAAACATCCATAACAGAGCCGTCATCAAAAACACGGCGAACACCGTCTTCTCCTCCCGCGTCATCGGTCCGAGCGCATGCAGGTCATGATCGATGAAATCAGGCTTTTCCCCTTCAAAGCGGCCGACTTTAAACTGCACCTTCGTCAAATAAAAATATAAAATAACTAAAAAAAGAACGGTAACCGGAAAACCGAATAAGAACCATTCAAAAAACATAATCTCCCGATTCAGCATCTGTTTGGACATTGCCGCAAACACCGCATTCGGGACAGATCCGATCAATGTGGCAAGACCGCCGATTGATGCGGCATACGCTACGGACAACAGAATGCTCTTGCTGAACTTCTGAAGCGAATCCCCTTTTAAAATCCCTTTTTCCCGCACTTCTTTAATGACGGCCAGCGCAACAGGAAGCATCATCAAAGCGGTCGCGGCATTTGAAATCCACATCGACAAAAACGCCGTCGCCACCATCACGCCCAGCACAATCCGGTAGCTTTCCGCACCGATCCGCTTCAAAATATGCAAAGCCATCCGCTGATGAAGATTCCACTTCTCAATGGCGATCGCAATGATAAATCCGCCCATATACATGAAAACGATCGGATCGCCGTATGCTTTAGCCGCCGTGTCAATATCTAAACCGCCTAACGTCGGCAGCAGAATGACAGGCAATAAAGACGCCGCCGGAATCGGCACGGCCTCCGTGATCCACCAGACGGCCGTCCAAGCCGTCACAGCCAGGACCACCCGCGGCGCATGGGCCAGCTCCGCCTCGGGAATCAGGCCGAAAATCAGCAAAAAACCGATCGGCCCCAACCATAATCCGGTCAGCTTTGTTTTCGTGTATACCTTCATACCCTTCCCCCTTGTGAAAGCGATTTCCTATACCACTTTCGATTTTGGAAGGGAAATTCCTTTTGAGAATTTAAAATAAAATTTTAATGATTGTGCTCCAGAAAATAAATAAGCCGCCGATCTTGTGGGCGGGCTCCTTCCTTTAAACAGCCTCGGCCTTTTGCATTAAATTTAAACTGAATCATTTCTATGGCCGTCAGTAGGATTTTCAGGGGTTAGGAGCATATCTTTTAGTGCTTTTCCATATAAATTAGCCGGGACCTTTTCTTCATTAATAAAATTAAATATAGCAAGACCATTTTCTAATGAAAAAATGGTCCATGCGATTTCTTCCGGAGATAGAGCACTATTATGATTCTCTTTCGACATTAATTTTGCAACAGACTTAGAGATCTGATCCACGGACTCCATAATCATGCAAGACCATTTAGAGCGAACCGGCTCATTACGCATTGCATGAAGAAGAAACTCCGTATTTAAAATAATCCACTTTTGATTTTCATTCGTCACTGAAATAAAATGCTCATTCATTGCTTCAATAAAATGTGCAAGTGAATCCTGCTGGTCTATTATTTTATCGATGTTATTCACATGTAAATTCATTTGCTGTTCCAATAATGCAAGAAAGAGTTCTTCCTTGGATTTAAAATTAGAATAAACTGCACCCTTACTAAATCCGGCATGTTCAGCAATTTTTTCAACGGAAGCTCCATGAAAGCCAAGCTCTGAAAAGATCTCAACAGCCGAATGTAAAAGCATTTGCCTCGTTTCCTCTTTCCGCTCTTTTTGGTTTAACCTTCTCCTAAGCATTCTTCTTCCTCCTTCTCTTGACAATCATACCATAAAGAATTAACATACCAATTAGTATCTAAATACTAATTGGTATCTAAATTTATCCCATTCATCACAACACTTCTCTAGCCGGATTTTAAGATAATCAAATAAAGGAGAAGAACAAATGCAAATTGAAAACAAAATAATAACGGATAAAGAGACTGCCTCAACAAAATTGGCACAAACCATTAAAACAGGAATTATTAAATCTAACCTTATTCCGATGTTTGCCGGATTAACATTAGCTTTATATACTTATAAAATCAGCCTTTTTGAAAAATTGCCAGAAATAATTTTCGCTTTGGTTGGTTCAATTTTGGTAATGGGGGCGGCAGGAGCTTTTAATAACTTATTTGACCGAGATATAGATTCCATCATGGAGAGAACCAAAAACAGACCGACTGTAACAGGAGAAATTAAGCCTAAAACAGTTTTATGGCTTGGTACCTTTATGGCGCTTTTCGGAATCGCCATTCTTGCGTTGACAACTTCTCTGGCAGCACTCCTAGGATTTCTAGGATTGTTTTTTTATATTGTCCCGTATACCATGTGGAGTAAAAGAAGAACAGTTTACAATACAGAGGTTGGAAGCATCGCTGGAGCTATGCCGCCTCTCATTGGATGGGCAGCTATTTATCCGGATGTTACGCATCCTGCTATTCTCGGTCTTTTTGTTATCTCTGTTATATGGCAAATGCCTCATTTTTATGCTATAGCTATTCGAAAGAATGATGAGTATAAGGCTGCGAAAGTTCCAATGCTCCCAGTTGTCAAAGGAGTTAAAAGAACATATATACAAACCAATATTTATTTAATCATCCTCATTGGAACAAGTGTCCTTTTTTATTCTTTAAGCCTTGGACTTATGCTCGTTGCCCTTCTTTTAAGTTTGATATGGTTTGGTCTTAGTGTATACGGTTACAAAAGAATGGATCCGGAAAAATGGGCAACATATATGTTTATTTACTCTTTGTTTCATATGACAATTCTTTTTTCAACTGTCATTATCTATTCTCTTATAGGCATTATTTTCAAATTATAGTATAAAGCTATCATTTGAGGTTTATGTCATCGCTTCCTATTCGCTTGTTGAGAGAAACTGTCCTGACGGGCATACAAGTTTGCTCAGCAGGTACCAAAACACGTCACATTGTGCTTCATAGAAGTAACATCATGCATCCTCCAGCCACCCGCTAAAAAAGCCGCCGGCTCATCCGGCAGCTTCCGCTGTTCAATCTATTTTTTAGTCTCCCACATGATATTCCGCCATCTTTGCGAGGTTTTGCGCGTTGCTGCTGATTTCCTGCATGGTTGCCGAAATTTGTTCAACACCGGCAGCCTGTCCGCTTGTATGCTCGTTGATGACTTCGATCGACTGTTCGAGCCCTTTCAATAATGCATGAATCTTTTTCGTGATTTCGTCGATCTGTCCGACGTTTTCTTTCGAATGCGTTGCAAGCTTTCTGATTTCGTCGGCCACAACCGAGAATCCTTTGCCCGATTCGCCCGCTCTTGCAGCCTCGATCGCCGCGTTCAGCCCGAGGAGATTGCTTTGGTCTGATATGCCTTTTACGGTGACGGAAATTTTCTCGATTTCTCCGGCGCTTTCGCTGACTTGCTTTGCCTGCTTGGAGATGTCGGACATTTGCTCGGAAAATCCGCTGACAGATTCGGCGATGTCCTGAATGGCTGTAGCGGTCTGCTCAACGATGACCGACAGGTTTTCGGCAACGCGGTGAAGCTGATCCGATTTTTCAAGGCTCGTGCCGAGTCCGACGCCGCCGATGACCCGGCCTCTTTTGTCATGGAGCGGAATCGCCCTTGCCATAAGCGGAAAACCGAACAGCTCCTTCGGCACAAGGCTCGATTTCATTTGATTCTGACGGATCGCGTCTGTAATAATGTCCCCTTCCTGCAAGGGATCACCGGGCTTCACATTCAGGGAAAAAGTTTTCCCGGGAATGTTGATGATCAGTTTTTCCGTATCATAAATCCCGATTGTCACATCATCCTGAATGAGCGCATTCAGGAAAGGGGCGACCTTTACAAATGCGTCCAAAAGAGGATGGATTTCTGTCTGTACTGCTTCGTTCATGTTGTAAACCTCCTTTTAATATGGAAAAACCCTTTTTTGATGCTGGACAGAGATCCACTTCAATGTCGTAAACTCATCAAGGCTCCATTCTCCGTTCAGCCTTCCGAGGCCTGACTGTTTTTCTCCGCCGAAAGCGATGTGCGGCTCGTCGTTGATCGTGGTGTCATTGACATGGATCATTCCCGTTTCGATCTGTTTGGCGAGCTCCACGCCGCGTTCCACATTCCCCGTATGAACGGCTCCGCTTAACCCGAACGGTGTGTCATTCGCAATTCTGATGGCTTCCTCTTCCGTTTGAAACGGCATGACACAGACGACCGGCCCGAACAGCTCTTCCCGCGCGATCGCCATGCCCGGCTTTACATCTGTTAAAATCGTCGGTTCGACGAGATTGCCTTTAATTTCGCCTTTGATCAGCGCAACCGCGCCTTCTTCGATTCCTTTTTCTACGGCCTTGCGCAGACTTTCCGCCTGGCGTTCATTAATGACAGGGCCGATAATCGTATCCGGGTCCATCGGATCTCCCGTCTTAAGAGCTGACACCTTTTGATAAAATAATTTCAAAAAGGCCGGATACACCTCTTTTTGAACGAGAATCCGGTTGGCCGACATGCAGATTTGCCCCTGATGGGTGAAGCGGCTGAATGCCGCGGCATTGACCGCATATTCCAAATCGGCATCCTCCAGAACGATCAGCGCGCTGTTGCCGCCAAGCTCAAGCAGCGGTTTTTTAAAGTGCTTGACCGCAAGCTGGCCGATGTAGCTTCCCACCTTTGTCGAACCCGTAAACGAGATGATCCTTGGGATCGGGTGTTCAACAAAGCTGTCTCCGATCTCTTCGATGTCCGTAACAACAACGTTTAAAAGCCCCTTCGGAAGCCCTGCTTCTTCAAATATTTTTGCAATCAAGGTTCCGCCGCAGATCGGCGTTTCTTCATGCGGCTTCAGCACTACGCCGTTTCCCGCGCCTAGCGCCGGAGCAACCGATTTGACAGATAAAAAGAACGGAAAATTGAAAGGGCTGATCACCCCGACGACGCCAGCCGGAATCCGGTACAGGCGATTTTCTTTTCCATCGACAGGGGAAGGCAGAATTCTTCCTTCCATCTTGAGCGGAAAACCGGCCGCTTCTTTGATCATATTGATGACAAGATCGATTTCAAAAGCCGCTTTCAGCCTTGTCCCGCCCAGCTCTTCCATAATGAGAAACACAATCGCTTCTTTATGTTCCTCAATATAGGCGGCCGCTTTTTCCAAAATCGCCCGTTTCTCATATGGGCCGACGCGGTCCCATTCTTTTTTCGCTTTCACTGCCGCCTTATAGGCCTGATCGATGTCATCCGGCGTCGCTTTGTGAAAAGAGGCGATCGTTTTTTGTGTATAGGGGTTCAGATCTGCCAAGACGCTCTCGCTTTGGCCGTCTCTCCACTCCCCTCCGATGTATTGGCGGTTGAGATCGGTAATTTGAAACATTGTTAGGCCATCTCCTATCAAACAGTTTTGGGAAAAGTTAGACTACATCATATGTATCGGCTGACTTTCAAGAAAATTCAGGTACCCGCCGTTTTTTTGACATAAAAAAGATTTTACCGGGCGATTTCGGTAAAATCCTTGTGCGCTTCGCACGCCTCTTTTTCGTGGGCTTGAAACAGTTCGATAATTGATTTTTCTTCTTCGCTCAGCGCATGGTTTTTATTAAAGCAAATCGATACGTAAAAATAAGGGATGACCTCTTCATCAAGAGGAACCATCGCGATGTCTTCCGCGTCTGAAACGACCATTCTGCTTAACAGGCTGATCCCGCAGTCGACGGCGATCAAAGCTTTCAGCGTCTGGATTTTATCCGTTTGATAAACGACTTTCGGCTTGATCCGGTATTTTTTTGAAAAGTACTGAAAGGCCGTGCGGTGTACGAACGATTGGCCGAGCAAGAGCATCTTTTCATGCTCTACTTCCTGAAAGTTAATGTTGCTGCGGCCGCTGAATCTATGCTGCCTGGAGGTGCATATCACGAGTTCCGAGCGCGTGATGGGGATGCTGACGATCTTGCTGCTATGGATGGGAGAGGCTGATCCGATGATGGCCAAATCGATCTTGTTTTCCTCGATTTTTTTCAAAAGCAACTCTGACCCGTCTTCTACCAAATTAATGAAAGGCAAAAGCCCTTTATCATCGATCTGCTTCATGATATCAGCGGCGTAGTAGCCTCCGATGATCGGCGGCAGCCCGAGGCGTATCGTCGGGTGGTTAAACTCTCTGATTTCCCTGACGGTGTTTTCGACTTCTGTTAAAATATGCCCGGCTTTTTTCTGCAAATATTGGCCGGCAATCGTCAATTCGACGGAGCGGTGCGACTTATTGATCTCGAACAGCTTCACGCCGAGCTCATCTTCGAGGCGGTGAATCGCAAAGGTCACGGATGGCTGTGACACATAGAGGGCTTCTGCGGTCTTTGTAAAACTTCTCGTATAGCAAAGCGTCTGAAAATACTCTAAATCTTTTAAGTTCATATCACAGGTGTCTCCTTTGTTAAAAGGCTATCATTTGTAAATGATAGCCTCTCTTCCGGAATGCTTACAAGTGACAGTTTTGTTAATATCCCGGCTCCCATATTAAACGGCTGACTTCTTCTTCGGCATGTGTGATTTCTTTTTGATTGACTCCGTCTTCAACCGCCTGATTCACAACGGCTTCAGCGACGATTTTTGAGACTTTTCTCATCTCGGCGACCGGAGGCAAAATGGCCGCTCCTTCAACTTGCGGATTGACCAAATCGCCGACGGCCCGCGCCGCGGCTGACAGCATGTTTTGCGTGACGATTTTCGCTTCGGCGGCGATGATTCCGAGGCCAAGTCCAGGATACATCAGCGCATTGTTGCCTTGCCCGATCTGATAGGTGACGCCATTGTATTCGACATCATCAGACGGAATTCCAGTACATACCAGGGCTTTGCCGTCCGTCCATTTGATAACGTCGGCTGCTTGTGCCTCGATCAGCTTCGTCGGATTTGAGATCGGGAAGATCGCCGGACGCTCGACGTGTTTCGCCATTTCTTTGATCGCACCTTCAGTAAATGCCCCCGGCGTAGTTGATGTCCCGACCAAAACAGTCGGTTTCACGAAGGCGATAATGTCTTGTAAATCTTTATACTGCTTGCCGTTCATTTCGCCATGAGGACGTGCGAATTTTTGTTGGCCGTTCGTGAGATCCGGCATGTCATCCGTCAATAATCCTTGTTTATCGACTAAATAAAACCGTTTTTTCGCTTCTTCTACAGTGATGTCCTCCGTCCGCAGCATCTCTTCCAGAATTTGATTGGCGATTCCGACACCAGCCGTCCCTGCCCCGAAAATCAGCACCTTTTGTTTATTTAACGGGATGTTTGACACTTTCATCGAACCTAAGAGAGCCGCTAAAATGACGATCCCCGTTCCCTGAATATCGTCGTTGATCGTGCAGATGTCTGATTGATATGTTTCGAGAATCTTGGCTGCGTTCGCACGGCCGAAATCTTCCCAGTGAAGCAATGCTTTCGGGAATGAATTTGTGACTTCTTTCACAAATTTGTCGATAAATTGGTCATAAGCCTCGCCTCTCACCCGTTCGTGTTTATTTCCCAGGTAATGAGGATTGTCCAACAGCTCTTTGTTATTCGTCCCGACATCAAGGACTACGGGGAGAACCTGGTTCGGATTAATGCCCGCAGCCGCCGTGTAGACGGCTAATTTCCCGGTTGCGATTTCAACTCCGTTGATGCCGCAGTCGCCCATCCCTAAAATCCCTTCGCTGTCTGTCACAACGATTAACCGAATATCCCGTCCGCCGGCAAAGCTTTCAAGCGCCGCTTTCATATTGTCCTGATCATGGATTGACAAATAGACGGCATCCGGGGAAACAAAACGATCGCTGTATTCCTCAATCGCCTCAGCTACGACAGGATCATAGACGACCGGCATAAATTCGACAAGGTGCTTTTCCATCGTATAGTAAAAAAGCGTCCGGTTTGTTTTGTAAATATCCATTAAAAAGATTCTTTGCTCAAGACGAGTTCCCTTTTTTTGATATTGGCTGTAAACTTGCCGCTCCTGTTCGTCAATCGTTTGAACGACGGGCGGAATCAAACCGTTCAGCCCTAATGCATCCCGTTCTTCTTGTTTAAATCCGGTTCCTTTATTCAATAATGGGTTCGTTAAAATACCAATATTTGACATACTATTTCCTTCTCTCTTTTTTATATTTACATGATTCCGATCATGTGCCACCAAAGCATGCCAAGGCCTGTCCAAATCGCAAACGTCAAAGCGGATACGGCGAAGCCGAGGCTGAACCACGCTTTTGAGGAAACATACTCAGAACTGAAATAAAGCGGTCCTGCCAGCGTTCCGTAATTGGTCGGCTGCGCGCACAGCGCCGTCAGGAAAGCCAAATACAATGCGGATGCGACAGGCGGAGCGCCCATGCCGATCAAAATCGCCAAAAACGGCGTATAGAACGCATTGACGTGAATGATCAGGCTCGTAAAGAAATAATGACTGTAATAGTAGATCAAACCTAACACAACGAAAGCGACGCCCCATGACAAACCATGGACCTCCGCGCCTACAGCGTTGCTGAACCATTTGATAACGCCGAAGCGATTGAGCTGAGCTCCCATCATCAACAGCGGTCCGAGCCAGACGAGCAGTTTCCAGGCGCTCTTCTGTTCCGGAATATCAGACCATTTAATAACGCCAAAGAAGACGAGCATCGTGACCCCGATAAAGGCCGCAATCGTTGTGGAGACGCCGAGCGCATTTCCGAAAATCCACAATAAAATCATGACGAGAAAAGAAATCAGCATGTAGATTTCCGAGCGTTTGACCGGACCCATTTTCTCCAGTTCCTTTTGCGCCATCGCCGGTGCTTCGGGCATTTTCGTAATTTCCGGTTTATAGACCAGATAGATGAACAGCGGGATCACGACTAATGAGACAACCGCCGGCAACAACCCGGCCAACGCCCATTGCCCCCACGAAATGTGGACACCGAGTTTGTCCGCCAATGACACCGCGATCGGGCTCGTCGAAATCGCCGTCAGAAATATAGCCGATGTCAGCAGATTAGCGTGGAATCCTAAAATCACAAGGAAAGAGCCAATCTTTCGCGATGTGCCGAGCTTCGGATCAGAACCGTACGATTTCGCCAGCTGCTGGATAATCGGAAAAATGATTCCCGCCCCCCGCGCCGTATTACTAGGAATGGCGGGCGATATCACCAATTCGCATAACACAAGGGCATATCCTAACGTCAATGTCCGTTTGCCGAACAGTTTGACGAACAGATAGGCAATCCTTAATCCGAGTCCTGTTTTCGTAAATCCGACGGCCGCACAATATGCCGCCACTATTAACCAAATCGTGCTGTCACTGTAGCCTGAAAAAGCAACTTCACCGCTCACCGTATGCGTTACTGTTAAAATGATCAAATCAATAAATGCATAAAGTCCGAGCGGAGCCGCATTCAATATGCAGCCAAGAATTGTTGCGAGGAACAATGCCAGCACATGGCCGCCCTGAAGAGAAATGCCTTGCGGATAGTGTAAAAACCAAAGCACCGTTCCAACAATGATAGAAATGAGAAACGGAATCGGCTTAAACGCCGGCTGCCGGGCTTTTCTTTCAGGACCGCTTTCCTCAGCCACAACCATCAACTCCTTATTCCATTTTCGGTACGCTGCTATTGTAGACCCGGCGCCCGGCCAAAAACCCCTATATAATTTTTATACGATTATAAATAAAACTAATACGGCCCGCCCCGTCAGGCTATACGGCGTTCTGATAAATCTTTCTTATCGGCCTATAAATAAACCGTATTTGTGAGTGTTCTCCCGGCTGAACTATTATTTTACGCAGGGAATATTTCATTTCCATAAATAAAGAAAAGAAGGAATGCACATGAACATTTGGACATCGATTTCAAGCGTCATTATCATTTTGTTATTAATTGCATTAGGGTATATTTTGAATGAGAAGGGCTGGTTTGTGGAAGGATTCAACAAAAGCATTTCAAACCTGATTACAAAAATAGCGCTGCCCTGCTCTATCTTTGTATCCGTCTTAAAGTTTTTCACGAAAGAAAAACTGATCGATTTATCCTCCAGCTTAATCTGGCCTCTGTGCGGGGTCATCATTTCCTATATCATTGCCTTTTTACTATCAAAAGCATTGCGGACGAGAAAAGGCAGAATCGGAACGTTCAGAGCTTCTTTTGTCAACGCGAATGCGATTTTCATCGGTTTGCCGCTGAACATCGCGTTGTTCGGCGAAAAAAGCCTTCCTTATTTCCTTGTCTACTATATTATTAATACGATTTCGCTCTGGTCGCTGGGCGCCTTTTTAATCGCCAAAGACAGCAAAGACGAAGCGCACAGCACGCAAAAAATAACGTTCAAAAAGCTGATTTCGAAGCTTTTGCCGCCTCCGCTCCTGGGCTTTCTGATTTCAATTGTGTTTCTATGGTTCCAAATTCCGGTGCCTGAGTTCGCGAATTCTGCGCTGACATACGTCGGCAACCTGGTCACGCCGCTGTCATTGATTTTTATCGGGATCGTCCTTAACAAATCCGGGCTGAAAAGCATCCGCTTTGACAAAGATACAATCGGCGTGTTGCTTGGACGCTTCGTCATTTCGCCGCTCGTGCTGTTTTTGCTGCTCCTGCCGATCCCGCTTTCTTCACTGCTGAAGCAAACATTAATCGTCCAATCGGCTACAGCGACGCCGACCGTCACCCCGATGCTCGCCGCAGAAGCAGGCGGAGACGTTGATTTTGCGACAAACACCGTTGCGACAAGTACGATTTTGTTTATGTTTGTTGTGCCGATTTTGATGCAGTTGTTGCAGTTTGTATAAAGATTAAAGCAGACCGATTTTTTGTGCGGTCTGCTTTTTGCAGAATCCCCCCCTGTCCTAGCTTTTTGTACAAAGACAAGTTATTTCTCGAAGCTACACATAGCTGATTCACACCTCCTAAGGTTCAAATCCAAGTGCGATCATTCATTTAAACAGGGGTATAATCTAATGGCTTAAAATTGTCGGGGCACTCTAAAAATAAATACAGAGTGCCGTAAGCAATCTTAATGAATAAAATATAACTAACTAACATCTTCGAAAAACAACAAAGGCTGAGATGTAGCAGGCAAGGAAAAAATAGGAAATGACTCTTTTTACTTCAAACGAAAAATGACAGCGTTTAAGCTGTCGAAATTTAATCTAACGAACAAATTATATTTTTTTACAGGGCTATCACTCAGTAAATTTGTAATTTTGATAAACGACAGCAAATTTCTTTTTCTTATTTAGCTTACTTAACTTGATTGTACTGTATATTTCTGATGTGAAAGATTTATATATACCTGAAATCCCCAGTTTCCATTTATACGAACCTCTTGCATTCATATCATGCCCTACTTTTACAGCTTTACCATCAGGAACCGATGTAGAAGAACTAGTGATAATCATTAAAGGATCTGTTCCAGATGTACCATTATCGGATGCATACCTCATTTTCAACCCAAAACTCCCTACCGTATAGTGATTTCGCAGCACGAGAGATCCTAATGTGATACCAAGTGATTTCACACTAACCCTGCATGTAAATCTTCTAGCACCGTATTTTTTTTGGAGTATGTTTCCCTTTGAAAAATCGTATCCAGAAGTCTTTACGAATTCATCTTCAGGTGCCTCAACAACATCAGAAGATTCTAATTCAATAGTCGTTCCCATGCCTAAATCTATTTCTTGATTTTCACCTAATTCAACATCAACTTCATTTAAAGTATTTTGTACTCGTTTCCCTACTTTTTCAAGATATTCAGTCTTCTCCGCATGAGTTGCATCCTCTAAAGCTTGGATAAACTCTTGTTTTTTAACTTGAGTTGATAAATCGCTTTCATCAATTTCAAAAATTTTTTCTTCAAAACTTAAATCTTGTGTTTTTTCCTTTGCACTAGCAGTCCCTAAGGCAGTAGGGAATACTAACAAAAAGGAAAATAATAAGGCTAAAGATCTCTTCATTCCAATCACTCTCCAAATAAAGTAAATTTATTGGGTGTATTTAACTGGAAGTCTATTCAACTAATGTTAATATTATCATATATAATCATTAGAAACAATGTCTATAAAGGAAAAAATAAACTTTAATACCATTTTTTAATCTTGATATGAATCAATCTTACCTTCTTGAATATTTCGCTTTATAAAATTTTTTAATTGAAAAGCATCTTAAACATTGTACTCTCTCGCAATTCACACAATTTAACAAACAAATCATTTTTTTGAAAAAACACCTTTTTTTTTAGATGCACATGTGTTAAATTATTGTTACATATGAATAAAATAAATGAACCAAACCAATTAATCTTAATTGCAAAGGCCCTTGGAAATCCATTTCGTTTACAGATTTTAACCATCTTATTAAAAGGAGGTTGCTATGTTAGCGAGCTTGCACGCAAGTTAGGAATCAATAGGACATTACTTTATTTACATTTAACCAAACTTGAGGAGGCAGGAGTCATATTTAGTGAAATGAAAGTTTCATCAGATGGTAAAGCTCTAAAGTATTATTATCTAAAGGAATTTTCCTTTACGATTGATAATGATTTGATTGAGAAATTAGCAAAACAAAAATCTACAGAATGTAAGGAGAATAAAGATGGGAGCCGTTGATATCATCACAATTTTAATACCTATATATTATGCTGTAATGGCTGCGCTTGTCATCGTGGGTATCGTTGCCTTAACCAAGGTTGTCAAAAGGTATTTAAGGAACGGTAAACTGGCTGAAGAGAAATTCAAACTTGAAAGCGAGGAAATAAAGGAGATCAAGCAGCGTCTTGATAAAATTGAAGCATTATTAAAAGACGTAGAATAGTATATTCCCCATTCAGCAGTTATGTACAATGGGGCTTTTTTGCAAAAAACCACCCATGATTTCAATCACGGGTGGTGATGAGGATTACTCGCCTAAATCAACATTATGATAAACCTGCTGAACGTCCTCCAAATCTTCAAGCGCATCGATCAGCTTTTCGAACTGAGCCTGAGCATCCTCGGGAAGCGTTACTTCGTTTTGCGCGAGCATTGTCAGCTCTGCGACCGTGAACTCGGAGATTCCGGCGTTTTGCAGCGCTTCCTGCACGGCGTGGAATTGATCAGGCTCGGCGTAGACGATCACGGCGTCGTCTTCTTCGATGATGTCGCGGACATCGATGTCGGCTTCCATCAACAATTCAAGCGTTTCATCCGCCGTTTTGCCTTCAAAGCCGATGACAGCCGTCGGGTCAAACATGTATGCGACAGAGCCGCTCACACCCATGTTTCCGCCGTTTTTTCCGAATGTAGAACGGACATCAGCCGCCGTCCGGTTGACATTGTTCGTCAGCGCATCCACGATGACCATCGCGCCGTTCGGTCCGAAGCCTTCGTAGCGAAGCTCGTCATAGTTCTCTTCAGAACCGCCCTTCGCCTTTTCGATCGCCCGCTCAATAATCGCTTTCGGGACATTGTATGTTTTGGCGCGCTCAAGCACGAACTTCAGCGCCTGGTTTAATTCGGGATCCGGTTCGCCCTGCTTTGCCGCCACATATATTTCACGTCCGAATTTGGCGTATATCCGGCTCGTATTCGCATCCTTAGACGCTTTCTTTTCTTTTATATTGTTCCATTTACGGCCCATAATGTAACCACTCTCTTTCCATTTCATTCACAAAATCTATTATACCGCAGGGCTTGGCGATTTCATCAAATTGATGCATTAAATTTGCGACATTTTTTTGGAAATCTGCTAGGATGCGAGATTTTGGCCGTCCCCTTTCACAACCACGGTGACAAATATCCCGGCGATCACAAGCGTGATTCCGATCAGGTGGATCATGGTAAATTGCTCCTTCAGAACGATGCCGGATAAGACGACGGCGGAAACGGGCAATACCGACGTGAAAATCCCGGAAATGCCGGCGGAAACCTTCGCCACACCGCTGTACCACAAGTAAAAGGCAAGCACCGTGACGATCAGCGCATAATAAAGCACGTATGACCAATCAAGAAGACCCGGTGCTGTGAAATTGAAAGACAGCGCTTCGATGACGGCAAAAGGAAGAAAAAACAAAAACCCGAACAGCGACACAAACGTTGCAATCGCCAAAGCCGAAATATGCGGGGACAACAGTTTTGCCAAAAGCGTAAACATCGCCTCGCCAACCACAGCAGCTGCGATTAATAGATTCCCGATCAAAGCGTGCGGGCTTCCTGCCGCGTCAGCTCCAAACAGATTGATCGTCATCACGCCCATGACAGCGAGCACGATTCCAATCGCCATCCGCTTTTCGATTCGTTCTTTCAATAGAAAAAAAGCCAAAATCCCGGCAGCCATCGGCGTCGTGCTCGTAATCATCCCGCTCTCCATCCCCGTCGTCAGCTTGACGCCGTAAAGCATGCAGACGCTGAACAGAAAAACGCCGGTAAACGACTGCATCACTAGCACAAACACGTCTTTTTTCGTAAGCGCCGGAAACCCTTTTTCAAAAACAATAAGCAAGGCGATTAAAACGGCCGCCGCGATCAAAAAGCGAATTCCTGACGAAAGAAACACCGGAATCGTTTCGACCATCAGCTTGCCGACGACGACAGAGCTGCCGACGATCGCCATCGCAAGCGCCATTGAGGTGTAAGCCTTCAGTTGATGCTGCATCGATTTTCTCCTGTCTTTATGTATTTAGGGAAATTGTATCAAATTTCCGGAGCATTTTTTATTTTTTTCCGCTTTCTGTCGCTAACGTCTTGATGATCAGGCTTAATTGATAGATTCCCTTTTTAAGATCGCCGGGGGAGGCAAAAGCATAGGATAGCCTGATAAAATTCCCGTTTTCCTGCGCATAGATGCTCCCGGAATTCAGAAGAATGCCTTCTGCCAATGCTTTTGCATAAAGAGATTTCATCGACAGGGGCGGCAGTATGTTCAGCCAAATAAAAAAACCGCCCTTTGGCATGTTCCATGACGCCAATCCTTTCAAGTGTTCTTCCAAAACCTCCAAGACAAAATCCCTTCTCTTTTTAAGCTGTTCCCTGACGTTTTCGAGGTGCTTCTGATAATGTCCGGTTGTCAGCCATTCGGCGGCCACTCTTTGAGACAGCGAGCTTGAACCGTAGTCTGTCTGCATTTTAATATCGGATAAACGTTCGACGACAGGCTCAGGCCCGACGATCCAGCCGATCCTGAGTCCCGGGCTCAGCGTTTTGGAAAAGCTTCCGATGTACAAAACATGCCCGTTTTGATCCATCGACTTGATCGGAGGGGGCGGAGCCTGGTCGATCCACAGCTCGCGGTAAATATCGTCTTCAATGAAAGGAAGAGCCTCATTATTATCAACTTGAACAACCTGAACCCCTAAAGGCGTCAATCGTTCCTTTGCGACAGGCACATTAGGCAAATAACTTTCTGTAGCATATGCTGACGGTGGAAAAGGGCCCAATTTGGATAAAAACTCCCCGCCGCCTGTTCCCATATCCAACATTGATGTGGCATCTTGAATAAGAGAAAGAGCCATGCTTCCATATGACCATGAGAACAGCCCGCTTGTCATTCTTCCTGTGTCAGTAATAAATGAAAAATCCCAGCCGACAAAAGGTTCATCTGCATGTTTTAATAACGAAAAAAATTTGTGATCATTCATTTTTCATCCCTCCAATTCGTTAAAAGATTTCATACGCCTTCATGCGTTGGAGGGCTTCTTGCAAATGTGAAAGGATGTTATGTTTCGTGTTCTTTCGGTTTCTTCTTAAATTACACCCCATTTCATGATTGCAAAAAAAGAAGCCCTAAAAAGGACTTTATTAACCCCCGACAGGCAATTCCGCTACTTGAACACTTCCTGACGCCGTATTATGGCTCTGGGATAAAGCAGCACCGCCAAAGATCACAACTGTTAACGACAAGCAAAGAATGATTTTTTTCATTACAATCCCTCACTCCCTAATGATCTCATTTTGTTTTCGGCTTTCATGGCTATTTTAGCAAATTCTAGTGCTTTCTTGTAATCTCCTTTGTCTTCAAAATAGCTTGATATGAGCAAAGAAAGGTCGTAAACGCCGTCCAAATCGTTCATCTCGTCCAAGGAATGGAGGCCATCTTTGATGCTCTCTACGTTTTCACGACAATACAGTTCATAAATAATATTTATTTTCTTTTCATAATGCTTATTCCCGTTTTTCTCTAGTTCCTCTTGTCCCTTTTGATAATAGTACAGAGCCGCTTCTGTTTCGCCGATTTTGAAAAACTCCCTGACCAGCATGTAAAGAGAGTTGATATAATAACTCGATTCACGCCACTCTGGATTGCTCAACGCGTGCTGTACTGCCAGGATACAATCCTGGGATCGGTCTGAATAAGAATAGAGAATGCTGATATTGTGGTGAAGCATCGCCTCTAAAAATGGATCGCCAATCTCTTTTGAAATTTCAATCGATTCCGCGAAGTATTTCTCTGCGTCTTTAAAGCGCTGCATCTGCATATAATTTGTCCCCATGACAACCTGAGAAATCGCCAGCTTCTTTTTATACCCGTCATACATCTTGTAAATATTCATCGCATCTTTTGCATAATTGAGAGAAACCGCATTTTGCCGGAGAGACATGTACAGCCAGGACACTTTAAAGTAAAACTCAGCCGCTTCAATATCATCGGGAATCTTCGCTAATTTTTTCTCGGCAACCTTATAAAGGCTGATCGCCCGTTCAACATTCTTGTTGTATGCTTCATGCATCGCCTCAAAAAAGTAGAAATAGTAATCAATCATATCATCCGTCTGTTCGATACTCTTGATTTGCGAGGCATTAAAATAAGATTGGCGCGGCAAACGTTCTCCCCTTGCATCATAAAGCATCATCCGATACCGTTCTTCAAGAAGCGAGAAGTAGACCAGGACATTTTGGTTTTCTTCCATTTCTGTAAACATCGACTTAGCCTTTTCAAAAAGCATTTTTGCCTGTTCAATATCGTGCTTTTTAATCGCCAAATGGAATTCGTTCAAGACACCCGCTACAACCTCAGAAGCGACCTTGCTCATATCAAGCCCCCTCATTTCATTTAAGATTGTTGTTTATCTTTAACATGATCGTATCATATGTGTAAATTTTTGTAATGTCCTTTTGTCAATTAGTGTAGTTGCTCTATGTTAGAGTAAACTGGTTAAACAACAAAAAGCCTTGGTAGTGTTTGACCAAAGCTTTTAATTCAAATCTAAATATTACTTATTTCATTAATCGTTTAAGTCCTGAAAAAGTAATTTTAATCCAAATGGTTTTATCTCAACTCATCATCCAAAGGTACAATGACTTCATCTAATGTCTTTATCCACTGCCGCTTCATTTCTGGTCCATATTTCAATGGTTTTGCATCTGGATGTACGGCTTTATACTTCTCAAATTGTTTACTGTTGATGATTCGACCAATATTCGGAATCGAATCTGTTCCTATTACATATTGTATCGCGGACAAATGTAGCTCATCTTCTTCCACAAACCAAGTATTCGCAAATTCATGAATCGCTTTGTCACGTGCTCTAGTGAAGAAGCTTCGTTTCACTGCAAGAATATCTTCCTCTGCATCTATTTCATTGGTATCAATAGCATTTAACATCTTGCGGTACACGTCTTTAACAATTTCTGATTTCTTCAGTTTTTGAAGGGCATTTTCGATCTCGTCGCGGATGTTCTGATTATTGGCCGAGTATGTTTCTAATAGTCGGTCAATATAAGTTGAGTCTATATCATAGATCTTAACTGCATTTTCTCCATAGAATTCAATGTCTGAGAAATCTGGTCCCGGTCCATCTTGGTTCCCTTCATCTTCGAGTGAACCCTTAACCGTGTTATATATACCAATATATTCTTCCAAGGTTTTCACCTGTTCTTGAAGTGCAGTTGATTTCTCCATATCATCGTTGTAGTCATTATATGTAACTAAAGCTTCGTATGAATTGTTTAGCTCTTGAAATGCTTTCACGAACTCGATTCGGATTTCAAGAGATGTGTTCTCATCAATATCGGTTGGATTTGGAACTAACGTAGTTAGCGCTTTGTGAGCCTTTTTAAAGCGTTTCTTCGATTCATCATAAGTCGGATAAACAAGACTAGATTCCTCTTGTGCTTGTGAATATAACTTCGTCGCATTCTTTACATTTTGCTCCATTGTTGAAGGTTTCCGGTATGTCACAATTAATCCTTTTTTCTTTCCTGGATAAGTACGATTGGTTCTAGAGAATGCTTGAATCAAATTGGCATAACTTAAATTTCGATCGACAAATAACGTTTGAATCGTTGGTGCATCGAAACCAGTCAATAACCGATCGACAACAATGACAAGGTCAATTTGTTTACCAAATTCTTTGAACTCTGCTTTCTTACGAGCTAAACGATTGTTAATATCACCATTATATCGTTCAATATCTTCTATCGACCAAGCAGTGTGATAATAATCGTTATATTCCTTAATAATCTCTTTCATTTCATCTTGAATTTGTTTCGAATTGTCTTCGTTTTCTTGAATCGAATAGGTGATCGCTATTCGTGGAAAATCCGGATCTTCAATCGTACGTCCGGTTCGAATTGGATGTCCAGCAAATTCTTTCGTCAACCATTCTGGATCTTTCGTCATTTCCTTAATTGCGGAATAGTAGCGTTTCGCCATATCAATGGAACTGGTTGTTAAAATGGCAGACTTTTGCGGGCGGCCATTTTGGAAATCAAATTTAGTATAGGCATTATCCGGCCTGAAAATCTTATGAATAACTTTTTGAATATGATCATCACTTTCAAACGAAGATGGTTCAAGATATGCTTCCTTTTCTATTCCCTCCATTTGATCAATGATGCGATTAATTTCATCTGCAGTCAAATTGGCGTATTTTTCATTTTGACGCAGTTGATTAAAAATATAATTATTTAATGATGTTGGGTCAATTGTATCTTCGTGCTCTACTTGAAACCCTAAAACAGCACCATCATCTAATGCATTTTTAATGGTATAGGTGTGCAAAACTTCTCCATATTGATCACGAGTGGTACGAGCTAATTGACCTTTAGCCTGTTTTTTATTTTCGTTAAATATTGGTGTGCCTGTAAATCCAAACCAAGTTGAATTTGGAAAGAACTCCTTAATGACTTGCATCCCTTCTGCACTTAACGCACGATGGCACTCATCCACGACAAAGACAATATGTTGCCCTAGTAGTTTCTTAAAGCGCTGAGTACCTTTTTGCTCCTCTTGCCTTTGGGCATAGCGCAAGGCAGCTTCTAATTTTTGACGAGTGGTAATAATCACTGTATTGGAATTGGCATCAGACAGTAGAGTATCACTTAACTCCTTCGCACTTCCAGTTCCGACAATCAAGCTATTCGATATTGCATCACCAGAAGAAATACCGGTATTAAACTCGGAAGCAAACTTGGTGAATTCGGTCGTCGTTTGATTATCTAAGTCTTTTCGATCAATCAGCATAATGGTACGATCTACACCTGCTTTGCGAGCTAATAACTTCGTAGAAACAAAACTTGTCAACGTTTTTCCTGAACCAGTCGCATGCCAAACATAGCCGGATTGATGTTTCATGGCAGATGTAAACAAGGCTTGGATCGCATGAATTTGATACGGCTTTAATACTATTACAGCTTTGTTGTCTTGATCCTCACTTACAATTGTATAATCGGCAATCAATCGATGGGCATCTGGAATATTTAAGACTTGTTTTACAAATTCATAGAGATTTTCTACTTTTCGATTATCCTTTGTTCGCCAGCTAAAGACAAATTTCTTGTGCATGTCTTTTGGCATCGCATTGGCAAAATAGCGAGTCGTTTGTTCGTTAGAGATAACAAATAATTGAAGAGTAGAAAAGATATTATTTCTAAACATCCCTTCTTCTGAGTATTTCTTGATTTGATTAAAGGCTTGAAATACGCCGTCTTTGGCACTGACCTTTTTCAATTCAATTTGAACAATTGGCAATCCATTAATTAAGAGTGTTACGTCAAATCGGCGATCACGACCGTCAAGGTTTGCCTTTTGTTTCGCAATCTGATGAACAACTTCGTATGTAGAGATTCCGCCACCTATGTCTTGGTTAGAATACAGCACTAAAGACATCGAACCTAAAGAGACATCTTCACGTTCAATCGTAATCCGAGCAATTCCATTTTCCCCTTTGAGCCATTTAGCGGCATCAAAGGGGGTCTGTGTTTTCGATAATAACTCTGTCTTTATTGTGTCAAATTCCTTATCAGTAATTGGATGTTCCCCAATTTCTGCTAAGTTATTTTGCGTAATCTTTTGACGCAAGTTCTTCCATAGGTCTTCTTCCGATTTTAAATCAGGACGATAATTCCACTGATTATGCCCTTCACCTAACACTTCAATCAGGCGACGTTCTACTTGAGCTTCATCTTTGTGCGGTATCTTTGTCATGATTCTCTCTCCTCTATTCGGCTTAGACAAACATCTTTTGTAGGAATGCTTTTTTTGTTTCTTTTAAGGCATCTAGTTCACGTTGATGAAGATCAATTGTATCGTCTATTCGATTAAGAAATTCCCCTATTTTATTTTGTTCTTGAATAGATGGAACCCAGATCTGAATATCTGCCATTACATTATTCATCAGTTTTGGATTTCCTACTTTCGATACATACTTCCAAGCAATTCTATTCAATATTTCTGCTACCGTTTTGTTTGCATATCCCTCATTCGAGAGTAAAACACCATTAACATTTGTGCTATAAAATTTCCCTTTTCTAAAATTAACTGTACCTGCATTAGCACCATCTGTAGTCCAAGTAATTGCAGTGTCAAAAAGATATTTATTATAATATCCTAATAGTCCATTGTCCTTAGTTTGAGATGAATATACTGGATATTGATAATCATCAGTTTTACATTTAGAAACCTCCCCTGAAGATAAAACCTGCCCCCTAGTTACTCTAAATATGTCTCCAATCTTTTTTTCTTCCCACTCACCAGTAAAACCTTCAAAACGAATTTCTGGTACAGACTCCCCTTCTTTTGGAAACATTTTTTGCAAGAATCCCTGTTTTGTTTGTTTGAGGGTGGTTAGTTCTTGCTGATGAAGAGCAATCGTGTCGTCTAGTTGTTTGAAGAAATCTCCAATTTTCGTTTGTTCTTCGATTGTCGGAAGAAATAGCTTATAAGTTTGTAGAACGTTATAATACAAACGAACTCTGGTACCACCTTTTTTTTGCATATGAGAAAAATTAGAAAAGCCAGCTGAATAGTTTAGATTCCTTAAAATAAACTCATCATTTGCTTTTTCATTAGTTGTAAATACAGGGTACTCTTTACTTACAAGAACAGGAGTTCCCATAGTGTTTTTATTAAAATGGAAAGTTGAATCATCAGACATGTGGCGGTAAGTAATATAGCTTTCTGGAACAAGATGGAAAGTTAGTGTTTCATCTATTCCACTTCTTCCCCCCTCAAAATATTCCTTTTGTAAAAACAATCCTTTTCTAGATGACGTAGCAATTGGATATATATCCCCTTTGATTAATTCGTTGTGTTCTTTTAAGACATCCCCTAACCTACGTTCTTCCCAATCTTCATTAAACCCTGAAAATCGAATTGCGGGTGTATATTTATTTTCCACGATTAAACACCTCTAACGCACCCTTGATCCATTCAGCATTTTCTTCATCATATTGTAGTGAAGAAATCATGTCATAAAGGCTAGACTCTAGTTCTGCTTTTTCTTTTCGAATGTCTTTGATTTTTGAGCCAATTGCAGCCATATCCACAGGTTCTTCTTCTTCAAAGGTATCTACGTATCGAGGAATATTCAAATTGAAATCATTCTCTTTGATTTCATCGAATGTTGCAACGTGGGCATATTTCTCAACGTCGTCTCGCTTCTTATACGTTTCGACAATCTTATCAATGTTTTCTTTGGAAAGTTTATTTTGGTTCTTTCCTTTTATAAACTCTTTACTTGCATCAATAAATAACACATCACGAGTGCTGCGGTTTTTCTTCAAGATGATGACTGTTGTTGGAATCGATGTGCCAAAGAATAAGTTTGCTGGCATGCCAATCACGGCATCAATACTGCCATCCTCTAATAATTTCTTCCGAATCACACCTTCTGCAGCTCCACGGAAAAGTACACCATGCGGTAAAACGATGGCCATTGTTCCTGAGTCTTTCAAATGATAGAACCCATGTAAAAGAAAAGCAAAGTCTGCTTTTGATTTCGGCGCTAACTTTCCGTAACGATTGAAACGAGAATCATCTAAGAATGTAGAATCTGCAGACCATTTTGCAGAGTATGGTGGATTCATAAGGACGGCATCAAAAGTATAAGGCTCATCTGTCGGCCAATCTTTGTTCAATGTATCCCCATTACGTAACCGCATATCTTCTTTAGTAACGCCATGCAAGATTAGGTTCATCTTCGCTAGATTAAAAGTAGTTGTGTTTAGTTCTTGCCCATGATATTTTACACCGTCTGGATAATTTAGGTAGTTTCGAATATTCAACATCAAGGAACCTGATCCCATGGTAGGGTCAAATACGCTAAACAATTTTTTGTCTTCTTGACCAATCGCGGCAATTCGAGCCATCATGTCAGATACTTGATGAGGGGTGTAAAATTCCCCAGCTTTCTTACCAGCCTCTGAGGCAAATTGACCAATTAAGTACTCATAGGCATCCCCAATCACGTCTCCATCATGACCGATTACATTGACATCATTTAGTTTCTTCAGTACTTCTGTAATCGTAATGTTTCGCTGTTGATCATCTGATCCCAATTTTTTTGATGTCAAATCTACATCATCAAACAACCCGTTGAATTGGTCATATTTCGTAGACAAATCGATAAACGCCTTATTCAAGTCATTCAGCTGAAACGTATTTTGTTTCGCTTGGTTGGCTAATACACTGAATAAATACTTTGGTTCAATATCATAGCCCAATGTATCGACTAACGTTTCAATCAAGTCATTTTTTATCTCTTCATCTGCCAATGATTCCATATACAATTGAGTTTGTTTGTCTTGTGTGTTGTATTCTTCTAACGATTCACCCGCTATTTCAACTACCTTTTCTAATAATTTATCGGACAAGTATTTGTAAAAAATTAATCCTAGTAAATAGTTTTTATATTCTGATGCATCCATTTTGCTTCGTAAGTTGTCTGCGGCGCTATATAATTTTGAATATAATTCAGCCATGGTTGTGTTCCTCACTTTTTCTATTGTTGGTCTAATTGTTTTAATACTTCTAAATAAAGTTGCTCTTCAAGTTCTGCTTGCTTCTTTGCCAAAGCTTGACGCTTTCTTAAACAGAAATAAGCTTTTCCAATTATCCTTTGTTTCTCAATACTTGGTAACTTGATTTCCAACTCTTTTAAAATCGCTGGAGTTAATTTTGGCACAGCACTTCCTTGCATCGAAATTGCCATTTGCCTTTTCATTGCATACGATTCATTCAACGCATAACATAAATAGCTACGATCCAATTCATCATGTTCGATCATGAGTTTCGCAAAATTTTGATTAATGATTTTCCCTCGGTTTAAGTCACTCACTATTCCAGCTTTGGAACTAACAAAGCTGAAAACAACGTCTCCGGCATTGCTCAAATAGCTTTCTTTATGATTTGAATGTCCAGCATCAAAACTAGCTTGTGAGTCTAGAAATGAGCCATCTAAATCATTCATTAAATCCTCATATGTATAAGCAACTAATGTATGATCATTTTTAACGTTGCCTCTAGAAAGGTTTCTTCCTATCTTAACCGTTACAATATCTTCAAGTTTCATATCCCACCCTCATCGATAGAGTATTTCTTTAAAATTACTCAATCTAATTACAATTTGAATCATATCACTCTAAAAATACCCCGTCAACAATTTATCGTGTAATTTTTACGAATTACAACAAAAAAGACCGGGATAAATCCAGGCCTTCAAAAAAAGTTATCAAAGAGCAACATCAAAAAGATTAAGTCTTTGAAGAAGAAAAGATGTCATCCGTAAAGTTTTAAACTATTAGTTTAATCAACTGTACCTTTCAAAACCAACTTCGCCACACACTCCACATGGCTCGTATGCGGAAACATATCAACAGGCTGCACTTCAAGCGTCGCATACCCGCCATCCTCAAGCACCCGCAAATCGCGCGCCAAGGTTCCCGGATTGCACGACACATACACCACCCGCTTCGGCTTCATTTCAATAATCGTCCGCAGCAAAGCCTCGTCGCAGCCTTTGCGCGGCGGGTCGACGACAAGCGTATCAGCCTTGATGCCTTCCTTATACCACTTCGGAATCACGACCTCAGCTTCGCCAACTTCAAACTCGGCGTTCTCAATGCCGTTCAACTCAGCATTCCGCTTCGCATCCTCAATCGCTTCCGGCACAATCTCGACGCCGTACACTTTTTTCGCCTGCTTCGCCAGAAACAGCGAAATCGTGCCGATGCCGCAGTAGGCGTCGATGACGGTTTCTTCGCCGTTCAGTTCGGCGTATTCGAGCGCTTTGTCGTAGAGCACTTTCGTCTGTTCGGGGTTAACCTGGTAGAACGATCTGGCGGAGATGGCGAATTTGATGCCGCCGATGGTATCGTAGATGTATTCTTCTCCCCAGATGACCGTTGTTTCGTCGCCGAAGATGACGTTTGTTTTTTTCGGGTTGATGTTTTGGACGATCGATTTGACGTGCGGGAATGAGGCGGTGATTTCCTTCATGATCGCGTTTTTGTGCGGGAAATCGTTTGTCTTCGTGATGAAGACGACCATCATTTCGCCTGTCGCGGCGCCGTATCTGACCATGATGTGTCTGAGCCAGCCTTTGTGGCGCTCTTCGTCGTACGCTTTGATCCCGTAGCGATTGCAGATTTCTTTGATCGCTTGAACGACGCGGTCGTTTTCCGACTGCTGGATGAGGCATTTGTTCATGTCGATGATCTCGTGGCTGCGCTGCTGGTAGAAGCCTGCGACGAGTCCGCCTTCCCGTTCGCCGACAGGGACCTGGGCTTTGTTTCGGTAGTTCCACGGGTCTTCCATGCCGAGGGTCGGGTGGACGGTAATGCGGCTTAAGTCGAGCTTGCCGATTCGCTCGAGCACGTCTTTGACCTGCTTCTGCTTGTAAAGCAATTGGCCTTCGTAATTGATGTGCTGCAGCTGGCAGCCGCCGCACTGTTTGTAGATCGGGCACGGCGCTTTGGTGCGGAAGCGGCTTTCTTCCTTTACATCGATCAGACGGCCGAAGGCGAAGCCTTTTTTGACGCGCGTGACTTTGATCTTCGCTTTTTCGTCGGGCAGGGCGTTCGGGACGAAAACCGGGAAGCCGTCGACCTTTGCGACTCCTGCGCCTTCGTGGGTCAGATCTTCAAATACGACGTCGTAATATTCGTTTTTTTGTACGGGGGCTGTTTGTTTCATTTCCTTCACCTTCTATAAGAAAAACTTGGCCGCGTCTGTATGAGACCAAGTTCAATCATCGAGTCTTTGTGCTTTTTCTTTTGACATGACGACATTGATGTGGCGGTAGAGGTTTTCGAATTCTCCGGGCAGTTCGCCGCCGTATTCGCCGTCAAGGTTTAAGAGCATTTTGTCCTTCTGCTTCACTTTTACGCGGTTCGCTTTCGTATAAATGACGTGTTCGTTGTGGATGTGGTCGCCGCGGAGCGCGAGTCCGGCAAGCCGGATAAATTCGGCGAGGTTTGTCCGTTTTAAAATAATCAGGTCAAACATGCCGTCATTCAGGCTTGAGTCCGGGGCAAGCTTTTCGAAGCCGCCGACCGAATTGGTGAGCATCACCAAAAACAGCATCACTTCGCCGTGGAACAGCTTGCCGTCGTATTCGATTTCGACTTCTGTCGGCTTCAGCGACGGAAGCATTTCCATTCCTTTTAAATAATAAGCGAGCTGGCCGAGCATCGTTTTCAATTTGCTTGGTACGTCATACGTCAGTTCGGTCAGGCGTCCGCCTCCGGCGATATTGATGAAATACTGGCCGTTTACGCGCCCGATGTCGATCGGACGGGGTTCTCCTTCTAGTATTGTGTCAACGGCCTTTAAAATATCCTCTCTCGGTATGCCGAGAGCTCTTGCGAAATCATTTGTCGTCCCGACCGGTATGACCCCCAGGTTCGGACGGACTTCCAACGGCGCCAGGCCGTTGACGACTTCGTTCAGCGTCCCGTCGCCGCCTGCTGCAACAATTAAATCAAACTCTCTCTCTGCGGCGCTTCTGGCGGCCTGTACGGCGTCCCCTTCTCCCGTCGTTGCGTGGCATGATGTCTCGAAGCCCGCCTGTTCGAATTTTTGGAGAACTTGGGGAAGATTTTTTTTGAAAATTTCGCGTCCGGAAGTCGGGTTGTATATGATTCGTGCACGTTTCATGTTCATCATCCTATTAGAGTATCCGTATCATTTCTTTACCAACAACCTTTAATTATACTAGTTGTTGAAAAAATCGCAACTAAATGGATGCCAATCTTGGTAAATAAGAACGTGAAAAGACTTTGAAGGTCGATTGATGTAAAATAATAAATATTAAGAAAAAAGGGTGTGATCACGTGAAGAAGCTTGTATTTCAACCATGACGGAGGGGTCGACGATCTCGTCTCCTTATTTCTGCTATTGCAAATGGACGATATCGAATTGATCGGGACATCTGTCATACCCGGTGACTGCTATCTGGAGCCTGCGCTGAGCGCAAGCAGAAAAATCATCGACCGCTTCGGCCCGTACCGTGTCGAGACGGCGGCATCTGATTCAAGAGGGGTCAACCCTTTTCCGAAGGAGTGGCGCATGCACGCCTTTTATGTTGACGCCTTGCCGATTTTAAACGAAAAAGGGACGGTAGAGACTCCCATTTCCGACCTTCCCGCCCACCTTCATCTGATTGAGAAGGTAAACGGCAGCAAAGAACCGGTGACATTGCTGTTTACCGGACCGCTCACGGATTTGGCGCGCGCGCTTGAAAAAGATCCGTCGATCGAAAAGCGGATTCAAAAGCTCGTCTGGATGGGCGGCACCTTTCTTGAAAAAGGGAATGTCGAGGAGCCCGAGCACGACGGGACGGCGGAATGGAACGCGTTTTGGGACCCGTACAGCGTGAAGACGGTGTTTGCGAGCGGCATTGCGATCGATATGGTCGCGCTTGAAAGCACGAACCAGGTGCCTTTGACAAACGGCATCCGCGCCCATTGGGCAAGCCTGCGTAAACATATCGGCATTGATTTCATCGGCCAATGCTATGCGCTGTGCCCGCCGCTTGTACATACGGAGACGAACTCCACCTACTACCTGTGGGATGTGCTGACAACGCTGACGCTCGGCAGGAAGGACATGATCGGCTCAAAAACGGTCAATGCGATCGTTCACACGGAAAGCCCGCGTCAAGGAACGACAGAGGCACATCCAGACGGAAGGCCGGTCGAAGTCGTCGATCAGGTCGACAGGGAAGCGTTCTTTTCCTACTTTGAAGAGTTAATGAAAAAAGCCGACAACGTACCGGCAGTATAAGGAGGGCAGTGGCGTGAAAAAAGGAGAGTCGATTTATATCAGGCCGCTGACGGCGGATGATGCGGAAGCGTGCCTGAAGCTGCAGACGGACAACCGCGGGTTTTTCGAACGGTTTTCAATGGAGCGTGCTGCTGATTTTTATACGCTTGAAGGGCAAAAAAAGCGGCTGCAAACGTTTTGGGAACAAATGCAGCAAGACGAAGACTATTATTTCGGGATTTTTCTTCAGTCAGATGATGCGCTGATCGGCACGGTCAACCTCTTTCAAGTGCTGCGCGGCTCTCTGCAAAGCGCGTTTATCGGCTATTTTCTCGATGAAAAGCATAACGGGAAAGGCTATACGACAGAAGCGGTCAAGCTGATGGTCGGCTATGCGTTCAATGATTTGAAACTGCACCGCATCGAAGCCGGCGTCATGCCCCATAATCCCGGATCGATCCGCGTGCTCGAAAAAGTGGGTTTTCACAAAGAAGGTCTTGCCAGAAAAAACGTCAAAATCAACGGAAAATGGGAGGATCATCAGCAATTGGCGATCATCAACCCCAATGATTAAAAAAAGCCTCAGCTGTCAAAAGCTGAGGCTTTCTTATATCCTACTCTTCTTCCATTCCCGGCTTTTTCCGGCGGAATTTGGCCAAAATTTCATATACGATCGGCACAATAACCAATGTCAGAAGGGTCGAACTGATCAGACCGCCGATAACGGTAACGCCGAGCCCTTTTGAAATGACCTGGCTGCCGCCTTCGAATCCGAGCGCCAGCGGAATCAAGGCGCCGATTGTCGCAATCGCCGTCATCAGGATCGGGCGGAGTCGTGTAGAGCCGGCTTCAAGGAGCGCTTCTCTCGTAGACAGTCCTTCCGCTTCTTTATGAATGACGCGGTCGATCAGGACGATGGCGTTTGTGACGACGATTCCGATCAGCATCAGCATGCCGATCATCGCGTTCAAGCTGATCGTTTCACCTGAGACGTAAAGCCCGATCAAGGCTCCGATGACTGTAAACGGCAGCGAGAACAGAATCGCAAACGGCGCCAATGCTCCGCCGAACGTAATTACGAGCACGAGATACACGATCGCAACAGCTGCAAGCATCGCGAGTCCGAGCTTCGTAAAGGAATCGGCGATATCTGCGGAAACGCCGCCTGTATCGATCGTAACGTTGTCAGGAAGGTCAAGCTTGTCAATTTTCTTCTGGACATCGCTTGATACCTTTGTAATGTTGTCTGTCTTGATTTCCCCTGTGACATCGGCATAGACTTTTCCGTCGCGTTTTGAAACGGTGTCAGATGTTATGCCTTCTTTTACTTTTGCCACATCGCCGATTTTCACTTCCTGGCCTGTCGCCGATGTGAGTTTTTTGTTTTCTAAATCTTTGACGCTCTTATACTCGTCTTTTTCTGTTTTAATGTTGACATCAAGCTCTTTGCCGTCTTTTTTGACGGTTGTCAGTGGAGCCTGCGACGTTTCCGTCATTAAGGCCTGAGAAATTTGAGACGCCGTCAAACCGAGTTTGCTCAGCTTCTCCTGGTCAGCGACAAATGTATATTCGTCATATGTGCTGGACAGGCCTGACTTCACGTTTTTCAGATCTTTTTGATCTTTCATTATCTTTTCGATGTCTTTGACAGTGCCTTTAATATCTTTTTCAGAATCGCCGTACACATAGTACGTTAATTCGTTGTTATTGCCCGAAGAGTTGAAATTCTGCGTTTTCCATTCTCCGCGTTTGGATTTTTTCTGGATTTCTTTCAGCACGTTGTCTTTTTCTTTGTCAAAATCAGGCGTATCGTCTTCATATTTAATATAGAAGAGCGCGCCGTTTGAATTCCCTTGGGCGAGCGGGCTGCTTGAGCCTAAGGAGTATTGAACCGTATCGACGTGCTTGCGGTCCAATAAGAGCTTTTCGGCTTTTGCGGCTTCGTCTTCCGCCTCTTTTTTCGTTTCGCCCGGTTCAGGCGTGTATGTGATCTGAATCGTTTTTTCTTCTTCAGACGGCAGGTAGCTTGCGCCGATCAGCGGAACGAGGAACAAGCTTCCGAGCAGCATCAGAATCGCGATGATCGATGTAATCCATTTATGGCTGAGCGCCCAGTTTAAGATTTTTTTATAGGCGTTTGCCAGTCTTCCAGGCTTATGTTCTTTCCCTTTTACAGGTGCTCCCGTCAGCGATTTTTTGAACAGGCTGTGCGCGAGCATCGGCACGAGCGTGATCGAAATCAGGAGTGATGCGGCAAGCGCAAATACGATCGCCAGGGCGAACGGGATGAACAATTCGCCGATCTGGCCGCCTACCAGTGCGAGCGGCAGGAATACCGCAATCGTTACGATCGTTGATGACATGATCGGTTTGAACATTTCTTTCGTCGCTTCGCGGACCAATGCTTTTCCGCGGAGCGGTTCGTCTTTCAGCCTCATGCGGCGGTAGATGTTCTCGATGACGACGATCGAGTCGTCGACAACCCGGCCGATCGCGACCGTCATGGCGCCGAGCGTCATGATATTCAGTGTGATATCAAGCTGATTTAAGACTAGCAGCGCGATAAGCAGAGACAACGGAATGGAAACGATCGAAATTAATGTTGATTTAATATCTCTTAAGAATAAGAGAATGATCACAACCGCAAAGAGCGCCCCGAAAATCGCTTTGTCCAGCATCGTTTCGACCGACTGGGTGATCGGTTCAGCCATGTCTAACGTAGCGCTGTACTGGAAGCCTTTGTGGTCTTCTTTGAATTGCTTCAGTTCTTTTTTGACGTTGTCGGCAACTTCTACCGTATTTGCATCATTTGCTTTGACGATATTGATGCCGATGCTGTCTTTTCCGTTCGTGCGCGAAATCGATTCGGCTTTTTTCACGTCTTTAATGCTGGCAATCTCAGAAAGCTTGACAGTCGGCACTTCTGTACTTGCGCTTTGCCGGGCCTGTGCGGCCATCTGCGCGCCCCCGGCAGCTTGTGCGCCCTGTGCTGCTGCACTGCTTGCACTTGAAGCAGATGCAACCGGAATTCTCATATTCTTCAAATCTTTGATTGTTTCGATATCGCCGCTGACGACGACGGATTTTTCTTTATTGCCGAATGTGTACAATCCAAGCGGAGTTGTCACATTTGACCCTTGAATCACTTGCTTGACTGTGTCTTTGTCAAGGCCGTATTTTTTCATTTTGTCTTCTTTAAAAGAAAATTCGACTTCTTCAACCTGCTGTCCGGATACTTGAACAGAGGCTACGCCTTCAATGCCTTCAAGCTTAGGAACGAGGCTGTTTTCCACGTTTTTCGTAAGCTCTTGAAGGTTGCTTTTGTCGCTTGATACGCTGAGCGTCAGGATCGGGAAGGAGTTCATGCTGTAGCGCGAAATTTCCGGATCTTTCACGTCATCGGGAAGATTGACGTTTTCCAGCGCTTCAGCCGCTTCTGTTTTCGCCTTGTCCATATCTTTATCATAATCGTATTCGATCATCACCGATGATGCGTTTTCGTAAGATGTGGACGTCACAACGTGCACGCCGTCAAGGTTTTGCACCGCTTGTTCAATCGGCTTTGTGACATCATCAGCCACTTGGCTCGGGGCAGCCCCCGGATATGTCGTATTAATCGAAAGGTATGGCATGTTTACGTCAGGAATGGATTCCTGCTTCATATTCAAACCCGCATAAAGGCCGGCAACCGTAACAATAATCGTCATCAGCCACACAGCGAACTTGTTCTTCAGCACAAAATTGATGATAGAATTCATTACGACCTCCATTTTAAAAAATATTTTCTGAATACTGATTGACTGACTGGTCATTCTATACAATAATAAACGTCAAAAGTAAATAGCGTCAACTTATATATGTTAAAATTAAATCAATTTTAATGTTGTTCAAAAGGAGTACTTTCATGACTGAAAAAGAAGAAAAAATCATTAAAGCCGGCCTTCGCCTGTTCGCGAAAAACGGGTTTGCCTCTACGACCATTCAGGAGATTTCCAATGAATGCGGCATTTCAAAAGGAGCCTTTTATCTGCATTTTAAATCGAAGGACGCGCTGCTTCTCGCAATCATTAAGTATTATATCGATAGAATGACAGAAAATATGAAGAAGATACGGCAAAAAAATGCTCCTCCGAAGGATATTTTCAAGGAGCAGATTGCTTATCAGTTTGAAGAAAGCAAAGAGCATCGAGACTTCATCCTCGTGATGATCAGCGAGCACAGCATCCCGGAAAACAGCAAAATCGAGGAATATTTTAAAAATGTCAGCGGAAAATTTCATGAAGCATATCAGGAGGCGCTGCTGACGGCCTACGGCGACGCCGCAAAGCCTTACCTCGATGACTTGACGGTCATGGTGCAGGGAATCGTGCACTCTTATCAAAATTTGTTTATCTTCAACGAGCTCGACATTGACTTTGATGAGCTTGCCGGTTTTATTATCAGAAGGGTCGACGAGATGATCGGCGGCATGACGCAAAGCGGCGAACGGCCGATTCTTGCGGAAAAAACGTATCTGCTGTACCGTGACGGCCAGCAAAAAGTTGATAAAAACGGGATTCTTGAGGAGATCGCAGCATACAGGAATCAAGCGGATCTGGCCGAAGACATCCACATCACGCTTGATGTGCTGGAAGAGGAGCTGAAACTGGAGGCTCCGCGGAAGCCCGTAATTCAAGGAATGCTGACGAACCTGGAACAGGAGGAAAACGCAAGGCATCTCTTTCAGATGATTTCCCGTTTTCTTGATCGCTAAAAAAGAAACCAGATTCCCATAAAAATAGGAATCTGGTTTCTTTATTTATTCAGCTTTGACCAGGATTTTCACTTGATCTCTTTCTCTCAACAATCCTTCGAAGCCCTCTTCGATGACTTCATCAAGCGTAATTCGTTTCGTGACCAGTTTGTCAGCCGGGAAATACCCTTGAGCCATCAGACTGATGACAGCGGGAAACACGTCGCGGTATCCGATGATCCCGGTTAGTGTGCGTTCTTTCATGACGATATCGTGAGGATGGATCGGCGCTTCTTTTTCAAAAATGCTGACGACCATCGTTTCCCCGTTGATTTTTGTTGCATGAATCGCCTGTTTTAAAACGGGCGGCACGCCTGTCACTTCATAGGCTACATCGACGCCGCCGTTTGTCCGTTTTTGGATTTCGGCCACTGCGTCGCATTGTTTTGGATCAATGACGATTGCACCAAGCTCTGCTGCTTTTTGGCGGCGGATGTCTGATAATTCGACAGCGTAGATTTCCGATGCGCCGGACGCTTTTAATGCTTCAATCACGAGCAAGCCGATTGGGCCTGTCCCAAAAACGGCCGCTTTGTCGCCGACTTTCAATTTGCTTTGACGGACGGCATGAAGCGCAACGGCTGACGGTTCAACAAGCGCACCTTGTTCAAATGATACGTCATCCGGCAATTTATGAATCATTTCCGCCGGCACGGCTGCATACTCGGAAAATCCGCCGCCTCCCCCGGCGAGCCCGAAGAATCCCATTTTATCGCACAGATTATACATTCCTTGTTTGCAAGCTTCACATTCGCCGCACGCGTAGATCGGTTCAACCGTTACACGATCGCCGGCTTTGACATTTGTAACCCCCTCTCCTACTTCCACGACCTGCCCCGAAAATTCGTGTCCCAAAACGACCGGGGCTTTATCGCCGCTTAGCAGGTGTGTTTCAGTCGGAATGAAAATAGGGCCTGCGGTATATTCGTGAAGATCGCTTCCGCAAATCCCGCACCATTCTACTTTGACTTTCACTTTGCCCGCTGCCGCCTGGGGTTCGTCGATTTGTTCCAATCGCAAGTCTTTCGCATCGTGCCATCTAAGCGCTTTCATTTTCATCATCCCCTAGTAAAATATTTGTTTCCCTCAGTGCTATTATACTCTTTTTCGAAAGGTCTTTCGAACTATTTATAATAAATCTGCTATATACCTTTCTAATAAGACGGACATATTCGTGATGAAAAACAAAAATCAAACGATCGTCCCATGTCCCTTTTCTTTATTCTTGTAAGATTAGATAGATTTTAAATCGATATAAAAAGAACAGGCGGGGATTGCAACCTACTTCTTGGCCTGGAATGACGGCTGGAGCCCTGCGGCAAATAAAGGAGCGTCAAATCTCTATAATGACAGCTGGACGCTGAATAAGGGAGAAATATGGAACGGCGATTCATTAACGCCTGTCGTTGAATAAAAAACCCTTGGAGACATCGTTTCTCCAAGGGTCTTATATTACCGTTTATTAATTTCTTCAAGAAGAAGCTTGTTGACCATCGGCGGATTTGCCTGGCCTTTTGAAGCTTTCATGATTTGGCCGACGAGGAAGCCGATTGCACGGTCTTTTCCGTTTTTGAAGTCCTCGATCGACTGCGGATTGTTGTCGAGCGCTTCTGTGACAAGCTTTCTGAGCGTAGCTTCGTCAGAGATTTGCACAAGGCCTTTTTCTTTGACGATTTTTTCAGCGTCTCCGCCGTTTTCGATTAATTCTTTGAAGACTTTTTTCGCGATTTTCGATGAAATCGTGCCTTTTTCGATCAGCTTGATCAGACCGGCAAGGCCTTCCGGCGTAAGCGCGACGTCTGCGAGCTCTTTTTGCTGTGCATTCAGGTAGGCCGAAACTTCACCCATCAGCCAGTTTGAAGCGAGCTTGGCGTCGGCGCCTTTTTCGACGGCTGCTTCGAAGAAGTCGGACATTTCTTTTGTCAGCGTCAAGACTTTCGCATCATAGGCAGGCAGGCCGAGCTCCTCGATGTAGCGCTTGCGGCGCTGGTCCGGAAGCTCTGGAATGCTGTCTTTTACGCGCTGTTTCCATTCGTCGTCGATGTAAAGCTCGACGAGGTCCGGTTCAGGGAAATAGCGGTAGTCGTCAGAACCTTCTTTGACCCTCATCAAAATCGTCGTTTTTGATGCCTCATCATAGCGGCGCGTCTCCTGCTGAATGACGCCGCCTGACAGAAGTACTTGCGCCTGGCGTTTTTCTTCATGCTCAAGGCCTTTTTGGACGAAGGCGAAGGAGTTCAGGTTTTTCAGCTCTGTCTTCGTGCCGAATTCCTTCTGTCCGATCGGGCGGAGCGAAATGTTGGCGTCGCAGCGGAGCGATCCTTCCTCCATCTTACAGTCGGAAACGCCCGTATATTGAATGATCGACTTCAGCTTTTCAAGATACGCGTACGCTTCTTCAGGCGTGCGGATGTCCGGTTCTGAAACGATTTCGACGAGCGGCGTACCTTGGCGGTTGTAGTCGACAAGGGAGTATCCGTCGCCTGTGTGCGTCAGTTTGCCGGCATCCTCTTCAAGATGAAGGCGCGTGATGCCGATGCGTTTCGTTTTTCCGCCGACTTCGATTTCGATCCAGCCGTTTTCGCCGATCGGTTTATCGAATTGGGAAATTTGGTACGCTTTCGGGTTGTCAGGGTAGAAATAGTTTTTCCGGTCAAATTTCGTCTCTGTCGCGATTTCGCAGTTTAACGCCATCGCCGCTTTCATGGCAAAATTGACGGCTTCTTTATTCAAGACTGGCAAAACGCCCGGATATCCCAAATCGATGACGCTTGTCTGCGTATTGGCCGCGGCGCCGAATGGCGTCGGCGAGCTTGAGAAGATTTTCGATTTCGTTTTTAGCTCAACGTGGACTTCAAGTCCGATTACCGTTTCAAAGTTCATGTTTTTTCACCCCTTACAGTTCAGGTTTTGCTTTATGATGGTCTGTCGCCTGTTCGAATGCATGGGCGACGCGGTATACTGTGCTTTCGTCAAAGTGTTTGCCGATGATTTGCAGGCCGAGCGGCAAACCGTTCGCAAATCCGCACGGTACGCTGATTCCCGGTACACCGGCAAGGTTGACCGGGATCGTCAGGATGTCGTTCGCATACATTGTGAGCGGATCGCTCGTTTTTTCGCCGATTTTAAACGCAGGCGTCGGCGTTGTCGGTCCGATGATGACGTCATAGTTTTCGAATACGTCTTCAAAGTCTTTTTTGATCAGCGTTCTGACCTTTTGCGCCTTTTTATAGTAAGCATCGTAGTAGCCTGAGCTTAACGCGAACGTGCCGAGCATGATGCGGCGCTTCACTTCGTCTCCGAAGCCTTCGGAACGCGTTTGTTTATAAAGGTCGATCAGGTTGTCCGCATTGTCGGTGCGGTAGCCGTAGCGGATGCCGTCGAATCGGGCAAGGTTCGCCGAAGCTTCTGATGAAGACAGCAGGTAATACGTCGCAAGCGCGTATTTGCTGTGCGGCAGGGATACTTCTTCCCATGTCGCGCCAAGGCCTTCAAGCACTTTCAGCGCTTCAAGGACGGACTGCTTCGCTTCTTCGCTTACCCCTTCGCCGAGGTATTCTTTCGGAACGGCGATTTTTAAGCCTTTAATATCGCCTGTCAGCGCAGACAGATAGTCAGGCACGTCCACATTGGCGCTCGTCGAATCCATTTTGTCGACGCCCGCAATCGCCTGGAGAAGGTATGCGTTGTCCTCGACGGATCTTGTGATCGGTCCGATTTGATCCAATGAAGACGCAAATGCGACAAGGCCGTACCTTGACACGCGGCCGTATGTAGGCTTTAAGCCGACGACGCCGCAGAAAGAAGCCGGCTGGCGGATCGATCCGCCCGTGTCGGAACCGAGTGAAAACGGCACTTCTCCCGCCGCAACCGCCGCCGCGGAGCCGCCGCTTGAGCCGCCCGGAACGGTTTCTAAGTTCCACGGGTTTTTCGTTTTTTGGAAGCCTGAATTTTCTGTGGAAGACCCCATCGCAAATTCATCCATGTTCAGCTTTCCGATCGTAACCGCTTCTGCATCGTGCAGGCGCTCAACAACCGTAGCGTCATAGATCGGGTCGAAGTTTTCCAGGATTTTGCTCGCACACGTTGTGCGAAGATCCTTTGTGACGATATTATCTTTGATTCCGATCGGCATCCCGAACAAAAGGCCGTGCTCGTCCCGGCCGCCTACCGCTTCATCCAGCTCTTTGGCATAAGCGCGGGCTTTTTCTTCATCAAGCTGTAAAAAGGCCTGCACCTTTCCGTCGACTTCGTGAATCCTCTTATACGATTCATCGACTAAGTCCGATATGCTGATCTCTTTTTTATGTATGAGACTTTTCAGTTCAGATATTTTATGATCAAACAGTGACATGTTCTCTTGCTCCCTCCTTTAGTCCAGAATTGACGGCACGCGAATATAGCCGTCTTTATGATCAGGTGCGTTTTTGACGACTTCCTCAACCGGGAGGCCTTTATCCGGGACATCTTCCCTCATGATATTCTTCATTTGCAATACATGTGTCGTTGGCTTGACATTCTCTGTATCGACTTCATTCAGCTCTTCGGCAAAAGAAATAATGCTGTCAAGCTGTTCGGTAAACATAGCCGCTTCCTCATCCGTGATCGCCAGTCTGGCCAGATGGGCAACATGCTTTACTTCTTCTATTGAAATACGCGACATTACACAAACACCTCCAAGATGATTCTCGCTTAGTCATATAATACTGATCATATCAAATTTCAGCCTTCTAAATCAACAAAACCGCGGAATCCCGGCCCTGATTCTATTGTATACTAAAAACGCCCGGTAGTGGGCTGTACTAAAATTCAGAACATTTTTACTTTTGTATTTATTTGCAAACGTTTTCATTGTGATGCCCATCGGAACGGCTGCGTCCTTTTTTCAAAAAAACGGGCGTGTCCTCCGGTTGATTGATGCGGAATAGTTTGATAGGTTAGGTAACTAAGTACGATCACATGGCAGCGCCTGGTTTTTCCAATGCTTGATTTTAAAGACGAGGCCCTGCAAATCAATCTTCGTACACAGCAAATCAGTATTGTTAAAATTTCAGGAGAGGTGATGCCACATTATTGTAAAGAGGAGAGATACGAAACGTGAGTATTGAAGTATTTATTTCGCTTGGCATTTATTTTGCCGCCATGCTCTTAATCGGCTGGTATTCCTACCGAAAAACATCCAATTTGAATGACTATATGCTCGGAGGAAGAGATCTCGGGCCTGCTGTTACGGCTTTATCGGCCGGCGCATCTGACATGAGCAGCTGGATGCTGATGGGACTGCCGGGAGCGATGTATGTCACAGGACTTTCGAGCGGCTGGCTTGCCGTCGGCCTGACAATCGGAGCTTATGTCAACTATGTGCTTGTCGCACCGCGCTTGCGTACATTTACGGAAGTGGCGAATGACGCGATTACCATTCCAGACTTTTTCGAAAATCGATTCAATGATACGACAAGAGTCCTGCGTCTGGCGTCAGCCCTCGTCATCATGGTGTTCTTTACGCTGTATACGTCAGCTGGCATGGTATCCGGAGGAAGGATGTTTGAAACGGCGTTCGGCCTTGACTACAGGATCGGTTTGTTCTCTACCGCCCTCGTCGTAATTGCCTATACGCTGTTCGGAGGATTTTTGGCTGTCAGTCTGACCGACTTTGTGCAGGGTTTGATTATGTTTATTGCATTAGTGCTCGTGCCGATCGTTGCCTTTACTCAGTTGGGCGGAGTTACGCCGACATTTAATATGATAGAAGAAGTCAATCCAAGCCTGCTGGACTTCTTCAAAGGAACGACCGTCATTAGCATTATTTCTTTTATTGCCTGGGGATTGGGCTACTTCGGGCAGCCGCACATCATCGTCCGTTTTATGGCGATTTCATCGGTGAAAGAGCTGAAACCCGCCCGCCGCATCGGAATGGGCTGGATGATCGTCTCAGTAGCCGGCGCATTACTTACGGGGCTGATCGGCGTAGCTTACGTCCATCAAACAGGTATCAGCCTGAAAGATCCGGAAACGATTTTCATCGTATTTTCGAACATTCTGTTTCATCCGTTGATCACCGGATTCTTGCTTTCCGCGCTGCTTGCGGCGATCATGAGTACGGTTTCATCCCAGCTTCTGGTCACCTCAAGCGCCATGACCGAAGACCTGTACAGAACGTTTTTCCGCCGCGGGGCAACAGATAAAGAGCTTGTCCTCGTCGGACGGTTGAGCGTCCTGTTGGTCGCCGTCATCGCCCTTCTTTTATCATTAAGTCCGAATGACACGATTTTGAATCTCGTCGGCTATGCGTGGGCCGGATTCGGTTCTGCGTTTGGACCTGCGATTCTGCTCAGCCTCTACTGGAAGCGGATGAATCAGTGGGGTGCACTGGCAGGCATCGTAACCGGCGCTGTTACAGTGCTGCTCTGGATTATGACCGGACTCGATCAAACGACCGGCATATACGAAATGATTCCGGGCTTCTTCCTGAGCCTCGCAGCGGTTGCCGCCGTCAGCCTCATGACGCATAAGCCCGCTGAAAAAGCGGCTGAGATGTTTGAGGAGATGGAAGAAAAACACCGTTCTGCATCATAGACGAAAAGGCCGTCCAGGGTATTCCCTGCGGCCTTTTTATTTCCCTTCTCCTGAATGGTCATCCTCCCGGCCTTCCTGTTCTTTTTTTTCCGCATGGAATTCTTTTGATGTCTGTCCGGCAATATAATCAAAGGGAGTGTAGTGGTTTTGAACGGTTTTCTTGCGGATAAACATGTTATACGCAGCGATAAGGATAACGGAAACGACCGTGAGCGGAAAAAGAAGTGATATAAAAATCAGCAATGTATACCCCCCCTCCTGAAAAACCTGTTGTACGCCCATCTTCTCTGTGAGAAAATCATATCAATTATGAAAGCAATATAAAAGAAAGGAGACATGCGCATGGATTGGCACATCGATATGGATACGCTGATGAAGCTTGGAATCGCGACATTGGTCGGGATGGTCATCGGCCTTGAAAGGGAATTGAAAAATAAGCCGCTCGGCTTGAAAACGTGCATTGTCATCGCCATCAGTTCATGCGTGTTGACGATGATCAGCATTGACGCGGCCTATCATTTTCCAAGGTCAAACAGGATCATGATGGATCCTTTGCGTCTGCCTGCACAAATCATTTCCGGGATCGGCTTTATCGGAGCCGGCGTAATTTTGCGCAAAAGCAATGACGTCATTTCCGGGCTCACCACCTCAGCAATGATCTGGGGAGCGGCGGGTCTCGGCGTCGCCATAGGTGCAGGCTTTTATAAGGAAGCATTTATCAGTCTCGCATTTATTTTAATAAGCGTCGAATTTTTGCCGTGGGTCGTCGGCAAAATCGGCCCGAACCGCCTGCAGGAGAAAGAAATCCGCGTCCGCATGTCATTGTCCGACAAGGACAAAATGACGGACATTCTCAAGGAAATGAAAGCGAAGCATATCCGCATCCACTCCGTCCGGATCGATGACATGCCTGAAAAAGAGTTTGCGGTGATGGAGACGAAAGTGAGGGTTCACAGGAAGCGGTATGTGACAGATGTGTATTACGATATTAAGTCGATTGACGGAGTCGTCGGGGTGAAGTGCGATACGATGTAAAAAAGAAGCAGCCGAATAGCTGCTTCTTTTTTATGAATCATAAATATGAACGGTCGGTTCTTTAGCTCCTGGCTTTTTGAGGATGAGGGCTTCCTGGCCGTCTGATGACGTAATGTTGATCTCGACGTTCAGCTCGCTTTTGCCGTAATAATCCATCACTTCCCCGGTCAGAAATTGCGTAAATGCAATGACTTCGCTTTTGCCGTAGAACTGCATCGGAATGTTGATTTTCATTTCCTGCATTTGGTCGTCTTTATACAAAGCCGTTCCGACGACGCCTGTGTAGTTTGGAAAGTATGTTTCGATTTTATTTTTAAAGCGGTTGAACAGCTCCGCATCGTCCGGATGCTTTTCTGTTCCTTCCGTTGACGGGAAGAATGTGTATTCTTCATTGATATTATCCCAGCCCGAGATATCGCTTGTGCCTGCTTTCACTTCGGTTTTGGCGATAAAGTTTCCGGGCACGATCGACGATTTCGGCGCCTGCTTGTACAGGACGATCGTGAGCGGAATGTTTTTGAGATCCTTCATGTTCCGGATGCGTTTTGCCACTTCCTGTGCGATCTTTTCGCCCTCTTGCTTCAGTTTCTTGGTGCTGATCGTCACTTCTTTTTGTGGATCGCCGACATTTTCGCGGTAATAGTAAACCGAGTTAAGCGCCAGGCCGATCACAACTCCGCCAAGCTCAATCGTATCCTTGTCTTTTCTGACGAGATAATCGTGTTCAAGCATATGAGCCAGATAAATCGGGCTTTCCTCGTTTTGCTTTTCGGCAGATCCGCTGCCGGAAAGAGCCGGATTCAGCCCGAGGTTTTTAAAATCCTTATCCTTTTTCTCCGCTTTTTTCAGGTCGCTTCCCGTTTTTTTGCGGGCCAGCCAGCTAGAGACCGTATCTTCATCCAAATACTGCCCTTCCTGAAAAAGGTAGTCTTTCGTTGAGAAAGAGTCTTGGGCGAGGCGCATCATGCCCGTTTCGAATTCATCGATGTCAAGCCTCGTGTTCATCTGTTCGGTCGTCAATCCGCGCGCCTTTCCGGCTTTAAAAGGAAGAACCATTTTATAATACGAATCAGAGATGTTGTATTTCGGAACGATGGCTTTTTCTTTCGACTTTTTCGTCTTTTGCACCATCTCCTGCTCCTCTTCTCCCTTAAAATTCGACGGCGCACAGGCTGAGAGCATCAGCATCCCCGCAGCAGCCGCCAAAATTAATGCTTTTTTCAATAGAAAACACTCCTCTTATTTCTTTAGCTCTCTGATCAATCTTGCTTCATCCCATACTTCGATGTTAAGCTCTTCAGCTTTGGCCAGTTTGCTGCCCGCCGCTTCGCCGGCAATGACAAGATCGGTTTTTTTGCTTACGCTTCCTGTGATTTTTCCCCCGAGCGCTTCGATTTCCGCTTTCGCGTCGTTACGCGACATTTCGCTGAGCTTTCCGGTCAGCACGATCGTTTTCCCCGCAAAGTAGGAGTCGCTGTCTTCGGCTTTTACTTTTTTCGGGCCTGTATACACGGTGTTCACGCCGAGCTGTTTAAGCTCATCCAAAAGCTTGAGCATCTCTTCTTTTTCAAAATAGGTGACGATCGCATCAGCCATCTTTTCGCCGATTTCATCGACTTCCAGCAATTCTTCTTTTGATGCCGTTTTGAGGCGGTCAATCGTCTCAAAGTGCATGGCGAGCGTTTTCGCCGCTTTCTCGCCGATAAAGCGGATGCCGAGGCCGAAAAGAAGCCGCTCCAGCGAGTTTTCCTTCGATTTTTTGATCGACTGAAGCAGGTTGTCGGTCGATTTTTCTCCCATTCGTTCGAGGTTGATGAGCTGCTCCCGCGTCAGCTTGTAAAGATCGGCGACATTCTTGACCAAATCCTCGCGGAACAGCTGGGTGATGACGCGCTCTCCAAGCCCTTCAATATTCATCGCATTGCGGGAGACGAAGTGAATCAGCCCTTCCCTGATCTGGGCCGGACATTCCGGATTGATGCAGCGCAGCGCGACTTCTCCTTCGATTCTGACGAGTTCGCTTCCGCATTCAGGGCATTCGTCAGGCATGCTGAATTCCTTTTCTTCGCCTGTCCGCTGTTCAACGAGCACATTGACAACCTCGGGGATGATGTCTCCCGCTTTTTTGATGACGACTTTGTCATACAGCCGGATATCCTTCTCCTTAATTAAATCTTCGTTATGAAGGGAAGCCCTTTGGACCGTCGTTCCCGCCACTTTTACGGGCTCAAGGATCGCCGTCGGCGTTACAACGCCGGTGCGGCCGACGCTTAATTCGATGTCCAAAAGCTTTGTCACGACCTCTTCGGCCGGAAACTTGTAGGCAATCGCCCAGCGCGGGCTTTTCGCCGTAAATCCGAGCTCTTCCTGCTGATCGAGGGAATCGACTTTAATGACGATGCCGTCGATTTCATACGGAAGATCGGCCCGCTTTGTTTTCAGCTCGTCAACGATCTCGATTACCTCTTCGATTGTGCTGCATTTTTTACGTTCATGATTCGTTTTAAAGCCGAGTTCATCAAGAAAATCAAGACCCTGGCTTTGCGTTTCGACGCCCATTTCGTCAAGCTCCGCTATACTGTAGACGAAAATATCGAGGTTTCGTTTCGCGGCAATTTTCGGGTCAAGCTGTCTCAATGAGCCGGCGGCCGCATTCCGCGGGTTCGCAAACGGCTCTTCCCCCCGCTCAAGCCGCGCTTCGTTCAGCAGTTCAAAGGAGCGCTTCGGCATATAAGCCTCCCCGCGCACCTCAATCGACAGGGGGCGCTTCATTTTAAGAGGGATGTTTCTGATCGTCTTCAAGTTTTCGGTAATATCTTCGCCCGTCGTTCCGTCTCCCCTTGTCGCGCCTCTGACAAATACCCCGTTCTCATAACGAAGCGAAACAGCAAGACCGTCGATTTTGAGCTCGACGTTGTACTCGACGTCTCCGACCGACTGGCGGACCCTTCGGTCAAAATCGCGCAGATCCTCTTCATTAAACGCATTGCCGAGACTCAGCATGGGCGTTTTGTGCTGCACCTTTTGAAAAGCGTCCAAAACAGCCCCGCCGACGCGCTGTGAAGGCGAATCAGGCGTTTTCAGATCCGGGTGCTCTTCTTCAATCGAAATGAGCTCCTTCATCAGTTTGTCATATTCGGAATCCGGCACACTCGGATCGTCAAGCGTGTGATATTCGTAGTTGTATTTGTTGATCAATGCATGCAGTTGTTCCACACGTCGTTTAGCTGCTTCTTTTTCCATCGATTTCGTCCTTTCATCCTGAGGTCTTTTGCCATTATTGCTTTTCAATTGGCGCAAAGGCCGCGAGCAGACGTTTCACTCCGATCGGACTCGGAAAGGCGATGTCAAGCTCAGTCGATTCACCTGCCCCTTTCACGCTGACGACCGTGCCTGTGCCCCATTTTTTATGAGAGGCTTTGTCTCCGACGGCCCATTCGATTCCGTCGCCGCCCGTTTTCGTGTAAGCCGTCGCCGGACGGGTGACAGGCGCTTTACGCTCCGGTTTTCGTCCGAACGGAGACGCCGTATTCTTCTTCTCGTTTAGATTGTCCAATAATTCTTCCGGTATTTCCGCGATGAATCGCGATTCCGGGTTCATATTCGTTCTGCCGAACAGCGTTCTCATCCGCGCGTTCGTTAAATAGAGCTCTTCCTCAGCCCGCGTAATGCCGACATAAGCGAGCCTCCGCTCCTCTTCCATTTCCGCTTCCTCCATCAGGGAACGGCTGTGCGGGAAGACCCCTTCTTCAAGCCCCATCAGAAAGACGACCGGAAATTCGAGCCCTTTGGCAGCGTGAAGCGTCATCAAGATGACGGCATCTTTATTACCGGATTCCTCTTCCTGCTGATCAAGCTGATCGATATCGGCGATGAGCGCAAGGTCCGTCAAAAAGGCGACGAGCGACTTATCTTCGCTTTGCTGTTCAAAGTTTTTCGTCACGGACAAAAACTCGTCGATATTCTCTAACCGGCTCTGGGCTTCGAGCGTTTTTTCCGCCTTCAGCATGTCGCGGTATTCGGTTTTTTCAAGGATTTCCTCAGTCAGTTCTGTGACGGATAAGTATTCCTGCATATTCGTCAAGTTTTCGATCATCTGTCTGAAGTCGTCAAGGGCGTTGGCCGCTTTCGCGCTGAGGCCGATAAAGTCGACCTGTCCGAGCGCTTCAAACAGAGACAGCCCGTTCATGTCCGCGTATGCGGCGATTTTATCGACGGAAGTCGCACCGACGCCGCGCTTCGGCACATTGACGATTCTCGCAAAGCTGATATCGTCATCCGGATTAGCGACAAGCCGCAGGTAGGCGAGGATGTCTTTAATTTCCTTCCGGTCATAGAACTTTGTGCCGCCGACGATGTTGTAATTGATGTTCGCTTTCATCAGCGTTTCCTCAATGACGCGGGACTGGGCGTTTGTCCGGTATAAAATCGCGATATCGGAGTAGGAGCGCTTGCCGGATTGGACGAGCTCCCTGATTTTCCCGGCTACAAACTGCCCTTCGCCAAATTCGTTGTCCCCCCTGAAATAGGAGATCTTCGTCCCTTCGTCATTTTCCGTCCACAGGTTTTTCGGTTTTCTGTTCGAGTTGTTTTTGATCACTTCGTTGGCCGCGTTCAAGATCCGCTTCGTCGATCTGTAGTTTTGCTCCAGCAAAATGACGCTTGCGTTCGGGTAGTCTTTTTCAAAGGACAGGATGTTGGCGATGTCCGCTCCGCGCCATCTGTAGATCGACTGGTCCGAGTCCCCGACGACGCAGATGTTTTGGAAGCGCTGCGCCATTTTTTTGACGAGCAGATACTGCGCCCTGTTCGTATCCTGATACTCATCGACATGAATGTATTGGAATTTGCGCTGATAGTATTCTAGCACCTCAGGCACCCTCTCAAACAGACGGATCGTCGTCATGATCAAGTCGTCAAAATCGAGGGACTGGTTTTTCCGCAGTTTTTTCTGATAATCTTTGTAGACGTCGCTGACAACCTGCTCAAAAAAGCCGCCTGCCGTTTTCTCGTATTCCTCAGGATCGATCAGTTCGTTTTTCGCGCCGCTGATGGAGCCGAGAATGCTCCGCGGGTCAAACTTTTTCGGATCGATGTTTCTTTCCTTCAAGATTCCTTTAATGACAGAAAGCTGATCTGACGTATCAAGAATCGAGAAATTGCGGTTGATCCCGATCCGGTCGATGTCCCTCCGCAAAATTCTCACGCACATGCTGTGGAAAGTCGAAATCCAAATGTCATCCGCACCTGGTCCGAGAATGCTTTCCACGCGGTCTTTCATCTCTCTCGCCGCTTTGTTCGTAAACGTGATCGCCAGAATGTTCCACGGAGCGACGCGCTTTTCCGCCATCAAATACGCGATCCGATGGGTCAAAACCCGCGTTTTTCCGCTTCCCGCGCCGGCCATGATCAAAAGCGGCCCTTCCGTTGTTTTGACCGCTTCCTGCTGTACGTTATTTAATCCATTCAATAATTGGTCGCTAATATAATTCAATCCGTTCACCGCCTCTTCAAACATATGTTCTATTATAAACCAATCCGGTTTGTTCCGCTTATTTTTTTACCGCATCCACCGTTTTCAGCGCTTGTCCGAAATCTTCGTAAACCGCGTTCCCGACAACGACGACGTCTGCGTATTCGGCCATTTTTGCCGCTGTTTCGGGATCTGAAATGCCGCCGCCGTAAAATAAAACCGTATCGGTCAGAACGGCCTTCGCTTCCTTCACCGTCTCGGCATCCCCGAGCATTCCGCTGTATTCCAGATAAAAGACCGGCATCGAAAAGAGCTTTTCAGCCAGCCGCGCATAGGCTTTGATGTCTTCCAGTCCAATCTCTGCATCGGCGTCTGTCAAAGCCGCCGCCTTGCAGTCCGGGTTTAAAATGCAGTAGCCTTCGACGATGATCTCTTCAGGAGACATCAGCTCGCCGTATTCTTTCATCGCTTCTTTATGTAGGCCGACGATCCAGTCGGGGTTTTTGCTGTTCAGTACGGTCGGGATAAAATAGAGGTCAAATCCCGGCACGATCGCATCAATCGCGGATACTTCAAGGACGCACGGCACTAAAAAACGACGCACTTTCGACATCAGCCGGAGCACATCATCCTCTGTGATGTTGTCGCTACCGCCGATCAGAATCGCATCCGTTCCCGATTCGCACAGCTGCTCGAGCTGTTCATCTGTTATCTCTTTATTTGGATCGAGTTTAAAGACGTGCTTCCACTCGGTAATATCGTACATAAAAAAAGCTCCTCCAATCGTTCTTGCCATTTAAATATTATAACAAATTCACCCCTGTTGGAAAAACGGATAACGAAGAAAGTAAGAGTGGAAATTTTGGACATAAAAAACCGCCGGGCTAAAGGGGCCAGGCGGTTTGAAAGATCATTCTGATTCTTCTTTTACACGGTCCAGCGCCATAATATAGGCGTCATTTCCGTAATTCAGGCAGCGTTTCACCCTGGAAATGGTCGCCGTGCTCGCTCCGGTTTCCGTTTCAATTTTGTGGTACGTGTTGCCGTCGCGGAGCATTCTGGCGACTTCGAGCCGCTGAGCCAGCGATTGTATTTCATTTATCGTACACAGATCATCGAAAAAACGGTAGCATTCTTCGAGATCTCTCAATGATAGGATGGATTGAAAAAGCTGGTCGAGCTCTCTCCCGCGCAATTTATCGATCTGCATCGTTACACACCTTCTCCTTTGCTAATAGAAACCTTGCTGAGATCGGGAATGATGTTGATCCACGTTTTTCCCGGAACGAAAGGAACGGTTTTTCCGTCCTTTACCGGCACAAGCCGGCCTTCTTCGTTTTTCCAATCGACTTGATGGACTTCCCCGTTCTGCAGAAGCAGCCCTTGTCCGCCTGAACGCAGGTCGATATCCCTTCTCCCGTAGGCATCTTTGATGCGATGTTCGGCTTCCACTATTAGTATATTTTGAAGAATGATCGGTTCTTCAGTTTCAAGGTCTGTTGTCAGCATGCCGTCTGACATTCTCATATAACCGTCAACCTTTTTATCATAACCAAAATCTACTTGGTTTGTAACGTTTTTTGTCCCGTAATCTAACCGGATGCGGTAAGGCGTCCCTGATGTTGGACGGGCTTTTTTAAACGTATAAGGTTCTGGAGCGGCTTTCATGGAATATCCTTTGTCAGCGGCTGCTTTTTTAATATTTTCAAATGAAGTATACGAGTTATGGGGCGCCTCCCGGAAGTCCGCTCTCCAAAACAGACTGCCGTCATAATCCATTCCGTTGATATGATCCGCCGCACCGCTTTCAAGCCGGTTTCTTGCACCCGGACTCCAGCCGTGATGCACCAGTATGCCGTCAAAACCGAGAGCCAGATCAATGAAATACTCTCTGGCGCTTCTGACGGGACCTGCGGTTTCAGGCATTTCGCTTTGAAAAATCGCCAAAAATCTTGTAATCGGTCCTTCGCTCAAACTCTCAATCACGATGTCTGCCTTGCTTAACCCCGACTGCGGCCTTGCCTTTGGATGATTGTTCACCACAACGGCGAGCGGCCGCTTGCGAATCTCTCCATCCGCTTTCATTCCCGTCAGCGGATAGGTATTCTGCACATTCTGCTCATTGCTTATCCCGCATGACATCAGCATTGCGGCACAGGCTATAGACAGCAGTACCCTCACATATCGATTGATCATACATTAGCTCCCGCTCTTTTATATTTTAACGCATTATCGATGGAAAGAGTACAGTTTTTTTCATGACATCAAAGATCCCTTTCGGCGTCACCCTGATGTAGGGCAGATGGGTGCTTTGGAGAAACAGCAGGGTATAGACAGGATCGCTGAACATGTATCCTCTTTCAAAAAGGAGGTCTTTCAGCGCGCTTTCCCGTTCAAGCACCTTCTGAAACGCCTCTTTTGACGCCCCGCCGCTTAAATGAAGAGGAATTTCGTGGAGGATTTTTCCGTTTTCGGCTAATACGATGCCTCCGCCGATTTCCTTCATTCGCTCAAAAGCCAGCAGCATGTCATCTTTATTTTTCCCGATTGCAATAATGTCTCCCGTCGTCGAATATGAGCTGACAAACCCCTGCACGCGTGTGGCAAAGCCTTTCAGCATCGTATTGACCCGCCATCTGCCGTTTTTGTCGAACAGGGCGAGATAGCTTTCATCATGATCAAATGAGAGCTGGTTGACGGAGTTGTCAATCTCAATCGTATAAGGCTCCATGATGACGGCATTCCTCATCTTCAATCCGAGCGGCATGGAAAACTGCAAATCATCCATCGTTAGATCATATGAAAGGTTCAGAGGGACAAGACCGCCTTTTTTCCAGTCCGTCTCTCCAAACAGCTCCATGTCCGCCCCGTCAGATTTCAAGATCCGGCCTTTCGCAAGCACCGTTACCGGAGCCGGATTTTCAGGGCTTTCCAATATGTTCAATGTCGCATATCTGCCCGGTGCGACGACGCCGAGAAGGTCTTCAAGCTGATAGTATTTCGCAATATTGAAAGAGGCCATATTATATGCGTCGATCGCCGGAACGCCCTCTTCAAGAGCGATTGAAATGAGCTTGTTTGTCATGCCTTCCTTATAAAAATTCGGCGTTGCGCCGTCAGTCGTGTAGAACAAGTGGTCGTAATGGCGGAATCCCTCTTCGTGAAGGTCGCGCAGGATCGTTCTGAGATCAGGGCGTATCGAAGAATGCCTTAATCCGGCATAATAGCCCAGCTCAAGCCGCTTTAATACTTCCTTTCCCGTCATGGCTTCATGATCGGCATCAGCGCCGAAAAGCTTCATTTTTGTGAGCGTTTTCTCTGATGCGCCCGGAAAATGGCCTTCGATCCGTTTCCGCCTTCTTTTCGTGCATTGCATGCAGTGCAGGATTAAGTCATCTCCGTCCAAAAGGCGCGGCCAGCCCGTCATTTCTCCGCCCTGAATCACGTCAGGGTGCTCGCCCCAGTGCTTCCGGTAGTCGATCGAAAGAATCCGGTCTTCGTCAGGCACCTCTGTCTGCAAATCATACCTTGACCACCAATAGTAGTGAACAGGCTGTTTTTTCAGCTCCTCCAAAATAGAAAACGCTTTCTTTTTTCCGCAATGCAAAAGCAGGAACAAGTTGTCATTGACGAATGTCGTCGTTCCAAACTGTGACACATATTCGGCCAATGTTTGGGGATTATAAATTTGAAAAGGATGGGCATGCGGCTCAATATACCCGGGTACAATGTATTTTCCTTCACAATCTATGGTAGTTTTAACAGCCGTTTTCGGAAGATCGCGGCCGACATAAACGATTCTGTCACGATGAATCCATACGTTTGCAGAGATCCATTGCTTTAAATAAGGGTTCAATACGTTTGCATTTCGTAAAAGGAGCGTTGGGAGCAGCCTTGAACTTACAACATCAACTTGCGATCTGATGTCTTTGTTTTTCCAATTTAAGGTGCGTTCGAACATTCACATACTCTCCTTTACATGTAATGACCCTATGTTAACACATTTACTATTGTCACGCATTACCAATCCGTTACAATTTTTCGAAAACACAATTATTTAATTATTTAAATCGGAGGAATCAATCATGAAACAAAACATCGGACTGTTTGACGCCGTATTTCGCATCGCCTGCGGTCTTACGATTTTATCCGCCGCAGCCGCCAAGTTTACGAGAAAGCCGTGGTGCAGAATGACGCTTTTCTGCATGTTTATGGGTGCGCTCAAAACCGCTTCCGGCATTTTACGATTTTGTCCCATGACGTATGTCTGCCAAACGTATATGAAACAGCAGGGAGAGACTGGCGAACAATCATAAAAAGCACCTTTTGGGTGCTTTTTTACATTGAATAGCGTCATTTTTGCAAATGCTCTCTTGTACAGTCTTCACATAAAATCAAGCCGTTGCTCTCCAAAAACCTTTTGACATGGGTGATATCCGACGGGTTTGTCCATGTAAAAAATGTCTCGTCTTTTGATATTTGTTTTTTACACCTTTTGCAGGTTACATGGCTCATATGCTTTCTCCTTCCCTATCACTGCCTTAAAAAAATGTTGCTAAAGGTTGGGCGGTTTTTCCACCGACAACAAAAAAGCACCATTTCAGGTGCTTTTAAAATGAGTATGGCGCCGTTTTCCCTGCTGACTTCACCCGCAGACGAAAATGTTTCAAGCCATACATGCTGCTGTCGGCCATCGGCACGATCGCAAGCTTTTCCATCGAGGAATACTGCTTGAGGAGCGCCTCAAGAGCGATCGCCGCTTCCAGCCTCGCGAGCGGGGCGCCCAAGCAGAAGTGGATGCCGTGCCCAAATCCGATATGCGGGTTCGGATGGCGGTGAATATCAAATTCGTGCGCCCTCTCAAATTTCGCTTCATCACGGTTGGCGGATGCAAGGAAAGCGACCACACCTTCTCCTTTTTTCAAGCTCACTCCTCTGATTTCGGTATCCTGTTTAACGAAGCGCACGATCATCGGTGCGGGCGCCCGGAAACGGACGGCTTCCTCGACGGCCTGCGGAATCAGTTCAGGATGCCCGGCGAGCTCGTCATATGCACCCGGTGTTTCGAGAATGCTGTAGACCGCATTTGAAACCAAATTCGTCGTCGTTTCATTCCCCGCCATCAAGAGCAGATTGCAAAACGGAACCAATTCATCTGGAGAAAGCTTGTCCCCTTCTTGTTCTGCTTTGATCAAAAGCGAAATCAGGTCATTGCCGAGGTTTTGTCTTTTCTCTTCAATCATCTTTTCAAAAAATGCGGTCAGTTCTTCTTCGCCTTGATCCCTGATGTTTTTCCACTCGTTCACATCTTCCGGCCGATCGCTCTTCGGCAGGCTGACCAACAGGTCGGACCATTCTTTGAAATGATGCTTATACACTGAAGGAACGCCGAGCAATTCCGAAATGACAATGACGGGCAACGGATATGAAAAATTCTGTACAAGGTCGATCTCTTCCCTGCCGCGGACATCAGCGAGCAGTTCATTCGTCAGTTCGCGAATGCGCGGCTCCCACTCTTTCATGACGCGCGGTGTAAAAGCCCTGTTGACGATCGATCTGATTCTCGTATGTTTCGGCGGATCCATGCTGATCATCGTTTTCGCAAACGTATTGCCAGTTCCAATCTGAGGGAATTGATTTGAAAAAAAGTCTTTGTCGCTGATCACTCTTTTGACATCATTATAACGGAACACACTCCACACTTTGCTGTCTTCATCATAATGAATCGGTGATTCGGTGCGCATTTTTTCATACCATGGAAACGGATCATACGGGTCTTGTCTGTTCTTTCCGTTAATCAGCGCTTTCTGAATGGGGTTCTGCTGTTTTGTTTGACTCATTCGCTTTCACTCCTTCGGTTGCTTGTCAGCTGATTCATGAAGTTTAATATGTTAGTTTTAAATTAAAAGATTCCACCTGACCATTCAACCAACAAATGGAAAATAAGTGTCGAAAAAGTGTTTTGAGGAGGCGGCTGAAGTGGCTGACAGCTACCGAGGGGACAAGCGGATCACAAAATCGAAAACAAACTTAAAAAAAGCCTTGTTTGAACTGCTTGCTGAAAAAGAATGGGGAAAAATCTCTGTGCAGGATATTACGCAACGGGCAAACTTGAACCGAACGACATTTTATCAGCATTATCAAGATAAGTACGATTTGCTTCATCAAAATATGAGAGACATGTTTGAAGCGATGAAAGAGGATATCTTTTCGCCGCTTGATATAGATTGCAGCGGGGAAAAGCCTGAAGCGTACTGGTATGTGCTGCGCTTTTATCAGCATTTGCAACAGAACTGCGGTGATTTTGCGATTATCATCAATCGAAGATATGAGCTGAACATTAAGGAGCTGCTCAATGATTTTTGGAATGACAGCTTTTTGACGGGAATCAAAAAAACGGCAGCTGCTGATACTGACCGCTCAGTGCCTCTTGATATCCAGCGGCGGTTTGTGATTTCCGCCTTTGCGGGGACAGCCGCATGGTGGCTTGAAAACGGCATGCCTTTTCCGCCCGAATTGATGGCTGAATCGATGATCAAGATGATCCAAAAAAATTGACTGCAAAAAAAGAGACAAAACGGATGCTCCGCTCTGTCTCTCCATCGTTATTTCTGCGCTGCCTTGAGCGCACGCGCGCCGATATCCGTCCGGTAAAACAGCCCCGGTTTTCTTACTCGTTCCACCGCTTGATAGGCTGCTTCCCTTGCCGCATCAAACGTCTCTGCAAACGCTGTGACATTGGCGACGCGGCCGCCGTTCGTCACAAACTGATCGCCGCTTTTTTTCGTGCCTGCGTGAAAGACGACGGTCTGTTCCATGTCAGGCTCAAGCGCGCCGATCGGCGTGCCTTTTTCATAGCTTTCCGGATAGCCTTCAGATGCAAGAACAACGGTGACTGCCGCCGTATCCTTCCACTTGAGCTCCACTTCTTTGTCCGCGAGGAGGTCAAGCATCACTTGCACAAGGTCTGATTCAAGGCGCGGGAGGACGACCTGTGTCTCCGGATCACCGAATCTGGCATTGAATTCGATCACTTTTGTTCCTTTTTCGGTCAGCATTAAGCCGGCATATAAAATGCCCGTAAACGAACGTCCTTCGTTGACCATCGCCTTGGCGGCGGGCTCCAAAATCGTTTTAACGGCGTCTTCGACAACCGCACCGGAAATCTGCGGAACAGGAGAATAGGCGCCCATCCCCCCTGTATTCGGGCCTTTGTCTCCGTCAAAAGCGCGCTTATGGTCCTGCGCGATTACCATCGGATACACTTTCTCACCTTTGACAAAAGCCATCAGCGAAAATTCTTCACCGCTCAAAAATTCCTCGATGACGACAGACGCGCTTGCTTCGCCGAACTTTTCATCTTCTAAAAAGTCATGCAGACACTGAATCGCCTCTTCGGCTGTCATCGCGACTGTGACGCCTTTTCCGGCGGCGAGGCCGTCCGCTTTGATGACGATCGGAGCGCCTTTTTCCTCGACATACGCCTTTGCATTTTCAAAAGATGTAAACGTTTCGTATTCTGCTGTCGGAATCTGATATTTTTTCATGAGATCTTTGGCAAACTGCTTGCTGCCTTCAATTACAGCTGCTTTTTTCGAAGGTCCGAACACCGGAAGGCCCGCTTCTTCAAATGCATCAACAAGCCCTTCGATTAAGGGGACCTCAGGGCCGACGATCGTCAGTCCGATATTGTTTTCCTTTGCGAAAGCGAGAAGCCCCTCGTGATTGCCTTCGTCAAGATCAACGAGTACGGCGGTCCCGGCCATTCCGTCATTGCCGGGCGCTGCATATACAGTGCTGACAAGAGGGCTTTGCGCCGCTTTCCAGGCCAGTGTGTGCTCCCTGCCGCCTCTGCCGATAATCAATACGTTCACGTTGGTCACTCCCTTAATGTTTGAAATGGCGGATTCCGGTGAACACCATCGCGATGCCGTATTCATCCGCTTTTTTAATCGAATCTTCATCACGAACTGAGCCGCCCGGCTGAATGATCGCCGTCACACCGGCTTTAGCCGCTTCTTCGACTGTATCAGGCATCGGGAAGAAGGCATCTGATCCGAGCGCGCTTCCTTTCGCTTTCCCGCCGGCTTGCTCAATTGCGATTTTCGCGGAGCCGACACGGTTCATTTGCCCGGCGCCGACGCCGATCGTCATATCGTCTTTTGCCAGGACAATCGCATTCGATTTGACGTGCTTCACGACTTTCCAAGCGAGTTTCAGGTCTGCCCATTCCTGTTCGGTCGGCTCCCTTTTCGTCGGTATCGTAATGTCAGCGTCGTCAAAGCCGTGCATATCCAGATCCTGAATCAAAAGCCCGCCTTGAACAGATGTCAGCTGCTTTTCGTTTTTCACAGGCTGATTGACATCAAGCGTCAAGAGACGAAGGTTTTTCTTGGATGTTAAAATATCAAGCGCTTCTTGGCTGAATGCCGGTGCGATAATGATTTCCAAAAAGATCTGGTGAAGAGCTTCGGCAGTCGCTTTGTCAACTTCACGGTTGAGCGCGATGATGCCGCCGAAAATCGACGTTTCGTCAGCGGCGTATGCTTTGTTAAACGCCTCTTCGATCGTGTTGCCCGTCCCGACGCCGCAAGGGTTCATGTGCTTGACGGCAACCGCAGCCGGCTCTGTGAACTCGCGGACGATTTGAAGTGCCGCATCCGCGTCTTTGATGTTGTTGTAGGAGAGCTCTTTTCCGTGCAGCTGTTCAGCTGAAGCGATTGACCCTTTGACAGGGAGCGCGCTTTGATAAAAGACTGCTTCCTGATGCGGATTTTCGCCGTAGCGGAGCGATTGTTTTTTCTCAAACGTGACGGTGAACTGTTCAGGCTCTTTTTCACCGGTTACGTTTGTTAAGTAGTCAGCGATCAACGCGTCATAAGCTGCCGTGTGGCGGAATACTTTTGCCGCAAGGCCGCGTTTTTTCTCAAGGGATACCCCGCCAGCTTCTTTGATTTCGTTCAGCACCGGCTCGTAGTCTTGAGGGTCGACGATGACGACGACATCCTGATGGTTTTTCGCGGCGGCGCGAAGCATGCCCGGTCCGCCGATATCGATGTTTTCAATCGCTTCTTCGTATGTGACGCCTTCCTTTGAAATCGTTTCTTTAAACGGATAAAGGTTGACAACGACAAGGTCGATCGGCTGGATACCCTGCTCATTCAGCTGCGCCATGTGTTTTTCGTTGCCGCGTACGGCAAGAAGCCCGCCGTGAATATTCGGATGAAGGGTTTTCAGACGGCCGTCCATGATTTCGGGAAAGCCTGTCACTTCAGAAATGCCGATGACGTCAACTCCGTTTTCCTGAAGAAGTTTGCTTGTGCCGCCTGTTGAAATCACTTCAACGCCAAGCTCTGTCAATTCTTTTACAAAAGGGACAATGTTCGTTTTATCAGATACGCTGATTAATGCGCGTTTGATCGTCATTCCTTCTCACCTCTGCCATTTAGTTCAAGAAGCTCTTTGATTACTTCGGGATAAAGCTCATGCTCCAATTTGTGTATCTTTTCTTCGAGAGACGCGAGTGTTTCGTTTTTTTCAAGCTCAACGGCGCGCTGGGCGATAATCGGACCGGTATCCATGCCTTCGTCAACATAGTGAACCGTGATGCCTGCCACTTTCACGCCTGCTCTGTACGCTTGTCCGATCGCGTCGATGCCGGGGAACGCCGGCAGGAGCGACGGATGGATGTTGATGATTTTATTCCGGTAAGCCGAAAGAAGCGTATCGCCGATCAGCCTCATATACCCCGCCAGGACAATCCATTCCGCTTCGTGGAGGCGGAGCTGTTCAACGATCACCTGTTCAAAAGCCGCTTTATTTTCGAATGATTTCGGCTGGAATGCAAACGACGGGATTCCGGCTCTTTCCGCCCTATCAAGCACTTTCGCATCGGGCTTGTCACAGACGACAAGGACGATTTCGGCATCCCAGTTCTCTTCTCTCATTCTTCTCTCGATCTTTTCAAAATTCGTTCCGCTTCCTGATGCAAATACCGCGAATTTTCTCATGAAAGACCGGCACCGCCAAACACAACGCCGCTTCCGGCTTTCACTCTGCCGATAAGATAGGCTTTTTCACCTTTGTTTTCGAGCGTTTGAATCACGTCTGTCATATCCTTTTCTTTTACCGCAAGGACAAAGCCGATTCCCATATTGAAAACATTGAACATTTCCTCGGATTTGAGGCCGCCTTTCTCCTGAATGAACGGAAAGATAGGAGGGACGGGCCATGAGCCGATGTCGATTTCAACTCCAAGGCCATCAGGCATCATGCGCGGCAGGTTTTCGATAAAGCCGCCGCCGGTCACGTGCGCCATGCCGGCGATTTTGCCTGATTTCACCGCTTCAAGGACAGGTTTGACATAAATTTTCGTCGGCTCTAAAAGCTCTTCGCCAAGAGGCCGTTCAAAAGGTGTATACGTCTCATCAAGATTCAGACCGGCATCTTCAAGAAGAACTTTCCGAACGAGAGAGAAGCCGTTGCTGTGAAGTCCGCTTGAAGAAAGTCCGATTAAGAGATGTCCTTCGCCGATGTTTTCGCCCGTGACGATGCCATCTTTTTCAGCAGCTCCGACCGAGAACCCGGCAATATCGTATTCATTCTCTGTATAAAGACCAGGCATTTCCGCCGTTTCTCCGCCGACAAGCGCTGATCCCGACTGTACGCAGCCTTCAGCGACGCCTTTTACAATCTCTTCAATTTTGACGGGATCGGCTTTTCCGACCGCAAGGTAATCGAGGAAGAAAAGCGGCTCCGCTCCTTGAGCGAGCACATCATTGACACACATAGCGACGGCATCGATACCGATCGTGTCATGCTTGTCCATCGCAAAAGCGAGCTTTAGCTTTGTGCCGACACCGTCCGTTCCCGAAATCAGAACCGGCTGTTTGTACGGCAGTTCGGACAGGTCAAACATGCCGCCAAACCCGCCAAGACCGCCCATTGCGCCGATTCGCTTCGTTCTTTCCACATGTTTTTTCATCCGTTTTACGGCTTCATATCCGGCTTCAATATCAACCCCGGCGTTTTTATAGCTTTCAGACAACACAATCACTCCTTATTCCGCGCTTGTCCATTCGTGATATTCAAAATCAAAAGAGCAGCCGCATCGCTTCTGCTGCCCTTTATTCATTTCAGCAGGCCAGGCGCTTCAAGCGCGCCGGCTGGTTTATTTTGTTAAAACGGCTTCTTTCACGTGAGGAAGAACAGTATCTTGATAAATCTCGGTCGGGTATTTTCCTGTAAAGCAGGCCATGCACTGGCCGCGGTTTTCGCCTTCATACTGTCTTCCGATCCCGGAAAGGAGCCCTTCAATGCTCAAGAATGACAATGTATCGGCGCCGATTTCCTGACGGATTTCTTCCACTGAATGAGAGGAAGCGATCAGTTCTTCGTGCGTCGATGTGTCAATTCCGTAAAAGCACGGATGGGCAATAGGCGGAGAACTGATTCTGACGTGCACTTCCGTCGCTCCGGCTTCGCGCAGCATCGTCACAATCCTGCGGCTCGTCGTGCCTCTTACAATGGAATCGTCCACCATGACAACGCGCTTGCCTTCAACGACTCCGCGGACGGCTGACAGCTTCATCCTGACGCCTTGCTCCCTGAGCGACTGCGACGGCTGAATGAACGTTCTGCCGACATAGCGGTTTTTGATCAATCCGAGTTCGTAAGGAATTCCCGTCGCTTCGGCATAGCCGATCGCCGCTGAAATGCTTGAGTCCGGAACGCCTGTCACCACATCTGCTTCAATGCCTGATTCCTCGGCGAGCTTTTTGCCGAGATTCTTTCTCGCGCTGTGGACGTTAATGCCGTTAATATTGCTGTCAGGTCTTGAGAAATAAATGTACTCCATGCTGCAGATCGAGCGGTTGATGTTGATGGAGAACCGCTCTGAGTTCATGCCTTCATCATTGATGATCAGCATCTCGCCCGGTTCTACATCGCGCAAATATGTCGCGCCGACCACATCAAACGCACATGTTTCAGAAGCGACAACATACGCGTCGCCGAGCATTGCGACAGATAGCGGTCTCAGTCCGTTCGGGTCAAGCGCCACGATCATTTCCTTTTCCGTCATGATCAGGAAAGCATAAGCGCCTTTCAGCATGGAAAGAGCATTTTTGATCTGATCTTTCAACTCGAAATGGCCGCTTCGCTTAATTAAATGTGCGAGCACTTCCGTATCAGAAGACGTTTGAAAAATGCTGCCCTGGTTTTCAAGCTGCTGTTTCAGCTGGGTTGCGTTCACCAAGTTTCCGTTGTGCGCAAGCGCCAGGCTGCCGTTGTTTTGCGAATGGAAAAGGAACGGCTGGACGTTTTCGAAGCCGCCGCCGCCAGCCGTAGCATAGCGGACGTGGCCGATCGCCCCTTTTCCTTTCACTTTTTCGAGCTCGCCGTTTTGGAAAACTTCCGTAATCAGCCCCTGGCCTTTGTGGGCGGACATGTGTTGGCCGTCTGTCGCCACGATGCCGGCGCCTTCCTGCCCCCTGTGCTGCAGGCTGTGGAGGCCGTAATACGTAATTTGCGGTGCTTCTTCATGCCCCCAAATCCCAAATACGCCGCATTCTTCGTTTAAGCCTTTGATTTCAGCAAGCATGGGATAGCTCCTTTCCATGCGCTTTTCAGCTCTTCTGTCTGCGCATGAATCCATTGTTTTCCTTCCTCGCTTTGAACCGTAAGCATGTTGTCCGATGTTACTTCACCGATAAGGTTGGCGTCTTTGACAAGCTTTTCGAACGCTTCCCGATCCTCTTTTTTCACAGAAACGATAAACCGTGATTGTGTTTCGCTGAATAATAATGCCGGTTCGCCCGGAAGCGTCACATTGGCGCCAAGTCCTTCAGCAGACATTGCACTTTCTGCCAGCGCAACACCGAGACCGCCTTCTGACACATCGTGCGCCGATTGGACCAAACCGGAGCGGATCGCTTGAAGAAGGGCTTTTTGCCTTGACTCTTCGACTTCAAGATCGATCGCCGGCGCTTTTCCGTAGATTTTTCCTTCTGTCAGCTTTTGCAGCTCGCTGCCCGCAAATTCAGGAAGCGTCTCTCCGATCACATAGATCAAATCCCCCGCTGCTTTAAATTGCTGCGTCGTAATGTGTTTCGTATCTTCGATCAGCCCGACCATACCGATGACAGGCGTCGGATAGATCGCGTTTCCGTTCGATTCGTTGTAAAGGGATACGTTTCCGCCGATAACCGGGGTGCCCAGTACGCTGCATGCCTCGCTGATGCCGTCGGCCGCCTTTTCAATCTGCCAGAAAATCTCCGGCTTTTCCGGATTTCCGAAGTTCAGGTTATCGGTGACCGCAAGCGGCTCTGCACCGGAGCAAATGATGTTGCGCGCAGCCTCGGCAACGGCGATTTTTCCGCCGATTTCCGGATCGAGGTACAAATAGCGGGCATTGCAGTCGGTCGTCATCGCGAGCGCTTTTTTCGTACCGCGGATTCTGAGAACCCCCGCATCTGAGCCCGGCGCAACTACCGTATTCGTCCGCACCATGTAGTCGTATTGGTCATAGACCCATTCCTTGCTGGCGATCGTCGGCTGCTGCAATAGACTAAAAAGCGTTTCTTTCGCATCATCCACCTTTGGTGCAGGGACGTCTGCTTCAAGGAATTCTTTGTAATACGCCGGAACCTTAGACGGCTTGTGGTAAACAGGCGCATCTTCCGCAAGGGCATCGACCGGAAGCTCGGCGACGATTTCGCCTTTATGGAACAGGCGCAGCATTTTGTCATCTGTTACGCGTCCGACGGCAACCGCTTCAAGATCGTATTTGTCAAAAATATCGATGATTTCCTGTTCGCGGCCGCGCTCGATGACTAAAAGCATCCGCTCCTGAGACTCTGAAAGCATCATTTCGTAAGGCGTCATTCCCGTTTCCCGCTGAGGGATCAAGTCAAGGTTCATTTCAATTCCGGAGCCGGCTTTTGAAGCCATCTCCGCGCTCGAACTGGTCAAACCGGCCGCGCCCATATCCTGAATGCCGACAAGGGCATCGGATTTGATCACTTCAAGACACGCTTCAAGCAGAAGCTTCTCCATGAAAGGATCGCCGACTTGAACCGCTGAACGCTTTTCTTCTGAAGCATCAGACATTTCCTCTGATGCGAACGTTGCGCCGTGGATGCCGTCGCGCCCCGTTTTCGCGCCGACGTACATGACGGTGTTGCCGACGCCTTTCGCCTGCCCTTTTTTAATATCTTCATGGTTGATCAGCCCGACGCACATTGCATTGACGAGAGGGTTGCCTTCATAGCAGCTGTCAAACTGCACTTCGCCGCCGACGGTCGGGATTCCGATGCAGTTGCCGTATCCGGCAATGCCTGCGACTACTTCTTCAAACAAGTACTTCACGCGCGGTGAAGTGAGTTCGCCGAACCGAAGAGAGTTTAAGACTGCGATCGGCCGCGCACCCATCGAAAAGACATCGCGGATGATGCCGCCTACGCCTGTTGCAGCTCCTTGATACGGTTCAATCGCCGACGGGTGGTTGTGCGATTCGATTTTGAACACGACCGCCTGATTGTCGCCGATGTCGACGATCCCCGCGCCTTCCCCGGGACCTTGAAGGACGCGGTCGCCTTTCGTCGGGAACTTCCGCAGGATCGGCTTCGAATTTTTGTAGCTGCAATGCTCTGACCACATCACCGAAAAAATCCCGATTTCCGTATAGTTTGGAAGCCTTCCGAGAATCGATTCGATCATGGCGAACTCGTCATCGCTGACGCCCATTTGCTGATAAAGTTTCTCTTCCTTAATTTGTTCTTTACTTGGTTCAAGCAGTAGCGACATGAGTTTCCCTCCAATTTTTCACGATGGACTGAAATAGTTTGAGACCGTCGGCGCTTCCGAGCATAGTGTCGACCGCGCGCTCAGGGTGAGGCATCATGCCCAGTACATTGCCTTTTTCATTCACGACGCCTGCAATGTCGGCGACGCTTCCGTTGATGTTGGTTCCATATGTGAACGCAATCTGGTTGTTTTCTTTCAGCCTGGCAAGCGTGTCTTCGTCACAATAGAAGTTTCCTTCACCGTGGGCAACCGGAATCGTAATCGATTCGCCTGCAGCATAAGAAGACGTGAACATGGTTTCATTGTTTTTGACGATCAGTTCGACAGGGCGGCAGATAAATTTCAAGTCTTTGTTGCGTCTCATCACGCCCGGCAATAATCCGAGCTCCTGCAAGATTTGAAATCCGTTGCAGACGCCGAGTACAGGCTTTCCTTCTTCGGCTGCTTTTTTGACGGCCGGCATGATGTTTGCAAAGCGGGCGATCGCGCCGCACCTTAAGTAATCACCGTACGAAAAGCCCCCTGGAATCAAAACGCCGTCATACTCCTCAAGACTTGTGTCCGTGTGCCAGACGTATTCCGCTTCTTCGCCGAGTTCGTCTTTGATGGCGTGGAACATGTCGATATCGCAGTTAGAGCCCGGTAACACAATCACCGCAAATTTCACTGTGCGACAACCTCCTCGACTTCGTATCTGTAATCTTCAATCACCGTATTTGCCAGAAGCTTTTCGCACATTTCTTTGACCAAAACGTCAAGGTCGCGGTCTGATTTTTCGATTGTAAGCTCCATGTATTTGCCGATGCGGACTTCCTGAACTTCTTTGTAAGACATGCTGTGCAAAGCATGCTGGACAGCGCTCCCCTGAGGATCTAGGACACTTTCTTTCAAGCTGACATAAACTTTCACTTTGTACATTTTACATGCCTCCAAGTCTTTTGAATATTTCTTCGTACGCATCAGTCAATCCGCCTAAATTCCGTCTGAACACGTCTTTGTCAAGTTTTTCATTCGTTTCTTTATCCCACAGACGGCACGTATCCGGCGAGATTTCATCGGCGAGCAGCACGCAGCCGTTTGCATCAAGCCCGAACTCAAGCTTGAAATCTATCAATCTGACACCGATCGCCGCGAAAATCTGCTGCAGCTCTTCGTTGACCTGTCTTGTGATCGATTTGATGGTTTCCACCTGATCGGGTTCAGCCGCTTGCAAAATCCAAATATGGTCTTCTGTGATCAGCGGGTCGCCGAGCGAGTCGTCTTTATAGTAAAACTCGATGAGCGGATGTCCCAGCTCAGTGCCTTCAGGAATGCCGAGCCGTTTGGACATGCTCCCCGCAACGACATTGCGGACGACGACTTCAAGCGGGATGATGTTCACTTTTTTGATAAGCTGTTCGGTTTCAGAAACCCTCTTCACGAAGTGATTTCCAATCCCTTTCTCATGAAGCCTCGTGAAAATCATGCTCGAAATTTCATTATTTAAGCGGCCTTTTCCGTCGATTTCGGCCTTTTTTTCTCCGTTAAAAGCCGTTGCAGAATCCTTGTACTCGACAAACAAAATATCGTCATCATTCGTAAGAAAAATCTTTTTCGCTTTTCCTTCGTATAAAAGTTCATTTTTCACAATATTCACAGAAGGCCTCCTAACCCGAATGTTGGAAATATTCCATCTCTTATTCTCCCGCCTGAATAAGGCGGGAGGTTCATGTTATGCCAAACCTAAGCGCTCAAAGATGAAGTCGACGTTTTTCAAATGATAATTGTAGTCGAAACAGTCGGCGATTTGTTCAGAGGTGAGTCGCGACGTAATGTTTTCCTCGGCTTCGACAAGCTGGCGGAACGGCACCTGCTTCTCCCATGCCTCCATCGCTTTCGGCTGTACTGTGTCATACGCTTCTTCGCGTGTCATGCCGCTGTCGATCAGAGCAAGCAGGACGCGCTGTGAATAGATCAGTCCGAGCGTGCGGTCCATGTTGCGCTTCATGTTTTCAGGGAACACGGTCAGGTTCTTCACGATGTTGCCGAAGCGGTTCAGCATGTAGTTCAGCGCAATCGTCGCATCAGGCAGAATGATGCGTTCCGCCGAAGAATGGGAAATATCGCGTTCGTGCCAAAGCGGTACATTTTCGTAAGCCGTCAGCATGTAGCCGCGGATGACGCGCGCCATTCCCGTCATGTTTTCAGAGCCGATCGGATTCCGCTTATGCGGCATCGCTGATGAGCCTTTCTGTCCTTTTGCGAAAAATTCTTCAACCTCGCGCGTTTCGCTTTTTTGCAGACCGCGGATTTCAACGGCAAATTTTTCGATGCTCGTTGCGATCAGGGCAATTGCCGCCATATAATCGGCGTGTCTGTCGCGCTGCAGCGTCTGTGTGGAAATCGGCGCCGGTTTTAAGCCGAGCTTTTCGCATACGTACTTCTCGACGAAAGGATCGATGTTTGCGTATGTTCCTACAGCACCGGAAATTTTTCCGACTTCGATGCCTTCCTTCGCCTGTTTGAAGCGCTCCAGGTTGCGCTTCATTTCTTCGTACCAAAGGGCAAGCTTTAAGCCGAATGTCGTCGGCTCTGCATGCACGCCGTGTGTGCGTCCCATCATGACCGTATATTTATGCTCTTTTGCTTTTTCTTTTAGGATGTCAATAAATCTCTCAAGGTCCTTGAGCAGGATGTCGTTGGCCTGCTTTAATAGGTAGGAAAGAGCGGTATCGACAACGTCCGTTGACGTCAGACCGTAGTGAACCCATTTTCTTTCTTCGCCGAGCGTTTCGGACACGGCGCGGGTAAAGGCGACGACATCGTGGCGCGTGTCTTTCTCGATTTCTAAAATTCGGTCGATATCAAATGACGCGTTTTGGCGCAAAACCTTGACGTCTTCTTTAGGAATGACGCCAAGCTCCGCCCATGCTTCACATGCCAAAATTTCGACTTCAAGCCATGCCTGAAACCTGTTTTCATCCGTCCAAATCGCGGCCATTTCCGGTCTTGAATAACGTTCGATCATTGTTCTCTTCCTCCATCTCTTTCAGTCCACTTTTCAGTCATCTGCTGAATCCAATGCTGATCAGGTTTTCTCATAAATGTAATATGCCCCATTTTGCGGCCGGGTTTTACTTCATGTTTTCCGTAAATATAAAGCTTCGCTTCTTTCAGCAGCCCAGGCTCTTCCTGAACCATGTACACTTCATCGCCGAGAAGATTCACCATCATTCCTTCTTTGAGAAGGTCTGTTTTGCCGAGCGGCAATCCGCAGACGGCGCGGATATGCTGTTCAAACTGGCTTGTTTCGCAAAGATCAAGCGTGTAATGGCCCGAGTTATGAGGGCGCGGCGCAAGTTCATTGACGAGCAGCCCGCCGTCTTCCGTAAGAAATAGCTCAACAGCCAGCGTTCCGACGAGCTGAAGCTTTTCGGCGAGCCGGACGGCGAGGTCAGCCGCTTTTTCCTGAATCGCCTCATCGGCTCTTGCCGGAACAATGCTTTGAAACAAAATGTTGTGTTTATGAATATTTTCAGCAGCCGGGAACACTGCGGTTTCACCGTTCACCGATCTCGTCACGATGACGGACAGCTCCATTTTAAAATGCACCCAGCTTTCCAAAATGCACGTTCCATGCTCTAGGAGCGCTGCTGCTTCTCCGATTTGGGCTTTTTCCTTGATCACATACTGCCCTTTTCCGTCGTATCCGCCGCGGCACGTCTTCAGCACCGCCGGAAGCCCGAGCTCTGACGCAGCCGCTTCAAGCTCTGTGCGGTCATGAATGATTCTGTACGGCGCAACCCTGCAGCCGGCTGATTCGATCGCTTTTTTCTCCGTCTCCCTGTTTTGGGTCAACAGCAAAAGCTCGCTTCCCTGCGGCAGGTAAGCATTCTCTTTTAGCCAGTTAAAGGCGTGATAGTCGATGTTTTCAAATTCATAGGTGATGACATCGCTCGCTTCCGCCAGCTTTTCGATCGCTTCTTGATCATTGTAGGCCGCTGTGATTTCAAGGTCCGCCACCTGTCCGCACGGCGAGGAAGGAACGGGATCAACGACCGCTATGCGATAGCCCATTTGCTTTGCGGCGACAGCCATCATTTTGCCGAGCTGGCCGCCTCCGATGATACCGATTGTCGCACCGGGAAAAATCGTTTGTTTATCCAAGCTGATCACTGCTTTCCAACACGGTTTGTCTGATCGTTTCCCTTCGTTCGCTCAAAACGCGGGCTATTTTTTCATCAAACGCGGAAAGGATTTGCGCCGCCAGCAGTCCCGCATTGACGGCTCCCGCTTTTCCGATCGCCACGGTAGCCACCGGAACGCCGCCAGGCATTTGGACGATTGATAAAAGCGAGTCAAGTCCGTTCAGCGCTTTTGACTGCACCGGAACGCCGATGACGGGCAGCGTCGTTTTGGACGCGACCATTCCCGGCAGATGGGCAGCGCCCCCCGCTCCGGCAATGATCACTTTCAAGCCCCTTTCCCGCGCCGTTTCGGCATAATCAAACATGAGATCAGGCGTCCGATGAGCGGAAACAACCTTTTTCTCAAATGGAATCTTTAATTCTTCTAGTATGCCGCAAGCATGCTTCATCGTTTCCCAATCTGATGTGCTTCCCATAATAACACCTGCAAGAGGCTGCATTTGATTGTCCCACCTTTAGCTGTAATTCATCGCAAACAAAAAGCCCGGCTTTGTATTGCATGTTAGGAAGCAACACAAACCGGGCATGGCGCGTTAATCGTCAGTCGTCCGCTTCTCGCGATTTCCATGTCAGTTTATTGTCCACTTTCCTGCATAGTCCGATGATTTACGGTCATCGGGTAGAGACTTATGGGCCATATTCCCAAGATTATATGAGGTCGTGTTTTCATGTCATGTTTATCTTAACAACGGACTTCCATAATGTCAACGACATTATCGAACAATACTATTTTTTATTGTTTTAATGTTCGGTTTTAGGTCAATTTCCCTTCAAATATAATTTTCCTTCCGCACGGAACAACCTGAATCGTTCCATTTTCCTCCGTTTCTTTAAACACAGGCTCCTCCATCCGGCGCACCGGCGTATATCCTTCTTCCTGCATGCGGCTCAACACGGCGTCGATCGTTTCGCCTTCAGCCACTTCAAAGCGTTTTTTCTTCGGCTTTGTCATTACTCTTTAATTCTCCTTTTCTTAACGGCTTTCACCCAGAAGCCGCCGTGGATCGTTTTCGGTTCGTAGGAAACGATAAAGGCTTTTGAGTCAATCGATTTGATCGTCTCGTACAATTGCAGTTCATACCTTCTCGGCGTCAAAATCTGCATCGCCGTTCTGTCGCCTTCAAGTCCGCCGACGACCCAGTGGGTGACGCCGTACCCTTTTTCGCGGAGCTGTTTCGGAAGGTCCAAATCAAGCTCCTTCGTAATCGCGTTTACCATAATATATCCGAGTGCAAGCTTTTCTTCGATTTTCGTCCCTACGATAATTCCGATTCCAAATCCAATCGCATAGGCGATCACGTTTTGGATTTGATTTAAATTATCTAAAACCAGCCCAAGTCCGACGACGTAGACCAGCATTTCGATCGTACCGATAAAAGCGGCCAAATACCGCTGACCTTTCAATGTCAGTATCATTCGAAGGGTTAAAAATGTTACATATATAATATTGATAACCAGAATAATGCCAACCATACTCACAGCGTGGATAAATGCCGTGTGAAGCAACTCCAATCCCTCCTTTAGATGCAGAAGCAATCATATTCTACTAGAGAAATTCCGCATATACAATCCTGTAATGTCCTTGCTTCACCGCAAAATTTTTCGACAATCTGACATCGCGTTCCAATTATGATCAGTTTACCCTTTTTAGAGAAGTTTCAAAGCTTGTGAAACAACAAAAAAAAGGCGTTTTGCAAAACGCCCTGGCCTGTGCCGTTATCATGCTTACGGCCGCTTTTTTGTATGATGTTCCGTTACTGAACGATGCACCTTTTCAAGATCAGTCAGCGTATATGCCGATAAATCGTTTGTATTGTCTATCCGTCCTGACTTCACGATCTGTCTGATGAGCCATTTCTTTTTTTCATAAATGGCTTTGCGGAGAAAATTGGCCATTGATTACTCCCCCCGTTCCGAACTGACATGTGTTTTTATATTATACTTATTATTCTTATGAGTCAACTCGGATTTTATGATCAAAAAAGCCGGTTCTACATGTGAACCGGCTAAAGGCCCGTTACACCGGAACGAGCGAAGACAGCAAATAGCCGACCATGAACTTCCATGTCGCTCCGGCATATACCAATTCGGCCAACAGGACGGCAAAGACGAAATACATTAAATCCGCCCGCGCCCTGCCGCTTTTTTCATAAATGGACTGAATCATGATAAACGTTCCGAATACCATTCCCAAAAACATCAGGATCGACAGGATCACCGTCATCGTCGTGATGTTTAAAATCGCACAAACCATCCACAGAGCGGCAGGGATGATAAAAGGAACCAACAGCGAGCCGTACTTGGCCGCAGTTTCGGCAAAAGACAGCTTATTCTTCAGCCAAAACCTCGACGCCGCCCAAATCGCCGCGATGTTCCAGAACATAAAGATCATGCAGTAAAGGAAAACGACGAGAAACACTTCCATGAATGAGACCGACACGCCAAATCCAAGCACCCTGCCGCGGCCGGACAATAGCTGATAAAAGTTTCCGAGCGAAAAGAAAACGGCTAACAGCGTCATCGAAATAACGGAATACTTAAAATAAGACCGGTCGTTTTCTTCGGCCGCCTGTACAGGGGACTTTAACACATCGAGCATAAAGCTGAAATAACGGACTAAAGCGGCATTTACGCTTCGCAAAACCGTTTTGACTTTCTTCTGCGGTGTTCCGTCTGTTTCCTTTGCCGCCCTCGCGTTGCGCGAGCTTCTGGACATTCTCGATGCCGGCTGATCTATCTCAGGTTCATGATCTTCATCACGACTTTTTTCTTTATATTGTTCATCAATCATATAAGCAACTCCTATTCTTTGCCCAAAGCTAACGCTACTGATTTCTTTTATAAATTACCTAAGCCTTGCAAAACAGTCAAGCAAAACCACTATTTTAAAACAGATTTGGCGGTCATTATATATAACGCTGAACGAACGCGAAAAGTTTTGCACGGTTCGCCTAATTTCGAGATATACACAAAAAAGCCGATAACCCGCAAGAGTTATCGGCCGCGAAAAGCTTAATGATTCAAGAAAATAAAGTAAAGAATAAAGATCACAAACAAACAGTACATAATCGGATGTACTTCTTTCGCTTTTCCTTTAAAAATCATAGTGATCGGATAAAAGATAAAGCCGATCGCAATCCCGGTCGCGATGCTGTACGTCAGTGGCATGCAGATCATCGTTAAAAACGCGGGAACGGCGATTTCAAACTTGGTCCAGTCGATTTTGCCGAGAGGAGCGACCATCAAAACGCCGACAACGATCAATGCAGGAGCCGTCACATTTGATGTCACGACGGTAAGCAGCGGAGAGAAAAACATCGCAAACAAAAACAGAATTCCTGTTACGACAGCCGCAAAACCGGATCTTGCGCCTGCGGCAACACCCGCGCTTGATTCAACATAAGAAGTCGTCGTTGATGTTCCGAGGACGGCGCCGACAACGATGGAAGACGAATCGGCAAACAGCGCCCTGCCGGCTCTCGGCAGTTTGTTTTCCTTCATTAATCCCGCCTGCGTCGCCACTGCTACCAGCGTACCGGCGGTGTCAAAAAATCCGACAAACAAAAACGTTAAAATGACGATCAGCATATTCAAAGAAAAAATATCGTGCAAATGAATGATGGCTTGTCCAAACGTCGGTTCAAGGCTTGGAATTTTGTCGACAATCTTTGTCGGCGCATCGATCAAGCCGGTCAATATACCGGCCACGGCCGTGATCAGCATTCCGAAGAAGACGGCTCCGTTCACCCGGAGCACCATCAAAATGACGGTGACGATTATTCCGAAGATCGTCAGCAGCACAGGACCGCTGTGGATGTTTCCGAGAGACACGAGCGTGCTCGGATTCGCCACGATAATTTTCGAACCTTGAAGACCGACAAATGTAATGAAAAGGCCGATGCCGGCGCCGACTGCCAGTTTAAGCTCCGGCGGAATGGCATTGATGATTTTTTCCCTCAAGCCTGTTAATGATAGACCGACAAAAATAAGTCCTGAAATGAATACGCCCGATAAAGCCGTCTGCCAGGAAATCCCCATGTTCAAGACGACGGTGAAAGCAAAAAACGCATTCAGTCCCATTCCGGGAGCAATGGCAATCGGATATTTCGCGATGAGGCCCATCAAAATACAGCCGACGGCAGAAGCGATCGCAGTCGCTGTAAAGACTGAACCTTGATCTATTCTTAAATCTTTCGGAAAATCAGTGACTGAAGCGAGAGAAAGGGTAAGCGGGTTGACAAACAGAATGTAAGCCATTGACAAAAAGGTTGTCAGTCCGCCGATGATTTCTCTCCGATAATTTGTATCCAATTCGTCAAACTGAAAGAAACGCTTCAAAATGGTAACTCCTCTCGATTTTCTGTCGTTTTTATTGTTTCATAAACCTTTGCTTTTAAACAAAAAACGCCCCAATGATATGGGACGCTTGACTACGGCATATTTCATACTGAATGTTTTAAAAAATCAAATCAATATATACCAGCGTAGTCAAGCTATTTACGGTAGCTTGGTAGAAACTTATGGGCCATATTCCCATGATTATACGACAAGTTCTTTTTCAATTACTATGCTATTGTAACAATATCTTACCGTAAACACAATACAAAAAAGCGAACATTATGCAAAATAACGTCCCGCTATGTTCGTTTACTGTATGTTCCAATTCGGCCTCCGCGTTCTCCGGAAAGCTATCGAAATAAAACATTATCCCAACAATAAAAAGCCCCAAATCCGTTAAGATCCGGGGCATCTTTATTATTCCCATTCAATTGTGGCAGGCGGCTTAGAGGTAATATCGTACACCACTCTGTTGATGTGCTTCACTTCGTTGACGATCCGCGTCGAAATCTTTTCGAGGACATCCCACGGGATTCTTGCCCAGTCTGATGTCATGCCGTCGATAGAAGTGACGGCGCGAATGCCGATTGTGTAATCATATGTTCTCGCGTCTCCCATGACTCCGACGCTGCGGATATCAGGAAGGACGGTGAAGTATTGCCAAATGTCGCGGTCAAGGCCGGCTTTGGCGATTTCTTCGCGCAGGATCGCGTCTGATTCACGGACGATCTCCAGCTTTTCTTCCGTTACTTCTCCTAACACGCGAATTCCAAGGCCCGGGCCGGGGAACGGCTGGCGCCAAACGATCTCATCAGGAATGCCGAGCTCTGTGCCGAGCGCGCGAACTTCGTCTTTAAACAGCGTATTCAGCGGTTCGATCAGCTCAAACTGCATGTCTTCCGGCAGTCCGCCGACATTGTGGTGAGACTTGATCGTCTGCGCAGTCGCCGTTCCGCTCTCGATAATGTCGGTGTAAAGCGTTCCTTGTGCAAGGAAATCGATTCCTTTCAGCTTGTCCGCTTCATCGTCAAACACGTAGATAAACTCATTGCCGATGATTTTCCGTTTTTGTTCAGGATCTGAAACACCTTTCAGCTTGTTGAGGAAGCGGTCTTTTGCATCGACTTTGATGACGTTCATGTTAAAGCCTTCGCTGAACGTCTTCATGACGCCTTCTGCTTCACCTTTGCGGAGCAGGCCGTGATCGACGAAAATACATGTCAGCTGATCGCCGATCGCTTTATGGATCAGCACTGCGACGACAGAGGAATCGACCCCGCCGCTAAGCGCGCATAACACTTGTTTGTCGCCGACTGTTTCACGGATTTTTTGCATTTCGATTTCGATGAAGTTCTCCATTGACCATTCTCCGGCACACTCGCAAACCTCGAAAACGAAGTTTTTCAGCAGATCGTTTCCGTATTCGGAGTGGCGGACTTCCGGGTGGAACTGAACGCCGTACCATTTTTTGTCTTTTTTGCTCATCGCGGAATTCGGGCAGTGATGGCTCGTCGCATCAACGGTGAAGCCTTCCGGAACTTCAACAACTAAATCACCATGACTCATCCAGACGACCTGTTCTTTCGGAAGATCTTTAAACAGATCCGGCTCGCCTTTAATGTGAATGTCCGCTTTTCCGTACTCACGCTGACTTGCCGCTTCCACTCTGCCGCCGAGGTAATGGGTCATCAGCTGCATGCCATAGCAAATTCCAAGAACCGGGATGTCCAGGTCAAAGATCTTTTCGTCACAGCGGAAAGATGCTTCGTCATATACGCTGTTCGGACCCCCGGACAAAATAATTCCCTTCGGATTCATTTCCCTGATTTCCTCCGCCGTCAAAGTGTGCGGATGCAGCTCGCTGTATACACCAAACTCACGTATGCGCCGAGTGATCAGCTGGTTGTACTGACTTCCAAAATCCAATACAAGAATCATTTCATTTACTAACTTCGTCATGGTGTCACCTCTTTATCAAATTGTCTTTTGCACAGAAAAAATGGCGGCAGACATACAGCAGTCCTGCCCCCATTCGCGGGACTAAGGCCCGGCTTTGTTTAAACGGCAGACGCCGGGCCTGCCAGCAAGAATATATAAGGGTTTTTAATATTCACTTATTCTAACAATAGGAAAGATAGCGGTCAAGACTATCTCCTTTTAATTAAATTTTCCCATAACTCAACTGATTCATGCCAAAGCTCCCTCGCATTTTCTTTCCGATAGAGAGCCCGTTCATACATCAGCGTCAACCGGGTCATGTCATCGGTTTTGTAACGTTCATCAACCTTTTCCGCAAATTCGCGGAGCGTCTGGCCCGCTTCTTTTTTCATGCCTTTTCGCTTCAGCTGGCGGAGCAGTTCGTCATAAGCCTTGAAGAAAACGGCGTCATCCCGCCGTTTTTTCAGCCTGAAAGCAATGACCAGCGGCAGCCATTTGGCACGGGTAAAGTAAAATGACGCCCCGGCGGCAACGATGATAAGCAGCACCGCTCCACCGCTGAGCGCACCTGCGGCGTCCCAGCGTTCCACATCTGCGCGTTGACGGTCTTGTTTTTCATCAAGCGCCTGCTTCTGATCGTTTCTTTGCTTCTCTTTGGCAGTCTCCTCCGGCCGATCTCCGTAATGATTCTGTTCTTTTTCGGCCGCTTCATGAGAAGCATCGCCAGGCTGACTGCTTGACTGCTCGACTAATTGCTCCGGATTGATAAAACCTTTTGTCGGTTCAAATGTCACCCATCCCTGCCCTTTAAAGTAGACTTCGACCCAGGAATGGGCATTGTTGTTTGTCACTTCATAAACGTTATGATTCCGGTCCTGCGACGTTCCGGCATACTGTCCCGATGTATAGCCCTTCACCCAGCGGGCCGGTACACCGGCAGACCGCAAGAGCACGATCATGGCCGTTGAAAAGTTGTCGCAATACCCGATTTTCGTCTCAAATAAAAATTGATCGACGTAATCCTGATGATTTTTCGGAACGGCAACATCTTTCGTCTCATACGAAAACTCGGAAGACCCGAGATAATCTTCAATCGCTTTCGCTTTGTCATACACGTTGTCATGATCTTTCGTCAAATCATGGGCGAGCCGTTTGACACGCTCAGGAAGGGAGTCAGGGAGCTGCAAGTATTTTTGATGGTCTTTGCTCCATTCTCCTTCAGTATCCATGCTGATGCGCTGAAGTTTTTTCACGTCAAAAACGGGAGATTGGTAGGTCACTGTATAGCTTCCAAGGTTTTTCACGTCGGCTCCCATCTTGCCGACCGGAACGATCCGCTCCGTTCGGCTGTTCATCGCGAGCGGCACAAAATTGTCCAATAAGATGTCCGTCGTCCCGATCGGGTAAAGGACATGGTGATAGCGGTAAGCCGGATTGATGTCGACCTTGACTTTCCGCGTTTGCGTTTTTACGCCGTCTTCATACCATGCATAATGAAGCTTCGTATCATCAAGGTTGATCGATGTTCCCGCTTTCTCATCTTCAGTCCAGCCTTTGCCGGTGTAATAGCTTTTCGTTTCGACTCTGAAATAGCTTCTTTCATTGCCCTGCCACGAAAACACCCGTGTATCGTCCTGCGTAAACGGTCCGCCCAATGATTCATCATTCGTTCCATAGCCGACTTTGGTTTTTCCCCCTGAAGAAAAATCGCCGTTTGCCGCCGTTTTGAGGAACGGAACCGGATCAGGCCAGACCGGATCGGCCTTCGGCGCAGCTATTGCAATGGCCGCGGCGACAGCCGTCATCAGCACGAGAGGGGCAAACCATTTGGCAAATAACGATGGAGAAGCTTTGAACTTCTCGCTTTCCTTCATCCGCTCCAAAAACAGCATTCCGAGCAGGAGAAAGCCGAACACAACGATCCGGATGATCGCATGCGACGCGTCAAACGGCGTAAACGTATCGATCACCGTAATATAAACGACGGTCATGATGAAAAAGAAGAAAATTCTCCGCTGATAAATCACCCAATAGTGCAGAAGGTAGACGAGCAGCCAAAGCAGGACGAAAAAGAGCAGCGTCCGAAACAAAGGCGACATATCCCGCCACATCCCCGAAAAGATGTACGACAGATTTCGATTGACATCGCCTGCCAGCATTCCGAGCCAGGAAGGTTGAAGCAATGATCCCTCGTAAAATATCCAATGAAGGGCAAACAGAATGAAACCGAGGCTGACCGGAAACCTGATAAACCAGGGAACTTTAAAAAATGTCATCAGAAAAACGACAGCGATAAACACGATAAAAAAGAAGGTATGCCCCGTATCGGTAAAATACTGCAGGGGGCGGAGCCACTCCCAAAGCAGCAAAAAGGTTAAAACGTAAAAAATCAGCTGACTGATCCGGCCGTTTTGTTCTTTGGACATCATCATCTCACCTCGCTTTCAAAAAAACATGCGAAAAGCGCTCTCCGCTAATGACGCTGACTTCGATTCCGCGCGCTTTTACATGCTCAATCGCCGCATTCTCTTCCGGTGAGACAGCGCCGCCTTTTTCTTTGATGAGAAATACGGCCGGCGCCTTGTCTTTCGATGCGTTTCCCAACACGTGCGATAACGCCGCTGTCATGCGGCCTGTCACGATATATTTCGCCGTCTTCCTCATATCGGGCAGCTGAAGCTCGCTCTCCAGCAGCTTGTGAAACGGATGGGGGGAATCGCAATCTGCCAGCGCCAAATGATAAAAGAGCTTTCTTAAATGATCTTCTCCGCCGCGGATCGGAAACAAGGATCGATCTTTCCCAATCGAAACAAGCCCTGCATAGACCCCGTTTTGAAGAGCCGCGCGCAGAACCGAAGCCGTAAAGACAACGATGTCTTCAAAAGCAGGAGAAGGGGTACGATCCATGAAAACGCACAAATTCCGGCCCTTCACCTGTTCAAACTCCTTTGTCATCAGCCGGTTCCGTCTCGCCGACGTCTTCCAGTCCACCCACGAAAAGCGGTCCCCCGGCTGATATTCCCTCACGCTTGAAGCCAAATGGCTGTTTTGCCTCTGAAAGTCTGCGGCATGTCCGGCTTTATCGTCAAAACTTCCAGTATTGGCATCGTACGCGATCTTTTGATACGAAGGCAGAACGAGAAATGAGGTTTCAAGCCGCACATATATTTCCTTTTCCAGAAGCCCCAGGGGATCGCCTGTACGGATTCTGACCGTGTTCAGACGATGATCGCCCCTCGGAACGGACGGGATCGTATAAGCCATTTTGATTTCTTTTTGAAACCAGGGAAAAAGTAACCTCACCGCTCCCTGCGCATGGCCGTTTTTTAAAAGAGAACCGGGAAGGCAGTCTTCAACGATCATAAACATAAGCGGAAACGGAAATTTTCTCTTTATCGTAATCACGGCTTCAAGCTGATCGCCGGCTTTAAACTGTCCGCGGCTGAGCGTTCGTTCGGCCTCGATTTTCTTCAGCGGGTAAATTGCAAACAAGACGGCGTACAAAACGAAGGGAAGAAAAACGTAAAACAAAAACCAGCTGACAAATCCCCCTTGAAACATCGCATAGCAGAACGTCGATATAAAAAGAAGAAATAAAATAAACAGCTTCCACCAAAACCTGATATGACCGATGCGCACTCTCATGATCTGCTCATCGCCTTCCAACGGGAACCTTCACTTTCGCCATGATCTCCTGAAGAACTATCTCCGGCCGCTTCCCTTCAAATTTCGCCTCCGACCGCAATATCATTCTGTGCGGAAGCGTAAAAGGCGCAAGGTACTGGATATCATCCGGTATAACATAATCGCGGTTATACAGGAAAGCAAACGCCTGTGCAGCTTTCATCAGGGCGATCGAACCGCGGGGGCTGACGCCGAGATAGACGTCTGAATGATGTCTTGTTTGTTGTGTGATGTCAACAATATATTCTTTTATGGAAGCATCCACATAGACCGTTTCGGCCTCTTTTTGGAAGCCGGCCAGCTCATCCTTCGTGATCACCGGCTCAATCTCTTCAATCGGACGGCTTTTTTCCTGAAGGTCCAGCACCTGAATCTCTTCGGCGACCGTCGGATAGCCCATTCGAAGCTTGAATAGGAAGCGGTCAAGCTGGGCCTCAGGCAGCGGATACGTTCCTTCGTATTCCACCGGGTTTTGGGTAGCCATGACAAAAAAAGGCTTAGAAAGCGGCATCGTCACACCGTCGACGGTCACGCTCCCTTCCTCCATCGCTTCAAGCAGAGCCGACTGGGTTTTTGGCGACGTACGGTTGATTTCATCCGCCAACACGATCTCCCCCATAATCGGGCCTGAACGGTATTCAAATTCAAGGGTTTTCGGATTATATATGGAAACGCCTGTTACGTCTGATGGCAGTAAGTCCGGCGTAAACTGAATTCTCTTAAATTCGGCGCCCGTCGATTTCGCCAGCGTGCGAACCATCATCGTCTTCCCCACTCCGGGCACATCCTCCAAAAGCACATGGCCGTTGGCAAGAATGGCGGTCAGGCTCAATACGGCAATATCTTTCTTTCCTACCATTACGTTATCAATATTATCGGCTACTTTTCCCAAAACAGGGTGCAGCGTTTCTTCGTAAGCCATCCTTTTCCTCCTCATGCGTACGGATTCGAAATTGATTTAACTTTACGATAAACGATGTTTCGGCAGAAAACAACTAAATGGTTAAACTCTCTTTCTATGTAAATAAAAATAACCTTTTCCAAAATGGAAAAGGTTATTTTTCGCCGTCTCTGAACGGTTCTATATGAACATGGGAATGGATGATCGAGTGCTCCTCCTGCATTTTTCTTTCGATCTCATCGGCGATATCGTGGCTTTCCAAAATGTTCAGATCAGGCCTCACCTCTACGATGACTTCAACATGCACGGCGCTTCCCAAATATCTCGCCTTCACATCCTTGATCCTGCCGACGCCGGGAACTTTTTGAATCGTTTCTTTATATGTCGAAATATCCTTTATATCAAATCCGTCCGTCAAGGAATGAGCGGCTTCTTTAAATATGTCCCACGCGGTTTTGCAAATGATCAGCCCGATGATAAACGCCGCTAAAGTATCGACCCAGGCGAGGTTAAATTGCGACGCAAAAATACCGGTAAACGTTCCGATGCTGACGATGGCATCAGATCTATTATCTGCAGCTGCCGCATGCAGCGCCTGGCTGTTCACCTTTTCGGCGAGCCGTTTATTATAGGCGTACACCAAAAACATGACGGCCGCACTCCCGACCGCCGTCCATGCCGCTATCATATCAGGAGTCGTTTCCCGCGGATGCAAAAACGTCTCTCCCGAACTATACAGCACATCAAGCCCGACAACCATCATGATAAAAGAGGCGACGAGCGAAGCGATCGTCTCGGCTCTGAAGTGTCCGTACGGATGGTCTTCATCAGGCGGCTTTTGCGAAATCCTGAGACCGATCAGCACCGCTAAAGAGGCAATGATATCCGTCGTATTGTTAAGCCCGTCTGCCTTGAGGGCCTCGGAATGAAAGACGTATCCGATGATCAGCTTAACGGCCGACAGAACGAGGTAAGCGCAAATGCTGACCCACGCCCCGGTTTCTCCTTTTTTTAATTCGTCGTACCTTTCCATAAAAAGCTTCCTTTCCCATCCGTGTATTCGCTTTTTAATCATACAAAGCAAAACTTGAGTGAGTCTATAGAAACATGATTCACTTCTTGCAGAATTATAGACGCCATAGAACATTTTTTAACGGAGGAAACATATTTCAATTCGGCCAATCCCTGATAAAACCCGGCGCATCAAGGTTTTCCAAAAATTGCTTCCGCCCCTCGGAATAAAAGCAAAACGGCTTCCGCGTCTTTTCTGAATATTATTTCTTTTTTTCATAAAGGAGATAACGGCAAAAGCCTTGCAGCAAAATCTCCTGCAAAGCTTTTCATTCAGCATCTTCTTCTCCTTCCGAGCAAGACCGGGTACCTGTTCAAAATGAAAATGCACGGAACCATAATCACCAAGGTTGCAGCCGTATAAACGCCGCCCCACACGACAGAACCGTAGGTCTCATCAAGAGAAACATTCATAAGGTAATAAACGACGGCTTTTAACGCCCGGATCACCGGGTAGTGAAGGACAAGGATAACCAATGAATTTTTGCCGAGGAATTGAAGAGGCGCTGCATGCTGCAGCTTAAAGCTTGCAAAAATCACGCCGGCCGTCCCTAAAAATGACGTGATATAAAAGATCGCCATGTTCCCGTACTCATTCGCTCTCATATCCACCCTGACATTCTGGCTTTGAAGAAAGCCGACAGCAATAAACAGAATCACCGCGATCAGCAGTGCCTTGCGATCCTTGACGTTCCGCAAATCGCGTTTCAGAAAATAACCGGCAGTGTAGAAGGAAAGGGCGGTCAATGCCACTTCGATATTCCACGGAAGCTTGATTTCGAAATATTGATAATTGAAATAGCTTAGCAGGGCGCATAACACGACGATAAATACGAGATGCCGGGCCTTCAGCCAATTTCTCATTACGAAAAACAGCATTTCTACAACGAACAGACATGTTAAAAACCAGAGAGCCGGATTATGCGTCAGCATATAATCATCAGGCATGGAATAGAAAATCCCTTTAAATGGAACAAGCGGATCGACGTCCGAGCTGCCGCTGAACGTAAAATGCCTTTCGACGAAAAACCAAAACAAATAGGCAAGGGCGGAAAATATGAAGTAAGGCAGAAGGAGCGTCTTCACCTTTTTGTACAGGAACGAAAGAAAGGTCATATTCGCATCATGGTAGACAAGCCCTGACAAAAAGAAAAACAGCGGCATATGAAAAGAAAAAATGAAGGTCTTCAGCCAATCGGTCGTCGGCGTATGACCTAAAACGACCAAAATAATTCCCAGCCCTTTTGACACATCGATCCAATCTATCCTTTTCGGCACAAGCCAAACATCTCCTTTCAAGCCGCTTTCAGCTTACCCATAATGTAACACCGCCAAACGGGAAAACTCCACTTCCGCCCTCTTAAAAACCGCTTTCAATACGATATTTAATGGTTTTGAAACATCTTGTTCATTTCTTCGTAATACTCAGGCTCTTTTCGCCTGCGTCTATTTCTTTCCCCAGCAGGAACCTAAACACAGGTCCCGTCTTATAATATACTGACCTATTTATCAGAACATAGAGGACAGGTGAAACATGAAGCTTGAAAAATTTGTCGACCCGCTGCCCATTCCAAAAGTGATCAAACCTCATACAAAAAGCAAGACAAAAACCTATTATGAGGTAACGATGAAAGAGTTTTATCAAAAGCTTCACCGGGATCTTGAACCTACCAGGCTTTTCGGCTATAACGAAAGCTATCCGGGGCCTACGTTTGAAGTCAAAAAAAACGAAAAGGTCGCCGTCAAATGGATGAATAAACTGCCGCGCCACCACTTTCTCCCGATTGACCACACGATTCACCATGACGGGCATGAAGAACATGAAGTGAAAACGGTCGTCCATCTCCACGGCGGAAATACGCCGGCGGACAGCGACGGCTATCCGGAAGCCTGGTATACGAAGAATTTTAAAGAAACGGGGCCGTTTTTCGAAAGGGAGGTGTATGAATACCCCAATCATCAGGACGCTTGCGCTCTCTGGTATCATGACCACGCCATGGCGATTACGAGGCTGAATGTATATGCGGGCCTTGTCGGCTTATATTTTATCCGCGATAAGGAGGAACAGTCATTAAACATACCAAAAGGAGAATATGAGGTCCCCCTTTTGATCCAGGATAAGTCGCTTAATGAAGACGGTTCATTGTTTTACCCGCGGCAGCCTGAAAACGCGTCCCGCGACCTGCCGAATCCGTCGATCGTTCCCGGATTTTGCGGGGATACCATTTTAGTGAATGGCAAGGTGTGGCCGTATGCTGAAATCGAACCGCGAAAATACCGTTTCCGGATTTTGAACGCTTCAAATTCAAGAATATTTGAGCTGTATTTCGATTCAGACCATGCGATGTATCAAATCGGAACAGACGGAGGCCTTCTCCAGCGGCCGGTAAAAGTCCAGTCGCTTACGATCGCCCCGGCTGAAAGGTTCGACATCATCGTCGATTTTTCGGATGCCGAAGGACAAACGATCACATTGAAAAACCGGATCGGCTGCGGCGGAGAAGAAGCAGATCCGGAAACCGATGCCGATATCATGCAGTTCCGTGTGACAAAACCATTAAAACAAAAGGATACGAGCAAAATTCCAAGCATATTAAGAAAGCGGCAGTTTATCAAAAAACAAAAAATCGACGCCATCAGAAAATTGACATTGGGTGCGTCGCAGGATCAATACGGAAGGCCCGTCCTGCTCCTGAACAATACGCGATGGAGCGATCCCGTAACTGAGAAACCTAGGCGCGACAGCACCGAAATTTGGTCGATCGTCAACGCAGGAAGAGCGATTCATCCGATTCATTTGCACCTCATTCAATTTTTCATTCTCGACCACCGCCCGTTTGATACAGAGCGCTTTCAGCAAAACGGAGAACTGATTTTTACAGGCCCTGCCGTCGCTCCGGCTGCAAACGAAAGAGGCATGAAAGATACCGTAAAAGTTCCGCCTGGATCGGTCACGCGGATTCTCGCCACCTTCAGCCCGTACAGCGGCAGGTATGTATGGCATTGCCACATACTGGAGCATGAAGATTATGATATGATGCGGCCTCTTGAAGTCACTGATTTTCATACTCAATAACAAAAGCCTCCCGCAAAAGGAGGCTTTTTATTTTTCAAAAAGCACAAATGATCAAAAAATAGAGCCTTCAATCATGTACAATAAGGGCAAGAAAACTTTGAAAGGCTGCGATAAAGTGGACGATTACGAAAGAATTCAACATGCGGTTCGTTTTATGGAAGAAAACCTTCAAAACGAATTAAAGATCACCGACATTGCGTCGAAGGCATGTTTTTCGCCATTTCATTTCCAACGGCTTTTTCAAGCCATTTCCGGTTTTTCTGTACAAGAGTATATTCGCCGCAGAAGGCTGTCTGAAGCGGCCGGACTGCTGAAAGAAACCGACAGGTCCATTCTGGACATAGCCATTGATTTTCAATATGGCTCCCAGGAAGCTTTCAGCCGTGCATTTGCGAATTGTTTCGGGATCACCCCGGGCAAATACCGCAAGACAAGCATCGCCCTGAATGATCAGCGTGAAATCAATTTCCTCGATTTTAAGACAAGCATCAATGAAGACGAATCGATTCCCAGACCGAACATCATTCATCTCGACAGCATGCTGATTGTCGGTTATGAGTATCATACCGACCTAAACGGCGAAAAGTACTTTGCAGACATTCCGGGATTCTATCATGATTTCGGAGCCAATGAATATTATATGCAGATCCCCGGCAAAGCAGCGCCTGATATGTCATACGGCATATCGTGCAACTTTCTGGATGAGGGCGGATTTTCATTCGTCGTCGGAGAAGCGGTTCAGAAACCGCCCGAAACAATACCGGAATCGTTTGTTCATCTTGACATTCCCGGAGGAACATATGCCATGTTTGAGGTAAACGGCCGGACTGAGTTGGTTCAAAACACAAGAAGATACATCTATCGCACATGGCTTCCAAATGCGAATTACGAAAGAAGGGAAGGACCGGATTTTGAGGTGACGGACGTTCGCCGTTCCTGTTTTCCTGATGACATGAAAATGAAAATTTATATTCCTATTTTCTAAATGCCGGGAACCCGTTCATCATGGATTCCCGGCATGGCCTGATCAGATCGCTTTTATCGCTTCAGCGATAGCCGTTTCTCCTGAAAGCAGATCAAACGACCGGCGGAATGTGCGCTCTTCGCTAAGCGCGGCGGCGGCCGTTGCGGCTACGTCTTCGCGCGGTATCGTTCCGCGCTCCAGGTTTTCCGCGGCTTTTATTTTTCCTGTGCCCGGTTCATTTAAAAGCCCTCCGGGACGGATGATCGTATACGTTAAGCTGCTTCTCTCCAGTATTTTATCCGCATAATGCTTTGCAACGTAATAAGGCTTAATCGCTTCATTCCAATTCTCCCGGTGATGGGCCTGCAAAGCGCTTATCATGATAAACCGTTGAATCCCCGCTTTTTCGGCGGCTTCAATCGTTTTTGCCGCACCGTCCAGATCGACGAGCAGCGTTTTATCAGCGCCCGTTTTACCGCCCGATCCGGCGGTAAAGACGATCGCATCACAGCCTTTTGCGGCCTCCGCAATGTCGTGGACAGTACCTTCTAAATTGGCAAGCGCTGTCTCGATCCCCGAACGCTCCAGCGTCTCCGCCTGCTCTTCGCTTCTGACCATCGCTCTCACCTGATGTTCGCTGCTTTCCTTTAACATGCCGGTCAAGTGTTTGCCTATCTGCCCATTTGCACCGACGATGAACACCTTCATTTGACCCCAGCTCCTTTCGACTCGGTTTTTTCTATTATTTCACTTTAGCAGACGACTCTTCAAACAGCCTGCTCACAAAAAAAGACCTCCCATATATGATGAGAAGTCTTTTCTTTCCTTAATCGATTCCGCCGATTTCATTGAATGGAAAATAGCGAAATTCAACTTTTCCGACGACAGACGATTTTGAAATAAATCCGAAATAACGGCTGTCTCTGCTGTTTTGGCGGTTATCTCCCATGACGAATAAACTGTCTTTCGGCACTTTTGATTCGCCCGTTAATTCTTTCAGCGTAAAATCGTCCGTTAACAGTTTACCGCCTGTCAGCTCCTTTTTGTTTTGCTTTAAGTACGGCTCATCATAGGCTTTTCCGTTAACATAAAGAACGTCATTTTTCATCTCGATCGAATCCCCAGGCAGGCCGATGACTCTTTTGACATAGTCTTCGTCAGCATCCGGGGCATGAAAGATGATTTTATCGAACCGGTTAATCTCGCTGATCTTACTGACCATGACCATATTTCCGTTTTGCAATGTCGGATACATGGAGTCTCCTAAAACGGTAGACGGGGTGAACAGAAAATAGCGGCAGGCAGCAACGATGGCCCCCGCAATAAGAAGCGTCCTGATCCATGAGATAATCTCTTTTTTTCTATTATTCTTCATTTTTACTCTCCTTTGTATCTGCAATATCAGTTTTTTTATCAGCGCGTTACGCGGGAACTTCCTCTCTTATATCATACCAGTCCCGCATCTTTCATGCTTTATATTTAAATTAGCGTTTCCGGTACGAAAATCCTGTTATTTCCTTTCATTCTTTTTGTAATTTTTTAAGGTGTTTACGAAGCATATAAAACCATTATAAATGCACAGGCAAACACATTGCCATTGTAATAAATTATCATAACCAATAAAAGGCGGGTGATTGTGAACATGTACGACTACGATGAGTACGACAATTATGACCCTTACAAACGCAGGCGGAACAACGGGTGGAGGGCGCTTGATCCCCCGGAGAACCGTCCTTCCGATGATGGCAATGACAGTGACAGTCACAGCGACAGCGAAGACCGCGACAGCTTCAAATGCAGAAAAAGAAAGTGTTTTTCCGATGATGACGATGACCGCTTCAAATGCCGGAGAAAGAAGTGCTGAGAATGTTTGAATGAAGCCGATTGACACTGCATAATCGGCTTTTTCTTTTTGTCGTCCTTTGGAACAATCATCCAATCGGTGAATATTATGATGGTAAAGGAGATGAAACAGCCATGAGCGTCCCCAAAGATGTTCAGACCTCAATGCCCCATGATCATGATAGATCTTTGCACAACCTTTGCCGCAAGTATATGCATTACCATGTCGTGCTGAAATTAAAGGACGGGCGTTCGGTTCACGGCATCCTCGAAAGCGCCGGCCGGCGGGAGGCAACCGTTTACGTGCCTGAAAAAGTAACGGAAGAAAAGCAGCTTTACGGCGGGAACGGATTGCCGATGAGGTCGTACCGCAGGTTTAGAAGAGCGGTTTTCCCGTTTTCAATGATGACCTCTTTATACCCTTTCCCATACTATTAAGCTCCGGACTGTCCATATTCCGGGCAGCCCGCCGCCTCTGCCTCAAACTCTTTTTTTCCCCGAAGTTCAAGGGCTTTTATTCGTCCGTCTATAAAGAAATAAGGGACAAGCAGTCAGCCGGCGCCGGAAACGGACACACTTATACCTCCGCAAAAAATCAGCCGGCAAAGCTGTCTGGAACAGACGCTGCCGGCTGATGTCCGCCTTTAATTCAGAACGGTAAAACCATTGATGATTCCGTTTGATTGCTCCCATTCTTTGCTCACTTTTTTTGTATCCCTATCATAGGCGAAAATCGTTCGCACGTTTGCTTCGTTTCCCGCGTCATCTTTCAAAACCTTTGCTCCCTTTGCTTCAGCAAGGAAATAGATCGTTTTCCCGTCTTTTGAAAACTGCGGCTCGGCTGAGTCGATCAATGTGAAATCGCGCCCGTTTGCAATGATTGATTGGTATTTTTTCGTCTCGAGATCCAGCTCGCAGATCGCCGTTTTTTCGCCTTCCGCATCTGTCGCGGTAAAGACAATCGTCTTTCCGTCAGGCGAAATCGCAATGTCATTGATAAATTTCGCGATCGTTTTGATTTCCTTCTCGTGTTTCTCATCGGCTAAAGAAATGCGCATATTCGTCGGTTCCGGATCGATTCCCTTGCTGTTCGCCTCATCGGTTTTCTTATAGTCTTCCGACTCGGAATAATGCAGAAGGACAGATTTGCCGCTGTTTTGATCGTATTGATAGAAACTCACGGTCTCATCCTTGTCACTCAGCTTCGGATAGATCACGGTAAAGGACTTCGTTTTCAGATCAAAGGACGCAAGATGAAAATTTCGTTCTTCCGGCTGATTATAACGCATGAACAGCTTTGAGCCGTCTTTGGACAAGCTTAGCTCGTCGACGTACTCCTTACCGGAATACAGCGTCGTTTTTTTGCCTGTTTTCAACTCAAGCTTGATCAGGCGCTTGACGCCGCTTTCGTCCGTGTTCGTATAATACAGGATATTGTGTTTCCGGTCCAATGCGGACGCAGGATAGTCCGTCATTTTTTCCTTGTACAGCACTTTGTTATTTTTATAATAAGAGGTCATTAGCTTTTGGTCTGTCATCGATACGAGTAGGTCCGGACGATCAGACTGTGTTTGCTCCTTTTTCGGAGCCGAAAAATGGATGACTGCAAAAATACCGGCAGCCAGCACGATTGCCGCCGCTACAATGATCGTAATAATTTTTTTCATATTTTACTCTCCGCCAATATAAAGAAGCAAGAAAACCTGTTTTCTTGCTTCCGTTTGTTTATTTTTTGTATGTATAGTGTCCGGCAACTTTGCCTTTGCTTGTTGAATATCCTAAAGCTCTAAAGGCTTTTGGGCTTACATCCAAAACAGCGCCCGGAAGTCTGCCGACATCGTATTTATATACCGTGATGGCTTTCTTCGGTTTCGCTTTTGAATATGCTCTTATTTTCGTTCCTTTTCTCGGAACATCGAAGCCCATTTTTGTAGCACAATCCCAATGGCCCAGCCTTTTGCCGTCAGCGCCGATTTTTCCGACTCCATTATACCATGTAATATAGCCGCTGACTTTTTTTGTCTTAGCGCTCGCTTCACCGCCAAAATTGAATGCAACTAGTAAACTGGCCGCTAAAACAAAAAATGAAAAGAGTATTTTCTTCATAATAAAGATATCCTCCGTGAATGGGTTTTTTTTCTGACATTCAGATTATACCTTGTTTCAGAGACAAGCTCTTTTACAGTTTGATTACGTTTGAACGGCAAATATTACATATACTTTGCACTGAAAAATCCGATATAAAAATTGACACTCATATGAGTTTTGATCGTATAAAAAGAGAAAAATAGATAGACAGGATGGTAAAAATGACAAAATCGAGAGTTATTTTATTCAGTTTGGTCATCTCAGTCGCTTCCCTTTTCATATCGGGATGCGACGACAGCAGCGAGGAGCGTTCAAGGGAAGTAAACCAGGACAAGTCCATAAAAAAATACGACCTCGTCTGGTTTGACTATGTGAACGACAGCGAATCAGACAGCGCCCCGGAAATGAAAGTCTCCTATATGGAAAACGGCAAACAAAAAACGAAAACGTTTAAAAAATACGTTGAAAATGTTGAAGATATCGAGCAGCCGTATATGAAAATCCGCGATGATAAAGCATTCATCTACAGGCCGCCGTATATGAAGTACGACCAGGAGCCCCTTGAAGGCGTAGTGAAGGATAAGGTAGAACAAAAAAGCGGTGATGGTAAATGATGAAGTATTTCCGGCTGCTGACCGCGGGTCTCATGTTGGCCATGTTTTCAGGGGCCGATCAGGCGGAGGCCGCAAGCGGCAACAGCCCGTCAAAATCTCCGAGCACAGCGGCACACAGCGCCTCTTCAAAAAGCCGGGCGGGCTCTGTTCATAAAAGCGCCCGCACCTATATGAAACAAGCCGCAAGCAAGGGCTATCTGCTGAAAAGGTCGTCTAAAAACGGGGGGACAGCTCTCAGAAACAGTCTGCAAAAAACGCTGCCGGCAACTGCGCTGTATAAAGGAAGCATGAAGCACACGATCGATCAAAATCCCGCAGGGGCGGCTTTCTTCAATTATTACTTTCCGTATTGGATGGTTTCCCATTCAAAAGGGTTTTCCGCTGAACAAAAAAGCATGCTGCAAACTGTCGGGATAAGAGAGAAAGACATCATACAGCCAAGAGAAAAAAGGTACTGGCTCATCATAGTGGAAAACACGGCGGCGAAAAAGCCGTTCTCGTTTCGAAAAAGCAATATGACAGCGTGCACAAAGGAGATCGCATCAAAGTGGTTCATAAACGGCTGATCAGAAAATAGCAAAAAGCTGATGAACATCAGCTTTTTGCTTATTCATCAAATTCACCGTTTTCCGCCGTCAGCAAAACGGCGTCAACATCCGGCCGCCGTTTCAAACCGTAAAGGATGCCGATCGGCAAATTGTTGACCGCTTCATTCTCTAACAGCTTATGTTCAACCGTTTTTAAAAACTCTTCCGGAGAGCTGAATCTTTTCAGATTCACGCGCGATTAGCTCCTTTCTGTTGCTGGCGTTTCCACCCGCTATACAGCAAATGAAACGATAATTGCGACGTCCGGCTGACGATCAGATCAGCAGCGTGCATGGATCGTTCATCACCGACCCCGACCGCGAACATTCCCGCTGATTTGATCGCGGCGATCCCCGCTTCAGCATCTTCTATCGCCGCACATTCTGCCGGGGAGACGCCGAGAAGCCCAGCGGCTGTTAAAAAGATGTCGGGAGCGGGTTTTCCCTTTTCGATCGTATCCGGGTCCACGACGGCTTGAAAATCGCCGGAGATCCCCAAGCGTTTTAAAATGGCAGGGGCATTACGGCTGGAAGAAGCTAAAGCGATTTGGATATGTTCACCTTTCAGCTCGCTAAGAAGCTTCTCGATTCCCGGCAATAGGTCCCCCGGCGCAAGATTTTCGATCAGCTTTTGGTAATATTGATTTTTTTGGCGCATGAGAGCCTGCTTTTCCGCTGTCGAAAACGTAGACGCTGCACCGCCGCGTGTGAGGATGTTGTCAAGCGATTGCTGTCTGCCGATCCCTTTCAAACTTTCGTTAAAACTGCGGTCAAATGGAATATGCAGTTGTTCCGCTAAACGCTTCCAGGCGAGAAAATGATATTCCGCCGTATCCGTGATCACGCCGTCCAAATCGAATATGACGGCTTTCATGATCGCGTTTCCTTCGATGTAATGTACATAAAAGCCTCATAGGGCTGCAGGCACATATCGTGCATGCCGGCCAAGTCCCGCGAATAATTTGATAAAATCATTTTCCACGGCTCATCAAGGAGTTCCTTCGGCGCTTCAAACATTGCCTTTTCTTCCGACAAATTGACGGCGACCAACAGCTTTTCCCCTTCATATTCGCGAATATAGGAAAATATTTGCGGATCATCCTCAAGGATCAGCCGATAATCCCCATATACGATCACCTTGTGCTGTTTCCGCAGCCGAATGAGCTTTTGATAATAATAGAAAATCGAATCTTGGTCAGCCAACGACTCTTTCACATTGATCTCTTTATAGCGGGGGTTGACGGTCAGCCACGGCTCGCCGTCCGTGAATCCCGCATGCCTTTTGTCATCCCATTGCATCGGCGTTCTTGCATGATCCCTTCCTTTTTTCGCCGCGGCTTTTAAAAACCCTTCTTCTGACATCGTTTGATTTTCAACGACCAGTTCCTGATACGCGTTTTTTATTTCGAGATCATCATACATATCAAGCGAAAAATCGCCGTTGACCATGCCGATCTCTTCTCCCTGGTAGATAAACGGCGTACCTTTCATGCCGTGAAGGACCGTGGCAAAAGCTTTGGCGCACTGTTTTCGCAAGATGCCATCATTGCCCCAGCGGGAAATCACTCTGGGCTGATCATGATTTTCAAAATACAGGGTGTTCCAGCCGACATCCATTAACGCGGTCTGCCAGCGGGTCAGCGTCTTTTTTAATGCAATGGGATCAAACGGCTTGATCTGCCATTTTCCATTAGGCGAATGACTCTCTGTATCAATATCCATATGCTCAAAGGTAAAGATCATATTCAGCTCCTGCCTGTCAGCGTCCGTATACTTTTTCGCATCTTCAATATCAGAGCCGTTTGCTTCACCGACGGTCATACAGTCGTAACGGGACAGCACTTCACGATTCATCTCCTGAATAAACTCATGAAGGCGGGGGCCGTTTGAATGATAGCGGCCGACGATGTACCTGCTGCTGTCATTTGTTTCATAGCTGGGAAAATCGGTGTATTTGGATATCGAGCCGATCACATCCATCCGCCAGCCGTCGACGCCTTTATCCATCCAAAACCTCATGAGATCATACACTTCCCGGCGGACGTCTTCGTTTTCCCAATTTAGATCAGGCTGTTTTTTCGAAAAGTAGTGCAAATAATACTGGCCCGTCTGCTCATCGAACGTCCACGCCGATCCTGAGAAGATCGATCCCCAATTGTTGGGCTCTGAGCCGTCCGGTTTGGGATCTCTCCAAAAATAATAATCGCGGTACGGATTGTCCTTGGACTTGCGGCTTTCGGCAAACCAGGCATGCTCATCAGACGTATGATTGACGACGAGGTCCATGATGATTTTCATGCCGCGCTTATGCACTTCATCGATGAGCTGAAACATGTCTTCGTTCGTCCCGAACTTTTCGTATATGCGCCGGTAGTCGCGAATGTCATAGCCGTTGTCATCCTGCGGAGAATCAAACACCGGGCTCAGCCAGATCACATCCGCCCCCAGGGTTTTGATATAATCCAGCTTTTGAATGATTCCCTGCAAATCTCCGAATCCGTCTCCGTTTGAGTCATAGAAACTGCGCGGGTAAATTTGGTAAATGACAGCTTCCTTCCACCATTCTCTCATCAGGCGTCCTCCCTTCATATCGTCCGTTCAAAAGAATCGGCTTCTGATAAACCGTCATCTGCAGAGGGTCCCCTTTTAACAGGTCAAAAACGACGCGTTCTTCCGCTACTGCAACCCGGATCAGCCGGTTGCGGTAATTGATTTTAAACGAGTACCCGTTCCATTCTTCCGGCAAAAACGGGGCAAATGAGAGCGTCTCATTCGCTACGCGCATGCCGGCAAACCCTTGGACGATGACGAGCCAGCTTCCCGTCATCGATGTGATGTGAAGCCCTTCTTCTGTGTCATGATTGTAATTGTCAAGATCAAGGCGGGCTGTCCGTTTATAGAGTTCAAGCGCTTTTTTCTCCATTTGCAGTTCGGCTGCGAGCACTGCGTGAACAGAAGGGGAAAGGCTTGACTCATGGACGGTCATCGGTTCGTAAAACTCAAAGTTGCGCCGTTTTTCTTCCAATGTAAAGCGGTGATTCAAAAGGTACATTCCCTGAAGAACATCGGCCTGCTTAATAAAACTGGAGCGGAGAATTTTGTCCCATGACCAATGCTGATAAAGCGGCCGTTCATCCGGATTCAAATCATCCGCCGTCTGCAGCTCTTTATCCAAAAACGTATCATGCTGGACGAAAATGTTTAATTCTTCGCTGTACGGATAGTACATCCGCTCGATAATATCCTTCCATGTCTCGATTTCATCTTCCCGCACCTTTAGCTGTCTATGTTTTTCCGCCGGAAGGCCGGCCAGATTTTCAAGCGTATACTCAAGCGTCCAGGCTGCAATCAAATTGGTATACCAGTTGTTGTTGACATTGTTTTCGTATTCGTTCGGCCCTGTGACGCCGTGAATCATATATTTATTTTTTCGTTTCGAAAAATGGACGCGGTCGGCCCAAAATCTGCTTACTTCCACGAGAACGTTTATCCCGTATTCTTTCATATAGTCCTTGTCGCCCGTATAATTGATATAATTGTAGATTGCGTAGCAAATCGCGCCGTTGCGGTGAATTTCTTCAAAGGTGATCTCCCATTCGTTGTGGCATTCGTCGCCGATGAAGGTCACCATCGGGTAAAGAGCCCCTTTCATCCCCAATTTGGCGGCGTTTCGCTTGGCAGCCTCCAAATGGTGATAGCGGTACAGCAGCAGGTTTTTTGTCACCTCCGGATCGGCTGTGGCCAAATACATCGGGACGGCATATGCCTCGGTATCCCAATACGCGGCTCCTCCGTATTTTTCGCCGGTAAATCCTTTTGGCCCGATATTCAGCCGCGAATCATCCCCGTAGTATGTCGAGAATAATTGAAAGATGTTGTAGCGGATTCCTTGCTGGAGTTCATCATCTCCTTTAATTTCGATATCCGCTTTTTCCCACCTTTCCTTCCATTGATCGATATGCCTCCGCCTTGCTTCTTCATAGCCCCCGTCAACAATATCCGCCAAGAGCTCCCTGCCTTTTGACAAAAGCTCTGCTTCCGGAAAATCGCGGGAAGTCGTCACGGCTACGAATTTTGTTAAAGAAGCTTTCGTTCCCGGCTTCGTTTCATACCTATAGCGATTCTCCGCATACATGCCGGCCGTTTTACAGCTTTCGCTGACAAAGCCTTTTGTCACGTTTGCCATCGCGGCGGAAACGGTAAAACGCGGCGTGCCAAACGGATTGTCGATCGTTTTTGTTACCAAATGGCCGCGGTGGGAATCTGCCCCTTTCGCTGCTTCCTGCCAAAACCGTTCCTGGTAGTTGGCATCTTCATTTGCGACGTTTCCGTCAAGGTAAGGCACAAGCGTGATAACAGCTTCATCGGTCAGGCACTCTGCTTCATAATGAATCGCACAAAGCTCTTTTACGGCAAGGCTCAAGAACCGCTCAGACCCGATTTTGACAGTTTTATCCCGGATGCTGACGACCGCGCTTCTCCGCAGTATCCCTTCCTTCATATCGAGTTCTAATGCAAACGATTCGACCGGGTGTTGATAGAGATCGATTTTTTCCCCGTCTATATATACGTCTATGCCGATAAAATTCATCGCATTGATCACTTTCCCGAAATATTCCGGATAGCCGTTTTTCCACCATCCGACGCGCGTTTTGTCAGGAAACCACACCCCTGCAATATATGTGCCTTGATGGCTGTCTCCTGAATAACTTTCTTCAAAGTTCCCCCTGATTCCCATATAGCCGTTGGCGATAGATGTCAAGCTTTCCTGGAGCCGTTTATGTTCCTTTTGAAATGTGTTTGTCTTGATTTTCCATTCGTCAATCTCAAATAGCCGCTGAATTGCCATGGTTTCCTCCTGAGTGTAGATTTCGGGTTTTCCACAAGCGTCCGCATGCAAGCGAGATCATCAAGATGACGCCGCACGTATCGATCAACAGCACGGTGATAAAGTCAAAATGAATCAGGCCGGCTAAAGCTGCGGCAAATACCGGAATGGCTGAACAGCTCACAGCTAGAGCGGCTGCTTCTTTGAATGACGCAATACCGGTCATTTTTGATCGTTTTGTGATCCATAAACCCCCGGCAAGAATACCCGTTAATAACAACCGGCTTATCAAAATCGCCGAAAATGCCAGCAGCATGATCATCGGCTTATACTGGGCAAGCCACAATTCGCCGATCATATTCTCCAAATCGTACAGATTCATATCTTTCACATCCCTTTTGCCATAACGGACGGAAAACCCGGTGCCGTTTTGATCGCTGATGATCAGGCGATCAGGCTGGAAGATGATCGCGTTATCATAGCCTTTAATGTGAAGATGCCCGTTTTCACCGCTTGTCTTAAACCGATGCTTCAGATCGACCGCCAGCAATGTCCGTCCCTCCACCTCATAAAAGCCGGTTTCCCCTCCTGTCAGCTTTCCGCTTTTCAATTGATAGCCCTTTAACCGCTCGGCAAAGCGGTCATTGACATCTTGGATCACTGACGGCAAAAAAGACCTGACATTGAAGCGCTCGAGCTTCGCAAACGAAATGGCGAACGGCGCCATCAGGCAAGCCGTCAAAAAACTAAAGAGAAACAAGATATGCAGCCAGTTGAATGTCCTTCTGCAGCGGCAGGCGCCGGATGGAGATGCAGCTGCTTTAAGGAAGCGGATGATGAAGCGGTCATGTTTCTCCATGGATCTATCCTTTCGTTCCGCCGGTTGTCAAACCGGACACAAAGTTTTTTTGCAGAAAAAAGAACAAGACGCAGATCGGCAGTGCTGCAAGGATCGCTCCGGCTGCAAACAGGGCGACTTTTTGCTGCTGCGGGTTCGATATGAACGACTGCAAGCCGACGGCGATGGTCATTCTTTCCGGCGAACGAAGCAGAAACTTTGCCAGCAAATAGTCCCCGAACGGGCCCATAAACGCCCAGAGCGCCTGCACTGCAAGCATCGGTTTGACCAGCGGCAGGACAACCGAGGCGAAAATTCTGAGATGCCCTGCTCCGTCAATCCGTGCCGCTTCATCGATTTCTCTCGGTACGGTATCAAAATAGCCTTTCATCAGCCACGTGTTCATCGGAATCCCGCCGCCGATATAGATCGCTGTTAAAAACCAGTATTGATCAAGGGCACCTATCAGCATGGCGAGGACATAAAAAGCGGTCAGCGCCGCCATCGTCGGCACCATTTGAATGATCAAAAAGAAGACAAGGCTTTTTTTTCTGCCGGCAAACCGGTAGCGGCTGTAAGCATAGCCGGCAATCGTCACGACGGCTACCTGCAGCACCATGACCGACAGGGCGATGACAAGTGTGTTGCCGTACCAATGAAGATAAAGCGTTTCTTCAAACAGCCGCCTAAAATGATCTAAAGTCCAGGAGCCCGAAAAATCGAGCCGAAAAGCCGCGACATTTCCGACGCGAAATGCAGATGAGGCCGTGATCAGCAGCGGATAGATAATCACAACGCTTAAAAGGATCAAAAATAAATAGGTGAAGATTTTATTGAGAGTCATTGCACGCCGCGCGTTTTCAAACATCCCTTTCATCTACATCACCTCCTCATTGCCAAAGGCATTCGATTTCTTGAAAGCGATCAGGGAAACACCAATGACAATGAAAGAAATCAACAGCGTGACGGCAGCCGCGACCGAGTACTGCGGCGATGTGCCTGTCGTGAGCTTATAGATCCAGGAAATTAAAATATCGGTTGACCCCGCGCCCGCTCCCGCGCTGCCCGGACCTCCCTCATTGAATAAGTAGATGATCGAGAAATTATTGAAGTTAAAGGTATACTGGGTAATCATCACGGGCGCTGTCGCAAATAAAATCATCGGCAATGTAATATGCCGAAAGCGCTGAATAAAAGTCGCCCCGTCTATTTTTGCCGCTTCGTAAAGCTCGCCCGGAATCGCCTGAAGCACGCCCGTTACCATGACATAAATGTACGGAAACCCAAGCCATGTCTGAATCATAATGAGGGCCGTCTTCGTCCAAAACGGATCGGTCTTCCACGGGATCGCGGACAGCTCCACAAATGGCAGATGATTCAACAACGGTATCACCTGCGTGTTCATGGCTCCTGCGCTGTCGTTGAAGATGTTGGCAAAGCTCATAATCGTAATAAAAGCCGGAACCGCCCACGGCAGCAAGAAAATCATTCGAAAGGCCCGTTTGCCTTTAATAAAGTCCTGATTGACGATAAGCGCCGTCACGATGCCCAGAACGATTTGCAGCGTTGTCGCACAGATCGTCCATACGACCGTCCAGGTGAGTACATCGGCAAATGTCTCCCGGTAGGAGCCGAGAAAGAATATATTCAAGAAGTTTTTAAACCCCACCCAGTCAATGAGGCTGCCGGGCGGAATATGATAAAAATCGTAGTTTGTAAAAGCGATAAACAGCGTCACCAAAACGGGGAATATAATGACAAATATCATCATGATGTAGGCCGGCAGCGTAAATAAATACGGAAACCCCTGATCCCACGCATTTTTGATCATATCCCCGGCCGTCCTGTTAATCTTCAGGCCCGCCGATTTCATCGCGGCGGTCTTCTGTGCATCGTAAATCGCGAAGGCCCAAAACATCAAAAACATCAGCGTCACAATCAGTTGCAGCGTGCCTTCTATCAGCAGAAACAGCGAGTGGTCTTCTCCTGGAGCGCTTCCCAAAGTGATCAAGCCGGCAAGCGCGCGAATGCCGAACACGCCTAATTCACAAGCAAACAATCCTGTGATGACGAAAAAAAGAATCCCTTTTGAAAATTGACGGTTCGCGGTCTGCCCGGCCCCTGGAATGATCGATAAAAGCACCGCTTTTCGGCGCTGTTTTGCAAGTGTATGGTCTTTATTCATGTTTTCCCGCCCTCTTTTTCTTCCGGACGCTTACCCGCCGTTTTATTTCGTATACTTTTCCTTAATATTTTCTTTGATGACACCCGCAGCATCATCCGCTGATTGCTGTGCTGATTTTTTTCCTGACGCTGCATCAAAAATCAAACTTTCCGCGCCTGTCCATACTTCGGCCATTTCCGGAATATTCGGGGTCGGAGTTGCGGTCTCATATTGTTTAATGACGGCAGACGTCAGCTCATCCTTTTGCTTGTCCGCCTTTTTCCTTGCAGCCAAATTGGCCGGAACTTCGTTTGTCTCCTCATAAAAATGGTAAGCATTTTGATCGTTTGCAGCATATTCAAGCCATTTTTTCGCGAGTTCGGGTTCTTTTGTGTATTTAGATGCCACCCAGCCTTTACCGCCGGCGAACGGGGCGTACTCTTTTCCATTGGGCAATGCCGGTATTTTGGCTGCCCCGTAGTTCAACCCGGCCTCCTTATAATTTGAAGCAGACCAAGGCCCTCCTATTACAGCCGCTGCTTTGCCGTCCATAAACGTTTGCTGAATAAAATCGTCGGCGCTTGAGTTGTCCTGCATGCCTTTCGGCCAATATTCCCTGAACCATTTCCCCGCATATTCCACCGCTTCTACGGCTCCTTTGCTGTTGAGCCCGATGTCTCCGGAATCTGTGCCGTCTTTGCCGAATACATAGCCGCCGTAGCCGGCCAGCAAACCGTATGACATGTAAAAATCGGTCCATTTTGCCAAAAAGGCTGTTGATTTTCCTTTTTCAGAGGAAAAAGAAAACCGCGGATCTTTTGCTAAATTCTCAAGGTCTTGAAACGTTTTCGGCGGGGCTTTCAGCAGATCTTTGTTGTAATATAAGACGAGTGTTTCGATGACTAGCGGCATCCCGTACACTTTGCCGTCAATGGTCACCTGCCGCATTTCTTTATCGCCGAAGCTTTTTGTATCAGACGGTTCGATGTCAAGCAGATGCCCCTGTTGGCCCAAGCCGCCGATGCGGTCGTATGCGGCAAGCATGACATCAGGCCCATTTCCTGCCGGACCGTCAAGAGGAAGCGCTCCCAACTGATCGAACATCGGTTTTTCCACGATTTTGATTGTTGCATTGTTTTCTTTTTCAAAATCCGCTTTGATGCTTTCGACGTAATCTTTATACGTTTCTTCAACAGACACGGTCAGCACTTTTTTTCCGTCAGACCCCGCCGCATCCTTCGAACCTGAACAAGCCGCAAGAGTAAAGACAAGAACTGACGCAAACAATAATGCCAAACCTTTTTTTACATGTGCCATCTTTTTTCCCCCTTCTATCAAGAATCTGTCATCATTGTAATCCTCGATAGAAAACGGTTACAACAGCTTTCGGATTGTTACCGGTAACAGAATTACACTGCGCCCAAAATAAAAAACTCCCCCGGATGAATGTCAATCACATCTGTATGTTGAAGCGGCTTTTCTGTCCAGGCATCGTATATTTTCTGATGCGCTTCGACATTATCCTGCAAACTGATGCTGCGGATATCGCTCCCTTGATGAAAGAAAAAAATAAGTTTTTTGTCGCCGTCAACCCGCGAAAAACTGATAAAGTCCCGCTGATCATCCAGCACGTTCCACTCGAGGCGCCCGTAAGTGAATAACGCATTCTCCCGTTTGCGCAATGCGATCAGCCGCTTCATAAACGCAAGCATTTCTTTGTTTTGCTTGTCTTCTTCCCACACCATGCACTTCCGGCATAATGGATCATGTCCGCCGTCAAGCCCGATTTCCGTCCCGTAATAGATGCACGGAGAACCTGTCTGGGCAAACATAAAGGCCAATAAAGACCGCACCTTTTTCTCATCATGGCGGCACCTGGTCAAAATCCGTCCTGTATCGTGGCTGTCAAGCAAATTAAACATCGCTTCATTGACCTGCTGCATCCCGTTCATCAAATGCGCGTTTATACGGTGTGCCATTTCCGATGGAAGAATCGCCCGGTCCGCAAAATACTGTATCATCGGCTCTGTAAACGGATAATTCATCACCGCATGAAATTCGTCTCCTCTAAGCCAAGGTTCGGCTGAATGCCAGATTTCCCCCAAAATATACACGTCCGGCTTTTCGGCAGATACGGCTTGCCTGAATCTCTTCCAAAAAGCGTGATCGACTTCATTTGCCACGTCTAAACGCCAGCCGTCAATGTCAAATTCGCGGATCCAGTACAGCGCAATATCAAGCAAATACGACTGAACATCCGGATTGGCGGTATTGAGCTTCGGCATGTCGGGCGTAAACGCAAACGTATCATAACGGCCTTCTTCGACGGGAAAAGAATGAATGTGGAACCAGTCTTTATAGCGTGATCGTTCGCCGTTTTTCACGACGTCCTGCCACTGCGGCGAAGCGCTGCCGATATGATTGAAAACGGCATCAAGCATGATTCTCATCCCCCGGCCGTGAAGCTCATCGACCAACGTACGGAAAAGCTCCGGATCGCCGAAATGCGGATCGATCGAATAGTAATCCAACGTATCGTATTTATGGTTGGAAGGCGCGGAAAAGATCGGGGTCAAATAGATGCCGCTAACCCCCAGGTCCTCCAAATAATCGAGCTTGTCGATGATCCCCTGCAAATCCCCGCCGAAAAAATCGTGTACGTCCGGGTCCTTGCTTCCCCAGGGCAAAGCATTTTCCGGTGACAGGTCTTCTCTGCCGTTTGCAAAACGCTCCGGAAAAATTTGATACCAAATCGTTGATTTGACCCATTCGGGTGCTTGAAACGCATCAATTTCATGAACAAACGGAAATTTAAAATAATGGTGAATCGCCGCCAGCGTTTTTTCGTTATACGGACAGACGCCAGGGCTTCCGTAAAAAATATCCTCCTGACCGGCTCCCCTTAAAGCAAAAGCGTACTGCAGCCGCCTATGCGGCGGCGCCACTTCAATAAACCAATAATCATGCGCTTCTGTTACGGCGATTTTTTTCATCTGCTGCTCTTTTGACAGCCACCTGCCGGCCTTCGCATCCTCTTCTGCCGCGTACTCGTAAGGATCGCCCCAAATCAACCGGACTTCATCGGCATCGCCTTTTTTCGTGCGGATCTTGATATGCAGTGTCCTCCCGTCATAAGGATAGGCATAAGAGCTGAAAGGCTGATGATGTATTGCTGCATATTCCATTCGTTTTCCTCCTTTGCATTTCCGATTTATGCTGACCGGCCACACGTTGAAATTATCATGCCGTAATCAGAGGAACAATCTTTTTCATCCTGTTAACGGTAACAGAATCATGCTCTTACAGAGTCGATTCCCGCACGATCAGCTCAGGCTCAAAAAATCGATTTCCTTGAGGGGCTCCGCCTTCATTTATTTTTTTCAGCAGCGTTTTTGCACATGCTTCCCCCATTTCAACGACGGGCTGTCTGACCGTTGTCAAGCGGGGCGATGAAATGCGGTCGAGAAAAACGCCGTCATATCCGGTGACTGCCGTATCTTCGGGAATTCTCTTCCCCAGCGACTGTGCCGCACGGATGACGCCGAGTGCAATGCGGTCGGAAGCGCAGACAAACGCAGCCGGCCCCTCCAGAGATGCCAGCAGCTCTTTCGCCAGACATTCGCTTTTTTTTGAGCTGTTTTCCATTCGGAACACCCTTGCTTCTTTTGATCCTTCATTCATTGCCTGTAAGTATCCTTTTTCCCTTGATCGTTCAAAAGGCTCATCCAAATCAATCCCGAAAAAGACGACATTCCTGTTTCCGAGGCCCATGACGTGGCGGGTTGCCATATAAACGCCTTTTTCGTTGTTCACATCGATAAAATCATAGCCCATCTCGTTTTGCCCAAAAACGACAATCGGCTTTTCAAAAGCTTTGATCACGCCTTCAAAATCAACTTTTCTTAAACCCGTCGCAATAATCCCGTCGCATTGACCGATATTGAGAGATTTCCTTGTCACAAGCTGCAATGCATAATGATGGCGGTCCAGCTCCCGGCTGATCCCGGTCAGCAGGTTCATGTAATAAGGTTCTGTCGTATCCATTTCCTCAAGGATGAGAAGCTTCACAACCTGTGTTCTGTTTTGAACGAGCGCCCTTGCCGCATAGTTAGGAATATAGTTCAGCTCTTCCATCGCAGAGTGAACGAGCTTCTTCAGCTCATCCGTCACCGTCTCAGGATGATTGATCACCCGCGATACCGTCATTTTCGACACATTTGCTTTTTTTGCTACATCTGACAACGTTGCCATTTTTCATCCCGCCTCACATGCGCTTATTCAAACTGCCCGGAACTGAAGACAATTTGTTAAAATGTATTATATTACGTAATCAAAGCGAAGAAATAAAAAAGCAGATTTCCTAAAGGAAATCTGCTGCCTGACCTTATGGCCTCTGAACATAAATCGAAACCGAGCCGCCGTTCACATGAAACTGTCCCCAGCCGTCGGAATTAATGGTAACGGAATCCGACCTGTTCCCGGTGATGTCATACCACGTCTCTCCCGCATTTTGCCGGCCTGCATACATCCACTTTGATCCGCCCGGACCATCCGTGATTAAAGCCGCCAAACCTGATCGTCCGACCGATGGATCGCCTTCCCTCGTCCAGCCGACGATATCGTGATGATCGAAATAATCGTGCTGTTTTCCGTATGCATAGTGTTTGCGCGCTTTTAATATCGGCTCTATTTTACCTTTGAGCGGGGGAATTTCCCGCGATGTCGAGCCTTTTGTCCCGTACACATCCCCATAGAAAACTTGCGGGTAGCCGGCTTCCCTTGTCAAAATGAACGCATAAGCGAGCGGCTTAAACCACGTTTGTACCGTAGACTCAAGCGATTGTCCCGGCTGTGTATCATGATTGTCAACGAATGTAACCGCTTTCAAAGGATGCTTGGAAACGACCGTTCCGTTCAGCAAATGCCTCATATCATAGCCGCCCCCTTGCGAAGATGCGGCATGAAAATGATAGTGGAGCGGCACATCAAAAACGGAGTGATTAAAGTTTGTTTTATTCAAGTAGTTTTCGAGTTCGCCAAGGTGATTTTGCCAATACTCGGCCACCGTGAACATTTCCTTTCCTGTTGATAGCCTGACAGCATCCACCCAATCGCGCAAAAACGAAAATTTAATATGTTTGACGGCATCAAGGCGAAACCCGTCCAACTGCAGCTCGTTTGCATACCAGGTTCCCCATCGTTTCATTTCCTTCGCAACATCGGGATGGTCATAGTCAACATCTGCATACATCAAATAATCGTAGTTCCCGTGTTCGCTCGACACTTCCCAATCCCAGGCTTTCCCTTGAAACTTATAGATGCGGTTCAGCTTTCTGGACTCATCCCAGTCGGCTCCGTCGAAATGGTGCGAGCGCCACTTAAAATCGCTGTAAGTGCTGCCGCGCCCGGGAAAATCGAATCGTGTCCACGCTTTGATTTGATGCTCTCCGGATGTTTCCTGATTCCGATTGTTCTGGTTCACTTCAACTGCGGTTACGTCCTCCGCTTGATCTGCACCCGCCTTGTGGTTAAGGACAACATCTCCATACACTTGGATGCTCTCGGAATGAAGCGAACCGATCGCTGACTGGAGCTCCGTTTTTGTCCCGTATTTCGTCCGCACCGTCCCTTTTTGATCAAACTCTCCCAGATCGTACAAATCGTACGGGCCGTATCCAACGTCAGATTGGCTAGTCCCCTTGTAGGCCGGAGGAATCCATACGGCCGTTATTCCGATGTCGGATAAATATCCCGCATCGCTTTGCAAGCGTTTCCAATGTTGTCCGTCATTAGGCAGATTCCATTCGAAATACTGCATCAGGGTGCCGTTCAGACTTGCCGCATCCGTTTTCGATGCAGGCAGCATAATGAAAAACAGCAGCACGCAGCATAATAGCTTGCGCTTGAAAACCATTTCCCTCTCCCCTTTCTTCATTGATCATTAATCATCATCATATAATAGATAGAATTTTTAGACAAATATCTTTTTTCCTATAAATCCCACTCAAAAAAAAGATACGGAGAAAGCATTCGATTGAACACTTTCTCCGCAGTCTTAATGCCCTCTTTGTTTTTGAATCTCTTCAAGCTGTGTTACCGTAACCAGTTTGTAGCCTTGCTTCGTTAACCGTTTAATAATCTCCTCGGCTGCGCTGGCGGATGTAGCGTAAATATCGTGCATCAAAATGACTTTTCCGTCCCCTGCACGGCTCATGACATGATTGACGATGTAATCTTTGTTTTTATATTTCCAGTCTTCCGGATCTACGTCCCATAAAGCGATTTTTAAATTCGTGAGCCCGCGGACGGAATCGTTTATGCCGCCGTATGGAGGCCTTAAGTGTGTCGGAAAATGGCCGCTGATTTTCTCAATGACGGTTTGCGTATCATTGATTTCCTTATATGCCCTTTCCTTGGAAAGCCTTGTGAGCAATGGATGGTCCCAGGAATGGTTGCCGACTTCATTTCCTTCCTTCAGCATCCTTTTGATCGTTTCCGGGTAATATTGGGCCCTGCTTCCCAAGACGAAGAAGGTCGCATGGCCGTCGTATTTTTGTAACGCGTCAAGGATTTTGTTTGTCGGAGCAGGGTTCGGGCCGTCGTCAAACGTCAACGCGATGACTTTGTCATCCGGATTGACGCGAATGTCTTCCTTCGGAATCGGAACGGCGCCTTTATCCTTCGGTTTTTCCTGCGATGTCTTATTTTTTGTCATGCTTTTATATTGATCTCGTAAAATATCCTTTAATTCGTCTTTTTCGATTTTCACGGACTGTTCCAAACCTGTCTGCCCTTTCTCAAAATAAAATTCGATCTCGTCTTCAAGAAGGGCGAAGCGGCTGAAATTCTTTTCTGACGGGCTTGTTCCTTCCCTTAACAGGTCGGCGTCCGCGTTAGGATTTTTGCGTTTTAATTGTTCATAAGAAATGTTTGCGATCCTGTACAGAAAATCGGAGTTTTTCACAAAAAGATCGTCCAGGTCAAGCATTTTTTTACGCTTCAAATCGGCATTGAACGTTCTGATCGACGTCTTTCCCATGCCGCCGGTTTCTATGTATTCGGTTAAAACAACCGCAGCAGCCTGCTTTGAATAATAGGCAACCTTATACTTGATATTCAATTCAAACGGCCCGCTTTCTTTACGGGCGCGCGCTTGTTCGTTTTCTTTTTTAAAACGGTTCAGTTCCCCGCTCACGTATTCTTTTAATCGATCATCGATTTCTTTTACATGAAAAACCGGATAATGGACAGCATATCGCTCTTGTTCGCTGTCGCTGACCAATGATTCGACCCCGATGCCGGATTGGCCGCGGCTCTTTTCTTGTTTTTTGGCCTCTGCATGGCCTGCCGCCTTATTGGAAGAGCACCCCGCCAACACTATGAAAATACTCATAAAGATTACAATATTAATCCATCGGTTCGATGGTTTGACAGACATCCTTGCTCACTCTCCTGCTACAGTTGGATTCGTTTATCCTGCCAAAAAAAGATGTCTGCCTAATATAAAAATGAAGAAGGAATCTTAATTTCCTGGTTTCCGGAAGAAGACGGCCCGATATCATACTGCTGAAATACAATGGAAATCCCGCTGTCCGTAAAATAAAACGCAGTATCTTGATCTAAACGGATATCGCTCTTTTTAAGGTCAGAATAAAATTGTTCCGAATGCTTGTTGATATAACTGAAAATGTAGTTTTTCGCTTTTTCGATTTTCGCCTGATTATTTAACACGTCCAGCAGCGTAATCCGCCTGTGTTCGTTTAAATCATAGTTATAGGATGTGGCGGTATACACCCCGTGCGCCCCGCCGGTATATTGATAGTCGTAGATGAAAAAGCTCAGCCTATCCCCGTCGTTGTAATTGACTTTATAGGACGTTTCATACGCGCTTTCCCCGCCGCTTTGATCCGCCTCTTTTTTCAGCATTTCATATTCTTTATAGGAGGCTTCCATGTGGCGCCCAATCGCATCATTGATCATTTTCAAATCCTTGTCTTTTAAATCGCTGAATTTCGGATAGGACAAAGATTCTTTCCCCTTGTAAACCTCCGTATAGACAGACGCTTTTTTATTAGGGGAGGCATTGATAAGCGATGAGCTTTTATTGATCGTAAACAGCAATAAAGCCGTTAGGACTAAAAAACCTAATACCGCCATTGCTTTTTGTATCGACATATTTCAAGTTAAACCTCTTTCAATCTCATGATTTTTAACCTTTGTAACACAAATGTAATATTTATATCACATTTGTAATGATACTTAACTTTAAATCTCGCGTCAACCTTTTGAAACAAAAAAGACACTCTCAAAATCTTTGAGAATGTCTTTTTATCGGCGGATGGCGTCTTTTTTTCTAGGATTCATTCTTTTACAGCGCCGTTTTTTTCTTTTTCCACGGCTTTAATACGGAAATGCAAATGATAAAAACCGTTATTGCGATTTGGACAATCGCTGCATATTGTCTTAAAGTGTGATTGTGCATGAATACGGGACTGTTCAAAGCCGAAGCTTTCCCCGCCTCAAGCATTGCCATATTCGCTTCCATCAATTGATCGACAATAAAGATTCCGATGAACGTCTGGATGATGAAAAACACCCATTTTACCGCGATCCATCTATGCTTAAAAAATCCCCATTTTGTAAAGAGGCCGTATAGAAGTCCGATGAGCAAAGTGCCGACCGCTCCGATTCTGATGATATAGTCGCTAATGATTACGGTATGCCGGTAGAAGTCAAATGTTTCATGATACGCAGCCAAATTCACCGCAAAGTTCAATGCCAAAGAGCTCATGATGCCGCCGAAAAACAGGGCTGCTAATAAGATATGAGCGATTTTCAGCCATTTCATCCCTGCCGGACCTAATGTCTTCAATCTATTCCTCTCCTTTAACAATCAGTCCTGTCAAGTGTAGCAAGGAATCCGCCGTTCAAACATGAGCCCGGGTCTTAAAGCAAGCTCAGCCCGAAGTTGTATTTTTTTCGTATTGATTTAACATGTCATTCAGCATATCCTTTGTCTTTTCGATTAATTCTGCGGGCTTTTCAATGACGGCTTCCCGGCCGTAAGAAATAAATTACTCGGAGAAGAAACCGAGGTCGCGCCGTGAGATATGCCCTTTCAGAACCCCGGAGCCGTCTTCTCTCCGGTGCAGCTCAATATGCGGCCATTTGACGGAGCCGTACCTCTCTGTACCTTTTTCCGTCAGCTTGACGCGGAGCTCGAGCATATCCCGGCGGGGAGCAAGAACTGAAAACCGGTTTTTCAAATCAACATCGGCCAGATCAATCGGCTCCGTCTTATCGTCACGTTCCGCAAAGCTGATGCGGTCGCATCTGAACATTCGATAATCATTTCTCAAAAAACAGTAAGCCGGACAATACCATTTTCCTTGATTTGCGTAGATGCCGATCGGCTGAATCTTTCTCTCTGTGGCTGCGCCGCCCGACTCATAGCTGATGGCGACGACTTCCTGCCGGACGGCCGCCTCCAGCAGCAATCGTAAAAACGGGATATCATCTTTTTGCTGATGGGCCGAGAAAAAATCAACGCGGTCCTTCATGCTGTCAATCGTTTCCCTAATGTCTCCGGCAAGGTTCAAGTAAAATTTTTTCTTGATTGATTCGTATTGGGCGTCAAACGGCAGAGATATATAATGCCTTAACGCATGAATAGCAAAAAAGATTGAGACCGCTTCATCCTCGCTGAACGCGATGGGAGGGAGAATTCTTTCGTTCAACACTTGGTAGCCGCCATGCGGCCCCGTCTCGGAATAAAGGGGAACACCCATCTCGCTCAGCTCCTGCAAATCCCTCAGTACGGTTCTTTTGGAAACCCCGAATTCCTGTGCCAACTCACCAACCGTAAACCGCTTCTTACGATTCACCATCAACATCATTTCATTCAATCTTTTCGCTTTTGACATGTATACCTCCAAAAAAATTATAACCATGACATAAGTTGTCACCATTATAATATACAATCGCTTTAGATCAACAGAAAAGGAGATGTTTCTTTATGTCATTACAGCTCACCCCGTACATCCTCATGGACGGAAAGGCCAAAAAAGCAATCGAATACTATCGAGAGGCTCTGGGCGCCGAGGTTGTATTTCAGCAGACGATAGGGGAAGGACCTGAGGATGAAGCAGCAAAATTTCAAGAACATGAATTAGACTTTGTTGCCCACGCCGTTTTAAAAATCGGCGAAACAACCATTATGATCGCAGATATTATCCCAGAGCTGCCTTTTCAAAACGGAAACCAGCTCTCCATCTGCGTGACGGCGAGCGAGGTTTCCGAAGCTAAACGGCTCTATGAAAAACTCCGGGAACAAGGAAAAGTCGTGATTGAACTCGAAAAAACTTACTTCAGCCCGGCCTACGGCATGGTCATTGATCCGTTCGGCGTGACCTTTCAAATTTTTGCGGCGAGAACGTGATTCTTGTAAAGAGGCCTTTCTTAATAGAAGAAAGGCCTTATGCAAATCACTGCGATTCGACCAGGCGCTTCAGCTTGGCTTCAGTTTCCGTATTTTCGACAGGCGTATAGACGCTGCATCGCAAATCGGCATCCCCCTGCACCTGCAGCGATGTCAGGTTAAACAGCATTTTTCCGGCCCTGGCGTGGCGGAATTCAATCAATACTTCGGGCGCCGAGCTTACCTCGCTTTCATTCCACAATTTATGAAATTCCGGATAGGCTTGTTCCATCTCTTCTATGAACTGCGAGTACCAGTCATCAGCAACATATTGCCCGTAATACGTTCTGAAAATGGCGATAAATCCTCTCACAAAATGCTCCCAGTTTACCGCGAGACTCCTGAATTCCTTTCTTGAAAACAGCAGCCGTATAAGATTTCTCTCTTCTGGCGGAATTTGGTCAAAGTTTATAAACACATGGGCTGCTGCCTCGTTCCACCCGACAATGTGGCACCTTCTGTCAGATATGATCGTCGGACAATAGCGAAGCTCCTGCAGGATTTTGCTTAAAGCCGGGCTGATCTCTGTTTCGGTTGCAATCGGGGACGCCTGTTTCACCCCTTCTTCAAATGCAAGGGCATATAAATAATTCCGCTCATCCTTGTTTAGCTGCAAGGCATCTGAGACGGCATCCAATACCGCAGCGGACACTTTGATATCCCTGCCTTGTTCCAGCCACGTATACCATGTTGTGCTGACGCCTGCCAATTGGGCGACTTCTTCCCTTCTTAAGCCCGGCGTTCTTCTGCGGGTGCCTGTCGGCAGTCCGACCATTTGCGGATGAATTTTGGAACGCTGGGTTTTCAAAAACTCCGATAGCGCTTGAAGTCTTGTTTCAGGTTTCATGTGCGTCTCCTTTCTTATCATGGTACTCATTATACTATGATAATCTACAACTTGTAATAGGATACGAAACCGTTAAAATTGAGAATATATTCAAGGGGGGAATTGCTATGAAAAGAGTCGTCATTACCGGTATGGGAGTTATTTCTCCTCTGGGCAATGATGTCAATACGTTTTGGAACCGTTTAGTTAGCGGAGAATCCGGAATATCTTCAATCGATACACTGGATACTTCCCAGCTCAAAACAAAAATAGCGGGTATTGTCCGCGACTTTGACGCAGAAGGAAGATGGGGAAAGAAGGAAGCCAGACGATTGGACCGCTTTACCCAGTTTGCCTTGGCAGCCGCTGAACAAGCGCTGGAACAATCCCGATTGCAGCTTGATAAGACCAATCGTGAACGTTTAGGCGTATATGTCGGTTCAGGAATCGGCGGCATTCATACATTGATTGACCAGGTGAACGTAATGAATGAGCGGGGGCCGGGAAGAGTAAGCCCAAGCCTGGTGCCGATGATGATATCAAATGCAGCAGCGGCTCAAATCAGCATCAGATTGGGAGCGCTGGGCCCGTCGTTATCACCTGTAACCGCATGCTCCATCGGGAATACTTCGATTGGCGAAGCATTTCTTGCGATTAAAAACGGTGAAGCCGATATCATCTTTGCCGGAGGAAGCGAAGCTGCGATTACGGAATTGTCATTGGCCAGCTTCGGAAATGCCCATGCTTTGTCAACGAGAAACGATGAGCCTGCCCGGGCAAGCCGGCCATTTGATATTGACCGGGACGGCTTTGTAATGAGCGAAGGTGCAGGTATATTGGTATTGGAATCATTGGAAAGCGCCGTATTAAGGAATGCCCCTATTTTATGCGAAGTCATTGGCTATGGCGCGAGCTCGGATGCGCATCATATGGTGGCATCGCATCCTGAAGGAAAGGGAGCATATGCGGCGATGAATAATGCGCTTAGAAAAGCGAATATAGCAGCTGATGAGGTGGATATGATTAGCGCTCACGCCACAAGCACGCAGGTTGGCGACCGTTCTGAGGTTTTGGCTATCAAAAAACTGTTTGGCGATCACGCCGGCAAAGTCCCGGTTACTGCCAATAAATCGATGCTTGGCCATATGCTCGGCGCAGCCGGCGGTGCAGAGGCCATCGCGTTGGCGGAAAGTTTGAGAAAAGGCATCATCCCGCCGACGATGAATGTGGACAATCCCGATCCGGAGTGCGACTTGGACATTGTACGGGAAGGCGCCCGCAAAGCCTCACTGAATGTCGGACTGTCAAACTCATTTGGGTTTGGCGGACACAATTCCGCAATCGTATTGAAGAAATATAAATAAAAAAGGAGTGAGTTCTGTTTCTCACTCCTCAGCTTGTAGAGAAAAACATGTTTTTTCCTACAAGCTTTTTTATTTCATAAAATTTCTTGTTCATTTTTTAATCTTTATAAAAGGAAAAAGCCCTCCCACACACTTAGCCAAGCTTGGCTAAGTGTGTGGCAATCTTCTTCATATTCTGGCAAGCGGCGGTGAGGAGAACTTGTTCGCTCACATTTTGTTTTCCCCTCAACCGGCAGTAGCGAAGCCCATGCAGCTGTTTTGAATCTGCAAAGCTCCGCTCTATTTTTTCTTTTCTTTTTTTGTAGAGGATTTTTCCGGAGTCGGACAAACGATTTTGCCTGACCTTTTCTTTATGGTCCTCCCATATGTGTCTTGAGACGACCTTCTGGTGGTTTTTCGATCTTGTACAGTTTTCAAGCAGAGGGCATGAGACACACTTTTCAGGGTTGGACTTATAAAATCTGTTGCCTTTTCGATCTGTTGTTGAGTATAAGAGTGTTTGTCCGTTCGGACAAATGTACTGATTTTTTTCACGGTCATAATGAAACTTCCACTTCGGAAACAAACCTTTTGTAGGATGAAAGCGTCTATGAGCAATAACGCCAAAAATTCGACGGTCGGACAGTCCTTTACAGATTGGAGTTGTCAGATAGCCAGAATCAAGAGCGACGGCTTCAACTTGAAAACCAAATCGTGCGATTTGGTGGTCTAATCGATCGAGATAAGGCGCAGAATCATGGACATTACCGGGCGTTACATAGGCATCGGTGATGATATTGAATTTCATATCCGTTGTTCGGTGATCTAAATAGAAAAAACCTTCAGGTTTGTTTTCACGGTAAAGATAGCCGCTTTCGGGATCAGTTGTACTATGACGAATTTCCTTTTTAGTTTTCACCTCCTCTTTGGCTTTTAAAGGCTTTTTTCCGCGTGCTTCCCGATCTTCTTGGACGGCTTTATCCAAGTCCTTTATATAGTTTTGTGTATCCTGCTCAATCGTTTTTCGCGTATATTTATGCTTATTGGCATTGGCTTTGAGGTGAGTTGAATCTGTGAAAAGGACACGGCCTCCTACCATATCATGATTAATGGCCTGAAGAACGATCTCATCGAAAATGTCTTGAAAAATGGTCGTATCTTTAAAGCGTGTACGTCTATTCCAACTGATGGTTGAATGGTGAGGAACTGGATCGTTGATGTTTAACCCTAAAAACCATCGGTAAGCCATATTATAGTAAATTTCTTTTTCGAGCTGTCTTTCTGAACGGATACCGTAAAGGTATCCGATAAACATCATTTTGAATAAAATCAACGGATCAAGTGAGGGGCGGCCTTTATTTTCGCTGTAGTAAGGTTTAACCTTTTCAATGATAAAAGAGAAATCGATGTACTTGTCAATTTTACGAAGCAGGTGATCCTCTTCAACAAGCTGATCAAGCAATACAAATTCAGCTTCGTTCTGGGAAGAATTCCTTGTGTAGAACATGAACAGACACCGTCCTTTTAGAAGGCTTTTCTTTATTATAAAATGGTGAAATGGATAATTTAAGGGAAAAATGAAAAAGGCTGTCGATTTTCTCGACAGCCTGAGGAGTGAGTTCTGTTTCTCACTCCTTTTTTTAATTTAACCCGGTTTTGATGCCAAAGCCTACCAGCACCAACCCGGCTGTTCTTTGAAAGACCTTCTGAAACTTTGCGTTCCTCAGCCATTTTTTTGCGAAATCAATGAGATAAACAAGGATCAGAAACCAAAACACGGCCAGGAAAGTAAGGATTAACGCGAGCACAATCAATTGCTGATTCACGCTTTCCTTCAAATTGACAAATTGGGGCATGATCGTGATATAGACCAAAACGGTCTTTGGATTGAGAATATTGCTTAACAAGCCCTGTAAAAAAGAATCTTTATAGTGGCGCTTTGAGGAATGTTTAAGGTTCTCGTTTTGCACTTGAATGTCTTCCATCGAAACGGCGCTTTTGGAAAAGAAACTTTTTACGCCTAAATAAATTAAATAGGCGGCCCCCAAATATTTGATCGTACTGAAAAGAACCACAGACTTCGCAATGGCAACGGCTAAGCCAAGAATGGCAATCAGCGTCCAGAAGGAAAGTCCTGTCGCCAATCCGAGAACATTGCAGCGGCCCGCATTCGGACCGTACCGAAGCGTGTTTTTCACAACCAGCATCGTATCGGCTCCCGGTATGACGACCATCATGGCGGCAATCGCTATGTATGACACAAGGCTATCCATACGATGTTCTCCCTCCATACACGATATTTTTATAGTGACTACCTGAGTAACTACTTAAAAAGTATATCAGTGCGCTTGAAAAAAATCAATACGTCCGGCTAAAATATGAGTTACAAAGGTAGCGACTATTCCTTGACGTGAGGAGGATCTATGAAAGATAACATTTTAGAAATATTAAAAAACCTGAATTTCACCGAATATGAATCAAAAGCATACCTCGCTTTATTAGAAGAATCTCCGCTGACAGGCTATGCAGTGGCAAAAAAATCCGGCGTCCCGCGCTCAAAAATATACGAAGTCCTGGAAAGCCTTGTGATTCGCGGGGATATTTTTGTGAGCTACGGCAACACGCCGCAGTACATTCCCGTACCTGCCAAAGAGCTCATTAAAAACCGCCGCTTAAAAGCGGAGGAGACGTTTGAACAGGCTGAAAAATATTTCGAGAAGTTCGAGCGTTCTGCAAACGACCGCGAAAATATTTGGAACATTACAGGACGAAGCGAAATCCTCGATAAAGTAAAGTCGTGCATTCTATCCGCCCAAAAAAGAATTCTTCTGGAAATTTGGAAAGAGGATTTTAAAGAAATTGAATCAGAACTGAAACAAGCCGCAGATAAAGGCGTCATCGTTACGATTATCGCCTACGGCGGCATTGAGGCAGATTTCGCGAACGTATACCTGCATGACAGGAGCCGCGAGATTACAGAAGAGTATGACGGCCGGTGGCTTGTATTCAGCGTAGACGATTCTGAAGTCGTAGCAGGCATCGTCTCGCAGGGGAAAGACAGCCGCGCCGCTTGGACGATGCACGTAGGCCTGGTGATGCCGATTACGGAAGTGATGATCCACGATCTGTACCTCATGGAAATCATGGCGAAGCATCGCGGCGTACTGGAGGAAAGCTTCGGGGAAAACCTCATCAATCTGCGCCGCAAATTTTCGATCCATCCCGATTTTAAAAAGCATTACATGAAATAAAGCGGCCCGCACAATATGCGGGCCTCGTACTTATTGCGCCGCTTCCCAGCGAGACACTTCCTCCCTGACGCGCGGCGCCGTTTCCTTTCCAAAAAGCTCAATCGCCTTCATGACTTCTTCATGCGGCATCGATCCAACCGGCACATGGAGCATAAACCTTGTGATCCCTACATGTTTCCGAAGATGAATGATTTTTTCAGCTACGGTCTCAGGATCCCCGACATAAAGCGCTCCTTCAAAGCTTCGTGCAGCATCAAAGCTTGAACGGGTATACGGCCCCCAGCCGCGCTCACGGGCGAGCGTATTCATCGCCTGCTGAGTCGAAGGGAAAAACTGTTCGGCAGCCGTCTCCGTATCCTCGGCAATAAATCCGTGTGAATGAGAGGCGACTTGGAGCTTTGAAGCGTCATGCCCCGCATGCTCGGCCGCTTTTTGATAAAGCTCAACAAGCGGAGCAAAGTGAAGCGGACTCCCTCCGATGATGGCAAGGACGAGCGGCAGGCCGAGCAGCCCCGCGCGAACGACGGATTCCTGGTTTCCCCCGCTCCCGATCCATACAGGCAGCGGGTCCTGGACAGGCCGCGGATATACCCCCAAATTTTGAATGGCCGGACGATGCTTGCCGCTCCACGTTACCCTCTCCGACTTTTGCAGCTTTAAGAGCAAATCAAGCTTCTCTTCAAACAGCTCATCATAATCATCTAAATCATAGCCGAACAGGGGGAACGATTCGATGAAAGATCCCCTGCCGGCCATGATTTCCGCCCGTCCGTTTGAAAGCCCGTCGAGCGTGGCAAAATCCTGGAAGACGCGTACGGGATCATCTGATGAAAGCACTGTAACCGCGCTTGTCAGCCTGATCCTCTTCGTCTCGCGGGCCGCCGCAGCCAACACGACAGCGGGAGAAGAAGCCGCATAATCTTCGCGGTGATGCTCTCCCACGCCGAATACATCCAGCCCGACCTGATCGGCAAGAACGATCTCCTCAACGACCTCGCGCAGCCGCTCTGCATGGCTTTTCACTTTTCCCGTCTTTATGTCCGGGGTTGTTTCTACAAAGGTGCTGATGCCTAGTTCCATTTTGTTTTTCCTCCATATTTTCTTTTCAGACCCGGGCCGTTTTATGTACTGCGGCACGTGCCGATTTAGTTCTTATTGTTGCTATGATCTTATCTTTAGGATACGGATGGCTAATTAATCATGCAATCAATACGCATGGCAGTAATCAATAAAACGTCCATCCCGCCGCTTTTCAGGATATTTTTAAAAAGCAAGTCAAGATGCTGATTCCTCCCATGGAAAAGTTCCATTTTTACTTAAAATATTGCTTTCCTGCTATTCTTTGTTTACAAGCCCAAAACAAACAAAAACAAAATAATACAAACAAAAATTCAAAATTTTATGTTGATTTATTTCCGTTTTAAGAATAAGGTTATGTTAGAAATAAAATTTGGGAGAGGGGGTGATCTGAATTGCAGCCGCGCTCATGCACGGACAAAAGTAAGCGCTTACAATATTCGTTTGTCTTCTGCCGCCTAAAAAGACAACAGCTTTGAAAGGGGAAGAAATATGGGAGATAGAAAGAATGGCAGTTTAAAATCTACGATAACGGTTGCGATGTCCAATTATCTGGAAGCCGGGTCAATTGTCGCCGGGGCAGGCGGTCTGTCTTTATGGGTCGAATACCTGGGGTTGAACGACGCGAAGGTCGGGCTTCTCGGCGCCTTAAGCGCAAATGGGTTTGGAGCTGCAATCGGCGCCTTGATCGGGGGTTATTTAGTCGATCGGTACGGACGCAAATTCGTATATAAATATAATCTCCTCGTCTATATGCTGGGGGTTTTATTGATTGCGGCATCGTTTAACTTTCCTATGCTGTTAACGGGCTACATCGTAACGGGGATTGCGGTGGGAGCGGCTATACCTGCGGCCTGGACGTATATCGCCGAGGAAGCTCCCGATCATGAGCGGGCCGCGCGCGTCGGCTGGGGGCAGTTCGCATGGTCAATCGGCCCCGCCATCACCCTGCTATTGTCCGTTGCATTGGCGCCGCTCGGCTTATTGGGGAGCCGGCTGATTTTTGCCCAATTATTCGTTGTCGCAATCATAACGTGGATTTTGCAGCAGCAAATTCATGAATCTGCCATCTGGGAAGAACAAAAACAGAAGGACAAAGCGAAAGGAATGGATGAAAAGGCGTCTATTAAAGAGCTGTTTACGAATAAAGCAAACCTTCATGCAATGGTTCTGTTGATCGGTATTTATGCTTTCTGGAACCTTGTCGCCGGCACAATGGGCTATTTTATGCCTTATATTTATGAAACGGTCGGCGGCTTAACGGCTGCCCAGGCCAATTTGCTGCAAGCGTTTTTATGGATATTGACGGTAGCAGCCACATATGTTGTCTTTATTCGTTTAGGGGATAAAGCGAACAGAAAGCGATTGTTCGGCATCGGTGCAGCAATGGGGACGGCTGCATGGATCATTCTCACCTTCGGGAACATGAGAATGGCGGAGCTTTTATCGTTCGTCAGCCTCTGGGGAGTTGCCGCCGGCTTTGGCGCGCAGGCCTTTTACGGATTATGGGCGGCGGAGCTGTTTCATACGAAATACAGAGCGATGGCCCAAGGCTTTATGTTCTTTATCGTACGAATCGGCGTCGGCTTGATTTCATTAGTCGTTCCGGCTATGATCACCGCACTCGGCTTTAAAACGGCCGGAAGCGTGATGATCGTATTTCTCGCCATTCATATGATCATCGGCCTTCTCATGGCTCCGGAGACGCGCGGAAAATCTTTGGAGCAAATTCAACATGAACGGTATCAGCAAAGCGGATGATCGAGAACCTCCCTCACCGAGAGGGAGGTTGGCATCATGCCATCAACTTTTTTCTTTTCTCGGCATCGGGATCTTCTTCTATTGAAATGGATGTATTGAAAATAAGCGTTTTTCGCGTTTCTTCATTGTAGTTCGGCCAGTTTGCGGCTTCAGTACACGGACTTCCCGTATGTGCAAATGACAGCCATGCAGCTTGCATATGTTGCGAAAGCTGTTTTGTTTCTTCGCTTGCTTTCGTATTCGTGATCATTTCGAGGAAATCAATGTTGCCGAATACAAAAGGGATGTCCAATCCGTGTGCCGCTTTGTGGAACGGCGGATGATCGGAATGCCAGTCAAACCGGTACATCCATACAGGCGAATGCGCCGACTGCCCGGCGGCAAACAAAACGGCAGGACGCCAAAAAAAGATGTCTGTCATCATGTTGATTTGGCCTTCCAATGATTCCGGATACCATTCGGCAACAGATTTCGCCAATTCGTCGCCTACATGTTCTCTCAGAATCTCAACCTTTTTTTGCCCGGGCAATATCTCTGACTCCGGCGTGAAAAACAACACGCCTTCATCCCGGTTTGTCCCGATTAACAGCTTGATGCCGTCCGCTGCTCCTTGTGCAACGGCTGATACAGGCTCCAGCGGCAGCGTCTTCCCGTCAACGACCGGCATAAACAGCAATTGAAAAATATTTTCTTCCATTACATCGCGAAGCTCATCCGTTGCGTCAAGAAGCTCTTTGGCAGTTACGTCATGAAGCCGTTCGGAATGGTCCGGATCGATGTTTAGTATGTTTAGAAACGCATCTGCCGCAAGGTTTGCTCTTTCCTTTGGAATGGTTTCGGAAGCACCGCTTTGCATGATCGCTTTTTGGAACAAGCCTTTTGCTCCCGGCATCGCCATGAGGGAAGCAATGCTCATCGCGCCGGCCGATTCCCCAAAAACGGTTACATTCTCGGGATTTCCTCCGAAGAAAGAAATGTTTTCCTTCACCCATTTCAGCGCGGCTATTTGGTCAAGGAGACCGAGATTATCGCTGTAGGATTCATTGACAGAAGAAAGGTGCAAAAATCCAAACGGACCGAGACGGTAATTGATCGTCACTACAATGACATCGCCATGAGATGCAAGGTGTGATCCGTCATACAACGGCTCGCTGCCTGCACCGAGATAAAACGCGCCGCCGTGAATCCATACCATCACCGGCCGGTTCCCGCCGGGCGAGTTTGGCGCAAACACATTTAAGTAAAGGCAGTCCTCAGACTTCTCCACCTTCTCCAGTGACTGGAACAATAAACCTTCGGGCTGGGGGCAGATGGGGCCGAATTCAGTTGCATCCCTGACGCCCTCCCATGGATCAACTTCCTGCGGGGCTTTAAATCTCCATTCACCGACAGGAGGCTTCGCATAAGGGATGCCCTTCCATATGCGGACACCGTTTTGTACGGTTCCTTTCAACGATCCATAACAGGTTTCCACTGTGATTTTTGACATTTCATTCCACTCCCTTCATGATTCAATAATAATGGAAGCGTTCCCCCCCGTCTATGCCAAGACTTGCAGTCTGCGAATATTTCGATCATCATAGTATACAGGAGAAGCATTTAAAAGAAATGAGGGATTTGAATGGAACTGTCGGGAAATACAATACTGATCACAGGCGGAGCCTCAGGAATCGGACTCGCTTTTGCCGAACGCTTCGTTCGTGCCGGAAATACGGTCATTATATGCGGAAGACGCGAAAAGAAGCTTGAAGAAGCAAAGCGAAAATTTCCGGACATTATTACGCGTGTATGCGATGTAACGGTTGAGGCTGAACGCATTGCGCTGTTTGAATGGGTAACTGAACATCATCCCCAGGTCAACGTACTTGTGAATAACGCAGGAATCCAGCAGCGCTACCACATATTAAAAACCGATGCAAAAGACAACTGGGCCCGCTACAGTAAAGAAATCGCCGTCAATTTGGAGGCCCCGCTCCACCTTGCCATGCTGTTTGCTCCATATTTCGCCGGAAAGAAAACAGACGCCGCGATTATCAATGTCACGTCAGGGCTCGCCTTTACGCCGATGGCGATCGCGCCGATATACTCGTCGACAAAGGCCGCTCTTCACTCCTTTACGATGAGCTTAAGGCACCAGCTTTCCGAAACCGCCGTTCAGGTTATTGAAGTAGCTCCTCCGGCGGTCAATACGGATCTGGGCGGAGTCGGCCTGCACGACTTCGGAGCCCCGGTCGATGATTTTGCCGATGCCATTTTCAAAGGGCTGAAAGAAGGAAGGCTCGAAATCGGCTACGGCAGAGCCGAAAAAGCGCGGCAGATGTCGAGGGATGAAATTGATGAAAGTGTAGCGGAAATGTACAGCGCCCAAAAAAGCTCGATCGAATAAAAGCCAAAGGGCTTCCTCGGGCATCAGCGTGAGAAGCCCTTTATCATGCCGGTTGTTTCGGCTAAAGCCAATAAAAGGAGATGGAGCAAATGCCGATCGTTTTGCAGCGGATTTATAACGAACATCCCCGGTTGGAAGGCCGCAGAATTTTAATTGACCGCGTCTGGCCGCGCGGAATTTCCAAAGAAGATGCCCGTCTTGACGAATGGATGAAAGAAATCGCCCCAAGCCCTTCATTAAGAAAATGGTTTCAACATGATCCGGAGAAATTTGAACAGTTTAAAGAAGCCTATCAAGAAGAAATCAGACAGGACGATGAAAAACAGGCGAAGTTAAAGGAATTAAGAGACATGATGAAAAATGAGCGCGTTGTTTTGCTTTACGGCGCCAAGGACGAGCTCCACAACCATGCCGTCGTTCTTAAAGAATTGCTGGAATGTGATGACTGAAAAGAGAACCCTGCTTCTCCGGCTTAACAGAAACCGCATATATAGCAGCAGAAATAATGATCGGCTCCGCTTCTTATACACTCTCTGAAACACGGAGAGTTAAAAAGAGAAGAGGGGCCATAGGAGGTATATGGTGATCCTCCGGGAAAAGCGCCAGGATACGAGTAAGGATTATAATATTGCCGCGGATACGCCTGTAAAGGCTGGTAAACATACAACATTCTCCGCTCCTCATCTGTATTTTTTTCAATATTATACTTATCCTCCCCCTTATTGGGTGATTGTCTTCGCATAATTGGGCGGCGCCTAAATTGCCTTGGGAATAAAAAAACGCTCAGGTTTTTCGAAAAGAATCCTGAGCTGCAGTCGTTTCAACTTCAAATCATTCCAAAATTTTAACATACCCTTCAGAACCATTAATCCTGATCCTCTGGCCGTCTTTAATTTCTTTCGTCCCATGCTCAACCCCGACGACGGCCGGGAGCCCGTATTCCCGCGCGATGACAGCGCCGTGGGTCATGAGCCCGCCGACCTCAGTCACCAAGCCTTTTACAGATACAAACAACGGCGTCCAGCTCGGATCCGTAAACGCCGTTACGAGGATATCCCCCTCCTCTATATCGGCTTCCTCCATTTTTAACACGACCCGCGCCCTTCCTTCGATAACGCCTGCGGAAACCGGGATGCCCGCCAAGGCTCCTTCCGGAAGATGTCCGCTGTTGTATTCGCCGAAAATGACTTCCCCTTCGGATGTCATCAACCGCGGAGGCGTCAGTTTCTCATAGTGTTGGTATGCGGCCTTTCGCTCTTCAATGATCCGGTAATCGAGGCTCCCCGTTCGAACGGCGTTCCGGAATTCGTCAAAGGATAAATAATAGACATCCTCCTTCGCTTTGATGAGCTTCTTTTTCTCCAAAACGGCAGCTTCTTTCAGCAAAGCTTTTTTATAAATAAAGAAGCGTTTGATCAGTGCATACTTTGGATATTCGCGATAGCCGATGTAATTGCGCAAAACACTGATCATTTTCTTTGTTTTTTTCGCTTTTTGTCTGCCTCCTTTTAACTTTTCCAAACGGCTTAACAAGTCTTTCTCCTTTTGGTCGGCCTTGAGTTTTCCTTGTTCAAACTTGGCCGTTCGCGCCCCCGGCTCGAAATGTTTGATATTGCTTTCAATCAATGGAATGAGCGCGGACGGCCGTTCGCTCCACCGCGTTTTCGTAATGTCGATCTCACCCGTGCAGCGCATGCCGTATTGATCAAGAAACTCCCGGAAAGCTGCACTGGCGTCAGCTCCCCCCTCCAGCTTTTCGAGATCTTCAAAAAAGGCGTCATCGTTCGGGTGTTTCAAATAGTCAAGCACTTCAGGATATTGTCTGACCGCATCTGCTACATCAAGCAGCGCCAGCCCCATCTCTGACGTGATATTGTTCGGCACTGATTGCGAAAGCGCGTCGGCCGCGCTCTTTTCTCCGAGCCATTTCTCCATTTTTTTATTGATCCAATACGCCGCAAAAATCCCGACCATAATAACGGCCATGCTCTCTTTATCATGGAGAACGTTCTTGAGCTCTTTTTGATCCTCCAACAAGGCTTCAAACAGCTCATCTCCGGAGACATGCTGCAAGTTCCGCTCAGCGGTTTTTATGGACGCCTCGGCTTTGGAAATAAGCCGCTTGGCGATCCCTATGTCGTTTTTCCGGTACACCTTGACCATGTCAGCCGGCAGTGACCAGGAAAATCCTTCAGCGCCGAATTTGAACATCCGTTTGCCTTTTGGAAGTGATTTCACAAGCTCCTTTCTTTTGATTACATTTGTAAGCGCATTGTGCATCAGCGGATCGTTTTTGCCCAACGCAGCGAGGACGATTTTCCGTCCGGCTGCTGACGCCAAATCATGCGATAAATCGATAAACAGCCTCCCGCCGGCGTGGCTCAATTCGTATTCCGAAAGCATGCTGAAAAGCGATATCCCGAGCGGATTGATCGGTTCTGTCATCATCTGCTGGTGGCCTACCGACACATAGACGCGAAGTCGTCCGTCGCTTTTTTCCGGAATCGGAAACAATGTTGTAATCGGGCGGCTCTGCACGACATAAAACAGATCATCAGCAAGACACCATTCGATATCCTGCGGCGAGTCGAAATGGGTCTCGATCATTCTGCCGATGCTCTCAAGCTGCACGATCTGCTCATCAGCCAGCGCCTGTACGTTTTGCCGTTCGTCTTCAATCCCCCGTTCTTCCGTACCTCCGCCCTTCAGTGCATAAACCCCCGTTTTTTTGGCAGAAACCGTTTTGTCAGCGATCCTTCCTCCGCGAACCTTATAGTTGTCTGCGGTTACAAGTCCGGAAACAAGCGCCTCCCCCAAGCCGAAGCTTGCATCGATGGACAGCACGTTCCGGTTGGATGTGGCCGGATCAGCGGTAAATAAAATTCCTGACGCCTCAGGAAAAACCATCTGCTGGATGACGACGGATAATTGGACTTTGCGATGGTCAAAGCGGTGTTGGATCCGGTAAGTCACAGCCCGCTCTGTAAACAGGGATGCCCAGCATCTCGTGACATGCTGCAAAATCGCTTCTATCCCGATAATGTTCAAATAGCTGTCCTGCTGTCCCGCAAAAGAAGCATTCGGCAAATCCTCAGCCGTAGCGCTCGAACGGACGGCGTATGCTTCATTCTCCCCAAGATTTGAGTGACAGAGCCTGATTGCTTCTTCGATCTCTCGGTCGATCTTCACGTTTTCGATTTCATCGCGTATCTCCTGGCTGAGTTTTGCGATCTGCTCCTTATCTTTCAATTTTACTTGGCACAACCTGTCAAGCAGCTCGCTCATTTTCTCGTTTTGTCCGACCATCGATTGATAAGCGTCGGTCGTAACACAAAAGCCGGCGGGTACGCGGACGCCTTCGATCTTTGATAATTCCCCGAGATTCAAGCCCTTTCCCCCGACAAGAGGCAAATCCCCTTTATCAATCTCATGAAAGCCCAATACATACGTTTTCATAAGGCATCCCCCTTTTATCGTTCAATGCCAAAACGAATCATGTTCAAAAAGCGGTTTCTCTCATCAAGGAGCCGTCTGTTATAGTCCTCATCAAACTCGCGGTCTTCCGCTATTTCCGACAAAAATTTCCGCTCAAAATGTTCGTTAGCCAGCATAATCAATTCGAAGGCTTCCTCGCGATCCACCCCTTCCCTTAAAGGCACCTTTGCAAACAATTCTCTCCACAGCCGGTCTCTGATCGCAAATTGTTCCCCATACATTTCAGCAATTTCCTCCTTCAGCTCTGAAGGAGGCGTGCGAAACGTCTCCATTGTCAATTTATAAGCGTCCGGATGCTTCTTGAAAAACTCAATCTTCGCCAAGCTGGCCTTTTCTTTCGCTTCAAAAAAGTCGCCGCATTGTAACAGGTCATCGATTGACAGGTATGTTTTCACTTTATCAATACAGTAATCCAGCAAAGAGAGATACAAATCTTTCTTGCTTTTGAAATGATGAAAAATCAGCGCCTTTGAGACGCCGGCCGCTTCCGCAAGCATCCCCGTCGAAGTCTTTGAATAGCCGCGGCGGGCAAAAACCGCTAAACAGGCATCAAATATTTGCTCTTTATCATAAAGCTGTAAAGGCACATCACTCAGTCCTTTTCCATTAATCGGCCAATTGGTTAGTAAAAATTGCAACTCTTGCTGACCGGGCAGTCAACAAAATAATTTATTGAAAAAGCCTATTTCAATTATTGTTATAACCGACAAGAAATTTTTCATATTTATTCTTCCATTGCCGCTCAGTAAAAACCAAAAGGAAAACAACCGCTATAATCGCCGAAAAATCTGTTCATTCACATCTGATTTTTTTACAGGTATTTATGCTCAGTTGTTTTGAAAATTTCAAGAGAAAATATTAAATGAATCCTTCATCTTGTCGATATAGTAATTATGGAAAATTTGTAATGAAAAAGGGAGACGTCAGGACGATGATCCTTTTAGGCATTCGATTAGAAACAGCCTAAAGATTTATATAGATAAAAAGATGATTAAGGGGCTTAGAAAATGAAAAAATATTTTACTTTTTTTATCGCGTTACTAACCGTCTCAATGCTTTTAGCTGCTTGCGGCAATAGCGAAACATCAACATCTAAAACTCAAAAAAGCGCAGCCAAAACAGAAAGTAGCAGTGAAGATTCATTGAAAACAGATGGCCCTTTAGAAAAAATAGGGCAATGGAGTAAAGAGGACAACGGAACAAAAGTGACATTAAAAAAGATTGCAAAAGTGAACAAAACCTTCGACTTAGATCCGATAAAGATGAAAATTGATGAAGTTAAAGTTATTGAAAGATCCAATCTTCAAGAAAGCGGGAAGAATTTCTTGAAACAAAAAGGCATCAAAACCGACAAGTTTTTGACGATTCAAATATCATATAATACCGAAAACACATCGGATAAAAACGTTATGTTTAACGGCATAGACGCAATTACAACCAATACAAAAAAACAAATTGAAGTCTCCTCTGAGGATATGATTCAAAATCCGGATAAAAACGGTGTTGGTTCTTTCTACGGAAAAGTGGCAAAAGAAGGGTACATCGTGGTACCGTACCTTGATTCCGATGCTGATGATTTAAAATATATCAACATTAAACTAAAAGATGTATTTAACGATGATGAACCTATAAAGTACCACGATGGTACTACTGTAAAAGTCAATTTTTAAACCCGATTCTTCGGGTTTTTCTTTTTATATGCAGATTGATTAAAGAACACCTGACAGACAAAAGAAAAAAGCCTTTTTGTTTAAAAAGGCTTTAAAAAGTCCTGCTTTATCCAGACACGCTTGAAGGTTCCCCAGCCGCCCTCTTTTGAAGAATATCAGACTGCAGGCAGTACGCGACGACTTTCTTCTTGTATTGTTTGACGACATCGACGCGGTCATTGTAGGCAAATATCCACAGCCTTACATCTTTTTTGCCTTTTTTCGTGTCGATGACTACAGGCGTTCCGCTGTCCTTAGGATGTAAATATAAATGCTCGTCCCCCGGGTATATATAATACTTCTCCATAAATATAGCTTCGTTAAAATGCTGAATCACTTCTTTTTTATCTTGGCCCTCGAGGCGTTTTCCGCCGATCGTTACGTCGGCATTTTCGCCGCTTAGTTTTGAATGCACTTCAAATTTGGCGGAAATCCATTCGACGACGCCGGATGGAAGGCACGTCAATACTAGTTTAACAAGGCTCATGAGAATAAGCATCGTCACAAAAAGCCAAGTCATATTTCATCATCTCCATTATGTCTCATATCCTCTATATTATCATAAGAGAGCAGCCGTTTTTTTGTACATTATGTTACAATACCCTACAGGGGTGTCGTATGTGAAAAAATTAATGCTTAGAGAGAACAAAAAACTCCCTTTCCAAGCCCATTTCTTCCCAAAATGCCAAAGCTGATTCATTATCTGTGTCAACATAAACTTGAACAAATGAAACATCCTTCCGCTCAAGCCAATTCAGCAATTCAGCCGCAATTTTTCCGGCCATTTTCTGTCTTCGGTACTCCGGCGCCACATAGATTTCATCGATTTGGCCGTACAGCGTATTGCTGACTAAATCTTGCTTCAGCGAAGCAATGGCGTATCCAACAGCCTGGTGTTTTTCATTCGTCGCTGCGAATACCGCACCGTATTTGGATTGCATATATTGTTTGATTTGTTCTTGAACCGCTGTCTTCTCTTCCTCATTCAATTCACAACCCGCGGTTTCTGCTGCATTGTCGCTCCAAAGCTCCGCGATTTCTTTTATATATTCTTCTGCCCCATGGGTAAGCTCCACAATTCTTGCATCCATTGTCTCTTCTCCTTTTGTCCGTTGTTCCGATTCCTTATTCGACAAACGGACGGAAATTCCTGTCGGCTTTATCCGGGAAAAGGAGCACAGAGGCTCCTTTTGTTTATCGCTGACGATCAAATTTTTCTGTGACCATTTTCCGAAAATAAGAGACCAGCAGGTGTTTTAACTATTTTTCCTATTACGCTGAATGAATGTAGGTACGAGTCGTTGCTCAACTATCATATAAACATAGAATACTAGTATCAACCAGCAGGACATTTCACAAAAAGGAGCATTGATGTATGAATTTAAATCAAATCAAAGGAAACTATAATGCTATTTTCGGTTTGGGGCATCTTTGTTTAACAGGGCTTCAGCTGAGAAAAAATAATTTAAGGCCGTTTGCCGGTCCTTTAGATTGGGTCGGAACCCCTTATTTGTCAGACCTCACAAGGATGTTAAAAGATCGTTTCTCTCACTTTTTGGAGCCTCATAATCTCAGAGTAACAGGATACTCGACAGGAGTCGATACTCCTGACCGGTACATCTTAGTAAGAGATGATTATTACTGTGTCGACTCTGCCCACGATTTTAAAGCAGACAAAAACACAATGGAGGATCTCGTCACTTACCCGGAAGTAAAGGCCAAATTCAAAAGAAGGATTAACAGATTTCTAGACAAAATGGAGACAGCTGATCGAATCCTGTTTGTCAGAACGAGCGGAACGTTCAAAGAAGCCCAGGAGCTTGAAGCCGTATTATCAGATTTAGTCAAAAACGATTTCAGCGTTTTGCTAATCAATCATACTAAAGTAAATGGACTCGTCGAACAAAATTGGCCATTACAAAGAGTATGCGCGGTTGAACTTCCCGATAAAGAAATATGGGTAACCAATGACCACCTGTGGAGACAAATGTTTAACGGTATAAGATATGTTCCGTCTCAACCCTCGGTCGGTGCAGGTGCTAACATGAATGTGTTCCAGCAGGGGAACCTCAGCAGCGCGAACGCGTTTCAACAAGGAATCCCAAGCAATGTGAACACTTTCCAGCAAGGAAACCTGAGCAACGTGAACACTTTCCAGCAAGGAATCCCAAGCAATGTGAACACTTTCCAGCAAGGGAACCTGAGCAACGTGAACGCTTTCCAGAAAGGAAACCTGAACAAGTGAACGCTTTCCGGCAAGGAAACTTCCAGCAGCAAGAGCAGCCTTAAGCAAAGAATCCTAAAATCCTAAGCAAGTAAGATTCTATCAGGCAATTATCCTTTTTTGTTATATCAATTTACAAATTATGGGGTATTTTCTTTTTTTGAGTATGATTCTAGGCGTTATTCCTCCAACAAATTTGAAAAAATCAACCTCCTCTGTAATTTACGTTTACTATTAAATAAAAAAGCATTTTTATCAAGCTGGCAAGTTAGACCTAAAAGGTCCAATTTGCCGGCTTATTTTGTTTTGCGCCAGCGGCTATACTGAAGGAAAATGTGACAATTCAGCGGCAGTTTGCCGCTTTTATGCTTCAACCTTTTAAAGGGCAAAATTTTCTTGTTGATTATTTTCCTTTTCGACAATATAATACAAAGGTCGACATAAATAATTGTTTGAATATTTCGCTTATTATCAGGAGGAACTTATGGGTTCATTATTTAGAAAAAAATCGTTCGACAAATTAATGGAGCAAAGCGCAACGAAAAGCCTGGCCCGTTCTTTAAGCGCTTTTGATTTAGTCTTATTGGGAATCGGCTGTGTCATCGGGACCGGGATCTTCGTCATTACCGGAACGGTCGCCGCAACAACTGCAGGGCCCGCCCTTATTCTGTCGTTTATATTAGCGGCTATCGCTTGTGCGCTTGCAGCATTTTGCTACGCTGAATTTTCGTCTTCCATACCGGTATCAGGAAGTGTATATACGTATTCTTATGCAACGCTCGGAGAGTTTCTCGCCTTTTTGATCGGCTGGGATTTAATGCTTGAATACGTTATTGCGCTGTCTGCGGTTGCAACAGGCTGGTCTTCTTACTTTCAGTCTTTGCTTGCCGGATTCAACCTGCACATTCCCGCTGTATTGACTGCCGCTCCGGGAAGTGCATCAGGCGGCGTCTTCAACCTGCCGGCGGCTGCAATTATTCTGATCATTACGGCGATTGTCGGAAGAGGCGTAAAGGAAAGCACGCGATTTAACAATGTGATTGTTTTGCTGAAAATTGCCATTATTTTATTATTTATCATCGCCGGAGTCGGCTATGTCAAACCGGAGAACTGGTCGCCGTTTATGCCGTTCGGCATTCAGGGCGTCATTACGAGCGCTGCGACGGTTTTCTTTGCTTATATCGGATTTGACGCTGTCTCAAACGCATCAGAGGAAGTTAAAAATCCGCAAAAGGCGATGCCGATCGGAATCATCGGGGCGCTGGCGGTTTGTACGGTGCTTTACATCGCAGTTACACTCGTGCTGACGGGAATGGTGCCTTACACAAAACTGAATGTCGCTGACCCGGTGTCATTTGCGCTTCATTATGTCAACCAAAACAGCCTTGCCGGAATTATTTCAGTCGGGGCCATTATTGGGATTACGACCGTTATGCTTGCCCTTCTGTACGCACAGGTTCGTTTAACGTTTTCAATGAGCAGGGACGGACTGCTGCCAAAAACATTTGCAAAAGTGCATCCAAAGTTCAAAACGCCGTTCCAAAATACATGGCTGACAGGCTTCATCGCAGCCGGAATTGCGGGTTTTATCGACCTTGGAACACTCGCTCACCTTGTCAACATGGGGACGCTTGCAGCATTCACGATCATTTCGATTGCCGTAATCGTGCTTCGCAAAAAACATCCGAATATTAAAGCAGCTTTCAGGGTGCCGCTCGTCCCATTCGTACCGCTTCTCAGCGCCGGCTTATGCCTTTACTTGGCCATCAGCCTGCCGCGCGTCACATGGACAGCGTTTGTCATTTGGATCGCAGTCGGTATTATCGTCTATTTCCTGTATTCGAAAAAACACAGCGAATTAAATAACTGACAAGAAACTTGACACAATGCTGTCAAGTTTCTTTTTGTATCGTTTACATCAATAGGAGGCGATTGAATTGAAACTGTTGCAAATCAGGCTATTGGTGGACGATTTTAAAAAAACTGCCGCGTTTTACAAGGATATATTTGGGCTCCCCGTAAGCTTTTATGAGGAAGGAATGGAGTATGCCCTTTTCAATAATGGGGAAACGAAACTCGAGCTTTTATCGCGAAAAGCGATGGCTGAGGTTGTCTGCGGGGAAGGAGAATCTCAAGCAAAATTCCTCCTTCAATTTGAAGTCGAAGATGTCGATAAGGCGTACAACCGTTTCAAAAACAACGGCATCGAATTTGTGACTGAACCGCACGATCGCAAGGAGTGGCGGGTGCGCATTGCCCATTTGCGGGATCCGGAAAAGAACCTGATCGAAATTTATCACATGCTTTGATTTTAAAATTCCATTATTATACAATAAGTGAAAACACTTTATAGGTGATCGATATGTGCGGCAGATTCACACTGTTTTCTGATTATGAAACAATCATCAACCGTTTTGACATCGGTCAAACGATTCCGGAAGAAGAATACAGGCCCAGCTACAACATCGCCCCCTCCCAAGAAATCCTGGCCGTCATCAATGACGGTACAATCCATCGGCTGGGCTATTTGCGGTGGGGGCTCATCCCGCCTTGGTCCAAAGATGAAAAAATCGGCTATAAGATGATCAACGCCCGGGCTGAAACATTATCCGAGAAACCGGCCTTCCGGAAGCCTCTTATCAGCAGAAGATGCATCATTCCGGCTGACGGCTTCTACGAATGGAAACGCATTGATTCCAAACGAAAACAGCCCATGAGGATCAAGCTGAAATCAGATGACCTTTTTTCGTTTGCAGGGCTGTGGGAAAAGTGGAAATCCCCCGGCGGCGAACCTGTTTATACATGCACCATTATTACGACAACACCAAATGCTTTCATGGCTGATATTCACGACCGGATGCCTGTTATTCTTACCCGTGATCATGAAAAGGAATGGCTTAATCCCCGTCAACAGGATGCTGAACGTTTAAAAAGCCTGCTGCAACCCTACAGCTCAAATGAAATGGAGGCTTACGAAGTATCGCTATTGGTGAATTCGCCTCAAAATAATAGTGTTGATGTCATCAAGCAAAGCCCGTCTCACTAAAAGAGGAAATCCTTTTACCTGTTATTTATGTAAAACAGGCTCTAGCTTTTGTATCAAGTCTTTCAGTTTATTTGCGTTTTTGGCATACATCGATTTTGCCGGCTTTGAGTCCGTCGCCAGAGCAAACAGTTCAAGGTCGGCTTGGCATTTTTTAATCGTTGCCAATAATAAAGGCTTTTCCTGCGGTGACGGAATTTGTAATTGGTCATCGTACAGATCGACCGTCAACTGTCCGTTTGAATCAACTTGTCCGAGGTACACATTTTCTATTGTGACGCCCAGCTTTTCAAGTTCCTCCTGCAGCCAGCGCCTGTTCAATCCGGCAATCGACAGCGGCTCGTCCAAAATTTGTCCGTCTGTGATCACGGTCTGCGGCTCTTTTTCCGCCTGGTATGGAAGCTGTAGATCCTTGACGGTAACCGGTCTGTGCTCTTTTTTTAACAGCACGTTTAAATCGCCGGTTTGCTCCAGGATAGCGAACTCGACATCGGCAACATTAAAGACATCCTTCTTTCTTAAAAGCTCCAGCAGCTCGTCTGTCGAGTATTTTTCTTTTTTTAAATTGTCTTCCATCACCTTTCCGTTTTTAATAAAAACCGTTCCCGTTCCTTCAAAAAAGTCGCGGAATTTCTTGCTTTTTAAAGAAAGAAGCTCGACCAGGAAAGGGATTGCCGAAAAAATGAAAATGGCAATTAAAGCGTTTATGATGCTGTTCTCAAGACCCATGACAACCTCGGAAGTAATGCCCCCGATCGTAATTCCCGCAATATATTCAAAAAACGAAAGCTCTGCCAGCTGCCGTTTCCCAAGCATCTTTGTGATGGCAAACAGAGCGAGCATAAAGATAAAAGAACGGATGACGACATCTAACCACTCAGGCACGTGCGATCCCTCCAATCTGTACAAAAATTTTCAGTCAGAAGCCTTTATATTGATATTCCTCTCGTTCAAGCTCACCAACCCGTTTTTTCAAATCTGCGATCACTTCGTCTGTTGCCATCATTGTTTCATGAAAAAGGCGTTTCGTTTCTTCATCCTGTGATTTCAGCGCCAATGCCGACAGACCCGATTCAACGCTTTTGAGGCTGGCAAGGCATTTTTTGACCTGTGCTCCAACCGTCATTTGACAGGCACCTCCTTATCCTTTTGGTTTAAAAAGAAGCGCTCCAATCATTCCGAAAATGATCGCAGCTGAAATTCCGGAGCTTGTTACTTTAAACATTCCGGTGATGACGCCGATCAAACCGTATTGCTGCGCTTCTTCCATTGCCCCGTGGAACAGCTGATTTCCGAAGCTCACGATCGGGACGGTCGCCCCGGCTCCTGCAAATTCAATAAACGGCTCATACAGCCCGAACGCATCAAGCAAGGCTCCGATGACAACGAACGTACACAGCGTATGGGCCGGCGTCAGCTTAAACACATCGAACATGATTTGGCCGACGACACATATGAGACCTCCGACGACAAATGCCCAAAAAAAGATCACCTATCCTTCACCTCCGACCTCAATTGAAACAGCATGGGCAATACACGGAATCGTTTCTTTCTGCTGATATGACAGCGGCGATAACAGCGCTCCGGTGGCTACGGCCAGCAGGCGTTTGATCTCGCCTTTTTTCATCCGGTTCAGCAAATGTCCGTATGTGACAACCGCTGAACACCCTGCGCCGCTTCCCCCGGCAAGAACGGGCTGCCCTTCCCTGTAAATCATCAATCCGCAATCCTGAAATTGTTTTTCCGTAATCGATGTGTCATGCTTTTTAAATAGATCCAGGGCGATTTCTCTGCCGATATGCCCGAGGTCTCCTGTCGCAATCACATCATAATAAGAAGGGTCAACATTCCGCTCCTTTAAATGGGCTTCGATCGTATCGACCGCGGCAGGCGCCATTGCACTGCCCATGTTAAACGGATCAGTCAGTCCCATATCGATCACTCTGCCGAGTGTCGCCGATGTGACGACAGGACCGTCTCCTTGATCCCTTAACAGCGCCACACCCGCCCCTGTCACAGTCCACTGTGAGGTAGGCGGTTTTTGCGAACCGTATTCCGTCGGATAGCGGAACTGTTTCTCAACCGCCGCATTGTGACTCACAGCCCCCGTCAGCAAACAGTCAGCCCCCTTATGATTGACGATAAACGCCCCCAAAGCCAGGCCTTCCATCGATGTCGAGCAGGCTCCGAATAGGCCTAAATACGGCGCCCCGAGCGTTTTTGCCGCAAAACTTGTCGGCGTGATTTGATTAATCAAATCACCGCCGAGAAAAAACTGTACCCTCTCCTGCTGGATCTTCGCCTTTTGGACCGCCGCTTTGCATGCATCCTCCAAAAGAACTTTCTGGGCTTTCTCGAAGGAATCTTCATTCAGCCAAATATCGTTGTGCAGCACATCAAAGTCTTCCGGAATTTTTCCGTTTCCCTCGAATGGCCCTCCCGACGTTCCGGTTGAAACAATCACCGGTTTGTTCTCAAACATCCAAGTACGGTGACCCGCAAGCATTATAATCCCCCCCATGTGATGAGGATTGTTTTAATCGTGGCGATCACAAATGCGGAGAACACGCCGAACAGAATGACAGATCCGGCCAATTTGAACATATTGCCGCCGACGCCTAACACATATCCTTCGGTCCGGTGCTCAATCGCTGCGGAAATGACGGCATTTCCAAACCCGGTTACGGGAACGGCCGAACCTGCGCCCCCGAACTGGGCGATCCGGTCATAAACCCCAAATCCCGTTAAAAGCATCGATATGAAAATCATCGTCGCAACCGTCGGATTGCCGGCAGTCAGCGTCGTGAAATTAAAATAATACATGTAAAACGTTTGAATCGCTTGCCCGATTAAGCAAATGATTCCGCCCGTTATAAACGCTTGCGCGCAATTTTTTAAAACAGGCCGTTTGACTTCACGCTCTTTTGCGAATTGTTGATATTCCTGCATGACAGGCGTCAGATTTTTCTTTTTTTGATCCGCCATTTGACCCCACCCTCTCTCTAAGGCTTTTCCTTCATCAATTGTTTGATTTTGTTCAGCTTTTTGTTCAGTTTTTTGCTGCTCACGTTTTTGTGCTGAAGCTGCTTTTCTAATTTGTCCAATTCCCAAAAAATTTTTTGGTCAGTCGAGATTTCGATGCTGTAGCCCGGAAATTCTTTTTTTAACTGCTCTTTCGATTTTTTTTCGATGTCCTTCAGCCGGAAGCGGTCCATATGTTCGACCTGCACGGCAAGAACCAGATCCTTCTTGCTGTTGGCTCCTCTGACCTCTGTAACCTCTTCCTTTTGCAATAACCGTTTCTTTGCTTGATTTGCAACAGATTGATCGGTCTTCTCATCTTTCGTACTTACCTTGCGTACCGCGTCCGATTGGCCCTCTGCGGCATTTTGATCTTGACAGCCAATGATGACGGTACTGCTAAAAAGTAAAAAAACGCAGATAAGAAAGTAATGATTGAACCCCCTCACCAGCATCACCTTCCTTTCAGAGAAAAGGTTGGCGAAACCACCCTTCTCATGCTTACTGTTGTTTATATTGCGGTTCTTCTTGTTCGATTTGCTGAACGCGCGGCTCAAGCGATTGAACGATGGACTGGGTTTGTTGAGCAGCTTGCTGATAAAGCTTTTTGGCTTCCTTGTTATCGGTGTTCAATGAAAAGGTTTCCAAGCTTGCCTGAGCACTTTTCAGACTGGCCACCGCCTGTTTGACCTGATTGATGACAGTCATGTCGGCTTTCCTCCTTTTTTACAAATACTATATCTAATTGTAGAATGAATTATTTTTCAAGTTCTATCCAAGCCAATTTTTGCAAACGGAAACATCGGGCGGGAAACCCCGGAATGCAGAAAAACCCTCTCCTAAAAAGAGAGGGTTTTAAATGGATGTGACCCATTTCATTCAAAAAGAAAACCCCTTGAGGAATCAAGGGGTTCCCGCGGTCGGGCTTTACATCATACCGCCCATAGAACAACCGCTTTTACGAACATACATTCCCATAAGCTGTATAACCTTTACCTCAAACACAAAATTTACTCCCCTATAGAATAAGCAGAATTATTGTATCACTAGTCCCATTAAAAAGATGTCGTTTTTTGTCGCATAACCAAAATCAATAGCCTTCCTATATAGATGGCAAACGTATGGCAAAGTAATAAAGCTTAAACATTGATCTTGCATTCAAACTCTATAAACTTTGTCACAAATAACAGGTCTTTAAGCCTGAAACATTTGATTCATTTTCATGGATAAACAGGATTCATTCCCCAATTTGTTTCCGTATAGTGGTAAACTCTATACTGATATGTCACTTTAGTATTAGAGGAGAATGCCATGAAGACTCTTGATGTCCATGCATTGCACCATGCAATTGATCAAACGCTGGAACGATTAAAAAAGCAATCAGAAGAAATCTCCAATCTCAAAAAAAGCGTTGACGGGATAACGGCTCTTGATGATGCTTTAAAAGGTAAAGGAGGCGACGCGATTCGCGCCTTTTATGAAGAATGCCACACTCCGTTTTTGCGGTTCTATGAATCTTTCGTCGAGGAATACGAGTCATCTTTAAAAAAAGTGAAAAATGCACTGAATTCCTTGGAACCGAATCACAACGGTTACATTTCGCAAGCCTTTCTCGATCACGATCTGGAACAAGGCTTGAACGCGGCTGATCGAAAAACGAAACATTTGGTTTCCAAAGCCAACGCCACAATCGCTAAAGTCAGGCATATCGCCGATTTACCTGAATTGGATGACAGCGATTTTCATGAGCAGAATCAGAAAGCGAAAAAGGAAATCAGCAGCACTCTTGAAAAGCTTCATGCTTTTGACAGGGAGCAGACAAACGCTCTTAAAACTGCTGAGCAAGACCTTGAAACGATGCATAAATACATCAGACAGCTTGAGAAAATGTACACTGGACCGAAAATCGAGATCACAGGTTATAAAAAAGGTTCAATTTTAAAACCGGATGAGAATACAAACATTAACGGTCCGGTCGGCGGTCTCAAGGGAGATCTGGAAAATGCCGAGCCTTCGCCAATGGAAATCATGCTAAAAAAATTGTCTGATCAAGAAGAGACTGAAGTTGATTCGGTCGTCAAAGCAGACCATTCCAAAAAGATTGATACAGGTATTCGCGTCATCAATGGCAGAGTGTATAATATGAAGGGGTACAAAAAGCTTGGTTCTGTCGATGTTACCGATGAAATCGGTTCAGGCAAGAGCTACGTCGGCGGCAATTATACCCTTTATTCAAACGGTCAAATTGTCCGAAAATACATATCCGGCGGTGAAGTGAAATACGAGCTTGTCAGCCGCATACCTGAAAACAGGGTGAAGAAAAGCGACATTGAAAAAGCTTTTGATTGGGTTAAAGACACGGCTGGAGAATTATCTGGTGTTTATGATAGTTACAGAGCGATAACAGGTGTCGATCCAGTCACAGGTGAAAAACTATCTGTCACTGATCGTATCCTGTCCGGGGTTTCTGTCATACCAGCGACTAAAGCAGTCAAGATAGGAAAATATGTTTTTAGAGCGAATAAAAGCGCGAAGACGGCTAAAAGGGTTTCGACTGTAGAAAAAGGCTCTAAGGATACTGTTAATCATCCAAGGAGAAATGGTGCTCTTAAAGAAGCGAAAAGGGATGCAGGCATTCCTAGGTCTCAACACCCCGAAGCAGTAGAGCGTGTACCAATGCGTACTGCCCCACATGAAGGGGGACATGTCATTAAAGATGAAAATGGTAAAGTTATTATAACAAGAGAATATCACTATACAAATAAAGATGGAAAGAAGATAATAATTCAAGACCATAGCGCTGGACATGCCAAGGGTTGTCAAGGGCCACATTTTAATGTTAGACCAGCAGATAAACCTCGTACAGGAAAAGTCGATGGAACTAAGGAACATTATCCTTTCAATAAATAACTAGAGGTGATAATAATATGTGGCACGAAATTTTAGATAGAAACATTTTTATATCGAATTTATACAATGAAGTTCCGCAGTTAAAAGATGTACGAATTATTGCAATTAAGATCGATGATGAGGGGAGAAGAGTTTCTATAAACTTCAATATGCCAAAGTTTGCAGATAATCCTCCTCTAAAATGGAAAAATCAAAATTATAATACTGTATTTGTTGAATTAGATTTCTTTGACGTGCAGGAATTCTCAATGAATTCAAGTGACAAAATATATCGAGGAGATATAAATATGAAATCGGATACAGACGGAAACTCTGAGGTTAATATAACAGGTTCCTTAAACTTGAAGCTAAAAGCAGGTTACGGAATGATACAATCTGTTAGTGGCTATATTGACACCTTAGAATAACTTCGTTTGAAAAAAGGCCTTCGTATAGAAGGCCTTCTTTATTATGCAAAAAGCTTTGTCCATGTAGCTTTTTGGCAAAACCATCCGCAATCAGACCATTCGTCTGTTAGAAAGCTTTAACGGCTTTCAAGACCACTGCCAAAAATAGAGTCAAAGCCGTTCCCTCATATCCTTTCCAGATCAGCAGCGCTTGCAGAATCTAAGCTGGTTTCTTCTGGCTTCCTTAAAGACATTTACGGCAGCCGATCGGGTTTCTGCCCCACACTCCGTCTACAACGAACCGGCCTTAAATTTTTTTATCCAATTTGAGGGTGAGCAGAACCTTATAAAACTCGGTCTTCGGAATACGTTCAAATTTAATTTTTAGACCGCTTTATATATAAGTGACCTAATTCATTAAAAAAGAAAAACCCCTTGATCTCTCAAGGGGTTCCCGCGGTCGGGCTTTACATCATGCCGCCCATTTCTGTTATGGTTGCCCTTTAGTGCCTTACTAACCCCTTATATCCCTTATAGCACAAGGGGTTTCGGGTGTTCTCATTGCCCTTCTTTGCCCTATAAAAAACAAGTGAAAACAAGCGAAAATTTTACCCACTGTGGGCAAATAGTGGGCAATAAGATGAACAATCTTTGCTATAATATAAAACCACAAATACAAAAAGGAATGAAGGAAAATGAGTATCAACAAAATCAGATCATTTCTATACAAGTCGGCCAAGATTTTGGGGGATGTAAACGCGGTTAAGAAGGGAACAATCGGAAAACGCATAGCTCGACGTGCCGCTGGTAAAGCAACTGGGAAATTATTAGGTAAACTATTCAAATAACCCGCCAATTGGTGGGTCTTTTTAGAATTGACAAGGGAACACACGTTCTTTATGATTAACTTATAGAGGAGGAGATAACTTGAAATTTATAGATGTCACCGTTGATCATCCGGAAATCATTGCAAAAATGAAAATGGCACAAAACACAAATGATGAAAGCGAAATAAAAGTGTATATGATTCGGGGAACAGATACTATGTTTATTCTTCAGACTCATTCAAAAGGACAACACGCAAGTGTTTCAAATCGTGAAAGACCTGTGAGAAAAGCAGAAATCAAGAAATTTATTTCAAGTAAAATGAATACCAATCTCGAAAAAACGGATATATATCAAAGTTCTACTGGTGTGATACATATTCTCGAAGAATTCAAAGATAAAAGCCCTTCTTATTAGAATTAGCTTTACACATTAAATAAAAACAACAAAGCCACCAATCGTTAAATGGTGGCTTTTTCTTTATACAAAATATGCAATGTTCTCGGCTTACCTTCTTCCCAATCAACAAGCCCCTTTTTACGCAACCGGTCAAGATGACCTTTTGTTGTACTTGAAGATTTTAAACCAACCCTTTCGCCTATTTCCCTAACAGAGGGCGGAAAACCTTTTTCTTTAGTTAATTCGTCTATAGCTTCTAATATTTGTTCGGTTCTTTTCATAGTATCCCCCTCCATTGGTCTGTTTTACCTATGACAATTATATCAAACAGGTGTTTCTTTTTCTATAGCAAGGGAACATATTTTCGTATATAAAAAAGCAGGCATAGTGCCTGCTTTTGTTTGCTTTAAAATAAGAAAATGTTAATAGCATAATAAACGCCATCCGCAATAACTTCCGCTGAACCTCCACCGACTTTTGGTTTCAAAGCTTTATACAGCTTTTTCTTGATGGTTAGCGCAGTAACATCTGGAAGACTAGCAATTTCCTCGATCTTGTCGGCTATGTAACCTGAGTTCTTTCTAAATGCTTTTGCAGCTTTTGCATCAGCATGCTTTAAAATGTAACCTACAGCTTCCCCACCATGTCTAATACCATAAGAAACTGCTTCGGCTGCCAGTTTTACCAGATAGCCTCTGAAACCTTGGGTTTGGAATGTCGGCTCTTCGCTCTTCGCTTTCTCTTCAGCTACGAGACTCTTCACAGTCTTAATTTGAAGGCTTGTTCTCTGTGTTTCTTTAGTCTCGTTTTCACTATTAGGAGTTGCGGCACTTGCTACGCTCGGTAACAAAGTTGATACTAATAGTAATACTGTTAAGGATAGAATGAGCAAGTTTGACATATACTTCTTCATTTTACCACCTCCTTACTTATATAGTATTATATATTATATTATCTAATTTTTACATAAAATTTGTTGAAAAAGGATGATTTCTTATGAGAAAAATTTACAACCATATGAACAACGATCAAAAAAGACACGCTATCAAACTACTTACTGAGGATTTAGAAGAGCTTAAAAAAGAACAAGAGCAAGAGGATGAGAAAGGTTATCCAAGGGTAATAAAGGATGCTATTGAGGAAACAATACAACGATATAAAAAGGATTTGGAATATCTTAAAAATGATCTAAAAAAAAATGAGCAGGCATAATGCCTGCCCTTTTTTTATGCAAACAGCTTTGACCATGTGGCTTTTCCGGCAATACCGTCCGCAGACAAACCTTTCGCCCTTTGAAAAGCTTTAACCGCTTTTTCAAGGCCGTTGCCAAAGATAGAGTCAAGACCGTTCACATCATACCCTTTACAGATAAGAAGCGCTTGCAGAATCCAGGTCAAGTTACCTCTTGCCCCTTTACGGACATTTACGGCAGCCGCTCGTGTTTTCGGACCCCACAGCCCGTCAACGACAAGGCCAGCCTTAAACTGTTTATTTAATTCAGTTTGGAAGCCTTTGAGCAGGGCTTTATATGTCTCGGAACCCGGAAGGCCATCAACTTTAATTTTTAGGCCATATCGTTTGTTTAGGGTATCCTGAATGGTTTTGACAATAGCTCGCCCACCACTAGAAGATGACTTCTTAGGCCGGCTTGTGGATGCAGTCGTGTTCGATACGGTTTTATTCCCAAGCAGGCTATCGACTTTTTTCCGGAAAGCTGTAAGCTGGCTTGAATCGCTCACCCACGGCGCTGGACAGTTTTTGTTTGTCACATCGTAATGCCGGACGATTCTGTCTGTAGAAAGGCTGTAACGCTTGCACAGATCGGCAACCAGTTCGGCAGCATTTTGAACGGTTTCGCTGTGAATCTTTCCGTTTTTTTCGACGCACATTTCAACACCGATTGCCGTTGTGTTGGCATTCGGCTTTAGGAAGCTCACATAGCAGCGGTTCCCGTCATGCGCATGGTATGCGACTTCATTTTCAGGGATAATCAGCTGCGCTTCCTTGCGATCGACAAAGTAATGCGCTGATGCGTAACGCTCTGCAGCAATACAGGTGCCATTGAAATAATTCCGCTCATTCAATGCAGAAGCGCCGGGCGTCGCCGTATAGTGCATGACAATACCTTTGACACCTGACAATTTCAGCCCCGGCCGGGTATACTGATTGACTTTCACATAGTTCTTCACTACTTTAACCATTTGAACCACTCCTATTTTGTTTTAAATAAAAAAAGGCTGCCAGGCGGCAACCTCATTTCGTTAATCCTTTTTGTTTTAGAACTTCTTTTTGCAGCTTTCCTTTGTTTGTGACATAGTTATGTTTCCACCAAGCGACGAGAGATGTGATGATAGTAAACACCGTTGATCCGGCCAAATACAAAGTGTCTGCCAGCGTGTTGACCTGGTCCTCATCGATCGGTAAAGTTGCCTTTCCGAACATGATCAAAGTTTGGTTTACCAATGCAATAAAAAGAAGCACCGTGCGAACCACCGTGCCTTTGTCAAAGTTTTTCATATTATGTTTTCCTCCTTATTTTTGAATAAAATTAATGAAAAGCGCCGCAATTCCGGAGATCACCAGCGTACAAACCGCCGTTATGATAGCGCCGGTGATGCTGCGCTTGATCCACGTGGTATTCTCCTCAATCTTGTTGAGTTTTTCATTGATGGACATAATCTGCTGATCGTGTCGGTCAGACGCCCTTTCCAGCGTGCTGACACGCTGTTCGAGCGTTTTTTGATCAGCTTTAAGCTCCGTGATCTCCTGCTTGAAGACGTCCAATTCATTTGTTTGCTGCATGTCCCTTAATCCTCCTGTTCTCACATCGTTTTCACCTCCTTTGAGGCAAAAATAAAAAGCACCTTTAAAGTGCTTTACCACAATGGGATTGGTTCATTGATCGACACTCTCGTGACCTTCGTTGCATCATTGACATAAATAAATCCGTCAAACCTTAGTTCTCCGTCGGTTGTAAATGCAAAGCGTGCTGATCCAAACGATCCGATCGTCGGAGCCGTAAAATCTGTAACCTGTGTTGGTTTATTTGTGAACTTCGCTACTACAGTACCCGGAGCCGGCAACGAACCGACAGAGCCACGTAACCATAGAACGTTGTTACTAACGGAGAATTTCAATGGATAGTTCGTATCCTGTGTTGCCCCATTTACAAGCGTAGCAGTGTTCCAGGCCGGGGAAATATCGGCATCTGATAGAAGCCGGCGCCAGCCCTGCCAGCCCAGGTTTCCGTCTACATAGTTTGAAAAAACGTTATTTCTCCAATCAACGGCTATTACATAACCAAATGTCCCCAACCCATTGCTATCGGTTGCAGTAAAATGAAAAAATCCTCTTGTTGAATTTGTACTTGGCGCGTTTGCGGCTTTGCCAGTCGAATAAAAAGTACCGAATCGTTTTCCAGCTTGTACAAGCTTCACAAGAAAATCGTCAGTATCACCAATCGAAACAAAAACACCCCCGGTGTCATTGGTTATTTTGGATAACTGGCCGCCGTTCCATTTGTCTTTGTCTGACTGAGTGACGTGGATCGATGCGTTTTTTGTATGGGTATCCGTGTATGCTTTTGCGTCACCCAATGCTTTATCCGCTTTTTCTTGCGCGGCGGCCGGAGTCTCTTTTGTTCCAATAAGGGTAGTCATGGTCGTTGCAAAATTTGGATCGTTGCCGAGGGCCTCGGCCAGCTCGTTCAACGTATTGAGCGTTTCCGGAGCCGAATCAACAATATTCGCGGCCGCTTGATCAGCATATTCCTTTGCTTTCTTCTCTGCTGCATCCGCCTTCGCTTGAGCTCCTGACGGTGTTTCCTTTGCGTTCCATGCTTTTCTTTCGTCTGCCGTTATATGGCTGACAGCATCAGCCTTATGACTTTCAAAATCAGTTTTGGATGCTGCTTGGGCATCCGTGTATTTTTTGGCGTTTTGTTCCGCGGTGTCGGCCTTCTCCTGCGCACCGTCCTTTGTCTCGATGTTCTCAAGATCGGTAAACTTGGCTTTAAGTTCCTCAACCGTCTGACTAATTTCATCCATGGTTTTATTTAAACCAGCCCGGAACGATTCCACATCATCAATGTAATATTCCGCCACCGGGACAATATTTTGATCCTCGAGCGTTTTCACGATGAAGAAAGTAAAATAAACCGTTGCGATAGCTTGGCCGTTTGTGTAATAAAGCTTGATTTCAGCCCTTACCTGGCCGTAGTGTTTCAATTCTTCATCAGATAGTACGTATTCAGCTTTCCCGTTTACCTTGTCCGTCAGCGCCAGGCTGCGTTTATAAAACGAGTCATCCGCATACAGAAGGACTATTTTGGCGTCTACCGCCGAAAGAGGCAACGGGGCGCCGTCTTTTGTAAAAGAAAAAGACAGCTTTGCGCTGCCCGTGTCCTGGGTGAAAAATTGTATTTTCGTTGATTTAGCCGGGGATTCCCGAGCATTAATATCAAAAGTTACTTCACCTTCTTTATAGATCATCACTGAACCTCCTTACATCTGTGGGTGTATGAAAATCTGGGCAAGACCGTATCCTTTTTGAAGAGAATACGGCTGCTTAATACGCATCACGTAAAAGCCTGCGCCATCTTCTGATTTAGTTCCCATTCCGCCAGCTGGGACGATTCGGTCCCCGGCCTGGACAGTCTCATCAATCCTGACGTATACCTGGCCGATCAACCCGACGACATGCCACTCATCCCGTTCCTCCCGCGGGATGTATTCAAGATCAGGGTTATAGTTTGGATTTTCTTTTGGAATTTTGAGTTTCCGGCCGCTGTCATCGATAATCGTTTCGTAGATCATGCCGCCAAACTCATTTCTAAGATACCGGTCATTCCAATAGAAAGCCGCACCGCCCATAACGACCCCGGCCGTCTCAGAAATAACACCGAGGACCCTGTCCCCTTTTTCGGCTTTCCTGATCTTGTCTCCGTCCAAGGTCACCAGATAACCGGATTCAATTTTGCGGCCGTCTTTGGACTCAAAATATTCCGCAAGGTCTTTGAAGTCGGACACGCTTTCCACGCGGCCAACACCTTGGATATTTCCGTTTGTGGAGCCGATTTTCCATTTGATATTTTCTTCCGAAGGGGTTCCGCTGCCGTATCCGCCAGCCAGTGAATAGCTGTCAGTGTTGATAACTGCCTGGGAAGCGATTACTGCCCGTGCCGGTCCGTCTCCTTTCGTGTGCGAATTGTTGGACGCTATAACGGCCTGACGCGATCCTTCTGTGGAAGAGCCGCCGGCAACCCCGCCCATAAAATTCCGCGGCCCTTTTGCTATGTTGTCGCCTGTTGCCGCTATAATCGCACTTGTTGGATCTAAAGGAGCCCCGGAAGTCGTCGCCCCTCGGAATCCTCCTTTGAAATTCGTTGGTACAAATTTGTACTTGTTCCCCTTAATCATGGCCGCGTAGGAGTAGCCGGACGTCTGCACATTATTAATGTTTGCCTGTGAATTGGGCGACGTAATCCCGTAGGTCCCGCCTTCTCCTTCCATAATTCCATTTGAGATATTCACGGAGTACACCCCGCCGCCGATCCCTATTCCCTGCTTGGCCGACTTATAAAATGCAAAATTGGACAGGTTGACATTATCCGTTTTTTGCGGGCCGCCATAAAGACGAATATCAAAGCCTGCTTTTTTAAATCCCCTGATTGTGATATTGTTCAATGAAATGTTTCGGCTTCGATACTGCAAGGCAATGACCGGGTTATCCTTATAGTCATATAAAGGATCACCTATTGCAGTAAAGTTGCTGACAGCTACGTTTTTATAAGCTGAAATCACTAACGCACGCGGAGACAATCCTTCATACATATCATTGAATATCGGTTCGATTGCAGTACAATCCGTAAGGGTGACATCGTAGGCCGTTGTGCTTTCCGGATCTTCTGCTTTGTGATGCCCGATATGTCGTAGATCAAAGCAGCGCACATCATGATAAGACACATGCCCAATGACGTGAACGTTTCGGGCTGCCGGCCATTCCTTATGTGCCTTAACTTCTACACCCCGGATATTGCCGGATGTAAAGTTATTGATTAGCCAAACATGTTTTGATCCGTCATCAATTTCAATGCCGTTTGAGTTTGACTGCCCTTTCGGGTGAGCTGTACCGCGTTGATCAAACGAATAAGAATTTGAAATAAAAATGTATTCACTGTAGTGCGTGGTAATCCCATCGTCCCCAGCCCCATAAGCGACACAGTTGTCCAGCCATATATATCGGCATCCGTCTTTTGTATATTGTGTAGATGCAAGATGATCATATGTGGGCGCTGTTATATCAAATCCGTGCAAACCCGCGTTAATGGCCTCAACGTCTTTCACCCATCCAAATTTCACATTTGCAAAGGTCAAACAGCTTGAATGCTGGCCGCCGGTAGCCCCGACGCCTCCCTGCCTGTCCGGATTCCAATCAAGGGACATACCTTGTACAAAAATATTTCGGTTCCCGTTTTCATAATCGGCATTTGTGATGACCCATTCGCTGGCCGGTGTGTCCTCATGCAGTTTGAGAATGGTAACACCTTTCCCTTGACCAATCAGATAGGTCCAGGATGGCAATTTAGCCCCTCGAACCACATAAGTGCCAGCACTTAAATGGACCCTTACATTGCCGTCCCCTACGGCCTTTCTGAATGCTTCCGTGCTGTCGGTTTCCCCATCCGGAACAGCACCGAAATCGTCCACACTTACTTCTCTTTTTATTTTCTGTTCAAGCTTATTAAATTCAAAATCCAGCCGGTCTTTCAACGTTTGTGCGATTTTCCCGTCAGTTGTCACTCTGGCATCCACGACCTCTTTTACATCTTTCCCGTCGTGGTTTACAACCAGGTTACCGAACCGCGCATTTAAATTATCTAATCGGTTCGCAACTGTAAACCCGCCGTGATCGATCTGATCCGACTTGTGGGCTGTTGCTGCTTTCTTATGGGAATTTAAAGCTTTGATATTGCCGTTAATTGCCTCTTCCGTCAACCGTGCATTTTCGTCCAATTGTGAAAGAAGCTTTCCATTAGGGACAGGATTATGCTGCTTTTCCAAGTGAAACATGACTATCACCAACTTTCCTTTTAACTGTATCCCACGATCAGAATTGTTATTTTTGAACCTTCCGGGGCGTTTACTGGATTCAATAGTTTTCCGTTTTGAAGAAGGGAAACTGTAAAGCTGTCAGTTTGATTTTCTTCATAATCAACAGAGGCAGAAACGTTGTTTTGTTTCATGACAATTGAGCTCTCAGCTGTTACATACTTAATTTGAAAATCATCATCAGTTTCCAAAAGGAGGGCAGAAGAACTGACAGAAACATTCCCCGGACCGCCCGTGACCGCCCAAACACCAGAATTAAAGGTCAGTGTATACGTAAAGTTTCCGGGGATTTTGCTTTGTGTTGCGTTCACCACATTAAGAAGCTCCGCTTTGGCCGCCTGTATTTGGGCCAGTATCTGATTTTTTTGTTCGATCAGATACCTTTCTTGTTTTTTAATGCGGCGCCTGCTGTCCAGTTGAATATCAATCAGGTCTTTTCTAAAGTTGGAGAAAGTGACTTCTGGCTTTTCGATGTCATCCAACGGATTATAGACCATACTCACCGCGCGCAGATCATCCTCAAATGTAATGCCGTTTTGAGGCGTATCCGCAATGACGTGGATGGTATCCCCTTTTGTGATCTTGTCTTCTATGCCTTTCAACTCAGGGACCTCAATTTCTTCAAAATCAATATCAACTGTGACCTCTGGAAACGGATTAACTTTTTGTTTCAAGAGGGCTTTCATATCTTCCGCCTTTGTAATCGATTCGTCTCTTATGGTTTCTGCCCATGTCGGCTGCCCTTCAATTAAAAAATCCTTTTCATTCGGATGAACAAAAAGGACGGGAGGAAACACATATTTTTCATCTTCATTTTTAAATTCTCTGTAAATCTCAAATATATTTCCGCGAAGCAAGTACATAACTGGCGCAGCACCTTTTGTGCCTTTTGTGTTTGGGTTTTTGCTGTCCTTGCTTTTAAAGGTTGCCACGACATTATGCTTTTTATGGTCCAAGCCCCGGACCACTTCTATAACTTCCTCTTTCGGATCATTGTCTTTATAAACTGAAATCGTCTTCGTTGTATCTTTATCAATGACAAATTCCCATTTACCGCCAAGCTTCGAAGTCAGAGTTTTAAACCTGAATCCTGTGCCTGTAAAAGAGAAAGTAAAAGCTGAACCAATTTTTGATGTTTTATCAGCTTTTAATGACTCATCATAAGTCCATGAACCCGTTTTTGATTCGTATCCGATTGATTCGTCACCCAACATGTCTTTTTCTTCTTTTTGTTTCCCATAGCCGCGCCCGCGTGTGGCCGTATTATCTTCGGATATTTGAATCTGTAGTCCTTGTATATTTGCCCTAGTATCAAGGGTTTTATTAATTCTACGGCCCATCTTTTTATACACGTAGATATGCTTATTATTCACATCAAATTCAACATTGTAATTAGAGGCGATAGAGTCCATCAGGTCAATGGAAAAAGAATCCCCAAAACTATCAGTTTTTACGGGCTTGATGTCTCTGGCATCAGCCATAATTTCAAAAGTGAAATTGCTGCCTTTCAGGGCGTGTCTAAGGGCTTTATCAAGAGAAATTTCCCCCGTTATCACGTCATCTACGCGATTTTTTCCAAGCAAAAAGACGTAAATATGATTGGCCGAGATCGACTTTGATAGCCATTCTCCATCTTGAGAGATTTGAACATTTCGAATGACATATTTTTGATTTTTAAAAACCCTCTCATCGATAACGATAAGATTACGGCCAGTTAACGCATTAAATGCCAATGGGTCACTTAAACTATTTTCAAGAGTAAAATCCAGAATTTTTTTCCCGTCAACTCCATCCGTTACACGTGGGGCGGCATCTACAATTTCATATTTTTGACCTGTAAACCGATCTTGAACATACATTTGATTCACCTTTTACCGCCCCCCTACTTATAGTAAAATCGTGTAATGAAATGAAGGTCACTATAATCTGCATTTTCAATTGAAATTTCATTTTCTCCTGGCGCAAGTTCCGGGAACCGGCCGCGGGTAGAAATGACCTCACTTCCTTTGACGATATATTGTTTGACCACCGTCAAAAGATTCTTTTTTGAATGGCTCCCGGAAAGCGTTATGCTGTCCCCGGTTGTTTTATTTGTGATCTTAATGTCTTTGCCTTCAAAGTACATTTGCACTTTGTAATCATGCTCAATAGGGGATAGGGTGACATCCCCAAAATTGTATACGCTGAAACGGTTCTTGTTTTTAAATTGAAAAGGCTGCTCGCTGAATTTGCTTATATTCATCCCTAGATTAAATCGTTCTCCCTGTAAGTTCACAGGAATAGTACTGTCATAAACAGATTCAGCCAATCCTTGAATAGCCGTAAATGTAACAGAAAAAGTGTTTGCCAGTTTCCCACTATCTTGGGAAATAGAAAACACATCATCTGCCGTCACAAGCCATCGTTTATTTGGCTCATATGAGTGAATCACATAATACGGGTCTTGAGTGACAAGCAAGCTATATAAATTCGAACGATACAAATAGAATTGCTCTGCGTTGTGGGCTTCGATTGCAAATTCAGCCGCTATTTTTCTTTCTTTGTACCGTCCCGGATTGTTTTTTGATGGCATAATCAGACCGTTTCTATTTTTCACGGTAACGGTCTGACGTTCAAAACCCGGAGATTCAGGGACGAATGATAGGAGAGACACACCGGGCAGAATTTCGCTTATGGGTTTATCACCTATGATCAAATCCAAATCCCTCATGAAATCCCTCCAATCAATGAGCTTCTATCATTGAATTCTTTTGTACTGATAGCCGTTAAGACCTTGCCAACTTTCTTACCGTACATGATCACATCGCCCTCTTTTGCTGCAATTTCTCTTAAAAGAGCGTTTTGTTCTATTAGCAATGCAATTTGTTGATCCTGACGCTGTGTGATCGGTTCAATGGACGGCATTTGCGGAACGGTCTGCGCTGGGATGCCTAATTCTTGCCCGGCTCTGGCCCAAATCCCGATACTTCTTTCGCGATATTTCGGGTCCGTCGTAATGATATGCTCGTCATACCCTCTTTCGTTCAAAGCCGCAAGTTTTGTGCCGCCTGCGCCCGGTGATACTCCGCCCGCAGCATATCCAACATATCCGCCGCCTCGGGCCATCGATTTTAAACCTGGATGATTTGATATATTTCCATATCGCGCCTTGATATAGTTAATGGCTGCAAGAATGTTGTCTATAGGGTTTAATATGTTATTATGTCCCGGGAACTTATAGGCGTTGAAGGTGGATGGGATCGTTTGCATTAGGCCCTGACTTGGATGTCCGGCTTTTGCGTTAGAATCCCATAGGTTGATAGCGTTCGGATTTCCGCCGCTTTCCTTCATGGCGATTGTAACAAGCCCAGGAATCCACGAAATAGGCACGCCCGCGATGCCGACCGCTTCCGTTACCCATTGGTTGACGGCTTTCGTCCCGCCAGTTCCTTTGAATGTTTCCTGATCCGGCATAACCCCTTTTAGAAATTCGGTAGCCCCATTTTTTAAAATCTTGATTATACCGGTTGCAAATGAGTCAATGCCTTTCCCTGATTTGTATGGGATCAGCCCATTAAACAATTTTTTGATTAATTTACCTGGACCGTTGGTAAGTAAATCCATTGCAGCCGCGCTGACATCCCCGACTTTATCTACGACGCTTTTTCCAAAAGATACAGCCCCATTGACCATCTTTTTAGAGCCATCCACAGCCTTTTTGAAAAAGTCGCCGACCCCGCCGGCATAGCCAGGCATCTGCGTCATAGATGTTAGCTTTTTAGATTCATCATGAGGAAGTACAGAAGTTCCACGCGGGAGATCCCAAATTTGTGGGCCGCTCATACCGACAACATACGTACCGATTCCCGGCGAATGCGCCAGCTCCCAACCTTCCTCACCGACTAATGCCGCCCCACCAGGGTGAAAATTTGTTCCTTTTGCATATTTACCATTCAGCTTTTTACCTTTTTTGCTATTGTAGCCTTTTGGTGTCCATTCTGGAATGGTTGGGATATGCATAAATTCAAGAATCTTATTAATTCCGCCGGTGACGGTATTGACAATGACTGCCTGATCAATAACATAATTATCCCATCTTGTGAGGACATCGCCTGTTTCTTTATCAACTTGATCAATATGCCCGCCTGCTTGTTTCTCTGCTTCCTTTACAACATTTTTGTGCATCTCCTCTGCTTTTTTAACAGAGCCGTCGCGCTGCCGTTTTGCCTCTTTGATCAACTTATCAGCTTGTTTCTTGCTGATAGAACCTGTCTCATCCCGTTCCCGGACGATTGCTGCCACAGTTTGATCATATTTTTTGTTCGCTTCTTTCACCGAGCCATCACGGGCTTTTATGCTGTTTTTGATTGTATCGGCTGCCTGCCGAGCTGTAATATTTTTCGACTCGTTTTTGAGCTTGCTCATGATGGCCTTTTGCTCGACTTCACTCTTGCTCATGGTTTGAACAGCCGTATGCATCATTTTCTTTTGAATGCTGTTGATTTGGGTCCGTTCTTTTTGTGTAAGCTGGCGTTTTTCTGCGCTAGCCTTGTTTAAGATTTCTTTGATCTGTTTCTGCCCTTTATCAACAGCCTGAGTTTCTTGACTTTGCTTCTTTTTCACGTTGTTTAAAATGGCATTTTGTTCCCTCTGACTCAGGCTTTTACTGGATGAAAGGAATTTACTAAGGGTCTGGTAACTTTGGTTTCCTTTTGTCTCGATGCTTGTTTTGATCTTGCTGCCCATTTGATCAAAGTTTTGAACGATACTGTCCGCCGTTTTTTTAGAGACGGTTTCACCAGACCATTGCAGCTTGTTAAGCTGGACAGTTGCTTGATCATTTAATTTTTTGTAGCCCAAAACAGCTTTTGTCGTGGATTCAGAAACCTTTTTCCCAAAGCTGTCCAGCGTCGGAATTTGTTCTTGTTTCATGTGGTTATACAGGTGGTATCCGCCTTCTGCCAATAGGCTGATCCCGGTAATCGTAAGCCCGATTGGGCCACCTAATGCACTGAAACCAAGCCGGGCAATCCCAGCAATTCGCGACACACTTCCGAGGCTTCTAACAAGGCCCAGGGCCTTTGCTCCAAACCCGGCAAATTTGCCAGTCGCTTGAGCCGCACCGCCGCCCAAAGTTTCCGCCGCCGCTGTTGCTGTTCGTGCGCCTCCGCGGAAATTAAAGAGTGATTTGGTGCCCTTTATGATTTCAGGCGCGAATGTTGTTGCGACCCCAAGAACGGACCCCCATTCGCCGCCAAACATCGCAAGAGCCCCGCCAGCAAGTCCGGCAGCGCCCCTGAACCCGCGAAGGCCCCGAGTATTCCGAGATAATGCCGCACCGCTTGCGTTCATTTGTACGGCTGCCGCTGTGTTTGCGGCCGCTAATTGTGCCGTTGATCGTTGGGTCAGTGCTGCTTCGGCTCTGTATCTACCGAATGCTGCGGCACCTCTGCCCAGGGCACCAGTGAGGGTGCTAATGCTTGATACAACTGCACCCAAAGCAATGACAACAGGAGGAAACGCCGCAGCAACCAATCCTGCGATAACGATTGTGTTCTGCATGGCCGGCGATAGACCTTGAAACCAATTCGTAAAGTCTTTGACTGTCTTTCCTGCCGCTTGCAAAGCTGGTTCGATCTTATCAAGTAAAATTTCACCGACTGGGAGTAAATTAGTCTGCAATAGTCTAAAATCTTTTGCCACACGATCCCCGAAGTTATCTTTTAAAGCCTTTCCTGCCTTGTCTGTGGCACCTTTAACATCACCAAGCATATCCTTGGTAGGATTCAATGCAGTTACCACTTTACCCCGCAAGTCTTCCCATTGGGTACCGAATAGAGCGACACCGGCCTGATCTTTTTCCATTGGGTCTTTCATGGCTGCTAAGGCGGACACGGTTGCCATGAAGGCTTGTTCCCCTTCTTTTCCGCCTTTGGCGATGGCTGCCCCCATCTTGTCAGCATCCAGGCCGATAGCTTTAAAGCCTGCGGCAGTCGTTTTTGAACCGTCCTGAGCGCGGATATTAAATTCTTTGACCGCATCCCCAACCTTATCCATGTTCCAAGCGCCATTTTGCGCGCCTTGAATCATAATGTTAAACATGCCGTCAATGGAAAGCCCCGCTGATTTGAACTGAGCTGAATATTCTGAGATCGTATCTAAAAGCTCGTTTGAATAATCGCCGCCTTTTTGTGCAGAAACGGTGATGTAATCAAAAGCTTTCCCTGCATCCACACCAAAGTTATCAATCAAGGCTTTGGCTGCCCGAGTACTTTCAGGTATTTCAAATTCAAAAGTATCTCTGAGAACATAAGCCCGTTTTGTGGCCTGCTCAAGTTCCTCGCCCTTTAAGCCCTGAAGATTTTTTCTGACATCAATAACGCCCTGGTTTGCTTCTTCGAGTGATTCACCGAAGCCGCTAACCCACACATCTTTTGATATGTTGGCTACTTCCTGCGCCTCTTCTTTCGTCATGTTTAAGGAAGATGAGATTTTACCCTGGGCTTTTTGGAAATCTGCTGCGGATTTAAGAGCCAAACCCCCGAGTACTCCAATAGGAGCCGTAATCCCGGCGAATCCTACCTTTCCTATCATCTGTAGCCGTTCGCCTTGGGTTTGAAGGCGTTCCCCATATTCTTGCAAGCTTCTGCCTGCTCGGGTCCATGCAGAATTTTGGGTGTTAATTTCTAATGTCGTAGCCCTTAACTGCCGGCCGAGACGGTTATACATGGCCGTTTCATTGTTGATCCTTTGGGCCAGTTGTAAAGCAGCTTGTGAGTTTTCTCCTTTTTCACGCGCGAGCTCTTCATATTTTGCCCGCAACTGTTCGATTTTTGAACCTTGTAGCTGATACAGTTTGGACAAACCTTCCTGTTTTTGGCGCAGCTTGTCGGATGCGTCTCCAAGCTCTCCAAACTGCGATGCAGAAGCCTTCATTTCACTTCGAACCAACGCCATTTTTTCCGCCACGTTGTCCATTCCGGCTGAAAAACCGCCATCATCAAACCCTAAGCGATAAATCATATTTCCTAAGCTTTCCGTTGCCACAGTCTCACCTCCCACCTAAAACACATGATCTATCGGCACAGTTTTTGCCCGCTTGCGTTGCTCTTTCGGGTTCTTGAGTTTTTCCCGATGCTCTAGCAATTCAATAAAAAAAGGATAGTCGCTATTATCAATTTCATTTAGCGTCCATCCTCTTTCGTCCATCAATTGAATGTATATATCTTTGACGTTGTCTAATGCCTGATCTATTGTGACTCTTTCTGTACCTTTTCCAGCAGCTTTCCCAGATCAAAATCCTCTTTTTCTTTTTCGATTTCCTCACGGGTTGGGTAGCCGAGAACCCCGACCCCGATAATGTCATAAATCACATTCCGGTGATCGATCGTATTCAGACCGTCATTAATCTGCTTTCTTGTGAATTTTTTATCAAAAATTTCAACGATAAGGTTCAACTGTCTGTTTTCAACTTCCTCTGGTTCTGCCTCATCGCTTCTCGCGTACTTCTCAATTTCAAGTGCTTTACGCTTAAATTTAAAAGGGATAAATTCCTGCGTAAACGCTACATCTTCACCGTCAATTCGTAATGTAATTTCCAAAGGTTTAGACATTATGCTGCTCCCTCGCTTGTACTTGTTTTAGTTGTGGTTGTTGTTGAAGTTGAAGCCGTAACCGTTGAAGAACTATCAAGTTTAGAGACGTCAAATACTTCATCAAAGAATGTATCTCTGTATTCTTCATATCCTTCCACGCTGCTGTCACCGGTGATTTTGAAAACCTTGTCACTTCGTTGGACAAATGTGCCTTCAATTTCTTCTGTCTGGAAATCTGTTTTGTCTTCTTTGGTTTTCCAATCAGTACCCGGAATGCCAAAACGGCCTTTGGTTAACCATACATGGCGCACATTTCCGTCCTCTTTTGTTCCCGTAAACCCGAGGGCAACATATGGCGGAACAGCGTCTTGTCTCCATGCAATAACCCCTTTGACCATCTTTTGCCCTGTAATCTCCGCAAGAACGGCCTGAGGGATTTCAGAAGTCCCTATTTTCACTTTTGTTTCACCGGTATTTGAATTGACGATAATCGGCCCGTTATCTGCGTATAACGTGCTGTTTTCGTTGGATGTATCAACGTTTGCTGAAATAGCTGGCGCGAAATGCTGCACAGGTCCATATTGAATATTTCCTTTTTCGTCTTTGATGAGCTTGGCATATACTAAATTTTCAAGACCTACAATAACACTGCTCATTGATCTTCCTCCTTTAATTTCACAATTGTTCGATATAAAAAAGCTCTTCTAAAAGCAGAACGATCATCTTCATCAAAGGAAGAAACAGTGATACGTCTACAATTGAGAGCTTTCATTTTTTTATCCACCGCGGTTTGTAAAGGCCCTATGTTGTCGTCAGCCTTCACCCATAGGTTGATCTGTATATCAATTTCCGCTGATACGGCTTTATTGTCCTCATAGTCCTTATCAACGTTATCCATCTCCAGAACTAAAATGTGAGGATATTCACGAGATTCCTCTAAAGGGAAGTTTCCGGCATATATCCGGCCGTCAGTCATCTGAAATACGTCAGGATCATCTAAAAGGGCTTTTACGATGTACGGTTCATAATTAATCATGACCTTGCCCCTTTCCGCATTTCATTCATGACAGCCTGGTTGATTGCCACGCGTTTAAGCCGATAAGCCCGAACAGCAAACGGGTTGCCTCGTACGAACCGGCCGTTTTTTGCAACATAGCCGTTATGAACAAACTTCGCCCGCCAAGCCGTTTCCTTTCCGGGGCCAATATCAAAGCTGACTGCGTTTGGAATCGGTCTGTCTTTCTTCGGTGTCTGCCGTACTTTAATATCATCTTTGATGTGTTTGTGATCAATTTCTGATACAGGAACCTCCGCCCTCATGCCGTCTCTTAAAACGTTCCCGCCGGCTCGCAATGCTCTGACTTGACGTTTTTCAACATCTTGCCCAAACCTTTCAAGACGGCGAAGAGCATCGTCAAAGCCATCAACTTGAACTGCTATTCTCATGATCCCACCCCACACATTGCAATGTCATAAGCTCCTGATTTTGCAAATCGGGAATGACCTCTTCGATCTTAAAGGGCTGCCCCTTGTACACAACACGCATAGAGCCTGATTCAATATCCTTCCGATGACGGATGCGAAACCACACAGTTTTCTCCTGGTGTGCCGCAGATGCTTGGATAATGTAACGATCCCGCGGCTGCATAATTTCGGCCCATGCTTTTGTGAAGGTTGACCAATTATATTCCGGCTTCATCGTTTCCCGATTGCGCCCTAGCACCCGCTTTTGAATCTCAATTTTATGCTTGAGCATCCCCGGATTCACTGGCATTGTCATCACCACACATTTCCGCTTGAAGGATTAACGGGGTTAAGGCATCCAGGGCAAGGCTCATGCTTTTTTCCGTCACCCTAAATTCATAAAAGATGCCGGCCGCCAGAATAATCAAATGATCATCCTCGTGCCCTGTTGCCCTTTTGATGTAATTTGCAGCCGACTGCAAATAAAAAGACAGCAAGGAATCTTCCTCACTGTCTTCAATCCTTAAATGCTCTTTTAAGCGATCATTAAGCCGATGCAGTTCCGCCATCAGTCGTCAACTCCAATTTAAATACTGTTGGCTCAAATGGTGAGTAGATCAATTGGCCGTCATTTAAGTGCCAGATTTTGAAGCCGACATGGTTTGTATCGCTGTATTTTTCCAGAAGCTTGCTGACTTCTAAAGAATTAATGACATCTTGAATGTGGAATGAACTAAAATCACCAAAGTATAGGCGCGGTACATCCGGCGTGCTGCCGTCCACATAATCAGTTACATCAACCGGATAACCCAGAATCCTGTAACCGAAGGACCCTTCAATATAAGCCTCGCGCAACAATGGCTTTCCATCTTTATCTTTTAAGGTTTCAATAGCTGTAAGGGCAGCTCTATTCATCATCCAACGAGAATTTTTGAGTTTAGACGTTGGAACTGAATTTTTCAATCGAACAAGCTTGTCATAAACCTCCATATTCCCCGGATTAAATGCAACAGCTTTTTGAATCAAGGAACCCGGATTATCTGTTGAGTTGAAGAAGAAATTTGCCTCTTCTTCTACATAGGATTTTTTCAGCTCTTCAATAACCGTTTGTTCAACAGGCATATCAGTCATGGCAAGCAATTTTTTGGTGATCAACACCAGCGCATCAATTTCAGAAGGGTTCAGGAATACTTCATCAAAATTGATGTCGGCCTGCGGAATTGGATTGTCCAATGTTCTTTCAGTTTTAATCCGTTGGGCTTTTGCTTTCTTCACCAGAACCGGATAACCTTGTGTCCCTTTTGTCTGAACGCGGGTTCCGTATTTCCGCAACAGGTTTTCTTCCTGGGCATAGGTAATGATTTCTTTTGATAGAGATTCTGGAATTAAAACCTTCCCGTTAGTTGTCTCAACACCCATCGCCCGCGCTTCGTTCTCGCTGATACGCCCGACAAGATAGTTTGCGAAGGCTTTGCGCTGCTCCCCTTTTTTTGCCTGTTTGCGGCTTTCAGAGGATAGAGATTTCAGGATATTGCTGACAATAGCATCTCTCTTTTCTGTATCGAAAAACTGCTGGCCGCGCTGTTCTGTTTCATCTGATTCCCTTTCTTCGTCGCTTTCGTTGCCGTCTCTTTCGCCTTCTTCTTCTGGCTGCTTTTCTTCGTCGCCTTTTAAATTTTCAAGCTCCGCTTTTACGGCATCAAGTTCCGCGGCCAGTTCGGCTACCTCTTTTTCTATTGTTTCGATAGAGGAGGATTCCGTTTGGTCTCCTTCTAAATCAGCCCGCAGCTCCTTCATACGAATTTCAATCGTCGCTTTACGTTTTTCTAAAATATCGCGTAGTTTCATTTCATAGCCTCCTGAATTTTATTAATTAGTTGCTGCTTTTTTTGCCGCAGCTCATTTTTTTGTTTTGCCCTCTGATAAATGTCACCAGATCGGACAAGTGACGCTTCTGTATCCTCATAAGCAGGAAAGGCGACAACGCTAATTTCAAAGAGTTCTACCTCTTGAATCGTGCGTGTCGCCGGTGATGTATCATAATTCCATTCGTCTTTTACTACGTTGAATCCAAAAGAACATTGATTGATGTCACCGCGTTCCATGCTCCTGCGCAGATCATTTGCCCAAGAGGTACCTGGCGGCGTAACAGTAAATTTCAAACCCTTGTCATCTTCTTCGAGTTGGAGGGTGCCGCTGCGTGTCCGCCCAAGCACATAATCCCAATTGTGATTAAAAAGGGCACGAACATCGGCCTGCCTTGATAACGCTTTTTGAAAGGCTCCGGGCGCGATCACTTCGGTGAACATCCCGCCAATATCGGCCGGACTATTAAAAACAGCCCCATAACCGGTTATTTGTGGTGCCTCTTCCTGATCTGCAAGCTGCCGAATTTCCAGCCCCTTGATTTGAAAAGTCCGCTGCTCTTTATCCATCCTCATCACCACCTTTCAGGCTGCTTTTCAGAACATCTTCCAACCTGTCCAAGCCCACAAGGTCTTTGCTGATATAAAGTTTGGTGGATTCTTCTGTATTCAATCGTTTGAATCCGAGCATTTCCCGAGCGTCGTCAGGAACGGCGATTGAAGTCCGCACTAGGTTGTAAGCAATCTCCGTTTTGGTTTTCATGCCTACGAAGTCTAATAGATTGTGACGGAATTTTAAGCGCAGCCCGCTATTTTTCCCAAAGAATAAAATGGTCAAATGTTCTTCGATATTGCGAAAAATAGGCTTTAGACAACTCGTGTAAAGCTTCATCATGGCTTGTTCCATGTCTTTTTCTTCGAGCTTGTCCAGCAAGTCCTTATCCATCCCGAAAAACTTACCTAAATCTTTTTTGTAGATATTCAAATACTTGAGCGTTTTTTCATCATCCACAGGGGATTCAAGCGCTTCAATTTCGTATCCTCGGCCTAAAGGAATCAATTTTGTTTTCCCTGAATCTTTAATCCCCTCAAGCTGGTCAAGTATCGCTTTTACGGTTTTGGTTTGATTCGTGTTGGTCGGGGAAAGGTGCGTTTCTAATTTAAGAAGGAACGCCATAAGCCCTCCCTTTTTATATTTTTCAGTCAGCGCCTTTTCAGCGTTCATGACGCCTTCCAGCGTTTCCTTTGCCAACTCTAACAGGCCAACACCCTCCAAATGGCTCAAGCCTATATTTTTAATGTGCCTTACCATGTAGGACGGAACGACTTCACCGGACACAGTGATTTTCTCCGTTCCGGCGTTGGTCAGCTCGCTATAAGCATTATTCAAAATGTGTAGCTGGCTTTGATCGTAGAAAAGATACACGTCACCGCGCAGCAAATATACATTTGTCAGCAGCTTCTTAAATTCAAATCCGGTTAAATAATCATTCGGACAATTTAAAACCCGCAAAGCACGATCGGCCCGCGGGTCTTTTGAGTTTTTACCTGTCGTTTCATCTTCCACAACGAAATCTGTCAATGCGACCTGGTCGCTGATCAGCTTCATCAGATTGTATGTGTCACTGGATTTCAGGATATTATCGTCATTGACAAATGCACCATAATTAAAATATGAGTTTTGAAACCAATTGAAACTACGTTTGCTGAACCGTCCCGCTAATTTACGGATAAACCCCACTCTCACCACCCCCTATCTGTACAATTCATTAAGCATTGCGTCATATTCGTCTTCATCGTAATCAACCAGCATCATCATGGTTTCTTTATGGGCATTCAAAAAAGCAACAAAGCCGTCAATTTTAGCTTTGCTTTGCTTTTTGGAAGGCCGCTTCAAGCCTTGAAAGTTTTTATCTGCTACGACGTTTTCTGTGCAGTAGATAAAAAGAGGATTATCCGTCTTGATTCGTTCTTCAAACATTAAAATTTCTGCATCATCAAAAGGTGCATTAAGGACGGTAGAATATTGTTTTGTCTCCACGCAAGTCAATCCCTCAGCCTCAAGCGCTTCAACCACTTTTTGAGAAAGAGCAGGGTCATAATTGACTTGTTCAACATCATAAATCCGAGAACATTCCACAATGAATTCGACAACCATATCATAGTCAATCGTTTTACCAGGGCATAACGTTAAAAAACCCCGCTCGGCCAAGTTCCGATACGGGATGTTCTCCATTTTTTCGCGTGCTTCCAGGTTATGATCCGGGATAAAATACATCTGTTTGACTTTCAACATAGATTTTCCGTTTTCATCATGGGTCGGGATATTAATAGACACGCATGTGAGGTCTGTCGTTCTGGATAAATCAAGGCCAATGACTGCCTGTTCGCCGGATAAATCGCCCAGGTCTTTGATCAGGTTCCCTTCCTTGTCCTCGATCATTTTCTGGACAATATCTTTATCAAAATACGTGCCGGTGCTGCGGACGAAAATATTCAGATACTTGGCCAAAAACTCATCCTTTCGCTCCGCGCTCATCTGAGCCGTTTTAAACTCACTTTCTAAAAAGTCGGGTTGGACACTGATTCCCCAGTTTGGGTTCACCTTTTTCCAGACTTTCCGATCATCCCATTTATCTCCCTTGTCGGGTTCAGTAATGTACGTGAAATAGGAAATGTCCTCTTCTTCCTCATTTTTGTTATTCAATAGGCCCCGCGCATAATCATAGATTTGCAGGCCGACGGAAGTCGTGCCTTTTCCTGCTGTCGAAATGATGAACATTAACGGCTGCAACCGCGAACCCATACCGGATTTTAAAACGTCGTACATGTCGGCATTATTTTGCGCGTGTACTTCATCTAGCAATACGAAATGAGGGTTTTTACCATCAAGGCCCTGTGTATTTTTAGACAGAGGCAGGATGCTATTTTCAAACCGTGTACCGTTTATTGTGTACCGGTAAATGATAGCGTTAATGTGCCCCTTCGGACCTTTATAAATTTGGGTCCGAGTGTTAAGGTCTGGGCTGTTTTGAATGGTCGCCGCAATTTGTTTTGCGGCAATGTTCGCTTGTTCTGCATCGGTCGCCGCTGTAAAACATTCGGCGCCCTTTTCTCCATCTGCGTACATTGCATATGTGGCAGCACCGGCCGCCAAAACAGTCTTGCCGTTTTTCCGTGGAATCTGAATATAAACAGTCCGAACAGCCCGGACAGTCCTTCCCTTGTCATCCTTTTTATAAAAGCCGTATATGTTTGTGAAAATGAATTTTTGCCACAATTCCAATTCAATGGGTTCGCCGGCAAGCTCTCCTTTTGAATGTTTGCAGAAGGTTTCTATAAAATCCATGACTTTATTTGCTTCATCGACATCAAGCCAAACGTCTTTTCGCTTTTTCATCCTCTTGTAGCGCTCAACAACTTTTATAACCGATTTACAATGCTCCTTTTTATTCTTCAATACCTGATCAGCGTATAGATCAGCATAGTTCACACCCCGTTCTATCACCCGTCAGCACTCCACTTCGATTTAAAGGTTTGGAAACTGTCGGTATTAGAATTAGGCTGGCCGCCAACTTGTTTTTGAAGCTTCGGCGTAAGACCGAGCTGTTCCAGCAGCTTGCTTTTTTTGGTGTTCCAATCGGCTACCTGTTGAGCAAGAGGGTGCTTCATTTCATTTACTGCACCAGCTTTATTTTGATGCAGCCGCGTGGCCGGAAAACCTTCGTCCCGCCATTCTTCATACATTTGGGTATAGATCACATGAGCATCCAGATAGGTATTGATCAGAGGCGTAAGGGTTTCAGAATATGTCCCCGCCTCTTTCAGCCAGGCTAAAATTTTCCCTTCTTCATCAGCTCGTATTTTTTTCAATTTTCGAGTCCGGGCCGACCGCTGCTGTGGTGTCATTTCCTTCAAATTCCCTCACACCCCCCTTTAAAATTTCATTTTTGTATACACGTGACTCCCCCTGCCCTGTCCCCAAATCAAAAAAATTTTGTAAAAACGGATGGGGGGGATTGTTTTTCCTTGTTTTCTATTTTTGCGTGGCATTTTGGACAAAGAAGAATCAAATTGGTTTCATCAAGCTTCAATTCTGGCTGCTTGGAAATCGGAATGACATGGTGAATGTGCGCGTTCTGTCCAAAAACAAAACGACCACACTCTTTGCAAGTGGCGCCTTCACGTTGGTAAATGTACTCTCTCATGGCCTTCCAAGCATCAGATCGATAGAAAGACTTGTTTGCAGACTGAAATTTGTTTTGCTTTCGGCCTTTCTTCCTTGGCCTGTGCTGATCACAATAATAGCTGCCTTCCTCTAAGAGAGTCTGGCAGCCGTCATGAATGCAATATCTCATTTGGTATCAGTCTTTTCATCCTTCTTTGTCCCTTTCGATTTGGTTGCCTTTGGTTTTGGCTCTGCCTTATCCTCTGCTGCTTCTTCGGCTACCGTCCCTTGCTCAAGCTTTGCGGCTTCCTCATGTGTTACAAAATGAGACTTCATTTCTCCTTTGTCCCACACCAATGCGCCATGTGCTAACCTTTGAATGACTCGTTTGCTCATCACTGTTCCTCCTTAGTTACCATTTTTTTATTTTGACGGTTATTCCGTGCAAACAAAAAGCAAACCAGAATATAAACCACATTGTCATAAACGGATGTTCGTAAACTGCGTCCATGCTATTCCTCCTTCTTACGGTCAGTATTCATCGCCTTGCCCCCGCCATGAATCTCGATAGGGTTAGCGCCGGCCCCAGTCGTACTAGTCTGGGCTTACAGAACGGACGGCCAGCAAGTTGTATAAGTCCAAGCTCATAGTCGCGTTCTCTTCGTTGCTCTCGTAGGTATCTATAACGCTGCTTACGTTCCCTATTCATACGCCCTCTCGCCAATCGCCAGTTCCTTCGTCTCAACCGCCAACCTCTCATCGGGATTGTTAGCATGCTTGATACGAATATAGGTAGAACCAACCTTATCGGCTCCCCCTGTGCGCCACTCAAAATCAATCGCAATACGCTTGGTGATCCTTTCGCCTTTATAGAAAACGTGCGGGATCGAATCAATATCATCAAGCTCAATCTGCAGCAAAGGAGTTGTTTTTTTCGATGGTGCAGAATAACCAAGAGAAACGCCTTGGTCAACTCCTATATTTTCGTAAACGTTCTCTAATATAAATCCGGTTAACAGAATTCCGCGTTTGTGAAGCCTTTTAACAGCATCCTTTGGTATGCCTTCATCACAAACGACATTATAAAGCCCATCGAGTTCTGATCCGTCTACATATCCGATAATATTCAGATCAGGATATCTTCGCTGGTAACTTCTTGCTACCTCTCTTTTTGCCAGGACAGGATAATTATTTTTTCTGGCAAACTCCAATAGGGCAGTTGTTTTACCAACACGTCTTTGCCTCGCTCTTACATAAATTAGTTCATTCTTTTCAGCAGCCTTTTCTAACAACTCTAAAATACTCGTATGCGCTAAATTCAATTCAAACATGCTTCTACCTCCTTTAGGAGCTCCAATCTTTCCTTCCGATTGGTTGTTTCCACCCAATTATTAAACTCCTGAATTCCTATGTTCACCCGTTTTAAATGGAGTTCCTTTTGTTTCTCATTCAATTCAATTTTTCTCCGGCTGACTTCAATATCATAATTGATTTGTTTTAAAAGTAGCTCTTGTTCAGTACGCCAGGCTTTAAATTGTTTGACGTACAATTCATCCTCTGACAAGGTCAGTCCCCCTTTTGTTCGGTGAACAACTCACGTATTTTCTTTTCAGCTTTTGAAAAGCTCATTTCCTGTTCACCCGGAAAATAAAATCTCCCTTTAAATGAAGGTCCTAACTCAAAGTAAACGTCAGCATCAATCAAATATCCATAGACTTGATACGCCTTTAAATTCCCAACGACAAACAAATTCTCTCCTTTTGTCTCAATGCTCTCCACAATAACTTTCATCCGTAGCCCTCCCTCAAATAAAAAACGCCCTCCCGTTTGGGAAAGCGTCTGGTATATTCTTTCTAAACCGGGCCCATACTCAGAGGCTCTCATTGGCCGCCAATCGTTTATTCTGAGATTCACTGGAACCCGGTTTACAGAGAACATAAAACCAAGGGGTTTAAGACTGAACCCCCTGAAACGCTTGCTTTCATCCGGCTATCCGTGTGCACCCGAACGCCTTCCGTGGTCAGTAGCTACCCAAATAAAAAAGCACCCCATAGGATGCCCATTGAAATAAATAAAAAATAACAAAAGATACTTGATACGTATTTTTATACGTGTTATAATAAATATGTCGAAAGGAGATGGTAACCATCAAATGAATTCAAGAGAGCTAATCAAGAAAATTGAGCAAGATGGTTGGTACCAAGTAAGGGTAAAAGGTAGTCATCATCAGTTTAAACACCCAACAAAACCCGGAACGGTTACCATCCCACATCCTAAGAAAGACTTCCCAAAGAAAACAGTAAAATCAATCCTTAAACAGGCGGGGCTTGAATAGCCCTGCTTGTAAAGGAACTATCATAAAAATATAAAGGGGTTATAGATTATGAAAAAAGATCGTTACATTTATCCAGCCCTTTTCGATTACGACGATGACGGAATCACAGTTACATTTCCTGATCTGCCTGGCTGCATCACTTTCGGTAATACAGATGAGGAAGCTCTCACTATGGCTAAAGAAGCTATGGCACTCCATCTATATGGCCTTGAACAAGATGGTGATGAAATTCCTCAGCCGACATCTTCAAAAGATATCGAAACAGAAGATAGCCAAAGCATCGTATTAATCGAAACATGGATGCCGCCTTTCCGTCATGAAATGGAGAATGCAGCAGTTAAGAAAACATTAACTATCCCGCGCTGGATGGACGACATTGCAAAAGAGCATAAAATTAATTATTCGCATCTTCTTCAAGATGCTATTAAAGAACATCTTGGTATTTACAAAAATCCTAGATCATAAGACAAAAGAGCAGCCAGCCGGTTGCTCTTTTTTAAATTTCACTTTCTTTGTTTTTGACCTAATACCATATTAAACGATCTAAAACAAAAGAGAGTGCCAACGTTGCGCCAAAATTGTGCCAAAATCATTTCATCCGTAATAATCATTTGAATTGTAATTAAAGTACTCAAAAGTATCTTCAATAACTTTCTCGCAGCCACTACATACCAACCAATGCCCCTCATCATTTTGATCCGGGGAAACACCAGAATTTTCTTCACAAGTGCAATAATCTTCCTCGATCAAACTTATCCCTCCTTTCATCTTTGAGATTATAATATCACGTTATCCACATTATCCACGAATTAGCCATATCTTATATTGTGTCCAATTCACCTAACCGCTGTACCCTTTGCCCTGCATAGTTTCAAGCCATTTTGTCAAAATGAGTTGGACACTTTCTCATTATGGTTAGTTCGTTAAAATATCCAGAAAAAAACTCATCCGTTTTGAAGACAGATGAGCTTACAAGCTGAATGAGTCCATTGTTTGGTCCATTGTGTCTTGAGTAATCCCGATATATCGAAGCGTGACGTCAGGGCTGGAATGGTTGAATATCTCTTGCAGCAGGGCCACGTCTTTGAATTTTTTATAGTGCCAATAACCGAACGTTTTCCTCATGGTGTGGGTGCCGATGCCATCAAGCCCGACGTATTCCGCCGCCTCTTTCAATATGTTGTATGCCGTGCTTCTGCTGATCGGTTTATTTAGTCCTTCGCGGCTCTTAAATAAAAATTCCTGGTCATCTCTACCTTTAATATAGTCGGCCAGGGCCTTTTTTAGGGCCTTATTTATTTTGATCCGTTTCTGCTTGCCGGTTTTCTTCTCGCGTAAATCGATGTACATTCGTTTCGCGTCACGGACTCTTAAACGAAGTAAATCGGATATACGCAAGCCCGAGTTTATGCCGGTGACGAAAAGCAGATAGTTTCTTTCACTCCGTTCTCTCAGGAATTTCTTAATATAATAAATCTGGTCCTTGTCCCTGATAGGCTGCACAAAATTCATTATGAAGCACTTCCCTTCACGTACACTTCCTCTTTCAATGCAAAAGCCAGGTTATAAAAAGCGCGCGATTTTATCCGGAAGTATGTGCGTGAGCTCATCCCTATTTCGTTGTAAACTTCATAATCAAAACGGTGATCTTGGGACATATACTTCATGATGATGATCTGCCGTTCATTGGCTGGTAAACGATTCACGGCCTTTTGAATTTTTGAAAGAAAGGCATGTCGTTCCTGTTCCATTTCGACTCTTTTGATGGCCGTATCTTCGGTAGATGAATGAAACGCGTTTGTATTTGACGGTGGAACGATGTTGAACCCTGCCGTTACTTTCGGCAGCAGATCATCCGGCACTTGTAAGAGAACCACCCTGTAATTATCGAGAATGGTTTCAATTTTCTTTTTCGTCGCTTCTCTATCGATTTCGGGTAATTGAAATAGCATGGTTTATTCCTCCTTTTATTTGCGCTTATAAGCGCCGCCTTTGCCTCGTTTAAGAATCTGCTTATTTTGCCCCATAATCTCTCGCCAAAAGCGCTCAGAGCGCTCCTGCGCTTTTTCAGGGCGTTTTCTTTTGTTGGGTTTCATGTCTATTTCTCCTTTCACTAAACTGCCGTCGGGTCAAATAAAAAACGGACACCAAACAAACAGCGTAAAAGCTGAAAGTTCAGTGTCCGCAGGCATTCCATCTAGGACATTATTCTATTTCCGTCCGCCGACGGTTTTCATCAAATTGTCTTGCAGCCAGAACATGAGGTATAATCTGCCGTTCACTCCATACTTTTGATCAAAAATATCGATGGCTTGCCGCAGAAATGGCTTGTAATCCTGTATCATAACATTTCCCCTTCCCGGCGCCCGCCGCGCCTCCTAATCAAATAGACTAAGCTGAGTGATTTTATAATTGAACAACAGCATTTCTTCGGCCCGGTTCCCTTTTCCGGATCCACCGACAACCTGCTTATATGCTGAAAAAGTTTCCCTTTCCCAAGTCGGATAGAGCTCGAGTATCAAAGGATCGTCATAATAGGAGAGAACCACTTTTCCTTTTACTTGATTCAGCAGCCGCGCCAGATCCCGGTGATCCTGCTCTGTAAACCCGCCGGCATAAAACTGTTCTCGGCCGACATACGGAGGATCAACATAAAAGAGAGTATCCGGGCTATCGTATTTTTCAATAATCGTCCGGAAATCCTTACACTCAATCATGACACCTTTCATACGGTTGGCGAATAATTGAAAAGCTGTACAGGCGCTTATGTAGCCGCCCGCCGGATTCTGACCGCTTTTCGTACTGTGACGCCAACCGGTTTGTGGAACATTCTCCGCGTTTCCCTTGCTGATCCCGGACCGGTTCATATAAAACCACCGGACAGCCCGGTCAAAGTCGTCTGTTGGGTAATCCTCAGTCTTCCATTTCTCGTAAAGCGCCCGGCTGTACGGGATGGACTCACAAGCCTTTTGCATTGCCTTTGGATCCTTTCTGACTTGCATTAGGAAATTGACCACATTTCCGTCAATATCGTTGTACACTTCATGGGATATTTGCGGCTTATTTGCTATGACATGGGCCGCACCGCCGAAAGGCTCGACATAAACCTTATGGGCGGACATTTTGTTTATGATGTGTTCGGCATATTTGGCCTTGCCACCGAACCAGATTAAAGGTGATCTGGCCATAAAAGCACCTCCTTACCCTTTTCTTGTTATTTACTCATGTTTGAGATGGTCCATTCTTTCCCCGGGTGTCCGGTTATCCCCCTATCAGCATCGGCAGAATCACGATTGCCGCGAACACCCCAGCAACCCCCAGCAACGGCAGCAGAAACGATTGTTTTGGAGCATAGACGACGTTCCCCTTAATCGCCAGCCCGTCAGTGCGTTCAATGATCGACTTAACGTAATCCGGGTGAAGTGCGTACTTATTAGCCAGTTCGTCAATTGTAATCATGTTATCCGGCTGTGCCTTGATTGTATGGAGTAAAGACGATTGTAAAAGTGTCATTCCGCATCACCGCCCATCGGCTCCCAATGGATAATTACATCGTTTGAATGAATCCGTAAGAAATCCCCTGAATCAAAGCGGACCTCAAAACCGCCCTCGTTATGTGAATAAGTATTCCGATTATCTACAATATTTGTGACAGTCGCCATCTTTGTGAAACCTGGCGGCTTATATATTTGACCAAGCATAAAAGTTTCAGAATTAAAAGTTATTGACTTTGCTTTAAACATGTCGTTCACTCCCCCGCAGGGGAAACCCCTGCTATTAATTGAATTTGTGTGATGATTCAAGATGAATCCGGGAAAAGTCACCTTTAAATGTTTCTATGATCGTTCTGCCGTGTTCCGGGGCCTCTGCTTCATATACCTTTCCGTAAAGGCCATCTAAAACGATGACGGTAACCTTTCCATCTCGAAGTTTGCTTGTAATTGATACATCTTGATTGATTTTGATTTCTTTAGGACTGTTCACCAGCCGCACCCCCGTGATAAAATAAAAGTGTCAGGTTTTTATTTTCCGGGGCTTTTAATAGCTCTGGTTTTTTTATGCAAACACATCATCCGTTTGCCGGAGCATTGCCAGGTTATAAAGCTTTTCAATTTCCTCATCGCTCTTCTGCTTAAGCGACTCCTTGCCGTACCTTTCAATCAAATTGATCCATTCGATTTTTTCCAAACGCTCCTGTTCCGTCATGAAGATTTCACCTCTTTAAAAGATTTTTCATAGCAGCATTTTTTAAATGCTTGGGACAAGATTCAAACCTGATAATGACTAAAAGCTGCTGTAAAGATGCTTTATCAAACGATAAGCCTGAACTGCCTTTTTTCGTTTTCTGACGCTTCCGCACCTAAAAGTCCCCCATTTCGCGGCCGAATCATTTCCTTGTTCCCCTGATCGATCACAAGGAATAAAACTTCTTCAATCTCTCTCTTAAAGACTTTTGCCATTTTGATAATAGACTGGCCGTTATTCCACAAAGCTCTGAATTTAAGAATGTCACTGTTATACCAAATGAAATTATTGTCTAAGAACGGGATATACACAGGGCTGTCATCGAAAAGCTGCCGCAACCCATTCTTTTTGGCTTTCATTCTCGATGGGAAAATACATATTCTCTCATTCGGCCCTATTCCGTTTCTCCGGTGCGGCAGAATGGTTCTTTTTGCAAGGTCCACAATCAGAATTAAAAGCTCGTCCGGGTTTCTTTTCAGAAGATCGGCAGCGTCATACAATGACTTGCCGTCGTACCAGTAATCTATCACTTTACAAAGCTGGACATATGACCATTCATAATTCAAGTTATCAAGTGCAATTTCTAAACGATCAGCGTGGGCAGCCATTTTCATGCCCAACACTCCCGCACGGTCCCGGTGTGACGATGAACGATGATCAATCTTTGCTCATGCTGTAGATTCTTTGATATAAGCCAGTTCTCAGGGTTTAAACCGTTCTTTTTGATGATTTGCTTTTGCGCGCGCGTTGGTCTCTTACCATGTTTCATGCGTTATCCCTCCGTACATTTGACCAATAGGCCAGCAAGTTTTCGAGCTTCGTTTCTAGTTCCTTTAATCCTTGTTTGAGTTCCTCGGGTGTTTTATTGGTTTCCACATGCCCCCAGACACCCGGCATGATCGGTTTTAAGTTGGTGTCCTTCACTTGTTTTCACCTCCTAAAAGGTTAGAGCCGGAGCCGTCCGCCCCTTTTTCTCCGTTTGTTTTTCTAAAAATTTGATAGCCTCAAGGTGTGCTGTCAATCGGCTAACAGTCTTTTTGTCATATAGTTTTGTTAACGCTACGCCTGAAAGGTTCGTCGTGATGATTGTCACTTTTCCTTGACGTCCAGTAGAAACCCCATACCATACACGATGAATAAAATCATTTGCGGCTCTGTTTTCGTTGTCTGTGTCCCCTACTTCGGCGCCCAGGTCATCGATTACGAGATAATCAACCCTTGTAAGTAGCTCGATTGCAAAAGCTTCTGTCAGCTTTTCGGAATCATCTTTAAATGATTTTTTAATTCGCCTCATGAGGGCATCACTGTTAACAAAGAGGGCTGACTTCGCGTACTCTTCGGAATCATTTTTGTTCAGTTCTTTAAGGGCGGCCATTGCAAGATGACTTTTTCCGGCGTTAGATTCTCCTGTCAAAAAGATGTTCATCACAGCGCCTGCCTTGATTCGGCTGACAAGTTCCATCATCCTCCGTTTATTCTGCTCGTCCTCTTGGTTGTAGCTGCGGAACGTTTCGAACGTTGCTTTTTTAAGGGTAGGATCGGCAATAAGGGAATAAGTCGATAGAATCTGTCGTTCTACCTGACGGCGCCATATCTCGGCTTCATGCTCGATTTCCTTATTACGTTGTTCTCTTTCGCACATAGGACATTTTATTGAACCGTCTCGGAGTTTCATGAGTTGGACCGGGTAAGGCTTTTCTTCACCGCCGATGATCCTTGTATGCTTGTTGCAATAGACAGGCTTTCCGTTCTCATCAGTATGGAATGTCATCCTCCGTGATAACTCTGCCTTGACTCTTTCCGCCCGGTCTTTGGTGAATGTTTCTGTCATGAGGTCTACCTCCTTTTGGCTTTTGATTAAGATAATTTTCAAATTTAGTGCCGAACAGCGTTTCAGGCCTTAGATACTTGTCCAGATCAGTACCGCGCCATTCTTCGCATTTGACTAGAATGACATGTTTGAAATCATCAAATCTAAAACCTTCGTTCCATCTCGCCTTTATTAAGGTCTTGGTTTTTGGTGTAGTATGACGGTACTTTGTTCCAGCGACTTTGTTTAAAAGGTCAATGATCAGTTTGTAAGGAATTTCATCTTTTTCAGGAGATGCGTCGTCGGGCTTGCCCGACAATATATTATTTTCTTTTTCTTTTTCTTTTTCTTTTTCTTTTTGGTCACTTGTCGTCGACGTATCGTTAACGTATCGTAAGAATAGTTGTTTTATAGATTCATTTGGAATGTGAGGATAAATCAATTGAATCAATGATCTGTCCTTGACTTGCCGCAGCTCCTTTTGAATGCAATCGAGCATCGGTTTACCCGCTTTTGTCAGGTTGTATTTACCCCATTTGATAATTGCAATTTCTCGTGTCGTAGGATTAAATTCCACCAGTTTATGATGTTTTAAAAATCTTTCCATAAGGCTGTTAATTGATTCAATGGAATACCCTAAATCAAAAGCCATTTGTTTTTTTGTAATTGAATAAATGCCTATTTGAGATGTATTAGGGTTTGTAAGTAGGTAAAGATAAAAGTACCTATCTTCCGGTGTCATCTCTTCAAGAACTTTTGGGTCTTGCCAAAACTCAGTATGAACGTGACGATACTTAGCCATGTTGTTTACCTCCAATTACACGCCCTTCCGACTTGGTCAAAGGCCAAACTGATTTTTTCCCGTTTACGATCACAGAGCCGAGAGCATTGTTTTTGCACTCATTTTGGATGATTGAGCCGCCCTGCTGCATTAACCTGTACAAAGCCTGATTATGCGTATGGATAGATTCACTGATTACGACATGAATTTGGTTATGTAGCCATACATGGCCAACTAAAAACATGCTTGCTCCTCCTTTTTTGGTATAATGTCCCTGTAGGATAGGGGGTGATACTATGAATAAAACTTTTCCAGACACGATAAAAGCAATGCGTACTCATTTAATTAATGGAATGTACGCTGCTGAAAAGAGTTATAAAACTCTCAAAAATTCAGGGCTAATTAGTAAATTAAAGATCTCTGATGATCGCCGAATCACAATCGCTTTAGCTCACCTTAACCAAGCGAATATTTTTATTACAGCAGCTCAAACCGTTTATCAATTGGAAACTCCGGGAGAAAACCAAGAAATAGAACGCTTTTTCCACCAATTCCAAGTATTTAATGATGAGTTGTTAGACAGTATTTCAACGGACCATTCTGACCAATGGACAGGCATTGAATTCAGAGAGCTAGTCAAGAATTATAATGAGCTTCCTGAAATATTTGAGCTCAAACCATTTATTGTTGATTAATTTTATTTATCTGATTTCGTAAATGGTTGATTGCGATATTCAATTCACCTAATTTTTGCTCAATCTTTATCATTTTTCTGGATTGCCAAAGGATTTCTTTAGCCAAATAGCTTTCTGGATCAATACCAATAGTTATTTCAGTTTTCTTGGCTTTTTCAATATTTGCCAAGATAGCTATCCGTACAGATTCAGGTAACTCTTTTAAATGTTTTTCAATTTCAACCTCTGTTGCCGCAGGGGTTGACTTATTTTGTTTGTTCATTTCACAAATTCCTTTCTAATGGGATTCTGTTTATCTCTTGTTTAACAAGTCTCTTAGCATACTCGGCAATTACTTGTTCAGTCTTTGGCTTATATCTAAATTGATCTAAACAATGCAGTAAATCTCCATATGTCTGACAAAATGATTTGAGTTGTCTAATAAGGTCTTTTGCTGTATTCTCCAAACCCTCTTCATACTCAATTGATTTGATTTTTACTTTTTGCATTTCCAATCTAAAAGGCTTCATTTTCTTTCTCCTCCCAGGGTATCCAGTTTTACCGGCTTCCTTCCCCCACCTTTGGGGGAATCTGCGGCACTTATGCCGAATGCGATGATACAAATTTATTCACAAAATAAACCTGGCCTTTACCAGTTACTTTTGTTGTCCGCGTGACCCTGATTGATCCATCCGGATTATTCACGGTCCTTTTCTTGATCTCAAACAGACCCATGTCCATGCTACGTTGAGTCGGAAGGTTATAAGATTCACCATTCTTACGGATCAAATATCCATTCTCCCGGAGCCATTGAAACAATTTATTTTGCCCGATCTTCACACCGTTTTGTTGGAGGATTTTTGCCAATTCGCCAACAAGTACAGATGATTCAGACGTTTCAACCGCATCGGCAAAAAGAGCTTTAGGCTTCATCGTTTCAATTTGTTTGTTTTGCTTTTCTAAAGTTTGTAGGGTAGTTTTAAAAAGCAACTTTGTCTGTTCGTCGGCATGCGACAAATATGTTTGTAAGAAAAGATCGTCATTTGCGACGTAGCCGCCTGTTTTTCTGATTGTTGGGATGACCTCGTGAGTTATCCAGCGTTTGAATTGTTTTGCCACCGGTTTGCGGCTGCCAAGGATCAAAGTATAAAGACCAGGTTCATTAACTGCTGTCAGTTCTTGTGTCCCGCCCAGGGTGTCGGTTAAAACTACCCCCTTTTCGTCTTCATCAAGTCGGGCAAGTGCATCACGATTGTTTTTAATTTCCAAAACAGAACAGACATCTTTTGCAACAAACCAAGGTTCGCCTTCCTTCACGGCTGTTCTGATTTGGTGATTTTGATAATTAAAAACTTTTTGTAATTCGTTCACTCTACTGACCTCCTATTGTCCCCAAAAAGATTATCAAGCGAGGTATTAAAATAGTGCGCCAGTTTTTTGGCTTCTGATAGAGTGAATTCTCTTTTCCCCGCCTCTTTTAAGTGATAGCTTTGAGTATGAATATTAAGCACTTTTGCAATGTCTTTTTGAGATTTCCTTTTTTCTTTTCGAGTAATAAATAAAGTTGAATACATATTCACACCTTCCTTTTTAAGCGTAACGCTTAATTTTTATTTAAAAAAATCTTTCGGAGCAACTCCCAAAATTTCTGCCATTTTTTCAAGATCATCTGCCTTAAGCTGTCTTTTCCCCTTTGATATTGCAGAATACCAAGCCGGAGTTTTATTAAATGATCTCGATATATGGGTTTTTGTAATACCTTTATCCTTGCGTATTTTCTCTATCTCCTTATATAAAGGCACCTGCATCATCCTTTCAATAAGCGTTACGCTTAACTGATTCTAATTATAAATTAAGCGATTCGCTTAAGTCAATATTTTTGTGTATTTTTTTATGCTTTTCGCATAAAATATTTAACGTAACGCTTAAAAATGTTAAATTATTTATGCGAGGTGCTAACAATGAAAAAATTAGGAATTAAATTAAAAGAAGCGCGAGAGAAAAAAGGTCTTAAGCAGATTGAAGCTGCAAAAAAACTTGGTATTTCCAATGGAACTCTGTCAGGTTATGAAAGGGATTACCGAGATCCAGATACAGAAACATTAAAAAAAATGGCGGAATTATATGATGTCAGTATCGATGAATTACTTGGAAATCAAGTTAAAGACGACCTTTCCCCAAAAGAAGAAAAGGATATAGCTAAACGTATGGAACAAATAAGAAATGATTTAATGCACAGTGATGGGCTTAGTTTTTCAGGGGAACCGATGAGTCCAGAAGCGATTGAATCATTAATGGAGGCTATGGAGTACATTGAAAGGCAAACGAAAATAATAAATAGAAAATTCACTCCTAAAAAGTATAGAGAGAAAGAATAAATTTAGGGGCGGGGGCAATTAAATGATTAAAGAACATGTGGAAATGATTATAGAAAAATACAAAACAAATAATCCTTTCGAATTAGCTTCAATTTTGAACATTAATGTTTTATTTTGGGACCTTCATGAAGAGATTAGAGGATTTTATAAATATTCAAGAAAAAACAAATTTATTGTAATTAATTCAAACTTACCTAAACCACAACAAATCTTCACATGCGCTCATGAGTTCGGTCACTCCCAAGAACATCCTAGAGCAAACACACCTTTTATGCGTGAAAACACCCTTTTTTCCGTTGATAAAATGGAAATTGAAGCGAACATATACGCTGTCGAACTCTTGTTGCCTGATAAGAAGCTAAAGGAATATAGATATACGAGAATGACGCTCCAGGACGTTGCGAAGTTGAATAATGTCCCTCCGGAGGTTTGTCATTTGAAAGATTTATCATCTTTAAACCTTTAATTTTTTACTTCGAATACGAACGTATATTCTTATATTGGAGGTTAGACAATGCCCGTATATAAAGATGAACAAAGGAAGACATATTTTTTTGTAGTCAGAGTAAAGCAAAATGATGGTAGTACCAAACAAATAAAAAGGCGCGGATTCAAAACTAAAAAAGAGGCAAAGGAAGCCGAAGCAAAAGCTCTTATCCAAACAGAAACAAGCTCAAATATAACATTTAGACAAGCAGCAGAAGGCTATTTTGATTGGTACAAAGTAAGAAGAAAAAAATCATCAATACAAGTGATTAAAAATATTCTTTACAACCACTTAATTCCTGAATTTGAGGAATCAAAAATGAACCTAATAACCCCTAAAAACATCATGGAATACCAAAACAAAATTATAAAAAAATATTCTCCCGATTTCTTAATGAAAATACATACAACGCTATCGGCTGTTTTTAATTTTTCAATAAAATTTTATGGAGTAAAGAGTAATCCCGCCAGAATAGCAGGTAATTTTGAGGTAGAACCTAATAAACGTCTTAACTACTGGGTTTTTGAAGAGTTTAAACAGTTTATATCTGTTGTTGATGATCTAATGTATAAAGCATTTTTCACTACAATGTATTTTTCAGGCGCAAGAAAAGGAGAATTGCTTGCGCTTCAATGGAATGATGTAAATTTTGAGGATAACACTATTCACATAACAAAAACCGAATATAACAGGGAAATAACCAAACCAAAATCAAAGTCATCAATTCGGTTTATTTTGATGCCAACGCATGTAATGGAGTTGTTAAAAAAACTTAAAAAGGACGCCGAAAAAACAGCACCATTAAAACCAGATTATAGGGTTTTTGGTTCTTTTTATAGTAGCCTGTCTACCAGCACCATAGACAGAAGATACGAAAAATATATTAAAGCATCCGGGGTAAAAAGAATTGTTCTACATGAGTTTCGTCATTCACATGCCTCTTACCTGATTAATAAAAATTGCAACCCGTTGATAATATCACAAAGGTTAGGGCATAAGGATGTAGCCGAAACTTTAAACACTTACAGTCATCTCTATCCTTCTCAACAAAGTGAAATTGTATCACTCATGGAAAACGATAAAATTTCTTAAATGTTACCATAGTGTTACCATAAAAAAAATTAAAACCCCTAATGTCTTGATAACACTGGGGTTGCAAAATAAGTATGGAGACGGTGGGAGTCGAACCCACGTCCAGAAACGTCGATACTTCAGCGTCTACGAGCGTAGCCCTGCATATTTAGATTCGCTCATCGTCGTGCCTGCGGGCGGGCCTTCGGAGAGCTAGTCTGATGAATCTCTTCCTGCGCCCTCAGACGGAGGCGCAAGCGTAGCCTACTCGGTTATGGGCTCTGTACCGGCACATAGGCGATGCGGGCAAGAGCTCGCTGCGCTAATTAGGCAGCTAAAGCTAAGTTCTGGTTATTAGATTTGCCAGTTATATTTAGGTGCGTTTTTACGAGATCGCCTCTCGGCTCGCAGCTCAAGCTCGATCCGTCCCTGTCGAATCCGTAACGTCCCCTTGTAAACAAGGTATACGGAAAAACTGGCTGCATCATTATTATAACAAGATCACGGCGAGATTGAAATGGTAATCTCTGTGATCACGTTCAAATATGATAACATACATCCAGGCTTTACATCAACCCTTTTTGCCTGTCGCGAAAAGCCCTTTCGATTTCGCGCTTCGCGTCTTTCCGCTTCAGGTCTTCCCGCTTGTCGAATTTCTTTTTCCCTTTTCCAAGACCGAGCAGCACTTTGGCAAAGCCGTTTTTCAAATACAATTTGAGCGGCACGAGCGAATACCCCTGCTCTTTCGTTAAGCCGATGAGCTTGTTGATCTGCTTGCGGTGCATCAAAAGCTTCCTCGTCCGCAGCGGATCGTGGTTGTAGCGGTTTCCCTGCTCGTACGGGCTGATGTGCATATTATGCAGGAACACTTCTCCCCTCTCGATTTTGGCGAAAGAGTCCTTTAAGTTCACCCGGCCGGCGCGGATCGATTTGATCTCGGTTCCTTGCAGAACGATGCCTGTTTCGTATGTTTCCTCTATAAAATAATCGTGATTTGCTTTTTTATTTTGGGAAACGACTTTCCCTTCTCCCTTTGGCATACGGCAACCTCCTCCCGCTTGCTTCTTTCCTTCCTGAAAAGGCAGCGAATACGTATTATTCTACCAAATCGGCGTCTGTCTTACAATTCGCCGCCTTTTCCGAAGTGTGCCGCTATTTTTTCTTTTTCTTTCTTTTTTGCTTCGGCGCGTTTTGAAACCCGCGTTTTTTCTTCACTTTTTTCTTTTTCGGCCGGGTGAACCAGTCGCCTTTTTCTTCGGAAGCCGGTTTTTTCTTGACGTCTGACTTCTTCTTGGCATCCGGTTTCTTCCGGCGGCGCGTCCCTTTCATGCCGACGATTTCGAAATCGATGTTTCGCTCTTCTTTATTGACATCGACGACGCGCACCGTGATTTCGTCGCCGATCCGGTAGACGTTGCCCGTTCTTTCGCCGATCATGGCAAAGTGCTGTTCGTCAAAACGGTAAAAATCGTCGGTCATAAAGCTGACATGCACCAGCCCTTCGATTGTGTTCGGAAGTTCGACGAACATCCCGAAGTTTGTGACCGAGCTGATGACGCCGTCAAATTCTTCGCCGATCTTATCCATCATATATTCGGCTTTTTTCAGATCGTCCGTTTCCCGCTCTGCATCGACCGCATTGCGCTCCATATTGGAGGTATGCTCCGCGATGTCAGGTAAAAGATGAGCCCACTTCTCCCGTGTCGCCTCATCCGTTTTCCCCTGAATTAAATACGTCCTGATCAGCCTGTGAACGATTAAATCGGGATAGCGGCGGATCGGTGATGTAAAATGCGTGTAAAATTCCGTCGACAGCCCGAAATGCCCGAGGCTTTGCGGGTCGTATTTGGCCTGCTTCATCGATCTGAGCATCACCGTTGAGATGACGGCTTCCTCAGGCGTGTCCCTGACATCATCCAATACCTTTTGCAGTGCTTTCGGGTGGATGTTCCCCGCTGTTCCTTTAACGACATAGCCGAACGTCGTGACAAACTCGAGAAACCTTTGCAGCTTTTCCTGATCCGGATCTTCGTGAATCCTGTAAATAAACGGAACGTTCATCCAGTGAAAATGCTCAGCGACTGTTTCATTGGCGACAAGCATGAACTCCTCGATCAGCTTTTCTGCCGTTGACCGCTCCCGCAGCACAACGTCTTTCGCCTTTCCTTCTTCATCGACGAGCACTTTTGCTTCCTTAAAGTCAAAATCGACCGCTCCGCGCGCCATCCGCTTCTCGCGCAAAACGGCGGCAAGCTCTTCCATATCTTTGAACATCGGCACAAGCGCTTCATACTTCTGCTTCAGTTCTTCATCATCATCGACCAGAATTTTGTTGACGTCTGAATACGTCATCCGCTCGGTCGTTTTGATGACGCTTTGGAAAATTTCATGCTCGACAACCTGGCCCTGCTTGTTAATCAGCATCTCACAGGACATCGTCAGCCTGTCTACTTTCGGGTTTAATGAACAGATCCCGTTTGACAGCCTGTGCGGAATCATCGGGATCACACGGTCGACGAGGTAGACGCTTGTTCCCCGTTCATACGCCTCTTTGTCGATCGGCGAGCCTTCTGTGACATAGTGGCTGACATCGGCAATATGGACGCCGAGCTTATAGTGGCCGTTCTTCAGCTTTGTGACGGTGACCGCATCGTCCAAATCTTTCGCATCTGCTCCGTCGATCGTCACGATCGTTTGATCGCGCAAATCCCGTCTTCCTTTAAGGTCGTTCTCATCGATCGTTTCCGGCGTTTCGTTTGCCTGCTCCATCGCCTCCGGGGGAAATTCTCCCGGCAGCCCGTGCTTATGAATGACGGAGAGAATGTCAATTCCCGGATCATTTTTATGGCCGAGAATTTCAACGACTTCTCCTTCTGCGCTCATCCGGCCTTCAGGATAGCTTGTCAGGCGGACGACGACTTTGTGCCCCTCGACTGCGCCGTTTTTGGCGTGTTTCGGGATGAAGATGTCATTCGTAATTTTTTTGTCATCCGGAATGACGAAGCCGAAGCTTTTCGTCTCAGTATAAGTTCCGACAACCGTCTCGATATTTCGTTCAACGATACGGATCACGGTTCCTTCTTTTTTTGTTCCGCCGGTCTGTGTGCTGAGACGGACGAGGACGGTATCGCCGTTCATTGCCGTCCCCAGCTCGGACGGCGGAATGAAGACATCGTCAAGGGAAGAATCCTCGGGCAGGAGGAACGCGAAGCCCTTTGCGTGCGCTGAAATCTTCCCTTTAATTAAATTCATTTTTTCCGGCAGCCCGTATCTGTTGCTTCTCGTCCTGACAATAAGCCCTTGTTCCTCTAAAGTAACCAGGGCTTTGACAAGCTCTTTATACTCATCTGCATCCGTAATTTCAAGCATCTCCTCCAGTTCCTGTACTGTCAGAGGTTTATACGCTTCTTCCTTCATAAAGGCGAGAAGCTTATCCATAAATTCTTCTTTTTCCACTAACCAGACCTCCTTATGTCTGCCAATCCAGCGTTTCTAAAAACCTGTACACATCCTCGTGCAACGTGTCCCGCTCTTTATCCAAAGTGATGGCATGTCCTGATTCTTCATACCACTTGATTTGCTTATCATCCGTCTCGACTTCATTGTAGATGATGTTCGCGCTGTCCGTATTAATCATATGATCATGGCGGGCCTGCACCACAAATGTCGGCGAATAAATCATGTCGACATGATGTCTGACATCTGCGATCAGCTCCTGTAATGCTTTTAATGTGTTCATCGGCGTTTTTTTGAATTCTTCCATTTCCGCGTCAATTTGTTCTGCGGATTTTCCTTCGAACTTCTTATAATTCCGGGCATAATCAAGGACGCCTTGATACATCGTTTCTTCGCTTTTGATGTACATCGGCGCGCACATTGGGACAATTCCCTTCACGGGTACAGTGTAACCCAATTTCAGCGAAAAAACCCCTCCGAGAGACAGTCCGCAAGCCGCAATTTGTTCATATCCTTCCGATTTTAAATAGTCATAGCCCTCCATGACGTCTTTCCACCAATCTTCCGGACCTGTATGTACAAGCTCTTCCGGCGGCACCCCGTGTCCTTTATATTGCGGGGCGTGGCACGTATAGCCCCTTTCATTCAAATACCTTCCGAGCATGCGCACATCGGCCGTGTTTCCGGTAAATCCGTGCAAAAGAAGGACGGCTTTTTTTCCGCCTTTAAATGTAAAAGGTTGTGGTTTGACGATTTTCATGATTTACAGTCTCTCCTTTTCATATCTATTCTTCCACGTTTGAAATGGAAACAAACTTTCATCCGTTAAATAAGAAAAAAGGTCTGACTTCAACATCAGACCTCATGCTTCATTGCCTTATACAAAGTAAGCAAGCGCAATCGTTAGGAAAAAGAAAAGCACGACCAATACGACCGTAATGCGGTGAAGAATCAAATCGAGCCCTCTTGCTTTCTGCTTTCCGAAAAGCTGCTCAGCTCCCCCGGAAATTGCACCAGACAGCCCGGCGCTTTTGCTGGATTGCAGCAAAACGACAATGATTAGTACGATGCTGACAATCACTAATAAGACGGTTAAAAATGTGGCCATTCCCTACACCTCCAGACAAACTGGCTGACAATATTTTTATTTTACATGAAAACGAAGTGCATGTCACGAGCTGTCCGTGCGTCTTTTTTATTTTTTGCGGCTCCGTTGTGCCCTAAACCAAAAAGAAGCGGAAAGAACGCCGCTTCATGATATGTAACATTATTTCTTTTTCGACAGCGCCTCCATCATATCTTTCAGAAGCAGCTCTGCACCGCGCGGGCTGAGCACGATTTTGCCGCCGGCGTACGCTCTGTTCTGCGTTGTGATTTCTCCAGTCATCAGACATGCCATGTTGGCAGCGTACTTCGTGAGAATGATGCTGTCTCCGTCGCTGTATATTTCAAGCGGGTCCTTTTCCTTGATATTCAGCACCTTGCGCATTTCAACCGGGAGGACCACCCTTCCAAGCTCGTCGATTCTCCTTACGATTCCGGTATTTTTCACTTTGTGAAATGCCTCCTTTTCTCCTTTTTTATTGACTTTTGTCAACGTCCTGATAATAAAAGAGATCTTCGAATTTCTTGTTGAAGTAATGAATCATTTTGCCGATGACAAGCTGGCCAGGCCTCCTTTCTCCATTTAACACTCTGCTCAGTGTTGCCGGGGATACGCCGATTTCGATGGCAAGCTGATTTAAGGAAAGATTATGTTCGATCATATACTGAAGGACAAAATCTCTTTTGATATGGATCTTCTTTACCACTTTACCTCCCCCTCATGCGAATATATATTTCTTTTTATCTACATCCACCATATACACTTTGTTAACTTTTGTCAATACTTTTATCATCCAGATGTTTCCTATAGTCAATATTCATACTAAAATATTTGATAATAAGAGATTGCGAGGTTTTATCCATGACAAACTTTGGAAGCCATTTAAGACAATTAAGAGAACGAAAAAAACTAACCGTCAATCAGCTTGCCATGTATTCCGGCGTCAGCTCCGCCGGCATTTCGAGAATCGAAAACGGGAAGCGCGGTGTCCCCAAACCGGCGACGATCAGGAAGCTTGCAGACGCTCTGAAGATTCCGTATGAGGAATTGATGGCATCAGCCGGCTATATCAGCGCCTCAACGGTGCAGGAATCAAGGAGCAGCTATGATACCATCCATGATGTCGTCTCAAGGCACGGCTTGGAGAATCTGTCTCTGTTCGACAGCGAAAAATGGAAGCTCCTTTCGAAAAAAGACATTGAAAACCTTGACAAATATTTTGACTTTCTCGTTCAGGAAGCAAAAAGCCGGGACGGCAAATCCTGATCCTCTGCCATCGTTCCTCTTTTTAGCCCGTACACATTTCTTGCTGCTATTTTATCCCTTACGTTAACTTTTGTCAATATTTTTCTTGTTAAACTGTTTCCTTTAGTCAACATTTGCTTTAAAATGTACATATCATAAGATTGAGAGGTTATGGCGATGACGACGTTTGGAGAGCAGCTTAAAAAACTGCGGGAACAAAGGAAATTATCGGTTAATCAGCTGGCGATGTATGCCGGTGTGAGCGCTGCCGCGATCTCCAGAATCGAAAACGGGCACCGCGGAGTCCCGAAACCCGCGACGATCAAAAAATTGGCAGAAGCCTTAAAGATTCCTTATGAACAGCTGATGGACATCGCAGGCTACATGAGCGCGGGCGAAATCCGAGAAAAGCCGCCGGGCTACCGCACCATTTGCGATATCGCAGATGAGCTGGATGCAGAGGATTTGTGGCTGTTTGACGCGGAAAAGTGGGACTGCCTTTCCCGCGAGGATATTTTACATCTTGAGCAGTATTTTCACTTTCTTGTCGCTGAAGCCAAGAAACGAAAACAGTAAAAAGCCGAATTTCCTTTTTAAAAGAAATTTCGGCTTTTTACTGTGGTTATGCGGTTCCAGGGCCTGGCGAACGTCCTTTGCTGCTTTTCACCGGGCTTAACACGCGCTCAACCCAGCCCATCAAAAGATCGGCGATCACGGCCATCAGCGCGGTCGGGATCGCACCCGCGAGAATGATCGCCGTTCCGTTCGTGGCGTTCGATCCTCTGACGATGATATCGCCGAGTCCGCCGGCGCCGACAAACGTTCCGATGGCGGTGATGCCGATCGCGATCACCAAAGCGGTTCTAAGGCCGGCCATGATCACGGACATCGCCAGGGGAAGTTCAACCATCCGCAGTACTTGCAGCTTCGTCATGCCCATCGCTTTGCCCGATTCGAGATAGGCGTGCTCGATGCTGACGATTCCCGTATAGGTGTTTCTGATGATCGGCAGAAGCGAATACAGAAATAAAGAAAGGATAACCGTATTTGCCCCCAGCCCCATGACGAGCATGAGCACGGCAAGCATCGCCAGCGCCGGTATCGTCTGAATCACGTTTGTAATGGCAAAAACCCAGCCGCTGATTTTTCGGTACCTCGCGATCAAAATGCCTGCCGGGATGCCGACGATCGCGGCGAACAGCACGCCGTACGCCGACATTAAAAAGTGGCGGAAAAATTCCTGAAGAACATAGCCTCCGTTTTGCGCGTAGTATGTCCAAAGCTGTTGAAGGACTTCCATCTGCTGCATCACCATCCTTTTTACTGAAAATAGTTGTGTTTCTTTAAAAATTCTTCGGCGACGACAGACGGCTCTTTCAATTTTCCGTCGACCTCGTAATTGAGCTCCTGCATCGTCTCAGTGTCGATTGTTCCGATCAATTTACCGATGACGCCTTCAAGTTCGGGATGCTCCTTCAGCACTTTCTCCGGAACGACGGGCGAGCAGTCGTACGGCGGGAAAAAGCGCTTGTCATCCTTCAATATTTTCAGATCATAGGCTTTGATCCTGCCGTCCGTTGAATAAGCGAGGACGATATCCATCTTGCCGTTTTTGACGGCGTCATAGACAAGCCCGATCTGCATCGGAAACGTTGAACCGAACCCGAAGCGGTACGTTTTTTTAAACCCTTCATAACCGTCGCCTTTTCGTTTCAGCCAGGCATTGTCAACGCCGAGCTTGAGCGTGTCCGCGTCTTTTTTCAAATCAGAAATCGTTTCATAGTGTTCTTTTTCGGCCAGTTTCTTCGTGATCGTAAACGCGTACGTATTATCAAATCCGTAGGAATCAAACCATTTATAATTAAATTTCTTTTTAAAATCCTTCTGGACGATTTTGAGCGCTTTTCCCGGGTCCTTTTCCGCTTTTCTGCCGAGCGTGCTCGTCAGGTCTGTTCCGGAATAGCGCGTTGCGGAAATATCGATATCCCCGCTGAGCATCGCCTGGTGCTGCACATAGTTTGAACCGAGGTTTTTCACCAGCACCGTATTTAAATCCGTATCATGCTCGATGAGCTGGGAGAGCATATTGGCGAGAATCTCGGATTCCGTCATGCTTTGAGCGCCGATTTTAATCGTTTTGTCAGACGCCCCGCCCAGTCCCGGGAGCGCACAGCCGCTCGCAAAAAGCGAGAACACCAGCATAACGGCACAGATCAGCCTCAATGTTTTCTTCTGCATATAAGCCAACTCCTTACGATACTTCCTTCATCCCTTTTAATCCTTCAGGCGTGACTTTGCTTTCGGTTTTCTGAAGGATATAATCGATCAGCACGGCCAATATGATAACGGGAACCGCTCCGGCGATAATATATTCAGGCTGGTACAGGTTGAGCCCGATAAAAATGTAGTCGCCGAGGCCCCCGCCGCCGATAAACGAGGCGAGCGTCGCCCATCCGATCAAGTAGACGGTCGATGTCCTGATTCCCGCCATGATTACCGGAACCGACAAGGGCAGTTCGACGAGGCGGATCTGTTCCCATGCAGTCATACCGATTCCCTTTCCAGACTCCAACAAATTTCGATTGACCCCTTTTACACCGGTATACGTATTTCTTAGAATCGGTAGGACTGAATAGAAAAATAATGCGACGATCGCCGGAACCTTCCCCACGCCGAGCAGCGGAATAAAAAACGCTAAGATCGCCAAACTCGGCAATGTCTGCACGATATTGACGGCGCCGATTACGACCTCCGCTCCCTTTTTCATCCTCGTCAAAAGCACGCCGAGCGGAACAGCCGCAACAATGCCGAAGAGCACCGCCAAGATGGAAATGTATAAATGCTCCCATGTTTTATAAAGCATCTCTCCGCCGTTCTGCTGCAAAAATTGAATCACCTGATACATCCTTCCGCCTCCTTAGTTATTCATGACGACGTCTTTTTCTTCGCCCCAAATCGAATCGTAGACGATATCGACGAGACTCGCCCTTGTGACAATGCCGACAAGACGCTTGTTTTCATCGAGGACAGGGACGTATTTGAAGCCTCTTTTCAAAATCTTTCGGACAGTATCGCGGATAAGCGTGTCTTTTTGCACCGAATACACGTCCTGATTGAGAACCTCGCCGACCGTTCCGGCTTTTTTGCGGTTTTGGTCAATGATTTCGACATCGATATAGCCTTTTAACACATTGGCTTCATCAACGACCAGCAATGAATCGACGCGGTGCTGCCTCATGATCTGAATCGCTTCTGAAAGGGTTTTTTCGCTTGTGACGGTGACCGGATTCGGGTTCATTACCTGCTCGACGAACTCGACATCGGGCCGCGACTGAAGAAGCCGTTCCTTTCCGATAAACTCCTCGACAAATTCGTTTGCCGGTTGGCGCAAAATCTCATCAGGCGTTCCGACCTGAACGATTTCACCCGCCCGCAAAATCACGATCCGATCGGCGAGCTTAATCGCTTCATCCATGTCATGGGTGACAAACACGATCGTTTTGTTCAGCGTTTTCTGCAGTTTTTTAAACTCTTCCTGAAGCGAATCGCGTGTGATCGGGTCAAGCGCTCCGAAAGGTTCATCCATTAAAATCAACGGCGGCTCTGCCGCAAGCGCCCTCAGCACCCCGATTCTCTGCTGCTGTCCGCCGCTTAATTCGTGCGGGTAGCGGTTCAAATATTCCGGTCCCATATCGACGAGCTGAAGCAATTCCTCCGCCCGCTGTTTTCTTTTTTCTTCCGGCCATTTCAAAAGCTTTGGCACAAGGGCAATATTTTGCTGGATCGTCATATGAGGAAACAACCCGATTTGCTGAATAACATAGCCGATTTTCCGGCGCAGCTGGACGGGATCCTGATCCAAAATGTTTTCTCCATCGATGTAAATGCTTCCTGAAGTCGGCTCAATCAGCCGGTTGATCATTTTCATCGTCGTCGTCTTCCCGCATCCGCTGGGCCCGATAAAGACGATGAATTCACCCTTTTCTATATCAAGGTTGATATTGCTGACGGCCTTTTTGCCGCCTTTATAAACCTTGGATACATTGTCTAACTTCAGCATCAGCACACCTCCGCTTGAATGTTTTTTAAAAATTGCAACATCTCATCCATTATAAAATACACTTTGTAAAATAAAAAGTTTACAATGTGTTCATATTATTTGAATAAGACATAAAAAAATATATTCAGTATTGATGAGATCGGCCATTCTTAAAATAACTGCCGTTTTCTTTCATTTACTGATGTTTTATTGTTTTCAAGAGGAAAGTCATTTATGATATATTGGCATTAAAATTGGCTGTCTGAAGGGATGATATGCTTTGGAAGAAAAAGCTTTGCAAACGGTTGAACAAGCGAAGGAGCACTTTATCAAAAAAATCGCTGAAAATATGAATACGTACGGTATATCATCAACTGTCGGCCGCGTTTTGGGAATCATCTACATGAACAGAAAGCCGCTGACGTTAAACGAACTGTCCGAGGCGACGGGCATGAGCAAAACGAGAATGAGCCAGGTCGTACGCGAAATGCTCGACTTAAATATAGCGGAAAAGGTCTTTGAAAAAGGCGTCCGCAAAGACTTGTACGATGTCGAACAGGATTACTACCAGACGTTTATTTCACTGTTCACCGCCAATTGGAGCAAGGTCGTCAAAAAAAACCGGATGATCGGAAAAAAGATAAGAAAAGAGCTGCTGGATGCGCTTGAAGAGGAAAGTCTTTCACCTGAAACAGAGGAGAAGATCAACGACCTGCTAGAGGAAACGAAAAAATGGCTCGATTACTGCCAATGGCTTGACAACCTGATTGAATTCCTTGAAAGCGAAGACATCTTCAAATACGTACCCAAGCCGTAAAAAAAGCTGCAGACCTGAAGTGACCCCCAAAAGTTAGACAGCTTATTTTCTCAAGTAACATGACTGGCATGAATCCGGTATTGTACTGGGCTCATGCCTTTTAATTTTGCCTTGATCCGTTTGTGATTATAGTAATCGATATATGTTACGAGCTCTTGTTTAAAATGCTCGATGCTTTGAAATTCGTTGAAATGGATAAACTCTGATTTTAAAATACCAAAGAAACTTTCAATGACCGCGTTATCGTAACAGTTTCCCTTACGAGACATACTTTGAATAATATTTCGTTCCTTTAGGGCGTGGCGATACTGTTTCATTTGATAGTGCCAGCCCTGATCGGAGTGAATCAACAGATTTTCTTTATCTGTCAGCTGTTCAAATGATTTTTCCAACATCTCGGATACCAATGAATACGTTGGCCTGGATCCAATTGTATAAGCAATGATTTCGCCATTAAATAAATCAAGCATTGGCGATAAATAGAGCTTCTCCCCAAATAATTTAAATTCCGTGATATCTGTTACCCATTTCATCTTCGGCTTTTCCGCCTTGAAATTCCGCTCTAGCCTGTTTGGTGCCACCGTGCCGGTTTCTCCTTTATACGAACGGTATTTTTTCATCCGTACGAGACATTTCAACCCCAGTTCCTTCATGAGGCGATATATTTTTTTATGATTCATTTGATATCCCCGGTTTTTAAGCTCGTCGCGTATCCGGCGGTACCCGTAACGGCCTTTATGTTCATGATAAATCGATTGAATCAGTGTTTTTAATTTGGCATCTTTGTCTGGAAGACCGAAGGTTTTGACCCAGTAATAATACGTACTGCGCGGAATTCCAGCCAGTTTAAGCAGGGCTTTTACCGGAAATTCAGTCCTTAGTTCAAATACTACTTGGGCCTTTTCTTGTTTTGTAATTTTTCCTTGTTTTGAACTAAGGTATTCAACTTTTTTAAGTAGGCATTCTCCATTCGCAGACGTTCAATTTCAGCCTGCATGGCTTCCACTGATCCTTCTTGCGGTGTTTGTTTCTTCGTTCTTTTTTGATTTTTCTTTGTCATTGACGGCCGCCCCTTTTTCATCGGTTTTAGGGCATCGATTCCTCCGGTTTCGAACAGTTTCTGCCATTGAGCCACCGTAGAAGGTGCTTGAATATTGAAGATGGCGGCTGTTTCACGGATCGACGTCCCATTTTCGATCATATAGTGAAGTACCTTCAGTTTATCTTCTACAGAATAGGTTGTATAGAGTTTTTGAAACGCACTTTCTCCATGGTAATGGTATTTGCGAATCCATACCTGAAACACACCTGACGAAACACCGATCTCTCTGGCGATTGTTTTATGCCCTTCCCTACCCGCAAGATACCTTTTGACCGCTTGTATTTTTTCCTCAGCTGTAAATTTAGCCATAAAAAACTGCACCTCCGATTGTTAGATGGTGTCTAACAATTGGGGTGCAGTTCAACCGTGCAGCTTTTTTGCTTTATCCCGCCAAAACCGGAAACATTCCTTTCAGCCCCGTTCCGATCATGCCGACGGCGACTACCGCCAAGATCAGGCCCATCAGCCGCGTGATGACGTTCATCTCCGTCTGTCCGAGCCTTTTTGCGATAAACGTGGAATAATGAAAAGCTATAAAGGTTAATAACAGTACGGCGGCGATCCCGACGATCATTCCGCCGAAATGAATCAGGCTGCGGCTTCCCGCCGAAAGGCTCATTACAGTGGCGATCGTTCCCGGTCCGGAAATAATCGGAATGCTGAGAGGCGTCACGGAAATATCCTCTTTTTCTTTGCTTTCCTGATGCTCATTTTTGTGGAGCGACTGAACGTGCGATTGCTTGGCATTGAGCAGATTGTAGGCGATTCCGAAAATAAAGATGCCGCCTGCGACCCGCAGGGCGTGGATGTTAATGTCAAAAATGCGAAAGATCATTCCGCCGAAGATGAGAAACGCAAGTAAAATAAGAAATGACAAAATGGCAGCCTTTCTCGCCAAAGCGGTGCGCTCCTCCGCTTGATAGCCCTCAGTCAGAGCCAAAAAGAGCGGAACATTGCCGATTGGATTTGTGACGGCAAACAATGAGACGAAAACATGGATGATAAAAGAAAACATAGGTTCTCTCCTTTCGTAAAGATATTCGATCATTACCTCGGGACGTGCTTGCTTAAACATTGATCAGGTCTATACAACCAGCATCTTTTTCATTTATAATGCAACATAGTACAAAATAACTATTTTTTAAAAAGGGAGACAATATTTGATGACATGTACCAAATGCGGCCATCAAACAGATGGCGGAAAATTTTGCGAAAACTGCGGAGCAAGCCTTTCCGCTGAACACGACGGCGGGCAGCCGGCCGGAGAATCAGTGCAGGCCAAGCAATACGTTGATGCGACAAAAAAAGCCTCTTCGATGTATTTTTCTTTCTTTGTGCGCGTCATGAAGCGCCCGTATGCAGAAACGAAAAAGGCCGGAGAAGAGCATATGCTGAACAGCATCATCACGATGGTGATCTTTGCATTGACCGTGCCGCTCATGTTTTATTTCGGTTTAAAAAGTTTTTACGCTTCTATGGGCACATATTCCGGAATATTCGGCAGAACCGGCGTCATGCCCGGATTTTTTGACATCGTGGTAAAGCCTGCTTTTACGTTTGCTATTTATATTTTCTTATTATTTGTGTTTACATACGCAGGAGTGCGAATTCAAGGGATTCAGGCTTCATTTAGGGAAGTGATGGGCCGCTTCGGCGCCGCCCTCATTCCTTTTACGGCTTTATTGCTTTGCTCATTCTTGTTATCGCTTTTGAAAACAGACTTATTTTTATATCTATTATTTTTCGCTTTTTGCGGCATCGCGTTTCTCATTCCGCCGGCCGTGCTGTTCAGCTACCGCGAGAAAGCAGCGGGCTCCATCGATTTCATCTACACGACGCTTCTCGTTTACCTGGCGACGTTTATCGCCGTCCGGATCATGGGAAATCTGTTTCTTGAATACGTAATAGATATCTTGCGCTCCCTGTTAGGATCGCTGTTTTAAATCAATCAGAAAAAAAGCCTTTTTTCGCTTAGGAAAAAAGGCTCAGCTTGTCGACAAAGTCACAAAAAAAGTGGCTTGATCGACAAGCTTTTTTTGTTAAAATGTGTGTGGAATCTAATTTTTGGAGGTTTTACCATGTTGACCAAACACTCTAAAGATCAGCGTGAACAGCTTGAAGTCTTTGCCTTAAGTGAGCTTGTACCTGAAGACCATTTGGTCAGGAAGATGGAAGAAGCCATTGATTTTTCATTTATTTATGAAAAAGTTGCCCCTCTTTATTCTTCAAAAGGGCGTCCAAGTATTGATCCTGTTGTACTGATTAAAATGGTGCTCATTCAATACGTGTTTGGTCATCGCTCCATGCGCGAAACCATTAAGCGAATCGAAACTGATGTAGCCTATCGCTGGTTTATTGGATATGGATTCTCTGAAAAAATCCCTCATTTTTCAACCTTCAGTAAAAACTATGAACGTCGCTTTCATGACACAGACCTATTTGAAACAATCTTCTATAAGATTTTACGTCAAGCCATGGATCTCGGCCTCGTCGATCCTTCGGTCGCCTTCATCGACAGCACACATGTCAAAGCGAATGCCAATAAGAAAAAGTTTGTGAAAAAGATCGTAAGAAAAGAAACAAGAGCTTATCAGGAGCAGCTAGATCAAGAAATTAATGCCGATCGCGAAGCGAACGGAAAAAAGCCCTTAAAGCCCAGGCGATGCTTAGAGGAACGAGAAGTAAAGGAAAGTACAACTGATCCTGAGAGCGGATATTTTGTCAAAGGCGAACGAGAACGTCTTTTTGCCTATGGATTTCATACAGCTTGTGATCGGAACGGATTTGTGCTGGGAACGGTTGTTGAGCCTGCCAATATCCATGACAGCCAAGTGTTCGCGTCGCTGTTTCAACAAGTAAAAGAGCGCGTTGCCAAGCCTCATACGGTCGCAGTTGATGCCGGATACAAAACACCGGTTATCGCAAAATTTCTTCATGAAGAAAACGTTCGCCCTGTTATGCCTTACACGCGTCCGCAAACCAAAAAAGGATTCATGAGAAAACACGAGTATGTTTACGATGAATTTTATGATGTCTATATCTGCCCGCAAGACCATATTCTCTCCTATCGCACAACCAATCGGCAAGGTTATCGAGAGTATGCTTCAGATCCAAAACGATGTAAACCATGTCCATTACTACATACATGTACAGAAAGTAGAGATCATCGAAAGATGATTCACAGACATATCTGGCAGGATCATTTAGACGAAGCTGATCATCTTCGGCATACGGAAGAGAATAAACAAATCTATGCCAAACGTAAAGAGACGATCGAGCGAGTTTTTGCCGATTTAAAACATAAGCATGGCCTGCGCTGGACAACCCTACGGGGAAAGAAAAAATTGTCCATGCAGGCGATGCTTGTTTTCGCTGCCATGAATCTGAAAAAGCTGGCGAATTGGACCTGGAAGGGTCCTAATCGCCAGCCTTCTGATCGAAATAATAGAATAAAATGGACAAAAACAGGTCGGATTTTTAAAATCCGACCTGTTTTGTCAACGGTCTGAGCCTTTTTTCGCTTAGGAAAAAAGGCTTTTTTTATATTATTCAATTGATGTCAGAAGCAGCTCACCGTTTTCTACAACAGCATGATATGTCCAATTATAGGTTTTCAGCTGCTCTTTTCCGTTTTTGATAATGTTGATTTTCTCAAGCGTTTTTATCGTCACGTCTGAGCCGTCCTGACTCCAGCTTTTCACGCTGACATCGGCGACTTCTTCTTTTGTGCCGCTGTGATTCAGTTTCGCAACGAGCGCTTTTTGGTCGGCGTATAGCTGGCTTCCTGCTTTCAAATCGTCTGCGACAAGCTCGAAATCATTGCCATTGACGGCGTTTTGCAGGTCGTAAACATACCCTTCAATCGCTTGAGTCACTTTTTGATCTGTCAGTTCTCCGCCCGCCGGAACGTTTTTGGAAGTGCCTTTAGCTGAAGCCCATGCTGATGTATATTGTTTCGGATTTTCGTCTTTGATCTCTTTTTTGTTTTTGATATACACTAACGCAGAATCGCTTTTTTCGACCAGCCACTTTTTCTCGTCTTCGGCGTATACCAATGTGTATGTATGGCCGTTTTCGTTTTCCGCCAAATCCGGCGCGCTGTAATCGTCATAGTAGGCCGATTTGTGCTTTTCAATGCCGCTGACGTCCGCTTTCCACTTGCCGCCCTCGTGATACAGCCGGAACGAATCAAGGTCAAAGGCAGTGGATAGGTACGTTCCTTTATAATACGTATTGCTGCTCTTCATCCCGCCGATTATCTCTTTTAAATCGCTTTTAAAAGAAGGTGCGGCAACGGTCATGCCATTGACGCTTCCATTTGCAAAAGCCTTCATCGTTTCCTTCGTATTTTGAACGACCGTGTTCATGATCATGTTCATAAAACCTTGGTCAGAAGCGAGATTGACTTTGATTTCGGCATCTTCAATCGGCGTTTTTTCGCTTTTCAGATTCCCCCACGGAAACTCCGCTTCGACAGCGGCAGACATCGAACCGTCCGTCAAAACGGGACCGAATGACGTTCCTTGAAAAGGATTGATCTTTACTTTTTGACCGTTGATCCATAACGTTCCTTTCAGCTTATCATAACCGTCGTCAAAGACGAGCTTCGCTTTTTTCGCATCAAGGGACACATCAGCGCTTGCGTCCTCGTCCAGCGCATTGATATGCTTCGATTTTTTCAGTTCGCCGGTATCGGAGTTCAGTTTTGCTTCCACATCGTACGAACCGGGAACGAACGGGCCGAATTTTTTCTCGAAGTTTTCCTTTTCCGTTGTCAGCAGCTTTTTATTGTTTAGGTAAAGGCCGGCGCCTTTCTCGCTTGCCTTAACCGTCAAATAGACCGGCTTCACATTCAGCACATAGCGGTCATAAATCAAAAATTGTTTTCCCGCTTTTTCGATGGAAACAAGCCCGTCCCCGCTCTGATCCTTCAAAGACTTCATAAGTTCTTTTTTCTCATCGGGGTGATCGTTTAAATATGTCATCAGCGGTTTGACGTTCTGTTTCGTAATCGTCAAGTCCACGTCTGATGAATGAAGCAGTTCCGCGACATTTTTTTCATCGTTTTGCTTCAGCGCGCTTTCAAAGTCGCCGATTAATTTTTCCTTTGACGTCAAGGCTTCTCCGGCCTTATAGCCCGCAAACAGGAGGACGCATACCGCGGCAATCGCCGCCCAGATCATCATGCTTTTCCTTGAGATTTTTCGCTTATGTACCGGATCTTGATTGACGGGTTCTTCCGCGTCAGCTTGCCTGCCATTCAGAGGAGTCCCGCAATGTTTGCAAAATTGCGCTTGCTCTGCCAGCTCGCGCCCGCATTCTTTACAAAAATTCATGTCTTTCCTCCTATTATTCTCTTTCTATAATAGTTATTTTATACTATATTTATGAAAAGGAGGAGTATTTTCATAAATAAAAAAACCAAACGAATAGTCTATCATCCGTTTGGTTTGGCGTTACACGATTACTTCAGAAAGTACTTTTCAATATCATCCAGCATCAGATTCGCTGCAAGTACGCCACCTGCCGTATTCCAGACGGCGTCATCTACTTTATGAACGTTGCCTTTTTTATAAACGCCCAAGTTTTTGAAAAGCTGATCATTGACGTAGTCCTTCTCGATCGCGCTTGCTTTGTCATCTCCAGTCTCATACGTGTAATAAAAGAGCACGTCCCCATCCATATCCGGAATTTGTTCTTTCGTCACTTTCAATTGTCCCAAATCGTTGGCTTCCTGCCCTTTTGGCCTTGCAAAGCCGAGCTGGTCAAGAATCGTTCCGGCAAATGAGGCTTTATGATAAATGCGGGCATCGGCATCTGTAAAGCGGACGAGTGAGACCTTTTGCTTCACCTTGTCACCGAGCTTGTTATGAATGTCCTCGACCCGCTTATCAAAATCGGCGATGACTTGATCGCCTTTTTCTTTTTGATTCAGCGCTTCAGCCGCCAGCTTAAAGTTGCCTTTCCAATCCCCTGACAGCGTTTCGGCAAAGACGGTCGGCGCGATTGCGCTTAATTTGTCGTACACTTCTTCCTGGCGCACTTTGTTCCCGATAATCAAATCAGGCTTTAGGCTGGCGATTTTTTCGATATTCGGCTGCACTTCCGTACCGACGTTTTCAACGCCGTCCATTTTCGATTTGATGTGCTTATACCACGGGTCACCGAGCCATGACTGAACGGCTCCGACAGGTTTGACGCCGAGGGCAAGCACGGCCTCTGTCGCTTCATTCGTTAACACGACGACCCTTTTCGGCGTTCCTTTAATGGTCGCCGTTCCCATTGCATGCTTGACCTCATATGAGCTTTCAGCCTTTCCTGAGCCTTTATTCGAACCTGCAGATTTCTGATTCCCGCAGGCCGAAAGTATCAGGAAAAGCGCCGCAAAAAGCGCAACCCATTTTATTCGTTTCATCGGCATATGTAAGTATCCCCTTTTTCAAATGATTTTCATTATCAATTAGATTATATAATGTGTAAGCGGATTGTCAATATGAAATCCTGCAGACTATTCATCTTTGATGGTAAGATGAATGAAGATTGGGGGATTTGCAAATGTTCAAACTGGTGCTGTCGGTTTTGTACCTTTTCGGATTTGTTATGTTAAGCAGTTGGTCGGTTTCATTTGGAGAAATAATTGGAACAAATGATTTTTCAACTTTACCGCAATTTATGTTAGCAATGCTATTTACACTTATGATCGGGTGCTATGTTAGTCTTCCTTTGATTTATCATAAGTTCAGGAAATCAGAACATTTACTTTTTAAAAATAAAAAAGTAATTCTGATTAGCTTAGGGTTGGGAATAATGTTATCCAGCACAGCATATATCCTTCATGATTTTCTCTCCTCAATGATGATAGCGGTATTATCTATTATAGGCTTCATCATGATTGGTCTTACCGGATTCCTCCCGGCCTATTTGCTAAAACCATCGAACAACAAATAAAGCTTGGCCGCGTCATGCGGCCAAGCTCTTTTTATGCTTACTTGCTTAAGTTGTAGAAAGATTGAATTCCGTGGTACTGCGCAGTTTCAGCCAGTTGGTCTTCGATGCGAAGAAGCTGGTTGTATTTCGCAACACGGTCCGTACGGGACGGAGCACCTGTTTTGATTTGTCCTGCGTTTGTTGCAACTGCGATGTCAGCGATTGTGCTGTCTTCAGTTTCACCGGAGCGGTGAGAGATAACAGCAGTGTATCCTGCGCGTTTTGCCATTTCGATCGCATCGAATGTTTCAGTCAGCGTACCGATTTGGTTAACTTTGATCAGGATAGAGTTGCCTACGCCGTTTTTGATGCCTTCAGCAAGTTTTTTCGTGTTTGTAACGAACAGGTCGTCACCGACAAGCTGAACTTTTTTGCCAAGGCGCTCAGTAAGAAGTTTGTGGCCTTCCCAGTCGTTTTCGTCAAGGCCGTCTTCGATTGAGATGATTGGGTATTTAGAAACAAGCTGTTCATACCAGTCAACCATTTCAGCAGATGTTTTCACAACGCCTTCTCCGGACAGATGATATTTGCCGTCTTCTTTGTTGTAGAACTCAGAAGATGCAGCGTCCATTGCAAGTTTGACTTGTTCGCCAGGTTTGAAGCCGGCTTTTTCGATCGCTTCAACGATCGTTTGAAGCGCTTCTTCGTTTGATCCAAGGTTTGGAGCGAATCCGCCTTCGTCACCGACAGCAGTGTTCAGGCCTTTTGCTTTCAGGACAGCTTTTAAGCTGTGGAAAATTTGAGCTCCCATGCGAAGCGCTTCGCGGAAGTTTTCCGCACCGACAGGCATGATCATGAATTCTTGGATGTCAACGTTGTTGTCCGCATGCTCCCCGCCGTTAACGATGTTCATCATCGGTACAGGAAGCGTTTTAGAGTTGAATCCTCCAAGGTATTGATATAGAGGAATTTGCAAGAAATCAGCAGCAGCGCGGGCAACGGCCATTGATACGCCAAGGATCGCGTTAGCGCCGAGCTTGCCTTTGTTTTCAGTTCCGTCAAGTTCGATCAACAATTTGTCGATTGCTACTTGTTCTGTAACGTCAAAGCCGAGAAGCTCCGGAGCAATGATTTCGTTTACGTTGTTAACGGCAGTTAAAACACCTTTGCCAAGGTAACGGTCTTTGTCGCCGTCGCGAAGCTCAACCGCTTCGTATTCGCCTGTGGAAGCGCCGCTTGGAACAAGCGCGCGTCCGAAAGCTCCTGATTCTGTGTATACTTCGACTTCAACCGTCGGATTACCGCGGGAGTCTAATACTTCGCGTGCATAAACATCAACAATGTATGGCATGTTTGTTTCTCTCCTTTGAATCTTATTTTTGAATTAGTGAGGTTCCTGTCATTTCTTTCGGTTTTTCGACACCGAGCAAATCTAAAAGCGTTGGTGCAAGGTCTCCGAGAATTCCGCCTTCCCTTAGTGTCACGCCTTCTTTTGTGACGATTACGGGAACCGGGTTTGTCGTATGGGCGGTGTGCGGCTTGCCTTCTTCTGTAATCAGCACGTCCGCGTTGCCGTGGTCGGCCGTGATGATTGCGTGGCCGCCTTTTGCAAGAATCGCGTCAACGACTTCGCCCAGGCATTCATCGACCGCTTCGATCGCTTTGATCGTCGGCTCGACTTTACCGGAGTGTCCAACCATATCCGGGTTGGCGAAATTGAGGATGATTGCGTTGTGCTTGTCAGCCTCGATTTCTTTCACGAGCGCGTCTTTCACTTCATAGGCGCTCATTTCAGGTTTCAAGTCATATGTCGCAACTTTCGGCGAATTGATGAGAATCCGTTCTTCGCCCGGGAATTTCTCTTCGCGTCCGCCGCTCATAAAGAAGGTCACGTGCGGATATTTTTCGGTCTCTGCAATGCGGAGCTGCTTCAGTCCGTTTTGGGATAAAACTTCTCCTACCGTATTGTCGAGATTGACCGGCTTGAATGCCACGTATCCGTCAACCGTTTCACTGAAGTGAGTCAAGCAGACGAAATAAAGGTTTTTCGGATGCTTGTCACCGCGGTCAAAATCGCGGAAATCGTCATTCGTGAACGTGTTGGAAATCTGGATCGCACGGTCCGGTCTGAAATTGTAGAAAATCACCGCGTCGTTGTCTTTGATTGTCGCAACAGGCTCTCCGTTTTCTTTTGTGATGACGGAAGGGATGACGAATTCATCGTAAATGCCTTTTTCATAGGAATCCTTCACAACATCAAACGGATTTTTGTATGCAGGCCCTTCGCCGTATACCATGGCGCGATACGCTTTTTCAACACGGTCCCAGCGTTTGTCGCGGTCCATTGAGTAATAGCGGCCTGACAGCGTCGCAATTTCGCCGACGCCGATTTCTTCAATTTGTTCCTCAAGCTCTTTGAGATATTTCTCGGCCGTTTGCGGACCTACGTCGCGTCCGTCAAGGAAGCCGTGAATATAGACGTTTTGAACGCCTTCTTTTTTCGCAAGCTTTAAGAGCGCGTACAAATGGTTGATGTGGCTGTGAACCCCGCCGTCAGACAGCAGTCCGAACAGGTGAAGGTTTGTGCCTTTTTCTTTGACGTGCTTCATCGCGTTCAGAAATGTTTCGTTCCGCTCAAATTCGCCTTCGCGAATCGCTACGTTGACGCGCGTCAGGCTTTGATAGACGATCCGTCCGGCGCCGATATTCAAGTGGCCGACTTCAGAGTTTCCCATTTGCCCTTCGGGAAGTCCGACCGCTTCGCCTGAAGCTGTCAGCGTCTGATGCGGATACTTGTTCCAATAGCGGTCAAAATTCGGTTTGTTCGCTTGGGCTACTGCGTTTCCGACAGTTTCGTTTCTTAGTCCAAACCCATCCAAAATGATGAGTGCGGCTAATTTGTTACTCATATTGACCTGCCTCCAATAATTGAACGAAAGACTGAGGCTCAAGGCTTGCGCCGCCTACAAGAGCGCCGTCAATATCAGACTCGGCCATGTATTCTTTAATGTTCGCAGGTTTTACGCTGCCGCCGTACTGGATGCGGATGCTGTCGGCTGCCGCTTGTCCGAATTCTGCAGCGACCGTTTTGCGGATGTGTGCGCACACCTCGTTTGCGTCTTGTGCTGTTGAAGATTTGCCTGTTCCGATCGCCCAGATTGGCTCATAAGCGATAACAGAAGCAGACACCTGGTCAGCCGTCAGTCCGGCGAGCGCTTTTTTCACTTGATCTGCAACAAGGGCATTTGTTTTACCGGCTTCACGCTCTTCAAGCGTTTCACCTACGCAGATGATCGGCACGATTCCGTGTTTGAAGGCTGCGTGCGCCTTTTTGTTTACGGTCTCGTCGGTTTCGGCGAACATTTCGCGGCGCTCAGAGTGGCCGATCACGCAATATTGAACCCCGATGTCTTTCAGAGCAACAGGGCTGATTTCTCCGGTGAAAGCGCCGCTTTCTTCAAAGTGCATGTTTTGCGCGCCGACTTTCAGGTCGGTGCCTTTTACAGCTGATGTCAGCTTTTCAAGGAACAGCGCAGGCGCACAGACAACGGCTTCTGCTTTATCTGCTGCGGGAATGGAAGATTTCACTTCTTCAACGAAGCTGACAGCTTCTGAAAGCACTTTATGCATCTTCCAGTTACCGGCTATAATTGGTTTTCTCATGTGCTCCACTCCTTATGCTGTGTGTTTTGCTTACTTGTCGTTCAAAGCTTTGACGCCAGGAAGTTCTTTTCCTTCCATAAACTCAAGAGAAGCTCCGCCGCCTGTTGAAATGTGGCTCATTTTGTCAGCAAGACCGAACTTTTCAACTGCAGCTGCAGAGTCTCCGCCGCCGATGACAGAGTATGTATCTTTTGCCTCTGCTAAAGCTTCAGCGACAGCTTTTGTTCCTTTAGCGAACGCATCGAGTTCGAATACGCCCATCGGTCCGTTCCAAACGACAAGCTTGCTGTTTTTGATGACGTCGGCATACGTTTTCTGAGTCTCAGTACCGATGTCGAGCGCTTCCCAGTCGCTTGGGATTTCGCTGATCGGAACGATTTTCGTATTGGCGTCATTTGAGAAATCGTCGGCAACAAGCACATCTTTAGGCATGTAGAAATTCACGCCTTTTTCTTTGGCGCGGTCCATGAACGACTTGGCCAGGTCAATTTTGTCCTCTTCAAGAAGGGATTTTCCGACTTCATGGCCGAGCGCTTTGACGAATGTATAAGCAAGACCGCCGCCGATGATCAGATTGTCGACTTTTTCAAGAAGGCTTTCGATCACGCCGATTTTGTCTTTTACTTTCGCTCCGCCGATGATCGCTGTAAACGGACGATCAGGGTTTGAAAGGGCTTTTCCAAGCACTTCAAGCTCTTTTTCCATCAGGAAGCCTGCCACAGCCGGAAGGTGCTCAGCGATTCCTGCTGTTGAAGCATGGGCGCGGTGGGCCGCTCCGAATGCGTCATTGACATATACATCCGCAAGGTCGGCAAACGCTTTTGACAGCTCGGGATCATTTTTTTCTTCTCCCGGATAGAAGCGTACGTTTTCCAAAACGAGAATGTCTCCGTCCTTCATTTCGGAAATTTGCGCTATTACGGCGTCGCCGTATGCTTCATCCGCTTTTTTCACCTCTTTGCCAAGCAGTTCTCCGAGGCGGGCCGCCACAGGAGTCAAACGAAGCTCTTCCACAACCTGTCCTTTTGGACGGCCGAGGTGGCTTGCGAGAAGAACTTTCGCACCTTGCTCAGTCAAATATTGAATCGTCGGAAGTGCGGCGCGGATTCTCGTCTCATCCGTCACTTTCCCGTCTTTCATCGGCACGTTGAAGTCAACGCGGCAAAAAACAACACGGCCTTTTACATCAATGTCTTTTACTGATTTTTTGTTCATGGCTTTTAGGAGATCCTCCTTTGATTGATTTACAAGCCCGAAAACGGAAATCCCCAAATGCGGCGTTTTCATTCGACTTCCAAGGCGCCGCATACGGAAAAAGGGAAAGGGAGTGTCTGTCCCCTTCCCTTGTCCGCTTTCATTATAGCGCTTCTCTCTTAAAGAACCAAGTCCGATTCTATTTTATTAAAGACCTTGTTTTGCAATGTAAGCTGCAAGATCTACAACACGGTTAGAGTAGCCGCTTTCGTTGTCATACCAAGAAATGACTTTCACCATGCTGCCTTCCATAACCATTGTAGAAAGGGCATCGATTGTAGAAGAGTTTGTGTTGCCGTTGTAGTCTTTAGAAACAAGCGGCTCTTCGCTGTAGCCAAGAACGCCTTGAAGTTCGCCTTCTGCTGCTTCTTTAAGCGCTGCGTTTACTTCTTCTGCTGTTACTTCTTTATCAAGTTCCGCAACAAGGTCAACAAGTGATACGTTTGGAGTCGGAACGCGCATTGCGCCGCCGTTCAGTTTGCCTTTCAGTTCAGGCAGTACAAGAGAAACGGCTTTCGCAGCACCAGTAGTTGTCGGAATGATGCTTTCTGCTGCCGCGCGCGCACGACGGTAGTCTTTGTGCGGAAGGTCAAGGATTTGCTGATCGTTAGTATATGAGTGAACAGTTGTCATCATACCGCGTTTGATGCCGAATTTGTCGTTAAGCACTTTTGCAAACGGCGCAAGGCAGTTTGTCGTACAAGATGCATTAGAGATGACATGGTGGTTTGCAGCATCGTATTTATCTTCGTTAACACCCATAACGATTGTGATATCTTCTTCACTCGCAGGAGCTGAGATGATGACTTTTTTCGCGCCAGCTTCCAAATGTTTAGCTGCATCAGCGCGTTTTGTGAAGAAACCAGTTGATTCAACGACGATTTCAACGCCTTTTTCTCCCCAGCTTAATTTAGCAGGGTCGCGTTCAGCTGTTACTTGGATCGTTTGACCGTTAACAACAAGGTTGTTTCCGTCAACAGACACCTCTGCGTCAAGTTTGCCGTGAACTGAATCATATTGTAATAGGTGAGCAAGCATGTTAGCGTCTGTTAAATCGTTAACCGCCACAACCTCAACATCAGGATTATTTAACGCTGCACGGAATACGTTGCGTCCAATACGACCAAAACCATTAATACCGACTTTTACTGCCATGATGATTTCCTCCTTTAAGTAAGTAAGAGATATTTTAATTTATATTGAGGGAAGAAACTTCCCTTAATAACTGTTTTGCGGCTCCTTCGTCAGTGATCAGAACCGTGTTGCGCGGCTTTTTAAAATAGGCCTCAATGGCCTCCGCCTTTGATGAGCCTCCCGCCACCGCGATGATGTTCGGGATCGAATCGAGATCCTCAAGCTGAATGCCCACGCTGTGCACCTTGTGAATGACTTCTCCGTGGCGGTCAAAATAATAGCCGAACGCCTCTGCAACAGCTTCGTTTTCTTCTATCTTCCGCAAATCTTCCTCCGGCGTATTCCTTCGTTCAGCCATTGTTTTAGCATCCCCGATACCGTGGATGACCATACTGGATGATCGAATCGTTTGCAGCACTTCCTTGATGGAAGGCTCTTCGATGATAGAAGAATAGGCTTCTTTGCTCAGCTGCCCCGGCACGAATAACAGTTTGTATGTACCGGAAGCTTTTTCAGCCATATGGGCGCAAATCGTGTTCGCCTGATTTCTGACGTTTTCGCCGAGTCCGCCTCTTGCCGGAACAAAAAGCAGTTTGCGATTTTTCGAGTCAGGCGTCATCATTTCAGCCACAGCTTCGAGGGTCGTGCCTCCGGTTACGGCGACGATATTTTCCCCTTGAAACCTGTTTTTCATGCATGCGACGGCCGCTCTCCCCATCTCTTTTTTGACCCATGGGGAATGGTCGCTGTCTCCGGATACGATGATAACCTGTTCAAGATTCAGCCTCTCTTTTAATGTATTTTCCAAAAGAGTCAACCCTAAAACGTCTTTCATCGTATCTTCGAGGATGTACAGCAGGTCAGAGCCTTCAGGTGTCAATGTCATGCCGCTCGTTTTGATCTCGAGAAGATTTTGTTCTTTTAAAAACTGAACCTCCGCCCTTAATACGCGTTCGCTTATGCCGAGGCTGGCGGCGAGGCTTCTTCTGCCGATCGGTTCAGTCAGCCTTATGTACTGCAAGATTTCGTACCTTTTTTGCATGACATCGAGAAGGTCCGGCAATAATTTTTTTTGAGCCTGTATTAATTGATTCATGCCAAAACGTTCCTTTCATCTCGTCCTGGACAAAAAATGTCCCACTGTGACTGAAAACGTCCCGCCTCAGCCAAAAAAAATTACTCCTGCTTACATGTCTTATTGTAACAGGGTTAAAATGTTTATTCAACTGTTAAGAAACCAATTCCTTGACAATATTCGCACCGTTTCGACAAAACGTTTTTTTGTCATCATCAATTGTTTCCTATTATTCTCCAGCTTATACAGCAACTGATCAAAAGGTGCAGACGAAAAAAAGCCCTTTTCTCGAAAGGTCCTTAAAGCGCTTTCATTTTACCCAAAGCTTTTCTATCTCTTCCAGCGACTTATTCTTTGTTTCTCTTTCAATATTTTAATAGACTGAATGTGCAAATATTTTATTAAAATACGATTATCTTCGGCGTTTAGATGTTTCCCGGCTTTCAACTTGAATAGACATAAAAAAGCAATGGATTGGCTTCCCATTCCATTGCTTTTTTTCGGCTTTTGTCAGCTTTTCCAGACGTCTGCGATGATTTCGAAGGACCGCAGCCTGTCTGCATGATCAAAGGTTTCTGAGTTCACGATGATTTCGTTTGCCTGTGTCGTTTGAATAAAGTCTTCAAGCTTTGCTTTCACTTCTTTCGGTCCGCCGATGATCGTTGAGCTGAGCTGTTCATTGACCATCGCTTTCTCGCGCGGGGACCAGATCTGGTCCATATCGTCAACAGGCGGCTTGAGCTTTGTCGAATTCCCGCGGACGAGGTCCAAAAATTTCTGATAGTGTGATGTCGCAAGATGCTGCGCTTTTTCATCAGAATCAGCCGCGATTACCGTCACTCCGACCATCGCATACGGTTCATCCAGCACGCCGGGTGTAAATGAACTCCGGTACAGCTCTAAAGCGGGAATCGTATTAGCCGGCGAAAAATGAGCCGCAAATGCAAACGGCAAACCGAGCTCCCCCGCGAGACGGGCGCTGAATCCGCTCGAACCGAGAAGCCATATCGGTACATTCAGCCCTTCGCCGGGGATGGCGCGCACATGGTTCCGGACATTACCGGACGGCTGAAAATAATTGCGCAACTCGGCAAGCTGCTCGGGAAAATCCTCGCCGTTGTTAATGTTTCTTCTCAATGCCCTTGCTGTTAATTGATCGGTGCCCGGCGCCCGGCCAAGCCCCAGATCGATTCTTCCCGGATAGAGGGATTCAAGCGTTCCGAATTGTTCCGCAATGACGAGCGAAGAGTGGTTCGGCAGCATAATGCCTCCCGATCCGACGCGGATCGTTTTTGTTCCTCCGGCGATATGGCCGATCAAAACAGCCGTGGCTGAACTCGCCACGCCCTCCATGCTGTGATGCTCGGCCAGCCAGAACCGGTGATAGCCCCATTTTTCGGCGTGACGGGCCAAATCCATGGAATTCTGAAAGGATTCTTCAACAGTCCCGCCTTGGACGACGGGAGACAAATTCAATACGGAGTATTTGGTGTTTTTGAAATGCTGTCCAGGCATGTTTTCTCCTTCTTCCTATTCGATATCGTACTTAGACGATACCACAACAGAAGATGATAATTAAAGAAATTAGTTCGATCAAATTCGAACCGTTATTCAAAAAAACCGCCTCCTTAATGCGGAGGCAGTCATTTTTACGCCAATTTTCGTCCTTTGACAAGATAAGCGATGGTAATGAGCAAGTATATTCCTGCCGTCACCAACGTGATAGCAATCGAAGTTGTCCAAATAACGCCGATTAAAATTGCCAAAAGGGCCAGTATCGCCAGCCAGGTCGTATAAGGAAACCATTTGACATAGTAGCCGACTGGCGCCGTCTGAGTCCGTTTTCTTGACTTCAAGTGGGCGAAGGCGATGACGAGCCAAATCATCAGCACCGTATAGCCTAAAGACCCCATCAAATACTCGAATGCCTGGCTGCCCGCAAAGATTGAAAACAATACGCCTAAATATAAGAAAGAAGTACATAGCAAAATCGCATATACCGGAACCTTTCTGCCGGACAGCTTTGAAAAGATTTTCGGCACCCGGCCGTCTGCAGCCTGTGTATATAATATCCGCGAAGAACCGTAGAGTCCGGAGTTCATCGAAGAGATGACCGCCAATAAAATGACGGCGTTCATGACATGGTCCGCCCCTGGAATTCCGATCAATTTAAACACCATGACAAACGGGCTTTCGGACACCTGATTCACTTGATTCCACGGTATCAGGCTGACGATGATGTAAAACGGAAGGATATAAAAAGCAATAATCCGCGTCAGCGTCCCGCGGACGGCTTTCGGCACAACCTGCTCAGGATTTTTTGTCTCCGCCAATGTCACGCCGATGATTTCGGTTCCTCCGTAAGAGTAAATGACAACAAGCATCGCCGTGACCAGCCCTCCGGCTCCGTTCGGAAAGAACCCGCCGTGATCGGTCAAATGAGAAAAACCTACAGCTGTATGACTGCCAAATGAGAAAAATAATAAAATAAATCCGGCAATAATAAAGACGACAATCACTGTGATTTTAATCAAGGCGAGCCAATATTCCGTCTCGGCAAAGCTTTTAACAGAAAGCAAATTGACGCTTGTAATGACGAGGGCGACAAACAGCGCCAGCACCCACACCGGCATGCCCGGAAGCCAATATTGCAAAAAAGTCGCCGCCACGACAGCCTCTGCCGCAATATTCAACACCCACATTTTCCAATAAATCCAGTCCAAAAAATACGCTGCATAAGGTCCTAAAACCGATTGAACGAGGTCCCTGAACGTTCTCGCTTCGCTGTTTTTGACCGCCATTTCGGCGAGACCCTGCATGATGAACAGCAGGATGATTCCGCCGATTAGATAAGCGATCAGAACCGACGGCCCCGCTAAATCTATCGCATTGCTGCTTCCTTTAAACAATCCGGCACCGATGGCTCCTCCCAAAGCCATCATCATAATGTGCCGCGATGTCATCGTTCTCTCCAGTTTCTGCGTCTTTTTCTCCATTCTTTGCCACTTCCTCTGCTGAAAATAAAAAAGCTCACCGTCTCTTTTCTTCATCATTGAAGATTAAGAGACGATGAGCTATTAAAGCCTACCGCGGTACCACTCTTTTTGATTCCACTAATAGAATCCGCTTGTAAACCCGGTAACGGGGGTTAATCGTAAAGCCTTCAGGAATTGATGTCTTTCCCTTTTAGCAAGTCCACTCCCGGGCGAGTTCAAAGATTCATTAGGCTGCGTCACACCGACCCGCAGCTCTCTTGGCTAATGATTGTCTTCTACTGCTCCCATTCATCGCGTTTCTTTTTGCCTGAAAATTTATTCATTTAATATACGACCTAAACTTCACTTTGTCAATAACAAATAGAGTGATAAAATTAAAAAAACAGAATATTTCTCTATTTCCAGGGAAAATCGCCTTTTCTTTTGCAGAATGCAAGAGGATTTGAGCATGAGTTTTCAGTTGATCGGCCGTTGGATGAACAGATCGACAGGAAAAAACCGGCTGTAACTCCCCGAAAAAAATGGTTAAATCGATATAACATTCAAACTTTACAAAATATTTTAACGATGATAGAGTGGGACCCGAATCAATTGATCAGCTAAAGGAGGAAGATGCATAAAAAAACTGTCGTTGATGGTGATCCTTTCCGTATTGACGATCGTATTCAGTACGCCTGCCAGCTTTGCGAAAGACGTGCCGGAAGATAAGTATACCGTGCCGACAAAAGCCGAATTTAGCCAGATTCAACAAGTCTTGGAGAATGCTGATATTAAGACCGGCAGCCTGAAAAAGGATAACGGAGTAATCGTGAATGAACCTCACGAAAAAGTCGGCATCATTTCGGACATCCCCGACAAAAAAGACGACTGGAGCCATGTCAGGTTCCATTCATACTACGCTGATCTGAACAGCGACACGCTCATTGCAGACATCCGGTTTACATTGAAACAAAACGATGACGGTACATCAACAACCGAATACAAAAATGTCACGAACGGCGGCAAATACGTCGTCAAACATGACAAAAAAGGCAATGTCGTCTATGAGAAAACGACCGGTGATATGTCGATTTTGTGGAGATACTGAATTCTTGCCCGCCCCCCCTTTTATAACGCCCTTTTTATCAGGGCGTTTTTTTGTTTTGAATGCCTTCGGACTCCCTTGTTCTATAACGTACAAACCACTAGTTAAAAATTTGTTCTATGACACATATAAACAATATATTTACTTTTATGTATTTTTTAGAATCAATCTACAAAAAACCTCAAATAACGCAATCGGCTTTAATACAGTAGAAGGGTAATATCACCTGATAAAGGCCGTTGTTCCAGGAAGAAAACCGGCGAGCTCAATCTACAACGGATCCCGCATGCAGAACGACAAAGGATGTAGTTATCCCTTCATTTAGAATTCAAAATGTCATCTATGTCTTGACTATCGTATTGGCTGAAATCAATCATTGGTTCGAAATTCTTTTTTTTGTTCTTCACGTTTTTAAGGTATTTTTCAAAAAAGGGTTTATCCAACCTCGGCGGTATATAGCCTAATCGGGTCTTCATAATGTTTTCAACTACGTACATTTTTTTAGAGACGAATATATAATCTTCATTGAGTACCACATAAGCTTCTTTAAAAGAAGAAGCACTTCCTGCCTGTTGAATTTCCTTCTTTAATTTACGTATCTCACCTGTGATGTCGTTTCTTACCTTTCTTGCTTTCTTCAATAAGAATAGAAGATCGACGGTAGGAAGTGTCATCAACTCAGGGGTGCTTTTTTCTAGGTCTTTTTTTGATGCACCTTCTTTGTAAATTACGCTAATTCTTACTCCGGCCTCTTTAACAAGGTCTGAAGGAATGTTCATGGTACAGAATTCGCAATAATATCGTGAAAGGTCTATTTTCTCGGCTTTGCTGCCGCAGTATGGACATGTTTTCATTGTTTAAACTCCTTATTTTAAATGATCATTTCCCCAGCAGCTAAGTACGAGGGGAGGTTGTATATCCACTGAAATCAGACGGATCTTTTCTTCTTCCATCTACAACAACAACAAAGGTGTTTCGTGAATTGCACCGATGTTTTTATTCTATCATCAAGCCCTCAGGTGCAGCAGATGTAGATACTTTATGCTTGAGAACCTGGTAACCACATAATAATGATGACAGAAAAACTGTGTGCCAAAGAATTGCTACGGTTTTCTAATTGGTAAACATTATGATAATATCTTTTTTTTAATCAGATATACATCTATAGTTTTTATAAAGCTTGCAGCACCGGTTGTTCCGTCTAAAAAATTCAATGACAAGGTTGTGCCCCGGGATTTGTTTTGACTTTGTAAAGATGATTTGGTTGGTTGATTGTATATTCCAAGGTGTTATATCCATTTTCAATGGCCATAATGTCCTTCTTCGGAAGGGCATTCGCTCGCAAATGAAAGACGAGAGTCTTATGATCTCTTTTGGCTTTTTTTCGGGTACGAAATTGATTGTATAAGCCTAGGAAAACAACTTCTCATCATTTTGCGCTTGAGTCTTTTCATAATCTATATCGTCCATAGATGACTCGATATAACATGGGGCAGCTTCTAATGATTTTGTTAGCAGCTGTTTAGCATTATCGATTCTTACATATACAGGATTAATCGTACCTTTGCCATCGTAAATATTGAGCGCCCGATCAAACGTGTCAAAAAGTGAGCTGTGAAGAAGTTGCAGTTTTCGGTATATAATAAGGTTCTTGTTCTTTTTCATGACGTTCCCCTTTTCTTTTTACAACATGGGGAAATGCGACAAATAAGATAGCTATTCCTGTTGCAAAAATGCGGTAATGTTGTCTCCTACAACAATATTCTCACTTTGGCTTTCAAGTTCATGTAATTTGATCATACATCTGTATGATCAAAATCTGTGTGTGCACCAATGCTTCTATCAATTATGCTATAATTAAATTTACTTTATTGTTTGGAGCAGTGATTCTTTGGTCGGGGTCACCTGCTCTTTTTTATTATTTTTGGTTCAAGAACGCAAAGCACGCTTTATAAATTTTTCTACATTTAGTTTTAGATATTGAAGTTTTTTGCCTTCAAAATCAAGCATGATCAAGACGGACTGATGCCGATCGAGACGCCGCATTTGGAGCTGCCGGCTTCACAGACTTATATGATATGGAAAAGAAACAGTGAGCATATTAAACAATTCCACGCCATGTTATGCGAATTTTTGAGGCAGGAACAGATGTAGTGATCAAAAATCAATCTGTCGGTTGACGCATTCCTTTCCAGCGTTCGTTATACTCGTTGCAGAAAGGATTTGATCAACATGACAATGACAATGGGTCCATACATTTTAGTGGTTTTTGCCCTTATGATTTTAAATATGTACCGTGAACGGACAGTGCGGCCCTGGAAGCTGCTATTCTTTCCCATTCTGCTTTTTTGGGGGGTGTCTTCTTCCGTTCAGCCGGGATATTTCAATTCTACACTGCACATCATAATAAGCGGCATTTTACTGGTCATCGGCTTGGGAATCGGATGTGCCATCGGAAAAATGGTGACCGTTCGAATTGATGAGGAAAGCGGAAATATTACATCACGCGGTTCTCTCGGTAGTGTCATCCTCATCATAGCCGTACTGCTGCTTCGGATGGCTTTAAGAACATGGCTGCCAGAGGATAACGAATGGTTTTCAGCGATTGTCCATTCCATGCTGTTCGTCCCGCTCGGCACCATTGCCGCCCGCAATTTCATGCTGTTCAAGGAATACAGCAGGCTCACAAAGGTCAAAGCACAGATTCACTAACTGAAAGAAGGATCTGCATGGTCAGACAATTTTCAGCTCGGCATTATCGACCGCTTTTGCCGAGCTCCATTCTTATTGCAAATCTCATACAATCTCTTTCTTCTCCTGCCAATGCCGATCCGCTCTTTACTGCGGCGGTATTCGCGCTCTTTGTGGCGGCAGTCTGGATCATTCCCCGCCTAACGCCGGTTGCTGCCCTTTTAAGTATATTTGCAGTCCTTTGGCTTTCGGCAGGCTTGTTATGGATCGTGTCCGGGCATGAACAAGGGTCTGCGTTATTTTTAATGGCCTTTTTAACCGTCTATGTCTCTTCAAAGCTTCCGGGAAGGCTATCAGCGATATTCGTTGCGTTTTTGGTCATATTCAACAGCTTGCTGGTCTTTAGCGTTTATCATAGCGGCTTGGGTGTGCTCGTCGATAACGCAGCGGTGATCACCGGGCTGTATATTCTCTTTACCTCTTTCCGCATCAGAAAAGAAGCCCGGCAAGAGACGGAGCGAAATCACGCCAAGCTGGCGCACATGCACAAGGAATTAGAGAAAGCACACGCAGAGCTTCAACAGGCACACCTTGAACTCAAGGAAGCATCAGTCCTTTCCTTGCGGTATGCCGTCCTTGAAGAACGGACGAGGATCGCCCGCGACATACACGACAGCATCGGCCATGAACTGACGTCTGTCATCGTCCAGCTCCAATCGCTTCCGTATGTATTGAAAGGAAGCGCCGAAGATCCGGAAAAAGTCATCCAAAACGTGCTCACCGTCGCAAGGGGATGCCTTCAGGAAGTCCGATCGGTCGTACATCAAATGGGCAAAAGCGAAGCCATGGTGGGACTCGCCGCGATCCGGGGCCTTATTCACCAAACCGGTGAACGCAGCGATTTGGCCATTTCTTTGGATACGTCCGGCCTGCAAGAAGAATCATGGCCGCAAAACATCAGCGAGACGGTATACCGCGTTTTGCAGGAATCGCTGACAAATATTCTGCGCCATGCAGGCGCTTCCCGTGCGGACATCGTCCTGTCAAACGATGAAGGCCGTCTGAATATGACTGTTTCAGACGACGGCAAATTCAGCGGAGATCTCACATTCGGGTTCGGATTGACAGGCATGAAAGAGCGCGCCGAGCAAGCAGGCGGCTCCTTCTCTATCAAGGCACTCCAGCCGAGCGGCATGCAAGTCGAATTACAGTTGCCGCTTTCGCAACAAATCAATAAGGAGGAAGCAGATGAACGATCATAAAATCCGCGTCGCGCTCGCCGACGACCAGCCGCTTGTACGCGAAGGCTTCCGCTATGTCATCAATGCACAACACGATATGACCGTATCATGCGAAGCAGGCGACGGAGACGAAATCACATCACTCGCAAAACAAACAAAACCCGATGTCATCCTCATGGATGTCCAAATGCCGTCTTGCTCGGGCATTGAAGCGACGAAACAGATCATGTCTGCATATCCGGATACGAAAATCGTCATTTTAACGACCTTTGACACTGAAGAATATGTATTTGAAGGCATCCGCGCGGGTGCAGTCGGCTATCTGCTGAAAGATACCCTTCCCGAAGAACTGATTGACGCCATTCGCGCCGCAGCCAGAGGAGAAGCCATCTTCCGGACCGCCACAGCCGCCAGAATCATCAGCGAAACGTTCCGGACAAAACAACAATATCAACCGCAGGACGGAGACCTGCTTGAGCCGTTTACAAAAAGAGAGCTGGAGGTGCTCCAGCAAATGGCCTATGGCTTAAGAAACGAAGACATCGCAGACAAGCTTTTCGTCAGCGAAAGCACCGTCAAGACGCACGTCCACCGCATCCTGCAAAAATGCAGCGCCCAGGACAGGACGCAGGCCGTCGTTTTTGCGATACGGAACGGGATCGTTGAATAGTTTGTTGAACGGAAAGGCTCCGCTGTGTTGATTGTAAAGCAAAGCGGCAGGACAACCTTTCACACCCGATTGTTGTGCAAAAGGTTATCCTGCCTGAACTGCACCCCAATTGTTAGACACCATCTAACAATCGGAGGTGCAGTTTTTTATGGCTAAATTTACAGCTGAGGAAAAAATACAAGCGGTCAAAAGGTATCTTGCGGGTAGGGAAGGGCATAAAACAATCGCCAGAGAGATCGGTGTTTCGTCAGGTGTGTTTCAGGTATGGATTCGCAAATACCATTACCATGGAGAAAGTGCGTTTCAAAAACTCTATACAACCTATTCTGTAGAAGATAAACTGAAGGTACTTCACTATATGATCGAAAATGGGACGTCGATCCGTGAAACAGCCGCCATCTTCAATATTCAAGCACCTTCTACGGTGGCTCAATGGCAGAAACTGTTCGAAACCGGAGGAATCGATGCCCTAAAACCGATGAAAAAGGGGCGGCCGTCAATGACAAAGAAAAATCAAAAAAGAACGAAGAAACAAACACCGCAAGAAGGATCAGTGGAAGCCATGCAGGCTGAAATTGAACGTCTGCGAATGGAGAATGCCTACTTAAAAAAGTTGAATACCTTAGTTCAAAACAAGGAAAAATTACAAAACAAGAAAAGGCCCAAGTAGTATTTGAACTAAGGACTGAATTTCCGGTAAAAGCCCTGCTTAAACTGGCTGGAATTCCGCGCAGTACGTATTATTACTGGGTCAAAACCTTCGGTCTTCCAGACAAAGATGCCAAATTAAAAACACTGATTCAATCGATTTATCATGAACATAAAGGCCGTTACGGGTACCGCCGGATACGCGACGAGCTTAAAAACCGGGGATATCAAATGAATCATAAAAAAATATATCGCCTCATGAAGGAACTGGGGTTGAAATGTCTCGTACGGATGAAAAAATACCGTTCGTATAAAGGAGAAACCGGCACGGTGGCACCAAACAGGCTAGAGCGGAATTTCAAGGCGGAAAAGCCGAAGATGAAATGGGTAACAGATATCACGGAATTTAAATTATTTGGGGAGAAGCTCTATTTATCGCCAATGCTTGATTTATTTAATGGCGAAATCATTGCTTATACAATTGGATCCAGGCCAACGTATTCATTGGTATCCGAGATGTTGGAAAAATCATTTGAACAGCTGACAGATAAAGAAAATCTGTTGATTCACTCCGATCAGGGCTGGCACTATCAAATGAAACAGTATCGCCACGCCCTAAAGGAACGAAATATTATTCAAAGTATGTCTCGTAAGGGAAACTGTTACGATAACGCGGTCATTGAAAGTTTCTTTGGTATTTTAAAATCAGAGTTTATCCATTTCAACGAATTTCAAAGCATCGAGCATTTTAAACAAGAGCTCGTAACATATATCGATTACTATAATCACAAACGGATCAAGGCAAAATTAAAAGGCATGAGCCCAGTACAATACCGGATTCATGCCAGTCATGTTACTTGAGAAAATAAGCTGTCTAACTTTTGGGGGTCACTTCAGCCGCGGGGTCTTTTTTATATTTCATATTCGCAGCAACAGTTACAGCAGTTCTATCCCAACCTGTTTAGAGAACTTTACCCTTACTTTCTCTTCATTCTCAACGAATATCACCATTGAATGTTTGTCAGCTTTTTTTATTCTGGTAACATTTATAAAATCACCTGCAAAAACGATGCAATCGTTATATGTTATGCTAAGGCCGCACGTTTTTTGATAGACTTCCAGGGTTAAAATCAATTTAAAATTTTGATTATCTTCATATGTATAATTAAATTCACCAGCATCTTGATGTGTGATAATTACCGGTTCATTCTCAAAAAGTTCTAAAAGGTCATATTCATTATACTTGATAAACATTCAAGCACTTCCTCTTCTATGTGCGGGCGTATTTTTCCAGTACCGTGCCTTTCCGGAGGCTGCCTAATATCCGCTGTTTTCTTGTTCACGGTCCAAAAAAATGTCTTCCAGAGACGGTTCGTCGACATGGACCCTGTAAATGTTTACTTTGCAATTGGTTAAGACGCGGATAATGGCGGGGATTTTTTCTTCTGAATTGACGACGAGCGAAAGCTCAGTGTCACGGAAGTTGACTTCCTCGCCTGCTGACTCGAGGAAACTGCTGATCAAGCCGAAATGCTGTTCGGGAATTTGCGAATGCCTGATATAAACCGTAATAGAAGACATGAAATGCTTTCTTAATTCATCGAGCGTCCCTTCGCGTAAAATACCGCCATCCTTCATGATCGCAATTCTGGTACAAATCTTTTCGATTTCATATAGATTGTGGGACGTCATAAATACCGTTTTTCCTTCTTTTTGCAGATCGATGATCAGCTTTTGTATATTCAAGGCTGATTCTGCATCGACTCCGGAAGTCGGCTCATCCAAGAAGATCAACTCCGGGTCGTGGATAATGGCTTGGGCGATCCCAAGCTTTTTTTTCATGCCGAAGGAAAAAGTCCCCGCCTTTTTGTCGGCGTGTTCAAGCAGACCGACCCTTGCCAAAACGGACTCGCACTGCTGTCTTGACACGTTTTGTCCGGTCAGCTTGGCGAAGTATTTTAAATGACAGGCCGCCGTCATTGAATCGTAAAAGGTCGAATAGTCCGGCAAAACGCCGATGCGGTGCTTTATATGATCAATAGAAGATTCGTTTAATAGTTGAAAACTGCCGGCTGACGGTTCAATAATTCCGGTGATCATGTTGATGAACGTCGATTTCCCGGCGCCATTGCGGCCGAGGAATCCGTAAATCTCCCCTTTTTCCACCTGAAGATCGACATTGTTTACGACCGTCCTCGATCCGAATGTCTTCGTCAATCCCTTTGCCTCGATCACAACACCCATTATAAATCTCTCCTTTTAAATAAAGCGATGGCCCCGCCAAGCACCGCAATCGCGTAAACGATGTTGATCAGGGTAAAATAATGTCCTAGATTTGAATAATAATAGGGCGACAAATATTTAAACCAGCTGATCATCATATTGTCCGAGAAGATGGCCCATATGCTGAGTGCGGGAAAGAACAGGGCAAACACGATGCCGAAAAACATTGACATAGCAGGCTTTGGAAAGATAACCGAGAATAAGAGATTTAACGCGATTGCCGCTGTCAGAAATGCCATGCTGTCAGCAGCGCTCTGCCATAAAAACGTTTTAGATACGACCATGACCAATATGTATGATGCCAGAATACACGTGAACCAAAACAGCCAGACTCCTAAAAATTTGCCTATGATAATTTTTGGACGCGACGTTTTCGTCACTAGAAATCTTATCGTCCGCGTATAGACCTCGCGGTTGACGATGTCATGGGACAGTCCGGTGATGATCAGGAAACCGAGCAGGAATACGATCATAGCAGTTCCGGCTGCATTGGCGTCGCTTCCCAAATCCAATTCGCCGACCATATCGGCCGGCAAGTTTTCGATGACATCGGCCACCTTAAAGCTCACGAAAAAAATGATGGCGATCACTATAATCGATTTAATACTTTTAAAAAGACTTTTAAATTCATTCAGACAGATTGCCCGCATCACAAGTCACTCCTTCATCCCTTTATTATAGAGACTGGAGATTATCCGGAAATAATTTTATCCTTAACATTACCTTAAATCGAAAAGTGCGCAGCTTTCTTGACTTTCCCCTCTGCTGGAGGGTTTATACTCGCTTTTAGAAAGGAGGAGATTATAGTTTTGTTTAAAATCAGCGAATTTTCCAAACTGAGCCAGGTTTCCGTAAAAGCCCTGCGGTATTATGATCAGATCGGTCTGTTAAAGCCGGCCTGTACAGATCAGGAAACAGGCTACCGCTATTATGCGGCAAACCAGCTCTTTCTATTGAATCGCATTCTCGCTTTCAAGGAGCTCGGATTCACGCTTCAGCAGATTGCAGAGCTTATGCCGACAGAACAGATCAGGGGGATGTTCCGGCTGAAAAAGGCAGAGATTTTGACGCTCATTGAAGAAGAACAGGCGCGCCTGAAACGAATTGAAGAACGGCTTGAGCAGGTAGAAAATGAAGGATATGGAGACGCCGAGCACGAGATCGTGCTGAAAACAGCGGAAAGCAGGCAGCTCATATCCGTACGGAGGCGGACTTCGATCAATCGAATCCCCGCTCTTTTTCAAGAGCTGGATGGGCGGTTCGATAAGCGGTTCACGTCTTCGCTTCCCAAGATCATTCTTTGGCATGGCTGTGAAGAGTGTGAAGATGCAATTGATTTAGAAGCAGGCTATCTCATCAGCCGGCCGCTGCCGTCTCTTCAGAATGGCAGCGTGCGCCGGCTGCCGGAGATCCCGGTAATGGCGACGCTTCTGCACCGCTGCAATCCGGCAAGCCCCTGCAAAGCAAGCGCGCATCTCGGGGTTTGGATTGAACAAAACGGGTATCGCATAAAGGAAAATGAGCCGCGCCGCGAAGTATTTCTGCACCCTGAACATGAACATTCAAACGATTATATCGCAGAGGTTCAAATCCCGATTGAAAAGGCCGGCATCAGAAAGGAGTTTGGAGCATGACTGATCAAATCATAACTGAATTGAATGTTCCGGTGGCAATGAAAGACGGAACAGTGCTTCGCGCGAATATTTACCGGCCGGCAGGCGAAGGCTCGTGGCCTGTTCTTTTGACCCGCCTCCCCTACGGGAAGGACGTTCCCCATGTGCTGTTAGGTTTTCACGACGTGATTCGGGCGGTTCACAAAGGATATGTCGTAATTCTTCAAGATACGAGAGGACGCTTTTCATCAGACGGGAAATGGGATCCGCTTGTGACGAGCACCCATGAAGCCGGGGATACAGAGGAAACGGTCGATTGGGCGGCAAAGCTCCCCTACAGCAGCGGGCGGGTCGGAATGTTCGGTTCGTCTTATTACGCATTTACGCAATGGGGCGGAATAGAGCGTAAAGCAAAGGCGCTGAAAGCGGCGGCTCCGGCATTTTCCTGGAGCGATCCTTTTGACGGCCTGATATTCCGGGGCGGTGCATTGGAGTTAGGTTTTTTATCTTATTGGCAAATGGGCATGTATCTTGATACATTGCCGGCGCTCTATTCAGACGAACGCGAACTCGCGGCTGCGAGAAAACGATTGATCTCAGACATCGATCAGCTCAAAACAGAGATCGAAGCGCTCCCGCTCAAGGATTTTGCGCCGTTTCAGCGAAACGGCGTCGCTCCTTCTATTCTTGAACTGATCAAGAGGGGGATGGATCGGGAATATACGGCCCATTTATCTGTAAAAGGGAAATATCATACATTCACGACGCCTGTGCTGAATATCGCCGGCTGGTACGATATATTCCTGTCGGGAACGATTGAGAACTTTCTGCAAATACGAGAAAACGGCGCCACTCCCGAAGCCCGGCAAAGCCGGCTGATCATCGGCCCGTGGCAGCATTTGGATCATAGCCATCAGTCGGGCGAAAAGAATTTCGGATTATCCGCCCATTCCGCTTCCATTGATTTGAACGGCATCCATTTGCGGTGGTTTGATCATTTCGTAAAAGGAATCGATACCGGGATAACGAATGAAGCGCCGATCAAATTGTTCGTGATGGGAGAAAACGTGTGGCGCGATGAATACGAATGGCCGCTCGCCCGCACCAGGTTTACGCCGTATTATTTGCACAGCGGCGGTCAGGCGAATACATTGCATGGCGACGGAACTCTCAGCACGGTGCCCCCTGATGCGGAAGCACCCGATCATTTCGTCTACGATCCGCTGCATCCCGTTCCGACAAAAGGCGGAGCCATCATGATGCCGCCTGATTTTACAAGCGGCGCCCATGATCAAAGGGAAGTTGAAAAGCGGGAAGATGTATTGGTGTATACTTCCCCCGTTCTCGAAGAAGACACGGAAGTGACGGGGCCTGTAACGATCAGGCTGTGGGCGGTTTCTAGTGCGGCTGACACCGATTTTGTCGCCCGCTTGATTGACGTACACCCCGACGGCTCGGCATACAATTTGACCGACGGCATCATCCGGGCCCGTTTCCGAAACAGCTCAAAAGGCGAAAAACCAAGCCTGATCGAGCCGGGAAAAGCGTATCTTTATGAAATCGACCTCTGGGCAACGAGCAACGTATTCAAAAAAGGGCACCGCATCCGCTTGGATATCACAAGCAGCAGTTTTCCCCGCTGGGACCGGAATCTCAACAACGGGCTTGATATCGGAAGCGGACGCAAGGAAGATGCCAGGACAGCAAGGCAAACCATCCTTCATGACAGAGATCATCCTTCTGCAATCATTCTCCCTGTCATACCGGGAAAGTGACTCTCTAAAAAAAACTTCAGCGCATGATAGCGCTGAAGTTTTTTTAGCGGTCTGTCACCACAATATAAGCCGCTTTTACAGGTCCGTGGACGCCTACAACGAGATCCATTTCGATATCGGCGGAATTGCTCGGTCCTGTCACATAGTTGATGCAGGAGGGGATGACGCTGCCTTCTGCAATCCTCTGTTTAATGATCCGGCTTGCCTGCGTCATTCTCGGGACGATCGTGCTTTTCGGCACGATGGCGATGTATGTCGTCGGCAAAAGGCTCACGGAGCGCCCTTTATCTTTTGAGCTGAAAAGGACGACGGTGCCTGATTCCGCAAGGGTGATTTCGCTGAATGTGATGCCGACGTTCGCCTGTTCGGCGCGCTTAATATTTTCGTCTCCAGCGGCCGCATCCCATTCCCACACTTGTGTGCCTTCTTGCGGCCATGTATCGGCAAGCAGCCCGGACAGTCCGAATTCTTTAAAGCGATCGTCTTTCGGAACGATCACAGGCCCTCCGCCGAATCGCGATACTTGATTATAGAGCGCATCGTACAAGCTGACGGCGTCCGTTTCAATCAGTTCGGTATGAATCTTCAGGCAGTGCTCCTTTAATACGCCTAAGAGCTCATCGGGCGTATATCCTTGATACACTTTGTGCTGCGGCTGATATTCGTAATCGGGTGTTGTGACGCCTGATGATCTCCTTTCGCGGCCGAGTCTTTCGGCAACCCTGTTTAAGAAGCTTTCCTTGTTTTGGATCGTTCCGTTTGTCATCTGTCCTCCCCCTTCTGTCTGTCCTGGAACCAGTCGCGGAATCTGGACCGGTTCGGTGCAGGAAAGTCGCGGATTTGCGTCCATTGCTTCAATGGCCCCGGTCCCTTCGTAATCTTTTCGCCTTCTTTAAACGGCTTCATGGCAGCCGGAGCCCATTTTGATCCCATTTTATAGAGCGACGGCGCAGACGTTCCGAGACCGAAGGCTTTCATCGCCAGCTTTTCGGCAATCGGGGCGCGTCCTTCCTGTTCTACGATGCGCTGGCGGTGTTTTAAGAGCAGCTCGTGAAGAGGAATTTTCACCGGACAGGCTTCCGTACAGGCCGCACACAACGACGATGCGTAAGGAAGCTCTTTGTAGTCGTCATACCCGCCGAGCAGCGGAGACAATACCGCGCCTATCGGTCCTGGATAAATCGAGCCGTAGGAATGTCCGCCGACATGGCGGTAGACCGGACAGACGTTGATGCAGGCCGCACAGCGGATACATTGAAGAACCGATTGAAATTCGGTTCCGAGAATCTTCGAGCGGCCGTTATCGACGATCACGAGATGAAACTCTTCCGGGCCGTCCGCTTCACCGGGCAGCTTCGGTCCTGTCAGCGCGGTGATATAGCTTGTCAGCCGCTGACCGACGGCGCTTCTCGTCAGCATTCCGACAAGCACCTCGAATTCGTCGAAAGACGGGACGATCCTTTCCATCCCCATGACGGTAATCTGCGTTTTCGGAATCGTCGTGACGAGGCGTCCGTTACCTTCATTTGTGACGAGGCTGACGGAGCCCGTATCGGCAATTGCGAAGTTGCAGCCCGTAATTCCGATGTCCGCCTCCAAAAATTTCTTCCTGAGCACGGTTCTCGCGTGCATGACGAGCTCCTCGGGCTTTTCCGTTTTGCGGTAGTCGAGCCGCTCTTTGAAAACGTCGCGGATTTGCTCTTTGTTTTTATGAAGCGCGGGCGCCACGATATGCGACGGCGGATCGTGGTCATCGATCTGAAGGATGTATTCACCCAAATCGGTTTCGACCAGCTCGCATCCTTCTCTTTCAAGCGCTTCGTTCATATTGATTTCTTCCGTGACCATCGATTTTGATTTAACGATTTTTTTGCCGTTTTTCTTTTTGACGACGTCGCGTATGTAGCCTGTCGCTTCTTCTGCCGTCTCCGCAAAGAAAACGTGTCCGCCTTTTTCGGCGACATTTTCGGCGAGCTGCTCAAGATAATAGTCGAGATTCGCCAGTACGTGCTGTCTGATTTCTTCTGCGAGAGACCGCCATTCTTCCCAGTTGCCGAGCTCTTCTGCCGCCTCAAGCCGACGGGCCCTCAACCGTTCCTGGGCGCTTGAAACGGCGCCTCTCATGAAGTGATTTTCAAGCCCCTCTGATACGCGGTCTTTGAAATGTTGTGTTCCGATCTTCATTGCCATGACCATCGTCCCCCTCTATCTGTGAAATGACCGGATGTGTTATCTGCTGTTTAAGACCTCAGCGATGTGCATCACTTGAATCGGTTTTTCCTTCCTTGCGATCCGCCCGCCGATATTCATCAGACAGCCGCAGTCCGCCCCGATGAGCACATCTGCGGCCGTTTCTTCGACACACGCCACTTTCTCATCGACCATCTGCTCCGAAATTTGCGACATTTTCACCGAAAATGTTCCCCCGAATCCGCAGCAGTCATGCTTTCGGGGCAGCGGTGTGAACTCGAGCCCCTTCACATGCTGCAATAGCTTCATCGGCGCGTCTGTTACTCCGAGAAGCCTGGTCATGTGGCATGACGTATGATAGGTCGCCTTTTTCTCAAGCCTTGCCCCCACGTCCTCCACTTTCAGTACATTGACGATAAAGTCGGTCAGCTCATACGTTTTGTCGGCAAGCCGCTGCGCTTTTTCCGCCCAGGCAGGCTCATCCTGAAAAAGGTGCGGATATTCCTTGAACATAAAAGCGCATGAACCGGAAGGACTGACGACGTATTCTGCCCCTTCAAACGTTTCAATCATCCGTCTCATCGCCTTTTTGGAGTCTTTGACATACCCGCTGTTGTATGCAGGCTGGCCGCAGCAGATCTGGCCTTCGGGAAAATCGACTTCACATCCCAGCCGTTCCAGCAGCTCAACGGTTGCTTTTCCGACATTCGTCTGGAACATGTCGACCAAACACGTGATAAACAGTGAAACTTTCATCTTGATCCCCTCTCCCCTGACCTGAATTAGTCAGGTCATCTGATGACTTGGATGTAAAAACCTCTTTTTTCATCTTACACCTTGTGAACTTTTTTTGAAAGGGGTTTCTTTCGAGTTTTGGGACCGGCTCGATAAAAAAAGCAGACGATCGTCTGCTTTTCAATGAGGCTGCTCTGTTTCTTCAAAGTACGATGCCAGCACTTTTTCGACGTTTGTCAGGTGCTCAAGCATCGCCTGTTCCGCTTTTTGTCCGTCCTGCTCTTTCACGGCCCTGTAGATCGCTTCATGTTCTTCGTACAGCCGCTTTACGGTCGTCTTTTTGGAAAACAGCCAGATTTTCCGCGTTTCTCTCATCGTTTCGATCAGGAGGGATGAGACATGGTTCATCAGGCCTTTTAACAAGCCGTTTTGCGATGCGCCGGCCAGCGCCAAATGAAACGCAAGATCGGCTTTTTCGCCGAGTTCATCGTTCCCGTCGGCCAGATTCATATCGACAAGCGCCGCATGCATGCGTTCCAGGTCTTCTTCCGTCCGCTTTTCCGCCGCAGCCGAGACGGCGCCGATTTCTAGAACTTTTCTCACTTCGAGCAGCTCAGCGACATCTTTCTTTTTCATCAGCAGGGCGGCGGAAAGCGGGATTGAGATTTGTTCAGGCTCGAACGTTTTCACATAGGTGCCTTCCCCTTGCTTCATTTCGACCATCCCCATTGCTTTTAAAGCGGAGAGGGCTTCTCTGACGGCTGAGCGGCTGACTTGAAAGCTGTCGGCGAGCGATTGGACGGAATCGAGTTTATCCCCAGGCTGAAGCTCGCCTTTTTTGATCGTATCAAGCAGCGCTTCAGCTACTTCCTCGTATATTTTTTTCGTCTTGATTTGCTTATATTTCAATTTTTTCACCTCATCGACAGACTGCACGTGATGCTTCATTTTTTTATTATACCGCTCTTTCCAGTTTGAATATATAGCCGGAGCGTCATGCAAAAAAAGATTGTAATTTTGAACATTCAGAAATATAATGCTTAATGTGATTGGTCCTGTCATCATGTCATCAGATGTCTGATTTTGGACAGGCCGTTTTAACAACAAAGGGGGAATGAGGAGATGGGATGGACTCAAAGTTACACTCCGCTGGGGAACAATTTGCTGCTCTCTTCAATTGCAGCGCTTATACCGATCTTATATTTTTTCTGGGCTTTGGCCATCAAAAGAATGAAAGGGCATACAGCCGGGTTGACGACCTTATTGATTGCGCTTGTTTTGGCCGTTTTCGTCTACGGCATGCCCGCCGAAAAAGCCGTTATGTCCGCATCGCAGGGCGCGGTGTACGGACTTTTGCCAATCGGCTGGATTATCGTCACATCGGTCTTTTTATACAAGCTGACGGTAAAAACGGGGCAATTTGACGTGATTCGGAGCTCCGTGTTGTCGATCACCGATGACCGGCGCCTGCAGGCACTTTTGATAGCGTTTTCATTCGGCGCGTTTTTAGAGGGAGCAGCCGGGTTTGGGGCCCCGGTTGCGATATCGGCCGCACTGCTTGTCGGGCTCGGATTCAATCCTTTATACGCGGCAGGCATCTGTTTAATCGCCAACACGGCGCCTGTCGCCTTCGGGGCGATCGGGATACCGATTATCGCAGTCGAAGGGCCGACCGGAATACCGGCGATGGATATTTCAAAAATGGTCGGCCGTCAGCTCCCGTTTTTATCCGTTTTTATTCCGTTTTATTTGATCGTGATCATGAGCGGCTTCAGGAGGTCTTTGGAAGTGCTGCCGGCCATTTTGGTGTCGGGCGTTTCTTTTGCCGCCACGCAATATGTAAGCTCGAATTTCCTGGGGCCTGAGCTTCCGGATATCCTGTCGGCCATCGTTTCGCTTGTTGCGCTCGCCGTATTTTTAAAGTTCTGGAAGCCCAAGACGATTTTCAGATTTCCGGGAGAAAAAGAGGCGGCCGCCGCCGCGGAAGCGAGAGAGGAAAAACAAGAGCGCACGTATTCGGCAGGCCGCATTTTAAAAGCATGGACACCGTTTTTATTGCTGACTGCAATGGTCTCTATATGGGGCATTCCCGCTGTGAAAGAAGCGCTGACAGGTCATTATCAAGGGGCAAATCCGTTCCTGCTTTTCATCAATGAAATCGGCAGCCGTCTGTCATTTGCTCCTGGTGTGCCTTTTTTGAACAACGAGATCCTCGATGGGTCAGGCAAGCCGCTTGAAGCCCTTTATAAACTCGATCTGCTCGGCTCAGCAGGAACTGCGATTTTGCTTGCCGCTGTGCTGACCAAGTTTGTCACGGCTGTTTCATGGAAAGAGTGGGGCGCCGTTTTTATCGACACGCTGAAGGAACTGAGAAAGCCCGTGTTGACGATCGCTTCCGTCGTCGGCTTTGCCTATGTCACCAACTCTTCGGGAATGAGCACAACGCTCGGTATGTCGCTTGCCATGACGGGTGCGATGTTTTCATTTTTCTCTCCTGTGCTCGGCTGGCTCGGCGTCTTTATTACAGGCTCCGATACCTCGGCAAACCTGTTGTTCGGCAGCCTGCAAAAAGTGACGGCGTCATCGGTCGGAATGGAGCCGGTGCTTGCGGTTGCCGCCAATTCATCGGGCGGCGTTACGGGGAAAATGATATCCCCGCAATCGATCGCAGTAGCCTGCGCCGCCGTCGGTCTGGCCGGAAAAGAATCCGATCTGCTCCGCTTTACGGTGAAACACAGTTTATTTCTCTTGCTGCTCGTATGCATCATCACGTTTTTGCAGCATCATGCGTTCTCATGGATGATTCCGTAAAAAAAAGGCCGGCGGTTCGCACGTCGGCCTTTATTCGTACCGTTTCCTGACGGATGACGGCAAAATGTTGAGCTGGTCTCGATATTTGGCGACGGTTCGCCTCGAAATGACGATCCCGTGAGCTTCCTTTAATAAATCGGCCAGCTTTTGGTCTGAAAGCGGTTTCATTTTGTTTTCCTCTTCGATCAGGCGGCACAGATGCGCTTTCACTGTATGGCTTGACGTATGGCCGTCGCCTGAATCCTTTACTTTTGCCGAAAAAAACCGCTTCAGCTCGCAAAGTTCATAAGGCGTTTGCACCGTTTTCCCCTTTACCGCCCGGCTCACTGTCGATTCGTGGATGCCGAGGGCATCTGCCACCTCTTTTAAGGTCAGGGGCTGAATATCATGCTGTCCGTTAAGAAAATACCCCTTTTGGCGAACCATGATTTCCTTCATGACCCTTGTCATCGTTTCCCTTCGCTGCCTGAGCGCCTGGTCAAGCCATTTCCACTGCCTGTATTTCTCAGATAAAAACGAGGCAGTTTCATCCTTTGCCCGCCTTTCGAGAAACGCTTCGTAAAACGAATTGAGCTGGATATCCGGAAACGAGCGGCGGCTGAGCTCTAGCGTCAATTTTCCGTCCTCGGCGGAGACGACGACATCAGGCTCGATATAGACGTCCCGTTCATCAGCATCATACGCCAGCCCCGGCCTTGGCGACAAGTTGGCGACAATATCTTGAATATTCTGAAGTTCAGCCAGAGACAGGCCTGTTTTAACAGAAAGCTCCTTCCACGCTTTTTTTGCGAAAAGCTCAAAATAGCTTGAAATGACGGTTTCCGCCTGATAGGTATCTTTCGGCAGCCGTCTTAGCTGGATGAGAATGCATTCCTGAAGCGAACGCGCACCGACGCCTGCAGGCTCCAGAGACTGCAGTTTGGCCAGAACCGCTTCTGCCTCCCCGGCTGGTACGGACAGCTCGGACGCGATAAATGACAGCTTTTCCGTCACATAGCCGTTTGAATCAAGCGATTCAACCAAGTAGGCGAAAATCCGTTTTTCCCGGTTTGACAAATGCAGGTCAAGCGCCTGCCGTTTCAGGGCGTTTTTTAGCGTCTCGCGGTGATACGCCGCCTCTGGAACAATCGTCTGCTCCCGCTGCAAATGCTGCCTTGTTTTATGGTAAAATGATCGGGGAACGTCGGAGTCCTTCCGTTCGATAAGAGGGTTTTCCATTGAGAGCTCATCTATCTTGCTGTTGAGTTCGGCCGAGGTGTACTGAAGCATGGTAATTGCTTGTGTAAGCCCCTGGGTCAAGTGAAGTTTTACCGTTTGCTGCTGCTGCACATGCAGTTTCATCATTTCTCCCCTCCCATTATTAGTTTACACGATCGAATCTTTACCGTATAGACATAAAAAGGAGTGTTTTCCGTAATGACACAACTATTTTCAGTGCCTTATTTCATAGAAAATTTTAAAGCCCATATTGAAATGAATCCAGACGAGGATAAGATTCATGCCATGAACAGCTATTACCGTTCCGTCGTTTCGACGCTTGTGCAGGACCAGCTGACAAAGAACGCAGTTGTCCTAAAACGGATTCAGCATTTGGATGAGGCTTACAACAAAGTAAAGCGAGGAAAATAAGGGAAAGAAAAAAGCCGTCTGTTACACGGGAACAGGCGGCTCTTCTGTTTTTTCCTGGATGAGCTTCGTATTGGGGATATCTTTCATCCATGTGTTGTAATAGTTTGCATTTTTCCCGTAGGAGTTGTCGATCACGATGTTTTCCTTTTGAAGCAGGCAAGATAAAATGTGCCCGTGAAGCCGTGAGGTGACGACTGATTCGTAGCAGCTGAAAAATCGGATCGATTTGTTGACGAGCATGTCTGAATAACGCTCCCAATAATGAGCGATCGGCAACGGGTTCCCCGCTTTTTTATTAAGGGCGTTCAACGTTTGCAGCCGCCTGATGCCGCGTTTGTCGCGGTCTGACAAAATCACAGGCCAGTCGTATGTATCAGGCTCCTGCGCTTTTTGCAGGCTTCCGTTTGCTTCTTTATCCGTTCTGATTAAGCGCAGCACGGATTCCGACGGCTTCTCCGTCGGCTCAATCGGCCAGAGCTGATGGGCCATGTCAGGCATCATCCTGATGTTGTTGAGCCCTTCAAAGTGTTCGTTTGCAAATTGAAATGACGCTTTTTCCCTCGTATATAAATGAAGATCCGGGTGTGCCGTCAATATATCTCTTGTCCGCCTGATGTTTTCTTCATTTTCATAGTAAATCGACTGCGGGAGGATCACGATCCGATTGTTCGGGTAATGCTCGATGACGCGCTCCCTGAACTGTTGAAAATGAGGGTACAAATCTCCGAAATTGCCGCCTCCCTGGCAAACGATAATCGCTTCTTCGGGAATTTTCCGTCCCAGATTAAAGTTTTCCGCGTTCCACCTTTCGCAGACGCGAATGCCGTATGCTTTAAAAAAGGCTTCCGTTCCTTTCATAATCAATAAATCGCCTACATTCCCGTAGAGGGGATAATCCAAGTAAACGGCTGACGAATGCTTTGGAATGACATCCAGCAATTTCGCCAGCTTTTCCTTCAAGCTGTCCATGGAATAGATTGTGGTCATTGTTTTACACCTCATTTATATATGATCCGGTCACAGAGCACCTGAATGATCCGGTCTTGTTCTTCGCGCGTCAAGCTTGAGCCTGACGGCAGGCAGAGCCCCCGTTCAAAAAGGTCGTCGGCAACCGGGCAGGTTTCATCATGTGCATAAAAGGCGGCGCCTTTAAAAAGCGGCTGCCTGTGAAGCGGCTTCCATAACGGACGCGCTTCAATATTTTCGCGTGCAAGCTGTTCGATGATGTCCGCCGGTGACGATTTGATCTTTTCTGCATCAAACGTCAAGGTCGTCAGCCATCTGTTTGACATGCCGATTTCAGGCATGAAGTCGATGCCGTCGATGTCAGAGAGCGCCTCCTGATACCGTTTAAAAACCGCGCGCCGCGCTTTTACCCTGTCATCCAAAACGCCGAGCTGGGCGATGCCGATCCCGGCCAGGATATTGCTCATCCGGTAGTTGAAGCCGGCTTTCTCATGCTGGTAATGAACGGCCGGCTCTCTCGCCTGGGTCGCCAAAAACCGCGCTTTTTGCAGGGCTTCCTCATCATCGCTGACAAGCATTCCCCCGCCGGAAGTCGTGATGATTTTATTGCCGTTGAATGAATAGATGCCAAACCGGCCGAACGTTCCGCTCTTTCTTCCTTTATATTCTGATCCGAGCGATTCGGCTGCATCTTCGATGACCGGTACGGCATATTTGTCACAGATCGCGATGATCTCGTCCATTTTGGCGCTTTGCCCGTATAAATTGACAACGATGACGGCCTTTGGAAGGCTCCTTTCGCGCTCCGCTTCGTCCAGCGCCCGTTCGAGCGCTTCGGGAGACATGTTCCACGTATCCGGTTCAGAATCGATAAACACAGGTTCGGCCTGTTCATACAGTACAGGATTGGCACTGGCGACAAACGTAAAAGAGGAACAAAATACTTTGTCGCCTTTTCCGGCCCCCAATAATTTGAGGGCGAGATGAATCGCAGCCGTCCCCGAGCTGACGGCTGCCGCTCCGGCCGTTCCGGCATATGATGCCAGCTTTTCTTCAAACGCATCGACGAGCGGACCGAGAGGCGCGATCCAGTTTGTCCGAAAAGCTTCCGCTATATAGCGTTCCTCCTCACCGCTCATGTGCGGAGGCGATAAATAAATTCGCTTTTTCTGATCCATTGTTTTCACCCTTTTTACGCAGTTATTTAATCGTTCGCGCCGGTGTTCCGACTGCGGTCGAATCGTCCGGAATATTGGTGATCACCACCGCGCCCGCGCCCGTCACGCTTCTCTCTCCGATCGTTTTTCCGGGAATGACAACGGTTCCTGCGCCGACGTGCGCTCCGTCTTTAACGGTCACGCTTCCGGTCAAAATCGTTCCCGGCGACAGGTGGACATAGTCGCCGATCACATTATCGTGTTCAACGATCACGCCGGTGTTGACGATGCTGTGTGCACCGATAAAGGCATCAGCCTGAATGACGCTCGCCGCCATGACGACCGTCCCGTTTTGAATCTGCGCCGATTTGCTGATGACGGCGGACGGATGAATAAGCACCGCATACCGTTCAAGCGGGAGGCCGAGGTTTTGAAACAGCTTTTCCCTCGTTTCATTGCTTCCGACCCCAAGCATAAACTTCGCGTCCGAAAGCTCCTGAATCAGCTCTCTCGCCGCATGGGAAGGTCCTTTATAAAGGCCGTTTACTAGCTGAAGCTTCTGAAACCGGTCATCAAGAATTCCGGCCAGCACTGTATCCGGCAGCTCTTCGACGATCTCCCGGATGACCTTGCCGTGGCCCCCCGCGCCGATGATTACCACGTTTTGCATCATGCATTCCTTCTCCCCGTGAATTTTTCGGCGGTGACATGATGGTCCTGGCTGACGCCCTCTGACTTCATCACCTTGCCGATCGTCAACATAATGATTTTCAGGTCGAGAAAGAAAGACCAGTGATCGACATACCAAACATCGAGTTCGAACTTTTCTTCCCATGTCACTTTATTTCTGCCGTTGATTTGCGCCCAGCCCGTAATGCCGGGTCTGACTTCGTGCCTCCTCCACTGCCGCTTTGTATATAAGGGAACATATTCCATCAACAGCGGCCGCGGACCGACGAGGCTGAGATCGCCCTTGATGACGTTGATCAGCTGCGGCAGTTCATCAAGGCTCGTTTTTCTGATCAGCTTTCCCGTCTTTGTCAGCCGTTTTTCGTCGCTGAGCAGGTTCCCTGCTTCATCCCTTTCATCTGTCATCGTTCGAAACTTATACAATGTGAAAGGCTTCCCGTTCAGCCCCGGACGCGTCTGGCGGAACAACACGGGCGAGCCGATTTTCCACCTGATGATGCAAGCCACAAGCAGCATGGCCGGACTGAGAACAAGGAGCAAAACAATCGCTGACACAAGATCAAAAAACCGTTTAGCTTTCACGAATACCGCACCCTTTCTCCTATTTGAAAAATCCCTTCTGAAAAGGGAGCAACGCAGAAGTCCGAAACTTTTGCAGCCAGCTTAGAACTGAAAGCCGTTCTTCTTTTGTACATAACACAAAATATGCAAACAATACGTACGCACCAGACGCTGCCAGCGCCGTCATGATAAGGGACGGCAGGCCGTCGACCGCAAAAAAGAACTGGATTGCGAAGCAGACGCCCAATGCGAATGAAGCGCCGGCAAGCGGGGCATACACGCCTTTATAAAAGACCCGTTTTCGTTCACCCGTGATCTTTGAGGCGTACATCGGGGTGAAGACGACGTTTTTCAGCATTAACGCAACAGCCCCGGAAAGCGCGATTCCGTAAAGGCCGAGTCCCGCCGGACCGCTCAGCACGACGGCAAGGATCAAGTTGACGGCGCCGAAGGCGACCGTCGTCAAGGCCGGCGTTCTCAGTTTGTTGTAAGCTGTAAAAATGTAAAAAAGCGGCGCAGGGCTCAAAGATACGACCAAATAGCCGGCATGTATCAATAAAAGCCATTTCAAATGCTCGAAAGAAGGTCCGAGCCAAATCGTCAAAAACGGGCCGGCCAGCCCGCCGAGCATTGCCGCAGGCAGCGCAAGGATCAATCCGTTGAACCTGACGGCCCGATTGGCATAGCGGACAAGCCCTTCTTTGTCACCTTTTGAATAATAGAGCGTAATCGTCGGGGAAAATACGGCCGCAAGCGTTGACGACAGCGTCCTCAATAAAAGCGGGAACTGAATGATCGCCGCGTACATTCCGGATTCGCTGACCCCAAGCATAAGGTTGGCCACCATTAAATCGATTTGCAGAAACAGCAGCACGCCGACCTGGCTGACCGAGCTCCATCCCCCGGACTGCAGCAGCTTCCTGCATTTTTTGAGCGACATATCCTTGATCCGAAACGAATACCAGGGAATCAGTTTTTTAAAGAAAACGAAAGACAGCATGCACGCTGACACGGTAGCGATGAAAGCGGCAAGCTGAATGTGCCAAATCTTCGGCGCGAACAATGAAAAAATGCAGACGACCGACAGCACGCGAATCAGCATTTGCACCGCCTGGATCGTGCTCGTGATATAGATTTTATTGGCGAAAAATGGACCTGCCGCAAATCCTGACATAAAAAACGTCAGCAGAAAGAGCAGGCCGCCGATGAACAGCGCGATTTGCACATCGCTCAAGAGACCCGCAGGGACGCGGATGATCCGGTCGACAAAATAGATCGTTCCCCCAAGCGGCAAGAGCAAAACGAGCGAAAGGGCAAAAGACGAAATCATATACGTATTCATATAGCCTCTTGCCTCATCGAGCGCCCCCCTGTGGGCCGAGACGGAAAAAAATCTGACGACGACCGCGCTCAAGGCGACTGTAATTATCGAAAAATAATTGATCATGTTTTGCGTTAAATGAACGAAGCCGAACGCTTCAACTCCGAGCGTTTTGATGACAAACGGAGTCAGCCACATCGAAAACAGCACGGATAGCAAAAAGGACGCCACATTGGCGCCCAGATTCAGTAAAAATGTCTTATTCAAAAGGCTCATCCCTTACTGGGCAGATTTCGTTTAAAAAACAATTCGAGCAGGATCGGAACATGCAATTTGCATAACAGTAAAACAATCCGCTGTCCGAGCAAAAGCTTTTTATTGCGCAATGACGTTTTTTCCACCGATGACTGTACCATCCGGTAGGATAAAATATCCTTAATATGCCGCCTCACTTGTTTTGAAGGCTTCGGTTCGGCGCATGCATTGGCCAGAAGCATCGGGATCTGGTGTTTGCACATGTACGTCTGCAGATCCTCGGAACATTCCTCAAACATCTGGAATGTCTCGTAAAATCTCTTTTTTGCACGATATTGCCTGATCAGGCTGTCATCCATGTACGGCTTAAAAGGAAGCTCTGTCAGGCTCTCCGGATTACACCTGTACATGTAATAGCCTTCATCGATCGCTTTTACGCGCTTTGCGGCGTAAAAAGCGTACAGGTTAAACGGCGAATCTTCCGCAAAGCGAATATCTTCATAAAAATAAAGCTCGTTATGCTTCAGCAGGTCGCGCCTGTACAAATTCCGCCATACATACCAGATGAACCGGGTTTCGTGCGCCCTTCTCAGCTCATGCTTAATATCCCAGCCCAGCAGCAGGCGTCCGGCCGGCAAAGACGGAGGAACATACTCGTTTCCTTTATCAGAATGCTTATGATAGCCGCACATGACGATATCAAGATCGTCCTCCTTCGCAGCGGCGTACATATTTTCAAACATCGCCGGCGACACAAAGTCGTCTCCGTCGACAAAGCCGACATACTCCCCTGTTGCTGCATGGAGCCCGGCATTTCTGGCGGAGCTCAGCCCGCCGTTCTTTTTATGGATCACTTTGACTCTTGCATCCTGATCGCAATACCGTCTTGCGATGTCTCCCGATCTGTCGGGTGACCCGTCATCAACGAGAATGATTTCGATATTTCTCAACGTCTGCCTGAGCAAAGAATTGACGCACTCTTCAATATAAGCTTCGACATTGTACATCGGAACGATGATGCTGACGAACGGCTTCATAGGGCATCACCTAATATCTTCCGCTTCAGATCGGTGAAATAATGATCCCTCGTCGGAGCGTTTTCGTGTGATGCATCGCTTTTGATCAATTCCTTGATCGCACCGAGCACCTCTGCCGTTCCGGGCTTTTCGACAAGCTTCATCGATGGGATGTCTTTCAGCCAGTTGAATCCTTCAAGCACCTTATGGTCGAAGGAACGGATCACGACGCACGGGGTTCCGGTAATCGCGCAAAAGATCATGCCGTGCAGCCTGTCCGTCACCACAACTTCAGCGCCTCTCAATTGATCCCAGAGCTTGTTCAGCTCCATCTCGCGCGAGACGCTGCTCACTCTCTTGCCGATCGTCGTCGTAAACGTTCTGACCCCTCCGTATTCGTCAGTAACTGCTTTCAACAGCGCTTTTCGCTCTTCTTTTTTTAGAAAGCTTTCTTTATCATCCCTCAAGCACACCAAAATGCCGTCTCTTTCCTCCTGCTTCTCTTTCTTTAAATACAGCACCATGTCCGGCTGCTTTAAAATCGTTTTGCCCGCAAAATGCCGTTTCATAAATTGATAGGTTGTCTCGTCGCGCGCCATCAGCAACAGGCGGGGATGGGCATTGTAGATTTTTTTTGCCCTTTTTAATTCCTTTTGTCCGTAAGGCGTCTTCGAAAAATGGGCAGTGGCCGGAAGCTGCACGATTTTATACTGCTTAAAGGTCTTGATGATAAAGCGTCTCGTCCATTCTTCATTTCTGTATAAATCGCCCATATTGCCGCCGCCGATGATAAACACCATATCCTCGGGGTGGCGGACGCGCCGCAGCGCTTTTGCGTGTTTGTAAATATCATTGATGCCGATCTCGATAACTTCAAAATCGGGAAACTCATTTTCTATAAATGTTCTGCTTGCCAGGGCAATCGCGTGATCCCCCAAATTATCGTGGGAAGGAATTAGCGTCAAAATGATCTTTTTCTTCCCGTTATATTGGTCAAATCTTTTTAAACCAGGTGTTCCCATCACGAATTCTGATGGATATTTCACCTTCAGCAGAAGCCATTCCGCAAGATTGACTTTCCATTCCTGAAAGGTCATGTCCTCACCGCCTATTTCTTCATTCTGTACTCGATCGTTTTCTGATACAGCGCTGCGAATCCGTACACGGCCGGCACGAGACGCCAGCGTACGAGCAACAGCAGCAGCTTCTTCTTCGAATTAAAAGCCGTCAGGTCGACAGCGGGAATTTTCCTTCTAAACTCAGGAGAGGCGCAAATCCGCCTGATATTTTTGTATTTTTCCGCCGAAGGGTTTTTATTCAGGCTTTTGCACTCATTCAAAATGCTGCCCAACGCGTGGTTGACGAGAAAGACGTGAAGCGCGTCTTCCAAAGCTTGAAGCCCGCCGTGCTTTGCCAGGCATTCAAGATTTGCCTCGTATAGGGCAAGGCCGTCTTCGTAAAGCCCCGGCTGATACTTTTGGACAATCGATGTCAGGTGAACCCTGTAGTGGTACAAAGGCTTTGTCACAAACGCCGCTGTATTTGCAAAAAACAGGCACCTGAAACTGAAGTATTGATCTTCGATATTCTCCAATTCATCCCTGAGCGGAAAGGCGAGCCGGTGCTCTTCGATCAGGCTGCGCCTGTAAAGCTTGTTCCAGGAAAAACCGCTCACCTTGCCCTTGAGCAGATCAGTGATGTATGCGTCTTTCGGCTTTCCGGCGTAGCGTTTCCCAATCTCGGGAAAGATCGTTTTCCCCGTATCCTGAATGTCTACGGCATAATCGCAGATGACGAGATCGGCTTCCTCGGCCTTCGCTTTTTCATACATGGCCCTGCAATAGTCGGGTTCAATCCAGTCATCCGAATCGATGAAAGCCAGATACTCTCCTTCTGCGGCTTCTATTCCTTTATTCCGCACGGCCCCGAGACCTTGATTTTCCTGCTGGATCGTTTTGATCCGGCCGTCCTTCCTGGCAAAATGATCAATGATTTTCTGGCTTCCATCCGTCGAACCGTCATTGACGATGATGATTTCGATATTTTTTAAGGTCTGGCTGATCAGCGATTGTAAACAATTCGGCAAAAAAGCTTCTGTATTGTATACTGCGACCAGTAAGCTAACGGCTGGGTTTTCCAATATGATTGACTCCTTTGTCGACATTTTTCACAAGACCGGAATGATCCGCCGCCTTGTCTGTTTCATAGATTAACGTTCAAAAATCGTTCTGTACGGCAGCACCGAAGAATCGAACGGCATGAGCATAAAGCTGTATAAGAAATAACAGATCAAAAACAAAACGTATAAAAGCGCATTCGATTTCGGTTCAAAAATCCGGACAAAGTAAGGAACGAGAATCAGCTGATAAAGTCCAAAATAGATGTTAAACCTTGCAAAGATGACATCCTTTGTCGCCAAAACACCGAATAAAAAACCGATCAGGCAAAAGTTGACGATATAGTCGATCTCGGGCCAGCGCTTCCTCAGCTGCTCTCTGAAGCAAAACGCAAGCACGAGCGGAAGGAGAAGGACGATGATTTTAATCGAGTTCATCCCGTTTGAATTTTTCATAAGCCACTCTTCATAATGTCCGTATGAACTGTTTTCAAGCACGACGATAAAGACGGAAAGAAACTTTTGATACATGAAAGTCCCGGCTAAAAATAGAAGAGTGAGCAGACCCATGACAGGCGACCACGCTTTTCTTCTGACAATGAAATAGACGGGAATCATGATAAGTGCAGATGAATGAAACAGCGAGCAAATCAGCACGGTCATCGTATAGCGCACCCAGTTTCCGCCGATCACGTATTTGACAGCCCAAAACAAGGCAGCCGCCACCATGTACTGGCGAATCCCGTTGAATGACGCATAGTAATAGAACATACCTAAAAATAAAAACATGCTTAATTCAAACGGCCGTCCGTATACATAAAGCGTCTTGACGATAAAAAAATAGGTGATGACGCTGACGGTGACAAACATGATCTGCGGATCTCTTGTGATATGATTCAACAGCCACAAGAGCGCAGTGAATCCCGGATCTGTCGAGGCTTTGGCCCCGCCGAATCCGAAGATCGCCCAAATGCTGTCGTATTTGCCGGCCAATTCGTAAAGCAGCATATAGGTTTGGAAGTCTGTTCCGACCTTGTACCTCAATCCGGCGACGATGATCAGGGAAGCGAGCGGCACGGCAGCTAGAATCGCATTCGGACGGTAGCCCGTCGGCAGAGAATGATCTTCTTTGCCGTACATTTTCGCAAACCATGACCATACGAAAACGATCCCCATATTCAGCATGTAAACGGCCATGTTTATTGTCCTTCTGCTAAGGAGATCGAATAGAGATCCATTAACCTTGTCAGATTCGCTTTCGCATCATATCCCCTCGCCGCCAGGGCGCTTTCGATTTCGGGCCAAGCCGGCTGTTCCGCCTGCTGTGCCCGGCCGATCTCCTCTGCCCATCGGTCAAACCCCGCTCCAAGGCTGACCCTTTTCAATAAGCCGAGACCCAGGTCGGTTTCCTTCGTGATGGTGTCCGAGACGACGCAAGGAAGACCTGAAGCCTGCGCCTCCACAAGAACGAGCGGCAGCCCTTCAAACAAGGACGGCATCACGAATACGTCAAACGTCCGCATCAAGGAAGGAACGTCTTCAACAACGCCGAGAAACAAGACCTCGTCTTCCAACCCGAGCCTTGCCGCTTGTTCTTCGATTTGTTTGCGAAGCGGTCCGTCGCCTGCGAACACCGCCTGAAAGGGAGTGCCCGTTTTTTTGAGGCGGCCGGCGAGCTCAAGCAGAAACGGGTGGTTTTTTTGTTCGAAAAAGCGGCCGACATGACCGATCACAAACGCGTTTTCGCTGATGCCGAACCTTTTTCTCATACCGGCTTTTGAGCGGCTGTTCGCCTCTTGAAAACGGTCAAGGTCAATCCCGTTTTGCAAAAGGTGAACCGCGTTTTTGCTCATCTTCTTTCCGCCGAACAAAAAACGGCCGGCATCTTGGCCGCAGGCGCAAAGCGCCGTGGAGCACGCGAACATGAGCCGGCGGAACAACCGGAGCTGAACCGCATCCATAAAACGGGGATTCGGCTTCCAGGCCGTATTATGCGAATGGCAGATGCGGACCGGAACGCCCGCAAGCTTTGCCGCCAAAGCGGCGAAGCCCGTCTGAAAGTCGGTGTGAGCGTGAACTGCTGAAAACGGCCCTTTTTCGATCAAAACGTCCCTGATCCTTTTGATATAAGAAAGAAGACCGGCCGTGCCGATGCTCGGCACATAAAACACGCGCCCGCCGAGCGATATGATTTCCGGGTCGTAGTCGCACGTTTCCTCCCGGTGTGAAATGAAATCGAATTGGATCTGGCTCCTGTCGGCATGGCGGTACATGTTCATAATCATCGTCTCCGCGCCGCCGCGGTTCATTCCGCTTACGATGTGGAGCACCCGTTTTGGTCTCGCGCTTCTGTCATTCATGTTTTACGACCCCTCCGCCTTCATTCATCAGTCTTTTTTTATGATATTTGTTCATGATAAAGGGAGGCATGAGCCCCCTGATGATCGGTTTCATGATGTAGGCATAGTCGGAAAGCGGCAGCTTCAGCCGTCTGCATGCGTCATAGACGATAAACGCATTATCGATGGAATAACTGAGCTTTCTCCTTTTAAACGCCGATTCGTCTTCCCTTACTTTGTACAATGCCTCCTGAAGATTGTAGCCTCTGTATCCCGCTTCAAAAAACCGGAGCCATAAATCGATGTCTTCCATTCTTCTCGTCCGCCTGCCGACGCGGTAGCCTTTCAGCGCCTGATAAGCTTCAGCACGCATCATGATCGTCGCATGGCAAAACGGCGTCCCTTTTGCCATGATTCGCGGAGTCGGCGCAGGAGGCAGCATTCTGACGCCTCTCACGCCTTCTTCATCAAAAGCGATCATCCCGCTTCCGACGACATGGTAATGGGGCTGCTTTTCCAAAAACGCGACCTGTTTTTCAAAGCGGCGCGGCAAAGAGATATCATCGCCGTCCTGGCGCGCGATATATGTCCCGCCGGCATATTGGAGGCAATGATTCAGGGAAGCGGCAAGGCGCTTATTTTTCTCATTCCTGACCAGCCTGATTTTATCGCTGTAATGGTCGGCATACCGCCTGGCGATGTCATAGGTCCGATCTGTCGAAGCGTCGTCGCAGATGATCATCTCCCAATTTTTATAGGTTTGGCTCAAAATCGACTCGATGCTTTCGGCTAGCGTGTCTTCGCAATTGTACACTCCCATAATGACCGATACTTTCGGCTTTTGCCGGTTTGTCATCCTTTCAGCCTCCTTTCAGCTGCATCGTTTTTCATAAAGGAAAAATATATGTCCGCCATCTCTTTGACCGTGCGCTGCTGCGAATAAGCGGCAGCCGTTTTTCTTCCCTCTTCACCCATCCGTTTTCGCAATTCGGGAGAATGGTAAAGCTGGAAAAGACGGTCGCTGAAGGTTCGGGCGTCTCCCTGCGAAATGAGAAAGCCGTTTGCTCCGTCTTTGATGACTTCGCGATGGCCGCGGTTGTCGGTGGCAACGGCGGGTTTTCCGGCTGCCATTCCTTCAAGGAGATTCATGCCGAGGCCTTCCCTTATGCTTGAGGCGACAGATACGTCGGCAAGCTTGATCCATTCGTGAATGTCCTTTTGAAACCCCGCAAACGTAACATGGTCAGCAGCTCCTTTTTGCTCGGCCAGGCGGCGGTACTCGGCTTCCATCAGCCCCTTCCCGGCAAAGACGAACCTGACGTTTGGCATCCTTTCTTTTAAGTAAGCCGCTGTTTCGATTAAAAGCGCCTGATTTTTGTTCATGTTCAGCTCAGCCGGATAAATGAGAACGAAATCGTCTTCATTCAGACGGTATTTTGCTCTAAGCCGTCTTTTTTCTTCCTCATCAACAGGGTGAAACCGCCCGGTGTCAACGCCGATGCCGTGGATCTTTTCCGTCCGCATCCTGCTGCTTAGGCCCTTTGCAAGCTCATAATCTTCTTGATTAATCGTGATCAGGCAATCCGTCAAAAAGGAGAGCCCTTTTTCGATCGGATAGTACAGCAGCCAATTTTTCAAGGGTGCTCCCTGGCAAAAGTGGAAACCGTGGGCGGTATACATCACTGCCGTTCCCCGTTTTCTCTGCTTTCTGGCGGCCAGTCTGGCTAATACGCCGCCCATCGGAGTATGGCAATGGATGATATTGTACTCATGTTCATCGATGATGCGCGAAAGCTCTCGGTATGCCGCCAGGTTGCCTGTACGAAAGGGAGAACGCTCGATCCCGATATCGAATTGCCGATCGGCAAAAGGCAGCTTCATGCTTCCTTTCGCCGCTGCGTGAACCGTCCAGCCCTGCTCTTTGAACCACTTAAAATACGGAAGGTGAAATGCTTTAAAGTGATAATCCACCGTCGCGCAAAACAAAACCGTTCTCGTCATGATTCTTCCTCCTAATGCGCTGTCACCAGCTTTTTCTCACGCTGTCCGATAGCGCTGAACAAACGCTCTCTCAGCTCGCGGTCCGACAGATACATAAACTCTTCCATAAAGGTTTTGAGCACTGTCCATTCGACATCGACCGCCTTGCCGATATGAATTTTCGGAAAAACCTGTTCAGCCAGCACTTCATTTTTGTTGAGCAGTTCTTCGTACATTTTTTCGCCCGGCCGTATGCCCGTAAATTCGATTTTGATCTGATCTGTCGTGTAACCTGACAGCTGAATGAGATTTTTCGCAAGATCGACGATTTTTACAGGCTCTCCCATATCGAGCACGAAAATCTGCCTTCCCTTTGCAAGGGCTCCCGCTTGAATGACCAGTCTTGAAGCTTCCGGAATCGTCATAAAATACCGGGTCATATCCTGGTGTGTCACGGTTACGGGGCCGCCTTTGGCGATTTGCTTTTTGAAAATCGGAATGACGCTTCCCCTGCTGCCGAGCACATTTCCGAAGCGGACAGCGACGAACTTTGTTTTGCTCGTTTTGCCAAGATTCATAATCAGCATTTCGGCAAAACGCTTCGTCGCGCCCATGATGTTGGCCGGATTGACCGCTTTGTCCGACGAAATGAGGACAAACGTTTCGACGCCTGATTCATCAGCGGCTTCGGCGACGTTTTTCGTGCCGAGAATGTTGTTCTTGACCGCTTCTTTCGGACACTTTTCCATGAGCGGAACATGCTTGTGCGCAGCTGCGTGATAAACGACATTCGGTTTATAGCGCTCCATCAGCAAGAACATTTTCTCCCTGTCCTGGATGTCGGCGATTTCGGGATAGTAGCTGACACTGCTTCCGAATTTCTCTTGCAGCTCAAGCAATATGGAATGAATGCTGTTTTCTCCATGGCCGACCAAAATGATTGATTTGGGCTTGAATTTGCTGATCTGCCGGCAGATTTCCGAGCCGATTGAGCCTCCTGCACCTGTGACAAGAACGACGCGGTCTTTTACGGTATTGGAGATTTCGCTCGTATCAAGCTGAACGGGCTCCCTGCCGAGAAGATCCTCTGCCTTGACGTCGCGAAGCTGGCCGACGGGATGCCTGCCGAGCAAAATCTCGTCGATTTTCGGCATGATCTGCGTTTTGACGCCCGTTTGTGCGCACGCTTTGTACATCTCCTGCATTTGAGTGACGGTCAGGGACGGAATGGCGATGATGATCATGTCGATATTCATTTGCCTGACCGCCTGAACGATCTGTCCTTTCCCTCCCAATACGGGAAGTCCCATAATTTCGAGGCGGTGCTTCGTTTTGTCGTCATCGATAAAAGCGACAGGCTCGATATTCAATTCGTGCTTCTGCAAAAGCTGCTTTGCAATTAGGTTGCCTGCTGAACCTGCGCCGATGATGAGGGCTCTGGCAGATCCCTTGCTTCCTTTGTTCACGCGCTCCCTGATGATCCGCCACATCATCCGCGATCCTCCGATCAGCAGCAGCTGGAACAGCCAGCTTAAACATAGCAGGCGGATCGGAACATTTTGAAAGAACAGCAGTTCAATAAATATTGTCATTAGATGGGACAATGTAATCGATTTTAATAACACGCACAATTCCCCAATGCTCGCATATTCCCACACTTTTTTATAAAGATGAAAGAAATGGGCAAATAAGTGCTGGGAGCCGAGCAGAAACAGCGAGGTCATCAGCAGCATTTCCGAAGGGTATAATTCATATGATGGCAAAATCAGCTGGTACCCGATGAAAATAGACAGCATAACCAAGTACGAATCGAGTGCGGTGATAATGGAAAGCCTTCTCCGATATGTCAATTTCCTACCTCCTCAAGTATCTTTCTAGCTGATGAAATTTTTTCAGGCAAAATACCATCAGCTAAAAAGATACAAACATTGATGAATCCGAAAATGATGAGAGTAAAATGGGCATTTAACCCGTCCTCACGCCCCGCCATCGACGACTTGCATCTAAGGCAGCCGAAAACGCCTGCCCACAGTAGAGCCGAGTGCCTCCATTGATATAGGTAAGGAAGACATCACCTTTTTTCGGCCTGATGCGGCCTTTGAATTGCTAATAGTTGTATTGACGCGCTTTTTTGACTTTCCTTCCGTTTAAGACCGCCCCAAGCAGCTCGCTTTTTGAGGAATTGAGCGCATCCCTTGCCTTAATGGCGTTATCAAGCTTTGTTTTTCCGCTTAAAATGATCAGGATGCTCCCGTCCACCTGATTCGCTAAAATCTGCGCATCGGCAACTGGCAAGAGCGGTGGAGAGTCCAGAAGCACAAGGTCGTACTGCTTGTACGCTTCCGCAAGCAAATCCTCCATAGCCTGTGATGACAACAGTTCGGCCGGATTCGGCGGAATCGGCCCGCTTGTCAGCACATGGAGGCTCTCTGCCTGGCTTTGCTGAACGACGTTTTCCAGGTGCGTTTTTTTCATCAGCACATTTGTGACGCCTGAATGATTATCAAGCTGAAAGATCTTGTGTATAGACGGTTTTCTCAAATCCGCGTCGATAAGAAGAACCTTTTTTTCCTGCTGTGAAAAAACGACCGCCAGGTTTGCAGCGGTGAACGATTTCCCTTCTCCCGGAAGACCGGATGTAATCAGCAGTGATCTGAACGGCTTTTCAAAAGAGGAAAATTCGATGTTCGTCCTGATCGTCCGGTACTGTTCGACAATCGGCGTATTTGGCTGATGCAAAGCGACAAGCGCTGACTCGTATTTTCGCGAGCGTTTTTTTCTAATAGCCAAGCGGCTCACTCCTTCCGGTTTTTACGCGAATATTCATATTAGAGTCTTTTCGGAAACTGCTTTTCTTGCCTTTCATCTGTTCGATGCTTCCGAGATAAACGAATCCCGCCTCCTTCTCGACTTGCGACGGACGCGCCACCGTATCATCGAGAAAATCGAGAAAAAACGCCAAGGCGATTCCAGCCATCAATGCAGCTCCAAAAGACAGCAAAATATTCATTTTGTAATTCGGTCTGACCGGTGTCGGCGATTTGACAATGTCAGCCTTTGAAAGAACTGTTACACGATCGGTATTCATAATCTGTTTAATTTCTTTTTTGAGAACAGCCGTTAACGTGTTCGCGATTTCGGCCGCCCTTTTTTGGCTTTTATCTTGAACCGAGATGTTGATAATTTCTGATTCGCTTTCGCTGCTCGTCGTAATTTTCTCCTTCAATCCGCCGACAGATTCCGGTAAATCAAGCTCTTGTTTTACCTGCTCCAAAATAACCGGATTCTTTAACAGCGCTTGAAACGTCCGCGTATATTGAAGGTTGATTTGAATATCGCTGAATGTGGCACTCCCCTTTTTCTCACCGACCTGATGGACCAAAATCTGCGTCGAAGCCTGATAGACAGGTGTCAGCACAAAGAACTGAATGAATCCGCTGATCATCGTTACACCTATTGTCAAAGCCAGGATTAGAACAGTTCGTTTTCGTAATATCGCAATCAATTCTCTAAAATCTATGTTTTCCTTCATGCTTGACTGCCTCCTCAGGAATGCCGTTTGTTAATGATTGGATTATAAAAGAAAAAATTTGAATTGAAAAATGCTGAATTTAGCTATATAGTTCTCTTTAGAGAACAAATTCGTTCGTTTTCTTCTATTTTCTGTTGATATCTTAAATTTTTGAATTTTATAAAGAACAATTTATTTCTTATAATGAACAAGAAAGCGTTTAAATCGAATGGTGAAGGGGAAGGGGAGGATTTAGTATGATCGGGAAGGTCATCCGCATGTACCGAAAAAGAAAAGGCTACTCCATCAACCAGCTTGCAGACATAGCCGGCGTTTCAAAATCGTATTTAAGCAAGATTGAACGCGGAGTTCACAGAAACCCTTCTGTCGAATTTCTCAAAAAAATCTCCCAGGCGCTGAAAGTGGAGCTGAAAGAGCTGTTTGATACAGAAGTGATCCTTTACCGTCGGGCCGAACATGATGAGGAATGGAGAACCCATTTGGTAGAGGCTGTTCAGGCGGGGATGAACCAGGAAGAACTGTTTCAATTTACACACCGCCTCAGGCAGCAAAAGAAAGAACGGACCTTTTACCGAAGCAGACAGATTACACAAGCCAACATCGACGACTGGAGAGCGCTCATGACAGAGGCGAAGGAACTGGGGTTAACGATTCAGGAAGTGAAAGCATTCTTGATGAGGACACGAAACAGTTAGGACAGCACTCATCCATATTACCTGCATAAAACGGAGATCATTGACTTTGATCATTCTGAATCTTCAAATGATCGCAAAAACAATCCAATACAAAATTGCCAAACATTCGGAATAGTCGTGTTACTAAATCGAGCGAATGACATGCGTCTTTAGCTCCGTTTTCACCTATTTGTTTTATTTACCGAACCTTTGATTTCATGACAGGTCTTTAAAGACTTTTATATATAATGAAGAAACTCGGTTTTTGATCCCCGGACACCAGGCAGCCGGCTGAAACAAAGTGACTTTTGTCATCGGTAGATTTGATTAGAAAGAGGCGGCTGTGCATATTTGTTGAATCGCTCATCCCACATCGATTAAAATGAATAAAATGGAAAAGAAGGTGATGAATATTATGAAAGTGTTGGTGCTGGCGGTTCACCCGAATATGGAACAATCCGCGGTGAACAAGGCATTTGTCGAAGAATTGAAAGGCGAGCCGAATATCACGGTACATGAGCTGTATAAAGAGTATCCGGATGAGGTCATTGACGTGGAAAAAGAGCAGCGCCTTTTGGAGGAGCACGACCGGATTGTGTTTCAATTCCCGCTGTATTGGTACAGCTCGCCGTCGCTTTTGAAGAAATGGCTGGATCACGTCCTTCTCTACGGATGGGCCTACGGATCAACCGGCAAGGCGCTCCAAGGGAAAGAATTCATGGTTGCGGTTTCTGCCGGGGCCGGTGAAGAGGCCTATCAGGCCGGCGGTTCAAACCACTATTCGATCAGCGAACTGTTAAGGCCTTTTCAGGCTACAAGCAACTTCATAGGCACTACATACCTTCCGCCGTACGTCTTCTATCAAGCGGGCACGGCCGGAAAAAGCGAGCTTGCTGAAGGTGCGAAACAATACAGGGAGCATGTGCTGAAATCATTTTAAATGAGAGAACGCCCGGCCGCTCATGAGCCGGGCTGTTCCTTATACTTGAATCTGTTTCACTTTTCCCAATAGGAATAGATAATTTAAAATGGCAACGATGATCAAGGCAGCCGAAAAAAGGAGCGCCGGCACGAAAGAACCCGTTGCGCCGACGATGAAGCCGGTGATGATTGGTCCGACGACTCCGCCCATATTAGAGACTGTATTTTGAATACCGGCAACCATCGATGTCATATTTTTCGGCGCCACATCCCCCGGAAGCGCCCAGACTTGGGACGCGGCAACGGTCGTTCCCGATTTCGCTACACAAAGAAGGATGACGGCCAAGATAGCCGAATCTGCAAAAGCGGCAAAACCGATGCACGAAGCCATGGCAAGCCCGATAATTAAAAACAGCTTCCGGACAGCTGTCAGCGACAGTTTTCCCTTTGCATATATCCGGTCGGACATCCACCCGGCTCCGACTTCGACGACCATTGCAGTCAAAAGCGGGAGAGACGCCATGATCCCCATTTCGATTAAATCCATGCCCCTTTCTTTGACAAGGTAAGTCGGCAGCCATGTGATAAAGAAGTAAGAATTATAATTGATCATAAAAAATCCGATGCACATCGCCCATATGTTGCGATATTTAAATAGCTGATACCACTTCAGCGGCTGGCCGCCGCCCGTTTCTTCCGTGTGAGCCTGCCCTTCCCTAATATGGGCAAGTTCAGCCTCATTGACGCGCTTATGATCGGCGGGATTCTCCTTAAAGAAAATCATCCAGACAATTCCCCACACGATGCCGACAAGTCCGATCAAAAGAAATGTCAGCTTGCAGTCAAAGACCGCAATCATCCAGGCGATCAAAGGCATTGCAACAGCTCCGCCAAACTTTGACCCGCTGTCAAAAATTCCGGCTACTGTCGCCCTTTCTTTCTTCGGAAACCATTTGGCGGCGATCCCCGCATTGCTCGGATATGCAGCAGCCTCCCCGACTCCTAGTGCGACCCGCAGCCCGAGCAGGGATTTGAAGCCTGTCGCAAGCCCCGTCAGCGCCGTAGCAACAGACCACCAGACGACCGCAAAACCGAGCGTTTTTTTCTGGCCGTACTTGTCGGCCGCCCAGCCTGAAGGCAGCTGCAGCAGAGCGTACGACCAGAAGAAACCGGACATGATGATTCCCATTTGGCCGGCTGTCAAGTTGAACTCCTCTGTAATATAGGGAGCAGCAGCCGAGAGCACTGTCCGGTCAATATAATTGATGGCAATGGCAGCCCACATCATAAACGCGACAACCCAGCGTACATTCGACTTTTTTTGAACCGGGTGATTCAACATGTTATCCACCTCATCCCTTTTGTAGAAAACGCTTTCAAATCTTGATGCAGGGCATGAATGAAAACACATTCACAGCCCGTTGACGACAAACTCCGGTTTTTGTTTGTCGATCAGTACACTGGCAATGTTTTTGACGCATATCATGCCAAGGTTCTGTACGGCATCGCGGGTGTACCCCGCGATATGCGGCATGGCGATAAAACGGTCCAGCTCAAAGAGAGGGTGCTGCTTTAGCGGTTCGGTTTGATATACGTCAAGCGCAGCCCCTGCGATGCTCCCGTTCGCCAAGGCGTCATATAACGCACGCTCAGACACGATGCCTCCCCTTGAAGCATTGATCAGATAAGCCGTTTCTTTCATGGCGGCTAATTCTTGTTCGCCGATCATGTTTTCCGTTTCGGCTGTCAGCGGCATATGAAGCGTGATAAAATCGCTTTCTTTCAAGAGCTGATCAAGCTCTGTAAATTGGATGTGATGATCGGCTGCGAATGCACGATCGGGAAATACATCATAGGCTAAAACACTCATATTGAAGCCTCGCGCCCGTTTGGCGACTTCTTTTCCGATCATGCCAAGTCCGACGATGCCGAGCGTTTTGCCGTAAACGTCAGATCCAAAAATCCTCGGCCAATTTCCTAGCTTTGTCTCCCTGTCGGCCGCGGGAATCTGCCTTGCAGCCGATAGCATGAGGCCGAATACAAAATCTGCGACTGCATGTTTGTTGGCGTTAGGGGCATTCGTCACCCAGACGCTGCGCTCTTTCGCAGCGTGCAGATCGATATTGTCAACGCCGACGCCATGTTTGCAGACGATTTTTAAAGAAGGGAGACGATCCAGGACATACGGCGTAACCTTGTTAAACGCCACGATCGCGGCATCCGCTCCTCCTGCCGCTTCAATGAACTGCTCCTCGGTTATATCTGCAGGAAGGCGTTCGAGCGACATGCCCCTTTTTTCCAAAAACAAGACGGGATCATCAGAGTATTTCGCAAATGACGGTGATGTACATACGACTTTCATGAGATGCACCAACCTTCTTTCATTTTTCTACGATTTGGGCGCAAGCTCAGCGGCTGACCGCAAAGCAGCGAGCATGCTTCTTTCATCGGCTTTGTTCTGCCCCGCAATGTCAAATGCGGTTCCGTGGTCGACAGAGGTGCGAATGATCCCGCCGTTTAATCCGACCGTAATGTTGACGCCCTCTTCCAGCCCGAGGACTTTGACCGGAATATGCCCCTGATCATGGTAGCAGGCTACGACAAGGTCAACATCTCCCCGAACAGCCTTGTAAAACAGCGTGTCTGCGGGGTATGGGCCGCCGGCATCGATTCCCTCGGCTGCCGCCTGCTCAATCCCCGGAAGCAATTGCCGTTCTTCTTCGCCGCTTCCGAACAGCCCGTTTTCCCCTGCATGAGGGTTGATTCCGCAAACCGCAATTTTCGGCCGTTGGAATCCGGCTCTTGTCAATGTATCATGTGCGAGACGGATGACTTTATAGGTCCGCTCCGGCGTAATCGACTGAATCGCCTTAATCAGCCCTTGATGCGTTGTCAGATGAATCACCTTCAGTTTTGGCGAAGCTAGCATCATGCTGTAGTCGGTTGTATTTGTTAAATGAGCGAGAATTTCCGTATGCCCCGGGTATCGGTGTCCGCCTTTATGCAGCGCCTCCTTATTTAACGGTGCTGTGCAAATCGCTTGAATACAGCTTTCTTGAGCGAGTTCAACCGCTTTTTTCACGAAATGAAAAGCGGCGTTTCCGGCTTCAGCCGATACCTTTCCAACTGGCAGGTTTTCAGGCAGCAGATCGATATCGAGACAATCGATCTTTCCATGTACAAAACCGCACTCGTCCGGATGCATCACCTTGTTAATGACAACCTCTGATCCGATTTGGACGGCGGCTTTTTTCAGCATTTTCATATCGCCGATGACGAGCGGCTTGCACATGTCATACACTTTGCGGGATTTGAGAGCTTTTGCGATAATTTCCGGACCGACGCCTGCCGCGTCGCCCATTGTAATGCCGATAACCGGTTTCTCCATTGTTTATCCTCCTTGTAGCTTGATTGCCGCATTTGCCATCACCGACCGGGAGCCAAAATTTCCGGCCTTTGTCACAATGTACAAATCTTCTCCGGCTGCTCCCAGCGGAACGCCTGGCTCTACTTCGTCCAGCAATCGTATCTCATGGACGCGAAGCTGACGCAGCACTTGGTATGCCGTGTCACCTCCGGTTAAAAACAGCCGATTCACATGAAAAGCTTGAATCAGCTCGCCCGCCAATTCGCCAAGTGCGCCGGACACCGCATTGCTCGTTTGAACCGGGGTGAATCCGCGGCTTTCACCGATCTTCTGTGTCTCTGCTGCATTATCCGAGGTGCAGAGGACGATGTGTTTCGAACGGCGCCGGACGTCCGCCGCCCTTTCCTTCAGCCGTTCGAACTCGTTTCTTTTCTCAGCTTCGCCGCACAGCACGCGTTCTGATCTCAGTTCTACTTTTTCAGCCAAACGTGCGGCGAATAGCTCCTGAAGCTGTTTCCTCCCCGTCGGGCTCATGCTTCCGACGACAAACATAACCGGTAAACCGGAAGAGGGAACGGTTTGCCCGAGCTTCCTTTCTTTCAGATTGAACGCTTTGGGCAGACAGCTCATCAAGCCCGCCGAGCCGGCCAAAATGATAGAATACGGCAAACTCCGCAGGATAAACGCCAGATCCTGCAGATCGGATTCATGAACTGAATCAGCCGTGACATACGAAATCCCCTTCGCCCGAAAGCGTTCCAGCTTGTTTCGGACATGCCCGTCTCCGCGGCGGATGTCTTCATATGATAGATGCCCGCTCTTTTTTCGAGTCTGCTTTTCTATTAACCTTTGAATATTCGATTCTGCTACAGGCGTTTTCGGATCGTTCGCCGCTTCGGTTTCTTCCAGCTTTGCGCCGTTCACATAATGGACGCCGCCGATGACCTGGCGTCCGTTTTGGGGGTATCCGGGAGCCACCAGCACGAAATCCGGCTGAAACACTTCAGACATCGCTTGAAGTTCGGCTCCGATATTTCCCCTCATCGTGCTGTCGATTTTTTTGTAGACGATATCAAACGATTGCCGGGAGATGTGTTCACTGATGTTTTTCACAGCCGCCTTCGCCTCTGCGGCTGACAGCGATCTGCTGTCCGTATTGAAAATAACGGCACCGTCCGTTTCCCGTCTGGTGAATTCGGCGTCATGTTTGACGGAAACATCCATCCCGTAATGAACCAGCTGGCCGCCGCAGTCGTTCGCCCCTGTCAAATCATCCGCGATGATTGCAATTTTCAATGTCTTCATCCTTTAGTTGATTAGTTTTCGATAGATATCTTTTATATTTTCCAGACTGAGCGGTTTCGGATTGTTATGAAGCAGGCGCGTCACTTTTGAAGCTGAGTCGGCTAAATCGTCCACATCGCTTGCGGTTACGCCGTATGCTTTTAAATCTTGAGGAATATTCAGCCGCTTCGTCCACTCTCTTATTTTCTGCACAACGGCCTCAGCCGCTTGTTCAACGGTCAGATCAGAGGCGGTGATTCCCATCGGTTCAGCGGCAAGAGACAGCCGTTCTGTAATGGCATCCATATTAAACTCCATCACATGCGGAAGGAGCATCGAATTGGCGACACCATGGGGAATTCGGTATTTCCCCCCAAGCGGATAGGCAAGGGCGTGAACGGCAGCAGTTCCGGCGGCCGTCAGCGCCATGCCTCCATACATCGAACCGAGCAGCATGTTTTCTCTCGCTTGTATCGATGAACCGTTTTCATATGCTTCCACAATGCTTGCCGAAATCAGTCTAATGGATTCTAAAGCGAACATATCGCTGATCGGGTTTGCTTTCGTCGAAATGAACGATTCAAGCGAATGGGTGAACGCGTCCATTCCGGTAGCCGCCGTAATCGGTTTTGGCAATCCAAGGGTGATGACCGGGTCAAGAATGACCAGCTTCGGCAACAGCAGCGGACTGACGATGCCGACTTTCAATTCCTCTTCGGGAAGCGTAACGATTGCGTTCGGCGTCACCTCTGCGCCCGTCCCAGAAGTACTTGGAATCAGCACGGTCGGGATTCCCGGCTTTTCGACCAAATCAGTCCCGAGCAACTCCTCGACCCTTTTCGAATTCGTTTGCAGCACGGACAATATTTTCGTTCCGTCCAAAACGCTGCCTCCGCCGATTCCGATGAGAATGTCGTATCGTTTCTCACGGATGCCTCTAAATACGTCTTCAATATTTTGAGCGGTCGGTTCCGGCAATATGGCTGTGCAAACATCTGACTGGATGCCGATCTCTGTAAGCTGAGCCTGTACTTCGCCGATCGTGCCGAGCTTGACGATCGACGGCTGGGTAATAATCAGGGCTCTGTCCGCCTTCGGCACAATCGTTTTTACATGATCTTTCAGCCGGCGGATCGAATGTTCGCCTGCGACGATATGAGCGGCCGTCCGAAATTGATAATTCGCTGGCATTTTTGAAACCTCCCTATTTTGATTGATAGTAAGCGACCATTTTTTCGACCTCCAAGAGCGCCGGACCGGTCAGCTCTTTGACGGGCGCTTTCGGCGAGCCTACAGGGATCGAATAAAGCTCCACCGCTTTTTTCAGGGCCGCCGGGATCGTTCCTAACCGAAACGTATCGCGAAGCGGCTGAAGCTCCCTCTGGGCAGCCTCCGCCTTTTCAGTCTCACCCTCTGTCCAATGGCGATAAATCGACGTCACGATATCAGGGAGCATATTTGCCGTTGCTGCGACTGCTCCCGCTCCGCCCGCTTGAAGCGTCTTCAATATGAGCGAATCGGTGCCTGCAAAAACGGCAAAGTCTTCTTGTTTCGTCTGCTCGATATACTTCTGTATGTTTTCAAATTTTCCGCTGCTGTCCTTAATTCCGACGATATTATCCACTTTTGCAAGCTCTGCCACCGTTTCCGGTTCTAAATGGAAACCTGTTTTTGAAGGGATATTGTACAAAAGGACCGGAAGTGAAACGGATGCCGCGATTGTTTTATAATGCGCCGCCGCTTCTTCCTGTGTCGGCGGGATAAAGAACGGCGTGATGACCGACAGCGCATCTGCGCCAAGCCTCTCCATTTCCTTAGAAAGCCAGATCGTTTCTTCTGTACTGTTTCCCCCGCTCCCTACCATGACGGAAACGCGTCCGGCTGTCTCTTGAATGATGATTTCTGCAACTTTCAGCTTGTCTTCGATGTTGAACATATGAAATTCCCCGTTGGTACCCAACGCAAAAAGCCCGTGTACATGAGCATCGATCAAATGGTTCGTCAACTGTTTCAACGCCGATTCATCAATGCTTTGATCTTTTGTGAGCGGTGTCAGCATGGCGGGATAAATCCCCTTTGGTACGAATCCCATGATTGCCTCCCCTTCCTGTAAAGCGTTTTCAAAAACGATTATATACATAAATGTTTCAATAATCAACGTTATTTATCTAAATAATTTTTATTTATCGTTGCATATTAAAACAAACAAAATAAAACACCCGGCTAAACCGGGTGTCAGGCTGTCGAGAAAATCGACAGCCTTTTTCATTTTTCCCTTAAATTATCCATTTCACCATTTTATAATAAAGAAAAGCCTTCTAAAAGGACGGTGTCTGTTCATGTTCTACACAAGGAATTCTTCCCAGAACGAAGCTGAATTTGTATTGCTTGATCAGCTTGTTGAAGAGGATCACCTGCTTCGTAAAATTGACAAGTACATCGATTTCTCTTTTATCATTGAAAAGGTTAAACCTTACTACAGCGAAAATAAAGGCCGCCCCTCACTTGATCCGTTGATTTTATTCAAAATGATGTTTATCGGATACCTTTACGGTATCCGTTCAGAAAGACAGCTCGAAAAAGAAATTTACTATAATATGGCTTACCGATGGTTTTTAGGGTTAAACATCAACGATCCAGTTCCTCACCATTCAACCATCAGTTGGAATAGACGTACACGCTTTAAAGATACGACCATTTTTCAAGACATTTTCGATGAGATCGTTCTTCAGGCCATTAATCATGATATGGTAGGAGGCCGTGTCCTTTTCACAGATTCAACTCACCTCAAAGCCAATGCCAATAAGCATAAATATACGCGAAAAACGATTGAGCAGGATACACAAAACTATATAAAGGACTTGGATAAAGCCGTCCAAGAAGATCGGGAAGCACGCGGAAAAAAGCCTTTAAAAGCCAAAGAGGAGGTGAAAACTAAAAAGGAAATTCGTCATAGTACAACTGATCCCGAAAGCGGCTATCTTTACCGTGAAAACAAACCTGAAGGTTTTTTCTATTTAGATCACCGAACAACGGATATGAAATTCAATATCATCACCGATGCCTATGTAACGCCCGGTAATGTCCATGATTCTGCGCCTTATCTCGATCGATTAGACCACCAAATCGCACGATTTGGTTTTCAAGTTGAAGCCGTCGCTCTTGATTCTGGCTATCTGACAACTCCAATCTGTAAAGGACTGTCCGACCGTCGAATTTTTGGCGTTATTGCTCATAGACGCTTTCATCCTACAAAAGGTTTGTTTCCGAAGTGGAAGTTTCATTATGACCGTGAAAAAAATCAGTACATTTGTCCGAACGGACAAACACTCTTATACTCAACAACAGATCGAAAAGGCAACAGATTTTATAAGTCCAACCCTGAAAAGTGTGTCTCATGCCCTCTGCTTGAAAACTGTACAAGATCGAAAAACCACCAGAAGGTCGTCTCAAGACACATATGGGAGGACCATAAAGAAAAGGTCAGGCAAAATCGTTTGTCCGACTCCGGAAAAATCCTCTACAAAAAAAGAAAAGAAAAAATAGAGCGGAGCTTTGCAGATTCAAAACAGCTGCATGGGCTTCGCTACTGCCGGTTGAGGGGAAAACAAAATGTGAGCGAACAAGTTCTCCTCACCGCCGCTTGCCAGAATATGAAGAAGATTGCCACACACTTAGCCAAGCTTGGCTAAGTGTGTGGGAGGGCTTTTTCCTTTTATAAAGATTAAAAAATGAACAAGAAATTTTATGAAATAAAAAAGCTTGTAGGAAAAAACATGTTTTTCTCTACAAGCTGACACCCGGCTAAACCGGGTGTTTATCAATGCGGCGATTTCAATTTTCTCCAAAGCGTCGTTCTGTTGATGCCGAGCCTCTCCGCTGTTCTTGTTTGATTGTTCCCTTCTTCGGCATAGATTTTTTGAATGATCCTTTTTTCGATCTCTTCGAGCGTTCCGGATAGATCGATGTCTTCTCTTTCTTCTTCGTTCAAGCGGCACAGGACCCGTTCAGCGTCAGCCTTCTCGATATAAACGCCCTGCGCTTCGAGAACACAGTTTTGGACCGCTTTTCTCAATTGGCTGAGGTTGCCCGGCCATTTCGCTTCTTCAAGCAGAACACCAGCTTCACTTCGAAAGCCGACGATTTGTTTGCCGAATGCCTCATTGCTTTCTGCAATAAATTGATAAGCCAGATATAAAATATCCTCTTTTCTTTCAGAAAGAGGGGGAACGTCCAGTTCCAAATGACAAAGCGCATCATATAATTCATTTGAAAATTCCCCGGCGCGCCTGCGGGAAGAAGAAACGATCAGCCTCGGCCCATCATACGGTTCGCTGATCCGCCTGAGCAAAAGCCGTTGCGAGGACAGCGGCATGCGATCGACTTGTTTGATGTATAGCGTTCCTCTCCCTGAAAAGAATTCTTCGCTTTCACACGCTTGCTCCCATTCTGCTTCAGACAGCAAACCGGCATCGATTTTTCGAAACGGCTCATGCTTGTCCTCACCCTTCATATGGATCAGCCCGGCCAGGCTCTCTTTCCCTGAGCCGGGCGCTCCGTTGATCCATACGGGTTCCCGCCTTGCCGCGAACAACTCCGCTTTTTTCAGCACCTGCTGCATCGTTTCATTCCTCGATGTTTCCATATAGCTTGTCCGCAAAGGAGAAAGAATCGCTGCACCGGGCAACGAAGAAACGCGAACATCTTTTGCTTTTTCCACGGTAAATACGGTCAATGCCTCGTCTGATGCGAAAAACCTGCGCCCCGTGATATTCCATGTCCGCCCATGCTTTCGGAGTCTAAAATGGATGATTCCCTTCTTTTCCGCTTCCCCGATCAGCTCTTCCAGATTATCCAGCAAGCCGATATGTTCGGCAAATACGCCGTTTTGAAAAACCTGCCGCAATGTCTTGTTATATACTGCATAACCGGTTTCGGCCTTTTGTAAAATGTGATACGGCACAGCGTACTTCTGCTTGATGCCCTCTAAAAAGGAATACAGTTTTTTAGCGTATGCAAAAGCTTTGGCAATGCTTTCTTTTCCGGATGTCAAAAGCAGTCCGTTTAAACCGAGCCGCTCTGCTTTCTCAATTGTGATCACATCGCCGATAATGATCTGATAGCCCTGTTCTTTGAGCTGAAGAAGCACCGGTTCAACATCGCGTTCGTCTGATACGGTGTAGGCATCGATCCGGATATCCAAAATTTCGCACACTGCCGACGCGCCATCGGCAATCATCGGAAATCCGACAATTGCCGCCTTGCCGGGATAGCCCTTGGCAAGCGTAAGCACACGCAGCATATCGTATCCCGACACTTCGATATCCACAACCGGTATGGAAACTTCTTGCTGGATCAGCTCAGCGGTTCCACCTCTGCTGATAATCAAATCAGTCCCGTTTGCTTCCGCTTGTTTCGCCAGCTCCACGCCCTTCTCTAAATCTCCGGAAGCCGCCTCGAATTCAAAATCCTCGCCGCCGGCCAATTGAATCATCAGCTCTTTCAATCCTTCATAAGGAGCAATTGCCATCACTTTCATATTCGATCACCTTTTGTTGCAAATTTAAACATATTAACACTATACCAAAAGGCAGAAATATTTGGAACTGCAAAACGAAGGCAAAATAAAAAGGCTCCATTACGGAAGCCATTTTTCTCCCCAGCTGGCCATCTCCTTAAAAACGCTCCGGAATGCTTTTCCCTTTTCTGTTAATGCATACTCTACTGTGACGGGAACGGTCGGGTATACGTGCCTGGAGATCATTCCGGTTTCTTCAAGATGTCTTAATGTGTCCGTTAATCCCTTTGTGTTGACGTTCCCCAGGTTTCTTCTAAGCTCATTGAACCTGCGCTTGCCCCTTGTAAGCTCGGCCAGAACGGCAAACGACCACTTTCCGGAAAGAATATTCAATACGTCATGAACAACAGAGGAACATTTATGATGCCGTACCGCTGAATCCACAGCAAAACCCCCTTGCATTGCTCGTCAATGTTGACTAGATCCTACCATAAGCCAGGCTGGCAATCAAGAAAAGCGGGTTAACGGTTTACTTTTCTAAAGCATATATAAAAAAATTGCGTTCTTGTCGGAAATCTGGCTCATTGCTATTGTTAAATCAAAAAAGGAGAAAGACACATGAAAGAACAATTCGCTTCACTATTCGAACCGTTTACCTTTCAAAACGGCGTTCAACTGAAAAACAGAGTCATCATGCCTCCAATGGGGCACATGTCCTCGAAGCCGGGAGGATTGATTTCAGATGACGAACTGGCATATTATGACGCCCGCGTAAAAGATGTCGGGATGGTGATCACTTCAGCAACGACTGTCCTGCCGGGGACCGGATATCCAGGACTCCCGGGAGCCGAACGAGACGATCAAGTACCAGGGCTCAGCCGGCTTGCATCCGCATTAAAGAAAAATGGGGCAAAAGCGATCCTCCAGCTCTTCCATGTCGAAGCAAGAGGCGCTGAACGGACGGTCAGCGCGAGCACCGTCGCCCCGAATCAGCCGAATGCGCCCATCCCCCATCCGCTGTCTGACGAAGAAATCGAAGATATCATCGCTGCGTTCGGCCAAGCGGCGAGAAGAGCGATAGAGGCGGGGTTTGACGGAGTCGAAATCCATGGTGCCAACGGGTACCTCGTCCATCAGTTCTTCTCTCCTTATTACAATCGGCGCAGCGATCAATGGGGCGGCACGCTGGAAAAGCGGATGACATTTCCGCTCCGCATTATAGAAGAAATCAAACGTGTGGCGGAAAGCCACCAAAAACCATCGTTTCTCCTCGGGTACAAGTTCTCGCCTGAAGAACCGGAAACACCAGGGATCACGATGGATCAAACATTGGCTTTCGTCAATGTCCTCGCAGAACAGCCATTGGATTATCTGCACGTATCCCTCGTCGATTTCTGGTCTAAGCCCCGCAGAGGCGCAACAAGTGTCCGAACGCGAATCGAACTGATCAAAGAGCTTGCCGGTGAGCGCATTCCCCTCATCAGTGCAGGGCAAATCCGCAAACCGGAAGATGCGGTGCGCGCCCTCCAAACAGGCGTCGATCTGATCGGAATCGGCCGCGCCATCCTGAAAGACCCGGATTGGCTGGGAAAAGTCAAAACCGGAAGAGAAGCTGATATTTTCACAACGCTGTCAAGACACGATCAGGAAAAACTCGGATTCCCGATCCATTTTGGAAAAATATCACGATGTTTATCGATTTCGACGATTAATAAAAGACAAGGGCCTTCTCATTTCCGACGATTTAAGCCTCAGGGAATGGAACATTTGCTGCGGCAAACTGCGTGCTCGGGCTTGCTTGAACGGCGCCCGCAGCAGCGCTCTCATCCTACAATAGAACGATATATATAAGAGCCTTTCGACTTATTTATTAGTCTAGTTGTAAAATAGTGTATAGGAAAAGAGGAACTTAGACCAGTTGAGCCCCACCTCTGGGTATATTAGAATGATGATAATTCAATAACGTCGGGATTGTTACTGTGCTTTAGCAGGCAAGACCTAAAATGTGTGAAGGGCAAAGTCTATCTTTTTGCCGTTATGACCTTACACATTTTAGGTCTTTTTTCTGTTCCGGCGACATCTGGAGGTGACTGACAACCGAAAAGATCGTTTTTGAAAGATTGACCTATCACGATCATGAAAGGAAGGAATTTTGATGAACATCAAAAAAATCGCAAAACAAACAGCAGCCCTAACCTTTGCAGCCGCACTGCTGACAGGAGGAGCAACACAGGCTTTTGCCAAAGAAACCGAAACGAAAGATTACAGGAAGAGCTACGGAATTTCGCACATTACAAGAAATGATATGCTGAAAATTCCTGAACAGCAGAAAAGCGCACAATTTAAAGTCCCTCAATTCGATCCTGCATCCATCAAAAACATTCCTTCGGCAAAAGGATATGACAGCTCAGGAAAATTAATCGACTTAGACGTTTGGGACAGCTGGCCGCTGCAAAATCCTGACGGCACAGTGGCAACGTACCACGGCTACAATCTCGTATTCGCCTTGGCGGGAGACCCGAAAAACGTCGATGATACATCGATCTACCTGTTCTATCAAAAGAAAGGCGAGACATCGATCGACAGCTGGAAAAACGCCGGCAGAGTGTTTAAAGACAGCGATAAATTCGTTCCTAACGATCCGTACCTTAAATATCAAACACAGGAATGGTCAGGTTCTGCCACATTAACAAAAGACGGAAAAGTCCGACTGTTTTACACGGCGTTCTCCGGCTCGCAATACGGCAAGCAAACGCTGACAACGGCTCAAGTCAATTTCTCTCAGCCGGATTCAGACACTCTCAAAATTGAAGGCGTGGAAGACCATAAATCGGTCTTTGACGGCGCCGACGGAACGGTATACCAAAACGTCCAGCAGTTCATTGACGAAGGAAACTACAGCTCAGGCGACAATCATACGATGAGAGATCCGCATTATGTCGAAGACCACGGCCATAAATACCTCGTGTTTGAAGCAAACACAGGCACAAAAACCGGCTACCAAGGCGAAGATTCTCTATTCAACAGAGCTTACTACGGCGGAAACAAATCGTTCTTCAAGGAAGAAAGCACCAAACTGCTTCAGGGACCGAAGAAAAAAGACGCTGAATTGGCAAACGGTGCGCTCGGAATAGTTGAATTAAACAATGATTACACCTTGAAAAAAGTGATGAAACCGTTGATCGCTTCCAATACGGTGACAGACGAAATCGAACGCGCCAACCTCTTTAAAATGAACGGCAAATGGTATCTGCTCACAGATTCAAGGGGCTCAAAAATGACGATTGACGGCATTGGTTCAAAGGATATTTATATGCTCGGCTATGTATCAAATTCTCTGACCGGGCCATTCAAGCCATTAAATAAATCCGGACTCGTACTTCATATGGATCAGGATTACAATGACATCACATTTACTTATTCACACTTTGCCGTTCCGCAAGCGAAAGGCAATCAAGTTGTGATCACAAGCTATATCACAAACAGAGGTATTTCGAACGAGCATCACTCCACATTTGCGCCAAGCTTTTTGCTGAACATCGAAGGGTCAAAAACATCCGTCGTTCAAAACAGCATTCTGGCGCAAGGACAATTAACAATCGATTAATAAAGCGAAAAAGAAAATGCCGGTCGCAATCGGCATTTTCTTTTCGTGTGTCATCTTATAACATAAAGTGAGGAATTTGCTTGAATATGAAAGTATATCAACGGATAAGCGTTTTTATCTCTTGTCTCGGGGTTTTCACGGCAATCCTGCTGCCGGCCCGCGAGACGGAACAAAAGGGAGAAATCCGAACCGTCGCATCACACCGTGCCGCGTTTCATTTGACGGCGCCGGATAAATGGAAAAACGATCCCCAAAGGCCCGTCTATATGAACGGACAGTACCACTACTATTATCTTTACAACCGCGATTATCCGGACGGTGGCGGAACGGAGTGGCGCCATGCGGTATCAAGCGATCTGGTGCACTGGAAGGACGAAGGAGTTGCCATTCCGAAATATACAAACAAAAACGGTGATCCATGGTCCGGATCAGTCGTCGTTGATTCAAAGAACACGGCGGGCTTTGGAAAAGGAGCGGTCATTGCGATTATGACCCAGCCGGCATCAGACAGCGGCCAAGAAGAACAGTTTTTATGGTACAGCAAAAACGGCGGAAAAACGTTTACTCCTTACGGGGACGACCCGGTTTTGTCAAATCCCGGTACGGTGGATTTCAGAGATCCAAAAGTAATCTGGGATGAGCAGGATCAAAAATGGGTAATGGCGCTGGCGGAAGGAGCGAAAATCGGTTTTTACGAATCTCATAATTTGAAGAAATGGCGGTATACAGGAGGATTTCTCACGCAAAACATCGGCACGGTCGAATGTCCAGATCTCTTCATGATGCGGGCAGACGACGGAACGTATAAGTGGGTGCTCGGCACGAGCGCCAACGGCAAGCCTTCAGGCAAACCGAATACGTATGCATATTGGACAGGCACCTTCACTGGAAAGGAATTCAAGGCCGATCAAGAAGAACCGAAATGGCTCGACTACGGCTTTGACTGGTATGCCGGCGTGACCTTCGAAGACGGCGAGTCCAGCGATCAATACGACAAGCGCTATGCCATGGCCTGGATGAATAATTGGGATTATGCAAATGATACGCCGACGCAGAATGACGGCTTCAACGGGACAGATTCGATCGTCCGGGAGATTCGCTTAAAACACGACGGCGGGAATACATACAGCCTCGCATCGCAGCCTATCAGCCAATTAGACCAATTAACCGTTTCAACCGATGAGTTTGAAAAAATCGAAGTCAACGGGTCAAAAACGCTGTCTGTCAAAGGAGATACCTACATGCTTGACGCAGATATCTCCTGGTCTGACGCTAAAAATATCGGATTGAGGCTCAGGGAATCGGCTGACGGAAAGCGCCACATTGATGCGGGAATATGCGCGGAAGACGGATACTCTTATGTGAACAGAGGCTTTACGAAACAGCCCGACAAAAGCCGCACTTACATTGAAAGCAAAGCGCCGTTTGATGCAAACAACAAAAAGGTCCATGTCACGATCATCGTCGATAAAACAACGGTGGAAATGTTCGTTGACGACGGCCGGGTTGTTCATTCAAATCAGGCTTTTCCCGGCTTGCACGATCAAGGCATCACCCTGTTTGCCGAAAACGGGATAGCCGTTTTTGAACATTTGAAAATCAAACACTTTCAGTGACACTCAGCGAAAAAAGACAAGGGCATGATGAAACCCTTGTCTTTCCCCTTTTTTCCTTCAATCCGCGCCCAGTCTGTTTCAATTTCTCTCCCTGATGATGCGGGATCCGAGTGGAGCGTATTTTTATGTATTGCATCACGCTTCAAATGGATGTAAATGATTAAAGCTGTTAAAATGGTCCTGCGGGGGGGATTCAATTGGAAACATACAAAAATAAAATTAGGCAACTGTTAAAAGAGCATCATCGTGAACATACGTTTGAAAAGCAAAGCGAAGAAGACATTCAAGCAACTGAAAAAGAGCTTCAAGTGACATTTCCTCAAAGCTTCAGATGGTTTTTAAAAGAGTTCGGCGGCGGCGGCCATGAACTTGATATCAACGGATGCCGTGACATCTTGGCGTACCATCATTCATTCAAGTCTTTTCGTATTCCAAAAGGGTATGTCATCATCCAGGATGTTGATGAATACTGCTATTGCCTTGATACCGAAAAGATGAAGGACGGAGAATGTCCGGTCGTCAATTGGAGCGCGTACGAAGAAGGAATCTATCATATGGCAGATCACTTCTACGAATTTATGTTGGACGAAATTAAAAATGCGATAGACAATGATTGGTTTGATGTATAAAAAAACAAGGGCGGCACCATGCCAAACCCTTGTTTCCCTGACTTTATATGACGCGCTCGGAGGGATTCGAACCCCCGGCAGACGTGGTACCGGAAACCACCGCTCTATCCAGCTGAGCTACGAGCGCACGTTATGTTCTTTATGCGTCAGCAATGATTATTATACTCGATCTTCTTTCAAATTTCAACCTTTTTTCTTATCATGCAAAACGTACTGAAGAAATTTAGATTTCCGCATGCCGTTTGAATCTTTGTCATTTTGGGAAAAATGGTACACAGATCATAACGTTTGGGGAAACGCTTTTTGTTTGACCTTTATTGACCAAAAATGTATGATTAAACTACATACTTACCTTTTAAGGTGAAGGAGGAGCATTATGAATTTAATACCTACAGTCATTGAACAGACGAATCGCGGGGAAAGAGCATATGACATCTACTCACGCCTGCTGAAAGACCGCATCATTATGCTAGGGTCGGCAATCGATGACAATGTTGCGAACTCCATTGTATCACAGCTTTTGTTCCTTGAAGCGGAAGATCCTGAAAAAGATATCAGCATCTACATTAACAGCCCGGGCGGCTCCATTACGGCCGGTATGGCGATCTATGATACGATGCAGCTTATTAAGCCGCAAGTCTCCACGATTTGTACGGGAATGGCGGCATCCATGGGTGCGTTCCTTCTTGCTGCAGGTGAGAAAGGGAAACGCTATGCCCTTCCAAACAGTGAAGTGATGATTCACCAGCCGCTCGGCGGAGCTCAAGGTCAGGCGACTGAAATCGAAATTGCCGCAAAACGCATTCTTTCATTGCGCGACAAGCTGAACAAAATTCTTGCGGAACGCACTGGACAGCCGCTTGAAATCATTGAGCGCGACACTGACCGCGACAACTTTAAATCGGCTGAAGAAGCAAAAGAATACGGCTTAATCGATAAAATCCTGACGCGCAGGTAACGACGCGCTGAAGTATAGGGCAAAAAGAGCTCCCGGGGTTTCCCCGGAGGCTCTTTTTTATGTTCCGAACGGGCTGTCATACTCCATCCGCTTTGCCGTTTGCCGTGCCGTTTCTTCCCCAAGCAGCCGTTTGATGATATGGAAAGACATATTGATTCCGGCGGAAATCCCCCCTGAGGTGACGATATTTCCTTCATCAACGAATTTCACGCCCCGAACCACGTTCACTTCCGGAAACTCCTGCTCGAGCCTGTCATAGCTCGCCCAATGCGTAGTCGCGCTTTTTCCGTTTAATAAACCGGTTTTTGCCAGAAGGAGCGCTCCCGTACATACGGACAGCAAAAGCTCTGTATGTCCGGCTTCTTTTTTGATCCAGCCGGTGAGCCGTTCATTGTAAACTTCACGGTTTCGCGCGCCGGGGCCGCCGGGAACGATCAATATGTCAAAATGCGGGGCATTCCCGATTGAGAAATCAGGCACGACCGTCAATCCGTTTCTTGCCGTCACCGCTTCTCCTGTTTCCGAGATCGTTTTGACCTCAAACGGGCGCTCTTCTCCGCTGCCCGCAGTTACTGAAAAAACTTCAAACGGTCCGGCGAAATCGAGCACTTCCACCTCATCAAACAGCAGCAAACCGACATTCCGCTTCTTTTTCATATCCCCGTCCCCCTTTGCCTTATGTATTCTATAATTCTTTCCACTTTTTCTCTAACACCGGATAACGATATTCGTTCATCTGGTCGATCAATTGCTCATGGTTTGATGATGCATAGATCAGCTTCAGGTGCGACTCGTTTGAAAAGCCTTCTTGAACGCTGTGCTTCAGCATTTCGAGCAGCGGCTCAAAGTACCCGCTGATGTTATAAAGCCCGATCGGTTTTTGGTGTATGCCGATTTGCGCCCAGCAAAGCACTTCAAATAATTCTTCAAAAGTGCCGAATCCGCCGGGCATGGCGATAAACCCGTCAGAGAGTTCCATCATTTTCGCTTTGCGTTCATGCATTCCGCCGACTTCCACCAGCTCTGTTAAACGCTGATGGACGACCTCGCCTTGAAAAAGGCCCTTCGGCATGACGCCGGTCACTTCACCGCCGTTTTCCAGCACGGTATCGGCGATCACACCCATCAATCCCATCCTTGAACCGCCGTATACGAGACGGAGTCCTTTCTCGGCTATGTAAGCCCCGAGCTCTGCTGCTTTTTTCTTGTATTCCGGGTTTTCACCCATATTTGACCCCGAATAGACGCATACCGTTTTCATTCAGCTCACTCCAACTCAAGATATTGATTAAAACAACTAACATTGTACTATATATTGTTTGTTCCGTGTGCGATAATATAAATGAATTTTTTTATAATGGGAGTGTATCGTCATGATAACAGAAGCAGAACAATGGACGAAAGAGTTTTATCAAAAAAGAGGCTGGAGCGAGTACGGCCCTTTTATTAGAATCGGTTTTTTAATGGAGGAGGCGGGCGAGCTGGCAAGAGCCGTCAGAGCCTATGAAATCGGCAGGGACCGTCCCGATGAGACGAAGCGCTCCGCCGGCGAATTAAAGCGGGAACTCGTCGAGGAGATGGGTGATGTGATGGGGAATCTGATTATGCTTGCAGGAATGTATGACATATCCCTTGAAGACATGATGGCAGCACACCGGAAAAAGCTGACAGAGCGGTTTAAAGGTGAAACATCGTGAAGATCAATGACCGCCTGTACGGAGAAGCCGATGTAGAGCCCGTGCTGGACGAGCTCATCCGCTCAGGAGGCGTTCAGCGGCTTAAAGGAATCCATCAAGGCGGGGCGAGCTTTCTCGTACATCCCGGGTGGAATGTCACCCGCTACGAACACAGCCTCGGTGTCATGCTGCTGATCCGAAAGCTTGGCGGAAGCCTTGAGGAACAAATAGCCGGTTTGCTCCATGATGTGTCACATACGGCATTTTCCCATGTGATTGATGATGTATTTCAAATGGAAAATGAAGATTACCACGAACAGATCTTTTCCGGATGGGTCAGACATTCCGACATACCGGATATTCTACATACATACGGATTCAGCCACGAGAAGTTACTATACGACGACAGCAAATGGACGCTTCTGGAACAGCCCGCTCCCTCCTTGTGTGCAGACCGCATCGATTATACGCTGCGCGACTCCCTTGCCTACGGCTTTGCGAAGAAGGACGAAATTGCGGAGTTTATCGAAACCGGACTGATCGTTTTTGAAGGGGAAATATGCTGCACTTCCACCAGCGCTGCCGAATGGTTTACGCGCCTTTATTATCGGGAAGTCGTCGATTTTTTTATGCACCCGTTAAATTTGTACGGACTGAAATTGGTGAGCAAAGTGCTGAAGCAGGCGCTCGAGATGCGCTTGATCACGAAAGACGATATTCTCAAAACAGATGATGAACTGATTGCGGTCTTAAATGAAAGCCCCGGCCTCAAAGGCGAACTGAAAAAGCTGAGCACGGCGAAACAGCGCGTCAAACAAGGCGGACCAAACGATTTCACCTTTCATCAAACATTGAAAAAGAGGCTGATCGATCCGAAAGTGATCCAAGACGGCAGAAAAACACCCGCCTCCACCCTTTCCGAGAATGTGCGCCAGATGACGGAAACCGCTGCCGATGCAATGGAAAAAGGGGCTTATGTGAAAGTGAGCCTGTGAAAAACCGCCTGTTCACAGAACAGGCGGCTTCGTTTTTACTATGTGATGTCAAAGATTTGCTCAGGGCGATCGACAAAGTGCTGCTTGCCGATTTTATGAAACAGCCCCGTTTTATGAAGAAGCTCCCGCGGCTGTGGCTGGAGTCCGACGATCATGACCTTCCCGTGTTGCTGGTGCACACGGTTGACGATCGTCATCAGGCTTCCTTCGGCAGATGAGTCCATATAGTCGACTTTATTCATCAGCAGGATCAACAGTTTTGGCATATGCTTTTTATTTAAGATCGAATCCTCCAAGGAATTGGAAGAACCGAAAAACAGCGGGCCTTCAACCGTGTAGATGCTGACTGACCGATGAAACGTTTTCTCCTCTGCAGAAGCCGCAGCCGGAACGAGTGACTCGGCTGCATCTTTTTTAATGCGGAACGATTGGCTCATCCTTGCGATAAAGGTGACGATCGCCAATAAAATGCCGCCGGCTACCCCGAAAACGAGATCCTGCCACACCGTTAACAGAAACGTAACAACGAGGACGACAGAATCAGAATTTTTGAGCCCCAAAATGTTGGCAAACTCTTTTCGTTCGCTCATATTCCAGGCGACTACCATCAAAATCGGCGCCATGCTTGCAAGCGGGATAAGGGATGCATACGGAGCAAACAACAGCAGCACGAGCAGAACGAATACGCCGTGGACCACGCCTGATACCGGCGAAGCAGCGCCTGTCCTGATGTTTGTCGCCGTGCGGGCGATCGCTCCGGTCGCCGGTATGCCGCCGAAAAGCGGCGCAGCCATGTTGGCGATTCCCTGTCCGACCAGCTCTTTGTTGCTGTCATGCCTTGTCCCTTTCATGTTATCGGCGACCATCGCTGACAGCAGCGATTCGATTCCCCCCAGCATTGCTATCGCCAAAGCCGGCGGCAGCAAATATATGATCTTTTCCAGCGATAGCTCGGGGAATTGGAAGCTCGGCAAATTGCGCGGTATTTCCCCGTAAGCAGAGCCGATTGTCACTACTTGTTCGGGAAAAAGCGTCGCCGCCATCAGCGTTGATACCAATAAGCCGGCTAGCGCTCCGGGAACTTTAGGCAGAACCTTCGGAGTGAACAGCACGAAGAAGAGCGATACGACGGCCGTCAAAATGCTGTAAAAGCTGAACGTATCTAAGTTGATGACAACCTCTCTCATATTCATATAGAAGCTTTCGTGCTTTTCAACATCTCTCAAGCCCAAAAACTTGGCGATTTCCCCGGTAAAAATGATGACCGCGATTCCGGCGGTAAAGCCGATGATCACCGGTCGGGGAATAAACTTAATGATCTTGCCAAGCTTCAGCAGCCCCAAAATGACCAATATCGCTCCTGCCATAAAACCGGCGATTAATAAATTTTCGAAGCCGTATTGCAGAACGATCCCGAATAAAATCGGCACGAATGCGCCCGTTGGCCCGCCGATCTGGTATTTGGAGCCGCCGAGCAGCGATATTAATATACCGGCCACGATCACAGTGTAAAGACCGTGCTCCGGCTTCACGCCGGAGGCGATGGCAAACGCCATTCCGAGCGGAATTGCGACGATCCCTACGACCATCCCCGCTACGATATCTTTTTGAAATCGCTTTAGGTTATAACCCAAATCTGCCGGAAAAACGTAGCATGTAATGACATCCTCCCCTTCATGATCAACCCGTATTTCCTGAAAGCGAAACATTTTTCTGACCATCTTCTACAACTTCCAAACAGCCTGTCTTAGGATCGATAACCAATCCATGTACCGGAACGTCTTCCGGCATAAGCGGATGATTCCGCACCATTTTCACGCTGTACTTGACACTGTCTTCAACGCTGTCAAAGCCTGTCATCCACGAATCCAAATCGATGCCAGCATTTGCAAGCAGCTCCAGGCACTCTGCCTTCACCCCGCGCTGTCTGGCTTTTTCAAAGATCGCTGAAGCATTCAGACTCGCCATGCCGCATTCGTGATGCCCGATGATACAGACCTCTTCTGCTTGCAGCTCATATACGGCTACAAGGATGCTCCGCATCACGCTGCCAAAAGGATGAGAAACAACGGCCCCTGCATTCTTAATGATTTTTGCGTCTCCATTTTTCAAACCCATGGCATGATGGAGCAATTCCAATAATCGGGTATCCATAATGTCAAAATCACAAGTTTTTTCTCGGGAAATTTCGTCGTTTCGTAAAACTCGTATTTCTTTTCCTCTACAAAAGACTGATTGTGCTTCAAAATGGAAGATAAGTTAGCCATTTCTCTCACTCCTTTTCATAGTCATGTGACCTTGAATTTGTTGCACGTATGAATTATAGCACACGGTTTTTGAATTTTGGTTCGATTGCGAAAATTCACTAAAAATGTACTGAAATTTAATACATCACATTTTATATCTTTCTAAAATAATAAAATCTACGCTTTTGTCCGCCTATAAAAACACAATTAAAAACGACTGACAGAGCGGACTTCTGAATTTATAGTCAAAAAAATGCATTAAAATAAATTAAAAAATTTCATTAATCGTCTCCGAGATTGAAAAATCGCATAAATGATCTGATAGTCCTGCATTTCTTAGCGAACTTCGATTTTTGCAGTATCGATTTTTCCTCTATAATGACAGTACAGCATATTTTGAAGGAGGATGCAGATGAAGCCGTTTGTATACGTTACAAAGCCGATTCCGAAAGAAGTCGAAGAGATGCTTGCCGAACACTGCACATATGACATCTGGACGTCAAGGGAGCGCATTCCGAGACGCGTGCTGCTTGAGAACATCAAGGAAGCTGAAGGCCTTTTAACATCTGGAACAAAAATCGACCGTGAATTATTATGCAGCGCGCCGAAACTGAAAATCGTCAGCAATAACTCCGTAGGGTACGATAATTTTGATATCGAAGCCATGAAAGAAAAATCTGTGATCGGCACGCATACGCCGCACGTCCTTGATGATACGGTCGCAGACCTCGCATTTGGGCTGATCCTTTCTACAGCGCGCCGGATCGCAGAGCTTGACCGCTATGTGCGCGAGGGAAAATGGACGAAGTCCGAAGATGATGAAAGTCTGTTTGGCACAGATGTCCATCACCAGACACTCGGAATCATCGGAATGGGGCGGATCGGCGAAAAGGTTGCCAAGCGGGCCGCATTTGGCTTTGACATGGACGTCCTCTATTACAGCCGAAGCCGCAAACCGGAAGCCGAGAAAAAAACCGGAGCGGTATACACCGATTTCAACGAACTGTTACAGCGGTCAGACTTCATCGTCCTGATTACACCGCTGACAAAAGACACGTTCCATCTCATAGGGGAACGCGAGTTTAAGCAAATGAAACAGTCCGCTGTTTTCATTAATATTTCCCGCGGTCAGACCGTTGACGAAAAGGCGCTGATCAAAGCGCTGAAAGATGGATGGATTAAAGGCGCCGGACTAGATGTATTTGAGAAAGAGCCGATTGAATCGGACAATCCGCTCTTAAGCCTTCCAAATGCGACGCTCGTGCCCCACATCGGATCATCAACCCGCATTACCCATGTCAACATGCTGAAAAGCGCCGTCAAAAACCTGATTGACGGCCTAGAAGGCAAACAGCCGCGCGATGTCGTGAAGGAATTAAAGGAGGACGGGCGCTAGGCTCGGAACGTTTTGCCGAGCTCCATCCCCAATCCGAAATAGTGCCGGAAATTATAAATCAGGGGACTCCACTTTTCAGGATCGATGTGGTTTGTCCCTTTGATGATGTTCTCATGAACATGCACGCGCACAGCCTTAGTTTCAACCACGGCAAAGAACGGCGTATGTTCGGGAATGCGGACCGTTTTGACCTCGGCTTCGATTTGAATCGGGCAATCGGCAACTCTGTCCGGTTTGACGAATTGAGACGGAGACGGCGTCAAACCGCTGGCTGCGAACTTTTCTTTGCAATATGTGTAGCCGAGCCGTTTTTTCGCTTCGGGCACTGGATCTTTCCCTGTAAAGGCCGCCAGTTCCTCTACGTTTCTCCATAATGACGGGTCAGGCACATTGATCACGCACTGATTCTGTCTTTCGATATTTTCAAACGCTTTACCTTCCGTTGATACTCCGATGACCACACAGTCCCCGAGCGCCCATGAAGACGAAAGCGGGCTGAGATTCACAGAGCCGTCTTCGTTTTGCGTACTGAGCAAAATTACCGGCATCCCATAGTACAATATGCTTGGTTCGATTTCTTTGGTTCGTTTGTTCATGTTTTTTCCTCCTTATCTGTTTTGATTGTAATCCATTAATATATCGATTATCATCGAAATATGGATTACATATTGGAGGGATCGATATGAACGTCACCCCGAATATTGCAGAGGCAGCCAAGCTTATCACTGATCCGTCGCGCGCTGCGATGTTAACCGCTTTGCTTGATGACCGTTTTTATACTGCCTCCGAGCTTGCCGGCTTTGCCGGCGTTAAACAGCAAACCGCCAGCTTCCACCTTGCCAAGCTGGCTGACGCGGATATGGTGGTCAGCCAAAAGCAGGGACGGCACCGCTACTACCGGCTTAAACATTCGGAAACCGCCCGGATACTGGAAACTCTTCTTCTGGCGGCGCCGCCGGGGGAAATCAGGTCCTTCCGCCAATCAGCAGAGGACCGGGCGATCAGAAAAGCCCGGACATGCTACGACCATCTGGCCGGAACGCTTGGCGTGAAACTTGCCGAACAGCTCGTCAGCATGGACTTTTTAAAAGAAAATGAAGAAGCTTTTACCGTCACTGAAAAGGGCGAATCATGCTTCAAGGAACTTGGCATCGATGTACGGGAGGTCAAAAGAAAGCGCCGCTCTTTTTGCCATAGATGCCTTGACTGGAGCGAAAGGCGCTACCACTTGGCCGGCGCTTTAGGCTCCGCGCTGCTCGACGCCTTTATCCGCATGGGCTGGATCGAGCGCCGTCCGCTCTCAAGAGCCGTTTCCATCACGACTAAAGGAGAAAAAGAGTTTGAACGCGTGTTCCATATTTCTATAAAAAAGAACTGATTCAATATTGAATCAGTTCACTTTTTTTATATATTCATATTCTTCATAACGGCCCGTTCATAGACTTTTCGAGTGATGATGTAATACGCCGCCTGAAAGAGAAAATAGATGCCTATGACCGTCACGGCGCTGAAAAACAGATTGGACTTGAGCATATTGCTTAGAGCCTTATACGCAAACGCAGCGTGGATGGAGCCTGCGACAAACGGAATGAAAAAGAGAAATCCCATTTGCTTTCCGAGAATTGCCCGGATTTCCTTTTTCGTTACGCCGATTCTCCGCAGCGCAAACACTTGAATCCGCGTATCTTCGATTTCGGTGAAAAGCCGCAAATACATCATGCTCCCTTGGACCACGAAAAACACGATGCTGATAAACAGCCCGATAAACAGCGTAAGCGCCGTCGCCTGCTTCATCACTTGATAGCCCGGCGCCCTGACCTGAAACGAATCTTTTTGCTCCTTCGGCACCATTTGCTCAAGCTTTTCAGATGCTTTGACTTGATGTTCCCAATCGTTAAGCTCATAGCCTATGATTCTCATCTGTTTGTTAAGGGGCACCGCTTCAGCTGCTTTCTCATACGCTTCCTGGTCGACGACAATTAATTTACTCGCTCTTCCCATATTGAAAAGAATTCCTTTATCCCGCTCTTTTTCCATTTTTAACACGAGGCTCTTCCCGGCTGCCGTTTTGATCTTCACGGGTTTCCCTGTTTCAAAATATCCCGTATTCCCATAGTGGAACGGAAGATTGATAAACGCCTCTCCCTTTTTCAATTGTGCCGGCGGGAGATGCTTTTTTTCGGCAGCCTTATCATAGTCTTTTTCAGAAATCATCACGCCTTCATTTTTCCGCTGTTTCGTGTTGAATGTGACAGGAATCCCCGTCACCTCGATTCGATACTGAACAGAGGCGCCCGCATCTTTAAGAGTGTCTTCCACCATTTCCGGTTTGATGACATGGTATGCCGAAGCGTCTTGCTCAACCCATGCCACGGCCTGCGAAAAGCCGGTTTCCCCCTGATTTTTCAGATCGGCGTAGAACATGTAGATAACACCTGTCGCCGTTAAAATCACGGCTGTAATGATCGACGTCAAAAACAGCATCCGCGCATAATCTTTCAGGCGAAACATGATATTGGAGCGGGTAATGATGTTCGTTCCGCTGTAAAAGCTTGTTTTATGCTTATACAAGCTGCGAAAAATCGCCACGCTGCTTTGCGTAAAAAAGAAATATGTCCCGATCAGGACAAGGATCAAAATCGGAAACACCCGAAAGACCATGTCAACCAACCCGGCCGTTGCCGCGATTGTATAACAGCCGGTGAGGCAAAGCACCGAAAGGACGGTGAGCCATTTGGAATAAGCGGGCATTCCTTTCGGCTGCTGTTTCGCTTTTAACAAGTCGATGATTTGAAGCTTGCGAATCCGCGTTAATGACAGAATCGTCAGTGTCTGAAAGAGGATGCCGAAGCCGGCTGCCGTGATAATCAAAGCCTTCGGAACGACCATAAACGAAATCGGAGCCTTTACATCCATCAAGGCCGTCATCGCCATGAAAAACAGCTTTGAAAATAAAAGCCCGATGCCGATCCCGGCTGCGATCGAAACGAAAGAAATGATCGTCTGTTCGTAATAAATCATTTTGCGCAATTGAAGCTTTGATGTACCGAACAAACTTAATAAACCAAATTCCTTTTTTCTCGCCTGCAAAAATGCGGAATTCGAATACATGATAAAAAAGACGGAAAATACGATAATAACCACTTCAGCAGCATAAAGGCAAACCTTTACAGTTTGTCCTCCGTAAATGTTATCCTCCGTTACATCGGGATGATAAATAAACGAAGAAAAAATAAAAAACACGGAAACGGTAAACACACAGCTTAAAAAATAAGCCAAATAACGCTGAAGATTGCCTTGAACGTTCTTACGGGCGATGGTTCTCATGTTCATGAAAATCACCTCCCAGGACGCTTAACGTATCAAGAATGCTCTGATAAAAATCCTGCCGGTTTGTCCCTTTGCGGATTTCCGAGAAAAATCTGCCGTCTTTAATAAAGACGATCCGTTCGCAAAAGCTTGCGGCGGTCGGGTCGTGGGTCACCATTAAAATCGTCGCTTGTTTTTCGCGGTTCAATTTCGTCAATGAATCCATCACTTGCTTGGCAGACTTTGAATCAAGGTTGCCCGTCGGTTCATCCGCCAACATGAGAGCAGGCTCATGAATCATCGCTCTGGCGCAGGCCGCCCTTTGCTGCTGTCCTCCGGATACCTCGTATGTGCGGTGATTGAGAATGTGGTCGATCTGCAGCGTTCCCGCCAGATCCATCAGTTTTTGTTCCATTTCCTTTAAGCGCACCTTATCCAACGCAAGCGGCAAAAGAATATTTTCCCTGATCGTCAATGTTTCAAGGAGGTTAAAGTCTTGAAAAATGAAGCCGAGCTCGCGCCTGCGGAATAAAGCGAGCTTATGGTCTTTCAGCTTGCCCGGATTTGTACCGTTAATAATCAAATCGCCGTTTGTCGGCTCGTCAATCGTCGCCAGAAGGTTGAGAAGCGTCGTTTTTCCGCTCCCGGAAGGTCCCATCACCCCTACGAATTCACCTTTCTCAACCGATATATTAAAATCGTCCAGCGCCTGATGCGAAAAGCCGCCTTTCTGCGAAAAATACGTTTTTGATAAATGCCTTGTTTCCAATATGTTCATTGTTTCCTTCTCCTTTTTTTCTTTTATTATAAAAAGGAGCGAAAACAACTCCCATCGAATTACCTTGCAAACCGGGCGGCCAACCTTACAATTCTGTCACATTGCCGTGAAGGGTGCTGCTCGTAAAGGAAACCGTCACGGCCGTTCCCTCTCCGGGCTTTGAAAGAGCGCTAAGCTCATGTCCCAAATGGCCGCAAATCTCTTTTGACAAATAGAGCCCCATTCCCGTCGCTTCTTTTTGCGTCCGCCCGTTTTCCCCGGTAAAAAAAGGAGCGAAAATGCGCGGAAGATCGTGCGCCGGGATTCCGATCCCCCGGTCTATAACAGAAACGGACGTCTGATCGCCCGTTTGTTCAACTGCAAATATAATCTCTTCCCCCTTTTGCTGGGGCGAATATTTCAACGCATTGTATATGATCTGCTGAAAGACGACTGTCAGCCATTTTTTGTCGCTGTAAACGATCACGCTCTCGTCCGGTGTCTCTAATTTCGGAAAGAGGCGCCGTTTGATAAACTGCCGCTTCTCCTCATTGATGATATCCCTCAGCAAGCGGACGACGTCTATTTTCTCAGGCTTCACATCAATCGCAAAATGGTCAAGCCTCGCCATATGAAGCATCATGTCCAATCCGCGGCGAAACCGTTCATTTTCCTCTTCAATATCACCGAGTACAGTGCGGAGTGACGCTGGATCAGACTGTTTTCTCCCCTCCTGTATAAGAAGCGAAATGACGGAGACGGGTGTTTTCATATGATGAATCCATTGATTGGTAAAATCGACGTGCTGCTGGCGCTGCCTTGAGTTGCGGGCAAGCTTTTCCCTGTATGATTTATTGATTTTGGCAATCAGCGAAGTCCAGATCCGCTGCTCTTCCGTTTGCGGATGATAGGCTTTAAGCGCTTCCCCCGTCTGCATCTCTGAGACGTCTAGATGCTGTTTTTTTAATTGAAGAAGAAAAGATCGCTGCCTGCCGTAATCGATGGCTAACCCCGCGATAAGAAAAGCGGTCATCAATACGAATACATAGCAGATGTTCGCTCCGGAAATACCGCCGTTCTCAAAAGCGCCGAGCCATACCGCGGCAACGGCAAAAACGATGCCCAGCAGCGAAAACAGAATGAGCCACGCCCGATCGCGTAAATATGTCTTGAACATCCTATTCATCCTTCCGATCCATAGAAAACCGATACCCCTGCCCCCGGACGGTTGCGATGGCATCGTCAATTCCCAGTTCACTGAGTTTTTTTCTTAACCGGTTCACATTGACGGTCAGCGTATTGTCATCAACGAACTCGATTTCGTCCCACAACGCTTCGAGCAGCTCGTCCCTCGAGACGATGCGGCCGTGCTCCTTCACAAAGATCGATAAAAGCTGAAATTCCTTTTGGGAAAGAGAGATGCGCTTGTTCCCGCATTCCGCTTCAAACCGATCAGGATATATGTACAAACCGCCGAGCTCCATCATCTGTGTCTCCTGATGGAGATCGGATGAGTATTCGCCGTATGTCCGGCGCAGCACGCTTTTCATTTTAGCGAGGACAACCTCAAGGTGAAACGGCTTTGTCATATAATCATCGCCGCCATGCTCAATCGCCATTACCTGATTCAATTCATCAGTCCGGGCTGAAATGAAAATGATCGGCACATTGGAAACGGCGCGGATTTGCCGGCACCAATAAAACCCGTCAAAATACGGGAGGTTAATATCCAAGAGCACCAAATCGGCCTGTTTTTCGATAACTTCCTGTTTTATCCGGTCGAATTCTTGAGCCATGCTGACATGATAGCCGTATTTTTGCAAATGATTGCACAGTATGGAAGCGATCTGTTCATCATCCTCCGCGATGAATATGTTGTACATGTTTGTCACCTTTCATGGAAAATATGATTTACTGAGATGGGAAAGAAGGGCCCTGCGTGTTCACGCCGCCAGAAACAGACGGTGCGCTTTGGATGGGCTGTTTCTTTTGCCGATCGAATGAACACGGCCACGCCCGCGTCCCGTCTGCTTCCGGAATGTTTCAGTCAAAAAATGCGTCTTCAAAAATCTTCCTGAATTCCTCTTGTTGAATGGCTTCTTTTGAAATGCCGCCGTCTGAGTGTTTTGTGAAATGATCTTTCGACAAAATTAATTTTCCGTCTTTTGTCAGCTTGGACGCAAGCGGATTTTTGTTGAACGGCGAGTCTTCATGGTCAAAAATCGCATCGCGGACATCGGCAAGCACCGCTTCATCGATCGGCTCCAGCGTGAACGCATAGCCCGTCTGCCATCCTTTTCCTTTATCCATTTCAAGAAGGTAGTCTCCTTTTTCCGTCTTCGCTTTTCTGATGCGGTAAACGCCTGTTTTCGACGAAACGGACTCGCCTGTGAACGGAACGGGTTTCAGCGGAAGATTGGCCCCAAAACCGGTATCCAGAAGATAGGTCTCATTTCCTTCCTGAAGGATGACGGCGACGTGCGTTCCCGTCAGCGCCCACTTTCCTTCCTGAGGATGGAAGACGGTTCCCTGAACAAGCTGAACGGAAAAGCCGATTTCCTTCAGCACATAATAAAGAAAGGCGTTCAAATCATAGCACAAACCGCCGCGTTTGTTGTTCAGCAAGGCGTCCGTCAGGCCTTCTTTCGTCATCGGAATCCGTTCTTTATTCAAGACCGCCCCGTTTTCAAAAGGGAACTGCAAAGCAATCAAAGACAAAAACTCCGGCAGATCGGCAAAAGAAACGCCTTGACCCGGCGGGTATCCAATCCTTTTATATAATGCATCAAGCATAGCAGTCATCGCGAATCTCCTTTCCCATTGTGAATGAAAAAGCTAAACCCCGACGGGAGTTTAGCTTTCTTCCTGGACATAATCAGTCAATACCTTAAGGGCGTCTTGCTCATCAGTTCCGTCGGCGATCAGGGTGACCTCCGATCCGGTGCTGACGGCCAGACTCATCAGTCCCATAATGCTTTTGGCATTCACTTTCTTATCTCCCTTTTCTAGAAAAATGTCTGATTGGAAGCGGTTGGCTTCCTGAACAAACAATGCTGCAGGACGCGCCTGCAGTCCCGTTTTCAAACGGACTTCCACTTTTTGTTGAACCATGCGATCTCCCCCACTCCCTGCATTATTTTAAAGAAACCGGCTGTCCCAGCCGCAGCTGTTCGGCAATTTCGTCCAATTTTCTAAGACGGTGATTGATGCCCGACTTGCTGATTTTTCCGCTCGCGACCATTTCCCCGAGCTCTTTTAAGGTCACTTCCTGGTAATCGATGCGGAGCTGTGCGATTTCCCGCAGCTTTTCGGGCAAAGCTTCAAGACCGATTTTCTCATCGATGAATTTAATGTTTTCCACCTGTCTGAGAGAAGCGCCGATCGTTTTGTTTAAATTTGCGGTTTCGCAATTGACGAGGCGGTTCACCGAGTTCCTCATGTCGCGCACGATCCGGACGTCTTCAAAGCGAAGCAGAGAATTGTGTGCGCCGATCACGTTTAAAAATTCGGTGATTTTCTCGGCTTCCTTCAGATAAGTGATATATCCCTTTTTCCGCTCAAGCGTTTTGCTGTTTAAGCGAAACTGGTTCATGAGCCTGCATAATGAGTCATTATGCTCTTTGTACAGCGAAAAAATTTCGAGATGGTACGAAGAGGTCTCAGGATTGTTGACAGACCCTCCGGCCAAAAAAGCCCCTCTCATATAAGATCGCTTGCAGCACCTTTTTTTGACCAGTTCCTCTGAAATGTTTCTCACGATGACAAAGTTCTCTCCGAGTATTTTTAAATCTTCAAGGATGAACTTTGCGTTTTCGATCAAACGCACGATGTAGACGTTATTTTTTTTCAGTCTCATCTTTTTTCGAACCAACAGTTCGACCGAAACCTCATATTGTTTTTTGATCAATGTATAAATTCTTCTTGCGATGGCCGCGTTCTCGGTTTGGACATCGAGAACAACCTTTCTGTTTGAAAAAGAAAGTGAACCGTTCATCCGAATGAGGGCGGAGAGTTCCGCTTTCGCGCAGCAATCCTTGACTTCCAGGTTTGTAAGTTCTTTTTTCGTTTCCGATGCAAATGACATGTTTAGACACCCCCATTCCAAGGCCTGCTATTCTTTTAACAAATCAACAAGAAGCGAAGCGACTTTATGCGTATCATGGCGGATCACGCCGTTTTCATACGTCACGATTTGATCTTTGATCACTTCAAGTCCCATGCTAGACAGAACGTCTATGTTGAACTGAACAGGCTGGGCCGATTCTTTTGCGTATCTTTCCCGAATATCTTCCGGGATTTCCTCTGAATTGACGAGGATCGTATCGATAAAAGGTCCGCCCATGTGCTGATTCAGGGCGTTTACGTGATCGGCAGCGCTGTAGTACAGCGTTTCTCCAGGCTGTGTCATCACATTGCAAATATAGACCTTTTTCGCTGATGCGTTTAAAATTTCCTCTCCGATCTTCGGGACGAGCAGATTGGGCAAAATGCTCGTATAGAGGCTGCCAGGCCCGAGAATGATCAGATCGGCCTCCCGGATCACTTCGATCGTTTCCGGCAAGGGCTCGATTTTTTCCGGGGTTAAAAACACCCTTTTAATCCGCTGTCCGTAAGAAGGAATCGTCGATTCGCCGGATATAATCCGTCCGTCTTCCATCTCCGCGTGAAGCACCACGCTTGTATTTGCAGCCGGGAGAACTTTTCCGCGAACATTTAAAACTTTGCTCATTTCGGTAACGGCGTGAAAAAAATCACCGGTTATATTCGTCATCGCCGCCAAAATTAAGTTCCCCAGCGAATGGCCGATTAAATCGCCGCCTTTTTTAAAGCGGTGCTGAAACAGGTCTTCGACGAGCGGCTCCACGTCCGACAATGCAGCCAGCACGTTCCGGACATCGCCGGGCGGGGGGATTTTCAACTCGTTTCTCAAGCGTCCGGAGCTTCCCCCGTCATCGGCGACCGTCACGATCGCCGTGATGTCTACAGGCTGATGCTTTAATCCCCTCAGCAAAACGGAAAGACCTGTCCCGCCGCCAAAGATCGCAATTTTTTTCTGATCTGCCATGCTATTTTCTGCTTTTCTTCTCAATGTCCCGGTGAGTAACATGAGTATAGTAGTCTTTTTTAAAATAATCGGCAATGTATTCAGCAAGGGTCACAGAGCGATGCTGGCCCCCTGTGCATCCGATCGCAATGACAAGCTGGCTTTTTCCTTCGCGTTTGTAGGAAGGAAGCATAAAGCCCAAAAGATCTGTCAGCTTCTCAAGGAACTTCTGCGTTTCGCTCCACTTCATCACATAGGAGGACACTTCCTCGTCCCTTCCGGTCAGCGGCCTCATGCTGTCGATATAATACGGATTCGGAAGAAACCTCACATCGAATACAAGATCAGCGTCAATCGGAATCCCGTATTTAAATCCAAACGACATGACATTGACTGTAAAAGTGTGGCGGCCGTGATCGTCCGCAAAATGCTGGACGATCTTTTCCCGAAGATCCCTCGGCTTCATATCGGATGTGTCGTATATGATTTGCGAGCGGCCTTTCAGCTCCTCCAAAAGCTCGCGTTCCGTTTCGATTCCTTCAAGCGGCAGTCCCGTCGTGGCAAGAGGGTGTGACCGCCTTGTCTCTTTGTAGCGCGAAACAAGAACCGAATCCTTTGCATCTAAAAACAAAATACGCGGCGTGATCCACGATGTTTCCCCGATTTCATCGAGAGCCTCGATCAGCCTGTCGAAAAATTCGCGTCCGCGCAAATCCATGACAAGGGCCACCTTGCTCATTTTTGAACTTGATTCCTTCATCAGCTCCAAAAATTTCGGGAGCAGAGACGGCGGCAGATTGTCCACACAGAAAAAACCGAGATCCTCAAAGCTTTGAATCGCAACCGTTTTTCCTGCGCCTGACATTCCAGTTATAATGACCAGCTGAATTTCGTGGCTTCCATTCGCACTCATGCTTCTCCCCCCTAGTTTTTTATTCGCCCTGCGGGTCCAGACGGTAGGACAGCAGTTCAAAATCCGGCGTATACGTAAATGTGCCGTGAAGCAGTCCGCTGCCCTTCAGCATAAAATCAAGGATATGACCATCACCCGGCGCCATCGGCAAATTCTCTATCTCTCCTGCCTGATGCCACTGAATGATCCCTTCTTCAGACTCCTCTACAGGACTTCCTGTATAATGATCGGCGACGAACGTGAACATCATCCATTCTGATACAACCTGATCATTTTCTTTTATGATAAAGGTGAATATTCCTTTTAATTGCGGGTTTAATACGTATAAGCCTGTCTCTTCGCGATATTCCCTGATGACGGCATCCCTGACCGTTTCCCCGCTTTCCATTTTCCCGCCCGGGGCGACCCACCAGCCCCGGCGCGGTTTTTTCAGCAAAAGGACTTGATCATCTGAAATCAGCACACAATTCGTCACTCTTTGCAAGTCTGTCACCCATCCTTTAATTCCAACAATTCTTTTTCTTATTATACCGTTTCCTGATCCCGCTCACAATGAACATGCAGTCCAACTGTAAAAATCGGTTTTCCGGGCCGCCGATTCTTTTGCCTGGTTCCTCTCATGCCTTCAGGACGCGAATGGAAGCGTTTGCGAAAAAACTTCTTTTCTTCTATTTTACAGCAAAATCCTGATATTCATGTTGTAAATATGAACAAATTGTGAAAATATGTAAAAATTACCCTTACATAAAAAAAGGGCACGGATCGAAAATCCGCGCCAAAAAATTCATTATAAAAGGGGGTCAATTACTGATTTAATCATAACCAAAAATTGTTTCACTGGTGTTACAGACCGATTAAATCACGATGACGATTAACGGCCGTTATTTTACAGCCTTTTCTTTTTCCTTCAGCTCTTCAATATAATGCTGAACGCTCTGTGCGGCGATGCTTCCGTCACCTGTTGCAGTAACGATCTGGCGGAGCGATTTTTCGCGGATGTCGCCTGCCGCAAAAATGCCTTCGGCTTTCGTCTCCATGCGCTCATTCGTTACGATATAGCCTTCATCGTTTGTGATGCCGAGGTTTTTGAACGGTTCTGACAGCGGCAGCATGCCGATGTAAATAAAGACGCCGTCCGTACGGAATTCTTCTTCTTCGCCGGTAACGGTATCAACGAGCGTCACTTTGCCGACTTTTCCGTCTTGTTCATGAATTTCCTTGACCGTCTTGTTCCAAAGGAAATCGACTTTTTCATTGTCAAACGCCCGCGCTTGAAGAATGCTTTGCGCTCTCAGTTTGTCGCGGCGGTGTACGATCGTTACTTTTGAAGCAAAGCGCGTCAAGTAGACGCCTTCTTCCACTGCGGAGTCTCCGCCGCCGACAACGACGAGCTCTTTGTTTTTAAAGAATGCGCCGTCACATACCGCGCAGTATGAAACCCCGCGGCCGCCGAGCTCTTTTTCGCCGGGAACGCCGAGTTTTTTGTATTCAGCGCCGGCCGCAATGATAATGGAGCGCCCTTTGAACTCTTTTGATCCCGCTTTAACGATTTTATACTCATCGCCGTTTACGATTTCTTTAATGTCTCCGTACGCATACTCCGCACCGAACTTCTTCGCGTGTTCAAACATTTTATTGGAAAGTTCGGGTCCAAGAATGCTTTCAAATCCCGGATAGTTTTCCACATCCTCCGTGTTGGCCATCTGTCCGCCGGGCACCCCTCTTTCAACCATCAAGGTTGACAGGTTCGCTCTTGATGTATAAACGGCCGCTGTCATTCCTGCAGGACCCGCTCCGATGATGATGCAGTCATAAATTTTTTCTTCTGACACAATGTTCACTCCTTCATGAATCTTCTTGCTGCTTACGCCGGCAAGCAGTCCATTTCTATAAGATTCCCTTCTTGATTCTTCCTTACCCATATCCTATAAAATATCATGAATAAGCGCTATATTTTTGCTCAAAAAACAAAACAGGATGAACCAAGGTTCAGCCTGTTGTTAAAGATGTTCTTTTAATGTACGTTCGTATTTTGAAAGCGTTCCTGGCGAAATTCGGAAAAGCCTTGCCGTTTCGGCTTTCGTCAGACGCTCCTGATGCTCTGTTTTCCAAATGAAGTAGATGGCCGCGGCCAACCCGTCGGCGTTTTTCAGCTGAAGCCCGTAAGCCCTGATTTGCTGAATGACATGAAATATCCAAAAACACATCGCTTCCTGTTCGATCGCGGAACGGTCGGCTTCTTCGATCGCTTTCGCTGTTCTGTATGCGAGACGAGCGTCTTTTGAGGTGACGGCCGTCCCGTTTTCGCCGTACAGCACGAGCCTTACAAACTGATCTTCAAACGACGTTTTGGCCATTTTGGAATCGAGCACGGCTTTCAGCAGTTCTTTTTCCCCTTTTCTCCCGCTTAGGTAGTATGCGGCAAGGCGTTCCTCAAGCGGCCGCTGAACAGGGACTTTTTCGATCCGTTCTTTCCACGGCTCCATCCGTCCGGCAGAAGGATGCTCTTCCTGCATTTTTTTCCACACGGTCTGGGCAAACTGAGTGCGCCCGGTAAAATATGCGGAACAGGCAAGCCAGTAGTAAAAGGTTTCGTCTCCTTCAAATCCCATGCGATAAAGAGATTTGAGCCACTTAAACCCGAGGTCGTACCTGCCGACAAGCGAAAGCGTCGCTCCGAGCTTATACCTCTGCTCAAGCAGCATCGGATAAATATTGGACAGCTGCTGAGAAAGCGTTCTAACCTTTTCGTCTTTTCTTTCATAATGGTAGAAAATAAGAAGATTGCAAAGCGCATGCAGATTGCCGTGGCTCTTTTCCAAAATGTCATAAATCGTCGTCTTCGCTTTTTGGATATCGCCGGCGTAAAAATAGGCAAGCGCCAAGTTATTGTAAGCCGACCAAAATTCCGGATAATCGGCAATGATTTCTTCAAGTATCTTGATCGATTCCTGAAGCTCTCCGCTTTCCAACAGCGATTTCGCCTTGTCCTGCTTGAGGATTAAATCATCCTGGTCGTATTCCGAGTAGCCTGAATCATCTTCTCCCATATCCAATAAATCAAGGAGCTCCGCATTTTCCGCGCTGAACTCGCCGTTCGGATCTTCCTTTAAATAAGTTTCCGCCGCCTTGTAGGCTTCCTGGAAAAGTCCGAGATGAGCATAGTTGTTCGCTTTAAAATAGTAGCACTCGGTCATTTTTTCGTTTATATTTTTTAGAATGAAGTCCAATAGTTCATTTGATTGCTGGTAATAGCCCATCTCTGTATAAATGACGGCAAGCTGACTCAGCATGCCCGTATTTTCAGGTTCAAGAAAAATCGCCCTCTGTATGAGCTTGCTCGCGCGGGATAAATTTCGCTCTCTGTAAGCTTTGAGCCCTTTATGATAAAGATATTGCCCATCCTGAAAAAGCTGAACAATTCTCGCTTTTTTATGATCTTCAGAAGTGTACTTTCCCACAGATACCCTCCATTTCAAACTGTATACCGTGAGTAGTATAACATAGTTTCTCGTAGGCTTAACAGAGCAAAAACAAGGTTTCGAAAATTTTCTCTTCATTTTCCACTTTTGGCTTATCCATTCCTTACATTTATATTGGCTGATCGCTTATTTTTTAATAAAAAAACCCAAACTCATTGATATGCTCCCCTAAAGGTAGACAGATGAAATAAAAAAATCTGTTTGCCTTGGGGGAGTTTTTTCATGGCTGGAAAATGGTTTTCAAAAGAAGAAAAATTGAATATTCTATCAGAATGTGATCAGGGCAATAATTCGGTGAAGGAGATCGCAGAAAAATATGGCATTCATGCCGAAACGATTCGTGAATGGAGAACATCGCATGATATGGCGGGTGTGGAGAGTTTGGAACGTTCAAAGCGCCATAAGTTCTATCCCGCAGAATTAAAATACAATGCCGTGAAAGACTTCTTATCCGGACGCTACTCTCAAAGAGAAATCTCGAGAAAATATAAGATTTCCAGTAAATCCGTACTCATGAAGTGGGTTGAGCTTTATAATGGTCATAAAACGTTAAAAGACAGCGGGAGAGGAAGGAATCGTTTGATGACCAAACGGAAGAACGTTTCATTGGAAGAACGGATTGAGATTGCGAAGGATTGTCTAGCTCATGGAAAGGACTACGCCAGATCAATGGAGATTCATCAAGTCTCCTACCAACAGGTGTATCAATGGGTGAAAAAGTATCAAGAAGGCGGAGAAGAGGCCTTAAAAGACAACCGAGGGAAACGCAAAACCGAAGAAGAACTGACACCTGAAGAAAAAATTCAACGGGAAAACAAACGGCTGGAACAGGAAAATGAGCGTTTGCGCGCAGAGAATGCGTTCTTAAAAAAGTTGGAAGAGATCAAAAGGAGGCGGTTCTAAGTCAGGTTCGGTACGAAGATCGATATCTCGCCATTTTAGAGCTGAATCGAAAAGAAGGCTTTTCTGTCCAAATGTTATGTGAGATTGCCGAAGTTTCGCGCCAGGGGTATTACAAATGGAGGAGCCGAGTACCTTCAGCGAGAGAAAAACAGAATGAAAAGATTATCGCCAAAATGGCGCTACTTCACGAACAAATTGGCGGTATCTACGGATACCGCAGAATGACCTTAAACATGAACCGCCGCTTTAAAGAGCGCCTCAATCATAAGCGCATCTATCGGCTGATGAAAATTGCCAAGCTGGAGTGTGTCATTCGGCGGAAGAAAAAACGTTACGGCAAAGCGACGCCTCAACATGTGTCCGAAAATATCCTGAATCGAGAGTTTAAAGCGGACAAACCAAATCAAAAATGGGTGACTGATGTGACAGAGCTAAAATACGGCCATCGGAAAGCGTACCTCAGTGCCATTTTAGATCTTCATGAGGGAATGGTCGTGTCTTATGTGCTGGGGAAATCCAATAATAACGCCCTTGTGTTTAAAACCTTGAACCAAGCGCTTGAGGCAGCCCCAAACGCACGTCCTCTCCTTCACAGCGACAGAGGTTTTCAATACACGTCCCACCAGTTTAGAAGGATGATTGAAAACGCAAATATGACACAGAGTATGTCCCGCGTCGGCCGCTGTATTGATAACGGCCCCATTGAGTCGTTTTGGGGGAAATTAAAATGCGAGAAATACAGACGGAATTCGTACGAGACATTTGAGGCACTTCAAAGCGCAATTGATGAATATATCCACTTTTACAACCACGATCGTCTACAAGAAAAACTAAACGGCCTCAGCCCAGTGGAATACAGGGCTAAAGCCGTCTAGTGTGTTTTAGTTATTTCCACTGTCTACTTGACAGGGTGCAGATCACATGAAAGGTCTGGATTTTTTTATCGCGCGTTATTTGGATCCTTCGTGGCGTTTTTTCAGCACGCTCAATACGTCATCAAGCGGAAGGGCCTGCTCTCTTAAAAGGACGAACAAATGATAGAGGAGATCTGCTGCCTCCCATTTCAATTCTTCATGATCGCGGTTTTTCGAAGCAATGATCACCTCGGCGGCTTCTTCGCCGACTTTTTTCAGGATTTTATCAATGCCTTCCCGAAATAAATACGTCGTATAGGCGCCTTCGGGCATTTCAGCCTGCCGGCTGGCGATGACGGCTTCGAGCTCATTGATAATAGAGAAACGGCCGCCGCTTGCTTCCCTGCCGTCATTCAAGGATGAGAAGCAGCTGTAGCTTCCCGTATGACAGGCCGGGCCCTGCGGCTCGACAAGCACGACCAGAGCGTCGCGGTCGCAATCGAGGCGGATGTCTCTCACATGCTGAATATTGCCTGAAGTCTCGCCTTTATGCCACAGTTCTCCGCGGGAACGGCTGAAAAACCACGTTTCCTTTGTCTCGATCGTTTTTTCAAACGATTCTTTGTTCATATAGGCCAGTGTCAGCACTTCTTTGCTTGCTGCATCCTGGACGATCGCCGGGATTAAACCCGCTTCATTAAACTTCAATTCGTCTGCCTTTATCATCTTACATTCACCCCGCGCTCTTTTAGATAAGCTTTTACCTCTTTAACCGACGTTTCTTTGTAGTGGAAGATGGAGGCGGCGAGTGCTGCATCTGCTTTGCCTTCTTCAAACACGGCTCTCATATGCTCGGCGTTTCCGGCGCCGCCTGAGGCAATCACCGGAACCGGGACCGCTTCTGACACGAGCTTTGTCAGCTTGTGGTCAAATCCGTTCTTCTCCCCGTCGGAGTCCATGCTCGTCAGCAAAATCTCGCCCGCTCCCCGCTGAACGGCTTCCTTCGCCCATGACACTGCGTCACGATCCGTCTTTTTCCGGCCGCCGTGTGTGTAAACGAAATATTCGTCTTCAGCTTCATCGTATTTGGCGTCAATGGCGACGACGATGCATTGGGAACCGAAAAAGCCGGCGCCTTCGGCAATCAGCTCGGGGCGAAGGACAGCGGCCGTATTGACGGAAACTTTGTCCGCACCCGCTCTTAAAATCGTCTTCATGTCTTCCAGACGGTTGATACCGCCGCCGACGGTGAAGGGAATCGCAAGCTTTGCCGCCACTCTTTCCACAACGTCGACCATCGTTTTTCTTCCTTCATGCGATGCGGAAATATCGAGAAAGACGAGTTCATCTGCGCCTTCTTTGTCGTACACCTCTGCAAGTTCTACCGGATCGCCGGCGTCCTTCAGTTCAAGAAACTGGATCCCTTTGACGACACGGCCGTCCTTTACATCCAAACACGGTATAATGCGTTTTGTAATCACCTGGTCCCCACCCTTTCAAGCGCTTCAGGCACGGTGAATTGATTCGTGTATAAAGCTTTGCCGACGATTGCGCCGCTGACGCCTTCAGAGCCATGAGCCGCCAAAGCTTCCAAATCGCTAAGAGAGCTGACGCCGCCTGAGGCAATAACCTGTTTTCCGGTAGCTCCGGCAAGCTCTACCGTACTGTCAATGTTCGGTCCGGACAGCATTCCGTCTGTCGCAATATCGGTGAAAATAAAAACCTCCGCGCCTTCCGCGGCCAGCTTTCTGCCAAGCTCCACCGCCGTCACGGATGACGTTTCGAGCCAGCCTTCCGTCGAGACAAAACCGTCTCTTGCGTCAAGTCCAATTGCAATATGATGCTGGTACGTCTTCAGCATCTTTTTGACAAACGCCGGATCAGACACGGCCGAGCTACCTAAAATCACTCTTTCTACGCCATTTGAGAGATAGTCATCAACGTCTTTTTCGGTCCTGATGCCCCCGCCGACCTGCACTTTGACATTCAATCGATCCGCGATGGCTTTCACATGAACATCGTTGACTGTTTTGCCTTCTCTCGCGCCATCCAAATCGACGAGGTGGATCCATTCGGCCCCCTGATCTGCAAACAATGCCGCCATCTCAAGCGGGGAATCCCCGTATACCGTTTCCCTTGCATAGTCTCCCTGCACAAGCCTGACGCATTTTCCATTTCTCATATCGATGGCCGGATATATTGTAAACCCGCTCATGCTGTCACCTTCTGTTCTTCTGTCAATTGTTTGAATCGTTTTAAAATCGACATTCCGACGGTGCTGCTTTTTTCAGGGTGGAACTGGGCCCCGTATACATGATCAAGCCCGACGACGGCCGGTACGCGCACGCCGTAATCAGCGCTTGCCAAGAGAGCTTCCTCATCCATCCCGCTGACATAATAGGAATGGACAAAATAAGCGTAGCCTTCGTCAGCCTTCGTCAAAAGCGGTGAATCGCGGTGAATCGCGAGGCGGTTCCAGCCCATGTGCGGTACCTTTAAGCGGTTTCCCGCTTCATCTCGGGCTTCAAGCTTGACGGCCTTCCCTTTTAAAAGACCGAGTCCGCCGGTAATGCCCCGTTCTTCGCTTTCCTCGAACAACAGCTGCATGCCGAGGCAAATCCCGAGAAGAGGCTTCCCTTCACCGACCGCATCCCGTATAAAGGTCTTTAAATCCGTTTTGTTTAAAATCTCCATCGCATCGCGAAACGCGCCGACTCCCGGCAGGATGTAGCTGTCCGCTTTCTGCAGCTCGCTGATCCGCTCTGATACAATATAATCCGCTCCGATCCGCTCCAATGCTTTTGATACGCTGTACAGGTTCCCCATTCCATAGTCAATGACACCGATCATTTACAGCATTCCTTTCGTTGATGGAATTCCTTTCACGCGAGGGTCAATCATCGTGGCTTCGTCAAGCGCGCGGCCAAGCGCTTTAAAAATCGCCTCAATGATGTGATGCGTATTCGTCCCGTAGTGGACGATGACGTGAAGATTCATGCGCGCTTCCAGGGCGAGCTTCCATAAAAATTCGTGGACGAGCTCAGTATCAAATGTTCCGACTTTCCGGCTCGGAAGCTGCGCCCTGAACTCAAGATGCGGCCTGTTGCTCAAATCGACCGCTACCTGGGCGAGCGCTTCGTCCATCGGCACAAGGCTTGATCCGTAGCGTTTAATGCCTTTTTTATCGCCGAGCGCTTCCAAAAGCGCCTGCCCGAGACAAATGCCGATATCTTCTGTCGTATGATGGTCATCGATGTCCACATCGCCTTCGGCCTTGACGGAAAGGTCGAACTGGCCGTGCTTTGTAAATAAGTCGAGCATGTGCGTCATAAACGGCACAGCTGTTTGAATATCCGCTTCTCCTTGGCCGTCAATATTGAAAGACAGCTTAATATCCGTTTCATTCGTTTTTCTTGCCCGTTCGGCTTTTCTCATCAGTCTTCCTCCCCGTTTCTTGATTCGATGGCTCTAGCATGTGCTTCAAGCCCTTCCATTCTGGCAAAAGCGGCTATCCTTTCAGCGTTTTCGCGGAAAGCTTCCTTGCTGTATGAGATGATGCTAGATCGTTTTTGAAAGTCTTCGACGCTGAGCGGGCTTGAAAATCTCGCCGTTCCGTTGGTAGGCAGCACGTGATTCGGACCTGCAAAATAATCCCCGACAGGCTCAGAACTGTAGCGCCCCAAGAAAATCGCGCCGGCGTGCTTGATTTTTCCAAGCAGCGCCTCAGGATTTTCCGTTACGATTTCAAGGTGCTCCGGAGCAAGCTCGTTAACGGCAGTGACGGCGTCATCAATGGTTTCTGCTACATAAATACAGCCGTGATCTTCAATGGACTGCCGGGCAATGTCTTTTCTCGGCAGCTCTTCAAGCTGGCGGTTCACTTCTTTCTGAACGGCTTCAGCGAGTGAATGGGAATCGGTGACCAGAACGCTTGACGCCATCGCATCATGTTCAGCCTGCGAAAGCAGGTCTGCGGCGATTTCACGCGGGTTTGCCGTCTGATCGGCAAGAACGGCGATTTCGCTCGGCCCTGCAATCATGTCGATGTCAACCTGGCCGAATACCTCGCGTTTCGCCAAGGCGACATAAATATTGCCGGGCCCCGTGATTTTATCGACAGGGTATATCGTTTCCGTTCCGTGGGCCAGAGCCGCTATCGCCTGAGCCCCTCCGATTTTGTACATTTCTTTTATGCCGAGCTCAGCCGCCGCGACGAGAACCCCCGGAGACAGCTTCCCGTCCTTTCCCGGCGGAGATGCAAGCACAATCCGGCCGACGCCCGCAACAATTGCAGGAATGACATTCATCAGAACCGATGACGGGTAAGCCGCGGTTCCTCCGGGAACGTAAACGCCAGCCGAATCAAGCGGCGTGATTTTTTGCCCGAGCATCGTTCCGTCTTCTCTGTGGTAAAACCAGGAAGATGCCAGCTGCCGTTCATGATATTCTTTTATATTGGAAATCGCCGCTTTCAGCGTATCCACATCTTCCTGTTTCAGCATGCTGTAGGCTTCCTTGATTTCCTGTTCGGAAACGCGCGGATCGGATACAACGGCTCCGTCAAACCGCTTCGTAAAATCGGCAACAGCCGCATCCCCGCGTTTGATCACCTCGTCAATGATCGTGCGTACAGCTTTTCTTTGTTCTTCCGTTCCGGCGCTGATCGACCTTTTCAGCGAAACAGCGGTATTCCCGCCGATGGATTTGATCTTCATATTATCTATTCCCCTTCCACGATAAGCGCAAGCCTTGAAGCCATTTCATCGATGACATCGTCTTTCATCCGGTAGCTCACGGGATTCACGATAAACCGTGACGTAATGTCGCAAATTTTCTCGGTTTCCACAAGGCCGTTTTCCAAGAGCGTTTGTCCGGTTGACACAATATCTACGATCCGGTCGGCGAGACCGATGAGCGGGGCAAGCTCGATCGACCCGTTCAGCTTAATGATTTCGACCTGCTCTCCCTGTTCCCTGAAATAGCTTGACGCGACATTCGGATATTTCGTCGCCACTCTCGGTGCAACACCGCCTGCAGCAGCCTGCGGCAGACCGGCTACTGCCAGGCGGCATTTGCTGATCTTCAAATCGAGAACCTCGTAGACATCACGCTCTTCTTCAAGCATGACGTCTTTGCCAGCGATTCCGGCATCCGCCACTCCATGCTCCACATATGTTGTGACATCCATCGGTTTAGCCAGGATAAATCGAAGGCTTTCTTCCGGTACATCGATAATCAATTTTCTTGAATCTTCGAATTCTTCGGGAAGCTGATAGCCGGCTTTTCGGAGCAGTCCGGCGGCTTCATCAAAAATCCGTCCTTTCGGCATTGCAATCGTCAATCGTTTACCCATGCTGCTCTTCCTTTCCGGAACCGATAAAATAGGTCACGTTTTGAAAAGATTTCGTCATTTGATCGATGTTTTCGATCCCGGCTAAATCTTGGAGAACGACTTTTTTGCCCCTCCGCCGTTCTTCCTCTGCGAATTGAATGGCCTCTATCCTTTGCTCCGTGCTGAAAATGACGATATCCATTTTTTCTTGTGCATCTTCCGCGTTCAAAGCTTCAAGCAGCCTGTCGATACGGATTCCGAAGCCCGTCGCCGGAGCCGGGGAGTCGAAGCGGCCGAGCAGCTGGTCATAGCGTCCTCCGTTCCCGATCGGAAAGCCGACGTTTTCAGCGTATATTTCAAATAAAATACCGGTATAGTAGCTCATATGACTGACCATGCTTAAGTCGAGCCTGACGTCTTCTGCGCATCCGTAATCGCCGAGTGTCTGCCAAAGAGCTTCAAGCTGTGTAATCGCACTCTTTCCTTGTTCGCAATCGATGATCGCTTTAGCCGAGCCGCACGTTTCAATACCGCCCCTCAGCTTCAGAAGCTCAAGCAGCCTGTTTTTATCGATTGACGATAAATTCAGCGATTTCACGTGTTCGCGGTAGCCGACGTAATTTTTTTCATATAAAAAGCGCCGCAGCACTTGAGCCCTTTCTTCATTTCCCAAAACGTCCATAAATAACGCATCTGCGATTCCGATATGGCCGATCGAAATTTTAAAAGACGTAAGCCCCGCGTTTTTAAGCGCACTAACGACAAGGGCAATCACCTCGGCATCGGCGCTTGATGATCCGTCTCCAATTAGCTCGACCCCGACCTGTTCAAATTCTGCGGGACGGCCGCCTTCGCGTTCCTGCGCTCTGAAAACGTTCGCCGCATACCCGACGCGGATCGGATGATGTTGTTTCAAAAGCTGTGAAGCCGCCACCCTTGCAATGGGCCCTGTCATATCAGGGCGCAGCACAAGCGTCTTCCCTTCCTGATCAAGCAGCTTAAAAAGCTGCTGTTCTAAAATAGCTGACTGCACGCCGACCGTCTCATAAAACTCGAGCGTCGGAGTTTCCACAAATCGGTATCCCCACAGGCCGATCACATCAAGAAGTGCAGAACGCACCCTTTTCTTCGTTTCATAGAGACCGGGCAGCGTGTCTCTCATGCCGTGAGGCTTTTCGAACATAAACATCTGACTTGCACCCCCGTATACGTTTGAAGAAAAATTCCGAATCCTTTAGTTCGCTAATATGATAATATGCTAACAGATGAAAGAGTCAAAATCAATAACAGACTGTCCCACTTTTGTTAAAATGATTTCTTTTATTTTAAGAATGCCTTGATGATATAATCGTATAAAGAACAAATTTTTATTCTCTAAAACAGGACGGGAGACTGATATGAAATTCATCAAAGCGCTATTTTCTATTTTTTTCTTAACAGCTTTTGCCTTAGCCATTTTCATACTGTTTTCCAAAGATATGATCGGCCCGTTAATTCACGAAAACAGCCAAGCGAAAACGGGGGGAGAAGAAGTCAAAAGCAAAGAAGCGGACAATACGCTGGACGTGCCGTTAATCAAACAAATGGATGCTCCGAAGCTTTATAACGGATGCGAAGTCGCCAGCCTGGCGATGATCTTAAACTACAGCGGATATGATGTGTCGAAAAATGAACTGGCTCAAAAAATCAATAGAGTGCCGCTCACCTATCAAAACGGCTTAAAAGGAAACCCTAACGACGGATTTGTCGGCGATATGGAAAACGGCCCTGGCCTAAGTGTCTACCACGGTCCGATTTACAAGCTGGCCGCTTCTTATGCGGGCACGAAAGCTATCGACCTGACGGGAAAAAAGCCGGCGGCCATCTATAAACAGCTCAACAAAGGAAGACCGGTCTGGGTCATTACCACCGTAAGATTTGCCCCGGTCAATGATATGCAAACGTGGAATACGCCGTCAGGCAAGGTTGATGTCACCTACAGCGTCCATAGCGTCGCGATTACCGGCTATAATGATAAATACGTTTATTTGAACGATCCTTACGGCTACAAAAACAGGAAAGTCGACAGAAGCAATTTTGAAAAGGCATGGAAACAAATGGGCAGCCAGGCGGTTGTCATCGCTTCATAACAAAGAGGCTGGAATGAATCATTCCGGCCTCTTTTTCATATTATTTGATTCCTTTTTGAACAGCCTGCCAAATGAACTCTGATTCATGACAATAAAGAATATACAGAAACGCCGACGGGGATCTTCATGTTTCTAAGACGACATGCTGCTGATGATTCTGATCCGTATAGGGAAACGTCATCGAAGCTGTCTGTTGATCGTATGACGGACTTGCTTTTGCCTCATTGAATTTCATCCCGCTGCTTCATTGCATTTTGATCCGGATTTGTTACATCCCAATCGTATCCGCAAGAAGGGATTCCCATGATTTCCTTATCAGCGCTTATTTCTTGAACGGCAATCCTGAGGGAGCCTTTCACCCAGCCCATGCTTGGAACAGATCCCGGCTTGCTCCAGCTGCCATGCATACCCACAAACTCTTTTTCATCGTCATACCCCAAAACTTTTTCTATTGATTCTTTGATCACGTTCGAAAATAGCTCTATTTTCACTGGCTAAATAATTAAAAATGAATATACCGATTTTTAATCCGTTTTTAATTTACCGTATTTTCTAAATTTCCAATTTATTTATTTACAATCGTTGAATCTCCTTTTATGATAATACGGAAGTTGAATACCTCCCTTTCATTGCAAAAGAACCAGAACGAAAATGGCAGGCGGAGACAAAGGCGGGAGACATGGCTTTATATCAGCCAATACTAAATCTTTAGGAGGGTTTCGGTTATGAAAAAATTAGCAGGTTTGGTCGTGCTGTCTGGCTTGGTTGCCGGTTTGAGTGGACAGGCTTTTCCTGAAAAAGCCTCTGCCGCAGAGATCGTCCATCAAACGATTGTCGTTGAAAAAGGGAAGACTTATGATGGAAAAGGACAGCGTTTTACGGCTGGTCCGGAGCTTGGCGACGGCAGTCAGAAAGAAGGCCAAAAACCGATTTTCAAGGTGGAGAATGGGGCGACGCTGAAAAATGTCGTGCTTGGCGCACCGGCTGCTGATGGCGTTCACACTTATGGAAACGCTTCTATCAGCAATGTCGTTTGGGAGGATGTCGGTGAGGACGCCCTGACCGTGAAACAAGAAGGGAATGTCACCATCAACGGAGGATCTGCGCGTCTGGCCTCAGATAAGATTTTTCAAATCAACAAAGCGGGCACCTTTGCGGTGAAAAACTTCACAGCTGATCAAGGCGGCAAGTTCATCCGTCAGCTCGGCGGTTCAACCTTTAAAACTTCCGTCATAATTGACAACTGCACCATCACCAACATGAAGGAAGCCATTTTCAGAACGGACAGCTCAACAAGCACTGTCACGATGACAAACACAAGATACTCGAATGTCGGCAAAAAATGGATCGGAGTAAAACATGTTACGGAAAAAAACAATCAGGAATTCTAGCCATGAAAAACCCCCTCTGTTTACTCAGCGGGGGGTTCCATCCGTTTCTCCATTTCTTCTTTTGTATAAATGAGCCGCATCGGATTGCCGCCGACAAAAGCGCCCGGCGGGACGTCCTTATGGACGAGCGTTCCGGCGGATACGACGGCGCCGTCTCCGATGGTCACGCCGGGAAGGATCGTCGAATTGGCCCCGATCATCACTTCGTCGCCGATTGTGACCTCGCCGAGACGGTATTCTTTAATTAAATACTCATGGGCTAAAATCGTTGTATTGTAGCCGATCACGGTATTGCGGCCGACGGAAATTTTTTCGGGAAACATCACATCAAGCATAACCATCAAGGCAAATGAGCTTTGCTCTCCGATCTTCATCCGCAAAAACGTTCTGTACATCCAGTTTTTCATCCCGAGAAACGGTGTATAGCGGGCCGTCTGAATGACGATGAAGTTTTTGACCACTTTGAAAAACGGAACCGTTTGATAGACATGCCATAAGGAGTTGGCTCCTGACACCGGATAGCGCTTCGTGTTTCTCAAGCCGGTTCCACTCCGAGGATCGCAAGGAGATCGCTCATTTTGCCGAGCATATAGTCGGGCTGATGCTTGGCAAGGCTTGCTTCCCCTTTAATCGTCCAGGCGACGCCCGCCGTTTTTGTGCCCGCATGTTTCCCGGCTAAAATATCGTGGTAATTGTCGCCGACCATGATCGCTTCTTCAGGGCGGCTTTCGAGCTTGGAAAGCGCAAGCAGAACAGGCTCCGGATCAGGTTTGGCGCGCGTGACGTCGTCAAGCGTTACAACCGTCTCGAAGAATCGGTCAAGCCCTGTCAGCTTGAGGCCCATGTTGACGGTATCGCGCAGTTTTGTCGTCACGATTCCGAGCTTATACCCTTCTTCGGCCAAGCGGTCGAGCGTTTCGTAAACCGTATCATATTCCGTTACGAGCTGATCGTGCATTTTATGATTGAACTCTCGGTACATGCTGATCATTTCTTCCGCCTTATCTTTATGTATGCCGCTGAAGGTTTCGTAAAGGGACGGACCGATGAACGCAAGCACATCCTCCCTTTGATAACGCCCTGGGGCATAATGTTCAAGCGTATGCAAAAAAGATGCAATGATCAGCTCATTTGTATTGATGAGCGTTCCATCCAAATCAAACAGAACAGTATTTATTTTCATATAAAGCTTCCTTTCTCTTGAACGGAATAGTCCGGCTTCCTCCAGAGGCGAGAAATCGCGATCGTCAGGAGGACCGCGGTGGCAAGCCTGATCACAAGAAGCGGCCAGACCGGAATGCCGAGCGGGATAAATACCAATGTATCTTCAACGACGGCATGGCAGGCGACGAGAAAAATGAACGCGAGCGTCACATCACTGTTGCTGACGCCGTCTTCTTCGACAGCTTTGATCATGACCCCGGCTCCGTATGCGAGCCCGATCACGAGTCCTGCAACCATTGTCATCGATGTATTTTCTTTCATCCCGAGCATTCTCGTTACCGGTGCAAACCACTTTGAGAAAACGTTCAGCCAGCCGAGGTCTCTCATATATTGAATGACGATCATCAGCGGGATGACGATCGCGGCAAGCTGAAGGATTCCCAGACCGGCTTTTGTGAAGGCTTCAAGCGCAATGTCAAACCAGCCCGTCGGAGCCGCGCCTTTTGCAGAAATCAAACCGTATTTTGCAGCCTCTCCTCCGCCGTGCCACAAGAGGTTGATAAAGATGGCTGAAAAGGCGGCAAGGCCGATGCGGACAAGCAAAATGAGCCATATTTTGATTCCGACCCTTGAAGCGACCGTCGACTCGATAATCAGGTTATGGCAAAATGACAGCATGACCGCCAGAATAAACACTTCCTTAACAGACAAATCGAGCGTTAATATTCCTGCAATCCCGGCATACAGGTTGAGCATGTTGCCTAACACGAGCGGTATCGCCGCTTCCCCCGAAAGACCGAAAACTCCCATCGCCGGCGTGATGATCTTGATCAGCCAGCCCATCACCGGGGTATGCTGGAGCAGGCTGACGATCAGCGTAACCGGAAAAATCACTTTTCCGAGCGTCCACGTCGTTTTCAGCCCCGCTTTCGCCCCGGCCTTTAAGGTTCCCTTCATTGCTGTCTCCCCTTTACATGCAGTCTACATCTCTTGATATCGTTTAATTTGATCGCCTTTAAACCGTCTGTACAGAATGAGCGCGACCGCGCAAACGATCAGAACAATCGAAATGACTTGGGCGATTCTGAGCGATTGCGTCAGCATCAGGCTGTCCGTGCGCAGGCCTTCGATATAGCAGCGTCCGATCGAATACCAGATGATATAGAGTAAAAACAGCTCGCCCCTTTTTAAATTCGCTTTTCTCAAAAGAAGTAAAATGATGACTCCCGTAAAGCTCCATAATGATTCGTATAAAAAAGTAGGCTGATAATATTGCCCGTTAATATACATTTGGTTGATGATGAAATCAGGCAAGTGCAGATTTTCCAAAAACGCCCTTGATACGGCGTCACCGTGCGCTTCCTGGTTCATAAAGTTTCCCCAGCGGCCGACCGCCTGGCCTAAAAGGATGCTCGGCGCCGCAATATCGGCGAGTTTCCAAAAGGAAATGCCCTTTACCTTTGAATAGACGATCCCCGTCAGCACGGCTCCGATAAGGCCGCCGTGGATCGCCAGGCCGCCGTTCCATATTTGAACGATCTGATCGGGATGTTTGCTGTAATAGTCCCATTGAAAAATGACATAGTACGTTCTCGCGCAAATAATCGCAATCGGTATCGCAAAAAGAACGAGGTCCACAAAAGTGTCTTTATGAAGCCCCCTTCGTTCGCCTTCCCTGACCGCCAGCCACAATCCGAGCAGCGCTCCGCAGCCGATAATGATCCCGTACCAGTGGACGGCAATCGGGCCTAAGTGAAAGGCAATCGGATTTAAAGGTTCAATCGTTTCATTCATATTGTCAACTCCTATTCTTCAAGCTCACCGTCTTCGATCACGTCCGCAAGCTTATTGGTGAATTGCTCAGCAGCGTTCAGGCCCATTCGCTTCAACCTGAAGTTCATGGCAGCCACTTCGATAATAACGGCGAGGTTTCGCCCCGGACGGACCGGAATGGTCAGCTTTGGAATTTCGGTATCAATGATTCTCATTTTTTCTTCATCAAGCCCTAAACGGTCATACTGTTTTCCCTGCTCCCAAAGCTCAAGGCTCATCACAAGGGTAATCCGTTTAAAACTCCTGACGGCTCCCGCGCCGAAAAGCGTCATTACGTTGATGATGCCGAGGCCTCTGATCTCAAGGAGATGCTCAATTAATTCAGGCGCACTCCCGATCAGCGTGTCCTGATCTTCCTGCCTGATTTCCACGCAGTCGTCGGCTACAAGACGATGGCCTCTTTTGACAAGCTCCAATGCAGTTTCGCTTTTTCCGACCCCGCTCTTTCCAATAATCAACACACCTACACCGTACACATCGACGAGCACGCCGTGGATCGCCGTCGTCGGCGCGAGCTGGCTTTCGAGGAAATTCGTCAGACGGCTTGACAGACGCGTCGTCTTCAACGGCGAACGCAGTACAGGGACGCCGTTTTGTTCAGAAGCTTCGATCAGTTCCGGGGGAATCGGCAAATCCCGCGAAAGGATGATCGCCGGCGTAATCTCAGTACACAAAGAAAGCATCCGCTGTTTTTTTTCTTCCTCAGGGAGTTTCTCAAAAAAGGTAATTTCCGTTTTCCCAAGCAGCTGGACCCGTTCTTTCGGATAATATGTAAAATATCCCGCCATTTCAAGACCCGGCCTTGACAAATCACTCATCGTAATCGGACGGTTGATTCCTTCTTCTCCGCTGATCAGTTCCAGCTTAAATTTATCCATCACATCTTTTGTTCGAACTTTCGGCACGATTGATGCACCCTCCTCTTCTCAGGTGAAGAAAAACTAGACATTCAGCTTTATTCTATCACTTTCAAAATAAACCTAAAACAATTTTTGATAAAGCTTCATGACGATTCCCCAGAGCTACCCGGCGAAAGACTTTCTTTCATCCCGAAAAATCAGTAGTATGAAGAGAGGAACGTTTAAAGGAAGTGAACAGAGCGTGGAATACAACATTCACGATACAACCGTGCTGAACGAGGACATCCTTTCTCCCGAGGAAAAGGAAACATGGGTTCTTTATATGAAAGTGCTGACAGCGGCTGGACTCGGGGATGTCTCTGAATGGATGAAGCTTGATATCAGTATGCCGCAAATGAAAGTATTAATGCTTTTGAACAACCACGGAAAACTGAAAGTCTCGGAGATCGCCGAAAAAATGGGCGCCTCCCTGCCTAATATGACCGGGCTTATCGGCCGTCTTGAACAGGCCGATTTTATAAAAAGAACGCATTCTGAGACAGATCGAAGAACGATCGTCGTCGAATTGACGGAGAGAGCAAAAGGTATTTTCCGAGGCTTGTATAAAAAAGGGCATGGGAATCTGAAGAAAGCCCTCGAAATGATGAATGAAGAAGAAAAGAAAAAAGTGAATGAAGGGCTCAGCATCCTTGAAAAAGCGCTGAAATCAAATGAATCAGACTAATAAAGCCGCGGCCGGTACAAGCGCGGCTTTTTTTGATGAAAAATTTCTTTTGACAAAACAAGGATTTTGAAGGATGATGAAAATAGTTCACTTAAAGTGAATTATTAGTTTGGAGTTAATGATATAAGGGGGGAATCATGATGCCAGCCACTCTTCCGGTAGACGAACCGAACCAGAAATGGGCAATTGTTCTGTTTACGGTCGGCGTGTTTATGGCAGCCTTGGACAATGGGATTATTTCAGCAGCACTTACGACCATCAATGAGTCTTTTCAAGTGTCCCCTTCGTGGGGAGCATGGGGAATTACGCTTTATACACTAGGCTTGTCCGTCAGTGTTCCGATTGTCGGAAAGCTGTCAGACCGTTACGGAAGAAAAAAACTGTTTATTGCAGAGGTCACGCTTTTTGGCATAGGGTCTTTATTGGTTGCCATCAGCCAAAACTTTCCGGTGTTTTTAGCGGCGCGTCTCATTCAATCGCTTGGCGGGGGCGGCATTTTCATCATCGGAAGCTCCCATGTTCTCACGGCGCTCCCGAAAGAAAAACAGGGGACTACGCTTGGACTGTTAGGTGCGATGAACGGGATCGCCGCTGTGCTCGGTCCGAATATCGGCAGCTTCATTCTTGATATCGCCGGAAGCTGGCATTGGCTGTTTTTGATTAATTTGCCGATTGCCGCCGGACTCGTCCTGTTGAGCTTTCCGTTTATCGGCGAAACAAAAGCGGATCAAATCAAGCCTCTCGATCTGACGGGAACCGTCATTTTATCTTTGGCCATTTTGTCTGTTATGTACGGCATAACAAATCTTAATGGCCAAGATGTATTGACCGGCCTGGCCGATCCAAGCGTTTTCTTTTTTGCCGCGGCCGGCCTCGTTTTGTTTGCGGGACTGTTTTTTTATGAAAAACGGGTCGAGCAAAAAGGCGGAGATCCGATCCTCGCCTGCAGCTTATTGAAAAACAAAGTGTTTCAATGGACGCTTTTTATCGGTTTCTTATCCGGGGGGCTGTTGGCTGCCGTCATTTTTATTCCTTCATATGCGGAGCAGTATTTGCATGTCGCCCCGGAAAAAGCAGGCTACTGGATGACACCGCTTGCGCTTGCTTCAGGCGCAGGAGCGGGACTCGGCGGAATGATGGCTGACAAAAAAGGGCCGGTCAAAACAACTTTGCTCTCAGGAGCCGTTTCATTTTTGGGCTTTTTGCTGTTGTCGGTCTGGGTGACGGAAAAATGGGAATTTGTTTTAGCGAGCGTGATTGCCGGGATCGGTTTTGGCTTTCTGTTGGGCGCGCCTTTAAATATGCTCGTATCAGAGTCCGCAAGACAGCATTACGGAACCGCGCTCGGAACATTGTCGCTCGTCAGGCAAATGGGACTGACACTGGCGCCCGCGATTTATGCCGGATTTATTACGGCCGGCTACGAAAATATCGCCGGCCGTATCACCGAAAAACTAAAGGACAGCGGCATTTCCGCGAATTCATTTGCAGGAGGCGAAACAAATGCGCTGCAGCTGAAAGAAAAGCTCAGCCAAATTCCGGATCCTAATATAAAACAAATCATTACAGATGCGATTCAAGAGAGCATTGGTACGGGATTTGGAAAACTTTACTTAGCCGCTGCCATCATCTCCATTATTGTAATTGGCGCGATCACCATATTATCGGTCTATAGAAACAAACAGGCCCCCATCCGCGGCATGAAAAAATAAAAAACACCTGCCTTCCGCTAGGAAAACAAGTGCTTTTTACGGCCAAAAATCGTGTATACAGCCAGCAAAAATCCAATTTCGGCAATCGGAAGCCGGTTTTTTAAGACATTGATCAAGGAAGGGAGTCCCGCTTCGCATACCGCGCGGGCGGCTCCCGGTGGTGGTTTTGTTGCAGAACTGTCCGACATGTTTCTATGGTGTGCGGAAGCAGGCCACTCTGACCCTTTACCACTTGAAAACGGCTTCATATCTTCTTGTTTCGTCGTGAATTTCCAAATGTCAGACCGGCTTTTTCCGCCGTATTTGTCAAAAGCCTCAGCATACCAGAAATAGCTGGTGTTCGGCTTTAATTGATCCCATGTTACCGATGCCGTTTTTCCGCTTCTGATCTTCTTCGTCTGGCCGATTTGCTGATCAGAAAAAACATTCAGCTCAAAGTAGTCGGTTTTTACTTTTTTCCGGCGCGGCTTTAGATCGGTTTTAATGCTGAATTCGTCTTTTGCTCCGTATTGCTCCGGATTATAAAAATGATAATCATCAAGGTATGGCGAATATGTTTTGACATGAATCGTGTCCCGTTTCGGATCGACATGAAAAATCCTTAAATAGCCTTGCCCGCCTTCCGGCCCGCCTTGATAATCCGCGAGCATTTGATATACGTTCCGGTCAGTGTGTCCGTCACCGTCATCATCAAGCTTGTCGACTTTCAAATTCGAGCTGTGATAATGGCCGCTTAATACAGCGATTACGTTTTTGTTCGGCTTGATGACATGCTCAAAGATCCTGTCGCCGATCGGGCTCCTATTGCCGCTGACGAGCAAATATTCGTGAAACGACAAGATCGCTTTTCGGTCCGGATGCATTTTCAGCACCTCATCCATCCACCGCAGTTCTTTCGCTCCGATTCCCCAGCCCATGAAGATCATGATATAGTCATTGCCCCCGCACGAAATTAAATCGTAATGCCCTTTATTATTCAAATAGGTGCCCCCGTAAAACGGCTTGTTTTTAAAGCGCCGTTCGCCGAAGTATTTGCCGTACCGCAGATAGGAGCGGCTTTTATGGCTGACATCGTGATTGCCGGCGAGAACTCCGTACGGCACCCGGCGGTCATCGAGCACCTTCATAAATTGGTCGGCCCGCTTCCATTGAGCGGGCTGGTCCGCTTCATCGACAATATCCCCTGTATGAAAGACATATTGAATGTTCAGCCTGTCCTTCTGCTCGGCGATCCAGTTCACCTGCTTTTCAAAAATGTGCGGATAGCTTTCCGCGTAATATTGAGTGTCAGACATCCAGATAAACGTATAGTCGTCGTGGGAAAGCTGGATCTGATCCTGGATGATGATGCTTGCCCTGGATTTGCGGACATGGTCGGCCATCTTTATGCTTCCTTTGAGCGTAAAGTTCCTGCTGTCTTTTGCGATATGATAAACAAGCGCATCCCATCGGTGTTTGTTATAGTTCCAGGCAAACATGGACACCCTTCTCCCCGGGAGGGAGCTTCCACGCCATGTCACTTCCGCTTGATCGTTCTCATCGACTTGTTCATCGATTTTCACATCGAAGCGGTGATACGGGAACCGGGTTGTTGAGACGGTTTCAAAGCCTCGTCCGTCAACTGCGGCCATGCTGCTTTTCTCCTTTTTTGACAGCGGTTTTTCCCCGCCGGGGGCAAAGCCCCTTGGCGGCTCCGTCTCGCTACCGTACGTAGATACGTTTACATGTTCATCGTCTTTTACTGTATATTGATAACCACGATAAAAAGAAACCTTCATTCTGTCTTTTGTCGGATCTTTGACGCGAACGGCCAGGTCAGCCTGTGTACTGCCGGTCGGAGCCTTTACTTTTTCGGGTTTTTCCGGCTGTTCTTTTTTAACGTGAAACACCTTTTTTGTAACGGACGCATTGCCCGCTCCATCGGCTGCCTTTATTTTAAAAACATGCTTGCCTGGGGCAAGCTCTGCGGATGTTGCACCATGAGGCAAAGAAATCGCTTTACCGTCGAGAAACGCTTTGATTTCTTTGATGCCGCTTCGCTTATCATGAATATCCGCGTCAAGCGTAAAAGCACCTTTATACGTTTTGCCGTCTTTCACGGAAGCTTTTATGAGAGGGCCGCTGTTGTCGACCATGACCTTCCGTTTTACTTTTTCCTCCCTGTTCTCCGCTTCAACCGTATGCCAGCCCTCTTTCCAGGCTTTTGTATTCCACTGAAAGGCAAGTGCCTTAAAACAGCCGTCCTCAAGGGAAAAACGAAATTCGTACCATTCCCGTGCATCGCGATTGTCTCCGACACGGAGCTCAGTTTTCGGATCACAATAGCGCTCATCGCGGATGACCGTACCGTCCCCCAAGACCAGACGCGGGTTTTTCAACAAAAAATCGTCCCGGTTTTCAGCGGAGGATTGTTGAAACGGAGACGATTTAGTACCTGAACGGACTTTAATCGAAAAGGGTTTGCCCTTTGAAAATTCCTCAGACGCAATCGGTACGGTGATCGTCGTATATCGTTGGTGTGTATCGTCAAATATTTTGTGAACCCGCTTTCCGATCGTCACCGCATTTTTAAAATAAAGGTTGGTTTTGTTAGCGTCAAAGGCGAAGTAAGCCGTCTTTTCAAGGGCTGTACCCGCCGGTTTCTGCTCTTTCCCGTCAATCCGGATGACCGTCTCCTCAGGCGGCCTTTCTGATGTAGCTTTCAGCAGCACGTTCCCTGAAACCGTGCCGCGCTCCTCTACATTCAACCTGAGCCCTTTTAAAAAGCTTTGCTCGAGAGAGATCGTTTTCTTTTCCCCGGTAACCGCGTTAGACCCATCACTGGCTTTTATATAATACTCAAGCTTTTCCTTGCCGATAAATTCTGCAAAAAAAATGTTATGCCGATAAAGGCCGTCTGTTTGGCTTTTTTCGACGCTTACTTCTGTAAAAGGCTCATCATCGTTCATTCTGTAAAAAAACTGCGCTTTTTTGACCCGTTTATTGTCCTTTATCTCGGCGAGGAGCTGTATTGCCTCCCCGGGCTTTACAGGCTGATGGACGGTCAGATCCCTGATTCGGGGCTTTTCTCTATCTGGGAGGACGGTAACCATTTCCGACGGCGTCTGCTCCCTTAAAAGCGAACCTGGAGAGGGTTTCGTCTCCCCGCTCGATATTTTCGCCATTTGCTTCGATCCGTCAATCGGGTACTTATAAAGAATCGCCTTGTTTTTAACCACGTCAGTCCGGCCTGGTTCATGGCGGTAATGTGCGGCAGCAATCTCATCCCCGCTGTCCGTTGTGATAACCAGATCCCTTGATGCCATGTTGGCCATGCCGCCTTTCAATCCGGAAAGCGTTCTGCCTTCTTGAAGATGAACACCGTAATAGCGGTTAAAATCGGCCGCGGTTAGATGTGCGTTCGCTTCGTTTTTCAACCAAAACACATGCGTTTTACCGGAAGGAATCCTGATATCTTCCTGTTCAAAAGGCCAGAGCGCATCAGACTCCTTTCCCTTTTCAGGATGTCTGTATCTGATGTTGTAGCCGTTCAAATGAATAGGCTTTGTTGTATTGTTATAAACCTCGATAAATTCGTATCCGTCCTTGCCGCCGACATTGGCCGAATCGACGACCATTTCGGTAATCAAAAGCTCAGGCAGCTTTTGTATGTCGGCCAGAAACCCGTTCACATCGATCGTGTACAAATCCGTTCTGGCATAATGATCGCCAGCTTGTGCTTCAATATAATAAACGACCTTGTCGGACGTTAACATGGTGCTGTTAATTTTAGCAATGTAGCTTTCCTTTTTGCCCGGGATGATCTCCATCGGCACCGCCCGAAACGGCAATTCTTCATTTTGCTTGTAATAAAGGATAACGGTGTCGGCAGCCGCCTTTGCGGTAAAAAGCAGATCCTCCCCCTTCTTCCCTTTTTCTACGGGCGTATGCATAACAGGAGAGTTTGAGGCATTTGCCGGCAGTGCTTCACCTGCATCAGCGGCTGACACCGGCAAAACCAAAAGACACGCTGTGACAATCAACAAAAGGGTTTGGCGGTTTCTGTTCTTTTTCATCGTCTACCTCCCTTTCGTATTTTGCCTTGTCACGCCTTTTTTATGAAGCAAAAAAAGAAGCCTGAACATGTCAGGCTCTTCGTTTTTATTTTCTTGTCATCATCGGTTCGATGATCGCTTTTTGGATCAGCAGGTGGAAAACCGACAGGACAATCGATGCAAATATAGCTGTTCCAAAGCCGTCCAGGTTAAAGCTGTCCCCCATAATCGCTGCCGTCATATACAATGTAACGGCATTAATCACAAATAAAAATAAACCGAGCGTAACAACCGTGACAGGCAGCGTGAGAATAATCAGCACCGGCTTCACAATGACATTCAAAATCGATAAAACCAAACTCGCCATAATGGCGGCGCCGACGCTTCCAACGTGAACCGAGTCAAAATAACCGGCAATTACAATTAGCAGCAAAGCGTTGACAAGAACGCTTATAATCCATCTTATCATCTACTTAACGTCTCCTTCATTCGGAACTACAAACACCCAGACGATATAAATCAGCAGCACGGGAATTCCCGTCGAAAAAATAAACAATAAGACCGTGATGATTCGCAGCAGTGCGGCGTCCATGTTAAAATACTCAGCCAGACCCCCGACGACTCCGGCAATCTTTCTGTCTTTTTCGGATCGAAATAGCCTTTTCATTGTATCACTCCTGTGTATGATTTAGATGAATCGATCCAGTTTTTGATTCTAAAAATACCGTCATGCTGTGATCATGATTTTGATTGGCTTTAATATGCATTTCCTTCTGTATCGTTTCATTTTTTTCTTTAAGGATTTCCGCGTCGGACAGGGCGTTTGACAGGGAACCGAGATTGCTTTTCAGCTCGGCTGTCACGGCGCAGTCGCGGGGCACATTCAATTCGATGCTGCCTGTGGTTGTTTTCACATAAACCGAGCGGCAGTGCGGACTCCTGACTGTCGCGGCAATATTGCCGTTAAAGCTCTGCAAATCAAGAGCCTCGCACGATCCTTTCACATCGATCAACCCGTTAATCGTTTCCGCTTCAATCTCGCCGCATTCATGATCTGCCAGTTTGATCTGCCCGTTGGCTGTTTCCAGTGCAGCTTTGCCTGCAGTCAGCCCGGAAAACGACAAAATACCGTTTGTCGTTTTCGCCGAAAGCTCTTTTACGTTTAAATGTTCCCCCCTGATCGGACCATTAAACAGCTTGAAACGGATTTTACCGTATTCCTTGTCTGGAATATAGACGGTCAGATTGGTCTTCATCGTTTTTTTCTCCGTACGGACCGAAAATCTCTCGCCTTCGACGCCGCATTCTATATGCTCGAGAAAAGCCCGTCTCGCTTCATCCTGATCTTCGGCACGGTACACTTTCGCCTGGCACTCAACGCGCACGTCAGGGTCTGTCCACGGGACGAGATTGACGCTGCCGTTGGCGAGCTGAACGTCCAGCGTTGAAAAATCCGTATCTTTAAACTGAAAAATATGCTGGACTTCGAATGATTGCCCAAAATTCAAATCAAGATCGACTTCTTTTACTTTCTTAACGGCGGTATCGATCCATTCAAACAGCTTGGAACCGATCGAAGGCTTCGGATCTTTTTTCTTTTCGTTAAAAAATTGGTCTGAATCGATGACATTCTCGGATAATGCCGTGATCTTGCTTTCTTTTTCCTTATAGTCTTCCTCAAGTTTTTCGATCAGGATCAGCGCTTCTTTTGCGGAAAGCTTCCCTTCTTCAACCAATTGTAAAATCCGTTCTTTTTCATTTTTCATGAAAATCCCCCGTTCTCCTTCTTTTTAAACCCGCGTCAGCATCTTAATCCCTTGGACCACGTTCCAAATCGCAATTATCAAGCTGATGACCACGAAAAAAATGATGCCTCCAAAAACAGAAAAAAACGCTAAAAATCCGCCATCATTAAATATAACCGTTCCGCTTATTGCGCCTGCAGCCAATATCACCACGCTGATAAACGGAATGATATGCGAAATAAGCGAGCGCATCGCATGCTTTTTCGTTTCTTGATCATCTGTTATAAAATACGCGGCGATAGGCAAAATAAGCGGGGCAAAAAAAACGCTAAAATAACAAATTGCAGCAATCAGCGCGTTGTTTCGTGTCACTCACATCACTCTCCTGACCTAAACAGATCCTCTTCTTAAGTCCAATGTACAATGTCATTATACTCAAGTCTACGTGTATCTTGGCCGTTTCGTTTCAATTTCATTCGATGGGCATGCGTCAATCTTCGCAAAATGATTTTTTTAGATTTTATGAATAGATTCTTTTTTTATAACCCTTTACAATATGGGGAAAGCCCAGTAAAGAAAAGGAGGCGGCGTCATGAAACAAAGACCGGAGGAACATGGGCCATACACCCCGAAGCTTTTTGAACTGATTCAGGAACAAAAAAGGATCAACCAAGGTATCATTAATCACTTGGAATCGGTTAACTTCGCGACTCCGCTTTCGAATGATATCCGCTATCTGAAAGTGTTGCTCAGCAGCAGCACACATATCACCAACAGTCTGATGGAAGCGGTGAAACAAATCCTCGGGCAGAAAAAAGAGTAGGTCATCCCGGCTGACGGACCGTTTTCCCGCCAAGCCGCGGCTTTTTCTATATTCTAAAAAGCTGCCGACGTTGCGTCGGCAGCCTCGATTGCTATGGTCTGACGGCTTCTTTTTCCTGAAGCCGTTTTTTCATTCTGTTTTTGTCGCGTTCAATCACCGGCTTTAAATAACGTCCTGTATAGGAAGCTTCGACCTTGATCACGTCTTCAGGCGGTCCGGAGGCAACAATGTTTCCGCCGCCTTCCCCTCCTTCAGGCCCTAAATCAATCAAGTAATCGGCCGCCTTGATCACATCGAGATTGTGCTCGATGACAAGCACGGTATCACCGTTATCAACCAGGCGCTGAAGGACGGTCAAAAGCCTTGCGATATCATCGACATGCAGACCGGTAGTCGGCTCGTCCAAAATGTAAAGGGATCTTCCTGTTGACCGGCGGTGCAGCTCAGATGCCAGCTTGACGCGCTGCGCCTCTCCGCCGGAAAGCGTCGTCGCAGGCTGGCCCAGCGTGATGTAGCCGAGGCCGACATCATAGAGGGTTTGAAGCTTGCGCTTAATCTTCGGTATGTTTTCAAAAAACTGAACTGCATTTTCGACCGTCATTTCAAGCACATCGGCGATATTTTTTCCTTTGTACGTCACCTGCAGCGTCTCCCGGTTGTACCGTTTGCCGTGGCAGACTTCGCATGGCACATACACATCCGGCAGAAAATGCATTTCAATTTTAATGATGCCGTCGCCTTTGCATGCTTCACAGCGTCCGCCTTTCACGTTGAAGCTGAAGCGGCCTTTTTTGTACCCTCTGACTTTGGCTTCGTTCGTCTGGGCAAACACATCTCGTATATCGTCAAACACGCCTGTATATGTGGCGGGGTTTGACCGGGGCGTCCGGCCGATCGGCGACTGATCGATGTCAATCACCTTATCAAGATGCTCGACTCCTTTGATTTCCTTGACTTCTCCAGGCTTTGTCTTTGCACGATGCAGCTTTTGGGCAAGCGTTTTGTGGAGAATTTCATTGACGAGCGTACTTTTGCCCGATCCGGAAACACCCGTGACGGCGGTGAACACGCCAAGCGGAAACTTCACGGAAACGTTTTTCAGGTTGTTTTCCTTTGCCCCTTTCACTTCGATGAAACGGCCGTCCGGCTTTCTCCGTTCAGCAGGCAGAGGAATGAACTTTTTCCCTGAGAGGTACTGCCCTGTCAATGACTTGTCATCATTCATGACTTCTTCAGGGGTTCCCGCTGAAATCACTTCGCCTCCGTGGACGCCCGCTCCCGGCCCGATATCGATTAAATAGTCGGCGGCAAGCATCGTATCTTCATCGTGTTCGACGACAATCAGCGTGTTGCCGATATCCCTCATGTTTTTCATCGTGTCAATCAGGCGGTCGTTGTCCCGTTGATGAAGGCCGATTGACGGTTCATCAAGGATATAAAGCACACCGGTCAGCCTTGAGCCGATCTGCGTGGCAAGTCGGATCCGCTGCGCTTCTCCGCCGGAAAGCGTGCCTGCCGCCCGGCTGAGCGTCAAATAATCAAGGCCGACATTATTTAAAAATCCGAGCCTTTCCTCAATTTCCCGCAAAATCAGATTGGCAATCTGCATATCTTTTTCGGAAAGCTGCAAACTGCGGAAAAACTCAAGTCCGTTTGCCACGGACATGTCCGTGATCTTTCCGATGTGAAGGCCGTCAATCAGCACTGCCAGGGCTTCTTTTTTCAGGCGGTATCCTTTGCATGTAGGACAAGGCTGATTGGCCATGTATTTTTCCATCTGTTCACGGATGTAGTCGGAACCCGTTTCTTTATAGCGCCTTTCGACATTGCGGATGACGCCTTCAAACTCAATGTAATTTTCGCGAATCTGGCCGAAATCATTTTCATATCTGAAATATATCTGCTCGCCGTCGCTGCCGTAAAGGATTTTGTCAAGATGGTGCTTCGGCAGCTCTTTAACCGGCACGTCCATATCGATTCCGTAATGGCTGCACACCGCTTCCAAAAGCTTTGGATAGTATTGCGAACTCGTCGGCTCCCAAGGTGCGATCGCGTGGTCTTTAAGCGTCAGCTCATGGTTCGGAATGACGAGATCGACGTCGACCTCAAGCTTGGCCCCGAGACCGTCGCAGCTTGGGCAGGCGCCGAACGGACTGTTAAAGGAAAACATTCTCGGCTCAAGCTCACCGATCGAAAATCCGCAGTGCGGGCAGGCGTGGTGCTCGCTGAAAAGCAGCTCCTCCTGGCCGATGACATCGATAATAACCCGTCCTTCGCCGAGGCGGAGCGCTGTTTCAAGCGAATCAGAAAGACGCGCTGTCACACCTTCTTTGACGACGATACGATCGACAACGACTTCAATCGAATGCTTTTTGTTTTTTTCAAGCTCGATATCTTCTGAAAGGTCGTTCATCTCCCCGTCGATCCGGACTCTCACATAGCCCTGCTTTCTGATCTGATCGAGGACTTTGACGTGCGCTCCCTTTCGTCCTGATACGACCGGTGCAAGCACTTGAATCTTCGTGCGCTCCGGATATTCCAAAATCCGGTCTGTCATCTGTTCAATCGTCTGTGACGTAATTTCGATGCCGTGGACCGGACAGACCGGCTTTCCGATTCTGGCATACAAGAGGCGCAGATAATCATAGATTTCCGTTACCGTTCCGACCGTTGAGCGGGGGTTGCGGCTCGTCGTTTTCTGGTCGATGCTGATAGCCGGTGACAGGCCCTCGATCGCATCCACATCCGGTTTGTCCATCTGCCCTAAAAACTGGCGGGCATATGCGGAAAGAGACTCGACATAGCGTCTTTGCCCCTCAGCATAAATCGTGTCAAACGCAAGAGAGGACTTCCCTGACCCTGACAGGCCCGTCAGAACGACAAGCTTATCCCGGGGGATGGAGACGTCGATGTTTTTCAGGTTATGGGCCCTTGCTCCTTTCACCTCTATTCGTTCCATTGCCATACTCTATTCACCCTTCCGATTTTAGCTCTAGAAGTAAGTCCCGAAGCTCGGCGGCGCGTTCGAAGTCAAGCGCTTTTGCGGCTTCCTTCATATCGTGCTCCATCTGCGCGATCACTTTTTCCCGCTCTTTCTTCGTCAATTTCGAAAGCTTCGGTTCCTCTTTTACTTTATATTCTTCCTGCTCCTCAGCCGCATAGGTTGCGCGGATGACGTCGCGGATTTTTTTGTTGATCGTTTTCGGCGTAATGCCGTGTTTCCGGTTAAATGCTTCCTGCTGCTCGCGGCGGCGCTTCGTCTCATTGATCGCGATCTCCATGGAATTCGTGATTTTATCCGCGTACATAATGACCCGCCCGTCGGCGTTCCTTGCCGCCCGGCCGATCGTTTGGATCAGGGAGCGCTCAGAGCGGAGGAAGCCTTCTTTATCGGCATCCAGTATCGCAACGAGCGAAACCTCCGGAATGTCCAAACCTTCCCTTAACAGGTTGATGCCGACAAGGACATCATGCTTGCCGAGACGGAGATCGCGGATGATTTCGATCCGTTCAAGCGTTTTGATCTCGGAATGCAGGTATGTAACCTTTATTCCGATCTCCTTCAGATAATCCGTCAAATCCTCTGACATTTTTTTCGTCAGCGTTGTGACGAGAACGCGCTCGTTCCGGTCGATTCTCTGTCTGATTTCGCCGATGAGATCATCGATCTGCCCTTCGATCGGCCTTACATCGATGATCGGATCAAGCAGCCCGGTCGGCCTGATGATCTGCTCGACCATTTCAGGGGTATGCTCAATCTCATAAGGGCCCGGTGTCGCTGATACATACACGATGTTATGAATGTGTTTTTCAAACTCCTCAAACTTCAGCGGCCTGTTGTCCAAAGCCGACGGAAGCCGGAACCCGTGGTCGACGAGCACCTGTTTTCTCGCCTGGTCGCCGTTATACATTCCCCTGACCTGCGGAATGGTGACATGCGACTCATCGATGACCATCAGAAAGTCATCCGGAAAATAATCGAGGAGCGTATACGGGGTGGAGCCCGCCGGACGGAGCGTCAAATGCCGCGAATAGTTCTCGATCCCCGAGCAGAAGCCCATTTCCCGCATCATTTCCAGATCGTATTTTGTGCGCTGCTCCAGGCGCTGAGCCTCGAGAAGCTTGCCTTCGCCGCGCAGAACCTTGAGCCGCTCTTCAAGCTCCGCCTCAATGTTCAAAATCGCTTTTTTCATTTTTTCTTCACGGGTGACGAAGTGGGAAGCCGGAAAAATTGCGATATGTTCGCGCTCACCCAAAATTTCGCCCGTCAGTGCGTCAACTTCCCTGATCCTCTCGATTTCGTCGCCGAAAAATTCGACCCGGATGCAGTGCTCATCCCTTGAAGCCGGAAAGATTTCGACGACATCCCCGCGCACCCTGAACGTTCCGCGCTGGAAATCGATGTCATTGCGCGCATACTGGATATCGACGAGCTTTCTGAGAAGCTCGTTTCGCTCGATTTCCATTTCCGTTCTCAGCGAGAGCACGAGTTCTCTGTATTCCTCAGGCGAACCCAAACCGTAAATACAAGAAACACTCGCCACGATGATGACATCTTTGCGTTCGAAAAGCGCCGATGTGGCCGAGTGCCTTAATTTATCTATTTCATCATTAATGCTGGCGTCTTTTTCTATAAACGTATCAGTCTGCGGAACATACGCCTCAGGCTGATAGTAATCGTAATAGCTCACAAAATACTCGACTGCGTTGTTGGGGAAAAACTCCTTAAACTCGCTGTACAGCTGTCCGGCAAGCGTTTTGTTGTGGGCGATGACGAGGGTCGGTTTATTGACCTCTTGAATCACATTTGAAATGGTGAACGTCTTCCCTGTACCTGTCGCACCCAGAAGCGTCTGATGCTTTTTGCCTTCCCGTATGCCTCCCACAAGCTGTTCGATCGCCTTCGGCTGATCTCCCTGGGGCTGATAATTTGAGACTAATTCAAAGCGGTCTTTCACAAAAAAGCCTCCGTTTCCTTACGAAATCTTCCTGTTATATTATTTTAACACATCCAACAAAAAAATACGAACTAAAGTTCGGTTTTCGTATTTTTCTGCGTCTTCCGCCGTTTCCCATCTATCAAAAAACCCCTCCTTTTATCTTCAAAAGCAGGGTTCAAACGGCAATCATCCAAACGGGTTCTATGATTCTTCCTTCTTTTCGGCCGCTTTTTTGGCGGCATACAGCGCTCCGGCCACGAGGGAGACAATATCGAGTCCAACGATAAAAAAGGTTTCCGTGTAGCCTTTCAGATATGAGGCGAACAATAAAGCGGCTGTAAGGGCGATGCCTACATAATGGTTATACGTCACCCTTGTAAAAAACAAGACAAGCAAGAAAGGAAAAATTAGTGCAAAAACGGCTTTTGTAAACACAAAAACCCTCCTCACGTTTCTTGATCTTATTTGATTATATTAAAGAACAAAGAAACGGACAAACCAAGACACTCACTTCATTATCATACCCACCTTCATGCGGCGCTATTCGAAACAAAGCCCGTTAAAACGCAAAAAAGAACGAAACACCGGCCGCCAGCAGATTCGGAATCGCGAAAAACGCAAGGGCGTTCGTCATCTTGCGATTTGCCCTTCTGTGCTCCTCTGTTTCCGAGTGGTGATTTCCCCTGAAGCGGTCCCCGCTGACGAATGCGCCTGAAAATAAAGCGGAAAGAAGACCCGCGCCGAGGCCGGCCGTGCCCGAAATTTTGAAAACCAATGTCCAGTCCTCCGCCGCAAACGAAATCACGATTGAAACAAGGCAAACAGCAACACCGGTTAGAAAAGCCGTCTTCATCTTTCTCATTCTCCTTTTCTCACGATATACAAATCCTTTAAACAAAAGAAAAAGCGCCGGACGATGACGCTTTCTTCAAAAGAATATGCTAAAAGGTTTCAGCAGATGCTGCAGCCTCGGAATGTTCGGAAGGCAGCCCCTCCTCTTTCACGAAGATAATCCCGAGTTCATGATGCTCACCTTCGTATGAAGCCCTTTGCTCAAAACGAACTTCATTGTTCAAACCGACCACCTCAAGCTTGAAAAAGGCGCGGTTTTTTTGCAAAGCTTCATAAAACTCCGCCACATTTTTCACTTCTACACCGTTGACCTTCGTAATAATCTCGCCAATCTGAAGGCCCAGATCGGCCGCCGGCGTGTTTGGAATGATGCCGAGGACCATCAGTCCCTGATCCCTTTTTGAAAAATAGAAAGGCGCGGAATTGTCGTTCACCCGCTGTTTCCATGTTAAAAAAGCCCTTCCTGCTATAGCGGCTCCCGCTGCTGCGACGGCAAGCGGCGGCCACCATATACTCCCGGCTGCAATCAGCAATGTGATGACCCCGAGAATGCTGACGCGCTTCGCCGTAATCTTGATGCTTTCGCTTGGAAGCGATCCCTGCACCCGCTGGCCGAAACCGATGATATACGGAATCCACAATAACTGAAAGGCGTCTCCGTTGAACGTCAAAACGGGCCACCAGGGAACAGAGGATTGGATCGCGTCGCCCGGAATCAGAATAAACAATGGCAGAAGCCATGTCCGGCCGGCGATTTGCTGTCCGATCGGCAGCCCCCTCTTGCTCATTACGATCGACGGAGACGTCCGGACATGAGCCGTTTTGTATGCCAGTATGCCTTCTGTTATTAAAAGAAGACCGAGCAATACCGCCGCCGCTGACCAATTTGCAAGGGACAGCTGCGGAAGAACGGCATCCGCCGCTTCCGGATAGAAATAAACGACACAGCAGCCGATGACGATGCTCACCCCAAGCGTATAAGCCGAAGACAGCAGGCTCTGTCTGAATGTCAAAGCAAAGATCGCAGTCGCAGCCGCTATCAAAATGAGCATTCCGAGCGGAAGCGAGATGCCTAAGCCAAAAGTGGCAATGGACAAGAGGATTCCCGCCAAAAGCCCTTTAGAATATGTAAACTTGAATTCATCATGTATATCTTCAATGCGCGTCTGAAATGTCTTTCTTTCACGTTTGATACGGGCATAGCCGTAGGCAAGACTCATGATCATCATTAAATAGAAGAGCGGATGCAAAAAGAACATACCTGCTCCTTTTAAAAGTTCAATTAAAGTATCTTCAGCTGACAAGGAAACGTTCACCGCCTATCCAAGCATTTTAAAACCGCCTGTTAACCGGCAGCCTTTTACGCTGGCATAATTTTGAAACCCCAGCTTTTGCAGAAAAAGACGGCGGGCGGCATTTTAGGCAGCGCCTATTGGCCGAGCCGCCGCGCATTTCGTATATTGCAAACCGCCGGCGCCTGTCATGCGCGCGTTCACGGCAGCGAATGCGCGCATCTTTAGGCAAGCTGGTGCATTTTATTACTATTCTAACAAATAATAAAATGCTTGGGTATGGTAAACGCGGGTTTATTTTTCCTGACTCATCCAAAGCGTCACATTCGACAAAGAAAAGTCCTTTAAATAGTGATTCACCTCGACATCCAGGATGTCCCCAATCAGCTGCATGGAACGTTTGATATCTGTTAAATTAATGCCTAGACGCTTATGGTTGTCCATTAAATAATTAAAATAAAGTTCTGCGCAATCCTCGGTGATGTCATCGACACTTTCCACTGATGTATAATTGACGAGGTATCTGCTGAACAGCATAAGCAGTCCTACGGCCTTTGTAGCGGAAAACGTAACGTCTTGTGATCGAACTTTTAATTGCTCCACTAATTCATAGTATTTTTTCTCTCTCACAATACTTGCCCTTTTCAATCGTGTACCCCCATTTATTATTTATATATAAGAAAAGCGCAAGCGTCAGACGACTCCACCAAACAGAGACGAAGAACGCAAATTAGCGCTGACATTCTCCGCAAAAAAAATGCACGCATTATAATTTATGATAGGTTCCTTTCTTATTTTAAGAACTTTTCATTATTTATACAACTTGCAAAAGTTACATTTTCACTGCATCTTTACATCCTAATAAAGTCTCCCATATACTTTCTTATCGGGTCATTTCTATTCATTCTGAATGTTTTTTTTATGAAAAAACAAAAATTTTAGGTAAAAAGATTGAGAAATTACTTTCTGAGAATAAAAAAAAGTGAGGGTGTCTTTCCTCCTCACTTTTTTGAGAACAACACGTTTAATGCGGCCTGAAGCTGCAGATCATTCTTTTCATCCAGCTTTTTTTCCTCAATCCTGAGATTTATTGTATTTGCCGTTTTTTGGTCAATTGCTCCGGACCGTTTCAGTTTGTTTTGCGCCTGAAACGCCATCACGGCTTTTTTAGTGCCTTCGCTGTAATATCCGTCATATCGCCCGCAATCAAAGCCGAGACTTTTGAGCAGAAGCTGCGCCCTCTTAATATCGCGGTTGTTCATATCCGGTTTAAGAGGTTCTTTAAGCTGAATCGGACCTGCTGAAAAATAAGCCGGCTGTGTGACGGGAACCGTCGGCTGAATGCCTTTTTTATGGATCCAATTTCCTTTTGGCGTCAGCCATTTATACAGCGTCAATTTGATATTGCTTCCATCGCCCATCGGAACGGCCTGCTGAACGGTGCCTTTTCCAAAGGAAGGATCTCCGACCACAGGGTATCCGCCCGCTTCTTTTAAGGCCCCGGCGAGGATTTCCGACGCGGATGCACTTCCTTTATCCGTAATGACGCTTATAGGATAAGGCTTTTTCTCTTTCAGCTTTGAGAAGTATTGTTTTTTATTGCCGTTTCTCTCAGCAATTTGAATATACGGCTGATCTTTTGTCACAAAATGTTTTAAAATGTTTTCGACACTTTGTAAATATCCGCCAGGATTGCCCCTGACGTCTAATACAAGACCATCAATTCCCTTTTTCTCGAGCTTTTTCAATTCAGCAGCAAAATCTTTAGCCGTATGTTCGGAAAAGGAAGAAATCGCAATATAGCCGACAGGCTTGCCCTTTACTCTTTTCACCGAGGCAAAAACGGTCTCGAGCGGTATTTCGTCGCGTTTGATCGTAAATGTAAGCTGATCCTTCATGCCGGGGCGGTGAACCTTCAGGGTAACCGTCGACCCTTTTCTTCCCCTGATCTTTAATACGGCATCATTCAGATCGATTCCAGCCATCGATTCGCCGTCAATGCTGATAATTTCATCGTTCGGCTTTAATCCGGCTTTTTCAGCCGGCGATTGTTTGAAAGGAGAGACGATGATGATCTTTCTGTCTTCCATTCCGATTTCTGCTCCGATTCCTTCAAAGGAGGAATCAAGAGAATCGGAAAAACGTTTTGCAGTCTGTTTATCCATATAAACCGAGTACGGGTCGTTTAATGTGGAAAGCATGCCCTGTATGGCTCCTTCCAGCAGCTTTTCCCTGTTCACCTGCTCCACGTATTCATTTGAGATCAGATCGTATGCCTTTTCGATCTTCTCCATCGCCTCGTTTCTCGCTGCGCCTCCGTCTTTAGCGGTCGCTGCGGCTTTTGGCATCAGATCGGCTCCCGCTAATAAACCGCACAGCAGACTGACGGCAACGATAATCCGCGCAATTTTCTGATACATCCTATACCTCCTCTTCTGGCTGCACTATGTTTTGTTGCTTGATGTAGTATGCGTCAAAAAGATTCAGTTCATGTAAATTGTTTTTCCAATAAACGAAAAAACTGCCTCAATGATTCCGGCAGTTTTCACTACGTTTTTTATACGTTTTTCAAACGGTTGATGATTTCATCTGTCACTTCTTTCGTGGTGCACGTCCCGCCGATATCCGGCGTCAGCCAGCCGCTTTTCAAGACATCTTCGATCACGTCGAGCAGCCGATTTCCCAGCTCTTCTTCGCCAAAATGATCGAGCATCATCTTCGCTGTCCAGATTTGGCCGATCGGATTGGCGATCCCTTTTCCGATAATATCCGGGGCCGAACCGTGAACAGGTTCAAACATGGAAGGGTATTTGCCGTTGACATTGATGTTGGCTGCCGGCGCAATTCCCACACTACCCATGATCGCAGCACCGATATCAGTCAAAATGTCGCCGAACAAATTGCTTGCAACGATCACGTCAAACCTCTCAGGCTGTGTGACAAAAAAGGCGGCAAGCGCGTCGATATGCTGCGAGTCCGTTGTAATTTCCGGGTAATCTTTTGCCGTAAGCTCGAATACTTCGTCCCAGAAAGGCATAGAATGAACGATGCCATTCGATTTTGTCGCACTTGTAACATGCTTTTTCCGCTTGGCCGCCATTTCAAAGGCGAAGCGCATCGCCCTCTCCGTTCCCTTTCTGGAAAACACGTTATTTTGAATCGCGATCTCCTCTTCGCCACGGTAGATTTTCCCGCCGATCGTGCTGTATTCGCCTTCACTGTTCTCCCGTACGACAAGCAGATCAAAATCCTTTGGATTGGCCAAGGGAGACCTGATCCCTTTCAAAAACTTTGCGGGCCTAATGTTGATCACCTGTTCAAACTCGCGTCTTATTTTAATTAACAGCCCCCATAACGAAATATGGTCGGGAACAAGACTCCTATTTCCGACTGCACCCAAGAAAATAGCGTCAAACCCCTTCAGCCGCTCCAATCCGTCGTCAGGCATCATTTCCCCGTGCTCCAAATAATACTCGCAGCTATAAGGAAATTCCGTAAACTCAAACGACAGCCCGCCGTGAATATCCGAAATCGTTTTCAAAACACGCTGTGCAGCAGGAACCACTTCCTTTCCAACGCCGTCTCCCGGTATGCTCGCAATGCTGAAGGCCTTCATCAGATCATCCCCTCGCTTTTTCAATTGTCGACGGTCGACCGTCGACTATAATTTCATTCTATACCCCGCGCCTTGAACTGACAAGGTGTTTTTGATAAAGCCTGCAGCCAATACAAAAAGCCGGCCTGGTCAGTTGTGACCGGGCCGGCATGAAACCTTTAAAGCGGTATATAGTTTGCCGGATCAACAGCGTTCGACTTCGCGTTGTTCCAAAGGCCTTTATGAATTTCAAAATGCAAATGCTGGCCGTAGGACTGGCCTGTATTACCCATCGTTCCGATGACTTGTCCCTGCTCGACGCGCTGGCCTGTGCGCACCTTTATGGAAGACATGTGGGCGTAAACCGTTTGGTATGTCTGTCCATTGATATTATGGGTAATAAACACGACGTTTCCATAACTTGACGAGTAATGGGCATTGTAAACCGTACCGGCGGCAGCCGCATAAATCGGAACGCCGGAACCGCGGTTGGCAATATCTACTCCGAAATGATTTCCGAGAGAACGATTTCCGAATCCGGAAGAAAACTTGCCTGAAGCGGGACGGATAAAGCCTGAACTGCCCGGTGCAGACGGTTTGGACGAGGAGGCTGTCCTGTCGCCTGTATCCTGCTGTTTAGCAGCTTCAGCTTTGCGCTTCTCCTCTGCCTCCTGCTTTTTTCTGTAAGCTTCTTCGGCTTTAATCGCCTCATCCTGGCGCTTCAAAACCTCAGCTTCATTTTCAAGTGCGCCAAGTTCTGCGTGTACATGATCTTTATCATGCTTCACCTGTTTCATGACGTTCGACTTTTCCTTCTGCTGGCCTTCCAGCGCCTTTTTTAATTCTTCCAGCTCTTTCAGCGCTTTTTCGAGGCTTTGCAGCTTCTCGTTCAGCTTCGTTTCCTTGTCCTCAACAAGCTGAAGGTCCTTTTCCTGCTCTTCTATCAAATCCTTGTCCGCTTCAACGATCGTTGAAACGGCTCCCGCCCGGCTGATGAAGTCGCCGAAGCTTTTTGCCCCGAGAAGGACGTCTATGTATCGGTTTGAACCGCCATTTTCCTGGATTGTACGAGCTCTGTCCTTTAAAATTTCATTGCGCTTTTCAATTTTTTCTTTAAGTTCTTTGATCTGCGCTTTTAACTCTTCGATGCTTTCCTTTGTCTGGTCGATCTCTCCGTTTTTCTTTTCCAGCTTTTCATTCGTGTCGGTCATCTGACGGTCTATTTTCTCGATGTCGCTTTTCAGGCTTGACTCCTTTGATTCAAGCTCGGAAAGCTCCTGCTTCTTTTTTTCCCGCTTTGTCTCGTTTTTCGACTGCTTGCTCCGAACGTCGCTCTTCTTTTTATCTAAGTCCCCGTATGCTAACGCATCGTTGCTTTTTAAAGGAATCAAAACGGCCGATGTTCCGAGTAAAGCAGTTAAGCTCAGCGTCATCAATCTTCTTTTCAACCTTGTTCCTCCTTGCTTTCAGAATCAAGGGAGCCGGCTTTTTGCAGGTCCCAGCGCGAAAACCAGGCCGACAGGAAAAGTGCCGGCTATACTTTCAGGAATTTACGGATTGACATCAAGCTTCCCCATACACCGATTAGTGCGCCGATCAACAGCAAAATAAGAGAAATCTGGAACACAAACGGATTGTACGGCAGCATCTCGATAAAGGTTCCTTGAACTCTTGGAGCAATCCATTGAACAACATAGTCATAGGTTCCAAGCAGTAATGCGATCGGAATCACAGAACCGAATATGCCCAAGAGCAGACCCTCAATGAAGAATGGCCAGCGGATAAACCAGTTTGTAGCGCCTACCAGTTTCATAATCTCAATTTCTTTGCGTCTTGCAAAAATCGTAATTTTAATCGTATTCGAGATTAAGAACATGGCCGTAAACAGCAGCCCGATGACCAATGCAGCTCCTATTACTTTCGTAATATTGCTGATTTTAAACAGGCGGTCAACTTTCTCCTGTCCATAATTCACCTTATAGGCATTGTCCAGTTTCGCTATTTTTTTGGCAACTTTAGGAGTATCTTGAGGGTTGGATGTTTTAACGACAAACGCATCGTTTAACGGATTCTCCTGATCAAACATTGAAAAGACTTTCCCGTCGTCTCCAAAGCTGTCTCTCAAGTTTTTAAGCTCTTCATCTTTTGAAGAGTATTTGATACTGCTGACTTCAGGAATTTGTTTAATTTCTTTTTCCAGCTTATCTTTCTGATCCTGTTTAGCGGTTAAATCGACTAAAACTTTGATTTCTACTTGTTTTTCGATGTTTGATGTCATATGCAGCAAATTGAACATGATCATCAAAAATACGCCGACCAGGATAAGTGTAACTGTTACAGCACTGATGGATGCGAAAGTCATCCACGTGTTTCTTCCGAGAGATTTTAAGCTCTCGCGCAAATGCCGTCCGAGAGTTCTAATCATAAGAACCATACTCCCCTCTAGCTTCATCACGCACAATGACTCCGTCTTCGATTGCGATGACCCGTTTCTTCATGGTGTTAACGATTTCTTTGTTATGAGTCGCCATGACAACCGTTGTTCCGCGGTTGTTGATTTCTTCAAGCGTCTTCATGATTTCCCAGGATGTTTCTGGATCAAGGTTTCCCGTCGGTTCGTCAGCGATGACAACGTCAGGCGCGTTGACAATCGATCTTGCGATTGAGACCCTTTGCTGCTCCCCGCCTGACAGCTGATCCGGAAACTGTCTCGCTTTATGCTTCAGCTGAACAAGATCGAGCACCTCAAGCACTTTTTTTCTGATCACTTCGGGACGCTCGCCGATGACTTCCAAAGCGAAGGCGACGTTTTCAAACACCGTCAGCTTCGGCAGCAGTTTGAAGTCCTGGAACACGACGCCGATTTTTCTTCTGATGTAAGGTATTTCTTTTTCTTTTAGCTGTGCCAGGTTTTTATTGCTTATGACAACCTTCCCTTTGGACGGCTTTTCCTCGCGGTAGATCATTTTGATAAAAGTTGATTTTCCCGCGCCGCTCGGGCCGACGACATAAACAAATTCCCCGGGATGTATCGAGATGCTTATTCCGTTCAGCGCCGACACCCCGTTGGAATAAGTCTTATACACATCTTTCATTTCGATCATGTAATCACCTAATCTTTTATGTTTATACGGTCATACTTTTCGAAAAAGCATGTCGCTTTGTGTCCTTATGTACATCGTGAAAATTTTTGCGCTTTTTCAACAACACCCATTATACGTCAAGATTAGACAAAATGATATTACAGTTTTGTTTCAATCCAGACATAAGTTGTAGGAAAAACGCAATATCAGACAAAAAATGTGGACTTTCGACCTTTTTCAGGACAAAATCATCTGCAATTTTCATTTATTAATAGGCAATAAGACTCTTTACACATGAAAAAGAACCTTGTTCGAACGAAGTTGAACAAGGTTCTTTTGTCGTGCACGGCAAACTGTTATTTTTTCTTTGAAAGCCATTTTGCTACAGCTTCAGCCTGATCTTCCTTCACGAGTCCGCCAGGCATGCCGCCGCGGCCGTTGACAACGATGTCTTTAATTTCGCTCTCTTTAAGCTTGCCGCCGACTTCTTTCAGGCTCGGAGCAGAACCGCCGGCCAAATCCTTTCCGTGGCAGCCTGTGCAGTTTTGCTGATAAATTTCCTCGCCATCATTTGCAGTCGTCTGTCCGCTTGTATTTTTGTCTTTGCTTTCATTATTTCCCCCGCAGGCAGCGAGTACAAAAGAAACAGCCAAAAACAGTGTAAACAGCTTCGTTTTCATCCTGAGGTCAGCTCCTTTTAGAAATCAATTCCTATTATAACCTCGATTACGCGCGTTTAAAACCCTCTCCGAGAACCTCGGAAGCGTCCATTGCAATGACAAATGCGGACTCATCAATATGTTTCACCAGTTGTTTCAGCTTTGTGAATTCGGTTTGCCCGACGACGCACATCAGGATGGGGCGTTCATCGTCCGTATAGCCTCCGACCGCCGAGATCTTCGTAACGCCTCTGTCGATCTTTACGAGCACCGCTTTGCGAATTTCCTCTTCGCGGTTCGTGATGATCATCGCCATTTTGGAACGGGTAAGCCCAACCTGAATGACATCGATCGTTTTGCTTGAAATATAAACGCCGAGCATCGCATAAAGCCCCTGCTCGATAGTAAACACGAGCATCGCCGACAGCACGATCGTTCCGTCGATCAATGCCAAACATTTGCCATGGGACAGCCCGGTGAATTTATGGATAATTTGCGCGGCCAGCGCTGTTCCGCCGGTCGATCCCCTTCCGAGGAAGACCATCCCGATGCCCGCTCCGATTCCGACTCCGCCGAAGATCGCCGCCAAAAGCGCATTATGAGTCGCCGGGCTGATGTCCCGCGTAAGATAGACGACAAGCGGAAGAAAGACTGAGCCCACGAGCGTCTTAACCCCGAATTTTCCTCCAAGGATGAGCACGCCCGCTATAAATAAAGGAATATTAAAAGCCCATTGTACATAGGCCGCCTCAAAACCGAACGACTGTAAAATGGTGCTGATCCCGCTGACTCCGCCCGCTGCGATCCGGTTCGGCAGCAGAAACATGTTAAACGTCACACCGACGATCGCCGAACCTAAAAGAATATAGCCGTAATCGCGCATGACGGCAAAAAAACGGCTTCTTGTTCTGTCTAGTGTCATATATGTCATCCCCCGCCAAGTCTGATACCAATCGAGAGTATAGCATGTTGCCTACTGTAAGTAAATAACAGTCAAATAACGTGCTAATGGGATAAAGCGGCAGAGAAACAAAGCCCGTCTGCCTGCGTGCACACTCTTATGACGTTAGGATGATCAATTGCCGGCGGGTTTAGCCGCAAAAAAAGACACATCCTTAATGGATGTGCCAGGTGTTTAAGAAAGTTTGGAACGCAAGTAAGCGTCGATAAAGCTGTCAATATCTCCGTCCATGACGGCCTGTACGTTCCCCATTTCCGTATTGGTTCTGTGGTCCTTGACGAGAGAATACGGGTGGAAAACGTAAGAGCGGATTTGGCTTCCCCAGCCGATTTCTTTTTGCTCGCCGCGAATTTCGTCAAGCTGTGCCTGCTGCTCTTCAATCCGGCGCTGATACAGCTTCGACTTCAGCATTTTCATGGCGCGCTCGCGGTTTTTGATTTGCGACCGTTCCGTTTGGCATGTCACGATTACGCCGGTCGGCAGGTGGGTAATCCGGACGGCGGAGTCTGTCGTATTGACGTGCTGACCGCCGGCCCCGCTTGCCCGGTACGTATCGACCTTGATGTCTTCCGTCCGGATCTCGATGTCGATTTCTTCATTGAATTCAGGCATGACATCACAAGAAACAAACGACGTATGCCTGCGTCCGGACGAGTCAAACGGAGAAATGCGGACAAGACGGTGGACGCCCTTTTCAGCTTTTAAATAGCCGTATGCATTATGGCCTTTAATCAGCAGTGTAACAGATTTAATCCCCGCTTCATCCCCCGGAAGATAGTCGAGGGTTTCCACTTTAAAACCGCGGCGTTCAGCCCATCTCGTGTACATTCTGAGAAGCATTGAACCCCAATCCTGCGATTCCGTTCCGCCGGCTCCCGGATGCAGTTCCAGGATCGCGTTGTTTTTGTCGTAAGGCTCGCTCAAAAGAAGCTGCAATTCGAACTCGTTGAATTTCTTAGTCAAGCCTTTCAGCTCGTTTTCCAGTTCGTTTTGCAGATCAGAATCGGGATCTTCTTTTAAAAGATCGTGCGTCATCTGCAGCTCTTCATGCGATTCGCTTAATTCTTTATACGTGTTGACGTAGTCCTTTAAAGCATTTGCTTCATTAATGATCGACTGCGCCTTTTGCTGGTCTCCCCAAAAGTCCGGGTCGGCCATCTGTTCCTCTAATTCAGCGATTTTTGCTTCCTTCGTTTCGAGGTCAAAGAGACCCCCTGAAGTCCGCTAAACGAGAAGCCATATTTTCGAGTTCCTGTCTGATTTCAGTTAATTCCATTTCCTTCACCTCATCGAGTATTTCCGCCAGGTCAAAATAAAAAGAGGATGAATCCCTCTTTTTATTCTGTTCGACCGCAGCAATTTTTATATTTTTTTCCGCTTCCGCAATGGCAAGGAGCGTTTCGTCCGATGTCGACCACTTTGCGGACCGGCTTTTTCTTGGCTTGTTTTGCATCATCGCCTTCTTTCGGCTGATGCGCTGTCGTCTGTCCCTGAACGACCTCTTCGCGCTCAAGATTGTTTTCGATTTCAGCTTTCATGACGAATTTTGCCACGTCATCTTCGATGGCGGCGATCATGTTTTCAAACATTGTAAAGCCCTCCATCTGATATTCGCGCAGCGGGTTCGTCTGGGCGTATGCCCGCAAGTGAATGCCTTGGCGAAGCTGATCCATTGCATCGATATGATCCATCCATTTCGTATCCACTTCGCGGAGCACGATCACTTTCTCGAATTCGCGCATTTGCTCGGCGCCGTATCTTTCTTCTTTTTGATCGTATTTCGTTTTGATCCGGTCGAAGACAAGCTCTGTGATTTCTTCAGGCTCTTTTCCGAAAATGTCGCTCTTTTCAAGTGCGCCCTCATCAAGGAAGTTCGCATTGATATGTTCGGCAAGTGCCTCAAGGTTCCAATCCTCAGGCAATTCTTCTTTCGGAGTGTATGAGTCGACGATTCGTTCAAGCGAAGACTTGATCATATTCTCCACGATCGAACGAAGATTGTCGGAATCGATGACTTCAAAACGCTGTTTATAGATGACTTCCCGCTGCTGGCGGAGGACGTCATCGTATTGAAGAAGCTGTTTACGGGCATCAAAGTTGTTTCCTTCAACGCGTTTTTGTGAAGACTCAACGGCTCTCGAAACCATTTTGCTCTGGATCGGCGTTGAATCATCCATTCCGAAGCGGTCAAGCATCGCCATCGTCCGCTCGGCTCCGAACCGCTTCATTAATTCGTCTTCCATTGAAAGATAGAATTGGGTAATGCCGGGATCTCCCTGACGGCCTGAACGTCCGCGCAGCTGATTATCGATCCTGCGGGATTCGTGGCGTTCCGTACCGATGACAGCCAACCCGCCAAGCTCTTTTACGCCTTCGCCAAGCTTGATGTCCGTACCGCGTCCCGCCATGTTTGTCGCGATCGTCACCGCGCCTTTTTGCCCGGCATTTTCAATGATCTGGGCTTCGCGTTCGTGGTTTTTCGCATTCAGCACCTGATGCGGGATCCCCTTATTTTTAAGCAGCTTGGAAATCAATTCAGACGTTTCGACCGCAACAGTCCCGACAAGGACTGGCTGGCCGACCATATAACGCTGGGCGACATCCTCGGCGACCGCTTTAAATTTCCCTTCCATTGTGCGGTAAATCAAATCAGGACGGTCGTCGCGGATCACCGGCTTATTCGTCGGAATCGTTACAACCTGCATGTTGTAGATGTTGCGGAATTCTTCTTCTTCCGTTTTCGCCGTACCCGTCATACCGGCCAGCTTTTCGTACATCCGGAAATAGTTTTGGAAGGTAATCGTAGCGAGCGTCATGCTCTCGTTCTGAATTTCAAGTCCTTCCTTCGCTTCGATGGCCTGGTGAAGCCCGTCGCTGTAGCGGCGCCCCTTCATCAGACGGCCCGTAAACGAATCGACGATGATAACCTGTCCGTCTTCAACGACGTAGTCAACGTCTTTATGCATCGCCGCATGCGCTTTAAGAGCCTGGGCGATATGGTGGTTTAAGGCCACGTGACGGACATCGAATAAGTTTTCAATGCCGAACGCTTTCTCTGCTTTTGTCATGCCTTCTTCAGTAAGCTGAACGCTTTTCGTTTTAATATCGTATGTGTAATCCTTCTCGACTTTTAACGTACGCACAAACGCGTTGGCCTGGACGTAAAGCTTCGTCGACTTCGCGGCTTGTCCGGAAATGATCAGCGGCGTTCTTGCTTCATCGATTAAGATGGAGTCCACCTCATCGATAACCGCAAAGTGAAGCGGACGCTGCACCATTTCCTCTTTATAAAGAACCATGTTGTCCCTTAAATAGTCGAAACCAAGCTCATTGTTCGTAGAATACGTAATATCGGCCGCATACGCCTCACGCTTCTCGTCTTTTGACAGGCTGTTCAAATTCAAGCCGACAGTCAAACCGAGAAATTGAAAGATCTGACCCATTTCTTCGGCATCGCGGCTTGCCAGGTATTCGTTGACAGTCACGACGTGAACGCCTTTTCCGGAAAGCGCGTTTAAATAAACGGGCATCGTGGATGTCAATGTTTTACCTTCCCCCGTTTTCATTTCAGCGATATTTCCATCGTGCAGGGCCATGCCCCCCATCAGCTGAACTTTGAACGGAAACATGCCGGTAACCCGCCGCGATGCTTCCCTGACGACGGCAAACGCTTCTGCCAGCAGATCATCAAGCGTTTCGCCTTTTTCAAGACGCTCTTTAAACTCGATCGTTTTATTTCTCAATGCTTCATCTGAAAGCTTTTCCATCTCAGCCTTGAGCGCATCAATCTCATTCGCTTTCTTTTCATAGCGGCTGAGCGTGCGTTTATTCGGATCAAATACTTTATTTAAAATTCCAAGCATAGAATAACGCTCCTCTGTAAATTTCCTTGTTTATTAGCCAGGCAAACAGTAATTTTCATATATGCAATATCATATCACACCTTTTGTCATTTCCAAACAATTTACCGCCCGGAGACGGAAAAAACCCCCTCTTCGGAAAATCCGAGGGGGATGCATGCATTCTTTTATTATTCAGTGGGTTCGATCAAACCGTACTTTCCGTCATTCCTGCGATAAACCACATTGGTCAGATTGGTTTCGGCGTTCGTGAATACAAAGAAGCTGTGCCCAAGCATATTCATCTGTAAAATCGCTTCTTCGTTATCCATCGGCTTTAAATTAAACCGTTTTTGACGGACAACCTGAGGCTGTTCTTCGTCGATTTCTTCCTGCAAAGCTGTGCCGATGCCGTTCCCTTCCGCAAACAAATCCTTCGGTAAACCTTTTTCGCGAAACTTCCGGTTCACTTTCGTTTTATGCTTGCGAATTTGACGTTCGAGTTTGTTTGCTGCGAGATCGATTGCATTGTACATATCTTCGTGATGAACCTCGGCACGGAGGGAGAGGTCTGTCATTGGAATGGTCACTTCAACCTTTGATTCCTGATCATTGTAGAACTTCAGATTGACGTTGACGATCGCATCGACATCATTTTCAAAATAACGTCTCAGCTTTCCAATTTTCTTCTCGACGTGTTCCCTTAATGCTGCTGTCACCTCAATGTTTTCTCCTCTGACGTTGAACTCCATCAAAAGAACGCCTCCTTTATATTAAGGATATGTAAATATATTTCGCCTTTTCCCTTCTTCATTCCTGCCGAAACGTAAAAATTATGTGAAAAATCCGTGAATTTTGACGAAGTTTGTCCATTTATGTATAGATGGGCAGCCGAAATCCCTTTATTAAATCCTAAATATATTCATGACCTGAAGAAATCAGAACGGGTTTGCTTAAGGAAAGCTTGCATGATTTATTGAGAAAACAGGGCATGATGAACATGCCCTTAAAATTGTTTCAAATTTATCTTTTTCGATTTCCGAAATTAATGAATGACAAACGGCTCCATACATCGATGAATCCCGGCCATCCAATGTCGATAAAGAGGCAGAAACCGGTTTTGCAAGTAGTCCTGAAATTCAGCAGAAGGAAAAGTATAATAAATCAGGCTGTCAAACCCGCGGAAGACTTTGTCAAAGGAACGGATCGAAGACTCGGCACAGCTCGTCTTCATAATGGAAAGAAGAAGAGCGTGCGACGAGTCGATGTGAAAAAACGCATAGATGAGGTCGTTAAAAATCCGTTCGCCTTCTGTTTTTTCAAAATTCCGGTCCGCCTCGATCAGGTAGCAAAGCCCTTCCTCAACTGTAAAAAGCAGCTGATAATAAGTTGATAAAAGCATATAATCAGAGGTGCTCGTCAAAGCTATCACCTATTTGCGCTTGTCGTAGTACGTGCCGTCAATCGTTATATTGTTGTACGGATTTCTGTACGTCTGATGAAGGGTCCGTTTTTTCTTCGCCTGAAGCAGCTCTTTTTTGATATCCTGCTGCAGCCTTTTCAATTCGGCGGCAACCAGCGGTTCCAGCTCAAGCACCTTCTTCATTTCAAGCTTTTCTTCATGAGAAAGCGGCGGCTTGATCTCTTTGATCAAGCCATCGCGTTTCTGGAGAAAATCTTCAATTGCCTGAAGCAGCTCATCGCTTTCAGGGGCATCCTTCACCTTCGCGAGCATGTTTTTCGTTTCGTTATACAACAGCTCTGCTTTGCCCATTATACGTGCCCGCCTGTTCCGAACCGGCCTTGCCGCTCGATTTGAATCGCCTGCTTCCACGCATCGCGGAAGTCTTTCACATACCCTTCGACTTCTGTCACAATGTCTTTGTCATTGTTAATATTCGCTTCGATTAAACGGCGGTAGATATACTCATACATCGCACCCATTGATCCGGCCAGCTCCACTTCCCGATTTAGCGTTACATTCAGCTCCTGGATGATGTTTTGCGCTTTCACAAGGTTCGTATTTTTCATTTCCATATCCCCTTGTTCGATCGCCTGTTTGGCCAGCTTCATAAACTTCAGGCAGCCGTCGTATAACATGAGCGTCAATTCCCCGGGGCTTTTCATGTTAATCGAATTTTGCTGATAAGCTGCATACGGATTGTTTAAAGCCATTCTTGATCCTCCAGATTCCGATTATTGTCCAAGCATTTGCGTAATGTACGTCGCTTGTTCGTTCAATTTTTGAATCGCTTTATCCATCGCGGTGAATTTCGCATAGTAGCGGTTTTCAATTTGCGCCAGACGATCCGTCCACGTGGAAATATCGGTTGCGACTTGTTTTAAATTTTTCCCGATCGAGTAATCGTTGGTTGACATGTTAGCGTTTCCGGCTTTGTCTTCAATCTTTTTTTTCGTATCTGTCAATACAGACTGAAGCCGTCTCACGATGCCTTTTTCGTTATAGCTTTCATCCTTGCTGCTTGTTCCCGCCATAAAGAGGTTTGCCACAGCATCAGGATCTTCTTTGATTTTCGCTTTCAGCTTAGCTTCATCTATCTCTAAATGACCGCGCTGATTGTATGAACTTGAAGTCTTAATGCCGAACTGGGTAAGCTGCAGCGATTCTCCATTTACGGAAACGTTTGAATAAAAATCAGTCCGCATTTGGTTTGCTGCGCCGCTTAGAATAGTATCGTTTCTTAACAGACCGCTTTTCGCTTTTTCTTCCCAAAGCTCAACTTGCTTATCTGACATCGCTTCCCTTTGTTCATCTGTCAGCGGTGTATAATCGCGGTATTTCTCCTCAGTCAGCTTGCCGTTGATCGTATCGACGAGATCATTGTACTTTGTGACAAAATCTTTGATTTGATTAAATATAGTGTCAACGTCAGTAGAAACGTCTAATGAGACTGCACTTTTTGTCGTATTTTTTAGCGTATACGTCACATTATTGACGGTAAAATTGTTGGACGTTTTCTCCATTTGCAATCCGTTGATGACAACTTCTGCATTTTGCCCTTCCTGGCTGGCGACCAGCTTGTTGCCGCTGTCAAGCGCAAAACCGAGCTGATCTGTCATGAAGCTTGCTGTCGCGGCATCAGCAGCTTGAATGCTGCCGCCTGCACCGGTGGCTTTTGATGTCAATGCGATCGTTTCCACATATTCCGACCCGTTGTAAATCTTGTCTTTAATCGCTGTTACACCTAAACCGGAGCTGTTAATTTTTGAAACGATGTCATCTAATGTGTCCGTGCTTGCCACCTTGATTTCAATCTTTTTCGCTTCTGCTGCTCCAGGGGCTGTCACCTGAAAGGCCAGCGTTTGATCGCTGCCGGTGTAGCCTGAAAGATTGGAAGATTTATAGGTAGCGGCTGTCGCAAGTCTGTTTACCTGGATCGTACTTGAAGCTGCATTGGTGGTGCCTGTCGCCGTAACTGCCGACTCATCAGAACTCGTCACTTTCTTCGCCCCGTATGTACTCGGACGAAGCATGGTATAAGTTAATTCCTGCAAGTCTTTAATTTTCGTATTGATTTCACGATAGCTGTCCCGCTGCCACTCGAGCGTCTGTTTCTTTTGCTTCAGCTTATCAAGCGGAGCTTGCTCCGTTTTCATCAACTTGCTGACGATCTCGTCAATATCCATACCAGAAGCCAAACCTGAAATTCTCGTTACCATATGAAACACTCCTCTTCTATGTTGATTTATCGACTATTAACCCCATAAATTCAGCCATGTCCGCATAAAAATCGAGCCACTGCTTAGGCGGGATTTCCCGAACCACTTCATCCGTCTTATCGTCCACAACCTTCACATAGTACTCGCCCAGCTTTTCGTGAAGCTCAAACTGAAGATGAACTTGCGACGGCTCCAAAAGCTTATTGGCGCCCTGTACCGTTTTTTCAAGCTGAGGAAATGAAAATTCTGAAGAATGCTGCTGCACCTTTTCCCCAACTTCCGGCTGTTTGCTCATCATCTGCGTCTTGTAAGCATCAATAATAGGTTCCAAAGATGTCAGTCTTCCGATCGACAATTTTTACCATCCCCTATGCTATGATCTAAAATTTATATCGGCTAAGCGAGTGATAGATTTTAATAAATTTATGGAAAAAACTCTTTTTAAATTCAAAATAAAAAAACAGCAATCCACTGATCGGATTCCTGTCATGACATTATAAATAAAAAAGACCCTAGCAAAAGCCAGGATCTTTTTATGCAATTAGCGAAGCAATTGAAGCACGTTTTGCGGCTGTTGGTTCGCTTGAGCAAGCATCGCTTGAGAAGCTTGGGAAAGAATGTTGTTCTTCGTGAACTCGCTCATTTCTTTCGCCATGTCTACGTCACGGATACGAGACTCAGCAGCTGTTAGGTTTTCACCAGAAGCGCTTAGGTTGTTGATTGTGTGCTCTAGACGGTTTTGAACTGCACCGAGCTTAGCACGTTGAGTAGATACTTGGTTAATCGCATCGTCAACGATTTTTAATTGTTCATTAAAACCACCAGCTGCGTCAGATGCAGTGTCAGCAAACTTAGTTACATCTAATGATGAAATGTTTAAAGTATCACTAGTACCTAATGCGTCAGCTGACATATTTCCAATATTTACAGAGATTTGTTGAGTAGCATTAGCTCCAATTTGGAAGACTAAGCTTTTTGTAGTTGCTGCATCACCGGTATCTTTGAAAGTGCCGTCCAGCAATTTCTTGCCGTTGAACTCAGTACGATTAGAAATGCCGTCAATTTCTTCTGTCAATGCAGAAATTTCATCTTGAATAGCCTGCAAATCTGTTGCTTTGTCCTGAGTACCAGTGTTTCCTGCTTGAACAGTAAGTTCACGCATACGTTGAAGGATCGCATGAGTTTCAGTCAATGCACCCTCAGCTGTTTGGATAAGAGAAATGCCGTCTTGTGCGTTTTTAGAAGCCATTTCTAAACCGCGGATTTGTCCTCTCATTTTTTCAGAGATTGCTAGACCTGCTGCGTCATCTCCGGCACGGTTGATGCGAAGACCAGAAGAAAGCTTCTCCATGTTTTTTTGGCTTGCACTGTTGTTTGAAGACAGGCGGTTCAGCGTGTTAAGCGCTGCAATGTTGTGGTTAATTCTCATTTTGTATTTCCTCCTTGAAATATGTTTGAGCGCACGTCTATGTGCTTTTTATTGAAACAAGCCGGGTGTCCTTCCAGCCTGTTACATATTTAATATCGGACTGGATAAGGAATTGTTTAGGTAAAAATGTATATTTTTCTATATCCGAAATTTTCAGACAAATAAAGCTAATTATTTCTATAGAAGTTTTCTCCTTCAAATCCGGTTAATTAACAAAAAAAGCTTGTCGAAAAACCAAATAAACGGTTTTTCCGACAAGCTTAAATTTTTTTATGCAATTAGCGAAGCAATTGAAGCACGTTTTGCGGCTGTTGGTTCGCTTGAGCAAGCATCGCTTGAGAAGCTTGGGAAAGAATGTTGTTCTTCGTGAACTCGCTCATTTCTTTCGCCATGTCTACGTCACGGATACGAGACTCAGCAGCAGTTAGGTTTTCACCGGAAGCGCTTAGGTTATTGATTGTGTGCTCTAGACGGTTTTGAACAGCACCAAGTTTAGCACGTTGAGTAGATACTTGGTTGATCGCATCGTCAACGATTTTTAATTGTGCATCGAAACCATCATTAGGTGTAGCAGCTGCGTTGTCAGCAAATTTTGTAACGTCTAAAGATTTGATGTTTAAAGTAGTATTATCTGTTCCTAGATCTGTAGCAGACATAGAATTAATGTTTACTTTGATTTGTTGTGTAGCATTAGCTCCGATTTGGAAAACTAGATCTGCTGTACCAGTTTTGAAATCACCATTCAGTAGTTTTTTACCGTTGAACTCTGTGCGATTCGAAATACCATCGATTTCATCTTTTAAAGCTGTGATTTCATCTTGAATAGCCTGCAAATCTGTTGCTTTATCTTGAGTACCAGTGTTTCCTGCTTGAACAGTAAGCTCACGCATACGTTGAAGGATCGCATGGGTTTCAGTCAATGCGCCCTCAGCTGTTTGGATAAGAGAAATGCCGTCTTGTGCGTTTTTAGAAGCCATTTCTAAACCGCGGATTTGTCCTCTCATTTTTTCGGAGATTGCTAGACCTGCTGCGTCATCTCCGGCACGGTTGATGCGAAGACCAGAAGAAAGTTTCTCCATGTTCTTTTGGCTTGCGCTGTTGTTTGAAGACAGGCGGTTCAGCGTGTTAAGCGCCGCAATGTTGTGGTTGATTCTCATTGTGTATTTCCTCCCTGAAATATGTTTGATCGCACGTCTATGTGCTTATTTGATTTAAACAGGCCAGTTGTCCTTCCAGCCTGTTACATTTTTAATATCGGACTCGAAGAGGGATTGTTTAGATGAAAATGCACATTTTTCTATATCCGAAATTTTCAGGCAAGTAAATCTAATTAGGATTTATAAATTTTTTTCTTTAAAACCGATTTATATAACAAAAAAAGCCTGTCGAAAACCAAATAAACGGTTTTTCCGACAAGCTTAAATTTTTTTATGCAATTAGCGAAGCAATTGAAGCACGTTTTGCGGCTGTTGGTTCGCTTGAGCAAGCATCGCTTGAGAAGCTTGAGAAAGAATGTTGTTCTTCGTGAATTCGCTCATTTCTTTCGCCATGTCTACGTCGCGGATACGAGACTCAGCAGCTGTCAAGTTCTCAGAAGAAGCACCAAGGTTGTTGATTGTGTGCTCTAGACGGTTTTGAACCGCACCGAGTTTTGCACGTTGTGATGAAACAGTATTAATTGCATCATCAACGATTTTAAGCTGTTGGTCAAAAGTTAAAGCAGGAGTAGCGTTAGCGAATTCCGTTACATTAATATTTGTAACCGCTTGACCAGTCACTAGAGTATTAGTAGCATCTACTGCACCAAGTGCATCAGCACCCATATCGTTAATATTTACTTTGATTTGTTGACCTGCGTTCGCTCCAATTTGGAAGACTAAATCTGCTGTGCCACTTTTGAAGTCACCATTCAGCAGTTTCTTTCCGTTGAATTCTGTACGATCAGAAATGCCATTTACTTCTTCTGTCAAAGCTGTAATTTCATCTTGAATAGCCTGCAAATCTGTTGCTTTGTCCTGAGTACCAGTGTTTCCAGCTTGTACAACAAGCTCGCGCATACGTTGAAGGATCGCATGGGTTTCAGTCAATGCACCTTCAGCTGTTTGGATAAGAGAGATACCGTCTTGAGCGTTTTTAGAAGCCATTTCTAATCCGCGGATTTGTCCTCTCATTTTTTCGGAGATTGCTAGACCTGCTGCGTCATCTCCGGCACGGTTGATGCGAAGACCTGAAGAAAGTTTCTCCATGTTCTTTTGGCTTGCGCTGTTGTTTGAAGACAGGCGGTTCAGCGTGTTAAGCGCCGCAATGTTGTGGTTGATTCTCATTTTGTATTTCCTCCTTGAAATTTGATTGCACGTCCATGTGCATGTTTTGAAGCATTCAGGCTGTCCTTCCTGCTACATACTTTATATCGGAGAAACCCTGAAATTGTTTATAACAAAAATAAAAAAATCCTCACTTTTTTTGTGAGGATAGTTTCACCAGAAGATCGTTCGAAAGTGAAGCCGCCCGGCTGTTTTCTTCCTGAATCGACAAATAAATTTCCTTGCGGTGGATATCGATATGCCTTGGCGCGTCGATGCCGATTTTCACTTGGTCTCCGTCAATCGCGATGATTTTCACTTCAATATCATCGCCGATCTGAATCGCTTCATTGAGTTTGCGAGATAAGACTAGCATGATTCCCCTCCTATCAGATGCTTTGTTTGATAAGAGGAGTCGTGCAAAATCACTTGTTTGCCGAGCATTTTTTTGCGGTTTACGACGATTGGCGCCATCAAATTTGCCGTTGATTTTTCAAATGGCTCTTCTATCGTTAAAATCGCCATCACTTCAACATCTTCGGCCGCTTCAATTTCAAGAAATTCAACCGTCGTTTCATCAAGATCAAAGCCGTAGTCCTTGAAGAACACAAACGGACTTGCCACGATGAAAGCAAGTTCGGCCGTTTCCGCCGACTGGAGAACGACGAACGGGGAGTCTTCCGAAAGCGGCAGGATGACGAACTTCTTCTCATCAGAAAATCCCGGCAGGCCGTTTGCAAACATAATGATTTGCTCTTCTTGAATTTGCGTTTCTCCATGGTATTTTGTTTTAATGATCATTGGTCACGATCCTTTGCTGATTTACTTTTGGTTTGGATATTCCACATCTATTTTTAACTCCGGATATTGCAGCATGTCAACCTTCACTTTGCCAGGCGTATAATCAACGACCGGTTTGTGAGGCGTCGCATTGATGATCGCCTTATGCGGCGTTATTTCAATATTGAGTTGGGACGGCTCATATGCGATTTTCACTCTATCAAAGGAAGGAGTAAAATGGACACCGATCTGAACCTGCTCAGGCTCATAGTTTCTTCTTGACTGTTCGGCGATTGGATCGCCTTTGTTTTCGATCCTCATCATTTCATCGCCTTCTTCAGCGGTTCGCGCCATCCCGTCAAGCCAGTCCTGATAGCCTTGCTGTGCAGCATCTTCTATCCTTTTAAAAATATGCTTCCGATCCAAGTCTTCCCATGCTTTCGTCTGGTCAATCGTTAGCTTTGAAGGCGTCACTGAAATCTCAAGGTCAGCGGGGGGCTGCTCGATTTCCAAATCGGCGTGCGGCTGTTCGATGCTCTGGACCGCCGGCGTTGTCGTCAAACCGATTCTTCCTTGGACGCTTTCCATAATCAGCCTTGGCATCTGCATAACGGTTACCTCCTTGAAAAAAAGCAACTCTTAAAGAGTCGCTTTTAGTTTAAAAAGTCAATCAATGTCGGCTGTACGATTTTTGCGTTGACAGAAAGCGCAGCTCTGTGAACGCTCTGCTGTGTAATAAAATCGGTGATCACTTCTTCAAGCTCGACATCTTCGTTGTCTGATAACACTTTTGTGGCTGTCTCTTCCTGCAACTTTAACCGGGAGTCGATCAATTCAAGCCGATTGTAGCGCGCTCCAATATCTGACCGTTCTGAGCTCATCGTGTTGGTGAACTGGTCAATATCGGATAAAACAGCGTCAGAGTCAATGCCGTCAAGTGAACCCGATTTCAAAGCCGTTTCAAGAGAATTCAGCATTTCAAAGACATTTTGCCCGCTGCCTGACGTTCCGCCAAAGGCTGAAATCGGATTTGCGTTCACCTTCAATGTCGCATTGCTGGAAACGTTAAAGTTCACGTCGGAAGAGCTTGTGTAGTTTTCAAAATTATACGTGTACGAACCATCAGGATTTTTGACGATCGGTGCGACATCTGAGTTCGATCCGCTAAAAATGTAGCGTCCATTGACCTGCGTATTGGCGATTTGAATCAGCTGTTCTTTTAATTGGCCGATTTCGACCCCTGTTGCCTCCAGCTCTGCTCCGCCATTCGTACCATTTTTCACTTGAACGACCAAATCTCTAACTTTCCCCATCACGTCTATACCTTCTGTGATGTTATCTTCTGAATTCTCAAGCCATGTGTAAGCCTGTGAAACGTTGCTTTTATATTGCTCCACCTGTGAGAGCTGCGTATTGTATTTCAGGCTTTTCATCGCGACAATCGGATCGTCCGACGCTTTTGTGATCTTTTTTCCCGATGAAATCTGCGATTGCAATTTATCCAGTTTCCCGTAGCTTGAATTGATATAACGCAATGAATTTTTTGCGATCATACCTTGGGTTACACGCATCATTTATCCCTACCTTCCTACGACACCCATGCCGTTGATGATCTTATCAAGGATTTCGTCCTGCACTGTGATCATTCTTGCCGCAGCATTATAAGCATGCTGGAATTGAATCATGTTGGACATTTCTTCGTCTAACGAAACGGCGCTCGTCGACTGCCGGTTCAATTCTGCTGAATTGAGCTGCGTCTCCGAATTGGAAAGAAGCCTGTTCGCTTCCTGGGCTTTCACGCCCATTTCGCCGATAATGCCCGCATAGTAATCCAAAACGGTTGTCGACTTTCCGCCGATGTCGATTTTTTTCGTGAAAACCGCTGCCAGATTTGTCGCGTTTGAGTTATCGCTCGTTTCTCCGTTAAGCGATGAGGCAATATTTTGGCCATTGGAATTCATGATATCATCGGCTACTTTTATTTTCGCTGCCGCTCCTTTTGCAGGCTCAGCCTCACCACCGGTAAATTCAAAGAAAAGGCCGCCCGGTTGACCGGAGGATGTCACTCCGTTTTGATGGACTTCATTGAACGCCTTTGCAAGGGCCAGCGCCATTTCATCCAGGTTCGCGAGCATTTCAGGGTAGGTCCCTTTTTCTTTGCCGCCGGACATGTAGCCGAAGGATTCAATTAAGCCTAACAGCGATCCTTTGCTTGTAAAAGCGTCTGCATTAATGTCCGTTCCGCCGATTGATACGCTTGTCACCAGACCTGTATCATTGTCATAATTGACTTTCACTTCCTTGGTTGTAAAGGTTGTTCCGTCAAGAACCTTGCCGAGAGACTGGCCGTCGCTGCCGATAATGTCGACGGAAACGGTTCCCTCTGCGGTCGCAAGCGAATTGCCGCCTGATTTATTGTAGCTGACTTTGATATTTGCCATTGAAGAAAGCTGATCGAGCAGCAGATCCCGCTTATCGTACAAATCATTCGGAAGATAGCCGTTCGGTTCGACATTGGCGATTTGCTCGTTCAGGCTGTTCAGCTGGGAAAGGAGCGAATTAATGGTGATCGTGCTTTGTTCGATCTGATCCCCCAAGTCCTTTTGAACGGTTGTCAGCGATTTGTATAATTCGTTAAACGTATCTGCCACAGCTTGGCCCTTTTGAGCAACGACAGAACGCGCGCTCGACTCGTTCGCATTGCTCGTCAATTCCTGGATCGATTTCCAAAAAGAATTGAGCACGTTGTTTAAACCGCTGTCTTTTAATTCGTTCATGATGCTTTCCATTTGCGCTAAAGCGCCGGCCTTTGAATCGTAATAGCCGTAACTGGTGTTTTGCGTCCGATATTGGTAGTCGAGAAAACTGTCTCTGACCCTTTCAACCGCGCCGACTTCAACGCCTGTCCCCATTTGTCCGGCAAGTCCGACAGCGTTTCTTGATACGACCGGATAAGGAGTGGTCTCTTGAAAAGCGACACGCTGCCTTGTGTATCCTTCGGTATTGGCGTTTGATATGTTGTTTGATGTTACGCTTAAAGCCGCCTGCTGGGCGGCCAGCCCTCGTCTTGCGGTTTCAAGTCCCATAAAAGTTGGTATCGTCATCTTTCTTTCCCTCCGTTCTAAGCCTTTGAATCAAATAGGGACAGCCTGCTTGAGCCCCTGGGTTGGCTCGGCTCCTGCGTTTTTCCGTAGTTTGCGTTTCCTTCTTTCGGAAGAAGCATGTCCAATGTGAGCGTTATGAATTGAAGCGACTGAATGGTCAGCTGTTTATTCAAACCGTTCACATCTTTTAAACGGGTGACGAGCTGTAACAGCCTTTCAAACAGCTGCTCCAACACCGTTTTGTCGCTGCCTTCAGCCTCGCTGATGCATGTGCTGATCGTGGTGTCCGCCCTTCCGAGGCATTCTTTTGTTGCTTCAATCCGCGCCTCTTCGGTTTGTTCGATCGCCTGCACGTATTTTTGTTCCTTTGTCAAAATCTCAGAAAGTTCTTTTATTTCGTTCTTCTTCAGTGCCTCCGTTTTTCGTTCGGACAGCGTCAGTAAATGTTCATGCAGAACACAAAGGCGTTCAAGCTCTTGTATCACCCGTTTCACCGATTCGTCTTCCTCCTTACTTTATTGCTGTTTATAGAAATTAACCATTTTTTCGGCTATTCCCGTACGGTCGATTTGGTATGTGCCATTTTCGACTGCCGCTTTTAGCCGGGCGATTTTTTCCTGGCGTTCCATCATTAAATCAGGTCCTTTTTGCAGCTCTTTGGCTTTTGCCGAAATTTCAACTTTATCCTCCTGCTGAGGATTTATTTGAGAAGGCGTTGCTTTTTTATCAAAAGATTTATGGTAAGGATTAACAGATTGTGTTCCGTATTGGTTGATCTTCATGGGATTCCTCTCACTTTCCGTCATAGTCGTCTATGATCATACTCATTTTATCGTCTGAGCTTCGAGTTAGTTTAGGGAATCAGTTGTTTTTAGGCTGAAAGGTATAGTATGTGCCTTTGGAACTATTCTGCTTTTCTTTTTCGAGGCGCTCCATCTGGTCTAATTGGCTCATCTGCGATTCTATGTCTTGTTCACAGGCGGCACAGTACCGGCCTTCCCGAATCATCGTTCCGCATCTGTCGCACGGGTAGCCCAGGTTCGGAAAATTAGAGATGTGGATTCGCTTCTGTCTGATAAATTTCAGAATGAGCTCTTCCTCTACTCCCGTTTTTTCCACGATTTGAATCATCGTAGCCTGCCGGTTTTCCTGCTTTTTCAGGAATTTGTATACTGTCTCAAATGAACGTTCTTCTTCTTTCAGACAAGAGTTACATATGGTTTGAAAGCTGTTTTTCATAAACAATGCGTTGCACTTTGGACAATTCGCCAATTGATTCATAATTTTGACTCCTATCCTTAAATTCTATCATTTATATCGGCAGGGAAAATAAATGATTTAGCTTCGAATCAAAGTGAAAGATGATACCGAATCTGCTCCCCCGTCCGCTTTCAGACATTGGGCAGCTTGATGAATGGTAGCCCCTGTCGTATACAGGTCATCGATCAGGAGAATTTTCATTCCTTTTACAGAACCCTTGTCCGTTTTAAAAACGTTTTTTGTTTAAGGCGCTCTGTCCTGCTTTTTTTTGACTGTTTCTCATTTTCTGTTCTGATCAACGGATGTATGACAGGCCTTTTTAATAAGGAAGCAAGCCTTTCCGCCTGATTAAAGCCTCTTTCCTTTTTACGTTCTTCGCTGAGAGGTATCGGGACAATAACGGCATCTGAATGTCGGCAGCACGCTTGAAAGGTGCGGATGAAAGAAGGGGCAAAAGCGTGGACGATTTCAGCGTCGCCTCTAAACTTAAAACGGGCGAGCACTTCTTTCATGAAAGGATTGTAAAGATATACAGAGCGGTTTTGCTCAAGGAGGCCGCGGGTTTTCGGATTTGCTTCCCATTTCAGACAGTCGGTGCACAGCTTTTCGCCGTCTTGCAGACGCCCGCATTTACGGCAAACGGTCCCTTTTATTTTGATAAAGCCCTCTTTACATTCTCCGCATATTTTTTCCTCATCATGAGCAAAGAAAAAAGAACGCCATGAAAGAGAATGTGAAAGAGGAGCTTCACAAATTAAACAAAGCAGCTTACACCCTTCCTTCCTTTCTTTCTGTGTTCGCAATGCGGATTTTCATTGACTCTTCTTGCCGCTTCTGCGAGAGTGACTAGCATCGATGTATTTTTTTGTTTGTCAACGAGCTCTGCCTTTATGTATGCCAGTTTCGTACGATCTGTGACATATTGCGGTTTGACCGCATTCAAGGCTAGTGCGAGCACATCTTCTCTGCATCTCTGACACAAGCAGCTCATATTGAGCTGATCAATATATTGATCAAACAATTCTTCCAAAACAGATTCCTTTGCATTGACTAACATTCAGGCACCGCTCCTTATACACATCTTATGAGTATACTGTACCATGATTATCGGACTAGTCAACCAAATTTTCCAGTAAAGCCATTTTATTCATTCGGCGAATATGACGGCGAGCTGCGACCATGTTCGCCGTCTTGCCGAAGTGAAAAAAACGGACGTCACCCGTTGTATATTGAGGGTGCCTCCCGGCTCTTCCCGATATTTGGACAAGCGCGCTTTCGTCAAAAACGGCCGATTCAGCGCCCAGCACTCCGACTTGTGCTTTTTGGACCGTCACGCCTCTTTCCAAAATGGTCGTCGTGACGAGGATATCAAGCGTCCCATCCCTAAACCGTTTTACCTTTTCATTTCTATCCGGGTCATCGGCATAAACGCCTTCGATTTGAAAATGTTCCTTCTTTAACAGGGTAACCACAGATTTGAGCGCCGGAATAGACGGAACAAATAAAAAGACCGGCTGTTTTTGCTCTTTATGTTTGAAAAGCCATCTTTTGACGGCTAAAGGAATAATGTGGCATTTGAGACTCTTTTTCCAGTTTCCGCACCACGTAAATGACGGTTCAGGCATTGGACTCCGATGATACCGGGCCGGGATGTGAGCGGCCTTGAGCCGCCCGCTTTCAGCTCGTTTTTTCATTTCCCGGGAAGGGGTGGCTGTTAAATAAATTCGGGCGCTTTGCCGTTTCCCTGCTTTTTCTACGGCGTACTGCAATGTTTGATCATAACTGTACGGGAACGCATCAACCTCATCAACGACCATCACATCGAACGCTTCTTTATATCGGAAAAGCTGATGGGTGGTCGATATCATAAGAGGCGAAAGCATCCCTCTATCGGGACTCCCTCCGTATAAAGCGGCAATTTCTGCGCCTTCAAAAGCTTTCTTTACGCGCGGGGCAAGCTCCAGCACCACATCCGTTCTCGGAGTGGCTATACATACTCTCAAGCCATGGTTTAAAGCAAATTCGATTCCCTGAAACAAAATTTCCGTTTTGCCTGATCCGCAAACCGCCCAAATTAAAAGCTCTTCTTTTTTTCGAATCGCTTCAATAATCGATCTTGCCGCTTTTTCCTGGCCCGCCGAAAGAATTCCCTCCCAAACCATGCGGACGGGCGGCCATTTAGATTGATCACCGCCTTTCCAAGTCAATAGGGGTGTACATTCGCTTACTCTGCCCATCATGACGCACGAACGGCAGTAGACACATTGTTGATTGCATGCATAACAAGGGTACCGGGCGAAAAGCGCCTGATGATCCTGGCCGCACCGCTTGCAGACAAAGCCTTTGGTCGTTTCTTCAATCGGTTTTTCTGCTTTGATCAAGCCTTTTTGGATGTGCCAATCAATCACATCATCGGGAAAGGGAAGTTCACTTTTGAGAAGATGGCGGGATTCAAGCAAAGACTGTAAATTGCGGGAGTATTCAGATGCGGGCTGCTTTCCAGCGATAACGATCACCTCCAATCTAACATTTAGTATCTTGCATGCCCGTTTTTTTGTAAAACTGGCAAAATCAAAAAGTTGCAGAGTTTTCACCTTGGAAAATCAAAAAATCTCCGTTTTGTCAAACGGAGATTGGCGTTTATACTATATACCAGGCAATGCCCATTGCCCCCTCGCCGAGATGCGTGCCGACCACAGGACCAAAATAGCTTTTGTATAATTCGACGTGCGGATATTTTTGAGACAGCTCTTCAATAATCTGATCGGCTTCTTTCTCCCGGTTCGCATGGATGACGACCGCCCTCATAGGCTTGCCTGTTCCGGCATCCTCATCAAAGAGTTCAAACAGGCGGTTTAAGGCTTTTTTTCTCGTCCGGATTTTTTCAAATGGAACGATCAGCTTATTCTCAAAGTGTAAAATCGGCTTCACTTTTAAAAGGCTTCCGATAAAAGCCTGGGCTCCGCTCAGCCTGCCCCCTCTTTGCAGATGGGATAGGTCGTCAACCATGAAGTAAGCCCTCATCGAGGTTTTCATATGATCCAAATGACTGAGGATTTCTTCAGGCGGTGCTCCTTTTTCCGCCATCTCAGCCGCTTCGATCGCATAAAAACCTTGAGCCATGCAGCTGATTTCCGAATCAAACGGATACACTTTGACGTTTTCCAGCATTCCATCCGCCGACACGGCGCTGTTGTACGTGCCGCTGATTCCGCTGGAAAGATGGATGCTGATTACCGCATCATATGTTTCGCCAAGCTTTTCATACAGTGCGATCAATTCGCCGTAGGCCGGCTGGGAAGTCGTCGGGAGATCTTCATGAGCTTTAACTTCTTTATAATAATCCTTCCAGCTCATGTCGACCTCTTCCTTGTATGAAGCCTCTCCGAAAATCACATTGAGCGGTATCATGTGTATATTGTGATTATCCCGCAGTTCTTTCGGTATGTAGGCTGTACTGTCAGTTACTACTGCTGTTCTCATAAAATAAACCTTCCTTATGAAAGATACTTTTTTTCCTATTTTAAAAGAAAAACAGTTGTTTTTCATTATAAAGTTTGATTTTCTAAAAAAAGAAAAGACCTGCCGATGGCAAGTCCACTTTTATCTCATTTCTACCCAGCCATTTTTGATGGCCACAACGACTGCTTGAGTTCTGTCGTTTACGTTCATTTTCTGCAGGATGTTGCTGACGTGGTTTTTAACCGTTTTTTCACTGATAAATAAAGATTCTCCTATGCCGCGGTTGCTCTTTCCGTCCGCGAGCATTTGCAATACTTCGCATTCCCGCCTTGTGAGAATGTGCAAAGGTCTGCGGATTTCTGGATACACTTCGTGCTGAGCGTGAGATGACACGCCGCTTGTTGCCAGACGGCGAAATTCGTTGACAAGATTGTGCGTAACCTTAGGGTGAAGGTAAGAACCGCCTTCAGCCACTACCTTTACGGCTTCAATCAGTGTATCGGCATCCATCTCTTTAAGCAGATAGCCGCGTGCTCCGGTTTTTAACGCATGTGTCACATAGTTTTCATCATCATGGATCGATAAAATTATGACCTTTGATTCCGGATACATATCGACAAGTTGTTTTGTCGCTTCAACTCCGTTTACATTCGGCATATTGATGTCCATGATGACTACATCCGGATGATAGTGCTCGACAATGCGAGCCGCTTCGTCACCGTCGTCTCCTTCAGCCACTACCTCAAAGGTAGGTTCGAAATCCAAAATCCGTTTTACTCCTTCACGGAATAACTGATGGTCATCAATAATTACAATATTTACTTTAGTCACAAGCTACGCCTCCCCATTTTTCATTGTTCTACACAGCGCTTTTATGGTCAATATGTCTTTTGTCTCTATTTTACAATTATCTTTACAATGACAGCGGAACTTTAATTAAAATAAATGTCCCGAGACCTATTTTCGAGTCGATCGTCATCGTACCTTCAAGCAAATCGACTCTTTCCTTCATTCCAAGCAGACCGAACGATTTGTTTTTCTTCTTTTGCGCTTCTTTTAAATCAAAGCCGTTTCCGTTATCTTTTATAATCAGCGTAACAAAATCTTTCGTCACTTCTACTTTAACATGAATTTCGGTTGATTCGGAATGTTTTAGGGCATTCGTGACAGCTTCCTGAGCCAGCCGGAAAAGCGCCACTTCAAATCGCGGTGCAATCCGCCTGTCTTCCGATTCCCCGATGCAATGAAAATGGATTTTCGCTTTGCCATGATAATCTTCGATCGTGTTCAAGTATTTTCTGAGCGTCGGAATCAGGCCCAAATCGTCTAAAGCCATCGGCCTTAAGTCATAAATAATCCGTCTGACTTCATAAAGGGCATTGCGAACGTTTTGCCGGAGGTTTTTAATTTCCTGAAAGCCTTCTTCGGTCCCCTTGTCTCTGAAAATCCGTTCGATCAATTCAGATCTCATCATCACGTTTGCCAGCATTTGCGCCGGACCGTCATGAATTTCGCGCGAGACCCTTTTTCTTTCTTCCTCTTGCGCTTCGATGATCCGCAAGCCGAAATCCTGTTTTGCCTGCGCGTCTTCCAATAAAACGCCGACCTGGCGAAGATCTTGGTTTAAATAGTTTAAAACGACAGTTATCTGGCTGACAAGACCTTCGGAACGCTCAATGATTTCCTGAAGACCGAGGAGACGCCTTTCCAGATCGTCGCGCTTCTCCCTCAGCTGCTTTTCGCGCTGCTGAATCATCGTAAGCTCAACTTGAAGTTTGTGCGCCTTTTCATAAGCTTCGCGAATTTCCGTTTCACTGAATTTATGAAAGTTTCTGCTGACCTCTGACAGACGGTTCCTCGCATGCCGGGCATGCACCTCCAACCTGTCTCCGAGATCGATGACTTCGTTGACCTGCTGCTTGATCTGCTTCAGCTCTTCTACCAAGCCTTCATATTGCTGACGGGACTGTTCGCCGATTTGAAATACTTCATCCTTGCTCCCGTCAACGGTTTTTAACATCTTCATTATTATTGAATCCAAGACTTTGGAGTCCATTTTGGAAACGCTCACCCATTTTCCCTCCGTAACAGCATTGTCATGTAGTTTTATCATAAATTTCATTGAACTGAAATTCGTGTCGAATTATAATGAAAGAATGCGTATTCTGTTTTTTGGTTCTATTATGATCTCCCTTCCATATCTCTTTAATCATAACAAAATGCGCGTGAAAATTCTAAGTCTGTTCGTATTTTATGAACATCCGCATGGCTTGTCAGGGGGTAAAATGACATGCTTCAAAGCTATCTCACTGTTTCCGGCGAAGGAACCCATGAAATCGTAATCGAGAAGTCCCGGTTCATTTGTCATTTAAGCCGTGTCAGTACTGAAAAAGAAGCACAGGATTTTATTCATAACATAAAAAAACAGCATTGGAATGCCACTCATAATTGTTCCGCCTATGTCATCGGCGAAAACGACCAAATTCAAAAGGCGAACGATGACGGAGAACCGAGCGGAACGGCAGGAGTCCCGATGCTTGAAGTATTAAAGAAACGCAATTTGAAGGATACTTGCGCCGTTGTTACACGGTATTTCGGCGGCATCAAGCTCGGCGCCGGAGGATTGATACGCGCTTACGGAAAATCCGTATCAGAAGGGCTGAACCATGTCGGCGTCGTCGAACGCAAACTGATGCGCGTGATGCATACCAAAGTGGGCTATACATGGATCGGCAAGCTGGAAAACGAGCTGCGCGAGTCCCCTTATCAAATCAAGGACATCCACTACGCCGACGACGTTGAATTTGAAACGTATGTAAAAGAAAGCGAAAAGCAGGCTTTTACAGAATGGATAACCGAATTAACAAACGGCAAGAGCGAAAATAGAGAAGGCATTCAGATATATCTGGAGGAAGCTTTTTATCATTAAAGGAGAATAAATATATGGCTGAGCGTGTAAAAGTGAAAGTGCGCAAAAAGAAGAATAAGAAAAAGAAGCTTATCAAGCGGTTTATCTTGCTTATGCTGCTCGCACTTCTCGCGGTTGGCGGAGTGGGGATATACAAGATTTACAACACGATCTCTGCAGCTGACGACACCTATGATCAACTGGATCGGGGCGAGAAGTCGAAGCTTCGCGATGAAGTCGTCGACATCAAGAAAAAACCGTTCTCGATCTTGTTTATGGGTGTGGAAAATTATGCGACCAAAGGGGAACGCGGCCGCACCGATTCCCTTATTGTCGTAACGCTCGACCCAAAACAAAAAACGATGAAAATGCTGAGCATCCCGAGAGATACAAGGGTTCAGCTGGCCGGTGACACAACCGGAACCAAAACGAAGATCAATGCGGCCTACGGAAAAGGCGGAAAAGAAGAAACAATCGAAACGGTCGAAGATTTCTTAGGCATTCCGATTGACTATTATGCAACGGTTGATTTTGACGGATTCAAAGATGTCATCGATGAAATCGGCGGCATCGATGTAGACGTGCCGTTTGATTTTGACGAAAAAAGCGATGTTTCCAAGACGAAAAGAATTTATTTCAAAAAAGGAAACATGCATTTAAACGGCGAACAAGCGCTGGCCTACGCCAGAATGAGAAAGCAGGATAAGCGCGGGGATTTTGGAAGAAACGACAGGCAAAAACAAATTCTGAAAGCTGCCCTCGATCAAATTTCCAAGCCGCAAAACCTCGCCAAAATCGATACGATTGTCCAAAAGGCGAGTAAAAACATTAAAACAAACTTTAGAATTACGCAAGCCTTGGCCCTTCAGGAAATATACAGCGGCTTTAAAGGCGACGACATTGAGACGCTAAGCATTACCGGACAGGATCTGAATATCGCCGGGGTGTATTACTTTGAAGCAGACGAGCAAAATCTGACAAATGTTCAGAATGAATTGAACCATCATTTATTTCCGGGTTCAACCGCTGACTCAAGCGGAACATCGTCTGACAGCTCTGACGCAACAACAGGCGGAACGGACAGTTCCACCGACAGCTCTACGGATGCGTCCGCGTCTTCTTATTAGAATAAAAAAACCCTGATCTCTCAATAAGAAATCAGGGTTTTGCATTTCAGGTCAATTCCTTTTCACCATCCGCTTATAAAACTTTGTGAACGGTTTGTATTTTTCATTTACGAGTCCGGTGACCTCTGCGATGATCTGCATGAACAAGATCAAGGCGAAGATGATGATGATTGATATCCAAAGAGTCGCCGTTTTCAGGATAATAGCGCATAGGCTGAAGATGATGCCGATTAAGTATATGACGATGACGGCCTTTCTGTGAGACAGGCCGAAAGCCATCAGCCTGTGATGGATATGCGACTTATCAGGAGCCGAAATCGGCTGCTTGTTCAATATCCTTCTGATGATCGCAAACGTCGTGTCAAATATAGGAACGCCCAAAATGATGATCGGGACTCCGACGCTGAAAAGCGTTACGCTTTTGTACAGCCCCAACAGCGACAGGACTGAAATCACATAACCGAGAAAGAGCGATCCCGTGTCTCCCATAAAAATTTTCGCCGGGTGAAAATTATAGAAGAGAAAGCCTAGCGTGCTGCCGATGACGACTAACGATAATGAGAAAATCAAAATTTTGTCGGCTGAAAAAGCCATGACGGCAATTGTCGAAAGGCCGATCACGGATATCCCGGCCGCCAATCCGTCCAACCCGTCAATTAAATTGATCGCATTGGTGATTCCAACGATCCACAAAATCGTTAACGGAAATGAGAGCCAGCCCAAATCGAAACGGACGTCCCAAAACGGAATCGATAAAAACTCCATTTTCAGCCCCGTACTGACAATCAGGCACGCGACTAATATTTGAACGATGAATTTAACTTTCGCACTTAAATTATATTTATCATCTATAATTCCTAAAATGACAATCATAAAAGCGCCGAGCGTAATAGCCGTAATTCTGTTTTCGTAAAGGCCGCCGGCCACAGAGCCGGTCAAGACTCCTATAAATATGGCTAAACCGCCCATTCTTGGCATGACTTTTTCGTGTATTTTTCGATTATCCGGACGATCAACGATCCCGGATTTGATTGCTATGCGTTTTACAAGCGGAGTAATGATTAATACAACAATCAGAGAGACAAAAAACGCAAAAACCGTGCGTTCATAAGACATAAGGAAGTCTCCTTTTTAAATGAAGTCTGGATAGTTTATATTGTTATTAAAGTTGGACATACTCCTCCATTATACAATTTCATTATTTATTATAACAAGCACAAGCCAAAAGAAACATCATAAATTATCATCCGCTGTAAACTTATGCATCTTTATTCAAATTCAGTTTTCCGAGCATGATGAAAAACAGCTGGCGCCAATCCTTTTTGCGCGCCGTATTCTTGCGGTTTTCCACAGACGAAGGGTCATCATGCGAACGCTCGAGCTCTTCGCAGAGGGCGATAAATGCGCAGGGATCGCTTCCCGTCATATGCCGGTATACATTCTCTTTCTCCACCTTTGCGGTTGAAGGCAGGTTCATGCCTGCGACAGGCTTTCCCGCGGCCAAAAATTCAAACAGCTTTAAAGGAAAAACGGCATTGTTATACGGAGAAGACTTATAAGGCATGATCCCGATATCGATGACATTCATATAGGCCGGAACGTCTCCAGGTGCTGCAGGGCCTGTCCAGATAACATTGTCCTCTTCAAGCATGTCTTTAAAATCCTCGTCACCATTCGTTCCGTCAGGGCCGACAAATAAAAATGTCCAGTCCCGCTTCGCCCTCGCCGCTTTTTTGATCAGCTTAAAGTCGAGCTTAGGTTTAATTCCGCCGATAAAGCCTAAAACGGTGCCTTGCCTTTCGCCAAGTACGTCCGCCCGTTTGTCATTCGCTGCGAAGAAGTCGTATTCGACTCCGTTTTCCACTGTAAAAACCGGCTTGTCCTCTCCGTTCAGCCGGTTTTTCACATTTTGGCACAAATATTCTGAAGTGCAAAAAATCGTATTTGCCGCTTTGATAATTCTGCTTTCCGCCTCAAAAATAACCTTTTGCCTGAAAGCCGATGCGAGGTTTTGTTTTCCGCTGATCGGAGCCGCCCAAAGGTCGCTGCAATCATAGATGACTTGCTCCCAGTCATAAAGCGCCGCCAAAAGCGGAAAACCGGGGAAGGTGTACCATAAATATACGTTCTCGCCTTCCGCCGCTTTTAAACGCTCAAGCAACGGCGTCAGTTTCTTTTGGTAAAAGACGTCGCGGTAGCGGGCGAACCTGAACATTTTCTTTTTCAAAAAGTCCTTTACCGCAAATTGCATAATGCCGTTGTGAAGCCTTGTAAACGCCTCTGAAGGGGCTTCTTCGGCCGGGCATACCCAGATGACTTCCCGCGTATTTTTTTGCTCCGCCAGAAATTCAGCGAGGCGGTGCCTTCTGTACCTTAATTGATCTTGTCCCCATTCACCCGTCGCCACGACGACGTGTATCGCTTTTTTCTCTCCCACGTTCCATCACTTCCCGCGCTATAGTCTTTTCTTTACCGCATTTTTTGCATAATGGACGAAGCACCATGTCGCCTTGATCAAATGCAGACGCTCGATTTCCCTGTATACATACCAGGTTTTCTGAGCCGCCTTCCACTTGTTTCTCGAAATCGACGTTTCGACGAGCCGGTATTCTGCCAAAGGCTCGTTCAGCCCGTATGCTTTAAAGCCTCTTTTCAAAATGGACAGCCATGTCGCTAAATCCTGCCTGGTCCTGATATCCGGCATTTGAATGTCCCCTGTTTGTTCTCTGTCAAGCATGACCGTCAGACAGCCGATAATCGTATTTTTCAGCACGTCATCATATGTGAGGCTTTCAGGCGCTTCGATCGTTTTATGCAGCGCCTCGCCGTTTTGGCTGATCAGCTCGTAGGCCGTAAATGTGAAGGCATGCTGATGCTTCCTCATAAAGTCGAGCTGTTTTTCAAGCTTCTCTTTTTTCCAAACATCATCGCTGTCCAAAAACGCTACAAAGCGGCCTTTTGCCTTTTTGAGGGCCGCATTGCGCGCTGCAGCCGCTCCGCCATTCTCCTTTAAATAGATGACATGAATACGCTCGTCCTCTGCTTCATAACGTTTCAACATATCTCTCGTTCCGTCTGTCGAGCAATCATCCACAATGATCATTTCCCAGTCGGAAAAGGTCTGGCCGATGACAGACTGAATCGTCTTCTCGATAAATTCCTCCGCGTTATAAGAAGGTGTAATGACAGAGATTAAAGGTTTTTGGCTCGTCATGGTCCTGTTCCACATCCCCAATCAAAAATTTAGCGTTCTTTCAAAACTTCCGGAACAACAACGATAAAAAACGACAGCGCCAAACCGATCAAAACGCCCAGTACCGCTCTTTTTTTAGGAGACATTCCGCCGGCTACATTATCCAATGCGGTTAACGGCTCTATTTCTTCAGCCGCTTTCAAGTCAAGCCTGTTCGTTTCCAGCTCATATAAAAACCGCTGTTTATCGACTTTTGAATCAGCGCTGACCGTTTCGCCTTCAAGCGCTTTTATGTTCTTTTCGATCACTTGATCCCTTTTCAAAAACAGCTTTTTATCTTCCTTCATATAAGCATCTTTGATTTTTTCCAAAACATTCAATGTTTCTTCTTTGTCAGGTCCTGTATAGCTTAGATTAAAAAGCGAATCCGATCTGATGTCGATCACCAGCTCCTCCTTGATACTTGCAAGCTCCTCTTCGTCCATTTCGGGAAAAACCTCTTTTAAAAACGGATCATTTTTCAGCAATAGAGGAATCTCTTTTGCATTGTTGTAAAGCGATTCTCCGTAATTCCCCGTCGAGATGGTGACGCTTGCCGTATAGTCAGCCGGCGCAGCGGCGCCTTTCGGCATAAAATACCCAAACAGCCCCAGAACAAGCGGAAGCGCGATAATCGGCACGATATACTTTTTGATTCTGCCTGCAATACGTTTCATTAAATGTTTCACACGAATTTCTCCCTATTATTAAAATTCTTACCTGAAACGCTCGGTTTCATCTGTCCCTTTGATTCTAAGCGTGTTGACGGTCGCAATGACCAGGGCAAGAAACACCCAATGGAAATACAAATTTGACATCGAACTTGGGCTTATGCTTGAAACGAGAAAGCTGATAAGGGCGGCGAGCAGCCCTTCCAAAAGAAGTTTGTACCGGCTTGTCAGCCTGCTTTTATAGAATCGATACAATAACAGCATGAGATACCCGTACATCGTTACATAGCCGAGCATCATGATGACCCCGAAATTCGCCATGATTTCGACAAGCCAGTTATGCACCTCAACCACTTGATCGGTATCAAAAATTGCGTGGTGCTCTAAATAATAAGGAACGTTTCCGGCACCGACGCCGAACCCGTATGTGTCGAGCACATAATGCCCTGCATTCTTCAAAAGATTCGCCCTGGCGACGTTTGACGGCAGCGGCTCACTGAAATCGTGCGCGGTTTGAGGAGCTAGAAATAATGTATACACGACATTTGTAATCTTCCCTGCAAAAAGCACGGCAAAAGCGGCAAACCCGCAGGCCGCGGCAATCAGGACCCACTTTTTCAAAAAACGGGGCAGCAAAATGAACGCGTAAAGAAAAAGACCCGCGATCACCCCTAAAATGCTTGCCCTTGAGCCCGTTAAAACAATCAAATACAAGGAGCAGCACGCAAGGATCAAACCTGCTATTTTCAAATAGCTGTTTTTCACATTTTTAAAAAAAGCGGCGTAGAAGAAAAAGCTGATTGACAAAAACGTCGCAAAATCGTTTTGGTTGAAAAACACGGATGTCGGATAGTGCTGTTTATACTGCGGCCCGTTGTACAGCGTCGAGCTTGGCAAATGGTGCAGCGTAAAATGGTTATACAGTCCGATGACCATCAAAAAGACCGTCATCACCATCCATATGTAATAAAACGCGAGCAGCCGTTCGAGCTTCTGAAAATACATCACGATCAGAAAAACGAAAAACATCCCCATCCCAAGCAATGATAAATACTTCAATCCGTCTGTAACAGACTTGACCCAAAGCAGCGAAATCATTCCATAACAAAACCAAAAAGCGAAAAAAGCAAGGATGCCCTTCACTTGAACGCGGTTCCAACGTTCAATGGGATCTTGGCTGTTCAGCATTTCCCAAATCAGCCAGACAGCTGCAGCGATCAAAAGAATCCTGTACGGAAACAGGCTGAAAAATCCGAGCTTGATCGAAAAAAACGCATTATTGGCAAAGGTCGCCGCAATGAGAAGATAGATGACGGGCATCATCAGCTGCTCGTATGACAGATAAGGCTTGAGCAGCAGAATCACGGCCAATGCGATCAATAACAGAAAGAAACACAGTATTTTTTTTGAGCTTGTTTGAGCCAAAAGATGAGTGAAAGCTAAGCCTGCGGTCAAAGCTGCGAGCCAAATCAGCACATTGACCGCCGAACGTTTCACACTCATTTGTCCCCCTCCTTCCGCTTCTGCTAGGAAAAGGGCTGCCGGCATAAAGCCAGCAGCCGATTATGTTTATGCATTCATTTCTTTTCTATAATAGAAAATCGTTTGCTCCAGCCCTTTATCAAGCGGCATTTGCGGTTCCCAGTTCAATATTTTTTTCGTCTCTTCGTTGCACAGCGTGCTGTGGCGGATGTCTCCCGGCCTTTCATCCTGATAGATCGGAGAAAGCGCCGAATTCGTTGCTTTTTTCATTTCGGAAAACAGCTCGTTAACCGTGATGGAAAAGCCGTTTGAAACATTTAAACAAACGTTTGATTGAGCTTTAAGCGCTTTAACATTGGCCGCTGCCACATCCCCCACATAGATGAAGTCGCGGGATTGTTCTCCGTCTCCGAAAATGACCGGCGCCGTGCCGCTCGTCAACAGGTCGGAAAAGATCGAGACGACGCCTCCTTCTCCTTTTGCATCCTGGCGCGGTCCGTAAACATTGCTGTACCGCAAAATACAGTATTCGACTCCGTACAGGTCATAGGCCAGCTTTAAATAGCGTTCAACCGTAAGCTTTGTCAGCCCGTACGGTGAACCGGGATTTGTTTGGTGACGGGTGTCGACAGGCAAATATTCGGGATTCCCGTAAACGGCGGCTGACGACGCAAAAACGATTTTTTTCGCGCTGCATTCACCGGCGGCTTTTATGACATGCAATGAACCTCTTATATTGATGTTTTCATCCTTCAAAAAGTCGTTGACTGACTCCGCAACGCTCACCTGTGCTGCCAAATGTATAATATAATCAGGATTAATGCGCTTGATCAGCTCGATCGCTTCAGGCTTTGTAATGTCTTCCTGATGGAAATCCACCGGAAGACCGTCAATGTTTGAAAGATACCCTGTCGTTAAATTGTCGAGAATCGATACTTGATAATTTTCTTTTAACAGCTGTTCTGCGATATGTGATCCGATAAATCCGCATCCGCCTGTCACCAATACTTTTTCCATGAATAACACCCCGCGTTTTAAACTTTTGTTAAAATCTTCTCTCCCTGAACCTCAGGGCGGCCGATTGAATGATAAATCATTCCTTCTCTTTTCATCTCTTCAAGCTCAAACAGATTTCGTCCGTCAATCAGGACAGGCTGGTTTAAGCATGATTTCAATTTTGTTATATTCATATGCTGTACCTCCGGCCATTCTGTCAAAATGAGGCACGCGTCTGTATCTGTTACGGTTTCATACAGGTCATCGCTGTAGACGGCCTGGCTGCCGAGCAGACGCTCCGCTTCAGGGACCGCAACCGGGTCATAGGCTTTGACATGCGCGCCGAGGCTTTTGAGCATCGGAATGACGTCCAATGCCGGTGATGAGCGCATATCGTTTGTATTCGGTTTAAACGCCAGTCCCAGGACCGAAATCGTTCTGCCCTCGAGATCTCCAAACACGTCGAGCAGCTTTTGAACGATGTGGGCGCGCTGTTTTCGATTCGTCTCAATCACCGCTTCGATCATTTTAAAAGGATAGCCGACCGATTTGGCAATTTGCAGCAAAGCCATCGTATCCTTCGGAAAACAAGAACCCCCAAAGCCGATTCCCGCTTTTAAAAACTTCTTGCCGATTCTGCTGTCAAGCCCGACCCCTTCGGAAACTTTGGACACATCGGCCCCGACTTTTTCACAGATGTTTGCAATGTCATTAATGAAAGAAATTTTCGTTGCCAAAAATGCGTTTGCCGCGTATTTGATCATTTCCGCACTCTCAAGATTCGATTTGACGATTGTCGTTTGAAACGGCTCATGCAGCTCTTCAATGATTGCCGCGGCTTTTTCGCTTGTTGCCCCGATGACGGCTCTTTCCATATTCATCGTGTCATAAATGGCCGTTCCTTCGCGAAGAAATTCGGGATTTGACACGACATCAAACGGATGCCCGCCCCGGGAGGCCTGCTCGATGATCGATTGTACGAGCTTTCCTGTACCGACAGGAACCGTGCTTTTGTTGACGATGATTTTATAGCCGTTTAAATGTCTTCCGATCGTTTCGGCAACCGATTTTACATAGGTCAAATCGGCTTCTCCGCTCTCTGACATCGGCGTCCCGACTGCTATATATATAATGTCGGATTCTCTGATCGCCTTGGGAATGTCAGTTGAAAAGAACAAACGGTTTTCATCTACGTTTTTATCAACAAGCTCTTTTAGCCCGTTTTCATAAATCGGCATGATACCGGCCGAGAGACCTCTGATTTTTTCAGCGTCTATATCACAGCAGACAACCGTGTTTCCCACCTCGGCAAAACACGTTCCAGATACCAGCCCAACATATCCTGTTCCAATAACAGCTATTCTTTTCAATATCATCATTCCCTTCTCATAAGCTAACCCTTCTATCCAATAGCTTTATTAGGCGATGATTGTTTCTATCTATATTTTCCATCATGGACGCAATGCTTCCGCTTTAAACGGCTTCTTTCTTTTTCAAAGGCGGGCAGCGTGCAAAATACGCTCATACCGCTTCGCGAGCGCTTCCGAGTTCTGCCCGGCGTCATATTGAGAGCGAACTGTCTGATACAGCTCCTCTGCAATGTTTTCCCGCCATTTTCCTTCTTCTGTATAGCCGAGAACCGCCCGCTTTAAATCGGGGACAGAACGGGGCTCTATAAGCAGATGCCGGTGCTTTCCAAACAAATCCGGCACACCTCCGACCGCTGTGCACAAAACCGGAACCTTCAGGGCGAGCGCCTCAATGACGACGGTCGGCATTCCCTCGGAATATGAAGGAAGAACAAAAATGTCTGATGCGGCAAGGTATTCCGCTATTTGCTCATTCGCAACTTGACCCGTCAAAATCGCTTTCTCTCCCGCTTTTTCCCTGAGCGCATTCTTTTCCTGTCCGTCACCGATAAAAACCGCTTTGTAGTTGCCGTCAAGCTGCCGAACGGCTTCTGCCAGCTCAAGCACTCCTTTTTCCTTCACGAGACGGCCGATATAGACGAGCAGCGTCTGTTCCTTTGGCAGATTGAGCTTCTCCCGCAATTCGTCTTTTGAAGCGGAGGGCTTTTGGAACCGGTCAAGCCTGACCCCGATCGGGAGCACCGAGCCTTCAACTCCTGTCATCTCTTTTGCTTTGTCCTTGAGCGTATCGCTGACGGCCAAAACGTCTGCCGCCGACTGCACCGCTGTTAGAAACGCCCGATATGCGCTTCGGCTGTAATGAGGATAAATATTGACATCGCTCCCATGCAGCGTCAGGACGTATGGAATGGAGATCCTCTGCGATACAACGGCAGCCGCTCCTCCGGAAGGCATCGCAAAATGAGCATGGATGACATCCGGAAGGAGGCCGTTTTGTTCGATTGTGCGGAGAATCGATTTAGCCATCCGGTGATGCGGCTGAGCCCATTTCAGCTGTCCCGGCAGCGCAGTATAAGGCGGCCTGTAGACGGAAACTCCGTTTCGCTCCTCATAATCAGGAACGTTGCGAATGCTCCGGTATTGTTTTTTCAGCACCCTGAGAGGCGCAGGATTTACAGGCAGCGGACAAATCACGGTCACATCGATGCCGAGCTTTCGCAATGCCTGCACCTGTGTTTCATGAAAAACCCCTTCCCCCGGCTTTCTGCTGCTGGGGTAAACGCTAGTCATCCAAAGTACCTTCAACATCAACCGCCCTTTCTGCTAAATTGAGCTCTCAAAGCACGCTGGTAAACCTTTCCGACCAAAAAACCGTAGAAGACTGCGCTGATTCCGACCGAAACGGCCAGCTGGAGTACAGCTTCCGGAAGCAGGTGTCTAGTGCCCGCGCTCAAGAAGAAAGCGACGACGGCCATTAACGCCGTTAAGGCGAGCGGTTTTCCGATTGTCTTGAAATAATCCCCGAGTTTCAGCTCGATGACATATTTCAAGAGCCACCTTCCGATAAAAAAGTTGATCAGGCTGATGGCGGCGTACGTCCAGGCGGCAACCGTTAAATCCTTTGTCAGCACAGCGGCATAAAGCGACAGCCCGTAAAGGACGAGAATGCCGCTGTCCCAATAAAAGGCCAGATCGGCTCTCCCCTTTGCCAGCAAAACCGATCCGTTCGGATTCATCAGAACCCTGAGCAGACCGACAATTGCCAGAATGTTAAGAACTGGGACAGCGGGAAGCCACTTTTCTCCAAACACGACGTCGATAAACAGGTCAGATACGGTCGTCAGCCCGATCAGAAGCGGAAACGACACAAGCGCAAGAAGCTTCGTCATATTCAGAAAGCCTTCCCGCAATGTCGTATTATCGCTTTGATTTTTGGAAAAGACGGGAAAGGCGACCCTTGTAATGATCGGATTGATCCTCATCACGGGAATCGTAATAATCTGATAAGCCAAGTTATAGATTCCCAAAGCCTCCGCGCCGAGAAACCGGCCGATTAAAATCATGTCAATATTTGCCCCAAGCCTGTTGACGAGCCTTGTGGCAAGCTGAAAAGCGCCGAAAGAGAAAAAATCTTTTACTTCCAAAGGCGCAAAAACAAATGAAGGACGCCATTTTTTTAAATATACAGCAAAGAACATGATACCCTTAAACGAATTTAGAAAAACTTGTGACAAAACGTAGGCCAATATCGGATCGATCAGAATAATTAATACGATCAGCAGAACAAAAGACAATGCATTTGCTCCGGCTTCGATTTTGCTGAGAACTTGAAATCTCAGTTCCTTTTGCAGCAAATATTGATATTGCTGTCCGACCGGTGCGATCAAAAACATCACCGCCAATATGCGAATCAGCAGCACAAGCTCATCCCGCTGATAGAAGCCCGCAATCACCGGGCTCAGGAAAAAAAGTCCGGCAAACAGCGCGATCCCTGTAATGATATTGAGCCAGTACAATGTCGATAATTGACGCTCATTGACCGTTTCTTTTTGAATCAGCGCGGCCCCGAACCCCATGTCAAGCACGATTTGCGTAAACACCGTAACGGTCGTCAGCATTCCGACCAATCCGAATTCGGCGATTGTCATCATATTGCCGAGCAGCGCAAATTGCACAATCTGGATAACCGTGATGATCAACGTTGAGGCACTTGTCCATTTTGCACCGTTTAAAATTTGTTTCGTAATGGTTGACATAACTTTTTCCTAACTTTCGCGGATTATCTGGCTCCTTCACCAGTCAATACTACTTTAATTGTTTTAACCATAACCTTCAAATCGAGAAGAAATGTCAAATTTCGAATATAATACAGATCATGTACCAGCTTTTCTCTCGGACTGATGTCATAGCCTCCGTTTACCTGCGCCAGCCCCGTTAACCCCGGCTTTACAATTAAACGGTTTTTAAATCCCGGGATTTCATGATGAAACTGCGCCGTGAACATCGGCCTTTCAGGCCTCGGTCCGACAAGGCTCATATCTCCCGCCAGCACATTGATCAGCTGCGGAAGCTCGTCGATTCTTGTTCTTCTTATAAAAGATCCGACCGCAGTAATACGCGGATCATCCTTCTCCGCCCATTTCGCCCCTGACTTTTCAGCGTCAATCCTCATGGAACGCAGCTTGATCAGCTTAAAGTGCTTTCCGTCCTTGCCGACGCGTTCCTGGCGGTATAAAGGAGAGCCCGGAGTCTCTATAGAAATCAGGATACAAAATAATAGGATCACCGGCAGTGTAAGAGCGAGTCCGATGAGTGAAAGGACGATATCCATTGCCCGTTTTACATTTAAATAACGTTCTGCTTTTTCAGATAGAGCGCACGAATAGGTTTGCTGGCTTGAATATTCATTATACATTCTTAAGCTTTTGTCCATGCTCACTGACATACACCTCACGATTTGTTTGGTACTTTGTGATCTCTGCGTCAGTGTAGCATACGAACGTAAACTCAATGTAAAGGGCCTGTTAAAGAATATTAATTGCGTGATTTTTTTATAAATTCTTTTTATTTTTTGTTAACCGCGATATCGACTCTCCTTTTTCTTGAATCAATGGAATTATCATACTATATTTTAAGGCATAAAAAAAGAAGCCGAAACATCGGCTTCTCAAGTCTTCTATCTATAGTACGCAGAAACGGCGTCATTGATCCCTTTTGCCGCTTTATCTTTTAGTGTCGCGCTTTTTAGTTTGCCCGCGTCTGATGAATTCGTGATAAAGGCCGTTTCTACTAGAACGCTCGGCATTTTAGAATATTTAATCACATAGAATCCCGCCGTTTTAACGCCTCTGTCCTTTGTTCCGAGCGCACTGACGACCCGCGGCTGAACTTCTTCGGCAAGCCGCTTGCTGTTGGCGCTTTGATACGTTTCATCATAGTATGTTTCGGTTCCGGCAACTGAAGGGGCTGCTGAATTGGCATGAATGCTGATAAACAGATCAGCGTTCGCGTTTGCTCCTTTTTTCACCCGCTCTTCAAGCGAATAGAACGTATCGTTTGACCGTGACATCACCGGAATAGCGCCCGCACTGTTCAGCTTGCTGTTCAGCCGTTTTGCGATATCCAGGTTTACATCCTTTTCCTGCAGGCCGTTGCCGATTGCACCAGGATCCTGGTCACCGTGCCCCGGATCGATGAAGATCGTTTTGCCGACGGCCGGATTTTTAAGCTGAGTGACGACTTTGGCAGCAACAGAAGGCGTTCCGCCTATTACAGAGAAGGTTTTAATATTTTTGTCACCGATGAACGCTCTCGGTTCCTTTGATAAATTTTCTCCATTTGTCAGAAGGATCGCTTTGTTTTGTTTTGCAGCAAGGGCAGCTCCTACGACGGCATCAGGAAAACGGAAGCCGTTGGTGATATACGTGTTGCTCGTACTTAAACCAAATTTCTTTGCAATATTAACCGAGAGATCGTATCTGTTTTTTCCCGTAATCCGTGTAGGTGACGGGAGCTTTGAATACAGCGAGCCATTGATGCTGTTTGTTCCTCCGACTACAATCGTTTGTTTAATACCTTTGCTTTTGATTGCTCCGGAAGTAGCGCTGTTTAACGTTTTTTCATTGGTAAATAAAATAGGGTAACCGTTTTGGGCCGCATATGGAATGACAGCGATCGAATCTTGGTATACAAATCCGTTTGCTACAACTGCTTTTGATGTGCTTGACATGGCGTTGGCCACTTTGGCTGCAGTCTCATACCGGGTGCTTCCCGCAATGCGTTTCACCGAAATTCCCAAATTTTTAATTTGCGTAGCTACTCCGTTCGATACTGCAGGAGTCCCTCCAACAATCACCACATTCTTCGTCTTTAACTCTTTTAATCGGTTTTTTGTTTCCGAAGAAAGATTTGTTTTATTTGTTAATAAAAGAGGCGCATTTTTTTGATAAGCATACGGGATGGCCGCAATCGCATCCGAATATGCATCCCCGCCTACAATAACTGCTGTGCTGGCTGTTGACCAGCCCTTTTTAGAGGCCTCAACTGCCGTAGCATAGCGGGTATTCCCGGAAATCCTGTTTGCTGAATTGTCTGCCAGCGCAGAAGGTATAAATAGGACAAGGCCTAAAAAGCTGAATGTCAGGACCTTTAATAATGATCGCAATATCTTCCCCTCCAAATATTTCAAATCATTCGGCAATAAAAAGGAAAACAAGAGACGAGGCTGCCTCCTGTTTCCGCTTTAAAATGTTAGTTTAATAGTTCGTTAACGTCGTCCCCGGATAATAGAATTTTAAAATAGAACTATATGAATTCCCCGCCGCGGCTCTCGCTTTCGCTCCGTATTGGCTCATGCCGATACCGTGGCCGTATCCTTTTCCGCTAATGACGAACTGTTTCGATTCTTCCTTCACGCTCGCATACGTGCTTTTAAAAACGGAAGCTCCTATCATCGTTCTTAGATCCGTCGTTAACACATCAATCGTTGCGGTTTTACTCGCCACTTTTGATCCGTTTTTCACAAGGTAATTGACTTTGATCGACGCATTCTTAGGGCGCTGTCCTTGTGTTTTCCCGCTGAAGGAGAAGGAACTGATGCCCGCAATTTTGACGCCGTCTGCACTTGTTTCTTTGTTTTTAATGATCCAGTTATTTAATCCTTTCAGCTGCGATGCATTCGCCTCTGTCGTTTTTGACCACCATGAGTCGGCGCTGCTCATATTAAGAGAACCGGTATTAATTTGTGTTTTCGGCAGCGTTAATGACCAGCTGTTTTGCGGATCCATGGAATCCTTTTGGGCAATCAGATAAGGAACTTTTGAACTCCACACCTCACTGCTCGCTTCCGTGTAGCCGCCATTGCTTGAAGAATAGGCGGCAGTGATCAGGCTGCCATTGTATTTCAGAACCTTTCCTTTCGTTTGATCCACAGCCTTGCTGGAGTTTGAAGACCAGCTGTATCCGCCGTAAACCTGAAACGCCGTTGTATCCGCAACTGTTTGTCCGATTTTGCTGACTGAATATGTACGAGCGGCTACCGCCTGCGCTTTTAACGCTTCTAACGGCCAGCTTGCCGGCATTTCATTCGGCACAACCCCTTTTAAATAGTCCTCAAACGGAATATCAACATTGACTGGTCTGACGTATTTTCCGGATTCCACGGTGAAATTGACCGTCCCTAAATATTCTTTGTTGTTAATGCTGATCCGGTTTGAAGTAGAGTATTTTTCAGGCTGGATTTTAACAGCGGTTCCAAATGTTCTGATATTTTTCAAACTCATGTTTCCGCTGCTGACATTCAGGTTATAAGATTTTCCGCCTACTAAGTAAAATTCCTTAGACAGATTGCTTTGCAGGCTGCTTGAAAGCGAATTTGTGCTTCCGATCAGATTAAACGCATACGTCCCTTTTTCTTTAAATATGGATTTTGCGTTTGAAGGCACTTCATCTTTTTTGACGAACAGCAGCTGACGGTTTTGTTTAGCTGCCATAGATGAGCCGATTAGTACGTCTGCATACTTAGTGCCATTTACAACAACTGCTTTGTCAGTGCTTAAGTTTAAATATTTTATAATGTTCGCAGACAGCTCGTATCTGGTTGAGCCCGGAATTCTTGTAATCTGATCGGCTTGTTTTTTGATTTGGCTTTCTACTTTGCTGCTGACGCTTGAAGTGCCTCCTACCACAATTACTTTTTTAGGAAGTTTATAATTAGGAAGATAATCCGTACCCGCCAAAAATATCGGGTACCCATTTTTAGCAGCATAAGGAGCAATGGCAAGCGCATCTTGATAAACGTTTCCTGTTACCACAATCGCTTTATCATAGCTTCCCATCTCTTTTGCAATATTTTCTGATAATGCGTAGCGGTTCTTACCGCTGATTCTTTTTGTAGCTCCGTATTTCTTCAGCTTGCTTTCGACACTTTTTGAAATGCTTTTCTCTCCGCCGATCACCAAAATGTTATCGGGATTTAATTTCTTGATTTCACTTTCGGTAGCTGATGTAAGCTTGTCCGGCTGAGAAAGCAGTATCGGAGCATCTAACTTTTTGGCCAAGGGAATGACAGAGAGCGAATCTCTGAAAAGCTCCTCATCCTTGTTCATGACGATAACAGTAGACGGGTTTTTCCATTCGCTGGAAGCGACGGTGTTTGCAGTATCATAACGCGTTGCCCCGCCATATCGTTTTGTATCCGCGACATTGCTGCCGGTCACTTTGTAATATCCCGCGGTTGAAATATCCAAACTTGTCTTATTGCCGACATAGTTGGTCAGCTTGACAGATATGGAATCCGCAGCGAAAGAAACGGAAGGGGTAATCAACAACATCATGATAAGTGCAAACAACATCACTTGCTTTGTTTTTTTCAAGACTCCAAATGTCTCCCTTCATTGACAGGCTTGAATTATTTCTCGCTTTCGATTTTTTTCAATTCAAGCTGTCCTTTTTCGGCTTTTTTGTAAGTCACTTTTACTTTTTGTCCGTCTTTTAATTGATCGATGTCACCTTCGTAGTCACCGACAATGTTTAAGCTGACAGGCTCGTTATTAATCTTCACCTCAATCGTATGAGAGTCTGCCTGTCCAACGAACGTACCGTCCTCCGTTTGAACCTGGTCGGTTTGGTTGGTTTGCTCGGTTTGTTCGCCTTGCTTTGCCTGTTCGGCAGTGCCGCATCCGGCTAGGAGCAGCATAAAGAACGTAAACGCCGCAAGTTTCTTCATTTTTCATCACCTCTTGTTTTTTATCGACAAACATTTATAATTTTATAGAAGAATGCGGCTCTTTGTAACATTCTTAAGTGCTATTTAATTTACTTGTAATATTAAAACCAGAGATATGAAAAAATTAGTTGTTTCTAGTATTTTTAAAATTTATAATCAAATCAGATTATAAAAACTTTAAAGCGAGGAAAATGATGAGAGCTGAAAAAAGAAAAAAGAAAAGGAAAATCCTTTTCATTATTTTAACGATTATTGGCTTATTCGTTTTATGTACCGGCGGCTATGCATACTACCTTTGGAATAAAGCAGCCTCAACCGTCGCCAGCATTCATGAGGATCTCGGAAAGTCTGATAAACGGGACAAGCAGGTGGACGTCAACAGCAAGGATCCAATCGCGGTCTTAATCATGGGCGTTGACGAAAGGAAAGGTGATAAAGGACGGGCCGACTCGCTTATCTACATGACGGTGAATCCAAAAACGAATACAACAGAAATGGTGAGCATTCCGCGTGATACGTACACCGAAATCATCGGCAAAGGAAAGATGGACAAAATCAACCACTCCTATGCCTTCGGAGGAACCCAAATGACCGTCGACACGGTTGAACACTTTTTGGACGTGCCTGTAGATTACTTTGTGAAAGTGAATATGGAGAGCTTCAAAGATATTGTCGATACGCTCGGCGGAATTACGGTGAACAGCACGTTTGCCTTCAGCTATGACGGATATTCATTCAAGAAAGGCGAAATCACGCTGAATGGGGAAGAAGCGCTTGCTTACACCCGGATGAGAAAACAGGATCCAAAAGGCGACTTCGGAAGACAGGAACGCCAGCGCCAGGTCATTGAAGGCATCATCAAAAAAGGGGCGAACATCTCTTCCGTAACGAAATTCGGCGATATGTTTAAAGTAATCGAAGACAACGTGAAAACAAATCTCACGTTTGACGATATGTGGGATATTCAGTCAAACTACAAATCAGCGCGCAACAATGTCATGCAGCACCAGCTTAAAGGTCAGGGAACCAAAATTAACAGAATCTATTACTATAAGGTCTACGAAAGCGACCGTGAATCGATTTCAAAAGAATTAAAAGAAAGCCTTGGGCTTAACAATTAACAAAACGAGCTCCGCACACGAAATGCGGAGCTCGTTTTTAATGTTCATTAAACGGAAGAGGCTTGTCCGTCCGATAGCCAAACCGGTAGAGAATCTCAGCTACGATGCGCTTGGACGCATTTCCGTCACCGTATGGGTTCGACGCTTTTGACATTCTTTGATACTCATCAGGATCATTCAGCAGCTGCTTCGTCAGCTCGTATACATCTTCTTCATTCGTCCCGGCCAGTTTTAATGTTCCGGCTTTTACGCCTTCAGGCCGTTCTGTCGTATCCCTTAATACGAGAACAGGTTTTCCGAGCGAAGGCGCTTCTTCCTGCACACCTCCGGAATCGGTTAAAATGAAATGCGCTCTGGAAGCAAAATTATGAAAATCGATCACCTCCAGCGGCTCAATTAAATGAACCTTGTCCGAACCGCCGAAATGCAGCTCGGCAGCTTGTCTGACGATGGGATTTAAATGAACCGGATAAACAACCTGTACGTCTCCGAATTCTTCCGTGATCCGCCTGATCGCCCGAAACATGTTTTCCATCGGCTCGCCTAAATTTTCGCGGCGGTGCGCGGTCAACAGAATCATCCGGCTGCCATCCATCCGATCGAGAAGCGGATGCGAGTATTCCTCCCGCACCGTTGTTTTCAAGGCATCGATGGCTGTATTTCCCGTAACGAAAATGGAATCTGCATTTTTATTTTCCGCTAACAAATTGGCCTCCGCCTGCTTTGTCGGCGCAAAATGAAAGTCTGCAATCGCACCTGTCAGCTGGCGGTTCAATTCCTCAGGAAATGGAGAATATTTGTTCCCGGTTCTTAATCCGGCTTCGACATGGCCGACTGAAATCCTGTGATAAAAAGCGGCAAGGCTGCCTGCAAACGTGGTCGTCGTATCACCGTGCACAAGTACAAGATCAGGTTTGATCTCTTGAAAAAGCCGGTCAAGTTTTGTCAGCGCATTTGACGTGATGTCGGCCAATGTCTGCCGTTCCTTCATGATATTCAAATCAAAATCAGGCCGAATATGAAACGCGTCAAGCACCTGATCAAGCATCTGCCTGTGCTGTGCGGTAACCGTTACATACGATTCAATCTCCGGGTGTTTTTTTAATTCGAGCACAAGAGGAGCCATCTTAATCGCTTCAGGTCTTGTACCGAATACTGTCATGATCTTAAGTTTTTTCATTTCGGCATATTCTCCTTTTTCACTGACGATACGTTATCGCAATTATTGATTGTATTTTATCATAACATGCTTGTTGTGCTGCATCATTCGTCAAGAATAAGCAAATGACTTTCTTCATACTGCTAATACGTGTGAAAACTCACGAATTGTGGTAAAGTTTAAAGAAAGCATGAAAACCATTGCAAAAAAGATTCTTTAAAGATTAAGGAAGGTGCTTTATTGATGAAAAAAGTAAGAAAAGCCATTATACCTGCGGCAGGGCTTGGTACCCGCTTTCTCCCGGCAACGAAAGCAATGCCGAAAGAGATGCTTCCCATTGTCGACAAACCGACAATCCAGTACATAATTGAGGAGGCAATCGATTCCGGTATTGAAGATATTATTATCGTAACCGGTAAAGGAAAGCGCGCCATCGAAGACCATTTTGACCATGCGCCTGAACTGGAACGCAACCTTGAAGAAAAAGGAAAAAAAGAACTGCTTGAAAAGGTTCAAAAAGCATCCAATATGGCTGACATTCATTATATTAGACAAAAAGAGCCAAAAGGACTCGGACATGCTGTATGGTGTGCGCGCAACTTCATCGGCAATGAGCCTTTTGCCGTTTTGCTCGGGGATGACATTGTTCAGGCAGAAACGCCTGGGCTGCGCCAGCTGATGGATGAATATGAGAAAACCCTTTCTTCCATCATCGGCGTTCAGCAGGTGCCTGAAGACGAAACACACCGCTATGGAATCATCGATCCTCTCACAAAAGAAGGACGCCGATACCAGGTGAAGAACTTTGTTGAAAAACCAAAACCGGGAACTGCCCCTTCCAATTTGGCGATCCTCGGCCGCTACATCTTCACTCCTGAAATCTTCATGTATTTAGAAAAACAGGAAGTCGGAGCAGGCGGAGAAATTCAACTGACAGACGCGATCCAAAAATTAAATGAAATTCAGCGCGTTTTTGCATACGACTTTGAAGGCAAGCGATATGACGTCGGTGAAAAGCTTGGCTTTATTCAAACGACGCTTGAATTCGCCATGCAGGATTCTGAGCTGAAATCAAAACTTGTTCCATTTATGGAAGGACTCTTGAACAAAGAAGAAATCTAATTCAGCGCAAAACAAAAACTGGCAGGAAGAAGATCCTGCCAGTTTTTCATGTTACTGAATAACGCTCAGCGTATGCTTTTCATTGTCGACGATAAACGTCTGCTTATCTGTTTTGACGATAAACCGCTTCTGATCCTTATCAAATGTCACCTGATCTTCTTGAAGCCGCAGCGACGACGGGCTGACAGGCTGCAGATCATAAAACACAACCTCCGCCGCCTTCCCGCCATCTAACACATAGCTGACGTTTTCATAACCGAGATGGAAGCTGTCTCTTCCGTCCTCAAACGTTTTTACTTCCTCTCCTCTAAGCCCTGACTGCAAGACTGCCTTGTCTTTCCCTAGAAACGAAAGAAAATATTCGTATGAGGATCGATGTTTTTCTGTAAAGTACGGCTGAAACGCATTCACTGACAAACCGGCATGAGAAAAGTTTTTCTCCAAAGAAATACCATTTTTAACAGCAAAATAGCTTTTTCCGTTAAACGTAATCTTCACCTGTTTTTTATTTTGGGACACCAGCGTCACTGCTGTTCCGAATGGCAAAGAAACGGACGTTTTGTGTTTCATTTCTTTGTCGCTGTATGTCTGAAGACGATCATTCGTCACATATGCGGGCTGATTCACCGCAGTAAAATTCCCTGCTTTCTGTTCAGCATGATGCTTTTCGATTTTTTTCGTTTCCGCACCTGATGACGCAGCCGTCCGCAAAGGGGTGTTGACAAACATCGCGGCCGCACTTGCGATGAGCAGTGCCGTAAGAACGGCAATTTGAATTACATTTGCGATCGTTTCAGGCTTCTTCTTTTTTTCATAACGGCGGACCGTTTTCTCTTCTTCCTGAGCACGCATCCGGCTTTCGATATGTTCTTTTTGATACTTTTTCTTTTCCTTTTTCGACAGCTTATTGAACCAGTCTATAAAAGCTTTGTATTCCTTGACAACCTTTTTGGTCTCATCAAACATGCGCATTTCGCCATAATGCATCCAGGCTACGCGGTCGCACATTTTTTCGATTTGGCCGATCGAATGGCTGACAAAGAAAATCGTTTTTCCGCGCTCTTTAAATTCATTAATTCTGTCGACGCATTTTTGATAGAACGTCTGGTCACCGACGGACAATGCTTCATCAATAATTAAAATATCAGGATCAATATGGGCTGAGATCGCAAAACCGAGGCGCGATTTCATCCCGCTTGAATAGCTTTTGACAGGCTGATTGATGAAATCCCCGATATCGGCAAACTCGACGATTTTATCGTAAAGCTCATCAATCTCTTTGTTGGTCAATCCCATCATCAAGCATTTAAGCCGGATGTTGTCCTTCCCGCTCAACTGGTTGTTCAACCCGGCAGAAATCGCGATCAGGGACGGCTGTCCATTCATCTCGATTTCACCGGTTGTCGGAGGAATCACCTTCGCCAGCAGATTCGACATCGTCGATTTTCCGGATCCGTTGATTCCGACAAAGCCGATGGTCTCCCCTTCATAAACATCAAAGGAGACGTTTCGCACGGCAAAGAACCCTTTATCATTTTTGTCCGGCAAAAACAGCGCTTTTATCTTTTCAGACTGTCTCTCGTACAGATGATACTGTTTTGAAACATTTCGAAACGAAACTTTTAGTTTCATCATATAATCTCCTTACTTTATTAAAGAAAGTCAACAAACTTGTCCCTGAATTTCATATGCAGGATCGAGCCCACCGTCAATAACAGCAAGGTGAATATCCAGAAATACAAGGTATAGTTTATATCTTCAAAAAACCAATTCCCGTTTAAAAAGCTGTTTCTGAAGCCGTCTATAATATAGAAAAGCGGATTTAATTTTAAGACCGCCAACACATGCGGCCTGTTCGCCAAGCTGTGCGCCACATCCCAAAAGATCGGCATCAGGAAAAACAGCAGCCTTGTCCCGGCCTGAAGCAAAAATTGATAATCCCTCACTAAAACGCTGATGGTCGAATTAAGCAAACTGAACGAAAACATAAACGCGAGCATACAGAACAGATAATAAAAATATTGCAGCCAATGCAGCGTTGGAAAATGCCCGCTTCCCAAAAGTATTAAAACATAGATGAACGTCATCGCTAAATAGCTGAATAAATTGGAAGCAATCACAACGGCAGGCAATGAGCTGACCGGAAAATTCATTTTAGACACTAAGTTAATTCTTTTATATACACTGTTTGATCCATCAAGAATCGTCGGGCTGATAAAAAACCATGGAATGATGCCGGCAAGCATCCAAATAATAAACGGGTAATGGTCAACATCTGCCCTGGCGCCTTTAATTCCGGTTCCAAACACAAACCAATAAGCTAAAATCTGGATCAGCGGATTTAGAAACTGCCAAACAACACCCAAATAATTCATTTGATACTTTGACTTCGTTTCATAAACCGCAAGCCGCATAATCAGCGGAAGCGAAGAAAATACCTCTTTTAGAACCTTCACCAATGCATTCATTCTAATCTTCCTTAGGTTAAAATTTGGGGCTTTTGCATGTAACTTTACTTTTAAAAGCACCGCTCATTATTGTAACAGATCATAAGGTTTTTTTCATTAAGGACCACTTTTTAATTATTGGTATTCAACCATATAATTTATTTTTGCGGGAAAAAGATTATTATTCGTTTAGCTGGTCATAAAATTTGTTCACAATCTCTTCAGATAAAAATTTTTAAAATTTTACGAAAACTTGTTAATTTCTTTTTTTCGTTTAGAATAGTAAGTAATATTAGTTCAAAAGATCAGTACTCCATTAAAATCCAGTACATATCATTTCTAATAAAAACCTAGGAGCTGCTTAAAATGCAAAAAAAAAGAACGGATGATAAAAAAAAGATTGTTTCTTTTACAATGGTTAAAAATGAGGCAGATATAATAGAAATATTCGTTAGATATAATTTAAAATACTTGGATCATATGTTTATTTCTATTAATCGGCCGAACGATGGCACTAAAAAAATATTAGAGAATTTATCAAAAGAAGGATTACCGATAACCCTTTGGGAAGACAACGACCCTTCATTTGAACAAAACAAAAAAACTACAGATGCATATGCTAGAATTTCAAATGAATTTAATTTTGAAGCAATAATTTTTTTAGATGCGGATGAGTTTATTTATGGTGATATCAATGAAATAAAAAACAATATTATCCCAGGAAATGTATATCAAATGGATAGACTAGAATATGTGTATTTTAAAGATGTTCCATTTAACGAAAATATTTTAGATAAAATCAGATACAGAAGAAAAAAATACCAATCTGCCAAATCGATGATTTGTCATGATAAGAAGCACTATATTGACTATAAGATCGGCAATGGAAATCATTATGTTTATTATAAAGGGAAGCAAAAAATAAATGGTAAATTAAATTTAAAAATAGCACATTTCCCTTATAGATCAACAAGTCAATTCATTAATAAAAACATTCTGAATTGGATTTCACTTATGTTTAACAAACCTAAACTTCTGAATGCTGAAAGTACAATAGGTATCCATTGGAGAAACTCATATAAATACCTGCTAGACAAAAATGTGAAATTAACTTCTGATGAATTATTTTTATACCTTTATAAAAGCACCGATAAAGACGCTTTTAAAAAGGAATTGATATATGAGCCGTTAGATATTAATAATTTGAATTTAAAGTACACAAATATAGACAATGAAAAATCGTTGGAGTATATGTTAATAAAAGACCTTGAAGCAGCTATAAATCATCTTTACGAAATTAAACATAATAGTTCAGCACAAAATAATTTTGATAGAGCCGTTAAAAATGAAGAAGAAGACGATACCGGCTATATTTATAATGATGTTAAATTGTTAAATAACGCTAAAGTATATGCCAAAGACACTATCCCTAGGATAAGAAGGATTGGAAACGAAGTGGAACTATCAGGTGCGATAAAAGGTATTTCAAACGGAAATGCTGGTGAATATATCGAATTTCCAAAAGATTTAGCACCTGATAGAAACTTCCAATATACAAACGTCTCGTCTCATACAAGCTCTGCATATTGGCAGGTCCAACCAAATGGACGACTAAAGCTTCTAGGGGTTACCAATAAAAATGCTGATGAATTGTCATGGTATCCTTTTCATATTCGGTGGTTTGTTTAAAATATCTCAAAAACCCGAATGAGACATTTACGATCTCCATTCGGGTTTTCTTTTATATTTAATAGCATAGCTTTAGTGTAAGATCAGACTGATAAACTTTGAGATTGAATTTCAATTTCTTCAAAACAAACTTCCCTATAAAACATTTGCATAGCCTGAATATTATAATTTTCGTAGTCAAATTTTTTATATTTCTTTTTATAATCAAGGTCTTTTTGTAATTCGTTTATTTCAGAAAGTGCTTGATTACAATTTTGGCCACTAATTCTTTCTTTTATTGTTAAAACTTTATCTTTGAAACTTTTTTGTATGACGAATTTTTCCATTTCAATCAAAAGGCCTTGAATATTATTTTGAGCAAGTATTCCGTATCCATCTTCCAATATACTCCTAGATCCGGCAATATCAGTAGCAATAATAGGTTTGTTTAAAACTAGAGTTTCCAGCAATACCATGGGTTGACCTTCATGATTTGAAGATAAAACAAAGCAATCTGCTTTATTGATTAAATAAAATGGATTTTTCAATTGTCCTGTGAATATTACTTTTCCTTCAATATCCATTCTTTTAACTAATTCAGTCAATTTCCCCTTTAAAACTCCATCACCAATAATATAAAGTTTAATATCTAAATCGTCATATTTATTAACTAATTGATAAAATGCCTTAATTAATTTCTCTTGATCCTTTTCTGGCGATAATCTTCCCATATTGACGAAATTGATTCCATTTTCATTAGGAACTTTAATGCCTTTTATACTCAAAAGTCCTCCATTTACTTCTTCCTTTTGAATAATATACTCTTCTCCGTCAAATTTTTGAATAGTTAAGTCATGTTTTTCGACAGCATTAATTATTTTTTCTACATTCAGAGAATTATGCACATAAACCAATTTTTCTGAATCTACATATTTTTCTAGGCTTTTGACATTTAAATCCCTAGTATGTTTTGCAACAGACACAACTTTATCAAATAGTTTATAGAGCGAAAAAACAATACCCAACTTCTGTTTATGCTTATATTTCCCATTTATCTTCTTTTTCGTTTCTGCATACATATCATTATGTTGGTATATGCTTTTCTTAGAGAAATCACCAAAAGCCATTATCATTGTCCAAAAAGGTACATAGCCACTAAAATCAATTGCAATATCAATCTTTGCATTCCCCAGCATACGATTGATTTCTCTTTGATAAATTTCCCCGGGGTTTCTTCTTGCAAGTTCTTCAGTATATCCTCTTCGATTCATTAAACCATGCAAGTACCATTCCTTGATTGTTAAATTCATGCTTCCAACTCGATAAACTCTCTTAGTTTTTTCATTTAACCTATTTATATTGTAAGAAGACTCAGAGTCATAGGAACCCTTATCAATTACGACTACATTGTACCTATCATAATCAATATTATTCAATAAATTAATAGCTGAAGAAGTTATCCCGTTATTGAGAAATCCTCCACAATAAATTAAAATATTTTTCTTATCCGGCTCTTTAACATCAAATATACAATCATCTTTTTTTCTATTTTCATCAAAAATTATATTTACTACCTTTTCGGTAGAATCTCCAACTCTTTTTATAAATTTTTTATTCATTTCATGATAAATCGAGTGATATTTTTTTTGTACATACTCTATATTTTCTACATTTTTTGCAACTTCATCGGTTGTTTGACAAATGGGGCCAGCCAGAGTATTAACATCCAGGTACATACCACGCTTTTTTAAATACTGTGTTTTATCATACATAAAATAAATGATGGGTTTATTAGTCGCCATGTAATCAAAGAATATACTTGAATAATCCGTTATTAATATATCTACAATTGATAATAATTCATTTGTATCTATATAATCAGGAATACATTTCTTCATCAATACTTCATTATGTTTGATGTGTTTAAATAAAAGTGTATGTACCTTTAGAATAAGTTGATAATCACTAGGAAGCTTCTCGTTTAACTCTGTAATATGATTGATGAGCTCCTCATTAATATTGGAAACATTTCCAACCTCGCCTCTCCACGTTGGCGCATAAAGAACAGTTTTTTTATTTGGATCAAACTCTATTATATTATCTAATGTTTTTCTTATTTCGTTTTTATCTGTATCAAAAGTTAAATCCATCCTTGGATAGCCCTCTTCAATGATTTCCCCGTTATACAGACCTCTTAAGTCATGCGAGTCTATCAATTTTTCCGAAGTAAACTTATTAGGTGAAAGAATATAATCACAATGCAGAAAGTTTCTTTGAATATTTTTATGTTGCCCAATAGGGCCTTCCATATCTTTACCGAGAGTTTTTAGAGGGGTTCCATGCCAAGTGTTAACGTATATCTGCCCCTCTTTTTTTTGGAAATAAGGAGGGAATGTAACATTATTAATTAAGTATTTTGCTTTAGTTAAATACTTTATATACTCTTCACTATGTACTTTAACAAACTTTACATTTTTTGAATTTTTGTACTTTTCGGCATAAGGGTTGTCCTCTTGATCATTTAAGGCCCAGACATGAGTAAATCTCTTATATTTCTCGTCATTCACTAAAAATTTAAATAATGCATAAGGATTGTCATTCATAGCTTTGCCATGGTATGATTCATAGAGTATTATATTAGAATCGATATCATTTTTTTTAAAATTTACAGTATAATCGACCGAACGTTTAAAGTTAATATTATTTCTATAAGTTCTAAATGGATCTAATAGAAATTTCACTTTTCTTTTTGCTATTTTCACTTTTTTCTTCATTATAATCCCCTTTAATTGATTATTTATAAAAAAATAAATTTTTATGCTCTCTTCAAAATTGACTGCACAAGAACCTACAGAATTAAATCGATTTCCAAGAAAAATAAACATGTTTTCATATCTTTGAATTTATACATGGGAACTATAATAACATAATTCTATTTAAAAGTTAAGACCAATTATGGGACAGTTTACAGGGGGGGAATTACCTAGTTATAGACAAAAGAGCCATCGCAAATGCAACGGCTCTTTTTGTTTCAACTATTCAAAAACCTTCTCCACAACTCGCTCAGACGATTTCCCCGTCTCCAGATAACAGAACTTCTCATAGAAAGGCTCGAATATATCCGGCAGGCGGTAGTCCGGCGATTCCGTTTCCCTGATTTTTTTGATGACTGCGTCCGTCGTTTTGACGAGCGGGCCCGGAGCTTCTTTTTCGAAGTCAAAGTAGAAGCCGCGCAGTTTATCGCGATATGTCTCAATGTCGGGAACAAAGAAAATCATCGGCCGCTTCAAATTTGCAAAATCGAAGAAGACGGAAGAGTAGTCCGTGATCAGCAAATCGGATACCATGTAAAGCTCGCGGATGTCCTCATATGAAGAGAAGTCGTATGCAAACCCTTGGTATGGCTCAAGGTCGAAGTTTTCAGCCACCAAGTAGTGCATCCTGAGGACGATCACATAGTCATCTCCGATTTCCTCCCTCATTTTCGCCAAATCCAAATCAAGGTCAAATTTGTATTTTCCCTTTTTATAAAACTGATCATCCCGCCATGTCGGCGCATAAATGATCACTTTTTTGTCAGCCGGCAGCTTCATTTTTTCTTTTAATGCGCGAACCGTTTCGGCATTGTTGTCCGTATGGAGAAAATCGTTTCTCGGATAGCCGGATTCGATCATCGTTTTATTGAATTGGAATGCACGGGCAAAGATCTCGGTTGAGTATGCGTTCGGCGAGATTAGATAATCCCATTTTGATGCTTCCATCGTGAAATTCTTTTTGTATTTTTCCGTGTTGGTGCCTGGCATATGGACTTCATCCATATCGACGGCAAGACGTTTTAGCGGCGTGCCGTGCCATGTTTGAAGATATGTCGTGTGCTTCGGCTTTGGAATCCATAAAGGCATGCGGCTGTTTACAACCCAATATTCGGCTCTTGCCATGGCAAACAGCCACTTCAGGGTAAACCTTTTGATGTAAGGAATGCCTTTTTCCTCAAAGATATCTGTATAATCCGGATTTACGCTCCAATACATGTCGTAATCCGGTTTGTTCTCTTTCATATATTCGTAAATCGCCCGCGGATTACAGCTGTACTGCTTTCCGGCGAAGCTTTCAAAAATGACGGTCTTCTTTTTGACGGGCAGTTTTGCAGCAAGTCCGAAGGTGAAATAATATGCCTTTTTCACGCCTCTGTCTATTTTCTTCTTCAGTTTATTTTTTCTTCTGCGGAAAAAGGAAACAGCCCTGTTCTTTTTCCCGACGACGAAATAAACAGCCCTTGTTTTAAATGTATAATCATTCATTCTTAAGCGCATCATTCTCTTTTTCTTTTGCGGATAGACATGAAAACGCGCCGGGCCTTTTTCCGTTTCGAGAATCGTAAATTGGCTGTTTTGCGGATTCGCTTTATCTTTCAGCATTAACGCTTTGCTTCGTTTAACGACTTCCTCGCCTGTTTCGGGATCTTTGTCTTTGCCTATAAATTCGATATGAAACTGAAACATGGCAGGCATAACGTTTTCTTCGTAAAGCTTTTTAAGACCGATTCGCACGGTAAAACCGGCATTTTTTTCTTCTTCCAAAGGAAATTGGAAAAGCCTTTTTTCCTCTGAATCCGAGATTTCATTTAACACAAGCCGTCTTTGCTTGACGCCGAATCCTTCACTGTCAAGCAAAAAAGCATATCCCTTAAGCGTCAATTCACCTTCAGGATTTAATTCGACACGCTCAACTTCAGCAACGGCTTTTTTCGTCAGAACCTTCAAAGAAAAGTTTCCTTTTTTGGTCGTATACGGAAGGAAGAAAACTCCTGCTTCATCATCCCGCTTCCAGGAAAGTTCAATCGGTTGAAACTCTGTCTTCATTCTTTTCTTCAGAAGGATGTCAGTCATGTCCTCAGTCATCCGATATGTCGCATAGAAATCAACACACCCCGTCCCTCTGACATGGCTTAAAAGGTCCTCTAAATTGATGACTGTCTTGTATCGCTGTTCTTCTGATCCCCCCACTTTTTCGCAGGGGAACTGCAGCTCTTCCTTTGATTTCCGATTGACTGCCAGCAGACCAATTTCTTCAGCAGGGGCTGAGCTTTCAAAAGAGAAAACGAGGTGGACCTGCCAATCTTTCATTTTTAGATCGATTAAATTGCATTTTATTGCAACTGCATTAACCATAAAATAAGTCTACTCCTCTTTTATCAAATCCAATTAGCAGAACGTTTTTCACTTTATTTTCAAAGAAATATTGCCTTTTACGGTTTTATAAAAAATATACGTTTTTTGATTGATGTCTTTCTCAGATTTAACATCTGTATCCTTTATTAAATTAATTCTTTCATAATCATTATACACAAGATACATGACATATCCACCTGCGCGCAGGTCAGCCAATTGTTGAATGGTCAGCTTCAGGCTGTAGGAACCGTCATCTTCTGCAGTCACGTTGAAATCATGATCAATATTGGCTTTTTCCCTGTGCTGAAACTGTATTCCGTTTATATTGACTCTTTGTTTGCCGTAAGCGGAAAAATTCATGACAAATACATCATCGTTAAATTCGTGGCTGTTTACCTCTGCATACAGCGGTATTTCGATCAGTTTATATGCTTCATCTTTTAAAGGGCCTTCATAGTAAGCTGTATCACCTTTAATGACGATTTTTTTATTAGGCTCCTTTTTCGACCAGCGGAATAATTGTTCGATCTCGTCATACCGTTTTTCTTTCAATAGATCAAAGGCGATTTTATGCATCGGCTTGAAAAACGTTTCGGAAATATCGTATTTTGTTTTCTTTAAGATCCCCAGAATTTCTTTGAACTTTTCATAATACTCTTCTTTGCTTTCGCTCTTTAAGAAGTGGTGCCTGTCAAAAAGACGGGTAATGGCATCGAATTCAACCAGGCGGTTGATAGCCATTTTCTCTATATCTTTGTCCAGTTTTTTACTCAAAACGTATTTCATGACGGCTATGTTTGAGTCTGTTTTTTCTATAATATTTGTCTGTTTCGTCAGTGAACCGTTATTTTCATCCAGCCGGTTCAGATAGTAGACAGGGTCTGTTGTGGTTGAAATTTCACGGCAATTAAATAAAACATCCATGAAAAACTGCTTGTCCTCCGCAAATTTCATTTCAGGAAACCTGATCTTGTTTTCCTTGATAAAATCGAGGCGCATCATTCTAGCGCGCGGGCCAAGATGATAAAAAATGTGCGGAATCGAAAGCGGAGAAACATTCAGTCTTTTCTTCACAGATTCATATTTGCCGATTATTTTTTGACCGCCTGCTTCAACCTGTATGGTTTTCCCTACCGCGTAGTTGACTTGACTCTCTTCTAGTATTTTATATAAACTTAGAATTCCATTCGGGGCAAACCAGTCGTCTGCATCAAGAAACGTGATGTATTTCGCATTTGCCAATTCGATTCCCAGGTTTCTCGGATGGGCCGGCGTTCCGGTATTGGTTTCTAAAAGAACGACCGTGATGTTTCCATAAAGGTCTGCATATTCGTTCAGGATTTCCCTTGAACGATCTGTTGAACAGTCATCAACCAAGATTAAAGATATGCGATGAAAACCGAAATTTTGTCTGATGACCGAGTCTACCGTTTCTTTGAGATACTTTTCCGCATTGTAGACGGGAACGACTACTGCCACTTCTTTTTTCTCTTCTAAAGCATCTCTATTTAATACCTGAAAACCATGTTTTTGAAGAATATCTTCCTCTTTTTCAGTTCGTTTAAAGTTAAATAAACGATTTATATTCATTTATTTTCTCCTCTATCCATAGGAATTTGTGCAATACAAATATAGCTAAACAAGCTCAAAATTACAAGAAGTACTTTTCCTTTTTCAGGAAAAGTACTTCTTGAAAGAACTCTATTTCTCTTTCCATTACAGGCCGGCGATTTCCTCTTTGATCTTTGTCGTCGAAATTCCTTCTGTTCTCGGCAGATAGACGACCTCACAGTGTTCTTTTAAGAAATCAAATTTTCCTTCCCAGTCATCCCCCATGACAAAAACGTCAATATCATGGTCGATGACATCCTGGACTTTCTGATCCCAGCTTTTTTCCGGGATGACTTCATCGACGTAGCGGATGGTTTCCAGGATGAGCTTGCGGTGCTCATAGCTATGATAAGCTTTTTTCTGTTTTTGAAGGTTGAACTCGTCCGTAGAAATCGCTACGACAAGATAATCGCCCAACTGTTTGGCGCGTTCCAATAATTTGATATGTCCCCAATGCAATAAATCGAACGTTCCGTATGTGATGACTTTCTTCATGTTAAATGTACTCTCCTTCCTAATCTATAACGTTCAAAAACAACTATGATTAACTTTCCGAAATTTCTCTATCCGAAAAACACGTATACTCTTCACTAAAAAAAGACAATTTTTCCGCATGTCTTCACTGATCATTTATTATAGCACATTGCATATTAAACGTTAAGCATTGTAAATAGCAAATGAAATTCCAAATTTTGTTTTAAGATTCATCCCGTTTCGTCTGATGTCTGAAGACAGCGTAAAAAATCTTAATCTGCTGTAAAGATATTGTTAAGCTTTTATGAATCATCTATGTTAAAATATACGTTAGACCGATGGAATTTTTGGGCTGTTTTTTTCTTAGACATTTTCATTTCGTTTAAATATAAATTGGACTTTTATATCGGAAGGAGGAGACGATGTTGCAAACAGAGCGAATTTATAACCTGTCATATGTAAACGCCGATTTATCCGGCTTTTTGCATCATCTTGAGAAGTCATACATTAATCAGCGGGTCGGTGCTTATATCGCCACCGTCAACCCAGAAATCGGATATGCAGCTGCGAAAGACAGCAGCTACTGCGACGTTTTGTCAGCAGCGGATTTTATACTGCCCGACGGCATCGGCGTCGTGATGATGTCAAAGCTGACGAATAACCGGTTAAAATCAAGAATTGCGGGATATGATGTGTTTGTCAACCTGCTGAAGATCGCCAACGAAAAACAGAAAAGAATCTTTTTATACGGTGCGAAGAAAGAAGTCAATCAAGCGGTCGTGGACCGCATCTCTTCTGAATACCCGGGCATCAGCATTGTCGGTTATTCAGACGGCTATGCCAAGGACAAAGAAGCGGTGGCCAAACGCATCGCGAAGGCCAAGCCTGACATGGTGTTCGTAGCTCTCGGCTATCCGCATCAGGAAAGGTTTATTTATGAATATAAGCATCTGTTTCCGCAGGCCATTGCAATCGGGCTTGGCGGAAGTTTCGACGTTTTCAGCGGCACGGTAAAACGCGCGCCGAACTTCCTGATTCGCTTGAACCTTGAATGGCTGTACCGGCTTTTGACAAACCCTTCAAGATGGAAACGGATGCTCAATATCCCGAAATATGCTTTTACTGTTCTGAAAGAAGAAAAGGTTCAAAAACAGAGCTACTATCCTGAACAGGTGAAAGAGCGGTCAAAACAAATCGATGCATAGAAAGAGATTAGGCTGAATCATGAATATACGATCTTTGCTCGTCATGTTTTATTCCGGCTTCCTTTCGGTGATCAGCTTTATGCTGGCAAGGGTGAAGCCCCGAAACAGAGCCGTTCTTCTCGTTTCCTTCCAGGATAACGCAAGAGCGCTCCTAAATGAATATGAGGACTCAGGCTGTCCGTTTGAATTGGAAGTGCTGTATACCCGGCATGCGGTTTCTCTTGCTAATGAATACCCGTCTGTTTCATCATGCGTCATAAATGAAAAAAATCCTTTTCATTTGATGCGGGCCGTTTACAGCATGTTCAAAAGCAAATGCGTGATTACGGATAATTATTTTTTGCTGACGAGCGTGCTTTGCAAACGGCCGCAGACGAAGTGCATCCAGATTTGGCATGCAAACGGCGCGCTGAAGAAGTTCGGCCTTGAGGATATCGGAAACCGCCGCAGAACGCCCGCAGATATGAAGAGGTTTAAAAAAGTATACGCCTCATTTGACTATATCGCTGTCGGATCGGAGAAGATGGCAGACATTTTCAGGCGCTCATTCGGTGTAAAGGATGAGCAGATATTGCGGACAGGCGTTCCCCTGACTGATCAGTATTTTAAAATTGAGACACGCCCTTTGGAAACTTCGGGGCAAAAGGTCATCCTTTATGCGCCGACATACAGAGACTATAATATGACAAGCGTAAAACTCCCTTTCTCAAAAGAGCACCTCTCTGAAGAATTAAAGGGAGAATTTTTGCTTTGGGTCAAGCTGCACCCGGCTGTCCGCGAACATGTAGGGCTTGAGGAATATGAAGGCATGATCAAGGACGTTTCAGACCTTCCGTTAAAGGATCTTCTGCATGCAAGCGACGTGCTGATATCGGATTATTCCTCGATCCCTTTCGAATACGCCCTGCTGGATAAACCGATGCTTTTTTATACGTATGATTTAAAGGAGTATGATGAAAAGCGGGGACTGATTGATGACTATGAAGCGGTGATCCCTGGGAAAGCCTGCATCACCCGCGGCATGCTTCTTGAGGAATTAAAGAACCTTCACCATGCGCATGAAGAGGTTAAACGGTTTTCAAATGAGTGGAATGAGTATTCAAAAGGCGATGCCAGCAGGAAGCTGCTCGAGTTTATCGAACAACATATGCTTGAAGGAAAAAAAAGACCGGCCTGTTCCTAATGGAGCAGGACCGGTCTTTTTTGTGCCAGCCTATCGATAAACCGGCACATCATAATACAGCGTATAATCATCAAGCAATGTATAAAGACTGTACATCCTGCTGACCTGCTTGGAAGCCCAGCCGATGTCTGTCGCATATTGATGCAGGGCGTTCGGAGACCATCTCATTTTATAGAGCGTATCCTGCTTGTAGGCCGGATTGTGGATGTACGTTTGGCCGATGAATTTGGCTCCGCCGATAATGGCGGCTTCCGGGGTGAACCAGCCTTGTTCATAGGCGTATTTTGAGCCGTAGTAGAGCGGGTTGCTGTCATACGCCCCGACGCCGTACATATTGTAGACCTTCTTGCCGTTGAATGTCGTTCCTTTTGCCAATTGCGAGGTGCCGTTCCCTGTTTCAAGGAGGGAGTGTGAGATGAGATACAGTTCGTTGATGCTGTATGCTCTCGCGGCATCAATGAATGCCTGGCCCTTTCCGGCTAAAATCCCTTTATTATAAAGGATTTTGGCATTGACTTCTGCAGCGTTCAAACCGGCTGTTTTCGACAGCTTTAAAAATTGGAAGTATGCCGAGCTGTCTTGTGTGAAATTGTCCGGATTGACGTATTTCTCGACTTCTTCCCTGCTGGCGTTTCTCCAGTTCATCCGGATTTTCCCCCAGCCGTTTTCTTGTGAGATGATGTTGACCTTATCGCCTTTTTCAAGCTGGCCGATGATATTTCCGCTTGTGACGCGGGGGGTTGATCTGACATTGAGAACATCCGCAGTTACGGTTTGGTTTGCGGTATTGATGTATGTTAATGAAACATATGCCGCGGCATCCGTTTGCGGGCTGACTTTCATCTGTTTATCAATCATCTGGCTCAGCGTGATTCCGTAATCGGTCGTCATCATTTGCGGACCGTCTTTGATTTTTACGATATTTGCCGTCCAGCCGTAATTCTTTTTGAGTACGCCGGCGGCAGCTTCTGCCCGGTCTTTGCCCGTGAATTGTTCGTTAATGACGACATTGTACAGGCTTGTCGTTTTCGTGCTGTAAGAGGCGCTGACAGCGTTCTTTTTGAAAAAATTCATGCCTTTGTCAAGGCTTGATTTGCTCGTGATCCGGCTTGCAGTGATCTTGTACTGTCTGTAGCCGTATTTCCCTGTTTGCCGGATGGTGCCCGCAATGTTTTTCTTGCTGTAAAACTTGAGGGCCTGGTTCAGCTTGTCCTGGCCGATGACCGCTTCTGACATCAGCTTGTATTGGCTGTAGACCAGTCCTGTTTTTTCCGAAACTGCTTTAATGCCGTTCGTTTGGAAAAAGCGGAGCGCTTTTGCTATTTTTTCTTGTTCGAATACGGCTTCAGATGTCAGTCTGTATTGACTGTAGATTTTCTTTCCCGTCTGAACTGCTGTTCCCGGAGCGCCGTTTTTGCTAAAGAAATCAAGCCCTTTTTTCATTTGGCTTTGCGAGGCTGTTTCGGATGAGACGATCCGGTAGCGGCTCGTCGTTTTCGTGCCGCTCTTTTGAACAGAGGCCTGCACCTTTTTTCCCTTAAAGAAATTGACGCCTGCGGCTGCTTTGCTTTGTGCTGCAACCTGGGATGAGACGATCCGGAAAGCCGCTTGCTTTGTTCCCGCTTTTGAGGATGTGTAGCGCCACGTTTTCTTTTTGAAAAAAGCTTTTATTTTGTTGAGCTGCTGGCCGTTCACGTTTTTCATGGTGACGACCCAGTAGCTCGTTTTTTTCACCCGTTCAATGCTTGAGGAAACGCCTGTGCCGTTTTTAATCTGTGCGGCAGCATTTTTAGCGCTTTTTTCACCGTTGAAATATCCTGAAACTGCATTGTACAGTTGCTCAGGCCTGCCGGCTGCTTCGTAGGAACCTTTGATTTTCACCTGTTGTTCAAACTGCTTCAGCAGGTTTTTGGCGTTTGCTTCGCCCTGTATGGCGCCTGTTACGACTTTATATTGAACTTCCTGTTTTTTAACAGTCTCAAGCGATCCTTTCAGAGCGGTCTGTTTTCCAAATTGCGACAGCAGTGTTTTCGCTTTGCTTTCCCCGCTTATTTCACCGGAAGTCAGCTTTACCACGTTTTGTCCCGTTCCGTACGGGACGTATGTCCCCTTTAGTCCTGTCTCTTTTTCAAAACGCGACAACAGGGACTTTGTTTGGCTTTCGCCTTTGACCGGATCAGAGACGATCTTGACGTTAGGCGTTTGTTTCCCGGATGATGCATAGGATGCGTTCAGACCGGTTTCTTTTTCAAATTGGAGAGCGAGCTCCTTCGCTTTTGTTTCTCCGGAAAATTCCTTGGATACGGCTTGTACAAAAGGTTCCTGCTTTCCAACAGGTGCGTATGCCCCTTTCAGGCCTGTTGCTTTCCCGAATTGAAGAAGCAGGTCTTTCGTTTTGGCTTCTCCTTCGATGCCGCCCGTTGCCAGTTCATATGTCGTGCCGTTTTTTCCTGATTCTTTTGTACCGGCTTTCCACCCCGTATCTTTTGTTAGTTTTTCGGCTGCTTTTACGGCCTCGGTTTTACTGCTGAACTCTTTAGGTGTTTCAATTTTGTATACGGAAGTATCCGTATATGCTGCACATGCAGGATTTGCTGTAAATCCCGCCTGGACGATCAGCAGACCGGCAGCGAAAAAAGCGGCTTTCTTGATGTTTTTGTTCACGTATCCTTTCCCCCTACCCGAGACTCTTAATATATGAAACTCGCTTTCTTTTTTTATCGTCATCCCGAAACGATTTTTTCACAATAAAAAAAGCTTAGGCTCCTTTTTAGGCAGCCTAAGCTTTTTCTAAATGTGTGAAACGATCAATTCACACGATCCGTCTATGGTAAAATCGTTCGTCTCAGCCGGCAGGATAAAGTTTGTTCCTTTCTTTATACGGTACGCGTCGCCGTCCTGAATCAGTTCAGCATCTCCTTTAATGACGCTGCACAGCAGGAAAGGATGATCCTGCGTCAGTTCGGCGCATCCGTCAATCTCCCATTTGTACACTGAAAAATACTCCGCTTCCACAAACGTTTTAATCGTGATTCCTTTTTGGGTTTCCGTCGACTCGTCGGTATACCCGTCAACGTGCGGCACGGTTGTGACATCGATCGCCTGTGCAAGATGGAGTTCGCTCTTGTCTCCGTTTTGATCTGTCCGGTCGTCATAGACGCGGTACGCCGCTTCGGAGTTTTGCCCGATTTCAAGCGCAAGCGTGCCTTCGCAAAGGGCATGGATCGTTCCGCTCGGCACGTAATAAAAATCGCCCGGTTTGATTTTGATCCGTTTCAGGCAGGTTTCCCAATCGCCGCTGTGAAACATCGTGACAAGCTCCGTCCGGGTTCTCGCGGTGTGACCGTATACTATCTCGGCATTCTCTTTGCATTCGATGATATACCAGCATTTTGCCTTTCCCGGTTCATCGCTCTCATGTTCTGCTGCATCATGATCATCGGGATGAACCTGCACCGGCATGTTTTTACTGGCATCAAGAATTTTTGTCAGCAGCGGAAAACGGTCGCCTTCCGTTCCGCCGAACAGTTCGCGGTGCTCGTCCCAAAGCTGGGCGAGCGTTTTTCCTTGATAAGGCCCGGAGGCCGCTACATTCGCTCTGCCCGGTCGGGCGGATACGGCCCAGCATTCACCTGTTAGATCAGAAGGGATGTCATAGCCGAAATGCTCCCTTAAACATGTCCCTCCCCATATCCTTTCTGTGAATTCAGGCTGTAAAAATATCGGTGATTGCGTCATGCAGCCTTCTCCTCCCTTTGTCGTCTCTAATCGCTAAAAATAAAACGCTTTCTTTTTTGTCTTACCCCTTTTCATATTCATTATGACGCTATTATAAAAGAAGTCAATCCCGGACTTATTCCAAAAGCCCGGGATTTTCTGCTTCATGACAGTTTGATGATTCTTTGATTTGAACTGCCTCTGTAGAGCAATGTCAAATCTCTCTTTTTGATCTCGAACGGCCCGTCCACCAGCACATCGCAATATTCCAAAAGGGCGCTGTGTTTGTCATTGTTTAAAATCTGTTCGTACGTGTAGCCGCTGTACAGCCAAATATCTTTTTCAGAGTTCCGTTTAATTTTCTTGGATAATTCGATCAGCTCGGCTGTGTGCAAGAGCGGTTCTCCGCCGGAATAGGTCACGTTTGTCAAAGGGTTGGTCATAATTTCCTCAAATACTTCGTCAATGGTCATGTCAAATCCGTTGTTGATATTCCAGCTTTGTTTATTATGGCAGCCTTCACACATGTGCGGGCAGCCCGCCAAAAATACAACGGTTCTTAAACCTTCTCCGTCTACGATGCTGTCATGGATAATGTTCATCACTTTCATTGGTGCTTCACTCTGTCCTTTTCTTCTTGTCTTTTAGCCGAATTCCATTTTGACATATCTCCGACCAAATAGCCGGTAATCCGTCTGATTCTCTCAATTAAAGATTCATCGCTGTTTTTGCATTGCGGGCATTCATTGTCAATGATGCCGGTGAACCCGCACGCTTTGCAGTGGTCGACCGGATGGTTGATGGAAGCGTAGCCCATGCCTTCCCGGCGCATCGCACCTACGATCGTATCCATCGCCTGAACGTTTTTCTTCGGATCTCCGTCGAGTTCGATATAGCTGATGTGCCCGCCGTTGCACATCATGTGGAAAGGCGCTTCTTTTCTGATCTTTTCGATCGCCGTCAGTTTGTAGTGAACGGGAATATGAAACGAGTTGGTGTAGTACACCCGGTCTGTTACATTTTTGATGGATCCGAATTGGATTCTGTCTTTTTTGACGAATTTTCCTGACAGCCCTTCGGCAGGGGTCGCGATCAGCGAAAAGTTAAGCTTGTGCTTCTCCGTTGCTTCATCAGCCTTGTCTCTCATAAATTGGACGATTCTTTTGCCTAATTCGAACGCTTCATCGCTCTCTCCGTGATGTTTGCCCGTCAAGGCGGTCAAAGCCTCAGCCAGTCCGATAAATCCGATGCTGAGCGTCCCGTGCTTGAGGACGTCTTCAAGCGTGTCATCAGGCTCCAGCCTTTCACTTTCATGCCAGATGCCTTGTGAATACAGAAATTTAAAATCGTTTGCTCGTTTTTTGCATTGAAAAGCGTACCTCTCCAGCAATTGCTTAATGGTTAAATCGAGATAGCGGCTCAAGTGTTCGAAAAACTGCTCGACGCTTTCACTCAGCAGGGCAATTTTCACAATGTTGATTGAGGTAAAAGACAGATTTCCCCGTCCGATGCTGTTTTCTTTCCCATTGATGTTGGACATGACGCGGGTTCTGCATCCCATATAGGCAATTTCGCTTTCAGGCGTTCCGTCATAAAACGGTTCGTTCACTGGAGAATCGATAAAGCTGAAGTTTGGAAACAGCCGTTCGGCGCTCGTTTCCAAAGCCAGCCGGTACAAATCGTAGTTTTGATCTGTCTCGTGAACATTGATTCCTTCTTTCATCTTGAAAATTTGAATCGGAAAAATAGGCGTCTCACCCTTGCCGAGTCCGGCTTTTGTCGCCTTAAGAATGTTCTTGATCAGCATGCGGCCTTCCTTTGATGTGTCAGTTCCGTAATTAATCGAAACGAAAGGAACTTGTCCGCCCCCTCTCGAATGCATGCTGTTGGCATTATGTATGAACGCTTCACAGGCCTGGTATGTGGCATTGTCCGTTTCCTGCCAGGCGATTGCCGTGATCTCCTCTTCGGTTAATGCTGCCGGATACCCTTTGAGCCTGTTTACGTGTTTTTCAAACGTTTTGCGGACGTAAGGCGCCAAGTCATAGTCAAACATCGGAAACGACTGGCCGCCATGCTGCATATTTTGGTTGGATTGAAAAATAATCGAAGCCAAAGACAGCGCGCTCATGATGTCTTTCGGTTCCCTGAGTGAGCCGTGCCCCGTATGAAACCCGCCGTTCAGAAGCTGTCCCAAAGGGATCTGGCAGCAGGTCGTCGTTCCGCTGGCCATAAAATCCAAATCGTGCGGATACAGAAAATTGTCATCGACTGCTTCTTTAATTTCCGGCGCCATCAAATAATGAAGCGCATAGTGCCTTGCGCTCTCTGACGCAAACCGGCTCATCTGCCCCATCGGCGAACGGCCGTCGACATTTGCGTTTTCCTGCATAATATCGTGATCTCCATAGCCTACAATATCATGAAATGTTTCCGTTAATTGCACTAACCCTTGCTCTTTATCGCCAGGTGTCATCGTTCCCTCTCCCATCAAACAGCATATATTGTGTTTCTTTTAAATAAAAAACACTACATATTGATGTTAGCACAAATTTCATTCTTTAATTTTGGCAATTTCGTGACGTTCCCCGAAAAGGCCGAAAAAAAAGCGCTGCAGAACGGAATGTTCCGCGGCGCTTTCAGCCGGACGATTTATTTATAGTCAATGGTGATCTGTTTTGGAGGTTTTCTTTGTTTGACCCGTTTTTCGATCCAAATCGTTGCAAGCGGCGTCAGAAGGGAGGTGACGATGACGCTTGTCGCGATGATCGCCGTAGCCGACTCAGCCACCGGAGCGAAGACCGGGTTTGCATCTGCTAAGGCATACGGAACGGCGACTGCCGCACCTGCCGTTGATGATGCCGCCACTCCGGCCACGCCGTCTCCCCTGGCGATGAAACGGTCAAGCAAATAAAGGGAGGCTCCGGACAGGATAACGACTGACACGCCGACAACAATGCCTAAGATACCGGATTTGATGAGCATTCTAAAGTCGAGCGTATTCCCCAGCGAAAATGCAAAAAACGGAATGATTGCCGGAACGACTTTGCTGAATAAATCTCGCAGCTCATGGTCAAGATTCCCGAGTATGCAGCCGATCAAAAACGGAATGACGGTGGCGGCGAGCGTCTCCCACGGAAATGCCGCGAGACCCGTGACCCCGAACGTGACCATCGTCATAAACGGTCCCGACTCCGTGCTGATAAAGGCAAAGGCCCCGGCGTCTTCCTTGCGGCCTAAATGGTTCATCAGCGCCAAATACAGCCCGCCGTTCGTTTCATTCATGACCGCTACAATTGCAAGTACGGACAAGCCCGCGAAAAATCCCGATTGAATCCCTTCGTCAGGAATGAACTGTGCGGCGATCAGTCCAAGCAAAGCGGCAAAGCCCACCTTGCCAATCAAGAGGGTCAACCCTTTTCTGGCGATATAGCCGGAAGAACGAAAATCGATGGTTGCCCCCACGCAAAAAATAAATACTCCTAGAATCGGCAGCGTTCCTGTAATCAAGGCACCTGTAAATCCTCCGAAAAAATCTGCCGTGCCCGGAGCAAACGTATTCAGCGCCGCCCCCAAAAACAGCGGAATAATCATCATGCCCCCCGGCACGCGTTCAATCGTTGCTTTAATTTTCATCATTTTTTCTCCCATCTCAGTTAATGACAAAACAAAGCTATTGATCTTGAATCATGATGACGCTGCGGCATATCGTTATTTTTGTTTGGTCCTTTTAAAAATGCGCTGAAGGTCTTCTTCTGACGCTTTATCAAGCTGACTTCCGACCCCTACGGCCAGCGCTCCGGCGTCAAGCCATTTTTCGACATCTCCGGGATGAATGCCGCCGGTCGGAATAAAACGAATATCCGGGAATGGACCGGCGAGATTTTTCATATAGGAGACGCCGGATGTGCCGCCGGGAAACAGCTTTAAAATGCGAAACCCCTTTGACACCGCTTCCATAATTTCGCTCGGCGTGATAACTCCAGGGATAAAGAACGTATGCAATGAGGCAATATCATCGGCCAGCTCTCCTGAAAACCCGGGGCTGACGATAAACTTTGCCCCTGCATCTGCAGCTTCCCGCGCCTGATCCGCGTTGATGACCGTGCCCGCTCCCACAAGAAGACCGTCGATTTTGGCGAACTTTTCGATCAAATTGGACGCTCCCGGAGTCGTGTATGTGACTTCAATCGCAGTGATGCCTTTGTCAATGAGGCGATGAATGACAGCTTCGGCAGCCTCCGCATCCTTGGCGCGAATCACCGCAATCAGACCGGCATCTGCAAGCTGTTCCTGCGTTTTTTCGATCATGGACATTTCCATCAAAGTCAACCTCCTATTTTTTGATTTTCCATCTCTGTCAAAAACCCGTTCAACCGTTCTCTTGACGGGAGGCCATCCATATCCCCCGGGGCCATGACCGCAAGCGCTCCAATGGCATTCGCTCTCTGTACCGCTTCCTCGATTGGGAGCCGGTCCAAAAGACCGCTGATGATGCCGACAGCAAAGCCGTCTCCCGCACCAACGGTGTCTACCACTCGATCAACTTCAAATCCCGGTACATAGCCGCTTTTTTCCTCCGTCCGGTAATAGGCCCCTTCTTTTCCGAGCTTGACGACTGTAAGCCCGACTCCCTGATTCAAATAGAATTCCGCGATTTCTTCAGGGGTGCTTAGACCGGTAAGAAGCTTCCCCTCGCTGATCCCCGGAAGGAACCAATCGGCCATGGCGGCGATCTCATTGATCGTATGAATCATCGTCTCCTGATCAGGCCAAAGCTGGAAGCGGAGATTCGGATCAAATGAAATGGTTTTCCCCTCTTGCTTCATGTGTTTGACGGCATGGCATGTGAATTCCCTCATATCTTTTGACAATGCCGGGGGTATGCCTGTGATGTGCATATGCTTCGCCTGTTTAAAATAGTCCCCGGGATAGTCGAACACGCTCATCGTGCTTGCGGCAGATCCTTTTCGGTAATACGTCACATCAGGATCACCGCTTACAACTTTAGACTTGAGCAGTATCCCCGTCTGCCTTCCCGCCGTGCGTTTGACTTCCGAAATGTCGACCCGCTCTTTTGTCAGTTCGTTTAAAATGAAGGTTCCGAGCGAATCATCGCCGACCTTGCTCATCCAGCCCACCCGGAAGCCTAAACGGGCGAGTCCGACGGCGACATTTGTCTCGGCTCCAGCGAGCGCCTTTGAAAATGATGAAGCTTCATGGAGTTCCCCCGCTTCATTTGCATAAAACATCGTCATCGATTCGCCGAACGTGATAATATCAATTGTCATCTTTCCCCTCCTCCTTCAAATGGTACCGGTTTCAAACCCGGGCAAAAAAACACTCTCCCCTGAATCCCAGGAAGCATGAGTGCTTTTGGCTACAGCGAATGCCTCAGAACCAATTCCGCCTCGAGCTGGATCGTTTGCGGAGCGCTTTCGTCTCCTTCAAGGCGTTTGACGATCCTCTCCATTGCGACCTTTCCCATTTCGTGCGACGGCTGGGCAATGGTCGTGATCCCGGGCCCGATTAATCTGTACCATTCGGTGTCGTCAAATCCGGCAATGCCGACATCTTCGGGTATCGCTGCGCCGATTTCATAAAGACAGCTGATGATTTTCAGCATTAGAAGGCCGTTGTTTCCGAGAATCGCTTTTTTGCCTTGATCACAGCCTGACGCCAAAAAACTTTTGACAGACTTCAATAGAACCTCTTTGTCTTTTACATCAACTTCATATATTTGAGGGGTGCGCCCTGCATTTCTCTCAAGGGCAATTTCGGTGTAGGCGGAAGCCCTTTCTACCCTCGGACTGATTCCCGTAATCGGTTCTGTAAACAGGCCGACACGGCTGTAGCCTTTGTCATACATGAGATTGACGATTTGACTGGTGACTTCTCGGTTATTGGTCGTAACCGCATCAAGCTTAAGCCCGGGTACTTTCCGGTCGACTAGCACGATGGAAACATCCTGGCTGATCAGATCCATAAGGACATCGTTGTTTTGGCCGGTTGTGTTGATAATCAGTCCTTCAATGTAATGGGCGTTCAGCTTGTGCAGCATTTCCCTTTCCTTCTCAGGGCTGTTATCCGTGTTGCAGACCATGATGCTGTACCCGTGCTGGTCGCAGACCTCTTCCACTCCCCTCAAGGTTGCAACGGAAAACGGGTTTGTAATATCGGCTACCAAAAAACCGATAAGCTTGCTCTTTTTCACCTTCAGGCCTTGCGCCATCTGGCTTGGTCGGTAATTCAGCTCCTCGATCGCTTTTTTGATGCTTTTGACTTTTTCCGGCGATATCGCATCGATTTTGCCGTTGATGTACCGGGAAACCGTTGATTTCGATACGCCCGCATGTGCTGCTACTTCGTTGATCGTTGCTTTTGATGTTTGTTTATCCTTCATTCAAGTACTCCTATGCGCCTAAATTTGAAACCGATTTCAAAAACTTCATACAATCAGCATACCATATTCTCAAAAATTTGGAATATCTTTTTTTAGATTTCAAGATTTATCGTGATCATTTTTAGAAAAAAGCGAAAACTTTGTTGACGATTTCCATTATTTACTTTACAATTTGTGTTTGAAACCGTTACCAAAAACTTTTCTGCTTCATTCAAGTCAAACCGAAAACGTCCAATCCAAGGAGGAGAACGTATGGAAAATCGTTATTCTGTTCATCCTGAACAGGCAAAACGCTTCACGACCGCAGAACTTCGCGAGCATTTTTTAATAGAGTCATTGTTTGTGGAAAATCAAGTGAATATGTTTTATTCGCATGAAGACAGGGTGGTAATCGGCGGGGCCGTTCCGGTCAAGGAGCCGCTTAAACTCGATGCAGGCGACTTTTTGAAAACGGATTATTTCCTCGAACGGCGCGAGATCGGGATCGTGAACGTCGGACAGGCGGGCGCCGTAAAGGTTAACGGTGAAAAGCACGTTTTGGGGCATAAAGATTTTCTGTATATCGGACTCGGGAACAAAGACGTTTACTTCTCAAGCTTGAATGAAGGCGCTGCCAAATTTTATTTCGTTTCGGCAACGGCGCATCAGCATTACCCGGTGCAAAAAGCCGCGCTTTCCGAACTTCCGTATGATCACCTTGGGGATGAAGCGTCTTCGAATGTCCGCAACCTTTATAAAGTGATCCATGCAGACGGGATCAAAAGCTGCCAGCTCATGATGGGCATTACGTTCCTCGAACAAAACAATACGTGGAATACAATGCCGGCCCATGTTCATGACCGCCGGATGGAAGTATATCTTTACCTTGACCTCGACGAAGATGAGAGAGTGTTTCATTTCATGGGCGAACCGACGGAAACGCGCCACCTCGTCGTCGGCAATGAGCAGGCTGTTATTTCTCCCGCCTGGTCGATTCATTCTGGGTCCGGAACATCGAACTACTGCTTTATTTGGGCGATGGCCGGTGAAAATTATACATTTAAGGACATGGATGCTGTCCCGATGAATGTCATTCGGTAAAGGACGTGAATCAGATGGGTTATCTTGAATCATATTTTTCTCTTGAAGGGAAAACCGCTCTTGTCACGGGCCCGGGCACAGGAATCGGCCAAGGCATCGCCGAGGCGCTTGCCAAAGCAGGCGCTGATATTATCGGCACAGCCCACACGAGCAGCCTCGATGAAACAAAGCGGCTCGTTGAAGAAGCCGGCAGATCGTTTGTTTCCTATCAGCTTGACATGGGGAATGTCGATGAAGTCGAAGCCTTCGCAAAAGAAGTGTCCGCCCGTCATCAAATCGATATTCTCGTCAACAACGCTGGGACGATCCGCAGAGAAAAAGCGGCCGAGTTTTCCCGCGAAAACTGGGAGACGGTCATCAATGTCAATTTGAACAGCCTGTTTACGCTCACACAGGCGGTCGGCAGGCAAATGATCGGGCGGAAGCAGGGGAAAATCATCAATATCGCTTCCCTCCTTTCGTTTCAGGGAGGCATTCTCGTTCCCGCTTATACGGCGAGCAAGCATGCTGTCGCCGGATTAACGAAGTCATTCGCAAACGAATGGGCCGCGCATAACGTTCAGGTGAATGCGATTGCTCCCGGTTATATTGCGACAAATAATACAAAGCAAATCCGCGAAGACGAAAACCGGAATGCCGAAATTTTAAAACGGATCCCGGCGGAGCGCTGGGGACGGCCCGCTGATATCGCAGGCGCGGCGGTGTTCCTCTCATCGCCTGCCTCCGATTATGTAAACGGGCATGTTTTAGCCGTCGACGGCGGATGGCTTGCGAGATAAAAGTTGAAGGCTGCCCGGCGAACGCCGGCAGCCTTCAGTGCGTCAGCTTATGGTTTTAACACCACTTTGATGCAGTCATCCTCATGATCGTTGAACAAATGATAGGCGCGGCTCGCTTCCTCAAGCGGAAGCCTGTGCGTAATGATTTCTTTCGGGTCAAATTCCCCGGCTTCGATTCCGAAAAATGTCCGGCATTAAATGGATTACTGGCGCCTGCCCCATTTTCAGCGTCACATTTCTGGCGAAAAAGGCGCCGAGCGGGAACATGTTATAGTTGCTTCCATACACTCCGGTGATTTGCACCGTGCCGCATTTTCTGACCGCCTTCGTGGAAATCTGAATCGGTCCGAGCGTTCCGCCCTGAAGCTTTAATTTTTGCTCTATATACTCAAGCGGCGATTTTTTTCCGTCCATGCCGACACAGTCAATGACGACGTCTGCGCCGCCTTTTGTGATTTCCTTCAGGTGCTCTCCCATATCGGGATATTCCGTAAAATCAAACACCTCTACATTGTTCAAAGCTTTGGCCTGTTTTAAACGGTAGTCCAGGTAGTCGACGGCGATAACCCGCTTCGCGCCCTCCATCCAGGCGAATTTCTGCGCCATCAGGCCGACCGGTCCGCAGCCGAGGACGATGACGGTATCCCCTTTTTTAACGCCTGCGTGAAGCACGCTCCAATAGGCGGTCGGCAGGACATCGGATAAAAACAGGAGGGACTCATCCTCAAGCTCGCACGATTCGGGAATGACAAACGGCGTAAAATTGCCAAACGGCACCTTCAAATATTCGGCCTGTCCGCCGGGATGGTTGCCGAATTTCTCCGAATATCCTAAATATCCGCCCGAATCATAATGCGGGTTGGAATTGTCGCATTGGCTTTCGAGTTTATTTTCACAATAGTAGCAATGCCCGCAGGCAACCGTAAACGGTATGACGACCCTGTCGCCTTTTTTTACTTTGGTCACGTCAGGTCCCGTTTCTTCTACGATGCCCATCGGCTCGTGCCCGAGCTGAAACCCTCTCGGAAGCGGAAAATTCCCCTGATAAAGGTGCAGATCAGACCCGCAAATCGCAGTAGATGTAATCCTGACGACGATATCGTCCTTTTTCTCAATTTTGGCGTCCTCCACCCGGCTGATCTCAATATGCTGCGGCCCCTGAAAAGTTACTGCTTTCACTCGTCAAACACTCCCATTATATTGAAGTACCTATAGTTTTGGATAAAGCGCCGATCTTATTCACTTAAACAAACGTTTGATTAAAAGACGAATGATCGGGAGCATCCATTCATACATAAAATAAACGGACATTTTGCGGGAGGTGCAGTCATGCTGCTAGAAATATTGGTCGGCGGAATGTTTGTATTCATCGTTTTCTTTTTGGTTTTCCGCGGGATCAAATCAGGGCATTTGCCCCGATTTGACGATTCGCAGGAAGAGGACGCCCCTGAAGAAAAAAACGACAAACCGCAGTAAAAAGGATGGCGGCATCCATCCTTTTTACTGCTCCGCTGCCCGGCTTTCGGCTTTCAAGCTGCTGCCGTGCTTTTCCTTTAAATCCTGTTCTATTTCTTCAAGGCTCTTTCCCTTTGTCTCCGTTACTTTGAAAAAGACGAACAGGAATGCAGCAATCCCGATTGCAGCATAGCAAAGGAACAAATAGCTGATGCCCATTACTTCAAGGAGCGGCGGGAAGCTTAGCGTCACGATGAGGTTTCCGGCGTGGAGCATGAACGTCGATACCCCCGTTCCGATTCCCCTGACGTGAAGCGGGAACAGTTCGGGGAGCATCACCCAGACAATGGGCCCCCAGCTGACAGCAAACACCACGATGAAGACGCCCAAGCAAATAACCGTCGTCCATGCCGCTCCGGTGGTATCGCCAAAATAGATGTTGGCTGCTGACAGCACGATCAGGCTGATGACCATCCCCGCATTTCCGAACAGCAAAAGCGGCTTTCTGCCGATCCGGTCGATCATGCGGATCGCCACAAGCGTCATCAGTACGTTAACCGTCCCGATGCCGACCGTTCCTAAAATAGCGGCTGAATCTTCAAAACCGACATTTGTAAACGTTTTTGGAGCATAGTAAATAATCGTATTCGTCCCGATGAATTGCTGAAGAAATGCGAGGCCGAGACCTGCAATCAAAGCCGGGCGAACCCATGGCTCAAAAAGTTCTTTCACCCCCCCTTTATCCTGCTCTTCCGCATTCTTGATCTCAGTTACCTCCTGCTCGACCCTCTTTTCGCCTCTCATCTTGTTCAGAACCGCTCTCGCTTTTTCCTCTTTCCCCTTTGCGAGCAGCCAGCGCGGGCTCTCAGGCATGAAAAAGATGCCGATCAGAAGAGCGATTGACGGTACAAGCCCCAAACCGAGCATCCAGCGCCATGCCCCAGCATCGCTAAACGCATAATTAATCAAATAAGAAATGAGAATCCCGATCGTAATCATCAACTGATTCAGCGAAGAAAGAGCGCCTCTTGACTCCTTCGGCGCCAGCTCTGAAAGATACAGGGGAACGATCGTTGTCGAACAGCCGACAGCAAGTCCGAGCACGATTCTAAAGGCCACCATATATTCCATCGTTGGCGCTAGCGCCGTACCCAGTCCGCCGATGCAAAACAGGACGGCCGCAGACATGATCGCCTTCCTTCTTCCGAAGCGGTCTGTCAGCTTTCCTGAAAAACCGGAACCGAACATCGCTCCGATTAAAATCGAGCTGACGACAAGCCCTTCTGAAAATGCGTTCAGTCCAAGTTCCTTTTTCATAAACAGGATCGCTCCGGAAATGACGCCAGTGTCATAACCGTAAAGAACCCCTCCCAATGCTCCGAAAAAATAGAGCCATCTATTCGGCCTATTTTTACTCATGAATGAACTCCTCCTCTTTTCAACAAGAGTGCTGATGTCTTTATGAATCTTTTACCTTATCTCTAATTCTTCAAACATCAAAAGTAAATTCCATTAAAAGGAATCTAATTAAATGAAACATTTTTATGTTTTTGACGTCCTATTATAGGTGTCAAAAATAAATAGAAGCAAAACGCCGAATCCCCGCGCCCGGAAACTTGATATATGGTAAAATCTAATACTGGGAAACAAGTATTTTTATAAAAATTTGAACTTATTCAACAATAATGGTACGTTTCAATAAATAGAAGAGGAGATTACAAAATGTCACGATCGCAACGAACGAAGAAAAGAAAACTGAGAAAATGGGTCAAATACTCATTGTTCTTGATCGCTTTAATTGTGACGGCTACAGTAGCTGCAGGCGGTTACGCCTACTATAAAGTCGCCAGCGCATCAAAAGAGGCGCATATCGACCTCGCTAGGGGAAGCCAATCCGTTAAACGGATTAAAGAATTCAATCCGGCCAAAGATAATTTTACAGTCCTCCTGATGGGAAATGACGCACGACCTGGCCAGGATATGAATAAAGAGCGAAGCGATGCCATGATTCTCGCTACTTTCAACCGAAAAGACAAGTCGGTAAAACTGCTGAGCATTCCACGGGATTCCTATGTGAATATCCCCGGGCACGGATTGGATAAAATTACGCACGCCCACTCGCTTGGCGGCCGGGATCTCAGTGTGGAAACCGTTGAGAATTTGCTTGATGTACCAGTGGATTATGTAGTGGATATCAATTTTACCGCCTTCGAAGAAATTATCGATGAGCTGGGCGGCGTTCCGGTTACGATTAAAAATGAATATATCGTCAAACAAATTACAAAAGATACAAAAGGCAAAGTCAATCTCACAACCGGTTCTCAGACTTTGAACGGCGAAGAAGCCCTGGCTTATGTCAGAACGAGAAAAGCGGATACCGACTTAATGCGCGGGCAGCGGCAGATGGAAGTGATAAAGGCGATCATCAGCAAATCCAAATCGATTACTTCCATTCCTGCATATGACGATATCCTTGACACACTTGGAAAAAATGTTTCGATGAACTTGTCACTAAATGACGCGATCGGATTGATTCCGTTTATTTCATCGATCCAATCAGTTGATTCCCTTCAGTTGAAAGGAAGCGATTATCAGCCGGGGGATATCTATTATTTCAAGCTTGATCAAACAACCCTCGCCGAAATCAAACAGGAATTAAAGCAGCAATTAGGCTCATAATACGAAAAAGGATGATCTGGCATCATCCTTTTTCTGCTTTATATCCTCACGATTTACTATTGAAAAAAATGAAATTTAGGTTTAGCCTTTTTACATAACAGATTTTTAGAAAGTTGTTTTTTTGCCTCTGAAAAACAGAAATTCGCTCTTACAGGAGGTCATATTTACATAATGAGGTTAATTGCAATCGATTTAGACGGAACCCTTTTAAACGCCGAAAGCAAAATTTCCGCTGAAAACCGTGCCGCTATCAAAAAGGCGCTTGTCTCAGACTGCATCGTAGCGATCTGCACAGGAAGGGCAACGTTTGACGTGAAAGCGCTGCTCAACGGTTTGGACATTCCGATTATCGCAGCAAACGGGGGAACGGTTCACGATTTTAACTATAAACTGCTCAGCCGGACCTTGATGGATCGGGAAGCCGGGCAGAAAACCGCCAAATATTTGACAGAACAGGATATTTATTTTGAAGTATATACGGATGATGCCCTTTTATCGCCGTTTGACGGCAAACAAAAACTCGAAGCCGAGCTTGATATTGTCGCAAGCGCCAATCCGGATGAAGACAGGGACACGCTGTGGCAGGGAGCGCTGACACAGTTCAAACAATTCGGGATCAAGCCGGTTCCCGATATTCGCAAAGTATTTGAAAGCGATGAAAACATTTATAAGCTGCTTTGCTTTTCGTTTGATACGGAGAAACTCAAAAAAGCAAAAGCTGATTTGTCGGCAAATCCGAAGCTCGGACTCACTTCATCAGGAAAGCATATTATCGAAATTCTCCCCGCCGAATCAGGCAAAGGCCGGGCCCTCAGAGAATTTGCGAAACACTACGGTATTGAGAAACAGGATATTTATGCAATCGGCGACAGTCCGAACGATTTATCAATGTTTGAAGAGGCCGGCCACCGAATCGCGATGGGAAATGCGATCGATGAGTTAAAACATATGAGCACGTTTATTACGAAAAGCAATGACGAAAATGGCGTCGCTTATTTTATCAATAAGCTGCTGGAAAACGAATATCATTAAAAAACAGATTGATGACAACATCCTAAAAAGGTTTAAAGTTTTAGGATGTTGTCATCTTTTCCGTACGGCCCTAAACCTCTGCAGTCTAGGAAGACCGAGCATCGGACTTTCACAAGACGTAGTGACGACGGTATTCGGATAGGACGTCCTTGCACTTCGTGGTGACGGAGGCCGTTCCTCGACGTTTCGGTGAGCACCGGCTTGTAAGGTCTGGCAGCGAATGCGAGGGTTTGTCCACACCGCTTGATGCTTCAAGCGGTTTTATTGAATTCTGATGCTTCCAACGTATTTATCCTTCCAATACGAGCTCGTCTCCATATCGGCGGTCGTCACGCCAGAAGACAGGGTGACCAAGGCGACTTGGCCGTTTCCGATGTAAATCGAAGGAATAAGGGTCGTCGTTCCTTTGAAGAACACGATATCGCCTGCCTGAAGCTCTCTTTTTTTAATGCTCGCGCCTGCTTTGTACTGCTTATCGGCATAGCGCGGAAGGTCGATGCCCGCTGCCGTTTTATAAACATACTGGATAAACCCGGCTGTATCAAAACCGTGCTTAGGCGTTGTACCGCCTTTTTTGTAAGGGACTTCGCCAATATATTTGATCGCTTCAGATACGATCGGATTTTTCGGGAGCGACAGATTGTCAAATCGGCGAATACCCGTAAATTTCTTTTGCCAGTATGAAGCAGACAAGTAAGAGATCGTCACTTTATCCGAGCGGCTCGCATGGATGAACCTGCCGCCGCCGGCATAAATACCGTTGTGTGATATGCCTGGCTTGTACGTGTTGCTGAAGAAGATGACATCTCCCGGCTGTATATCCTCCAATTTCACTTTTTTGCCGACTGCCCATTGCTGTTCGGCCGATCTCGGCAAATATACGCCGAGCGTCTCTCTAAACACATATTGGGTCAGGCCGGAACAATCAAATCCGATATCGGGGAACGCACTTCCAAACACATAAGGAACTCCAATGTAATCGAGGGCTTTTTGAACGACGGGATCATTGGATATTTTCGGCTCTTTCGTAATTCTTCTCGCCTGTTGATAGGCCGAACTCCAATAGGTGCTGCCTTCAAGCTTTGTAATGGAGATTCCGCCTGTTTTTGTGCTGTGAATGATTTGATCTTGTCCTAAATAAATGGCGACATGCGTCGGACCATCTGCTTCAAGGGCAGCGTTTTTGAAAAAGACAAGGTCGCCTTTCTCAAGGTCTTTCCGATCCACCTTTTTCCCTAGCTTCGCCTGCTCCTTTACCGTTCTCGGAAGCGAGACATCAAGCGCTTTTTGAAACACGTACTGCACAAAGCCTGACGGATCAAAACCTTCCTTAGGCGAAGCGCCGCCATAAGCATATTTTGTTCCTTCGAGTTTTTTTGCCGTTTCTGCAATATATTCGCCTTTCTCCTGAGCCTTGGCGACTTTGCCGCCATACCAAAATGGAAGCATTAAAAACGCTGCCATCCCGATAAATAAGAGCATCCGTTTGTACGCAGTTATTTTCTCCAATTGATCTTTTCCTCCTCTTTTTCTCTATCATCGTCGGTTTTACTGGGATATTTAAGGGCTGGGCTGATTCAATATATCGTTTGAAGCGTGAGAAGAAATGGCAGGCAACGAATGATCTTGCATTTCAAAACATCTGAGGGATATGATGCAGCAGGTGATAGACATGAGGTGTTTGTTTCATCCCGATCGGCCGTTTTCAACAAATCCGGGTATCATTCGCAGTTTCTTCTTTGACCGGGCTTTTACCCCTTAAAAGAATACAATAAACGCCGGCTGTTACCAACACCAAAATCCTCCTGAATTTTTATAAAACTTTTTTCCCTGATTGATTATGAAATTTGTCGCTGGTTCAGAAAAAAAGACTGCCGAGATGCTCTCGAACAGTCTTAGGGATTACTTATTGCTCAGCGCCTGTTGTGTTGTCCTGCTGACGCACTTTCTGCATTTCCGTTGAAATCTTTGCTTTTTCATCGTTTGACAATTCATCAGTGTATTTAAAAGCGGACATGAAGGAAATGATCAGAACGAGTCCTACAAACGGCCATAGCGCTTTAACAAATTTCATTTGTTCGTCACTCCGTTTTCGTTATTTTTCAGTTTGTCGGTATGATCGACTTCAAACGTTAATTTTCCGTTTTCCTCTTTCCAATCCAGGTTTGTCCCTTTTGTCAATTGGCGGAAAATCGCTTCCCGCTTCATGAAATCGCTCTTGCCCAACGGCGACGGCGTTGCTTCGCGAATATTGAGAGGCGTGACCTCGAAACGGCCTTTGCCGTCGTTCATTAAATGGTATTGAACAAGCGCGCTGTCGCGAGTTCTTGACCATCCCTGGTCAAAGACAAAGTTTCCAAGGCTGTAAAAAATAACTGTGCCTTTATACACTTCAATCGGTTCAAGAACGTGCGGGTGAGCGCCGATGATAATGTCGGCTCCCGCATCGGCGATCGCTTTTGCCAAATCTTTCTGCCTGTCGTTCGGTTCGTTGTCATACTCCTGACCCCAGTGAACATGCACGATGACGAGATCGGCTTTTTTGGACGCTTCCGCAATCATCGGAATGAAAATTTTCGGGCTTAACGGCAATACTCCGCCTCTGTCCTTTTTCGCTGTGAAATTTTTCGTGTAGGTGTCTGTAAATCCGAGCGTGGCAATGGTTTCACCGTTCACATTCTGATAAGATACATGCTGCTTCGCATCATCGAGGTTTTTGCCTGCGCCCACGATGTCCAGATTCTCTTCTGTGAACTTATTAAGCGTATCATCCAAACCGTTTTGCCCGTAATCCATCGCATGGTTGTTGGCGAAATTCAGCACATTGAAATTCATTTTTTTCAAGGTTTCCACAGACTCCAGATTGGTTTGAAGGTGAATGTTCTTTTCTGCGGGCTGGTAGTCTTTTTTATTGGTTGCCGGGTTTTCAAAGTTCCCTGTTATATAATCTGACACATCAAAGTATGGCTTCACATGTTTAAAGACACTTTCCGAACCGTGCAGATTCGTCACTTTTTCTACATTTCTGCCCATCATGATATCGCCGACAAAGGTTGCCGTCAGTTTAGCGTCCGTTTGCTTCGCGACTTGTGGAGGAGTTTTGGCGCTTCCAATCCAGGTGAAGACAAACATGAGACAAAATATTACAGGCAATGCGATAAGAACGTGTTTATTCGTTTTCTTTTTCTCCTGCTTTGTCAATTTCAGCAGCTTTCCCTGAAAGTTCAGTTGTTTTTTCATCGTTTTGACACACCTAACTTTAGATTAGATAGTAAGCATACATAATGACGAATGTTGCTCCGCTTAACAAAAGCGTACTTCCGAGCGTAATGGTCAGCCCTTGTCTTTGGATCGTATTGGCTATTAATCCCGGAACGATGATACCGATTCCCCTGAATTCCGCAATCTCAAACGGCATGGCCGGGTAGATGAAATCAAATCCGATTTTAAGAAGAATACCTGTAATCAGCATGGCCGCAAATTTTCTGCGTCCGTACAAAATCATGATCTTTGAAAGTCCGAATTTTACGATCACATATGTCAAGAGACTGACAAAAAGGACGAGCAGCATGAAAATCGGCTGATTGAACACAAGCCCCAAATAACCCGGTACGACAAGTCCCGCCGGTACAATTCCCGTTTTTTCTGCAAATATTAGACTGAGTAAAACTCCTAATATGAGGGCGATATATAAATCTGATCCAAACATTTTGTTCTCTTCCTCCTAGCTAACGAGCTGTTTAATCTTGTAATCTTGAATTTTTTCGATGAGAGGCTCCGCTGCCCCGTGAATATTGCCGATTCCGTAAATGACGCGGCCCTCTAATTTATTTTTCAGCATGAACATAATTTCTTCTGTCGTTTTGTGCTCCAAATCAAACAGCTTGTCCGCAGGAATTTTGCCCGCTTCATACGCTTTGACGATCGGCTCTGTCGTTTCCCCAATCAGCACAAGTTCACTTGCCTCAATATAAGGAAGAACATCATCTGCAAACTGCTGTGTCCTGTCTACCCGGTCGGCGCGGCAGTTCATAATGATGATCGGCTGATCCGTCGGGTAGCCTATTTCCTTCACGCGCTTCCAAATGTTCAGCGTGGAAGCTGCGTCATTTGCCGCAAAACCGTTGACGAAATGGCCAGGGTTTTTGGCGTTCATCAGCGGCAGCACCCTCATCGCTCCCGGATCAGGCGGCGCATTCAACATGCCTTTAAAGGCTGTTTCTTCATCAATTCCCAATGCTTGCGCAACCCCGAGAGCAAGCGACGCATTATCCGGGAACACCATATACTCAAACTGGCGGAGATAATCATCCGTTATTTTCGAGTTATCTGCGATGATGACTTTCGTATTCCGTTTTTCAGCTACTTCTTTAAAGAAATCCGTGTAAGGGCTATCCGTAATAACCAAATGGCCGTTATAAGGAATCGTTGCCGTAAACGCTTCTGCGATTTCATCCAAAGTCGGTCCCATGACATCCATGTGATCTTCAAGAACGTTTACAATTACCCCGATATTAGCCTGAAGCAATTCTTCCTGAAAGATGATTTGGTAATCAGGGTTAACGGCCATACACTCGCTGACGATCGCATTGGCTCCCCTTTCCACCGTCTCTTTCATGACTTCCTTTTGTTCACCGATATTCGGCCCTTGAGGCTTTCTTTTAATCGGCTTTTCTTCCGGTGTGTCCCAATAAATCATCCTTGCATCAGTCCCGGTTGTTTTTCCAACTGTTTTGTAACCTGCTTCGATTAATATCCCTGTTGTTAACCTTGTCACCGTGGACTTTCCGCGTATCCCGTTGATGTTTACCCGGACCGGCAGTGCATCGATGTTTTGCTGATGGCGCCTCTTTTCATAAATGCCGATCCCAACAACGACCACACAGGCTAATAGCATTACCCACATTGTTTGTCTACATCTCCTTCTTGGAATCTGATTGTAAATTCATTCATCAGTATATAGGTTCAATATGAAATCACAATCGGCATTATGTAACAGAAAACGACTTTATTTTTTGTGACAAAGATCATCTCACTTACGTTACTAATACCTACCCTCATATTGATAATTTTGGAAATCGACAGTTCTTATCTCTCACTTATTTTTCAACACATTTCGATGTATGCGTTTTCAAAATTACTCACATTTCGTTTTGTACGTTTATCCCTATTTTCTGAGAAAGGCTGAAAGATGGACTGGCAATGAATCTTTAAACGTCCGAAATCCGCTTATCATAGGGAAAACACCGGTGTTTCCGTTTATTTTTTAATCGGCATACAGTTAAAAAAGTCACCATTTCTGACTGATAAAGAAAAATCCGTCCTATGACACAAAGACTATATCTAAAAAACGCTCATTTCCTTTCTTCAATGAACGGGATTGATTAACAAAACCAAACAATTTGTGAGCCGATCGATTCACCTCGTTTTATCGTTTTTTAGGTTATAATCCTAGGATTTAAACTGCTCTTAAATTTTTTGATCTATATTTCATCAAACTTTAACATTTTTAATTTTTCTTACTATTCTATTGTTTATGAATTCGACATATTTATGATCCCGTCCCTATATTTTTCTTTCATATATCATTGCTTTGCAGAAATACAGTCTGGCAGTTTTTTTCATTGTCAATTCTTCAAGCTCGTGATACTCTTTGTGTAAACGGTTACATAAAGAGGGGGTGAAGTCTTCGTTGGCCACGATTAAGGATGTCGCACTCGCCGCTAAAGTATCCGTCGCTACGGTTTCCCGCGTTCTAAATGAGTCCGGATACGTCCATGAAGAGACGAAAACCCGGGTTCTAAAAGCGGTAGAAGAGCTGAATTATCACCCGAATGAAGTAGCCAGATCCCTCTATAAAAGGGAATCGCGGCTGATCGGGCTGCTGCTGCCCGACATTACAAACCCGTTTTTTCCGCAGCTGGCCAGAGGCGTCGAAGATGAGATTCATCAGCATGGTTTTCGTCTCATCTTCGGAAACAGCGATGAAGATCTTGAAAAAGAGCTCGACTATTTGCAGACATTTAAACAAAATCACGTCGTCGGCGTGATTTCAGTGACAAATTATCCAGATGCGCCAAATTACAAAGATTCATCAATGCCGATCGTCTTTCTGGACAGAACGGGTGCGCATGCGCCGTCTGTTTTTGCGGACGGCAGAGAAGGCGGCCGGATCGCCGCTTCAGAAATCATAAAACGACACTCGAAGCGAATCACACTTATGAAAGGGCCGGGCCATTTGCAGACGGCAAAAGACCGGTTTAACGGATCCCTCGATATATTAAGCAAAGCCGACGTCGACTTTCATGTCATGGCGACCGAGACGTTTTCTTTTCCGGAAGCGCAGCAGCGGGCTGCCGAGCTGTTTTCCTTCTATCCCGGAACAGACGGTATTATCGCAAGCAATGACATTGTGGCAACGGCCGTTCTGCACGAAGCATTAAAACGGAAGATCAAAGTTCCGGAGGATCTGCAAATTATCGGCTTTGACGATATTCCGCAAAGCGAATTGCTGTTTCCTCCCCTGTCCACGATCAGACAGCCCGCTTATGAGATGGGAAAAGAAGCGGCAAAATTGCTGCTTTCGGTCATGAAAAACGAATATATTGGACAATCGGCTGTGCAAATGCCGGTGACTTTTATTGAAAGACAAACGACGAGAAAGGCGGATGACAATGAGTAAAATATGCGTAATCGGCAGCTCTTCAATGGATTTGGTCGTGACGTCCAAAAAACGTCCGAAAGCCGGGGAAACGGTGCTTGGCGATTCATTTCAGACCGTTCCCGGGGGAAAGGGCGCAAACCAGGCGGTCGCTGCGGCGAGATTGGGCGCAGACGTGTACATGATCGGCTGCGTAGGCGATGACCATTACGGGAAAGCGATCCTGGACAATTTAAAAGCGAACGGTGTTTTGACAGACTATGTGGAACCGGTTACAGGTACAGAAAGCGGCACAGCCCACATCGTACTTGCAGAAGGAGACAACAGCATCATCGTCGTCAAAGGAGCAAACGACCATATAACGCCCGACTATGTCAAACAGGCGCTCCCGGCGGTTCAGCAGGCGGATATCGTGCTGATCCAGCAGGAAATTCCGGAGGACACCGTCGATTATGTCAGCGGGCTGTGCAAATCGCTTAGCATCCCTCTGCTGCTTAACCCGGCGCCGGCCCGGCCTCTCAGACCGGAAACGATCGAAAATGCGGCGTACATGACGCCGAATGAACACGAAGCATCGATTTTGTTTAAAGGCCTTTCCCGTGAAGAAGCGCTAAAACGGTTCCCGTGCAAACTGTTCATCACAGAAGGCAAAAACGGCGTCCGCTATCACAATGGGACCGAGGAACGGCTCATCCCTTCATTTCCGGTTGAACCAGTTGATACAACAGGCGCCGGAGACACCTTCAATGCCGGACTTGCCGTCGCTCTTTCAGAAGGTAAGGATATCGAAGCAGCCCTGCGTTTTGCCAACCGTGCAGCCTCCCTGTCCGTATTACAATTCGGGGCACAAGGCGGAATGCCAAAACGGGCCGAAGTGGAGCGGGCGCTGTCATGAAAAAACACGGCATATTAAACAGCCATATCGCCAAAGTGCTCGCCGACCTCGGGCATACCGACACCATCGTCATCGCAGACGCCGGTTTGCCCGTTCCGCCCGGGGTTCTGAAAATCGATTTGGCTCTGACACTGGGAACCCCCGGCTTTCAAGACGTCGCAAAGCTGATTGCCGGAGAAATGGCAGTCGAAAAAGTAACCGCGGCTGAAGAAATTAAAACAGGCAATCCGGAGCAGAACGCATTTTTACACGGACACTTTGCAAAGCAGACGATTGAATATATGTCACACGAGGCATTTAAAGAAGCGACAAAGCAGGCAAAAGCCGTGATCCGTACCGGGGAAGCAACCCCTTATGCAAACTGCATATTGCATGCCGGGGTGATTTTTTAAATAGAAGGAAGGTGCAGCAGGTGTATATCGAAATGAAGGACATCTATAAAGCATTTGGTCAAAACCGGGTGTTAACAGGCGTTTCCTTCGAGCTTCACGAAGGCGAAGTCCATGCCTTGATGGGAGAAAACGGCGCCGGAAAATCAACGTTGATGAATCTATTAACAGGCCTTCACAAGCTTGACAGCGGAACGATCAAAATCAACGGCAGAGAAACCTATTTTTCCGGTCCGAAAGAAGCTGAACAACACGGCATTGCCTTTATCCATCAAGAGCTGAATATTTGGCCTGACATGACCGTATTGGAAAATCTGTATATCGGCCGGGAACTGTCTTCAAAACTCGGATTTTTAAACAGCAAGAAAATGAAAGCGCTAGCAAAAGAGCAATTTGAAAAACTCGGAGTCTCCATTTCTCTTGAAAAAGAAGCCGGGCTCTGTTCGGTGGGCCAGCAGCAAATGATAGAAATCGCCAAAGCGCTGATGACCGATGCAAAGGTGATCATCATGGACGAACCGACCGCAGCCCTGACCGACCGGGAAATCAACAAATTGTTTGCCGTTATCGAATCGTTAAAGAAAAACGGCGTTTCCATCGTTTATATTTCCCATCGCATGGAAGAAATTTTTGCGATTTGCGACAGGATTACGGTGATGCGCGACGGAAAAACGGTCGATACGAAAAACATTTCCGATACCGATTTTCATGAAGTCGTCAAAAAGATGGTCGGCCGGGAGCTCACAGAGCGCTATCCTGAGCGGAATCCAAAGCCCGGCCGAATCGTTCTTGAGGTCAGGGGCGCAACGAAAAAAGGATTATTCGAAAATATCAGCTTTCACGTCCGCGCCGGTGAAATCGTCGGCGTCTCCGGGCTGATGGGCGCGGGCCGCACGGAAATCATGAGAGCGATCTTCGGCCTCGATCCGCTCGATGCGGGCGCCATTTTGATCGACGGCAAAAAAGCGGTGATCAAAACGCCGAGCGATGCGGTGCAAAAAGGCATCGGCCTGATTACCGAAAACCGGAAGGACGAAGGGCTTGTGCTTGACGCATCGATTCGGGAAAACATCGCACTGCCGAATCTTGCAAGCTTTTCCCCTAAAGGATGGATCGATCACAAAAGCGAACAGCAATTCGTCGACCTTTTGATCAAGCGGCTTATGATCAAAACGGATTCTTCGGAAACGCCGGTCGGCAGCCTTTCAGGCGGAAACCAGCAAAAAGCGGTGATCGCCAAATGGATCGGCATCGGGCCGAAAGTGCTGATCCTGGATGAGCCGACACGGGGCGTCGATGTCGGGGCAAAACGGGAAATTTATCAGCTGATGAATGAGCTGACAGACCGCGGCGTCGCGATCTTAATGGTCTCCTCCGAGCTTCCCGAGATTCTCGGCATGAGCGACCGCGTGCTTGTCATCCGCGAAGGAAGCTTAAGCGGAGAACTATCGCGGCAAGACGCCACACAAGAACGGATTATGACACTCGCTACAGGAGGGCTGTAACATGAACACTCAACCCGCAAAAGAAATGGGAAAAAACGTGTATCTCGACTCTATTTTGCAAAAGCTCGGTCCGTTTCTCGGCCTCATCATTCTCGTTGTTATCGTATCGCTGTTAAACCCGGGCTTTTTAGAACCATTAAATATTTTAAACCTGTTAAGACAGGTCGCCATTAATGCTTTGATTGCGTTCGGTATGACTTTTGTTATTCTGACCGGGGGGATCGACCTGTCCGTCGGAGCAATTCTCGCCCTTTCAAGCGCTTTAATCGCAGGGATGATCACGGGCGGGATCGACCCGATACTCGCGGTCGTCATCGGCTGTCTGATCGGGGCATTGCTCGGCATGGTAAACGGACTTTTGATCACGAAGGGGAAAATGGCTCCATTTATCGCAACGCTGGCGACAATGACGATTTTCCGCGGCCTCACGATGGTGTATACGGACGGAAATCCGATTACGGGGCTCGGTAACCACTACGGCTTTCAGCTATTCGGACGCGGATACTTTTTAGGCATCCCCGTCCCCGCCGTCACGATGGCAGCCGCCTTTATCCTGCTTTGGGCCATCCTTCACAAGACGCCGTTCGGCCGCCGCACATATGCGATCGGCGGCAATGAAAAAGCGGCGCTCATTTCAGGCATCAAGGTATCCCGCATCAAGATCATGATCTATTCTCTCGCAGGCCTTTTATCTGCATTAGCGGGCGCCATTTTGACGTCGCGCCTCAATTCGGCGCAGCCGACGGCAGGGACCTCTTATGAGCTGGACGCCATCGCCGCGGTCGTATTGGGCGGAACAAGCCTTGCCGGAGGAAGGGGAAGAATCGCCGGCACGTTGATCGGCGTGCTGATCATCGGGACATTAAACAACGGCTTGAACCTGCTCGGCGTTTCTTCGTTTTTCCAAATGGTCGTCAAAGGGATCGTCATCTTGATCGCAGTTTTGCTTGACCGCAAGAAATCCGCATAAGGGGGACACGATTCATGAAAAAATTGCTAACGGTAGTTACGGCGCTGGCGCTGCTTTTCCTGTCAGCCTGTTCATTGGAGCCGCCTGAGTGGGCGAAGCCCAAAAAAGAAAACGGAAAAGAAATCAAAATCGGTTTATCTGTCTCAACGCTGAAAAACCCGTTTTTCGTATCGTTAAAAAACGGCGTTGTGAATGAAGCGAAAAAACGCGGCATCAAAGTGATCGTCGTTGACGCCCAGGACGATTCGGCAAAACAGACAAACGATGTCGAGGACCTTCTTCAGCAAGGCGTTGACGCGCTGCTGATTAATCCGGCCGATTCATCGGCGATTTCCACCGCCGTCCAATCGGCAAATTCGCTCGGCATCCCGGTCGTTACCCTTGACAGATCTGCCGAAAAAGGAAAAGTTGAAACCCTTGTGGCTTCAGATAATGTCAAGGGCGGACAAATGGCGGCCGATTACATCGTTGAACGGCTCGGCAAAAGCGCAAAAGTCGCCGAGCTCGAGGGCGTTCCGGGCGCGTCTGCTACGCGGGAACGGGGTTCAGGCTTTCACAAAACAGCCGACCAAAAGCTCGATGTCATCGCAAGGCAAACGGCCGACTTTGACCGCACAAAGGGATTAAACGTCATGGAGAACCTCCTGCAGGGAAATCCTGATATTCAAGCCGTATTCGCCCACAATGACGAAATGGCGCTCGGTGCGATCGAAGCGATCAGAAGCTCGGGGAAAGACATTCTCGTCGTTGGATTTGACGGAAATGAAGATGCGATTAAAGCGGTCAAAACGGGAGAAATGGCGGCAACGATCGCCCAGCAGCCTGAATTGATCGGAAAGCTTGCCGTCCAGGCGGCGCAAGATATTCTGAACGGCAAAAAAGTCGATAAAACCATACCTGCTCCGCTAAAGCTGGAAAAATCAAAATGATTCTCGGGTAACCCGCCAGGCGGCCTGCGGAGCGAAACGGCTAGACCTCTTGATCACAAGAGGTCTTTTTTCAAGCTGTTTTGCGCCGTCTCCATAAAAGCTTGTGCGGCGAGACTGACATAACAGCTTTCCGAATAAGCAAACACAATCGTTCGGGTCGGTGCAGATTGCAAAGGGACATAGACGAGACGCGGAGACGATTTCCTCATCACCATTTGCGGGACAATCGTGACGCCCATTCCGTTTTCAACGAGGGACTGTGCGGTTTCAATGCTGCTCGTTTTGAATGTGACCTTTGGTTTGAACCCTGCTTTTGCGCACAAATCAAGCACCGTTCTGCGGAAACCGTATCCCTCTTTTAATAAAATAAACGGCACATCCTCGGCAGCTTGCAAGGAAACGGCTCTTTTTTCGGTCTCTCTCCGAACAGAATAAATGAACGACTGCATCTGTTCAGTCATCCAGCTCTGCTTTTCAAACGGAACGGCGAGAAAAAGCGGCTCCGTCAATATCGGAACGGTAACGAGCCGTTCATTATCGATGGGCAGCGGCAAAATCGCCAAATCAATTTCGCCTTTTTCCGTCATTTGTTCTAATGCTGCAGGTGATTCTTCTATCAGCTGAACGCGCACGCCCGGATGTTTTTCAAAAAACGTCTTCAATAGCGGAGGCAAAAGGTGCCCTCCCGTTACCGCAGGTACACCGATCGACAGCCCCGTACCCATCCCCTGGCGCTGATCCTGCATTTCGCGCAGCAGATCGTCTCTTGCCCGCAATATGTCCTGGGCTCTTTGAATAAACCTCATTCCTTGCGGAGTGGGTGACACGGCTCCCCTTTTTCGATAAAACAAAGGAAAACCGAGCTCGCCCTCCAGTTTTTTGATCTGCTGGCTCAGCGATGGCTGGGCGATGTGGAGGCTGTCAGCCGCCTTCGTAAAGCTGCCTTTTTTATATATTTCCGCCGTGTATTCAAAAAGCCTCATATCCATGGCCGCACCTCCATAGTTTCAGACTATTGTATTCATACATTTTATATCTTGGACTGATAGATGTCGATGTCGTTACGATAAATCTATAACCATTTTAAGGAGGATGATGGTTATGAAAACGAGAGCACAACAGCAATTTTCGAAAAACGCTGAGCAATACCGTGATGAACCGCTGTTTTCAGCAGGAAAGGATCTTGAAGCAATGGTAAAAAGCGTGCCGCTTGCAGGAGATGAAGCCCTGCTTGACGTCGGAGCGGGAGCGGGGCATACAGCGATTGCATTTTCGCCCTTCGTCATGCAGTGCACAGGCATCGATGTTACTGAGGAAATGGTCAAGACCGCTGCCCTTTATGCGAAAGAAAAAAACGCCTGCAATGTGACGTTTCTTCAAGGTGATGCGGAAAAGCTCGATTTCCCGGACGCTTCTTTTGATATCGTCACATGCCGGTTTGCGGCTCATCATTTCCCTGACATCAGCCGGGCGATGTCAGAAATCGCCCGCGTATTAAAGCAGGGGGGCAACTTTATCCTCGTGGACCATCACGCACCTGAAGACAAGGCCCTCGACCAGTTTATCAATCGGCTCAATCGGATGAGAGACCCGTCGCACGTCCGGGAATATTCGCTGGCCGAATGGAACAAATGGTTTGAAGAAAACGGCCTGGATTATATGGAACAGGGAAGGTGGAACATCCCCATTGAATACGACAACTGGATTCACCGGGGAGCGGTACCTGAGGAAAAAAGGCCGGACATTGCCGCCCATTTGACCGGATCATCACAAGCATGCCGCGATGAATTCCAAATTGTCCTGGCCGAAAACGGCCATCCGCTTTCATTCTGCCTTAAAGGGGTGTTGATTTTAGGAAAGAAGCGGTAATGGCTGAAAAAAAGCCCTCTTTTTTCGGAAAGAGGGCTTCACTTCATTATTGCTCCGGATTTCCTTCCGTCGCTTCAATGCCTGCCACAAGATCGTGGCTTGCTAAATCAGCTTTAAAGAAATCCTTCGTATTCGGCAATCTGAGGTTCATATTCAGTTTTTGCGAAATCTGAACCGTACATTTTTCGATTTCATAATCAAATACATGTCCGCCGCCATTGCGATCTTCATCAATAAAATGAAGGTGGAAGCCTGATACGGCGATGCCGTGGGCAAACTGAGGCGTCCAAAAACCGACGATCGTGCCTTTGATGTCGTCAAAATCGAAGATCGGCTGGGATTTCACCGCTTCGACCATCGGCACGTACGGTTTTTCCTGCAATTCCACCGTTCTCGTTTTTACTTTTTTAAAGACGCCGTCCATACGGATCGCGTAAAACAGGTTTTCGCTCGGCACGATCTTCTTCATCTCTTTTTCAAACGCTTCGAGCGTCATTCGCTGATTGATCTCATGATAAATGTCCGGACGGAAGAACGTCAGCGAACAAAAAGGAGAACAGTCAGTTTCTTGAACGGGATAGGCTTTTCCATCTGAACGGAGACGGTAAAACTCGCCGTCAAACCCGATCAGTTCCCCGTCGAGCTGATTAAACGTGCCGATTCCGAAGTCGCCGTGTTCCTTGATTTCCGACATGTAAAAGTCCCCGTCGTAAATACCGTCCAATAGGGAAACCATCGTTGAGACCTGATAGACTTGGTCAAGATTTTTATCGACGGATTGAATGACTTTCTGCTTGCTTATACTTTTCATTTTCCTCTTTTCACTCCCTTGATTTTAATATGATGACTGGACGTGCTGTGATCAAGATTGATTAGAGGTTTCTTTTTTTAATTGTTCCTCAAACGCTTTAGGAAAACGTTGGTCTGCCAAATGAACATTGTCGCTGTAATCGACAGGAATATCAATGACGACAGGACCCTCTGCATCAAGACCCTGCTGAAGCACTTCTTTCAATTCTTCCGGCGAATTAACCCTTAAGCCTTTTGCTCCAAAGCTTTCAGCGTATTTTACAATATCTATATTGCCAAAGTCGACTCCGGAAGTCCGGTTGTATTTCATTTCCTGCTGGAACGCCACCATGTCATATGCGCTGTCATTCCATACAAGGTGAACGATCGGAGCTTTTAATCTGACCGCTGTTTCCAATTCCATCGCCGAGAACAGGAAGCCGCCGTCGCCTGAAACGGATACGATTTTTTGTCCCGGGTTTACAAGAGATGCTGCAATCGCCCAAGGCAAAGCGACGCCGAGCGTCTGCATGCCGTTTGAAATCAGCAGGCCAAGCGGACGGTAGCAGCGGAAATATCTGGACATCCAAATGGCATGTGAGCCAATATCGCAAGTCACCGTGATATCATCGCTCACCAAATTGCGCAAATCGTGAACGATTTGCAGCGGATGTACGCGGTCTGATTGCTTCTCTTTAGGAGGCTCGCTTTGTTCCTTCAATGCTTTGCTTAACTGATGAAGCACAGGTACGAGCGCTTTGTCGATTGAGACAGGAAGCGAATCGTGTTCAATATGGTCCAAAGTCGCTGCGATATCCCCGATTAGTTCGATGTCCGGCTGATAATCGTGATCGATTTCCGCTTGAATTTCATCTAGGTGAATAATGCTTCGTTCGCCTTTTTTATTCCACAATACCGGATCGTATTCAATCGGATCGTACCCGACCGTCAAGACGACATCCGCTTTTTCCAATAAAATATCTCCGGGCTGATTGCAGAATAATCCAATTCGTCCGAAGTATTGGTCTTCCAAATCATGAGCAAGCGTTCCCGCTGCCTGATACGTTTCGACAAACGGAAGCTTCACTTTTCTCAGCAGACGGCGGACAGCTTCTATTGCTTCAGGTCTTCCGCCTTTCATTCCGACAAGCACGACAGGAAGGTTTGCATTTTGAATTTTGGCGATGGCCGCACTGATGAGTTCATCCGGAGCTGCGCCCAGTTTCGGCGCAGGCAAGGTTCCTACCGGTTTAGCGGTAGCCGGACCGGCTGTTACGTCCTGCGGAAAGCTGAGAAAGGCTGCGCCGGCCTGTCCAGAAGCTGCCGCTCTGAACGCATTTGTTACGGCTTCAGGAATATTGTTAGGATCTTCAACTTCTGCGCTGTATTTCGTAATCGGCTGAAATAACGCCGCATTATCCATTGATTGATGGGTCTTTTTAAGACGATCCGCTCTCTTTACAGCACCAGCAAGAGCAACAACCGGATCTCCTTCTGTATTGGCTGTTACAAGACCGGTAGCTAAATTAGAAGCTCCCGGACCTGAGGTCACCAGGCAAACACCGGGCTTTCCAGTCAATCGTCCGACTGCCGCCGCCATAAATGCTGCATTTTGCTCGTGACGGCATACGATCAATTCAGGCCCTTTGTCTTTCAACACGTCAAATACCGCATCGATTTTTGCTCCCGGAATACCGAAAACATGAGTGACACCCTGCTGAATGAGACTATCCACCACAAGCTCTGCTCCTCTTACCGTAAGAGTTTCATTTTCAGCGGCTACTTTTTTCAAAGCCCTCACTCCTCCATTTTCATTCATTTACAATGAATTTTTAATAAAATTATTGTATTATTAAATATATATCTTGTGGAAATTGTTTTCCAATACTTCTTTGTCTTACAATTAATATGTAAAACGACTGAAATCGCATTCAGAAAGGAATGAGTGAAAAATGGAGCTGCGCCACCTTCGTTATTTTATGGTTGTAGCCGAAGAGCTGCATTTCGGAAAAGCAGCTCTTCGGCTGAAAATGACTCAGCCTCCGCTCAGCCAGCAGATTAAGCAGCTAGAAAGTGAGATTGGCGTCACCTTGCTGAAGAGGTCAAAAAGAGCCGTCAAGCTGACGGCGGCAGGCGGCGTTTTTTTAAAGCAGATAAAAGAAGGCCTGTCCCAGATCGATCAGGCGGTTGACATGGCCCAGCGGACCGCCCGGGGTGAACTCGGCAGGCTCGTGATCGGCTTTGTCGGCTCGGCGACATACGAAATTATGCCGCCGATCATCAGGGAGTACCGCAGACAATTCCCTTCAGTCAACATTGAATTGCGGGAGCTGTCGACCCCAAACCAAATCGAAGCCTTATTAAACGGACACATCGACATCGGCGTTTTGCACCCTCCGTTAGGAAACGATGAACTGAAGTCATACACAGTGAAGAAAAGCCATTGCGTACTCGCGCTTCCTAAATACCACCCGCTTACTAAAAAATCCCGGATTTATCTGCGTGATCTTGAAGACGAGTCACTGATTGCGATCGACAAATCAGCATGGCCTTCTTTATACACTGACTTCATTTTTTCGTGCGAGCAGGCCGGCTTCGTTCCCAACATCGCCCAGGAAGCGACCGAATATCAAATGGTGATCGGCCTCGTATCTGCCGGAATGGGGGTTGCGGTCGTGCCGACGGCGGCCAAACGGCTGTTTAACCTTGATGTGGTCTACAGGGAAATCGATGACCTTTCGCTTCGGGCAGAATGGGTCACCGCCCACAGAAAGGACAACCGCAATCCGGCTTTGCAGCATTTTATAGAAGTTTCGAATGAGGTTTCAACATCATAGACTGGTAGAATATGCAGCAAAATACCCAATGAACGGCCGTTCATTGGGTATTTTTGTTCCTTTTATTTATGGATTTTCACGCGTTCTGAAATCGGCGCGAAATCTTTTTCTCCAGGCTCTGCTACCGGATGGCCGAACGGCATTTGCGCGATCAGCTTCCAGCTTTCAGGGATGTTCCATTCTTTTTTGACTTCCTCATCAACGAGCGGGTTGTAGTGCTGCAAAGTAGCTCCGAGACCTTCGCTCTCCAAAGCGGTCCATACGACAAGCTGGAGCATGCCAGAAGACTGCTCAGACCAGATTGGGAAATTGTCTTTATACAATGCAAATTGTTCTTGAAGTCCTTTAATGACGTTTTGATCTTCGAAAAACAGAACCGTGCCGTAGCCGCTGCCGAAAGCGTTCATTTTTTCTTCCGTGCTTGCAAATTGATCGGCAGGAACGATTTTTCGCAGCGTTTCGGTTGTGATTTCCCTGCTGCCCGCCCAATAGAACAACGGCCCTTGAGCTTTGCGAATTGAATGATGACGGGGTGTGGTTGACGGCAAACTCGACGATTTCCCGAATTTTGTCGTCCGATACCTTTACATCTTTAGAGATTCCATAAATTGAACGCCTTTCTTTAATCGCGGTGTAAAAATCTTTAGCCAACGTTTTCGCCTCCCAAATTATCTCGATTTCGAGATAATTATAGCTCGTGGAAAAAATTGTGTCAAAAGATTTGTTTCGAACATTTACTTTCCTATCGCTGCCCCGTCGCAGCGCGGATCAGTTCCCCCCCCTCGGGAAGCCTTGATCATCGATTTGGATCGCTGCCGCATGTCCCATCACGCCGTCAAAATCATCGACAACGGTGACCAGATGCCCCCGCTCTTTCAGCTTTTGAATCACTTCTTCGTCCACCCTGTTTTCGATTCTCACGCCTGCGACATAATCTCCCCACGTTCTGCCCCACAACCATCTCGGCTCATTGATAGCCGTTTGCGGGTCCATTCCGTAATCGATCATTCTCGTCAAAAGAGCGGTTTGGGTTTGCGGCTGCCCTTCCCCTCCCTGTGTCCCGTAAAGGATTTTCGGTCTGCCGCCTTTGCACGCCATGGCCGGCATCAATGTATGGAACGTTCTTTTTCCGGGCTCCAGTCTGTTGACATGCCCGGGGTCAAGAGAGAAAAACGATCCTCTGTTTTGCAGAATGATTCCCGTTTCGCCCGCCGTCACGCCTGATCCGAATTCAAAATAGAGGCTTTGAATAAAAGACACAGCATTTCCTTCTTCGTCTGCAACCGCTGCATATGCCGTATCGCTGCCGACCAGCGGGCTTGCAAGCGGCTTCGCTTCATCGCCGATATTCTCCGCGATATCTCTCGCGTACTCCTTGTCAAGCAAACGTTCGAGCGGCACCGGCGAAAAATCGGGATCTGTCAGAACCTCGTTGCGGTCGGCAAAGCTTCGCTTTAATGCTTCGATCAAGAGATGATAGTATTCAAAGGTACCATGGGGGATTTTCGTAAAATCATAGTGTTCCAGGATGTTCAGCGTCATGAGCCCTGCAAACCCTTGGGAATTAGGCGGCATTTTATAGACGTCATACCCTCTGTATGAGGAAGAAAGCGGTGTGACCCATTCCCCTTTATGGCGCATGAAATCTTCCAGTGTGAGCAATCCTCCGTTGTTTTGCAAATAACCGGCTATCGATTGGGCGATTTCCCCTTTATAAAATGCGTTTTTTCCTTTTTCCGCAAGAAGGGCTAACGTCCCGGCCAGCTCTTTTTGCACAAAGCGTTCACCTTCGGCGGGAGGCCTTCCGCCCGGAAGAAAAATGTCTGATGTCACCGGGATTCCGGAAAGCCATTCGGCATGTTTTTCGGTGGTCCGGCATTGATCCGTCGAGGCGGGGAACCCCTCTTCAGCGTACGCGATCGCCGGCTCAAGCACCTCTTTCAGCGTTAAACGACCGTAAGTTTTCAAAACTTCGTCCCAGCTGTCAGCCATGCCCGGAACCGTAATTGCGCTCAAAACGCCTCTCTCCGGGATGGCAGGCTCCCCTTTGTAGCATTCGCGGGTCACCCGCATGCCCGATCTTCCGCTGCCGTTGAAACCCGTTACCTCTCCGCTCTCCGAACGGTACATCAGCCAAAAAGAATCCCCGCCGAGTCCCGTCTAGACGACCGCGAGGCAAGCGCTGACGCAAACGGCTGCATCAAACGCGTTTCCCCCTTTTTCCAGCATCCGGTGTCCGGCAAGCGACGCGAGATAATGGGGACTGACGACCATCTGTTTCGTTCCGATTCTTAATTTCTCCATATTCCTTCCTTTCTGTTAAAACGTCTGTTTTTCTTTTGAAGTATAGCGGCCGGAATCTCCAGGTTCTACCTCCGCGGAAGAAAACCTTCCAATCATTTTTCATAAAGTTGAATAAAATCGATAAAACCATTCATACCGAAATCCAATATATGATACAATTTACAAAACGTTTTTCAAAAAACAAAAAAAGATTGCGATACGATGAAAGACGATATGAAAGGAAGGTACGTGTATGAGTCTTGATTACCATATGCCAAATTTAGTTCTTGATGAAACAGATAAAAAAATTCTATCGATTCTCCATGAGGAAGGAAGGATTTCTTATACTGATCTGGGGAAGCGTGTAGGTCTGTCGCGGGTTGCCGTTCAAACGAGGATCAACAATTTGATGGAAGAAGGCATCATCGAAAAGTTCACCGCCGTGATCAACCCAGTGAAGGTCGGAATTCCCGTATCGGTCTTTTTTAATGTAGAAGTCGAGCCCAAATATTTAGAGGCCGTTGCCGCTGCGCTCGAAAAGGAACCTGCCGTCACAAGCCTCTATCATATGACCGGGCCGAGCAAGCTCCATATGCACGGAATCTTTGCCAATGATCACGAAATGGAGGAATTCCTGACAAAGCGCCTCTACCCTTTGGAAGGCGTCGTCAGCGTGGACTGCCAGATGCTGATCAAGCGCTATAAGAGCCGCATGGGAATGAAGCTGTAAAAAGGAGGAAGTGACATGAAGCATCCTTACCGCGAACTGATCATCGCGATGATGAGGGCCGGGATATTGGGGTTCGGCGGCGGACCTTCCGTTATTCCGCTGATCCGCCATGAAGCCGTTACAAAATTCAAATGGATCGATGATGATGAATTCGGAGAAATCCTGGCGCTTGCCAATGCGCTGCCAGGGCCGATCGCAACAAAGATGTCGGCGTACTTAGGGTATAAAATAAAAAGTATTCCCGGGGCCGTCGTGGCGACAGCGGCGCACATTTTGCCGACTTGCACAGCGATGGCCATGCTGTTTGCTGCAGTCAACGTGCTCAGCCATTCGAAGGTCGTAAACGGCATGATCGGCGCAGTTACCCCGGTCATCGCCGTGATGCTAGGGCAGATGGCATACGAATTTGGCCAAAAAGCGCTGAAAGGCTTCGGAATCGTCACCGGCGTCCTTTTTTTCATCATTGCATTTTTGGGTCTTCAGGTGTTTTCGATTCATTCGGGCATCGTCGTCACGGTGTTTCTGGCTTACGGCGCTTTCCATTTTAAATTGAAACGAAAGGCCGCAGAGCGAAAGGATAAAGGAGTGTCTGCTTCATGATCGCATTGTACTTGTTTTGGGCGTTTTTTATCGCAAACCTGCTCGGGTACGGCGGCGGTCCCGCTTCGATTCCCCTTAATTTTGAAGAGGTCGTCCGCCATTTTCATTGGCTTTCAAAAGATGAATTTTCCAACATGCTGGCGCTTGCGAACGCTTTGCCCGGCCCGATCGCCACGAAAATTGCCGCATATGTCGGCTACAGCGTATTGGGATGGCCCGGAATAATCGTCGCTCTGATAGCGACCGTGCTGCCTTCAGCAATCGCTCTTATTTTATTGCTTAAACTGATCCGCCGCTTCCGAAAGTCAGATGCGGTAAAAGGAATGACGCTGTCCGTCCAGCCCGTGCTCGCCGTTATGATGCTGTTGTTGACATGGGAAATCGGCGGTGATGCGATTTATTCCATCGGCTTGATCCAAGCGCTTGCAATCGCATTGGTCTCTTTGATCGCCTTGACAAAATTCCGCGTTCATCCGGCGTTCTTAATCGCAGCAGCGTTCGCATACGGCGGGATTGTCATTCCACTGCTGTAAAAGATGCGCCGCCTGCATATGAACGGGGACAACTTGCCGCCTGCCGACGGAATGGTATTCAACACCGGCTTCTATCGCTTCCCGCAATTCGTGGCAGTTTCGCCCGTCAAAAATGATCGGGGCATCCATCAGCTCTCTGTAGGATGCTAAAGGGAATGCTTTTATGTCTTCCCAGTCTGTCAAAATCATCACCGCATCAGAGCGTTTTACCGCTTCTTCAATCGTCTCCGCATATTGAACGCCTTCTGCTAAGACCCGTTTTGCATTTTCAGCCGCAATCGGGTCGAACGCTTTCATCTTCGCTCCCCTTTCGGCAAGCGCTTCGGCAATGACGATTGACGGAGCCTCCCTCATATCGTCAGTATTCGGTTTAAAGGAAAGGCCAAGCAGAGAAATCACTTTGTCTTTCAAGCCTCCGAGCCGCCTTTCCGCTTTCTCGACCAACAGGATCGGCTGCTCATTGTTCACCTTGATCACAGACTTGAGCAGTTCGAAATCGTGCTCCACATGGCCGGCAATTTGGACAAGGGCGTTCGTATCTTTCGGAAAACAAGAGCCGCCGTAGCCGATGCCGGCTTTTAGAAACCGGTGGCCGATTCTTTTGTCCTGTCCCATTCCGTATGCGACAGACTCAATATCTGCGCCGACCTTCTCGCAAATATTCGAAATTTCGTTTATAAAGCTGATTTTCGTGGCAAGAAAGGCGTTTGATGCATATTTAATCATCTCTGCACTTCTGATATCCGTTTTAAAAACAGGAATGCCAAAAGGAGCAAAGACTTGTTCGAGAATAGCGGCCGTTTGTTCATTCTCGACGCCGATCACGATCCGGTCTCCGTGAAACGTATCATAAATCGCTGAGCCCTCCCGCAAAAATTCGGGATTGGATGCAGCCGATATTTGCACACGATTCCTTGCGTAGCGTTTAATGATGTTTGAAATCCATTCGCTCGTGCCCACGGGGACGGTGCTTTTCGTGACCACGAGGCAGTCCCGCTTTACATGGCGGCCGATCATTACAGCCGCACTCTCAATATATCGGAGGTCGGCCTGGCCGTTTTCCTTTTGCGGAGTGCCGACCGCAATAAATATAATATCAGCCCCTGAAATGCCTTTTTTAAAATCCGTTTCAAAGGCGAGTCTGCGGCGGGCGAGGTTCCTCCGGATCAAATCCTGGAGCCCAGGTTCATAAATCGGCGATAACCCTTTTCTCAACAGCCCGACCTTTTGTTCATCGATATCGATACATGTAACATAGTGGCCGATGTCCGACAGGCAGGCGCCTGTCACAAGACCGACATACCCGGTGCCAACGATGGAAATGTTCATGGTGCTCCTCCTCTGTCTGTATATATGCCGGTTGATGCAACGCTTTAGAGCAGACCCAAGAGCTTTTTCTTTTTGACCGGTAGCGGCGTAATCTTATGAATATCACGGTTTTTGATAAGAAGCCCGGCATTTTCTATAAACATACTCAAAAAATCAGGGCCATATTCGTTTTCCAATACGTCAAAAAAGAAGGAGCGAACCTTTACATTATGTGCATCCGATGCGATGAAGTGGACGAGATTGGCTTCGATGAAGCGGCGGGCCAGCTTTTTGACGTTTCTCCCGAAATGCCCGGTCAGACTTGAGCAAGTAATCTGGACGCATGCGCCTGTTTTGACGAGCCGATATAAACGGTCGGGGTTTTCCATTATTTCCATATTCCGCTCAGGGTGGGCGATGACCGGGATGAATCCGTTCAGCAGAAGATCAAACATCAGCTTTTCTGCATAGCGCGGCACATGGTGATAAGGAAGCTCGATCAGCACATATTTTGTTCCGGAGAGACTTAGCAGCCTGCCGCGTTCGAGGTCATCTTTTATTTCGCCGTATAAGCGGATTTCCTGGCCAGGCAGGATGGTCAGCGGAATGCTTTCCTGCCTGAGCCTTGTCTTCAATGCTGTCATGCGGGCGAGGACCGCCTCTTTTGGATTTTCGCATATGCCGATTCTGTGGTGCGGGGTGGCAATGACGGTGTCTATTCCCTGAGAAACGGCTTGTTTCGCCATTTCAAGACTGTCGTCCATACACCCTGCCCCGTCATCAAGGGCCGCAAGAATATGGCAGTGAATATCAATCATAACCAAACCTCCCGTAAAGCGGTCAAAGCGCCTGACCTTTTCCGACCGTACCGTTCATCCGGCTGACGGCCTGTCCTTTTTTCGGCTTCGTGAATAAAATGTTCCCCAATACGGGAAGTTCCAGCCTATTTTCAACGTCACCCTCGTTTTTCACCGTGTTGTTCAAAAGCTCAAGAATAAAGGCGAGCCCGGCTCCAAACAGCAATCCAAACATCGTGAAGACAGCGATATTGAATGTTTTGTTCGGGCTGACAGGCGCAGGTGAACCGTACGGTACGGCTTTTGTGACGATGGTGACCTCGGCTTTATCGTTCATGATGTCTTGAATGTCTCTTTGAAAAACGGAAGCGACTGTATTTGCGATGGCGGCCGCTTTGGAATAATCCTTGTCAGTCGCGGAAATACTGACAATCTGTGATTCGTTTTCGCTGACAACGGTCATTTTATTCTTGAGTTCGTCCGCCGTTTCGCGAAGGCCGAGATCATCTTTCACTTTATTCAAAATGACAGGGCTTTTCATGATGACGTTATACGTATTGATGAGTTCAAGATTGGTCTGAATGTCGGCAAAATTTGAGGTTTGGCGGCCATTGACGAGGATTTGGGCGGTTGCCTGGTAGATCGGTGTGAGCAGAAAATAATTGACTGCGGCGCTCGATGCAGCCGCCGCCATCGTGATCAGAATGATGATCGCGCACCTTTTTTTCAAAACGAAGAACACGTCTTTAAAGCCGAGCTTGTCCCGCATAAGAGCCCCCCTTAGCTTCTTTTATTTAAATTTTCAGAAAATTTCACCTTTACCTTGATTATACATATTTATCGCGGTTCTGAAAGAAATGAATCCTGACAAATAGCGGGAGATTCCGGGGATGCAGGGTCTTTATATGATGTAACATAGCAGTTTTTGCAGGAATGGGGCTGTTTTTGCTGAACGAAAAAGCCGCCAAACAGAGTTTGCGGCTTTTTACGTTGTATAACCATTTTTGATATGAACAATCAGATCCTCAAGCAATTCTTTTGTCGTAATGTCATGCGACTTTTCGCCAACGTCATAAGCGTGCATGAGAATTTTCAAAAACTCTTCCTGATTCAATTCCTTATCATCCATACCTTTTTCCTTTCAGCTTCCATGAAATCATACTCATTTTTGCGTTATATTCAGATTATATGCTGTTAAGTATCGATTTGCCATAGTCTATTACATTATTCGACAGCTGTCCGTTTTTATGTCCTTTTCCAGAGAAAATCTTTTTTGCATCAGCGGATTAAGCTATAATAGAGAGATTGGAAACTTTTTAAAAGTCATTCGGTTAGGAGCGATAGACATGCTTCAGGAAATGATCTCAAAAACAGTTGTAATGGAAGCGGCTGAACAGTTTAAGCATGTGCTTCCGCACGATGAAGATAACATTCAGCTTCTGAAAAAAGCCCTTATTTTATACAGGCAAGATTCGGTCTATCGGGTCAAACCGCTCAGCGGGCATACGGCGGCAGCCTACGTACAGGACGTCGTGCCGGTGAAAGTGACAATCGATCTGTCCGACGTCAAAAAGAGCAGCTGTTCATGCCCGGCAAAAAAAATCTGCCGCCACATCCTTGCCGTTTACTTATATTTATATGCACAATATGAACGATTGGGAACTTTCACGGAATATTGGAAAGAACAGCGCCAATCCTTTGATCAGCAGCTTTTGTTAAACCAGCTTCGGCTCAGCCCTGAAAACGTGCGGCCAACGTTTGAAAACTGGAAACGTTTTTTCGAATCGGAATTCAGGCTTTGGGAACAGCGGACGCCTAAAGGCCAGCAAACGATGCAATACCTTTACTACGGCTATTTTTCAGCACTAAAAAAGCGGACGCCGTCTGAACCGGAGCTGAAAAAAATATACCAGATCCATGCCGCTCTTGCGACATGGCTTGCGATGCATACGCTGATCGAAAACATGCGCATCGATCCGGAAAAAGATTTTTATTCGCTCAACCCTTATATCGAACAGCTGATGGACACGATTTACAGCTCGATTGATGAGCTGAAAACGTATGCGCTCTCTTTTTCGCTCGATCCGTTTTTAGATAAAACGCCAGGCGTCGTTCGCGAGCTCCTGCTCAAGAAAGACATTTTTCAATATGAAAGACTTCGGATATTCGGGGAGATTTGGAGCGCCCTTCTGTCCCGGCCGAAATGGCTGAAGCGGGAACTTGACGTTTTGCACGGACTGCCCGACACTCCCGAAATTCAGTTTGCCCGGCTTCACCTTGAATTTCTGTTGAAAAACGACGAGGCAATCTTTGAAAAAGCCGGAACTTTTTCTCCTGACATTCTGCCTTATACGTTTCAGTGGCTCAGCGTCATGACAGCCAAAAAGGATTGGAAGCGCCTGAAAAAATGGTATGAACGGCTGGAAGGGCTTGTCGAAGGCTTCTCAAAGCTTGATAGACCTTATCGGGAAATCCGCGACGCCTTAAGCGAATTCTTCCTTTTTCTCGACGACTACAGCAAAAACGCGAACCATGAGCAATTATATGAAAGGTACTGCAAAAAGTGCCTGCCGTACACATTTACAGAATACAGCCAATTTCTATACAGCAGGAAGCGGTTTATCGAGTGGATGGAAATTCACAGCCTCGTCGGCTTTTCAATCGAGGAAATCGGCCAGAATGCCTTGAAGGACATCGCAGCGGAGGTTCCCGAGGCGCTCGTTCCTTCCTACCACAGGGAGATTTCCGGCTTGATTGAACAGCGGAACCGCAGCGCATATAAAGAAGCCGCCCGCTGCTTGAAAAAGCTGCGCACTCTCTATAATAAAATGAAAAAACAAGATGTCTGGAAGCGCTACATGGAACAGCTGACAGCCCGCCACAAAAGGCTGCGGGCATTCCAGGAGGAGCTAAAGAAAGGAAAGTTGATCGATGGCGAGTCTTAAAGAAATCGTGATACATGTCGAACAGTCCGAAGACTATACATTCGTTTTATTCTGCTGTGACAAGGACCATCAGCAGCTCACGCGCAGCCAGATGGAAAGGCATTTATTTCAATGGCACGAATCGTCCTTTTACGGCACTTTTCTTGAAGATGCAGGTCTGGAAAAACCGGCCGTGCTTCTATCTCCCTGGATGGCTGCCGAATTTCTCGGCAAAAACTCGTTTAATTCCTTTAGTGATATTTTGCTGACTGAGGAAACAGAGCCTTTGATGAAAACAGCTTCAACGATTTACGAGTTTATCCTGGATCAGGATTTTGTCCCCGACTATGAAGCGTGGAAAAAGGGAATGCTGCGCTGGAAAGACAAAGAAGGCTTTTTGGAAGGTTATACGGCGGAATGGTTTTCCCGGGCCGTCGACGACTACATCGATTATAACGGAGAACTGAAGGCAAAGTGGGAGAGGATCGTTGAACACTCCCCCGCCGTCACCTCATTTAAGGGACATTTTCTCGATGAAGAGGATTTTCTTGAAACGATCGGCTGGATTGAAAATCCCGTCCCGTTCACCGTCGGACTCAGATTAAACGAGCCCGATTTTGACGGTGATGATTGGAAAATCGAATTGTTTTTACGCGATAAAAAAAGCGGGGACATCCAGTTTTTCGACGGCTTGAAAGGGCTGAAAAAATCGTGGCGCGCATATGCCGATCGAATCGCCCGCGAACAGGACCGTTTCCGCCAAACCGTCCCATGGCTTTCGATCGACTCAGGCACAACGCTGCTTTCTGAAGAAGAAGCATGGATCTTCTTGTCGGAAGCGAGCGAAACACTCGTCAGCATGGGGATCGAAATCCTGCTGCCGTCCTGGTGGCAGATCGTCAAAGACAGCAATATGCTTTTGAAAGCGAAAGTTTCATCAGCCCCGAGGGGCGAATCTTTCGTCGGGATAAACGCTCTCATGGACTTTAACTGGCGGTTTGCGACAAACGGTATTGAGCTTTCGGAAGAGGAGTTTAACCAGCTTGTCGCGAATAAAAGGCGGCTCGTCAACATCCGCGGCCAATGGATCAAAATCGATCCGAACTTTATCAAACAAATGAAAAAGCTGATGGAACGCGCCGAAACCGAAGGACTTCACATGTCAGACATTCTTGCCCGCGAGCTGACGGACCGCGGCTCGGAACAGAAAGAAGACGACCTGTTTGATACGTCCGCTTTCAGCGAAGTGCAGTTTGAATTATCCTACCAGCTGAAAAACATGATCAGGAAGCTGAACAATCGTGATGAGCTCCCTTCATACCCCGTCAGCAAACATTTTAAAGGCACGCTCAGAGCGTATCAGAAAGACGGGCTGAACTGGCTGCTTTTCCTTCGCAAATGCGGCTTCGGCGCCTGCCTGGCAGACGATATGGGGCTCGGGAAAACGATTCAGATGATCGCGTACTTTTCTTATTTAAAAGAAAAAGGGCAAAAAACGCCGTCGCTGATCATCGCGCCGACTTCGGTGCTCGGGAACTGGCAGCGCGAGCTTCAGTCCTTTGCCCCCGAGTTATCGGCAGCGCTCCATTACGGACCAAAGCGCCCGAGGGGAGAAGCTTTTCAGGAGCGCTACAAAGACACCGATATCGTGCTGACGTCATACGGCCTCGCCCAATCCGATTTTGACGATCTCAGAGGCGTGACGTGGAACTGTATTTGCCTTGATGAAGCGCAAAATATTAAAAACGCGCATACGAAGCAATCACGCTCGATCAGAAAACTGAAAGGGATTCACCATATCGCGCTAAGCGGGACTCCGATGGAAAACCGCCTGACAGAGCTGTGGTCGATTTATGACTTTATGAACAAAGGCTTCCTCGGAAGCCTCGGAAGCTTTCATAAGCGCTTCGTCCTGCCGATCGAAAAAGACCGCGATGAAAAGCGGATTGAACAGCTTCAACAGCTCATTAAGCCGTTTTTATTAAGACGGACAAAGCAGGATCAGGAAGTCGCCCTCAACCTTCCCGATAAACAGGAGGAAAAGGAATTCGTTCCGCTTTCTGCAGAGCAGGCTTCCCTTTACGAGCAGCTTGTAAAAGACACGTTTGAGCACATGTCGACTCTCGCCGGAATGCAGCGGAAAGCGCTGATCCTCAGCATGCTCGGCAAATTAAAACAAATTTGCGACCATCCGGCCCTCTATCTAAAAGAAATGGAAACGGAACTCCTAGACGGCAGATCAGCCAAGCTGGAAAAACTGCTCGAGCTGACGAAAACGATCCGCGACCGGGATGAAAGCTGCCTGATTTTCACCCAGTATATCGGAATGGGCGAGATGATGAAGCGGCTGCTCGAAACGTCATTCGGCGAACCGGTCAAGTTTTTAAACGGAAGCTTATCAAAGCTTGAACGCGACAAGATGGTCGAGCAATTTCAAAATAAGGAATTCCCTTTTCTGATCTTGTCCTTGAAGGCGGGAGGAACAGGCCTGAATCTCACCGCAGCCAATCATGTCATCCATTATGACAGATGGTGGAATCCGGCCGTTGAAAACCAGGCGACAGACCGTGCATACCGGATCGGCCAAAAACGATTTGTGCATGTCCATAAGCTCATAACAACCGGAACGATCGAAGAAAAAATCGACCGCATGCTCGAATCAAAGCAATCGCTGAACGACCAGATCATTCAAAGCGAAAACTGGATTACCGAGCTTTCCGAAGAAGAACTCGAAGAACTGTTTACATTAAGCGCATCCGCAATGTCGGGGTGACTCCAAAAACAGCCGCCTAAGAGGGCGGCTGTTTTTTATTTTCAAAAGACTGGCAACTTCCCGCCCTACGGCGACAAAATCGCTGTCGGTAACCCGATGCCGGGTATCGCTGCTTTTGTCTGAAAAGGAACGAAACGCCGATACATCACACAGTGTTACCCCGGCACAGTAACGTTACTGTTGAAGCAGTGTAGTTCCTCCCTAAGTTTTGAAATTTGTCACAAACTATTAACTGAATTTTAGAAATATTCTTTAAAAAATATTTCCGTTAATTATATAATAATTACATGAACTTGTTAATTTATGACATGAACATTTATATGTTTACATATTTTTGATCTTTAAAGGGGGTGGTACCGGGAGATCCTGTCCATTTCTTTTTGATTTCAATTTGCACAAAAGGAGGAGAAAGGATGAAACTAACACCGGTCGAACAAGAAAAGCTGCTTATTTTTGCTGCCGGGGAGCTTGCAAAACAAAGAAAGAAACGGGGCGTGCTCCTGAATTATCCGGAAGCTGTAGCCATTTTGACCTGCTTTATAATGGAAGGTGCGCGCGAAGGGAAAAGCGTAGCCGAACTGATGGAAGCGGGCCGGCACGTCCTTGCGGCTGACGACCTGATGGAAGGCGTTCCCGAAATGCTTGAAAGCATTCAAGTCGAAGCGACATTTCCTGACGGCGTTAAGCTTGTCACGGTTCATCAGCCGATTTCTCAGGGGGTGAACCAATGAAGCCGGGAGCAATCCAAGTTGCGGATGGCATGATTTCGATTAACGAAGGGCGGGCAACTAAAGAGATTACCGTGAAAAATACAGGGACGCGCTCGATTCAAGTCGGATCGCATTTTCATTTTGCGGAAGCCAACCGCGCGTTGGCGTTTGACAGAGCAGCGGCTTTAGGGATGCGGCTTGATATTCCGTCAGGCACCTCTATCCGGTTTGAACCCGGGGAAGAAAAAACCGTTTCACTGGTTGAGCTGGGAGGCCGCAGGACAGTCCGCGGATTAAACGGCATGACAGAGACATTGCTTGATGAAAGAGGCAAAGAAAAAGCATTGAATCAGCTTAAGGAAGCCGGCTGGATAGAGGGGATTAAGCGGTGAAAATCACGAGAAAACGATACGCTGAGCTGTTCGGACCGACGACAGGCGATAAAATCAGGCTCGGGGATACCGATCTTTGGATCGAAGTCGAAAGAGATTTCACTGTTTACGGGGAAGAAATGATTTTTGGCGGAGGAAAAACGATTCGCGACGGTATGGGACAAAATGGCCGAATCACCGCAAAAGACGGCGCGCTTGATCTTGTGATCACAAACGTTGTCGTGCTTGATTATTCGGGAATCGTGAAAGCCGATGTCGGCATCAAAGACGGCCGAATCGCAGGAATCGGAAAAAGCGGAAATCCGGACATCATGGATCAAGTAGATCCGCATATGATCATAGGAGCCGGAACAGAAGTCATCTCCGGTGAAGGAAAAATTTTGACAGCCGGCGGAGTCGACACCCACGTCCATTTCATTTGTCCTCAGCAATGGAAGTCGCGCTGTCGTCGGGAGTGACGACGCTAATCGGCGGCGGGACAGGCCCTGCAACAGGCAGCAAAGCAACGACTTGTACTTCGGGAGTCTGGTATATGCAGAGAATGCTGGAAGCCGCCGAAGAGTTCCCGGTTAATGTCGGTTTTACGGCGAAAGGCAATGCTTCGGACAAAGCGCCGCTGATCGAGCAGGTGGAAGCGGGCGCGATCGGGCTCAAGCTTCACGAAGACTGGGGTACGACGCCGAGAGCGATTCAAACGTGTATGGATGTTGCGGAAGAAGCGGACATTCAAGTGGCGATTCATACGGACACGATTAATGAAGCGGGATTTCTCGAAAACACGCTTGAAGCGATAGGCGACCGTGTCATTCATACTTATCATATTGAAGGCGCCGGCGGAGGACATGCCCCTGATATTATGAAACTCGCCTCTTATGCAAATATCCTGCCGTCTTCTACGACTCCGACGATTCCGTATACCGTCAATACAATGGATGAACATTTGGATATGATGATGGTTTGCCACCACCTCGATGCCAAGGTCCCCGAAGACGTCGCATTCAGCCATTCGAGAATCAGAGCGGCTACGATAGCGGCAGAGGACATTCTGCATGACATCGGCGCCATCAGCATGACATCCTCCGACTCGCAGGCGATGGGCCGAATCGGAGAAGTCATCATTCGTACATGGCAGACGGCAGACAAAATGAAAAAGCAGCGCGGCGCTTTAACTGGGGTAAACGGAAATGATAATGTGCGCGCAAAACGCTATATCGCAAAATACACCGTCAACCCAGCCATTACTCATGGGATCAGCCATGAAGTCGGTTCAATCGAGAAAGGCAAATTGGCCGACCTCGTCTTATGGGATCCGATGTTTTTCGGCGTAAAACCGGAGCTCGTTTTAAAAGGCGGAATGATTGCACGGGCGCAAATGGGCGATCCGAACGCCTCCATCCCGACTCCCGAACCCGTTCTAATGCGTCAGATGTATGCTTCGTACGGCAAAGCGAACCGCTCCACATCCATTACATTCATGTCTCAGGCTGCCATTGACTGCGGAGTGCATAAAGCATTGGGGCTTGAGAAAATGATCTCCCCGGCCCGCGGCATTCGACAGCTCAGCAAAATGGACATGAAATGGAACAGCGCGCTGCCGAAAATCGAAATCGATCCGGCGACATATCAGGTGTACGCGGACGGGAAAGAATTGTCCTGCCAGCCGGTCAGCCGCGTGCCGCTCGGCCAAAAATACTTTCTTTTTTAAATGAACGCTAAAAAAGATGAACGCGCGGAAGGTGTTCATCTTTTTTCGTGCTTTTGAAACAAATAAAGGCTGCCGGTATAGCCGGCAGCCTGCGGATTAAACATTCAATCCGCTTGTTAATCGCAGCCCTTATCGTTACGCTGCCGGGTGTGCGCCGGCATCACGCCGATATGAAAAGGGTGTGCGAGTTAACACATTTTTAAACCTTTTTTTGATCAATAAAATGCCGCAGAATATGGGCAACGCCGTTTTCATCATTTGCAGGCGCCACCTCATCAGCCATCTCCTTAATATCCTCGCGGGCATTGCCCATTGCGAAGCTTTTTCCCACGATTTTCAGCATGGAATAATCGTTCTGGCTGTCACCGGCGGCAGCGGTTTCCGAAAGCGGAATACCGAGATTTTGCGACAGTTTTTCTAAAGCAAGCCCCTTCGAAGCGTCAATATGCTCAAGCTCAAAGTTGTGTTCGGCTGAGGTGACAAGCGTTAGGCCTTTTTCCTTTTCAAAGCGTTTCCAGCCCTTTTGAAGCTTTTCTTTATGAAAAGAAAAAGCTAATATGTTGTATACGTTTATATCTTCATCCGCTTCAAACAGCTCGCGGTAAGAGCGGATATACGCATACCCGTTTTGGCTGAGCTGTTGGCTGGCGGCGAGCTCAAGCTTTGACAGGTCGGCAGCCGGATTGGCACTTCTCAGGCGGTCCAGTTCGATATCAAGGAGCTCTCTCCCGTTTTGCGGGGTAAAGATCGCGTCATCGCTGAACACCTCATAATAGTAATTCTCTTCTTCAAGCCACCGAAGAATACCTTTCGCTTTTTCCCGATCGATCGAAACGGAGTGGTACAGGCGTCCCTCCGGATCGTGAATCACCGCTCCGTTGGCGCTGATAATCCACGTTTTGATACCGGTGGACCGAAAAATCTCCCGAACGTCAAATGAGGCTCTCCCTGTGGCAATCACTACTTCAATTCCGTTTGCCTGTGCTTCCTTTATCGCATCTATACTTGCTTTTGTGACCTTGCTTTCACTGTTTAACAGCGTCCCGTCCAAATCCAGGGCAATCATTCTCATCAGCTGTATTCCCCCTTAAGTCCCTTCTTATTCTGCCAAAAGCAGTTCTACTCCGTGTTGATCGAGCAGCCTTTGGAATTCCTTATCCGGCAGCCGGTCTGTTATCAGAAGATCAATGTCGCTCAATTCAGCATACTGAAAAAAGTCCGTCCTTCCGATTTTGGAGTGATCCGCAAGCGCGATAACCTGTTCCGCCTGGGATATGATTTTCCGTTTGACCATTCCATCCTCTTCATGGGCAATCGAAAGCCCGTGTTCAGAAACCCCCACAACTCCGATTAATGCTTTATCAACATGATAGCTGGACAGCTTTTCGATCACCGAAGCGCCGTATAAAAAACGGTGCTCTTTTTGCAGCTTTCCGCCGAGCAGATGAATGTCAACTCCCTTTCGTGATGAAAGCACCTCCGCCTGGTTTATCGAGTTGGTAATGATCGTGCAGTTCAGATCCGGCAGGTGCTCGGCGCACGCCTGAACTGTTGTGGAAGCGTCAAAAATCACGCGGTCGCCTTCCCTGATTAACGAAGCAGCCGCCTTTCCGATCATGTTCTTTTCTTCAGACACGATATTCAGTCTTCCTGAATAATCTTTAATCTCATCATGGTTCGTCGGCAAAATGGCGCCTCCCCTTGTCCGGATGATCACGCCCCGCTCCTTCAGCTTGACAAGATCACGCCTGGCGGTGTCTCTTGATACATGGAGCAAAGAACAAATCTGGTCGACTGAAATCCGTTTATGCTCCTTCAAATAGTCGATGATGGAAATTAACCTTTCCTCCTGGTACACGTCATCATTCCTTTTTTTAAGTAAAATTCCTTTATATTAAGTAATTATAAGCTAATAAACGTTAATAAATCAATAATAATTAAGCGAAGTTAAGTAAAAAAAGAGCCTGTATGCCATCGGCACGCAGGCTCTTTCGGTTAAAGAGAAAATGTTCCGTATTGAGATTGCCATGTTTCGCGAAACGCCTCAATATCCCGGCCGCAAGCACCTTGCAGCCGAAACTGTAAGCACTGAACAAATCAACAATCGTTTTGACTGTTCCTGGTCCATCGCCGAACTCGTTGTCGATGCGGCTCACATATGGCGCAACATAATCCGCTCCCGCCTTAGCTGCAAGCACGGCTTGGAGAGCCGTATAAACCGCTGTTCCGGTGACGCGGATATTTTCTCTCGATAGCTGTTCAATCGCCTTTAATCCTTCCTTTGTGACCGGAATCTTGATCCATGCGTTTCCGTCCAGCCAATGGTACAAATCCCTTGCCTGGCTCACCATGCCCGAGCTGTCTTTGGCAATTATTTGGGCATGAAGCGGCAATTGATCGGGAAGAAGGCGACGTATTTCCTGGATCTGCTGTTTAAAAGGACGCTTTTCCCCGGCAATGAGCGCGGGATTAGTAGTAACGCCGTCAACGGGAAACGAGTCTAACAATCTTTCTATCTCGGATAAATTTGCAGAATCGACGAGCATTTTCATTTCGTTTTAGAATCCCCTCCGTTTTTAATGCATGACTTGTCCTCCGGTCACATTGATCGATTGGCCCGTCATATAGGACGCCTGATCAGATGCGTAAAATAAAACCGCGTTGGCGATATCGTCGTACGTACAGCCGCGCTTCAGCGGAACCTTCTCAGTATAGACGCGCTCCACTTCATTTTCGGGAATGCCGAGCTTTTTCGCGTACTGCGGAATTAAGCTTTGAAACATCGGCGATTTCAATAGGTTCCCCGGCATAATGCTATTCACGCGTATATTGTGCTCGGCAAGATCGAGCGCAAGGCTTTGGGTTAAGCCGACGCCGCCGAACTTTGAGGCTGAATATGCCGTGTTATGCTTGCTGCCGACTTTACCGGATTTCGAATTGATTTGGATAATGGATCCTTTGCCCTGCCCGATCATAACTTTTGCCGTTTCCTTTGCGCACAGAAAGTATCCGGTCAGGTTGACATCGATGGTCTTCTCCCAATCTTCCAATTGAAAGTCCGTAATTTTATTGCTTTTGGCGATACCTGCGCTGTATACCATCACATCGATTTTGCCAAATTGTGCACAGACGTTTTCAATCATTCGTTTGACATCGTCTTCCTTCGTAAAATCGGCTTGAATCGCCAACGACTGTTTACCGTACTTTTCAGCGGCCTGATCAGCGGTTTTTTTAGCCTTTTCACCGTTGATATCTGCAACTGCAACCGTATATCCAGCTTCGGCCATGCGGTGGGACAGCGCTTCCCCAAGGCTTTGTCCTCCGCCGCAAATCAACGCCGTTTTCCCTTCATTTATGTTCATATCGTACTCGCTCCTTATCAAGATCTCTTAATTTGAATCCGGTCTCCGGCCAAAACTTCGGGCAGTTCTTTCTGTTCAAGATACAGCGTTCCAGGCAGCTCGGCGGAACGCGATCCGTCAAATTTGAGCGTAATATGTCCCAGATTGGCCAGATTCTGCACCACGGCTTCCCCGACTGCGGTGACTTTGTAAGACTCGCCGCCAAGCAGAAGCTGATCGCCTTCCCTGAATTCGCCTTCAACAGGCTGTATATCAATCGACAAACAATAGTCTCTTAATTCGTCAGGCGCACCGTCGCCGAATAAAATCAGCATGCTTTCATCTTGGAAAGCGGATGCAAGCGCTCCTTTTTTTGTGATTTTCGTTTCATAAAGCATGGACATGCTTTTTCCCCCTCCTTAGCTGTCGTACAGTCCAAAGCTTGCCAGCCAGGCAATGAAAACAGTCGGCGCTCCCGTTAAAAACCGGGAATACAGTACCGACGGCACACCGACTTCGACGGTTTCGACCTCTGCTTCAGCAAGGCCTAGACCGACGGGAACAAAGTCGGCGGCCGCCTGCGAATTGATGGCGAACAACGCCGGCAGGGCCAAATTCGGCGGAATGTTTCCTTTTCCGATCTCAACGCCGATCAGCGACCCGACAACCTGGGCGATCACGGCGCCCGGTCCGAGAAACGGGGACAGGAGCGGAAAAGAACAAACAAGCGAGATTAATAGCAGTCCGGGCAGAGAGCCTGCAAAAGGAGACAAAAATTTGGCGAAAAGATCTCCGATTCCCGACTCTTTAATGATGCCGATTAACAATGCGACAAATGCCATGAACGGAAGAATCGTTTTGATAACGGTTTCAACCGCTTCCCGGCCGGCCTGATAAAACACGCTGACCACCGATCCCATCGCCATGCCGATTTTCGCCATGACGCCTTTTGGCGCCTGCTGTTCACTAATTTTTTTCTCTGTGCTATAATGGTTTTGTTTATCATTAATCTGATGATCTGTTAGAATATTGGACTGTTCAGGCTCCTCTTCAGCCTCGTACAGTTTGATATTCTCTTTTTTTACGCCTGAAACATAAATATCTTCCGTGATATGGGCAGCGAGCGGTCCGCTTTTTCCGGTGGCCATCACATTGATGGTCGGAATCCGTTTTTGCGGGTATAGTCCGCATCTCAGCGTCCCGCCGCAATCGATGATCACGGCCGCCATTTCCTTTTCCGGCACCGTCGTTTTAAAACCGTCGACAAGCGTACATCCGGTCAGCTCTGCCAAGTCATCGGCAAACTCCGGCTTGTTTCCCCCCGTTACATAAACGATTTTATTTTTCTGTTCATCTGGGGTGATCAAAAGCGGCCCGCCAAATCCTCCCGGCCCTTTTGAAACTACTACCGAACGATAGGAACTCATCTGTAAACCGCCTTTCTTATTTAAGGTCAACCGCATCCTTCAATTTAACGCCCTGCTGTTTCGCCACATAAGCCGTCGTGAAATCCGTCACCCAGCCCCTGAGAAAATTCGTCAAAATACCGACTAAAAAGTAGCGGAGGGCCAGCTCTGTCGTTTCATACCCCAATGTCGTGATGCCTGCGGCGATCCCAAGAAAAACAAACAGCTCTCCGGGATTCACATGGGGGAACAGCCCGTTATGGGTGTGGCAGGAATAAGAAGCTGCGGCATAATAGCTCGGTTTATACTTTTCGGGAAGAAACTTTCCGAGTGACAGCGTCATCGGGTTAGCCAGCATAAACGTTCCGATGACAGGCAAAACAACATATCGCGTCAGCGGGTTTTTTCCCGATTTTTTCGCAAGCGCTTCCACTCTTTTTTCACCGATCAGGCGGATCATTGCATTCATGGCGACAAGCAGCATGATCAATAAAGGGACAATGTCTGTAAGCATGCCGACAAATACTTCTCCGCCATGTCTGAACAAATCCATAAATTTTTCTGCAAGCCATGTTACACTTTTCATATTTCACCTCTTCTTTTCGTAGTCAAAAGCCTTTGAAGCAGCGATTTCTTCGGCGGAACATCACCTCCTTTAGTGACGATGCTGAACGTTTTTAACGCGTCTTGGATCGCCAGCCTGGTCAGACGGTCATGCGGGGCAAGGTCAGCCTGACCGATTTTAGGCAGAAATTTTCCTTCAAAGCCTTTTAAAGGCCTGATTCTTGAAAAAACTGTCACCCCTTGCATTTTGGATGCCTGAATGATTTTGTTTCGTTTATCAATGACAAATAAAACGACCGTTCCGGCTCTGAACAGCCCGGTCCGTCTCCCGACAGCCACCCGTCCGAGCCGCCTGTATTCCGCGAACTTTTGATTGAAGTGCCTGATTTGCCAAAAGCCCAATACGCTTTGTAGAAGCCAGGCTATCCCGAGTGCGATGATAAAATAAATGATCATATTTCCTTTTTCACCTCCGCGGCAATTTCGCTGGCTGTTTCGGCAGTCGTCACTAAAATATTTATGTATTGCCCTTTGGCGGCTGCGATAATCGACGGGACCTTTTCCCGCGATTCGGCAAGGCCGATGGAATATTTAAGATCCTTCAGGCGGTTGATGTCAATCGCGATCGTTCTGTCATTAATCTCTGTATCTACTAATGTTCCGGAACGGTCAAAAAATCGGGAACAGATATCTCCGACGGCATGTTTTTCTTTCAACCGCTCCATATCGCGGTCACCGTAAAAGCCGGTCCAGATCATGTTCGACGAACTAAACGGCGCTCCGATTCCGACGGCTGCCACCGTCAATTTTTTCCAGAGACGTTCGATTTTTTGAAAGTAGTGGGACTTTACGATCTCGTCCTTTGTTTCTTTTTTCTCAACAACCGCTGCCGCATCGATAAAATGGGGGGTTCCGCCAAAATCGCTGGCAATGCTGTATACGATGCTGTTGACGTGATATTTTGTATCCATCGTTCCGGGACCGCCGACAAGCGGTACGAAAGAAGCGCTGCGCTGTCTGACGCCGTGAAACTCTCCGATCATGCCCGCCATCGTCGTGCCCCAGGCAAAACCGACCGTATCCCCGTCTTTAATGACGCGTTTTAAAATATCGGCACCCGCTCTCCCGACGCTTTTCTTCTTCTCCTCCGCCGTCTGCTGCGGTTTTGTCTCGCATATATACACCTCTTTAAGCCCGAGAAGCTGTTCAAGCTCTCGTTCCAAATCGTAGTAGACCCCGACATGATCATCGATCGTAATTTTCACGATGCCTTCTTCCCGCGCCTTCTTCAGCATCCGTCCGACGGTTGTTCTGTATATTCCCGTTGCCTTTGCAATCTGGCTTTGTGTCAAATCCTCTTCATAGTACATTTTGCAAATTTTGACTAAGAGGCGATTATCATCTCTTATTTCCATATGATCACCCTTTACACTTTGCACATTTGTGCAAATACTGGTCATTTGTTGTGTATTCGCTTACATTATACATACGGCAAATTCCCGAGTCAATTTAAATTTGTCTTTTTTTTGACGGCGTAAAAAAACCGGTCTCAAAGACCGGCTATTTGAGGAGAAAATGGGGAATTGATTGATTTTATATAGGAAAGAGGCTTGAGACGGGAATCGTTCATTCTTCAGACATCTGCGGGCTCGCGGGGTTTCCCGCCCAAAAAATGAACGGAGCGGGCGACGACTTCTGTTATAAAGACGCGGTTCCCTTCTGAATTTACATAGCTGCGCGTTTGAAGTCTGCCGTTCAATCCGACGATTGAACCTTTTCTGCAGTAATCGGCTGTGTTTTCAGCCGTTTTTCTCCACAGCGTGCAATTGATGAAATCCGTTTCAATGTCGCCCGCGGCATTTTTGAAATGCCTGCTGACGGCCAGGGTGATATTGGCAACGGGGACACCGTCAGATGTATACCGAAGCTCCGGGTCCTTCGTTAAACGCCCGACCAGCATAATGTGGTTAAACATTCCGTTCCTCCCTTCATCAGCGATATCACCAGTTTATAAGAGAAGCCCGGGGAAGAAAAATGCGGATAAAGAGAAAATATTCCGAAAAAAAGTAATTTACCATTATAATTTATGGCTTTTCCTCCTAATCATCATAAACATCATGTCTTTTTGATTAGAGAAATATGTATTTTTTAAAAACTGAAAAAAAACAGGAGATGCCAGCCACCGCTCGGAATACAAGCGGACGTATGAGCCTCCGTCCCAGGCGAACAGCCTGAATGACAGTTCTTTTTCTTTGAATGTTAATTGGAATTCATAAATCTCCATTCTATCCTTTGTTTCATAGCGAAATATAATACTTTCGTCATAGTCCACATTGATATCGCATTTTCCGGCACTGTCGGATGAAAAACGGATCATCAGCTTATACCGCTTGCGGTCAGCAGCCGGATTGCCGCTGATTATAAGTACTTCCTTTAAGTAAAATCGGTTCATATGTCACCCCCTGTTCTCTACAGTATAATGAAAAACAAAGTACGATAAAATACTTTTTTCAAAATTTAAAAATATTAGTATTATACCAGTAAACAAAACAAACAGCGTTTACAGGCTTTTAACCTGAATATGCTATAATGGTATTACAACTATTGAAGCTTGTGAGGTGAAAGCAGTGAAAACCTTTAGGCTTATTGATTTGAAAATCGTGCGCCAGGATGATTCGGCAAAACGGCTTGAGGAGTTCCCCCTGATCGACGGCCTGATCATTAACAAGGAAGACGGAGAAAACCATTGGATGGTGGAAGGGCTTGTCTCCAAAGAGTATCGATATTTTTTTGAATACCTTTTGCAAGAAGGCAAAGAAGTGAAGGCGTTCGTAACAATTACAAAGAAAAGCAACCGGCCCGCCCAGCTTTTGGCAAAAGTTAAAAACATTACGGTCCTCGGAGAGCATGTCTCCGTTTTAATGAACGGAAAAATGGTGAGTTCCAAGCTGAGGAAGGATTCCGACAAGATTTTAGAAGGGTTGATCAAAGAAGGGTATACCGGGGATCAGCTTCTTGCAGCGTTCAAGCAAAATATATAGAAAAGGCTGTCCTGTAAAAGCGACAGCCTTTTTTTATGAATGGTTCACGCGCTTTTTTAACAGGTCGCGAATCTCTTTGAGAAGTTCTTCCTGAGGATCAGGCCCGGCTTCTTTTTCCTCCTGAATTTCTTTCTTCTTCTTCAGTTTAGACAAATATCGGACAAAAATAAAAATTGAAAATGAAATGATAAAGAAGTTGACGATTGTCTGAATGAACATCCCGTACTTGATTTGGGCATCGCCGAATGTAAAGGAGAGCGCTAAAAAGTCCAGACCCCCGAGCACAAGGCCGAAGAGGGGCAATATAATGTCATTGACGAGAGAGGTCACGATTTTTCCAAAAGCGCCTCCGATAATCACCCCGATGGCAAGATCGATCACATTTCCCTGGATCGCAAAGCTTTTGAAATCTTTCCACATACAAGGATCACCCTCTCTGCTTCATAATAAAAAAACAAATGGGTTCATCCAAAAACCCATCTGTTCGGATTATTCCTGTTTTTCTCCGAGCGAAAACATCAGCTCTGCTTCACAAACGATTTCCCCGTCTACTGTTGCGACTCCTTTTCCTTTGCCGATCGAGCCGCGGAAACGGATGACTTCAAGCTCCAGATGAAGCTGGTCGCCCGGTTTGACTTGTTTTTTGAAACGGCAGCTGTCAATTCCTGCGAAAAACGCAAGTCTTCCGCGGTTCTCTTCCTTCATCAAAAGGGCAACAGCCCCCATTTGCGCCAGCGCTTCTACAATTAAAACACCCGGCATAACTGGGTAATTTGGAAAATGCCCGTTGAAAAATTCTTCATTTGCTGTGACGTTTTTATAACCCGCAGCCCGCTTCCCTTCTTCTACTTCTGTCACCCGGTCGATAAGCAAAAAGGGGTAGCGGTGGGGAATAATGTCCTTAATTTGCTGAGCATCAAGCATTGCCTTGACATCTCCTTTTTTAGAAAAATATGTATAGAACGACGAACCCTGGGATCATTCTGTACATCTGGAAGTATATTATGAAACGGCTTCTTTTTCAACTTAGGCTATAATCCCCCTTGTAAAGACAATAAAAAAGAAGCCGGTTCTTCCGGCTCCTTTTTTATTGTGTCAGCGTACTGAATTGATCAGCCCCATCATTTGATCCCCCATTGTAACCGCGCGCGAATTCATCTCGTACGACCGCTGGGACGCGATAAGATCCGTCATTTCCTTTGACACGTCAACGTTCGACGCTTCAAGGGAACCCTGCTTTATGGATATTTCCTGCCGTCCGGCTCCGGTTAAATTGATGAGGGCCGTTGCTCTTAAATTATCGTCAACAGAAAAAAGGTTGCCGCCTTCCGCTGCCAGAGCTTGGGGCTTTACCGCACGGACGATGCCCAAATTAAACCGCAAAGGCGCTTCACCTTCATTCCCAGACGATACGGTCATCGTTCCGTTTTTATCGACTTGAACATTTTGATAGCGCCTGTCAAAGCGGATGGCATTTCCGTTCTCGTCAAGTACGGAATGCCCGTCTGCCGTCACAAGCTGCACTTGATTGGGATTTCCGGAGACAGTGCTCAAGGTAAACGCCCCGTCTCTCGTATATTGAACTTCGCCGTCGACATCCACCTGGAAATATTGATAAGGGGAGGTTAAGGCGAAATCCAGGTTCCGTCCCGTCTCCTTCAGGCTTCCCTGGCTGTTTGTCAGCTTGTCTACCGCCAGCGCACCGACGCCGAGCCGGAGTCCGGGCGGCGTCTTCCTGCTTTGGGCCACTTCATTGTTCTTCTCGTCTACTTGTTCAATCTGTTGTCTGACAAGCTCTGAAAAGCTTGTATTGACCACCTTGTATCCCGTCGTATCCAGATTGGCAAGGTTATGACTGATATTATTCATCTGTTTTTGCAGCTCATTCATTGTGTTTGAAGCTGTTATCATCGATCTTAGCATTTATTCCAACATCCTCCGTTTGCGTATGTTATACGATCTTGCCGATGTCGTTGGCCGCTCTGTCCATGCTTTTATCATATGCCTGAAGAACTTTTTGGTTTGCTTCGAACGAGCGGTAGGCAGCGGTCATTTCCGTATAGTCTCTTGTCACATCAACATTTGAGCGTTCTGTCATCCCCTGCTTGATCGAATAGCTGACGGCCGGGTTTGCAGCTGCACTTGGCAGCTCCTGTCCGTTTTCAGTCCGGTACAAGTCGTTGCCTTCCTTGGCCAAATTTCTTGTGTCAAGCGAGATCCTGACGTCGATCGTTCCGAGGTTCCGCCCGTTTTCGGACACGGTTCCATCCTCTGCCACTTTAAAATTCTCGCTATCCACGGCAATCGGCCGGCCGTCTGTTGAAAGGACGACATTTCCTTTGATCGTCAGTTCGTTGTTTTCATTTAACGAAAAATTGCTGCTTCTCGAATAGCGGATATCGCCGCTTCCCAGTCTGACAGCATAGAAAAGGGCCGCTTTATCCTTGGTTTGCCGGTTTACGGGAACCTCTTTTTCACTGATCGCAATATTAGTCGGCTCATTTGTGCTTTGCAGATCGCCTTGTGAAAAAAGCGGTGTGAGCTCCTGCATGTAAACTCCCGTATTTACAGTACCGATCGGCGTCTGCTTTGTAAAGGAGTGGGATCCGCTGTCCGTCTGAAAGGAATCGGACTCCATCCGGCTCAGAAGCATTTCCGGAAACGCGCGAATGGAACCTTGATCTTCCTTATAACCCGGTGTATTTGCATTTGCAATATTATTCGTCAGCATTTCCGTGCGACGCTGCTGGGTAATCATCGCCGACGCTGCGGTGTAAAGTCCTTTTAACATGATTTCACCTCAGGATTTGTTCTTTAGACGGACATCCCGGCCGTCCACAAATTTTCATTTACAAAATGAGAACATTTGTTCTATAATAATATTAAAGATTCTATCCTTTTTATCGTCCGTATTACGCTTATATTTAAGCTTTTCATAAAAAAACCTCATTCTTAAAAAGAATGAGGTCTACGCTCAGCTTAATTTGCGTTTCGGAAGCTTGTCCATGTTATCCAGCATGACGCCTGTTCCGACAGCAACGCAATCCATCGGATTTTCAGCAACGAGCACCGGCACTTTCAGCTCTTCTGCAAGAAGCTGGTCAAGGCCGTTCAGCAATGCGCCGCCTCCGGTGATGATAACGCCTCGGTCAATGATGTCGGCCGAAAGTTCAGGAGGCGTTCTTTCAAGCACCTGTTTGGCAGCTTGTACGATAACGGATACCGATTCGCGAAGCGCTTCTTCCACCTCTTTGCTCGTTACCGTAATGGTTCTAGGCAGCCCTGTGACCATGTCACGGCCGCGGATGGAGATTTCCTCATGACGTGCGTCTGGGAAAACAGTTGCGACTTTGATCTTAATGTCTTCAGCTGTCCGTTCGCCGATTAACAGCTTGTATTCGCGTTTAATGTAATTTAAAATTTCAAGATCAAACTTGTCCCCAGCCATTTTAATAGAAGAGGCGGTGACAATATCGCCCATTGAGATGACCGCGATATCTGTCGTTCCACCGCCGATATCCACTACCATGTTTCCGCTAGGCTGAAAAATGTCCATACCTGCGCCGATTGCGGCTACCTTAGGCTCTTCCTCAAGATACACATGCTTTCCGCCGCTTTTTTCAGCAGCTTCCTTTATGGCTTTCTGCTCTACGGATGTAATATTTGTAGGGCAGCAAATGAGCATGCGCGGCTTTGAGAAAAGGCCTTTCACATTCAATTTGTTGATGAAATGCTTCAGCATGGCTTCTGTTACTTCAAAGTCTGCAATTACGCCGTCTTTCAATGGACGTATCGCAACAATATTCCCAGGTGTACGTCCAACCATTCTCCTTGCTTCTTCGCCGACAGCAAGCACTTTCCCGGTGTTTTTGTCAAGAGCGACAACTGAAGGCTCATTTAAGACAATCCCTTTTCCTTTTACATGGATCAGCACGTTCGCTGTACCAAGGTCAATACCAATATCCCTTGCAAACATCTATCTATATCCTCCTCGAAATCTGTTTCACAGCAATGTCCACATTCTGCCCTAATTATATATTTTATCATAAAAATTAGAAAAAAAAGCATCCTTGTGAAAGTTCTTCACAATTTTTTGTGGCTTTTTATCGACAAACAGACGGAGGATACCGGGAAATGATGAAAAACGCCCTTTATTACTGGTCCATTATGCCCTATTGCACGGGTTCCCTTTCAAGGATTTCCTCTTTCTTGTATTTCAGTTTTGTTGCTTCCCCGCCCCGCAAATGTCTGATTGATTTATGATAATCAAGAATTTCTTTTACTTCATTGGCTAAATCAGGATTAATTTCAGGCAGCCTTTCTGTCAAATCCTTGTGTACGGTACTTTTGGAAACACCAAACTCCTTCGCGATCACACGAACCGTTTTTTTCGTCTCCACGATGTACTTCCCTATCTTGATTGTTCGCTCTTTGATGTAATCGTGCACACCACTCGACCTCCCTAAAATGGATGTGAGAAGTGTGAAATGAGATCCGTATGCTGAAAGAAAATACTATTTATACAGCTGCTTCGTTTTAAGCTATTCCAAGTAGAATTTTGAAATACTCCCACGATCCCTCACCTCAAACACTCTCTTTGTTAGGTTTGTATCAGTGTATTAGCATTGAAATGGGATTATGCTAAAAACTCAAGGAGGACAAGGGGTTTATCAAGACATTTTTATTTCGGCTTCGAAAATTTTTGCTTTACAGGTTGTAGGACATCCAGTAAAATGAATAAAGTTTATTATTTACCTAGGTAAGTATTTTTCAGAGGGGTTTATATGGAACACATCAACCGGACGATCATTCACCAAATCAATCAAAGTGCGCGGATGCTTTCCAAAAAAACGAATGAACAGCTTGAGGCCTACGGGCTTTTCGGCGCTCAATGGTCAATCTTGTACTGCCTTCATACGTACGGTCCGATGACTCAAAAAGACATTTGGTCGTATTTGCACGTTGAAGCACCGACCGTAACGCGAACGATCAGCCGCCTTGAAAAAAACGGCTGGGTGCAAAGGGTGCAAGGCGAAGATAAAAGGGAAAAAGTCGTAAAAATGACGGACGAAGCCGCGGTTAAATATGACGAAATTCAGTTGAAAATAAAAGAATTTGAAGAAGAAATGCTTTCGGGATTTGATGACAAGGATAAAAAAACGTTCCAGCGTTTATTGCATCAACTGCTGACATACAACAGAAGGAGCTGTAGCCTATGAAACAATCGGAACCCATTTGGACTAAAGATTTTATCATGGTTGTTCTGATGAATTTGTTTATTTTTGTATATTTTTATGCCTTGTTAACGATTTTGCCTGTCTACACGATGCAGGAGCTCGGCGGCACGGAGTCACAGGGAGGTCTTTTGATCAGCGGATTTTTGCTTTCTGCGATTTTTGCAAGGCCGTTTTCAGGCGCAATAATCGAGCGGTTCGGAAAAAAAAGAATGGCGCTCGTCAGCGTCATTCTCTTTACGCTTTCGTCCCTCCTTTTCATATCCGTTCAAAATATCTACGTATTGCTCGGAATCCGCTTTTTCCAAGGCATTTGGTTCAGCATCATTACCACGGTAACCAGTGCGATTGCAGCCGATTTGATTCCGCCCGCACGCCGCGGTGAAGGGCTCGGCTACTTTGCCATGTCCATGAACCTGGCGGTTGTCATCGGGCCGTTTATCGCCCTGAACCTGCTTGACAAAATCAGCTTTACCGCGCTGTTTGCGCTGTTTTCCGGAATCGTCGCCGTCGGAATCCTTTGCACGGCTTTGGTGCGGATTCCTAAAGAAAACGACACGACTTCCGCTGTCTTCAAATTGTCGTTTTCCAATATGTTTGAAAAAGGGGCGATGCGTATCGCCATCGTCGGCTTGTTTGTTTCTTTTTGCTATTCGAGCGTCATTTCGTTCATTTCGGTTTATGCAAAATCTCTCGGCATGATTCAAACGAGCAGCTATTTCTTTATGGTTTTCGCGGTGGCGATGATGGTAACACGGCCGTTCACCGGAAAATTATATGATAGAGTCGGTCCCGGCGTCGTCATTTATCCGTCTATTATCCTTTTTAGCATCGGGCTTTGCCTGCTTGCTTTTACGAACAGCGGCGCGATGCTTTTGCTTTCAGGGGCTGTCATCGGCATGGGCTACGGTTCGATTACCCCTTGCCTGCAGACGCTGGCGATCCAAGCTTCTCCGCAGCACCGGAGCGGCTATGCAACGGCCACTTATTTCACCTTATTCGATTCAGGAATAGCGGTCGGGTCCTTTGTGTTCGGCCTGATTGTCGCACAAACCGGTTTTTCCAATATCTATTTATTCACAGGCGTCTTCGTTCTTGTCAATCTGTTGCTGTATACGTGGAGCCGGAAACCGGCCTTGCTGAAGGAGAAGAGAAATATATCGATAGCCGATTGATCGGTACACCATCTTGCCGGGCTTGCCATTGGCCCGGCTCTTTTTCGTTTAACATGAAACTTTTATGAATGCAGTTTCGTCCCCTAACTGTCCAGGAAAAATAGGATTCTATTAAAAATACTGAAAGGTGATTTTGTGAACTACGAATTATTTAAAGCCATCCATAATCTATCACATCACAGCACCATTCTTGACGGCATGATGATTTTCATATCGGAAAAAGCGATTTATCTATATGCCCTTGTGCTGCTGGCCATATGGCTCTTTGGAGGCCATTCCTACAAAAAAAGCGTTCTTCAGGCAGGATTTACAGGGATTTTGGGCCTTGTATTCAACTATTTAATTACATTGATTTACCAGGAGCCGCGCCCTTTCGTCGCCCACCATGTCGATGTGCTGATTCATCACGCCGCAGATGCGTCGTTCCCGAGCGATCATACAACTGGTGCTCTGGCAATTTCTATCGCATTCTGGCTCTTCCACCGCAAAATCGGAACCTTTATGATCGCCTTCGGTTTGCTGACAGGCTTCTCCCGCATCTGGGTCGGGCATCACTATCCGGTTGATGTTTTAGGAAGCATCCTGGTAGCGATTTTGGTGTCGCTTGTTGTGCTTAAATTTTCCAAATACCTGCACCCGATTTTCGATTGGATCATCTCGCTCTACGATTCTATCGTGCGCCGGGTGAGAAAATTGATTTTCAGATAAAAGCAAAAGCCCGGACGGCGTGATATGCTCCCCTAAAGGTAGACAGATGAAATAAAAAAATCTGTTTGCCTTGGGGGAGTTTTTTCATGGCTGGAAAATGGTTTTCAAAAGAAGAAAAATTGAATATTCTATCAGAATGTGATCAGGGCAATAATTCGGTGAAGGAGATCGCAGAAAAATATGGCATTCATGCCGAAACGATTCGTGAATGGAGAACATCGCATGATATGGCGGGTGTGGAGAGTTTGGAACGTTCAAAGCGCCATAAGTTCTATCCCGCAGAATTAAAATACAATGCCGTGAAAGACTTCTTATCCGGACGCTACTCTCAAAGAGAAATCTCGAGAAAATATAAGATTTCCAGTAAATCCGTACTCATGAAGTGGGTTGAGCTTTATAATGGTCATAAAACGTTAAAAGACAGCGGGAGAGGAAGGAATCGTTTGATGACCAAACGGAAGAACGTTTCATTGGAAGAACGGATTGAGATTGCGAAGGATTGTCTAGCTCATGGAAAGGACTACGCCAGATCAATGGAGATTCATCAAGTCTCCTACCAACAGGTGTATCAATGGGTGAAAAAGTATCAAGAAGGCGGAGAAGAGGCCTTAAAAGACAACCGAGGGAAACGCAAAACCGAAGAAGAACTGACACCTGAAGAAAAAATTCAACGGGAAAACAAACGGCTGGAACAGGAAAATGAGCGTTTGCGCGCAGAGAATGCGTTCTTAAAAAAGTTGGAAGAGATCAAAAGGAGGCGGTTCTAAGTCAGGTTCGGTACGAAGATCGATATCTCGCCATTTTAGAGCTGAATCGAAAAGAAGGCTTTTCTGTCCAAATGTTATGTGAGATTGCCGAAGTTTCGCGCCAGGGGTATTACAAATGGAGGAGCCGAGTACCTTCAGCGAGAGAAAAACAGAATGAAAAGATTATCGCCAAAATGGCGCTACTTCACGAACAAATTGGCGGTATCTACGGATACCGCAGAATGACCTTAAACATGAACCGCCGCTTTAAAGAGCGCCTCAATCATAAGCGCATCTATCGGCTGATGAAAATTGCCAAGCTGGAGTGTGTCATTCGGCGGAAGAAAAAACGTTACGGCAAAGCGACGCCTCAACATGTGTCCGAAAATATCCTGAATCGAGAGTTTAAAGCGGACAAACCAAATCAAAAATGGGTGACTGATGTGACAGAGCTAAAATACGGCCATCGGAAAGCGTACCTCAGTGCCATTTTAGATCTTCATGAGGGAATGGTCGTGTCTTATGTGCTGGGGAAATCCAATAATAACGCCCTTGTGTTTAAAACCTTGAACCAAGCGCTTGAGGCAGCCCCAAACGCACGTCCTCTCCTTCACAGCGACAGAGGTTTTCAATACACGTCCCACCAGTTTAGAAGGATGATTGAAAACGCAAATATGACACAGAGTATGTCCCGCGTCGGCCGCTGTATTGATAACGGCCCCATTGAGTCGTTTTGGGGGAAATTAAAATGCGAGAAATACAGACGGAATTCGTACGAGACATTTGAGGCACTTCAAAGCGCAATTGATGAATATATCCACTTTTACAACCACGATCGTCTACAAGAAAAACTAAACGGCCTCAGCCCAGTGGAATACAGGGCTAAAGCCGTCTAGTGTGTTTGAGTTATTTCCACTGTCTACTTGACAGGGTGCAGATCAGCGATGTCCGGGCTTATTTTTATTATCCTTTTAATGCTTCTGTCAGCGGCGGAACGATTTGTTTTTTACGGGAAACGACGCCTTTTAATGTCGCTGTATTATCCGCCAATGTGACGTTGAACGCTTTTTCAACGGCCTGTGCGGCTTGTCCTGAAACGACGACAACCGAATCATTCGTTAAAATGTCCGTTACGACAAAGACGAATAAATCCAATCCTTTTTCAGCAACCACTTTTGCGAGCTCTGCTTCGACCTCTTCTTTGCGGGAAAGGACATCGTTCGTGTCGACCGTATTCACCTGGGCAATCTCTACTTTATGGCTGCCCATCGTAAATTCTTTGGCATCGAGCGAGAGAAGCTGCGGAATCGTTTTTGCGCTCAGGTCAGCACCGGCTTTCAGCATGTCCAGGCCGTAGCTTCCAGCGTCAACTCCTGCAATTTCAGCCAATTCTTTCGCCGCTTTTACGTCTTCATCCGTACAAGTCGGAGATTTAAATAACAGCGAGTCTGAGATGATCGCAGACAGCATGAGTCCGGCCGTTCCTTTTTCAATATCGACTCCGTTTTCTTTATAAAGCTTTTTTAAAATCGTTGCCGTGCATCCTACAGGCTCAGCGCGGTAGTACAATGGATCACTCGTTTCAAAATTGGCGATCCGGTGGTGGTCAATGACTTCAAGCACGCGCACCTGATCCAGATCATTGACGCTTTGCTGGCGCTCATTATGGTCAACAAGGATGACGCTGTCCGTTTCGTTGGCAACGGTCTCGACAAGGCGCGGAACTTCCGCTTTGAATTGATCGAGCGCATATTGGGTTTCGCCGTTGATTTCGCCTAAACGGACGGGTTCTGCATCAACGCCGAGCTTTTTTTTCAGTTCGGCATATGCAATCGCTGAACAAATCGTATCCGTGTCCGGGTTTTTGTGCCCAAAAATAAGAACTTTACTCATGATATGACTCCTTACTTGTTTTTTTATAGTTAGCTTACCTGACAATGAAAAGATCTGCAAACCTGTCACTTATTTTATAATATTTGAGCGGAAATTTGAATTTTTTTAAAAAGAAAAAGAGCCGTTCGGCTCTTAAAATCGTTCATCAGCGGGAGGCGTGTTGTGGCTCTGTTTTGTAGCGGGCTTCAACTCGGGTTTTTCTCCGTAGGCGACAGGACCGTTCTCGTATTCGAACGGCGCTCCGTCCGGCGCATCTCCCTTCAGCCAATCAAGCCCGGCGCTTTCTTCTCCTTCTGAAAAGTTATACAGCGTATGTGCAAATTTTTCTTTCTCACATTCTTTCGGAAGCGTGCCAGGCACGACAACGCCTTCTTTCTCTTCTAAATCCCTGATTGCAGCAATCCACTGGTTCTGATGCATCGTATCGCGCGCCAACAGAAAGCCGAGCATATCCTTTACACCTTTGTCATCGGTCATTTCGTACAGTCTGGCCACCTGCAGCCTGCCCTGTGATTCCGCATTGACGTTTGCGCGCATGTCGGCAAGGAGATTTCCGCTGGCGACGATATAACCTGCATTCCAAGGGACGCCTGTGCTGCTTTCCGGCATAGCGCCGAGCCCTGACACGATGGCATGATGAGGGTTCATCCCTCCCATGACAGAACCGATCACCGGATCTTCCGCAGCTTTCTCCTGCTCGTAGACGGGTGCGTCTTCCAGCAACCTCGCAATCATCGTTGCAATCATTTCGACGTGACCGATTTCTTCAGCTGCCGTATCCATGAGCAAATCCTTGTATGCTTCGTTGCCTCTCGTGTTCCATCCCTGAAACAGATACTGCATCGCCACCGAAATTTCACCGTACTGCCCGCCGAGAATCTCCTGCATCTTCTTGGCAAAAACGGGATCCGGCTTATCAGGTTTTGCCGGATATTGAAGAACCTTCGAATGTTTGAACAATTCAGTCACTCTCCTTCGCTTATTTTTGAACCTGTATTTGATATATCACGCGAAGAGAGAGGTAAAACCGCAAAATGCGCCGGTTTGATCGTTTAAAAAAGACCATTTTATACATAATAAACAAAAAAGGAGAGTGTCGCTTGTGATGCCGGATACATCGCACAGGCCGTTCCCGCTTCCAAAAGGACCCTGGATGATGGCTCAGACGTGGAATGATGTATTGTTCGCCCATTGGCCTGCCGAGCCTGAGGCGATTCGCGAAAAAATACCGGCCGCCTTAGAACTGGAGACGTTCAACGGAAAGGCCTGGATCGGGATTCTTCCTTTTCTGCTGACGAATCTGCGGCCGCGCTTTTTGCCGCCCATCCCTTTTTTCAGCCGGTTTCCTGAGCTGAATGTCCGAACGTACGTCACCTATCAAGGGATACCGGGCGTTTATTTCTTCAGCCTTGATGCTGCCTCCCGCTTCGCCGTTTTAGGCGCGCGCACATTTTTCCGCCTGCCGTATTACCATGCCGGCATGGGCTTTGTTCATGAAGGAAGCCGTGTTCGGTTTTCCAGCAGCAGGCCGGATGGAAAAGCGGCCTTTTACGCCCGTTACGGTCCGCTGTCAGACTCCTTCACCTCCCGAAAAGGCACAATCGAATACTGGCTGACTGAAAGGTATCGGCTATACACCGTACATAGCAGCCGAATCTATTATGAAGACATCCATCACCCGCAATGGAGGCTCCAGCAGGCTGAAGCCGTCTTTTCCCAAAATAGCGCAGCTTCGGCAAGCGGTCTCACTCTGCCGGATACCGCTCCGCTCCTCCATTACGCCAAAAGGCAGCACGTTGTATGCTGGCCGCTTCGGCGGGTGCGCTAAAAATATGACAAAAGGAAGAGCGCAGATACGCTCTTCCTCAACGTTTAAGCCGGTTTTGATATTTCGCTTAAAGCTTCTCCCGCTTTCTGATCCGCAGCATTTGTCACCGAAAGGTCCCCCAGCGCAACGATTCCGACCAGCCGTTCATTTTCCACGATCGGCAGCCTGCGAATTTGATGCTCAGCCATCAGATCGCCGGCTTCCTCCGCCGTCATCTCTGGATCACCCGTCACCAATTCTGTGCTCATGATATCCCGTGCAGGTGCCTCAATGACATTTTCAGCGACGCATCTAATTACGATATCGCGGTCTGACACGATTCCTACCAATTTGCCATTCTCGCAAACCGGGATGGAGCCGACATTTTGGTCGCGCATTTTCCCTGCAATTTCTGTAACGGATGCGGAAGGTTCGCAGCACTCGGCATTCGGTGTCATCAAGTCTTTCAGCTTCACTTTGGATTCCTCCTTTATCATTGGCTTAGTATGTGCTTTTCCGAAAAAAGCGGCTCTTAAACGTCTTTAAAAGTACTCTTTCTTTTTGATATATTTCTTTTTATCCTTCAACAAATCACCGGTCCACCCTTTCTTTTTCAAATACAGATAAACCAGCACGGTTGAAGCCGCTATCAAAATCAGCGAATACAAATAGCCGTGCTTGAAAGACAGTTCGGGCATATGTTTGAAATTCATTCCCCACAGCGCGCCGAAAGCCGTAACAGGCGTAAATAACGTCGTGAAAATCGTCAAAGCTTTAAAAATCTCATTTCCCCTGTGGGATGTCACCACTTCTTCGGAATGGAGCAGATAATTAATATCGCCTGCATAGTCCTTGATCAGCATCAGCACTCTGTCAATCTCGCAAAACGTCCGGCGCTGTTCGGCTTCGTCAAAGTTTTTGAATACAAATGTTTCCTGAATGGCCATCGCGACTTTTTTCATCGTCATCACAAGGCTTTTCATGATCAATAGCTCATGGCGCAGCTTGTGGATCGCCTCGATGATGCTTTTATTGTTATCATGATGAAATTTCCATTTTAATGTTCGAAGGTTGTTTTCAAACTGCTCAAGCTCCTTGAAATACGCGTGCACCAATTCCCCCGCGAGCGCCAAAAACGCCTCAGGCGCATTCTTGCACCGTTTGACCCGATGCCGCATCCGCTTATCGCTGAAGCCTTCAAAAACAGAAAAATCGAAGTTCATCGTAAAAAAATAATCCATTGTCACGTAAAAGTGGAAAACAGAACGGTCGTGCTCTTCTTTCGCATCCTGCTGATAAATCAGGGAGCCGTACAGCGCCTCATGATCAGCGGACACAACGTCGATATCCAGACAATTTACGTTTTCCGAAGGAACGCCTTGAAACCATTTCCGGCATTCCGGCCAATGTTCGGAATGGATAAGCTCAAGCGCTTTTGTTTTTTCCTGAGGGCCGAGCTGATACCAATTCCATCCGTCTCCATAAGCAATCTTCATATCTCATATCCTCCTGTTCACCTTCGCTTATTGTTCTTTGCCCGCAGCCCCCGAAACTAAACCTGATGTTTGCTCTGCAACTGCATGTGGTATGAAGCCAGTATGATATTGATTCGAAAAAAGGAGGTGTGCGCCTTCTGTTTCGGAAGGCCTTGCATTGGATTTTATAAAACTGGCGGCAGTGGCGATTTTAATCGCGCTTACGGGGTTTTTCGTAGCGGTTGAATTCGCCATCGTTAAAGTAAGAAGGACAAAGATCGACCAATTGATCGTGGAAAAAAGAAAGGGGGCGCTTGCCGCAAAAGAAGTAACCTCACATCTTGATGAATACTTATCGGCCTGTCAGCTCGGGATAACGGTGACGTCGCTCGGCCTCGGATGGCTCGGTGAACCGACGATGCAGAGCCTGCTGCATCCTGTTTTTGCAGCACTCGGCTTGCATGAGTCTGTCACGCACGTGCTCACGTTTTTGGCCGCTTTTTTGATCGTCACCTATTTGAACGTGGTCATCGGCGAACTCGCGCCTAAAACGTTCGCCATCCAGAAAGCGGAGAACATCACGCTGCTGTTTGCAAGGCCGATGATCTTGTTTTACAGGGTAATGTTTCCGTTTATTTGGCTGCTCAATCAATCGGCCCGCGTCATCACCGGAATGTTCGGGTTAAAGCCGGCCGCAGGGCAAGAATTGGCCTATACGGAGGAAGAGCTGAGAACCCTTTTGTCTGAAAGCTATCAAAGCGGAGAAATTAATCAAAACGAATTAAAATACGTGAACAACATTTTCAAGTTCGACGAACGGATGGCAAAAGAAATCATGGTTCCCCGGAATGAAATGACCGTCTTGTCTCTTGAAGACGGTACGGAAAAGGCAAAACGGCTGATCAAGAAAACGAAGCATACCCGGTTTCCGGTGGTACAGGAAGACAAGGACCACATCATCGGGATGATCAACATAAAAGAATGGCTGCTCGCTGAGCTTGCGGGCAAAGGTTCCTTTGAAACCGGCCAGCTTAAGAAGTTTATCCATCCCGTCATTCGCGTGATCGAAACGATTCCCGTCTATCAGCTGTTCGCCAAAATGAGGAAAGAGCGCACACATATGGCGATTCTCGTCGATGAATACGGAGGAACGTCCGGTCTTGTAACGATTGAAGACATCATCGAGGAAATCGTCGGCGACATACGCGATGAGTTTGATACCGAGGAAGTGTCAGACATTCGCAAAATCAAAGAAGACCATTACATCCTGAACGCCAAAGTGCTTGTCAGCGATGTAAACGATCTGCTTGGGATCCACTTGTCAGATGAAGAAATCGATACAATCGGCGGCTGGTTTCTGACACAAAACGTCGACACCGGGCCCGGGACCGAGATTCAATGCGACGGCTACAATTTTAAAGCGAAAGAAATGGACGGCCACCGGATCGTCTGGATCGAAGTGACAAAGGCTGATTGAGGCGGTTTCTGACTCTTGTCTCAGGCGAACCGTTTCCCCTCCTGCTGCTTTTCTCCCAAAAAACCATGTTAGGAAATCTTACATGTTCGTCATGATATCGTTCTTTTATCACTATAATTGAAAAAAACATCACTTTTTACGACGGAGGAATGTAACATGCAAATGGGGGATACAGTATTCATGTTCTTTTGCGCTCTGCTCGTGTGGCTGATGACGCCGGGCATCGCTTTATTTTACGGGGGACTGGTAAGAAGCAAAAACGTGCTGAGCACGGTGATGCATAGTTTGTCATCGATCGCCATCGTATCGGTCATATGGATTTTGTTCGGATATTCTCTCGCTTTCGCACCGGGGAATCCCCTGATCGGAGGTTTTGAATGGCTCGGGCTGAACGAAGTCGGATTTGACCCGAATTCCGATTATTCGGAGACGATCCCGCATACACTCTATATGATGTTCCAATTGACGTTCGCTGTGCTCACGACAGCGATTATTTCCGGAAGCTTTGCTGAACGGATGCGTTTTCCGGCCTTTATTCTGTTTTCTGTGCTGTGGGTCGTGCTTGTCTACTCTCCTGTCGCCCACTGGGTATGGGGCGGAGGCTGGCTTGCAGAACTGGGAGCCCTTGATTTCGCGGGCGGAAACGTCGTCCACATTTCATCAGGCGTCGCCGGACTTGTCGTTGCGATCGTTCTCGGCAAGCGGAAAAACATCAGCGACACGGCGCCCCACAATTTGCTTTTAACATTGCTGGGCGCGGCGCTGATCTGGTTCGGGTGGTTCGGGTTTAACGTCGGAAGCGCACTGACACTTGATGAAGTGGCGATGACCGCTTTTATCAACACCAATACGGCGGCGGCCGCCGGAGTGATCGGCTGGGTCCTGGTCGAATGGCTGATCAATAAAAAACCGACAATGCTCGGAGCGGTCTCCGGCGCCATTGCGGGACTTGTCGCAATTACACCGGCCGCCGGTTTCGTCACTCCGTTCGCTTCTGTTTTTATCGGATTTGTAGGCGGCGCCGTCTGTTTCTGGGGCGTGTTTTCTCTCAAGAAGAAATTCGGCTATGACGATGCGCTTGACGCATTCGGCCTTCACGGAATCGGCGGAACGTGGGGAGGCATTGCAACGGGCTTGTTTGCCACTACATCGGTTAATTCGAACGGAGCTGACGGCCTGTTCTACGGAGACATCAGCCTGCTTTGGAAACAGCTGATTGCGATTCTCTCAACATATGTGTTTGTTGCAATTGTCACTTACGTTATTATAAAAGTAGTCAGCATTTTCTTTAAGCTTCGTGCAACCGAAGAGGAAGAGTCTCTCGGGCTCGACCTTACGATGCACGGCGAAAAAGCGTATCAAGATTAATTGTCAGGGAGTGATGGAATGAGCGGTCAAATGTATAAGGTTGAAATCGTAACGCGTCCTACAAACTTTGAAGAGCTGAAAACCGAACTGGCCAAAATCGGGGTAACTTCCATTACATTTTATAATGTCCACGGATGCGGCCTGCAAAAAGGACATACGGAGCTTTATCGCGGCGTCAAGCGGGAAAGCAATGTATATGAACGCTTAAAAGTCGAAATCGTCGTCAGCAAGGTGCCTGTCGAAAAGGTCGCCGAGACGGCGCAAAAGGTGCTCAAAACCGGTGAACCCGGAGACGGCAAAATCTTCATTTACGAAATTCAAAACACGATCAACATCCGTACGGGCGAAGAAGGGCCCGACGCTTTATAGACAAGAAGCTCCCGGCGGAGACATGCCGGGAGCTTTTCTAAAAAACTGGGTTTTTTTCCAAATTGTTCACAGTAGAAAATTCATAAATGGATACACGTTAATACATTAACCCACCCGGTTCCTGTCTTTATTATGGGCTATAAGGTTTTTGAGTACTGGTTCTGTTTACAAAACTGCATCAACAATACCGTAAGCCTTCGCTTCTTCGGCATCCATAAAATAGTCGCGTTCCATGTCTTCTTTTAGTTTTTCAAGCGGCTGACCCGTCCGTTCATGGAAGAACTGCTGGATTTTGTCCTTCAGCTTGATGATCCGCCTCGCGGAAATCTCCATGTCCGTCGCCTGTCCTTTGACGCCGCCGAGCGGCTGGTGGATCATGATTTCGCTGTTTTTAAGGGCAAACCTCTTTCCCTTCGTTCCGCCCGCAAGGATGATCGCCCCCATCGAAGCCGCCATCCCGACGCAGATCGTGCGAACATCCGGCTTCACGTACTCCATCGTATCTAAAATCGCATATCCGGCAGAGGTTGATCCGCCGGGGCTGTTGATATAGACCGAAATGTCCTTTTCATTGTCCTCCGCCGACAAAAACAGCAGCTGGGCGGTGACGCGATTGGCGAGATCGTCCGTAAATTCAGAGCCGATCATAATGATGCGGTCTTTCAAAAGCCTTGAAAAAATATCGTAGGATCTTTCTCCTGCCGCTGTTTTTTCAATAACATAAGGAATGGTGTTCATGCCTTTCAGCCTCCTAGGCAGCACACCTCATCATGCTTACGCAGGACGGCTGCGAAGCGCTCGAAAGCCAGGTCCGCTTCGCGTATTCAAGCAGGCGGTCCGGATCATGGCGCACAATCGCGTCGATCAAGAGCCTGTCGTGCTCTGAGCCGCTCTCCCTGATCGCCTCCCTCTGAAGAACGTCAGATGAAAGCCTTTTGACACGCTGGCGCGATCTGAATAAAAGCGATTTGACGGATGATTCCGGTTTGCCGAGCGTTTCGGCGATTTCATGCAGCTGGTAGGAAAACACGTCTTTGAGCAAAAAGATCGTTAATTGCTTCGGCGTTAATTCGGCCGCGAGATGTTTCAGCAGATGCTCGCATTCGTCCGCAGCCCTTATTTCTTCCGTCTGCTCTCCTGACTGATCTGCACCCGAAAGAAAGCATTCGCGCTTTCTTTTTCGAAGCAGGTCAATCCATTTATGCTTTGCAACCGTTTTTTGATAAGCAGGCGAGGCGTCTGCTTGATTGATTTCCATTAATTTCAGGATCGTGTCCTGAGCCAAGTCCTCTGCATCCCATTTATCACCGGTGATCATCATGCAGTATTTCATCAGCGCTTTCTGCTTTAATTCATTCATGAATGAATTCACACTCCTTAAAGAGGCCTCTTACTTTAATAAACGGATTGCCCTTTCGATTTGATACGGGTTTTTTAAAACATTGTAACAAAAAAACGCCTATCTGATTTGATAGGCGTAAACGGTTTGTGTTACGGCTGTGTTGAATCTTTTGTCTGGTCCTCGTCCTGAGCGCCTGAATCGTCAGTTGAATCTTCCCTTTTGGTTTTCCCTTCAGTGTCGTCTTTCGCTTTTTCTTCCGTTTTTGCTTTTTCCTCAACGGAAGGCTGGGCAGGTTCTTTCACTTCAGAAGCTTGCTTTTCCATTGCCTTTTCAATGCTTGACACCGGCTTGTCCATGAAGTTCAGCGGATTTAAAGCGACTCCGTCTTTGCGGATTTCAAAATGCACATGGTTTCCGCCTTCTTCATTGTATAAGTTTTTGCCTGCTTTTCCGATGACTTGATTTTGCTCGATTTTGTCACCCTGCTTGACGCTTACTTCAGAAAGGGATTGATACACGGTTGACAGCCCGTCTTCATGCTCGATTTCAACAACATAGCCCAACACTGGGTCTTTAGCAGCCTTGATGACAGTACCGCTGAGAGATGCGGAAACATCGAACGTTTTTCCGTCTTTCTCCGCCAAGTCGATACCTTTGCTCATGCTATACGTGTTATCATAGTTTACAAGTGCTGCTTCTTTCTCTTCTTTAGATGCATTTGTTTCAAAGAATTTTTTCACGACAGTTACATTCTCAGAATCAATGACCGGCATTGCGACATTTTCGACCGGTTTTCCTACTTCTACCGCGTCATCACGGTTGTCGTAGGCTGACTTTCCATCATCCGCCAGCTTATCTTTCACATCGTTATTGGATGCTGATTGATACCAAAGAACAGCTGTTAAAACAACGACGGCACTGATCAGATAGATGGCCGGGAATACCCAGCGTCTGCGAAAAAACCTTTGCAGCTTTGTGATTTTGGAAGTACGATTCTTTTCTTCCTCTTTCATGCTTTCATCACCTCAGCAACATTCTGAACACTTTTCAGAAAATATATACATTTTAAAAAAACTTTTTTTATTGAATAGATTTTTAGCAGCCGGCCGGACCGGACGCTTACGATAAAAACGGACAAGAAAGGACAGAATAAGATCATGAAATTGCGCATCGCCAAAAAAGAAGACCTTCACACAGTCGTAGACATTTATAATTCCACCATTGCTTCCCGGATGGTTACGGCCGATACAGAACCTGTGACAGCTGAAGATAAGCTCGGCTGGTTTTTGGGCCATACCGAAGCAAGGCCGCTGTATATCGTCGAAAACGACGCGCAGGAGTGCATCGGCTGGATCAGCTTTGAATCGTTTTACGGCCGGCCCGCATACGCGAAAACCGCAGAGGTCAGCATCTACCTTCACGAAGCGCACCGCGGAAAAGGAATGGGATCGGCCGTTTTAAAAAAAGCGCTTGATCAAGCGCCGAGGCTTGGAATCCGTTCATTGATGGCGTTTATATTCGCCCATAATGAACCGAGCATCAACCTTTTTCAAAAACACGGGTTTTCCGAATGGGGGCATTTTCCGGGGATCGCCGAGATGGACGGCAATCGCTACGATTTAAAAATATTGGGGAAAGAATTGAATGAAGCCGGGGCATCTTGACGTTACAACGCAAAAAAGAGCTGTCCGTCAGCTCTTTTTCGTTTTACTATTCAGCAAGGCGCTGCCTTCTGCTTTCTTCTTCATTTAAAAACTCCATGAAATTGCTCATCACCGTAAACGGCTGCTCTTTTACCGCCGTGACATAGCGGTTTTTCCGCTCATCGGAAAGCACTTCGCTTTTTTGCATCCGTTCGAGAATATACTGAAACACCTTTTGCTGGACATTTCTTTTTTGATATGACGACTCTCTGATCAAGGCCATTCCAAAGGCTGCGCCTAATGCGGCGATACCGATTTTGATGAAGGTTTCCGTACCGAAACGAGTCTCTCCCCAGAAAGATGACAGATAAACGAGAGAGATAACGAGCAGCGGAACCGCTGTAAAAAGAAAGATCAGCCGTTTCTTTAATATCGGGGCAGCAACCTGTTTCAGGTTTTCCATTTCTTTTCTCATAAAGGCGGGCATTTGATTAAATGTTTCAAGATCCATAAACATCCCTCCTGCTTGAATGTTACAACAGAAATTCGTGCTTTTTATATTTATATCGTAACTTAGTTCTAACATGTTTTACAGTTTTTTGCCTTATAGCTCCCTTTTTAAAGAAACCTTCCTGCTTTTTTCTCGTATAACATGACATGGTTGCCTGAAAGATAAGTTACTGATATAAATGGAATGTATCAAAACAAATCCGTCTTTGTGAGGTTCAACATGGATATTATTAAAAATATTAGCATCACATCGATATTTCTCGGTTTTGTATTAGTTTTAAACACGCTGCTGGCCATCGTTGTGATCTTCAGGGAGCGCCGCGATGCAAGCGCCTCTTGGGCCTGGCTTCTGGTTCTCTTCTTTATCCCGGTGCTCGGCTTCATCCTTTATTTATTGTTCGGCCATAATTTAAAACGCAAGCACCTCTTTTACTGGGAAGACCAGAAAAAGATCGGGATTGAGAAAATATTGGATCAGCAGCTCGCCAAATTGAAAAATCGGGAATTCCAATTTCGGAACAAGGCGACTACGGACAGCAAAGATTTAATTTATATGCACATCATTAATAATCACGCCGTGTTTACGGAAGATAATGCCGTCGAGCTCTTAACCGACGGGCGCCAAAAGTTCGATCGGCTTCTTCGTGATATTGAAAATGCCAAAGACCACATTCATTTGCAATACTACATTTATAAAGGCGATCAAATCGGAAAGAAGCTGCGCGACGCGCTGATCAAAAAAGCAAAGGAAGGCGTCGAAGTCCGCGTTCTTTATGATGAATTGGGATCAAGAAGACTGCGGAAAAGCTTTTTTAAAGAGCTGAAAAAGGCCGGAGGCTATGTCGAAGTCTTTTTTCCTTCGCGGTTTCGATTTATCAATTTGCGCATGAACTACCGCAATCACCGGAAGCTGGTCATCATCGACGGGTTCATCGGCTATGTCGGCGGATTTAATGTCGGGGATGAGTACCTTGGCCTGAATCCCGCATTCGGCTATTGGCGGGATACGCACCTTCGAATCAAAGGAACGGCCGTCCATTCGATTCAAACGCGTTTTATCCTTGACTGGAATCAGGCCTCCCACCGCCATGACATTACATACAAGCCGAATCTTTTCCCGGAGTGCGGCTCTCACGGAAACATCGGCATGCAGATCGTCACAAGCGGCCCGGATTCGGAATGGGAGCAGATTAAAAACGGCTACATTAAAATGATTTCAACCGCCAAGCGGTCCATATTGATTCAAACGCCTTATTTCATCCCTGACGCAAGCCTTCTTGACGCTCTCAGAATCGCCTGCCTGTCAGGAGTTGACGTCAGAATCATGATCCCGAACAAGCCTGACCACCCTTTCGTCTATTGGGCGACTCTTTCTTATATCGGCGAGCTGCTCAAGGCGGGCGCCTCTGTATTCATTTATGATAATGGCTTTATTCATGCAAAAACGATCGTTGTCGATGAGGAAATTTCTTCAGTCGGAACGGCAAATATCGACATGAGGAGCTTTAAGCTGAATTTTGAAGTGAATGCCTTTTTATATGACGAGGAAATTGCCAGAAACCTTGTGCTGTCATTCGAAAATGATCTGCAAGTATCGAAGGAGCTCACCTATGAAGATTATCAAAACCGGAGCAGAAGCATTCGCTTCAAGGAAGCGATTTCGATTCTCCTGTCTCCGATTTTGTAGCAGGACAAATTGAATCCCCCCGGGATTTCCCAGGGGGATTTTTTCTATTTGCTGTTTCCCGCCGTCCGTTCATCGCGGGCTGCTGATGAGGAGCGCGCACCCATGCCGGGGGCGGCGTCAGCGTCACGGATGCCAAGCGCGAAGCAAAAAGCAGCAATAAGGAGCGCTGACGCACCAAGCAAAGCCGTCCTGTATGCCGCAAGGTCCGGCAGCTCCCCTTCCGTATGCCGGCTCATGACAGCAAGGAGGCAGGACATGATCGCGACGCCTAAAGCAGAGCCGAGCCGATTCTGTACATTGAACAATGTCGTCGCCCGCCCCATTGAAGCTGAAGAGATGTTGGCAAAAGAAGTGACCTGAACAGCACCGACAGCATGGCCTAAGAAAAAGCCGGCCAAAAACAGCAGCATTCTCAGAAACCACGTGTTTGTTCCAGGCCCTGTCAAACTGAGGAGGCCAAACAGCACAGACGCACATAACAATGCGGCAGAGATCAGCCGGCGCGGCCCAAGCTTTGAAAGCGACCGGGGCATGAGCTGAGAAGCGAGCATCAGCCCCAGCGCTTCGGGAAACGTAATCAAGGCGGTATCCAGCGCCGAGTGATTCAGCACCTCCTGATACATCAGCGGAAACACGTAAAGCATGCCAAGCAGTCCGGCCGCCGAGAACAGCGATACAATACTCATCATTCCAAAAACCCGGTCCGCCAGCAAACGCAGATTGAGCAGCGGATGCCGAGCGCGAAGCTCGACCAATACAAGGGCCGTCAGCAAAACGAGTCCCCCGATTCCGGCGGCAAGCACAGCAGGCGACCCGAATCCGTCCGCCGGCCCCCGGCTGAGCGCAAACACCGCAAGCGCCATTCCCGGGGCTGAGAGGAGAAAGCCGGGCAGATCGAATGTTCCGGCATCTGATTCCATATGCTCGTCAAGACATAACAGACCAAACAGCAGAATGATCAATCCAATCGGAACGTTAATGAAGAAAATCCAGCGCCATGACAGCTGATCCGTAAAAAACCCGCTGATGATCGGCCCGAGCGCGGGAGCCACGGCAACCGGAAGAACGAGAACACGCGAAATCTTTGGCCGTTCTTCCGGCGGGAACGTCCTGAACAAAATCGCCATTCCTACAGGAGTGATCAGTCCTCCGCCGGCTCCCTGGATGATGCGGAATAGATTTAAAGCCGCAAGATGTTCAGCAAGCCCGCATAATAGAGAGGCCGTAGTGAACATCCCAAGCGCTATCGAAAAGATCCGCTTGGTACCCCAACGGTCGCCAAGCCATCCGGCAATCGGAAGACATACGGCGAGGCTGACCAGGTAGCCGATATTGACGATGCCGGCGTCCGGCGGGGGCGCCTGAAATTCTTTCATGATGGCCGGCAGCGCCAAGTTGACGACGCTCGCGTCCATCGCGGCCATAAACATCGCCGTGACATATACGATGCTGACAACCGTCCGCTGGTTGAGCGGCCTCATATTTACTCATCACCGCCGTGAACCCCTAGAGCGGGCTTCACGCTGTTCGGCCGCAGATCGCTCCAATTCGAGCTGATATATTCAACACAATCGCTCCGGCTTGATTCCCCAAAAACGACGGCCCAGCCGGCCGGCACGTCAAGAAATGCCGGCCAGAGCGAATGCTGGCCTTCGTTATTCATCAGGACAACATATGTGCCGTCTTCACGTTCAAAAGGATTTGTCATCAGTCTCTCCCCCCTAAGGCATCTAATTTTTCGGCAAGAACGCGTCCAATTTCGGCAAGCGGACCCGGCTGGCATAAATCTTTATGGCGGCAGTCAATATCGTGCTGCTCAATCTGTCCATGAAGATAAGGAAGCCATGATTCCGGCGCAATCGGATCAAACCATTCCGGAATGACGGTTGATCTGAAGAACAAAAGATCACCGTGATAGATATGCGGTTTATATTCGCTTAAAATGCGAACCGAATTCACATAAGTCTCCTTTAGGTTCAATATTGCGGCTTCATCAAGACTAGCCAGTGCACTGCCGTCGCGCCGCAAAAGTTCAATCGCACTCGACAGTTCGAGCGGCTTCCCGTCTCCAAGACTGTCAGGATCATATCCGCCTAAAGCCAGGAGGGCGACAAGCGCTTCCTGCTCGTCCGGAGCATCTTTAATCGGAAGGAAATGGTTCGGGTAAGCGTCAAGCATGACGAGAAGAGAAACTTCTTCGCCCTGTTCCTGAAGCTGGGTTGCGATCGCATGAACTACATTTCCTCCGAGAGACCAGCCGAGAAGGCGGTAAGGTCCGGCCGGCTGAACCTGTTTGATATGAGAGATATAATCGGCGGCCATTTCATCCAGTGTTGCCGGCAGCGCTTCCCGCTGTGCGATGCCGCGCGCCTGCAGTCCGTAAATCGGATATTCCTTGCCGAGCGACGTCATCAAACCGGCATAGCACCAGCTCAAGCCTCCTGCCGGGTGTACGCAGAACAGAGGCAGCTCGCTCCCGCCAGCTCTCAGCGGAAGCAGTACATCCAGCGCACTCTGGCTGCTGCCGACCTCAAGGCGTTCAGCAAGACCGCTGACGGTCGGTGCTTCCAGCAAATCACCGATGCCGAGCTCCGCCCCGATCGCTTCGCGGATTCGGCTGATCAGCTGGACAGCAAGCAGCGAATGCCCGCCAAGCTCGAAGAATCCGTCATCAATTCCAATCCGGGGCACGCTCAAAATTTCTGAGAACAGATCGCACAGTATCTCTTCTTGAGGCGTACGCGGACTTCTGCCCTTAACAGCCGCCGTAAAATCCGGCTCAGGAAGCGCTTTGCGGTCGAGCTTGCCATTCGGCGTCAACGGCAAAACATCAATTTTTACAAATGCCGCAGGCACCATGTAATCAGGCAACGTCCCGGCGGCATACCGGCGCAGCTCTGCCGGATCGGGTTCTGCTTCTGAGGCGGGGACAATATAGGCGATCAGGCGCTTATCCCCGGGCTGGTCTTCCCGAACAACGACAGCGGCCTGATCCACTTCATCGTGCTGAACCAGCACGGCTTCAATCTCGCCCAATTCGATTCGAAAGCCGCGGATTTTAATCTGCTGATCGGCCCGTCCCATATAATCAAGAGAACCATCAGGGCGCCAGCGGGCCAGATCGCCCGTCCGGTACATCCTGCTTCCGGGAGGTCCGTACGGATCAGCGACAAATCGCTCAGCGGTCAAATCCGGCCTTCCCAAATAACCGCGTGCAAGACCGCTTCCGGATACGTAAAGCTCTCCGGCTACTCCCGGCGGAACGGGTTCAAGGCACGAATCAAGCACATAGACGCCAAGATCGGGTATCCCGCAGCCGATCAGGCTGTTGGCTTGCAGAGCCGCAATCTCCCGATTAAGGGGAATATAGCTGACATGCACAGTCGTCTCAGTAATGCCGTACATATTGATCAATCTCGGAAAATTGTCCGAATGCCGCTGATACCATTCTTCCAGCCTGCTCAATTCAAGCGCCTCCCCGCCGAAAATGACAAATCGCAAGGAAAGAAGCCTTCCAATCTCAGGATTGTCGCGATCGGCCTGCATCAGTTGATAAAATGCCGACGGGGTCTGGTTCAGAACAGTCACGCCTTCATTTACGAGCAGACGGAGAAATTCGCCGGGCGTACGGCTGACAGCGTGCGGTACAACGACAAGCCGGCCGCCGTGCAAAAGCGGGCCCCAAATTTCCCATACCGAAAAATCAAAGGCGTAAGAATGGAACATCGTCCACACATCATCTTCATTAAAATGAAACCATTGTTCTGTTATTCCAAAAAGGCGGACTACATTCTGATGCGGGATGACCACCCCTTTTGGCGTACCGGTCGAGCCGGATGTATAAATGACATATGCAGGGTGGAACGGTGACAATGGCTCAAGCCGGTCTTCATCACCCGGATTCATTTCAGCATAATGTTTGAGTTCTTCTTTTACATGCGAATCATCGAGTGTAATCAGCGGTATATCACCGGCAGAAAGGCGCTGGGCAACCTCTGTATTTGTGATGATGCACGCAGGCCGGGAATCAGCCAGCATAAAAGCGATTCTGTCAGCCGGATAATCCGGATCAAGCGGAACATAGGCCGCACCCGCTTTCAGTACGGCCAATAGACCGACAACCATATCCAATGATCTTGGCAGCGCCAAGGCCGCGAATTGCTCAGGGCCGAGCCCTTTGGCAATCAGCAGGCGCGCCAGCCGGTTTGCCCGCTTGTTGAGTTCCCCGTATGTCAGAACAGCATCCTCAAATACGACGGCAATCGCTTCAGGGTTTTCTGCAGCTCGCTCCTCAAACAATGCCGGCAAACTTGCCTCCGGCACGTTGAGCGGAGCTTTGTTCCACTCTCCCAGCAGCATTTGGCGTTCATTAGGCAGCAGGATGTCGAGCCGTCCAATCGGCTGATCAGGGTCGGCTGCGGCGGATGAAAGCAGCCTCACCAGCCGCGCCGCCAACGCTTCAGCCGTAGCGCGCCTAAATAGATCTGTACTGTATTCGAGGAAGCCCGCAATGCCGGCAGGTGTCCCGTCCGCATTCCGATGTTCGCGCAGCTCAATCGTCAAATCAAACTTGGCGGCGCCGACGCTTTTTACCTCAACGGTTGATGTGAGTCCTGGAAGTTCAATGGCCGGTTCAGGCGTGTTTTGAAATGCCAGCATAATTTGAAAAAGCGGATGTCTGGCGCGGGAACGGGCAGGATTGAGAACTTCAACCAAACGCTCAAACGGAAGGTCTTGATGTTCGTAAGCATGAAGATTCACGTTTCTGACCCTGCCGAGAAGCTCTCGAAAGCTCGGATCACCTGATGTATCAGTCCGGAGCACAAGCGTATTGATGAACATCCCGACAAGCCCGCTCAATGAATCGGCGCTTCTGCCCGCGATCGGGCTTCCGACCGGAATATCGCTCCCGGCTCCCATTCTTGTCAGCAATGCGGCAAGCCCTGATTGCAAAATCATGAACAGACTGACTCCGCTTGTCCGGGCCAATTCGAGCAGACGGCCGTGCAGCTTTTCGTCAATGGCGAGCTGAATCGTGCCGCCCTGATAGCTTGATTCGGCAGGCCGCGGAAAATCAGCCGGAAGCTCAAGCTGATCAGGCAGGTGTTCAAGCGTCTTTGTCCAATAGTCCAGCTGTCTTGCAATCAGGCTATCCGGATCGTTCTCACTGCCAAGCAGACGTTTCTGCCAGATGGCATAGTCGGCATACTGCACGGGAAGCGGCTGCCACTCAGGACGTGCACCCTGGCAGCGGGCGCTGTACGCTGCTTCCAAATCGCGGGTCAGGGGCGTCAATGACCAGCCGTCACCGATCATATGGTGGAGAAGCAGCAGGAGAACATATTTGTCTTTCCCGAGCACGAAAAGCTGAGCGCGAAACGGCGGTTCTTCCGCAAGTTTAAAGCTGTATTTTACAGCTTCGACCATGACTCCCTCAAGCTCATGTTCTCTGACATGAGAAACGAGCAGTTCAGGCCGGGCCTTGTCTGGATCAAGTATAAGCTGGCACGCTGTTCCCCGCCTTTCAGGGAAAATCGTTCTTAACGGCTCATGCCGTTCTGCAACATCCCCAAGCGCCGCTTCAAGAGCTTCCCGATTCAGCCGGCCGGACAAATTGACAACAACCGGAATGTTGTAGGTAGGACTTGGCCCTTCCAGACAGTATAAAAACCATAGACGCCGCTGGGCAAACGAAAGGGGAATCTCTTCCCTCCTTTCAAGCTTGCAGAGCGCCGGCCGGGCGCTGCCCGCCCGATCAAGCTGCTTGGCAAGCCCGGCGGGTGTCGGTTCGTCAAATAAACGGGCGATTCCAAGCTCCGCTCCCAGCACATCACGAATACGGCTGACGAGCCGGCCGGCCAGCAGCGAATGGCCGCCGAGATCGAAAAAGCTGTCATCAATGCTGACCCGCGGTATCCCCAGCACCTCAGCAAACAGATCGCACAAAATTTCTTCCTGTGGCGTCCTCGGCTCACGTCCGGCTGCCTGCCCGCTCATCACGGGAGCCGGCAGCGCTTTGCGATCAAGCTTTCCGTTTGGAGTAAGCGGGAGCGCCTCCAACATGACAAATGCGGATGGTACCATATAATCAGGCAGTGTTTCACTGAGATGGCTGCGAAGTTCAGCCGGATCAGGACTCGCTTCAGCAACCGGAACGACATATGCGGCCAGGCGGGGGTCGCCCGGACGGTCTTCCCGAACGACAACGGCGCATTGATGAACATCGGGGTGGCCGGAAAGCACCGCATCGATTTCTCCGATTTCGATGCGAAAACCGCGAATCTTAATTTGATGATCCGCCCGCCCGATATAATCAAGAGAGCCGTCCGAACGCCACCGGACGAGATCGCCTGTCCGATACATCCGGGAGCCCGGCTGCCCGTAAGGATTCGCAATAAAACGCTCGGCCGTCAAATCCGGGCGGCCAAAATAACCGCGCGCCACCCCTGTTCCGGCCACATAAAGCTCGCCTGCCACGCCGGGCGGAACAGGCTGTAAGCCTGCGTCCAACACGTATACTTGTGTGTTCCAAATCGGACGGCCGATTGAAGGCGCTTCTTTCCGGCCGTTTTCCAGGGCGGCACACGTTGACCAAATCGTTGTTTCAGTCGGACCATAAAGATTCGTAATCCGGCAATCCAGTTCTTGCAATCGCCGGGCAAGGCTGTTTGGAAGCGCCTCGCCTCCGACGAGCACTCTGAGTCCGCGGAGCTTTTCCGGAACGCTTGCCGCCAATGCATGCCACAGCGTCGGTGTAGCCTGCATGATCGTGATGTCATGCTTTTCAAGCATGTTCCCCAATACATGCGGATCTTGAACGGTTTCCTTCTCAGCGAGGATAAAGGAGGCACCGCTGATGAGCGGCAAGTAAATCTCTAACGCTGATATATCAAAAGCAACCGTAGTAACTGCCAAAAGCCGGTCATGCTGCTGAAGAGAAAACGTCTCCTGCATGGACAAAAGAAAATTGCATAAGCTTTCAGATTGTACAATGACGCCCTTAGGTCTTCCTGTAGAACCGGACGTATAAATCATATACGCAGGGTGAAGAAGCGAGCGTTTTTTATTGGCAGCCGGATTTTCAGCAGCATAACGGGAAAGGTCATGAATGACGTCTTGTTCGTCAATGACCATTCTTGGTACGTCTCCATTTTCCTGAATGTTTGCCGCAGCCTCCCTCGTTGTAATGACAAGCATCGGCTGTGCATCGCTGAGCATATAATCGATCCGGTCTGCCGGATATTCGGGATCAATAGGCAAATAAGCCGCTCCCGCCTTGAGGACGGCAAGCATGCAGATCACCATTTCCTGTGACCGCGGCAGAGCCAACGCGACAAACCGCTCGGGTCCGGCCCCTCTTTCAATCAGCAGATGGGACAGCCGATTCGCGCGTTCATTCAATTCGGAATAGCTGAGAACGCCGTCTTTAAACACCACTGCCGGCGAGTTTGGATTTTCTTTCACCTGCATCTCGAATAATTCAGGAAGATCGGCTTCCGGAAGGGGATGACCGGTTTCATTCCTCTTGATCAGCGCCTGATGGCGTTCTTCAGGCAGCAGCAGCTCTATTTTTCCAATCGGCATATCTTGCTGGAAACCGGAAATGTTTTTCAGAATAATAAGAAAACGGTGCAGATGTTTTTCAAGTTCGCTTTCCGTGTACACCTCGGGATTTGCATCCATATTCACCTTTAAGCCGCTTCCGCCGGGTCTCCCGTAAATGTTGATCGAAAGGTCGTCTACAGGCCCCGTCGTGATATTGTGAACAATGCCTTGATAACCGGCGAAATTCAAGCTGCCGGCAAATGGCATCAGATTAATCTGCGGCCCGAACAGCCGCTGGTTTTCGCCGAGCAGTTTCAGATCGCGCCGCAGCTCTTCATGACGGTAATGCTGGTGGCGCCTGATTTTTACGATTTCCTCTGATACCTGCTTCATGAGCTTGGCAGCTCCCATCTCCGGCCGCACCGACAAGCGAAGCGGCAGGAGATTCATGACCATGCCGGGAATATTCAACGAAGCCGATTCTAAACGGCACATCATCGGCAATCCGAGAACAACATCCCGTGCGCCTGTTAGGCGATGAACATAAACGGCCGCTGCTGCGATGACTGCTTCATGCCAGCTTGCTCCCATCAAGCCTGCCGCAGACAAGAGGCGGTCTGCATGTTCGGCAGAAAGATGTCCAGAACGGCGGAGAAAACGGTCAGATGTTCTTGGCGCCCTGTCGGCAAGGCTGACCACCTCAGGTTCGTCGCTGAATCGCTCCAGCCAAAACCGGCGGTCTTTTTGATATTGGTCTGAGGAACGATAAACCGAATCTTCCCTAAGAATTGCGGCAAGCGGCCCGAAAGACCTTTCATCATCAACCGCCTTCCCTTGCACAAGTGCGGTATACAGTTTTGAAAGCCGCTCCGCAATAAGCATAAAGCTGTACCCGTCAGTTGCGATATGGTGGGCCCGGTGATACCAGAAGAAAAGATCGGGTGCCGCTTTAAAAAGCGCTTCTGTAAAAAGCGGGCCGCTGCTTAAGTCGATCGGCCGGGCCAGATCGTCCTTCATCCACGCCTCAGCCGCCTTCCTCGGTTCATTCTTTGCACTGACATCAACGAAATGAAGCGGAAAATCTGATGACGGATCAATCACCTGCCATGGTCCGTCATCATCTTCCCCGAATCGGGCATGCAATGTATCAGCGTCTTCAATGACGCGCCGCAGTGCCTGTTCAAAAAGTTCATGATCAATCGGACCGTTGATTTCTACGTATTCAGCGGTATTATAAATCGGATTTTGCGGATCTAGCTGCTGTGCGTACCAAATGCCGGCCTGCGCTCCGGTTAATGGCCTGCGGTTATCTTGACATTCAGGCATTACGGCAACCTCCTTCATTGATAATCTGAATTTGGCAATGATGGCTCTTTAGGGGAAGACAACAGTCTCCACCAGTTTTCGATCGTCGGTTCTTCTGCAAGCTCCACAAACGTCACCTCAGCCCCGGCACGTCGCCAGCGCTCGGTAAGACTCATCATTCTGACTGAATCGAGACCTCTATGAATCAAGTTTTCACCGTCAGTGATGTCGTCCGGCGATTCGAGGAGAAGCGCGGCAATTTGTTCGCGAATCGTCTGTTTCGACAGCAGTTCGCGGCCTTCTTGCACACCATCGTCATTTCGCCCGTTTTTCAGTTCGTTCAGAAGATGCTCGGCTGTGACGGTGACAGCACAGCGGTCGGCTGCATAAGAGATGGCCATTTCGTGATGTTGTAAGGAGAAATCCGCTACCGCATCTGCTACAAAAAACGTCTCAATCTCCTGCATAAACGCATCACAAGCCGTCATGAGACAGCCGATATGGGCATAGACCCCGGTGATGATGAGCTGATCGCGGCCCTGCTCCTGAAGCAGTCTTAAAAGATCCGTTTTTCGAAAGGCGTTGTATCTCCACTTCGTCAGAACGGTGTCGCCTTCATCCGGTTTCAGTTCTTCCACGATTTTCTGCTGATCCGGACCCGGAGGGATTCCCGGCCCCCAAAAGTCCTGGAGAAGCCCACGCTCTTCAGGCGTCTGTCCGCCGGGCTGAGCCGTGTAGATGACAGGTATCCCAAGCTCTTTGCATCGCTCCTTGAGCATATTGATATTTGGCAAAAGCTCTGTCATCGGAGACTCTCCCCGGGTATATGCGTCAATAAAATATTGCTGCATGTCGTGAATGAGAAGCGCGGCACGTTTCGGGTGCGGCGTCCATGACACTTTGTTCTTCGGCAGATCCGATGCTTTCGGCATCTTGTATGGAGAGATGGCAGGAATGGCCATCAACATCACGTCCTTTCATTCTATTGATTATTGTTTCGCTTTGGCGAACTGCGCCATTTTTTCGGCTATTGCTTGACGCAGCGCTTTTTTGCTTACTTTTCCAACGCCTGTCTGCGGAAAAGAATCGGTAAACTCCACCCGGTCGGGAATCTTATATGCCGCAAGCCCCCGCTCTCTTAAAAACTGCTTCAGTTCGGCGGCGGCAGGCGGGGTGTTGCGCGGAATAATGTATGCGCATGACCTTTCGCCGAGAAAGTCATCCGGCATGGAAACGACAGCGGCATCATGTACGCCGGGATGGGCAAGAAGGTGGTTCTCCACTTCCTCTGCAGCGACTTTCTCTCCGCCCCTGTTGATCTGATCCTTTGCACGGCCTTCAACGATCAGATAACCTGATGAGTTGACTTTGACCAGATCTCCAGTGCGGTAAAAGCCATCCGGCGTGAATGCTTTCGCATTATGCTCTTCAGCTTTGTAATAGCCGCGGATCGTGTACGGCCCGCGGGTCAGCAGCTCACCCGTCTGCCCCGGTTCAACGTCGCGGCCGTTTTCATCGACGACCTTAATTTCATCTAACGGCGACATCGGCCTGCCTTGAGTATTGACGACAATGTCCTCAGGATCATCAAGCCTTGTATAGTTGACCAGACCTTCCGCCATGCCGAACACCTGCTGCAATGTACAACCGAGCACGCTCTTTACACGGCGGGCGGCTTCAGCGCTGAATTTGGCGCCGCCGACTTGGAACACTTCGAGGCTTGAAAGGTCTTCTGCTCGCGATGATGCGGCTTCGAGCCAGATTAAAGCAATCGGCGGAACGACCCCCGTGATGGTAACCCTCTCCTTTTCGATAAGAGGAAAGGTTTCGTCAGGACTTGGCCCATCTGCAAGAACGACCCTGGCTCCCGCATACAACGCTCCGAGCACGCCCGGCGAACTGAGCGGATAATTGTGGGCCATCGGCAAAGCAGCAAGATATACGCTGTTTTGATCTAGCCGGCAAATATCGGCGCTGATTCTCAAACTGTATATGTAATCGTCATGCGTTCTCGGTATCAGCTTGGACAGCCCCGTGCTTCCGCCGGATAATTGGAGAAAAGCGACATCATCCGGCTTAACATGCGGATGGCGGCCGGGATCTGCATCTCTATACAGATCGCTGAGCCCCCGGAATTCTTCCGGATCGCCGGCGACAATGACATTGCGCAATTCCGGCAGCTTGCTGCGGACTTGCCTCGCAAGCACGCGGTAGTCAAATCCTGAGTGTGTATCAGGAATGATGTATGCAGCCGCTTCGGCAAATTCACAAAAATAAGCGATCTCGCTTTGCCGATGTGAAGGAAGCGCAAATAAAGGCAGCGCACCGATCCGAAACAGGGCAAAACAAACCTCAAAAAACTCCGGTGTATTCGGCAATTGGACGATGACGCGGTCTTCTTTTTTGATGCCCAGCTCCAAAAATCCCGCCGCCAGACGGTCGGCTCTCATATCCAATTCCCCGTAGCTCATGTGAGCATCTCCATGCGTAACCGCAATCCGGCTGCCGTGCTTGTCTGCCCGTTCCCTCAGCATTCCTCCGAATGTCTCGCCTCGCCAGCACCCTTCCTTTCGATATTTTTCAGCAAATTCGTCCGGCCATGTCGGACATCCTGCAAGCATATTCATCCCCCCCAATTTTTTCTATTCATTGTTCAGCCCCATCGCAAGGAGCATCGTCCGAAACTTGGCTGACGTCTCTGCCAGCTCGTCTTCAGGCCTTGAACCGGCTACGATGCCGGCTCCGGCGAACAGTTGGAGAGCGCGTTCTTCCGCCTCGGCACAGCGGATGGTCACGACCCACTCCCCATCTCCGGAGGCATCGCACCAGCCTACCATTCCGGTGAAAAAGCCCCGGGCAAACGGCTCAATTTCCTTAATAGCCGCCCTGGCGGCATCTGTCGGCGTGCCGCAGACAGCAGGGGTCGGTTGCAGCGCCGCAGCAAGCTCTAATGACGATATCGACGCGTCTGTCAGCACGCCCTTGATCTCTGTGGAAAGGTGCCACATCGTCTCCGTGCTGATCAGCGAAGGCTCCCTCGGCACGTCTAATGTCCTGCAGAAAGGTTTGAGCCCTGAAGCTACAGCTTCGGTGACGACCGCGTGTTCATGGCGATCTTTTGAAGAAGAAAGCAACTCGTCTGCACGGCGCCGGTCTTCCACAGGATCATCGCTCCGCGGCCTCGAACCCGCCAGAGGATTTGCGTAAACGTGCAGTCCTTTTCTTGAAACCAGCAGCTCGGGGCTGGCTCCGATCAATGTCCTGCGGCGCTTCCTTCCGGCAGATGCGGACGCCGCTGCCTGCTTGGACAAATCCACTGCAAAAGTGTATCCGCCCGGATTGTGCTGTGCAAGATTGCAAAGAACATGGGAGATATCGATGCTGGCCGGTGATGTCAAGCGCAGCGACCGGGACAGCACAATTTTGCTGACATCCCCTTCAGCAATGCGGGCCAGTCCTTTTTCGACCCCCCGCATATACTCCCCGGGCTGAGGAATCGGCTCAATGTCATAAGCAGGTCCCGGACCCGGATGTATTTGTACATCCTGTTCAAGCGTCAGCGGGCCGGCGCACCAGACCTCGTTCGGCACGGTAAGCTGCGCGGGCTTTGTTTCGTCAAAGGGGACAGCACCGACAATGATGGGGTTCTGCCGTCCGGACTGCTTGGCATCTTTGAGGATGGAAGCAGCCTGCTGAGCCAGATGTTCCAGCCTATGGCCCCCTTCTTCAGGGACTTCGGCGAAAACGCCTTTGGCCAGAATGGTCCGCTCCGGAGAAGAAAAGAAAAACGCAGCATCGGGCCGATACTCGCGTAAAAGCTGGTCGGCCGGCGTTTCTTGTACGATACGGTGATCAATCATTTCCAAAACCTCCTTTTAAATTCGGTCAAACTCCCAAGGTAGCCCCGCCATCAACCCGCAAGTCATGCATCGTAATATGGCGTGATGATTCGGACAATAAAAAGAGAACGGCATTTGCGATATCAGCCGGCAAAGCCAGACGGCCAAGCGGAATTCCCGTTTTGAACGCTTCCGGCGATCCGTCGATGACTGCCTGTGCCCCGTCCCGGCCAGACCACATGGACCGCTGCATCGGCGTATCCGTCGATCCCGGCGATACGATGTTGCAGCGAATATTGTATTCGGCCAGCTCGAGGCCAAGACATTTCGTAAACATCAAAGCCGCTGCCTTTGAAGCTGCATAAGCGGCCATTTGCATTCGCGGGACACACGCGGCATTGGAGCCTACGGTAACGATCGAGCCGTTCCTCCTCGTAATCATGCGGCCGGCAACCGAGCGGGATACGTGAAAAACCCCTGCTGTGTTGACGCTGAACGTCTTCTCCCAATCTTCATCACTGAGCGATGTGATCAACCCGGTCCGAAGCACGCCGGCGACATTGACCAAATAATCGATCGGACCTATATCGCGTTCGATCATGCCCACGGTCTCCTCAACGGCTGCACTGTTTCCGACATCTGCGGCAAATGCCTTGGCATGCAGGCCTTTCTTTTCCAAGTCTGTCACAATGGAACGAAGCCCTCGTTCATTTTGATCCACCGCAGCAACCGACACGCCGCTTTCCGCAAGCGCCCTTGCCACCGCTTCCCCGATTCCCTGGGCAGCTCCTGTAACTAAAGCAACTTTGCCTTTCATTTGTGGTCATTTCCTTTCCTGAAGACTTTGAATCACACACTAATTGATAATGATAATCATTATCGTTTAAAAATATAATATACCAATTACTGCTAACGGTCAAATAGTTTCCGGTTGATTGATCCGCGCTTTGGTATATTTGTATCACTTTCATTATTTAGCGAAGGGGGCAGATCGGTCCCCGCCCCGCTTCCTATCTGGCCTGTCTGTCAGGGTTTAGCGCAAACCGCAAAGCCCTGCTGATGAAAACCGGCAAAACCGATATATGGCCCTCTCCCTCAAACTCATGAAACTCCGCCCGCACTCCGAATTCTTCAAGAGCCGATAAGCGCTCTGCCAGCTTTTCCGCACGGTCGTTCATACGGCTTTTATGGCTTCTCTCCAGCTCTCCGGCCCCAAGCAATACATCGACCTTTGCATCTGCCGCATGCAATCGGGAGACAAATTCGCGTTCTTTTTCAAAAAATGATTGATTCCAATGAATCGACGGGCTGCCTGCGATGTATGTCTGGAATAATTCGGGCTTTGTAAACAGAACCTGCAGGACAAAAAGACCGCCGAGAGAGTGGCCGAAAATGGCCTGCCTGCTCATATCGATCTTAAATTCCCGTTCGATTTCCGGCTTCACCTTTTCTTCGATGAATGACAGAAAAGCTTCCGCTCCGCCGGATTCAGGCCACTCCGCTCCATCCGGCCGTTCAGGCAGATTTTCCGGACGCACCGGCAGCGTAAAATCATAATACCGCGCCGGATCAAACGGGGCATCCGTCTCGTAGCCGATACCGACGATAACGGCAGGGACCACCCCGGTCTTTTCAGGGCGGCGCGACTGCATTCGTACGGCCTCAACCATCGTGCCGAACACCGAATTGGCGTCCAGCAAATAAATCACCGGATATCCTGAAGGAGGCGGCTCCTCAATTGGGCTGCTTATAAAAACCCGGTAATTGCGATCCCCTGAAGACGACCGCATGAGACGCTGCTTCGTCCCCGGTATGGCTACCGGCGGGCATTCAGCGTCCTTGGCAGCCTCATCATGTTTTTCATGAACCATCTGCCTTCCCCCTCCCCTCTATGTTAGTTGAAACAGACGGTCTATGAAGCCGCCTTTTTTTGTCTGAACAGCAAGTACAGGAAATAAGGAACGCCGAAAATCGCAAGAAGAATCCCCGCGGGAACCTCTGACGGCTGAAACAGCAATTTCCCGGCCAAATCGGCGCACAGGACGAGGAACATGCCGATCAGTCCGCTTAAGAGCAGCGAATAGCTGTGCAGCACGCCTGCAAGCCTTCGTGCAATATGCGGCGCGATCAAGCCCACAAATGCCATGCTTCCCGAGATCGACACACAGGCGCTGATGATCCCGACACAGGCGATAAGCAGCAGCGTTTTTTCCGCATTCGATGAAACGCCGAGACTCTTCACCGTATCTTCGTGAAACCGAATCGTATCAAGAAGCCGGCATTTGGCGAGAAGAAACGGAATTAACAGCAAAAACCACGGCAGAGCGGCTTGAATGTATGTCCAGTTGGCCGAACCGATGCTTCCGTTTCTCCAGACCATCGCCATTTCATAATCATTCGGGTTCATTTTCAATGACAAGTACAAAGATATGGCGCTGAAACCCGAGTTAATAGCAATCCCGACAAGAATGATCCTCGCGGAATCGAGGTTTCCTCCGTGCCAGGCAAACACAAAAATGAATACGGCCGCCAAAAGGCCCCCGAGCAGCCCGAAGAAAGGCATCCCCATTGCGGAGAGGAGATTGGTCGCTTCCGTCTGCCCTTGAAAAATCAGCATATAGCCGACGATGGCGGCTCCCGCTCCCGCATTAATTCCCAATATTCCGGGATCGGCCAATCCGTTTCTTGTCACCGCCTGAATGACGGCGCCGGCTATCCCGAGACCGAGACCGACGAGACCTGCCGTTGCGATGCGGGGAAGCCGCAAATCAAACAGCAGAATGGCGTACTGCTCGTTCGGGTTGATTCCAAAAAGCGCTGAAAGCAGCTCCGCCGGATGAACGGAGAACGCTCCCATCGTGATGCTGAAATAACAGACTGCAAGAATCAGCACGATCAAAACGGCATAGATGACTGCTATTTTTTTAGGCACGCTGTTCCCCTCCTTTTCTTTTAATCAAGTAAAGGAAGAAAGGAACGCCAATGATGGAAGTCACGACTTCAATCGGTGTCTCAAACGGATAATTGATCAGCCGGCTGGCAAGATCGGCCAAAATCAGAAAAACGCTGCCGATGATGCAGGAACAGGGAATCAGCCGGCTGTAGTCAGAACCGACGAGAAAACGCGTGATGTGCGGAACGATCAAGCCGACGAAAGCGATTTTCCCCGCCAAGGCGACAGAACTTCCCGTAAGCAAGACGACCGCTGCCATCGCTGTCAGCTTGACGGCTCTTTTTTTCTGCCCGAGGCTTTCAGAAATATCCTCCCCCAGCGACAAAGCCGTCACTTTTCCGCTGAGAGAAAGAGCCAGGATGATGCCGAGTGCAAAAAAAGGTACGGCGTATGTCAGAAGTTCCGGATTCATCTGGTGCAGCCTGGCGCTGTACCAAAAGCTGAGATCCTGCGAAATTTGAAAATAGATTGACATCGCCGCAGACAGGCTGCTGAGCAGCATGCTCGTCACCGTGCCGATAATCGCCAGCTGAACGGGCATAAAGCCGTTGGGAATCACGGCAGCCAGTCCGAAAACGAGACCCGCGCCGACGGCTGAGCCGATAAACGAATACCCCATCATCTCAAGAGCGGACGACTGCGGAATCAATACCATCAGCAGCGTGATGATAAATGCCGAGCCGTCGGAAACGCCCATAATCGAAGGCGAAGCTAAATAGTTTCGGGTGATTCCCTGCATCAGCGCCCCCGACACGGCCAGCGCCGCCCCGATCAAGAGGGCGCCTGCTGCGCGCGGAAGCCTGGAATGCCAGATAATTTGATGGTCTGTATTCCCTTGGTCGAAATGAAACAGCGCCGAATACACGGTTTCCCAATGAAGCTGCTTTGCTCCGAAGCACACGGAGAGAAATATGGATAAGATCACGGCAAACGGAGCTGCGATGATGATGATTCGTGTTATTCGCTTTGCGTGCATATCACGTTTAGTCCTGCGTTAATTTTTCCGCCGCCGCTTTCAAAAATTGAACTTTGCTCCATGCTGTTCCTCCTTGTGCAAGCGGATCTACAGCATTCACGAATACATGACCCTTTTTCACCGCTGAAATGCTTTTCCAAATCGGATTTTTCTCTAAATCTTTCAGCGCATTCGGATTGTCGGCATTCTCGTCGTCAGAGAATTGAACGAACATGTAGTCCGGATTCATCTCGCTTAATTTTTCCAGCGAAATCAGTTCCTGGGTTTTGGCAGCCTTTACTTCATCAGGCGCTGTGTAGCCAAGCTCGCCGTACAGCGTTGAATTGAAGAATACCTCTTCAGGATAGATAAACACATTTCCCTGTCTGATTCTGATGACGAGCGCTTTTGTATCCTTTGCGGCTTTCTCCAATTTTGCTTTAGCGTCTTTCAGATCGCTTTCATAGTCCGAAATGATGTTCTTTGCCTTATCCTCTTTTCCCGTCAATTGAGCCAAAAGGTTCAAGTTGTCTTTCCAATTGGAAGCAACGTGGGAAACAGGAATCGCAGTCGCGATGTTATCGAGCTTTTTCACCGTCTTCTCGGGAAACTTCGTAGAGGCTAAAATGACGTCAGGCTTAAGCTCAAGGATTTTTTCCAGGTTAGGTTCCGTTTTTTCGCCGACGGCAACAGCTTTATCGGTAATGCTCTTAAACAAGGCCGGGAACTTTCCTGAAAAAGAAATCGCACCTGCAGGGTGAACATCAAGAAGCTTCGCGTCTTCCATCGATTCCACGCTTCCCGTAATCACGATTCGGTCAGTCGGAACCTTCACCTTGTATGTATGACCGAGATATTGAATGCTTTTCTCTGATGATTGTGCGCTTTTTGCAGCGCCGCCAGTCTCTTCTTTTTGGCTGCCGCACGCTGCCGCAGTCAAAGCGAGAAGCAAAATGCATAAACATATAGAGATTTTTCTCATCTATCTAAGACCCCCTGATTTAATTGATAATAATTATCAATTAAAATTATAGGTAAGCCTTCTTGATAACACCATGGACAATATCCGGCAATTAAAATGAACTTTTTCCGGACAGCAGCCGAACGGCATGGCGAATGATCCGTTCATGGCTGCAAGCCGAATATTCGCGCCAAGGATCTGACTGAATGCGGTACACACGCTGTTCGCGCACAGCTTTTAGATCCTGCCAGGCAGCCGTCTTCTGCAGCTCGTGGTAATAGGCGATCGTTTCAGGTTCTTTGTAAATGAAGATCATGATGCAATCCGGGTGATATGCCTTGATTGTTTCCAACGAAATCGCCTGATCCGTCGGTTCATCCAAAAAAGCAGCCGATTCAAGGCCTAAGTCGCCGAAAAAAACGTCCCGGACAGAGCGATTGTGGGCGAGATAGAGTTCGCGTTTATGCAGGCGCAAAAACATAAAGCGCTGCTGCCCGACAGCCTGAAGCGCTTTTTTCGCAGCTTCGGCCTGCCTCTCATAGGACGCCAGCCATTTGCGCGCTTCCGCTTCTTCTTCGACATGAGCGGCGGCCAAGGTGAACTGCGTTCTCCAATCTTCCTGTGACGGCAGATAGACGACATCGGCGATTCCGTTCAGACGCTCCCGTTCTTCTTCTGAAACGTCATCCATGCTGATAATCAGCTCAGGATCAGCTTTGGCCAGGATTCGCAGATTTTCCTCACGCGGTTCATCAAAGCGGTAAGCGCTAAGGTGAACCGGGATGTCTGCCGCAAAATTCTTGTAGTAATACGCCGTCCATTTCGGATGAAGCGGAGCCGCATAAGGAATGAGGTGAAGCGGTGTGAGCTGTCCGATCGTGTTCTGGCCGTAGGCAGCAAGCTTCCTGCGCCTTTTTTTCATGTAGGCGCTCGGGGAAAGCCCGGTATGCTTTTTAAACGTCCGGCTGAAATAAAATTCATCCTGGTATCCCGTCTGGCTGGCGATTTCCCTCAGCTTGTAGCTGGCTCTGGCCATCATCTGTTTCGCTTTTGTCATCCTGGTTTCCGTTATGAACTCTGTCACGCTTTGCCCGTACAGCTTTTTGAACGTTTCACTGTAATGCTTAGCACTGATACCGGCCATGTGTGCCAGCTGATCAAGCGTGATGTGTGCATCGGCATGCTCTTCAATATACGCTTTCGTGTCGGCGATGGCTGATGCGGTATCAGCCGGGTGAAACAGCCTTGCCGAGCAGATGTCGTAAAGAAGGTGCTGCAGTTCCAGCTGGCACTTCATCTCCTGGAGCGCAGAAGAAGGCGGCCATAATGAAAAAAGCTCCTGAAGACGGGCGGACAAATTTCCGACCGAATGCACATTCATCATCTGAATGTCGGAAAAGAGGTCTGGATCTGTGTCAGGCTCAAGCGTTTGGTGCCGCTTGGCGCTTGCATACGCGTGCAGCCTGATGAGAAATACGCTGACATCATCTGAGGACGCCGTAATGCCGAACGTTTCATAAGGAGGACAGATATAGAGCGTTTCTTTTTGCAGCGGAACATCCGCTTCATTAATCTCAATTCTTCCTTTGCCCTTCAAATGAAAAACAAAGACGAACGAATCGGCAAGCTGCTGTTCATTTGGAAGATCGCCGGTTTTTTTTATATGATCGATTTGCAGGAGACGATAAAGATAAGGGGATTTCACAGTAAAACCGCCTTTCTAAAAAAGGTAGATCAATGCAAAAACACACCCTTTCAGGACCTATGGTAAAATCGGCCGGTTACCGGAATCAAAACTACCGGTAAAGCGGGGTGTTTAGAACATACTATACCATACCGAAAACCCGCTTCCTCCGGGAAATCATTTAAAAACGTTTCCATCTCTTAAAATTCATCATTCAAAAATACTCTTTTTTATTGTATAAATAAATAGAATTTATTATATATCTTGGAAGGCGGAAGGATGTTTATGATGACTGAAAGTTTAAGAAATTCTCTTAACATCATTTCAAAATGGGGAAAAGCCGCGGGAATTTTGATTATTATTACAGGCGCCTTTACAGCGCTCTTCGGCCTCCCGCTGTTTGTGATAGGAGCAGCACCCGGCGTATTAATGATCGTTTCAGGCGTATATTTGCTGAAATCGGCAAGCTCCGCATCGCTGATGAGCAAAGAAGTATCTGAAGAACCGCACGAATCCATGCTGGAAAACTACGCTACCTTTATAAAATGGCAAGTGTTTTATCTGGGGGCGAATGTTGTCCTTGTTTTATTATTTATCATATTCTTTATTATTTTGTTTTGCATCGGAGCCGTTGCCGGATACAATGAAATCCAGTATAACTTCGAATAGCATGAAAAAGGGCCTTTTTCCCGAAAGGCCCTCTTAACGTTTATTCCGCTTCACCTACAACCGTAAACCGTTCATTGATATGCTCGCCGTTTTCGGCTTCGTCTACAACCGCAATGGCGTAGTCCGCATAGCTGATATAGCTCTCTCCAGCGGAATTGACGATGAGGTTTTCCTGTCCTTTTTGATAGGAGCCCGTGCGTTTTCCTTCAGGATTGAAAAAGGCCGCAGGGCTGATAAAAGTCCATTTCAAACCGCTTGATTGTTTTAAATCCTCTAAATTCTGCCCTTGATTTTTTGCTGTCGGCAGATATTCTTTCGGGAATTCAGGCGTGTTGTACAGCTGGGTTGTTTTTTCTTCATCAACGTAAAGGCTGCCCGCCCCTCCGACAACAATCAATCTTGTTTCAGGAACCTGCTTGAACAAATCGATCAGTTTTCTTCCCGCTTCAACGTGAAGGTGCTCCTGCCCCGGCGCAGCGCCAAACGCATTAACCACGACATCAAGACCTTTCACATCTTCCGGCTTCAGATCAAAAACGTCTTTTTCAATGACGGCCGCACCGCTGCCTTCGGCTTTTGATGCGTCTCTGACAATCGCCGTCACGTCGTGTCCCCTTCCTGCCGCTTCTTTTAAAATCAATTTGCCCGCTTTTCCGCTGGCCCCGATAATGCCGATTTTCATTGTTACAACCTCCATTTTCATTTTTGTAACAAATTCAGTTACATCCAGGCGATGAAAAATCATCTCTCGTTTACAAGAGATGAAATAATATGTCTTTAAGCGATTTGCTGGCCAATTCGTTTTCCATTGCCCGCTGAACGCTGTAAAAGGTTTCATCGAGCGTTGATTGAATTCGTTTCCCGACCGGACAGTCCGGATTTGGTTTTTCGTGGATTGCAAACAGTTCTTCCTGACTTTGGACTGCGCGGTAAATATCAAGCAGGGAAATGTCCACGGGAGCCCTTTTCAGGCTGGCGCCAGCAACACCGGGCCGCGACGTCAGGATGTCCGCTTTTTTCAAGAGGCTGATCATGCGCCTGATGACAACCGGATTCGTATTGACGCTCCCGGCAATGATTTCTGAAGAAACCTGCTCGCGCGGATTTGACGCGATTAAAGAAAGAATATGAATTGCAACAGCAAGACGGCTGTTTACCATATGTTTTCACCACCGTTGTAATTATTTTAGTTACAGGACGTCTTTTTGTCAACTCCTTTAATATACTTTATTTTTGACTAAACCGGGAGCTTTATTTTAGTGAAGCGGCGAAACTTTTATTCAGGAAGATCGTAACACATCTTGAAGGGAGTGTTTTTGATGAAGGAGATCGCTGAAGGAAAAGCGGCCATTCAAAGCCGGCTCGAACCGGACGAAGAAGTGAAATCAGTCATTCTTTGCGCCTATAATGCAAAAATGGCCGCCCGCTATACACCCTACCGCGGCCTTCTTGCCGCCACCGGAAAACGGCTGCTGTTTTATTCTTCTCTTTTCGGAGCCCCGTTCTATCTCGATATGCCTTACCGCACCATTTCATCGTTTCGCCGTATGAAAGGGAGATTGTTAGGCGGCGAGCATATCGTTGTGATGAATAACGGGGAACAGGAAGATTTTCGGTATGATGCGGGGTGTGATGCTTTGGACACATTCATCGAAGCCGTACGGCAATATAAACAGCCGTCCGCAGACGGCGTCAAAGGGTAACCTGTTATCCGGGGTGAGGAGCTCCGGATTTTCTATTGATTAATTATTGATCTCATACTTTTCCCCGTATCTCAGCACTTTATAAATCGCCATTCCGTCAGAAAGGTGATTCTCGGAATACCGCACCGGAATAAGCGCAAAAAACACATAATAGGTCGAAAAATAAACAAACTGGTATAAAAAGATATTTTCAGCCAACACATCTTTTGCAATCAGCGTGTTCACGAGAAAAATAGACGCCAGATTAGATATCGATCCCCCCGCATAAATGAGCGCATTTGTTATCCGGTTGTCGTATTTTAATTCCCCGTAATTACAAAACGAGTCCATAAAGTAAATGCTTCTGATCTGAACTGGGCCGATTTTCAGCAGTTTTTTGCCCATGCCGATCTCAAGGGACGCCTTGCCTCCGAAAAGCAACGCCATCAGGCCGTGGCCCAAGACATGAAGAATCGATACTGCGGGAAAGACGAGCAAAAACGACCAGAAAAATTTTGCGATATCGTCGAATCCGAACATCAAATCACCCTTTCTGTCTCAACCATTGCTTTTTTAAATTACCGCATTCTCCCCCTGCCAAACCTGATGATATGTCAGAAAAAACAAAAAGGAAGCAAACGGTTTGTTTGCTTCCTGGAATCGTCTTGCGCTTATTTTTTCCGATCCGGCGCCTGCAATGTGCCGCCCCGATTTCAGATGCAGGTTGTCTACCCGCCGATATAAGACATTTCAACTTTTTTCCTCGGTGCGGCCTTTGATAGCGCCCTGTCAAGCGAATACTGGTCGGTCCGGTTTCTCCAGACTGAGCTGATCGCGCCCGCGAGTTCTTGGTCGGACCGGCCGCTTCTGACAAGCGATCTGAGATCGAAGCCGCTTGAAGCAAAAAGGCATGTAAAAAGCTCTCCTTTTGCCGATAGCCTCGCTCTGTTGCAGGTGCTGCAAAAAGCGTCTGATACGGAAGAAATAAAGCCGACCTCCCCCGAACCATCAAGGTAGCGGTACCTCTCTGCCACTTCCCCTTTATAGTTGGGATCGACCGGTTCAATCGGCATTTCCTCATTGAGAAGACTGATGATATCGGCTTTCGTGACAACGGCGTTCAGCTTCCATTCGTTTGAATTGCCGACATCCATAAACTCGATAAACCGCAAAATATGGCCTTTTTCTTTAAAATAACGGGCCATTGGCAAAATGTCTTTTTCATTGACCCCTTTCTGGACGACCATGTTGATTTTAATGCCGAGTCCGGCCTGCTTCGCCGCTTCGATACCATCAAGCACCTTGCTGACCGGGATGCCTCTTCCGTTGATCGCCTTAAAACGGGCATCTTCAAGAGAATCGAGGCTGATCGTCACCCGCTTTAATCCGGCTTTTTTGAGCTTTTCCGCGTAAACCGGGAGCAGCACGCCGTTCGTCGTCATCGCAATGTCGCGCAGCCCCGGAATCCGTGCCAGTTTTTCGACCAAATCGGGCATATCCTTTCTCATCAGCGGCTCTCCGCCCGTGAGGCGGATTTTTTCAACCCCGAATGCCTTGACGAAAAGACTCGCCAAACGTTCAAGCTCCTCAAATGAAAGCAGCTCTCCCTTCGGCAAAAACGGATAATCCGGTCCAAAAATCTCGGCAGGCATGCAATATGTGCACCGTAAATTGCAGCGGTCGGTAACGGAGATTCGCAAATCCCGAAGCGGCCGGCCTTTTTGATCCAATACTTGTTCTGTGTGTGCGGTCATGCGCGTTGCCTCCTTTATGATAGCTGTAATCGTTCGTGATGGGTGTATACGTTAAACGACCGGTTTCTCGCAAATCCAATCGTCATAATATTCAAGTCCTCCGCCATCTGGATCGCAAGTTCTGTCGGAGCCGATTTGGAAATCACCGCGGAGACGCCGATTTTCGCGGCCTTCAGCAGCACTTCAGAGGAAATTCTGCCACTGAATACGATCAGTTTGTCATGCACCGGAATTTGATGAAGCAAACAGTATCCGTACAATTTATCCAGCGCATTGTGCCTTCCGATGTCAGACCGCGTCACCATCACCTTGTCGTCGCTGCACAAAGCGGCATTGTGGACGCCTCCCGTATGCTGAAAAAGCCTGCTGTTTTCCTGCATTTCCCGCATAAGGGCCAAACAGTTCTCAGGCTTGATCTTCACGACTTGAAGAGCCGTTTTAGCCGTTTTGACATCCTGCTGAAAATAAAAATGCCGGCCTTTGCCGCAGCAGGAACCGATGACGCGTTTTGTGTAATCCTGAAGCCGGAGCTTTTGTGAACTGACAAGATCAACATATGCGAAACCAAGACTTTCATCTATTGTAAACCTTTTAATCTCTTTTTTAAATCGGATGACCCCTTCAGAGGCGAGAAATCCGATCACAAGTTCTTCCAGGTGGTCCGGCGAGCATACAAGCGTGACGAATTCTTCGCCGTTGACCATCACAGTCAGGGGATATTCTGTCGCCATTTGATCCTCTTCTTTTGTCAGTTCTCCATTATCATAACGGAAAATACTGCGGATTGCTGTGATGTTTTTTCCCATTGGTAAATCCCTCCCCTTTCTCCTATTACTATACTCGCATATCGTCATGTTTCACAACCTTCAAAGACTAAATTTGGGAGTTTCATCTTGTTGATAGCTTGAAAATATGATACTATCTTTTGAAAGCGCTATCATTAATGACCTGCACCTGCCTCTATATAGCGGTTTTCATTTCCCCTTTAGGAGGAATCGAAATGAAAAAAGTGAAAAACAGATGGATCATTGCTTTATGCGCAGTCGGCATTCACTTGTCAATCGGGTCGGTATACGCATGGAGCGTTTTTACGAATCCGCTTGCAGAACGGTTCGGCTGGAGCCTGAGCCAGATCAGCCTGACGTTCAGCATCGCGATTTTGTTTCTCGGTTTGTCGGCCGCTTTTTTAGGACACTTCGTCGAAAAACACGGCCCGAGAAAAGCCGGAATGCTTGCCGCCTTTTTCTTCGGAGCCGGTGTGGCGTTCTCAGGGGTTGCCGTCCAGCTCGGATCCCTGCCGATGTTTTATTTGTTTTACGGCGTCTTCGGCGGCATCGGGCTCGGCGTCGGCTATATCACGCCTGTATCCTCGCTTGTCAAATGGTTTCCCGACCGCCGCGGCCTCGCTACAGGGCTTGCAATTATGGGATTCGGTTTTGCAGCCTTGATCAGCGGTCCGGTGATGCAGGCTCTGATCGTTACTGCCGGCATTGCGAATACCTTCTTTATCCTCGGCATCTGCTATTTTTTGATCATGCTGTGTTCTTCTCTTTATTTGTCCCCGCCTGAAACAGACTGGCAGCCGAAAGGACTTTCTTCTAAAAAAAGCAAAAGACCCCGCAGTACGGATTTATCACAGCTTACCGCAAATGAGGCGGTGAAAACAAGACGGTTCTATTATTTATGGATGATGCTCTTTATTAATGTCACATGCGGAATTGCCATCATCTCAATCGCTTCCCCGCTGGCCCAGGAAAGCGCGGGAATGTCGGCCGCCGGAGCAGCTGCGCTTGTCGGAATTTTAGGGGCGTTCAACGGTTTGGGACGCATCGGCTGGGCCTCCATATCGGACTATATCGGACGTCCGAATACGTATACCGCCTTTTTTGCCGCCCAGCTCATAGCTTTTCCGCTGCTGCCGTTTATGACAGAACACATCATGTTTTCTATTTTCATGGCGCTGATCTATACATGTTATGGAGGGGGATTTGCCGCGATTCCGGCCTACATCGGCGATTTGTTCGGGACAAAGCAGCTCGGTGCGATTCACGGTTACATACTGACCGCTTGGGCTGCAGCCGGCCTCGCCGGACCGATGTTTTCCTCATGGATCCGCGATGTGACTGGAAGTTACTCACAGAGCTTGGCGGTTTTTACCGTGCTTTTCGGAATCGGACTGTGCCTATCGATTTTCATCAGGGTCGACATGAAACAATTGAGAAACAAAGCGGACATTCGTTTTTCCGATTCGGTTAAGGGATGAAAGGAGTGGGAAAATGGGAGAAACAAAGCATGAAGGACCGATGAAATTAGACAAACGGCCGGCGCCTAAACTGTGGGCCTCTCTAGCACCGATGGGGCTTGGAAAGGTAAAGCCAAAACATATCAGAGATACGATGAAAGCCGCCTGGGATAATAAAGACAGCCTCCCGTACGCCTACAGAATTTTGACGCAAGGCGTATGCGACGGATGTGCGCTCGGGGTATCCGGTCTGCGCGATCAGACGCTTACAGGCCCTCATTTATGCACGACAAGACTGAACGTCCTCCGCTTAAACACAATGCCTGCGATAGAAGATAAATGGCTGTTTGCCGACATCGGGAAGCTGAGGGAGCTGGACAGCTCATGTCTTAGAAAATTGGGCCGCATCCCCTATCCGTTGTCCAGAAAAAAAGGCGAAAGAACTTTCTCGAGAATATCGTGGGACGAGGCGCTCGGCCGGATCGCCGGCAAGATCAGATCGATTGACGGCAGACAGCTAGCATTTTATCTGACCGCCCGCGGCATTACCAATGAAGTCTATTACACGGCGGCAAAGGCGGCCCGCTTTCTCGGCACAAACAACATTGACAATGCATCAAGGATCTGCCATTCGCCGAGCAAAACGGCTTTAAAACGCTCGCTCGGAATCGGCGCTTCCAGCTGCAGCTACCGGGACTGGATCGGCACGGACGTCCTCGTCTTCTGGGGGTCTGTCGCCGCCAACAATCAGCCCGTTTCCACCAAATATATGTACGCCGCCAAAAAAGCGGGGACAAAAATCATCATGATCAATCCATACAGAGAACCCGCCATGGAAAACTACTGGATTCCGTCAATACCTGAAAGCGCTCTTTTCGGAACGAAGATCGTCGATGATGTGTATCAAGTCAATATCGGCGGGGACATCGCCTTCATAAACGGCGTGATGAAGCACTGGTTTGACATGGAGGAGCATGCACCTGGTTCAGCGATCGACCGGACCTTTGTCAAAACGCACACAAACGGCTTTACAGAGCTAAAACGGCATATATCAAAGCTGACATGGAATGCGCTTGAAGCGTCATCCGGTTTGTCAAAGGAGAGAATGAAAGAATTTGCCCTATTGCTCGCCCGTGCGAATACAGGCGTTTTCGTCTGGAGCATGGGGCTCACCCAGCACCGGTTTGCGACCGACAACATCTCACAGGTGGCAAACCTCGCCCTCCTGCAAGGCTTTATCGGGAGACAACATTGCGGCGTCATGCCGATCAGGGGTCACAGCGGCGTTCAGGGTTCAGGCGAAATGGGAGCAGACCCGTTCGCATTGCCCGGCGGTGATTTCGATGAAGAACATAGGGCGCGGATTGAGAAGATTTGGGGCTTTCGGATTCCGGGGTGGCAGGGAGACACAATCGGTCAGACAATCGAAAATATGCTTCTTCCCGACGATCATCCGAAAAAAGCAAAAGTGTTTTACACGAGCGGCGGCAACTTTCTGGAAACGATGCCTGATCCCGCTTTTATCGAAAAAGCCCTTCAGGAGGCCGAACTCAGGGTTCATCAGGATATTATATTGAACACATCGACGCTTCTTGATGCAAAAGAAGAAGTCATCGTGCTGCCGGCGATGACGAGATATGAACAGCCCGGCGGCGGGACTTCGACGAGCACAGAGCGGATGGTCTACTTCAGCCCGGAAATTAAAGGGCCGCGAATCGGTGAATCCCGTTCAGAATGGGACATCTATATCGATCTCGCCAAACGCGTCCGGCCGGAAGACAAAGAGCTGGTCGATTTCAAAAACGCTGCGGAAATCCGCCGGGAAATTGCCGTTGCCAACCGGAACTATGACGGGATTCAGCATTTGAAAAAGCGCGGGGACGTCTTTCAATGGGGAGGCGCCTGGCTTTGCGAGGGCGGCATATGTCCGACAGCCGACGGAAAGGGAAATCTGATCCCTGTTGACCTTCCTGAAAACAGGCAGACGGAAGGACGCTTCTATGTAACAACAAGGCGCGGAAAACAGTTTAACTCCATGATTTACAGCAAAAAAGATCCGTTTAATGATGCGGACCGCTATGACGTCATAATTAACCCGAAAGACGCTGAAGCGCTTGATATAAAAAACGGCGAAGCGATCGTCCTGTTCAACCGTTTCGGAACCTTTCAGGGACGTGCCAAATTTGCGGATGTGAAGCAGGGAAACGCCGCCGTCTACTGGCCTGAGGGTAATGTGCTGATTCCTAAAGGCATGTATGAAAGCCATGCCAAAATTCCCGAGTACAACACAGAGGTCATTATTGAAAAAGCGGAAACCTTTCATTCAAGAAAAGATCAGCGCTACGTTGAAAAACGCATTGAAGAACTTGAGATGACGATAGAATAATATTAGGATCATATCAAAAGAGGCGGCCTCCGGATGCCGCCCCTTTCCCATATGGATTAGTCAGACAGTTTTTCGCCTTCTTCTTTCCATACTTGTTTAAATTCTGCCGCTGAATCGGCTTCAATCAATTTGCCTCCGCCTGCTTCTGCTACATTTTGCAGCTTCGTTTTTTCATTTGCCGTTTGCACATCAAAACCAACGATATTGACGATCGTTTTGATATTGGATTTGCGCAGGTCTTTTGCTGCTTGAACAGGGTCTCCTCCGCACGTTTCCTCACCGTCTGTCACGATGTAGACGTAATTTTTCCCGTCTTTATCAGACAGTTGATCTTTTACATCATAAAGAGATTTTGCAATCGGAGACCAGCCTGTAGGCTTGATTCCGCTTAATGCCGTTTGGAATCCGTCTGTCGAAAACGGCTGCAAATCAAAAAGCGTTTCTGTCGTTCCGCATGATTCTGCTTTTCCTGATAATTTGTTGTTACCTTTATGTCCGAACACATTCAGCATGACATTCGCATCGTCTGAAAGCAAATCAGCGAAATCGTTGACAGAATCTTTGGCGATGTCGAATTTCTTTTCCCCATCGATTTTTCTTGCCATGCTTCCGCTTGCATCGAGTACAATCGCGACGTTTTGTACGTCTTTTTTGCTGCTGTCCGCAGCATTTCCGCCTTCAGCCGCAAAAGCCGACGGTGCCAAAGACAAAGCAATCGCGAACGTGGACAATAAAGCGAGTCCTTTTTTCATCCTTTCACATTCCTCTCTTCAATTGGTTTTCAAGAGCTTGTCCCCCCGGGAACAAGTTCACAAACATCGTAAAAGAAGGTCTGACAGAAATAAATAGGCCGTAAATCCTTTTTGAAATCGCTTGATTTTCAAAATTCTTACTCGTTTCGAACGACAATTTCACTTAAGTCCTACCAATAAAGTCTGCTAAAAAAGCCATGATCCTCCCAAAAAAGTGCAGAGACAGCCGATAACACCGCCTAAGGATGGAGAGGTGTTCAAGGTTCTGACACAGGAACTTAACATTTGTAATGTCATACGCACAAAAAAAGCCCGCGGCTATCTCCGCGGGCCTTCAATCATTATTTTGAAAGCTTGACGGCTTCCTGAGTAAAGATTTTTTTAATGTCGTTTTTCGTTTTAGCCTCGAAATATTCGCCGCCTCCAGCTTTTGCAATGCTCGTCAGCTGGCCGTGATATCCTCTGCCGTAGTCAAAACCGATGACATTGACAACCGTGTCGCGGTCTGATTTGCGCAATTCTGTCGCTACTTTGACAGGATTTCCTCCGCACGTTTCTTCACCGTCTGTCAGCAGATAAACAACGTTTTTCCCGCTATTGTCAAGCTGGTCAAATGCATTTTTGGCGTCCTGCAGCGCGTTTGCAATCGGCGTCCAGCCTGTCGGCTTGATGCCGTTCAATGAGTTGCGGAAGCTTTGTTCCTCAAATGGCTGGAAACCGTATACACCTCTGATTGCATTACAAGATTGGATCTTTCCTGAATTTTTATTGTTTCCCTCTGAACCGAAAACCCGCATAAGTACATTTGTATTCTGAAGCTTGGAGCTGAAGTTGAAGGCTTCTTGTTTGGCAAGCTCGTACTTCGTTACTCCATCGATTTTTTTCGCCATGCTTCCGCTTGCATCAAGCATGATCGCAACGTTAGGCGCATCTTCTGCAACAGCTGCCTCCTGCTTCTTTTCCGCCGCAAAAGCAGGCGATCCCAAGCTTAAAACCAAGGCTGTCAGAATACCTACTGTGAGTTTTTTCTTCATTCTCCCCTGTCTCCTTTCATTTTTAAGTCGTTAAACACTTATTATCGTAGAAGAACACCAGGGAGAAATAAATAGGGCATGCCTCCTCTTCACCGTTATTTACTTTTGCATATATGAAGCGCTTCAATTGGTCATTAACACCCGGCCCGCCGCTCGTCTGCATCGAATTAACGGTCTTTGGACGCTGTTCGGCAAGCCCTCTGGCACATTAATCTTGAAATATTTGTATCCTGATTTCGGGCGGATGAGCGTCATTGCGTTGACACATTTGGTAACCTATTTTTTTGCCGTATATTTGTTTAAAAACTCACCTGCGTTGGATACTGCTGTTCCTTTGTAATAATATTTGACGATGTCCTCTGCTTTTTTTCCGTCCTTCGCCATATAATGAGCCCCATATTGGCTCATTCCGACGCCGTGGCCGAATCCCCTCGTCGTGATGATGATTTGGTTTCCTTTCCTTTTCCAATCAAAATCGGCCGATTTCAGGTCAAGCTTTTCGCGAATATCCCTTCCATCCAGCTTCTTTCCGTTGATCACGGCCGTTGCCACGCGCTTTCCCGGAGTCCGCTTCGTTATATTTCCGACGTTTGCCGAACCATCGAGCGTAACGCCGAGCTTTGTCTCGAATTCAGCGACCGTAAAGGTTTTGTGATTTAAAAATTTGGGCGATTGTTTATCCCAGGCGCTTTTTACGCTTTTCAGATAAGGGATATCACTTGTCCAATAGGCTCCTGCATTTTCCGTGTAGCCGTTGCTCGTCGAAAAGAATGAAGCATCAATCGGTTTATGGTCATAGGTTAAAATTTTTCCTTGTGTACTGGCAACAGCTTGTGTCACTTTCTTGATTTTCCAGTCATAATCATCCTTCCAAATCCGGCGAAGCTCTGATTTGCTTTTATACACCTGAAACATTTGCGTATCATCGACAAGCGAACCTTTCGGAGATTGGACGGCTTGATCTGATACCATTTGCCTCACGATGTACGTGCGTGCTGCAAGCGCTTGTGCTTTCAAAGCTTCGATTTCAAAATCAGCCGGCATTTCAGAGGCGACGACCCCGATGACATACTCTTCAAGCGGGATATCTTCTACTTGGCGGTCAGCCGTTCTGTAGACCGGAATCGAAACGGGAGACTTTTTTAATGCCGCCGGCTCTTTTTCCTCCTTTATCCCGGTGTGTTTGGCGGTCTTTGGCGTCCCGGCTTCCCCGTGAAAAGGAAGAACAAGCAGCGTTGGTACGAGTAAAATCAGCATGCAAATCCCTGCTAGTACAATAAATAGCTGTTTCAAATTAGCTGCCCCCATTTCTGTTTTGTCTCTTTCATTTTATGGGCGGGGACAAGCTAATATGACAGTACTTTTTGGCTCTCTATATGTATGTAAACCGCGCTTTCGGTACATAATGATAGATATGGGAGACATATTGATATAGAATGATTGAACAATAAAACAAAAATCAGTATGTCTGCTCGACATACTGATTCATAAAATATTATGCATTAACATCTGATACAACTTCTTTATTTTCAAGATGAACTTCTTCATCATTAACGCGTTCAATATCAGCACCAAGGTTCGCGAGTTTTTGATGGAAGTTGACATATCCCCGATCCAAATGCTTTAACTCTGTAACGCGTGTATGTCCGTCAGCAACAAGACCGGCAAGAACCAGAGCCGCACCTGCACGCAAGTCTGTTGCGGCCACCTCTGCGCCTTGAAGCTGGACAGGACCGTTAATGATGACAGAACGCCCTTCAATTTTAATATCTCCGTTCATTCGGCGGAATTCTTCGGCATGCATGAAGCGGTTTTCGAATACGGTTTCCGTAATCATGCTCGTTCCGTTTGCACGCATTAAAAGGGCCATCATCTGCGACTGCATATCAGTCGGGAAGCCCGGATGCGGCATTGTCTTTAAATCGATCGGCTTTAATTCTGCCGGACCGATAATCCGAAGACCGTCTGCTTCTTCGATAATTTGAACGCCCATTTCTTCCATTTTCGCAATTAAAGATGTCAAATGCTCAGGAACAGCTCCCTGCACGAGAACATTCCCTTGCGTGATCGCAGCGGCTACCATGAAAGTTCCCGCTTCAATCCGGTCAGGGATAATGGTGTGCTTGGCGCCGTGGAGCGTTTTAACACCTTCAATTTTAATGGTGCCCGTACCGGCACCTCGGATTTTTCCACCCATTGCATTAATGTAATTGGCCAAGTCGACGATTTCAGGCTCTTTCGCAACGTTTTCAAGAGTCGTCGTGCCCTCAGCCAAAGAGGCAGCCATAATCAGGTTTTCGGTCGCTCCGACACTAGGGAAATCAAGGTAAATCTTAGCGCCCTGAAGGCGGCCTTCAACAGTTGCTTCAATAAAGCCGTTTCCGACCTTAATCTTAGCCCCCATTGCTTCAAAACCTTTCAGATGCTGGTCAATCGGTCTTGATCCGATCGCACATCCTCCAGGGAGTGCCACTCTAGAATGGCCTGTGCGAGCAAGAAGCGGACCCATTACCAATACAGATGCACGCATTTTCCGAACATATTCAAACGGAGCCTCAGTTGATAAAGCACGAGATGCATCAACTGTAACTGTATTATTTTCAAAATGAACATTTGCGCCTAAATGACGTAACACTTCGTTAATCGTATATACATCGGAGAGCGTAGGCACATCACATATTACGCTTTTTTCTTCACTGGCTAATAAAGATGCAGCGATTACTGGTAAAACGGCATTTTTTGCTCCTTCAACTTTGACTGTGCCGTTTAACTTTCGACCGCCGCGGACGATGATTTTTTCCAAGGTATTCCCCTCCGCGTCCCAATTTCTCTATATTAATATTCAGTCGTGACGATTGGTGTTCCAACCGTGACGGTAAGTTTTTCGCCCATTCCCGCGTTTCTAAGCGAGACTTGCAAATTCATTTGATGTTTTTTTGTTTTGATGGATTCCTTCCACTCGTTAGTAAAGGCAGAAACAGATACGAAATTTGGTTCGATTAAATCCTCAACTGACGTTGCGTTAAATTCTTTCAATAGCTCGTTTGCTTTTTTTTGCAAAACAACATCCATCATACCATTTAGATGGCCCTTTAGACAAGTAAAAACTGCGGTCTTTTCTCGCATTATATCGAATGCATCCCGTTCAAACTGCTCATATGTATCGTTCCAGTTTTCCCGTAGGCCCGCGCCTTTTTGCTCATATAATATATACGAAACAGGTTCCTCGTTTTTGAGGGTAGAGACCACATGTATTTTTGAGCGGACGCGATTTTTTGGGTCAGCATACATTCCAGTCGCTTTTACTGTGCCGTCTTCCCTTGTAAAAGTCCATTCATACTGTCGATATTGCTTCTTTAAATGTTGCACTTTTTCAAAAAATTCTTTTTCATTAAGCGAAAACTGTTTTTTTGTATGCAGCGTCCATTCTTCAAGAATAATATCGTGGCGGACCAACCCTTCGGCAAGCTGCTCAAGCGGTGTATTCCCCGCGGCATCAAGCGTTCTAAATACGTGAACGGCCAGAAATAAAATCACAATAAAAATGAGGGCGTTAACCGTTTGTTTATTTTTCATCACGCACCATCCTCTCCTACTCTCCATTTTTGACGGATCGAAGGAAAAGCATACGTGGAAAAACAAGGTCAGTCCCGCAAATTTGCCGATGGACTGACCGCGGTTTTATCCCACATTTGTCCATACTCAAATACCGATTGGCGAATTATAAAAATAAATTTTGCAGCTGTTTGGAATAATAAAGATAATCCAAGAAAAAGTTGCTGACCGTTGAGCCGATCGCTATCGTGAGCAAAATCATCAAGAGCCTCGCCTGCAGGATTTTTCCCTTCCTGATAAGCGGATCGATGTTGACCGCCAGAAGAGCCCACCAGGTCAATGCAATAAAAAAAAGATGAACGAAAATACTGACAGCAGCCTGTTGTCCGATCTCTTCCATTACTGATGACGCCTCCTTACGTTTTCTCTTCTGATGCGGAATAAGGATAAACGCTGATCATTGCAAATTATTTTATCAGTTTTAATGTTTGGTGTTAATACTAATGTGCATAGAACTTCTTTCCATATCCGGGAGGTCCCCTGTTTGAAGAATGACTGCGGAAAGTAGATTAGGTGAAAAGATAATCCCTCTCCAAAAAGGAAGAGAAAATAGCTTACTATTTTGATTATAGAGAGATTCAAATCAAAAAGTTGAACAATTTGTGAACTTTTTTCAACATTTCACATATAAAAGATCCTTCCCATGCAAATGGGAAGGATCAAAATCTTTATTTTGCAACTTCAAGTCGATTAATCGCTCGTTTTAAAGCAAGCTCAGCCCGAACGATGTCAATATCTGGAGAATGTTTTTGCAGACGTTCCTCTGCACGCCGTTTTGCGGCCAAGGCGCGTTCTTTGTCGATTTCTTCAGATGTTTCAGCCGTCTGTGCCAGAATGGTGACATGATCAGGGCGTACTTCCACTATTCCCCCGCTGACGGCAACCAGCTCAGTTTGACCGTCTTTTTTCAGACGGACTGCAGCAATTTTTAGCGGAGCAACCGTCGGAATATGGCCGGGCAAAATGCCCAGCTCACCGCTCTCTGCCCGAACGCTTACCATTTCTATGTCCGCATCGTATACTGGGCCGTCGGGAGTAACGATATTGACTTTTAAGGTCTTCATGCTTTTACCCTCCTAGGACCCGTTTAGACTTCTACACCCATTTCCTTCGCTTTTTCGACAACTTCTTCGATCCGGCCGACAAGGCGGAACGCATCCTCAGGAAGGTGGTCATACTTGCCTTCAAGGATTTCTTTGAAGCCTTTTACAGTTTCTTTGACAGGTACGTAAGAACCTTTTTGTCCAGTGAACTGTTCAGCTACGTGGAAGTTTTGCGACAGGAAGAATTGTACGCGGCGAGCACGGCTTACGACCAGCTTATCTTCATCAGACAACTCATCCATTCCGAGCATCGCGATGATATCCTGAAGCTCTTTGTAGCGCTGCAGGATTTGCTGAACGCTGCGCGCCACTTGATAGTGCTCTTCACCGACGATTTCAGGCGAAAGCGCACGGGAAGTGGATGCAAGCGGGTCAACCGCAGGATAAATCCCCATTTCCGACAGCTTACGCTCAAGGTTCGTCGTCGCATCCAAGTGAGCGAACGTCGTAGCCGGCGCCGGGTCAGTGTAGTCATCCGCAGGGACGTAAATCGCCTGAATCGACGTAACAGATCCGACATTAGTTGATGTGATCCGTTCCTGAAGCTGACCCATTTCGGTCGCAAGCGTCGGCTGATAACCAACTGCTGAAGGCATGCGGCCAAGCAAGGCGGATACTTCAGATCCTGCTTGTGTGAACCGGAAGATATTATCGATAAAGAACAATACGTCCTGGCCTTCTTTATCACGGAAATGCTCAGCCATAGTGAGTCCAGTAAGCGCAACGCGCATCCGTGCGCCAGGCGGCTCGTTCATCTGGCCGAAAACCATTGCCGTTTTATTGATAACACCGGAATCTTTCATTTCATAGTAAAGGTCATTACCTTCACGTGTACGCTCTCCAACGCCTGCAAACACTGAGATACCGCCGTGCTCTTGAGCGATGTTGTTGATAAGCTCCTGAATCAATACCGTTTTACCAACACCCGCACCGCCGAACAGGCCGATCTTTCCGCCTTTAATGTACGGAGCAAGCAAGTCGACAACTTTGATTCCCGTCTCTAAAATTTCAACCTCTGTTGACAGCTGATCAAATTCAGGCGCTTTTCTGTGGATCGGATCTTTCGGAGTATCAGCCGCGAGCGGCTCATCCAGATCGATTTTCTCTCCAAGCACGTTGAATACGCGTCCAAGCGTCGCGCTTCCTACAGGAACGGAGATCGGCTCTCCAAGATCGACGGCTTCCATTCCGCGCGTTACGCCGTCCGTAGATGCCATCGCAATCGTACGAACTGTATCATCGCCCAGATGCAGCGCTACTTCAAGCGTCAGTTCAACGTCTACTTCGTTTTCGTTTTGCGCTTTGTGTGAAATTTTAATCGCATTATATATTTCAGGTAAGTGACCGTCTTCAAAACGAACGTCAACGACCGGTCCCAATACCTGGCTAACGCGTCCTTTTTTCATCTCTATCCCTCCTGACAAACTTTTTCTATTCTAAGGCAGCTGCACCGCCGACAATTTCCGTAATTTCCTGCGTAATCGATGCCTGACGGGCACGGTTGTATGACAGTTCAAGGTCGGCGATAATCTCTTTTGCATTGTCTGTCGCATTTCTCATCGCCGTCATTCTCGCAGCATGTTCGCTCGCTTTGCTGTCAAGAAGCGCGCCAAAAATCAAGCTTTCCGCATACTGGGGAAGGAGCACTTCCAGAATCTCTTCTTCATCCGGTTCAAACTCAAATGACGTCTTTTTCTTGTTAGGCGCAATATCTGTCAAAGGCAGCAGCTTTTTCTCCGTTACCTCCTGGGAAATCGCGCTGACAAAATGGTTGTAGAACAAATACAGTTCATCAAAGGTTTCGTCAATAAACATTTGCACCGTGCTGTTCGCCAAATCTTTGATTTCTGAAAACGTCACTTCGTCCCTGATCCCTGTCATTTCAGAAATGACAGGAATTCCGCGCTTTTTAAAGAAATCACGGCCCATTCTTCCGACAGCGATGACCGCATACTCATCTTTGGATTGATGGCGTTCCTGAATCCTTTGATACGCCTTGCGGAGCACGTTTGCGTTAAACGCCCCCGCCAAGCCGCGGTCAGCTGTGATGACAAGGTATCCGGTCCGCTTCACCGGGCGGCTTGACATCATCGGGTGCCTGCCTGTGTATCCGATCGCTATATCGGCAACGACTTCCTGCATTTTTTCCATATAAGGAACAAACGATTTCGCTTTGTTTTCAGCCCTGTTCAGCTTTGAAGCAGAAACCATTTCCTGGGCTTTCGTAATTTGACTCATTTTTTTATTTGAAGCAATCCTGGATTTAATATCCCGTAATGAGGCCAAAAGGTTTCACCACCTTTTTGTTTTCAAATTCCTTCGCATTGACGTGAAAAAGAGAGAAAAAGATAGCCTTTTTCTCACTCTTTTTTGTTTAGTTGCTTGGCGCGAACGTGCGTTTAAAGCCTTCGATTGCACCCTTCATGTCCTCATCGGCAGGAAGGTTTCCTGTCTGCGCGATTGAATCGAGCAGATCTTTATGATTTTGGTCAAGATACATAAAGAGCTCTTCTTCAAAGCGTCTGATATCCTCAACAGGCACATCGTCAAGGAAGCCTCTTGTCAGAGCATAAAGAATCGCAACCTGCTTTTCAACGCGAAGCGGTTTGTGCAGATCCTGTTTAAGGACTTCAACCGTACGGGCTCCGCGATTCAGCTTCGCCTGTGTCGCTTTATCCAAATCTGAGCCGAATTGTGCGAATGCTTCAAGCTCACGGTATGATGCCAAATCAAGACGCAGCGTACCGGCAACTTTCTTCATCGCTTTGATTTGCGCGGATCCGCCGACACGGGATACAGACAATCCCGGGTTGACCGCAGGACGCACGCCAGAGAAGAACAAATCAGACTGCAGGAAGATTTGTCCGTCAGTGATTGAAATGACGTTTGTCGGAATGTACGCCGAAATGTCGCCTGCTTGCGTTTCAACGAACGGAAGTGCCGTCAAAGATCCTCCGCCTTTGGCGTCGCTCAGTTTTGCAGCGCGCTCAAGCAAACGGGAGTGAAGATAGAATACATCTCCAGGGAATGCTTCACGGCCAGGAGGACGGCGAAGAAGCAAGGACAGTTCACGATATGCGGTAGCCTGTTTTGAAAGGTCGTCATATACAACCAGCACGTGCTTGCCGTTGTACATGAATTCCTCTCCCATCGCAACCCCTGCGTACGGCGCAAGGTACAGTAAAGGAGCAGGCTGTGAAGCGGAAGCCGTCACAACGATCGTATAGTCAAGGGCGCCGTGTTTGCGAAGCGTTTCGACAACGCCGCGGACTGTTGATTCTTTCTGACCGATCGCGACATAGATACAAATCATATCCTGGTCTTTCTGATTCAGAATTGTGTCGATCGCAATCGACGTTTTACCCGTTTGACGGTCACCGATAATCAGCTCACGCTGGCCGCGGCCGATCGGAATTAAAGCATCGATTGATTTGATTCCCGTTTGAAGCGGCTCGTGTACGGATTTACGATCCATAACCCCCGGAGCCGGACTTTCAATCGGACGGGTTTTGCTCGTTAACACCGGACCGAGTCCGTCGACAGGCTGGCCTAGAGGATTGACGACGCGTCCAAGCAGCTCTTCGCCGACAGGGACTTCCATAATCCGGCCCGTTCTTTTCACTTCATCGCCTTCGCGGATGTCTTTGAAAGGTCCTAAAATAACGATACCTACGTTGGATTCTTCAAGGTTTTGGGCAAGGCCTAAAACTCCGTTTGAAAATTCAACAAGCTCACCTGACATACAGTTGTCAAGGCCGTGTACGCGTGCGATACCGTCACCAACCTGAATAACCGTACCTACGTCGTGAACTTCTATTTCAGACTGATAGTTTTCAATTTGCTGTTTTATGAGAGTGCTAATTTCTTCAGCTTTGATGCTCACTTAGGTTTCACCCCTTCTTTCGATTTTCACCTGCTAATTGGCGCTCTATGCGGGCAAGCTTTCCGCTTACGCTGCCGTCATAGATGCGGTTTCCAATGCGGATTTTCACTCCGCCTATCAGATCCGGGTCCACTTCGTTTTTCACGCGTAATGAAGCGGCTCCGGCTTTTTTTGCAAACACTTGGGAAAAAGAAAAAATTTCTTCTTCGCTGAGCGGTTTGACAGAATACACGACCGCGTCTTCTGTCTGGCGATGCCTGTTGGCCATTTTGACATATTCGTCGGCAAGATCCGGCACGATCGAAATGCGGCTTCTGTCAATCAAAAGGTACAGCGTGTTCAAGACTGCAGTCGAGGCAGACCCGAACGAATCTTTTAAGATTTGCTTTTTCTTTTCTGACGGCACTTTTGGATGGCTCAGCACGGCGATCAGTTTTTTATGCTCTGAAAACAGTTGTTTAACAACGGTCAGCTCTTCTTCTATTTCGTTCACAAGCTTGGACTCAAGCGCGATATCAAAAAGAGCGGCTGCATAGCGTTTTGAGACAGCTGATTGGCTCATCGGCTTTCTCCTACTTCTTTAAGATAATCCTGGATTAATTTTTCCTGAGCTTGTTCGTCCAGCTCTTTTTCGATTACTTTCGAAGCGATCATGACGGAAAGTGAAGCCACTTGTTCGCGCAGTGCGCTGACAGCCTGATCTCTTTCCTTGACGATCTCGCTTCTTGCGGATTCTTTCATGCGCTCCGCTTCCTGGCGCGCAGCCTTAATGATTTCTTCTTTTTGCTGCTCTCCCAGTTTTTTCGCATTTTCAATGAGCGAATGGGATTCTTCGCGTGCTTCCTTCAAAAGCGCCTGCTGCTCTTCAATGAGTTTTTTCGCTTCTTCATGCTTTTTCTCGGCAGACGTAATTTCGCCTGTGATGTAGTCTTCGCGTTCTTTCATTATATTTAACAGCGGTCCTAAAGCGTATTTCTTCAAGAGCGCTAATAAAATCAACATGGCAACAAGCTGGAACAGCATCGTTCCGGCGTTAAACCCAACTCCTGCTCCCATAACCTGTGGTATAAAAGACATCGAATACGGCAACTCCCTTCTTGCAGATTATCTCTCAAGACCGTTTGAAAAACCCCCCTCTATCAAAAGAGGGCTTCCTGCGGGCCGGACAGTTCAAGCAACCATAAAGCAATGGCGAAGGCCATAAGTGATCTTCGCCATTTACTAAAGATATCTAGGCTTTTAGCCGAAGAATGCTAGGAAGGCAATTACAACGGCGATAATCGGAAGGGCCTCAACCAATGCAACCCCGATGAACATAAGCGTTCTTAACTCTTTACCAGCTTCAGGCTGGCGAGCGATGCCTTCTACCGTACGTGATACGATCAAACCGTTACCAATACCTGCACCAAGTGCACCTAATCCAATTGCGATTGCAGCTGCTATTAAATTCATGAAAAAGTTCCTCCTTTAATTGTTATCCTTATCGGATATGTCTTATTTTTAATGTTCATGACTAACTTTGTGAGACATGTAAACCATTGTCAGCATCGTGAAAATGAATGCCTGGATTGTACCTACGAACAAGCTGAACGCCTGCCAAACGATCATCGGCACAACCGCGCCAACCGTTCCGACCAGTCCCAGGAAAATGTTTTGGGAATAGAAGTTAGTCGCCAGTCCCGCCAATAGGCCGAGCAAAATTTCGCCGGCAAAAATGTTACCGTAAAGACGCAATCCCAATGTTAATGTGTTCGCGAATTCTTCTATGATTTTCAGCGGAACCAAGTACGGAATCGGTCTGACGAAATCCAAAGCGTATTCCTTCAACCCTTTTCTCTTCACCCCGTAATAATGGGTCAGCGACACAACCATTACGGCAAGAGTTAATGTAACCGCAGGATCTGCTGTCGGCGATTTCCACCATAATTCATGGCCGACTGTAATGGAAAACGGCAGGCCGAGCATATTTGCAACAAATATGTACATTAAAAGCGTCACGCCGAGGGCGAGAAAGTCTCTGCCGATTTTAAGATCCATTGTACTGCCGATAATATTGCGCACAAAATCGACAATCCACTCCATGAAGTTCTGTGCTTTCCCGGGGCGGATCGCAAGTGTTCTTGTGGTCAGCACCGCTATCAGAAAGACGATGATGCTTGTTACGGTGATCATGAGAACGCTTGTTAAATCAAAGGTAAGGCCTAGAAACTCAACTGTTCTGGATTCGTGATTCAAAGGGTTTTCACCTCTCTTCCATTGATGAACGTTTTAGCTGGATAAAGGAATCTATCATAATGACAGGGTAAATTGTCATCAACCCCACAATGACGCCTGCCAAATGAATATACTCAGGAAATTTGAAAGCAATGGCCGCCGCTATGATGGCATTGCACAGTCTGGAGGCGGTCCCGAGAGAGCGGATCATTTTGCCCTTCGCCACTGCTTTGTCAAAGGCCTGCATCCTCTTGGTCAGCAGCCAGAGATTGAAATTGCCGAAAACAGCGCCGGTAATCAGGCCTAAAAAAACCGCCTGATATGGCAAAAATCCATAGCCTAACACGCAGACTGCTAAAATATATAACATATATTTCTGTTGCCTACGGAATGAAAGACTTGCATCGGTCATTAAATACGCTCCTGATGAAAAATTTTAATATATCTATCTATGATTACGGTAAACTAGGCGGTTGACCATTCGACAGAACAAAGCGTTCTGTTCAAGACTTCACACACCCTGAAATTGGTCGGGTGAAATTCAGTCTGTCGCCTGCCAATATGGGGTTTTCAAAGGATTTTAACAGAGGACTGGTCATTATGATAACCGCTATGAAAACCTTATCATAATAGCCTATTTTAGCATACAATAGCCCCCCTAAGGTGTCAATCTGTTTAAAGTTAAAAAACTTTTCATAATCAGGAAGCTTCTCACAAAATGTTCACAATTCCGCCTTATTTACCGCATACATGTTTAATTATGGAATAAAACACAAAAAAAGAAAACCCTTTTTCAGGATTTTCTTGTCTTTATTTCGTTCCGAACATCCGGTCTCCGGCATCGCCCAAGCCGGGAACGATATATCCTTTTTCATTTAATTTTTCATCGAGTGCAGCGATGTAAATATCGACGTCCGGATGGTGCTTCTGAACTTCATCAACGCCTTCCGGTGCTGCGATCAGGCACATAAAACGGATGTTTTTCGCACCGCGTTTCTTCAGGCTGTTCAGCGCTTCGACGGCCGAGCCACCGGTTGCAAGCATCGGATCAACAACGATGAATTCGCGTTCTTCGACATCAGACGGAAGCTTGACATAGTATTCAACAGGCTTTAGCGTTTCTGGATCTCGGTAAAGCCCCACATGACCGACCTTTGCCGCCGGGATCAGCTTCAAAATGCCGTCCACCATTCCAAGCCCTGCTCTGAGAATCGGAACAACGCCGAGTTTTTTACCGGCGATCACGTTTGATTTAGCTTTTTGAACAGGTGTTTCAACATCGACTTCTTGAAGAGGAAGATCGCGCGTTATTTCAAACGCCATCAGCGTTGCAACCTCGTCCACAAGCTCCCTGAACTCTTTCGTTCCGGTCTTTACATCGCGGATGTATGTAAGCTTATGCTGTATAAGCGGGTGGTCAAATACGTATACCTTTCCCATTTCCGTTTTCAGCTCCTTTTTGTTGTTTCCGAAAAAACGGTCATTTTTTCACACTTCTATTGATTCTACAAAAAAAAACAGCAGGTTTCAACTAAAATCGGCGCAAACACGGCAAAAAGCCGCCCATTTAAGGGGCGGCGGGATTCATCTTAGTAGTCCAATCCTGTATATAAAGGAAATTTGTCTGTCAGGGCTTTTACGCGGTTTTCCGCTTCTTCAAGCTTCGCCTTGTCATCATGGTTTTTCAGCGCGAGCGCGATAATCGCTCCCACTTCTTCGATCGCTTCAAGGTCAAAGCCGCGGCTTGTAACCGCTGCTGTACCGACGCGAATTCCGCTTGTGACAAAAGGCTTTTCCGGATCATACGGAATCGCGTTTTTGTTCACTGTTATTCCGACTTCATCAAGTACATTTTCGGCGATTTTGCCCGTAATGCCGAGAGAACGAAGGTCAACAAGCACAAGGTGGTTGTCGGTTCCGCCTGAAACAAGCTGAATGCCCTCTTTCGTCAATGTCTCCGCCAAGCGCTTGGCGTTGTTGATGACGTTTTGCGCATACGTTTTGAACTCGTCTTTCAAGGCTTCGCCAAAGGAAACAGCTTTCGCGGCGATCACGTGCATTAACGGTCCGCCTTGAATTCCAGGGAAGATCGCTTTATCAATCTGCTTTGCAAACTCTTCGCGGCATAAGATCATACCTCCGCGCGGGCCGCGCAGTGTTTTATGAGTCGTCGTCGTCACAAAATCGGCATAAGGAACAGGATTCGGGTGAAGACCCGCAGCAACGAGCCCAGCGATATGCGCCATGTCAACCATCACGTACGCTCCGATTTCATCGGCGATTTCGCGGAACTTTTTGAAGTCGATTGTGCGCGGATATGCACTCGCTCCGGCCACGATCAGCTTAGGCTTATGTTTGAGCGCTTTTTCACGGACATCTTCGTAATCAATGTATTGGGTTTCTTTATCAACGCCATACTCTACAAAGTTGTATTGAACACCGCTGAAGTTAACGGGGCTTCCGTGCGTCAAATGTCCGCCGTGGGCAAGATTCATTCCGAGCACCGTATCGCCGTGCTCCAAAATGGTGAAATATACGGCCATGTTTGCTTGTGCTCCTGAATGAGGCTGAACGTTGACATGCTCGGCACCGAAAATTTGCTTCGCGCGGTCGCGGGCGATGTCTTCCGCAACGTCTACATGTTCGCAGCCGCCGTAGTAACGCTTTCCGGGATACCCTTCTGCATATTTATTTGTTAAGACGGAGCCTTGCGCTTCCATGACCGCTTCGCTTACGAAGTTTTCTGAAGCAATCAGCTCAATCTTCGACTGTTGACGTTTCCGCTCATCCTGGATGGCGCGAAATACTTGTTCATCTTGCGCAGCTAAATGTTTCATCAGCGAGATCCTCTCCTATCTGTTTCCATTTCGTTAATTATACCATCTCATTGTACACGGTTTTTCATGCAAATGTAAGAGATTATTTTTAAAATTCGTTTTTTATTGTTCCGAAAACCGAATATTTAAAGATCACAAGAATAGTATAGTTCGACATATCGCTTGCAAAAACATTATTTCAAAAAAGAAAAAAGCCGGATGATCGGTACCCGGCAGCTTGCGTCATTCGGTTTCATAAACGGCCCGGGCTCCGCCAATCAGCTTGGGCCTTGTCCGCGCAAGCGTCACATGCGCCTCGCCGAGCGTCTTTTCGGAGACGCGGACGGGAACTGCGACAGGTTTTAAATGCATTCCGATGAACGTGTCGCCTATATCGATTCCCGCGTCGGCTTTTATCTCTTCAACAAGCACCGGCGCTTTCATTTTTCTGAACGCGTACGCGGCCATCGATCCCCCGGCCTTGGGAACAGGAACGGCAAAAACGGTCGGCAGGCGGAGGGCTCGGGCTGTTTCTTCTTCAACGACCAGCGCTCTGTTTAAATGTTCGCAGCATTGGAATGCAAGAACGGCGCCCGTTTTTTGCCGAAGCGCCTCAAGACCGCTGTAGATCGCAGCAGCTATCTCTTCGCTTCCTGACGTTCCGATGTGCTTGCCGGCCACCTCGCTTGTGCTGCATCCTATCACAACGACCTGGCCGGCTCGCAAGACCGCTTCTTTATGAAATTCTTCCAGAATAGAAGTCCACGTCTGTTCGAAATTTTTCATAAACGATGACACCCTTTATATATGCTTGTCTTCATATTCGGCGATTTTTCCGATGCGGACCGCATGACGACCCGCCGTAAATTCAGTCGTCAGCCAGACTTTTGCGATTTCCCTCGCCAATCCCGGGCCGATCACCCTTTCACCCATTGCCAGAACATTTGTGTCATTATGCTCTCTTGTCATTTTGGCGCTGAATACGTCATGAACAAGCGCGCAGCGGATGCCTTTGACTTTATTGGCCGAAATGCTCATCCCGATGCCCGTGCCGCAAATCAAAATCCCCCTGTCCGCTTCTCCGTTCGCCACTTTTTGGGCGACCGGAAACGCATAATCCGGGTAATCCACAGATCCTGAACCGCATTCACAGCCCAAATCTTCATATTCGATGTTCAGCTCTTCCATCAATGATACGATTTCTTTTCTAATATTGATCCCGCCGTGATCTGATGCAATGATTACTTTCATGGGATGATTCCTCCTCATTTTATGTGTCGCAAAGGATGCGAAAGACCGTTAAACAAGGCGGCCGCCGGGCGCTGAATGTTTGACACGTCTTTAATATGCGATGTTTGATTATGTCTTATTTTACTCTCTGCGGTCCGTTTTGCAACCGGGCCCGGCTCCGCTTCTTTCACCTTGCGTGTCCGGAAAGCTTATCAGCAAGCTGATGCAGCAAATGCTCAAGCTCATCCCTTGTTTTTTGATAATCGCTGAGGGATCCGCCGAACGGATCGGTGATGTCTCCGGTTTTCCCTTTGACATACTCTTTTAATGTAAAGATTTTGCCTTGATGGTTCGGATATTCCTGCTCCGCTAAATGCTTATGCTGCTCTGTCATCGTCAGAACGAGATCGGCCCATTCGACCTTTTCTTTGGAAAGCGGAGCTGACGAATGATTGAGCGCGATATTTTTTTCAAACAGAGCTTCGACCGCGTACAATGAAGCCTTGCCGTTTTCAGGAGCAAACAATCCGGCCGATTTGACGGAGACGTCCAGCTTTTTCCGGGAAGCCGCAGATTTAAAAAGCGCTTCAGCCATCGGGCTTCGGCACGTGTTTCCAGTACAGACAAATAGTATGTTCAATTTCGTTCACTCCTTTCCCTTATTATAATGGATTTAACCGAAAAATAATAAATTCCGCTTCAGAAATCAAAAAGAGGGGTTTCCCCCTCTTTGCCGACTTTATTATGTTATGGAAAAGCGAATGCATTCTTTCGCCTATTTTTTAAATGGGCAGCAAAAGCTTTAATCCAAAACTGAGCAAAATGGCACCGCCGAGCGCTTCGCTGTACGAGCCAAGCCACGCTTGAACTTGCTTTCCGAGCAAAAGCCCCGCCCATGTTAACACCATGCTGAACAAACCGAATAAACAGATCGTTAAAATCGGCCTTGTTCCGTAAAGGCCCAGACTGAGGCCGACTGAAAAGCTGTCAAGGCTGACGCCGACGGCAAAAATAAAGAGGCCGAAGCCGGAAGGAGAAACGATCCGCTCCTCTTTGTTACTGAAAGACGCGGCAATCATTTGAATGCCGAGCACCAAAAGGAGAGCCCCGCCGATATACCCTGCGAGCGCACCGAGCGCGCCTGACAGGAACTGCCCTGCCAGCATTCCGCCAAGCGGCATGATCAGATGGAACAATCCGATAATAACGCCGATGTGAAAGATTTGGCTTCTTCTCAGCCTGGCCATTCCCATTCCAAGTCCCACCGAAAAAGCATCCATGCCGAGTGCAAAGGCCATGATACTCAGCGTCAAAATTTCACCTATCAACACGTCAACATTCATGAGATTCCCCCTTGGACACGCCAGCTCTTCTAGCTTATGCACGTCCAATAAGGGATAGAACAATCCCGAGCTACGCTTCGATCACACGGTGTCCGGCCGCTTTCATCAGCCTGTTCATTACCGCACGGCCCACGCCTTCCTCAGGGAAAGACTCGGCAAAAATAAAGTCGAGCCCGCATTCGTCAAAGCTGCGAAGAGCGTCATACAACCCGGAAGCAACCGTTTCAAGGCGGTCTCTCCTTCCGCAGACGCGGACGGCATCCGCCTGATATGCGCTTGCCCGCTCTTCTGTGGTGAGAACGCCGACTTTCATTCCGTCTTTTCGGTATTGCTCAATCAGCCTCTGTATGTCTTCAGGGCTTCCCTTTACGATCGCAAGCGGCGCTTCCGGCGCGTAATGGGTGTATTTCATTCCGGGCGCCAGCGGCGCTTTCTTTTCATCCGTGATTCCCTGATCGATCAAGACGGGACCGACTGCTGTTTCGAGCTGCTCTTTTGTGACGCCGCCGGGCCTTAAAATAACCGGCATGCCCCGGGTGAAGGAAACAACCGTTGACTCCACGCCCACCCCGGTAGGCCCGCCGTCGACGATCCCGGCGATCCGGCCGTTCAAGTCGTGAACGACATGCTCTGCTTTCGTCGGACTCGGTTTGCCGGATACATTTGCGCTCGGAGCCGCGACAGGAACGCCTGCTCTCTTTATCAGTTCGAGCGCAACCGGATGATCGGGCATTCTGACGGCCACCGTAGCAAGCCCGGCCGTCACCCTTGTGGATAACGCTCCTTCCCTGCACGGCAGAACGATCGTCAGCGGCCCCGGCCAAAACAGTTCCATAAGCGTTTTGGCCTTCTCTGAATCAACCTCGGCAAATTCGTTCAACTGGCTGATATCGGCGATGTGGACAATGAGGGGATTGTCGCTCGGCCGTCCTTTTGCTTCGTATATTTTGGCAACGGCGTCTGTATTCTTTGCGTTTGCACCAAGGCCGTAAACCGTTTCCGTCGGAAAGGCAACCGTTTCATTATCGCGAAGCAGCATTGCCGCTTGTGTAATTTGTGGATAGTTTGTGGACAAATCACCTTTTGCATCCACAGTCCATACTTTTGTATTCATTCATATCAGATCTCCCTTAACAAACACTAAAAAACCTTAATTAGTCATATAAATCATGTTGAAAAGTATAAAAGATGCACGCAAAGAAAACAAGCGTTGTCCACAAATTGTGGATAACGCTATTGAAACCGTGGATATCTCTGTGTATAAATCAGCTGTTATGCTGACGTTTTTACCATTAAAACAGCTCCGTTTACCTTCAGAGATTCTGAGACATGTTCGGAATGATATAGTTCATTCGGCACGTTTTCCGCTTGTTTAAAGCCCAGCACCTCTAAGAAATCCATGGACGTCCGCTTGTTTGCGATTAAATACAATGTATGAATCTCCCTCTTGTCACACAGTGCCTGCATGCTTTGAAACAGAGAGACGATATGGGCCTGACTGATCTGATCAGAAACGACAAGCGAGCGCAAAAGCCCTTTTTTCTTTTGAAATTCTTCCATCCCGAGGCAGGCGACGATTTTCTTCTGGGGATCTTCCATCATGATGAACTGGCCATGATTTGCTTCAATTCCTTTATGGCTTGTCCCCGCCTCTTTTAAGAAGGATTCAATCGCATCCATGTCTTTTGCATCCGCTAACCTCAATTGGTAGAACATCTTTTCACCCCGTTTTTTAGCTTCTCTATTCAATCTATGAGGGCGACAGTAAAATATACCTTTTGATTTGGAAGAAAACCGACTATTCATTTTTCAATCTTGATTAGCAGGAACTCGCGCTTTAATAAGTATACAATCTAAACATTTGCACTATTGATAAGACATTTTCTCTTCTGCCGCGCAATAAAGGCGCATCCGAAAGGAGCAATAGACACATTTCCTCCCCGCACCGTTTTGGAAAATTATATCATATCGTAAGAGCTCGAATAACCAGCAACAAAAATAATAGAATTCAAACAGTAAAAAAACCGCCCTGCTCGAAAGCAGGGCGGTCTCTTCAAGAGAACAGCCCGGTAATCCACTCGACAAGAAAGAATTTAACTTCTTTGTCGTCTTCTTTTTCTTTGCCTAACGCCATTGTATCCGCTGCGGCTTCTTTCTCTTCATGCCGTTCCCCGGCAGCGGTTTGTTCGTCTTCAGGCGACTTCACGGCTTCCCCATTCGAAAAGTCAAGAAAGCACAGCGGCGGAAACAGGACGCACCACCAGTTTGCTCCCTCTCCTTTTCCGAGCGTGATTAAAACCGCTTCATATTCTCCGGCCGGATACACCATATTGCCGTAAAGCTTTGTCGGAAATGAAACTCGATCAAAACGGACAGACACGGATTGCCGGACATTTTCGCGTTTCATGATGTTCTTGGCAACCTCTTTGATTTCGGGCAGCTTTGACCTGATAAGTTTTCTCGCTTCCTCAACCGAGGTCAGGTTTTCCACCCATTTCGTAATTTGTTTATTGACCTCATCCCTGATTTTGCGTTTGATGCTTTGGTCGCTGCCGCTGTCGCTGTTTGCCAAAATCCGAAGCCTAATCGCTTCATCAGGAATCACGGCAGGCTTTCCGCCTGATGATTGGGCCGTCTCTTCCGCCGTCAGATTTGCAAGCGCTCCTATTAATAATAGAAAAATATACATACAGGCAATGTTTGATTTCTTCATTTTCCCCACCGTTCCTCTCCGTTCTTCAACCTTTTCTAGCAACATTATGGTCAAAGATGGAACGTTTTAAACGGATGCTGAAAAAAATCCTACTAAGCTTGCAATCTCTCCCTAAAAGGTCTACATATCCAAATGGCTCTGCTTGTTTTTTTGCAGACCTGATAAAAAAATCACCGCGCTGATCACCAGCAGCAAGCCCCCCAATCCGACGAACAATAGAAACGGAAAGACAGCGGCTGCGCTGACATCAAGCGCCCACCCGATCAAGAAAGAAAGAAGTGCTCCGCCTAAGCTTGCGGATGAAATGAAGAAACTGGTTATTTCTTCTGTAAAAGGCCTTCCAGCCAACGAGGCCAGAGTGACAGCGCACGGAAAAATACCGGCTGCTGACAGCCCGATGAAAAATACAAGGAGCAGCTGTGTTTTGTGAACCGGAAAGTACGCCAAGATCAAAAGCAAAGCGGTCAAAGCTGCGGCGCTGAAGATCAGAAAGGAAACAGATGTTAAGCGACCGCCCAAAATACTTGTTAGCAAACGTCCGCACACTATTCCGGTCCAAAAAAGCGAAACGCTGATCACGCTGATGTCCCCGGCTCCTTTTTCAAGCATCAGCGCCGGCAGAAAGTTTGCGAAATTGGTCTCAATACCCGCATAAACAAAAGCGAAAATGAGAAAGAGGAGAATGTTTTTTTCCTTTCTTCCGATTTCAAATATGGCTGAGGCAGTCGGTTCTACTTGATCAGCCGTTTGACCGGATGTAGTGTCGGGGGTTTTTTTGCGCAAATAAACCGCCCACATGCACGTAAGCGCAAAAACGAAGATAAATAGAGCGTACAAGGGGAAATGCCAAGTATATCGTTCCGTAAGGATATAAATTAGAAATGGAAAAAGCAAAGCGCCTAATCCGAAAAAAACCTCCAAAATATTCATCCCTTTCGCATTTTTATACTGCGTAATTACATATGCTCCCACCGTTGTTTCTAAAGTGCCCGCGCCAAAGCCCAGCAAAAACCCCATGATGATGAAAAAGATGAACATATCAAAAAGGAAGACGCCTAAAAGCGTAATGAGAATGAGAAGAAGACCAAACGTCAATACAACAGCATGAGAGGTGCGTCTGACAAATATCGGCGCAAGCAGAACGCCGTTTAAAAAACCGGTGAATTGAAAAAAGATCAGGAAGGATAGATCGTGAAGACCCCGTTGATATTCTTGAATGATATACGGCGACAGGCTCCCCAGCAGGATATGGATAATCCCTACAAGAAAATAAAACGAACAGCCGAATAGAAATATTTTTTTCATTTGATTCACTCCTTCGTTGCAGACATAAAACCCTTGCGGCCATTGGTACGGCCGGCAAGGGTTTTTCATAAATGCTTAGTTTGCTTGTTTTGAAAGGGACAACTGCTGACCTTTATTGAAAAATTCATTTAAATAGAACTCCCGTTTTGTATCCATCTTCAAAAGTGGCAAGAGAGTTGAAATTGCTTCATCCATTGGATCAGCTGAACTCTGAAGGAATCGGCCCATCCGTAAAATTCATTTTCAGTGTCTGTCAGCCACGTGTCCGGCATCGCTATCATCCGCTCGGTTAGCCCAGTCTTAAGCAGAAAACTCATTTTTCTGTCGCGAATGATAGTAAAATACGCCGTTTTGGCAGTTGACCTCTATGCTAAAGCCGCACTCATCGGTTTTTGTGCATTTAAGGACACTTCTTATCGTTTGATATTGGCTTTTAGCACTTCTAAAATTCCAGCCGTATAGCTACCTTCTGTAATACGGGAATGGAGCGACTTGGCTTCCGCTGTCGCATTCCCCACCAGATAACCATGTCCGGTTTTTTTAAGCATATCCACATCGTTTCCGCTGTCGCCGAAAGCAAATGAATTCTTCCTCTCTATCTCGAATTTATCCAATATAAAATCCACAATGTACGGTTTGCCCGTCCGTAAGGGGATAAAGTCCACATCATAGCTGTTTTCCGGATCGCCTGCCAAAGGGTTGCAGCGGTTGATATTCACTCCTATTCCATGCTCTCTTGCAAGCCGCCTGACGGCTTCAAGCGCTCTCTTATCTGTGCTCTCATCCGACGATGTATAGTAATAGTTGATTTTATAGCGGGAAAAACCATGCTGAGTCTGAGGCACAAGCGCAATCTCATATTTTTTAGAGAGAGTCCGCATGATTTCTTCGACAAGCTCATGGGAGAAATTTGATTCTTGCAATCGGGCTTCCCAATCTTCATCAGAGTCTTGACCTTCTTCAGAGAAATAGGTGATGTCAGTGCCAAGATCACTGGCTATAAAATGCGGAAGATAACGAAAGCCTCCCCGCTTCATTTTTGCAAGAACGGATGATAGGCTGCTCCCGGTCACCCAGCCGAGCAAAATCTTGTGATCAAGATGGTGCGAATGAATAAATGTTTCAAGGTCCATAAGCGCTTTTCTCGATTCATCGGTGATGCTGTGGGCGAAATATGTCTCATCAAAATCGCAAAATACGGCGTACTTCGGTTTGTTTACTTGCTGCAAGGTGTGAAAAGAAAGTGTTTCATGATACGACATCAATTAAAGCCTCCATTACTTTTTTTGTTCTTCTGCGGTAAAGTCCAGAATAGAGAGGACGCTGAAGCATTTGTTTACGCACTGATTCAGTGACCGGAAGCGATTTGTGCTGATGATGGGATAAAATCGAGTAGTATATATCTGTTTTGACATTGTGAAATTTAAGCATCATATCTTTGACTCGGTCTCGATTTCCGTTTATTATTTTTATTGCAAACAAATGCCATGCGTGATCATCGGTCATTTGCAGCAGTTTGATCAGACCTCTGTCTTCATACTGCTGCAAATGCACAATATAACGATCTGCTAAATATAAGCTTTTAAGATTATTTGATGAAGCGGCATAAAATCAACTCTGGAGGGCGGGAAATCCATTCTGTTCAGCAAATTGACGGTCATGTCGAATTGGTCCTGCAGCATGTCTCTTTTCATTTTTGATTGGCCAGTGTGTCGTCTATACGGCATTCACAAGCGAGCTTCCCTTCCTTCAAATCATTCATTCAGAAGCACAAATAGCTGTTTGCTTGTGCAAGTCATGTTTTCGCTTGCGGTTTTCATCAATTTCACCCCATAGGAAATTGTCTATTTCATGACATATCTTAAATGATGGAATCGATACCATAACAACTCTTTTTTTCAGGAAGTGATTTTATGCCTACGATTGATGAAATTGCAAAATTAAGCAATGTGTCAAAAACAACTGTTTCAAGGGTACTGAACGATCATCCCTATGTATCTGAAGAAAAAAGGAAGCGGGTTTTGGAAGTCATCGAAAAATTGGACTACATCCCGAACATGTCTGCACGAAAGCTTAGATCCAACAAAACGATGTTTCTCGCAGTGTCCGTCCCTCACGCGGACCACCCATTCTTCGCGCAGCTCATGAAGCATATGTCCGCTGAGGCGCTGAAATACCAATACAAAGTCATTGTGTTTCAGACGTTTTATCAAAAGCAGAATGAACTGAAAGTACTGGAGCTGCTCAAGAGGAAAGAAGTCGACGGCGTCATGTTATGCAGCCTTGAAAATGAATGGGATGTCATCAAAAAATACCTCAAATACGGTCCCGCAGTCTTGGCAAATGAATTCCACGCCGAAGCGGACGTGCCGGTGATCTGCTATGACGAATTCGAAGCCGGATATAAAGGAACGGAGCTTTTTATTCAAAAGGGGCATCATTTAATGGCCTTTTGCTGTGACACGATACACAGCAAGGCCCAGATTATGAGAAAAGAAGGGTTTATGAAAGCATTGTCTGATGCAGGTTTACGTTTCCAGGAGAAGTGGATGTTCAGCCACGCATTTACCATTCATGACGGCTTCCGCATTATGGACCAGATCCACCACATGTCCGAAAAGCCGACCGCCATTTTTACGGGAAACGACCAAGTGGCCGCAGGAATTATTAAAAGGGCCCTGTATTATCAATATGAAGTGCCAAAGCAGCTTGCAGTGCTTGGATATGACAATCAATCGATCTGTGAGGTGACCGATCCGGAAATCACGACAATCGATATACCTGTTGAAGAGCTGGCTCAAAGAGCAGTATGTGCAATGGTAAACCTTCTGAGTGGGGAAAGCAGCTTACAGAGGAATGTCGTGACACTGTCCCCTACATTAAAAATAAGACAATCTGTTTAGGGTATATATTAATCTTGAACTATTTTTTATTTTATTCCGATAAAATCACCTCTTGAAAACAGAAAAGCAGACCGCCTGAACAGACGATCTGCTTCTTATTGCGCCGGAGACATCCGGCCTTTTTCGATTGCAGCGCAGACGATTCGGTCTTTTCCATTCAGGTCCTTTTTCACCTGGACGTCCGCATCAGGAAAGAAACGGTGAAACATGTCCCTGACGGCGCTCCCCTGCGTCCAGCCGATTTCAAAAACAACCAGCGCTTTATCTCCAATGACAAAAGGAATTTCTTTCATGAAACGCTTATAAAACTGCAATCCGTCAGCACCGTCCGTCAAGGCTCCCGCAGGTTCATGAAGACGGACGACATCGGACAGCGTCCTCATGTCTTCCTCAGATATATAAGGAGGATTCGACACAATGACATCCGCTTTTTTGTTTTGCTTGATAAGCGGCTCAAGTAAATCGCCGCCGATGAAATCCACTTTCGCTCCAAGCCGGCAAGCGTTGTGTCTTGCCGTACTTAAAGCCTGTTCCGAAATATCCGTCGCCGTAACGGAAAAACGCGGGCTCTCAAGCGCAAGGGTCACCGCAATCGCCCCGCTCCCAGTACCGACGTCGACGGCTTTAAGGCGCTCCGTTCCGGGAAAAACTCTTTCCGCTTCGGAAAGAACCGCTTCAACGACCTCCTCTGTTTCAGGACGCGGAATCAGAACGTGTTCATTTACCGAAAATTCCCGTCCGTAAAAGGACTCTTTTCCGGTGATATATTGAACAGGCACTCCTTGACGATGAAGCTCGACAGACTTTTTAAACTTCAAAAAATCAGATTCTGATATGACATCATGGAAGCTTGCCAGCAGTTTGCTGCGGTCGATGTTCAGCTGATCTGTCAGCAAAATTTCCGCGGCGTTTTGATCTCTGCCCGCTTCAATTAAATAAGAAGAAGCCCACTTGAGGGCTTCGAAAACCGTTTTCATCTTAGCTCTCCGACTGTTGAAGCTTGCTTGCCTGATCCTCAACAATCAGGGCGTCAATCACTTCATCAAGCTTGCCTTCGAGTATTTGGTCGAGCTTCTGAATCGTAAGGCCGATGCGGTGATCCGTCACGCGGTTTTGCGGAAAATTGTACGTGCGGATACGCTCGGAACGGTCTCCCGTACCGACCGCCGATTTACGGTTTTGATCATATTCAGCCTGCGCCTCTTGCTGGAATTTGTCATAAATCCGCGCGCGCAATACCTTCATCGCTTTTTCCTTGTTTTTAATTTGTGATTTCTCATCTTGGCATGAGACGACAACCCCCGTCGGAATGTGCGTCAGGCGGACGGCGGACATCGTCGTGTTTACGCTTTGTCCCCCCGGTCCGCTTGAGGCGAAAGTATCGACGCGAATATCTTTCTCATGGATTTCGACTTCGACTTCCTCCGCTTCCGGGAGACAGGCAACGGTTGCCGTCGACGTATGGATCCGCCCTCCGGATTCGGTTTCAGGAACACGCTGTACGCGGTGTGCACCGTTCTCATACTTAAGCCTTGAGTACGCGCCGTTTCCATTGATCATAAAAATAATCTCTTTATAGCCGCCCGTGCCGGTCACATTGGCCTCCATCACTTCTGTTTTCCAGCCTTGCAGCTCGGCATAGCGGGTGTACATCCGGTACAGGTTTCCGGCAAATAAAGCCGCTTCCTCACCGCCAGCCGCGCCGCGGATTTCCATAATGACGTTTTTGTCATCGTTCGGATCTTTCGGAATAAGCAGGACCTTCAGCTTGTCTGTCAGCGTTTCGATTTCTTCCTGCAGCTCTGAAATCTCTTCTTTTACCATCTCGCGCATCTCTTGATCAAGCTTTTCTTCAAGCATCACCTTCGCATCATCCAGCTGCTCGGATGCGTTTCGATAACGTCTATATACCTCAACTGTTTCCTGCAGATCAGATTGTTCTTTTGAATATTCTCTAAGCTTCTTCGGATCGTTTACGACCTCCGGATCGCTTAACAGTTCATTTAATTTTTCGTAACGGTCTTCTATTGATTTTAAACGGTCTAACACGCTCTTCACCTCTGTTTGCTGTGCGTAACATTCTAATTATAGTATAGGGGGGCTTCCCCGTCAAAACCACATGGCAAATCATAGGATTTGTTATACTGTTAAGAAAAAAGGAGCTTTTCCCATGCTGAAATCGATCCATCACATCGCCATTATCTGCTCAGATTATGAAGCCTCAAAAGCATTTTATGTCGACAAGCTCGGCCTTGAGATCATCGCCGAAACTTATCGAAAAGACAGAGATTCGCATAAGCTCGATCTCGCATTAAACGGCCGGTACGTCATTGAACTGTTTTCGTTTCCGAATCCGCCTGAACGCGTGACACGTCCTGAAGCGGCCGGCCTCCGCCATTTGGCTTTTGCGGCAGACGACCTCGACCATGCCGTCTCAAAACTGCTGGAAAAAGGCATAACGGCAGAAGCAGTCCGCACCGACCCCGAAACCGGCAAACGGTTTACGTTTTTCTCCGATCCCGACGGCCTGCCTCTCGAGCTGTATGAAGCATAAGGCTTGGACAGTCTGGAGAAAAACCGATTTCTTTGCCGAATCCCTTCTTCTTTTGTCTAACGGGAAGGAAGCTTCCCATTCGGGTCGAATACCCCTGTTAGATTAAAGCTACAGATTCAAAAGGAGGAATGACCATGAATACGTCCGATGCGGCAAAGAAACTCGGCGTCTCAACAAAAACGGTGCAGCGCTGGGTCAAACATCTGCAATTGCCCGCTTCCCGAAACGAGCTCGGCCACTATTTCTTTACTGATGACGACATCGCGGTTTTGGAAGATGTAAAAGAGCAGCTCAAAAACGGAACCCCTATGCAGGATGTCACGGTGAATCGGCCTAAAAAAAGGTTCCTGGTCAAAAGGCATGATGCCGATCAGCCGAACGCCCCGGAACACGTCAGCCAAGCCATCGAAGAAACGGTGCAGCGCTTTTTGCGGCATGAACAGCTTGAACGGGAACTGCTCCAGAAAAAAATCGCAGAACTCGAAAGAAAGCTGGAGCAGAAAGCGGATGATGTCGTCAGTTATCAGCTTCTTCAACAAAGGCGCGAACTCGAAGAAGAACGGGAGCACATCAAAGCACTCGAACTCAAAATACGCGAATTGGAAAACAGTAAAATCGAAAAAGACACGCCCCCGAGACGGGAAGAAAAAACGAAAAGCAGGTTTAAGTCGATCTTCTCTTTTTAATGAAAAAAAAGCTTGCAAGGCCGGTAACCGGCTCGCAAGCTTTTTATTTTAAGCGGTAATTGCGATTAAAATCGGCAGTGAAATAATCGACAGCACCGCACTGATCACAAATGCAGATGCCGTTTCCGCTTCCTGGCTTTCAAAGTTTGTAGCGATCATCGCAGCCACTGCAGAACCAGGGAATGCGACAAGAAGCACTGCTTTTGTCAGGTCGGCAGAAGACAAACCGAAAATCATGGCGATCACAAACATTAAGGCAGGCTGGGCAGCGACCTTTAACAAGGCGATGCTCAATGCAGGCACGCTGAATTTGATATTGCGGATACCGACTGTTACACCGACTGCGAACAGAGCGATACCAGACGTTGTGTCTCCGAGCATATCAAGCATTTTCTGCGGCAATTCAGGAATTTGCAGACCTAATAGTACAAGAATGATACTTGCGAGCGGCGCAAAAGCAAGCGGCTCAGACAAACCGTGCAAAATGGATTTTCCTGTCACTTTCCAAATGCTCTCGTTGCTGTTTTCGTCTTGTTTTTTAGACGAACGCCCTACAGTACCTACGATAATTGCCAAAGGATCGAGCATTGCATTGACGACGATTCCTGTAATCGCGATCGGAATCGCAACTTCCTGCATTCCGAACAAGCTTCCCAAAACAGGAATTCCCATAAAAGCGAATGTCGGCTGGGCAGAGTTTAATGAAAACATTGAAGCACCCGTTAAATCGTATTTAAACAAAAATCTTAAAATAAGTAAAATAATGACGTAAAAACCGACGATACCGACAATCAATGAAATCATCAACGGAATTTGACTATAAAATTTATCTTTCGGCGTAGATAAGATGCTTGACACAAAGTGAGCAGGAAGCGCATATTTCGTAACGAGCGTACTTACCCCTTTTGCTGATTTAGCATCATAACTTCCAAAATGACCCGCAAACCATCCCAGCGCAATAACAAAAAATATTGGCGCAAGGAGGATTAAAATATTTAAAAAGCTCACAGCTGTTTCCTCCTCTATGTTGTCCTATTTAAGGACTTAATAACGGCGGTCTTTGGAGGCGAGTCCAAAGCTGCCGATCCCTCTTTAATGGCTTTAGGCCATGGACGCAATGTCCAAAGACCTCAGCCGTTTTGTAACGGCGGCGTTCGAACAGGATATCTGCCGCAGCCGCCGAATTTACATTTATCATTTCCTCTATCAAAAATATTAGTCGCGTTTTGCAACAATTGTTTTGTATTCCGGGCGCCACATTGCATCGCGCACTGCTTTTTCGACATCTTCCGGCTGAACTTGTGCCACTCCGTCTTCAATAGCTGCTTTGACAACATCTATTGCCACTTGAATGGACACGGCTTGGAGATCGTCAATTTTTGGAAGAAGCCCTGCGCCAGGCTTCTCATTATCAACCATTTTTGCAACTGCATTTGCGGATGCTGCAAACATTCCGTTGGTAATCAATTTCGCTTTTGCGACGATCGTTCCAAGTCCCAGTCCAGGGAATACAAAAGCGTTGTTGGATTGTCCGATTTCGTGCGCTACACCGTTGTAATTGACAGGCTCGAACGGGCTTCCCGTTGCGACCAGCGCTTTTCCGTCAGTCCATTTGAACAGGTCTTCAGGAACAGCTTCAGCAAGCGGTGTCGGGTTGGACATCGGCATAATAACCGGACGTTCAGTATGAGCCGCCATTTCTTTGACGATTTCTTCAGTGAAGGCTCCCGCCACACCGGATGTTCCGATTAAGATCGTCGGCTTCACTTGGCGAACGACTTCTTCGAAAGAAATCTCGCCTTTTTCGTTGCGTTTCCAGTCAGCCACTTCGTCCGTTTTGCGCAAATATGGTTCTTGGAAGTCGCGGATATCGTCCATGCCTTCGACTAACAATCCTCTGTAATCGACTGTCCAGAACGCCCGATTTGCTTCCTCAACAGACAGCCCTTCAAGAACCATTGTGTCGCGGATCTGATCTGCAATTCCGATTCCGGCTGAACCCGGTCCGAAGATGACGACGCGATGATCTTTTAATGATGTGCCGGTTCTCTTAACAGCCGCTAAAACAGCCGCCAGCGTAACCGCACCTGTTCCTTGGATATCATCATTAAACGTTGAAATCTTATCAGTATATTTACCCATAATTTTGCGGGCGTTTTTATTCCCAAAATCTTCCCAGTGCAGAAGCGCATTAGGGAATAATTTTAATGCTGTGTTGACATAAGCATCTATGAATTCGTCATAGCGCTCGCCCTCTACGCGAGGATGGCGGTTTCCGATGTATAACGGATCGTTCAGAAGCTTTTCGTTGTTCGTTCCGACATCAAGCACAACCGGAATTACGCGATTTGGATCGATTCCAGCTGCTGCTGTGTAAACGGCAAGCTTACCGATCGCAATATTGATGCCTCCGACACCCCAGTCGCCGATGCCGAGAATGCTTTCAGAGTCTGTTGCAACGATCAAATCGATATCATCGGCTGAAGCTTGAAGGTTTTTAAACGCTGTTTCAATGCCGTCAATATCATCGATAGATAAATAGACACCGTGCGGTCTGCGATATTCATGGCTGTATTCTTGAATCGCCTCCCCGACAGTCGGTGTATAAACAACCGGAAGCATTTCGCGCAGGTGATTTTGCAATAATTTATAAAATAGAACTTCGTTTCGGTTTTGAAGGTCGTTTAAGTATACGTTTTGGCGAAGACGGTCAGGCTGTTTCGAAAATTGTTCATAAGCACGTTCCGCCTGCTGGTCAAGACTAAGTACTGTTGGAGGCAGCAAACCTTCAAGGCCGAGATCCTTTCTCTCTTCAGGTGAAAATGCAACCCCTTTATTTAACGCAGGAATCGATAGTACGTCTTTTCCTCTTAAAGAAGTTTCTAAGTATCCTTCCTTCGTTCTTTTCATGTTATTCACGCTAATTACCTTCTTTCTCAAAATGTTAATAAGGTGAAATAATTACTCTGACTGATAGAGGCATTTGTCTTCTCCACTTGGATTTGTCAAATGTGTACGCGCGTTTTTGACAATAATCTGAACAATACCTAAAATCTATTTACATTTTTGTTACTACAGTAAGTCATTTTATGCCTGCTTTTGTCATAATTCAAGCGATGAAAATTAGATAATTTTTTCGTATTCTTAAATAAGTTTTTTAATTACACTTAATCCCATAATATGGACTCAATAAAAAAAACACTTGTTATTACCAAGTGTTTTCCCCCATTTTTTTCTGCAAAACGTATTTGATGTTTCCCTGAAAAAATCTATTCAGGTTTACCCGGAACTTCATGGTGATGACGGCAGCGCGCTTCATACGCTTCAGATGCGCCCACCAGAATAATCGGATCGTGATATGAGGCCGGTTTTCCATTGATCAGCCTTTGTGTCCTGCTTGCAGGTGAGCCGCATACAGAACATACTGCTTGCAACTTTGTCACCGTTTCCGCCAAAGCCATGAGATCCGGTACAACGCTGAACGGCTCTCCGCGAAAATCTTGATCAAGTCCGGCGGCAATGACGCGGTAACCTTGATCGGCAAGGGTGTTTAAAGCTGTGACAATCGTTTCATCAAAAAACTGCACTTCATCAACGCCGATCACATCCGTTTTTTCGCTAATGTGTTCGAATATTTCTTTTGGAGACGTGATTGAGTGGCACACAATGGCTGTCCCATTATGAGACACGATGGAATCGCGGCTGTAGCGATTATCGATCGCAGGCTTGAACACTTTCACTTCCTGCTTTGCAAAGGTCGCCCTTTTGACCCGGCGGATCAGCTCTTCCGATTTGCCCGAGAACATGCTTCCGCAGATGAGTTCGAGCCAGCCGCTTTGCTTCATGACGTACATTCAACTATAACCCCTCTCCAGCGATTTTCGGCACGTAAAAAACAGGCAAGAAACAATTCCTGCCTGTTGGTAGTATCTATTATTACTTAAGACCGTATTTTTTATTAAAGCGATCAACACGACCATCAGCAGAAGCGAATTTTTGGCGGCCAGTGTAGAACGGATGGCATTCAGAACAAATCTCAACGCGTACCTCTTCTTTTACTGAACCTGTTTCAAATTCGTTTCCACAAGCGCATTTCACTGTTGCTCTTTTGAAATTAGGATGAATTCCTGCTTTCATGTCTGTCATCTCCTTCCGCCCTGAATCCAATTCGGAAACAGAGTTATTATTCCGGACAAAATCTCCGGAACGCACATGATAGAATTATAACAGCGTTCCGGATGTTTTGCAAACGAAAGTTTAGCGTCTTGCAGCTGACATGTTGGACTGTTTCCATTCCTGGATCAGCATATCGAAGAATTCCTGATTTGATTTGGTTTTTTTCATTTTTCTCATGAATTTCTCGACAAAGTCCGGCGTGTCTGACATCGTTTTGCGAATGGACCACAGGCGGTCAAGATGTTCTTTCGGAACGAGAAGCTCTTCTTTGCGCGTACCCGAACGGCGGATATCAATGGCAGGAAAAATTCTTCTTTCTGCAAGAGAACGGTCAAGGTGAAGCTCCATGTTGCCTGTTCCTTTAAACTCTTCATAAATGACGTCATCCATGCGTGAACCCGTGTCGACGAGAGCTGTTGCCAATATCGTTAAGCTTCCGCCCTCTTCAATGTTCCGGGCTGCCCCAAAGAAGCGTTTCGGACGGTGGAATGCCCCTGGGTCAATTCCCCCTGACAAGGTTCTGCCGCTTGGCGGAATGACTAAATTGTACGCGCGGGCCAGTCTTGTAATGCTGTCCATTAAAATGACGACGTCTTTTTTATGCTCGACGAGCCTCATGGCACGTTCCAATACGAGTTCGGCCACTTTAATATGGTTTTCCGGCACTTCGTCAAACGTCGAGCTGACAACGTCACCGGCCACAGAGCGTTCAATATCGGTGACTTCTTCAGGTCTTTCATCAATCAGAAGCACGATCAGCTCTGCTTCCGGATGATTGGTCGTGATGCTGTTAGCGATTTCTTTTAACAGGATCGTTTTACCCGCTTTAGGCGGAGCGACAATTAAACCGCGCTGGCCAAAGCCGACAGGCGCCATCATGTCCATGATGCGTGTTGACAGATGATTAGGCTTCGTTTCCAGCACCATTTGGCGATCCGGGTACAGAGGCGTTAAGGCCGGAAAATGCACGCGTTCTTTGGCTGATTCGGGGTCATCTCCGTTGACGGCTTCAACGTGGAGCAGACCGTAGTACCGTTCATTTTCTTTTGGAGGTCGGACCTTCCCGGATACTTTATCACCGTTTCTCAAATCGAAACGGCGGATTTGGGATGCGGAAATGTAGATATCCTCTGAGCTCGGGGAATAATTAATCGGCCTCAAGAATCCAAAGCCTTCCGACTGGATGATTTCCAAGACGCCTTCCATAAACAGAAGATCTTCCTGTTCGGCATTGGCCTTCAGAATGGCAAAAATCAGCTCTTTTTTTGTCAGTTTGCTGTAATACGAGATTTTATAGTGCCTTGCCAGCTCATACAGCTCTTTTAATTTCATATTTTCCAAAGATGAAATGGATACATCTTTCACTAAGAACACCACGCTTCATAAATATTTGCTTTCGTCCCATTAGCATACTAAAAGAGACGATTTTATTGATACAGCCGATTCAGCTTCTATCGGCAACGCTTCCACCCATATATATCGTCGAATTGAAAAGGATTATAAGTATGGTCGAGAAAGAAGCGAGGACTGAAACAAGAGAAGATTTTATCGCATATCGTGTTGATGCGGCAGGAATTTTGGCTCCCTCTTCGGGGTGCCCGGAACAAATTTCGCAGCACTCTTTATTTTTACCTTATTTGACGATCATATTCAACTTGATTTGTGTTTTGACATAAAATTGATAGAGATGACCCTGTTTTGAAAACGAAGGCTGCCTGAATTGTATCAGAGGATCGATATTCGTTCAATTCATATGGCTATATACAGGGGAAAAGCGGGTTAATATTCCCCGCTTTTTCTTTCCCTTTAAGGCCGGATGACCAAGTTCGGTTTTTTCTTGAGACTGTGTCTTCCGTCTACAAATCGGACGGTTCCTGATTTTGCCCTCATGACGACGCTGTGCGTGGTTCCGACAGATCCTTTAAATTGGACGCCGCGCAGCAGCTCTCCGTCCGTCACGCCCGTCGCGGCAAAAATCGCATCATCGCCTTTGACGAGGTCCTCCATCCGAAGCACTTTTGACGTATCAAGACCCATTTTCTCGCATCGTTTAAGCTCTTCTTCATTTTGCGGAAGCAGCTTCCCGTGGATTTCTCCTCCGAGGGCTTTCAGGGCAACTGCGGATAAAACCCCTTCCGGCGCGCCTCCTGATCCGAATAAAATATCAACGCCCGTATGGTCAAAAGCAGTGTTGATCGCTGCGGCTACATCGCCGTCATTGATCAGCTTGATCCTTGCGCCGGCTTCCCGGAGTTCGTGAATGATCTTCTCATGGCGCGGACGGTTCAAAATGGTCGCTACGACATCTTCGATATCTTTGTTTTTCGCTTTCGCCACGGCCTTCAAATTATCAATCACAGGCGCCTCAATATCGATGCAGCCGACCGCTTCGGGGCCCACGGCGATTTTATCCATATACATGTCAGGCGCATTGAGCAAATTCCCGTGATCTGCTACAGCGATAACGGCGAGAGCATTCCAGCCGCCGCTCGCCACGATATTTGTCCCTTCAAGGGGGTCAACCGCTACGTCCACACGGGGGCCATAGCCGTTCCCAAGCTTTTCTCCGATATAAAGCATAGGAGCTTCATCCATTTCGCCTTCCCCGATGACGACCGTCCCCTTCATCGGAATGGTGTCAAATACATCCCTCATGGCACTTGTGGCCGCGTCATCCGCTTCGTCTTTTTTACCCCTTCCCATCCAACGGGCCGACTTCAGCGCCGCCGCCTCCGTTACACGTACAAGTTCCATTGATAAGCTTCTTTCCATTCCTATCTAATCTCCTCTCACCCTAAAATCGGTTTGTGTATGATCATTCGTTGTTTTCATCCGCTAGGAATTCTGGAGCTGCTCAATTTCCTGATCTGTCAGCTTCTCGCGCCAGACCGTCGCACCGAGGTTTGTCAGCTTTTCCTCGAGCATGCTGTATCCTCTGTCAAGGTGTTCAAGACCAGTAATTTCGGTGATTCCTTCCGCCATCAGTCCGGCCACGACGAGACAGGCTCCGGCTCTGAGATCGCTCGCTTTTACTTTTGCGCCTTGAAGGGGAACTGGCCCCGTAATGATCGCCGATCTTCCCTCAACCTTCATCGATGCACCCATCCGCCGCAGCTCGTCAATATGCTTAAAGCGCGCGGAATAAATGGTGTCGGTGACAACGCTTGTCCCGTTTGCCTTCGTTAAAAGCGAAGTCATCGGCTGCTGCAAATCCGTCGGGAATCCCGGATACACGAGCGTTTTAAGGTCGACCGGCTTCAGCTCCTTCTGTCCGCCGATCATCAGAATCTGCTCGCTGCTCTCCTCGATTCGAACGCCCATCTCGCGAAGCTTGGCGATCAGTGATTCCAAATGCGTGGGTATCACATTATCAATCAGCACTTCCTGCCCCATGGAAGCAGCTGCAATCATGAAGGTCCCGGCTTCAATCCGGTCCGGAATAATCGAGTGGCGGCAGCCGTGAAGAGATTCGACGCCTTCGATGCGAATCACATCCGTTCCGGCTCCTTTGATTTTTGCCCCCATGCTCGTTAACAGGGTGGCGACATCGATGATTTCCGGTTCCTTCGCAGCATTTTCAATCACGGTTCTGCCTTTGGCGAGTACTGCAGCCAGCATAATGTTGATCGTTGCTCCAACACTGACGACATCAAGATAAATTCTCGCGCCCTTTAATTCCTCTGCACGCAAATAAATCGCACCTTGTTCATTCGTCACTTCTGCTCCGAGCGCCTCAAAACCTTTGATATGCTGATCAATCGGCCTCGGACCGAGATGGCAGCCTCCAGGAAGGCCGATAACCGCCTTTTTAAAGCGGCCGAGCATCGCTCCCATCAAGTAGTAAGAAGCCCGAAGCTGTTTGACTTTCCCGTTCGGCAAGGGCATGCTGATCATCGGTGCAGGATCAACGACCATTTCTCCCTTTTCGAAATGAACATTCCCGCCGATCTCCCTCAGCAGATCGCGAAGCGTGAGAATGTCAGATATGTGGGGAAGGCCTTCAAGGGTAACTGTCGAATCAGCCAAAATTGTCGCGGGGATGAGTGCGACAGCGCTGTTTTTGGCTCCGCTTATATGCACTGTTCCATTTAAAGGATCGCCACCAGCTATATTTAACTTTTCCATGATCGTCTCCTTCCTTAAAGAAGATAGCTAATGGAGCGTACAATGATTTAACTAAAAATAGATGGTTCTTTTCAAAATCTATCCAATTAAAAGAGAAAGAATACAACACATTTCAAAATTTATCAGGAAGATATTGCGGGGCTCTCGCGCGGCAAGGTTCTCTGCGTTAAAACCGTCAATTCTCTTTGCAAGACAAAATGGTGACAAACGGAGGGATCGCCTCCACTTGCCACTCACATTCAGCCTCTTTGCTTTATTTATTCCAGTCAGCTAAAAACTGCTCGATTCCTTTATCAGTCAGCGGGTGCTTCGCCAGCTGGTAAATGACTTTCAGCGGCATCGTGCCGATGTGCGCCCCTCTTAATGCAGCTTCTGTCACGTGCTGCGGATGGCGGATTGATGCGGCGATGATTTGCGTATCCAAACCGTGCACATCAAAAATCTGTTTGACTTCGCTGATGAGATCAAGGCCGTTATGACCGATGTCATCCAGCCGCCCGAGGAACGGGGAAACATAAGTAGCGCCCGCCCTTGCTGCCAAAAGCGCCTGGTTTGCGCTGAAGATCAGCGTTACATTTGTTTTGATGCCGAGATCTGTCAACGCTTTAACGGCTTTCAGACCGTCCGGCGTCATCGGAATTTTCACCGTAATGTTCGGCGCTATTTTCGCAAGTTCTTTTCCTTCTTCAATCATCTCTTCCGCTTTCAGGGAAATAACCTCAGCGCTGACGGAACCTGAAACCACCTCGGTAATTTCACGCAGGCGATCATGGAACGAAACGTTTTCTTTTGCCACTAAGCTGGGGTTTGTCGTAACCCCTGCAAGCACGCCGAGAGAATGAGCCTCTTTGATTTCGTTAATATTTGCGGTATCAATAAAAAACAGCATATTGATAAAACCTCCTGTCATGAAAATGTCTGAACTGTGGAACATGTTTGCGCTTTCCGGATGATATGGATAAAACCGCCTGTCGCTACCAGGCGGCTTTTAACCGGGCGGGAAACTTGTGTCTCCCCGAAAACGCCCTGCTCCACGGAGAAGCGGACGTTTTTCAAAATGTCATTATGCTTTGTTTGAAGAACCAAATTCGCGCATTTTGCCGATAACCGTTTCTTTGATCGCATCGCGAGCAGGTCCGAGGTATTTGCGCGGATCGTACTCTTCCGGTTTTGCAGCCAGCGTTTCGCGAACAGCTTTCGCGGAAGCGATTTGGTTTTCAGTGTTCACGTTGATTTTTGCCGTACCCAAAGAAATTGCTTTCTTAATGTCGGCAGTCGGAATGCCTGTGCCGCCGTGAAGAACGAGCGGAAGACCAGTTGTTTTTCCGATTTCTTCCATTTCTTTGAAGCCAAGGTTTGGCTCGCCTTTGTAAGGGCCGTGAACCGAACCTAATGCAGGTGCAAGGCAGTCGATGCCTGTGCGCTTAACAAGCTCCTTACATTCATTTGGATCTGCGTAGATGACGCCGTCAGCAACGACATCGTCTTCCTGTCCGCCTACAGTTCCAAGCTCAGCTTCAACTGAGACACCGTGGAAATGAGCAAGCTCAACCACTTTTGCAGTTGTTGCAACGTTCTCTTCAAAAGGATGGTGGGAAGCGTCGATCATAACTGAAGTGAATCCCGCATGGATCGCTTTGGCGCAAGATTCGAAGCTTGAACCGTGGTCTAAATGGATCGCAACCGGAACGGTCACTTTGTATTCCTCCATCAGCGCTTTTACCATCGCAACGACGGTTTTGAATCCGCCCATGTAGCGTCCGGCACCTTCAGATACGCCAAGGATAACAGGGGATTTTTCTTCTTCAGCAGCCTGTAAAATCGCTTGTGTAAACTCAAGGTTATTTAGATTAAATTGTCCGACAGCATATCCGTTCTCTTTTGCTTTGTTCAACATTTCCGTCATAGATACTAAAGGCATGTCGAAAGTCCTCCTTATGTAGCCTGATTTGCTTTTTTCGAAAAAAGCTTCCTCACCTATCTAGCATGACCAGAAAAACCTGCCATATGTAAAATGTTTTGTTCATTAAACGTTAGATAGCTTTTCTCTACTTATATAGAATAACAATTTATCGACAAATCGGCAACATCATCGCTTGTGACAAGATCAAAAACTTTTCGTTCTGTCAGCCGTTGGATTTAATGGGAAGATACGTTTTGACCGCATCGCGGATTTCATCGATGTCAAAAGGCTTTGCAAAGTGGGTCAGGGCGCCCAGCTCCTTTGATTCCTGAATCATGTCGAGCTCTCCGTACGCCGTCATAATAATGACGCGGATGCCTTCATCTATGACTTTCATTCTTTTTAAAATTTCGATTCCATCCATTCCCGGTATTTTCATATCAAGCAAAACCAGGTCGGGCCGTTCTTTTTTGACAATATCGAGAGCCTGGATTCCGTTTGCGGCCTGGAAGGTTTTGTACCCTTCTTTATTGAAAACCTCATTAAGCAAAACCCGAATCCCGTACTGGTCATCGACAATTAAAATCTTTTCATTCATTTTTCTACACCTCTATAATTATAATTTTCGCCAAAATTAAGCAGTAGTTTATCTATTCTGTTTTGTTTTTCCCTTTTCCTTTAATTAAAAAATTTAAGTTTGCGACATATTTAGAGGATTTTTCCCATGATTCTCTTTTGTTATATAATGAACAGACAGTAAAAAAGGAGGAGTCAGCTTGCTTAAAATTTTCACCACTCAATTGTCGGGAATCTTCAATCGGATTCAAGAGGGGGAAGCCCAATCGATCGAAGACGGAGCCCGGCTGTTGGCTCAGGCGGTCATCAGCGACCACTCGGTTTATGTATATGGAAAAAATGAATTGGAGGGCATTTTAAAAGAAGCGCTTTACAGTTCTGAACCGTTTCCTTCCGTCAAACCGCTTCCGCAGGATGAAGAAAACTGGCCGGCTTTTCAAACGGCGGACAAAGTGCTGATGTTCTGTGCGGCTTCAGCGGATGAAAACGAGCTGAACATGGCGGAAAAGCTGAATGAAAAAGGGGTCGGGCTCGTGGCCGTATCCCCTTCGGGAAAAGACGGCGCGCCGATCGCTGCATTCGCCGACGTCCATATCGATTCTAAGCTGAAAATGCCGCTTCTTCCGGATGAAGACGGAACAAGGTTCGGATTTCCGTCCCTGATGGTCTGCCTTTACGTATATCATGCCCTGTCCTTTACATTAAAGGAAATTTTGCAGGAATACCAATAAAAATAGCTGCCTATAGGAAACTAATCATGGATGAGGCCGGCCTTACATATGCGGCAAAAGCTGAAAAAAGCCTGTCAGCAAACGAGCTGACAGGCTTTTTTTATGGTTTTACAGCTTCTCTGAAGCTTTTAATGAAGCGTGCACAAAGTCTCTGAACAATGCTTGAGGTCTTGTCGGTCTTGAAGTGAACTCAGGATGGAACTGTGACGCGACAAACCACGGGTGGTCTTTCAGCTCAATGATTTCGACGAGGCGGCCGTCAGGGCTTGTCCCTGAGAAGACAAATCCTGCTTCTTCCATCTGCTGTCTGAACTCATTGTTGAATTCGTAGCGGTGGCGATGGCGCTCGTAAACGACTTCATTCTGATAGGCTTCATACGCTTTAGAGCCTTCTTGAAGCTTGCACGGATACAATCCGAGGCGAAGCGTTCCGCCGAGATCTTCAATATCCTTTTGCTCTGGAAGAAGGTCAATGATCGGATACGGTGTTGAAGGATCGATTTCAGCCGAATGCGCGCCTTCGAGACCGAGAACGTTTCTCGCATACTCGATTGACGCCACCTGCATGCCGAGGCAAATGCCCAGGAACGGGATCTTTTGCTCGCGGGCATATTTGACGGCGGCGATTTTCCCTTCAACTCCGCGGTCCCCGAATCCGCCCGGAACGAGAATGCCGTCTACATCGTTCACCAAATCGGCGATGTTTTCATCAGTGACCTCTTCAGCGTTGATCCATTTGACCTTAATGTCGGCATCAAACGCATATCCCGCATGGCGGAGAGATTCGACCACAGAGATGTAGGCATCCGGAAGCTCGACGTATTTACCGACCAAACCGATCGTCGCTGTTTTGGAAAGATTCTTCACTTTATTGACAAGCATTTTCCATTCTTCCATGTCTGCTTCCTTGCATTCCAGCTTCAAGTGGGTGCAGACAAGATCGTCAAGCCCTTGCTTCTGAAGGTCGAGCGGAATGGAATAGAGCGTTTCCGCATCCCCCGCTTCAATCACGGCTTTCGGATCGATGTCGCAGAACAGCGCGATTTTGTCTTTCATGTCCTGGGAAATCGGCATTTCCGTTCTGACAACGATCACGTTTGGCTGAATGCCGAGGCTGCGCAGTTCTTTTACGCTGTGCTGCGTCGGTTTTGTTTTCATTTCTCCGGCTGCTTTCAGGTAAGGCACAAGCGTACAATGGATGTACATCACGTTGTCGCGTCCGATGTCGCTCTTGATCTGCCTGATCGCTTCAAGGAACGGCAATGATTCGATATCCCCGACGGTTCCTCCGATTTCCGTGATGACAACATCGGCGTTTGATTCTTTTCCGGCGCGGAACACGCGGTCTTTAATTTCGTTCGTGATATGCGGGATGACCTGTACGGTGCCTCCCAAATAATCGCCTCTTCGCTCTTTTTTCAGCACCGTCGAATAAATTTTTCCGGTTGTAACGTTGCTGTATTTATTCAAGTTAATGTCGATGAAGCGTTCATAGTGGCCCAGGTCCAAATCGGTTTCCGCACCGTCGTCGGTCACGAATACTTCCCCGTGCTGATACGGACTCATCGTTCCCGGATCTACGTTGATATACGGATCAAACTTTTGGATCGTTACATTCAGGCCTCTGTTTTTCAGCAGGCGGCCCAGTGAAGATGCCGTGATTCCTTTTCCAAGCGAAGAAACGACTCCTCCAGTTACGAAAATGTATTTTGTCATATCTGTACCCCTCTCTTCAATCTAACACTTATTCATTAAAATGCTCCGTTTATGAAAAATCATTTAGATCTTTTCTAAATGATTCAAATGATTAGGAGGCGGAAAAACAAGAAAGCTCCCTTTCAATTTCTTGAAAGGGAGCTGATAGTCCGTATCACTCGAATCTCTTCTTTTTGAAGAGCCCAAAATACATACTACATAGTTCGTCTCGGAAAGTCAAGATTGATTTCAAAATGAATTCCGTACGGACAAATATTAATCTTCTTCTTCTTCGTCCAGGAAGTCCTCGTCTTCATCATCGAGGATCTCATCTTCAAGGTCATCCAGCTCATCATCGTCGGCTTCATCGAGATCGAATTCATCGTCGGCAAGATCGAGGTCGGCTTCTGCATCGTCAAGAAGGATATCGTCCTCATCAACCTCTTCGAATTCATCGAGATCAAGGTCCTCTTCGACGGCTTTTTTCGCTTTTTTCTTTTTGGCTTTTACGGTCGGCTGTGTTTCTTCATCAAGCTGATCGTACGGGTACCAGCTGCGCAGGCCCCACGTTTGGTCAGACAGCGCCAAAAAGCGGCCGTCGATATTTAAATCCGTGTAAAACTGGGCAATGCGGTCTTCCAATTCTTCTTTTCCCACTCCAAGCAAAGAAGAAACTTTATCTGTAAGTTCCTGGAATGTAATCGGTTTTTTTTGGTCTGAGAAAATTTCGTATGCGATTTCAACTAAAGACATTTCCTTTAGCTGTTCCTCTGAGTACTGTTTCAAACTCATCACCAGACACTCCCTTTCTATCTTCATGTATGTATCTACTATCTTTGTCATAGAAAATAAGCATGTGATTCATGTCTTTACGACAAACCATACCTCTCATTATAAACAAAAGAAAACACTTTATGCTACCTTTATTCCCGTTAATTCAATAATTTTTACCACAAGGCACAGGCAAAAGACAGAAAGGAGGCGTGAGGCTGGGGAAGCGCATGAAAAGAAGGCTGTTTTAGGCGGTAATGCCAAAGAAGCCGGCGGTAGGGTTGAAGCCTGTCCGCCGGCGCTTTCCTGCCGCCAGGCGCTAAGGCGGCATTTTCTTCATTTCATCAGCATTTTCGAGATAACGACCCGCTGAATCTCTTGTGTTCCTTCATAAATCTGCGTGATTTTTGCATCGCGCATATAACGCTCAACAGGGTATTCCTTCGTATAGCCGTATCCGCCGAAGATCTGGACGGCCTCTGTCGTCACCTTCATAGCCGCATCGCCTGCGTAAAGCTTTGACATGGCAGACGCTTTTCCGTAAGGCAGGCCTTCTGATTCGAGCCATGCCGCCTGGTATGTCAAGAGCCTCGCAGCTTCAATTTCGGTCGCCATATCCGCCAGTTTGAAGCTCACGCCCTGGTGTTCGGCAATCGGTTTGCCGAATTGCTTTCTTTCTTTTGCGTATGCCTTTGCAGCCTCAAACGCTCCTTGCGCAATGCCGACGGCCTGGGCCGCGATCCCGTTTCTGCCGCCGTCAAGCGTCATCATCGCGATTTTAAAGCCTTCCCCCTCTTCGCCGAGCCTGTTTTTCAAAGGGACACGGCAATCCTCGAGGATGATTTCAGTCGTTGGAGACGAACGGATGCCGAGCTTTTTTTCTTTCTTCCCGACGGAAAAGCCCGGAAACTCCTTCTCAACGATAAAGGCGGTTGTTCCTTTCTGCCTTTTTTCGGGATCAAGAGCTGCGAACAAAATGTATACATCTGCTGCACCACCGTTTGTAATAAAGACCTTCGTTCCGTTTAAAATGTATTCATCACCGCTTTTCACGGCGGTCGTTTTCATTCCGCCCGCATCAGACCCTGATCCAGGCTCCGTCAATCCGTAAGCCCCGAGTTTTTCCCCCCGTGCCATCGGTTTTAAATATTCCTGTTTTTGCTGCTCGGTTCCGAAGGCATAAATGGGCCAGCACGAAAGCGACGTATGAGCTGACAGGGTGACGCCGGTTGAGGCGCATACCTTTGACAGCTCCTCGACTGCAATCACGTACGCCAAATAATCGCTGCCGATCCCTCCGTATTCTTCAGGCCAAGGAATGCCTGTCAATCCCAGATCCGCCATCTTTATGAACAGCTCTTTATCAAAACGTTCTTCTTCGTCACGCTCCTTTGCTGTCGGCTCGACCTCATGCTTTGCAAAATCGCGGACCATTTTCCGAATCATTTGATGCTCTTCAGACAGCTGAAAGTTCATCTTTTGCTCCCCCTCTGACACCTCATAATTGCTTGCTGATGACAATTCTCTGTATTTCGCTCGTTCCCTCATAGATTTGGCACACTTTCGCATCCCTGAAATACCGCTCAGCATTGAAGCCTTTCGTATAACCGAAGTCCCCGAGCAGCTGAACCGCCTCGGTCGTCACAAACATTGCCGTTTCAGAAGCAAACAGCTTGGCCATTGATGCCGCTTTTCTCGTTTCCATGCCCTGTTCCTTCAATGAAGCAGCCTTGTAGACGAGCAGTTTGGCCGCCTCTGTCCTTGTCGCCATGTCTGCCAGCTTGAAGGCGAGCCCCTGCCGGAAGCTGTGAAGCTCTCCGTCCGGGTAGTGCGCTTTTAAAAATGCGGAAGCCTCGGAAAGCGCGCCTTCGGCAATTCCTAAAGCCTGGGCGGCAATCCCGATCCTGCCCCCATCAAGGTTTGACAAAGCCATTTTAAAGCCCTGGCCTTCCTCTCCGAGAAGCTGCTCGGATGGAATAACGGCGTTTTCAAAATTCAGGGTCACCGTTTGCGATCCGTGCAGACCCATTTTTTCCTCATTTTTTCCGATATGGAAGCCCGGCGTTCCTTTTTCAACGATGAAAGCCGATATGCCTTTCGTTCCGGCTTCAGGGTTTGTTGAGGCAAACACGAGATAGACGTCCGCTTCCCCTCCATTTGTGATAAAGACCTTCGTTCCGTTCAACACGTAGCGATCCTTTCGTTTTTCCGCTTTTGTTTTGAGGCTTCCCGCATCAGAGCCGGCGTTCGGTTCGGTTAAACAAAAGGCGCCCAAGTACCGTCCTGACGCCAGCTTTTTGACGTAGCGCTCTTTTTGCCGTTCATTTCCGTACAACAGAACGGGAATCGTCACGATCGATGTGTGAACAGATAAAATCGCGCCCAACACCGCACTCGTCTTTGACAGCTCGTGAATCAACATAATGTACGAAAGGAAATCCTTTTCGGCCCCGCCGTACCTCGCCGGAATCGGCAGCCCCATCCAGCCGAGACCCGCCATTTTCTTTATGATGCCGGTTGGAAATTCCCCTTTTTCCATCTCCGGGACAAAGGGAGCTACCTCCCGTACTGCAAACTCCCTGACCTGCTTTTGCATAACGAGCTGTTCAGCTGTCAAATGAAGGTTCAATGGTGTCCCCTCCTGTTTATTTGGAGTCGTACGTATAAAACCCTTTGCCCGTTTTCTTTCCGAGCCGCCCTGCGCTGACATACTGTCTCAGAAGCGGGCACGGTCTGTATTTGTCATCGCCGAATCCTTTGTGCAGCGTTTCCATAATATACAGGCATGTATCAAGTCCGATCAGGTCTGCAAGAGCGAGCGGCCCCATCGGATGGTTCATTCCGAGCTTCATGATTCTGTCGATGCTCTCCTTTTCGGCAACCCCTTCATAAAGCGCAAAAACCGCTTCATTAATCATCGGCATTAAAATGCGGTTGGAGATAAACCCGGGAAAATCGTGCACTTCAACGGGGACTTTATTGAGCTTTTCTGCTGTAGAAACGACGGTATCAAAGGTTTGATCGCTCGTTTCAAGCCCCCTGATAACCTCGACGAGCTGCATGACAGGCACCGGGTTCATAAAATGCATGCCAATCACGTTTTGCGGCTTTTTCGTGGCAGAGGCAAGCTCTGTAATCGGTAAGGAAGATGTATTGGATGCCAATACTGCCGTATCTTTCGTCTTTTCATCCAAACGTTTGAAAATGTCCTTTTTAACATCCATACGTTCGACGGCAGCTTCAATGATGAGAAAAGCTTCTCCCGCATCATTAAGCGAGTCTGACGGAGAGAGGCGCAGGTATATATCTTTCACGTCATGGTGAGGCATCTTTCCCTTTTCCGCCTGCTTGACGAGCCGGTCGGAAATGCGTTTCATTCCTTTTTGAATCTGGTCTTCTGATACATCGTACATATAAACGCTGTAGCCGGCTTGGGCGCACACCTGCGCGATTCCTGACCCCATTTGGCCCGCGCCGATGACCATAATCGTATCATCCCTCATGAAAAATCCCCCTTTTAAACTTGGATCATGACGGCATCTCCCTGTCCGCCGCCGCTGCAAATCGCGGCAATTCCCGTACCGCCGCCGCGCCGTTTTAATTCGTACATAAGCGTCAAAAGGATCCTTGCCCCGCTGGCGCCGATCGGATGGCCAAGCGCAATCGCGCCGCCGTTGACATTAACCTTTTCCATATCGAGCCCTGCGATTTGTCCGCTTGCCAGAGCGACCGCCGCAAAAGCCTCATTGATTTCAAACAGGCTGATATCCGAAAGCTCCGCCCCCGTTTTTTTCAGCAGCTCATTGATGACAAGCCCGGGTGTTTTCGGAAAGTCTTTTGCTTCAACTGCGATGGAAGCATGCGCCGTCATGACGGCATAAGGCTTCAGATTCAAAGACTTTGCCTTTTCATCGCTCATGACGGTGAATGCACACGCCCCGTCATTTACGCCCGGGGCATTGCCCGCCGTAATCGTGCCGTCGCGGTCAAAGACGGGCGCCAGCGCGGCCAGCCGTTCGATCGATGTGTCGCTGCGCGGGGATTCATCATGTTTCACCGTCAGCTCTCCGCCCCGCTTTTCGCGAATGTTGACGGGAACGATCTCTTCTCCGAGGGCGCCTGAGGCGGCGGCCCGAACCGCCCGCATATGGCTCCGCAGCGCCCAGCGGTCCTGCTCCTCTCTCGTAATCTCTAATTCTCTTGCCGCAGAATTTCCATATGAGCCCATATGCACCCCCGTAAATGAGCAGGTCAATCCGTCAAGGATCATCAAGTCCTTAACAGACCCGTCTCCCATCCTCAGGCCCCATCTCGCTTTTGTCAGCGCATAAGGCGCATTTGACATCGACTCCATCCCGCCTGCGACAATGACGTCGGCATCGCCGGCGCGGATGATCTGATCCGCCATTGTCACGCTTCTTAAGCCTGATGCGCATACTTTATTGACCGTTTCCGTTTTAACGTCCCACGGAAGACCGGCATGCCTTGCCGCCTGCCTTGACGGCAGCTGTCCCTGGCCCCCTTGCAGAACGGTCCCCATAATAACTTCATCTACATCCTCAGGCCTGACACCTGACCGTTTCAGCGCTTCTCTGATGGCAATGCCTCCGAGTTCTGACGCCGTTTTTGGCTGAAGTGATCCGCCCAGTTTTCCGAAAGGCGTGCGCGCTCCATCGATAATAACCGTTCTGACCATCATTTCCTCTCCCCTGCATCTGTCATTTTCACCCGCTTAGGAAGCATGCTCTTTCTCTTCCGCACCAAAGACGGCGCGTTCAAGCAGTTCGGCCACATCGTATGTGCCGACTTGATCGTCGAGCTCCTTCGCCTTCGTTCCATCTCCGAGCATCGTAAGGCAATACGGACATCCAGAACTGATGACCGAAGGTGCGGCAAGGAGCGCCTGTTCAGTTCTGGCAACATTGATCCTTGTTCCCGTCTCTTCCTCCATCCACATGAGGCCGCCTCCGGCTCCGCAGCACATTCCGTTTTCCCGGCTCCGTTCCATTTCGACTAAGCGGATGCCCGGTATGGAGCGGAGAATCTCGCGCGGAGGATCGTAAACTCCGTTGTAGCGGCCCAAATAGCATGAATCATGGAACGTGACAGTTTCGTTAACCGGAAACTCAGGTTTAAGCTTTCCGTCCTTGATGAGGGCGGAGAGAATTTCCGTATGATGATAAACGTCTGCTTCAAGGCCAAAATCAGGATATTCGTTTTTAAACACATTGTATGCATGAGGATCAATCGTTACAATTTTTCGGATGCCATTTTTCTCAAATTCTTCGATATTTTTAGCAGCAAGCTCCTGAAACAGAAATTCATTGCCGAGACGTCTCGGCGTGTCGCCGGAGTTTTTTTCTTTATTGCCTAAAATCGCAAATGTGACGCCTGCTTCATTGAGGAGGCGCGCAAAAGCGACCGCGATTTTTTGGCTTCTTCTGTCATACGAGCCCATCGAACCGACCCAAAACAAATATTCAAATGAAGCGCCTTTTTTCTTCATTTCCTTTACGGTCGGCACTTCGACGTCTTCTCTCACGTCGCGCCAGTTCTCCCGTTCTTTCCTGTTTAGTCCCCAAGGGTTGCCCTGTCTTTCGATGCTCGTCATGGCGCGTTGAGCATCGGCGTCCATTTTCCCTTCGGTCAAAACGAGATACCGGCGGAGATCGATGATCTTATCGACGTGTTCATTCATCACCGGACATTGATCTTCGCAATTCCGGCAAGTCGTGCAGGCCCAGATTTCCTCTTCGGTAATGATGTCCCCGATTAAGCTTGGATTGTAAATTTCCGAGGCGGCGGCTTCTCTTGATCCTTCTCCGCCTGCTGCCAGTGCAAGCTGATTTCCCTTTGTATGGCGGAACAGCGGTGCAGGAACCCAAGGCGTTTTTGACGTGACGGCCGCCCCTTTTTCCGTCAAGTGGTCTCTGAGCCGCAAAATCAGATCCATCGGAGAAAGCATTTTTCCCGTGCCTGTTGCCGGACACATATTTGTGCAGCGGCCGCATTCCACACATGCATAAAGGTCGATGAGCTGCGATTGCCTGAACTCTTCAATGCGGCCGACGCCGAATGTCTCTTTTGATTCGTCTTCAAAATCGATCTTTTCAAGCTTCCCCGGATTCGTCAGCCTGCTGAAAAAGACGTTTGCAGGTCCTGCAATGAGGTGGGCGTGCTTGGACTGCGGAACATAGACCAAAAACGTCAGCAAGATCAAAAGGTGCGCCCACCATGCTGCATAGAAAACGGCCCCTGATGCGGTTTCGCCTATAAATCCGAAAACGAAAGCGACGAGAGAGGCCATCGGCTCGTACCATGACAGCGAATGCCCGTGCCAGACCATATTCATCCCGTTCCCGAGCAGTACGGTAAACATCAATCCGCCGATCAACAGCAGGACGATTCCCGACTTAAAGTTGCGTTTCAGCCTGACGAGCTTTTCGATATAACGTCTGTAAAAAGCCCAGCCCACCGCAATCAGAATCATCAGTGTGACGATTTCCTGGAAGAACGTAAACACCGGGTAAGCTTTACCGAGAGGCAGCCCCCTGTCAGGCATAAGCCCTTTTATAATAAAATCGATCGCACCAAACTGTACGAGAATAAAACCGTAAAAAAATACCACATGGATGATTCCGCTCTTCTTATCTTTGAGCAGTTTTTTCTGCCCGAACACATTCTCCCATATCCTTTGAAGCCTCTCTTTGATCCGCTTATCAAAAACCTCTTTTTGCCCGAGCTTGATATAGCTGATTCTCGTTCTGATCAGATAGACGAACAGATAAACAGCGTAAGCGGTTACACCGAGAAATGCGATGACATTCAACCACAGCAACGTACTCAACACCAGCTCCCCCTTTCAGTTCCCCTGAATGAAAACCCCTTCTGTCTATCTTTATCTTAAATAATGAATGAGTGTTCAGTCAATATTTTTTCATAATCGCTGGAAAATCGGAGATGCCGTTTGCCCACAGGATGTCATTCGTGTTTAACGTGTCAGCTCTGCGGGTAACACTTTCATTAGAGAGAATATTTACATACGGAGGGGATGCAAGATGAATCGAGCAGAATCCATTAAAATCGGCGAAAAATCGATGACGCTAAAAAATTTGATCGAGCTGTACCGGCTTTGCCGCTCAGCACAACATCAGCTATATATCTGCACGAAAAAAACGATGTGCAAAATTAAAGACCTGCTCGAATTGGAGATGTTCAGAATGTCCAATCGGGAGAAGGAGTGCCTTATCGTGATTGAAGGAAAAGAAGCGGAAACCTTGATACAAAAAGCGAAATCAATCGTTTACCAGACGAACGTTTCATAAGGAAGGGCGAACACCCTTCCTTTTTCGTATCTGTTTTCGACCGTTTTCATATCCGGGCTCATCATCAGCCGCCATCATCAAACAGACACCCCCAGGCTTTGGCTGACAAGGCTTCAGCCAAAGCTTCCCCGGTGAACGGCCAAATAAAGACGTTGCAAACCCAGCCGAACCTGACAAAGTCCGAAGATCACCCTGGCGAATCCGGCCTGCTTTCCGCCGTTTTCATACAGCCCGCAGCAAAGCTGCGTGTTCAGGATCATTTCCGTGACCAGCTCTTGTTTGATCCCTTTTTCCCGGTTGATTATTCGCTCAAAAAACGGCAGATTCAGTCCATATCAGGATTGTCTTTTGTTGCGGAAATGATAAACCCGTTTTCTACATCGATGCGATCTGTCTCCATCATCTCCGCCTTATATTTCGATAACAAAAAAATCCCTCATCCAAAAGGATAAGGGATGAATATTACATTTTTTCAGGCGCGGAAACGCCGATCAGTTTCAGCGCGTTGTTCAGGGTGATCTGTGTCGCTTTCATCAGCGATAGGCGCGCACGGCTTTTTCCTTCATCAGCTGCATCAAGAACCTTCTCGGCATTGTAAAAACTGTGCAGAGCGGAAGCCAGTTCAAAAATATAGTTTGTGATGCGGTGAGGAATCCGTTTTTGAGCCGCGTCGGCGACCGCTTCGGGGAAAGAGCCGATCACTTTTAACAAATCGTATTCTTTTTCAGAAGCGATCTTTGAGAAATCAAGATTTCCTTCAGGAAGAATTCCTTTTTCTTCGCCCTGGCGGAGCATGCTGCAAATTCTCGCATGTGCGTATTGCGCGTAATACACCGGATTTTCGTTCGACGTGGAGACGGCAAGGTCAAGGTCGAAGTCCATATGGGTGTCAGCGCTGCGCATCGCGAAGAAATAGCGCACGGCGTCAAGGCCGACCTCATCGATCAAGTCGCGCATTGTTACGGCTTTACCCGTTCTTTTGCTCATTTTCATTTTTTCGCCGTTTTTGTATAGGTGTACAAGCTGGATGATCTCGACCTCAAGCGTTTCTTTATCATAGCCGAGCGCTTCGATGGCCGCCTTCATGCGCGGAATATAGCCGTGATGATCTGCGCCCCACACGTTGATCAGCTTTTGAAAACCGCGGTCAAGCTTGTCCTTGTGATAAGCGATGTCAGGCAGAAGATACGTGTAAGATCCGTCTTTTTTGATCAGCACACGGTCTTTGTCATCGCCGAACGTCGTTGATCTGAACCATGTCGCCCCGTCTTCTTCATAGATATGCCCTTTGTCGCGGAGCGTTTCAAGCGCCTGATCGATTTTGCCGTTTTCGTAAAGCGATGTCTCTGAATACCACACGTCAAACGGCACGCGGAAATTCTCGAGATCTTCGCGAAGTTTGCCCAATTCGTATTTCAGCCCGTATTCGCGGAAAAAGGCGAGGCGTTCGCTTTCTTCCTCATGGATAAAACGGTCGCCGAACTCTTCGGCAAGCTTGCGTCCGACTTCTTTAATATCCTCGCCGTGGTATCCGTCTTCAGGCATCGGCTTATCCTGGCCGAGCGCCTCAAAATAGCGGGCCTCGACAGACAGAGCCAGATTGTTGATTTGGTTGCCGGCATCATTAATGTAATATTCGCGGCTTACCTCATAACCCGCTTTTTCGAGAACGTTGCACAGGGAATCGCCGACAGCGGCGCCCCGGGCATGTCCCAGATGAAGGTTGCCCGTCGGGTTGGCCGAAACGAATTCCACCTGAACGCGCTCTCCCGCTCCGACATTTGATTCGCCGTACGCTTCTCCTGCTTCAAGAACGGCAGGAATCAGCTTTGTCAAATATTGATTGTCCATATAAAAATTGATAAATCCCGGTCCTGCGATATCAAGCTTATCAATCGACGCTTTTCCTTTATCGAAGCTTGCGACGATGTCCTCCGCAATGCTGCGCGGCGCCTTTTTCGCGATTCTAGCCAGCTGCATTGCCATATTTGTCGAGTAGTCGCCGTGTGCTTTATCTTTCGGCACTTCCAAAACGACTTCCGGAATATCCGCCTCATCCGCCAGCCCCGCTTTTATGACGGCTTCTTTAATTTCCTGTTTCAGCGCATCCTTCATCTGTTCGACTATGTTCATGAATCATGTCCTCCTCTGTACGAAATCGACATTTTATGTAAGTGCTTTTGATCACCGCTTACAAGCATATCGTAAACAATATTGATATCTCCGTTCTCCTTTTGAGGTTGAACCGATATATCCTTTGTGTCCACCCCAAGCTCAAGCTGTCCGAACGGCATTTTATAATGTGTGACGGTTCGGCTGCCCTTTATAAACCGCTGCTTCATTTCGATCGCGCCCGACCGCATCACCAACACTTCATTTTCGCTCGCCTTGACGATCGTTTTGACCTTTCCCGCCTCATGCTCTTCATGATAGGTAAGGTATAATTTATCTTTTTTCATATAATAAAATCCGGTTGTCCGGAATTCAATCGTTTCCAAGTCTGATCCTTCCTGGATAACGGATTTCACGTGAATCTTAACGGGTGTCTCCCGATCCATTCCGACACATCCTTTTTTCATTCGGATTTGACTTGACTAGTATAATCATTCAAGAACAAAAGTTCAACCGCTTCACCCTTATATACATCTTAACAGAACAGCCCGCAAGTTAAACACTTTTTATCAGAAATCACAAAAAAGTAAAAAGCTGTCCTGAAAGGGGACAGCTTGACTTATTTTACCCAGCCGAGCAGCATTTCGCGAATCAGCTTGCTTGCCGTATTCGCCGTCTGCTCCGAATGGTCGTAGACCGGTGCTACTTCTACAAGATCGGCCCCGGCGACTTTCACATCGGAACGGGCAATTTCATGAATTGACGCGAGCAGCTCTTTTGACGTGATGCCCCCGGCGTCGACCGTACCCGTCCCAGGCGCATGCGCAGGGTCGAGGACGTCGATATCGATCGTCACGTAGACCGGGCGGCCGGCGAGCTTCGGAAGGATTTGTTTGAGCGGCTCAAGCACTTCAAACTTGGAAATGTGCATGCCGTTTTCTTTTGCCCACTCAAACTCTTCTTTCATGCCTGAACGAATTCCGAATGAAAAGACGTTTTCCGGGCCGATCAGCTCCGCCGCTTTGCGAATCGGCGTTGAATGCGACAGCGGCTCTCCTTCATATTCGACGCGGAGATCTGTATGTGCATCCATATGAATGATGGCCAGATCGGGATATTTTTTATACATCGCTTTAATGACAGGCCATGAGACAAGATGTTCCCCGCCCATGCCGAGCGGGAATTTTCCTTTATCCAAAATGCTGTCGACAAATTCTTCAATCATATCAAGGCTGCGCTGCGGGTTCCCGAAAGGCAACGGAATGTCGCCGGCGTCAAAAAAGCGAATGTCGGTAAGCTCTCTGTCCAAATAAGGGCTGTATTCCTCAAGCCCGATGGATACCTCGCGGATTCGGGCCGGGCCGAAGCGTGAGCCCGGGCGGTAGCTGACCGTCCAGTCCATCGGCATGCCGTAAAGAATCGCCTCCGCATCTTCCCAATCCGGACGGCTTGCGATAAATACCTTTCCCGAATATGCTTCATCAAATCTCATGTTGTTTTCAACCTCCTGAAAAAAAGCGCAGAATCTGGTTCCTGCGCAAGTCGTTTTTATTTGATTAAATCGCTGACGAATTTCGGAAGCACGAATGCCGCTTTATGGATCTCTTTTGTGTAGTATTTCGTATCGATGTCAAAGAAGCGGCTCTCTTCTACTTCAAGCGGATCGTATTTTTTCGAACCGATCGTAAACGTCCACAGTCCGCTTGGGTATGTCGGGATATTTGCCAAATACAGCCTTGTAATCGGGAAGATCTCTTTTACGTCGCGCTGAACGTTCGTGATCAGCTCAGGCGTAAACCAAGGGTTGTCCGTCTGAGCGACGAAGATGCCGTCCTCTTTCAGCGCTTTTGCAATTCCCGCGTAAAAGCCTTTCGTAAACAGGTTGACAGCAGGTCCTACAGGCTCTGTGGAATCAACCATGATGACATCGTACTCGTTTTCGGATTCTGCGATGTGCATGAAGCCGTCGCCGACTTTCACTTCGACACGCGGATCATCGAGCTTGCCCGCAATCGTCGGAAGGAATTTCTTTGAGTACTCGATGACTTTCCCGTCGATATCGACGAGCGTTGCCTTTTTGACGCCCGGATGCTTCAAAATTTCGCGGATGACGCCGCCGTCCCCGCCGCCGACGACAAGCACCTGCTCCGGATTCGGGTGCGTAAACAACGGAACATGGGCCACCATTTCATGATAGACGAACTCATCTTTTTCAGATGTCATGACCATGCCGTCCAAAAACAGCATGTTTCCGAATTCTTCCGTTTCCACCATTTCGAGATTTTGGAATTCTGTCTGCTCTGTATGTAAAGTCTTGTTGATTTTCATCGTAATGCCAAAATTCTTCGTTTGCTTTTCTGTATACCAAAGTCCGCTCAAAGCGTCATCTTCCTTTCATTATAAGCTGTATTTCTATCTATTTTTCTCATCTCAATAGACGATTATTCTGCTGTCGGCATCGGCTTTTGCCTAAAGAAAAAGTATAGAGGAATTGAAGGGAATTGTAAAGACGGCTCAGGCATCAAAAAGCCTTACCCATTAGATTCCAGCTTTCCGTGCGCGCCATCCGGTTTTTTCGTTTCTATTGTTTAAATCCTCCTCTTTTTTCTCATAATGATAAGAACATTTTATTAATCTGAGAGGGGATTTTCAGCATGGACATGATGACGAACAAGCGGGTCCGTTTGACCATCAAAACGATACGGGCTTTTTTGTTCATGGGAATATTACTGCTGCTTTTATTGTCCATCCTCATCATGACGGTTGTTCTGACCGCTAAGTGGCAGGGCGCTCCCTCCGTTCAGGTGCCGAGATCGACCGTGCTTTATGACGGAAACGGAAAACAGATGGGCGAAACCCATTATGGGCAGAAACGGTACTGGGTGTCGCTTGACAACATCAATCCCGCCGTCATCGATGCCACGCTTGCCGTTGAAGACCGGAATTTTTTCCGGCACCACGGTTTTGATTATGTGCGGATGGCCGGAGCCGTCATCGCCGATCTAAAAGCGATGTCCAAGGTTCAGGGCGCAAGCACCATCACCCAGCAATATGCGAGAAACCTCTACCTCGGCCATGATAAAACGTGGAAAAGAAAGTGGAATGAAGCCTTTTATACGATACGCCTTGAGCAAAATTATTCAAAGAAAGACATTTTAGAAGGCTATTTAAATACGATTTACTACGGACACGGTGCATACGGAATCGAAGCAGCTTCACGGATGTACTTCGGCAAGAGCGCCAAAAACATCAACGCGGCCGAAGCTGCCATGCTGGCCGGCATTCCGAAAGGACCGTCGGTGTATTCGCCGTTCGTTAACGAAACAAAAGCGAAAGAGCGGCAGGAAATGATTTTGACAATGATGGAAAAGGAAAACAAGCTGACAAAAAAACAGGCGGCAAAACTGAAGGAAATGCCGCTCACATACAAAAAACGGGAGAAACAAACCGAAGCAAAGGCGGCTCCGTACTTTTATGACGAGGCTGTCAAAGAAATCGCCCGCCTCCTAAAACTGACGCCGGAACAAGCGGAAACAGGCGGTTACAGCGTGTATACGACCCTTGATTCCCGCCTGCAGAAAATCGCCGAAAAAGCGGTCAAACAGACGATCAACCCGAAAAGCGGCATTCAAGCCGGATTTGCCGCAGTCGACCCGTATGACGGCAGCGTCCTCGCCCTCGTCGGGGGACGGGACTACGAAAAAAGCCCGTTCAACCGCGTGACGCAGGCGAGGCGGCAGCCCGGGTCAACGATGAAGCCTTTGCTTTATTATTCAGCGATTCAAAACGGCTTCACGCCGGCAACGAGGATGAGAAGCGCAGAAACGGCGTTTGAGCTCGGAAATGGAGCCATGTATTCCCCGAGCAATTACCATGGCTATTACGCGGACGGTCCGATCACCCTGCTTCAGGCGCTCGCCTTGTCGGATAATATTTACGCGGTAAAAACGCACCTTTTCCTCGGAATGGACAAACTGATCGATGCTGCCAAACAGTTCGGAATTACAAGCCCGCTCCAGAAAGTGCCCTCACTGGCGCTCGGCACGTCGCCCGTAAAGCCGATCGAAATGGTGAATGCGTACGCCATGCTGGCAAACGGCGGAAAGCAAATCGAGCCGTCATTTATTACGAAAATCACCGATTCGAACGGGACGGTGCTTTATGAAAAACCGAACCGCCATAAGCAGCTACTTGATCCAAAAGCGGCTTTTATTACGGCAAACATGATGACCGGCATGTTTGACACATCGCTGGACGGCTACACATCGGTGACCGGCCGGACGATCGCCGGTAAATTAACGCGGACATATGCCGGAAAATCGGGAACGACGGGCACGGACAGCTGGATGATCGGTTTTTATCCCGGCCTCGCCTCAGGCGTATGGACCGGCTATGACAAGGGACGGACGATCGATATCGTCAAGGAAAAAAATTACGCCAAACAAATTTGGGCCGAGTTCATGGAACGAGCGCTTGCAGGCGAACCTGAGGCTGCATTAAAACCGCCTGATGGCGTAAAAAGCGTGTATATCGATCCATCCACTGGATATGCCGCAGCCCCGGGCTGTCCGGCCAAGCATCTCGCCTACTTTATCGAAGGAACCGAGCCTGACCAGGTGTGCTTCGGAAAAGAAACGTATCAGGACAAAAAAGCCGAACCGGAGAATCCCGCAAAACCGCACAAACGAAAAAAATGGTGGGAATGGTGGTTCAGGAGAAATGAATAAAACCCCGGGCCTTCTAAAGCCCGGGGTTTTGCTATTCCTGAAGCAGTCCTTTTTTCAGCTCATCTGACGAACGATCCCAAAGCCCCTGATCGTGATTTTTTAAAAACTCGCCAAGCACATGCTTTGAATCCTCATCCATATGGTCGACGATAATCTTCCGCTTCATCGATTTATCCATTAAATTGACATGCTCCGGAAGCTTTTTGTAGCCGCGGCGAATGCTTCTGTCCACCGTCATTTCACAAGCCGTCACACCTGCGTAATAAGGGCCTTCCTCCTTCCGGTCGATGGTCACCCAGACAAGCCAATAAGGCTTCCCGTTCGGCACTTCCTCTTTATTCGGAAGAAATTTAATCCCCTTTTCGACGGCGCTTCTCGCATGCATGGCGCCGATATCAATGAACGCTTCCTTTTCCGTCACATCGACGATCACGGGGGATACGTTATCAAGGCTCAATGAACCTGCGCCGAACCCACCGTGTCCGTCCGTCGGATCGCTTTTAATGATATTGAAGCCGATAGTTTTTTTCTTTTTTCCTTGTTCCATCAATAATACCTCCTACATCAGCGGCCGGAAAACGCTGTTAAAAATCGAGATGATCAATTCCCGGCCATCGTTGAGAAATGGCCAGAATACATATTGCCCAAGCGGCGTAATGACGATGATCAGAAAAACGATCGATCCGTAAGCTTCGTATTTCGTCAGCTTCGCCCGCACATCAGGCGCGACGACGTCCTGTATGACCCGGAAGCCGTCAAGCGGCGGAAACGGCATTAAATTAAAAAGAAATAAAAGCAAGTTTAAATTGACCCAAATCGTCAGAAACTGAAGCAATCCGGAATAAAAAGCGGAAGGCAGCACAGAAGTCAGCTTTGCAGATAACAGTGCCAAAAGAAATCCGAGCAAAGCAAGGACCAGGTTGCTGACCGGCCCGGCAATCGAAACGAGAAAACCGGCAAGCCTCGGCTTTTTAAAATAAAAACGGTTGACGGGTACGGGCTTCGCCCAGCCAAACCCCATCAAAAATATCAAAATCGTCCCAAACGGATCAAGGTGTTTGAGAGGGTTGAGCGTCAGCCTTCCCTGCCGCTTGGCCGTTTCGTCGCCAAATTTGTATGCCACGTATGCATGGGCGACTTCATGCACGGTAAATGCGGCGGCAAGCGTCAATACGACGTACGGAATCATTTCAAACGGATACATCAAAAAACGGTCTAAAATAGTTTTTCCCTCTTTCTCGTATACAAAGATTTACTATCTTCAGTATACTATAAGAGCATCTTATGCTAAAGTGAGCGAATTTTTTTAGGGGGAGGACAAAACATGCCGTACGTAACCGTTCAAATGCTCGAAGGCCGCACTGACGAGCAAAAAAGAAATCTTGTCGAAAAAGTGACAGAAGCCGTCTCTGAAACAACGGGGGCGCCTAAAGAAAGGGTCGCTGTCATCATTGAAGAGCTGAAAAAAGAAAATTACGGAGTCGCCGGGAAACGGATGAGCGATCAATAATCAAAAAGGGCGCCTGCCGCTTATTGCAGGACGCCCTTTTTGATTATTGATACCAGGCTTTATTTCTTGAGATCTGGCTGTTATGAGCCGAATCCCAGACATCGACCGTGTACGCGTAATCGTAGTTCATAATGCAGCGAATCCCGCTTCCTTGCGCATCATGATTTAATCCGAAGTTATGTGAAAATTCGTGTGTGGCCGCTTTTGCCGTATTGGCCGTTCCCTGGTCAAGGTTGACGCTGAAGGCGCTGCCGCTCGGCTTGCTGCTGTATACATACGCGATGCCGCCCGCGTCAAAGTTGCTGTTGGCGGTAAATCCGACGACGAATTTATAATTTCTTCCGCTGAAGCTCCTTTGAAGGTTTGAGAGAATTTGAGAGCTGTTGCTGCCTGAAGACGTCCAAGGCGCCACTGCCTCCACGACAAAATCAATGCTGTGATCGCGGTTGAACATTACATCAGCCTGCTCGACAATTTGAACGATTCTCGTCTGCCAGTCGCTGTATTTCGCACGATACTGGGCATCCGCCACAGCCAGAACGCTTACCTTCTGAGCGCCTGTTGATGCCTGTGTCGAAAATTCCCCATTGCTTGTATTCTTTTTGAACGTTTTCGTTCCAGTGACATTTCCTTTTTCGTCAAGAATTTTTGTAACTGTCGTTCTTTCAATTTGAACTTTTCCGTTAAAATCTTTAAAACTCTCAGCTTTCGGCAATGACTCGACATAGGTTCCTTTTGCCCCGCGGGCGTGCTCATGATCGTGGCCGTCCGTTTTGGCTACCCCCGCCGTCAGTCCTGGAATCAAACCGGCAGACAGCAGCAAAGAAAAGAATACAGAACGCTTTTTCACTTTCAACCCCTCCTTATTTTTGAACAAATTAAAAATTCTTCCACTTATCTGAAAATTCCTTTAATTCAGATAAAAGAGAGGACATATAGCATACGTTCTTTTTGCTGCTTTCTTTCTAAATTCCTATAAACCCCCATCATTCGACAAAAACATATAACAAAAAAACCTGTCGTCCGACAGGTCTTTTAACACAGATCCTTTAGCTTTTCTATGTAAGCGACGGCTTCATCGAATTCTTCGTCCGTATACCGCTGTTTGCTCTTAATCGTAAACACTTTTTCTCTGATCTCATCCTGATCAAGGTCCTCAAAGTAAAGGATCGTGGCGACCAGCTCCAAAAATCGCGAAGACTGGCAGTTCACATCGTCAATATACGGCTTGATATCCTTCATTTCCAGCTCGCACTGGCTTAAAAATTGCCTTCCCGCTTCAGTGGGAGAATACCGGTATTGATAATACCCGCCTTTTTTCTCTTTGACTTCATGGAGAAATCCGAGATTGCACAGCTCTTCAACCTGAAGCGTCAGCTCCTCCGAGTACGGGCCGTAAAAGTGGAAATCGTACTTTTCATAAAAGGGAAGCTCCAGCTTCTTTGCAATATAAATGATCTTTTGCAGCTTTTTTCTCCCGATGATCTCCCCTGAATCCGAGAACACCTTCATCAGCTTTGCATGTTCTTTTAACAAATCCCCGACATCTCCTTCATCCTTTTCTTTCTATGTCAGTCCAAGCAACTCTTTGATTCGATCCTCGCGCGGGCCGGCTCCCAGTCCTTCGATGAGATCCAGCGGAAAATAAAGCTTATGATCCGTCCTCCGTTTGCCGGAAATCGCATCGACAATGTCAGACTGGCGCGACAGTTCCTTAATCTGACCGCTATTTGTCAGCAATTGGATCGGCAGGCGCTCTTCTTCCTCTCCCGGCCTGTAGAAATCGTAAGGAAGGTCTGATGAGGAATCCACCACAAGATAATATTCGGGATCGATACCTGATTCTTTAAACAGCGAAGTCAGCTCAAAATAAGTCGCCATTTCTTCATTCGGATTGAATTCGGCGTACTGGAACAGCCTGCGGTTGATGAAACGGCGGCATAAATCAGACAGGATCTCATCCTCTTCTTTTTCCCACGCCTGAAAGTAATAAAGAATAATCGCCTCATCAAGGCTCAAATAATCATCCAATGTGACGTTTCCTTCGAAAATGGAGTAAAAATGGACAGGTGCATGCGTAAATATGTAGCCTTCCTGATGAAGCTGCTTTGCCCTGTGAAGGATTTTCGTCAAAATAACCTCAGCGCTTCTTGTCACCGGATGGAAATAGACTTGCCAATACATCTGATAGCGGCTCATGATGTAATCTTCGACAGCATGCATTCCGGTCTGTTTAATGACAATCTGGTCTTCGCGCGGCCGCATGACGCGAAGAATCCGCTCCATGTCAAAGTGCCCGTAGCTGACGCCGGTGTAGTATGCGTCGCGCTGCAGATAGTCCATGCGGTCAGCGTCAATCTGGCTTGAGATCAGGCTGACCACCTGTTTGTTTTTGTAGGTTTTCGCAATGACTTCGGCGACGTCCTTTGCAAATGTCGGGCTCACCTTCCCAAGCACTTTGTTAACCTCTGTATCGCCTAATATGATCGCTCTCGTAAAATCTTCGTGATCGAGGCGGAATACTTTTTCAAATGAATGGGAAAACGGGCCGTGCCCCAAGTCGTGCAAAAGCGCTGCGCACAGGCACAGGTCGCGTTCGCTGTCATCCCATTCGTCCCTGCCTTTAAACACGTCATCAACCATTCTTCTGACGATTTCGTATACGCCGAGGGAGTGGTTAAAGCGGCTGTGTTCAGCGCCGTGAAACGTCAAATAGGTCGTCCCAAGCTGCTTGATTCTGCGCAGCCTTTGGAACTCGCGTGTTCCGATCAAATCCCAGATAAGCTTGTCCCGTACGTGGACATAACGGTGTACAGGATCTTTAAACACCTTTTCTTCAGATAATTTTCCGTATGGATACGCCATTTCTGTCCCTCTTTTTTTAAACGTGAGGCAAACTGCCAAAACCGTTCTTATTCAATCTTTCGGAACTTCGTTTTTTATATCTATTTCTATTATATCGGGTCTGTTTTTTGAAAACATCCTTGAATTTGCCCAAAAACTTGTTCCAGTATGCAGGAAAAGCCGGTAAACAAGCAAAAACGCCTAACCCGTCGGGGAGGCGATTATTTTTTGACTTTCTTTTTCACTTTTTCGATCAGCTCGTCTTCAGTAGGAGCTGAAAGCGGTCGATTGTTGACAAATGCAAACGATTTTTTCCGTCCCGGCCCGCAATAAGACTGACAGCCGATCTCCACTTTCGCATCCGGATCGATTTCCTTCAGCCGGGGCAAAAGCGTCTTTAAATTCGTGGCCTGGCAATCGTCACACACTCGAAATTCATTCGCCATTTCATACGCTTCCTTTCGTTAAAGTTCATCTGTCTTTATGGAAGGCATTCGATTTTTGCCGAGCTGTAATAAAAATGACACCATCCTCCATTGTACAAGGATTCTCCCATTCCTGCAAGGAGCGGCCGCTAAAAAATCACTTCCTATTCTTTTAGCAAACTTGTATAAATATTTTCCAAATTGGACAATCTAATACCAATACTGACATGGGAGTTGAGAAGTGATGAAACAAAGACAAGACGCATGGTCTGAGGAAAACGATTTATTGCTTGCCGAAACCGTTTTACGGCATGTAAGGGAAGGCAGCACACAACTGAACGCATTCGAAGAAGTCGGAGACAGACTGAACCGGACATCTGCCGCCTGCGGCTTCAGATGGAACGCCGTCGTCCGTCATCAATATGAAAAAGCCCTGCAGCTGGCGAAAAAGCAGCGCAAGCAGAGGATGCGCGCCCTTGGAAACGGCCAGCCTGCGAAGAAGCGGCTCCTATACAAACCGCCTGTCGAAACAGACGCAATAGACTCCGCCGAAGCGGCGGTTCAGCCGAATGCCGGGGAGACGGGAACAAGCCAGGAGAAGGCTCCGATCTCAAGCGAAAACCTGCCTTACGTTGATGAAAGCTTTAAAGAAGAGTTAGCTAGTCTATCGCATCTTCTATCGCCAAATCAGCCGAATACCGGACAGGCAGCTCCTTCAAATCTGACGATGGATGATGTCATCCGCTTTTTGCAATCGTATACTGGCAGTCAGGAGCAGACAGACGCGTTAAAAATGGAGAACGACCGCTTAAAACGCGAAAACGAGGAGCTCGCAAAAAAAGTCGAAAAGCTTGAAGCAGAAGTCAAAAAGCTCGAGAAAGACCAGACGACCATCCAGGAAGACTACGAAACGCTCGTGAAAATCATGAATCGTGCAAGAAAGCTAGTTTTATTTGAAGATGACGAGCATGCTGCACCCGCCTTTAAAATGGACCGAAACGGAAATTTAGAGAAGATGGCGGAATAACCGCTCCCCCCCCTTTTCAACCGAAAGGGGGCATTTTTTCTTGATTTTGCATGACATAAATTTCATAATGGTGGTAGCAATCGATAAGGCGGGTTTTTCCAATGAGATTTGTTTTATATTTTGTCCAGTTCGGCACGGCTTTCATGCTGTTTTTATTTTCCGGCATAGCAAGCTGGTATCAGGGCAGCGCGCTGCTCTCCGATCCTTGGGAATGGAAGTATTCAGCCAAATTTACAAAGCTGTTCTATGGAGCCGATTCGATCAAGGATGCCGGCGATATCTCGCAGCTTGATTTTTTCGTTTACGCGGCAAAACACACGCCCGCAACAGTCGTATTAATGGCAGTCAGCTTCATTTATATTGCGGCCCTCTCCTCATGGCTGTTCATCAAACGCCGAAACCATCGTGCGCACGCTGCCTAAAAAACGCCCCTGTCTTGAACTGCACCCCAATTGTTAGACACCATCTAACAATCGGAGGTGCAGTTTTTTATGGCTAAATTTACAGCTGAGGAAAAAATACAAGCGGTCAAAAGGTATCTTGCGGGTAGGGAAGGGCATAAAACAATCGCCAGAGAGATCGGTGTTTCGTCAGGTGTGTTTCAGGTATGGATTCGCAAATACCATTACCATGGAGAAAGTGCGTTTCAAAAACTCTATACAACCTATTCTGTAGAAGATAAACTGAAGGTACTTCACTATATGATCGAAAATGGGACGTCGATCCGTGAAACAGCCGCCATCTTCAATATTCAAGCACCTTCTACGGTGGCTCAATGGCAGAAACTGTTCGAAACCGGAGGAATCGATGCCCTAAAACCGATGAAAAAGGGGCGGCCGTCAATGACAAAGAAAAATCAAAAAAGAACGAAGAAACAAACACCGCAAGAAGGATCAGTGGAAGCCATGCAGGCTGAAATTGAACGTCTGCGAATGGAGAATGCCTACTTAAAAAAGTTGAATACCTTAGTTCAAAACAAGGAAAAATTACAAAACAAGAAAAGGCCCAAGTAGTATTTGAACTAAGGACTGAATTTCCGGTAAAAGCCCTGCTTAAACTGGCTGGAATTCCGCGCAGTACGTATTATTACTGGGTCAAAACCTTCGGTCTTCCAGACAAAGATGCCAAATTAAAAACACTGATTCAATCGATTTATCATGAACATAAAGGCCGTTACGGGTACCGCCGGATACGCGACGAGCTTAAAAACCGGGGATATCAAATGAATCATAAAAAAATATATCGCCTCATGAAGGAACTGGGGTTGAAATGTCTCGTACGGATGAAAAAATACCGTTCGTATAAAGGAGAAACCGGCACGGTGGCACCAAACAGGCTAGAGCGGAATTTCAAGGCGGAAAAGCCGAAGATGAAATGGGTAACAGATATCACGGAATTTAAATTATTTGGGGAGAAGCTCTATTTATCGCCAATGCTTGATTTATTTAATGGCGAAATCATTGCTTATACAATTGGATCCAGGCCAACGTATTCATTGGTATCCGAGATGTTGGAAAAATCATTTGAACAGCTGACAGATAAAGAAAATCTGTTGATTCACTCCGATCAGGGCTGGCACTATCAAATGAAACAGTATCGCCACGCCCTAAAGGAACGAAATATTATTCAAAGTATGTCTCGTAAGGGAAACTGTTACGATAACGCGGTCATTGAAAGTTTCTTTGGTATTTTAAAATCAGAGTTTATCCATTTCAACGAATTTCAAAGCATCGAGCATTTTAAACAAGAGCTCGTAACATATATCGATTACTATAATCACAAACGGATCAAGGCAAAATTAAAAGGCATGAGCCCAGTACAATACCGGATTCATGCCAGTCATGTTACTTGAGAAAATAAGCTGTCTAACTTTTGGGGGTCACTTCATCTCAGGGGCGTTTTTTCTAGCCAAATACCTTTTTATTCCGCTCGATCATGCGCAACAGATTTTTTTCATACTCGCTTTCTTCTTCTCCTGAAAGCTGCGCCTGGAAGATGTCCCCGCTGAGCTCCTTCAGCTGCGTCAAAAGAGCAAGCATCAAGTCCTGAACAGAAATGTCCCTCTTGAGCAGCTCAGAGAGCGAAGCCATCGTCTCCGGTCGGATATCAGGGTAAACGGCTTTCGTTTTGCCCCGCTCGTCTTGTAAAGCGATGTCGTAAAAGCGTCTGATGACTTCCGCGCGCTCGCTTCCGCTCCAGTCGGCGCACAAGTAAATCTGCACGGCCACTCCGCCCCTTAAGCGCCTTTGCGAAATTCCGGCGAATTTTTTTCCGCCGATGCTTAAATCATAGCTCCCAGGGCAGTACGATCCGGCGATTTCGTATGCTTCCACCTTGGCATTGTAGGGCGACAGCACTCTTTTGATAAGCTCATACATCGCCTCATAGCCGCGGTCAATATCGATGCCGTTTTTCTTGTCCTGAAAAATGAGCGATACGTTCAAAACCCCGCTGTCCAACACGACTGCAAGTCCGCCGGAATTGCGGACGATGGCCTTGTAGCCCGCATCCTCAAGAAAAGCGATGCCCTCTTTTAAATAAGGGAGCCTCGTATCCTGAATGCCGAGGACGATCGTGTCATGATGCACCCAGGAGCGCGCTGTCGCCGGGGACAGGCCTTTTCCGACTGCAGCGCACAGCGTGTCGTCGATCGCGAACGATTGTTTTGCGTCAAAATACGGGCCGAGACTGGATTGATCGATAATTCTCCATTTCGGCTGGATCAGTAAGTCAATCTGCTTTGCCATTTATCATGTAAACCCTTCCGTTATGCATTTTTAGCTAAAATCCATTATACCATTTGCCGAACGGCAATGTGCAGATTCAACCTGATTTTATTGATTCTTAGATTATATGACGCTTAACGGCTGTTCCTCAAACTCCAGCGGCAGCCCGACATAGTTTTCCGACAAGCTTTGCGCGGCCGCTTTTGACGTCGTGACATGATCGAGTTCGGCCAGTTGGATTTGGTAATCAAACGGCGTGTTATCGCGGTGCCGGTGAAGAAGCGATGTCATATACCATGAGAACCGCTCGGCTTTCCAGACGCGGCGGAGGCATACCTCGGAGTACCGCTCAAGCCGGCCGGTGTCGCCTGAAGCATAATAGTCAAAAAGCGCCCCTGCAAGAACCTGAACGTCTGCCATAGCCAAATTCAGCCCTTTCGCTCCTGTCGGCGGGACAATGTGCGCTGAATCTCCGGCCAAAAACAGCCGGCCGTATTGCATCGGATCGCAAATAAAGCTTCTCATCGGCACGATGTTTTTTTGGATGACCGGCCCTTCGATCAGCGTCCATTCATCATCGGTCGAGAGCCGTAGCCGAAGCTTCTCCCATATCCGCTCATCCGGCCAGTCGTCAATTGAATCCTCCGGGTTTACTTGAAGATAGAGGCGCTGGATCTCCGGCGTCCTTGTGCTGTGCAGGGCAAATCCGTCTTCATGATGTGCATAGACAAGCTCAGGAGCTGACGGCGGCGCCTCTGCCAAAATGCCGAGCCAGCTGTATGGATAAATTTTTTGGTATTCTTTGCGGATCTCCGCGGGAATAGACTGCCTGCTCGGGCCGTGAAAGCCGTCACATCCTGCAATGTAGTCGCAGGTGATTTCTTCCCTTTCTCCCGATTCATTCAAATAGGAGATGTTGGGCTTTGTCGTATCAAGACCGGACAGGCATACGTCAGTAACGCTGAAAAACATTTTCCCGCCGGCGTTTATGCGCGCGGCGATCAAATCCTTGATCACTTCATGCTGCGGATAGATCGTCACGTACTTTCCACCCGTCAGATGGTGCATGTCAATCCTGCGGCGTTTGCCGTTGTAGCGAATTTCGATTCCTTCATGGAATATCCCCTTTTTCATCATCCGCTCCCCGACGCCTGTTTCATTGAGCAGATCGACTGTCATCTGTTCGAGAACACCGGCCCTGATCGTCCGCTCAATCTCCATGCGGGAACGGGATTCGATGATCACTGATTCAATCCCTTTGCGCTGGAGCAGATGAGCCAGCATCAATCCCGCCGGTCCAGCTCCGATAATTCCTATTTGTGTCCGCAACGTGTTTTCCTCCCGTTTTTTAAATTTTCACTTCGCTTCCAATTTGACGCCGCCCCCCGGCTTAGCCGCAACATCAAAGTTTGCGTGATTCTCCTGAATCAGCATGATGCCGATCGCCCCGACGAGGCTCGGGATGGCAAACATCATAAACGCCTGCTTCGGATCAATGCCTGCCGAAAGGATGAGCGCAACCAGGGAGGGCGCAATGATCGCGCCGATTCTGCCGATTCCTAAGGCCCAGCCGATCCCGGTGGCTCTGATTTCCTTCGGATAATATTCGGAAATATAAGGGTTCGCAATGTTCTGCGTCCCTACCGTACATGCTCCGCCTAAACCGATCAGCACATACAAAAGCACGGGGTTGACCGTTAACCCGAAAGCCGCAAAACAGAAGGCTCCAAGCACGTACATAGCGGCAAGCACTTTTTTATGACCGGCCTTGTCGGCCAAATAGCCGCCGATGAGGGCGCCTGCTGCCTGTCCAACGCAGAGGACAAGATTGAAAGACAGGCTTGACGAAAGGCCGTAGCCTGACTCCTGCATCATTTTCGGAAGCCATGTATTCAGTCCGTAGACCATGAGCAGGCAGCAGAAAACGGAAAGCCAAAAGGCGAATGTGCTCGATGCCCGCTTTTGTTCGAACAGTTTTTTGACCGGAAAGCCTTTTGTTTTTTCCGCGATGCTGGAAAATTGGTAATCATCGTTTGCGCTGTATTGTCCGCAAGGATCGACTTTGTTGAGAATCTCCGCTATTTTTGGCGTTTGTTTTTTCAAAATATAAAATGACAGGGATTCGGGAAACCGTTTGAAAAAGAAAGGCAGCACAAACAGCGGAATGACGCCGATCAGATACAGAACCCTCCAGCCGGCAGCCGGTACGGCAAACATGCCGACCAGGGACGCAAATACCCCGCCCGCAGAATAGCCGCAGTACATCGCAGCGACGATGACAGCCCTGTGCTTTTTCGGCGAATACTCGGTCATAAGGGAAATGGCGTTCGGCATCAGGCCGCCCATTCCGAGAGCCGCGATAAAGCGCATGATCGTAAACAGCGCCGGAGAATCGATCAGTCCGGCCGCCGCAGTAAACAGACTGAACAAAAACATGCAGAGGCCGAGTACCATTTTCCGGCCGAATTTATCGGCGATCGGTGAAAAAAGGAGCGCGCCCAGCATCATCCCGACTAATGTGTAGCTCCCGACCGCCCCGGCCTGAACGGGCGTAAGGCCCCATTCCTCCATCAGCCACGGCAGGCTGACGCCGTACATCGCAATGTCATATCCGTCAAAGGCGATCGCAAAAAAACACCAGAGAAAAACGGTCAGATGGATTTTGCTAAATTTGCCGGCGGCCATCACTTCTGCGGGATGAACAAAACGTTTTCTCATTTTCCCTCCACCTCATGGTCACAAAATGTTTAGCGTACGGCGCCTTGTTTCACGATCCTCCCGGAGCGCGCCGCTTTATTTGCCGGTTCAAACGTCATGACGACGTTGGAGCTCCCTGACGATTGGCCATACCCGTAAAATGCGCTCCTGCAGCCATCCTCAAGCACGCCCAGCAGCATGGCAATATGGCGTCCTCCCGCTTCGAGCCCGGCGTTTTTGGCGTACTGGGGCAGCATTGACCTTGCGGATTGCAGATCATTGTCCGTTAAATAAGCTAGAAATTGCGAGTCAAGGGCCTGTTCCGCTAACGTCGGCATGCATTCCGGCCCCCTTACCAAATGATGGCTGAGCGCGCCGCTGCTGATGAAGACGGTTTTTTTCCCGCTTTCCTTCAACACTTTGCCGGCAAGCTGCCCCCAACGATACGTTTCATCAAGGTTTGCTGCAAGCGTTACCGATAAATCAATGACCGGAATATCCCCTTTCGGAATGAGATAGCGGAGGGGGACGACCGTTCCGTAATCCCAGCAATAGGCGGGATCATTGACGGGAATGACGGGAAGCCCGCCTTTGACGCCGGCTTCTGCAAGTTCTCCCGCAAGCCCGGGATCTCTCGGATAATCGTAAGGCACATCGGAAATTAAATTCGGACATTCGAGCGCAGTCAAAATCCCTTGATGTTCAGGCGCCGCATCGACGAGGTGGTCAAAGCTCGACGTCCAGTGGCACGAAATGATGACAACGGCATCCGGCTGTATGTTTTCAATGATTGCGGAAAGCTGTTTCATTCCTTTGACAAGCTCTTTTTGAAAATCAGGCGTTTTTTCTTCAAAACACATTCGCGGTGTATGCGGAACAAGTGCCGCGAGTTCGATCGGCATGTCGATTCCTCCCATAACCAGTTTTACGGTTTTGCTTTTGACGCCGGCGTTCCGCCTATTCCCCAGTGGCTCTTCGGAATTTCCGTCACGAGTACGCGAACGTTTTCCTTTGGGGCACCCAGGGTGGCGCTGATTGTATCTGTTACATTTTGAATGACTTCCTCCACCTTTTCCGCAGGCCGGCCTTCTAACAGCTGAATGTGAACGATCGGCAAAAATATCTCCCCCATTATGAACTGACTGTAAAAGAAACGTCTCCAAGCCCTTCTACATGCGCCGAGACGCTGTCCCCGCGCTTCAGCATGACAGCCCCCGTTACCCCGCCGGTCAAAATGACGCTGCCTGCTTTAAGCTTTTGCTGCTTCCAGGCAAGCATATTGGCAAGCATTGCTGCCGAATTGGCGGGATGCCCCAGAACCGCATCACCCGTCCCCCGCTCTTTCACTTCGCCATTAATCACTAAAGAAACCGAGGCTTTATCGAGTTTGAGACGATCCGGCTTTTTAACCTTTTCACCGAACACGACCCTTGACGATGACGCATTATCGGCAATAACGTCAGGCAGCGTAAAAGAAAAATTCTCATAGCGGCTGTCGATCACTTCAAGCACGGGGATGAAATATTCGGTCACCGCCAGAATCTGCTCTCCGGCAATCCCCGGCCCTTCGATATCCTCGCCGAGTACAAAGGCAATCTCCGCTTCAACCTTCGGGTGGATCAGCTCATCAAACTCGAGTGTACCGCCGTTCGGCACGACCATATCGTCAAAGATATACCCGTAAATCGGTTCTTCAACGTTCATTTGCTGCATTTTCGCCCGGCTCGTCAGCCCCATTTTCGGGCCGATGATCCCGTTCCCCCGCTTTAATTTCAGCTCAACGAGCTCTTCTTGAATATGATAGGCGTCTTCAACCGTCAGCTCTGGATAGTCCCTTGTGATTCTGACGATTTCCCGTTTTTCCGCTTCCGCCGTGTACAGCGTCCGCGCCGTTTCTTTTAATGCCTGTGCATTCATTCCGCTCTCCTCCTTTACAGCTTGATGCAAATGTTTGACAATTCGCTGAAAAATTCGAAGCTGTGAATTCCGCCTTCGCGACCGAGTCCGCTTTGCTTCATTCCTCCAAACGGCGTCCGCAAATCCCTGAGAAACCAGGTGTTGACCCAGACCATCCCGGCTTCGATCTGTCCGGCGACGCGGTGCGCGCGGCGGAGATCGTTCGTCCAAACGGTTGCACTGAGCCCATAGTGGGTGTCATTCGCCTGAGCGATAACTTCGTCTTCATCGTCAAATGGAATCACCGTCACGACCGGGCCGAAAATTTCTTCTTTGACAACCCTGGAGCTCCTGGAAATTCCAGTAATGATCGTCGGTTCGAGATAGCAGCCTGATTCCAGGCCTTCCGGGCGCCCTCCCCCGGTTACAATGTCACCGCCTTCTTTTTTCGCCAGCGTTATGTAATTCATCACCCGTTCGGTATGTTCAGCCGAAATCAAAGCCCCGATATTTGTTTCCGGGTCAAACGGATCGCCCACACGAAGTTCCTTTGTCTTTGAAATGAAGGCGTCGAGAAATTCGTCATACGCTTCCCGTTCGACATAAATGCGGGAACCGCACATGCAGACTTCCCCCTGATTGACGAAACTCGATTTCAATGTCGTTTCAACCGCTTCATCGATATCGGCGTCAGCGAAAATGATGTTCGGGTTTTTTCCGCCAAGTTCAAACGAGAGTTTTTTTAACGTTTTTGAGGCGGCTTCCATAATGATTTTTCCGGTCGTCGTTTCCCCGGTAAAGGAAATCGCATCGACGTCAGGATGCTCGGAAAGCGCGGAGCCGGCTGATTCCGGGCCGAATCCGTGGACGATATTGACCACTCCGTCAGGCAGGCCCGCTTCCTGACAGATTTCCCCCAAAAGCGTGGCTGTCAGCGGCGTCAGCTCGGCCGGCTTGATGACGGCGGTATTTCCTGCCGCCAAGCATGGAGCCAGCTTCCAGGTCAATAAGAGAAGCGGCAGGTTCCATGGGTTGATTAATCCGACAACGCCAACCGGACGGCGGACCGCATAATTGATCGCGATGTCATCGGTTTGATAGGCCTCTGTTCCGACTCCTCTCATAAAGTCTGCGAAAAAATGAAAGTTAAAGGCGGCGCGGGGAATATCCATCGTGCTGGATAATGAGAGGGGTTTTCCCGTATCAAGCGTCTCAAGCTTTGCCAGTTCATCTTTCCGTTCAAGAATGATGTCGCCGATCTTTCTGATGATTCGAATCCTTTCCTCGCCGGTCATGTTTTTCCAGCGCCCGTTCAATGCGCGCCTTGCCGCGGCGACGGCCAGATCGATCTCCTTTTTTCCGCCCTCGGAAACCTTGCCGATGACTTCCTGTGTGGCCGGATTCATATTGTCGAACGTTTTGCCGCTTTCTGACGAAAAGTATCTCCCGTTTATAAAATGCCTGCAGTCAAATGGTTGTACGCGGTTTACCAATGTTGCCGTCTGCACATTCATGGAAAATCAATCCTCCTTTTCCACTTAAATTAAATGATTTTATTTGTGAAGAAAACAGCGTTGTTCCTCTATGTGGAACAATGCTGTTATTTTTTCCGAAAATTTGATATTTTTCGTTTTTTATCCTCACTTTATGTTATATTATGGAACAAAAGGCAACAAAAACAATGAAAGAGTTGAGGAAATCAATGTCCGCAGAGGCAAAACCGAACTACACGCTTGGGTCTGTAAAGAATGCTCTTCGGCTGCTTCAATCGTTTACACTGGATACGCCTGAAAAAAAAGTCACCGAGCTCGCCGCATCTCTCGGCCTGGGGAAAAGCACGGTCTCCCGGCTGTTGAGTACGCTTGAAAGCGAAGGGTTTGTCATGAAGGATCCGGAATCCAAAAGATACAAGTTGGGGTTATCTGTCTTGCAGTTGAATACAATTGTCACCTCGACTCTTGAAATTAACCGGGAATCCGAGCCTGTTCTCGAAAAGCTGACAGAAGAAACGGGCGAGACGTCTCACATCGCGGTATGCGGCGATTTCAACGTAGTATATATCAATCGCACGGAATGTCCCCGTCCGGTTGAGCTTCTATCACATATCGGCCGGCAAAATCCGATGCATTGTACAAGCTCAGGCAAAGTGCTTCTTGCATACGGCGGCGACGGATTATTGGAACGATATGTGAGAAGCGGCCTGACACGCTATACGCAGAAAACGGTGACAGATGAGAACAAACTTAGAAACGTGCTAAAAACAATCAGAGAAAACGGATTTGACGTCAGTCACGGTGAATTTATCGAAGGAATCACTTCCGTCTCCGCACCCATCAGAAACTATCTCGGAGATGTCAAATACGCTGTCAGCGTCGTCGGCCCCACAAAACGAATGAAAGCCTCGCAGGAAAAAATCATTTTTAAAGTAAAACAGGCCGCCCGCGGCATCTCTGAGAAGCTTGGGTACTGGAGACGGCCGTAAACGGGAGGGGTTTAGCTTTGTTTGATGTCCATACGCATTTTATTCCGGAGGATGTCCTGCTTTGGCTGAGAGACAATAAAAGGACCGTTCAGGCGGCATGGGAAAAAAAGTCGCCGGATAAAGCGGAATTTCTGACCGTCAATCACAAGTGGGGCTTTGAATTAAAGAAACAGTTTTATGAGGAGGACTTATACTTAGAAGAGCAGGAAAAAGCGGGCATTTTGCATTCATTGGTCTCACCGGTTCCCCAGCTTTTTCTTTACGATCTCAGAGATGAGATTACAGACGACATTTCAGCGGTTTACAACACGGCCCTGGCCAAATGGACAAAAACGCACAGCCAAAGGCTCTCAGGGCTCGGCACAATCCCGCTCAACAGTCCCGAAAAAGCGTGCGTCAGGTTGAATGAAGCAGTGAGTCTCGGCCTTAAAGGGGCAATCATCGGACCGGGCGCATCGGAAAAGCTGCTCTCCGATGACGCATTTATACCTTTTTGGGAAGAAGCCGACAGGCTGAGAGCGATCATTTTCATCCATCCGCTCCTTTCCGAAGATCCGCGGCTCCGCCGCAAAATGCTGCCCAATTTGATCGGCGTACCGTGGGAAACGACCGTCTGTGCGGCAGACTTATTATTGAGCGGCATTACCGACCGCTTTCCGGATGTCAAAATTGTGCTGGCCCACGGGGGCGGATTTCTCCCTTATCAAATCGGCAGACTGAAGAAAGGCTGCGATATGTGGCCGCAAGCGGCGGCATCGCTTACGGCCCCGCCCGTCGAATACTTGCGAAGGTTTTGGTTTGATACCGTGTTATGGAACGAAAAGGGCATACATTTTCTGGAAGAGCTTGTTGGGGATGAGAGGCTGGTGCAAGGCTCAGATTATCCTTTCGATCTTTGCGAATGGCCGCCGCCTGACATAAGCGGCAAGGGGGCCGAAGCTCTGCTCATGTTGAAAATCAAAACGCAATAAAAAAACGGTGAACGCACATCGTTCACCGTTTTGAAGCACATTACATTACAGCGCTTGAGCAGCCGTAATCAGCGCCAGATTGTAAACATCCTCTGCATTACAGCCTCTGGACAGATCGTTTACAGGCATGTTCAGGCCTTGCAGAATCGGTCCGACCGCTTCAAAATTGCCGAGGCGCTGAGCGATTTTATAGCCGATGTTCCCCGCTTCAAGGCTTGGGAATACAAATACGTTTGCATCGCCTTTAATAACGGAGCCCGGCGCTTTTTTCTCCGCGACAGACGGAACAAATGCAGTATCGAATTGGAACTCGCCGTCAAGCGTAAGCTCAGGCGCTTTTTCTTTGGCAATCGCCACCGCATTTGCCACTTTTTCGGTTTCATCCGATTTTGCAGATCCTTTTGTTGAGAAGCTGAGCATCGCTACCCGCGGCTCGATGTCGAACATTTTAGCCGTGTTGGCGCTTTCGATGGCAATTTCGGCTAGATCTTCGCTGTCAGGCGCAATGTTGATCGCGCAGTCTGCAAACACATACTGTTCATCGCCGCGGGCCATAATGAAGACGCCGGATGTTTTCTTCACGCCTTCTTTTGTCTTAATGATTTGCAGGGCAGGACGCACCGTATCGGCAGTCGAATGGGCCGCACCGCTGACAAGACCGTCTGCCAGCCCTTTGTATACAAGCATCGTGCCGAAATAGTTTTCGTCCAAAAGGATTTGGCGGGCCTGTTCTTCCGTCGCTTTTCCTTTGCGGCGCTCTACGAAAGCTTGTACAAGGTCTTCCATTCCTTCGTATGTATGAGGATCATATATGTCAACTCCGTCAAGCGTCACATTCAATCCCTTTGCTTTTGCAGCAATTTCCTGTTCGTTTCCTACGAGAATCGGCTTTAGCACGTTTTTTTCGGCAAGGCTTGCGACCGCCGTCAAAATACGCTCGTCCATACCTTCCGGAAATACGATTTTAACTCCTTTTCCTGCTACTTTTTCTTGTACTGTTGAAAATAAATCTGCCACTGTATACCCTCCTTGAATAAATACAAAAAACTCCTCTATTTAGGATACTCTTTTGCAGTATAAATTCAATCATTCAGCCTTAATTATAACGCTTTCATTTAAAAAACTCTTTTTTTTAATTAAATTAATCGGCAATTATATTTATTATACAACGGTCTGCCCCGCTTATGCAGCGGACTTCATTTTCCGGCCAAGACTTCTAAGAAGATGAAGAAACGGAAACTATGGTATGATGAAGACAATTACATACGAATGAGGAGTGAAAATATGAGCGAACAGCAGAAAACAAATGAAGCCGCACAAACGCTTGACGGCTGGTATGCCCTTCATGATTTCCGGACGATGGACTGGGCCGCCTGGAAGACGCTCTCAAGCGACGAACGCCAGATCATCATCAGCGAATTTACCGGACTCCTTGAAAAATGGGGCGCTGTCGAAAAAGCAGGAAACGGAAGCCATACATTGTACAGCATCGTCGGCCAGAAAGCCGATTTCATGCTGATGATTTTGCGTCCGACGATGGAGGAACTGAATCAAATCGAACTGGAATTCAATAAGTCGAAGCTTGCGGAGTACACGATTCCCGCCTATTCCTATGTATCCGTCGTCGAGCTTAGCAACTATATGGGAAGCGGAGACGGAGACCCTTACGAAAATCCGCAAATTCGTGCGCGCCTGTACCCAGAGCTCCCTAAAGCCAAATATGTCTGCTTCTATCCGATGGATAAAAGAAGATCAGGTGATGACAACTGGTACATGCTTTCAATGGAAGAGCGGAGAAATCTGATGCGCAGCCACGGCATGATCGGACGGGGATACGCCGGCAAAGTCAAACAGATTATTACGGGTTCAGTCGGATTTGACGATTATGAATGGGGTGTAACGCTCTTTTCGGATGATGTGCTGCAGTTTAAAAAGCTCGTCTATGAAATGCGCTTTGACGAAGTGAGCGCGCGTTACGGGGAATTCGGTTCATTCTTCGTCGGCAACCGCCTGTCAAATGAACAGCTGCCTGCATTTTTGCATGTTTAATGAGGAAAGCTCCAAAGACAATCGTCTTTGGAGCTTGATTTTTACTTGCAATTGCACGGCTGTGTCGGCGGAGTCGCTCTTTTTTGCACTTCGATTGAGTCTTCGGCATAGAAAGTCGAGCCGAGGCCCAACACCCTGTTCTCCGCTCTGAACGTATACGTTCCGGCCGCAGGAAGCGTTTTATTCGCCAAAACGAGCCTGAACTCGGCGATGCCCAATAAATCAATCGTCAGCGGGAGTCTCACCGTTTTTCCGTTGTTCAAAATCTGTCCGGTCGTAAGCGCCCTTCCATTTACCGTATCTTTCGTTGTCGCTGCAAACCCCGAAGGCAACGTAAATTCAACCGTCCCCAGCGCCAAAATCGAGTTCGGCCTGTATGTCAGCTCAATATCGGAGAAAGACCATTCCTGCTTGCTGTTCCCCGATATCTCCGCAAATAGCGAAGCCTTTGCAGCCGGACGGTTTATTGATTCCGTTTTTAAAGCCTTTGCATCGGCATGAAAAGAAGGCAGAAAAACCGAAGCCATGATGACAAGGCCGGCCATCAACATCGACAATTTAGAACGAAACACTCTTTTTAACATTGCAAAATCCCCCTGTTATCATTTCAATTTTACACATGGCCCAAAAAGTACAAGACTACATCCTAACGAAACGCGAGTCCCACCTCCAAGTTTATCCTTTTCTATTAAAAGCTATCATTTTCTTGCAACCCAGTAAATGTATTATGTGGAATATTTTAAAAATAATAGAATGTGACCAGGCGATGCTTCTCTTGATTTTTTTGATCCATTCATTAAAAGAGGCCTAACGAACCATTTGAGGGAGCCGTTTTTATGTTGACAAACCTGATATTGGGAAGTACATTATTGACATTATTCAGAGAAAGGATCAAAACAAAATGCCTAAGATGATGTCTTCAAATCTCGTAAAAGGAAAGATCATCAATATCAGCCCGCCGCAAACGCTGGCGCTCAGCTTCATCATCATCATTGCAATCGGCGCTTGCCTGCTCAAGCTTCCGATTGCATCGACAGCTTACATTTCCTGGGCTGATGCTTTATTTACGGCGACATCGGCAACGACTGTAACCGGCCTGTCCGTCGTAAACATCGGTACAGAATATACGGTTTTCGGACAAACCGTGATTATGCTGCTGATCCAAGTCGGGGGCTTGGGATTAATGACCTTTGCCGTTCTCGTCGTCATGATGATCGGCAAAAAAATCGGCCTGCAGCAGCGGATTCTCGTTCAGGAGGCATTTAACCAGACGTCTTTGGGCGGACTCGTCCGGCTTGTTAAACATTTGTTTATTTTCACCATTGTTTTTGAATGTGTCGCATTTCTCATTCTTTCGATCAGATGGGTTCCTGAGTACGGCTTTCAAAAAGGCCTGTTCCACAGTTTGTTCAACACGGTTTCGGCTTTTAATAACGCGGGGTTTTCCTTGTGGCCGGATAACTTGATGAAGTATGTCGGGGATCCGGTCGTCAACCTTGTCATCACCGGACTTTTCATCACCGGAGGCATTGGCTTTACCGTTCTTTTGGACTTATGGACAAAGCGGAATTTCCGAAAATTGTCGCTTCATTCAAAATTAATGATCGTCGGAACATTGATCATTAACGCGGCCGCCGCACTGGCGATTTTTTTGCTTGAGTATTCAAATCCAGGAACCTTGGGGAAACTCCCATTGACGGAAAAATTATGGGGCGCTTACTTTCAAGGCGTTACCCCGAGAACAGCCGGATTTAATACGGTAGACATCGCTCAAATGACACCTCCTTCCCTCCTCCTTATCACCATTCTGATGTTCATCGGGGCGGGAAGCGGATCAACAGGAAGCGGAATTAAGCTGACAACCTTTATCATCACGATATTGGCGACGCTCACTTTTTTAAGGGGAAAAAGCGAAACGGTCGTTTTTAACAGGGCGATCAAAATGAAAACGATTTTAAGAGCATTGGCGATCATCGTCATCAGTTTTCTATTTGTGCTGATGGCGATGTTTCTATTGACCATAACAGAACACGCCCCGTTTTTGGATATCGTCTTTGAAGTGGTCTCCGCTTTTGGAACGGTCGGCTTATCAATGGGACTGACACCTGAATTAACACTCCCCGGAAAAGCGGTCATTATGATGATGATGTTCATCGGCCGCGTCGGACCGCTAACCATTGCATTTACATTGGCAAAACCGAAGAAAACGCCGATTCGTCATCCTGAAGAAGAAGTTATTACAGGATAAATGACGGGAAAGGCCGCTCGATATGATATGCTCCCCTAAAGGTAGACAGATGAAATAAAAAAATCTGTTTGCCTTGGGGGAGTTTTTTCATGGCTGGAAAATGGTTTTCAAAAGAAGAAAAATTGAATATTCTATCAGAATGTGATCAGGGCAATAATTCGGTGAAGGAGATCGCAGAAAAATATGGCATTCATGCCGAAACGATTCGTGAATGGAGAACATCGCATGATATGGCGGGTGTGGAGAGTTTGGAACGTTCAAAGCGCCATAAGTTCTATCCCGCAGAATTAAAATACAATGCCGTGAAAGACTTCTTATCCGGACGCTACTCTCAAAGAGAAATCTCGAGAAAATATAAGATTTCCAGTAAATCCGTACTCATGAAGTGGGTTGAGCTTTATAATGGTCATAAAACGTTAAAAGACAGCGGGAGAGGAAGGAATCGTTTGATGACCAAACGGAAGAACGTTTCATTGGAAGAACGGATTGAGATTGCGAAGGATTGTCTAGCTCATGGAAAGGACTACGCCAGATCAATGGAGATTCATCAAGTCTCCTACCAACAGGTGTATCAATGGGTGAAAAAGTATCAAGAAGGCGGAGAAGAGGCCTTAAAAGACAACCGAGGGAAACGCAAAACCGAAGAAGAACTGACACCTGAAGAAAAAATTCAACGGGAAAACAAACGGCTGGAACAGGAAAATGAGCGTTTGCGCGCAGAGAATGCGTTCTTAAAAAAGTTGGAAGAGATCAAAAGGAGGCGGTTCTAAGTCAGGTTCGGTACGAAGATCGATATCTCGCCATTTTAGAGCTGAATCGAAAAGAAGGCTTTTCTGTCCAAATGTTATGTGAGATTGCCGAAGTTTCGCGCCAGGGGTATTACAAATGGAGGAGCCGAGTACCTTCAGCGAGAGAAAAACAGAATGAAAAGATTATCGCCAAAATGGCGCTACTTCACGAACAAATTGGCGGTATCTACGGATACCGCAGAATGACCTTAAACATGAACCGCCGCTTTAAAGAGCGCCTCAATCATAAGCGCATCTATCGGCTGATGAAAATTGCCAAGCTGGAGTGTGTCATTCGGCGGAAGAAAAAACGTTACGGCAAAGCGACGCCTCAACATGTGTCCGAAAATATCCTGAATCGAGAGTTTAAAGCGGACAAACCAAATCAAAAATGGGTGACTGATGTGACAGAGCTAAAATACGGCCATCGGAAAGCGTACCTCAGTGCCATTTTAGATCTTCATGAGGGAATGGTCGTGTCTTATGTGCTGGGGAAATCCAATAATAACGCCCTTGTGTTTAAAACCTTGAACCAAGCGCTTGAGGCAGCCCCAAACGCACGTCCTCTCCTTCACAGCGACAGAGGTTTTCAATACACGTCCCACCAGTTTAGAAGGATGATTGAAAACGCAAATATGACACAGAGTATGTCCCGCGTCGGCCGCTGTATTGATAACGGCCCCATTGAGTCGTTTTGGGGGAAATTAAAATGCGAGAAATACAGACGGAATTCGTACGAGACATTTGAGGCACTTCAAAGCGCAATTGATGAATATATCCACTTTTACAACCACGATCGTCTACAAGAAAAACTAAACGGCCTCAGCCCAGTGGAATACAGGGCTAAAGCCGTCTAGTGTGTTTTAGTTATTTCCACTGTCTACTTGACAGGGTGCAGATCAATATCAGAGCGGTCTTTTCGTTTTCTTTCGCAAGAACCGGCAAGCCGTTTTTGTTGGTCATATTCCAGACTTCTTCCTCATACTGTTAAAGGGATGAGAAACATTGAACTTTCACCTGACATCAACCCCAACCGTGCTAAAGCGGACTTTCTTGACGCCGATCCCGATCAGTGCCAAACATGTAAGCCGGGTAAAGGTCTGATTTTGATTCAATGACATCATAAGGAGGAACAACATGAAACCTAAGAAAAATCTATTTCAGCCGCTCCAAGAGATTGAAATGCCGGACTTTCGGCAAATGGGTGCCAACCCTTATCCGCAATTGGGGCAAATGGGACAGATGGGCCAAATGTATCAGCAGCAGGGGCAGCCGCAATTCCCGCAAATGGGCGGCCAGCAAACCTTTCAGCAGCCCGTCCAATTGACCCAGCCGCAGCCGGCGGGCGTTCAGGTCCCAACCATGCCTTCGGCGCAGCAAACCGGTCCGAGCATTCCTGGCATGCTGCCATTAGAGCAGTCGTATGTCGAAAATATTCTGCGGCTCAACCGGGGGAAAATCGCGACCGTATACATGACGTTTGAAAACAATCCGCAATGGAATGCAAAAGTGTTCCGCGGAGAAATTGAAGCAGCCGGGCGCGATCATATCATTTTAAGCGACAGAAAAACGGGCACCCGCTACTTGCTTCTGATGGTTTACCTTGATTACATTACGTTCGATGAACCGATCGTTTACGACTATCCGTACTCAATGGCTTCATACACGCCTAGATAAAAGGTTCGGTTCTCTTTGAACCCGAACCCTTTTTTTATCATCAGACGAAATTACGCGCATCATTATTACGGCTGAACTTATAAATGACGAGTAAGAAAAATGCAGCCGCAAAGCCGAACAATATCAGGATATTCAAATATAAGCTCTGAAATTGCTGTCCATCCTGCAGCTTTGTCAATGTGTCCAGCACCCACCGCTGCGGAAGGAACTCCGCGATTCTTTGAGCGAAAAGCGGCATGATCTCAACAGGCCAGAAACATCCGGAAAGCATGATCGTCGGCATGAAAATGAGATTCTGCAAGGCGCCAGCACCCTTGGAGCTGTTTGAGAAAACGACCGTGATCAATGCAAGACCGATGGCGCTCAGCGCAAATATCGAGAGCACAACCGCCATCTGCCAGAACGAAATGCCGGGATCGATATGAAAAACGTTTTTCATCATGAACAATGTAAAAAGAGTTTGAAATATCATGACAAACAAGCTTACGGTTATATTTGAGAATACGTACTGCCTTGCCGTAATCGGCGTAGTCAACAGCCTGAAATAAGTCCTGTTTTCCTTTTCTTTCACAAGAATTTCAGACAAATTCCCTGCTGAAAAGAGCATTGCCATCAGGAGAAATCCAACCGTTTGATACGTCATTTTGTTATTTTTCGATGTATCATCGAGCGTTTGCGTTTTTAGCGTCACGCCTGAGCTCTGATAGTTTTTGTAGATTTTCTCAAAGGTTTGCGAATCTCCTTGCGCCGATTTGCCCATCGCTGCGATATTGTCAATGTAATGATACAAATACGATTTCACAAACCCCGTCACTTCAGCGCCTTTAACAGATGAAATCCCGACATGTCCCGGCTTTCCGTCAAGCACGCTGTCGGTAAACCCTTTATCAAAAGTAATCGCACAATCAAGCGTTCCAGAGGCGATTTTCTCTGCTGCTTCCGACCTGCTCACCGCGCTTACCTTTACATTGTCAAGCCCCTTTAAAAAAGCCGCCGTGTCAGCGGTAATCTGACTTTTTTCATGATCGACAATCCCGACGTTCAGATCGGTTTTGTCTGTGCTTCCCTGCGTCATAAGGGCAACGAAGATTCCCAGCAGCGGAAGACACAGAAACAGGAAGATATTTTTCTTGTTTTTAAATGTCACGTTCAGCGTATTTTTCACGAGCCAAAGCATTTCTTTCATCTTACAGCCCCTCCCTTCTGCGCAGTCCGGCAACGGCGATCAGAAGCATGAACACGGATAAACCGATATTCAGAGCGGCCGCCGGAACCGCTGCAGCCAAATCGTTTGCATAAATGATTTTCATCATGGCCTCACTCGACCATTTGATCGGGGAAAGATTCGTGATCATGCGTAAAATACCTTCTGTATCGCCTATCGGGAAATAAGCGCCGCCAAAAAAAGCAACCAGCGGAATCAGCACATTGATCATCGTCTTTGCCGCTTCTCCCGTTTTCGTCAAATAGCTGACGCCGACCCCAAGGCTCACCGCAAACAGCACGACGGTGAACAGCACAAGCAGGACAAGGCCGATATGCTCTCCCCAATTGGCTTTAAACAAAAATTTGCTGACAGCGACAACGAGAAAAATACAGAGCGCATTTGTCACAATCCCGCCAATCAGCTTTCCGGCGAAAATCTCCCAGTTTTGAACGGGAGCGGCCACCAGCCTGTCGGCTGTGTTGCGGAGCCTTTCCCCGCGAATTAAGTAGCTGGCGCTTAAAGCCCCGTAAAGAGCGATCAGCGTTGTCATCGTAACAGCGTAATAATCGATAGCACTGGGCCGTTTTGCGGAATCTAGCGACGTGTCTTTAATATAATCATCATGAATGCCTTTTGCGAGCACTGAGCCAGCCTGATTCGGGTTGACCTTGTAAATCTCTGCTACGGCTTTGTACCTATCCGTAAACGCGGACAGCATGCCTTGAATAATGCTTCCTTTAATACTGTTTTGGTCGCTTTTATACAGCTTGATTCCGCTGCCCTCGATTTCGATGTATCCATCGTAGCGTCCTTTTTTGACTTCTTTCCGTCCATCCATATCGCTTAGCGCTTTTTTAAAATGTACACCCGATTTTTTTGCTTCCTTTGCAAAAACTTTAAAGCCTTGGGACAATTCCCCGTCTGATTGGTCTTTATACAAAACGTGAATATCTTCAATCGATACTTGATGATTGAATTCGTTTGACAGCGCGGTTCCCAAAATCACAATCAGCACGATCGGAAACGCCAGCATAAATATCAGTGTTTTTTTATCCCGAAAAGACGACAGAATTTCTTTTCTTGCGATGTTTACGATATTCAAGCCTCTGACCCCCTTTCTAGTCGCGTAAATTTCTTCCTGTCAGCGTCAGAAACACGGTTTCCAAGTTTGGCGCTTTTTCTTCCAATGAACGAATCTCGACACCGTTTGCCAACAGATATTCAATGATTTGGTTTAAATTGCTGACACCTGTATCAGAGTTGATTTTCATCGTATTTTCCTCAAGAGAAACCGTCTCGACTCCCCTGATCTCTTTTAGTTTGCCGAGGTCAACATTCTCGGCTGATTTAACGGTAATCCAAATATCTTTCGTGTCGGTAATGATCGCCTTCAGCTGCTCTTTCGTGCCTTCCGCGATAATCTTTCCATGGTCAACGATGGCTATCCGCGTACAAATCTCCTCGACCTCTTCCATATAATGGCTTGTGTAAATAATGGTCGATCCCATGTCATTCAGCTTTTTCACAGATTGCAGAATGTAATTTCGCGAATGCGGATCGATGCCGACTGTCGGCTCATCCATGATGATCAGCTTTGGCCTGTGGGCGATGGCGCATGCGATATTCAGCCGTCTTTTCATCCCGCCCGAAAAGTTTTTCGGGAAGCTTTTGTGTTTATCGCCAAGCCCGACAAATTGCAATGCCTCCTCAACGCGTTCTTGTAACAGGGATCCCCTCAGCCCGTAGAGCCCGGCAAAAAATTTCACATTTTCATAGGCCGTCAAATCTTCGTAAATCGCCAAATCCTGGGGAACGATGCCAATATTCATTTTGGCGTGCTTCCTGAATGCAGCGATGTTTTTGCCGAGAATGAGGACCTCTCCCTCATTGCTTCGGAAAAGGCCTGAGATCATATTGATCGTCGTGCTTTTCCCCGCGCCGTTTGCGCCGAGCAAACCGAATATTTCCCCCTCTTCTATGGATAGCGACATATTATCAACAGCGACAAAATCCCCGAATTTTTTCGTAAGGTTATTGATTTCTAATACATTCATCTTTTCACCTCATTTTTACTTTACGAAAATGATTATAAAAAAAAAGATGAATCCGCGGCAGTGCAGCAATTCATCTTTTTCACATGAGAAATTTCATATTCTTTTCATGAAATCATTCATGCTTCGGCAACAGCGTCGTCACAGAAAAACCGTTTGATCCGTCGACGATTACCTTTCCGTTGACAGACGCGGCCCGCTCCTCCATCCCGATGATTCCCATGCCTTTTTTAACCTTCTCTTGTCCCTTTCCGTTGTCTTTTACTTCGGTTTTGATAAGCGTATTCAGCACATGGATTTCGATCGATACCCGGGTTGCATCCGCATATTTCATCGTGTTGGTCAGCGCTTCCGTAATATTTTCAAATATGATTTTCCATTGAATATGAGTAATGACGTCCAAATCGCCTTTATGCAGAAAAGAAATATCGATATGATGCCGCGCCGAGCATTCATCAATGAACAATTTCAGCTTATGGATGCCCATCTGTTCAGGAGGCGGCTTGATGTTCTTTAATGTCAGCCTGATTTTTTCGATTCCGTCTTTCGAAATATTAATCGCGTTTTGCAGCAGCTCAGACGCTTTCTGTTTGTCTGTATCAAACAGGCGCTTGGCCGCTTCAAGCTGAATGAGCGCCCCTGTCATCGAATGGCCGATTTTATCGTGAATTTCCTGTGACAGGCGGTTTCGTTCCTCTAATTTAAACGTATATTCAGACTGTCTGAGAAACTCTTTATTGTCATGCAAAGCCTTTGTTAAGGTCTGCATATCCTTCCTCGTCTGATCAATATGATCTTCAAGCATCCGAATCCGGGCCGAATCTTGTTTTAATATAGTGAATATAAGAAATTGAAGCAAAGCCGTCAGTCCGTAAATCGCCAGCAGCGATTCGCCGATAAAAGCGGCGGGTATAAGAGATAACGTCAATATCATCCACTTAGGCTGCACGCCAAACAGCAATTCATATACGCTAAGCGGCATCAGCAAAATGAATAGAGGATGGACATGCTGATAGGAAACAACCGAAATAATAATTGATAAGACGGCGATCCCCTTTTTGAGCGCACTCCTTTTTAAAATGCCGATTATGATATTGACACAAAAGTAAAGAATTAAACAAAAAACGATCCATGGGAGATTCCCGACAGGCGATTGTATGCAGCTTAATACGATATATCCAAGCATAAGAAGCTTGACAATGATCATCCAAAATTCCATTTCGGTTCCTCAGTCCAGATTCGATTTTCCGGTTAAATAATAGATCGCAATCTGTGTGCGGTGTTCGAGCCCCGTCTTCCCCAATATCGAAGAAATATAATTCGCTATCGTCCCTTCCGAGATAAAAAGCTCTTTCGCAATCGCTTTATTGGAAAGCCCTCTGGCGATTAAAGCCATAATGCCAAGCTCTCTTTCAGTGAACAGGCTTTTGTCAATTTTTTGTTCCGGCTCTTTACGTTCGGTTAAATTCGACTTGATTTTATCGAGGACAACGTCCTGCATCACGATACTTCCGTGATACACGCTTTTGATCGCATCCCTGATCCGTTCCGGCTCGGTGTTTTTCAGCAAATATCCTTTTGCACCGTTTTGGATGGCTGCCACAATATATTCATCATCATCAAACGTTGTTAAAATCAGCGGCTTTGTCTCCGTTTGTCTCGAAATGAACTCCGCCGCTTCGACCCCATTCATATTTGGCATGCGGACATCCAGGAGTGCAATATCCACATCATGTTTCCTGCAATATTCTACTGCCTGCCGACCATCCTCCACCGTGTCCAGCACGTCTATTTCATCGTATGTACTCAGGATAATCTTCATGCCTTCTCTGATAAATGAATTATCATCCGCAATCATCACTTTAATTTTCATCGTTTTTCGCGCGTGAGACCTAAGACCCCGCAGCGTGCACACCCCTTCTATACAACATGCTTCAGCAGGGCCTCCGCATCTGTTGGATAACATTAAATTTATCATGAATCAGTTTGCGTTAAAATAATAAAAGCCAATCTCTTAAAAAGATTGGCTTTTATAGAAACTATAAGTATTTGACCGCCGACACGGCGACCATGATCCATGCCGCGATGAATGCCACGCCTCCAAGCGGAGTAATGGCGCCGAGGACGCTGATTTGCGTCAGGCTGAGGATGTATAAGCTTCCTGAAAATAAGACAATTCCCGCAAACATCAGCCAGCCTGCCGCAGTAATGCTTCCTGCGCCCGAAAGCTTCCCGGCGATGAGCGCGATGGCCAGCAATCCGAGTGCGTGGTACATATGATATTGTACGCCCGTCTGCCAGATTTGCAGATATTTCTCAGAAATTTTCCCTTCAAGCCCGTGAGCTCCAAAGGCCCCAAGGGCAACCGCAAGCATTGCATTTATCGAACCTAGAATCAAGAATAATTTCATTGTCAATCGACCGCCTTTCTCTACTCATCATAGCGTACAGGCATAAGATTTCAACTTTCAAAACGCTATGACACGATTTTGTCAAATTTCTTTTTTCTCAACTGCATCTGCTCTGCCGCGATTGCCACAACCGTCCCGAGGACAAGTCCGTTGCTTAAAATAGAGACAAGCACAGGATGCATCCCTTCGAGCGCGCTCTCGGGAACAAACATGACGCCGACGCCGGCTAAAAGCGCAACTCCGGCGACAAAGCGGACGCGGCCGAGTTCGCCTTTTCCATACGAATCAAATTCGGCAAATGCCAATCCGACCATGGTCGAAAACACGACGAAGTTAACCGCAAAGCCGACCGGAGACGGAAGGCTTGCAAATACATTCATGATAAACGGAAAAAAGCTGATGCAAGCCACGATCATACTCCCCAGCAAAAACGGCTTTTTCGAGGAGATTCTCGTCGTTTGAATAAAGCCTGCCGCTCCGGAAATCGGCACTGTTCCGACTGCGCCGAGCAGGCCGCTCAGACCATGGCCGAAAGCTGCGATGAAACCAGCTGGACGGGCGCGCTTTTTTTCTTCAAGTTTTTCAAACTGCCTGACCGCCCCTTCCACCACACGGATGCTCGCCAGCATATTGACGATCAAAAGCACGGTGATAAATAAAGACGTTACGACCAAACCGCTGTCAAACACCGGCATTCCGAACGGAAAGATTTCAGGCCAATGAAAGAGCTCTTTCGCGTGCTGCACAGGCTTTGCGACGCCGACAACGGCAAATAACACCCAGCCGCCGAAAAGCGCAATTAAAATCGAATACTGTTTGAGAAAGGCCACATTCGACCTGCTCATGAGAAACGTCGCCAGCATGATGACGACGGCAATCAAAAAGACTGGACCGTCAAATTCGTTTTTGCGGTAGCCGATCCCCATGATTCCTTTCACAATCGGGTCGCTCAGCTGCATGACCAATAACAGCAAATAGATTCCGGTCACGACGGGAGTAAACAGTACAGCCAGCTTTTCTATAATCTTAAACAAGCTGAATATGAAAAAGAACACCGCACTAAGAAGCATTGCGCCCTGAAGCGCTTGAAGCGTCTCGGCATATGCGGCAAACACGGTCCCCGTAAGGCCCGCATAGATCGTGTAGACCCCCCACCAAAGGCCGGCCGGACTCTCATTAATCGGTAAACGGTGCCCCGTTAAGCATTGGATAAAGGCCGTCGTTCCCAACACGAAAAACGTGCTTTGAATCAATTCTGCTGTCTCCGCCTGATTCAGCTCAAACGACTGCCCGATCGCTATAGGCACAACGATGGATGAGGCGATCATGAACGCCGTCCATTGCAAAGCCCCAAAAAGCAGTTTCATTTTATCAACCTCTCTTTTTAAAAACAGAACGGCCTAGAAATCAAAAATTGAATCCCCGTTGCCGTCTTCCTCCTTATTTTGTTTCTCCTGTTTTTGATATTGTTCGGCACCGGCGCTTCCCATCATTTTTTCCAGCATCAGCTGGTCGCTCGCAGATTTCGCCGGCTGAATGTAAGGTGAAGGCTGAGCGGCCGGCCGCTCTTGCTCGACGATAACATCGCAGAGGGAACGGATAACGGCTACGTGCATTTTCAGCTCATTCTCCCGATGGCAATTTTTTGCCTTTTTCAATTCTTCCTCCATCTTTTGAAGCAGACTTGATATATGTATGTTCATAAAATTTGTCCTCCAAACCGTATTCAATGTCCACTTCATTTTAACAAATTACCTTCGCATATGCAGAACGCACTTTTCTATTTTGCAACAATAAAAATCCGTTTTCCACCCGCGGCTCTTCATTTTTTGCGGTCTTTCATCATCTTCTAAACATCTGCAAAGCCGGTTTTCACCGCGGAATCAGAAGTTGACAGTTAAAATGCCGTTCACACATAATGAAGGAAACCCGGCGGAAACGTTTTCAAACAAGCAGACAACTTCATATAAAGAAGGAAAGAACCGCCTGCATTCAGCGGTTCTCCAGTTTTTCCAGGCTCGGAATGGCCCAGTCGATCGGCTCTTCATTGATTTTTTTCAAGAATTCATTGGCCCTTGAGAACGGCCGGCTTCCGAAAAAGCCGTATCTTGCCGAGAACGGGCTTGGGTGCGGCGACTCGATGATAAAGTGTTTCGTGGTGTCGATTCTCTCCTTTTTCGCTTGAGCGTGCCGGCCCCAAAGAATAAAGACGACCGGTTTTTCTCTTTTATTCAAAGCGTCGATCACGCTGTCAGTCAGCCTCTCCCATCCTTTTCCTTTATGGGAATTCGCCTGCCCCCGCCTTACGGTCAACACCGTGTTTAACAGCAGGACGCCCTGTTTGGCCCAGCTCACGAGCGAGCCGTGGTTCGGGATGTCGGTGCCGACGTCGTTTTGCAATTCTATGAATATATTTTTCAGCGAAGGCGGCGGATTCACTCCCGGCTTAACGGAAAAGCTCAGGCCGTGCGCCTGTCCCGGTCCATGGTACGGGTCCTGGCCGAGTATCACGACCTTGACCTTTTCATAGGATGTGTAATGCAAAGCATTATAAATGTCGTGCGGTTCAGGGTAGACCGTGTGCTCCGAATATTCTCTTTTCAGCATTTCCCTGAGCTCTTGATAATATGGCTTTTCAAATTCTTGATGCAGCTGTTCCCACCAGCTGTCATTCAAAATCTGCTTCAACGGTTCAACCTCCCTAACGTTATACTGAACTTACGCTGACGAGTCTCGAAATGACAGGCTCTCCGTCCCATACGATTTCACTTTCGGCCTCTCTCTTTCTCATGGCCGGCTCTTTAAGAAGCACGAAAAAGTTTTTTGTCGGCAGCTTGCCGAGTTGATGTTTTTCACACAATACGTCCAAATAATACTGCCTCATTCCGCCCAGATTTCCGGATTGATTGTCTCCCTGCTCTGAAAAAGCATAAATGACGCTCGCGGCAGGCACCCTTTTGATATGAAACTTCTCTGCTGCACGCAGGAAAAAGTCCCAGTCCCAATAATTGTGGACATCCGGGTCAAAATATCCGATTTCATCGTGGAGAGATCGTTTATACATGCTTCCTGAAGGGACATATGTAGAAAACTTCCTCATTTCCTCCACATCAAACGAATAAGCGAAAAGCTGACGGCTTGTCGGGATTCGCGCATCGCCTTTGGTTTCAAACGATACGATTTCGGCATCTGAATAAACAAAATCCGCCGTTTCAAGAGCTTTTGCCATTCTTTCCATATGGCACGGAGTGAAAAAGTCATCGTCATCACAAAGCATAATAACATCTCCGGCCGCTTCTTTCACCCCTATATTTCTCGCTTTTACATGTTTTACATTTTCTTTCAGATCGATCACCTTGATCGGAAGTTCTGAATAAAGATACTGCACAACGTCAACTTTTTCGCCTGCGTCATTTACGATGATCACTTCAAACGGCTTAACAGATTGTTTGGCAATGGATTCAAGCAATTCGCACAAAGCGTGAATCCGATTGTGCGTTACGATTACGACCGATATATTCATAACAGGTTTATTAGCGCTCCTTCATCTTTCAGTTTATTTCCTTATTAAATCATAAAAAGAACGATTTCACATGCATCAAAAGGCGCCCTGGCTTTTTCATATGATAAATGGCTGAAGGACCGCTTGCCTATAACATTTCAGTCAATTCATTGTACTCTTATAAAAAGCTGTCTATAATAAAAACTATATCAATCTGAAGATGGAATCTCTTTTATGGAGGCTTGACAATCATGACAATGCACAAAGCGCTGACAATCGCCGGCTCCGATTCAAGCGGAGGCGCCGGAATACAAGCGGATTTAAAAACATTCCAGGAAAAGAACGTATACGGGATGACGGCCTTAACGGTGATCGTCGCCATGGATCCGGAAAACAGTTGGAACCACCAGGTGTTCCCGGTCGATACGAATACTATTAAGGCACAGCTCGCTACGATCGTCGATGGCATCGGCGTCGATGCGATGAAGACGGGAATGCTGCCTACCGTTGAAATTATCGAGATTGCGGCAAAAACGATCAAAGAACACAATATGAAAAATGTCGTTATTGATCCGGTCATGGTATGCAAAGGAGCAAACGAAGTATTGTATCCCGAGCATGCCAAAGCTTTGCGGGAGCTTCTGGCGCCCCTTGCGACGGTTATAACGCCGAATCTGTTTGAAGCCGGACAGCTCAGCGGTCTTGGCGAAATCACGACCGTTGAACAGATGAAGGAAGCGGCAAAAGCGATTCATGACCTTGGTGCCAAGCACGTCCTCATCACCGGAGGAGGCAAGCTGAATCACGAAAAAGCGGTTGACGTGCTATTCGACGGACGGGAAGCTGAAGTGATCGAAGGGGAGCGGATCGACACCCCATACACACATGGCGCAGGCTGCACCTACTCGGCGGCGATAACGGCCGAACTTGCTAAAGGTTCAAGCGTAAAAGAAGCCATTTATGCAGCCAAAGAATTCATTACGGAAGCCATTCGCGAATCATTCCGCTTAAATGAATACATCGGGCCGACAAAACACTCTGCTCACCGGCTCAGCGGAAAATAAGAGAACCCCTTTTAAAGGGGTTCTTTCATTCTTGACGGAAGGATTACCCGTCCTGATTCGCGCTTATATTTCTTGCCGATGATTTTAAAAAAGCTTCGATCGATTCTACAAAAAGGGCATATTCTTTCATTTGTTCGTACGTGCCTGAAAGGCTCTCTTTTATCTTTTCCATTGGAATGGTTTGTTCGTCAATATCACGGATCAGCTTCCTTACTTGCAGGAGCAATTCGTTGTATTCTTCCCTCGTATCCTCAATATGCTCTGCTATTTCTTTCAAATGCGATGCTGTCAATCGTTTTTCCAAAGAAACAACCCCTTTGCACTGCACAATATCTAAAAAAAGCATATCATAAAGGGATTTTCAAGCCAATGTCCAAGATGTCACATCCGCATTGATCTCTTTTCTGGCGGAGATCGACACACGATTATTTCCCGGGTAAGGAAAATATCGCGCTGTAAACACTTCCTCTCCGCCGTTGACGAAAATTTCTATAGAAGACGAGTCCAAAAAGATGTTTACATCTTTAAGCCTCTCAACCCGGCAGTGTCTTGCTTCCGTTCTTTCATCAACATAGCTGTTCCTTTCTAAAGTCAAGAGACCGTCCGTTTTGCTGTAAATCAGGCGGGCCGCTCCTCTGAAGGATATCTCAAACCCTTCTTCTACATGCTGCGGAATCAGCAAAATCTCCGCTTTTTCAGGTTGGTTTACATCGAGCATTTCAGTATCCTGCTTGAGAGAAATGTGAGCGTTTTTTTCGTTTTGACGCAGGGTTCGCAGCTCCTGAACCGGCTTTTGAACCAGCCGGTTGTTTTTCAGCGATAATTCCCTCGGCAATGTCATACAATGCACCCATTCATTCGGAATCGTCGGCTGGCTTTGTTCGTCCTGATCGGGAACCCCCATCCAGCCTATTAAAATCCGCCTGCCTGATTCATCCTGTGTCGTCTGCGGCGCATAAAAATCAAAGCCGCGGTCAAGCTCTTCAAAATCGCCGTGCCTAAACGCCGGTTTCCGCTCATCTATTTCCCCGACGAAATATCCCGACTGATATACATTTTGACAGCGGAAGCCTTCCGCTTTTAATCCTTGCGGGCAGACGATCAGTATATCCTTTCCATCGAGTGTGATCATATCCGGGCATTCCCACATATACCCGAACTCGCCGAGCTGATCTGTATTAGAGCCGGTCAAGTCGCCGAGAAACGACCATTCCGTCAAGTTTTGGGAAGTAAACAGCACCGCCCTTCCTTCAAGCCGCTCTGTCTGTGCGCCGAGCACCATGTACCAGCGCCCGTCTTTTTTCCACACTTTCGGATCGCGGAAATGTGCCGTATATCCTTCGGGAAGTCTTGCGACGACTCCCCGTTTTTCAAATGAAATGCCGTCTTTTGAGACAGCAAGACATTGATAGGTCTCACGGTTTCCTTCCTCATCCCGGACATTCCCTGTATAGAAGACGTGCAGCATGTCCTTCTCAGCGATCGCGCTGCCTGAATAGCATCCGTTTCGGTCATACCAATCGCTTGGCGTAAGGGCGATCTCTTCGTGTCGCCAGCGGACAAGGTCCCTGGAAGAATAATGTCCCCAGCATTTGGCGCCATGTCCCGTCTTAAAAGGCATCCACTGATAAAAAAGGTGGTATGTGCCTTTCCATTGAATGAAACCGTTTGGGTCATTCAGCAGTCCGACAGGCGGCATGATGTGATAATGCAGGCGGTATGGATCTTGATTGACAATATCTTCATACTTTGCAACCCGTTTCATGGCTTGTTCGCGAAGTTCCTGGTCACGAAGGTTCATATTTGCCGATCCTCCATCAGTTCTTTTTTTCATCTTCATTGATCCCTAAGAAATAAGCTGTGATAAATGCAGTGACGACAGCAATGCCCATTCCGATTAAATAGTTGACAATATTCGCCGTTCCAAACGGTGCGGCGATCGCGATCATCGGGATTCCCGTCAAGCCGTAGGCGTTTGCCGCAACGTTTGTGAAGACGACATATGCTCCGCCGAGCGCCCCGCCCGCCATCGCGCCGATGAACGGCTTGCGGTAGCGAAGGTTGACTCCGAAAATGACCGGTTCGGTAATGCCAAGGAATGCTGAGAAAGCAGCCGGCAACGCAATTTCTCTTGTCTTCGCCCGTTTTGCCAGGAAGAAGACGGCAAGCCCTGCACCGCCTTGGGCGACATTCGCCATCGACCAGATCGGCAGCAGGTAGTTTCGGCCGATATCGGCGATGAGGCCGGCCTCAATCGCATGAAAGCTGTGATGAACGCCGGTAAGAACGATAAGGGAATATGTCCCGCCGAAAATCAATCCCGCAACAGGTCCAGCATGATCGTACACGAAGGTCAAAACATTCGTAATTCCCGAACCGAGTCCTCTTCCCAGCGGCCCGATCGCAATAAAAGCGATAAATCCAGTTAAAATGATCGTCAAAAACGGTGTTACCAAAAGGTCAATCGCATTAGGGACAAGCTTTCTTGTCCACTTCTCAATTTTACTCATGAGATAAACTGCCAAGAGAATCGGAATCACTGTTCCCTGGTAGCCCAGCATCTCAATTGGTATACCGAAAAAGTGCAATACTTCCGGCTTTGCTTCAGCAAGTCCCCATGGATTGAGGAGGCTTGGATGAATCAAAATCCCCCCGATGACAGCCCCCAAATACGGATTTCCGCCAAATTCCTTCGCCGCGCTGACACCGATCAAAATCGGCAGAATGATAAATGCAGCACTTGAAAACATGTCAAGCAGCTTAAAAAGCGCCGAATCCGGGCTGACCCATTGAAACGCTTTCATCATTCCCAAAAGACCCATCAATAAACCGCTTGCAACAATGGCCGGAATGATCGGCACAAAAATATTTGACAGCGTTTTCGCGAATCGGGCTACAGGGTTCATGTTTTGCTTTGCAGCTTCATTATGCTGAACCGTCTCTTTTTGATCAAGCTGAAGCGCTTTTGCAAATTGCTCGTAGACTTTATTGACAAGCCCCGTTCCAAAAATAATCTGGTATTGACCTGAACTGGAAAAGGCTCCCTTTACGCCGTCAAGCTCTTCTATCTTTTCCTGATCGATTTTTTCCTGGTCTTTCATGACCAAGCGCAGTCTTGTCGCACAATGAGCCGCGCTGATGATATTGTCTTCCCCGCCGAGCAGCTCGATGAGGCGTTCGGCAATTTCTTTGTGATTCATGATGACTCCTCCTTTTTGTTTTAAAAAAAGCAGAAAAGACCTAAAATTCGCCAACGAATAGAGGACATATTCTTCCCCACTCATGTAAGCAAATTTTAGGTCTTGCCTGCTTTACCAGTCACAATCCCCGGTATTTATTTTTGATACGCTTTCATTTTATTATGTGACAGCGCTTTCGTCAATTGTTTTTTAAAAAATATAGGAAAATTGAACGAAAAAAAGCCTGATTGCACGAACATCAGGCGGTATCACATACGGGAATCTTGTAAACGCTGGACATGCAGCGTAATGTAGCCGACCTCCGATTCCGGGAGATCAAGATCATATTCGGTTTTTACGTAATCCGCCAGCCCTGCCGCACACCGGTAGCTTTCAGGATACTTCTTCCGGATGAAATAAAGCATGTCATCGTCCATCACGTGAAATGCCTCATTTGATTCCAGCCGATTGACCGCATACCTTAAATGCGTGACAAGACGCTGATAGGAAATGCTGTCTTCATCAATCGTCCGATTGAAGCAGCATTCGATTTTTTCAATCATTTCTTTGATGATCGTCGTGTATTTAATCGTCTTCTGCATGTTTTCCGCATCCATTTTTGCGGTATGAATATGCAGCGCGATATAACCCGCTTCATCATCAGGCAAATCGACACCGAGCCTCTCTTTTACGAAGCCGATCGCCCAGAGTCCGATCTCATATTCTTTTTTATAAAGCGCTTTGATTTCATTTAATAATTTATTTTGAATTACGAATCCTTTGCGGATTCGTTCAATGGCAAATGATAAATGATCCACAAGGGAGATGTGGACATGATCGCTCAGCGGTGCGGACAGCTGCCCTTCCGCATAGCTGATAATCTCTTCGGCAGCTTCAATATGTTCTTCCGGAAGCGTTTCGAGGATTTGTTTGAATTTCTCGTTTTCTTCATGAATGGTAAAAATTTTCTCCACCTTTTGTGCTGAAATGGTGTCATTTTTACCTTTTTGAAAAGCGATTCCCGGGCCCATGACAATCTTTTCCTGACCATCCTCCTTTATTATTGCTGCATTGTTGTTCAACACTTTATAGATTTTCAAGGCTGTCACCCACTTCCCGTTATGAGTGGGATTTTACCTTGTTTATGTGATCATGTAAAGTTCAGGTCCTGCTCTCACCCGTCTTGACGTTTTTTTGCACACATCAGGGCCCCTTTCTTTCATGGCATCTGCCGGCAATACCCGCCTGTATTCCAGCATGAGCTCCCCATTCCTTTCCGGTTGCTTGGCAACCCCTCCGGAATACACCGCTCTTTGCTCATATGTACGCCCGGCTTCCTTGAGCATCTTCTCCAGACTCCCGCGTACGGGCATCACCCAGCCCAGAAGTACGGTAATCCACATTTTTAAAAAAGAAATCATACCCTTCACACCAATCCCTCCAATTTTTTAAAACTAGCAACTCTATGAAAACTCCTGACACTATCTTATCCCGCCAAAATGAAAATGTTTGTCACAATGTGAGTGAAAAAAGATACTAGTTTTTAGAAGTTTTGTTGAAAACTGAAGGAATCGGCTTGAAAAGATCGCACACAGCCGTTTTAAACTTATTCACACGTTATCCTAAGGATAAACACAGATTACCCACAATACATATCCACATATCCACATGATTATTCAACATTTAGTACAAGAACAAATATTCCCCACTATATCTATACACAAGTTTATTAACATATACACAATAAAATGTGAATAAACACGAATAGCCATTCACCAATTCATTGAATCTCTGAAAATCATTTCTATATAGAGAAGGATTTCGGTAAAAATGAGAGAATATTTAAAAAGTTCGAAACTCTAAACATCGTAAACAAAGGGGGAAAACGTGTTGAAAAAAAGGGTTATCCGCTATTCCATTTTTGCTTTCATTCTATTTTTCACTCTATCTGCTTTCCTCACCGGAGTTCAGGCAAAAACGGCATCTGTGAAAGCATCTCCTGAACTGGAGAAAGCCGAGATTTTCGGAGATATTGACGTGACATCTGACAAACAGACAACCGTCATCGTTGAATTGAAAGAAAAATCGCTGGCTGAAGCAAAGGCCGAAGGGGAAAAACAAACAAGGGCCTCCTTAAAAACGGCGCGCAGCAAAGCGAAAGACAAAGCTTTTAAAACGATCAAAAAAGCAAAGATCAAACGCGAATATGACAGGGTTTTTTCCGGGTTTTCTATGAAGCTGCCCGCCAGTGAGATTCCAAAGCTTCTGTCCGTCAAAGAGGTGAAAGCCGTTTATCCTAACGTGACCTATAAACCGGACAATATCAAGAGCAAAAATGTAACGCTGGCCGCTGACGAGATTTATCCACAGATGGATAAAAGCGCGCCGTTCATCGGCGCGGATCAAGCATGGAAATCGGGATACACCGGGAAAGGCATTAAAGTTGCCGTCATCGACACCGGCGTTGATTATACACATCCTGACCTGAAGAAAAATTTCGGTCCTTACAAAGGCTATGACTTTGTGGATAATGATTACGATCCGCAGGAAACGCCGGCAGGGGATCCCCGCGGAGAAGCAACTGACCATGGTACTCACGTTGCCGGTACAATCGCCGCCAACGGACAAATCAAGGGTGTGGCGCCTGAAGCTACCCTCCTTGCTTATCGCGTGCTCGGCCCCGGCGGTTCCGGAACGACCGAAAACGTGATTGCAGGAATCGAAAAAGCCGTCGCCGACGGAGCGAAAGTTATGAACCTTTCCTTGGGGAATTCGCTGAACAGCCCCGATTATGCAACGAGCATTGCGCTTGACTGGGCGATGTCCGAAGGCGTAACCGCCGTTACATCAAACGGCAACAGCGGACCGGACAACTGGACCGTCGGATCGCCTGGAACCTCGCGGGAAGCGATTTCCGTAGGCGCCTCCCAGCTTCCTTACAACGAATATGCTGTGAAATTTTCTTCGTATTCCACGGCTAAGCTGATGGGATACGATGAAGAAAAAGACGTACAGGCGCTGAACAACAAAGAGGTTGAGCTTGTTGATGCAGGACTTGGACAAGCTGACGATTTTTCAGGGAAGGATCTGAAAGGCAAGGTTGCGGTAATCCAAAGAGGGGCTATTCCGTTTGTGGATAAAGCGGAAAATGCGAAAAAAGCCGGAGCGATCGGAGCCGTTGTCTACAATAATGCGGCCGGCGAAATCGAAGCCAATGTAATCGGCATGGCCGTTCCGACGATCAAGCTGTCGAAGGAAGAAGGGGAAAGCCTCGTTCAGCAGATAAAGGCCGGTAAGCACTCGGCGGCCTTCTCGTTTACATTGGCAAAAGAGCTTGGTGAAACGATTGCATCCTTCTCATCCAGAGGACCTGTCATGGATACTTGGATGATCAAGCCGGATGTCGCGGCGCCTGGCGTCAATATCGTCAGCACGGTTCCTACGCACGATCCGCAGCATCCGCACGGCTACGCGTCCATGCAGGGAACAAGCATGGCTTCGCCTCATGTGGCCGGAACGGCTGCGATTCTAAAGCAGGCCAAGCCGGACTGGACGCCTGAGCAAATCAAAGCCGTTCTCATGAATACGGCGGCAAAATTAACGGATGAAAACGGAAAGCTCTATCCTCACAACACTCAAGGGGCGGGCAGCATCCGGATCATGGACGCCCTCAAGGCTTCTTCAATCGTGGCGCCGGGCAGCCATTCCTATGGAACATTCATGAAGGACAAAGGAAAGCAAACAAAAAAACAGACGATTACGATCGAAAACCTTTCATCATACAGAAAGTCCTACCAGCTTGACTATTCTTTTAAAGGGCAGGGCATTTCCGTCAAAGGCACGAAGCAGGTCACAATCCCAGCACACAAAACAGGAAAAGCCGTTGCAAAAGTAACCGTCAACTCGGCCAAAACAAAAGCGGGGACTTATGAAGGCACCGTCACCGTCCGCGAGGGAGGCCAGAAAGTTGCCGAAATCCCAACCTTGTTAATCGTGAAAGAGCCCGACTACCCGCGCGTGACATCGGTAACCGTTGAAACGGGCGCAAAGCAGGGAACATATACGGTTGAAGCCTATTTGCCGGGCGGAGCGGAAGAGCTTGCATTTCTCGTTTATGACAAGAACCTTGAGTTTATCGGTCAGGCCGGCGTCTATAAAAATCAGGGGAAAGGCTATCAGTCCTACGGGTGGAACGGCAAAATCAACAATTCAGCCTCACTTGAACCTGGTGAGTACTACATGCTCGCTTATGCCGTTTCAAAGGGGAAATCGAGCTACGTCCTGACGGAGGAACCGTTTATCGTCGAATAATGACAAGCCTTGTTGAGAATCACTCAACAAGGCTTTTTTATGTTAAAATACGGATAACAAAAATTTCCTCGCGTTCACGGGAGAACTTCTTCTCTTCAAAAACGTGAAAAAAGCGACCGGAGGACTGCGTATACATGATTTCATTTCTCGTATTGTTCAGCTTATCCTTCATGGCTGTCTGCTTTATCTTTTTCACGGTTTTGTATGCCGCAGTCAATCTGCAGCAAAAGCAAGCGAATCCGTTTCAGAAAGCGGCGGAGCAAACGGTTGACACCGTCCTCCTTTTGCCGCTCAGCTGGCTGTTTACAGCCGCTTATACCACCGGCCTCTTCTTCCTGATCCCCGTCCGCTTTATGTTAACGATCTTCCAGAGAAAACGGTAAATTCAGTTTTGAAACGCTTCAGCCAAAAGGCGGTATGAATTCAGTTTATCCCGGAAATCGTGCGTGATCGTCACCGCCATGATTTCATCGGCTCCGTATGCGCCGGCCAGGGCAAGCAGCTGTTGTTTCACCCGCTCTTTTGTGCCGATTACCATACGCTTGCGGTTTTCCTCGACTCTCTTCTTCTCATAAGGCGAATATTGATACGATAAAGCCGTTTCCAAGGACGGAAAACCGTCTGTCACCATACCCTGTTCATTCGCCAATAATGAAAAATCAAGGCTTTTGGCAAGGCGTTCCGCCGCGTCTTCCGTCTCCGCACAAATGACGAACACGGCGACGGTCACCTTCGGCCGTTCTCCCAATACTGAAGGCTTGAACCTTTCTTTATAAAGCCTGACAGCGTCTTCACCGCCTTCGCCGTTAATAAAAAGGGCAAAGGTATAAGAAGCGCCGACTTGCGCGGCTAGCCTCGCGCTTTCTCCTGACGACCCAAGCATCCATACCTCAGGAGCCGACCCGACATTCGGAGATGCGGTTAAATTTGGAAAGCGGTGGTGTTCATCAGCTTGATCATGCAGATATGTGATGAGGTCCTGAATCTGCTCCGGATACTTGTCAGTCTTGCGCCTGCCGCCGTCCTGCAAAGCCATCGAAGCGATCGGCATCCCCCCAGGCGCCCGCCCAAGCCCGGCGTCGATCCTGCCCGGTGCAAGACCTTCCAATACCCGAAAGTTCTCAGCAACTTTATATGCGCTGTAATGAGGCAGCATGACGCCTCCAGATCCTACGCGAATGTTTGCCGTCTTGGCCGCGATATACCCCATTAAGACTTCAGGGCTTGAGCCTGCAAGGTTTCTTGAAAAATGGTGCTCTGATACCCAAAACCTTCTGTATCCGAGCTTTTCAGCCATTTGCGCAAGCTCGACTGTCTGTCGCAAAGCCGCTTCAGGGGTGCTTCCTTCGGAAACGGGCGACTGATCCAATATGCTTAGCGATATCATGTTGTTTCACCCCGGTTTACTTTTTTGGCGTAAAAAGAAATAATAGTATCTAAGCGAACATCAAAGGAGCATAAGGATTGATGAATGAGAAAGAGCCACTACAAAAACCGGACGCGCCACATGAAGAAGAAAACTTTGCAAAAGGCTGTTTATTCGGAATCCTTTTCAGTCTTCCGATTTGGCTCATTGTTTATCTTCTGATCAAGCATTTCATCATCAAGTAGAGACAAAGCGCATGTTAAGGCCGCCGATGCGATCGGCAGCCTTTTGCTTTGGAAGCGGAGATTTTTGCTGCCGCTTCCCTTTATCTTTTATTAAACCCTTTCTCTTTCACAAACCGATTCATGTACGTTCGTTTCGGCTCTTTGAGATTTTGGGTGATTTGCTCTGTCCACTTGTCGGTCCGCTTGCCGTTCGTCCTGTTTTCATAATAGCTTGAAATGGTTTCATCATATGCAGTCAGATGCTTTTGAAAATCGCCTTCATCCACATTGTAGGTATTTTCATGATAGATATGTTCAAGCGGCAGCCTCGGCTTTTTCGAAGACGGATTGGCCGGATGGCCGACGACAAAGCCGAACAGCGGAAGTACGTATTCAGGCGTTTTCAGTATCTCCGCGACTTTCTCCAAATCGTTTCGAATCCCGCCGATATAGCAGATGCCAAGCCCCATCGATTCCGCCGCAATCGCCATGTTCTGGGCGGCAAGGGCCGCGTCAATGACGCTGACCATAAATGTCTCCGTTCCTTCCAGAGATTCCTTGATGTCCTCTCCTTTATTCCTGGCGATTTTGTCATGCCGGTAAAGGTCCGCGCAAAAAACAAACAGATGGCCGTTTTTCTCGACATACGGCTGATTACCGGCCAAAGCGGCGAGTTCCCGTTTTTTGCTTTGATCGGTTACGCCGATGATCGAGTACGCCTGAATATAGCTTGAAGTCGATGCGCTCTGGGCGCTTTCCACTAGAACGCGGATCTCTTCTTCCGTCAGGCGCTCATCTGTGAAAGACCTGATCGAACGGTGATGTAATATCGTTTCAATCGTTTTATTCATCTTTAGACCTCCTCTTTGTCTTTATCATATCCAACATCTGCACATCTCTAAAGCAAAACGTCTTGAAAAAGTGTTCAATTCCGTATGTTAAAATGATAGAATCATTTTAATATTTTGATCGGGAAAGGAAGATGACGGTGGAGTCCTTAATGAAAGAATTAGAAGATTTATATCCGGAAATGGTCGAGCTCAGGAGGCATTTTCACCAATATCCAGAGCTGTCCCATCAAGAGGTCAACACACCGCTGACCATTGCGAAATATTTGGAGAGCCTTGGCGTTGAAGTCAGGACAAATGTCGGCGGGCAAGGCGTCGTAGGCATGATCAAAGGGGGCCGTCAGGGGAAAACGGTTGCCCTTAGAGCCGATTTTGACGCGCTTCCTTTACAGGATCAAAAAGATGTGCCATACCGGTCAACCGTCCCCGGCGTCATGCATGCCTGCGGCCATGACGCGCATACCTCGGCCCTTCTGATCGCCGCAAAAGTGCTGATGAGGCATCAAAAAGATTTGAAAGGAAACATCGTCCTCATTCACCAGTTTGGAGAAGAGGTTACACCGGGCGGGGCAAAGCCGATGATCGAGGACGGCTGCCTTGACGGAGTGGATGCCATCTTCGGCACCCACATTTGGGCGCCTATGCCGGTCGGGCAAGTCGGAGTAAAGGCCGGCGCCATGATGGCTGCGGCAGACAAATTTAAAATTACGATTACGGGGCGCGGCGGTCACGGAGGCGCGCCTCACCTGACGACAGACGCCTTGCTGGCAGGAGCTTCCGTCGTCAGCCACCTTCAGCAGATCGTAAGCCGCAGAGTCGATCCGACGGAGGCGTCCGTCATTTCAATCGGGACGTTCCATTCCGGCCAGGCTTTCAACGTCATCGCCGAAGAAGCGGTTATCGAAGGAACAGTCCGCACCTTTTCGAAACAGGTTCAGGAGACGATCATCACCGAGATGGAGCGCGTCATCAAAGGCGTTTGCTGCGCCAATGGAGCGTCTTTCAAGCTCGACTATGAAAAGGGCTACCCGCCCGTCATCAACCATGAGAAGGAAACCGCTATCGTTCGGAAATGCGCAAATCAGATCGTTGGCGAAGAAGCCGTCATCGAGCTTGCGCCCAATATGATCGGCGAAGATTTTTCCTATTATCTTGAGCGCGTCCCGGGATCGTTCTTTTTTACCGGAGCGGGAAATGAACGTACGGGAGCCGTCTATCCGCACCATCATCCCAAATTTGACATCGATGAGGAAGGAATGCTGAATGCCGCGAAGATCCTCGTGTCGTCGGCTCTGGAGTTTTTGGAACAACATTAAAAGACAGCCCGTGGAGGCTGTCTTTTTTTCCGCTTATTTAAACATGTAGCCTTGATATTTTGTCAGCTGGCAGCTCGCATTGTATACGATCGCATAGCCGATGAGCGCGGACAAAACCGAGCTTCCCCCGTAGCTGACAAACAGCAAAGGAACGCCTGTAACCGGCATCAGGCCGATGTTCATGCCGATGTTCTGGAACGCATGAATGACGATCAAAGCCGTATAGCCCACACAGAAATACGACGCAAACCTGCTGTACGGATGAATTCTGTCGATTAGCACGACAAGCCGGTAGATTAAGAGGAAGAACATAATGACGATAAACGTGCACCCGATAAAGCCAAAACTCTCTCCGATAACGGCGAAGATAAAATCGGTCTCGCCTTCAGGAACATACACTTTCAAATGATTAATGCCGGTACCGGAAATTTCTCCTGATCCGATCGCCGTCACGGCCTGTTCTGTCTGATACTTATCATTCGCAGACTGCTGGCCCGAATCGACCCATGTCATGACGCGGTTGATCTGGTACGGCTTAATGTGGAGAACTTCTTTGGAAAAATCAGGGAAATTAATGACCAAAAACAACACAAGCAAAACGAGCGTTATGCCCGAACCTGCAATAATGCCGATCAGCTTCCAGTTCACCCCTGACAAAAACACCATCACGGCGACAAAAAACATACAGATGCCCGCTGTACCCGCATCCTGCATCAAAATTAATCCAACCGGCACCGCGGAGTACCCGGCGATCTTCAGCAAAAGGTGAACATCCTCGCGCATGGAGCGGGAACCTTTTGGACTCGCTTTTGAAATGACCGAAGCCAGCATCATGATCAAACCGATTTTCATGAACTCTGAAGGCTGCAAGGTCACTGGGCCCAATTGAAACCAGCTCTTCGCCCCGTTCTTCACAGGTGCAATCGATTCCGGGCTGAATTTTAATACGATCAGCAGCACGATTCCCATTATAAAGACGTATATGCTGAGCTTTTCAATCTGCTCTAAATCAAAATAAAGAAAGCCGGCGATAATGAAAATACCGAGAATATAGAAAATCAATTGTTTCCCGGGATATCCCAATAAAGAAAACGACGGCTGCGCAGCATAAACAGCGACAACGCTGATAATTAAAAACACGCTTAATATAAAAATTAAATCACCCTGGTAATAGGGACTTGTATGATTTTTTCTCTGACTCATAATACCCCGCCTTACTTCTTTTCAAAAACAGCCATCCCTCATTATACATGAATCATGCCGAAGAATATACGGAAAGGGGGCGTTTCCTGACAATCGCTCTGCTTCAATAAAATAACAGCCTGAAAACAGGCCGTTATTTAAACATATATCTTTGGTATTTCGTTAACTGGCAGCTTGCGTTATAGACGATTGCAAAACCGATTAAAGTGGCAAGGACCGAACTTCCTCCGTAGCTGACCAAAAGCAGCGGAACACCCGTCACAGGCATAATGCCGATGTTCATTCCGATGTTTTGAAACGTATGGATAACGATCAAAGCCGTGTAGCCTGCGCAGAAAAATGACGCAAACTTGCTGAACGGGTGTATTCGGTCGATCAGTACGACAAGCCGGTAAATCAGGAAGAAAAACATGATGACGACAAACGTGCAGCCGACAAACCCGAAGCTTTCCCCGATCACTGCGAAAATGAAGTCTGTCTGCGCTTCAGGGACGTAGACGCGAAGGTTGCTTACACCGTTTCCAAACACTTTTCCGGAGCCGATCGCCATTTGCGCTTTATCGACCTGCAATTTATTATCGGCGCTCTGTTGGCTCGGGTTGACCCAGGTCATCACGCGGTTGATTTGATATTTCTCAACCCCGAAGGACTCTGCGACGTTTGGAAATTGAATGATCACATACAGGATCATCGTGACCAAAGCGGCGCCCGAGCAAAAAATGATCGTAATTAATTTCCAGTTCACCCCTGACAGGAACACCATCACGAGGATGACAAACATGACGATCCCCGCTGTTCCCGTATCCTGCTCCAAAATCAAGCCGAAGGGAACGATGGCAATTCCGAAGATCTTTAACAGGAAGATGGCATCCTCTTTTATCGTCCGCTTGCCGTTCGGTCCGTGTTTTGACATAAACGATGCCAGATACATGATCAGGCCGATTTTCATAAATTCGGACGGCTGCAAAGTAAATCCCGGGAGCATGAACCAGCTTTTAGCTCCGTTGATGACCGGAGCAAACCGGTAGCCCCCGATGTATGCAGGACTGAATTTTAATACGATCAGCATGAAGATGCCGAACAGATAAAAATAAAAGCTGAGCTTTTGAAGCTGTTCAAGGTCAAAGTAGAGAAATACAATGATGATAAGCGCCCCAAGCAAATAATAAAGGGACTGTTTCATCGCAAAAGGTTCATTATATTGGTTAAACTGCTGAGCGGCGTAAACCGCCACAATGCTCGTGATAAAAAAAGCAATGAAAGCAAAAATCAAATCCCCCTGGTAAAAGGGATTTGTAATGTTTTTTTTCTGATTCATTCGAAATCCCGCCCTTATTTCTGACACGATGAAATTGTATAGGAAAGGCTTAAACTGACTTCCTCACAAATGATATGACGTACAAACGCACAAAATGTTTCGGATTAATCTCACACAAAATCATTCATTTTTTATTTTAAAGGATGTTTCTTCCTATTGTCGAATTTCAGGGAAGTTATTGATTTCTGTGCTGATTGTATTAAAATGTGTAATGTTGCATAAAATTTAACTTTTATCAGATTTGGAGAATCATAGAGCATAAGGAGTTTTTCTTTTTGGATAAAGCGATTCAAAAGCATCAAAAAGCAGATTTGATCAAATTTTTGGTTCCTTCACTGATCGGAATCATCCTGTTTATGATTCCGATGAAAATCGGGGGAGAGCTGACGATACCGATTGCAGTCTTTTCCAAGGGATTGCAGGGATTGCTACAACAGCAGCTCCCGCTGATCATGATGGTGATCGTTACCGTGACATTCATCATGACGTTTATCGCCAAAACGTTTCAACCGGCATTCATAAAAAAAAGCGATTTTTTCTATAACCTGCTGAATGTGTCGGCATTCTGGTATATCGTCCGTTTTTGCGGAATGGTTTTTGCGATCTTGACGTATTTCAAGATCGGACCTGAGGCCGTATATGCGGACAGCACGGGCGGCACTTTATTGTTCGATCTTCTGCCGGTTCTGTTTTCCGTTTTTTTGTTTGCCGGACTTTTCCTGCCTTTTCTGCTGAATTTCGGGCTGCTGGAATTATGCGGATCATTGACGAAAAAGTTTATGAGACCGGTTTTTAAGCTCCCCGGGCGGTCTTCGATCGACTGCATGGCTTCATGGCTTGGAGACGGAACGATCGGCGTTCTCCTGACGAGCAAACAGTATGAAGAAGGCTTTTATACAAAGCGCGAGGCCGCGATCATCGGTACGACTTTCTCTGTCGTTTCGATTACGTTTTGCCTCGTGATTATTTCGCAAGTAGGCCTTAGCCATCTCTTCGTTCCGTTTTACCTGACTATTTTGCTGGCCGGGGTCGTCGCGGCAGTCGTCAGCCCGCGGATTCCTCCTTTATCAAGGAAGGCCGATACCTACATTACGGACACAGCCGATACAGATCAGGAGACGATTCCGGAAGGCTATACTCCGTTTTCATGGGGAATGAGCCAGGCTGTTGAAAAAGCCAGGCAGAATACGAATGTGAAAGACTTTCTCAAAGAGGGCTCCAAGAACGTTCTTGACATGTGGATGGGCGTTGCCCCCGTCGTGATGGCGCTCGGAACAGCGGCGCTCATCGTGGCCCAGTACACGCCGATCTTCAAATGGCTCGGCGTCCCGTTCATCCCGCTGCTTGAACTGCTGCAGGTTCCGGAGGCGGCTGCGGCCTCACAGACGCTCGTCGTCGGTTTTGCCGACATGTTTCTTCCGTCCGTACTGGGAAGCGGAATCGAAAGCGAGATGACGCGGTTTATTATCGCCTGTCTATCTGTCACCCAATTGATCTATATGTCTGAAGTCGGCGGCCTCTTGCTGGGCTCCAAGATTCCGGTGACGTTCTTCGACTTAATCTTGATCTTTATCGTTCGGACATTGATTACGCTGCCCGTCATCGTCATTTGCGCACACTTTATTTTTTAAAGCGATATAAGCCCTTGGCTTCCGCGCCAAGGGCTTTTTTACCCCATTGCGCCCAGAGAAAATTGGTTCAATAGTTGGAGCGGAAAATGTTTTCCAGTATGTATCATTTTTTTCATAACGTGGTATAATGATTGTAACAGAATGTTCACAAAATATCCTCTAATTAGACACATCTTAAATATCCAACCCGCCATTAATGACAGCGCTATCATTTTTGAAAGGGGCTGAAAACGCATGGATATGTTTTTCGCTTACTTGCTGATTGCAAGCGCCACTCCGTTATTTTTATGGCTGGACAACAAGAAGATCGCACTTTCATCGATCCCGCCTATTATTTTAATGTGGGTATTCTTCTTTTTCTACATGACAAGCAGTCTTTCTCCTGCAGGACACTCTCTCATGATCGCACTCTTTATCATCAACGTCATCATCGCTCATATCGCCGCCTTTTTAATTTATGGACTTCCATTGATCAGAAAAAGGATGAACCGCTAAAAAAGCGCTCACACCATGAAAAAGGCCGGTCTTTGGACCGGCCTTTTCGGGCATTCTCCTTCTAGACATATTTTTCGGCTTGCAAATGATACAATTCGGCATACTTGCCCTGATTGGCCATTAATTCATCGTGCGTCCCGGTCTCTATGACTCTTCCATTTTCTAAAAAGATGATATGGTCGGCAAAACGGGCCGTGCTCAACCTGTGCGAGACAATAATGACGGTTTTTCCTTCCGTCATTCTGCTCAGTTTATCGAATATTTCTTCTTCAATGAATACATCCAATGCAGACGATGGCTCGTCAAATATAAACAGGTCCGCCGATTCATCGCGCATAAAAGCGCGCGATATGGCGACACGCTGCCATTCTCCTCCCGATAAATTTCTCCCGCCGAAAAGTCTGCCGAGCTCTGTATCATAACCGTTTTCAAGCTTATTCAAAAACAGATTGACACCCCCGAACAAAGCGGCTTTTTCTATTTTGGCCAAGTCGTTGCGGGAGGAGACCTCCCCGAGGCCGATATTTAATTTAAGGCTCATCTCATACCGCAAAAAATCCTGAAAAACGGCTGTCGCGTTTGAGCGAAATATGCGCAAATTGGAAGCTGCTCAAGTGAAAAGCTATGGTGCTTTCCTAACAGTTACTCTCTCTAAAAAGAGCAAACCGGGAGATGGCAAATTTGGCCGGGGGAAATAAGGATAATGACCGACACATGCGGAGAGAGGGCCTTTTTTAGGCCCTCTTTTCTTTGTATCCGCCTGGGTTCGCGGGTGAAAAACATACAGCAAACCGGCTGCAATTATGCACGGAAAAATGACAAAGCCGGCAATTCGGAATCTTCCTTATACCTCCGGCTTTACAGCCGATAAAATAAAAAAGGCCGGGTAAACCCGGCCTCTTTTTTAATCAGTTGAACTTTCTTGTTTATTCGTGTCCGCTATGCTCAGAATGTTTCGCACCCGGAGATCCGCCTTCAGGGTTGTCTCCATGATAGCTGTGAGCAGCGAAAATCCAAATAGAACCAACGACAATGGCAACTGCTATAAAAGCTGCAAATAGCGTGTTCCCGACTTGAATTTTTCCGCTGTCACTTTCAGTCATATGCATGAACATCAAGAGCTGCAGTCCAGCCTGGATGATGGCAAACCCGAAAATAATCCACAGCTTGGCAGCCATGCTTAAATCGGTATAGATCACCCATAGGGCCAATAAGGTCAGCACAATGGACAACACGAACCCGACAATATGCTTCCAAGGAAAGTGGCTGTGTTCAGCCGATTGTTTTGCCGCCATTATACATTCACCAACCCTATCAAATAGACTCCGGTAAAGATGAAGATCCATACCACGTCTAAAAAGTGCCAATATAAGCTAGAAATAAACAGTTTTGTAGAAGTTTGCGGAGTCAGTCCGCGCTTTTTCGTTTGGATTAAAATACCGATAATCCAGAAGATACCGATCGACACGTGTGTTCCGTGCGTTCCCAGCAGGACGAAGAACGCCGACCAGAAAGCACTTGTTGATAAAGTGGCACCTTCATGTACATAATGTGTGAACTCCGTAATCTCGTAGAATACAAAGCCTGCGCCAAGCAGGAGTGTAATGATCATCCAGATCATCACACCTTTTAAGCTTCCGCGACGCATTTCATGCACGGCGATACCGCACGTGAAACTGCTCGTTAACAGCAGGAACGTCATGATTAAAACGAGCTTGGCGTCAAACAGCTCTGCCGGCAATACACCTCCGGCTGTTCTGTTATGAAGAACAGCGTAGGTCGAAAACAGCGTAGAGAATAACGCAATCTCCGCCCCTAAAAAGATCCAAAAGCCGAGGATGTTCAGCCTTCCTGTTTCAGACCGGTATTCCATAGGAGCGTTAGAATTGCCTTGTTCTGCATGTCCCATCATTCACGCCTCCTTTACTTGGCATTCTTTCGTTCAGTCTCTTTTATTTCCTCAACGCTTACGTAATAGCCGTCATCATATTCAAATGAACGAAGAATCATACAGAGGAATACGCCGATAAGGCCGACGACTCCCATCCAATACCATTCAAAGACGAGTCCGAAGCCCGCAAATCCGAAGAATAGGGACATAATAAACGGACGCCCAGAGTTGTTCGGCATATGAATCTTCTTAAATTTGCTTTCAGGGTGAATATCGACTTTGTCCTCTTTCATTTTCCAGAAAGCGTCAAGCGAAGTGACCTCTGGAAGCACCGCAAAGTTGTAGTGCGGCGGAATCGCAGAAGACGTAGCCCATTCAAGCGTACGACCTTGTCCCCAAGCATCTCCGCTTTCCTCCCGTTTTGAATGGCGGAAGCTGTAGAAAATGTTGTAGCAAAGAACGATGAATCCGGCAGCCATCAGCAATGCGCCAAATGTAGCGATCATGTTCAATGCCGTCCAGCCGTCATTTGCTCCATATGTGTAAATACGTCGAGGCATTCCCTGCAATCCTAGGAAATACATCGGGAAGAAGCAGATGTTGAATCCGGTCATAAACAGCCAGAAAAACCATTTTCCGATTCGTTCATTCAGCTTGTGGCCGAACATTTTCGGATACCAGAAGATAAATCCGGCAAAACATGCAAACACAGTACCCGCAATCAACACATAGTGGAAGTGCGATACAAGGAAGTACGTGTTGTGATACTGGTAGTCCGCTGCAGCCATTGCCAGCATAACGCCTGTAACCCCGCCGATAACAAAGTTGGGAATAAATGCAAGCGACCACAGCATAGGCGTTGTAATTTTGATTTTGCCCCGGTGCAGCGTCAGCAGCCAGTTAAATATTTTAACCCCTGTCGGCACGGAAATGGCCATCGTCGAAATCGAGAAGAACGAGTTGACTGACGCGCTGTTCCCCATTGTGAAGAAGTGGTGCAGCCATACGACGAAGCTGAGCACGGAAATCGCAATGATAGAATATATCATCGCTTTATAACCGAACAGCTGCTTTCTCGCAAATGTCGCAATGATTTCTGAAAAAATACCGAAAGCAGGCAAGATAACGATGTATACTTCAGGATGCCCCCAAATCCAGAACAGGTTCGCCCAAAGCATCGGCATCCCCCCGTTCTGCAAGGTGAAAAACGCCGTTCCGAATAAACGGTCAAACGACATCAGCGCCAACGCCACCGTCAGTACAGGGAAAGCGAAAATGATGATGACAGAAGTAATCAGCGTCGTCCATGTAAACATCGGCATACGCCAAATCGTCATGCCTTTTGTACGCATTTTTAAAATCGTGACCATGAAGTTAATCCCGGTCAACAGCGTACCGATCCCGGCGATCTGCAATCCGAGCAGATAATAGTTCTGCCCCGGTCCCGGGCTCATTTCATTGCCGGCAAGCGGCATATAAGCGGTCCATCCCGCATTTGGAGATCCTCCGATAACGAAGGAAATATTGAACAGCATCGCTCCGACCATAAAAGTCCAGAAGCTCAAGTTGTTTAAGTATGGAAAAGCAACATCGCGCGCACCGATTTGGAGCGGTACAACAACGTTGATTAATCCGATTAAAAACGGCATCGCCATGAAGATGATCATGATCGTACCGTGAGTTGTAAATACCTCGTTATAGTGGTTTGAGTCTAAAAAATGGTTGTCAGGAAGCGCGAGCTGGGCACGCATCATTAATCCATCGACACCGCCGCGGAAAAACATAATGACTGCAGCGATGATATACATAATCCCCAAGCGTTTATGGTCGACAGTGGTAATCCACTCTTTCCATAGCCATTTCCATTTCTTGAAATATGTTAAAACGAAGACGATTGCAATCGTCGTAAGCAAAATGGAAATCTGTGCTCCAAGGATTAGTGGATCACCTGTGATTATGAATTCGTCCCATTTCAAATGCATGAAAGCTTCCTCCTTTCTTATTGAGAATCCTGGTCTTTAGATTCGTCAGTTTGTTTTTCGTTGTTTTCCGTTTTCACATTTGCAAACGGGTCTGATTTGGAGTGCGGAGATTTCGGCTCCCAGCCTAATCTTTCACGCGCTTTAATAGCATATTCTGCATCGTTTCCGTGATTTACGTATTTAAGGTGTGTCGAAGAAAACGTCAGTTTGTCTGCGTGCCTTGGAAGCATCAGTTCGTCGTACTTGCTCTTCGTCAGCTTCGGCGCAGTTTTTTGAGTTTTTGACACCCATTTATTAAAGTCGCTCTGCTTCATGGCCTTGACGTTGAATGTTTGTTCTGCAAAGCCTTCTCCGGTGAAGTTTGCATTGCGTCCTTGATATGTTCCTACTTTATCCGCCTGGAGATATTGTTCCATATCCATTCCGGCCATCGCATACTTCTGTCCGCCCAGCTGCGGAATCCACAGCGATGCCATTGAATCGGCAGAAGTGATTTTGAACTTAATCGGCCTGTCCGTCGGAATGTTTAAGTAGTTGACAGTTTCGATATTTTGGTCCGGATAGCTGAATACCCATTTCCAATCGACAGAAGTCGCGTAAACAACCAAAGGTTCTTTATCCTTTGACGCTTTAGGGGCCTCTTCCAGAGAGTAAATCGTTCGAACCGTCGGTACAGACAGCGCAATAACAATTAAAATCGGAACCACTGTCCAGACAACTTCTAAAAACGTATTCCCTTCCATTTCAGGACTATACGGAGACTTTCTGTCTTTTCGTTCACGGTACTTTACGATCATGACTGTAAACAGGACAAATACAACCGCAACGATAAACAGCATGAATCCAATAGATAATAGAATAAGATCTCTTTGCTGTGAAGCAACAGGTCCTTTAGGATCTAACACCGCGATTTGACTGCAGCCGCCCATTAAAAAGACAGCAGAAAGCAGCCCAACCATCAAGAGCGGCTTGAGTGCTCTGAACAAGAGGATCACCATCCTTCCTAATGATGTATAAAATTTGGTCAGAATATCGAATACAGCGATTCTGAAAAACTTTTCTTCTACCTTGCTATGCTAACAAAATCTTCACCAATTAGCCTTATTTTTTTAGAAAGTTCACCTTTTTTTCACCCAAATGTCACAAAATCGTCAAATTTACGTTGTATTATTATGATGATCGGAGGATGAAATTGGGAATATGTTAGTTCTTTTTACACAATTAGCAAGCAGAGTGAAACAGACATTTCGGGACAAAAAATCTGTTAAATTTAGGTTTACCACAATAAAAAAGTTTGGTCAATAATTAATTTAACATTGTTAATTTTTTTCTTGGTTAACTTACTTTTCAACTGCTTTTTATATTTCCCCATTTTAGGTGGGTTTAAACTTCTGGCAGCTAATAGAACGTCCACAAAAAAAGAGCTTTTCCTCAATTAAAGAAAAGCTCTTTTTTCCTTCTTATTGCTTTTTGTAGCCTGATGGATGGGCTTTAAACCAGTTCCATGCGCTTTCAATGATGGTTTCCAGGTCGGCGTACTGCGGCTGCCAGCCCAGCTCCTTCACGGCTTTTTCAGAGGAGGCGATGAGTTGGGCCGGATCTCCGGCACGCCGTTCCGCGATCTCTGCCGGAATCTCATGCCCTGTCACTTGGCGGGCGGTTTCAACGACTTCCTTAACGGAAAAGCCTGTCCCGTTTCCAAGATTATAAACGGCGCTTTCTCCCCCGTTCCGGAGCCTTTCTACGGCAAGAATATGCGCATCAACCAAATCCATGACATGGATGTAGTCTCTGATGCATGTACCGTCAGGGGTCGGATAGTCGTCGCCGAATATCATGATCTTGTCCCGTTTTCCGAGCGCAACTTGGAGAATGATCGGAATCAGATGCGTTTCAGGCTGATGGTCTTCACCGATCAGGCCTTTTACATGAGCCCCGGCAACATTGAAATACCGCAGGACAACATGGCGGATCCCATGTGCTTTTTCTGCCCACTTCAGCATTTTTTCAATCGCAAGCTTTGTCTCTCCGTACGGGTTTGTCGGATTTGCCGGATCTGTTTCTACGATCGGAACCCGGTCAGGCTCCCCGTATACCGCGGCTGTTGACGAAAACACGATCTGTTGAACGCCAAACTCCTTCATTACCTTCAATAAGCAAACTGCTCCATACACATTGTTATCGTAATATTTTAAAGGTTCGCTTACACTTTCCCCCACCAGAGAATCCGCGGCGAAATGCATCACAGCTTCAATTGGATGTTCCTGAAATACATTCTTCAGAAATGTTTCATCCCGCAAATCTCCTTTATAAAAAGACGCTCCCGGGAGAGCAGCTTCCTCATGCCCCGTCTGCAGATTATCAATAATGACGACTTCTTCACCCCGGCTTAACAGCTCCGCCACCGCGTGGCTGCCGATGTAGCCTGCTCCTCCGCATACTAAAACTGCCAATCCATTTCTTCCCCTTTCACAGACGCCAAACAGGCATCAAAATGATTACATTGCGATATGCTCTCGATTGACCCGAAGTTCACGATGCCGCGGGTCAGCCTGCGGCATTCCAAGTGAATCAAGCCATTTCATTTTACCATTTTCCAGCTTTTTCAGCCTGCATTGTCAAAATATTTTCATGAAAGAGAAAGTCCTCTCCTCATTCCCAAAGGTTCGGTTTTTTATTCTTTAAAGCAGATTTTCATGAAGAAAAAATGTCGTTTTCGTCTAAAAGCTATACTTTTTTATCTGCATTTGAAAACAATGTTCTTTTTTTCCACTTTGACAAGGGAATTGGTAGTATTTTTGGATTATCCGCCTTTCAGCCGCTCCTTGCGATAAGCAAAAAGCCCTTTATGCCTCCCGGCAGGCTTAGTCTTCTGAATGCCATGCTGCACCTGGGTTCATAGGCCCTTCTTTCGATGTTTCCGCCCCTTATCACCCCCTCTATTTTTTGAATATTCAAAGCATAATCGGCTTCTTTTGAGAACATTTTAATAGGGAGAATTAATCATTTTTATTTGAATACTATCCAGTCAGTAATTGTTTGTTTATTATAATAAGTAAGAATCTAAGATTTTTTGGGTTTTTTAGTCATTTATTTAGGGAATATGTATGTTTATTTTTTTGGATTTGTGAATTTTTTATGAAATTTGTCATTGTTTTCATAAAGGTGTTGTTTTATAACTTTAGTACATCTCAAGGAAAAATCCGGGTTTTTTCTTGGGATGTAAAACGTCTTATCATATTGGAGGAGTCTATGAATACTCAAACGAAACACAAACTGGACAAAGATTGGGTGATTTTAATGAAGGAGGCGAAAAATCTGGGCCTGGATATTGAGGATGTCAAAAAATTTCTTTCCTCCCAATCCAAGCAGAAAGATGCCGGCAAACAGCTGAAGCAGTAGATATTTAGCCCGACAATTATTTAATAAAACAGGCGGTTCTGTTGAATCTTGATTTTTCAAGATGATCCAACCGGCTGTTTTAAAGAGTATTTAACATTGATAATGACGTAATTCAGCTCTAGGCCCTCGTTTGCCCAGCCCTTTCAGACGGCTTTCTGCAGGTTCAGATGAGAATACTGCCACTCTTGTTTGTTCCGGCAGAGGCAGGCCGATGCTGACTTTCTTTTATATGATATTCAAATCCTCCTTTTCCGCTTTATCCGCGAATATGCACAATCCAGCAACCCCCTCCATAGATCATCATTTCTGACGTGATACAGAGCCTTCCCTTAAACCGGTATGTCACCGGCTGCCTGCTTTTTTACCGGATATGATACGCTTCTAAAATCGGTTTTTTCGATGAAAAAAATCTAAAATATCAATTTTACTGATCTTTATTTTTCATTATAAACTGAAACAAAAGGAGGCAGATTTATTATGGGGATTGCAGTAATCTGCGGGAGTTCCCGCAAAAACGGCAATACAGAAACACTTGTGAACCGGTTAATAGATGGACTTGATGCAGACAAGATCAGTTTGTCCGACTATCATGTCAAAGCTGTGGTGGATTATCGGCACAGTGAAGGCTCTCCGGTTTACCCCGACGATGATTACAGAGACCTGTTAAGCCGAATCCTGGATAAAGACGACATCATTTTCGCCACTCCAATCTATTGGTACGGCATGTCGGGACTGATGAAACATTTTGTTGACCGCTGGTCCCAATCGCTTGTTGAAATAGGAAGAGATGATTTTAAACGGCAGATGTCCGGAAAAACGGCATACGTCATCGCTGTCGGTGATGACGAGCCCCATATCAAAGGCCTGCCCCTCATTCAGCAGTTTCAATATATTTTTGACTTCATGGGCATGACATTCGGCGGTTATCTTATCGGAAAAGCAAATCAGCCCGGCAGCATTTTAAACGATCGTGCAGCGCTTGTTTCTGTAAACGAACTAAAACAACAACTGGCGGCAAATAAGAGGTGGAAAGCATGACAAAGGAAAAAGCGAACGATCAATCCTCGCAATGGAAACAGTATTTTTTAGAGATCGTCAGGGCTTTCATCTTATATAAATAAGGTTGCGTATGAAATTTGAAGAATAAAACCGGAGTCTGTGACATACCTTGTTGTATCTTTTAAGACAAATACAGGAGGGATGAACCGAATGAAAGAAGATACAATAGATTACAGCAAGGCTGCTGCATCTCCGGCGTTTCAAGAGCTTCTAAAGAAAAAGCGTGCCTTTATCCTACCGATGACGGTTTTCTTTCTGATCTTTTATTTCCTTTTGCCGATTTTAACGTCTTATTTTACGTTTTTAAACGAATCCGCCGCCGGTTCGATTACATGGGCGTGGATCTTCGCGATTGCACAATTCGCAATGACATGGACGCTGTGCATTCTTTACACGAGAAAAGCCGATCAGTTTGACAGAATGGCGGATGAATGCAAGCGGGAATTTGGAGGCGCTGAATCATGAGTGCGACAGCCTTTATTCTGTTTCTCATCATCGTAGCCCTTACGCTTGTCATCACGTATTTTGCGGCAAGACAGACAAAAACGGCGAGTGAATTTTACACGGCCGGAGGGGGGCTTACCGGTATTCAAAACGGACTGGCCATCGCCGGGGACTACATGTCGGCCGCTTCTTTTCTCGGCATTGCGGGCATGATCGCTCTAAACGGCTTTGACGGCTTTTTTTACAGCATCGGTTTTCTAGTCGCTTATTTAGTGGTTCTTTATATCGTGGCCGAGCCGCTCAGAAATCTTGGAAAGTTTACGATGGCGGATATGATCGCTTCCCGTTTTCGGCAAAAGAAGGTTCGCGGAGTCGCTGCATTAAACACGATTGCCATATCGACATTTTATATGATCGCACAGCTCGTCGGCGCCGGGGCGCTGATCAAGCTTCTGCTCGGCATTGACTACACGCTGGCTGTTTGCATCGTCGGCGTTTTGATGACGATCTACGTCGTGTTCGGAGGAATGATCGCAACGAGCTGGGTGCAGATCATTAAAGCTGTTCTTTTAATGGCGGGGACGCTTGTTATTTCCATCATGGTGTTTTCAAAATTCGGATTCAGCCTTACGAATATGTTCGATCAAATGAAAACCGTTACTCCACTTGGTGCGGATTTTTTGAATCCCGGCAATAAATACAAAGTTCCTCTTGAAACGCTGTCGCTGAATCTGGCGCTCGTCCTCGGAACGGCCGGACTTCCCCATATTCTCATCAGGTTTTATACGGTGAAGGATGCCAAGACTGCCAGAAAGTCGGTCGTATCTGCTACATGGATTATCGGTGTTTTTTATATTATGACTGTCTTTCTCGGTTTCGGCGCCGCCGCATTTGTCGGCTTTGAAGACATTCTGGCCGCGGATAAGGCGGGGAATATGGCTGCGCCGCTCCTGGCCCAGGCGCTCGGCGGTGATTTCTTGTTCGCGTTTATTTCGGCCATCGCTTTTGCTACGATTTTAGCGGTTGTGACAGGGCTTGTCCTTTCAGCAGCTTCCGCTTTTGCACACGATATTTACAGTCAAATCATTAGAAAGGGAAGCGCAACGGAGAAAGAGCAAATGCTCGCGGCAAGATGGGCTTCCATCGGTGTTTCCGTTCTTTCGATCCTGCTCGCCGTCTTCGCTCAATCGCTGAATGTCGCATTCCTTGTGTCGCTGGCCTTTGCCGTTGCGGCAAGCGCCAATCTGCCGCTTATTATTTTCACTGTTTTTTGGAAGCGGTTTAACGCCGCCGGAGCGCTGGCCGGCAGCTTGACCGGGCTCCTGAGCGCCCTCATTCTCGTGTCGATGAGCCCGAGCGTTTGGGATCCCGCCGGGAACGCGATCTTTATTGGAGACCCGCTGATTCCGATTTCAAACCCGGGGATCATTTCTATTCCGCTCGGATTTTTAGGAGCTTATCTCGGGACGGTCTTATCGCCAAAAACCAATGGCGATGAAGCATTTGCGGAAATTCAAGTAAAGGCGCATACGGGCGTCCATATGGACCAGTCATAGCCCGCGTCAAAAGCCCGACGCTCAAAAGAAAAGCATCGGGCTATTCGCGCAAAAATGCCAGCCGCTCGTTCAATGGCTTCGTATAGCGATAAACATCCCGGTAAACCGGAAAAATATGTTGATATTGCCTGCTGTATTCAGGGCGGGGCTGAAACGTCTCTTTTATGCGAACGAAGCGTTCAGCGCAAGCTTCCAGCGTCGGAAACCAGCCGCAGCCGACCGCCGCGATCATCGCAGCTCCGAAGGCCGGACCCTGCTCGCTTTTCAGCCTGATGATCTCGGCGTTAAAAATATCGGCCTGGATTTGAAGCCATTCTTCGCTTTTTGCCCCTCCGCCGATCGAAATGACGCGGCTGATGTTTTTCCCTCCGGCGCGAAATTGTTCGATGCTCTCATGAAGGGAAAATGTGATGCCTTCAATAACAGCTCTGACAACATCAGCCCTCCTGTGCCCGCTGTCCATTCCGATGAAGCTGGCGCGAATCTCCGCGTCAGCATGGGGGGTCCTTTCCCCGGAAAGATAAGGCGTAAACAGCAGACCTCTTGAACCGGGCCGGGATTCTTCCACTTCACCGATCAACGAATCAAATGCTTCATCCTTGGCGAATACATCCTTAAACCAGCTGAAACTGCGGCCCGCGGAAAGCGTCACACCCATTGAATAATAGGCACCAGGCGCCGCATGGTTGAACAAGTGAATATTGCCCCGGAATTGTTGATCTGGATCTTTTTCATACGAGAGTACAACACCTGACGTGCCGATGCTGCACAAAGCGGTGCCTTCGTGTAATATGCCGGCGCCGACCGCTCCGCATGCATTGTCAGCCCCTCCGGCAAAAACCTTTACTTCAGGCGTGAGGCCTGTTTCTTCGGCAAATTTGGAAGTGAGACAGCCGACAAAGCTTCCGGGTTCGACCAATTCTGGGCATATCGCTTCAGGAATCTCAAGCCGCCGGCACATTTCGCCGCTCCATGTTTTATGCTTCACGTCAAGCAGCAGCGTGCCCGCCGCATCTGAATACTCGCTGTGAATGCGCCCTGTCATGGTATACCTGACATAATCCTTTGGCAGCAAAAATACGGCCGCTTTTTGAAAAAGCTCTTGTTCATGTTCCTTGATCCACAAAAGCTTCGGAAGCGTAAATCCCTCGAGCGCGGGGTTTTTAACGAGCTCAAGAAGGCGTGTCTTACCGATGACTTCGATAATCAGACGGCATTGTTCGGTCGTACGGGTGTCATTCCACAATATCGCATTCCGCAGCACTTCTCCTTTGCCCTCCAAAAGCACCAATCCGTGCATTTGCCCGGAGAAGCTGATGCCTTTGATCTCATCGGCCCCTCCCCGGTGCCCTCCGACAAGTTCTTTTATGGCCTCCTTCGTTTTCTCCGCCCATTCGTGCGGATCCTGTTCGGAATAACCGGCATGAGGCTCGATGATTGAAAACGGCTTTGAGGCTTCCCCGCATATGCCGCCGTGCCGGTTGACGAGGATCGCTTTGACGGCGCTTGTGCCAAGGTCAACCCCGATACAATATTCCACTAATGTTTCTCCTTTCTTGCCGGCTCTGACCGTAAAGCATTCAATAAATAGCGGTTCACCATTGCTTTAAGCATTTCCTGCCGGCCTGACTTATTTTCGATGCGGTCGTTTTCGAGTGCATAGGCGGCCAGTTTTTTCAAATCCGTTTTTCCTTCGGTAATGTCGAGGCCGATTCCTTTCGAATAGCTTTCATAACGTTCTTCTATGACGCTTTCGATCGCCCGGTTCTCCAAAAGCTGATAGGCGACTTTGAAGCCGAGCGCATACGTGTCCATTCCCGCGATGTGCCCGTGAAACAAATCCTCATCCGTAAACGAGGCGCGCCTTACTTTCGCATCAAAATTGATGCCTCCCGTTTTAAAGCCGCCCGCTTTTAAAATCTCGTACATCGAGAGGACTGCGCCGTACAGATCTGTCGGGAATTCGTCCGTATCCCATCCCAACAGCAAATCTCCCTGATTCGCATCGATCGAGCCGAGCATATCGTGGAGCGCAGCCACCCTCAGCTCATGCTCAAACGTATGTCCGGCAAGAGTGGCATGATTTGCTTCAAGATTCAATTTAAAATGCTCTTTTAAACCGTACGTTTCCAAAAATGCGATCGATGTCGCTGCATCAAAATCGTATTGGTGCTTTGTCGGCTCTTTCGGCTTCGGTTCAATCAGAAATTGCCCGTCAAAGCCGATCTCTTGTGCATAATCGACTGCCATTCGATAAAATGCTGCCAAATTGTCGAGCTCAAGCTTCATGTTTGTATTCAGCAGCGTGTCATAGCCTTCCCGGCCGCCCCAAAACACATAGTTTTCAGCGCCGAGCTCCTTGGCGATTTCCAGCCCCTTTTTCACTTTTGCCGCTGCAATCGCATATACGTCCGCATTGCAGGATGTGGCGGCGCCGTGCACAAATCGCGGATGCGTAAACATATTTGCTGTGTTCCATAATAGCTTCACCCCGATTGTCTCCATCATCTCCTTAAGAAATGACACCATTTTATCCAAATAAAGAAACGTTTCCCGCAATGTATCGCCTTCCTGAACGACGTCAACGTCATGAAAGCAGAAGTATGGCACGCCGAGCTTCTCAAAAAATTCGAATGCCGCTTCAGCGCGCGTTTTCGCCTTATCCAGCGGATGCGTCATCCTGTTCCATGAGCGACTGATCGTCCCGTCTCCGAACGGATCGCTTCCGTCCGCATCAAACGTATGCCAATAAGAAACAGCAAAACGGAGATGCTCCTTCATCGTTTTGCCGCCGATCCGTTCATCAGGGTTGTAATATTTAAAAGCGTATGGATGATCCGAGTCTGCCCCTTCATACTTGACCGTTTCTACTTCTTTAAAAAACATTCACAGTCCCCCTAAAATAAGTTTGTTTAACCATTAAACTAACTTCTTTCCATTTATTTTACAAGATGATCGAAGCGCTTTCAATTACAATATTAGAAAAATTTGAGTTTTTTAAATTCGCTGTACTATAATGAAAGCACTACATCAAAAGCGAGTGATCGGATTGAATACAGCAGACCAAGCACTTGTCAAAAAAATGAATAAAGCCCTCATCCTTGAGCAAATCATAGCCAATGCCCCCGTCTCAAGGGCAAAGCTTTCAGAAATAACCGGGCTTAATAAGTCAACGGTCTCTTCCCAAGTGTCTTCCCTGCTGCAAAAGGACATTATTTTTGAAACGGGCCGCGGTCAATCGAGCGGGGGCAGACGGCCCGTTATGCTGAAATTTAACCGGAAAGCCGGCTATGCGATCGGGGCTGATATCGGAACGAATTACATCATCGTCGTTTTAACCGACCTGGAAGGCGAGATTATTGAGCAATACGAGCGTGAACTTGATGAGACGGACATTCCGGCGACAGAGCAGGCCCTCATTGAACTGATCGAACTTGCCATCGCAAAGATGCCTGATTCCCATTACGGTTTGACAGGGATCGGAGTGTGTGTGCCGGGCCTGGTCGACAATGACCAGAACGTCGTTTTCACCCCGAATAAACCGATTCACCTTCTCCAAGTAAAAAGCCTTCTTGAGAAAGCGTACAATGTACCGGTTTTCGTTGAAAATGAAGCGAATGCCGGAGCCATCGGCGAAAGGGAATACGGCGATTCCGGACATTTGGAACACGCCATTTTCGTAAGCATCAATGCCGGCATCGGCTTAGGAATTTTGATGAACGGCAAACTGTTCAGGGGCGTGCAAGGGTTTTCGGGAGAAGCGGGGCACATGTCGATCGACATTAACGGCCCTCTATGCAGATGCGGAAATAAAGGCTGCTGGGAGCTGTATGCGTCGGAAAGAGCCGTTTTTTCTCCGTATCTTTCGCATACCAAGGCCCCTTTGTATCAAACGGTCAAGGAGCTGGCCGACCGTGGCGATCAAAAGATGCTGGAAACGTTCGAGACATTCGGCTTTTACATAGGAGTGGGACTCGTCAACATCATCAAAACGTTGAATCCGGAGACGATTATTTTGCGAAATACGATTGTCGAATCTTATCCGGCGATCGTCGATTCGATTAAGAAGACGATTTCGTCAAGAAGTAAAAAAGAAGCGCTGACCGATTACCGTCTGAACATTTCCTCCCTCGGCCGCACCGCCTCATCGCTCGGTGTTTCCTATATTGTCATAGAGCGGTTCTTGGAGCGGTTTATAGATGAACAATTTTAAAAGCGCAAACCCCGTTTTAGGAATTTGCGCTTTTAACGGCTTCAACCTTCGTGCGAAACCGAGCAGCGGCCTGTTTCGGATCAGAGGACTTGCTGATGGCGCTGATGATGCTGATGCCGTCCGCTCCTGCTTCCACGACAGGCGCGCAGTTTTCAAGCGTGATCCCGCCGATTCCGACCGCAGGAATGCCGATGCCCCGCTTCCGCATTTCTTTCAACAGGGCGACGCCTTGGACGGCTTTCGCATCCCGCTTCGTTTCCGTCGGATAAATCGGCCCTGCTCCGATATAATCGGCCCCGTCCTTTTCCGCCTGCAGCACTTCTTCAAGCGTATGCGTTGACACGCCGAGAATCCTGTCCCCGATTCTGGCCCGGACGTCCCCGGCCTTTTCGTCATCCTGGCCGATGTGAACGCCGTCGGCGTCAAGTTCAAGGGCAAGCTCAACGTCGTCATTGACGATGAAAGGGACTCCAGCTTCGCGGCACAGAGCCTGCACTTTTTTCGCAAAAGCTCTTTTTTCGTCCGCTTTCAGCGCCCCGTCTCCTTTTTCGCGGAATTGAAAAAGAGTCGCGCCGCCCTCTAAGGCAGCTTCAATCACGGCCAAAGGGTCGCCGTCCGTATTATTTGAGCCCATAATAAAGTATACGGACAGCATGTCTTTCATGTTTTTCCGCACAATACGCGCCATCCTACTCCACCTCCATGATCAAGCCGCGCTCTTCTATATCCCCTGAATTGACGGCGGCAAGCTGATTCAAAAATTCAATCTGAAAGCTTCCGGGCCCTTGATGCGCCGTTTTTTCGGCGGCTATTTCCGCCGCACAGCCATAAAAAACCGCGGCTGATACAGCGGCTTTGCAGGCTTCTTTTTCAACGGCGCAAAACGCGCCGATGACAGACGTCAAGAGACAGCCCGTACCCGTCACCTTCGTCAGCAGCTCATGCCCGTTTCCGGCGGTATACAGCTTTGTCCCGTCGGTGATGACGTCTTCGGCACCGGTGATGATAACAGTTGTATTCCAGACGCTGGCCGCTTTTTTGGCCAGAGCGATCCGGTCGCCTTTTTCTTCTCCGGCGTCAACTCCCTTTATCACCCAGCTTTCTTCACCGAGCGTGTTGGCGATTTCGGCGGCATTGCCCCTGACGGCAGAGATCTTGACTTTTCGCATGATGCGCTGGGCGGATGCCGTTCGAAACGGCGTCGCGCCGGCGCCGACGGGGTCAAGGATAACGGGAACGCCGTGTTCATTCGCCGATTTTCCGGCGATGATCATCGACTCAACGGCCTCAAGGCTCAGCGTGCCGATGTTCAATACGAGAGCGCCGGCAATTTTCGCCATGTCGGCCGCCTCTTCCCTTGCATAGGCCATAACAGGGGAAGCGCCGAGGGCCAATAAGCCGTTTGCGGTGAAGTTCGTCACGACGTTGTTCGTCATATTATGCACGAGCGGGTTTTCTTTTCTGACTTTCTCTATTGCTTGGGCGGCATCTTGTCGGTTCATCATGCTTCATTCCTTCCTATTCTTTCGTTCGGGCTCCATATATACGATTTGGTGTGGTCGATCCAGGCTCTGGCTGCAAATGAAAGATAGCGGTCCTTTCTCCATATGACGGCGACATGCCAGGGTATGGACGGTCTGACAACAGGAATGACCTTCACCCGCTCGGGGTCAAGATCCCGGCAGATTCTTTCAGGGAGCAGGCCGATTCCGAGATTGGCCGACACCATTTCACTGATAAAATCCCATTGGGATGTTTCATAAATTACGTTCGGCCGAAATCCGGCCTTCAAACATGCTGTAATGATCCGTTCATGAAGGACGAAGTCTTCGCGAAAGAAAATAAACGGTTCCTCACTCAATTGGCGAAGCTCGATCTCCTTTTCGCCGGCAAAACGGTGTGACGGATGAACGAGCAGCATTAAATCTTCTTTTACGATCGTAAACGAGTGAAAGACCTCTTCTTTCGCCGGCAGGACGACGACCCCGATATCGAGCGATCCGTCCTCTACGCCCTCCTGCACTTTCACAGACCCGTGTTCAACAAGCTGAAACGTGACATTCGGATATTTGTCCCTAAATTCACCGATGACCTTCGGAAAAAAGCCTGAACCGATCATCGGCGGCAGTCCGATCCTGACATGCCCTTTTTTTACGTCCATCAAATCGTTCAGCTCTGAAGTTAAATTTTGAAACGATTTCGTGATTTCCTGCGCCTGCACGTACATGCTTTGGCCGGCGTCAGTCAGTTCAATCTGCCTTCCGCGCCGGTAAAACAGCTCGATTCCCAGCTCCTCTTCAAGATTCTTGATCATTTTGGAAATCGTCGGCTGTGAGATGTATAGCGACTGGGCAGCCTTCGTAAAGCTTTTCAGGCGGGCCACTTCTAAAAAATAAGTTAAATGACGTATGTCCATTTGGTTGACATCCTTTCAGAGCTTCGTGCACGATTTTCGCTTCACACCATATTTTAAACCAAATTCAACATTTTCTGCACCCCGCCCAATATAAAAAAGCGCTGCCGGCTTGCTGCCGGCGGCGCTTATTTTCTGGCGATAGCCTCATCCTGCTCCTTCAGGCTATCCACGTTTGAACGAGTGTCTTCGATATTTTTTTGAACAGCTTCTTTGTACTGGTTCACCATATCGCGGATGGTTTCCTCCCGTTCAAGCCACTTTGCTGTAAAATCAAGCTTATTTTGCCCAAGCGATCCGGCAGACGGCCCTTGCAGAGAGAGCGAGTCAAGCGCGCTTTTCACTTGATCCAGCTGTTTCATGACCGCGCCATGGTTCAGTTTGATCGTTTTGCTCATTTCAACCACCCTTTTAGACCGTTGATTGTACTATGCAGGGCATCGAGCGCTTCATCCCCTTTTTCCAGCAGATAGTCCGCCCGGTCAGCAGACCAGCTCGCAGCCTCGACCGCCCCTTTTTCAGCGTCTAATGCAAATATTTTCAAATCGATTTTATGGATATACCTCTCATAATCATCGTTAAATATCCTGTACATGGCGGTGTGCGCTTCATCACGTGCTTCATCAAAGTCGGCTGCCCGGCTTCCGGTCCATGCTTCTCCAAGACACGGACGCAAAATCTGTCTGATTTCTTCGATGCCTAAGCCTTGTTCTCTTTCAACATCGCGCTTTGCCCGTTCCAGTCTTGAAATTTGTTCTTCGAGCTCTTGGGCCTTGTGGGAGAGAACCCCGTGTATCTTCTCCAGCGTGCCTGAGTAGTCCATTTTTGTCACCTCTGAAATTGCATGATGATGTGGAATGACTTTTTCTTGATCCGATCAAGCATAGATTCACATCTTTTACTAGACTTGCGCACATTTCCAATATTTATAGTTTAAGTCGAAAAGCACGGATGTTGAATAGGCTTTAAATACTGTTTTTAGGGATTTGTACATGGTGAACAATCTGAAACAAGCCGTTTTTTAAGAATATCAGACCAGTCTTTTTGCACGAATCCAATCCCTCTTCTCATCGTGGAAAGACCAAAGACACGGGAGCAGGAAGGTGTAATGGTCACAGAAAACAGGAAGTCTATTCCGTCAGCCGTTTTACAGTTTTAGTCAATTAACTGTTTCTTTCGCCCTGATTTCTCGTATTCCCATATAGATAAAATGAATAATCATTATTCTGTATATGTATTTTACCTATACTTTAATCTCATGTACACTTTTGTCTAGAAAGGGGGATAATGACATGAAAACATTCATTAAAGGAATAAGTCAGGTCGCTCTTTTATTTTTCATTGCGCGTTTGATGAATCTGATTGTAGACGTTCTTCATATAAATATTCCCGGAAGCATCCTCGGGATTATCGTCGTTTTTGCGCTCCTCCATTTCAAGGTCATTAAGCTTGAATGGGTTGAAATCGGGGCATTGTGGCTTCTCGCGGAACTTCTATTGTTCTTTATCCCTTCTGCAGTCGGGATTATGAACTATGGGGATATTCTCAAACACTTCGGAACAAGCATTATACTCGTCGTTCTGATCAGCACGTTTGTCGTTATGGTATCGACAGGGATGCTGACGCAAATCATTGCTAAAAGAAAGGAAAGGAAAAAAACATGTTCATCGGATGCTTAAGTCTGATCGCAACAGTCTTGATCTATATGGGAGCCAAGGCGGTGTACAAACGCCATCCGAAGGTGTATGCTTCGCCTTTACTGATCACGCCGCTCATATTGGTCGGCCTGCTGCTTTTGATCAACGTGCCTTTTGACGCCTACAATGCCGGAGGGCGCCTTTTAACCGATATGCTTCAGCCGGCTACTGTAGCTTTTGCGATTCCGCTGTATAAATACTTTCCTATTTTAAAAAAGTATGCCGCTGAAATTATCATTAACGTGGCGGTAGGAAGCTGCATCGCCATTTTGTCAACAGCGTTTATCGCAAAGCTGTTCAAGCTGAACGCGGATCTTATTGAGAGCCTCGTTCCAAGATCAGTGACAACGCCAATCGCAATGAGCGTCTCTGAAATGATCGGCGGAGTGCCTGCGGTTACCGCCGTGTTTGTCATTTTGACCGCTTTGTTCGGCACAGTGATCGGCCCGATGGTCATCCGTTATTTCAGAATCGATAATGAAATCGCCAGAGGCGTGCTGCTTGGAACAAGCGCACACGGCGCCGGTACGTCAAAAGCGTTTGAGCTCAGCTCCGTATCCGGAACGATCTCAAGCGTATCGATGATTTTGGCAGCGATCATTACGCTTTGCGCCGCGCCATTTCTTATTTCGCTTATTGCCGTGTAGCCAAAAAAGGGCCTCCGAATCAAACTTCGGGGGCCCTTTTTCCATGTTCCTTTACTTTTTCAGATTTTCTACAGCCGTATCAAACTCGCTTTCAATCTCAGCCGAAGGCTTTTTCGTCAGCAGGCTCACGATCACGATGACAGCCGTACTCACAATAAAACCGGGAATCAGTTCATAGACCGCAGCAAAGGCTTTTACCTGTTCCCAGGCGATAACCGTAAGCGCGCCCGAGAGCATTCCCGAAAGCGCTCCCCACTTCGTCATCCGCTTCCAATACAGGCTCAGCAGGACAACCGGCCCAAAGGCTGCTCCAAAACCGGCCCACGCATAGCCGACAAGGTTCAAAATCGTTTCGTTCGGATGGAGCGCCATGATCAGCGCGATCAGCGAAATGACAAGAACAGCAAGCCTTCCGACAAGAACAAGCTCTTTGTCAGATGCGTTCTTCCGAATAAACGCTTTATAAAAATCTTCCGTAAGCGCGCTTGACGTGACGAGCAGCTGCGAGGAAATCGTACTCATCACAGCCGCCAAAATGGCCGCCAGCAAAAACCCTGTGATTACGGAAGGGAACAGCAGATCAGAAAGAACGATAAATACCGTTTCCGGATTTTTTAAAGGCAGGTGGTTTACGCTGAAATAGGCGATGCCGATAAGACCTGTCAGCATCGCGCCGCAGATTGAGAATATCATCCAGCTCATGCCGATCCTGCGGGCGCTCTTCATTTCTTTCACATTGGAAATCGCCATAAACCTGACGATAATATGAGGCTGTCCAAAATAGCCGAGCCCCCATGCAAGGAGCGACAGTACGCCAATCGCAGTCGTTCCTTTAAACGGCTGCAGAAGGTGCGGATCGACGGCGCTGATATCAGAAAAAGCAGGCGCAATTCCCCCTAAATGGATAAAAACAACGAGGGGCACCAGGATCAGCGCAATAAACATGATCGTTCCCTGTACAAAGTCGGTCCAGCTTACCGCCAAAAAGCCGCCGAACAGCGTGTACAAAACGACGACACCGGCCGTCAGCCAGATGCCGATCCGGTAATCGAGATGAAAGGCGGTTTTGAAGAGCTCTCCTCCAGCGACCATTCCGGATGACGTATAAAAGGTAAAAAAGATCAAAATGACAAAGGCTGATGTAATCCTTAAAATTCTCGAACCGTCCTTAAAACGGTTTTCAAAATAATCGGGAATCGTGATGCTGTTGCCGGCCGTTTCCGTATACGTTCTAAGCCTCGGTGCGACATACAGCCAGTTTAAATAAGCTCCGGCCGTCAGTCCCACGACAATCCAGCCGCTGCTCAGCCCGTTTACGTACATCGCACCCGGAAGGCCCATCAAAAGCCAGCCGCTCATATCTGAAGCGCCCGCGCTCAAAGCGGTGACAGCCGGTCCAAGGTTTCTTCCGCCAAGCATATAATCGGTTAAATTGGATGTCCGCCTGTAGGCGAAATATCCAATCAAAAGCATTCCAGCCATATAAATTCCAATTGATAACATGACTCCGTAATCCATAACGTCCCCCTGTTCAATTTTTCACGTAATATCAATATACATGAATAATCTCTCAAGAGGTATCGTTTTCAGATTTTTTATTGAAAGAAACCGGTCTTTATCGGTGATGAATCCGCAAAAACACGACTTTTAAATAATTGCCTTCCGGATAGCTTTTCACCGTTTTAAAATCTTCGGGGAGCGAATATTCTTCAAGGACGGTGCAGCTTGTCCCCGTTTCTTTGCATGCCGCATCGATAAACCCTTTAAACTTTTTCATTCCGAAGGCGCTGCTGTTTGTCGAAGCGACGATAACGCCTTCGTTTTTGGTGATCGCAATCGTTTCTTTCAGCAGATTTTTGTAATCCTTTGCAGCGCTGAACGTACGTTTTTTCGTTCTTGCAAAAGAGGGCGGATCGAGAATGACCAGATCATAAGAGAGCTGCTTTTTGACAGCATACGAAAAGTAGTTGAACACATCCATTACTTTAATATCGTGCGCTTCATGATCAAGGCCGTTCACGCTGAACTGTTCGATTGTCCTGTTCAAGCTGCGGTTTGCGACATCGACGCTTGTCGTTTTCGCCGCGCCGCCTAACGCAGCAGCGACGGAAAACGCGCCGGTATATGAGAAAGTGTTCAATACTGTTTTTCCTTCTGCATAGCGGTCTCTAATCGCCTTCCGGACGTTGCGCTGATCGAGAAAAACGCCGGTCATGGCGCCGTCATTGAGATAGACAGCAAAATGAATCCCGTTTTCTTTTACGATGATCGGAAATTCTCCTCTCGCTCCTTTTACAAAATCATCGTCTTCGACATACTGCCCGGCCGAACTGAACCGTTTTTTCTCGTAAATGGCTTTGTAGTCCGAGAGTTCATCGAGCGCTGCCACAACCGATTCCTTATAGGCATAAATGCCTTTGCTGTACCACTGGATCAAAAAATATCCGTCATAATAATCGATCGTCAATCCGCCGATTCCGTCGCCCTCTCCGTTAAATACGCGGAATGCCGTCGTATCGGAATCGCAGAAACGCTCGTCCCGCTCTTGAAAAGCTTTTGCCAAACGGCTGAGAAAAAACTGCTGGTCAATGGGCTCATCCCTGTTTTGCGTGAGCACCCAGCCGATTCCTTTATTCTGCACTCCGTAATAGCCTTTCCCCAAAAAACCGCCCGTTTCATCGGTGAGGCCGATGAGCGATCCTTCAGCGATATCGTCGCCTTTGGATAAAACGGCTTCCTTTAAAATGAGGGGATAGCCTTTTTTAATCTTTGCTGCATAGGCTTGCTTGATCTTTAGCGTCTTCATTCTGTTCAGTCCTTATGTTTAGTATTTCTCTATCCTACCATAACGCTCCGTCCCTGTTTTTATGCAAAGGAAGATCATTGAATTGACAGATGATTCCGATTTTTTTAAGATGGTGTAGAAAAAGGAGGAGAAATGACGATATGGCACAAATCGACCATGTAGGTCTAATGGTGAAGGATATTGAGGCTTCGATTGCATTTTATCAGGACGTTGTCGGCATGAAGCTGAAAGACAGGCTCACACACACGAACGGCATCATGAAGCTTGCATTTCTCGGATTTGAAAACCGGAACGAAACGGAACTCGAGCTTATCGAGGGATACAATGACAAGCTTCCGCAGGAAGGAAAGGTTCATCACTTTGCGGTTTCTACCGATCATATTGATGAGGACTTCGCCCGTGTAAAAGAAAAGGACATTCAGCTTTTTGAAGACGAAATCACCGAACTGCCGAACGGCTACGCTATTTCTTTATTTTCGGTCCTGATGGAGAATTGGTGGAGTTTTTCCAAAGATCCTAAAGAAAAAAGAGACGGTTTCCTTTGTACCGCCTCTTTCTTTATGTCCGTGCTTTGCCCGATTCTACGGTGAATGTTAAAGGCTCGTTGCCTAGAAACCTTTCGATGTTTTCCGATGTAATCTTTTCAATGCGCCTGATGCTTTCAAAAGTTGCACCGCCGATATGAGAGGTGCAGATCACATTGGGGAGGCTTGTAACCCGGGCAGATGGAGGTTCTGTCTCAAAAACATCCAACGCTGCACCCCGGATCTTTTTCTGTTCAAGCGCTTGTATAAGCGCATTCTCATCGATGACTTCTCCGCGGGCAATATTGATCAGAAAAGCCGTATTTTTCATTTTCGCCAGGCGTTCTTCGTTCACCAGATGAAACGTTTCCGGCCTCAATGATGTGCTGATGCAGACGAAATCAGATTTCGCCAGCAGGTCATCGAGTTCAGCAAAGCGCACATTCAATTGCTTTGCCGATTTGTAATCTTTGTATGTGCCGTATGCCATAATATTCATATTAAATCCCGATGCACGTCTGGCGATTTTTTTGCCGATTTCCCCGAAACCGATGAGCCCGAGCGTTTTTCCATCAAGCTCATATCCCATGGAAATCTTCCAAATCCCGTTTTTGACGTCGTCATTTGTCCGGGGAATCGACCTTGCGCCTGCCAAGAGGAGGCCGAATGCCAGGTCAGCGACTGATGACGCGTTTTGTCCCGGGGCATTCGTGACGGAAATCCCCTTCTGTCTTGCATATGCCACATCAATATTGTCGACTCCGGCGCCGAATTTGATGATATAGCGCAGCTTCCCGGCAGCATCGATCAGCTCGCGGTCCGCTTTTTCAACACCGAGAACGTAAATATCGACATCCTTGACATGGGTGATTAAAGCCTCTCTTCTTACATTCTCCGAATCTAAAAAAAGGCATTCCGCCCCAAGCTCCTCAATCTTTTCTTTCAAGCGCGGAGCGGCGCGGTAAAAAAGTTCGCTTAGCGTCACCAGCACTTTAGCCATGCTTTTCCTCCATTCTTTGTTCATTTCGCGACCAGAAAAATGCTTGTTTCCATCATGAGGAAACAAGCGGATATGGGGATACGTTAGGGTTATCGTGATTATATATAGGAATCTAAGCTAAAAAAAGAAGGCTGGCATGTTAACTGACATGGTTTTTAGAAAGGTCGGCAGGCTGATGGAATGCTGTGCGCTTCAAATACTCAAAATAATGTCGTGCATACGGGTGTGCGGTTTGCGAATTCCAAGGCTTGTTCCCTCCGCAGAAATGGACGATTGCAGGATTTGCCCTTGTTTCCATATACCGCTTCTTGTCCAAAAGAGTCGCCGGCGTTTTTTCCTTCAGCATGATATGGGTCTGGGCGTTCCATCTTGGATGAAGGTCATGCCACTGGTCATAAAGAATCGCGTTGAGCGCATCCTGGTCATGGAATACAAACATGTCTTCGCTGTTGCTGTTAATAAAGTTGATCACTTTTTCCGAAATGCTGTGTTTTCTCCATTTGTCCATATCTATAATCATGAGGCCGGAGTTGAAGTATTTCGCAGTTTCGCTGATTTTCATTTTTTTCAGGCGTTCGTGCTGGCCGGCGTCTTCGACTGCCGCTACAAAATAAGGGGAAATGTCCATATCCCACAGCTTTGCTATATCCTCTAACACCAGTGCGTCACAATCAACATATATCATTCTCTTCACGGTTTCGTCCCTGATCAAATCAGGAATCGAAATTCTGTAGTATGCCGCTTTTGTAATATGGCTGCTCTCGACGGCGCGGTCGTACCTGCTTTTTTCTACATCGAGAAATGTGACGGGAACTCCGAAACGATGGACCGTTTTTTTCAGCCGTTCTTTATTCTCCTCTTCAATACCGCCGTCAATCACGTACAGCTTGACATCGCGATTTTTGTCCATGTTCATTAGCAGCGAGGTGAACATGACGCTCAAATGCTGTGCATAGTTATTGTCTGTACAAGAAATAATGTGCATGGTACTGTCGCTTTTCATATCGTTTCCATCTCCTTCTCTTTTTTTGTTCTATTCCCCTTTTTCGAAAAATAAACACGTCACCGTTCCATTTTCTTTTTCATCCAAAACGGAGCATACAGGAGATAGAAGAAAACGATAGTCACAGCTTCTGACGACAGGATATACCACGGCCACGGTCCGAGAACATCGAGAAGCGATGCGCCGCCTCCCGGCTTTCTCATCATGTACATATAGTTTGATTCCAGCATGCGGTTGATCACGAATATGATACCCGTGTATACATTGATGATGAGAAAGGTGATCCAAAGAGAGCGAACCGTCGGTTTATACTTCTCGGCGGCAACCATGAACAGGCAGGCCAGCACGACGAGCCCGTGGGAAATGAAAAATTCGAAAAACCTGAAGTGCGGAAAACCGTATCTTCCCAAATCCGGTGTCAGCATGGCCTGAAGCGCGCTTCCCAATCCGGCAAAGTATAGGAATTTAAACAAGTTCAGATTTTTTGTGAGCAGCAAAATGATGACGAGATAAACGGAAAGATCGCTCAGATGAAGGGGCAGACAATAGCGCGGCGTCCATGAGCGGACATAAATGAACCACGAATGATAACTGATCTCTGAAATGATCAGAATCGTAACAAAAGCATAACGAATCACCCGGTTCCATTTAGGCTCTTGGAGGGTCCGCCGAAAGACGAACAGACAAACGCCGAGTGCTGCAATCACGAGCAATGTCACGATATGCGGTGTTGAAAAAAAATGAAAAGAACCGAGATGATAATCTTTTCGAAAATATGTATTCATTGGAAGCACCTGATCGAATAGTTTTCCGTTATTTTGCGGCGAATCCCGGAAATTATTCCTAAAAAGCCAAAAAACCGCCGATCATTCGGCGGTCGAGAATCTTTATATCGAGATATTTCGGTTTTCATTTGACTCGTCTTGCAGTTGAATCCGTTCGACTTTTCCTACGAGAAAGATATAGGAAAGGGCGCCAGTTAAGGCAAGAACCCCGATAAAGACGAGTGCGGGAGCAAAGCTTCCGCCGTCAGCCAGAAAGCCGATGACAATCGGAACGATGACTGAAGCGAGACTTCCGACGAAATTAAAGACACCTCCCGTAAGCCCGATCAGGTGCTTCGGTGCAAGAGAAGACACGAGCACCCATGTGATGGAGGCAAGGCCGTTCCCAAAAAAAGCAAGGGTCATAAACAGTATAATCAACGATGTTTGATTAACATAATTGGCCCCGATAATCGAAATCGACAGGAATAGTCCGGTAATGATCGGGGTCTTGCGGGCCACCCCTGCGGATACGCCCCTTTTCACGAGAAAGTCGGACAGAAATCCAGACAACAGCACACCGATAAAGGCCGCAAGAAAAGGAAGCGAAGCAAGAAAACCGGACTCCAGAAAATCAAGCCCCCTATATTTCACAAGGTATGTCGGAAACCATGTGAGAAAAAACCATAGTGTTGAATTGACGGCAAATTGGCCGATATATATGCCCCACAGCTTCCGGTGAGCAGTCACCTGTTTGAAATGCGTCCAATTGAATGCGTTTTTTTCCTCTTTTGTCTCCTGACGCCGGCGGACGATTCCCCCGCCTTTTTCTATGTGTTCGAGCTCGGCTTTGTTAACTTTCGGATGACGGTCCGGATCACGGTAAAACGCATACCAGACGATACCCCAGATGATTCCGATCACACCTGTGACGATAAACAGGCCGCGCCAGCCGACGATATGCTGGATGGCAGTAAGCGCCGGCGTCAAAAACGCGAGGCCCGCAAACTGCCCGGATGTATAAAAGGCGATGGCTGATGCCCTTTCCTGCTCAGGAAACCATGACGTCACCACCCGGTTGTTCGCCGGAAAGGCCGGCGCCTCAAAGGCACCTGTCGCCAGCCGCAGACCGAAAAGCGAGCCAAAGCCGCGGGCAAACCCCTGCAGCAATGTTGCAAGCGACCAGGTAATCAGCGTAAAGCCGTAGACAAGCCTCGGGCCAAACCGATCGACAAGACCGCCTCCCGGGATTTGCAGCGCACAATATGCCCAGCCAAAGGCCGAAAAAATCAAGCCTAATTGAACGGCTGATAAGTTCAGGTCGTCCCCCAACCGTGAGGCGGCCACCGAAATATTGCTGCGGTCCATATAATTAATCACGACACATACAAAGATAAACAACAATACGCGCACCCGAACCTTCGTCGGTTTCCCTTTTGCATTTGCTGCTTTCATTACGCCTCTCCCTTCCTCACACCTTTTTTAGAATGAAAACGCCATCATTTTTTACCATTCTGCCACACTGCCGTCGCTGTGCCGCCATACCGGGTTTCGCCAGTTATGTCCGATTTCGGCCATTTTTCTGACATGATCTTCGTTGATATCGATGCCGAGGCCGGGCCCGTTTGGAATGCGGACATAGCCGTCTTCGTAGAAAAAGACATCTTGATCCAGCATATAATCGAGCAGATCCGTGCCTTTATTGTAATGGATCCCCAAGCTCTGCTCCTGAATGAAGGCGTTGTGGCAAGTCGCATCAACCTGCAGGCAGGCCGCCAGTGCGATTGGGCCGAGCGGACAGTGAGGGGCCGCCGCGACATCAAACGCTTCCGCCATCGAGAGGATCTTTTTGCATTCAGTAATGCCTCCAGCATGTGATAAATCGGGCTGGATGATATCGACATAGCCATCTGTCAACAGTTGTTTAAACTGCCATTTTGAGAACATCCGCTCACCTGTGGCAATCGGTATCGAGACAAGGTTTGCGATATCCCTGAGCGCCTCATTGTTCTCCGGCAACACAGGCTCTTCAATGAACATCGGACGAAAAGCCTCAAGCTCCTTCGCCAATATTTTTGCCATCGGCTTGTGCACCCTGCCGTGAAAATCGATGCCGATGCCAACGTAGGGGCCGACCGCTTCCCTGACGGCCGCGATTCTCTCGATCACCTGATCGATTTTTTCGTGCGAGTCAATATATTGGAGCTCTTCCGTACCGTTCATTTTGACGGCTGTAAAACCCTTTTCGACCACCTGCTTTGCGGCCAGACCGACGTCTTGAGGCCGGTCTCCTCCAATCCATGAATAGACTTTAATGGAGTCTCTGCACTTCCCGCCGAGAAGCTGATGGACGGGTGCATTATAAAATTTTCCTTTAATGTCCCAAAGCGCCTGATCGATTCCCGCTATCGCGCTCATCAGAATCGGGCCGCCCCTGTAAAACCCGCCTCTGTACATTACGTTCCAGTGATCTTCAATATCCATCGGGTCTTTGCCGATCAAGTATTCCATTAATTCGCCGACCGCCGTTTTAACGGTTGCGGCCTTTCCCTCGATCACCGGTTCACCCCATCCGGTGATGCCTTCATCCGTTTCGATTTTTAAGAACAGCCAGCGCGGCGGCACTTGAAAACATTCAAAGCCTGTAATCTTCATATCACTCATCCCCTTTTGATTGCTTCGACAAATTGCTTTGCTTTTTCTTTCAGGTTTTCTAAATACGGACCTGTGACCTCTTCATTCGTTTTGACAAGGGCGCCTCCTATTCCCGCTCCGACGGCTCCGGCATCCAAATACTCGCGGATATTGTCCAATCCGACGCCTCCCGTCGGAAGCAGGGGAATCTGCGGGAGCGGCCCGTGAATATCCTTGATATAGCCTGGTCCCATCGTTCCCGGAAACACCTTGATGATATCCCCGCCGCTTTCGTAAGCCGTCAAAATCTCAGTCGGGGTAAAAGCTCCCGGAATGCTCACCGCCCCATACCGTTTTGTCAGCTTAATCGTTTCTTCATTGACGGTCGGGGACAGGATAAACCGGGCACCGGCCGACAAAGCCGCTCTCGCCGATTCGGCGTCGAGCACCGTGCCCGCTCCGACAAGCATGTCATCTCCATATCGTTCTGAAACGGCCTCTATCGCTTTCAGCGCCTGAGGCGAGTTAAGCGTCATCTCTACCAGCCTGATGCCGCCCTCTTTTAACGCTTCCGCGATTTTGATTGCATCATCCGCATGATAGCCGCGGACGATCGCAATGACTTTATGTTTTTCAATTTGTGATAAAGCCTCCATCTCTCTCACCCTTTCATTTGAAGTCTATCGGCTGACATCGTCCTCTTCGGATTGCTCCATAAACGCAAACAATCGATCGCGGTCCGGCAGCCCTTCAATATCGCCGTTCACCAATGTCACCATAGCGCCGACCGCGCAGCCTCTTTTAACAGCCTCCGGGAGCGGAATGCCTTCAATCAAGCCCGACAGAATGCCGGCGGCAAAGCCGTCTCCGGCTCCCACGGGATCTCTTACTCTCTGAATCTCGTAGCCTCTTTCGTAACCGCTCTCATTTTTGGAAGAGTAGTAGGCCCCTTTTGCCCCCAGCTTGACGACGGCAATATCAGAACCGAGCTGGTGAACAGCCTCTGCGATGTCTTTCTCATCATCTGTCCCGAATAAAAACCGGCCTTCGCCTAGTCCCGGCAAAACGACATCAGACTGTTTGACAAGTTCCAATATCGTCTGTCTCGCCCGTTCCGGTTCCCAGAGCTTTTTTCTCACATTCGGATCAAATACGACTGGTTTATGATACTTTCTGGCAAGCTTCACCGCATAAAACACCGCTTCTGAAGCGCTCTCGCTCAAAGCCGGCGTGATCCCGGTAATGTACAGAAAACCGGCGTTTTTGATATAATCCTCATCGATATCGCCCTTTTCGAGAAAGCTTGCGGCAGAGCCGTTCCTGTAGTAGAAGACATTTACTTGCGCCTCGTTTGCCCTTTCTTTAAAAAACAAGCCTGTCGGTGCGTCCGCATCGATCTTGACCCGGCTGACGTCGACCCCTTCCCCTCTTACGGAAGAAAGAATCATGGCCCCGAACTCATCCTTTCCCAGCCTGCTGATCCAGCCCGTTTTTTTCCCGAGCTTAGCAAGGCCGATCAATGTGTTTGTTTCGGCTCCCGCAATTCTCGCAGAATAGTTTCGCGCGTATCTGAGGGGACCGTCTTCATTCGGAGTAAACAGTGCCATCGCTTCTCCTATGCTTATGACATCCATCAAAATCCCCCCTTCATGCGGGGCGGCTGAACATAGCCGCCGATTGCTTCCGTTATTTTTCCCGCTGTTTCAAGAAGCTGTTCGGCAATGACATCCTTCCTTTTCAACATGCGGTCCTTGGGTCCCGCCGTGCTGATGGCCGCCTTGATGACGCCGTCTGATCCGTATACCGGAGCTGCCAAACAAAACAAGCCTTCTTCATTTTCTGCGTCATCAATTGCATATCCCAATTCTGTAAACTGTTTCAGCTGTTCCTCCAGTTGTTCCCTGCTTGTCATCGTGTTCTTTGTAAACCGGACGAATTCGATGCGGTCGAAAAGCTTCCTTCTTTCGTCCTCCGGCATGAAGGCTAAAAAGGCTTTGCCGAGCCCGGTGCAATATAGCGGCTTTCGCGAGCCCGGCTGTGCGGTCGTTCTGATCGACCTGTTGTTGTCGATCTTTGCAATATAGACAAGCTGATCGTCGGACAGGACGGCCATGAACACCGTTTCCTGCACGCCGTCCATCAGCCGTTTTAAATAAGGAACGCCCTGGGCTGATATATCAACCGATTCCATGGCAGCGGTTCCAATTTGAATCAGCTTTGCTCCAAGCCTGTAGCGCTTACCCGCATCCTGCTGAAGATAGCCTTCTTCAAAAAGCGTTACTACCAAGTGGAATGTGCTGCTCTGCGGAAGCGCTAATTCTCTTGCGATCTCCTTTATTGTTAACCCATCCGGATGGATTGTAAGCAGTTCAAATATACGCATGACGCGTACTGCGGATTTTACAGACATAACACCCTCCACCATTCACATATGTGATTCAAAATCAGAATTCTGATTATTCGACGTATTTTAATCAGAAAGGACCCCGCCCGTCAACTGCTTTTTTTATATCAAACAGATTCTTTTTTATGGATCTCGCTTCCCTTATAAACAGCGCTGAACGAGTCTTACGCCTCATTTATTTTTCCGGGGCAGGATTTTTCTTTCGCAATGCGAATCTTTCTGTACTAAAGATCGATCAGGGAGGGTTTGAAATGAAGAAGAAAATGATGGCCATTAGTATGTCTGCAGCCGTTCTTATGGGGGGCGTTTTCCTGCCGGCAGCTGAGGGCACGTCCGCGGTACATGCAGCGCAAGCAATTCAATCAAAACAGGAAGGGAAAATCGCCAAGAAATTCAATGAGAACCGCGCTTACCAAACGATTTACCACTTAAGTGAGACGATCGGACCGCGTGTAACAGGCACGAAAGCAGAAAAAAAGAGCGCGGCATTTATCGCGTCTCAAATGAAAAAATCGAATTTGAAAGTAAGTACACAGACGTTCAGCATCCCCGACAGATTAGAAGGAACGCTCACCGTCCGTGGCAGTGAAATATCGTCCCGGCCTGCGGCAGGTTCGGCTCCTACCTCAGGCAAAGGTCTGACCGCTCCGCTCTATGACGCCGGACTCGGTCTTGCCGGCGATTTCACAGAAGAAGCGAAAGGGAAAATCGCCGTTATTTTAAGAGGGGAGCTGACGTTTTATGAAAAGGTGAAAAATGCGGAAGATGCGGGCGCTGCCGGGGTTATCATCTATAACAACGCAGACAGCCTCGTTCCGCTTACGCCAAACCTCAGCGGGAATAAAACCGGCATTCCGGTCGTCGGCGTCAAAAAGGAAGACGGCGAAAAACTGCTCACAGAACGGGAAGCAACGCTAAAGCTCAAGTCCTTCCCGAATCAAACCTCTCAAAACGTCATCGGCGTCCGTAAACCGAAAGGAATCAAAAATCCGGATATCGTGTATGTCACATCGCATTATGACAGCGTCCCCGAAGCGCCCGGAGCCAATGACAATGCATCGGGAACTTCCACCGTCCTTGAGCTGGCGCGGATTATGAAAAACATCCCGACCGATAAAGAAATCCGCTTTATTACGTTCGGTGCTGAAGAAATCGGGCTTGTCGGCTCGAGATATTATGTCAGCAAGCTGTCCGGGGAGGAATTAAAAAGAAGCAAAGCAAACTTCAACTTAGACATGGTCGCTACAAGCTGGGAAAATGCTTCACAGCTTTATATCAATACACCTGACGGTTCCGCAAATCTCGTCTGGGAATTAAGCAAAAATGCCGCAGCGAACATCGGAAAGGATGTTCTAGCCTTGAGAAAGGGCGGTTCATCAGATCACGTTCCTTTCCATGACGCGGGAATCGATTCAGCCAATTTTATTTGGATGGAGCCGGGGACCGAATCCTTGGAGCCATGGTATCATACCCCTTACGACACGATTGAGCATATCAGCAAAGACCGGCTGAAAACAGCCGGACAAATCGCCGGGACAGCGGTATACGATTTAGTCGAAAAGGAAGAACGCCGGGCGCAATAATTCGCGTTTTTAAAAAAACAGAGCCTCGTCAGCTCTGTTTTTTTAATGTCCCATTTTCCATGAACAGCTCATCATCAATATAAACCGTCGGCTTTGTTACCACCCCGTCAATATGTACACCCGCTGCAATCGTGCCGCCGAACGTGTTGTTGCTTCCGAATGCGGTGTGTATGGTGCCGAGAACTTTTTCGTCTTCGAGAACGACACCGGTTATTCTGGCGCGGTCATTTGTCCCGATGCCGAACTCGCCGAGGCACCGGCCGTCGCCGCTCCCAAGAATGTCCAGCAGCTGTTCGGCGGCATCGCCCTCAGCATCCGTGATCCGTCCGTCTTCAATCGTTAACACGAGCGGTGAGCTTAATGTTCCGATGCCGGCCAGCGACCCGTCTATTTCGATTTGGCCGTTTGCCGTACCTTCAAGCGGCGCGATATACGCTTCACCCGAAGGCAGGTTGCCGGATTCCCCGGGATTCAAATACATGCCGGTGCTCGGAATCCCTTTCCTTCCGTCGATTGAAAACGTAAGAATATAGCCCGCCTTATCTATACGGACAGACCGTCCGTTTGAAAGGACCTCACAAACGTTTTCCGTTCTTTCCTTTACTTTTTCATAATCGGCGGAAATCGCGCCGTTCAAAAACATGTCTTCCGTAATCCCCGGCATCGTCGCAATCCTCGTTCCCGCTTTCGCAGCTTCTTTCCGGGCGTTTGTATGGGTCAAAGAATGCTCGGTAATGCAAACGGCGGCATCTGCATGCTTCATTGCCGAAGCAATTGACGGCGGCGGCTCTTCGCCCGGTTTTCCCCTTGTCTTCATGACCGCAAGCATCGTTTCCGCCCCAAGCGCTTGTCCCGCCAGATACAAAGATTCTGCCAGACCTTTTTTATTGTCGTCGCAGACAATCAGAAAAGACTCCCCTTTTTTCAGCCCGAGACAGGCCGACAGTACGTTTTGACTGATTTGAATCAGCTTCTGGTTCATGTTCATCATCCTTTTACAATCTTTTCCGAAATGTCTCTCAGAGCGCAATCGATAAAAACACAGCTCTTTTTCACAGTACGCCCCCTTTCTCTTTCAGTATACCTCATAAGGCGGGCAAGAACCGAGAACTCCGTCAAAACAAAAAAGCACTCAGCAGACCGAACGACATGTGGTTGATTAAGATCTCTATTTAGACAAGAAGGAGGTAGAGTCTTTCGTCGACTTATTATTTAAGTATTTTTTCGTATGTTCTGCTGATACACGGGACTCTTGGACTCATTTTGTAAAGCATCCTTGACGTAAAGTTAATTTTACGTTATGGTAGAATTACACGGGGGGGTTTTATGGAAAATCGACTTGTTGAATTTAGAAAAAAATACAATTATTCGCAAGAGACTTTAGCGGTGAAACTTAATGTGTCAAGACAAACCATTATTTCAATTGAAAAGGGAAAATACAACCCTTCTCTTCGGTTGGCAATGTTGATGGCTAAGCTTTTTGAAACTTCAGTAGAAGAATTATTTATTCTGGACAGCGAAGATGTTTAAGGAGGTAAATCATGGATTCACGCTTAGGTAATTTCACAATCAGTTTTTTGATGTTGATTTTAAGTCTATATATTTTTTTTAGCCTATGGGTTAATGGAAAGTCTGAATTTGAAATGACTTTTCTGCCTTTTTCTTTATTTATCATGTTTTTCAGACTAGGTTATTTATATCCTCAATTTAAGAAAAATGATGAGCGGTATAAATTAATACAACAAAAAGCCATGTTTTATAATTATTTTATTTCAATGGGATATCTCTTTATTTTTTTTATCTTAGCAAATAATATTATAAACTTGAGTGCGCAGACAGTTATTGTAATCCTTGGTGCTCTTATTATTGCAACAGTCAACATTTTATTTATTATCTTCTCAAAAGTTTATTAGGAGATGTGTACTTTGTTTCCCTATCTTATACAATTATTCGTTATCTTTATTGCCATGATGATGATTACAGTTGTGACCAAAAAGCGTAAACATTGATTTTCAAAAAACGTATGGTTAATCAACCATACGTTTTTTGAAAGTTTTATAGAGATTCAACACTGAAAACAAGTGCCCAAGTAATTGACACAAGAACACCTTTTTTCCCGTTATGCGCATCCACACGTGAAGCTAATAGCGTCCAATATCCTGTTGCCATCCCGGCTACTCCCGCTATTGGCGGCAATTCAGCGAATATACCTGTCGCAATTCCGGCACCTCCAGCTGCAGCATTTAATTCACTTATATAACTGTTTGCTTGTTTATGAGTGAATTTTCTGTCATACCCCCACCAATGGTAAGTCCACTTACCATAAGTAGCCATGATTTGAAACCCTGTTGGTTTTATATTGAGTTGATTATCTATAACCAATTGATTATTTTCTACGCTTTATTTATGTACTCAAAATGTTCCTCTAAGGCACTAAGGTTGTATTCCTTGTATAAATGTTCAGGAACATTTTTCAAAAATAACTTTCCATCAGCATCTACATGTACATAAGGTTTAACAGTATTAATTAATTTTTCTTGTTCAGCATTTAGTACTGCCTGATCATTATCTTTTACATTAACCTCTTTCGAAGATTCTTGAGCAAAACTAGTTTTAGGAACCATAAATCCAACCATAAAAATTCCCACCAAAATTATGATAGACAACTTTCTTAACATAAAATAAAGCACCTCTCTATTAATTATTTCCATAATATTGTTTCATTTCTCATAGTTTTTTTCAACCAATTTTATGGTATTTTATTTTTTTTGTTACAATTTTGTAACTTTATTACTATTTTTACATAAGTATTTAATATCAGTTTTTTTGTTTTTTTCTTCATTCTTCCCACTTTATCCTTAGCAAAGTTTGGACAAACTGTTGTTCAATGACCCTCGTTTTCCCGTTCTCCAAATAAGTCCAATACTCATTTTTTGTTCGGTTCTGACGGAATCGGCCAACTAAAAATAGAGCCGCACCCTGCAGCTCTATTTTAATCAATCCAGGTCCTTCGCCAATTTGACAAACCGGAAACTAAAGATCAGGCTTCCGATGGCGACGACAATCATGATGATTCCCAATTCCTGAAAATGATGGGCCGTGATTTCTTTTCCGAACAACATGCCGAGAATGACTGAGGAAAAGATCGAGCCCAAGTAGCGGCACGTTTGGAAGAGTCCAGAAGACGTGCCGACGATGTCCTTCGGGCTTGCCGTCAGCATCGCAGCCTGCAGGGCAACGTTGCCGAGACCGTAGCTGATGCCGAGCAAGGAAAGGATCAGGCCTTTCCATATCATCGGCGCCTCCACGAAAAAAAGCGTCATCAGAGCCGCGCCGGCGATCATCAGACAAGCCCCGATCAATACAGGCTGCGCTTCGCCTGAGCGGTCTATCCATCTGCCCGTAAGCGGCGACACGATGATGCTCATTCCTGACATAAACAGCATCAACAGCCCGCTCGTTTGAACGGAAAGGTGCATCTCATCCTGAAAATAACTCGGAAGCCCGAAGAACAGGCAGTAATTAAAAATGTTCAAAATAATAAATTGAATATATACCGATGACAGAGCCCGATGCGAAATAAACAGGCGCATATCGATAAACGGCTTTTCCGTCCGGTGTTCCCACATGATAAACACGATCAGCAGAATGAGTCCGGAGACCCCTTCCGCATAACGGGGAACGGTGCTTAAAGAAAGCAAAAAAGACAACAAAAGAACGATGCCGCAGGCAAATAAGACGATGCCCGGCAAATCAAGCTGCTTCAAAACAGATTTGACATTCAAGCCGGCTTTTTTTTCATCTTTCGGAAACATAAGCAGCCCAAATACAAAGCTGAAGATGATAAACGGAAAGTTAACCGTAAAAATGGCCGGCCATCCGCCCCAGACGATTAAAAAGCCTCCCACCGTCGGCCCCAATGCCGTCATCGCGGAAGCGAAGATCGAGAGAACGGCTAGAGCCGACGCCTGGCGATCGCGGATATGGCTCCTGATCAGCCCGACTCCTGACGGGTATATCGCGCTGCTCCCTATAGATTGAAACAGCCGCATCACCAATAACACCATAAAAGCGGGAGCCAGCGGGGCCCCGATTGCGGAAATGGCAACGAGAATCAGCCCGGACAAAAACATCTTTTTCCTGCCGATTAAATCTCCCAGTTTGCCTGTTACGGGCTGGGCGACCGCACTGGCTAAATAAAAGGATGAAATTAACCACGATACGGTCGTAAATGACAATTGAAATTCTTTTTGAATGCTGTGAAGAGCCAATGAAATCATGGAAGAGTTCAGCGGATTCAGCATGGTTCCAGATGCGACGGTCGTCAAAAACAACGCCCTGCTTTTCTTGGATATTTTCATCACAGCTCTTCCAGAAACTCTTCCGTTGTCCGAAGCCTGCCGATTCTAGGAAAAATAAAACGGATTGAGGCTTCGTGCTCTTCCTCGCTGAATGTCGTCATCGCGTCCGTAATAAAGATCTGTTGATAGCCTAGCTGGAACGCCTCGCGGGCCGTGCTTTCCACCCCTATATTGGTGGCGATTCCGCACAGCACAATCGTATCGATTCCGCGGCGCCGAAGCTGGAGATCCAAATCCGTTCCGAAAAAAGCGCCCCATTGACGCTTTGTGACCGTATAGTCGCCTTCTGTGATCCCCAGTTCAGGTACGAATTCGGCCCAATCGGACGGGCGCTCCCCCGGAACCTGCCCAGTCTGATCTGTTACCGGCTTTAACGCATCTTTCCCATCGTGAAACGCGACATTCACAAAGCAGATAAAACCTTGTTTTTGGCGGAACACGTCAATTAATTTGGTTGCCTTTTTCACGACGGCATCTCCTCCGGGAATATTGACGATTCCTTTTTGCAAGTCGATGAGTACAAGTGCAGTTTTGTTGAAATCCATTTGCAGTCCGCTCATATCAAGACCTCCTCATATTTATTATCTTTTTCTCGATTCACTTTTTCGATTCACTTTTGTTTTCAAAATAAATCTTGAAAACGATATGTAATTGGCAGGATCTGTTTAATCGGATCATCTGAGACGCCACATCAAGAATGCGCCCGGACAATTGCATTGTCAAGAAAGCCGCACAGTGCACCCGGGAGGGAACGGCTCTGACAGGCAGACGAAAAAAAGCCGGGCGAACGTCTTGATCTGCTCCCCTAAAGGTAGACAGATGAAATAAAAAAATCTGTTTGCCTTGGGGGAGTTTTTTCATGGCTGGAAAATGGTTTTCAAAAGAAGAAAAATTGAATATTCTATCAGAATGTGATCAGGGCAATAATTCGGTGAAGGAGATCGCAGAAAAATATGGCATTCATGCCGAAACGATTCGTGAATGGAGAACATCGCATGATATGGCGGGTGTGGAGAGTTTGGAACGTTCAAAGCGCCATAAGTTCTATCCCGCAGAATTAAAATACAATGCCGTGAAAGACTTCTTATCCGGACGCTACTCTCAAAGAGAAATCTCGAGAAAATATAAGATTTCCAGTAAATCCGTACTCATGAAGTGGGTTGAGCTTTATAATGGTCATAAAACGTTAAAAGACAGCGGGAGAGGAAGGAATCGTTTGATGACCAAACGGAAGAACGTTTCATTGGAAGAACGGATTGAGATTGCGAAGGATTGTCTAGCTCATGGAAAGGACTACGCCAGATCAATGGAGATTCATCAAGTCTCCTACCAACAGGTGTATCAATGGGTGAAAAAGTATCAAGAAGGCGGAGAAGAGGCCTTAAAAGACAACCGAGGGAAACGCAAAACCGAAGAAGAATTGACACCTGAAGAAAAAATTCAACGGGAAAACAAACGGCTGGAACAGGAAAATGAGCGTTTGCGCGCAGAGAATGCGTTCTTAAAAAAGTTGGAAGAGATCAAAAGGAGGCGGTTCTAAGTCAGGTTCGGTACGAAGATCGATATCTCGCCATTTTAGAGCTGAATCGAAAAGAAGGCTTTTCTGTCCAAATGTTATGTGAGATTGCCGAAGTTTCGCGCCAGGGGTATTACAAATGGAGGAGCCGAGTACCTTCAGCGAGAGAAAAACAGAATGAAAAGATTATCGCCGAGATGACGCTTCTTCATGAACAAATTGGCGGTATCTACGGATACCGCAGAATGACCTTAAACATGAAGCGCCGCTTTAAAGAGCGCCTCAATCATAAGCGCATCTATCGGCTGATGAAAATCGCCAAGCTGGAGTGTGTCATTCGGCGGAAGAAAAAACGTTACGGCAAAGCGACGCCTCAACATGTGTCCGAAAATATCCTGAATCGAGAGTTTAAAGCGGACAAACCAAATCAAAAATGGGTGACTGATGTGACAGAGCTAAAATACGGCCATCGGAAAGCGTACCTCAGTGCCATTTTAGATCTTCATGAGGGAATGGTCGTGTCTTATGTGCTGGGGAAATCCAATAATAACGCCCTTGTGTTTAAAACCTTGAACCAAGCGCTTGAGGCAGCCCCAAACGCACGTCCTCTCCTTCACAGCGACAGAGGTTTTCAATACACGTCCCACCAGTTTAGAAGGATGATTGAAAACGCAAATATGACACAGAGTATGTCCCGCGTCGGCCGCTGTATTGATAACGGCCCCATTGAGTCGTTTTGGGGGAAATTAAAATGCGAGAAATACAGACGGAATTCGTACGAGACATTTGAGGCACTTCAAAGCGCAATTGATGAATATATCCACTTTTACAACCACGATCGTCTACAAGAAAAACTAAACGGCCTCAGCCCAGTGGAATACAGGGCTAAAGCCGTCTAGTGTGTTTTAGTTATTTCCACTGTCTACTTGACAGGGTGCAGATCATCTCTCGTCCCGGCTTTCTTTATTGATCTGCTTTTCTTCTGATATGAAGCATCTTTTCGTCCAGATAATTGGCGATATCGGCGGCTTCTTTCAGCTCGTCTGTCAGCCGATCAGGCACTTCATTATTTAATTTATAGTAAATTTTATGCTCAAGGCTTGCCCAAAAATCCATGGCGATCGTTCTGATCTGGATTTCCACCTTGGCATGCTCCACCCGGTTTGTCAAATAAACGGGCACTTCTACAATCAAATGAAGGCTCCTGTAGCCGTTTGGCTTCGGATTTTTGATGTAGTCCTTCACTTTTAAAATTTTAATATCTTCGTGTTCTTTCAGCACTTCGACCATATTGTAGATATCCGATAAAAATGAACAAACGATTCTCAGTCCGGCGATATCGTTTATATGCTCTTTGGCAGCGCTCGTTGTAATATCGCAGCCTTTTCTTACAAGCTTGTTGATCAGGCTTTCAAAGTTTTTCACGCGTGATTTCGTGTGTTCGATCGGATTATGGCCGTGAATTAAGTTGTATTCCTGGCTGATAATCGAAAATTTCGTATCCATTTGGTCTAAAGCGAATTTATAAACTAAAAGTTCATTTTTCCAGTCTTCCATCAGCTTTCGAAAATCTTCTATTTGATGCTGCGGCAATCCTGCTATTTGATCTATTGAAGTTTCCATAATTGGTCTCCTTATATCAAATTGATTTCTTTTCAAAACAGTAGACGGTTCCATTTCCGTTAAGGTTTCGAACATAAAGAACTTGTTTTTTGCTATAAAAAATAGTTTTCTTTATTATTTTCTGTATTTCTACATTGATATCCCTTTCGAAAGCATCATATGTTTCATATTTTATATTAAAACAAGGGGGTGAAGCACAATGGGTGGTTACTTTAACAACTTTGCTCTGATCGTCGTGTTATTTATCCTGCTCATCATCGTCGGGACAGCATTTGTTTATTAATCTCCGGCATCCCTTTTTTTAATTTTATCAGAAGGATCATAAGCGCTGTTTCTTATGATCCTTTTTTATGTTTCAAAAGTTGGATTCGTTTTCCAAAAGGAAAAGAGAAGGATGGATTGATCTTCAGCACAATATGTTTATAATAGGCTGTTGGGACTTAAGGTTTTTTGAACAAAACGCCACAAATTTTTTTCCACTTTTTTTGAAGAAATGAAACTTTTATAAATTAAATTCGTCTTATACTGTTGTGACGGCTATTTCATAAGGGAAAGGAACAGATCAATGTTAACAAAGCTGAAGATGTTGTATGAAAAAACAACAATGAAGTGGCTCCTAAACACTTCCTATTACTTTCTTATTTTGCTGCTGTTGTTTTTGATTTACGGATTCCATACAGCAAATACAGGTTCATATATTTATAACGACTTTTAATGGAGAATCAAAAATGAAACTGATAGAAACGATTAAACATTATGCACAAACACAACCCGATGCACTTGCATTTGTGAATGATGACAAGACGCTTTCATACAGCGAATTGTGGTCACAGTCGGAGCGCCTCGCTTGCCGGCTTCAAAAAGAAACGATCGGCGATCGTTCACCCATCATCGTCTACGGTCATATGCAGCCGGAAATGGCAGTTTCTTTCCTCGCCTGCGTAAAAGCCGGCCACCCATATGTACCGGTGGATGTTTCGATCCCGGCGGACCGGGTGATGAAGATCATCAAAAGCTCAAAAGCCGGGCTGCTGCTCAACAACTCCGGAACCGATCTCGATACGGGTGATGCCCTCATATCCGTGGTCACACCCGAGCACCTTGACACAGGTGAACAGCTCGAGACAAATCCGGATAACTGGGTGAAGGACGGAGAGACGTTTTACATCATCTATACGTCCGGAAGCACCGGAAATCCAAAAGGTGTGCAAATTTCAGCCGATAATCTTCAAAGCTTTGCAAACTGGGTGACAGAAGATTTTCCGGTTGAGAACGGTCACGTGTTTTTAAACCAGGCGCCGTTTTCCTTTGACTTATCGGTAATGGACCTATATCCTTGCCTGCAGGCGGGAGGTACTCTGTGGACCGTTACGAAAGATATGATCAACAGGCCGAAGATTCTGTTTGAAGCGCTGAAACAATCAAACGTCAATGTCTGGACATCGACTCCTTCCTTTGCACAAATGTGCCTGATGGATCCGTCCTTTTCAGAGGAACTGCTGCCGGGCCTCCGCGTATTTATGTTTTGCGGAGAAACGCTCCCTGCATCAGTCGCCAGACAGCTGAAAGAAAGATTTCCGAAAGCCCGGGTCTTCAATACATACGGCCCGACGGAGGCAACGGTCGCCGTCACCTCCATTGAAGTGACAGACGACATTTTGGAGCGGTACTCTTCCCTTCCTGTCGGTTCGGCGAAGCCCGATACTGATATTGTCATCGTCAATGAAGACGGTGAACCTGTTCAGGACGGTGAAAAAGGCGAGATTATCATCACCGGAAAAAGCGTCAGCAAAGGCTATTTAGGCGAAAAAGAGCTGACGGAAAAAGTGTTTTTCTCATATAACGGTGAAGCGGCTTACCGCACGGGAGACGCCGGCTACAAAGAAAACGGCCTGCTGTTCTTCCAGGGAAGGCTCGATTTCCAAATTAAGCTGCACGGCTACCGCATCGAGCTGGAAGAGATCGAATATCAAATCAATCGTTCGAAATACGTCCAGTCTGCCGTGGTGATTCCATTCTACCGCGAGGAGAAAATCGAGTATCTGATCGCGATGATCGTGCCTGCCGAACACGATTTCGAAAAGGAATACCAGCTGACGAGCGCCATTAAGAAAGACCTTGGCAGTACGCTGCCGGCTTATATGATCCCGAGAAAATTCGTGTATCAAAAAGAGATTCCGATGACTGCGAACGGCAAAATTGACCGGAAACGGCTTAAAGAAGAGGTAACCATATGACACCGTACGGTTCATTTCTCTTCTTCATCATTTTAGCAGTTTTGCTCGCGCCGACCATCATTCTCGGTCTCAACGGAAAAAGCTTCCGCTTTTACAATATGGCGGTCTCCGTTGTCGTGCTGGCTCTCATTTTTTCAAACAGCCTGCACGGGCTCATCGCTCTTTGCCTGTTTACGCTTTGGCAAACGGTGCTGATCAAAGGCTATATTGCCTACCGTTCAAAAGCGAACAGCGGCTTTGTGTTTTGTTTGGCCGCAGCAGCTTCGATTCTGCCCCTGGCAATTTCCAAGCTGCTGCCGTTCCTTGGCCTGAACAACTGGGCAAGCTTTCTCGGAATCTCGTACTTAACCTTTAAAGGGGTTCAGCTTATTATTGAAACCCGCGACGGGCTGATCAAACAACAGCTTCCCGTCAGCAGACTGCTTTATTTTATTCTCTTTTTCCCGACCATCTCATCAGGGCCGATCGACAGGTACCGCCGTTTTGAAAAAGACGAGCAGACGGTCTGGACGAAAGAGCAATATGAAGAGCTGCTTTACAAAGGAATCAACAAAATTTTTCTCGGCTTTTTATACAAATTCATTATCGGCTATTGCATTAATACGTACATTATTTTGAATTTGTCGCATCTCACGTCAGGCAAGATTGCACATGGACTCGGATACATGTACGCTTATAGCCTTTACTTGTTCTTCGATTTTGCCGGCTATACCGCTTTTGCGGTCGGCATCAGCTATATCATGGGGATCAAGTCGCCGGAAAACTTTAATATGCCGTTTATCAGCCGCAATATTAAAGATTTCTGGAACCGCTGGCACATGTCCCTTTCATTCTGGTTCAGAGACTACGTATTTATGCGCTTTGTCTTCTGGATGACAAAGAAAAAATGGATCAAAAACCGCATGGCGGTGTCTAATATCGGATATGTGCTGCTGTTTCTGCTGATGGGCGTATGGCACGGCCTTGCCCTGCAGTACATCGTTTACGGGCTTTATCACGCACTGCTCATGGTAGGCTTCAACTTCTTTGAAAAATGGAATAAGAAGTATAAATGGTGGCCGAACAACAAGCTGACGACAGCAGTCTCAATTGTGGTGACCTTCCATTTTGTATGCTTTGGATTTTTTATTTTCTCAGGAAAACTAATTCATTAAAAGGAGATTTCAATAATGGACTTTAATCAAGAAGTGCTTTCAGTTATAGCAGAGGTTTGTCAGGACGATATCGTCAAGGAGAACCCGGATATCGATATTTTTGAAGAAGGAATACTGGATTCATTCGGAACCGTAGAACTGCTGCTCGCGTTTGAAAGCCGCTTTAACATCACCGTACCGATTACAGAATTTGACCGGGATGCATGGAACACGCCAAATCAAATCATAAAGCAGCTGAATGAGTTGAGATAATGAAAAAGCGTTTTTTATTCGGGCCAATCATTTTGGCATTTTTACTTTTTTTCACCACGATCTCAATCCCGAATTCATGGCTTGAGGCATTTGTTCCTAAAGATCGGGTCGAAAAATCGGCTACGGAGCTGAATCCGATGATGTTCCAGGGAACGTACCTTCAAAGCAAGATGCTTGAAGATTCCAAGTACCTCCCGATCTACGGATCATCCGAACTGTCCCGGTTAGACCCTTATCATCCGTCCAATTATTTTGAAGTAAATAATAAAGGATTTACTCCTTACCTGGTCGGAAAGGGCGGTTCGCAATCCCTGATCCATGCAATCAATTTCGCGGCTCATATGGATCAACTAAAGGGGAAGAAACTGGTGTTTATCATATCTCCGCAATGGTTCCAGAAAAAAGGATCTGATGAATCCCATTTCGCGCCGAATTTCTCAGCTTTACAAGCATACGATCTACTGTTCAACCAAAAAATCGACCAAAATGTAAAGAAAAAAATGATCAAGCGCATGCTGAAATACCATGCCGTCAAAAATGATGCTCTGCTCGCAGCCCTTTATAAGGCGGAGCTAAAGCAGGATCATACGACACTGTCCCTTCTTTCGCCGGCTGCCAAAGCTTATCGAAGCGTGCTGGAAAAAAAGGACCTTTACTATTCAATGGTTGACAGTCCCGGCCCTGAGCGCACGATTTCACAAAGCGTCAAGGGCAAATCGTGGAGCGAGCTGAAGCAGATGGCTGCAAAGCTTGGCGAAAAGGAATCCCGGTCAAACAAGTTTAAATTAATAGATGAGGCATTCAGAAAAATAAAGCCGAAAATGGCGAAGCTAAAAAACAGAAAAAAACATTTGTCTTATGTACAGTCGGTCGAATACGGCGATTTTCAAATGATGATGGATGTCCTGAAGGAATCGGGCGCCGATCCTCTGTTTATATCGGTTCCGGTGCACGGCAAATGGTATGACTACACCGGCGTACCTAAAAAAGGACGGACCGGTTACTATGCAAAGATCAAAAAACAGATCGAAGCAGAAGGCTTTCAGGTGGCCGATTTGTCCGGCCATGAATATGATCCTTATTTCCTGAAGGATACGATCCATCTCGGCTGGAAAGGCTGGGTCTATGTAGACAAAGCAATCGAAGACTTCTATAAAAAGGATTCCCGCTCTTAGGGGATCCTTTTTATTTCGCGAAAAATATTTTTTAATATTTCCAACAATTCTATTTTACAAATTTCTCTGAAATCTATTGCGATTATAAATATAAGGTTTAAAATAGAATATAAATATTTTTTGGAAAAAGATTATGAACGGCAGGGAGAATGAATATGACAAAACAAACCATCAGCGTACAGCTCAGTCAGACGAAAAAGCAAAAGCCCGAAGCGGACAATCTTGAATTCGGCCGCGTATTCACCGATCACATGTTCATCATGGATTATTCGGTTGAAAACGGCTGGCACGATCCGCGAATCGTCCCTTACCAGCCGATCGAAATGGATCCGGCTGCAATGGTATATCACTACGGCCAGTCCGTTTTTGAAGGGTTGAAAGCTTATGTATCAAACGAAGGAAAGGTTCTTTTGTTCAGGCCGGAGAAAAACGTTGAACGGCTGAACAAATCAAACGACCGCCTCTGCATTCCGCAAGTGGATCCCGATACGGTGCTGGAAGGCCTGAAACAGCTCATTCAGATCGACAAAGAGTGGATTCCGTCAGCAGAGGGAACGTCCCTTTACATCCGTCCTTTCATTATTTCGACAGAGCCTTACCTCGGCGTCGCCCCGTCCAAGATGTACAAGCTGCTGATCATCCTGTCGCCGGTCGGCTCCTATTACAAGGAAGGCATCCGCCCCGTGAAAATCGCCGTTGAAAGCGAATTTGTCCGCGCCGTTAAAGGCGGCACAGGCAACGCGAAAACGGCGGGAAATTACGCCGCCAGCCTGAAAGCGCAGGAAGTGGCTGAAAGCAAAGGTTTTTCACAAGTTTTATGGCTGGACGGAATCGAGAAAAAATACATTGAAGAAGTGGGCAGCATGAACATCTTCTTTAAAATCAACGGTGAAATTGTCACGCCTGCTTTAAACGGCAGCATCCTGGAAGGCATTACGAGAAATTCCGTCATCCATCTGTTAAAACAATGGGGCCTCACTGTAGCCGAGAAGAAAATATCCGTAGATGAACTGATTCAAGCCCACCGGGACGGTTTGCTTGAAGAAGCGTTCGGCACCGGAACGGCAGCTGTCATCTCCCCTGTCGGCGAGCTGATTTGGAAAAGTGAAAGCCTCGTCATTAACGGCGGTGAAACCGGTGAAATCGCCAAAAAACTGTACGATACGATAACAGGGATTCAAAGAGGCGCTTTGCCCGATCCATTCGGCTGGACGGTTGAAGTCGATTCGGTCAGCCAACCGTGCTAAGCTGTCCGGCCCTCATGCAACAGGGGGCCGGCAGCCTTTTCATTTCATCATTTTTTCCTCATATACGGTACGTCCCAAGCCCCTCTGAAAAATTCCCCGCTAAAACTCCATTCCATTTTATATAAAATATGTTAAAATCATCTACATACATATGAAACTCTACTCTTACTTGAAAGGAGACATTAAAACCGTTCAGGCAGCAATGAAGAAAGGACTTTGAAGATGGAGAAAAAAAATGGAGAAATAAGCGTCTGGAAAAAAAACTTCGCGTTTCTCTTTTTTTCCAGAATCATTAAGATTTCAGCCGACTGCTTCGCCTTCAACTCTATTTTATGGTTTTTGATCTTTGACGGGAAAGGCGCAATCGGCACCTCCCTTCTGCTCGCCGTCACCTTTTTGCCTGAGGCCTTTCTGGCGCCGCTGGCAGGTCCATTGGTGAAAAGAAGCGCGCTGAAATTCTGGATGTATTTTTCTGACTTGACGAGAGCAGTCATCGTACTTGCTATTCCGTTATGCTACTATAACGGCTTTTCGCCGATGTGGTTTGTCCTCGGGCTGATGATTATCCATTCGGCGACCGGCGCGACATACAACCCGGCGTCCATTACATTGATTCCCCAGATCGTGAATGAACAGCTGATTCAAAAAGCTAACGCAATTCTCCAGTCTTCCTCGGAAATTGTGAGGCTTGGTGCTGTTACATTATGCGGGGTGCTTCTTACGTTTATCGGTCCTGCGCCGACCCTGATCACATCGTTCACACTCTATATCATTTCAGGTTTTTTTGTCCTCTGCATTAAGCAGCAGATGGCTCAGAAGCATGCTGAATCAGACGCTTCCAAACCAAGAGGCACATATTTTGCAAGGCTGAAAAGGGGATTTACTCTTGTGCGGCATCATAAGGTGTTATTCCCGCTTGCGATTTATTGCATATTCATGAATCTCGCGGCATCGCCATGGGAGGCGCTTTCAGCGGTTTATGTAGCGGAAGATTTAAACGGCACGCCGTTCATCCATTCGCTGTTGAAGGCTACGACAGCCGGAGGAGCGTTTTTATTGGGATTCATCCTTGCCAAAGTAAAAATCAACAGGTACGGGCTGCTCTTTATTACAGCCGGGATATTGGAAGGAACGGCCTATTTCATTACGGGGCTGAATACGTTTTTGCCGCTCGTCTTTCTCGCCGCCTTTGCCTTTGGAGCCGCAATCAGCTCGATCAATGTTCCGGAGTTTACGATCATTCAAACGTCTGTGGAAGGCGATGATCAGCCTCAGGTGTACGCAATTATTCATACGATCACAAACCTATCGCTTCCTCTCGGTGCGATCGCCTGCGGATATGCTGCACAAGTTCTCAGCGCGGGCAAGGTGATCGCAATCGGCGGTTTCATCGAAATCCTTTCCGGCATTGGAATATTGCTGTTTACACAGCTTGCCAAAGCGAGCCGTGCAGATCTTCAAAAAGAAAAAGAAGCAAGCGCCAATATGTAAAAACAAAGGTTCCGGTGAGCTGCCGGAACCTTGGCAATCCATCTATGCTTCGACTGATTTAAAAAACTGCGGAAGGTGCTCTTTGTGTGCTTCAAGCATTTCGTCCAGTATTTGCTTGGCGATCTTATCAGACGGAACGAGCGGGTTGATCGTCATGGCGACAAGAGCCGTGTTGTAGTCTCCGGTCACGGCGGCTTCAGCCGCGACGCGTTCAAACGATTTGATCTGTTGGACAAGGCCCCTGACTTTGACCGGCAAATCTCCGACCGCGATCGGTTTTGGACCGTTTTTCGTTATGACGCAGTTCACTTCTACCGCAGAATCGTCAGGAATGCTTGCGATCGCACCATTGTTCATCGTATTGACAGGCTGAATGTCGTGCTTGTCATTATAAATTGAGCTGATCAGGTTGCAGGCCGCATCGCTGTAATATGCCCCTCCCCGCTTTTCAAGCTGCGGCGGCTTTATCGCCAAATTTGGGTCTTTATATAATTCGAACAGTTCTTTTTCCACTTTCTGAACGACTTCGGCGCGGGTTCCCTCCGTTTTTGAAGCCTCTATTTCATGCTCAAGCATTTCCTTCGTTTTATAATAGTAGCGGTGGTAGCCGCACGGAATCAGGTCAAGGCCGCGGATGAAGTCAGGCTCCCACGATTCGCCGGAAATGTTTTTCATCGTCATCGCATTTGCCGGATCCGCCATTGCCTCGATCACTTTGTCTTTGACGCTGACGCCGTCGAGGAAGACATCGAGTCCATACACCATATGATTCAAACCGGCAAATTGGATTTCCACGCGGCTTTCATCAACATCAAGCGCTTTTGCCACTCCCATTTTCATGCCGATCGGCACATTGCACAGACCGACGAGTTTCGTCAGATTTGAGTAGCGAAGCAGCGCTTCCGTCACCATGCCTGCCGGATTTGTAAAGTTGACAAGCCACGCGTCAGGACAAAGCTCTTCGATGTCCTTTGCGATACCGAGAATGACCGGAATGGTGCGGAGTCCTTTAAACAAGCCGCCGGGACCGTTTGTTTCCTGGCCGATAACACCGTATTTTAACGAAATCCTTTCATCCTTTGCCCTTGCCTCAAGCTGACCGACGCGAAATTGGGTGGTGACGAAATCTGCGTCTTTCAAGGCCTCTCTGCGGTCAAGCGTCAGATGGACATCGATCGGGACACCCGCCTTTTCAACCATTCGCTTTGCCAGCGTGCCGACGATGTTGAGTTTTTCTTCCCCTTCCGGAATATCGACAAGCCACAGTTCGCTTACCGGCAGCTCATCATATCTTTTGATCAATCCTTCAACCAACTCGGGCGTATAGCTTGATCCTCCGCCAATCGTTACGATTTTCAAGCCTTTTTTCATTAATTGACACCTCCGCGGATATTCATGTTTTCGTATAAATCAACAATTTCCGACGCCAAATCTTTCATTGTCATCGCGTTCATTAAGTGGTCTTGCGCATGAATCATCAACAGCGTGGGCTCTGTTTTTGCCCCTTTGGCTTCGTTTTGGATAAGGGCCGTTTGAAAGTGATGAGCCTTGATCAATTCCTCATCGGCTGCCCGGATCTTTTTTTTCGCTTCGGCAAAATCGCCTTTCTTGGCAGCAGCAATCGCCTCCATGCAAAAGCTCCTGCCGTTTCCCCCGTGCAGAATGATTTGAAAAATCGTCTGCTCCAACTCCTCGGTCATGACTGCACCCCCTTTTTATACGCCGATCTGCTGATTTTCATTTGCAGGCGGCACAGTTTCGAGTTCGTTTTCTTCTTTCAGCTTTTGCTTATCCCACATCCTAAAGAACGGGTAGTACACGGCAAACGAAATAAACAGATTGATGAACTGCATGACCGCTCCCGAAATTTTCCCTCCGGTTGCCAAATAGCCCGAGAAGAGCGGCGGCATCGTCCAAGGGACTGCGATTCCAGCCGGTTTTGCGACGAGCCCCGTGCTCATTCCGATGTAGGTTGCGACCATCATCAAGAGCGGTGAGACGATAAACGGAAGCAAAAGCATCGGGTTCATGACGATCGGCATTCCGAAAATAATCGGTTCATTGATATTAAAAATAGCCGGCCCGATTGCAAGTTTACCGAGCTGCTTCATCTGCTTGCTTCGCGCCCTGAGAACCATCGTGACGACGAGCGCCAAGGTCGCTCCGCTTCCGCCGATATTAATCCAGATTTCGAAAAACTGGGTAGTAAAAATGTTCGGCAGAACTTCGCCTGCTTGAAAAGCAAGACGGTTTTCATCCATTGCGCCATACCAGATCGGCGACATGACCCCGCCTACAATATTCGCCCCGTGCAAACCGCAGGACCACAGCAGCTGTTGGACGGTTTCGGCAACAAGGCTTCCGCCGAGGCTGCCTCCGAGTATGGAGAGCGGCGTACCCAACACTACATTGATGACATTGTGCAGGCTTTCAAAAGGCGTGATTTCGATCAAAAGTCGGGCAAGCCAGATCAGACCGATGACGGCAAATCCAGGAATCAGGGCGATAAATGACTTGCTTACGGCCGGCGGAACGCCGTCAGGCATCTTGACGACGATGTCTTTCTGAACGACCCAGCGGTATATTTCAGTGGAAAACATCGCGATCAGCATGCCGACAAACAGGCCTTTGCTTCCCATTAAGGAAATCGGAATTCCGCCTGATACGAGAATTTCCTGAGTGGAGCCTTCCGGTGTAAACGGAAACTGATAAGGCGTTGCCAGAAGGAAAGCCGCTACCGCGATTGCTCCTGATGACAGCGCATCGATGCCGTATTTTTCGGCAAGGCGGTAAGCGATTCCAAAGGTTGCGATAAGCGCCATAATATCAAAACTGACACCTACCGGGTAGCTTAGCTTCTCGGCCCACTTGTCGCCGAAAATGCCCGCCATGAAATCGGCATAGCCGGGAATCGGCAAATTCGCCAAAATGAGAAACAGCGAACCGATAATAATCAGCGGCATGGTCAGAATGATGCCGTCCCTCAGTGCCTGCAAATGGCGCTGTGCCGCTATCCGGCCGGCGATCGGCATGACCTTCTCTTCTAAGAACAGGTTGAATTTATTCACATCCCCCGTCCTCCTTCTAAGCCCCGGCAAGCCGTTCAGCGGATTTCAGCACTTCTGCTCCATTGCAGGTTCCGTAATGGACCGTATTGATGACGTCGACGGGTACGCCTTTTGACTCTCCCAGCTTTTTTAATTGGGGAAGCATATAGCGGACTTGCGGACCGAGAAGCAATACATCGGCTTTATCGATATGATTCTGGACTTCTCCCCCGGAGACGGCCCAAATGTTATAGTTTTTCCCTTGTTCCTCTGCGCTCTTTTCCATTTTCGTAACGAGCAGACTAGTTGACATGCCTGCTGCACAGGCCAATAAGATGTTCATGTTTAGATGTCCCCCTTTTCCGGTTTAGTTCTTATATGTTTTACGGTTTTATCATATTATGAAACCGCTTTCATATTAACTCAATGATTTTCCTCAGCCCTCCGGAAAAAAGACAGGGGGACAAGTATTATTCGGAAAAGGGCTGGATCCGGCTGTTCTTTCTGAAAACGGACATAAACGCCTCATACGTCTTGCATTTCAGCAGCTCCCTAACGATTGACCGATCGTCTAAAACGTTGCCCAATAACTTGTACATGCTCTGGAGATTGGATGTATTGCCTTTTTCAACGCAAAGAAGACAGATGAATTGAACTCTTTTATCCTGCCATTCTATCGGCTTTTGCAGCGTGCATACCGCCCAGAACGTAGCATCCGTTTGCGGGGTCATCGGATGGGGAATAGCGACAAGATTCCCAAAGCATGTCGGCGCAACAGACTCCCTTTCGAAAACCGACGCTTCAAGCCCTTCTTCAGCAAGGCCGAGCGCTGTTACCTGATCGCAAAGAAAGCGCAAGACGTCCTCTTTTGATTGAAAATCTTCCTGCAGGAAGACAAGCTCCTTACGTGTATACTTCGCGGCCAGCTCTGTATCCGGGGCGAGAATATGCTCGATTCTTGCCAGATCCTCCCCGCCGAGAATCGCATTTACTTTCACGACGGGTATCGGGAGCTCTTTTGGAAGCGGAATGGTGCTGATCACAAAATCGAGGGCATGAAGCGGGAGTTGATTCAGCTTATAATAGTCGACTGTTCCAATAATCTCAAGCTTTGAGCCGAATTTCGAACGCAGTCTGTCCTGAAGAAGCATGGCGCTTCCTGCTCCTGAGGCGCAGACGATCATACAGCGCTTTGACGGGGTATTCATTTTCCTTCTTTCCATAGCAGCGCCGATATGCAAAGCGAGATAGCCGACTTCGCTTTCCTGAATGTCGAACCCCGTTTCCTTTTTGATCGCTTCGCCGGCTTGGATTCCTGCTTCAAAAGCAAGCGGATAGTTGGCTTTAATGGCGTCGAGCATCGGATTTCTGATGTTCATTCCGTAGCGGCAGCGATTTAAAGCCGGCTTTAAGTGAAGACTGAGGCCGATTTTCAATTCTTTGTCGTTTTTAATGCCGAGCTTGAATTTTTGCTCGATCTCCTCCAGCATCAATTCCGTAAGCCTGTCGGTTTCCGCATCGATAAAGCCTTCCATTTTATCCTTGCTGAGCTTCGCCATCGCCGTTCTTTTTGCTCCCATCAGATGAATGGCAATATAGGCCGTTTCTTCTTCCGGGAACGTCACCTTCAGCTTTTCTTCCAGCGCCCGGACAATCTTCCGGGAGACGCCATATTCTTTATGATTCATAATTTCCTTGACGTCCTGCGAAAAAAGCGAGACGCGTTTTCCGCTGCGGATTCGTTTGCAGGCGATGGCAATGTGAATCAATAAGTTGTTCAGTCCGATATCGGACAGGGAAATCTGGCCTTCGTTGATCCTTTCCAAAATCGTCTGGCGGATCATCTCCAGCTCTTTTTTCGGCAGAATGGAAATCCGGGTGTTCAGGATGTCAATTTCCGTTTCCCTTTTCGGAAAAATATGTTCAGCCATGCAATAGCGCAGCTTTATTTCATCCCCTTTTAGCCTGAATCCGTAATTCGGTTTGATCTCCAATTCTATATCGTACGATTTCAGCCTTTTTCGAACGTCTCTCATATCGTTTTGAACCGTCGATTTGCTGATGAACATTTCGTCGGCCAAATCTTCAAGCTTGAGATACTCATCTGTCAGCAGCAGTCTTTTTAATAGATAGAGAATGCGTTCATTCGGAAAAACGGGATGCGAAAATTCTTCTTGGAACGTATTTTGCAATAATTGCCGAAAGAGGTGGTCATTTTGGATGGACAGCCGGTAACCGGCGCCTCTGATGGATGTGATGGAAGCCCCGTTTTTAGAGAGAAGATGGTCTAGTTCTTTTATATCTGATCTGATCGTTCTGGAGGTAACATTCAATCCGTTTGCCAAATATGCGCTGGTCAAGGGTGAGTCCGCTGTCATCAATTCGCTGAGAATATTGCTGAGCCGAGCATTGAGCATAGAAAAGCCCTCCCTCACATATGTATCGCTTAAACCTTAGAACAAACAGGCAGATTCCTTTTCCTGCTGTTTACACTATATTCATTCTTTTTGTGAAATTTCTCTCATATTTAAGTAAACTCTATTATAATGTCGTTTTCAAGTCAATTTGGGCAATAGGAGGTAACAACGAAAAAACAGCCGGAGCGGCCGGCTGTCACGTTTTTTTGGCTTTTCGGTCTTTTATGATTTTCCGTGCGATCGGATAAATGACAGGTGTCCATTTTACCGCGCGTTTCAACAGTTTTTTCATGGCAGGCATGACTCCCTTCCCGTTTTTATGGATGATTACCCGGTTAAATGTTGAGCCAAACCTGCCGTTTTTTATCTTGAGACGTACCGGTTTCCCTTCACCCAGAACCGCCAAGGGTATTCCCGCGCTTCCCCCGAATTCTCAATGCCGATCCTCGGCCCGCAGGAAATATCGTCCGGGATATATCCTTTGGCGATATAAAGAGGGGGCTCCGTCAGCAATCTCCCGTAATCATCCATTGTGATGGAGAGCGCCTTCGTCAATTTTCCCGGTCCGTTCGTCCAATCGCGGGGCTTTTTTCCGCTTCTCCTTTTCTCCATCAGCAGCACGCCTTCATGCGGTTCAACCGCCCTGACGAGGACGGCTTCGGGCTCGTCGATACCCGCGCTGACCACATTGAACAGCGTATGGGTATGCATCGTATACGTGTAGGCCCGGCCCGCTTCCCGATACATCACTTCCGTCCGTTTTGTCCGGCGGTTTCCATAGCTGTGGGCCGCCCTGTCCCCCGGCCCTTTATAAGCCTCGGTTTCTACAATATATCCTGACGCGAGCCCTTCCTCCGTTTCTTTGACCAGCAGACACCCTAAAAGCGACCGCGCCAGCTCAAGCGTCGGCATGCGGTAGAATTCCGGCGGAAGGAGCTCGTAAGCTTGGTTCATGTCAAGAAGCCTCCTTTGCAGCATCTATTGATTGTGATAAATTTTAACATTTTTCAACAGACGTTTGCCAGAAATAGAAGGCTTCAAGATGTCAGTCAAACATGTCTCAGGCCGCCTAAGATAAAATGGACGATTTTGTCTGATACTAGCGGATCATCATAACCTTCCGGCAGCTCCCAATCCGTTTTGGCCTGCATCATCAGCTCCGCCGCATCGACGATCCGCTCCGTTTCAAGCCCTGACACTACATTGCTTCCGCACATGACCGTTTCGGGCCGTTCGGTGCTGTTCCTGATCGTAACCGAAGGCACTTTGAGTATGCAGCTTTCTTCCTGAACCGTTCCGCTGTCCGTGATGACGCATTTTGCATGCTGCTGAAGGTTAACGAAATCAAAAAATCCAAACGGTTCGCAAAATTTCAGCAAGCCTTCATCGTTTTGAATGCCGAATTTTTGCAAACGGTCTCTTGTTCTTGGATGAACGCTGCAAATAACCGGTATTTTGTGTGTCCCGGCGAGCGATGCCAGCGCATCAACAATATTTTGCAGCCGCTTTTTATGATCTACATTTTCCGCCCGGTGCGCCGTTACCAATATGAAAGATTTGCTCTGTACATTCAAGGCATCAAGCGGCTTTCGTTTTGAAATGTCATCCCGGTAATGGTTCATCACTTCATAAATCGGATTTCCCGATACCCATATCCTTTGCGGATGCATGCCTTCCCTTTCCAGATTTTCTTTGGCAACTCTTGTATAGGGGAGGTTGAAAGATGCGATCGAATCGATCACCCTGCGGTTGATTTCTTCTGGAACCGAGTTGTCGAAGCAGCGGTTGCCGGCCTCCATATGATAGACCGGAATGCCGTACCTTTCGCCCAGAAAAGCGCAAAGCGCGCTGTTTGTATCACCGAGCACGAGCAGTTTATCGGGCTCAAGCTTCAATATCAGCTTTTCGACCTCGGTGAAGATTTCGCCGATTTGCGCGCCTGTTGAATGCCGAGACGGTTTAATATGATAATCCGGCAGCCTCACCTTTAATTGATCAAAAAAAATTTCACTCAAGCTCGCGTCATAGTTTTGACCAGTGTGGACCAATATGTGCTTACCGGCAAATTGATCAAGCTTGCCGATGATCAGGCTTAAGCGGATGATCTCCGGCCTGGTCCCGAGAATCGTCATGATTTTCATCATCTTGCTCCTTTTTGGCTGTTGAACACTTTTTATGATTGATCAATCTAGCGCTGAAAAAATCTATATATATATATTCATTTCGAAAAAAATGGTGTGCCATCAATCGATAACCTCTTAATATGGCTTATTTTTTCTCGCATCAGGCGGTTCTATCACACAAAATTTCCTGCAAAACATATACATTTATATGCTAGTTTTGACAGTCTATCAAACGATCTGTTTTTAGGAGGAGTAGTATGTTTAAAAACGCCCGAATACTGCTTACAGGAGGTACCGGTTCCTGGGGAACGGAACTTACCAAAAAACTATTATTATATAAACCAAAGGAGATCAGGATTTTTTCGAGGAACGAATTTACACAAATCGGCATGCAGCGAGAATTCAATCACCATCCTTCCTTAACGTTCATCATCGGTGATGTAAGGGACTATCTTTCTTTGGAGTCTGCCTGCCAGGATATCGATTATATCTTTCATCTGGCAGCATTGAAGCATGTCCCGATATGCGAGGGACAGCCTGACGAAGCGTTAAAGACAAACGTCGTCGGAACGCAGAACGTCATACGCGCAGCGCTCGTCCAGCGGGTCAAGAAAGTGATTGACGTGTCAACCGATAAGGCGGCCGATCCGGTCAACTTCTACGGAATGACCAAGGCGCTGGGCGAAAGGCTGATGATCCGTGCCAACGATTACAGCGGCCGCACCGATTTCGTCTGCATCAGAGGCGGAAACGTGCTGGGGACAAACGGAAGCGTCGTGCCGCTCTTTAAGCGCTTTATAGAGAAGGGAGAGGATCTCACGCTGACGTCAAAAGAGATGACAAGATTCTTTCTTACAGTCGGCGAAGCGATTGACTTGCTGCTCAAGGCTTCAGAGGAAGCGCTGGGCGGAGAAATTTTCGTAATGAAAATGAAGGCCTGCAATATATTGGATCTTGCAGAAGTCCTGATCGAAGAGATGGGAAGTTCTGTCGGAATTAAAGAAATCGGAATCAGGCCTGGAGAAAAGCTCCACGAAGTGCTCGTTTCCGATCATGAGGTTCCGTATACTTACCTTTTCGATTCCGAACACTATGTCATTCTGCCTTCCCATCCTTCAGAAAAGCTGGCCCGTCACTACCGGACATATCCAAAAGCGACTTTTGAGAAGTACCAATCCAACGACCTTTTAATGACGAAACCCGAGATTGCAGAACTGCTAAGGGAAGGGGGATTCATTAAGTGAAACTGTTGATTTTGGGCGGGAACGGCATGGCCGGCCACGTCTTGAAGGAATTTTTTGCGTCCAAAACGCAATACGACGTATTCTGGACACAGCGCCATTCCTTGCCAGATGATCCGCACTGCTTTTTTTTGGACGTCACGAACACAGATGAATTAAAAAAGCTGCTGGAAAAAGTGAACCCCGACGTCGTCATCAATGCGACCGGGATATTAAATGACGCCGCGCGCCAGCATCTGCTCGATGCAATCCATGTCAACAGCATTCTGCCTCACCTGTTATCCGACATGAGCGGCAACTATCATTATTACCTGATTCACATCAGCACCGATTGCGTTTTTTCAGGCTCGAAAGGAAAATATACCGAAACAGATGCAAAAGATGGAGGTTCAGTCTATGCGCAAACGAAAAGCCTTGGTGAAGTCATAGATGACAGAAACCTCACGATCAGAACGTCCATTATCGGACCTGAACTGAAAGACGGCATCGGTTTGTTTCATTGGTTCATGAATCAAAAGGAAACGATCACAGGGTTTAGAAACGTTTTCTGGAACGGATTGACGACGCTTGAACTTGCAAAGGCGATAGAGGAGCTGCTTGAGCATCGGTTAACCGGTCTCATTCATCTGACCGGAAACCGCTTCATCTCAAAATATGAATTGCTCCTCTCCATCAATCAGACGTTTGAGAGAGGTGTGTCGATCATCCCCGATGATGACGTGCGCTCTGATAAAAGCCTCGTCATGACGAGGGAGGATGTGCCGTATCGGCCTGTCAGCTATGAGCAAATGCTTGAAGAATTAAAACGATGGATCGACGACCGGCCCCACCTATATCAATATGCGTAAAAAAAAGCAAACACCCGCCCCTTTAAGAAAAGAGGGATGGTGTTTGTTTTTTTATGGAAAACGATGCATTGACACATCGGGATAATTGTATACAATTATATTTATATTCAGAAAAAGGAGGGGTGACATTTTTTCATGAGCTCTTCAAATCCAGTCAAAAGACAGTCTGCAAGTGATTACGTCTACAATGAAATCAGAAAAAAAATCATCGAACTCGAATATTCGCCTTCTGAACAGCTCGTAGAAGACAATCTTGCAAAGGACTTGGAAATCAGCCGAACTCCGCTGCGCCAGGCTCTTTACAGGCTGGAGCTTGAAGGATTGGTCAATAAACAGCCAAACGGCCGGCTCCGCGTCTGTCCGATTTCACCGGAAGAGGCGAAAGAGGTTTTTAAGGTCCGTGAAGCGCTGGAAGGACTGCTGACCGCCGAGGCCGCACGGCTTGCCACGACGGAGCAGCTTCACCAGCTTGAAGACCGGCTCGAATTAATGAAGATGGCTGCCGCCAAAGACCGCCATACGGATACGGTCAAATACGGATCTGAATTTCATTCTATCTTGCAATCCATCAGTTTTAATCTAACAGCGAAGCGATTTCTCGAACAATTGGAAAGCAGGATCGAACGGTACCGGAGAATCAGCGGATACAAAAATCCTCATTACAAACCATCGGTATCCTTCAATGAACATTTGGCAATCTATCATGCCGTCAAGGAAAGAAACGAACGTCAGGCAGAAGCAGCCATGCGCTCCCATATCAGACGAAGCCTACATTCCATTGAAGAAACGCTCCAAAGCTATACACTCAACCGCTGAACAGCCGATGCCTCGTTTTTAAAAAAACGAAAATGAGGTGGAAAAATGGGCAAACACGATGTTTTTAAACCGGGATTAGAGGGTGTTGTCGCCGGTGAAACGGGAATTTCCTACCTGGATACCGCGGCTGAAGAAATCGTCATCAGAGGCTATGATTTAATCAGGCTTGCCGAACAAAAAACGTATCTGGATATCCTGTATCTCCTCATCCAAAACAAGCTTCCGGATGCGATGGAGCTAAAAGGAATTGAAAGCGCTTTAAAGAACGCTTATGATCTTCCCAACGGGATTTACACCATTCTGTCAACACTTCCTCAAGATACCCACCCAATGGATGCGCTCAGAACCGGGATTTCGGCTTTGTCGGGGTATGACCCTGAACTGAATGACCGGTCGAAAGCGGCCAATGCGGCAAAAGCGCTTCGCTTGATCGCACAGGTGCCGAACATTGCCGCAAACAGCTACCGCATACTACATCAGCAGAAGACGATTATGCCGAATAAACAGATGTCATACAGCCAGAACTTTTTATACATGCTCACGGGTAAAGAGCCGAGCGAACAGGAAACGGACGTCTTTGATCAGACGCTTGTGCTTTACAGCGAGCACGAAATGCCGAATTCCACGTTTGCCGCCAGGGTCATCGCGTCGACCAATTCGGATATATACGGCGCCTTTACAGGAGCAGCCGCGTCTTTAAAAGGAAACCTGCACGGCGGCGCCAACGAAGCGGTCATGCATATGCTTCTCGAAGGTGAAACAAAATCCGGCTTTATCAAACTGATCCAGCAAAAATTAGCCAATAAAGAAAAGATTATGGGATTTGGCCACCGTGTCTATATGAGAAAGATGGATCCGAGGGCCGCATTGTTGAAAAAAGCCCTGTTTTCACTCTCTCACAAAACGGGGAGACAGGACTTATACGATATGTGTGATGCCGGTGAAACGCTGATGCGCGAAGAAAAAGGGCTATATCCGAATCTAGATTATTACGCCGCCCCGGTCTATTACCTGCTCGGCATTCCGATCGATCTGTACACCCCGATTTTCTTCGCGGCGCGATCGGCCGGCTTAAGCGCGCACGTCATTGAGCAGCATGACGAAAACAGACTGTTTCGTCCGCGGGTTCGCTACACAGGGCCGCGCGGTCTTCAGCCATAAACAACATTTATACGGAAGGAAGGGATGCTTTAGATGGTTATGCAAAGTACAACGGCTCAATCGTGTGACCGGTTGCTTGAAGACATTGCAGATTACGCGGTACATGCGACAATCACGAGTGAAGAGGCGATCGAGACAGCCCGCTACGTTCTAATGGATACGCTCGGCTGCGGTATCTTGGCCCTCAAATTTCCCGAGTGCACAAAGCACCTCGGGCCGATCGTCCCCGGAACGGTTGTCCCGAACGGCGTCCGCGTACCGGGCACCCAATTTGAACTGGACCCGGTCCAAGGCGCATTTAACATCGGCTGCATGATTCGCTGGCTTGATTATAATGACACATGGCTTGCCGCTGAATGGGGCCATCCGTCTGACAACCTTGGGGCGATTTTAGCATGCGCAGACTTCTTGAGCAGACAGCGGCTCGCCGCGGGAAAAGAACCGCTCACAATGAGCGATGTGCTTACGGCGATTGTAAAAGCTCATGAAATCCAGGGAATCCTCGCACTCAACAACAGCCTGAACAGAAACGGGCTTGACCATGTCTTATTCGTCAAAGTCGCTTCTGCGGCTGTGGCATGCTCTTTATTGGGCGGAACAAAGCAGGATGTGATCAATGCCGTTTCACAGGCATGGGTCGACAACTCGAGCCTTAGGACATACCGCCATGCGCCGAACACCGGCTCGCGGAAATCATGGGCTGCAGGCGATGCGACAAGCAGGGGCGTGCGGCTTGCCCTTATGACCTTAAAAGGCGAAATGGGCTATCAAACGGCTCTGTCCGCGCCGACGTGGGGATTCCAGGACGTGCTGTTTGGAGGAAAAGAATTGACGCTTGCAAGGCCGCTCGATTCTTATGTCATCGAAAACGTCCTCTTTAAAATTTCGTATCCGGCCGAATTCCACGCCCAAACGGCGGCTGAAGCGGCGATTCAGCTTCACGGCCAAGTGAAGGACAGATTTGATGACATCGACCGTATCGTGATCACGACCCACGAATCCGCCATCAGAATCATCGACAAAACCGGAAAGCTGCACAACCCGGCAGACCGCGACCACTGCTTGCAGTATATTACGGCAATCGGGCTGATTTACGGGGAGATTACCGCTGAACATTATGAAGACGAAATCGCACGTAATCCGGAGATCGACCGCCTCCGTGCGAAAATGAAAACGGTGGAAAACAAACAGTATTCCGCCGATTACCTCGATCCGGAAAAACGAAGCATCGCAAACGCTGTTCAAGTATTTTATAAAGACGGCACACATTCGGAGAATATCGCCATCGAGTACCCGATCGGCCATCGCCGCAGGCGGAATGAAGGCATCCCTCTGCTAAAAGAAAAATTCGTCAGCAATCTGAAAACGCGTTTTCCTGCAAGACAGGCGGAGAATATCAATACTCTCTTGCATGATCCGCAACAATTAAAGAACACAACCGTCCCGGACTTTATGGAACTGTTTGTAATCTAGGGGGAATTCATATGTGGATTGTTACGAAACAAGCAAGCCAGTCCGAGCTGGCCGACGCTTTCAGAAGGCTTATCAAATTACCGGACATCCTTAAAATCCCCGGCGTCCATGACGGAATGGCAGCCATCACCGCCAAAAACGTCGGCTTCAAAGCGCTCTACCTGTCAGGCGCCGCTTATACGGCAAGCCGGGGCATGCCCGATCTCGGCATGATCCATTCGGAAGAAATGGCGGATAAAGCCCGCGAGCTTGTCAGAGCCGCCAACCTGCCCGTCTTAGTCGACATAGACACAGGCTACGGCGGGGTGCTGAACGCCGCGCGTACAGCGGCCGAAATGGTTGAGAGCAGAGTCGCGGCCGTTCAAATCGAAGATCAGCAGCTTCCCAAAAAATGCGGGCACTTAAACGGAAAAACGCTGATCCCGATAGAAGACATGATCGCAAAAATTAAAACAATCAAAGAAACCGCTCCTTCCCTTGTGGTCGTGGCTCGTACGGATGCAAAAGCGGTGGAAGGGACAGAAGCTGCTATCAGGCGGGCCATTCTATACAAAGAAGCGGGGGCTGACGCGATTTTTCCAGAGGCGCTGACAAGCGAAGCCGAATTCAAAGAAATCGCGTCTGCCGTCAATGCCCCATTGCTCGCCAATATGACCGAATTCGGAAAAACGCCTTATTTTACGGCCGAAGAATTTCAATCTTTCGGATTCAGCATGGTGATCTATCCGGTCACTTCCCTGCGCGCCGCGGCAAAAGCGTATGAACGCACATTTACGGAAATTTACGAAAAAGGCACGCAAAAAGGCGTGCTGAACGATCTGCAGACGCGTGAAGAACTTTACGATGCCATTCATTACTATGATTACGAAAAGCTCGACGAGACGATCGCAAAAACCGTACTGCCCGAGATCGGTAAAGAAAACCGCTGATATTCCGGCCCGGTTTAAACTAACCGCAGCAATGCAAAAGAGGCAAGCCCGCATCCGGGCTTGCCCTTTTCATATCACGACTGATACTGAACGCGATGAAGACTGGCGAATATTCCTCCCTTTTCAACCAATTCATCGTGTGATCCTTCTTCTGCAATACCGTTTTCCGTTACCACGACAATCCGGTCGGCATTCTTAATGGTGGCGAGCCTGTGGGCGATGATGAGCGTTGTCCTGTCTTTGGACAGCTCTGTCAACGCATTTTGAATGATTCGTTCCGTTTCCGTGTCAAGGGCGGATGTCGCTTCATCTAAAATGAGGATAGGCGGGTTTTTCAAAAACATTCTCGCGATCGCGATCCGCTGCTTTTGGCCGCCTGAAAGCTTCAGTCCCCTTTCGCCGACCTCGGTTTCGTAACCGTCCGGAAGCGACTCGATCAGCTCCTCCAAATGAGCCATTTTGGCCGCACGCCTGATATCTTCATCAGTTGCATCCAATTTCCCGTATGCAATGTTTTCGCGCAGCGTCCCCGTAAACAGGAAGACGTCCTGCTGAACGATCCCGATTTGTGAACGCAGGGACCGCTTCGTCATCTTTCGAATGTCAATGCCGTCAATCGTAATCGAACCGCCGTCAACGTCGTAAAAACGCGGAATCAGCGAGCTGATCGTCGTTTTTCCCGCGCCCGACGGCCCCACAAACGCTACCGTCTCACCCGCGTTTATCGTTAAATCGATCCCGTTTAAGACAGGCTTATGCTCTTCATATCCAAACGTAACGTTTCGGAAGACGATATTTCCTTCTAAAGCCGGAACCTCAATCGAATCTTTCCGGTCGACAATCAGCGGCTTTGTATCAATCAGCTCCGTAAACCGTTTGAAACCGGCCATTCCTTTTGGGTAAAGCTCCAAAATCGCGCTGATTTTATCAATCGGCTTAAACAGGACATTCACGTAAAGAACAAAGCCGACAAATTCGCCGTACGTCATGCCTCCTGAAAAACTGAGCCACGCCCCGAACACGAGGACGGAAAGAATCATGAAACGCGTCATTAAAAATGTCCCGGCGGTCGTCATGGCCATCGTTTTATAGCCTTTCAGTTTTGCCTTGCGGAACTTTTGGTTGTTTTTCAAAAAACGCGAAATTTCATAACGTTCATTTGTGAATGATTGGACGACTCGCACGCCTGAGACGCTGTCCTCAACCCTTGCGTTAACATCGGCAATTTCCCCGTACATTTCACGCCAGGCCTTGTTCATTCTAACATTCGAATACGTGATCAGGACGATCAAGAGCGGCACGAACAAAATAGCGACAAGCGCCAGCTTCACATTGATCGTCAGCATGATCCAGAACGCGCCCAAAAAGGTCATGACCGCGATAAACAGATCCTCCGGCCCGTGGTGCGCGAGCTCTCCGATCTCAAAAAGGTCATTGGTGATGCGGCTGATAATATGCCCCGTCTTCGTATTGTCAAAATACTTGAACGATTGGCGCTGCACATGCTGAAACAGCTCCTGGCGCATGTCGGTCTCGATGTTGATTCCGAGTTTGTGGCCGAGGTAATTGACGATATATTGAAGCCCGGTGCTGATCAGATAGATGAATAATAGTCCGATGCTGACCCAGACGATTTCGGCCCAGTCGCCCCCTGGAATCAATGTATCGATGAACCACTGAACAACGAGCGGAAACGCGAGCTCTAAAGCGGCGACGATGATCGCGCTTGTAAAATCAATGATAAACAGCCGTTTATGAGGTTTATAGTATGAAAAAAAGCGGCGAATCATGAGAGAGTGCACTCCTTTTAAAAAATCTCTATGAAATAGATCGTATCATAGATTAGATAATGAAGTGCTAAAATTCCGAAAAATAATTGAATAACATTCTCAAATAGCTCATAACGCAAGCCCGGCTTCTTTCGCCCCCTCTGCCACGAGCCCGGCGATTACCCCTGCGCCGTATTCGCAAAAATGGGTATCGTCTTCCGCTCCGTCCGGGTAGTTTGGATGTTCCCCGGGCTTCAGCCATAAAAACAGCTTTTTTGACGATTCGGGTCCCAAAGTCTGAAGCAGGCGGCCGCTTTTTGATGTGAGGTCGATGAGCGGAACACGAAGTTCTGCAGCAAGCTGTCTCATGGCATCCGGATAATCGCCGTGAGTGTCGCGGAGCCTTCCTTCCGAATCGAACGATCGTCGCTGAACGGGCGTAATCAGCACCGGATTGGCCCGTTTCATCCTGGCGCATTCAACGTATTTGCGCAAATAAGCCTGGTAGGAACCATACGGCTCAGTATGGCGCTCATCAGGCTTTTGATCGTTATGGCCGAACTGTACGAACAAATAGTCGCCGTTTCGCATATGCTCCATGATCCGTTCGAGTCTTCCTTCCTCGATAAAGCTCTTTGAGCTTCTCCCTGACGCCGCTTCATTGTGCACAAGGACGCCCTGGTTTAAAAACGCCCCTATTCTCTGTCCCCATCCTGCTCTCGGCGCAGCCGAAGCATCATAATACGACACCGTTGAATCACCGGCCAGAAACAATTGAATGTTTTCCATCCTCAATCCCCCTCAGGAAGTTTTTTAATAGATTAATCTGAAAATCGAAAAATAACAATAACCAATCCATATTTATCCACTTTGTTCGTTATACGACTCTTTTATATGTGTAAAATGCAGAAAACTAGCAACAATCATTAAATATTTTAAATTTTTTCAAGAAATTTACGTAAAAATATTTACTTGTTTGGTAAATGGTGATAGATTAATTAAACAAGAAAAGGAATTTAGTTGATCGCGATCGTATAGCCGCCTTTTCTTGCTGCTTTCCGGACGTCCTCTAACCACATTGCCATTTAGGAGGAACATGTTGATGCTTAAACGAAAAATCATCAGTAAAATCAGTATTGGTCTATTAACTTCTGCAGCACTGTTTTCATTTATCCTTCCTACCAATGAAGCAAATGCACAGGAAGTGAGCACAAGTCATTTCAGAGGTCCGATTTTTTGTCCGCCTCCATTTAAGCCTAAGCCGCAGCCGCCTCAATATCCGAAACCTGATAATCCGCTGCCGGATAACCCGACTCAGAAACCGGTGCTTGAGGTCAAAGCCGTTAACAGCAATAAAGAATGGACAACCTCTGATATCGAAATTACTTACAAACCGAATACATTCGTCGGTACAAGCTATGTTGAATTCAACTTCCCGTACCGTTTTCATGCAAGCACAAGAGATACGCTAAATGGTAAAACCCTTGACTACACGCAAATTTTAAATGACGGACAGACAGTCAGAGTACCCGTCTATGCATTGAGTTCGTCTGAATTCAAACTGGTGATGGTTCGGAAAACGCTTCCAAACGCAGGCACGCACAGAATTACAGCCGAACTGCAGCAGAACGGAAAGAACATCAATCATGCGGAAGCTACGCTGGAGATCGTTCCTCGTTAAATGTATACCGGCCGGCTCACATTGGGAGCCGGCTTCCTGATCATACTGCTTCTGATACATAATAATAGATGTAAACGTTTTTAGAACTTTTTTCAAAAAATATTTACCCGTATGGTAAATAATGATAGATTAAGTGAGCAGGAAAAGAAGCCAAATTGCCGTTTAGGAGGGACTAATCGATGCTTAAACGTAAGTTTATTGGAAAAATGCGTGTTGGCCTGCTAGCATCTGCAGCATTGTTTTCTTTTATTCTTCCGTCCCAGGAAGCAAATGCCGCTTTTTACAGGAGCGAACCGGCCCTTCATGTCGAAACCACCCAAAGTAATAAAGAATGGACGACTTCCGACATTGAAGTCACCTACAAACCGAATATGTTCGTCGGCGCGAGCTACGTCGAATTTAACTTCCCGTACCGCTTCCATGCGAACACAAGGGATTCGCTAAACGGCAGAACATTAAACTATACCCAGATTCTGAATGACGGACAAACCGTCAGAGTTCCCGTGTATGCATTCAGCTCCTCCCAGTTTAAGCTGGTGATGGTCCGAAAAACGCTTCCGAATGCCGGCACACATAGAATCACCGCGGAATTGCAAAAATGGGGAAGAAACTACGGCCATGCGGAAACGACGGTGGAAATCGCTCCGCGCTAAAATGTTAAAAAACTCCGGAGGTTCACGCTCCGGAGTTTTTTACGCCTGCGCCGCGCGTCCGGCCAGCGATTTAAAACAGATCACGGCACTGATATTGCAGCACACAATGACGACAGCCATCGGCATCGCCGTATGGCTTCCGGCGATGCCAACGAGCGGCGCCGCAGCCGCGCCTAAAATAAACGGCAGCAGCCCCAAAAGCGCCGATGCGCTCCCGGCTGACTTCCCTTGGCTTTGCATGGCCAGAGAACCGCCAGACGTCGTCACGACTCCAATGCAGGAAACGACGATAAAGAGCGGGATCAAAACAAACATGAGCGGGGCATGAAAGGCGATGGACAAGAACAGGATCAGGCTGGCTGTCAATGATATCAACAGCCCGCATCTCAATAGGGCTGCTTCACCGAACCGGCCGGCCAGCCTCCCCGTAATCTGGGCAGCGATGATAATGCCAAGGCCGTTTACTGCAAAACAAAAGCTGAAAGCTTGGGCCGATAGCCCGTAAATATTTTGCAAAACGAACGGAGAGGCAGATATGTAGCCGAACATCCCGGCTACGATCAACCCTTGAGCCAATGCATATCCCATAAAGGCCCGCTGGCCGAAAAGCTTTCCGAAAGAGACGAACGTCTCTTTGAAACCGCCTGCCGTACGCTTTTCCGGGGAAAGCGACTCTTTAATTCCAATGATGACGGCCAGAATGATGATGATGCCAAAAGCGCCGATAATGAAAAAGACGCCGCTCCATGAAGTCACTTTCATAAGCTGTCCGCCTGCCACCGGTGAGATGATCGGGGCTATCCCGTTGACGAGCATCAGCAGCGAGAAAAATTTCGTTAACTCAGTACCCGAATATAAATCACGGGCAATCGCACGGGATATCACGATGCCGCCCGCTCCAGCCGCACCTTGAATAAACCGCATGGCGATCAATACCCAGACAGATGAGCTCAACGCGCACAAAAAAGATGCCGCGGCAAAAACGGCCAATGATACGAGCAGCGGCAGCCTCCTTCCGAGCACATCACTGAAAGGGCCGATAACAATTTGTCCGACTGCCAGTCCCAGTAAGCACGATGTTAAGCTAAGCTGGACGATGGACGCAGTCGTATGTAAATCTGCAGCCCCGGCAAATATAAATCGATCACAATCGGACCGATCCCGGATAAAATGCCCAATATCACGGCAATCCACACGCGGTTCGGCCGCGCTTTCGCCCGATCGGCAACACCGGCCTGGTTGTTTGCTATATTCATTGGATCACCCTTTCAATCATTTATGTTGCTGCCGGATCAGCAAGTCCCAGTCTTCCATCGTATTATATCTAATTTTACATTTCTGACAAATGAAAAAACCGGGCCCGCCCGGTTGATCAGTAAGATTCATATCTTTTAAAGACAAATATGATGCACGCGAACAGAAGGATCACAAATCCGGCTGAAGAAAACACCATCAAGCCGAAGGCATCGTCCCATGAACCGTTCTTGATAAAATAGACTGCCTGGTTTTGCGCTTTATCAGGCGTCCATTCGGTAAAACGCGGAAACAGCGACCCCGCAAATGAAACAGCTGCAATCATACCGATGCTTGCCCCGGCAATACCTCCAATATGGCGAAACAAAGCGCTGAAAAACAGCGTAATGGTCATCACAAACACAATCCAGATGCCGTAAACCAATAAGCTAAACAAAAACCTGGCAAAGGCAACCGGGGTAAATAAAAGATTTGTATAGTAGAAGACGAGACTATAGCTTGCGACAAAAGACACCAAAGCGAGGATGACGTGGGCAAGCCACTTGCTCCCTACATAGTGAAGCGGGCTCACCGGCCTCGCCATAATCAGTGAAAGCGAGCCCTGGTTCCGTTCATTCACAATGCTTCCCATCACACTGAATACGAAGATGGCAGTGCCGACCGTCCCAAATTGGGATAGCGTACTGGCCAAAACCTCTTCACCGCTGGGCTTTGGAATGTTGATGACTGCCCCTTCCGGCAGGTTTCCGGCCATATCAATGATTTCAGGCATATAATACAGGCTGATCGGCTGCATAAGGCCGATCAATATGAGGACGACAGGCAGCCACAATAACTTTCCGTCCTTCCAGCTCTCTTTCCACTCTTTCTGAAATAAAATATAAAATGAATTCATAGCCCCATCACCTTCATATAAATCTCTTCCAAAGACTGTGTTTTTTGTTCAAAATGGAGGACCGACACGTTTCTTCTCAGACATTCCGCTAATAATTCGCGGACGTATGCCCGATCGGATAAATGAAATTCGGCTTTTGACGGCTGATCAAGGGTGAGCCCTGTGACATAAGGGAGTTCTTCGAGCCACCCTTCAAGGCTTTCCTCGGCTTTTAGTATAAAAGACGGCGTTTGATGCTTCGTCTTTAACTCTGAAAGCGGTCCTGTCCACCTTGCCGTTCCATTTTTAAGCATGATAATCTCATCACATACCTGCTCCGCATCATGAAGGACATGAGTAGAAAATAAAATCGTCATCCGTTTTTTTAAATCCTTCATCAAATCGAGCACTTCACGTCTTCCCGATGGGTCCAACGCGGAAACGGGCTCATCCAGAATCAGCAGCTCCGGCTCATGGATCAGAGCCTGTGCCAGTCCGAGCCTTTGTTTCATCCCTCCTGAAAATCCCGCGATTTTCCGGTCGCCGCACTTCTCCAAACCGACATAGCGCAATACTTCCCTGCTTTTCTCTTGAACATCGCGGCGACTCAAATCGGAAAGCCTCCCGGCAAACCGCAAATATTCTTCCGCCGTCATCCATGAAAAAAATGCAGGGTGCTGAGGAAGATAGCCAATGCGGCTCCGGGTTACGGTTTTTCGGCCTAAAAATTGAATCTGCCCTGAAGTCGGCGTTAAAAGGCCTGACAGCATTTGCAGCGTTGTTGTTTTTCCGGCTCCGTTAGGTCCAAGAAGTGCAACAGATTGATGGTGCCTAATATCAAAACTTAGATGATCTACAGCTTTATGCTGCTGATAAACTTTTGTTAATCCTTTCACGGACAGCATCACATGTGCCTCCTTTTACCGATAACAAAGTACGAAATTGGCCCAATAAAACTGATGCCGGCAATAATCAAGAGCCATAGCCACTTGGGACCGTTTAATTCCTCCTGTTTGGAGCAGTTCACCAGTGCGGAAATGACAAGGATAAGATATAACACGATTAACGGGGCAATCAGCGCCCAAGGTATTTCAGATGCGGCCATTACGACATCCCCCTTTTTTTATGATAGGGTCTGACGACAAATAAGTAGTAGAATAATACAGGCATCGGAGTTTGAATGAGCCCCCAAATCCCCCAAAACCACGCATTGCTTCCCTTTTTCTTTGCATCAAGAAAAAGGAGAATGCTTTGCACTAATAAAAGCGGAGAAATCAACAGCAAAATCGTCAATTTTTCTTGAGTCATATCAAGGTTCATCTATTTCAACCTCCCCGTCCGCCGTCCGGCGCCGCTTTTTTTCAAACATGACAAGGGCCGGAAGGAGTATAAGCGCGGCTCCCTGCACCGTCAAAAACAAGACAGGCACTTGAATCGAAATCGTGATATATAAGGACAAAATCACAAATGCCGAAACCATAAAGCAAAGCAATTCCTTCTGCATCGCCCGTTTCCGCTCTTGTTTAAACCTGGCTAACTGCCGGTTCAGCTCAAATTGATGGAGAGGGGCAGGTTCAAAGGCGGCATCGATTTTTTTCAGCTCCTGCTTCAAATGTGAAATCGTCTCTTTTTCCTCTCGTTCATTCACCGGTCCCACTCCTTTCGAATTTTCTTTAAGCCATGATGAACGCGGGATTTGACAGTACCCTCTTTTATTTTCAGCATCTTTGCCACTTCGGGGTATGTGAACCCGTAATAATGCCTTAATAAGATCGGCATTCTGAATTCCGGCTCAAGCGCAGCAAACATCTCCAAATAGTCGTTCCACTCATGTCCGCGGAGGGATGATTCCCATTTCATCTTCCGCAAGGCATCCTCCCTGGCTGCCTGCGTCCTGCGGTATTCCCGTTTTTTCCGACGCTGGTGATCGATAATGAGACGGGAAGCAATCGAAATCAGCCATGTTGAAAATTTTGCGCTTCCCTGGAATTGCTGAAGGCTGATATATGCTTTGAGCATCGTTTCTTGAACCAAATCCTCTGTCAGATCGGGATGGAGCGTTGATTTGAGCACATATTGATATAAAAAGGGGTAATGCAGCCGAAATAGTGTTGAAAAGGCGTCATCTTCTCCATTTTTTGCTTGCATGACAAGTTCTTTTTCATCTGTCTGATCCACTAAAATGACAATCCCCCTTTCCTTTGTCTCCATATATTAGACGACATCTGTCGGCAAACCGTTCAATTCCATTCTAAAATAAAAAATGACCTTGTTTTCCGTTCGCCAATTATGGTGTACTTGAAGCTAAAGGGGGAGAAAGCGGGATGGAGTTGCAAGAAAAGCTTATTTTTGAAGAAAAACGAATCGCAAAAAAAGATCATGCGATGTTTTGGGGCGCTGTCTTTTGTTTTTGGTTTGCTACATATATCTACGTCCCCGTTTTCGGGCTGTATCTTGACAGCATCGGTTTTTCCTACTCGGCGATTGGGATCATTTTGGGAAGCTACGGCATCACGCAGATATTGCTGCGTTTTCCATTCGGGATTTTGTCTGATGTGCTCTCTCCGCTGAGGAAACATCTGTTTGTCACCGGCTTTGCAGCTGCTCTTTTGAGCAGTTTGATATTTCTGTTGTCCGATTCGTTCGTTATGGTGATCACCGCCCGGCTGCTTGCCGGGATTACGGCCGCGATGTGGGTCATGGCTACGGTTTTATACTCACAGTATTTTCCGAAGGAACACTCATCGAAAGCGATGGGCATTTTGCAGTTTTTAACGGTGCTTCCGCAGTTCGTCAGCATGGCTGTCAGCGGGTACCTCGTTCATTTGTTCGGCTGGATGTTTCCGTTTTGGATCGGCGCCGTCTTCTCATTGATCGGGCTTGTGCTGTCATTTTATATTAAAGACAACGGAACGCGCGAACCTGTCGGAAGGATGCCCGTTTCCGATTATGTGAAACAAACGTGGCGTCTCCCGCGGCTCAAAACGATTACACTGCTGTCATTTTTGGCCCATGCCGTCTTATTTATGACCGTTTTCGGATTTACGCCGATCTACACGGAGACGATCGGCATTGATGAGAAACAGCTGCTGTGGGTGATGTGCGCCTTTTTCATTCCCCAAGCTGCCGCTTCTGTATGGTGCATATTTTACAGCATCAAATCAGTCAGCTCCGTCATCTTGATTTGTTATGTGATTACCGGACTTTTCCTTTGTGTACTGCCGTTTGCGAAAACGCTCTTATCCGTCTGCCTGATTCACGCTGTCATCGGGCTGACATTGGGACTTATCTTTCCTCTCCTGCTCTCAAGCATTGTCCAAATCGGTTCGCAGAAGCTGAAAATGTCAGTCATGGGCTTTTACCAGTCTTTTTATGCGATCGGCTTTTTTCTCGGTCCGATCGCTGCAGGGAAAGTGGCGGAACAATTGGGACTTGGCGAGGTGTTTTGGTTTGCGGGGGTTTTGTCATTTGCAGCGGCTGTAGTGGCGGTTGTTTCAAGACCATTCGGCAAGACAAAAAGCAGGCGGGGATGAAGCCTGCTTTTTGCTATGCTCAATAGGAAATTTTCGCGGAGCCGGCAGGATACCAATAGCCGTCCTGCGCTTTTGCCCATCCGTAAACGGTGCCGCCCGACTCGATTTTATCCCTGATCAGCTCAAGCCGTTCATTTGATTTCGCCTCATACCTGCTTCCTGTTTTCAACGGGATTTTCACAGACAAAATGTTGTCCGTCACTGTATCGGGTTCTTCATTAGTGCTTGTCCATGCGACTCTATCATAATATGTCAGATTAAATGGATTTTCCAAACCTTTAATATAAAAGTAGACTGTTTTGCCTGTAACCTTTACATCTGTATATGCCGTGCTCAAGGGATGAATCATACCATGGGAAGCTGTTTTTCCGTGTTCCGCTGCTGATGCTCCGACTGCGCCGGAAAGCAGCATTCCGGCCATTAAAATCCCAACCGCTAATTTTTTGAACATCATTACTCCTCCCTGTCAATTTATTTTCCATTTAATGTGTAATATTACCATATAATTCTTTGTTAACATTTGTAATTTTTTTGAATTTTAAAAAGCGATGATCCTGCGGCGTTGATCTTCGCTTTGCCCGCTCTAATAAGGGTCCTGGGAATGTCCTTTTTCTTCCGCTTGTTTCGGCGCGTCTTCAGCGCCTTCGGCTCCTATCGGCTCCCTGCTGGATGTATTTTGGCTTGTGGCGTTCTTTAGCCCCTCCTCAACTCTTCTTCCATATTCCTCGTCGCATTGCTTCAGCATCTCGATCATTTTCGTCTGGATTCTTTGGTCGCATGGAAGAAGAGTATTGACCAGGTTCATAATGAGCTCGTCTTTTTCCCAATCATCGAACTTCCTGTAAGTCTCCCCCGCCTGCTTGAAATTGTTTTGCCTGTCAATGCTTTCGCGGACAAGCTTCCCTTCTACATGCGGCGTATATTCCTTGCCGTCTTGCTTTGCTTCTTTTAACCCGTTGATCGTGGAAGGCTCATAGTTGATATGCGGGCTTTGTTTTTCCCCCAAGTCGACTTTGTATTGCATCTGTCCTCCCCTCTGATTGGTGGCAACCCTTTTTTTCGGAGCATTGATCGGCAGCTGCAGATAATTGGCCCCGACTCTGTAGCGCTGCGTATCCGAATAGGAAAACGTTCTTCCTTGGAGCATTTTGTCATCCGAAAAATCGAGCCCGTCCACAAGCACCCCTGTTCCAAATGCGGCCTGTTCGACTTCTGTAAAATAGTCTTCCGGATTTTTATTCAGCACCATTTTGCCGACAGGAAGCCACGGAAATTGATCCTCGGGCCACAGCTTTGTATCATCAAGCGAGTCAAAGTCGAGCTCCGGGTGTTCATCATCACTCATGATCTGGACGAACAGCTCCCACTCCGGATAGTCCCCCCGCTCAATCGCTTCATACAAATCCTGTGTCGCGTGATTGAAGTTTTTCGCCTGAATCTCTCCCGCTTCTTTTTGGGTCAAATTTTTAATGCCTTGCTTCGGCTCCTAGTGATATTTCACAAGAACCGCTTCACCGTCTTTATTGACCCACTTGTAAGTATTAACGCCTGACCCCTGCATTTGCCTGTAGTTTGCCGGAATGCCCCAAGGCGAAAACAGAAAGGTGATCATATGCATGGCTTCAGACGTATTGGAGATAAAATCAAAGATCCTTTCCCCGTCCTGAACATTTGTAACGGGATCAGGCTTGAATGCATGGATTAAATCGGGAAATTTCACGGCATCGCGGATAAAGAAGATCTTCAGATTGTTTCCCACGAGATCCCAGTTTCCGTCTTCCGTATAAAATTTAACGGCAAAGCCGCGCGGATCGCGAAGCGTTTCCGGTGAGGAGATGCCGTGCGTGACCGTTGAAAAACGGACAAATACGGGTGTTTTCTTCCCTTTTTCCTGATAGAGCTTTGCCCTCGTATATTTTGAAACCGGCTCGTTGCCGGCCGTGCCGTACGCTTCAAAATATCCATGGGCGCCCGCTCCCCTGGCATGAACGACCCTTTCAGGAATCCTTTCCCTGTCAAAATGGCTGATCTTTTCTAAAAAATCGTAGTTTTCCAATGTTGAAGGGCCTCTGTTGCCTACCGTTCTGATATTCTGGTTGTTTGTTATCGGATGCCCTTGCCGATTGGTTAACGTATCTTCCGCTTCCATATCCGACTTTTGCTGATGTGATGGTTGATCCATACCTACACTCCTTTATTTGGAAATAATATTTAATTTGTCCCAAACAAAAAGAAGTATACTTCCTAAAGGCAAGACCATAACATTTTGAAAAATAGTCTAATTTTTTGTTTATAATAATTATAAATAAATATTGTTTTTTTCTTGAGAAATGTTATCATTATTTTTGTAAACAAATTTTACGCGAGGTGATCCTTTTATGACGACAAACAAAAACAGCCTGACAACCAGCTGGGGAGCTCCGGTTGGCGACAATCAAAACTCAATGACGGCGGGTTCCCGGGGACCGACGCTCATTCAAGACGTCCACCTTCTTGAAAAGCTCGCCCATTTCAACAGAGAGCGCGTCCCTGAGCGGGTTGTACACGCAAAAGGCGCCGGTGCGCACGGTTATTTTGAAGTAACGAACGATGTTTCGAAATATACAAAAGCAAAATTTTTATCGGAAGTAGGAAAACGCACACCTCTATTCATTCGTTTTTCCACCGTTGCGGGTGAAAGCGGCTCAGCGGACTCCGTGCGTGATCCGCGCGGATTTGCCGTCAAATTTTACACCGAGGACGGTAACTACGATCTAGTCGGAAACAACACGCCGGTATTCTTCATTCGCGATGCGATTAAATTCCCTGATTTCATTCATACGCAAAAGCGCCATCCTGTTACACACTTGAAAAACCCCGACGCCGTGTGGGATTTCTGGTCTTTATCCCCTGAATCTTTGCATCAGGTGACGATCCTCATGTCTGACCGCGGAATTCCGGCGACATACCGCCACATGCACGGTTTCGGAAGCCACACATTCAAATGGGTGAATGCCGAAGGTGAGGGCGTATGGATTAAATACCACTTTAAAACAGAGCAGGGCATTAAAAACCTGACGGAAGAAGTGGCCGCCAAGATTGCAGGCGAGAATCCGGATTATCACACTCAAGATCTATATGAAGCGATCGAAAAAGGCGATTTCCCGGCATGGAAGCTATACGTACAAATCATGCCTCTGGAGGATGCCGATACGTACCGTTTCGACCCGTTTGACGTCACAAAAGTATGGTCTCAAAAAGATTATCCTTTGATTGAAGTGGGCCGAATGGTATTAAACCGGAATCCGGAAAACTATTTCGCTGAAGTCGAACAGGCGACATTCTCACCGGGAACGCTCGTGCCAGGCATCGAACCATCGCCTGACAAAATGCTTCAGGGACGCCTGTTCGCATATGCCGATGCCCATCGCTACCGTGTCGGGGCAAACCATAACAGCCTGCCGATCAACCGTCCGAAAAACGAGGTGCGCAACTATCAGCGCGACGGACAAATGCGCTTTGACAATAACGGCGGCGGCTCCGTCTACTATGAGCCAAACAGCTTCGGAGGACCGGCGGAAACACCGGAAAACAAAACAACGGCATATCCTGTATCAGGGTCAGCGGACAGCGTTGCCTATGACCACAATGATCACTATACGCAAGCAGGCGATCTGTACCGCCTTTTAAGCGAAGACGAGCGCTCACGCCTGATCAGCAACATCGTCGGCTCTATGGAACAAGTGACAAAAGATGAAATCAAGCTGCGGCAAATTCAGCATTTTTATAAAGCCGATCCGGAGTATGGCACACGGGTCGCAAAAGGACTAGGCTTGCCTGTTCCGCAAGAAGTGTAAAGAAACGCTCATTCTCAACTTTATTCTCATTTTCTCAAGTACAGGCATTCGTTTCACGCGGATGCCTGTACTTAATCCGGAAAGGCAGGGGATGTAGATGTGGAAGAGGAAAAAGTGATCGCACTGTTAAAAAAGCACGGCTTGCGCGTGACAGCTCAAAGAGTGTTGATTTTAAAAACGATGATTTCGATAAATGACCACCCTTCAGCGGAGGATATTCACCGGGAGCTGCCATTCATGAACCTGCCGACGATTTACGGCAATCTGAAACTGTTCGTAAGGATCGGAATTGTAAAGGAACTTCCGTATGGAGACGGAAAAAGCAAGTATGAACTTTTTAAACCGCACCATTATCATGTCATCTGTCATTCGTGCGGAAAAATCGTTGATCTTGAATATCCCCCGCTTAAAGAGGTGGAACACGCAGCTGCACAATTAACGAATTATAAAATTAACAGACACCATTTAGGGATTTACGGAATTTGTACAACATGTCAAGATCAGCAGCAGAGGTGAAAAACATGGAAAGTTACGGCACACCATACAAGGAAGAAGACATCATTCCGTATTATACGCATATCAGGCATGGAAACAGACCGAGCGAAGACATGATTGACGACTTAAAAAAACGCTATCAGCATATCGGCGGAATCTCCCCGCTTGCGGAGATCACATCGGTTCAGGCGAAAAAACTCGAAGAGGCTTTAAATGCCCGTCAGGATGATGTTGAATTCATCATGTATCTCGGCTTAAAACACATCTCTCCATTTATCGAAGATGCGGTAGAACAAATGAAACAGGATCAGATCGAAGAAGCCGTTTCCATCGTCTTAGCCCCCCACTACTCTACCTTTAGCACAGAAGTCTACAACCGACGCGCCGAAAAAGCCGCACAGGCGATCGGCGGCCCCCGGATTACTTCCATTCATGAATGGTACCAGGAGGAAGGCTTTATCAGCTACTGGTCAGAAGAAATCGGCGCGATTTTAAAGCAAATGCCGAAAGACGATTTACAAAAAACGATTGTGATTTGTTCTGCCCACAGTTTGCCTGAAAAGATTCTGGAGCATGGCGATCCTTATCCCGAGCAGCTCGCAGAAACGGCGGCATTGATCGCAGAGCGCCTGTCATTCGATCAGATCGCTGTCGGCTGGCAAAGTGAAGGCAATACGCCGGATCCTTGGCTTGGTCCGGACGTCCAAGACTTAACAAGGGAACTTTATCAGGAAGGCTTCCGATCATTCATTTATGCACCGGTCGGATTTGTGTCTGACCACTTGGAAGTTCTTTATGACAATGACTTTGAATGCAAAACGGTAACCGACGAGCTTGGCGCCGATTATTACCGCCCGCCCATGCCGAACGCTGATCCGCGGTTCATCGACGTACTTGCAGGCGTCGTCCTCCGCAAACTGCAGGATAAATAATGACTCATCATTTATGTCCAAAATGCCGGTCAAAGATTAAATATTTAAAGCACAGTATCATGTGCAAGTGCGGGATGAAGTTAAAAATGAATAAGCGGGCTATGTTTTGAAGGGACAGGCTAAAAAGCCTTCCCTTATTTTTTTGGACGAAATGCCCCGAAAATTCGTTTGTCTGCAAAAAAATGCAACATCCCCTCCCCCGAAAAGCCGATCGCGATATGCGCATTGCATCATATCTGTGCCATTTATCATAATCATCAGCTTATACTTGCACCCAACTCATATGATGATTATTCAGATTATTCAGTCTATTGTGCTATGATCTTTCCAATTCCAGTAAAAGGGAGGGGTCGCCATGGTTTTTCATCATCATCCGACTTAGCTTTATGAAAACGCTTACCAATACTTGTGACATCAATAAAAAGAGGAGGAGAACAATGAAAAAAATCATAAGCGTCATGTTCATTTTTATCCTTGGAATTACGGGGGCTTTATCTGCGGAAGCGGCGTCAGCAACCGCATCAAAGGTCAGTCCGCTGGCGGATTTCAGCTTAAAGGGCTTCGCTTCTTTAAACGGAGGAACAACCGGGGGAGAAGGCGGCCAGACGGTTACTGTGACAACGGGGGACCAGCTGCTCGCAGCATTAAAAAATAAAAGCCCAAATACGCCATTAAAAATTTATGTCAATGGCACAATTACAACCTCAAATACATCCGCATCAAAAATTGACATAAAAGATGTATCAGATGTGTCGATCGTCGGCTCCGGAACAAAGGGGGAATTAAAGGGGATCGGCATTAAAGTGTGGCGGGCAAACAACGTCATTATCCGCAACTTAAAAATTCATGAAGTCGCTAAAGGAGACAAAGATGCAATCAGCATTGAAGGTCCGTCCAAAAATGTTTGGGTCGACCACAATGAGCTGTACCACAGCCTGAATGTTGATAAAGATTACTATGACGGATTATTCGATGTCAAAAAAGACGCCCAATACATCACCTTTTCGTGGAACTATGTCCATGATGCATGGAAATCGATGCTCATGGGGAACTCTGACAGCGATAATAGCAACCGGACGATTACATTCCACCACAATTGGTTTAACAACCTGAATTCCCGCGTCCCTGCCTTCCGGTTCGGAGAAGGACACATTTACAACAACTATTACAGCAACATCATCGAAAGCGGCATCAACTCAAGAATGGGCGCCCTCCTCAAAATTGAAAGCAACCTGTTTGAAAACGCCAAAGATCCAATCGTCTCCTGGTACAGCGACAAGCCCGGCTATTGGGACGTGTCCAATAATAAATTTGTTAATTCCACAGGCAGCATGCCGACTACTTCAACAACATCCTATAAGCCGCCTTACAGCTATTCGCTCGACGGGGTAGACAATGTCAAATCGATCGTCACGCAAAATGCCGGCGTCGGCAAAGTCAATCCTTAATTTCAAGAGGAAACGTCCGGGAGCTCCCGGACGTTTCCTACTTTTATGCCTCATACTCCTTCCACACATCAGGCAGCAGGCGCGACAGCTCATGGGCAAGCAGCGTATGCGGCGAACGGGTCTTTATCCATCTGTCAGCACAGGCGCCGTGCAGGTGGACAGCGTTCAGCACCGCTTCTTTCTCGTTTTCATGACAGCACAGCATGCCGAGGAGCATTCCGGTTAATGTATCACCCGTTCCCCCCTTTGCCAAAGAACTGTTGCCGGTAGGATTTTTCCAGCACTCACCGTCGGGAAAAGCGATCACCGTTTCATTTCCTTTCAAAACGATCGTCGCGCCGAGCTTTTCCGCCCATTCTTTAGCCAGAGAAGCGCGCCGTTTTTGCACGTCTTGAATTGACAATCCGGTGATTCTTGAAAATTCGCCTGGATGGGGCGTCAAAATCGTCGCTGCTTGACGATCCGGATAAACCCGAATGTATAAAGCGCCGGCATCAAGCACAACCGGGCATTTTTCCTCCAGGACCTTCTGTACTGCCAATTCTGTCGTTTGCGAAGGTAGAAGTCCCGGTCCGATTGCAATCGCCCGATAATGTGCTTCGATTTCGCCGCGGGCCGCCTTTTCCAGGCCATCCCGCCAATAGGTTGCTTCAGGCAGAACGGGAACGATTAATGGCACGGCACTTCCGGGTGTACCGATCACAAGCTTTCCGATGCCGCTCCGCATGGCTCCGTATCCGGCAAGCAGTGCAGCACCCGGCATATCACCGGTTCCGGCAAGCAATAACCCTGTGCCGTATGTTCCTTTATGGCTGTCATCATCCCTCTGCGGCAGCGAAGCTTTGACATGCTCTTTAGTCCAAGTCGGCAGCTCTTCTTGAGACATCTGATTCACATCCTTTTTAAACAAACGTTTATTTAAGCTATATCCCTATTTTGCCACGGAACGGCCACCCTCTGTCATGTTCTTCTTGAAAAAATCAGGCGCTTTTAAATATGTTCCCAGCCGCCACAGCCACTCAAACGGCCCCATGCGGAAACGCTTGATCCACCACATGCTGGCTGCCATCTGACATAGAAAAAACAAGACGGCAATTCCGATTCCGGCCAATACGCCGAGCCTGCCGTACAACCCGAGTCCATAGCCGTAAAAAATGAACGTCATGATGATGCTTTGCATGAGATAATTCGTAAAAGACAGCCTGCCGACGGCCCCGAAAGGTTTTAGCAGGCGCTGCCCCTGTTTCGTCTGCGCCAATAGGATGATCCCCGTCAAATAACAAAATGTCAGCGCCAGCGGTCCTATGCCTTCGCTTAGCATATATACGAACGGATTTTTCCAAACAATCGGCAGCGCTTTAAAAGGAAGGCCGATTGCGAGCGTCACAAAGAATACCTTCCGGATTCTCTTTTCATAGAGACGCGGCTGATGAAGCCACTTCTTCTTCGCCGCATATAAGCCGAAAAGAAAGGGTGAAAGGGTAAAAACAGGTGCGATCAAAACGATGAGCATCACGGATAGCCCCTCCGGCACCGAATCGTCAACGTCAAATAACGGAACCTCCGCATTTGCCCGATGGGAAACGATGTCCCAATAGCTGCCGCTTTGCATCACCTCAGCCGTTCGCTCGTTGAATTCCGTCAGTTCGTGACTTGGCTCCACTCCCCCGCTTCCAAAACAGATCAATATATAAACCGCAAATAAACTGACCGCCCAAATCAGAATCGTTTTCGGTTTCCGGTTGATAAACAGAAACAGCAGTCCCATTCCGATCATTCCGTAGCTTAACAAAATGTCCCCCTCCCAAATCAAGCAGCCGTGCAAAAAGCCGAAAACAGCCAGCACGAGAAAGCGCCGGAAGAATACACGGCGGTATTTTACGATCCCTTTCTCATCAAACCTGTCCTTCATTAACACCATGCCGTATCCAAATAAAAAGGCAAACAGCGGCATGAAGCTGCTGACGGCAAAAATCCTGGTCCACTCATATGCCCAATGATCATATGAAGCCATCGGTTTAAACGATAAATCGTCCCACATTCCGTATTGAAACAAAAGCATATTTGCAAGCAGAATGCCAAACAGCGCAATTCCCCTCGCTTGATCCAACCAAATGATTCTGTTACTTTGCAGGGGCTGAATATTCAATTGTTCTCTCTCCTCGCCTTTAATGTCAATTTATTGTAGCAACCCCAGCTTAATCCCAGTTAACCCGCATCTTAAATATTGCTAAAAAGAAAAGACAGCTTCACAAATGAAGCTGCCTCTATTACATTCTGAATGCCGGTGCATCCAATTGATATAACCGCCGATAACGGGGGTTTTCTTGCAATAATTCTTTATGGCTTCCTTCCATTTCAATCGTTCCATTTTCAAGGAAAAGAATCCGGTCAGCGGCTTCAGCTCCCGCCAAATGGTGGGTGATCCAAAGAACGGTCTTCCCCTTAAGCGCATCAAACATCGTCAAAAGCAGCTCCCTTTCCGTGATGGGGTCAAGCCCGACGGTCGGCTCATCCAAAACGATGACGGGTGCGCCCTGCAAAAGAATGCGTGCCAATGCGATTCGCTGGCGTTCTCCTCCCGAAAAGCGGCTCCCCGTTTCCTGTACAGACGTATGATATCCGTCAGGGAGCGATTCAATCAAATCATGAAGCTTTACCTGCCGGGCCGCCCAATACACTTCTTCATCGCTCGCCTCGGGATTTCCGAGCCGAATATTATTTAAGATCGTCGTATCAAACAGGTGCGGCTTTTGATTCAAAACGCCGACAACCCGGGAAATATCATGTTCAAGCGCCTCTGCAGCGATTCCGTTAAACATGACCCGGCCCGCCGTTGGGGCAAGCGCCCCCTCGATCATGGCCATGATCGTCGATTTGCCGGCACCGCTTCGCCCGAGAAGCGCAATTTTTTCTCCCTGCTTTAAGGTAAAAGAGACGCCTTTTAATACCGGCTGCCCGTGTTCATATGAAAACGAAACATTCTCAAAGCGAAGGGTGACGTCATGCAACCCGACCGCTTCGGCACTTTCCCGGGGAATGTCATTTCCTTTCTCCTGTTCCGGCTGGAGACCGTCCATGCGATTCAGCGAATCCTCGTATTCAGGAATCGCCCCCGCAGCGTCGGAAAGCGGAAAGAACGCTTCAGTCAGCGGAAACACAACAAGGACAAATGCGGCAATAAACGTATGGGGCAATGCGCCTTCCGCGCTTTGTCCGCCGGTCCAGCCCAGCATCAACAGCACAAGTCCCGCCGCAAGACACTGCACGAAGAAATCCCTCCAACGGGTGAAACGCTGGCGTTTGTTTTCGATGCGGAGCATTTGCTCTTCGGCTTCTTTGTAAGCGCGGATAAAGTCGTTTTGCCGGCCGCTGAAAATCCAGTCGCTCGCCCCCATAACAGCATCGGTCAGCCGGCGGTAAAGGCGGCTGCGCCCCCTTTTTAACGTGATGTTTCCCGCCCTTGTCACAAGCATGGACACAAGAGGAACGAGAAAAACGAGAACCGCGGCATAGATCGCGATCAGTCCGGCGAACGGCCACGAAAAACTGCCGAGAACAGCAATGAATACGGTATACAAAAGCAATGCCGATACTCCGGGAAACACCGTTTTTAAATACATATCCTGCAGGTGTTCGATATCATCGGCCAAAATGCCGAGCATATCGCCGGTACGAAAGCGCGAACGCAGCCTCAGAGCCTGCGGTTCGAGCATCCTATACAATCTGACGCGCATATCGGACAGGATTTTCAAAATGATGTGGTGGCCTGTCAGCCGTTCAACATACCGGGCCACAGCACGCAAAATGCCAAAGGTGCGGACAGCTACGATCGGCACGTAAATCATCAACACGTTTTCCGGGCGCGTCGCCGCCTTTGAAATCAAGTAGCCGGATGTATACATAAGAAAAGCGGCGGAACATACCGTCACTCCGCCAAGCAAAATCACAATGAAAAACAGCTTTTTATTTTTCTTCACATACGGCAGGATCCACTGTTCCTTCTTCATGATGCACCTCCAAACGCCTGCGCTTTCACCAGATCATAGTAAACGCCGCGTTTTTCGATCAGTTCCTGATGGGTTCCGGTTTCCGCCACTTTCCCATCCTTCAGCACGATAATTTCATCCATGTCCAGCATCCAGTGCAAACGGTGGGTTGCGATAAAGACAAGCTTGTCCTCAAACAGCTTCAGCATCGTTTCTTTCATTTCGTATTCCGTTTCAATATCGAGGTGTGCGGTCGGTTCATCCAACAGAAGGATCGGACGGTTTCCGAGAAAAGCCCGGGCGACCGCCGTCCGCTGCGCCTGTCCGCCGCTCAGCGTCCTGCCGCCTTCGCCGATCCGTTCTTCAAGACCCGACGGTAGCTCGTCAATCAGCTCAATCAGGCCGGCAGCCTTTGCCGCCCGTTCGACTTCTTCAATTGAAGCTTCGGGATGGTAAAAACGGATATTGGCGCTGAGCGTATCTGGAAAAATGTACGGATGCTGCGGAATATAGACAAGCTGCCGCTGCCAGCTTTCCGCCTGGAGATGCGTTCTTTGCGTTCCCCCGATTTCGATCGCTCCGCCGGACGTATCAAGAAAACCGCCGAGCACATCGATAAGCGTCGATTTCCCTGCACCGCTTTCCCCGATGATCCCGATTTTTTTCTTTCCTTTAAAGGATAGCGAGATATCGCTTAAAGAAGCTTGTTCCCCATGTTCATGACGTACGGAAACGTTTTTTAATGCAATCTGGTCTTCATCTGACCAAGAACTGAGCAGAAGAAGCTCTTCTTTTTGAAAACCGGGGGCATCCAAAATACTCTTTATCGCCTTTCCTGCTTCCTGTCCGTTCAATGTCGCATGGTAGTCATTGCCGACCTCGCGAACGGGCAGAAAAAATTCGGGCGCAAGGATTAATACCGTAAGGGCAGGGCCGAGCGTAATATGACCGTCTACAAGTCCGAGCCCGAGAAAAACGGCTACGGTGGCAACAGACAGCATCGTAAAAAAATCAAGGGCGAACGATGACAAAAAAGCAATTCTAAGCGTGCTCATCGTTGCCTTTCGGTATCTTTCGCTCACCTTGAAAATATTTTTCTCATGGGACCGGCTTAAGCCTAAAAACTTCAATGTTTCCAAACCGCGGAGCGAATCCGTAAAATGGTTGGAAAGCATCTCATAGCTTTTCCACTGCCTGTCCGCTTTTCTTTTCACGGCATATCCGAGCAGGATCATAAACGCAATCAAAATCGGCATAGTCACCATTAAAATGACCGCAGACGATTTGTCTTTGAAAAAGACGTAACAGACGATCGCCGCCGGGATAACGGCCATGCTGACCATTTTCGGCAAAAACAGCTCCAGGTAGCGGCGAAACTGGGCGATGCCTTCCATCGCAAGCGTGACAACGTGTCCTGTGCCTTCCTGTCTCGCCAGACGCGGCCCTGATTGAAATAGCTTTTCAAGAAAGCTCTTTCGCATATGGGCGCCGGTCTTTGCTGCGTACTGATAAACCGCCCGCTGCTTCACGAGCGTGACGGCATGGCGAAAAAGAAACGCCGCAAGAAAGAGGATCATCACCGAATACAGCGCGCTGATTCGTTCACCGTTAAAAAGGCGGGTCACCGCCTCTGCAAGCCATTCTGCCTGCAGGATGATGGCGGCGCCCTGCAACAAGGTCAAAGCGGTCAGGACCGCAAGAATTCGTTTGATTCCTTTATATTGAAAGAGGTCTTTTCCCATTAATAAATCATAGGCTCCTTACTGCTGACGCGTTTCCGGAAAACGTAGTAGCTCCAGATTTGATAGCCGAGAACAAATGGAAGCAGCGTGAGCGCGACGATCGTCATGACCTTTAAAGAATAAGCGCCTGATGAAGCATTGTAGATCGTCAAATCGTACGCGCTTTTGACCGAACTGATCATGACGCGCGGAAACAGCGCCGTAAATATCGTGCCGACCGTCAGTGCGATTCCCGCTCCAGTCATGGCAAACGTCCAGCCGTCGCGTTTTCGCTTCATAAATACGATGGACAGCACATAGCAGACGACGATCAAAGCAGCAAGCGGAATCGTCACATAGCCCCGGCCTGTGAACAGATCGGTTTCAAAGACGGACAGCGCAACAAATGCAGCAAGTGCAGCCAAAACGGCGAACACGACCTTTCCGGCAAGCCGTCTTGCACGGTCCCGCAAGTCATCCTCCGTCCTGAGGGTAATAAAGATCAGGCCGTGCAGCAGGCACAGAAGCGTAACGGTGACGCCGCCGGTGACCGAATAGACATTCACATAATCTGCAAAGCCGGCATGCAGGTTCATCTCGGCATCGATCGGCATGCCGCGCAGAATGCTGGTAAACAGCACGCCAAACAAAAACGGGGGCAAAAGACTTCCGAAAAACACGACCCAGTCCCACGCCTTCGTCCATTTGGCCGTTTCCACTTTTCCCCTGAACTCAAAAGCGACGCCGCGCCCGATCAAAGCAAGCAGTACAAAGACGAACGGGATGTAATATCCGCTGAACATCGTCGCGTACCAATTCGGAAAAGCGGCGAAAATCGCCCCGCCGCCTGTCAGCAGCCAGACTTCGTTCGCATCCCAGAAGGGGCCGATCGTATTGATCATCACCCGGCGTTCGAGCTCATTCCGCCCGAGAAACCGGGTCGCCATGCCGACCCCGAAATCGAAACCTTCCAGAAAGAAAAACCCCACAAACAACACAGCGACTAATATGAACCAAAGCTCATTAAGAGATACCATGGTAAACCTCCTGATCAAACGGGTCTGTCGAAACGGCAGCCTCATGATGATCATGGTGCTGCGCCCCTTTTTTGATTTCGCGGACAAACAAGTAGACAAGGATAATCGCCAATACGAGATAAATCGCTGTGAACGCAATCACCGAGAACAGAAGCATTCCAGCCGATACATTCGGTGAAACGGACTGTGCTGTCGTCAATATGCCAAACACCGTCCACGGCTGCCGTCCGATCTCCGTCATGATCCAGCCCGCCGTGTTGGCGATGAACGGAAATGCGATCAGCCCGACCATCACCCGCAAAAACCATTTGCTCGTTTCAAGCTTTTTGCGGAAGCTTAAGAAAAGCCCTGTCAATGCGGCGATAATCATGAGAATTCCCGCGCCGGCCATAATCCTGAAACTCCAAAACGTCGTTTTTACCGGCGGAATATAGTTTCCTTCTCCATATTTTTTTTCGTATTCCTTTTGAAGTGTTTTCATACCCGGCACATCGCCGCTGAATTTTTTGTAAGCCAGATAGCTGAGCGCATACGGAATGCTGATTTCAGACTTGTTCACCTGCTTGTCCGTGTCGATGTCGGCAAGCATGGTCCATGCGGCAGGGTCTCCGCTGTCATCCCACAGCGCTTCGCTCGCGGCCATTTTCATCGGCTGGCTCTTCATCAGGTGCTGGGCCTGCTCATGCCCGCTGAAGGCAACGCCGATACCTGAAACAAGCGCAATGACCATCGCGATCTGAAACGATTTCTTGAAAAAGTTCATTTCCTGCTTTTTCAGCATTTTGAATGCGCTCACGCCGGCGATGAAGAACGATCCCGTAGCAAGCGCTCCGAAAATGACGTGCGGAAATTCAACCCATAGCTGCGGGTTTTTAATGATCGCAAGAAAATCGGTCATCTCGGCCCGTCCGTTTTTAATCGCAAAACCGACCGGTTCCTGCATAAATGAGTTGGCAGCCAAAATCCAAAAAGCGGACAGCATCGTGCCGATCGACACCAGCCAGATGGAAAGCAAATGAACCTTTTTCGGAAGACGGTCCCAGCCGAATATCCATAAGCCGATGAAGGTTGACTCCATAAAGAAGGCCAAAAGCGCCTCAACAGCAAGCGGGGCGCCGAAAACGTCGCCGACAAATCGGGAATACTCCGACCAGTTCATGCCAAACTGAAACTCCTGCAAAATTCCCGTGACGACACCGACTGCAAAGTTAATTAAGAATAAGTGCCCCCAAAACTTCGCCATCGTCCGGTAAATGTCTTTTTTCTTTACAACGTAAAGGGTTTCCATCAAGGCAACCATAAAGACGAGTCCGATCGACATCGGAACAAAAATAAAGTGAAAGATCGTCGTTGAAGCGAATTGAAACCGGGCTAAGATTAATTCGTTCATTCCCTGCTTCCTCCATTTCCATTGATATGCTCCATCAGATTGTTCAAAACTTCACAATATTGCTGTGAAAGGTGACGCAAACGGTTTACCAAAAAGGCGTTTCTTTTCAAATTAATACAATAGACTTATAAATCAATCTCGAGATTACTTATATAAGTAATTTACACCGTTTGTTTATAGAAAAAAAGATCTAATTACCTAAAAAATGGGTCGATTTGTGACCAAATCTTGACTAAAAATCAAACATTTTTTGACGACAAATAGGTTTTATTTACCATAAAACTTTAAAAGGCCCAGCCGATCAATAAAAAAACACCCCTGAAAGGGTGTCCCGAATCTGTCACAATATCGGTATTTTTTAGCCCATATACCGTTTTACAATTCTTTCAGCATGAGGCAAGTAGCTTTCTCCGAAAGAATTCAAATGCATGTATACATAAAACAGCTGGTATAAAGGCCAAATGTCGCGGTCAAGCGGTTCTTTCGACGCCGCTTCATAGGCGCTGTAAAACCTCTCGGTGAAACCCCCGAACAGAGCGGTCATCGCCAAATCCATCCGGAAGTCCCCGTATAAAACGGCCGGATCAATGAGATATGGAGAGCCGTCCTCCCCCGTCATCCAGTTGCCTCCCCATAGATCTCCGTGAAGCACGGATGCGCAGGGCTTTCCGGGGAGCCAGCGGGGAAGCGTTTCCGCAAGCCTGACATGCTTCTCCGCCTGCCTTTCATTCAAAAATCCTTTCTCAAGCGCGAGCCCGATTTGCGGAAGCAGCCTTTTTTCCCGGTAATAGGCCGGCCAGCTGTCATATTCGCCGTTCTCCTGCTGAAAGGTGCCGATGTAATTGTCATGCCCCAATCCGTAAAACGGCTTCTCCGTCCGGTGCATGGCGGCGAGCTGTTCGCCAAGCTTTTCCTCCGCCCCTGGAGACCGGGTATCTCTAATATAAGAAAGAACGAGGAATCGCTCCGGATCGCTTATGCCGTTATATCCAATCACGTCAGGAACGTTTACGGCGCCGGTTTTTTTCAGTTCTGCAAGTCCCATGGCTTCCTTTTCGAAAAAGTCGGCCGGCACTCCATCGTTTATTTTGACGAAAAGCCTGGTTTTGTCCGTCTCCACGAGAAAAGACCGGTTGATATCGCCCCCGCCTGCTTCTGTTATCCTCTGAACAGCATGATCACGGGCGGATGCCCGGACCGCTTTATCAATGATTTTCTTTACATCCATTTCCTTCACCCCCGCCACTTTATACAAAAGAATAAATGGAAGCGTTCGATCGGCTGTCTTTACTTTCTCATACTTATGGACGATTTTACCCGATTATTTGTTCACATAAAATCCACAGATATTGTGAAATGTTTCACAATATCCTGCTATACTTATGTTCGTAATCTAAGATCCTTACTTCATGGTGGTGGTACAACATGGAAACTAAATCGCTCATGTTAGTGGAAGAGCTCGCATTGAAAAAATGCAGCATCTTTAAAGAGAGCCCGCTTCGCTATTTTTTGCGATCCATGCTGGCAAGCATGTTCATCGGGTTTGGCGTGATCGTCGCATTTAAAACGGGGAATTTCTTTTATCTTGAACAGTCTCCGTTCACATATCCAATTGCCGCGGTTACGTTTGGGGGAGCCATTATTCTGATTGTCTACGGCGGGGGAGATTTATTTACGGGAAACACGTTTTATTATACATTTGCGGCGCTTCGCAAAAAAATGCGCTGGTTTGATGCCATCGGGATGTGGCTGTTCAGTTATGCGGGAAATTTCATGGGCGCCATCTTATTCGCAGGCCTCATTTTCTCAACGGGATTGTTCAAGGATTCGTCCGTCAACAGCTTTTTGCTGAGCGCGGCCGAACATAAGATGAATTCGCCGATGACAGAACTGTTTTTCAGGGCGATTCTTTGCAACTGGCTTGTCTGTCTTGCCTTTTTTATTCCGATGTCCCAAAAAGGAGACGGTGCAAAAATGTTCTCCATGATGCTGTTTGTGTTTTGTTTCTTTATTTCCGGATATGAGCACAGCATTGCCAACATGGCCACCTTCGCCGTCGCTTTGGTGACTGACCATCCGGACACCATTTCGTTATATGGGGCGGTTCGCAATTTAATCCCCGTTACATTGGGGAACATCGTCGGCGGAGCTTTTATGATGGGCTTCATGTACCACTTCGCGAACAGGCCGCAAACAGAAGACATGATCAAGTAGGAGCGGCAGTTTCCATTTGCAAAAAGCGGTATGAAAAGATGGGGAGACTCATAAAATCTTACTACTTTTTAAAATGGAGGGTTCGACCATGCAAAGTTTTCATACGCTTTGCCGGCAATTTGGGCAAATATTGAATGGAGAGGCAAGGGTGGAGCACGGTGTTTGTTCTGTCAGTATAAAACGGAATATGAACGTCTCTGTTCAGGGAAGGCTGAGCCGGGGAATTGCGATGAAAGAAGTGATGTTCGAGTCGCTGGATCAACACGGAATCGCCTTGAATATGGCGGAAATCGCCATTTTGCCTGAAGAAATCCCTCTTTTTACAAAAAGGCTTGCCGATCAGGGACTCATCATCAGCGCTTTGCATAACCATTGGATCTTTACGAAGCCGAATCTCTTGTACATTCATTTCCAATCCGTCGAACCGCCCTTAATTTTTGCAAGAAAAACGGCAGCCGCCTTATCTGTCTTACGATAAAGCAGCTGCCGTCCGTATTATCTCCCGCTCGAAAGCGTTGCTCTTTCCACGGCTTCGGCGACAATCTCATGAACGTCGGGGTTCAGCGGATCGGGTACTAAATCGCCTTGTTTTGTACAGGAGGCAATGGCCTCGGCTGCGGCCACGAGCATCGGATGTGTGATCGATTCTGCTCTTGCATTCAACGCGCCTCTGAAAATGCCCGGGAATCCGAGAACATTATTGACAGACCGCCCGTCTGCAGCGTAAGCCGCTCCCGCCTTGAGCGCTTCTTCCGGCTCAATCTCAGGCTTCGGATTGGACAGAGCCAGAATCACCTGGCCTTCGCGAACCCATTTTTTATCGATCAGCCCCGGAACGCCCGTCGTCGCGATAACGATGTCGCAGCTTTCCATCAGCTCTTCAATGCTTTCAGCTGCGTGTCCTCCGTAATTCTCCAAGCGGGCCATTGCTTCCATCGATTTATCTGTTCCGACGACCCGTTTCACTCCGTATGCCATAAACATCCGGCAGATGGCAACGCCCGCGGCGCCGAGGCCGATTTGGCCGACGTGCGCCTGCTTCAGGTCGACTCCCGCGCTTTTAGCTGCCGAAATCGCCGCCGCAAGCGTAACAACGGCAGTACCGTGCTGATCATCATGCATCACAGGGATGTCCAGTTCCTGCTTCAGGCGCTCCTCGACTTCAAAACAATGCGGAGAACCGATATCTTCGAGCAAGATCCCGTTGAATCCCGGCGCGATGTTTTTCACCGTCTGGACGATCTCATCAGGATTTTTCGTATCAAGCAATATCGGGATGCCGCTGATTCCGGCGAGCTGGTCAAAAAGAGCGGCTTTTCCTTCCATGACCGGCATTCCGGCGACAGGGCCGATGTCCCCTAGGCCGAGAATGGCGGTTCCGTCCGTCACGATGGCCACCGAATTGCCGATTCCAGTGTAAATCTTTGCTTTTTGCGGTTCTTCTTTAATAATTTCGCACACATTGGCGACCCCTGGCGTATACACCCGTCTCAAGTCTGCGAGCGACCTGATCGGCATTTTGCTCTTCATGTGAATCTTTCCGCCTTCGTGAGCGGAAAGGACGTCGTCAGAAACGGTATGAAGATGAATGCCGTCCTTTAAATTGCGGATCACATCAAGAATTTCGGTCAGCTGTTCTTCATGCTCGACTTGAACCGTGATGCTCCTCATCGTATAATGCGGCCCGACCTTGATCGTCTCGATCTCTCCGATATCACCGCCCGCCAGGCCGATCGCCGTGGTCACTTTTCCAAGGTTTCCGGGTGCTGAAGGAATTTCGATCATTAAATTGCGAATAATATTTTTGCCATTCATCACAGAATACCTCCAATGATTTGTTATCAGCTGCTACTGCACCGATGAATCCTTTTGATCCGTATACCAGATGAATTTCCCGGTATATCCGTACAAAATCGCGAGTCCGACTGAAACGAAGCTCATCCACATGAACGGCAAGTAACTGAAGGTGGAGATGCCTAAAATTCCGGCCATATAAATCCCGTTGTCTGACCAAGGCACCATCCCCGACGTCATGGTCCCTCCGACCTCGGCGTTTCTTGACAGCACCCTCCGATCGATGCGGAGCTTGTCATAGCTTTTCTCCATGATCTTCGGCGTTAAAATCAGCGAAACGTACATAGCGCAGCCAAACACGTTCCCTAAAAAGGCGACAATGAGCGTCGAAAGCGTTACGTTTCCAGCAGATGTCAGCTTTTTCTGGAACTTGGACACAATTACTTTCAAAACGCCTAAATGTTCCAAAAGTCCTCCAAATCCAAGGCCGAGGATAATGACGACAACAGAGCTGAGCATTCCCTCGATTCCTCCGCGGTTCAGAAGCTGGTCCATAAATTTAATGCCGGTATCAATTGAAAAACCGCTGTACGCTGTTCCGAGCGCATCGGAAAAATTCATTCCCTGGAATACAGCCGCCCAGATGGCTCCCAAGAGAGCACCGATTGCAATCGTCGGTACGGAAGGCTTTCTCATCGCCAGAAGAACGATGACGACGATTGCCGGAACAAGCATCCAAATATGAATGTCAAACGTGTTCTGCAGCAACTTTTTCAAAAACTCGACTTTCTCCAAATCAACGTTCTTGCCTCCGTAGATAAATCCCGTAACGGTAAAGAGCACCGCTGTGATGATATATGCGGGAATCGATAAATACAGCATCGCCCTTACGTGAGAGATGACTTCGACTTTTGATAAAGATGAAGCAAGCACCGTACTGTCTGAAAGCGGTGATAATTTATCGCCAAAATAGGCACCTGATAAAACGGCGCCGGCTACGAGCGGAAGGGGCAGTCCCAGACCTTCCCCGATCGCCATCATCGCAATTCCGGCCGTACCGACGGTTCCCCATGACGTACCTGTCGCAACAGACGTAATCGAACAAATAATGAGCGTGGCAAGCAGGAATATGCTCGGATGAATAAATTCGAGCCCGTAATAGATTAAAGTCGGAACAACTCCGCCGGCTATCCACGTGCCGATCAGAGCGCCGACTGCAATGAGGATTAATATCGCTTCAAGACCGTTGGTAATCCCTGTTGTAATCGACTTCTGCAAATCTTCATAACGGTGTCCCAGGCGCAGCCCGAGCAAAATCACCAAAAACCATGATATGAATAGTGCCAACTGTATCGGCAAATTAAATTTTACTGTAAACGAACAAACGATTGCTAAAAATGCACCTAATACAATGATGATTTCTACCATTGATGGTAACCGTGCTTCTTTCAACCTGGAGTCCCCCTTGTTTTTGAAACGCTTACAAAAAAGCTACTTCAAAATAGTAAATTCTACTCAATTTTTTCCTAAAAATTTAACTAACAGAGCAAGTATACCATGAAAAAAGACAAGATGATATCCTATTTTCCCCATGGTATCCTTACTCCCCCAAAATTTTTAGTTGCAAGCGGAAACACCCTGTTTTTCTATCCCGGTAAAATGCTTTCAGCGTGTTTCCGCCTGCCTTTTTTATTAATCCCGATTTAAAAGTTCAGCCCCGGCAATACCCGGTTTCGTCATTTCATAAGGGTTCAAAATCAGATCTAGCTCTTCTTCTGTCAAAACGTCATTTTGCAGACACAGATCGCGTACTGATTGGCCCGTTAAAATCGCTTCCCTCGCGATTCTTGCGGCCGCTTCATAGCCGAGGTGAGGGTTTACGGCAGTAATGACGCCGGCGCTTTTTTCGACATATGCTTTCAGGCGTTTTTCGTTTGCTTCAATACCTGTCACACAGTGATCTGTAAATGAACGGAATCCGTTGTTCATGATGCTGATCGATTGAAGAAGGTTAAACACGAGCACAGGCTCCATAACATTCAGTTCGAGCTGTCCGGCTTCAGAAGCCAGGCAAATCGTGTGGTCGTTCCCGATCACCTGGAAGGCAATCTGGTTGATCAGCTCGGCCATGACCGGATTGACTTTCCCCGGCATGATCGATGACCCCGGCTGTCTCGCCGGCAGGGAAATCTCCGCCAGTCCTGCGCGCGGGCCGGATGCCATCAGCCTTAAATCGTTTGCGATTTTGGACATGTTCATCATGCAGACTTTCAATGCTGCCGATACTTCTGTATAAGCGTCCGTATTCTGCGTCGCATCGACGAGGTGGTCGGCGCCGACGAGCGGGAGGCCGCTGATATCTGCCAGATGCTTGACGACATTTTCAATGTAGCGCGGATCTGCGTTTAATCCCGTTCCTACTGCAGTTGCGCCCATATTGACTTCATATAAATGCTGACGCGACTGTTTAATCCGCTTGATGTCGCGTTCGATCACGCGGCTGTATGCTTCAAACTCCTGACCGAGGCGAATCGGAACAGCATCCTGGAGATGGGTGCGCCCCATTTTGATGACATGATCGAATTCACTCGCTTTTTTCTTGAAGGCGCCCAGCATGTACTCCATCGTATCGAGCAGCTTTTCAAGCAATTTCAGCGTTGAAATGTGAATGGCCGTCGGAAACACGTCATTTGTCGACTGTGACATGTTGACGTGCGTGTTCGGACTTAAGTGAATATATTCTCCTTTTTGATGGCCGAGCAGTTCAAGCGCGCGGTTTCCGATGACTTCATTCGCATTCATGTTCATGGACGTGCCGGCGCCGCCCTGAATCGGATCGACGATAAATTGATCGTGCAGCTTGCCTTCGATGATCTCGTCAGCTGCCTGGACAATCGCATCCCCGAGTCCTTTATAGAGACGCTTCGTCTCCATGTTGGCAAGTGCGGCCGCTTTTTTGACCACGGCCAGCGCCTTGATCATTTCCTCATGAATTTTATATCCGGTAATCGGAAAATTTTCTGCTGCCCGTAATGTTTGAATACCATAGTAGACATCCGCCGGGATGTTCTTCTCTCCGAGAAAATCCTTCTCTGTCCGATATGCGGTCTGATTCATTTGTTAACCCTGCTTTCTGTTTAAATAATGATATCGTCTGCAATTGGCGTTTCCATGATTTTTTTGACCTCATGCGGGTCTCCATTTTTCCCTAAAGCCCACATCAGCTTAGGCACGATCGCTTCGGTGTTCATGTTTCTTGATCGGATAACGGCATCCTGGTTGACTCTGCGGCCGACTTCATAAATGCTCATATCCTCTCCTTCTTCAAGGCATTGCGTCGTGATGACGACGACGATTCCGGAATCGATCAGTTCATTGACCTTGTCCAAAATATTCCGTTTCTCAAACGGAATGCCGCCGCTGCCGTAGCTCTCAATGACGACGCCTTTATAAGAGCCTTTCAGACAATCGAGGAACTCCGGCTTCAAGCCGGGATGCAGCTTGATCAGACAAACGTCGGTATTTAAAGAAGTATCGAACGCAATCGGCTCTTGCTTTGCTTCAGGAACCCGTTTGTTGTACTCGATCTCCTGATCGTGGATGAACGCGATATAAGGATAGTTGATGCTTTCAAAAGCATCATAGCTTTTCGTTCTTAATTTGATCGCTCTCGTTCCTAAAATGACACGGCCGTCAAAGACGACGTACACCCCGCCGATGCCGTCTGAGGCAAAGCGGACAGCATCTTTAATATTTTTCTTTGCATCTGTCTTCTTAAATGTAATCGGCACCTGTGAACCCGTGATAACGATCGGCTTATCGACGTTTTGCAGCATATAGGAAAGCGCAGCTGACGTATAGGCCATCGTATCGGTACCATGGGTGATGACAAACCCGTCGTAGCGGCCGTAGTTCTCATATACCGCTTCAGCCATTTTCACCCAATGTTCAGGCTGCATGTTTGTACTGTCTATGTCCATTAAAGATTGGCAATCTATCGTATAATTTTTATGGTCATCAGATAAATAGCTGAGAAGCTCTTCCGCTTTAACCCCCGGAGCGAGCCCGTTTTCTCCTTCTACTGAAGCGATCGTCCCGCCGGTGGTTAGCAGCAGTAACTTTTTCATATGCTACACCTCTCTAAGAAGTATTTTAACGTTTTAAAGCATGATCATATAGAGCAAAAAGGCCGACAGATAAGCATTGTATACGCTTTATGCGTACCTTCATTGCAATTATAGTCCTCAAATGTGAAATAATCAAGAAAGATTATTCATTTCGCGTACACTTTTGCTCATAATGTGCTATAATCACTGTGTATCAAAAGGAGCGGAAGATATGAATTTAGATCGATTAACAACACTGAGAAAAAATAAGAAATGGTCATTGCAATATACAGCCGACCGCCTCGGTATTGCGAAAAGCACCTATGCGGGGTATGAATCCGGCTATCGCCGCCCTTCATTGGAGGCGCTTATCGAAATCGCTGATTTATTCGGAACCTCAACCGACTACTTGCTCGGCAGAATCGACGACCCACGGGATGGGAAGAGCAAAAACGAACCAATTGAATTGACGAATTGGGGCAAGCACAAACTGGCGGTTGACGGGGCGCTTCTTTCTGAAGAAGACATCAGGCAGATGGTCGCGTTCATCAAAGTCAAAAAACAGCTTGATGCTGAATGAGCGGGGGCTGTCCTTTTTATACAAAAAAACTTGATTGGCCGAAAATCGCCAATCAAGTTTTTTTAATTTAAGCGATGCAAGAACTTTACGCAGACCGCTTCAGGAGCGGGGATGTTGGACTGCAGCAGCGTCAGCGTGCCCGTCGATTCGTTTCTTTCATATAATGTCAGCGTTCCTGTTTCCTGGTTGGAGGCGATCAAAAAACCTTCCGTAGGATCAAATGCAAAGTCGCGCGGCCATTCACCTTCTGTAGAGACATGCTCGATCAAGGAAAGCTCGTCTGAGTATTCATTTACGGCAAACACGGCGATGCTGTCGTGTCCGCGGTTTGAAGCGTAGACAAATTTGCCGTCGCGCGTGACGTGAATCGCGCCGCCCTGGCTTTTTCCGTCAAAGCCATCAGGCAAGGCGGAAATGACTTGCACTTCGCGAAATTCTCCAAGGCCGGGGTTATATTCGAGAACGATAACTTCATTGCTCAGCTCTGTCAGCACATACGCGTACTTTTCTTTCGGATGAAACTCGATATGCCGGGGACCGGAACCAGGCGCGACAGCGAGCGACTTCACTTCCTCCAGCTTTCCTTCCTTCAGTTGATAGGTGATCACCCGGTCAATTCCTAGATCAACGGCTACCGCATAGTTTTCGTCAGGGGTAAAACCAGAATAGTGCGCATGCGCCTTCTCCTGTCTTTCATGCGGGCCGGATCCTTTATGCTGCACCTCTGAAGCGGGAGCATCCAAGCTGCCGTCTCCATCTAAAGTATAGGATGCAATCGTTCCGCTGTGATAATTGGCGGAAAGCACATACTGATTGGCGCTGTCGACGCTGACATGGCACGGCGACGGGCCGTCTGCGGTTTGCTTGTTGACGAAATGCAGATCACCTGTATTCCCGTCAATCCGGTAGGCGGCAACACCGCCTTGTTCACCGTCATTGATCACCGCATAGAGCATGCTATTGTCTTTGGCGATATTGAGATATGTCGGACTGCCCAGCTTTGCCGCAAGCTTTGGCGTGCTCAGCGCTTTTTTGTCGGTATCAAGTTCAAACGTATAGATTCCTTTGCTGTCTGCTTTTGTATATGTTCCGATATAACCTCTATATGTTGCCATTTGATCCTCTCCTTTTTACATTACGGTCGTCTATTCCTATTTTAACCTACAGAAACAGAATAAGCATGATTTGGTGTGCAAAAAATAAAACGCTCACATGAAAAATATCTTTTTATGATATTCTTAAGCATGAAAGATCAATCGTCCGGGAACGGAACGTTTGTTTATGGGAGTGTTTCGTATGACGAAAATCATGATTGTCGAAGACAGCGAAGACATTCGGCAGCTATTGCAAAATTATTTAGAAAAGTACGGATATAACACCGTTACAACGCATGATTTCACAACTATCCTCGATACTTTTTTGGAAGAGAAACCTGATTTGGTGTTGCTTGATATCAATTTGCCGGCATACGACGGGTACTATTGGTGCCGTCAAATCCGCCAGCATTCGACTTGTCCGATCATTTTCATTTCTGCCAGAAGCGGGGAAATGGATCAGGTCATGGCGATTGAAAACGGCGGCGATGATTATATAGAGAAGCCTTTTTCCTATGAGGTGGTGCTTGCGAAAATTAAAAGCCAGATTCGCAGGGCCTTTGGCGAATATGCGGTAAAACAAGGGGAAAAAGTGGTTGAATTCGAAGGCGTTCAGTTGTTTGTCGAACGATTTGAACTGCGCTTCCGGGATAAGAAGCACGAGCTTTCAAAAAAGGAAAGCAGACTCCTGGAAGTGCTGCTTGAAAGAGGAGAAAAGGTGACAAGCAGAGACCGGTTAATGGAAAAGACATGGGAAACCGATACATTTGTGGATGAAAACACGTTAAATGTCTATATTGCGAGACTTCGCAAAAAATTGCGGGGCATGGACGTGCCCTTTTCGATTGAATCAGTGCGGGGCGAAGGGTATCAGCTGAGGGCGAGGTCATGAAGCTTTTTCTAAAAAACCATGCCGTTCTTATCCTTCTATTCCTTCTTCAGGGCGGATTCGTGTTTTTTTACTATTGGTTTGCCGGCATGCAGTCTTTTACACACCTTTTTTACGTCCTCGGCGTTCAGCTTCTGGCGCTGGCGCTTTATCTGTCGTACAAATGGTATCAAGAACACAGAGTCTATCAATGGCTCGGCTCTGAACAACAAGATACGGAAATTCCTTTTTTGGGGACGTCTGAATTTTGCTCAGAGCTGTATGAAAAACATATGGAGCTAAGCCGGTTTCAGCACCGCAAAATTCATGAAATGGAATCCAGGCTGGAAGACAGGGTGACCTACATGAATCAATGGGTGCATCAGGTGAAAACCCCGCTTTCCGTCATCAATCTGATCATTCAGGAAGAGGATGAGCCCATTTTTAAACAAATCAAAAAAGAAGTCCAGCAGATTGAATACGGACTGGAAACGCTCCTCTACTCTTCAAGGCTTGACCTGTTTGAAAGGGATTTTAAAATTGAAGCTGTGTCTCTTGAAAATCTGCTGCAATCGTTAATTCAGCATTATAAACGCTACTTTATTCAGCACCGCGTATATCCGAAAACACACCTGCCCGCTGAAGACGCCGTCATTTATACGGACCGGAAATGGCTCAGGTTCGCAATCGGACAGGTCATCACAAATGCCGTAAAGTATTCGGCGGGGAAAAGCGACCGCATCGATATGACGATATTCCGTCAAGATGAACGGATCGTCTTGGAAATAAAAGACTACGGGGTCGGAATTCCTTCCCAGGATGTAAAGCGGGTATTCGAACCATATTACACCGGGGAAAACGGGCGGCGTTTTCAGGAATCGACGGGCATGGGCCTCTATCTTGTAAAAGAGATTGCCGAAAAGCTCGATCATGATGTAAGCATTGCTTCTGAAGACGGAAAAGGGACAGCCTTTCAATTTTCGTTCCTTACAAAAATGTAAGTCTTCTTTAATAAAACCGCATAGCTCTTCCTCATCCTCCTTGATAAGATGTGTTTGCAGAAACATTCTTTTTCAAGGAGGATTTTTTTATCCCCACCGACACAGAGCAAAGAAGGAGGATTATGATGACTGATATGCTGGTCGTTAAAAACATCAATAAAACATATAAAGGACAAGTCTCTCATCAGGCGTTAAAAAATATTTCATTCAATGTCGAGGACGGCGAATTCACGGCTATTATGGGACCTTCCGGGTCTGGAAAAACGACGCTGCTCAATATGATATCAACCATTGACCGCCCCGATTCCGGCGACATTTTGATCCGCGGAGAAGACCCGCATCATCTAAAAAGGGCGAAACTCGCCCGCTTTCGCCGCAAGCAGCTCGGATTCGTATTCCAGGATTTTAATTTGCTGGATACGCTGACGCTCGGCGAAAACATCATGCTGCCGTTAACGCTTGAAAATAAACCGCCTTCCGTCATGGAAGAAAAGCTTCAGGCGATTGCTGAAAAGCTCGGCATCGAGGCCCTTCTCAATAAACGGACGTTTGAAATATCCGGCGGACAAAAACAGCGCGCAGCCATCGCAAGAGCTGTCATTCATCAACCTGCCCTCATCCTCGCTGATGAACCGACGGGAAACCTCGATTCCAAGGCGTCAAAAGACGTGATGGAAACGATGCAGCATCTTAACGAAAACGACAATGCCACGATATTGATGGTCACGCATGACCCTGTAGCCGCAAGCTACTGCCGCCGCGTCATTTTTATTAAAGACGGAACATTATTCAACGAAATTCATCGCGGCGCCAACCGCCAAGTATTTTATGAAGAGATTTTGAATGTGCTGTCCATGCTGGGAGGAAACGCCAATGACCTTTCTACAGTTCGCTTATAAAAACGTCATTCGGAATAAAAGGGCCTATCTCGCCTTCTTTTTAAGCAGCGCGTTTTCGGTGATGATTTTTTTCACCTTTGCGATGCTTTTGTTCCACCCCGCTTTGGAAAAAGGCTATTTAAACAACATTGCAAAACGGGGATTGACGGTGGCCGAATGGATGATTTTCGCTTTTTCCATCCTGTTTGTGCTCTATTCCGTAAACGCCTTTCTCAAGTCGAGAAGCAAAGAATTCGGGATACTCACCATTCAAGGAATCGCTCCGGGTCAATTGAGGAGGCTGATTACAGCTGAAAATATCATCATCGGCGTGCTTTCGATCGTTACAGGGATCATCGGCGGTCTGATTTTCGCAAAAACCTTCTTTACGGTCGGCGCTTATATTCTGGAAATGGACGCTTTGCCTCTGTATCTGCCTTGGAAAGCGCTGGCTCTCACAGCCGCATGCTTCATCGTGCTGTTTATTCTGCTGTCGCAATTTACGGTCTTGTTTATTAAATCAAAAACCGTTGTCAAGCTGATCAAGGGCACCGGGAAAATCAAACCTGAGCCAAAACCGTCCCTTATCTTTTCGGTCATCGGCATCGGCTGCCTCGGCTCCGGCTACTGGCTTGCATTGTCCGACGAAATCCATTTTCCCCAAGCCGTCACGATCTTAATTCTGACGATCATCGGGACTTATTTCTTCTTTAGCCAAAGCAGCATTTGGCTGCTCAGGATGTTAAAAAAGCGGAAATCATTTTATTTGCGCGGAAAAAACGTCCTGTGGGTATCCGATCTTGTCTACCGGCTGAAAGATAATGCCCGCCTGTTCTTTCTCGTCTGTATCATTTCAGCGGTCGCCTTTACCGCCACAGGCACATTGGCGATCTACAAGACCTCCCTCGGAAAAATGGATTCTCAATACGGGATGGAGTACTTATCGAACAGCGGGAACACCAAAGAACAAGCACACGTTAAGCTGATTGAACAAAAGCTGAAGGAAGGACATTTTTCGTATACAAAGGAAGAGACAAAAGGTATCCATATCAGCTATAGCCAGGGAGATCTCGTTCCTCCGGTGCTCCTGATCTCTGAAAGCGAATTCCGAAAGCACTTCAAGTCAAATTCGGGTGAACTGAAAGACGGCGAGGCGCTGTATTATCCAAGCACCTTTGAGGCGAAAGACAAGACGGAAGTTCCCGGGACCTTGAACATGCTGAACAAAGATCTGAAGCCGGCAAATGAACGGCTGAAAGTGAAAGGTTTTAAAAAACCGCTCATTTCGTTAGACAGCATCGTTGTCGTAAACGGCAAAACCTTTGAAAAGCTCAAGAAACAAGGCGAAGCCGTCACATTGTACGGGTATAAATACGGCCGCTGGAAAGACAGCCTTGATATCAGCCAATCGCTGAAAAACAGCATATACGGAAACTATGGCCATATCCAATTTCAGTTTGACGCAAAGGCCATTTCTTATTTCGATACTGTTCAGCTTCCAAGCCTGAGCCTGTTTATCGGACTCTTTATTGCACTTCTCTTTTTTACGGCATCCGGAAGCTTTCTCTACTTCCGCCTGTTTACCGATCTTGAGGAAGATCAAGAGCGCTACCGGTCGCTTGCAAAAATCGGCCTGAGCGAAGAGGAAATGTCGCAGAGCGTGACGATTCAATTGGCCATCCTGTTCTTCTTTCCATTCGCGATTGCATCAGTTCATACCTATTTCGCGATGAAGACGCTCGAGTCGCAAAGTTTCGGTCATTTCACAGCTCCGCTCTTCATGACGATAGGCGGGTTTCTGATCTTCCAACTATTATTCTTTATGATCATTCGAAAAAGCTATCTAAAAAAATTAAAAGGATTTTTAAGGTGATAAGATATGAAAAAAATAATCTCTTTAATCGCAGCCGGTTTGGCTGTTGTATGCATCGGCTCTTTTCTGTTCATTCATAATGATGTGACAGACCGGTTCAATCCGCTCATCCCGAAAGAAAACGTGTATGTCCAGATCAACAAAGAAGGTAAGCACCTAAGTCCGGGCGGCTATGAGTACACACTGGAGGGATATAATGACGCCGGCAAGGAAAAAGAAGTAACATTCCTCGCCAGCGGCTCCCTTCGAAAAAACGCCTACCTAAAGGTATATGCGAAGGGAAAATATGTAGAGACATGGGAAGAAGTACAGCCCGGCGACATGCCGAATGCAGTCAGGGGCAAATTGATAAAACAGTGAAAAAACGGCATATAAGCCGTTTTTTCTATTATAAACTATAAATTTACAAATCTCCGAAACTTTTTGACCGCCTGTTCGTATAAAAACAGAAGTCATATTGATAAGGGGGTTCTCATATCATGATTGGAACTATTTGTTTTATACTGGCGCTTTTCGTCCTCTACAACGCCATAACATCGCCGGACGAAAAAAACAGAAACAGCGGTTCTTCGATGTTTTTCTCCGGCGGTCCTGATTCATCCCACGGCCATCACTCAGGCGGCTGCGATTCATTCGGAGACGGCGGCGGCGGTGATTGCAGCGGCGGTGATTGCAGCGGTGGTGGAGGCGATGGCGGCGGTGGAGGCTTTTAAGACATGCCGGCTGCTTTCTCCATCTTCTTCTCCTGCTCGGGTCTTTGGCTGGATGCAGTATTTGCTGCAGTCAGCCGGGCATGTTCCGGAATTCCCTTCACATTCTTTCACCATTCACTCCAATATTCAGTTGTTTAACCGGACTTCCGACTGGGAATGATGTTAAGACAACGATCCCCACTCTTCAATCGATACAAAAGTCACAAAAAAACAATTTTGATACAAAACATATAAAACTTTCCACCCACTTGTTCGATATTAAAAGAAGACATTTATGACAAGGAGGGGTTTTTTCCATATGATATTTTTACTCGTTTTATTCGCTCTGTTCATTTTATATTCGTTCTTTTTTGATAACAGAAACGGAAGATCGCCTAAAAAAACAGCTGAAACGAAAACACTGGTCCGTCAGGCTTCTGCACCGCCCGCATTTTTAAGAGTGATCGAAACCGCACCTGGCCAGGCGGCAAGCCGTCGGCCGTCTGATCGTATACGCCCCGACCTGCGGCTGATCATGAACCCGGGGGAGCAAAACGAAAAAAAATAAGGAAGGCGGCATACGCGGAGAATGCCGCTTTTCCTTATTACCTGTTGTGTTCAATCGTTCTTCCGAATGCTTCCGGAGACATCCCGGGTGAGATGCGGACGCGATGCAGCGCATACAGCCCCTGTTCGCGCGACGCCGCCCCGGGCTCTGTCGTCACGGCCATCCTGTAGCCTGCTTTCCCGGCCATTTTCAGCGTCTCCGCATTATAGCGGCCGACCGGATAGCTCAGCATCACGGTTTGTTGGCCGAACATAGAGTCAAACAATGTTTTGGAACGGCTCATCTCACTCAATTGCCGCTCCGGCGTCAGCCCGTTCAGCTCGAGATGGCTGATCGTATGGCTTTCAATTGAGATGCCGTTTCGGCTCATCTCTTTCATTTGTTCTTCCGTCAGATGATTCTTGCGGTCAATCGATTTTCCGATCATGAAAATCGTCGCCTTCATGCCGTATTGCTTCAAAATCGGATATGCCTTCGTGTAATTGTCCGTATAGCCGTCATCAAACGTAATCAGCACGCATTTTTTACGCGGCATTTTATCCTCGGTCAAAACGGTATAGGCTTCTTCCGGCGTCAGCGTATAATAGCCGTTGTCTTTCAGCCATTTCATATGTCCGCGGAACTCGGCTTCGGGCACCCTCAGGCTGTTTCCCGACGAGATGCTGTGGTACATCAAAATCGGAATCCGGGCGGGGCCCTTCACTTTTATCCAGGCCGGTGTGTGCCCCGTTTCCTTTTTTGACGGCACAGCCTCTTTTTGCTCTGCTTTCGGCGGCATTTCCTTCTCCTCTCCGCTTGCTTCATGGCTTGAGCATCCATACAGCGACACGGCCAAAAGCAGCAGAAGCAGCATTCTCATCAGCACGGTGTAAAGGTTTACCCTGTAGCAGATTTTTGGATGAATCGTGACGGCAGCCCGCAGAAGGCGGTGATGATCGGATTCGGCGGACTTTCGGAAAAAGAAATCGAAGAGGGGATCAAGAGGCTTCACAAAGCGTGGCGTGTATGTTAAAAAATTCCCGCCCGCAATCCGATATGAAGAACGTAACCTAAAGAAAAGAAAGCAGGAAAACGTGTGAAAAAAGCCGATCAGCTTCACATACAGATCGCTATCCAATCCATGAAACCGCAGGCCGATTTCGATATCGTCCCCGTCTTTCGTCGTCCAGATTACCTGAACCGGAATCTTTCCGACCGTCTCGATCTCAAGGGCGTCGGCCTCATAATAAATGTTTGCTTCAGCCGTGTACGGCAGCCTGATTCGAGCGCCGGTATCGCTCACATCCACCAGTTCGCACGGGTGCTCCCGGTCTGCACCGCCCGTCCGAAAAGACGCTGATTTGTTGATCGCAAAACGTTCAGAGCTTCTGAATCGCGGTCTGTCAAAGGCAACGAGCATCGCCAGAAAAAGGCCCGCCATATTGTACAGCATCCAAAATAAGTTATATGATGCCACATCGATGTCAAACGTTTGATGAAACAGATAATCATAAAGCGTTTTGCCGAGAGCCGCAATCGTCAATCCAAGCAAAACCGCACACGGATATGCCGTCGTGTATCTGAATGTGCGCCGGTTTGTGCTGACTCCTTTCGGCGTGACTTTAAAGTCAAAACGCTTTTTAAAGATAAACTCAGACAAAGCAGACAACGCCAGGTGCGGAGCCATTGACGTATCGTAGATATGGCTCCAGCTCATGCTGCGCTGTCTATCTGAAACGGCTTTAAACGAAAGGTATGAGCTTAAAAAGGCCGGGAGCCAAAAGGCGGTAATCGACCAGACGTCTGCATCCAGACTGTGGATGCCGCACAATAAAAACAAAATCGGAGTCAGTATGTACACCATTTTAAAAACGCCGAAAAACCAAAAGAGAATGCCGTCAAAATAAAGGACCCGCTGCATAGGAGAAAGCCCTTTTAACGTAAGCGGATTCCACTTTTTTCCGCACTGGATGTTCCCCCTGCACCAGCGGTCGCGCTGTTTCAGCAAATCCGTCCACGTTTCAGGCGCCAAACCGACCGCCAGCACTTCACTGACAAAAACGGCTTCAAATTTCGTTTCTAAAAGCATTCCCGTCGCCATATCCTCCGTGATCACCCCGGTTGCAAAACCGCCGATCTCTTCCAATGCCGTTCTTCTGAAAACGGTATTGGAACCAACGTACATCACCGCGTTAAACCTGTCTTTTCCCGCTTGCAGCCTTCGCATGAAAAAGTCCTGCTCATTCGGGATATTGGTTCCGGAAAATAAGTTGTACTGGTAAGGGTCTTCATTATAAAACGCCTGCGGTGTTTGTACGAAAGCGACCTTTTCGTCCTGAAAATAGCCGACCGTCTTTTGCAGGAAGGAAGGCAGCGGGACCATATCGGCGTCCATCGTGACGATCAGCTCTCCCTCCGAGCGGCTCATGGCGTGATTTAAGTTTCCAGCCTTTGCGTGCTCGTTGCTTTCCCTTGTCAAATAGTGAACGCCAAATTCTTCAGCCAGCTTTTGAATATCGGCGCGTCTTCCGTCATCGCACAAATAGACGTTCACCAGTTCTTTCGGATAATCGAGATTAAGGCATCCTGACACCGTTTTTTTCAGCACGTGCCGCTCCTCATTATACGTGGCGATTAAAATATCGACCGTCGGCCGGTGATCTTTGTCTTGTAATGGGACAGGGCTTCGCTTCTTTTCCTTCCATACGAGCGTATAAAAGATGACGAGCTGAAAAAAGCCGATGCATTCGGTTGCAAGCAGGATCACCCCCATTGCCGTATCGAGAGGGCCGGTGCTCGGCAGCGTAAATCCGAACCGCCAGATGATATAAACGCCGTTTGCTGCAAGGCACATGATGATGAGCGGCTTTTTAAAGCGCGAGCTCGCTTTACATCCAAAAAAAGCGGTTAAAATGATTGCAATCATTGCCGCCGGATAGCCATAAAAAACATATTCCATCTTTTTTTCTCCTATTTGATTGTTATGTACATGTTTCACTCTATTTCTTTAGCACTCAAATATATTAACATCTTAAGACCTATATTTCATCAATAAATAACTTTTCTATAAATCTATATACCTTATAGAAAAGTTCATCAGCGATGTCCCCTGATTGTTTCTCGGACCATTTGACTTAAACGTTCCTTCCTTGCTGAGGCTGAATGACGGCCTAATAAACGGTTTTTTTCCAGAAAAAAAGACTGAAAGCCTAAATAATTGATATCTTTATGACGGATTAAGAGCCTTTTTGTGTCGTTTTTTTTGAAATAACCGGAAATTCGGGAAAAATCGGCTTGGCGGCATTCTATTATTTTTCAGCAAAAACGATATTTGGTGCGGCTTTTCGAAAAATGAACGATCGCGGACGAAAACTCCGGCGGCCTCCAGAGTTGCTGAACATAGGGATAGGTCTTCTTTCGCACTTGTCTGAATTTTGATTTTTTTAGTATACTTAATTTAGTTAAATAACACATCAACAAAGGGGACTATTAACAGAACGGGGGAAATCATATGGAACAAAGATCAGAGGTGCAAAGCCTGCCTTTTCAAACGATAAAGGAAAAAGATGATAACTTTATCGCCAGAGCAATGAACATCACGATCGGCATTATTCCGCTTCCTGTATACCTGCTGCTTCTTGCTTTGATTGTAACGTTTGTATATATGCACGATTTGAAAAGCGATATCTTGACATCAATCGCCGTCATGGGCTTTTTCGGCTTTACCTTTGCGCAAATCGGTAAATCGATTCCGGTCGTTCGATCCATCGGGGGAGCCGCGATCATCGCTACGTTTATTCCTTCGGCTATCGTGTACTACCACTTGATTCCAGACGATATTGTAAAATCGACTACAGAGTTTACAGAAAACTCAAACTTTCTTTATCTTTTTATTTCTGCAATTGTGGTTGGAAGCATTTTAGGAATGAAAAGGGAAACACTTGTCAGAGCATTTCTTAAAATTTTCATTCCGCTGATCGCCGGATCTATCGCCGCTGCAGCAGTCGGCTTAGCGGTCGGCACAATGCTCGGTCTCGGTTTTCAGCATACGCTGCTCTATATTGTCCTTCCGATCATGGCCGGGGGAGTCGGTGAAGGCGCGATTCCTCTGTCGATCGGCTATTCAGAAATTATGCACATGCCACAGGGAGATGCTTTTGCGCTGGTACTTCCATCAATTATGTTCGGAAGTTTAACCGCTGTCATTTTATCAGGCGTGCTCAATGTCATAGGGAAGAAAAAACCGGAATGGACGGGCAATGGAAAAGTCGACCGTTCAGAAAACGGGGACGTTTCTTCGCTTGAGTCTCACGATAAGGAAAAAGAAAGCGTTTTTAACCTTACGAATTTCGCGGCAGGCGGCATATTGGCAGTCACGCTGTATTTGGTCGGCATGCTGTCCCATGACTTATTCGGTTTTCCGGCACCTGTCATGATGCTCTTATTGGCCGTCGCCATCAAGCTGTTCCGCCTGGCGCCCGCCCATATTGAAAGCGGAGCCTTCAGCGTGTCGCGCTTTTTCTCAACCGCGGTTACGTACCCGCTCCTATTTGCCATCGGGGTTTCGATGACACCGTGGGACAAGCTGATCGCAGCATTTAACGTGGCCAACATTATCACGATTGTCTCTGTCGTCGTTACGATGATGACCGTCGGCTTTTTCACCGGAAAGTGGCTGAACATGTACCCGATCGAAATCGCGATCATCAATGCCTGCCATTCCGGCCAGGGCGGTACGGGCGACATCGCCATCCTCAGCGCAGCGGAACGGCTTGAGCTCATGCCGTTTGCCCAGGTGTCGACAAGGATCGGCGGCGCCATCACCGTTACGCTCACACTGCTGATCCTGGCCCAGATTTATTGATAAAGATAAGCCTGCAGACTGATCTGCAGGCTTCTTATGTTTAACGTATTTTTTTCGGAACATAATCCGGGTAGTCTGTGACTATGCCATCAACTCCCGCTTGCAAAAGCGGAGGAACCTCATCACGGGAACGCACGGTCCACGGCGTAATTTTCATGCCGAGTGCGTGAATGCGGCCTACGAGCGTCGGATCAGCAGCCACATTCCCTAAATATGCGTTGACATAGTTCGCATATCCGGCAAACTCGTTCAATTTGGCATCCGTCAGATCGGAAGGACGGGACGTTAAAACCCCTGTCAGCACAGATGGGAGCAATTCGTGGATGCGGCGGACGGATTGAAAGTCAAACGATTGGACAATCACTTTGCCGTTTTTCGGTTTATCCATTTTCCGTTTTTTCAGGGCGGCCGCCACCTTTTCTTCGATCCCCGGATAAATGGCAGGCTCTTTCAGCTCAATCAGCAGCCCGATTTTTCCTTTATAGCGGTCAAGCACTTTCTCAAACGTCGGAATCCGTTCACCGGTGAACTGAGGTCCGAAATAGCTGCCGGCATCAAGCTTGCGCAGCTCTTTAAGCGTTAGATCCTTTACTTTTACCGGCGCCTCTGAATCGATGTCTGTCGTGCGGTTTACCGTTGTGTCATGGATGACGACGAGCTTCCCGTCCTTGGACATCTGAACATCAAGTTCGATATAGTCGGCCTTCATTTTGCGCGCTTTGTCAAAAGCCGCGACCGTGTTTTCAGGCGCATATCCGGAAGCGCCCCTGTGTGCGATCACATCCACTTTGTGAGGCTTCGCCGCCTGTGCGTTTGGCGTGAGCAGCAATGAACCGAGAGTAAAACCAATCAATAAAAACAACACGACTTTTTTTAAACTTGCTGACACAATCTCCACTCCCCTTTATCTTTGCGATTCGGAACACAGTATAGCTTCATACTGTAAAGATTATGTTGCAGCAGTTTTAATTTTCATTTTTTTCAAAAAAAGATCTCCCGTTCGGGAGATCTTATGCCCTTATCGTTCACAGGCAATTTTGTCTTTATCGCGGTCGAGCCTTTTATTGGCGTCATACAGCGCTTTTGACACATACGGCTTGTACTTCGTTTTTCCGCCTTTGTTCTTGACCGATTTTGAGCGGGCCACGCCGCCTTTGTACACCTTGTTTAACGCCTTGCAGTTTTTATATGTTTTTACCTTTGTTTTGGCTTCAGCCGCATCGCCGGCGCTAAAAGAAAAGCCGATGATGAGGCCTAAAGACAAAAGTGCAGCAAATAGCTTTTTCACCTTCCATTACCCCTTTCGTTTATGTATATCTGAATCTATCATAAGTGATTTAGAACCCCTTATCAAGAAGAAAATGACATTTTATTGAATAAATAGTCCTGAATTAAGAACGGCCTTTTGACCCTGTCAAACATAAATAAAAGCGAGGATCAACTGCGTTTCCCCGCTTTTTTTAAAACAGAGTCGAGTTCATAAGCCAACTCTTTCGGATGAATGCACAGCATCTCTTCGAGAGGATGCTTCCAGTCGCCGTCTTTGATCAGTTTAACGGCATAATGGCCTGCAGGATCGTTTTCCGGATACCATTCCACATCAAGGAGCAGTTGCTCCTCCTCATGCTCAAGCTGAAGCAAATCCCGCTTGAAATCAGACAGCCACACGTCGCTCCCGGGATCTAAATCGCCGGGATTCGTATCTGTTAAGGCATGATGCGAAACCTTCCAGCCGCCCGGAATCCGAAGCCGCAGAAGATTGCGGGGACCGCCTGATTCGCCCCCTTCCTTCCATATCATCTCTTCCAATCTCTCAACAAGCTGTTCATACGGTATTTGAAGCATATCGGCGACCGGCTTCTCATCGGTAGTAAACATCTTGACGGCATACTGGAGATCTCCCGCACTCTCGACTTGTATCATTTTATGATTCTCTTCATTTTCCAATACAAATAATGTTTGACGGCCCTCCCGAATCGGCTTTTGATATAAATGGTTTTCTTTCACCTTCCATCCTTCCCGGATTTTCAAAGGATGCAGTTTGAAAAAGTAATGCAATGTCGTCAACCGCCCCAGCTCCTCTCCATCGGGCTCTCACATACAAGCTTATGCGGCGGCGCAATGTTTAGAACAAGCACAAAAAACTTGGAGAGGTCTCTCCAAGTTAATCTGTCAGCTGATAGACCGTAATTTGGCTGATAAGGTCGTCATTGTGGCTGCATAGCACGGCTATTTTTCCCCGGCCGAGAAATCCTCCTCTTAAAAACGCCATCCGGCCTCCCGGCGCAATCGTTATCCGTTCTGTTTGATCCGCCAGTTCGATGATATTTTCTTGTATGAACAGCGCCGCATTGCCTGAAAAATCGACATCATGCGGCTTATAAGCGGATGTCAAAAAGATTTTATCCCGGCCAGACTGGTAAACATAGTATCGGTTATTTCTTGTATTGACGATGATTTCCGATTTCTCTGCATCATAGCGGACAACCGGCAAATCCTTCGTTTCCTCCCAAAACGCATAGAATGAATCATACTTCTCTTTTACATACGCCTGTTCAATGCGATGGAACGCATTGTCTCTAGTGCCGTATCTGTAAAACTCTCCGTCATAGGTGACGAACACAATCTCATCGCTGCCCCAAACATGATATTTTGACAGAACGGGAAGGTCTCCTTCTATATCGCACACCTTATGTGCCATGCTCTTTAAATCGAAATAAAACAGCCTCTTGTCATCATGAAAGAAAACGGCCAATTCCTCGGTCAGCGCGTTTTTAAAGGACGCATCAACGACGATGTCCTCCAACCCGATCTTTTCGATGACGTTCAAACGGTCATCAAGCACCATGATTCCTTCATAATCGTCATTAATGACGATTTTCCCCGGAAACACTTCCATAAAGTAGACATCTTTATCAAGATTGCATTGAGTGATTTCAAGTAATTTCATCGTTTTTTCCTTTCAATACGGCTATTTTATTAATTTGGAAATCGATTTGGTTGCATCTGCTTTGCTTTCATCAAGAACTCCGCTGATCGGATCGGCTTCTCCCAAATGTTTTCTCCCTGTGTGGTCAAATACCTCAACGTGGGCGGCTTCCCCAACGTGAAGCGTGTCACGGTAATAATATAAACCGTCTTTTTCGTAGACCGTGGCGCCCTTCACCCTGATTTTCGTTCGTTTAAAGTCGTCTCCGCTGAGGAATGTTTCATGGTCCTGCGGCACCCTTTTTTCTTTTACGTAGCTTCTGTTGCTCTTATTCAGCTTCTCGTATAATTCTCTTCTTTTTTCCTTGCTGTAGTTGTTGCCGTTGTGAGCGACGTAATCTTTTTGCGACATGCCGTCAGGCTTCGGATCCCAGTGAGGTTTTGACCGTCTGCCGCCATCTTTCACGGAAAACGCCATCAAGTCGCTGAGCGGCTTTTTCTCGACGGCTATTCTGTTCATCACCGGCCCGGCATGTGTAGCAAGCTGTTCGACGCGGATGCCGACAGGCACTTCAAAGCGGCCGATGCTGTTTTTCACTTTGCCGACAGCGTTTCTTGCCCTGCTCAGCTTATCGTTGATCCATTTGCTGCTGTGGGCGTTGTAAGGAATTTTTTTGACCGGCAGTTTGTCCGCATAACGGGCAGCCGCTCCGACGCCGGTTATCGCGAACGCATTGAACAGGCTCTGCTTGCGCTGTTCATCCGTCAATTTGTTTCCGAACATGTCTCGGCCCGTGATCGCTTCTCCAAAACCGTTTGCTGCCGTTAACCCGTAAATTCCGAATTCGGCTTTCTTCAGGTAATCGAGCGATTTCGCCGACTTATAGGCGTCAAGAGCGTGTTCTGCGGCATTTAAGCCTTTCGCCGTTTTATATATCGCTTTGCCGCCTTTAAATGCCCGGCCCGCCCAGCCGACGACGGGAATGAATCCGGCGGCTGCCATGGCGCCGGCGGTGACCCGCTCTGCCGCTGAGAGCTTCTCGCCCGTTACCGGATCGATGCCGTCTTTCGCCCTCTTATAATCATAATAGCCCGTGACTTCACCGGTAAAGGTGCATACCGTATCCCACGTTTTTGCATACCACGGTCTGTTTGCCTTCTTCTCCTGTTCTTTCGCGATTCTCCGCGCTTCTTCCTGCTCTTTTTTAATCTTCAAATATTCGGCTGTGCCTTTTTCTACATCGTCTTTTAGCTTATAGACGTCGCTATTGTGATAAGCTTTGGCGTCAAAGTAGAGAGGTGATGCTTCCTTTCCCTTCTGTGTGGCAGTAAAAAGCGCACCGTACAATCCGGTAACAAGGCTTTCTTCCGTTTCCGATAAGGCGTACTCCGATTTTAAATCTTCGTCAAACTGATTGACTTTTTTGACCGTTTCCTCGCGCTCTTTTTTCGCTTTATCAAGATGCTCTTCGAAAGCGTCCGCGGAAAATGTTTCAAGGGTCATGATGTCATCGATCTCATTGAAGATTTTTTGCAGCTCCTTTTTTTGTTCAGAGACGATTGACTTAGATGTCGTATAGGCATTTGATAGGTCATTTTCTAAAAAATCAACATTGACGACGGTATCCCCGGCAAGATCGAGATTTTCGGATGCGCCTGAGATACCGCCGAAAAAGGCAATCTGCTTATCAATCAAGCCGATCCATGCGTCCGCAACATCAATCTGAGCCTGATAAAAATCTTTTATGGCGTCAGCGCCTTCTCCCTGAAAATCTTCCCCCAGGTTCACGACGCCCTGAAATTGCTTCTTTAAATCGTCGATTTGCTCTTTTAAATCTTGATATTGTGTTGAGCGCTCTTTCATTGCGGAGATCAAAGTTTTTGCTTCATAGATTTTCATCGGCCATAAGCCCTTTCTTTAAAATTTTCTTGCCTCACGTTCACCATCGCCTTAGAACAAGCGCCGTTTCAGGTCGCTGATGGTGCTGCCCAATTCTTCGAGCGCTTCCTCTCCTTTGGAGAGCAGCTGGTCCGCCGTATGCGCGAGTCCCCTCGCCGCGGATAAAGCCCCCTGCTCGATTTCCAGCATAACGATCTTGGACTGAATTCTCGCCTTGTAACCTTCATAATCGTCCGTTATAATGTTTTCCATCTCGTTGTATGCGTCATCTCTCGCTTCATTAAACTTTTCCGAACGGTTTCCCTTCCATGAAGCATCGAGTTCAGGTTTTTTGATTTGTTTAATTTCTTCCAAAGACGTGTTCTGTTCCGTTTCGATTTTGCTTTTTGCCCGTTTGAGCCTTGATATTTTTTCTTCCAGGTCGGCTGATTGGCTCGAAATCGCCGCATGTATGCGGTCTAGCATATCTGAATAGCTCATTGAACCGTCACCTCTTCATTATCCAATATGAGAGACTAAAAGATCATTTTTGAAAATTCCAAAAAATTCATTCATAGGCCTTTTTCCATAATTTAAATTATAAGTCTGAAAGTAGCAGAGATGAATAGGAAAATGTACTCTTTTTAAAAGCAAAAATAAAAACGCCTGACGGCTTGAAGAGCATCAGGCGTTTTTGATTTATTCGCTGGTTTTTTCTTTTCCATAATGGTATTTTGACGGATCAACAGGCGTGAAATCCGAGAGTTTATGGAATCGCAGCAAGTCTTTATAAAGAACCTGGTCAGACAGATTCAGCTTTTCAGCCACCTGTTTTTTCAGGTTTTCGGTTTCTTTGTTCGGCTTTAATTCTTTGCCGGTTTTCGTATCGTATACCGTCGAGTCGATCATCGTGTATTTAGGCGTTACATAGTTGCCGTTTCTGAATGCGACTGTTTCGTCATGGTCTTTTGAAAAGAGATCCGTACCGAAGTTGATATAGTTCTTATTATCGATTCCTTGCAGGTGGAGCAATGTCGGCATGACATCCGTTTCAGCGCCATACGTATGGTTGACTCCGCCTTTTTTGCCAGGAACGCGGATCATGAGCGGCACGCGCTGGTTCATTGCATTTTGATAAGGCGTAATCTCTTTGCCTAATACTTCTTTCATCGCCCGGTTGTGGTTTTCGGAAATTCCGTTGTGGTCGCCGTAGATGACGATTACGGAATTGTCGAATAATCCTTCTTTTTTCAAGTCTTTGAAGAACTGTTCGAGCGCTTCGTCTAGATAGCGCGCCGTCTGGAAGTAGCCGTCAACCGTATCGTCTCCTGTCGTGCCTCTTTCAAGCGTTGCATCCTCTTTATCCAAGATGAACGGATAGTGGTTCGTCAGTGTGAGCAAGTGCGCATAGAACGGCTGTTTCAGCGATTTCAGCATCGGAATGGATTCTTCAAAGAACGGCTTATCTTTCAACCCAAGGTTGACCAGGTTGTCTTCTGACATGTCATAAGAGCTGGCGTCGAAGAACTTGTCATAGCCGATCTGCTTGTATACCTGATCCCTGTTCCAGAAAGACTTATAATCTCCGTGCAGGACGGCGCTCGTATATCCTTCTTTCTGGTTCAAAATCGCAGGCAGCGACTGATACGTGTTTTGCCCTTTCGTCACAAAAGCCGTACCTTCCGGAAGGCCGAAAAGACTGTTGTCCATCATCAGCTCAGCATCGGCCGTTTTGCCTTGTCCGGTCTGATGGAAAAAGTTATCGAAGTACGTCATGTCATCTCCGCCATGCGCCAATTTATTCAAAAACGGCGTGACTTCTTTTCCATTCAGTTTGTAGTCGATCAAAAACGACTGGAAGCTTTCCAAATGGATCTTGATGATGTTCTTTCCTTTCGCCACACCGAAGTATTCGTCATTCGGCTTCGCGTAGTGGGAGCTTGTATAATTGATGACGCTCGTCAAATCATCGCTGCTGGCATATGCTTTTTGCGTCGCGTTCTGAGCAGCCTGTACGCCGTCATAAATCGTATAGTTGTACGGCCCCAAATATTTTACGATATAGTTTCTGTCAAATGTTCTCGTCAGAAGCTCAGGGCGGTCTTTTTCAGCGATTTGCAGGTTGATATAAAACAGAAGAACACCCGCCAAAACGATCGCAGCAGCCCATCTTTTCTTCAATTGGGAAGCCTTCAGTTCAGGCCTTTTCACGCATAATGCGATCAAAATGACCAAGTCAATGATATAGATGAAGTCATGGGGAGACATGATGGCAAACACGCCGTCTGACATGTTGCCAAGGTTTCCGGCCTGCTTCAGATTTGCAAAAGTTAAAAAGTCATCAAAGAAGCGGTAGAACAAAATGTTCGCATATAACACAAACGTCATCACGGCATCGAGGATAATCATCCATATTGCCGCGCGCCGCCCCTTTGCAAATAAAGCCAAACCAAGAAAAACGATGGTAAAGCTTAATGGATTAATAAACAGTAGAAACTGCTGCGTGCTTCCCTTCACGCCCAAATTAAACTCCAATAAGTAGGATGCATAGGTTTTAGCCCATACAAAAATAACAGCTAACAAGAAAAAGCTTAGCTTATGTGAGAATATTTTTTTCATGATAACCTCTACCTTTTAACATTTTAGTCGGTTTTTGATCCGGCATGCGGTTCATCAATGCAAAGCAAACTAGATTAACAATAACACAGAATAGGAAAAACGGAAAATCTTTTTCCATCATTTTGCTTCCGATGCCATTGCACTGCCTTTAGTATGACGGATGTCTTCCGAGAAAGGTTTCACAACAATCTATTTTACTTTATCCCACTTAGATTTTCGGGATGTTTGGACGGCTTTTGTGACAATTTTAAGTATATAGACCTATTTGAAAACCGAAACAATATAACTAGAATAATACAGAATAGTATTTTTATGAATCTGGAGGAAACGAATATGAAAAGGTTTCTCATGCTATCGGCTCTCCTGTCTCTCGGATTGATCCTTGGAGCGTGCGGACAATCAAGCAGCACAGAAGCTGACCATAAAAACAAGGCTGAAGAAACGAAAACAGACCAAAAAGCAAATAAAGAACAAAAGGCAAAAAAAGATCAAAACGATCAAAAAACGTATAAAATCGGCGAAAAAGCCACAAGCGACGGGCAAACGGTCACAGTTTCAAAAGTAAACAAAGTACACAGCGGCAAATATTTCGCAACCGACGGACAAACAAAGGGCTCATCATTAAAACATGATGAACAGCTTGTCGTCGTCGATATCACGCAGGAAAACGGCAGCAATGAACAGGTAGCCGTCAACCCGCTAAACTATGAATTAAAAAACAGCGATGAAAAAGTGCATAAGATCGTCGCAAGCACCGTTACGCTAAAAACTCAATTTGAACCGGGAGACTTGGCGGCAGGCAAAAAAAATTCAGGCCAAATTGCTTTTGTCACAAAAAAGAATGAAAAAGACTTAACATTGATTTTTTATCCAAATTTTTTCACCAAAGAGCATCCATTATACTTTAATTTGAGCAAATAATAGACGCCTTTCTGATGTCAAATCAGGGATTGCCCGATTCCTGCTTTCTTTACGCATTTTTATGAAACTGATTCAGATAAGCCTTTCTCTGCGCTTCTGTAAACTGGCCGATCCAATCCCGCCGCGCTTCCTCCGTCATATATGAGAGGACGTGAAGCTCGACCGCTTTGTAAAACTCCGGCTCAGGCAGGATGTTGTACGTCGGAATCCTCACCAATCCGTTCCCTCGCGTCTGGATCAGGACATCCATGAAGAAAATGCCCTTCAGACTGTAGGGATGCCGGTCCATTCTGATACTATTAATATCTTTGATGTCCACCGATTTTTTCTCCGTGAACAGCGGCCGCAGTCTCCTTCTTCGATGCGGAAGATGACATTCCCTCTTTTCGTGAAAGCGGGAAAAGCCGATAAAAATAATACAAAGAAAAATAAGCTGCATACTAGCCCTAGAGGTATAGCTGACAGATAAAATTTTGTTTGAAACGTGATCCCCATATAGAATACCCACAGACTCGCTGCTCCCATTCCAAATGAACCAAGAAAAAGCCAAATCCTGAAAAACATTTTGCTTTTCACTTCAATTGTCCGTTTTTTCCCCTGTACCAATCATAGACCTCCTTAACATCAGCAACCGTATTTTTTCTTTTTCGGCATGCAAAACCGAAAATTCCTTTTTATTTCAGGATGCTTCCATTTTTCCGATGCTTCTTTTCATCATTGTTCAAAATCGCCATTCTGTAAAGTGACTTAACGCTTTTGCTAAAAAAGCTGCCGGTGGCATCTGAACTGCACCCCAATTGTTAGACACCATCTAACAATCGGAGGTGCAGTTTTTTATGGCTAAATTTACAGCTGAGGAAAAAATACAAGCGGTCAAAAGGTATCTTGCGGGTAGGGAAGGGCATAAAACAATCGCCAGAGAGATCGGTGTTTCGTCAGGTGTGTTTCAGGTATGGATTCGCAAATACCATTACCATGGAGAAAGTGCGTTTCAAAAACTCTATACAACCTATTCTGTAGAAGATAAACTGAAGGTACTTCACTATATGATCGAAAATGGGACGTCGATCCGTGAAACAGCCGCCATCTTCAATATTCAAGCACCTTCTACGGTGGCTCAATGGCAGAAACTGTTCGAAACCGGAGGAATCGATGCCCTAAAACCGATGAAAAAGGGGCGGCCGTCAATGACAAAGAAAAATCAAAAAAGAACGAAGAAACAAACACCGCAAGAAGGATCAGTGGAAGCCATGCAGGCTGAAATTGAACGTCTGCGAATGGAGAATGCCTACTTAAAAAAGTTGAATACCTTAGTTCAAAACAAGGAAAAATTACAAAACAAGAAAAGGCCCAAGTAGTATTTGAACTAAGGACTGAATTTCCGGTAAAAGCCCTGCTTAAACTGGCTGGAATTCCACGCAGTACGTATTATTACTGGGTCAAAACCTTCGGTCTTCCAGACAAAGATGCCAAATTAAAAACACTGATTCAATCGATTTATCATGAACATAAAGGCCGTTACGGGTACCGCCGGATACGCGACGAGCTTAAAAACCGGGGATATCAAATGAATCATAAAAAAATATATCGCCTCATGAAGGAACTGGGGTTGAAATGTCTCGTACGGATGAAAAAATACCGTTCGTATAAAGGAGAAACCGGCACGGTGGCACCAAACAGGCTAGAGCGGAATTTCAAGGCGGAAAAGCCGAAGATGAAATGGGTAACAGATATCACGGAATTTAAATTATTTGGGGAGAAGCTCTATTTATCGCCAATGCTTGATTTATTTAATGGCGAAATCATTGCTTATACAATTGGATCCAGGCCAACGTATTCATTGGTATCCGAGATGTTGGAAAAATCATTTGAACAGCTGACAGATAAAGAAAATCTGTTGATTCACTCCGATCAGGGCTGGCACTATCAAATGAAACAGTATCGCCACGCCCTAAAGGAACGAAATATTATTCAAAGTATGTCTCGTAAGGGAAACTGTTACGATAACGCGGTCATTGAAAGTTTCTTTGGTATTTTAAAATCAGAGTTTATCCATTTCAACGAATTTCAAAGCATCGAGCATTTTAAACAAGAGCTCGTAACATATATCGATTACTATAATCACAAACGGATCAAGGCAAAATTAAAAGGCATGAGCCCAGTACAATACCGGATTCATGCCAGTCATGTTACTTGAGAAAATAAGCTGTCTAACTTTTGGGGGTCACTTCACATCCGGCAGCCTTCTATTTCGATATATCTACAAACCCCTCGCCAAAAACATCCCTTACATCGTGAATGATGACAAAAGCCTTTTTGTCGGTGCTTCTGATGATCTTTTTCAGCATGGACAGCTCCTGCTTATTGATCACGATATATAAAATCTCTTTCGAATCACCCGTATAATGGCCGCGGCCCGATAAGACCGTGACGCCTCTGTCCATCAGCGTATTGACTTGTTCGGCGATGTCGTTTTTGCGCTCTGAAATAATCGTAATCGCTTTTTTCGTATTGAGCCCTTCAATGATGAAATCCATCACCTTGGTGGCAATGTAAAGCATGACGATCGTAAACATCAGCTTTTCGGCTCCGATGATGAAGTAAGAACTGAATACGACCACCAAATCGATCATTAATAAAGCATAGCTGATATTCCAGTCAAAGTATTTATTGGCGATTCTCGCGAGGATCGCCGATCCGGCTGTCGTTCCCCCGACGCGGATGATCATGCCGATTCCGACGCCGGCAAATACGCCGGCAAAAATCGCGCTGATGATCAGTTCATGAGAGGGGATCGCCCAACCTTCCGTAACGTGCAGAAAAAACGAATTCGCCACTACCGCGATGATCGTGTATATCGTCGTTTTTTTATCCAAAAACCTATAGCCGATGATAAGGAGAATTCCGTTCAGGATAAAGTTGGTCACACCCGGCGACCACTCAAACAGGTAATACAAGATGAGGGTGACCCCTGTAACGCCCCCTTCTCCGAAATCGTTCGGTATCGCAAACAAGTTAACAGCCAACGCAAAGAAAAATGCGCCTATCACAATCATGATGATATCAATGACTTTCTTTTTCATATTTGTCAGCTCCTTTTCCCATGATGAAATGATCAAAATAAAAACCCAGGAGAGAGCTCGAAACGAGCAAAAACTCCTGGGCTTTTATCCCACCGTGTCATAACGATGTATCGTTATGTGTTTTCTCTCGGACCAGACCAACGCTTTAGGCATTGCGGAACCCTAGAAAACCACCTTTTCTTTCGTTCTATCAATTTGTCATCTCCAAGCATTATAAGTGAATTTCGGCAGCCTATCAACCCCCTTTCTCATCCATAAAAGATTTGATTTTCTGTAAAATAGCTTCCATGTATAACCGAAAAAACGTCCTATAATAATAGATGTACGTGCTTGCTTTTTTTAGGAGGCGCCAATATGGATAAACAGAAACGGCAATGGATCATTAAACAGATCATTCTCGAACATCCCGTTGAAACGCAGGAGCAGCTGACCGGCCTTTTGAAGAGCCGCGGCATTTCGGCCTCCCAGTCGACCATTTCAAGGGATATGAAAGAGATGTGCCTTGTCAAACAGATCGATGAAAACGGAAAACTCGTCTACCGCACAAACGCTTCTTTATCATTAAACCCTTCAAAAATTTTGAAGGAGAAAATTTCGGATGTCGTCCTGCAGGTCACCCGCTCGGGAAATCTGGTCATCATTAAAACGATGCCCGGGAATGCCCACACGATCGGTGTTTTGCTCGATCAGCTCGGACGTCCCGAAATGCTGGGCTGTATTTGCGGAAATGATACATGCCTTGTCATCTCTCAATCTCCTGAAACGGCTCAAGCATTCTGCGAGAATTTGTGCTGATGCCGTCCTCCAGAGCCGCCCTAAACGGGGCCGGCTTTTTTTATTCCCAAAAAATTTTTTTCGAAAAATCTCCGCAAAAAATATACAGCGTTTATACGTTTTCTTTGTTGGCCTGACAAAGGTTTATATTCATTTTGTCATATTTATTCATTTTTGCTTTTGCCCCATCAAAAAATAAGTGAAATAGTTCACATTTTTGCTGTTATCGCTTTCACAGCGTCATCTTTCCCGCTGTTTTAAGCTGTACATGTAACAAAAAGAGCTTAGGAGGCGGGATGATCATGACGACACCGATTCACGTTTACTCAGAAATCGGCACTTTGAAAACGGTCATGCTGAAGCGGCCCGGGCGGGAATTGGAAAACCTTACACCCGAGTATCTTGGACGGCTTCTTTTTGACGATATTCCTTTTTTACCGGCCGTTCAACACGAGCATGACCAATTTGCAGAAACTCTTAAAGAACAAGGCGTAGAAGTTCTCTATTTAGAGAAGCTGGCAGCGGAAGCGCTTGAAGACGAATCAGTCCGCGAACGGTTTGTCAGCGAGCTTTTGACGGAAAGCAAAGCGGACATAAACGGCGCTTTCGACAGATTAAAAGAGTATCTGCTTTCGTTCGCTACGGATGCAATGGTCGATCGTGTGATGAGCGGAATCAGAAAAAACGAATTGGAAAAGGGCATTCGTTCCCAATTGCACGAGATGATGGATGATCATTATCCATTCTATCTCGACCCGATGCCAAACCTTTATTTCACAAGAGACCCGGCAGCCGCGATCGGCAGCGGGCTGACCATCAACAAAATGAAAGAACCGGCCCGCCGGAGAGAGTCGCTGTTCATGCGCTACATCGTCCAGCACCATCCGCGATTTAAGGACAAGGATATCCCGATCTGGCTTGACCGCGATATCAAGTTCAATATCGAAGGCGGAGACGAACTCGTGCTGAATCATGAAACCGTGGCAATCGGCGTCTCTGAACGTTCATCCGCCCAGGCGATTGAGCAATTGGTCAGAAATCTATTTAAACGCCAAAGCCAAATCCGCCGGGTGCTGGCCGTAGAAATACCGAAAACCAGAGCCTTTATGCACTTGGATACCGTGTTTACAATGGTCGACCGGGATCAGTTTACAATTCATCCGGCCATTCAGGGGCCTGAAGGAGACATGCGGATCTTTGTCCTTGAACGCGGAAAAACGGAAGACGGCGACATTCAAATTACCGAAGAGCACAATCTGCCGGAAGTCCTGAAGAAAACGCTTGGTCTCTCAGATGTGAATCTGATCTTCTGCGGAGGCGGAGACGAAATCGCTTCGGCCCGGGAGCAGTGGAATGACGGCTCAAATACGCTCGCTATCGCTCCAGGCGTCGTTGTCACCTATGACCGGAACTACATCTCAAATGCCTGCTTGAGAGAACAGGGCATCGAAGTCATCGAAATTCCGAGCGGGGAGCTTTCAAGAGGCCGCGGGGGCCCGCGCTGCATGAGCATGCCGCTGTACCGCGAGGATGTCAAATAAACAATCCAGTCAAAAGGAGAGAATCAAAATGGAGAAAACAATCGATTTAAAAGGCAGATGCTATTTAGCCGAAAAAGATTTTTCAGAAAAAGAAATCCTTTATTTGCTCGACCTTGCCCAAGAATTGAAAGACAAAAAAGCACAGGGCATCAAACACCGCTATTTAGAAGGAAAAAACATCGCTTTGCTCTTTGAAAAACCGTCAACAAGAACGCGCTGCGCCTTTACAACCGCCTGTATTGACCTCGGCGCTCATCCGGAATATCTCGGCAAAGACGATATACAGCTCGGCAAAAAAGAATCGATTGAAGACACCGCAAAAGTTCTCGGCCGGATGTTTGACGGCATCGAATTCCGCGGCTTTGAACACGAAAAAGTCGAGTCTCTGGCCGAACATTCAGGCGTGCCGGTTTGGAACGGGTTAACCGATCTATGGCATCCGACGCAAATGCTTGCCGACTTTATGACAGTTAAAGAACACCTTGGACGTGTAAAAGGCGTCACACTGACCTATATCGGAGACGGACGGAATAATGTCGCCAACAGCCTGCTCATCGGCGGAGCCAAAGTCGGCATGGACGTCAGAATCTGCTCGCCTCAAGAGCTCTACCCTGATAAGGAAATCGTGAAGCTGGCGGAAACGTTCGCAAAAGAATCCGGCGGACGCGTGACCGTAACAGACGATACAGACAAGGCTGTTTCCGGAGCTGATGTGCTGTATACGGACGTCTGGGTGTCCATGGGAGAAGAAGACAAGTTTGCCGAAAGGATCAAGCTTCTTAAGCCTTACCAAGTCAACATGGAACTCGTGAAGAAAACCGGAAATGACAATGTCATCTTCCTGCACTGTCTGCCGGCCTTCCATGACCTTCATACAACATACGGACAAAACGTTTACGAACAGCACGGCCTCAAAGAAATGGAAGTGACAGACGAAGTATTCCGCAGCAAGCATTCCAAAGTATTCGATGAAGCGGAAAACCGCATGCATACGATCAAAGCTGTCATGGCGGCAACACTTGGCGACCTTGACTGACCGGAAAAGGGAACATTCCCTTTTCCATCTTTAAACCGAATGAGGTGACAAAAATGGCGGAAGAAAAAAAACTGGGTCTGTTTGCGCTCATTGCGCTTGTCATCGGATCAATGATCGGCGGCGGAGCCTTCAACATCGCAAGCGACATGGCGGCTGGCGCCGGGGCAGGGGCAATTTTGATCGGCTGGGTCATCACCGGAGCCGGCATGATCGCCTTGGCCTTATCGTTCCAAAATCTCACGGCGAAACGGCCTGATTTAGACGGCGGTATTTTCACTTACGCTCGGGAAGGATTCGGCCATTTCATGGGATTTAACAGCGGCTGGGGATACTGGTTCGCAGCCCTTCTCGGCAATGTCGCATACGGTACGCTGCTCTTCAGCGCCGTCGGGTATTTCATCCCCGTGTTTGGCGACGGCCAAAATATCGCTTCCATTATCGGGGCAAGCGTGATTCTTTGGGGCGTTCACTTTTTGATCCTGCGGGGCGTCCAATCCGCTGCCATGATTAATCTGATTACGACCATTTCGAAACTGGTGCCGATTTTTGCTTTTATCGTCGCCGTCATCTTTGTTTTTCATCTTGACTTATTTACCGGTGATTTCTGGGGAAAAGGGCTGTCGCTGGGCTCAATCGGAACGCAAATCAAGAGCACGATGCTTGTCACCGTTTGGGTGTTCACCGGCGTTGAAGGCGCGGTGCTGTTTTCAAGCAGGGCCAAAAAATCGAGCGATGTCGGCAAAGCGACCGTCATCGGGCTGATCAGCGTGCTCGCCATTTATGTGATGATCACCATGCTCTCCCTCGGCGTCATGAATCAAGAAAGCCTTGCCGGACTTCCCAACCCGTCAATGGCCGCAATGATGGAGCATATCGTCGGCAAATGGGGGGCCGTGCTGATCAACCTGGGTCTCGTGATTTCCGTATTGGGCGCATGGCTGGCCTGGACGCTTTTTGCCGGAGAGCTGCCGCTGATTGCCGCACGGGAAGGCGTCTTCCCGAAATGGTTTGGCAAAGAAAATAAAAACGGCGCGCCGACAAACGCGCTGGCGCTGACAAATGCCATCATCCAGCTGTTTCTGCTGACGTTCATCATTTCGGATGCGGCTTACCGGTTCGCATTTTCGCTCGCTTCCTCAGCCATCTTAATTCCGTATTTATTTTCCGGATTATATCAGCTCAAATACAGCTGGCTGCACAAGGGGCCCGACCGCTGGAAAAACGTCATCATCGGGCTGATCGCAAGCATATACGGCATATGGCTGATCTATGCAGCGGGGCTTGACTACCTGCTTTTGACCATGATTTTATACGCGCCTGGCATTTTGGTATACCGGGCCGTACGCAAAAATAAGCAAGGTCCGGCATTCAACAGGGCTGAACTTGTGATTGCCGCAGCCATTCTGATCCTGGCTGTATTTGCCATCGTGAAATTGGCATCTGGAGGCATTTCCATTTAACTAACATCACTGAACGAGAGGTGGTTTCATTATGAAAAAAAGAAAAATCGTGGTTGCACTGGGCGGGAATGCGATTCAAGCCGGGGACGCAAGCGCGGAAGCACAGCAGCAGGCATTGAAGGAAACGGCAGCATATTTGGCTGATATGCTTGACAGCGGAACCGACATCATTATTACACACGGAAACGGCCCGCAAGTCGGAAGCCTGATGATTCAGCAAAAAGCGGCAGACTCCCCAAAAACGCCGGCAATGCCTCTTGAAACGTGTGTATCGATGACACAGGGAATGATCGGCTACTGGCTGCAAAACGCAATCGATGAAGCTCTCCATGCGAAAGGAAAAGACAAACATGCGGCAACCGTCATCACCCGCGTCGCTGTCAGCGGCGATGATGAAGCTTTCCGCAACCCGACGAAGCCGATCGGACCGTTTTACAGCGAACAAGAGGCGAAAGAGCTGATGAACAGCGGAAACGGGGACATCGTCTTTAAAGAGGACGCGGGAAGAGGCTGGCGCCGCGTTGTACCGTCACCTGCCCCTGTATCCATCCTTGAATACGATGTCATCAACGATTTAGTCGAAAAAGGCCATATTGTCATCGCGGCCGGCGGGGGAGGCATTCCAGTCATTGAAGACAACCGGGCCGTCAGCGGCATCGACGCGGTCATCGACAAGGATTTTGCCGCTTGCAAATTAGCAGAGCTGGTTCAGGCAACCGAACTGATTATTTTAACCGCCGTCGATTATGTCGCAATCAATTATTTAAAACCGACGGAACGGGCGCTCAAACGCGTTACAACCGAAGAGCTGAAAGGCTATATAGAAGAAAAACAATTCGCAGAAGGAAGCATGCTGCCAAAAGTCAAAGCTGCCATTCAGTTTGCCGAAGCAGCGAAGGGAAACAAAGCGGTGATCACCTCCCTTCAAATGGCGAAAGAAGCCCTTGAAGGCAGAGCCGGCACGATTGTCGAACAGGGCTAAGCGGCATGAGGAAGGGCTCGGGAAGGGTTCTTCCTTTTGCCTGCCGCCCAAAACATGTAAAATTTAAAATGATAAGCCACAATCATAAGAATAACGGATAAGGGTGGTCGTTTCATATGAAAAACAAAGACATCATACATCATCTGAAAAAGTTTCCTCTATTCGCTTCCCTGAATAAAAAAGAACTGGAAAACATCAAACAGTTCATCTATTGGCGCACCTATCATAAAGGCCAGATTTTATTTATGGAAGATGACCCCCGGGAACGGATGTATCTTCTTCTTGACGGCTTTATTAAACTCGAAAAATCAAACGAAACGGGATCGATGTTTTATACCGACTACGTACGCCCCCATACGCTTTTTCCATTCGGCGGCTTGTTTCGCGACGAGCATTACCATTATTCCGCCGAAGCCTTGACAGATATCGAACTCTACTATATTCCCATGAACATCTTTGAAGATCTCGTAAGGGACAATAAAACGCTCCTTTTTGATGTTCTCAATGAATTATCCGACATTCTCGCCCTTCATGAAGAAAGGCTTAAGCGAATCACGCTCTCGCATGCGCACGACCGGGTGACGCAAGCGATCTATTACCTGACCGAAAGCCTCGGTGAAAAAGAACGCGACTCAACCGTCATCAGCTGCCCGATCACGGCGGCGGAAATCGCCAAAATCTCCGGCACCTCCCGCGAAACCGTCAGCGCCGTCTTGAAAAAGCTCCGCTGTGAAGGCATCATCAGCCAGATGAACAAGCAAATTATGATCAACCGGCCGGAGTATTTTGCGTAGCGGTTTGCGGTAATAGGCAATATCGAATTATGATATCATTCCGTTTCTCGGGATGATATCATAGAGAAATCCTTTCCGGCTTCTTTCCTGTCTGCTCCCTCCACAATCAATGCGTTCCTTGCCCGATGCTGCGGCTTTTTCATGACCTTAAACCATATCTCTCCGTGAGAAATTTCTTACCCCCGGCACCGTGAATAAGATAAACAAAACAATTAGTACACCATAAAACAACAGGTATGAATCAATAGGCGACTCATCAGGAGGAGACATCCCGAGCATAGGCAGAGTCCAAGGGTATATTTGCCCCAATAGCGTATTTATGGCAAGTATGGACGGCAAAGTAAAGCCGATGCTGACCGCAAGCGGGATCCCGAATGTCTTAAACCTGATGGAAACGATCAGCTGCAGAACGATAAGCGGAAGGCAGGCAATCGATCCTTGGGCAACGTATCCCAATATCGCGAAAAAAGGCAGATCTCCTTTTAGCCCGTTAAGAAAGCCGACCATCATAAAGAGGATGAATAAGATGCCCATCGTCGCAGCCACCATCACCGCAACCATGACGCTTTTCGCAAAGAAAACACGGGATCTTAAAACCGGGAGAGCCAAAAGCTGCTTCCACCCTCCTCCTATATGTTCTCCTCTGCAGACAAATGCAGCATAAATGCCTACAAGAATTGGCAGTACAAAGGATCCCATGAAAACGGCAACCTGAGTCCAGGCTTCAATCCATTCGTTGTCGCCCGGCTGCACAAACAGTTTATAGTTATTGTGAAAGTTCGTATAAGCCAATATGACGCTGATAAAAGGAGCCAAAACATACAACACCCAGATTTTCGAGCGTTTTAATTTCAACCTTTCGGCAGCCAATATATTTTTTAACATCATACATCCTCCTACAGCACATCTCGCTTTTTAAAATGAAAGGCCCCCATGAACAAAAGCGCCACTCCGGCAAAAACATTAATCACGACAAAAGCGGATAGGTCCGGATTGACCCCAAGACCCTCATATTGCAAAATGACGGTCGATGACTGGCTCGGGTAAGCGAGCGGAAACCACCGCGTTGTCATTCCGGCAGCTAAAAATAGACCGACAATCGAGCTGATCGTACCGATGAGAATCGAAAAGGCCTGGTTTTTAAATGTGATGGACAGCCATAATTGAAAAGACATGATCGGCAGCGCCGTAAGCAGCATGGCAAAGCTGTCTCCGAATAGAAGCCCCCACGGTACCGGCCCTTCAAATCCCAAAGCCTTCCCAAGGACAACCATGCCTATTGCAAATGCCGCCGCAGTTAAAAGCAGACTGTTGAAAAGCCAAATATATTTGCTTAAGTAAATCCTTACTCTTGATATTGGCAGAGACAGCGTTTGCTTCCATGAATTTGTCTGATGCTCTATATTTGCAATAATGGAAGCAATGATCGTAACGGCTAACGGAAAACCCAATCCAAACAGCATGCTGTTGTCAAAAAGCATATACTGCCACATAGAAGAGGCCTTGAACATTTCAGCTTGCCTTTGGACATATTCCACACGGTAAGTTAGATTTAACAGCTCATATGCCAGAACAACAAGGGGGACTAGGAAAACTGCGATAAACAAAGAGGAACGCTTGAGTTTCAAGAGATCGCCGTACAGCACTTGTTTCATAAGCTCCCCTCTGTACCTGTCAGCTCCAGGAAGATGTCTTCTAAAGAACGTTTTACTTCTTCTAACCGGTAAACAGAAACTCCCGATTTCACCAGCATTCCGTTGACTTCTGAAACAAACTCGGGGGATGTTTCGCTGATCCACAAATTTCCTTCCCGAAGTTCTGCATGCAATCCCCGGTTCTGTATGATAGATTGGGCTTCATAAATATTATTCACGCCAATTTTCAGGAGCGGTTTTTGCTTTTTCCTCAACGCCTCGATGTCATCTTGGAAAATGAGCTTACCGTTCATAATAATCCCGACTTGTGTCGCCATTTGATCAATCTCGCTCAACAAATGGCTGGATACTAAAACAGTCATCCCGTATCTATCCGGGAGCTCCTTGATCAACTCCCGGATTTCGTGAATGCCGGCAGGATCGAGTCCGTTCGTCGGTTCATCCAGCACCAGAAGATCAGGTTTGCTCATTAAAGCGGCCGCAATTCCTAATCTTTGCTTCATCCCGAGCGAATACTCTTTTGCTAACCGATCAGCCGCTTTTGACAGACGGACGATCTCAAGCGCTTCTGCAAATCCGTGCTTCAGACAAATTCCGAACCCTGCGAATGACCTCAAGATTTTCCCTTCCTGTTAAATTTCCGTAATATGATGGCGATTCAACCAGAGAACCGATTCTCTGCAGAATTTGCATGCGGTTTTTGCGGATATCCTGGCCAAATAGCTGAATATTCCCTTCTGTAGGCTTGATCAAGCCTAACAGCATCCTGATCGTTGTCGTTTTTCCAGCTCCGTTCGGGCCCAGGAAACCATATATTTGCCCTTTTTCGATTCTCATATCTAATCCGCTGACCGATGTTTGCTTTCCGAATTTTTTCGTTAAATTTTTTGTCAATACAACATTTTGTATCACTGTTCCTCACCTCGCCTTTATCATAGAGCCATTTGCATAAATGCGCCTTAAACTCTTTCTGAACATTACCTAAACACACAAAAACAGCTGCGAATATATGGACACGCAGCTTACATATTCTAAGCTTTCTTCTGTTCCAAAGGTTTGTTTAACGTTTTATGATTGCAGTGAGAAATAAAAAATTGTAAGAAAGTTAAACATCTCTTAAATTAAAGCCGGCATAACTTCCTTTGCCAGCTATTTCATGTGAAAATGAAAGCGTATCATTTGTGGAGGTCATAAAATGAATCATTCTTTCGGAGAGTGCAAAGTGTTAATCGTCGATGATGACCAGCATATTTTGAATTTATTAAACGTGGTGTTTGAAAATGAAGGGTTCTCTCATGTCTTAAATGCCGAAAATGGAGAGGAAGCGCTCTATCTGTTAAAACAGCAGCAGCCTGATATTGTACTGCTTGATGTAATGCTTCCGGATACCGATGGGTTTGCTCTTTGCAATCAATTTCGCCGGTTTACGAATATCCCCGTTCTTTTCCTTACAGCGAAAACGTCTGATTTGGATAAACTGCAAGGTTTTAGTTTTGGCGGAGACGATTATATTACCAAACCTTTCAACCCTCTTGAAGTCGTTGCCCGCGTGAAAGCCCAGTTAAAACGATCTAAAGGTGCCGCGCCCTCACCGTCCAAGCCGTCTTATGATTTCGGGGACTTTCAAGTTGATGAAACATCAGGGAAGCTTGTTGTGAATGGAAGAAAAATCGAATGCCCTGCGCAGGAATTTAAGCTGTTGTTGTATTTTTGCAGCCATCCCAATCAAATATTAAGCAAGCAAAAGATCTACAGGGATGTATGGGGTGAATTTTACAACGGCGACAGTACGGTCATGGTCCATGTACGCCGGCTGAGGGAAAAAATCGAAAAAGATCCGGGCCGTCCAAAATGGATTAAAACGGCTAGGGGACTGGGTTATATTTTTGAAGTTCAGCAGACGGGTGAAACGCAATGAAGCTGAGAGACCGCATTGCGTTTCACTTTATATCCCGAATCATTCTGCTGATTGCGATTTGCACCGCTCTATTCGTCATCAGCACGCTTTTTTTCACTTTTTTTCTAAATGACCGGGAGCCGCACAAATCACCCCTTTCGTTATCAAGCATAGTTCGGCAAACCGCTGTAAAAGACGGGAGAGTATTCGTTAAAGCTGAGACGATCAGCCATTTAAAGGAATACCATATGTGGATCCAGATTCTTGATGAAAAGGGAAATGAGCTTTATTCCTTCAACAAGCCGGACAATATTCCAAGCCACTATATTCCCGGCGAGCTTGTCTCTGATTATGTTTACCCCGCTAAAAAAGGCTTTCATCTCTCAACATGGTTTGACACGAAAGACGGGAGGACATTGACGTGGATTATGGGTGAACCATTTAAATCCGACAATCCGTTTCTATATTGGACAAACCAGCTTTGGATTCTTTCCATGATCATGATCGGGGTTATTGTTGCGCTGTATTTCGGAAAGCAGCTGGGGGCTCCTTTGCTTTACATCGTTTCATGGATCGAAAATCTCTCCAAAGGAACATATGCCGAGCCGGCATCTCACTCTTTCATACCAAAGAAAAAGAAAAAACCCGGATATAAACTATATCAGGAACTCATGAATGCAATGAGCAATCTTACGGTGATTCTTCAGAAAAACAAAGCGGAAAGCGAAAAGTTGGATAGAACGAGGGAAGAATGGATGACAGGCGTTTCACATGACTTAAAAACGCCATTGTCAGTCATTAAAGGATATACCATTCTTTTATCATCTGAAAAACATGAGTGGAACAAGGAAAAGGTAAGGGATTTTGCAAACATTATGAACGAGAGGGTAGAGTATATGGAAGAATTAATAGAAGAATTCAATCTCACCTTCCGTTTGAAAAATGATGCCTTTCCGATTCAAAAAGAAGAAAAGGACATAGTGGGCTTGTTAAGGGAAACTTTAACCGGTCTGAAAAGCTTGCCTGAATCGAAGGATAAACAATTCGAGTTTCAGGCGGACCAAGATACAATTGCTTTTTATATGGATGAAAAATACATGCAGCGCGCCTTTGAAAACCTGATTGCCAACAGTATTAAACATAACCCTCCTGGCACTGAAATTAAGGTCTTGATTGAAAACAGTGAGTCTCAGTCTTTAACTGTTATCATAGAAGACAATGGAGTTGGCATGGAAAAAGAAACATTGGAGCATTTATTTGACCGCTACTACAGAGGAACGAACGCTTCTTCCAACACATCAGGCACCGGACTGGGCATGGCAATTGCCAGACAGATTATTCATGAACACGAAGGTCATATTGAAATCTTCAGCAAACCTAGTCACGGGACTCAAATAAAGGTTATTTTCCCCCATAAAGAAGGACCATCCCGTTTATGAGCGGGATGGTCGCTGCCACGTTTTTATTTATACCGGAATTCCTCTGTTTCAAACCGTCTGTTTTTGATGATATTCCGATAAAAGTATGCCGATTTTTTCAACGCCCTGCTGCGGTTGTCCTCCAATCGGATTTCAACAAGGCCGTAGCGGTTTTTAAAGGCGTTCATCGGAGAGACGTTGTCCGTAAACGCCCAAAGCATATATCCTTTGCAGTTTGCGCCGTCGGCGATCCCTTTCATTGCCTCTCGCAAATGGGCCGAAATAAAATCGATTCTGTAGTCGTCCTGAATGACCCCCTCTTCGTTTTTAAAACGCTCCTCATGTTCGACGCCCATGCCGTTTTCCGCAATCAGCCATTCGATATTTCCATACTCATGTTTAAGCCTCATTGACATGTCGTACACAATGCGCGGGCAGATCTCCCAGCCTCTGAACGGATTCATCTTTCGGCCGGGCAGCTCAAAGGGCTCATAGTAATAAGCAGGATGAAAAGGCGTCGATTCATTCCATTGCCTTGAAGGCGCTTGAACTCTCTTCGGATAATACAGATTCACGCCGACAAAATCGACCGTATTCCGCTTGATGACGGAAAGCTCCTCTTCATCATGTTCAAAAAGGATGTCGTGTTTGACCAAGAGCTCCATCAATTCATCGGGATAGACGCCTTTAATGCTCGGATCTAAAAAAACCCTGTTAAAAAATAAATCATAAATTTGGGCCGCTTTCTGATCATGTGGCGCGCTCGACCTCGCATACGTGACCTCAGGATTTAAAATGACGCCGATTTTTGCGCCTTCTCTGAAACCTGGCTTCCTTTTCCGAAAAAGCTCCACGACCTTTGCCGTCGCCAGTGCTTTATGATAGTTCCACTGCATCCATTTTTTTGTATTCTGCTCGTACGGATAGCGAATCGCGTCAAGGTAGATCCGAGTTTGCGGCACGATCGGTTCATTAAAGGTAAACCAGTATTTCACCCTGTCCCCATACCGTTCAAACGCTTTTTCCGCATATGCCGCAAATAAGCCAGCCACGTGTTTCGATCCCCATCCGCCGTACTGTTCCAGCAAGACAGCCGGAATTTCGTAGCGTTCAAGACAAAGCATCGGCTCTACTCCGCATCTCTTCAGCTCATCGATGACGTCATCAATGTAGCCTGCATACACCTCGTCAACTTCGGCGGTTTCATAATCCAAAAGAAACCGCGACCAGTTGATCGACGTCCGGAAGTGGGTTAGCCCGATGTCTTTCATATATTGAATATCTTCTTTGTAGCGGTTATAAAAATCGGTTGCCACCGCCGGTCCGTATCCGTCATGCCATACATCAGGATCATTCTTGTACCACATATCCAAATAGGAATCCTGTGTCGGCCGCTTCCCGTCCCAGCCCTCTGTCTGCCATGCCGATGCTGCAGCGCCCAGAATAAAATCGTCGGGAATCTTCCACGTTTGCCTGGCCATTTCGTTCGCTCCTTTCATCGCCTTTACATGGAAACATTTTTTTCAGAACTGACCGTAAGGCTTCGATTCAACAACATCACAAACGGAAGATAAATAAGTGCGGAAACGATGATGCATACGATTTGTGTGACGACGGCGCCGAGGCTTCCCCCTGTCGACAGCCACGCGTTGATAATCGGAGGCGTCGTCCACGGCACCATGACGACGGCTTTTCCGGCAAAACCCGCCGCTGTCGCGATGTAGCCGATTGTACCCGTCACAAGCGGCGTTACAATAAACGGGATCGCCATTAGCGGATTCAGCATAACGGGAACCCCGAAGATGACCGGTTCATTGATATTGAAGATGCCGGGACCGAACGAAATTTTTGTAATGCTGCGCAAATCCTCCCGTTTTCCCGCAATAAAAATCGCGATCAACAGGCCGATTGTGACGCCGGAGCCGCCGATGCTCATGTACACATCCCAAAACGGCATCGTAATGATATTCGGAATCGATTCACCCGCTGCATAAGCATTCATATTAACGGTGATCGAAGCGAGCAGCAAAGGCTCCCTGATCGGCTTCACCATCTGGTTTCCGTGTATGCCGATCACCCAGAAAAACTGCGCAACAAACACTAGCAGCAGAATGCCGGGAAGGCCTTGAATAGCGCCTTCAAGCGGTTTTTGCACGATATTGTATACGGCTTCATGAAGGTATACGCCCGTCAGCCGATGAAACGCAAATCCGAAGCTGGCGATGATCGTGACGGTAATAATGGAAGGAAATAAAGTCCCGAACGATACAGAGACATTGGCCGGCACGCTGTCCGGCATTTTAATCCTGAGCCGGTCCATGCTTGCAAGCTTGCTGAAGATTTCAACGGACAAAATCGAAATAAACATGCCTAAAAACAGCGACTTCGGGTCCGTAAATTCCTTAGCCAGCACGTTCATCACTTCCTGCATTGAACCGTTCACTTCCAGCAGCACTGTCGATGGAATGACGGAGATATAAGACATCAACGCCATCAAGCCCGGGAAAAACGATTCATGCCCATTCAGCTTCCCGAGCTCAATCCCGATCAAAAACACCGCGCCGATCGTGATAAAGTTCAGCGTCGCATAATTGATCGATGCCATAATCGGCTCAAGCGCAGACAAAAAGCGAAAAGGCCCGAAAACCGCCAGCCCCGTCTCGGGACTCATCACCATATTCTGCATCAAAACCGCAAACGCCCCGGCAATGATAACCGGCATCAGCGTGACAAACGCCGATTTAATGGCCATGATATATTTGAAGCTTGTTATTTTAAAAGCGACCCGTTCAAACGTCTCGGTCACCTTCGCCATCCTGCTCACATGACCTCCCCCTTTTTTTGGTTGTTTGCTTTTACTTTACATTGAAAACGCTTTCTTTTTGATGCACATTTTTTCCTTTGGGAGAGGAAATTTTTCAGGTTGGGGGACCATCAACAGCAGACAATCCGCTGTTTTTAAGGAAAACAGCGGATCTTACCATTTACTGCGGCAATTGCACTTTTATCGGCTTAAACGGCGTAGAATAAAATGTGCTTAAATAAGCAAATTCGACATCCAGGGAATATTTGTCAAGACTGAAGTTTTTCGCTCCAAATTCACCATCTAACGTAAAGTCTGAGCGGAAACGGAGCTTTTCCGGGTCAAGCACTTTTGTAAAATTGCCTTTTACGCTGTGTCCCCTCGGCGCTTCGTCAAAACCTTCGTAATCCGAATCAACCAGCGACATCGTTTCTAAAAAATTTTGCATGCTGTCAATGTCGATCTTAGACAGATCGACATGTTTCAGATGATAGTCGACAGACAGTTTGCTGCCGTTTTTCTTCACCTGATCAACGGCAATCTGGAAGTCATGACGGTCAGCGCTTAACACGGCGGGCGCTTTTGTGAGAGGGAGCGTTTTTTCGGAATCTGCCATGCTGTAGCCAGCCTCAATCGTAAGGTATTTTGTTCCTTTATTCACTTTCTCCAGGATGAGCCTCTCTTCGTGATGAACTCTGCTTCCGGTTTTTTTGCTGTCTGTCGTCCACTGCCCTCCGCTTATACGAGGGATTTCGTTTCCTTTGTCATCCGTCACTTTCATAATCGATGTACGATCGTTTGGATGTTCCTGTGAATTGGATACTTCATAGTCGATGACAGTCGATTCTTTTCCGAGAATTACCGTTTTTACGGCGAGCTTATGACCTTGAGACGATTGTGCGTTGTTTTTGGTTATGTGAAGCGTTTTATACGGCAGCTTTGCAACCGGAATGTCGAACCTCCATTTTCCTCTGATGCCATTGATGCTTGTGATCGTAACCGGGAGTGTCAGCTCATCGGGTATACGTTTGTCGGGATAGTCAATTTGAATGTAGCCGGTATAGCCGTCATTTGTTTTCTTCAAACCACCTTGAGAAGCGATAACCCATTTCCGCTCACCGTTAAATAAGGTAAAATCAATTATTTTCGCTCCATCGTCTAAATCTTTTCTTGTATCGCTTTTCACCTTAAACGTCATGCCGATGATTCCGCCGTCAAAATAAACGCTTGTCGCCGTCACGTCTATGTTGTTGCTGGACGCTTTCTCATTCAGTTCAGTGACAAGCTGGCCCGCCACCAAGTTTTGACCGACAAAGTCATGGAATTGTTGATACGCTTTCCCAAACAGCGGGACGTCCGCCAATACGCTTTGCATCGCCGGGGAAACGAAGCCGCTTCCGAGAAGGAGCACGGCGGCCGCCCCTGAAGCAAAAACAATCCTTTTCACAGCGCGCTTCGGTTGAAACGTTTTTTCCCGTTTGGCCCGCTTGATGCCTTTATCAATCGATTCGCGGATTTCTTTTTGAGGAACATCAATCTTATCTACTTCATGTTCGAACCATTGTTTGTCCATGCGTCTTCTCCTCCTGTCAGCAATTGTTTTAATTCAAGCTTCGCCCTTTTCAAATATGTCTTAACGGTTCCTTCCGGAGCATTCATTGCCTCGGCGATATGATGAATCGGCAGGTCGTGATAATAAAATAGAATAATGGCTGTTTGATATTCCTTCCGCAATCGCTGAACGGCTTCTAGCAGCCCTATTCTGTCGTCCGCAGGCATGTCACGCACCCGTCCTTCGTCCTGAAGCGGCCTATCCATTAAAACCACTTTCTTTTTCTTATCCAATAAGGCATACGCATGATGAATGAGGATTTTCGTCAGCCATGTCAGAAAATATTCGGGATTCCTCTGCTGGGAAATCGATAAATATGCCTTGTATGCCGTCTCCTGTACGATATCCAATGCGTCTTCCTTATTGCGTACATATAAGTAAGCTGTCCTGTAAAGCCGATCACTGTGCTTTTGAAAAAGCGTTTCAAACGCTTTGGCATTTCCTGCTACAGCTTTCTTTACTAATCTGATTTGGTTCACTGCTGCGCCTCCTTCAAACATTAGAGAGGAGAATCGATGAGAAAAGTTTCAAAAATGAGGAATTTTTTCTCTGCATGAAAAAATCCGCTATTTCAACGGATATAGCGGATTTTATTTATTCTTTGTAAGCGTTGTTCCGGTTAAGCCGTGCGGCGCCTGTTCATGTTTAAGCTCCTCCCTCAGCTCATTCATATCTGCCCGTTTGATCCGATATACGGCTTCAAGCCGCACCAAATATTCTGCCCTTGTTTTGAAAGCATGAATGATCGAGATGATCCAAACGACGAGTAATGCTTTCATTGCCAAATCGAAGAAGAACGTTCTGGCTGTAAAAGCAGCGAATAAAACAGCCGCTGCATATCCGATCCCGGCAAATAACCATTTTCTTTGTTTAGTTCGCGCTGCGATATAAATAAATGCAAACCAGCTTAAAAATCCAAAAGGAACCCATGTGAACACAAGCCAGAATGAATGTGCAAACTCCCATTTCGTTCCTTCATTTGTATAACCTTTAGCCATTTGGATACTCCCTTACAATTGTGATGATCCTTTAGAACTATATTATACTAAATTTTTCTATACACGAATAAAAGTTTTCGATTCGCCCGCCATGAATGATAAGATAAACATAAAACCAACAAATGGAGATGAGGGAAGCATGAAGAACAAATTGATTGAACGGCTGATTACATATGCAAAGGTCGATACGCAGTCAAACGAAAACAGTGAGACGTGCCCTTCTACACCGGGCCAGCTGACGCTCGCAAATATGCTCGTTGAAGAATTAAAGCAGATCGGCATGGAGGATGTCACGATCGATGAAAACGGCTATGTCATGGCAACGCTTCCGGCCAATACAGAGAAGCAGGTGCCGACGATCGGTTTTTTGGCTCATGTCGATACGGCGACCGATTTTACCGGAAAGAATGTCAATCCGCAAATCGTTGAACAGTATGACGGAAAAGACATCGTGCTCAACGAACCGCTCGGCGTGGTGTTATCTCCGAAGGAATTTCCCGAGCTTGCCGGTTACAAAGGCCAAACATTGATCACGACGGACGGGACGACGCTGCTCGGAGCCGACAACAAAGCCGGCATCGCTGAAATCATGACGGCGATGGAATATTTGATCAGCCATCCCGAAATCAAACACGGCAAGATCAGAGTGGCGTTTACGCCTGATGAAGAAATCGGAAGAGGCCCTCATAAATTCGATGTGACGGCATTCAACGCCTCATACGCGTATACGGTTGACGGCGGTCCGCTCGGGGAACTGCAATACGAAAGCTTCAATGCCGCAGCCGCGAAAATTACGTGCAAAGGAACAAACGTTCACCCGGGTACGGCAAAAGGTAAAATGGTCAACGCCGCCAAAATCGCAATGAAATTCCACGCGGGGCTTCCGGAAGCAGAAGCTCCTGAATGTACAGAAGGTTATGAAGGCTTTTATCATCTGCTTTCGATCAATGGTGATGTCTCAGAAACGAAGCTGCACTACATCATAAGGGATTTTGACAAAGACCGTTTTAACGAGCGGAAAGCAGCAGTGGAAAAAATCGCAGACGACCTGAGGGCGCAATACGGAAAAGACAGCATCAGCGTTGTCATGAATGACCAATATTACAACATGAGAGAAAAAATCGAGCCGGTGAAGGAAATCGTCGATATCGCCTACCAGGCGATGAAAAACCTGGACATCGAGCCGGTCGTCAAACCGATTCGCGGCGGAACCGACGGCTCACAGCTCTCTTACATGGGACTGCCTTGTCCGAATATCTTTACAGGCGGGGAAAACTTCCACGGCAAATACGAATACATTTCCGCGGATCATATGGTGAAAGCTGTGAACGTTGTCGTTGAGATTGCGAAGCTGTTTGAGGAAAGAGCGTAATACCGAATAAAGCGGGAAGCGGCTGCAAGACACTGCAGCCGCTTTTTCTCAGATTAATCTCTATCTGCACTTGTTGAAATTAGATTCATCACATGCTGTCTGCCCGGTGCACCGTGTATCGCTCCTTTCACAGAAGCAGTTAAGGCGCCGCTTGCATTGGCAAACTCCAACAATCTTCGATGGTGCTTGCGTACTCGTTCACACAGCGTCTCGTTCGATACATCGAGTAGTGCCAACTCTGATAAAAAGCCTCCGATAAAGGCGTCGCCCGCGCCGGTTGTATCTGAAACAGCGACTTTAAATCCTTTATCTTCGTAGGTTTCGCCGGATTTCAAATAAATCGACGCACCGTTTCCCCCTTTTGTCAACACAACGATTTTAACATTGCCGGTAAAAAGCGAAGCAATCGCTTCCTTCTCATCATCAATATTTGTGATAAACGGCAATTCCTCAAGTGATACTTTTACAATATCCGCCAGCGGTAAAAACTGCTTGATCGTATGACGGCAGCTTGTTTCATCAGGCCATAACGGGAGCCTGACATTTGGATCAAAACTAACAATTCCGCCGACTTCCCGGAAGTCATTGATCACCTTCATATGCGCCTGTTTCATTGGACTTTCAACTAAATCAATTGAACAGAAATGAAGAAGATCCCCTTTATGAAACCATTCAGATTTAACCTCATCTGCCGAAAGCAGCAAATCGGCTGCATTCTTCCGATAAAAATGAAAGCTTCTTTCGCCGGACTTGTCTACGGATACAAATGCCAATCCGGTTTCACCTTCGTCGCTTCGAACGATATAGGAAGTGTCAACTCCATTTTCTTCAAGAACGCTGATTAAGTAATCGCCAAAATCATCGTTGGCAACCTTCGTCAGCAATGCCGCACGGGCGCCGTATTTAGCAGCGGCAATCGCGGCATTCATAGGCGCTCCTCCGGCTACGCGCTCAAAGCCCGTGACATGTTGCAAGGGGGTTTCTTTTTGGATCGGTATAAAGTCGATTAACGTCTCACCGATGCAAAATATTCTGCTCATTTGGCTTCATCGCCTTTCCAAATATCTCTCAACGTCCAGTAATTGAACTCTTCAACCCGTACATTGCCTTTCTCAGAAAACAGCTCAATCCCGGCTCTTCCTTCATTGGGATATATGCGGCTGGTCATTGTCGCTTCACCATGGTTCGCAAATACTTCAATAGACGATCTGTCAAGAAACAGATGCAAGGTGAGCTTCTCCTCCGCCTCAAGCCGTACGCTTCTCACACCGTCCCGCGTTTTGCCGGACTTTGAACAGTCGAGCGTCAGCTTCTGATCAACCAAGCTGTACTGGATGATTGTCTCTTCCTGTTCAATCCCCCGAATCTTTAAGCCAACCGTTTCGGCACTGCAAATTGTCAAATCAAAAACGGCCATCACTTCAAGAAGCTTTTCGGCTGTCTTTATAAAATAGCTGCTGGAAATCGATTGATTGGCACATTCATGATGTTCCGATTCACGAAGTAATTTAGTCTCCTCGACGGGATTCATTAAAATTTTGTGATCATCCTTCAACGTCAATTCACGCGGCAAAGTTAAAGCCCCGCACCATCCGTCCGCTTTCGTCGGCATCTCTGACTCCCACATATCCATCCAGCCAATCGCAATTCTGCGCCCTTTGTCATCCAACAAAGTTTGCACGGCATAAAAGTCGTGGCCATGGTCCAGCTCTTTAAAGGAGCCATGTACAAACTCATTCGTTTCTTCATCATAGTCTCCAATCAAATAGCCTGTTTGATACAGATTTTGATATGAATCACCATCCGCCTCTATACCCTGAGGGGAAATCAGCAAAACGTGTTTGCCGTCTAATTCAAAGAAATCCGGACATTCCCACATAAAGCCGAGATTTCCGTCGCTTTGGGCGAGGATGCCTACATATTCCCAATCTACAAAGTTAGGCGAGCGGTATAAAATGACCCGTCCAACGTTCTCTTTTGAGGAGTTTCCGACCACCATATACCAGGTCTCATGATGCTTCCATACTTTCGGATCGCGAAAGTGGCGTGCGCTGTCTTCCGGCGGCTCTGCAATGACAGGGTTTTCTTTCAGTTTTTCAAAGACGATACCGTCTTTGCTGACAGCTATATTCTGATTTTGATAGAAATCGTCTTTCTCTTCATCTATCATATTATGCCCTGTATAGATTAAAGCGAGTTCGCCGTTATATTCGACTGCGCTTCCTGAGAAGCAGCCGCTCTCATCAAATTCGTCTCCTGGTGCTAAAGCGATCGGCAAGTGCTCCCAGTGAATGAGATCCCTGCTCTTCAAGTGGCCCCAATGCATCGGTCCCCAATTCTCATCATACGGATGATGCTGATAAAAGACATGGTACTCCCCCTTATATTGAATAAGACCATTTGGATCATTTATCCAGTTTGCACGGGGCATCATGTGATAGCCCATTCGGTAGCGGTGTTTCACTTTTTTCCCGGCTTTCTTCAATGCTTCTTCCGCCTGCTGAATTCTATTCATCTGTGACATCCTCTCTATATATGTTTTCTTTGTAGACTTTGAGCCAATTCAATGTCTTTCTTTGAGTCTAGCAAAGTGAAAATCGAAATAATGGTGAAACAAAGAACCATTGCTCCCATGATGAGATAAGTCTGCCGAAATCCGATGCTGTCGTATAAACCTCCCGCAAGCGGCGAAAAAATCGACGTGCCTACTTGGGATGCGAATTGAAAGCCGACAAGATAAAGAACGGATGAAAGACGAGTATCAAAATTAGTCGCCAAATATTTAAACATCGCAATCAGCATAATCGGCAATTCTAAAGCATGAATGAGTTTCATCGACGAAATTCCGACCGGTCCGCTGACAAGTCCGGAACCGATAATACGGAAAGCCATTAAAAGCCCCGCTAAAATCAAACTTTTTTTAGGGCCGAGCTTATTGACGATGAAAGGTGCAAGAAACATCATGCCCGCTTCAATGAATACTTGGAATGAGTTAAGGTATCCAAATACTTGGTTCCCCAAGGCCGGAGTCGGAAACAAGGAAGCGTAGTAAAGCGGGAACTGCTGGTCATAGACGCCGTACACGCATGTTACGCCGATCACGTACAACATCAAAAACCAGAAGTCTTTTAAGAGAAAAAGCCCTCCGACGTCTTTTAACCTGACCGAGTCTGCCCTTTCCTTTTCATCATCTGTCATCTCAATTTTTACAGAAACAATAATGGCCACCAATATGACTGCTGAAACGGACGCAACCCAGAAGTTGATATTCGGATCGATGTTGAACAGCTGACCTGCAAAAAATGTCGCCGCAGCCCAGCCGAGGGAACCCCACATCCTTGTTCTTCCATATTCAAATTGATATTTTCGGCTGACCTTTTCAATGAAGGTTTCAATCGCACCGATTCCGGCGAGAAAAGCAGTTCCCAAATAAACTCCCCCGACGATAGCCCCAAGAAAGACATTGTATTGCAAAAGCGGTCCGTAGACGAAAATATAAAAGGGACCCGTAAATACGAGAAGCAAACTGATCATAAATAATATGGTTTTCTTCAGCCCGAGCTTATCGGAGATAAAACCGTACAAAGGCTGCATGCACAAAGTAAAGATAGCGTTTACAGAAAAGATAATGCCCGTCGCAGACCCGGTCAAATTGATTTCTTGCCCTAACCAAATCGCAAATAAAGAATAGCTGGAAGACCAAGTAAAAAAGAAAAAGAAAAAATAAGCGCTTAGTTTCCAATACAGAATTTTTGAGCCTTTCATTTTCACTGCTCCCTTGACCATTATTTGAAATTGCTTAACTGCATTTGTGCCGTCATTCCGCATTCCGGGCGCCTCTCTTTACACGAAAAGACGGATGTTTAACATGACATTTGCCTCTGCCGGCTTTGAATCGTTTGGACACCATCTCGTGAAAACGTTTTCTTTTGAAGCCGTTTTTCACATGGACGTTTCCATGCCAGACGCTTTTTTCACCTTAAACCACCATTCCAACAAAATTTAAAAGCGCTTTCAAATGAATTTTATGTCAACCGGTTTCATATGTCAACCGGTTGACATACATTTTTACAAAGGCGACAAAAAAGACCCTCGCGGAGATTCATGGAAAATCCTTGCACACAGCGGTTCAATTCTCTAAAATAAGTGCGTGATGAGAATTGTAAGCCATTTCAATAACACAGGGGGCAAATGCATGAAGCCTAACATTCACGATGTTGCAAAAATAGCAGGTGTTTCATCAACCACCGTTTCACGGGTGCTGAATAACCGCGGTTATATCAGCGAAAAAACGAAAGAAAGAGTGTACAAGGCGATGGAAGAAATCAACTATTTTCCAAACGATCTTGCCCGCTCTTTATTCCGAAAACGCACAAATTTAATAGGCCTCATCATTCCGAACTCCAGCAATCCTTTCTTCGGGGAACTGGCCTTTCATATTGAAAGCATTTGCACACAAAAAGGGTATAAACTTCTTCTTTGCAACAGTTTAAACCGCAAGGATAAAGAAGAAAAATATTTGGAAATGCTGATACGAAATCAGGTTGACGGCGTTATCGCCGTAACGTTTAACAGGGGCATTTTAGATTATCACAAACAAAACCTTCCGATTGTCGCAATCGATCACTATTTATCCAATCATATCCCGGTAGTGGGATCAGACAACTATGCCGGCGGAAAAAAGGCGACAGAATTGCTGCTCGGAAAAGGGTGCAAGCACATTGTCCATATTAATGGACCGCTCGAGCTTGAAACACCTGCAAATCTTAGGAGAAAAGCATATGAAGACATCATGAAAGAACACGGAAGGCAGCCTGTTACATATGAAGTTCCTTTTCATCAAAATTATCAAGAATGTATCTCAAGGCTCTTTGATGAACAACCTAATGCCGACGGCATTTTTGCCAGTGACGACCTTATAGCTGCTGCCGTCTTGACTGAAGCCAAAAAACGCGGCAAAGATATTCCCAGCCGCTTAAAAGTGATCGGTTACGATGGAACGGAAACGGTTCAGTCGCTGCTCCCTTCTTTAACAACCATCCAGCAGCCTATTCAATCAATATCGCAAAAAGCAATCGATATCCTGCTAAAAGCGGTCGATGGTGATTTTAACGATTTGCCGCTTGAAACCTACTTGCCTGTTAAGGTTCTGGAAGGTGAAACCACTTAATATTCACATCTTGTTACGGAGAGATTTGCAGCCTTCATCTCTCCTATACCTCTTCCCTGCTTATTGTAAAAATAAGATAAATTTTAACTTTTTTTTCTAGACAAACCACCCTCCCTGTGATGATGTATAGTACAAGTTTTCAAAATATTCTATCTATGTGTGGAGGTGCCATAATTGGAAATGAGCAAAGTTCTGCCTGAATCGCTTACTTCCCTTGTGAAAGAGATGCTGACCAAAACGGATGGTTCAACAACCAAGGCAATCGAAACGCTGATAGGCGGCAAGGTTGATATTGAAGTTTTCCGGCAGGCCTATGTCGATTACGATCATCTATCCCCTGAGGAAGCAAAGCTGTTTCAGCCTGATGATAAGATTTTATTCAGGACCTCCTCATTAAAACGGGGCGATGATTATTTGTCATTTAACTATGTCTATGTCAAAACAAATGCATTGCCGCCAGCCGTTATCTGAAAGAAGAACGGCTCCCCATCGGCAAAATCATTTCCGAACTGGAGTCAAGGCGTGAAATCTTCAGCACCGGTGAGTCCCTTGGAAAACACTTTACACATCTTGTGCCTGTTTCAACAGACAGGGAATACGTTTTTAAGCGATACCAGATCATCAGCGGACAGCAGTGCATCTTCCACGTCTCCGAACTGTTTGATTTAGAAAAAATCTGCAGACTGACAGCGGGCTGAATCATGCCCGTCAGCTACAGTTTTATGAAAGGGCTTCTAAAATCTCCTCATTCTTTCTCACCTCAAAACAAAAACCCCTGCGAAACAGGGGCTGTCATTTACTGATAGACCGTTTTCGGAACGGCAACAACCGGGTTTCCGGCGACATAAGGTGCGACGTCATATTGCTGGAAAACGATCGCAATCCCGTCTTTTGTAAAGTAGAATGCCGTGTTTTTAAGAAGGACAATGTCTTTTTTCTTCACATCCGGGAAGAACGTGTCCTGATGCTTTTGAATGTATTTGTAAATGTATGTTCTCGTTTTATCGATTTTTGATTTTTTGTTTAATACGTCTGTCAGATAGACGCGTTTTTTTGATTTTAAATCGTAGTTGAACGAGCGGACGGCTGTATTGCCGTGCGCCCCGCCGGAGTACACGTAGTTTTTCGTCAGGATGCTGATCTTTTCGCCCGTCAGATATTTGACGTCAAAAGACGTTTGGTATGCCGTTTGATACCCGTGCTGTTGGCCGTCCTTTTTGTTTTTCAGATAGTCTTTGTAGGATTGTTCGATATAGTTTTTAAAGTCTTTGTTGATTTTGTTTTGCAAAGATCTGCTGCCGACGTTTTTAACCTGCGGGTACTTCAATTCCTTCACGTTTTTGTATGTATGGGTCGTCACCACCGGTTTTTTCCCATTCACAGCTTGAGCCGAAGGAATCGCCGCTCCGCTGTACACCAACAGCATTAATAGCCCTGAGAGCATGATCGCCGTTGCTTTGAAAAACGGTTTTTTGTTCATCATATGGCCTCCTTTTTCGTTTCATTGTTATATTACCCATTTTCAAAACGGGTACACATGTAAGACTGACAGCCCCGTGAAAAAGTTTTCATTTCAATAAAAAAATTCGGTCTCATTCAAAAATGAAACCGAATTCGCAAATGGTTATTCCTTCAGGTTGTAACTGAATTGTTCATCCCTCATCTTCCTTATATTTAAAGCGTCAAACACAAGCGCTGTCGCGGCGGCGTAGGCGTTGTATTCGATCCGTTCGAGCATGTCGTACGCCTTATGGAGCGTTTGATCAAGTACGAGAATGCCGTGTTTATTCAGCAGCATCGCTTGGGGCAGAGGCTGTTCTAGTCTTGTGTGAACCTCGTTCCGGACCGTTTCCGCCAGTTCCTTTGAGGTGGCGGGGGCAAACGGGAGCGCCGGAATGCTGCCGAGCTTTTGCGTGGCTTCCGTAATGTTTGGCAGATCCATGCCTAAAGAGGCGAATACGAGCGATTCTTTAGGGTGGGCATGCAGGACGCAGCCGATGTCCTTTCTTTCTCTGTAGCAGGCCATATGCATATTGATTTCCCTTGTGATGCCGCCTTCGCCCTCAATTTTTTGTTCGTTCATATCGACCACAAGGATTTCAAACGGCTTGAGGTCGCAAAACTTCTGCTGGGACATTAACGTCGGGGTCATGATAACATGCCGGTCATTCATCCTGACACTGACATTGCCGCCGGCAGCGTTTGTTTCAAAGCGGCTGAACATGAGCTTGACGACTTTGCATAGATCCTCGCGTTCTTTACGGTATAACATGGTGAGCCTCCCCCAATTCCGTTATAGTAATTTGCGAAAAAAAGCTCTCAGCTTCCTGGATATCAAAATCGGTGCAATTGTGCTTTGTTACTTTTGAAGCGGAACAGGCTGCAGCATAACGCAGACTGTCGTGAAAATCCGCTTTTTTTGCCAACTGGGAGATGAACGCCCCTACAAATACGTCGCCGGCGCCTGTGTCATTTTGTTCGCGAACGGCCGGAACGGAGACGTGGTACATCCGGCCGCCGCGGGTTGCATAGCAGCCGTCCTTTCCAAGCGATATGACGACATAACCGATTTTTTCGCCGAGGCGCGACAACATCTCCAATAATGGCATCTCTTTCCCGTAAAACAGTTCGCCGGCCTCATGCTGATTAGGTTTAATAAAATCGACCTTCATCTCCACCGCCGCAGCAAGCGCACTGCCCGACAGGTCGCACGCGATAAAACAGCTTTTCTTCTTCAAAATCGACAGAATCTCTTCAAGCTTTGCGCACGTATAGCCTGGGGGCATTGAACCGGCAATTACGGCATAATCCCGTGATGTGACATGCCGGTCGAGAAAGCGGATCAGCCTTTGGTGATTGCCCTCAGATACGCGAAAGCCGCACCCTGTTATCATCAAACTTCCTTCATCCGCCTCATCGATAAATATCATGCATTCTCTCGTTGATGCCCGCTCTTCAACAAACAGATGATGACGGACTTTTTTCTCTGCGAGAATCGCTTCCATTAATTTGCGGTTTTCTGAACCGATAAAGCCAAGCGCCAGGTTTTCAACGCCGAATTTGGTCAGCGCGTGTGAGACATGCAGCCCTTTCCCGCCTAAGTCAAATTCGCTTTCTGTCACCCGGTTCGTTTTTTTCTTGGTTAAACGGCCGGTTATCCTCATCAGCCTGTCGATGGCCGGGTTCAGCGTGATCGTATAGATCAAACCGATCGCCTCCTTAAACGGTTTCTTCCTTTTCCAGCTCCTTCGTCCGCTTCTTCATCATGCGGCAGTATATGACAAGGAAGCCAAGCCAGACCGCGGCGGGAATGAGCCAGATGATATGCTCGCCCGCTTTTGCAAAAATAAAGCGGAATACGGGATATTCCAGCGTGCTCCAAGAAAGCATCTGGCCGCTCTCGATATTGACCGCATTCGTATCCTTGGCCAGCTGCGTGATTGTCGGTGCAAACGAGGTCGCAATGTACAGGAATACAGGCGTTGAGATGATCCCTAAGAGCAGCATCCTCAGCAGGTTGCCCCCTGTAATAATCAGCGCCGGCACTGCAAAAGAGATATTGATGATGCCTGCGAACGGCAAAATAGCATTTCCGGGCAAAATAACGGCGTAAATCAATGTCACAGGAACCATCAGAATCATCGCGACCCACGCTTCGCTGCTTCCCGCCAAAATCGGCCAATCGAGACCGATGAACAGACGGCGGTTCTTAAATTTGTTTTTCATAAACTCTGAAATGGCGTCCGACAAAGGGGAAAGCGCTTGCATGAACAGCTTGGCAACCATCGGAAACAGCGTTAACGCGGCAGCGGCCTGGATGGCAAGCATCAGCATGTCAGGCACGGAATAGCCCCCCGCCATCCCCAATAGGAGGCCGATGATGAAGCCCATAACGTGATTTTCGGCAAATACGCCCATTTTTTCTTTTAATGTATCTGCGTCGACATGTTTATCGAATAGCGGTATTTTGCTGATGATCCAGTTAAACGGAAGCAAAAAGACGGCAAACAGCATCATGCTGTGAGAAACGGTGACACCTGGTATTCCGGTGATCTTCTCGATCTGTTTTTGGTTGACGTCGGCGAGGATCAGCTCGATCACCATTTGAACGGCGGCGACCACAAAGGCGGCATATACATTGCCGGTGACCCCTATGACGAGTACAGCCGTTAAAATCTTTCCCCACACATTCCACAAATCAACGTTCAACGTCTTCGTTTTATCGAAAAATAGCATGACGGCGTTAATGAGCATTTGCAGCGGAAACATCAGAAATGCAAGCGGCCATGCCCATGCCAGTGTGGCAAGCGATGTCCAGCCCCCGTCGATCGTATTGAGCTGGATGCCCGTTCTTTTGACGAGAGCTTGAGCGGCAGGCGTCAGCGCATCCAGCATAAACCCGATGACGATGTTCATCCCAACAAATGCAACTCCGAGTATGACCGCCGCATTGACGGCATCCTTCCATTTCATTCTTGAAGCGATTCCGACGAGAAACATGAGAAGCGGCACAAATACGGCTGCGCCGAGATCCAATACATACTGAATGATGCCTTGCAACAGCTCCATCCGTATCACCCCCGCTTATGTTAATAATTCAATCAGCCTTTCCGTTTCTTCCTGAAGCCCCATGCCCGTCAAAAAAGCGATTCCGTTTAATGTCGGAATGGAATATTCTTTTTTTGCTTTCGTAATCGCGATATACACATCGCTTGAAGCGATGTATTGTTCCAGTGATTTAATATCGACCGCTTCAACGCTGGCGCGGATGCCGTTCTGGTCCAGTATTTTTTTCACTTTTGACGCCACTGTCTGGCTTGTTGCCACTCCCGATCCGCATGCTACGATCACTTTTTTCATGCCTATCACTCCCGTACGGTATGTTTTAAAAAGGTGAACAGTTGTTTTTTCTCATTAAGCTCGTTCAGCCGTCTGACAAACTGCGCATCATCGAATTTCTCCATAAGGGTCTGCAGGATTTCAACCTGTTTTTCAGGGTCTGTCACCCCCAATACGAAAAAGCAATCAATATCCACCTGCCTGTCTTCCGTTCCCATATGAATGAACGGCAATTTGCGGCCGTTTTTCACGACGGCGATGAACGCCTGTTTGACATGCTCGCGATCCGTATGGGGCAGGCCGATGTTGCAGTCTTCAAGCGCCAGGCCCGTCGGGTACTTTCGTTCCCTCTCAATGATTGCATCTGTAAACGTGTCTTCTACATAGCCTAATTCCTTTAAAGCAAAGCCGATCGTTTCCAGCAATTCCGCCGGTGTTTGTGCATGAAGATCGGTGAATACGAGCTCTTCCTTAAACCAGTCTGCCTCACTCACCGCGTCCACCCCCTTTCTTTTTAAGGGTGCCGATGCACTCAAGCACTTCCCGCTTTGACCGCGCTTTCCATATCGTCTGAGCTGCTTTTTCATTCAAAAACAGATCGTTTAAGTGCAGCAGTGTAGGCACATGATGCTGGTCATCCTCAGGGGCCAACACGACGAGCGCCTTGGCCTGATTGCCGTCAGGCATGACAACCCTGTGGCGGCAGATCAGAATGCTGAAGTCTTCAAACATGACCCCGTCTTGCGGTTTTGCATGGGGGAGGTAGACGGAGGGCCCAATCATCATCCGGCAGCTTTCTCCTGCAAACGTGTCCGTTACCCGCCGCTTGTAGCGTTCATCGATTGCACGCCTTCCCATCATCGGCTTCATGGCCGTATCAAGCGCTTCTTCCCACGTCATGTCTGCTTCCGTAAAGCAGATGTGTTCCTCTGAAAACGGAAAAAGGCTTTTTGCATCGGTTCTTTCATCTGCAGCCGGCGGCGGTTGATTAAAAAACGAAACGATTTTTTCTCTTACAGCCGTGTAGTCTTTCTGATCGATATAATCCTTTAAATGAAACATTAATTCGAGCGCCTTCTTTTCGCTGTCCTGGTCGATATACATTTGGATCTCTTTTTTTAATAAAAAGCGGTCTTTCTCATTTAAAATCGGGTCGACCAAAAACGTTTTCTTCCCTGTATTTAAAGGCACGGTCGAAAAAATAAAATCGACTGTTTCTTCGTATTTCTTAAAATTTCGTTCGGCATATGCGCCGATAAACTGAAAATGGGGAAACATTCCTTTTAACGTTTCAAGCAGAAGCTTTGAGACAGATACCCCGTTGCGGCAGACGACCAAAGCTTTAAAGACAAAATCCTTCTCCGCTTTTGTTTGATTCATCCATGCCTGTACGATCATTGCGATATAAACAATCTCTTCCTGTGACAGCGGCACCCTGACGACTCTTTCGATCGGAAAAACAGACTTCGCAACGATCGAATAAATCGGCGAAAATTCGCGGATAAACTGATCCTTCAAGGGATTTTCGACATTCAGCCCCATCTTTGTTCTGTAAACGGCCGGGCGCAGGTGCAAAAGGAGCCTGTTTTTCAGTTCCGCTTTGTTCACTAGGTCTGTTGCAAGCTGACCTTCAAGCAGATCGAGAAATTCGTTGACGGCATCGACAAGGCCACTGCTGCCCGAAATATCGAGGGCGGATTCGAGCCGGTTTGAGGAAAGCACCTGCAGAGACAAATACAATTGATCTTTTTCGCTTAAATCGGGTATGTCCCAAAAGATGTTTTTCAGGCACTTATATTCCCTTGTATTGATGACATCCGACTCTTCGATCTCCAGCGTCCATTCATGCTTGCACGCCTTGATGCGCCTGATGAGCAAGAAGAGCACGATCGGCAAATCTTCAATCTGCTCATCAGTCAGCGATATCGAAAGCTTTTCTTCGGCTTTCATCAAGCGCTTTCTTAAAAAGAACAGCTCCTTTTGATCGACGAGTCCTTTTCTCTCTAATAGTGCCGCCCCGGCGTCATGCATCAGCAGTTTTTTTGTCTCGATCACAAGCCGCTTTCGGATATGATATTCAGAACCTATCAGCTGATACCCGCCTTTCCTGGAGTACGTCAAATCGATAGATTCATTTTTTAAAGATTCCTTGATCGTTTTGATGTCATGCAGCATCGTATTTTTGCTGACAGCTGCGAAATCGGCCAATTCCTTTAAAGAATCAGAGGCCGGATTTGCGCCGAGTTTAATGATGACCAGGCTTGTTCTGCATTCGGGCGGGATGTAATCAAGTTCAATAAACGCCGGCTTTTTCAGCATGTTATACAGGTAAGCCCTCGTTCTTTCGGTTATCACAATGGAGCCGTCTTCTCGGGCGATTTGGATCAAATCTAATTTTTGTTTTCCGATATGGTCATTCAACTCTCGGATATGGCTGCAAATCGCGCTTTTCTTTTGGCTGATCTCTTTTTCTATCCAATCAACCGAAGAAGAGCGATTCATCACCAAATGAAGGACGACGTCTTTTAATTTGCTCTTCATCTTTCCCCCCCTTTAATAATCCCGTCCTTAGTTTTATTATATTTTTTTATCGCCCGGAAATATGGAGATTGAACACAATTGAGAAAACGCTTTCAAATGAGAGTTGTGATGAACCGTGTTCATCTTGAAATGGGAAAACCATATCAAAACCCATTGACATTTTCGCAAAAAGTATTAATATTAAAATTATTATAAAAATCGCATAAAAAGGTTTTCCTTATCAAGAGTGGTGGAGGGACTGGCCCTGTGAAGCCCGGCAACCGCTGTCTTTTTGACAGAATGGTGCTAATTCCTTAAGAGCACGGCTGTGCTCTTGAAGATAAGGAGGAGATTGTCTGCCAAGCTCTTCCTTATCGGGAAGAGCTTTTTTATGTTAATAAAGAAAGAGGGATGAAGCATGACACAATCAACCGATGTACTGCAGCAAACGCCAGGAAGAAAAATAGGACCGTTCAGGGCGGACCAGGTGGGCAGCCTGCTCAGGTCTGAGCCTGTTAAAAAAGCGCGCCTGCAAAAAGCAAACGGGGAAATTACCGCGGAACAATTGCGTGAAGTTGAAAACGAAGAGATCAAACGCATTGTCGAAAAACAAAAAGAAATCGGCCTGAAAGCCGTAACAGACGGCGAATTCCGCCGCTCATGGTGGCATTTCGATTTTCTCGAAGGTCTTGACGGTGTTGAAGGCTATGTAGCGGACAAAGGTATTCAATTTCACAATGTCGTAACGAAACCGCGCGGCATAAAAGTAACCGACAAAGTCGACTTTACAAACCATCCGATGCTGGAAGATTATAAGTTTCTTCATAGTATTGCGGGAACGCATACGCCGAAAATGACGATCCCGAGCCCGAATATGCTGTTTTTCAGAGGAAAGCTGGAAGAAAGCCCGTACGAGGATCTGGATGAATTCCACCACGATGTGGCGCAGGCTTACAAAAAAGCGATCCGCGCGTTCTACGATGCCGGCTGCCGCTATTTGCAGCTTGATGACACTGCCTGGTCCGTATTTTTCTCAGAAAAGGGACATGAGCAAATCAAGGCGTTCGGCCGCCAGCCTGATGAGCTGCGCCAGTCCTTCGCCAATACGATCAACGAAGCAATCGAAGGACGTCCGGATGATTTGACTGTCACAATGCATATTTGCCGCGGAAACTTCCAGTCAACATGGGTGGCAGAAGGCGGATACGACGCCGCTGCTGAAACGATTTTCGACGGACTGAACCTTGACGGGCTCTTCCTTGAATTCGATGATGAGCGCTCCGGCGGATTTGAACCGCTTCGCTTCGTGAAACGGAAAGACCTGCAAATCGTCCTCGGCTTAATTACATCTAAATTCGGAGAGCTTGAAAACCCGGATGATATTAAGCGGCGCATTGAAGAGGCGTCCCGATATGTCGACCTGAACCAGCTGTGCTTAAGCCCGCAGTGCGGCTTTGCTTCAACGGAAGAAGGCAACCTGCTGACCGAAGAACAGCAGTGGGAAAAACTGCGCCACGTGATCGAAATTGCCGAAGACGTTTGGAAATAAATAAGGACATGTTTCAAGCCATACCTGATATTGATCTGCACCCTGTCAAGTAGACAGTGGAAATAACTAAAACACACTAGACGGCTTTAGCCCTGTATTCCACTGGGCTGAGGCCGTTTAGTTTTTCTTGTAGACGATCGTGGTTGTAAAAGTGGATATATTCATCAATTGCGCTTTGAAGTGCCTCAAATGTCTCGTACGAATTCCGTCTGTATTTCTCGCATTTTAATTTCCCCCAAAACGACTCAATGGGGCCGTTATCAATACAGCGGCCGACGCGGGACATACTCTGTGTCATATTTGCGTTTTCAATCATCCTTCTAAACTGGTGGGACGTGTATTGAAAACCTCTGTCGCTGTGAAGGAGAGGACGTGCGTTTGGGGCTGCCTCAAGCGCTTGGTTCAAGGTTTTAAACACAAGGGCGTTATTATTGGATTTCCCCAGCACATAAGACACGACCATTCCCTCATGAAGATCTAAAATGGCACTGAGGTACGCTTTCCGATGGCCGTATTTTAGCTCTGTCACATCAGTCACCCATTTTTGATTTGGTTTGTCCGCTTTAAACTCTCGATTCAGGATATTTTCGGACACATGTTGAGGCGTCGCTTTGCCGTAACGTTTTTTCTTCCGCCGAATGACACACTCCAGCTTGGCAATTTTCATCAGCCGATAGATGCGCTTATGATTGAGGCGCTCTTTAAAGCGGCGGTTCATGTTTAAGGTCATTCTGCGGTATCCGTAGATACCGCCAATTTGTTCGTGAAGTAGCGCCATTTTGGCGATAATCTTTTCATTCTGTTTTTCTCTCGCTGAAGGTACTCGGCTCCTCCATTTGTAATACCCCTGGCGCGAAACTTCGGCAATCTCACATAACATTTGGACAGAAAAGCCTTCTTTTCGATTCAGCTCTAAAATGGCGAGATATCGATCTTCGTACCGAACCTGACTTAGAACCGCCTCCTTTTGATCTCTTCCAACTTTTTTAAGAACGCATTCTCTGCGCGCAAACGCTCATTTTCCTGTTCCAGCCGTTTGTTTTCCCGTTGAATTTTTTCTTCAGGTGTCAGTTCTTCTTCGGTTTTGCGTTTCCCTCGGTTGTCTTTTAAGGCCTCTTCTCCGCCTTCTTGATACTTTTTCACCCATTGATACACCTGTTGGTAGGAGACTTGATGAATCTCCATTGATCTGGCGTAGTCCTTTCCATGAGCTAGACAATCCTTCGCAATCTCAATCCGTTCTTCCAATGAAACGTTCTTCCGTTTGGTCATCAAACGATTCCTTCCTCTCCCGCTGTCTTTTAACGTTTTATGACCATTATAAAGCTCAACCCACTTCATGAGTACGGATTTACTGGAAATCTTATATTTTCTCGAGATTTCTCTTTGAGAGTAGCGTCCGGATAAGAAGTCTTTCACGGCATTGTATTTTAATTCTGCGGGATAGAACTTATGGCGCTTTGAACGTTCCAAACTCTCCACACCCGCCATATCATGCGATGTTCTCCATTCACGAATCGTTTCGGCATGAATGCCATATTTTTCTGCGATCTCCTTCACCGAATTATTGCCCTGATCACATTCTGATAGAATATTCAATTTTTCTTCTTTTGAAAACCATTTTCCAGCCATGAAAAAACTCCCCCAAGGCAAACAGATTTTTTTATTTCATCTGTCTACCTTTAGGGGAGCATATCATATCAGGTATGGCTTTTTTTATGTCTTCTTTTAAAAATCCTTCTTGATTTGTTCATAGTTTGATCATATTTGGCTTCTATAATGCTTGTTAGTGAGGTGATCGAATCATGATAAAGAAAAGGAAAATTGATATATTCCTAGTTCTCATTCTCTTATTATCCGCAGCGCTCAACCTGTACGGCATCTGGAACAGCGATACAGACAACGCCTACTACACGGCAGCCGTTACGAGCATGACGCAAAGCTTTCACAACTTCTTTTACGCTTCTTTTGATCCGGGAGGTTTTGTAACCGTCGATAAACCGCCGGTCGCACTATGGGTACAGACCCTTTTCGCGCTTGTGTTCGGCGTGCACGGCTGGAGCGTCGTGCTTCCCGAGGGAATCGCGGAAGTCATTTCCGTAGCACTGCTCTACTTCATTGTAAAACCTACTTTCGGGAAAACGGCAGCAAGAATTTCCGCACTCGTTATGGCTTGTACACCGATTGCCGTCGCTGTCAGCCATACAAACAACGTTGACAGCATTCTTGTCCTTTGTTTGATGATTGCAACATGGATGCTGTTTAAAGCAGTCCGCACAGGAAAAATCGGCTGGCTGCTCGGCGCATTCTGTATGGTCGGCGTCGGCTTTAACGTCAAGATGCTGCAAGCGTACATGGTGTTACCTGCATTTATGCTGTTTTATCTGATTGCAGCAAAGACGACGACTCGCAAAAAAATTGTGTCTCTGATTACATCGGTCATCGTTCTTGCGGCGGTTTCCGTATCATGGGCAGTCGTTGTTGACAGCCAGCCGGAAAGCTCCAGGCCTTATATCGGCAGCAGCCAGACGAACTCTGTCATGGAGCTCGCCTTCGGCTACAACGGAGTCCAGCGTCTGACGGGACAGTCCGGAGCAGGCGGGGGCAAAGCGGCTTCTGATCAAACACAAAAGAAATCGAACCAAGAGCAGCAAAGCGGCACATCTAGCAGCAGTTCATCTTCCTCAAACGGACAGATGAATCCGCCAAGCGGCGGAGAAATGCCTTCAGGCGGTCCGGGCGGCCAGACGGGCGATGTTCAAAAAGGCGGCGGCGGTCCAGGAGGCGGGGGCAACGGTGCAGGCTCTTTCGGTACGGGGACACCGGGACCTCTTAGATTGTTCCAATCTGAGCTTTCAGGTCAGGCAAGCTGGCTGATCCCGTTTGTATTGTTCGGCATCATCGGCTTGCTGATCACAGGCCTTCGCGGTCAAAGAAAATTCAATGATACAACGAATGAAACGATTTTCTGGACGATGTGGCTTGTCCCTGTCGCCGGCTTCTTCAGCATCGCCGGATTCTTCCACCACTACTATCTGATCATGCTGGCAGCACCGATTGCAGCCTTGTCAGGTGCGGGCTGGACGGCACTTGTTCGACTTTATCAGGAAGAAAACGGCTGGAAAAAACGGCTATTGCCAATCGGCGTTTTGCTGACAACAGCGTTTGAATTGTATATCTTCAGCCCTTATCTCAGTGACATCGGAATCGGCTGGAGCATTCTCATCGGTGCTTTCGGAATCGGCACAAGCTGTCTTCTCTTCTTCTTTGCCAAAAAAGGAAAGTCGTTCAGCTACTACGTTTCGCTTGCAGCGCTTCTCGGCATGCTGATCGGTCCTTTCTACTGGACGACGGCGACTCTCGCTGACGGAGTGAACGGCATGATCCCGCAAGCCGGGCCTAAATCGGCGCAATCGTTTGGCGGAGGCGGCGGCAAGATGCAAATGAAAAACGGTGACGGGCCTCCGGGATTTGGCGGCCAAGAAGGCCAGTCAAACAGCAGCAGTCAAAGCGGCAATGGCGCACCGCCTAACATGAATTCCGGCCAAACCGGGCAGGACAATGACAACGCCGGCAGCAGCTCCGGCCAAAACCAGCTAGGCAGCAGCCCTAATCAGAAAAAGCAAATGATATCAGGCGGAATGGGCGGCGGCGAATCAGTCAATGAAGCCCTCCTGTCATACCTGGAAAAGAACAATACCGGAGAAAAATACTTATTTGCAGTCTCAAGCGCAACTTCTGCTCAATCTTACATCATCAAAACCGGCAAAGCAGTGATGGCGATGGGCGGATTCTCCGGCAGCGACCCGATTTTGACCGTGAGCAAGCTCGAAAAGCTCGTCAAAAACGGTGAAGTCAAATACTTCCTGATCGGCGATGACAAAGGAATGCAAAACTCTGACATTACAAATTGGATTAAAAAACACGGCAAAAAGATTTCTGAGAGCAAGTGGAACGGCTCGTCTTCAACAAGCAAATCACAAGCAAACGGACCGGGAGGAAACCAGACTCTCTATAAAGTGGAGCTAGACTGATAAAGGAAGGGTGATGAAGGTGCAGAAAGAAATCACATTTTCAATCGTAATCCCTGTCTACAACGAGGCAGAGGTTCTTCACAACACTTATGACAGACTCAAAAACGTCATGGATTCAACCGGTGAAGCCTATGAGCTGATTTTTGTAAATGACGGCTCCAGCGACGACAGCATTCATATGCTGAAGTCGCTGGCAAACACTGATCCGGCCGTAAAATGCCTGAATTTCTCAAGAAACTTCGGACACCAGATAGCGATCACCGCAGGAACGGACTACGCAGCGGGAAAAGCGATCGTCGTCATTGACGCGGATTTGCAGGACCCGCCCGAACTGATTTTGGAAATGGCGGAGAAATGGCGTGAAGGCTATGACGTCGTTTATGCCGTCCGGACGAAGCGGGAAGGAGAAACGTTTTTCAAAAAACAGACGGCCTCCATGTTTTACCGCATCCTGAGAAAGCTCACAGATGTTGACATCCCCGTCGATACGGGAGACTTCAGGCTCATGGACCGCAAAGTCGTCAAAGAACTAAACAAACTGAAAGAGAAAAATCCGTTTGTACGCGGACTCGTCAGCTGGCTCGGATTCAACCAGACGGCCGTGTACTATGAACGCCGCGAACGGCTCGCCGGCGAAACGAAGTATCCGCTCAAGAAAATGCTGAAACTTTCGCTGGACGGAATTACATCGTTCTCCTTCCAGCCGTTGAAACTGGCGAGCTACTCAGGAATCGTGCTTTCGGCGATCGGCTTTATATACGCCTTTATCGTCGTCTGCCTGAAGCTGTTCACGACAAGCACCATTACCGGCTGGTCTTCGATGATCATCCTGCAGTGCTTGTTCAGCGGATTTATCCTGATCATCCTCGGAGCGATCGGCGAATACATCGGACGGATTTATGACGAAGTCAAAGACCGGCCGCTTTATATCATAGACGGAAAATACGGATTTGAAGAAAAGAGACAGGCTGCCGCCCCTCAGCGGCATATCGTGTAACAAATAAAGAGATACAAAAGGAGAGATTTCGATGAGCATACTCGTTGCCGGAGGAGCCGGCTATATCGGCTCCCACGCCGTTTACACGTTAATTGAGAAACATGAAAAAGTCGTTGTTGTCGATTCCCTTGCAACAGGGCAAGCGGAAGCCATCCATCCCGAAGCTGTTTTTTATCAAGGGGACATCAGGGACCGGCATTTTCTCAAGCAGGTATTCGCCAACGAGGACATCGAAGCCGTCATGCATTTTGCCGCCACTCCGATTTCCTCAAAATCCGGAAACGTGTTTGCCTCCTTTAATGAAAACATCACAGGCATGGAAACGCTGCTTGCGGTCATGAAGGAATTCGGCGTCGGCCGGATCGTCTTTGCTTCAAGCGCATCTGTCTACGGGGACGCAATAGACGGACCGATTACAGAGGAAACAGAACCCCGGCCCGTACACCCGCACGGAAAAGCAAAATGGGCGATGGAGAAAATGCTGATGGAAGCCGAAACAGCATACGGACTGAAATATGTGATTCTCCGCTCTTTCAATGCGGGAGGCGCGCTTCTTGCCGAAGCCGAGGACGATGACAGCGATACGCATCTCATCTCAAGCGTTCTTCGCGCCGCAATTGGGCAAAAACCTTTTGTATCTTTATCATGCAACGGCCGCACGGCGGCAGAAGGGACATGCATCCGCGACTACGTCCACGTTCAGGACCTGGCAGAAGCCCATGTACTCGCTGTCAGCCATTTAAGAAAGGGCGGGGAAAGCCGGACATTCAACCTAGGTTACGAAGAAGGCTATTCCGCCGAACAAGTCATCCAGGCCGCCCAGTATGTTACAGGCATCAGCCTGATCAGCACGCGTTATGCGGAAGGCAGCTGCAGCGCCCCCGACACGCTGATCGCTTCCTCCTCCAGAGCCAGGAAAGAGCTGGGCTGGATCCCCAAACACAACAGCCTGATCGCAATTATCCGCGACGCCTGGAACTGGCACTCTGCGAATCCGAATGGATATGGGTCGCGTCAGATGAGGCAGGGTTGAAAAAGCCGGGAAATGTGAACTGCACCTTAGTGTTAGACGCTGTCTGGCAATAGGGTGCAGTTTTTTTCATGGTGAATTTGACTTGTCTTCAAAAGCTAATCGACTGCTTAGAGCCAGACTTGGAAAATCCGACAACAAAATTTACGCTTTGCAATTTATTCAAAGTAAGCCGTGATTCAAACCGCTAATGTCCAAATCGGCTAAATAAGCAGTCGGCTGTTTTTTGGTTTTTTGTAAATCTATGAGAACATTAACACCGGCTTTTTTGTATATGTCACAGGAGTATTGGAAATAATTTATTATTGTGAAAATATAATGGCGGGTTGATTTTTAACGGTTGTCAGGATAAAATACAGTCAAAATAACAAATAGCATTCTTGTATATAATCAGTAATAGGGTCTGATTGTTTCTACCTAGCAACCGTAAATCGCTAGACTACAAGAAAGTTTGATAGATTTGAACACGAAAATAGGACGGTTTCGCCAATCCATCTATTTTACGTCAGCTCTTATTTTTCATGCTTTCTGTATTGTCAGAATCTATGAAAAAATAAGAGCCTTTTTATTTTCAAAAAATATTTTGGGAGTTGGGATCATGTATTTTTTAATTAATATTTTGGGTATATTTGTCGTCATGGCCGTTGTTTTTTTATGTTCCCCGCAAAAGAAAAAAGTAAAGTGGAGACCGATCCTTTCTCTCTTTGTACTTGAACTGTTGGTAACATGGTTTATGCTCGGGACGAAGATTGGCGGCTCCGTCATTAACGTCATCGCCTCATTCTTCTCTTGGCTGATAGACTGCGCGAAAGACGGTATCGCGTTTGCTTTTCCGTCCGTGATGAGCAATCCGACGGTCGACTTTTTCTTCAGCGCCTTGCTGCCGATTATTTTTGTCGTCACATTCTTTGACATTCTGTCTTATTTTGGAATCCTGACGTGGCTGATCGATAAGATCGGCTGGGTGATTTCAAAAGTATCCAAGCTGCCTAAATTGGAAAGTTTCTTTTCGATTCAAATGATGTTTTTGGGCAACACGGAAGCGCTGGCCGTCATTCGTCAGCAATTGTCCGTGCTAAAGACAAACCGTCTATTGACGTTCGGCATCATGAGCATGAGCAGCATCAGCGGTTCGATCATCGGCTCTTATTTGGCGATGGTTCCGGCCACATATGTATTTACGGCCATTCCTTTAAACTGTTTAAACGCGTTGATCCTGGCGAGCATTTTAAACCCGGTTGAAGTTAAGAAAGACGAAGACATCATTTACGTGCCGCCGAAAGAAGAAAAGAAGGACTTCTTCTCAACAATTTCCAACAGCATGATGGTCGGCATGAACATGGTAATCGTCATTTTGGCGATGGTCATCGGATATGTCGCGCTCACGTCATGCGTAAACGGCATCTTGGGTCTGATCATGCACGGCTTGACGATCCAAAAAATCTTTTCGTACATCTTCAGCCCGTTCGCGTTCTTGCTCGGTTTATCATGGAATGACACGATGTATGTCGCACAGCTGATGGGCATGAAGCTTGCCACAAACGAATTTGTGGCGATGATGGATTTAAAAACGCAGTTACAATCGCTTCCGCCGCACACAGCTGCGGTCGCAACGACGTTCTTAGTCTCCTTTGCTAATTTCAGCACCGTCGGCATGATCTACGGAACATATAACTCTTTATTTAAAGAAGAAGAAAAATCTGCGGTTATCGGTAAAAACGTCTGGAAGCTGCTTGTCAGCGGAATTGCCGTCTCACTGTTGAGCGCGGCGATTGTCGGGTTGTTTGTGTGGTAATCGCTAGACGAAAAAAGCAGGCCTTTAACGGCCTGCTTTTTTTTATACCGTTCTCTCCCAATGACGATGCTGACCGACCGCTTCGATCAGCTTTTTACTGAATGCATCAGGCGCGCCGCCGGCCGCCGTTACGATACCGGACTCTGAGAGCGCACGGGTGCCGGCCGCGGACGCCAGAAGGTCAACTCCTTCGCTTGCGGCTCCGATCGCTTTAAAATGGCTGAACGCTTCATTGATGAAGTCCAACGCGGCTTTTTGTTTCTTCAGCCGTTCAATGCTGTCTTTGCCGCCTGGAATATAAACGGCGTCATACAGCACAGAATCGGCGGTCTGCAATGTATTTCCGGCTTCGATTTCTTTGCCGTTGTCGCCTTTGACTGCGCCTAAATGCGAGCTGATGACATCGGGAACAAGCCCCGCTTTAATCAAGGCTGTGATGACCCGGATAACTTCGGAATGGCTGAAGCCGTCTTCGGCTAAAATCGCAACCGTTCTTGTCAACGGCGATTTCCTCGTGTTCTCCTGGCTTAGTGCCGGGGATTTGAGCATCACTTTTGAGCCTTCGTCTTTTTCAGGCGGCTTTACGCCGACGCCCGCAGCAATTTGTTTCGCCAGTTCCCCGTCGACCTTGTTGAACATCTCGACGACCTGCTTGCGGACGTCCTTGCTTTTGACCTTTCCGACCTCAAATCGGAACGCTGATACAATATGTTCTTTTTCGACCGGAGACATGCTGTTCCAAAAAAGCTTCGCCTGAGAAAAATGATCTTTAAAGCTGTCGCTGCGCCTGCGGATTTTCCGACCTTCGACTTTCTCCTGATAATGTATATATCCGCCTTCCTCTTCAGAAGCAGGGGCAGGATCGTTCTGCTGCAGCGAATTTTTATGATATGCGACAGGCCCGGTATTGATCGTCATGCGGTGATAGCCGTCATACTGGTTGTTGTGAAACGGGCAGACCGGCCTGTTGATCGGAATTTCGTGAAAGTTCGGGCCGCCCAAGCGGATCAGCTGTGTATCGGTATAGGAAAACAGCCGGCCCTGAAGGAGCGGGTCGTTCGTAAAATCGATGCCGGGAACAACGTTGCCCGGGTGAAACGCCGCCTGTTCCGTTTCCGCAAAGACGTTGTCCTGATTTCGGTTTAACGTCATTTTCCCGATGATCCGAACCGGAATCATCTCCTCCGGCCACAGTTTCGTCGGATCGAGGATATCAAAATCAAACTTGAACTCGTCTTCTTCATCGATCATTTGTACGCCAAGTTCGTATTCTACATCGGCTCCTCTTTCGATGGCCTCCCACAGATCGCGCCTGTGAAAATCCGGATCTTTGCCGGCTATTTTTTGGGCTTCGTCCCAGACAAGAGAATGGACGCCCAGCAGCGGCTTCCAATGAAACTTCACAAAACGGGCCTTGCCTTTATCATTCACGAATCTGAACGTATGGACGCCAAAACCTTCCATCATCCGATAGCTGCGCGGAATCGCCCTGTCCGACATCGCCCACATGATCATGTGCGCCGTCTCCTGATTGTTGGCGACAAAATCCCAAAAGGTATCATGCGCCGTGGATGCCTGCGGGATTTCATTGTGGGGCTCAGGTTTGAATGCATGCACCAAATCAGGAAACTTAATGGCGTCCTGGATGAAAAAAACGGGGATGTTATTGCCGACGAGGTCATAGTTTCCTTCCTCCGTATAAAATTTCACGGCAAATCCCCTGACATCGCGGACGGTATCGCCTGACCCCCTTGAGCCTGCAACCGTCGAAAACCGGACGAAGACAGGCGTTTTCACAGAAGGGTCCTGAAGAAATTTCGCTTTTGTATACTTTGTCATCGGTTCGTACACCTGAAAATGGCCATGCGCTCCGAATCCCCTCGCGTGAACGACGCGTTCCGGAATCCGTTCATGGTCAAAGTGGGTGATCTTTTCCCTAAAGTGGAAGTCCTCCATCAGCGTAGGGCCGCGCGTCCCGGCCTTTAATGAATGCTCATCCTCAGATATGCGCACGCCCTGGTTTGTCGTCATTTTTTTGCCGCGGTTGTCGGTCCGGTAGTATTCAAGCTGTTCATCCTTGCTGTTTTTATCGGCTTTGCGGCGCTCATTCTTATTCATGACAGCTCCCTCCCGTTTTTTGTTTCATGCGGATTCTTTTAGGATGCTGTTTTATGATATACCCTGTTTTGAAGCTTCTTAAACTTGAAGATGCGGGCAAAAGATTAAATTGACAGCAGATTATATTTGTGTAAAATTAGAAATAATTATTTAGATAATTCTGAATTTTATTAAACTGTTTTTTTGTAAACGCTTTCTTAGGTCAGCTTAAAAAAAACTTGCCTTACGAAAACATCATTTGGAGGGAACGGTTTATGCTGTCGATTTTAGGATTTATGATGATTATTGTGTTCATGTACCTGATTATGTCCAACCGTGTATCCGCTTTGACCGCTTTGATCCTTGTCCCGATCGTTTTTGCGCTTATCGGCGGTTTTGCGGGCGGACTCGGCGACATGATGCTGAAAGGCATATCCGACATAGCGCCGACGGGAATCATGCTGTTGTTTGCCATTCTTTATTTTGGCATTATGATAGACGCCGGCTTGTTTGATCCGATTATTAAGAAAATCCTGACATTTGTTAAAGGAGATCCGTTAAAAATCGTAGTCGGCACAGCCCTTTTGACGATGATGATTTCGTTGGACGGCGACGGCACCACGACATACATGATTACGATAGCGGCGATGCTTCCGCTCTACAAGCGGCTCGGGATGAATCCGCTTATACTGGCGGGGGTCGCGATGCTCGGCTCAGGCGTGATGAACATTATTCCGTGGGGCGGTCCGACCGCGCGCGTGCTGACCTCCCTCAAGCTTGATACATCGGAAGTGTTTACCCCGCTGATTCCGGCAATGATCCTGGGACTTCTATGGGTCATCTTTGTTGCTTATGTCCTCGGCAAAAGAGAACGCAAAAGGCTCGGAGTTGTGGATATTGAATATCAATCTTCCGTCAAAACGACATCGGAAACGTCAGCGGCCTCAGAGGCGCCGTCATTCAAACGCCCGTCCTTGCTATGGTTCAATTTTTTGCTGACGGTTGTGTTGATGGTTGCGCTAGTTACCAGCCTGCTGCCGCTGCCGGTTTTGTTCATGACCGCTTTTGCCATCGCTTTAATGGTCAATTATCCTATGCTTAAAGAGCAGCAGGACCGCATATCCGCTCACGCCGGAAATGCTTTGTCGGTCGTTTCCATGGTGTTTGCGGCCGGGATTTTCACTGGTATCCTGTCGGGGACGAAGATGGTTGATGCCATGGCGAATTCCCTCGTTTCATTAATACCGGATTCAATGGGTCCGCATTTGCCGATTATTACGGCGATCACAAGTATGCCGTTTACGTTCTTCATGTCAAACGATGCCTATTATTTCGGCGTCCTTCCTATTATCGCAGAAGCGGCGTCAAACTACGGAATCGACGCGGCTGAAATCGGCAGAGCTTCGCTTTTAGGGCAGCCTGTTCACTTGCTCAGCCCGCTTGTTCCGTCAACATACCTTCTCGTCGGAATGGTCGGCGTCACCTTCGGTGATCATCAAAAATTCACATTAAAATGGGCGATCGGTACGACCATTGTGATGACGATTGCAGCGGTGATACTCGGCATTATTTCATTTTAATGATAAAAGCACCCCTTCGTGACAAGGGGTGCTTTAAACTGGGTTAATCCAGGTTCTCGCCATTTGAAGCGATCAGCTCTTTGTACCAGTAAAAGCTTTTCTTTTTAATTCGGCGCAAGTCTTTCAAATCGAATTCGTCGCGGTTCACGTATATAAATCCGTAACGCTTTGAGCAGCCTTGGTGCGTCGAAATTAAATCGATCGCCGACCACGGAGAATAGCCGAAGACATCGACACCGTCCGTTATCGCCAATTGGATTTGCTGAATATGCTGCTTTAAATAGTCGATCCGGTAGTCATCATTAACGACGTCTCCGTCCTCAAGCTTGTCGAATGCGCCGAGGCCGTTTTCGGTAATGATGAGCGGAAGCTGGTAACGGTCATAAATTTCCCTCAGTGTGGAACGGAAGCCGACGGGATCGATTTCCCAGCCAAATTCGTTTTTCTTCAGATGAGGGTTGCTGCTTCCCCTGTATACGCCTTCCTCGCCTGTCTGCAAATGCTGGTCTCCGCCGCGGGCAGCTGTATCGCTGCCGTCGTTTTTACTCGCTTCAGCCGTTTGCGACGTATAGTAATTGAACGCGATAAAGTCCGGTTTGGCGGAGCGCAGAATCTCCGTGTCCCCCTCGGCAATAACCGGCGTACAGCCTTTTTCTTTCATATATGCCCATGCTGTCGTATTGTAGCGGCCGTACACGGCCATGTCTAAGTACAGCCAGTTTCGGATGGCATTATAGTTAAATGCGGCTAAAATATCCTCCGGTTTCGATGAAGCGGGGTAAATCAGCGCGATATTTGGAGCCGGCCCGATCTTTGCATCTGGCAGAAGCTGATGACACAGATTGATCGCTTTCGCCTGGGCGACCAGCATATGGTGATTTTGCTGATACAGCTCTTTTTTCGGATTTTCCAGGTTCTCATCAAGCGTGCCGAGCGCGGAGCCGTGCAGGATCATCATGTTTTGCTCGTTGATGGTCAGCCAGTATTTCACGCGGTCGCCGTAGTGTTCAAAAAGGATTTTCGCGTATGTTTCAAAGGCGTCAATCGTTCTCCTGTCAGACCAGCCGCCTTTTTTCTGAAGCGCATTCGGCAGGTCGAAGTGGTACATTGTCACGATCGGCTCGATGTTATATTTGAGAAGCTCATCGATCAGATTGCTGTAAAATTCAATGCCCTTCGGATTGATCTCACCGTCCCCATCCGGAATGATGCGCGTCCAGGCAATTGAAAAACGGTACGCTTTGAATCCCATTTCGGCAAACAGCGCGATATCCTCTTTATAGCGGTGGTAGTGGTCGCTCGCGACTTTAAAATCGGTCGTTCCTTCCGGATAGCTTTCTCGCGCATCAATGACGGACGGTCCTTTTCCGTCTTCATTCCAAGCGCCTTCCACCTGATATGCGGAAGTGGACGCCCCCCACAAAAAACCTTCCGGAAACTTGGCTAAAGTGCTGTATTTCATCTTCTATTCCTCCTATGCAGATTACATTAATGTGATGATCCAGTCATCCGGTTTGATCCGTTTTTGGTCAGTCCTGATGACATCGCCGTATCGATCTGAATTTGTCACCACGATCGGCGTTTTCACGTCAAATCCTTCCCGTTTCAGCGCCTCTAAATCGAATTCTGCGAGAATATCACCCCGTTTCACGGTTTGCCCTTGTACGGCTTTCGGATAAAAATGCTTTCCTTCCAACTTTACGGTGTCCACTCCGATATGAATGAGGATTTCGGCTTTGCTTTCCGTCGTGATGCCGTATGCATGCCCTGTCGGAAATACCGTTGAGACAACGCCGGCCGCCGGTGCGGTGACGATTCCTTTCGCCGGGAGCACCGCAACGCCTTTGCCAAGCGCCTCAGACGAAAAGACTGTATCAGATACTTCGGTTAACGGAAGCACTTCTCCTTGCAATGGGCTGTAAATCTGTTCGCCGCCATGCTGCTGCTTTTTCTCATCCGCGGGATCATCGAATCCGACGATGTAGGTGAGCACGATCGATAATATGAACGAGACGGAGATGCCGATAATAAACCCGAGAAAGCCCGGTCCGTAAAAAATCGGAATGGTCAACAGCCCCGGGGCGCCTGACGCGATCGCGATGCTGTGGGAATAGCCGATAATGGCTCCGCCCGCCGCCGCGCTGATGACACCGCATACAAACGGCTTTTTCAGCCTCAGGGTCACCCCGTAAACGGCAGGTTCGGTAATGCCGAAAATTCCCGTTATCGCGGCAGATCCTGCCAAAGCCTTCAGCTTTTTGTTCTTCGTCTTCAACATCACGCCGAAGGCGGCTCCTGTTTGGGCAAAAACGGCCGCCGCCGTCGCCGGTTTGATGTAATCCTTTCCATGGACGGCAATGTTGTTGAGGATGACCGGGACGATGCCCCAATGAATCCCGAAGATAACAAGGATCTGCCACAATGCCGCGATGAGCGCCCCGGCCAGAATCGGACTGACATCAAAAATCGACAAAATCGCTGCGGCAATGCCGTTTCCCGTATAAACCCCGAGCGGACCGAACACGATTAAGGTCAGCGGTACCATGACCACTAGGCAAATGAGAGGGGTGATAAAGTTTTTGACGCTTTCATGGATGAAGCGCATACAAAATTTTTCGAGATAGCTCATCACGAATACGGCAAGGATAATCGGAATAACGGTTGACGTATAATTCATCAAAACGACGGGAATACCGAAAAATTCCGCATCTGCGCCGCTGTTTTTCAATTCAATAATCGACGGATAAATGAGCGCCCCGGCTATCGTGAGCGCCACAAACATATTCGCTCCGAATTTCTTCGCTGCCGTAACGGCCAATAGTAGTGGCAAAAAGTAAAATAAACTGTCTGCGGCCGCGTATAAAATCGTATATGTCGTCTCCTCGGCAGTCAGCCATCCGGCGTTCGTACATATTAAAAGCAGCCCTTTTAAAATCCCCGCCCCGGCCATGACGCCGAGGAGCGGCATGAAGATGCTGGATATAATGTCGACCAGTCTGCCGGCGAGACTTCCTTTTTCGTCCCGGCTTCCGCCTGCTTGTGCATTCTCCAGAACGCCGGACATGAGTCCGATCTCTTTGTAAACCTCAGGGACGTGATTGCCGATGACAACTTGAAACTGTCCCCCGCTCTCGACAACCGTCACGACGCCGTCGATGCTTTCAATCGCCTCCTTATCGGCCTTTGAACGGTCTTTCAGCTTAAAGCGCAGCCTTGTCGCACAATGGACAAGAGAAGCAACATTTGTTTCACCTCCAATATGAGTCAAAATCTGTTTGGCTAATGATTGAAAATCCATCTGTGATCATCCCCTCATCTCACTTGGAACCTATGTATCTATGAAAAAGAAAAAACCTAAACAAAGCCTGTGAAAAGGCTTCATTTAGGTTTTGCCTGCCGTAAGCAGTAACAATCCGTATGTGAGCGTATGAAAATAAAAAACCTAAATCGCCATGAAAAGAGACTTCCGCCCCTGTCCCATAGCAATTTAGGTTTTGCCTGCATCACCAGTAACAATCCTAAAATAGATGGTGGTGGTGTTGTTTATATTCAAATTAGCACACATTTCCCCTATTGTCAACGCTTTCATTTTCTGATCACGCCTGATGAACAACCCTTTCAATATGGATCGTTAAGTAGAGCAATTCTTCGCTCGTCAGCTTGTAGCCGTATTCTTTTTCAATATACTGCTTGATTTTATTTGTACATCCATAAGCGTCCCGGTATTTATTTTTTACGGTGTCAAATAAAAAATCGTCTTTGCTTTCCATGTAGAACCCGCTGAACAGCCGCTGCGCGAAAAACTTCAAATGAGTAATAAACCGGTAATAGTGAAGCGACTCTTCGTCAAAATCGACATGAAAGTGGTACTTCACAATGCTTAATATTTCCTGCATGACCTTCGTAATATTGACGATGTTCGGCATTTCTTCATTGAGCTCGGCGTTTACGATATGAAGCGCGATAAAGGCGGCTTCATCCTCAGGAAGTTCAATGCCGGTTTTGTTTTTAATCATCAAAAGCGCCTCTTTGCCGATGGCAAATTCATCTTTATAAAGCCGTTTCGTTTCCCAGAGCAAAGCGTTTTTAATATCCATCCCTTTTTTATGCCTTTCAATGGCAAAATGGATGTGATCGGTCAGCGACACGTATATGCTGTCGTTCAGCTTTTTTCCGAGCCGCATTTTTGCCAGGCTGATGATTTCCTCCGTCATCTCCATAAATTCGATCGGTATTTCATCGAGAAGCGTTTTAAATCGTTCTGAGATGTCTTTATTATCAAGCCTGAAAATCTTCTCTATCCTTGATTCATCAACCATTTCACCGGGTTTTTTCTGAAAGGCGATTCCCCTGCCCATGACCACAAGCTCCTGATCCCGTTCGTCTAAAACACTGACCACATTATTGTTGATCACCTTGGCTATTTTCACTGGTGCACCTCCCGTTTTATTAGAATGAAGGGGATGATTTATATTTCTTTTTTCACATGTTACACATTGATTGTACAACCTTTTTAGACCAGGTCAATATGTTTAAGTCAATTGTTCCGGAGTTTTTCTATTCTCATTATTAAAAAAGAGCCGCTTTCACGGCTCTAACAAATGTATTTTTCAGGAAAATACTATCAATATCCCCAGCACGGCGAGAAGCAGAACGATTCCGTAAAGCGCATCTTTTGCGCCAAGCCGGGGCGTTTGATAATACGTCCGGTTTCTCGTGCCCGTAAAACCCCGCGCTTCCATTGCCACCGCAATTCTTTCCGATTTGCGGATGCCTTGGGAGAACAATGGGAGCGAATATGTGATAAAGGCTTTCCAGCTGTTTTTTTGTTTATAGCCCCTGATTTTATGCGCGGCTTTCATTTGCGAGAGCTCTGATTGAAAGAGCGGAACAAACCGAAATCCGGCCAGCAGTCCATACGCCCATTTCGGCGACAGCCTGCATTGATGAATTAAGCTCATGATGAACGCCGTTAAATCGGTCGTTGACGTAAACAGGAGTCCGTATGTGACAAACCCGAGCATCCGCAAAGCGATCGTCAGGCCGTTTCCAAGGCTCTCCTTCGTCACATGGAACCATGCCCATTGCCAAAGCGTTTCCTCTCCTTTTCCAAAAGCGGCCATCATCCAGCAGACGAGAACGAAAAAAAGCAGATAAGGCAGCAGGCGCTTCGCCAAATATGCAGCCGTCCAGCCTCCGAAAACGATGCCGGTCATCACCGCGAGAAGCCATATGAAAAAAGTCGGCTTCGGGTTTGAAACGGTCATTAATATACACATGACAAGCAGATGGAAAAAAAGCTTTCCCGCAGGATTCAATGTTGAAAGGTATGAATCATTGCTTTTCATACAGGCACCTTCTTTTCTCTGGCATGCATCAGTTTATAGTGAAGCGGCGGAACGATCGAGAACCGGCTGATGAGGCTCCGATCGGAAAATAAACGGTAAGGCGTTCCCTGATAAGCCGCTTTTCCTTTGTGAAACACGATGACTTGATCAGAGTGCCGGTCGACGATATCCATATCATGGGTCACCATGATGATTGAGGTTCCCCGTTCCTGCCGTTCTTTTAACCGTTTAATCAGCTCTCCTGACGTTTTTTCGTCCTGTCCGAATGTCGGTTCATCAAGGAGAAGCAAATCTTGATCAAACAAAAGCATCGTCGCCACGCTCAGACGACGTTTTTGCCCCAGGCTCAATGTGAACGGGTGGGCCTTTCGGTGTGATGTAAGCCCGAACTCTTGTAACAGGCCGGACGTTTTTTTCTCAATCTCTTCCCCAGACCAGTTTCTCTGTCTCGCTCCGTACGCGATTTCCTCAAAGACCGAATCCTGAATAAATTGGAGCTCCGGGTTTTGAAAGACGAAGCCGGCCTTGTCATACAAGTCCTTGTCAGACCATTTTTTCAGCTCGCAATCCTCCAAATAAATGCGTCCTTTTCTCACCGCTTCCAAGCGGATCAGGCTTTTGAGAAACGTGCTTTTCCCGCTGCCGTTCTCCCCGATGACCGATACCCAGGCGCCTTTTGGAATCTGAACGCTGATGCCGTCCGCAACCGTTTTTTTTCGATAGCCGATCGCTGCATCTTCGGTGCGGATCAATGTCCTGCTTTTGGGCGTCCCGCTTTCTTCCTCACGTTCTTTTTTTTTCAGTTCGGCAGACAGCTTGACGGCAAGCGGATGGGTCTCGTCCCGGACGACTTCCTCCCATACAGCCGGATACAGCTTGGGCAGCCAAATGCCGGCCTCCTTCATTTGCCGCTGATAGAGACGGAGAATGTCCCCGGGTTTTCCGTCGCCGATCATGCGTCCGTTTTCGTTTAAAAGGATGACGCGGTCCATCCATTCGATGCAGCCGTCCAACACATGCTCGACAAACACCATCGTCTGCCCCGTTTTTTCAGAGACGTCTTTCAGCAGGGCGAAGATCGCGTTCCGGCTGACCGGATCAAGCTGCGCCGTCGGCTCGTCAAAAAACAGCACTTCCGGTTCCAAAGCCAAAAGACACGCCAGCGCGAGCCGCTGTTTCATGCCCCCTGACAAAGTCTCAATCGGCGTTTTCTTATCAACATTCAGCCCGACCTGATCCATGAGAGAAGAGATCATCCGCTCCATATCTTCGGGGGGAACACGGCGATTTTCCAGACTAAAGGCGATTTCTTCATCAACCCGAAGCATGCAGAATTGCGAATCCGGGTCCTGAAACATGACACCGGCGCTTTTTCTGCGGTCTACCTCGCCTTTGACTTCGGCTTCAATATGTTCGGGTATAATTCCGGAAAGCACCGAAATCAATGTCGATTTTCCGCTTCCGCTCGGCCCGAGTATCAGCACCTTCTCTCCTTTTTGAATCGATAGACTCAAGCTGTCCAATACCGTTTCCGAACGGTTGTAAAAGCGAACGGATAGATTATTGCATCCTAGATACGAATTCATTTGATTCATCCTTTTTCCGCTGTTCCTTCATGATCTCATATTGGTCGAGCACACCTGTTTTCGCGAGCGCCCCGACCACCGCTTTGGCGAGCCAGCCGCCGAGAATGATTCCGCTGATGACCTGAATGATAAATGTCAGAACCAGCGTTTCTGTCGTATAGTAGCCAAAGCCGTTTGCGATCAGGCTGTAGGTCATGCTGCCGACGGCCGCAAGCGCTCCGGACAGCATAAGGGTAAACAAGTTATAGCGCTGATAACGAAACATCGCAAAAGCGATTTCCGCTCCAGCCCCCTGGAAAACGCCGATGAGCAGTGAAGATAACCCAAAATGGCTTCCCGTCAGCAGTTCAACCGCCGCAGCTGCCGTCTCGGCAATCAGCGCCGCCCCCGGTTTGCGGATGATATAGGCAACGATCGGACTCGCAATCACCCATATGCCGAACATAAAGTTTGCACCGACTGGACCGACGATAGCCGAAACCGGAATCCACAAGGTGGACCACCCTAAATAAATTACACCGCAGGCGACTGACAATATCACGGTCATGACGACTTCTTTCATCCTCCAATTCATCGTCCCGCCGCCTCCATATTCACAGGCCAATCTTCAAGGGTATAGGCCATCTCCCAAAACTGATATTCAAGCTGGCAGCTTAACAAAAAGAGCTCTTTCATTTTCTCTTTTTCTTCCTCGCGTGCATCCTTTGCCCATTCATCCAAACGAGCGCAAAATGCCGTTGTAATCGAATCGGTTCGGTCTCCGTAAAATTGAATCCAGTCATAAAACGGATGCGACGGATCCGGCTGCACCTCATTCAGCAATCTTTTGCCGATCTCCCAATATGTCCACGGACACGGCAGCATAACGGCCAATATGTCTCCGATCGTGCCTTCGTGCGCGGCCGTCAGCATATGGCTGATATAATGATGAGCCGACGGTGCGAGAGGATAGCCGTGCAGGTCTTCATATTGTACGCCTGCAACCCGGCAAAGATTGTTGTGGGGATGCACCTCGCTGTCCAGCACAAAGGAAATCTGCCGGTTGAACATGGTCATGTCTTCCCGTTTTTTGCATTTTGAAATAGCGATTCCGTAGATTTGTACAAAGGAATTCAAATACGCGACATCCTGTTTGACATAATGGATGAGCTGTTCCTTTTTTAGGTCGCCCGACGCCAGCCCCTTTACAAAAGGATGCTGAAAAATGGCTTCAAAGATGGGATTTGCCTCGCGGCGAAGTTGCGCTGAAAAACTCATGAAGAAAGCCTCCTTACATTCATTTATAAAGGAAGGCACAAGGGGAAAACGGCTTCTTTATGCAAAAAAGCCGCCCCAAAATGGAGCGGCTTAAGATGATGAACTCATAAAGACACCGGCTCCACTTCCCTACGCTAGTGCGAACTAGATCAGGTTCGAAGGGTCCAAGATCACCTCTTGTCTCAGCCAGCTTTATGGCTCCCCCAGTGGACTTCCTATTTCATTAACTTTTACTCTACACATCTATAAACTACATGTCAATGCTTTAATTCAAGTATTGAATCGCCGGGATTTTTTCGACTCCGCTTGCATAGTAGTAGTTTAATACACTGAAGAAATCGATAGACTTACCCGTTTTTAAATCGACGATGAGAATATGATCGCCGTATTCAAAATCGTTGTCATCGATCCTTCTCGGCGTCACCTTTCCAAGCGTATCGACAAACGAACCTTCATAGCCGACGCCGGATTGAAAGGCGGACTGGTGGTGCATAAACAATGTCCCTTTATCGAGATAGACCATGATGGCTTCTTCAGAGCTGGCATAGCTTGCTTTGTATGATACAGGTGCGGAAACCGATTTGACCTTTGCATCTGCAATCTCGTGAGTCCGCTGGGTGTAGCCGCCGCCATACGGAAAATAAAAGACTCTCTTCCAGTCAAGGTGGCTGTTTCCGCCGTTTTTGTTATATACAAAGGTGCCGTTGGCATAAACTGAACCGTCTTCATATTCCGCGACAAATTGCTGCAGGGAAGATGAGACAGATACTGCCGATGTAAAATGGGCCGGGTTCCTGGCGTTCATTTGAATCGTATAGGAATCTCCGACATCTCCCGCCGAAAAAACCCTGAGCGCATAGTCGCCTTTTGGAAGCTCATTGAGTGCGATCAAATTGCCGGCTGACGCGGAGATATTCGTCGGAATGGCTTGTCCTTTTTCCCAGTCAACCACGTAAAGCTGCACGGTGTAGTCGGCATTGTTTGATAGGATTCTCGCGATGAATGTTCTGTCTGAAGGCGTGCTGAAAAACCACAGATCGTCCTTGTTGGTTTCCGTCAGTGAGGCCTGGTGCTGAAAGGATTGTTCTGAAGAAGAATAGTTTGATTTGACGGAAGCTTTGGGTTTTGTTACGTTCAAAGACTGCCCGTCTTCATTGAGTCTGTAGGAATCTTTTATATTGGCCCGATCGATCGCAATGTTTTCCCGTTTGACTTCAAGCTTTTGCTGGTAGTCTGCAATCTCTTTTTCCTTCTTCGGCGGTTCTGCTCCTTCGGCCATCGCCGGGACCGACGAGATCATGAGCAAAACGGCGAGCATGAATGAAAATCGTTTAACCCTCTTTCCCAACTCACTTCACTCCTTTTCTTCATCACTACTTCATCATAATGTATATTTACAGCATTTGGTATAGATTGATATTTTTTAAGAAATAAACAAATTTTCTGAAACTTATACTGGGCGCAATCCGTCTTATATATTGAAAGGCAAATTTCAATTGGAGGGGATAGATATGATGATGTTTATCTTGATTTTGACAATGACCGTGTATTTGTTCTACTCATTCAGCAAAGACAACCGGCCGGCCAAAAGAAGTAACAAAGCTCATCAGAATGTGATTGTGCTTCGGGAACATCCTTTGATTGCCCCTTCCAATGATGCCAATTGCTAAAATATTTTTATACAAACGAGCAAGCCGCCTGTCAAGCAAGGCGGCTTTTTCACAGCGATTTACGGCTGAAACTGCTCCGCTTCCGTCGAGCCTTTTAGCGCCGTCGTCGAAGAAGTCCCTCCTGTAACGACTTGTGCGACTTCATCAAAATAGCTCGTTCCGACTTCACGCTGGTGCCTTGTCGCCGTATAGCCGTGGGCTTCGCTGGCGAACTCGGCCTGCTGCAGCTCAGAGTAAGCGGCCATCCCGCGTGTTTTATATTGACGGGCCAGTTCAAACATGCCGTGATTTAAAGCGTGGAACCCAGCGAGTGTGACGAATTGAAATTTATACCCCATTTCACTGAGATCTTTTTGAAAATCACCAATCGTTTGATCATCGAGTTTGGCTTTCCAGTTAAAAGAAGGCGAGCAATTGTACGCAAGCAGTTTTCCCGGGAATTGTTCATGAATCGCCTCTGCAAACCGGCGCGCCTCATCAAGATTAGGTTCTGATGTTTCACACCAGACCAAGTCGGCGTAAGGCGCATATGCAAGCCCTCTGGCAATCGCCTGATCAAGGCCCGCTTTCGTTTTGAAAAATCCTTCTGATGTGCGTTCTCCCGTCAAAAACGGGGCATCATACTGGTCGATGTCGCTTGTGATGAGATCGGCCGCATTCGCATCCGTCCGGGCGATGAGAACCGTCGGGACGCCCATGACATCTGCGGCGAGGCGGGCCGCGATCAAATTACGAACCGCCGTCTGCGTCGGCAGCAGCACTTTTCCGCCCAAATGTCCGCATTTTTTCTCTGATGAAAGCTGGTCTTCAAAATGAACGCCAGCGGCACCTGCCTCAATCATGCTTTTCATCAATTCGAAGACATTCAGCTGCCCGCCGAATCCCGCTTCAGCATCCGCTACGATCGGTGCAAACCAATCGATCTCTTCTTTTCCTTCCATGAAATGAATCTGGTCTGCGCGCTGGAGCGTACGGTTGATTCTTTTGACGACTTCCGGAACGCTGTTTGCCGGATACAGGCTTTGGTCAGGGTACATGCTCCCCGCAAGGTTTGCATCGGCCGCCACTTGCCAGCCGCTTAAATAAATCGCTTTCAATCCGGCCTTTACTTGCTGCATTGCCTGGTTTCCCGTCAACGCTCCAAGCGCTGGAACGAAATCTTCCGAATGGAGAAGCCGCCAAAGTTTTTCAGAGCCGCGCCTTGCGATGGTATATTCGATTTCAAGGGACCCCCTCAGGCGGATCACATCCTCAGCCTTGTACGGCCTTGTGATTCCGTTCCACCGTTCATCCTGCCAGCTCTCCTCCAATTGTTTTGCCTGTTCAGACCTCATCTCCCATTCCTCCTTATAATTTTTCATAAGCGGGTATTGTCAAAAATTCAGCGAATTGATCATCCAAAATCATTGCTTCAAAGAGCCGTCCGGCCTCTTCAAAGCGGCCTTCTTGATAACGCTTCAACCCGATGTCATCGATGATCCTCTTCATTTCTTCCTCTTTCATCGTCTTGAACATTTCTGCAGTCACTTCCCGGCCGTCATCCAGAATGCCTTGCGGATGGCGGATCCATTGCCATAATTGAGCTCTTGAAATTTCGGCCGTTGCCGCATCCTCCATCAAATGGTCAATCGGGGCAGCGCCTTTTCCGGACAGCCAGGAAGCCATATAGCGGATGCCGGCGCTGATATTCGTGCGGACGCCCTTTTCCGTGATCCGCCCTGTCGGCACTTCCAGCAAATCTTTCCCTTCAACCTTGATGTCTTCACGCTTTCTATGAATCTGATTTGCTTCAGGCATATGTTCATCAAATACGTCGAGAGCCGTTTGAATCATGCCGGGATGCGCGATCCATGTCCCGTCATGCCCGTCTTTTACTTCGCGCTCCTTATCCTCGCGTATTTTCGCGAAAGCCGCAGCGTTGATATCGGGATTGTCTTTTGCAGGAATCTGCGCCGCCATTCCCCCGATCGCATGGACATTCCGCTTATGGCACGTTTTGATGACCAAAAGGGAATAGGCTCTCATGTTCGGAACCGTCATCGTCACGGCTGAACGGTCGGGAAAGATGACGTCTTCCCTGCTGCGGAATTTCTTAATGAAGCTGAAAATGTAATCCCATCTGCCGCAGTTGAGGCCTGCCGAATGTTCCTTCAATTCATACAAGATCTCATCCATTTCAAAAGCTGCCAGGATTGTTTCGATTAAGACGGTCGCCTTTATCGTGCCCTGCGGGATGCCCAAATCGTTCTGGGCGTAAACAAATACGTCATTCCATAGCCTTGCTTCAAGATGATTTTCGATTTTTGGAAGGTAGAAATAAGGGCCGCTCCCTTTGTTGATCAGCGCTTTTGCGTTATGAAAAAAATAGAGGCCAAAATCGAACAAGCTTGCAGAAACCGGTTTTCCGTCAGCCAGCACGTGCTTTTCCTCCAAATGCCAGCCCCGCGGCCTGACCATGATGACCGCCGGATTCTCATTGAGCTGATACCGTTTGCCGTTTTCGTTTGTAAAATCAATCGTCCCGCGGATTGCATCCCTTAAATTGATCTGTCCTTCTACACAGTTTTTCCACGTCGGTGAGTTGGCGTCTTCAAAATCGGCCATAAACACCTTCGCCCCCGAATTGAGAGCGTTGATCACCATTTTTCTGTCCACCGGCCCGGTAATCTCTACCCTGCGGTCTTCCAAATCCGGCGGGACCGGCGCAGCCGTCCAGTTTCCTTCCCGAATGTACTGCGTCTCTTTTAGAAAATCGGGGTCCTTTCCTTGATCAATTTCCGCCTGAACGATATTTCGCAAGTGCAGTAAATCGCGCCTTCTTTTGCCGAAGTGGCGTTCAAGACGCCCGACGAACTGAAGCGCTTCCTTTGTTAAAATTGCTTCATATTCCGGATTCATGTCTCCCTTGATCTGCAGCCTTCTCTCTTCTGTCTTCATCTCTCTAGCCCCTTTCGCATTTTGTTATAAAACAGTTACTCTCCCTTCTTCGCAAGGCAGCGCTCGCATTCCATGAAATAGGATTCAGCCTGTTCTTCCACCTGCTCCCCGCATTCTGGGCACGTTTTTTTTGGAAGCGTTCGAAAGAATTCGAGCGGGCTTTTCATGCTCATTGTTTCCCCCTCCTTTTTATACAACAGATTTTGTTTTTTTATTTCTGTTGTAGTACAGTATACAGCGGGAAATCGAAAATGTACACACTTTTTCCAAAATTATTTATTTTTTCCCATCGTGCAATAACAAAGAATATTTCTTTTTTTATTCATAACTTATTCATATTTTTTATCTAAAATAGGTAACCATAAAGAGGTGAGAGATGATGAAATTAAAAAAACCGGATATCGCACTTATCTTGATTTTGCTGGCAGCACTTATTCTGAATACATATAACATCTGGCAGGATGATGCGGCCAACCAGTATTACTTGGCAGCAGTTAAAAGCATGACGAAAAGCTTCCACAATTTCTTCTATGCTTCATTCGATCCTTCGGGATTTGTATCGGTTGATAAGCCGCCGCTCGTCCTATGGATACAGACGATCTTCGCGCTCGTATTCGGCGTTCATACGTGGAGCGTGATCCTTCCGCAGGCGCTAGCAGGAGTCGGTTCTGTCTTCCTTCTCTACATCATGATCAAGCCGAGATTCGGCAAAGGTGCAGCGCGAATCAGCGCTCTTGTTATGGCGCTGACGCCGATCGCAGTCGCCGTCAGCCGGACGAACAATATCGACAGCATGCTCGTATTCACGCTGCTTCTCGGTACATGGTGCCTGATGAGGGCGGTCAAACAAGGAAAGCTGATCTTGCTGCTCGCCGCGTTTGGAATCGTCGGAATCGGATTCAATATGAAGATGCTTCAAGCCTTTATGGTCATCCCGGCCTTTTTGCTATTCTACCTGGTTGCGGCAAAAGCCAAATGGAGGAAAAAAATCGCGTCGGCCGTACTGTCGCTTATCGTCCTTACCGGCGTTTCCCTTTCGTGGGCACTCGTTGTCGACTACACGTCGGCGGACAGCCGTCCATATGTCGGAAGCAGCCAGAAAAACTCCGTGCTTGAACTGGCTTTCGGATACAACGGTACAGAACGCCTGCTCGGACAGACGACAGGCAATTCCCGCGGCGATATGAACGGATTTGGCACAGATATGCAGCCGCCGAGCGGGAACAGCCCGGCCGGCGAAAGCTCTAAATCGCAAAACAGAGGCATGCAGCCGCCGAGCGGAAACGGCTCGACTGGCGGAAGCTCCAAATCGCAAAACGGAAGCATGCAGCCGCCGAACGGTAACGGCCCGGCCGGCGGTGATGCTCAAGGCCAAAACGGAGGCGGGCAGCCGTCTGGCGGAGGGGGCCATGGCGGATTCGGCGGAGGAAACGGAGGCCCAGGCGGGGGCGGCGGCATGAACATGTTCGGCACCGGTACTGCAGGTCCGCTGAGACTGTTCCAATCTGCGCTTTCCGGACAAATCAGCTGGATGCTTCCATTCGCACTGTTCGGATTGCTCGGCATGATGATCAGCTGGTTCCGCGACCGCCGCGAAAAAGCGGGGCAAATGAAAGAAACCCTTTTCTGGGCGGCATGGCTCATCCCTGTCGCAGGCTTTTTCAGCGTTGCGGGCTTTTTCCATCATTACTATTTGATTATGCTGGCACCGCCGATCGCCGCATTATCCGGAATCGGATGGCATGCGATGTACGGCTTGTACAAAAACCGTAAAGATTGGGCAAGCTATTTGCTGCCGGCAGCCGTGTTCATCACAGCTGCATTCCAGGTCTATATTTTAAGCGGTTATACGAATCAAATCGGCAGCGCCTGGATATACGTTCTGGGCACCTTGGGAGTCGGCCTGACGATCACCCTTCTCATGCTCAAGCGCAGCCATCCATTTGGAAATCAGCTGACGATCATCAGCTTGTGCGCCCTGCTTCTCACACCGGTCTACTGGTCGGCAACGCCGCTCATGTACGGCAACAGCAGCGTCCTTCCAGAAGCAGGCCCGCAGCTCAAAAGCTCATCAGGCGGCGGCATGTTCAGTTCAGATGTGGACACAGGGCTGCTCTCCTACCTTCGCAAAAATAATACAGGCGAAGAATACCTATTCGCTACGCTGACGACGGTCACCGCCGCACCGTATATCATCAATGCCGACGAAAATGTCATGGCGCTCGGCGGCTTCAACGGCACAGACCCGATCCTGACGGTCAGCGAGCTGAAAAAACTGGTCAAAGAAGGAAAAGTGAAGTACTTCCTGATCCCGGGCAACAACTCAGGCAACAGCGAGCTGGTTTCCTGGATCAAAAAACACGGTGCGAAAATTTCGTCAGACGAATACAGCAGTTCCTCAAGCACCATTCAGCAGGGCACAAGAGGCGGCCCCGGCGGCGGAGGAGAGACGACGCTTTATAAAGTTGAATTGTAAGAGATGCGGAAAGCCCATCGGAGATGTCCGATGGGCTTTTTCTTAATGTCATAACGCCGATTTAATGACCTTCTTATAGTACAGAACAGACAACAAGCCGAAAATAGAATACAGAACAGTATTCAATACATCACCATAATCATCGAGGACCATGCCTCTAATCCGAATACCTGTTTTTTCTCAAGTGTATAGCAAAATGATGTTACATTCTACAGAAAAATCCGGCTCTGCATTTAAAAAGCTGCCTCCATAGAGGCAGCCGATCCGGTTCACATTACAAGCTTTCACCATTCGTTTCAATCACGTTTTTATACCAGTAAAAGCTTTTCTTTCTCGTTCTTTTCAGCGTTCCTTTTCCGTCATTGTCCCGGTCGACGTAAATGTAGCCGTAGCGTTTTTTCATTTCGGCGGTGGAGGCGCTCACCAAATCGATCGGTCCCCATGATGTGTAGCCGATTAAGTCGACGCCGTCGGCGATCGCTTCCCTTGCTTCTTTTAAATGATCGCGCAAATAATTGATTCTGTAATCATCCTGAATGGAGCCGTCTTCTTCGACGGCATCGACCGCGCCAAGGCCGTTTTCTACGATGAACAGCGGCTTCTGGTAACGGTCATACAGTGTATTCAACGTAATGCGCAGCCCTTTAGGGTCGATCTGCCAGCCCCATTCAGACGATTCCAAGTACGGATTTTTGACGCCGCCGAGGAGATTGCCTTCCGTTTTTGCCAAGTCTTCCGGACTCGTGCTCGCGACCATTGACATGTAGTAGCTGAAACCGATATAGTCGACGGTATTTTCCTTCAAGATGTCTTCATCACCTTCAGCCATTTCAATCGTAATTCCGTTTTCCTTAAAGAAGCGCTTCATATAGCCCGGATAAGCTCCGCGCGACTGTACGTCCGAGAAAAACAGCGTTCTTCTCTCATTCTCCATCGCGGCGAGCACGTCTTCCGGCTTTGGCGTCATCGGGTATGTCGTCGTTGCGGCGATCATGCAGCCGATTTTAGCGTCCGGGATGATTTCATGTCCGGCTTTGACCGCCAGGGCGCTTGCGACAAATAGATGATGCGCCGCTTGGTACATCGCATTTAACTTGTTTTCGCCTTCTTCAAATACAAGGCCTCCGCCTGTAAACGGCGCATGCAGAACCATGTTGATTTCATTGAACGTCATCCAGTATTTCACTTTGTCTTTATAGCGGGTGAAAACCGTTTTTGCATAATGTTCATAGCAATCGATCACTTTCCGGTTTTTCCAGCCGCCGTATTTTTTAATCAGACCGAGCGGCATTTCGTAGTGGGAAATCGTCACTACAGGCTCAATACCGTGTTTTAATAGCTCATCGAAGAGACGATCGTAAAATTGGAGACCCTCTTCATTTGGTTCAATCTCATCGCCGTTAGGAAAAATCCGTGTCCAGGCAATCGATGTCCGGAATGCTTTAAATCCCATTTCGGCGAAGAGAGCGATATCTTCTTTGTAGCGGTGGTAAAAATCGATGCCTTCATGATACAGGTTCAATGACTCCATCGATTCGTCGAATGGATACATGACGCCGTTCGGCGATACATCGGCTGTCGAGAGTCCTTTTCCGCCGACATTATAGGCGCCTTCCACTTGGTTTGCGGCAACCGCTCCGCCCCATAAAAAACCTTCAGGAAACCTTTTCATTTGTTCAGTCATATCATTTCACCTCATCCTAATTTGTCAGGCTTTCCTTTCTCTACGCCAGCGCGATCAGCGCTTCCTCAATGTCAACGCTTTCATCTGTTTTCAAAGGCTTGATCGACTGGTACCGGTCCGTATTTGTAATGATAACCGGCGTGATCAACTGATAGCCAGCATCCTTAATCGCATCCATATCAAAAGAGACAAGCTGGTCTCCCGGCTTTACAGCGTCGCCTTTATTGACATGCACGGTAAAGTGCTCACCATTCAATTTCACCGTGTCGATTCCGATATGGATAATAATTTCCGCCCCATTGTCGCTTGTAATGCCGAGGGCGTGCTTCGTTTGAAAAACGGTTGTGATCGTGCCTGATATCGGGGACACTACTTTGCCTTCTTCAGGCTCAATGGCGACGCCTTTTCCCATGACTTCTCCAGAAAATGTCGCATCATCCACTTCACTCAATGCTTTGACTTCGCCTTTCAGCGGGCTTTGAATGATCTCTCCCGCTCCCGCTTCAGATGGAGATGGAGCAGCCGTTTGTTCATCGGCTTCGTCTGAAGGTATGTCTTCAAATCCTAACAGATAAGCAATAATGGTCGCTGCAAAGAACGCGATGACGAGCCCGATCATCGCCTGAACAAACGTAGGGCCGATGAACGTCGGAATACCTGGCAATCCGGCGTTTCCGCCAACGATGTAAGATGCAACTCCTGTGATGCCGTAAAATGCACCGCCGACGGCTCCCCCAAGAAGCGCGGAAACAAACGGCTTTTTCAGCCTCATGTTGACACCGTACATCGCCGGCTCCGTAATTCCCATCAAAGCCGTGATGCTTGTGGTCATCGACAACGATTTAAACGTCGCATTTTTTGATCGTAAAAAGACGGCGAATGACGCTCCCGCCTGTCCCATATTGGCCAGGAACATAGCCGGCATCAAATAGTCGTATCCGTTTTGAGTGATATTGTTGAGCATGATCGGCACCAATGCATAGTGCATCCCCGTCATAATGATAAGGGAGAACGTTCCGGCCAACAGGATCATCGCAATCAGACCGGCATGCTGGAACAGATAGTTCACGCCGACGGAAAGGTAGTTTCCGATAATCGCACCGAGCGGACCGACCGTGATCAATGTGACGGGCACGACGATCAGCAGGGTGAAAGTCGGTACAAAGATGAGCTTCAAAGATGTCGGCGTAATTCTATCAATCCATTTTTCTACATAAGATGCAATCCAGATGGCAAGCAAAATCGGAATGACCGTCGACGAATACGTGGCAGCGGTTACAGGCAACCCGATAAAGGAAATGCTTTTGCCTGAAGCAAGCAGAGCCGTCAGATCCGGATGCAAAATCGCCGCTCCGATAGCCGCTGCTACATAAGGGTTGCTGCCGAATTTTCTTGCAGCACTGACTGCGAGCAGTAAAGGCAGGAAGTAGAAAGCTCCGTCGCCGATTGCAGACAGAATGGTGTGCGCCTGACTCTTCTCGCTCATCCAGCCGAATGTCACGGCTAACGCAATAATTCCCTTGATCATACCCGCACCGGCAATCGCCGGGAGAATCGGGGTAAATACGCCTGAAATGACATCAAAAATGGATGCAAGCACGTTTTTCTTTTGAGAAGATGGCTGCCCGGCCTTTGCGTCGCTCAGGCCGCTGTTGGCGAGCATCGCCTTATACACCTTAGGCACATCATTTCCGATAATGATCTGAAACTGTTCACCGCTGATGTTCGTTCCCATTACACCGGGCACGTTTTCCAATTTCGCACGATCAGCCTTGCCATTGTCATAAAGGTTGAAACGCAGTCTTGTCATGCAGTGAATCACGCTCTGTACGTTCTCCTCACCGCCGACGAGTTGTAAAATGTCTTTTGATACTTTATTATAATCCATATGAGTACCTCCTCCTTTTGGGGGAATATGCCGGACTGAAGGTGGCCGCCTTCACCCGGCTTTTTTTCTGGAAACATATCTGCTCGTTTTTGCATCACCTCCTTAATTTCAGGCACAAAAAAAACCTAAATTACGGACAGCTTCCCGGGACAATGTCCCGATGATACTCTCGTAACTTAGGTTTTGCCTGCTAAAGCAGTAACAATCCTTGAGAACTTGCTGATATTAGTTTGTATCTATACTGTAGCACCTGCCTATCTTTATGTCAACGCTTTCATTACAATTGTCGGATAAAAAAATAAAAGCCGCCATTCCTTGTAAAATCGGAATTTGGCAGCTTTTTTCTTCTGAAAATCTCCTTTTCTATTAAGACTTTCTTCCTGGTTTTCTCCGTTTTTTCACCGCTGCTGCTTTTCGTTTGGTGAATGCGGAAGCCCTTCTTCTGTTCTTGCGGCGCACAGCCTTTGTTTCAGGTTCCTGCGGTTCCTTTTGCTGTTTATGAAGGAGAAAGCCTGCAATGAGAAACGGAATTCCGGATGTATTCGTAAAGATGTTTTTAATGCCCATCGCCAAAATAAAAGAACCCCACGCAGAAAACGGATTTTTTCTGATTTTGATATACGCGGTGATTTCCAGGGCAATAAAAATAAGCGACTGCGCCAAAATGACGATTAACATGATCAAAAGGAAAAAACAGCCCCAATTAAACAATGTCCCCGAATAAATCATCGCTCTCAGCATATCCACGAAAGTATCAGACTGCGTATATCCGCTCACGGCATCCGGATTCCAAACGGTGTAAGAATCAAACCACCCGCTTTTGATGCGCAGGAAAACGAATAAGATGCCGAACCAGTACCCAATATGCAACACTATTCCTAATAAAGTGAGATTGTTTGCTGCTTTGTTTTGCATGATGTTCCTTCTTTCGAATTATGATTGAAGTGAGTGAATCGCCTCTTCAGCATTTGCCGGAAACGATTTGAGTTCCTTCTGGTCAAGGTCTTCTTGAAACAGGCAAACCTTCTGAATCTGTCGGTTTTGATAATGATGGTAATAATAGCTCCCCGAATGGCTGCACATGGCCGCCGTGTATTGCGTATAGTCATCTTCCCCCTGCTCAGTAATGACGATGCCTTTCGGTATATTCATATTTGAAAGAATATGAAAAGCTGCAGACACTCCCTCTGTTTCGCCTGTGACGGGTTTCATATGTTCTTTCAAATAGGCCGTCCTCACAAAGCGGGAAGGCGGGGTGAAATCTCCCGGCAGTCCAGCTAAACCCGATCCTTCGCCAAAAGCCGACAACGTCAGTTCACCTAATTTTTTAGCCTTACACTGCCCGGGCCGCAGCCCGATGTAATTTCTCAAATTGGTCAAATGCCACGAAAATTCAGGGCTGTTCGTCATTACGCCGACAGGATTATCATGAACCTGAATGCCGTCTGCCGCCGGTTCGACAACGATGCTCCGTCCGGAACGGTCCGACAATATCCAGTGCAGCGGCGTAACCGTACCGAGCAGCTTTACCTCTCTCTCCACAATCGCAAGAGAAGACAACGCAGCCTTCACATCCTCCAGGCTGACGCAGTTCGACAACACCCATGTCACAAATTCATGCGGCGCGATGTTATCATGGTTAGCCTTTGGTTCTTTTTCATACACGGCATAACCCGGGAAATAAAGCGCAGCGCACGACAGGCCTTTTTCGTTCACACCATCGGCAAACAAAGCGTTTTCAAACCGCCTGCCCATTCCGATAAACGCGTATGGCCCCCTATGTTCCCTGCCGTCAGCTTCACTCATCCATTGATACATGCGCGGATGCAACAGCACCTCTCCGTCAAGCTGAAAAGTAAAATCCATCGTTCTTGCCAATAGATGCACCTGATCTGCAGTCGTCAACGTCACACTCGTACACATTGTGCCTCAGTCCTTTTTGGTTATTACACTTAGTGAACAATTTATGTTCATCTTAACGAATTGGAAAGGATTAGTCAAAATGAAAGGGTTATAGCAAAAGCCGAGATGTTTTATCCCGGCTTTAAAAGGCGGTTTAATTATCGTCCTGGTATATGCCTCATATGTTACAATCGCCCTCGCTTACATCCCGCTCCCCCAAACCGCATCCCCCTCACGGGACAACGCGCTAAACGTCATCACTTTCCTCCCGGTCCTTGTATCCCACTGCTTTAAAAACACACCGTCATACCGCTTTCCATCCAGCGTCAGCTCAATCCTGTTATGCCCGGTCTTCTTCCAAGTTCCGGAACCGGATACTTTGCCATTGCGATTTAATCGGATCTCTTCTGACTCTTTGATCTCCGCAGAGATGTCTTTTCCGTGCCGCACCAATTTGTAGTTCCCGATCACCTTCGATTTTTTTACCTTCATGAGCTTCTCTCCAGCATAGCGATGAGGCGCGACAACGGGCCAGCCGTTTTTGTTCATGAACATCTGATGGACGCGGACTTCGTGCTCCTCTCCCCTTCCCGGAAAACGCGTGTGGAAAATCAGATAAGACCTGCCGCTTTTTTCATCGTAATAGGCTGAGTTATGGCCCGGTGAGACGTAGCCGGCGTCTGATCCGCCTTTATTTTTAAACAGAAAATTCCCCATGAGCTTGACGCCGTACGGTTCGATTGAGCGGTCATCGAAAAGAGTTCCTTCTTTGCCGCGCACGTTGATCATCGGATGGCCTTCAGCGTCATAGTATGGGCCGTCAGGGTTTTTGGAGCGTGCGACGCGGATGTTGTACCCGCCGTCAGCGGCGAGTCCGCCGAAGGACATATACAGGTAGTAATACTGTGTTTCAGGATAGTATAGAATGTATGCGCCTTCAATCCGGCTGTGGTTGCCGCCGATCAGCTTTTTTCCGTACCCCTGATTCGGAAGAGGGAACCCGGTTTTCCGATCCATTTCCAAAATAAAAATACCGCCCGAATAGGAGCCGTAGACCATCCACAGCTTGCCGTCTTTATCGAAGAATGTATGCGGGTCGACGACATTCGGATGCTTTGTCGCGTCATACGGGGTGCCGTCATTGCTGATCCCATCCATTCCCGACTTCAGAAAAATGCCCTTATTTTTGTATGGACCTTCAATGTCGTCTGCGACAGCAAGCCCGAGGGCAGATCTCGGAGAATCCCCGCGGCAGGCGTTGTAATACATATAAAACTTGCCGTCCTCAAGCTGGGTGACATCAGGCGCCCACAACGTATCAGATTCAGCCCATTCAAAGGTTTCTTTTAATTCTTCATATACGTTCGGAATCAGGGGATTGCCGTCGTGGACACTCGAGGAAATTTGCGTCCAATTCATAAGGTCCGTCGATTTGGCCGAAGCTAAATGGGAGCCGAAGACATAGTATGCGCCATTCGCTTTAATAATAGATGGATCATGAACCGTCACTTCTGAAAAACCAGGTTTTTGAGTTTGTGCAGAGGCTTGGCTAAGCGCAAAACATGCAGCAATGATGAAAAGCAATGCAAGGACTTGGATGAACCACTTTCTCATCTTCATTTGTTCTCCTCTCTTTTGAAGCGCTTTCATTTTTTGACAATCCATCATATGCTGCTTATCCAAGGTTTATTACGAGCAAAAAAGCTCCCGACAAAGTCGGCAGCCTAAGTTTATTACCTTGCTTTATGCACTTTCAGCAATTTCCCTTTCACAGTCGTCTTTTTCATCGCGTCTAAGACTAACTGACCTTTGCCGTTTAAAATTTCAACGAATGAACCTTGCTCTTGTATCGTGATAATCCCGATATCCTCAGCAGAGACGCCGTCAATATTCACAATCGTTCCAACGAAATCAACGGCTCTCAGCTTCTTCTTTTTTCCCCCGTTGAAATAGAGCCTCATGATTTCCTTATTTAACGGTTCACTCCTATCCTTTTTGGGCTCCGGCTTCCTATTGATTTTCTTAAGAAAGGTCGCTTTTGCCCGCGCAATTTCTTCTTTTGACGGCGCCTGAATGACAGGAATGGAAAAACCGATATATTCTTCAATGTCAGCGACCATCCTTTTTTCACGCGGACTGGCAAAGGTAATCGCTTTTCCCCGCCTGCCGGCCCGGCCTGTTCTTCCGGTACGATGCACATAGCTTTCTTTATCTAATGGCAGTTCATAGTTGATCACATGTGTGATGTTCTCAATGTCGATGCCTCTTGCCGCCACATCTGTCGCGATTAAATAGCGAAACGCTCCCCGTCTGAAGCGGTTCATCACGGTAAAACGGTCCTCCTGAGGCATGCCGCCGTGAATTTTCGCGCACGGATAACCCAAACCGGCTAAGCGCCGATGCAGCTCATTCACACGCTCCTGTGTACGGCAAAAAACGATGCAGCTGTCCGGGTTTTCAACAATTAACAGATCCACTAAAAGCGAAAATGGATCATTTTCATTTACAATGATCAGTTGATGCTCGATGTCTGCGGTTGTCATACCGCTTGCTTTGATCTCGATTTTCAAAGGGGTTTTCATATATTGAAGGGAAAGATGCTCCACATCCTCAGGAAAGGTCGCTGAAAACAGCATCGTCATCCTTTCTCCTGGCAAATGGCGGATGATCTCCCCCACTTGATCGATAAATCCCATGTTCAGCATTTCATCGGCCTCATCGATGACAAGGCATTTCAGTTTTTCTAATGGAAGGGTTCCTTTTTCAATGTGATCCAATACGCGTCCCGGCGTCCCGACAACGATATGGCATTTTTGCTTGAGCTCCGTTTTTTGCCGTTCAAAGGACGACCTCCCGTAAACAGCCGCCGCTTTTATTCTTTTATATCGGCCGATATTGGTCAAATCCTCTTTAACCTGAGCGGCAAGCTCGCGCGTCGGTGTCAAAATCAAGGCTTGCGGTTTGTTCTCTTCCCATTCGGCCAGTTCGCAAAGCGGAATTCCGAACGCGGCCGTCTTCCCGCTCCCCGTCCGCGATTTCACCACAACATCCCGCTTCTTAAGCGCCTCGGGAATCACTTTGCTCTGCACAACAGTCGGCTGCTTATACCCTAAATGATCGAGCGCTTTCGTAATATCACCGCTTAATGCATAGTCTCTAAAACTGGCTTTGCTCATGAACGGACTCCTTTTGGTCATATGATTTCCAGTGAATGATGGTGTTATGAATGTGATTATACGCTAATGATCCTTGATTTCAAAAAGACATGAAAAAGAGGCTGTATAAACACAGCCCTTAAAACTGTACTGTCGTAAGCACGTACATGAACATAACGTCCAAGAGACCCTGCAGCACCAAAAGAAGGCGGGATAAATGATTTTACCTTGAAAATCGTTCATCCATTCATTTGGCCCTGTTGACAGTCGTGCCTCCTTGTTTTAATGCCGGATTCCAGCATGGAAAACGTCAGCAGAAGCAATACAATCAACAAAAGAACTGCGTTGCTTCTAAGCCAAAAAAAGAAGCTTTTTCTGAAAGAGCACATAGACAGGAACCCTTTCTTCTATAAATCAAAAAATTCATCCACGATTTTCTCAAAATATTCGTTTAAAAAAACCGCCGGATTTTCCGGCAGTTCCTCTTTAACTGCTCCATTTCCTGAATTTTTTGAAGCATATACAAAAGGAAATGACTCCGCCAATTATACCTGTCAAAATTGCCAATATAATTGAAATAAACAAGAAACCCAAATACCCCCATCCCAGCGCTTCATCCTGGGATGGTTCTCCCGTCGCAAAAGATTGCATGAAAAAAAACGACAGTACAGCATATAGAATAAGCGAGAATATACCAACAATGATAAAGATTAAAACACTGATTCCAGAAGATACCAGAATGCGTTTGGCCACGTTTTAAAAAACCTCCTATTTATCTATATCTTTCCGTCCATGTAAAAAGATGACACCTAAGACCTGTTTCATGCTACAAGAAAGATTAAAATAGGTAAATAAGAAAAAAGGCCCACTTGATATAAAAACAGCACACACCCACAGGGTATGTGCTGTTTCCCATTTCTCTATTCCGTAATCACCGTATGCACCAGCTTCGGCGCTTCCGCCTTTTCTGCGATCCGGATATTTTCATACACTTTGGCAATGACATCATCGACATTCTCGCGGTTGGCGTGAAGCGTGACAAGCGGTTCGCCTTTTTCAACACGGTCGCCGACTTTTTTGCGGAGCATAATGCCGACAGCAAGATCAATTATGTCTTCTTTTGTTGCGCGTCCGGCGCCTAACAGCATGGCTGCGACTCCGATTTGATCGGCGACAATCTCTGAGACGACGCCTGCTTCTTTTGCAGGTACGTCGATTTTGTAAGCGGCCTGCGGCAGTTTTGACGGGTCATCTGCTACAGAGCTGTCGCCGCCTTGGTTTTGCAGGAAGTCTTTGAATTTTTGCAGCGCTTTGCCGTTTTTCATGACCTCGATTAATTTTTCTCTGGCTTCATCGAGTGTGTCCGCTTTTTTGGCGAGGACGACCATTTGACTGCCAAGCGTTAAGACGAGCTCATGCAGGTCTTCAGGACCTTCGCCTTTTAATGTGTCGATCGCTTCTTTCACCTCAAGGGCATTTCCGATTGCAAACCCAAGCGGCTGGGACATGTCGGAGATGACAGCCATCGTTTGACGGCCGACATTGTTGCCGATGTGAACCATCGCTTTTGCAAGGTTGACGGCGTCTTCTTCCGTTTTCATGAAGGCGCCTGCACCCGTTTTTACGTCAAGGACAATGGCGTCCGCCCCGGCGGCGATTTTTTTGCTCATGATCGAGCTCGCGATCAGCGGGATAGAATTAACCGTTCCCGTGACATCGCGAAGGGCGTACAGCTTTTTATCGGCAGGAGTCAAGTTACCGCTTTGCCCGATGACGGCGACCTTGTCGCGGTTCACAAGCTCTATGAATTCGTCTTTCGAAAGTTCCACGTGGAACCCTTCAATCGCTTCCAGCTTGTCAATCGTTCCTCCCGTATGTCCGAGCCCGCGGCCTGACATTTTGGCAACCGGCACATCAAGAGCGGCGACTAGCGGCGCGAGGACGAGCGTCGTCGTGTCGCCGACGCCTCCGGTCGAGTGCTTGTCGACTTTGATGCCTTTGATGGCGGAGAGGTCAATCGTCTCCCCCGAGTTGACCATCGCCATCGTTAAATCAGCGCGCTCTCTGTCTGTCATATCTTGAAAATAGATCGCCATAGCCAGCGCGCTGGCTTGGTAGTCGGGAATGCTGCCGTCCGTATAGCCGTTGACGAAGAAGTTGATTTCTTCCGTAGACAGCTCTTGACCGCTCTGCTTTTTCGTAATGATATCGACCATTCTCATGATCATCACCGATCCTTTTCTATAATGTTCAGTAAATCAAACCGACGACTGTCGCTGACAAGAAACTAACGAGTGTTGCACCGTACAATAATTTTAATCCGAAACGTGCGACGACATTCCCCTGTTTTTCATTCAAGCCTTTCACCGCGCCGGCAATGATGCCGATTGATGAGAAGTTGGCGAAAGAGACAAGGAAGACGGAGACAATTGCTTCCGTGCGGCCGCTGAAACCGAAATGGCCTTGTGCAAGCGACTGCATAGCGACAAATTCGTTCGACACCATTTTCGTTGCCATGATGCTTCCTGCATTAACTGCTTCGTTCCATGGAATGCCCATTAAGAAAGCAAATGGAGCAAATACGTACCCGAGCAGTTGTTGGAAGGATATTCCTAAAACCGCATTGAAAATACCGTTAATCATAGCGATAATGGCAACGAATCCGATCAGCATAGCTGCCACGACGACCGCAACTTTAAAGCCGTCCATGATGTATTCGCCGAGCATTTCGAAGAAGGACTGTTTTTCTCCTTCTACCGTCTCTGCGACATCATCTTCCTCTGTCACCTCATAAGGGTTAATAATGGAAGCAATGATAAATCCGCCGAATAAGTTCAAGACAAGGGCGGTTACAACGTATTCAGGCTTCAGCATCGTCATATAGGAACCGACGATTGACATGGACACCGTAGACATTGCTGAAGCGCACAATGTGTAGAGGCGCTGTTTAGAAAGCCCGCCTAATTGCTTTTTCAAAGAAATAAACACTTCAGATTGGCCCAATATCGCTGACGCAACGGCATTGAATGATTCCAGTTTTCCCATTCCGTTTACTTTGCTGAGCGCAAGCCCAAGATATTTAATAATAAAAGGTAGTATTTTCCAATATTGAAGAATTCCGATTAAAGCCGAAATAAACACGATAGGGAGGAGAACATTCATGAAGAATGTAGATTCATTCACATTCACCAGCCCGCCGAAAACAAAGTTTACCCCTTCTCCGGCATATTGAAGGAGATAGCCAAAGCCTTGAGCAAAGCCGCCGACAAGATAATTACCGACACCCGTATTCAGCAAAACATACCCTAAAACAAACTGCAGAACAATCATGACGATGACAGGGCGGTACTTCACCCGGTTTTTCGCGCTAGATACCACCCATGCAAGGGCCAAGAATACGATTAATCCTGCGATCCCAATTAAAAACTTCATGTTGCGTCCTCCTGAAATTGTATTCGCTTACAATTTTGTACAAATATATCTTCAATATTCTGCGGGAAGCTTAAAAGCTCCCCGCTCTCATATCATATCAATAATTATCTTCATTTTTCCCGGCTTCACCGCCGACAATTGAAACCCCTGCGCTTGCGCCGATGCGGCTTGCTCCCGCTTCGATCATTTTTTCAACATCCTCTTTCGTTCTGATGCCCCCGGATGCTTTTACACCGATGTCAGGTCCGACGGTTTTACGCATTAAAGCGATGTCTTCCGCCGTTGCGCCGCCTGTTGAAAATCCTGTTGACGTTTTTACGAAATCTGCTCCCGCCGCAACTGCCAAACGGCATGCGCGCTCTTTTTCTTCATCTGTCAAAAGGCATGTTTCAATGATGACTTTGACGAGAGCTTTTCCGGCTGCCGCTTCTACGACACCGCGGATATCGGCTTCGACCAATTCGTCGTCGCCGTCTTTTAGAGCGGCGATGTTGATGACCATGTCAACCTCTGTCGCGCCTTTTGCGATGGCGTCTTTCGTCTCAAATGCCTTCGTTTCAGTTGTGTTGGCTCCGAGCGGAAAGCCGATGACGGTACAAACGTCAATGCCGGTACCGGCCAATTCTTTAGCGGCAAATTCGACCCATGTCGGATTGACGCAGACTGAAGCGAATTGGTATGTTTTTGCTTCCTCTATTAATTTTTTGATGTCTGATTTTGTTGTATGCGGTTTCAATGCTGTATGATCAATTTGTTTTGCAATCGTCATATACGAGCACTTCCTTTGTTCTATGATAGTTTCAGCATAACTGATTTTTGAACAAATGTAAATTACGATATGAAATTTTGTTCAATGGGAAATAGCCCAGAAAAAGGTTTAATCTTCCTCCTCTTTTAGCAGTTCCTTTGCCGTATGCTGATCGATAATCAGCACATTGGCATACTTTCCTTTGAGCGCTCCGTGAATGGCAGCCGTTTTTCTAATGCCGCCGGCGACGAGGATTGATTTTTCTTTTTGCCTTAGATCAGCCAGTTCCACGCCGATCGTCCGGGAGTCGATGGCTTCGCTGCAAATGTTCCCGTCGGCGTCAAAAAAGCGGGAGCAAATATCGCCGACCCCCTGCGTTTGGAGCAGCTTTATTTCCTTCTCGCTGAAATAGCCCAGCCTGAACAGCAGCGCTTCGTCGCGAACCGTTCCAACCGTAAAGAGCGCGATGTTTGCCTGTTTGCCCATCTCAATAATGCGTTTGATATGGCGGTCCTGCTCCACCATCTGTTTGACCTCTGCGTTATCAAACACTACCGGGAGCGGGAGATACCTCGGCATGGTTTGAAAGGCCTCGGCAAACAGCTGAATCGTTTCTGCCGAATATGTATTGACTTGTGAGTGGCTGATACCGCCTTTCAGCTGGACGACCTCTACGCCTTTCACTTGTTTGGCTTCAAGGTGCTGCGCAATTTGGTACATCGTCATTCCCCAGCTGACCCCGACGATGTCGCCGTCATTAACGGTATCGTGCATATATTCCGCACCATAGCGGCTGAGGTAGTGCGTGATGGTCGAATCATCCTCAGTCGGAGAAAAGACGACATGCGCCTCAAGGAGCCCGTATTTCTCCTCCAGCATCGCCCCGAGTGCGCCCATGTCCTCAAACGGATCGACGATGCGGATCTGGACATACCCCTTTTCTTTTGCAAATTGGAGCAGCCTGGATACCGTCGGCCTTGAAATTTGAAGCTGTTCGGCGATCTGCCGCTGGCTGTAATCGGACTGATAGTAAAGCCTGGCAGCTTCAATGCTCAATTGCTGTTTTTCCCTGTCCATCACAAGCCTCCCCTATCGTTATCGCTTCATACAATCATATATAGACCGGCGGACTTTTTCAACCTGCTTTAGCCCTTTGGGGGGCTGGAAGGCGCAGATATGCTCCGGCAGGAAATCAAGTTGTATGCCATGTTGACTATAGTAAACTTGTACTATTTATAACTATTCATATACCATTATTATGATAAAATGGGTAATGTAGGGCAGGTTACCATATCGGTGAACGGAGGGTGAAGAGTGGCAGCAAAAATCGCGTTCGAGGCAGTGGGAAACAGCTTGAATCAATGGTACGGGCTGATCAGACAGAACAACATTACCGAGGCAGCCGCCATGAGGGAAGAAATTAAAAGGACGCTTGATGCAATGGAAGAAAATCAGGATGTGCTTTTGTATTTCAACCTCATCGATTCACGATTCAAACTGTTGACAGAACGGTATGAGGAATCCGGGACACTCTTACAAAACATCAATAAAACACCGGAAGAAATCGGCACGGACAACATGATTCAATACTATTTTTATTTCTTCAGCGGAATGTATGAATTTTACAAAAAGAACTTCATCACCGCTATTAATTTCTATAAAATCGCTGAACTTTCACTCCACAAAATCCCTGATGAAATCGAATTAGCCGAGTTCCATTATCATCTGGCCATTGCCTATTATGAAATCAGACAAAATATCTTTTCATTAAACCATGCTGAAAAAGCGCTGGAATCGTTTAAGGCACACGACGAATATACGAGCAAAACGCTCAAAAGCAAAATGGTGATTGCGGCCAACTATGTAGATCTTCAGCGGTTTCAAGAAGCAGAGGCGCTTTATCAGAGGGTGTATGAGGGCGCGTCCGCAGACGGCGATTTCCGTTCGGCCGGACTTGCCTGCATGAACCTGGGGATTTGCTATGAGCGCCATGATCAGCTGCAAGAAGCGAGGCGGTGCCTGGAAAAAGCATTGAGCATCCCCGAACACAGGCAATCCGTCTTTTCTTTGCGGACGAAGTATATGCTGAGCCGCGTTCTGTACAAGATGGAGTTGTATGCCGAAGCGCGCGAGTGGTATCAACAAGCGGCAGCCCGCGCTGCGAAAAAACAGCAGACTGAATGTCAGTCAAAACTCTTCATCATACATTCCCTTTATGAGAAAAGCGATCCAGACAGAATCGATCAAGGCCTCAAGTATCTGGAAATGAAACAGCATTGGTCAGACGTAGCCGACCTCGCCATCAACTGTGCAAAATACTTCAAAAACCAAAACAACTATGAGCATTCAGCAAAATACTTTGAGAAAGCGTGCTATGCGAAAGATCAAATATTCAAATTAACGGAGGCGATTTCATGAAAAAGCTGACAGGCGTCACTTTGCTATTGGGTATACTGGCAGCGGGGCTCACTACCCATGAGGTATCGGATCATAAGGCGGTAAGCCAAATTCCGGTCAAAGTCACGGAAAACGCCGGTTTCGGTTGATTCGGGCAGTAGTATTCAGGAAAAAGGTGTTGTGTTATCACAACGCCTTTTTTTCTTGTTCTCATTAGTTCTGCTGACATTCCACAAATATCCCCCACTTTTATCAGTCTTATAGCCCCGTTGTTTAATAATCAAAAAGGCTCAAAAAAGCTGGCAATCTTCGTTTTTTCATTTATAATATATTTCATTAGTCACAGATCTGACACAGGGGGGATGTTCCCGTGAGGCATGTATTGATGGGTCTGATTTTATGCTGTTTATTCATCGGTCTTTCCGCCGGCGGCTTCACAGCCGAAAGCAATCTCCAAAAACGGTCGGCCGCTGATGCAGCCAATGAGCCGCTACAGCCTGCCGAGTACTTTGTCTATCATCATTTAATGAATGATCAAGGGCTGATCAAAACCGATCTCTCTGATCAGCCGGTTTACTTATCGGAATCTCTCGGCTTATGGATGGAATTTTTGGTCAACAGAAAAGACGCCCCGCATTTTCAGGAGCAATACCAGCGTCTGACCGAATCCTTTCTCATGAAGAACGGCCTGGTTTCTTGGGAAATTCAAAACGGAGAAGCAAGCGGGGTGAACGCCCTGATCGATGATCTTAGAATCATGCGGAGCCTTGATCAAGCTGCCGCTCTTTGGGGAAACAGCCAGTATGAGCAAACCGCTCAGAAAATCGGAGACGCATTAAAAACGTACAACATGAACAACGGGGTATTCACTGATTTTTACGATTCCGCCTCACAGGCAGCATCTAAGGATATTACGCTTTCGTATATCATGCCTGATGCACTATCAGTCTTAAAAAAGAACGGAATCATAGATAAAGAAACCCTGCAGCGGAACAAAAATATCCTTTTCTCGGCTCCTTTGAAAAACGGTTTTCTGCCGAAAACATACAATACGGAAACAAAGGAATACAGCTATGACAGCGAAGTCAATATCATCGATCAGCTGTATGCGGCTTGGCATTTGCGGCCAGGAGATGAAAATGCCGCTGTTTTGGCTGATTGGATCATTCACGAATTTCAGACGAACGGAAAGCTTTATGGACGATATTTGGCGGATACAAAAAAACCGGCCGTCCAATATGAGTCCCCATCCGTTTACGCTTTAGCCATTATGTTTTTAACAAAGCAAAATGCAGACAGCACCGTGATCAAGGCGATATATGAAAGAATGAATGATTTTGAAATTCTTGACCCGACCAAGACGTATTACGGGGGATATATGAGCGGCAATGAGACGCACTCATTTGACAACCTGCTGCCGCTGCTGGCTGAAAGGAAGCTTTTCGATGAAAATATCATTCAATGACAAACAAAAACTGTTTGCTTATACGATAGGGCTCGCAGCAGCCCTTTCTCTGTTTATCTATTATGTCTCCACCCAGCAATCGGAAGGGACTTTAATCACCTGCATCACCTTTGCCGTGATCGGAGCGGGTATATGGCTCGGACCGATCTATGCACTGTCCGGCACCATCGTCGTCCTGTTTGTTCTTGGGACTTTAATGATGTTTTTTCAAGCGGGGCAAGTCGTGTTTCCGTCTGAAGAAGGGCTGTGGACGCTCGTCATCTGGGGAATTGCGCTTATCGTGTTTTCCTTTATGTCCGGAAGAATCCACGATATCGCGGCAGAGCTTCACCGTTCTGTCAAACGGCTCCAGTCTGAAATCAACAGCTTTGTCGCGATTGACAGAGTGACCGGTTTTGATAATAAACAGCGCATGCAGCTTGAGCTTTCAGAAGAGATCAAACGGGCAGAACGGTACGGCAATTCGTTTGTTTTTCTGCTGCTTCAAATGCATTATTTCAAAGAGTTTAAATCGTTGTACGGAGAAAAAGAAACCGACAGGCTCTTCCAATTTGTCGGCAGTCAAATCAGGTCAAGCGTACGGGAGACGGACAAGAAATTCCGTCCCTCTGAAGAACGGTTCGGCATTGTGCTGACCCATACGCCGGTTGAGCATATGCCCGCCGTCCTGTCCAAGCTGAAAACACAGCTTGAAACGTATCAGCTCCAGAACGGCAAATATGTAACCTTAACCTTCCATGTGTGTTACCTGCCGTATCGCAACGATATCAAGACGGCTGAGCAATTTTTAGAAGAACTGGAAAACGAGATGATGATGAATGAATTGTAAAAGAATATGCCTTTTATGGGCGGCCTTGCTCATAATCGCAGCGGCTTTATATCAGCCGGACTCCGCCGCAGCGAAAGAGAAGGAGAACGGAATTCTTATCATCTATTCAACGTTGGACGGAACAGAATCGGCTCATGTAAAAATGCTCGATTTGATCTCAGGCCATTTCTCATCCGGCGTAACCGTCAAAAAAGACGAGGATGTCAAAGCAGCGGACCTGTCAGGCAAAATGTGCGTCATCTATTACGGCCAAACGAAACGAAAGCTCGGCAGGAAGCTCGTATCCCTGATCGGCTCATACAAAAAACCCGTGATTGCGATCGGCTTTAATGCCGGGCAATTCAGCCAGTTTTCCGGCCTTTCCTTAAAAAGCAAAGAAAACGTGTACGAGATCAAAAGCAGCAGTGAGAAAAGCGAGGTTTCATTGGAAAGCGCGCTTCATGTGCTCGAAGTCTCGGGACTGAAGGGGAAGGCATTGTACACCCATCAATCCGACGATGGGAAAACGCACCCTTTTATGTGGAAAACGGAAAAGTCAAACGTATACATCGGCTTAACGAATTTGTTAAACGACAGCCAGCTTACGGCGAAGGAGCTGAGACAAGCGTTCGGAGAGAAAGCGGACAGCACGCTTTTATACTTGCGGCTTGAGGATATCAGTCCGATGGCAGACGAAAAATTGCTGCTTCAAGCGGGTTCGTATCTGCATAAAAGGAATATTCCTTTTATTCTGGCTGTCATCCCGGTATACGTGAACCCTGAAACAGGCGAAAAAGTCTATATGTCTGATAAGCCGAAGCTTGTCAAAGTGTTGAGAAAACTGCAAGACATGGGCGGAAGCGTGATCGTCCACGGATATACCCATGCTTACCGCTACAGCGAAACCGGAGAAGGATTCGAATTTTGGGATGCCAAGGCTGATCAGCCGATCACATCGCAAAATGCGGATGATCCGCCGTCGATTTTAAAAAAAGCACAGGACTTTCCGAATGAAGCAGCCTATAACAGCTATTTGAAGCCGTTTAGAAAAAACGAAGAAACGTACACACGGCAAAAGCTGACGCACGCCATTGAGGATTTAACTGCGGAAGGACTCTATCCGCTCGGATTTGAAGCGCCTCACTATACGATGTCAGAGCACGGCTATCAGATCACCTCCGAGTATTTCTCAAGCATTTTCGGCCAGGTTCAGCTCAGCGATACAACGTGGAAAACGTCGGGTACGGCACCGTTCGTGACAAAGCCGGCCATGCTGCACGGGATGACGCTGTACCCTGAAACGCTGGGCTATGTCGATGCATCAGCCGAGAATCCGCTCGGCGGCGTGGATGAGCGCATTTCTCAAATGATCGATTTCGAAGGCGGGGTAGCCGGAGCATTTTACCACCCTTATCTCGGCATGAAATATCTGCCTGAGCTTGTCGATCAAATGGAACGCATTCCGAACAGCGAATGGCTCGATATAAAGAAAACAAAGCAAACCGTAAAAACGGACAAAGTGGAAATCCATACAAACGGAGACGGAACGATTCACGTTAAAAATAAGGTGAATGCCGTTGAGGAGTTTTTTGACCATCATCAGCAAAGTCCGCTGGAAAAGGCGCTGTGGATTCTCTCAGCGATTGTGCTCCTGTTTGTGGTGATGTTCGTTATCTACACCCTTTATTTGAGAGCCACACTAAAAAAACGAATCTTTAAGGAGAGAAAAAGCCGTGGGTAATGTTCTGTTCTTTGCCTCGCTAAGCTTAATATGGGTCATGCTGCTGTATCACATGTTTCTGATGCAGGGAGGCTTCCGCCATTACATGACCTACGAACTGAACATTCCGAAGTGGAAAGAAAACGTGAAGAACCTTCCGAAGGTCAGCGTTCTGATCCCGGCGCATAATGAAGAGGTCGTGATTCGGCAGACACTGAAGGCGATGGTGAACCTCTATTATCCGAAGGACAGGCTGGAGATTATCGTCGTAAACGACAATTCGTCCGACCGGACGGGTGAGATCGTGACCGAATTTTCCAGACAATACGACTTTATTAAAATGGTCGTAACGAAACCGCCGCATGCCGGAAAAGGAAAATCCTCGGCTCTCAACTGCGGTTTTGCCGAATCGAACGGTGATGTCATTTGCGTCTATGACGCCGACAACACACCGGAGAAAATGGCTGTCTATTACCTCGTTCTCGGCCTGATGAACGATCCGAAGGCGGGCGCCGTTGTGGGAAAATTCCGCGTCATCAATGCGGCGAAGACGCTGCTGACAAAATTCATCAACATTGAAACGATCTGCTTTCAGTGGATGGCGCAGGGCGGGCGCTGGAAATGGTTCAAAATTGCCACGATCCCCGGCACGAATTTTGCCATCCGCAGAAGCATTATCGAACGGCTCGGCGGCTGGGATGATAAAGCGCTGGCTGAGGATACCGAGCTGACGATCCGGGTGTACAACCTCGGCTACCATATCCGTTTCTTTCCGGCGGCTGTTACATGGGAGCAGGAACCGGAAACGTGGAAGGTCTGGTGGCGCCAGCGGACAAGATGGGCGCGCGGCAACCAATACGTCGTCCTGAAATTTTTATCGCAGTTTTTTAAGCTGAAACGAAAACGGATTATCTTTGATTTGTTTTATTTCTTCTTTACGTATTTTTTGTTTTTCTTCGGCGTGATCATGTCAAATGCGATTTTTGTTATTAATTTATTTTACGATTTGCACTTGTCTGTCGGCTTTTTGTCGATGATCCTGTGGATTTTGGCTTTCTTTCTCTTTATGACGGAGGTCATGATAACGTTGAGCATCGAAAAAACGGAAATGAACAGGCAAAACTTTTTTATCGTTTTTCTGATGTACTTTACATACTCGCAGGCATGGATCGTGCTTGTCATTTATTCGTTATTCGTGGAAATCAAGCACCGTCTGTTCAAGCAGGAGGTTAAATGGTACAAGACAGAACGATACAATCAAAAGAAAAGCGGGTGACGTTTTTGAAATATGCAATCATATGTCTCGTAGGCTTCATGCTGGCGGCAGTGACAGGGGAAGCCGCTTTAGCCAAAGAAGTAAAGGTGGACGGCTCGATCCTCGGAGAAAACAGCCGTGAACAAGCAAAGCAGCAAGTGCTTACGAGCGATCTCATCACAATGTATGGTACAAAGGACAGCACGGAGCTGACGTATCAAATTCCAGCCGGCGCCTCTTCCTCCCATCAGCAGCTTGCGCTTGAATATGAAGCCTCTGACCTGTTAATCTCCCCTTCTTCCCTGACGGTTGAGATCGATAACGAACCGGTCAAAACGGTAAAGCTTACAGGGAATGCAGAGCGCAAAACATTAAAGCTGACGCTGAACAAAAGCCAAGCGTCTCAGGGTTTTCACAGCCTGTCATTGAAGTTTTACGGAGTGGTGAAGGAAGGCGTCTGCGTCCGGCAGGATTCCTCCGGGAACTGGATCAAAATTTATCCGGACAGCCATCTGACATTGGGGGACAAGAACGAAGCAAAGGGAGCGGCGCTTGAGCACTATCCGTATCCATTTGCCCAATCAGGAAACACCGTGGAAAAAACGGCAATCGTCATTCCGGACGATCCGAGTTCCGCAGAAATAGAAGCGGCTGTTAAAACGGAAAGCTATCTAAAAACGATTGACAGCAGCATCAGCATCACGACTTTGAACGAATCAGACATGAAGCGCATCGACAGGCCGTCGATTTTAATCGGCGTTCAAAAGCATTGGAAAGGCAAAGTGGAAAAGCTTTTGGCACAAAGCGATATAAAAGCGCAAGAAGATAAGCTTCTGCTTGCGGAACGGGTGCTCACGGCAAACGGTAAACAGCAGCCTGTTCTGTTTGTCAACGCGGCGTCTGATGACGTGCTTTCCGTGAAAATCAGCGTCATCACCGATAAAACATACGCCGGCCAGCTCAGCGGCGAAACGCTCGCAATCGGGAAGCTGCAATATCAAACAAAACGGGACGCGGGTAAGCTGACGCTTGAGGATTTCGGAGCGGGCGATTTGACAATCGGCGCAGGGCAATCTTCTTCTGAGCATTATTATTATCCTGCACCTGCAATTTTGGACAAGGATCAATCGGCGAAGCTGTCCCTTGCATTAAAAAAATCAAAAACGATTCAAAAGCTAACGTCCCAAAGCGATTTATCCGCCGAAGAGGCGGAGCTGAAGGTCATGATCAACGGCCAGCCTCACTCCGTCCGGCTTGACGATTTAGGAAAAGAAGACAAAAACGGCTTTTATCATGTGACCTTAAAAGTCGATCCGAAGCTTTTGCAAAAAAACCGCTACATCGATATTCAATTTGCCACTTCCGGCTTGAAGGAGAACAATCCCTGCTATGCAACAGACGATGACAAATGGGTATTCATTGATAAAAGCAGCGCACTCACGTACCCTGTCAGCAGCACGACAGCGTCAGCCGACTTTCAGGAATGGCCGCTTCCCTTCGCGGGAATTCAAGCTAAGACAACGCTGATTGTCCTGCCTGACAAAGTCGATCAATCGAAGCTTCAGGAGCTTTCGCTTGTGACAGATTCATTCGGCAGTGAATCCCAGCATTCATTCACGGTCAAAAAATCCTCTGAAGTGAAAGCAGATGATATGAAAGGCCGGAACGTCATGTTCATCGGCGGCATTGGCCAGTTTCCTCTTCTGAAAGAGAAAGCATCGGACTTGGCCGTGCCGGCAGCGAAAAACGGGACGCTCGACGTGTCATCCTTCCAAATGCTGAACGAAACGGCAAAACAAGTTGCGTTTACACAGACATCGCCGTGGGATTCAAACTACTCGATGGCCGTGTTTGCACCGTTTAACGGGCAAGGCGCTGCCGTCACAAAAGAAATGATCAGCTTTCTGAACAGCAACGATAACACAGCGACCGTCATCAATGAAACGGACAGCAGTCAGCTCTTCACAAACCATCAGCAGCTTGCAGAAAAACCAAGCGGAACACAGACCGAAAAAACGAAGGAAAACGGTCAGCAGAATATGATATATTTCGGCGTCATCGCATTGATCATAGCGGTAGCGGCCGTTCTGATTTGGATCATGGCAAGACGCAGAAAACGGAAGACTGACAACGGAAAGAACAGGGGCTAACGATCAGCCCCTGTTTTTTATTAGTTTCTCATCTTGACACACGCCTTCGACGACACCGGCCAAAATGCCGACTCCTTTTTTAATATCTTCATCGGCTGCCGTCAGGCTGATGCGAATGCACTGCCGGACATGCGGCGAATCCCACGGAACATGATGAAAGAAAGACGCACCGGGGACGATGATGACGCCGTTTGCTTTCAACCGGGCGTACAGCTCGATATCAGCAACAGGGAGATCCTCGATCCACAGCCAACCGAAAAGCGAGCCTTCCCCTCTGTGCAAATGCCATTTGATATCGCCCGGCATTTCTCGAAGCAAAGCGTCCTTCAGCAGCAAAAATTTGTTATGGTAGTAAGGCCGCACCTCATGCTGCGAAACGGCGGCGAGGCGCCCGTCATCCAACACAGCTGCCGTCATATATTGCCCCAGCCTTGAAGAATGAATCGCCGCATTTGATTGAAAAGCCTCCATCACCTTCATGTAACGCGGATGACCGATGGCGATCCCGACCCTTTCACCGGGGAGGCCCGCCTTTGAAAGGCTTATGCAATGGATAATTTGATCGGTAAAAACGGGCTCCATTTCGATGAAGTTGATAGCCGGAAAAGGCGGCGCATATGCGGAATCGATGAGAAGGGGTACATCGGCGTCACGGCAGGCGTCAGAAATAAGCAGCACGTCTTCTTCAGAAAGAACATTTCCTGATGGATTATTCGGCCGGGACAGCACGACGGCGCCGATATCGCAAGCGCCTTGCATCCTCTTTAAAAAGCGTTCCCGGTCCAGTTCGTACCGGAACATGTGATCATCCAATGTTGAAATTAACGGCGGGATGCCTTCGACCGTGTCCATATCCAACGCCGCACCGCTGTACCCCGCATAATCCGGAAGCATCGGAATCAAAGCTTTTTTCACGACACCGTCGCTTCCCATGCCGCAAAATGAATTGATTGCAAAAAACAACAACTGCTGGCTTCCCGCCGTAATCAGCACATTTTCTTTCTCAATGCCATGACCATAGCGGTTTGAAAAGAACCGGACGACGCTGTTGATCAGCTCGTCCGTTCCATAGCTTGATCCGTATTGGCTGATGGCCGAAAGGAACGTACCATTCTCAAGCAGTCTCTCTAAAACTGCTTGCCACATCGCGGCCGTTTCCGGAAGGATCATCGGATTGCCGGCGCTCAAATTGAGATATTCACGCGAGCCGTCTTGAAGGATTTCCTGAATATCGCCCATCACCGCCCTGATCCCCGTCTTCTCATTCATTTTCTCGCCTATGATGCTGAGCTTCGGCTTCAATGTTTTACCCCCTAAACTTGATACGGTCTGTTTTGACGGCGTTGTTTATATCATGGATAAAATACTGCGTCGGGACGCCGAACCGCCCTCCCTCATTTCCGGGAGGCAAATATTTCCTCACATAGCGTTCAGCCTCTCTTTTATAAACCGAATCATCCTCTATTTCTTCCAGCTCTTCGATTTCGAGAACGAGTTTTTTCAAGTCGTCCATGCATAATGAAAGATCGAGCGATGCCGGCTTATCTTTTCCCTTTTGGATGGAGCGGCCGTTGTCGATGATCCAGCTGAACAGAAAAAATCCCGTCCCGGAATCAAAGTTGTGTGTCGCATTATGCTGGCTCGGGTAGCGCAGCAGACGTTCAAACAGGACAAATTCGATAATTTCCTCCCAATAATCGTACTTTCGTTCTGCTAAAGCGAGGATAGACTGGCAATCCACTTTGATTTCCTCCAATATTCCCGCAAAAAAATTCATTTTCGCTTGAATGTGCTTGTGAAAAGGCTTGTTGCCGCAGTGATGGTAATAGTCGTGCAAATAACCCCAAAGGACCCTTGCTTCATACGTGTTTTCAGGAGAAATGTGCGCCGACTTGAAAGGAACATGTTCAAAAATGGCCCGCGCCCTCTTCAGCGTATCCTCATGGTAGATTTGGTAGAACTTATTGAAATAAAAAATCGCAAACGTCTGCTCTGTTATTTTTTCTTTTGTCTTCACATTTTCAGGAAAAAATACGATGCATTTTTCTTCTGTGAACCCCCTGGTTCCCGCTATCAGCTTCAGCGACTGGCAGCCGTTTTCCGGGTGAGGCATCTCCTCCTCAATCGGCTTCATCATCGCCGGCTCATCGCGAACGGCCAGGAAAGCCTCAAAAAAGCAGCCTTTCGTATGCGGCCCGTTAGGCGTAACGACAGGGGCGAGAAAGAAGGTCGTCTCCTGATCCTGCGGAGGGCGATATGCCGTTAATAAACGGTCAAAATACGGCGTGTCGTCCAATCCGCGGCCGATCCAGTCCAGGACATCCTCTTTAAACGCTGCGCCGGCCTCAGGCACATGTACCGCCTCATATATGATTCCGGCAGCTTCGGCTAATTGAAGGAGAAGCTGTTTCGCCCTGACCTGCTGCTCTGTAATCTGTCCTTTTTCGTTTTGATACATTTGCAATTCATGAACCTGCGGTACAATTTGTTCGTTTACCATATTTACGATGCCACGCGTCAACGTCTTCATCGGCTTCCTCCCTCGCTTTTTCCGTGAATGGTAAAACACATCGGCACCTCGCCGAAATCCTTTATGACATGCAAATGGTTTTCATGGGCTGCTTTAATCGTCGTAATACAGCCGTCGGCTGCTCCTGATGCGCAGGCAAGCGCTGCTTGGGAATTGCTGCTGACCAAATCCACATGATCGCTGAACAGTTTTGCAAGATGAGCAGGTGCAGGATGTGATGCGACTATTTTGACATCCGGTTCCCTCGTGTTTTGCTTCACGGCAAACACCATATTGTATGTCGGCATGACAAAGCTATCTATGATTTGTAAATCGAGCAAATTCTCAAATACGATATTGTGCAAAAACGGATACACCGCGCAGCCCAAGAGGACTGAATTTTCAGTCTATTTTACATGAAGCAGCGCCTCTTCCAGCGTTTCATAAAGCTTGACCTCACCTTGAAGCCCTTGGTTCTCAAGCCATAAAAAACCCGCTTTTTCACAGTTTGTACCTTTCGGACCCAATGTGTGAACAACCATCACCGCTTGATCTTCCTGCACTTTTGTCGAGATCATCTTAACCTCCCATTGTACCCGTCAGATTATTTTTATAGATGATGGCAAGGTCACCATCTAATTTCCGGTAAAAAGCTTCGCATTCTTCATATGAATCATGGCTTGTTAAAATAAACCCCGGGTATCCGGAAAAATGCGGATACGGAAGAATTTCGGCTCCTGGTTTGATAAATTGAAAAACCCGTTTGACTTCCGGCCTTTGTTTGATGTCTTCAAGACCGTCGATTTTTTCAAACGTCCCCGAGCCCTGCACGGGAATGATGTAGTTGCCGGCCGTCCTCTTGGCGCGAATCCCGTCTTCTAGATGCCTGTCCAGCGGTTTAAGGGCATTTTGAATGACCAGTTGCATGAAGTTGATGCCCGTACTCTCTTTAACGATGTAATGGGAGATACCCGAGCCGCCGATTCTCGCCCCGACTTCGATGACATAAGGCTGTCCGCTTTTATCGAGCCTTAGTTCGGTATGAGCCGGCCCCTGATGAATGCCTAAAGCTGAAACGGCCGCCGTCACTTCCCGTATGATCGAATCGTGCGCCTCCTCATCCAATTTAGCCGGTGCAATATAGACGCCTTCTTCAAAAAATGGCCCTTTACAATCGCCTTTATAACCGATCGACAATACGTGGACTTTTCCTTGAATTGACAATGTTTCAATCGCAAATTCAGGGCCGTCGACAAATTGCTCAACAACGATGCCTTTTTTTCCTGTGACAAACCGGCTGAGATCGCCCTTATTGATATCCTCTGCTTTGCGCATCGCCTCCTTAAGCTGTTTGCGGTCATCGGCCCGAACGACCCCCTGGCTTGAAAAACCGTTGATCGGTTTCACGACCAAAGGAAACGTCAGCTGAACATGTTCCAAGTCTTCATAAGCAGCAGCTTCTTGGAAGAAAGGGGTATTCAACCCGTGCTGCCGAAGAATCCTGCGGGTTTCGCTTTTATTCCGGCAGTTTTCAATCGTTTGTAAAGGAAGTCCGGGAAGATTTAATTCCGCCGCGGCTTTTGCAGTGAAATGAAGCGCCGGCTCGAACAATGTCACCACTCCGTCAAAAGGAGATTCGACAAATGTTTGCTTGACGATATTCATTGCCTTCTCTTCATCCTCGAACAGCGGGATCGGAACGCTTCGGTCAACTGCCGGGAGATTTCCCGGGCAATTTTCTTGCGAGTTGTAGAAAAATGTAACATCGAGGCCTAAATGTTCAGCTTCTTCAAAAATAAACGGCAATTGCTTATTTTGGCAAATGATGGCCAAGCGTTTGTTTAGCTTTGTCAATTTTTGCTGCCCTCTCTTCTTTTTTAATGTTGATAAACATGACTCCGAAAATCACAAACAACGTCCCTAAGTAAATATTTGCGTTTAATGTTTCGTCCAAAAACAGAAAGCCGATATAAAGGGCGATGACTGGAGAGATAAACAGATGGGAAGTCGCTTTTGAGATGTGCCAGTTTTTAAGCAAGTAAATATTGATCCAAAATCCCAATATAGAACCGATAATCGCCAAGTACAACAATGAGTAGAGACTGATGCCGGAAAACGTCCGCGTTCCGCTTTCTACTACTAAGCTGCTGATGAGCAAAATCGTTCCGCCCGAGAGCATGGACAGAGAATTGAAGCTCAGTATCGGAAGGGTTCGGATTTTCTGCTGCACTTTAATTTGTATAAAGGCAGATCCGAACATTGCACATAAGATGGCAGCCATGGAGATGATTTCGATGACTTCAACCTTGATAAACAGCTGATTGCCGAATACGATCGTAATGCCGAGCAACGCGAGGAAGATGCCCCACTTTTGAATCTTTGTAGCCGGGGTTCCTTTGACAAGCCGATTGATGATCAGGGCGAAGACGGAGATGCTTGCGGCCAGAATGGAGACCAGCCCGCTTGGCAAATACAGAGAAGCCCAATAGACGGAACCGAAAGGGATCGAAAAATACATGATGCCGTTGAAGAAGGATAGTACGAGCAGCTCCTTTGAAACAACAAATTGTTTGCGGATCAACAGAAAGACGGCGATCATGACGCTGGCAATCATAAAGCGCATGCCGGCCGACCAAAACGGCAGGCTGTCCTTGAGTCCCGCTTTTTGCACAGCCCACGTCGTTCCGCCGATCAAGCATAAAAGTCCAAACAGCACATGCACGCGGTACTTTAAAACGTTTGTTAACATATCACACACTTCACCTTGTTTGTTATCGTCTTGCGGTTTATTTTCTGAAAAATCTGATCAAAATGGATTATGAGGGAAATTATAACTTTTATATCAATACCAGTCAACAACATTTAAAATCTCTTAACAATATAATAAAAAACACTCACTATGAAGCTGTGAGTGTTTTATACTTTCATTTCGCGGGCACCTGCCGCTTTTCCGGCTGAACCGAATTCCCTCATTTTATTTTTCACCGTTTCCTTTACGGCGCCGATCCCAGGCGTCATATACGCACGCGGTTCATATAAATCCAAGTTTTCCTTAAACATGGTTCGGGTTTTTTCGGTCCAGGCGACCATGCATTCGGTATTGATGTTGATTTTCGCATGGCCGAGCCTGATCGCTCTTGCAATTTGATCAGCCGGGATTCCCGAAGCCCCGTGAAGAACGAGCGGAACATCCGTCGCTTCCGAAATCTCCTCCATTTCCTTGAATCCAAGCTTTGGCTCGCCCTGATATTTGCCATGAACCGATCCGAGAGCGGCAGCCAGCGCATCGATATCCGTTTCTTTGACAAGGCGGATACATTCATGCAGGTCGGCGTATTTCACCCCGCCGATAAGGCCGTCTTCCATACCGCCTACCGTCCCTACTTCAGCTTCAACCGAAACGCCGTATAGCCGGGCATATGACACGACTTCTTTCGTCATGGCAATGTTTTCGTCGATCGGAAAATGCGAACCATCGATCATCACTGAACTGAACCCCGCGTCAATCGCCTGTCTGCAGCGTTCCGCACTGCTTCCGTGATCAAGGTGCAGCACGACGGGAACTGTAATCGACAGCTCTTCAACGAGCGCGCCGACCATGGCGGCAACCGTTTTGAATCCGCCCAAATAATCGATTAAGCGATCTGAGGCGGCCGCAATGACGGGTGAGCGTTCCTCTTCCGCCGCCTGTAAAATCGCCTTTGTCCACTGAAGGCCGTTAATATTAAACTGTCCGATTGCATAATGCTGTTCCTTTGCTTCTGTAAGAAGCTCCTTCATGGAAACGAAAGCCACGTTCACCCCTCCTTCTCGTGTTACATCTTAAAGTATTTTGAAACGACATCAACTGTTGTTTCCTTTGCGGTTTTAATCGTTTCTTCAGCGCTCATCTTATAATATTCCGGCCTGAACAGTTCAACAGAGACAACGTCTGAAAAGCCGATTTCTTTTAACGCGGATAAGTGTGCATCCAAATCAATGGCTCCCTGTCCCGGCCAAACACGGTCTTCATCTCTTAAAAAGCCGATCGGAAAATCCTCCGTGTCATCGATATGATAAATGAAGATTTTCTTGCCGTCCGCCTGCTTCAGGTCTTCAAGATCAGATCCCATCGCATGGAAGTGGAAACTGTCAAACACAAGCCCGACATTATCGCGGTTTACGGTGCTGACGATGTCATAAGCCTGTTTGAAAGTATTGACCGTACATTCCGGATGCCCGACAAACTCAAGAGCAATCTTAACGCCGTACGGCTCAGCGATGTCTGACAGCTCTGTCAGCACTTCGACGGAGCTTGCTTTAATATCTTCTTTTAAGATTTTTTGTTCGGTGACAAGCGGTACCGCGACCACGTATTTCACACCAAGCGTTTTGCATGTTTCCATCATGCCTTTAAATTCTTCGATGATTTCACGGTGCCCTTTTTCATCGCGGTTGTTGAAAAAGACAAGCGCATTCAAGGCCAGCGGCTTAATATGATGAGTTTGAAAATACTCGGCTAACTCTGAGAGAGAATGGTCTTTTAAATACTCAGGCAGCTTATCCATCGTCCGGATTTCGATATAATCGTATCCGTGCTTCTCACAGTATTCGAGATCCTTTGCAAGGTTTGAATTTTCCAACGTCGTTGCTTCATTAAAGCATAGCTTCATATTAGATTCTCCTTCTCTCATATCCTTGTGAAGATGAGTTCGGCAGGGCGCCGAACTCCAGGGGCTTAGCCTAATAGTTCTTGTTTCAATTTTTCAAGCATAAATCTGCTTGATTCATCCGCTCTTTCGTCGACCCAAGCAAAAACGGCATTAGTTGCAATTCCGTCGAACTTCATTTCTCTCAACTTTCTGAAAATCGTATCAAAATCGACCTCACCTTGACCAATGTCCAAATGCTGGTGAACCGTAACTTTTGCGTCAGGCGGATTGACGATGTAGCGAAGGCCATGAGCCGCTTTATGATTATAGGTATCTGCAAATAAAACATGTGTGAGGCGGTCGCCGGCTTCGTCAAACATTGTCTCGATGTCGCCTTTGCCGTCATCATAGAAGAATGTATGCGCAGTCGAGTAGACAAGATTAATCCAATCCTTGTCAAGCGCGCGGATCATATCCATCGCACCTTTGTGTGTTTCGATAAAATCATATGGATGGGCTTGAAGATTGAGTTTAATGCCTTCTTTTTCAAAGATTGGCAGAAGCTCATCCATGGATTTGATAAATTTCTCTTCACTTGTTAAAGGATCGTATTTTGAACCGCTGAATTCGCTGTTCATCAAGTCGACTTCAAGCTCAACCGCAATTTCGATCGCCCTTTTCCAATTGCGCACGGCTGCCTGACGGCGATCTTCATCAGGACCTGCCCAGTGGTAAAGCGGAAGGAGCGATGAAAGCTTAACACCGGTATCTCTTAAAAGCCGCTTGAGTTGTTTGATCTTTGCTGAATCGACTTTCGGATATTTATAGAATGGACAAAAATCTTCGCGCGGCGATAGTTCGATATATTCGTAGCCAAGCTCCGCCGTTTTATAGACCGTTTCCTCCAAAGTTAAATCATCACGATACATCGATGGATCCAATGCTAATTTCATAGTTTTCACTCCTCGAAAAGTTTTTATTTTTTAACAGTTGTAAACGTTTGATAGAATTCCGGTTTCTCCTGAAGCGCCACAGGTTCTTTCTGCCCGGATTCCTGGGCTTTTACGCAAGCGTCCGTTGTCACGGCGGCGATATAACCATCCCATGCAGTCGGTCCGCTGACCTCGCCTTTCTGTTGAATCGAATCAATGAAGTCTTGAATTTCCACATCGTACGCATCCACAAAGCGGCGCTGCCAATCCATCAGGATATCTGTAGAGAATTTCCCGTCTTTTCTCAAAGAAATGCTTGACGGTTCAGGAAGCCTGATGATGCCGTCTTCCCCGACGATCTCACACTGAATGTCGTAGCCGTATTTGCAGTTGACATAGATTTCCGCATTAATAATGATCCCGCCTTTTGTCTCGATGACAACAATTTGCGGATCCCGTAAATGAGGAAGTGCATTTTTCGATTTTTTCGGATAGATCACTTGGACAGACTCATAATCATCATTGATCAGCCAGTGCAGGACATCGATTTCATGAACAAGTGTATCAACGACAGCCATATCCGTCGTGTAGTTTTCCGCTACAGACGGGTTGCGGTGCGCACAGTGGATCATCAGCGGCTCGCCGATTATCCGGTTGTCGATCGCTTCTTTCAGCTGGACGTAACCGCTGTCATAACGGCGCATAAAACCGACTTGCACGAGGCGTTTTCCCGCTTTGATTTCCTCTTCGACAATGCGCATGCATCCTTCGGCGGTTGTTGCGAGAGGCTTTTCGCAGAATACATGCTTCTTCGCTTTAATGGCTTTTAAGACGCTGGTCTCGTGAGCCGGTCCCCAGCTTGTCACTAAAACCGCATCTACATTTTCGGCTGCGATCAGGCTGTCATCATCCGGATAGACTTTGGCATTCAAGCTGTAGTCACTTACGACTTGTTGAGCTGCCTCTTGATTCACATCTGTAACCGCAACGATTTCTCCGCCGGCTAATTTATTCGTGATGCGGTTGATATGCTCTTTTCCGATTGCTCCTGTACCAATAACACCTATGCGTAATTTCATTGATAGCCACTCCTTCAAAAGTAGTTACATAATTTTTCTTGTTTGTCCTTGTTCAGCTTGAGCTGGCGGAGTTCCGTACAGTTCTTCCTGAATTTGTTCAAGCGATTTGCCTGATGTATTCGGTGCGAAAGCGAGCCCGATGATCATGCTGACAGTCACACACCCGAGGAGAATGGCAGCCATGAATCCAATGCCCATATTCGTGATAACCATCGAGACAAAAAGGCTCCAGGCTCCTATTGAGATACGAACAAGAAAGAACATCAATCCTTGTGCAGATGCACTGTACTCCGTAGGAAAGATCTCGCTGGCCCATAGTTGGTAGTTTGCCTGTTGTCCGGCTCCGTTGTTAATGCCGATCATCACGATAAACAGAACGAGAATCGGCAATCCTTCTGCCGGAAGCAAAAACAACGACCAGCCGATGACGGCCATTGATGCCGCAATACCAAAAACCGTCTTTCTATATTTGTCTGCGAAAGGCATGAATATAAAAGCGACGCCAAGCCCGGTGAAAATAAACAGCCCCATCTGCAGAATGTTTGCCATGTTTGCCGAAACACCGCCGACTTGCTGATAAATGTAAGGCATAAAGAATCCCATCACGCCGGCCGCGAGATTCCAGACTAAGTACACGCCCATTAAAAACAGAATGCTTTTTAAAAACTTAGGCTGAAGCAGATCCAAATAAGAAGTTTTGTGAATGACTTGCACCGTCTCGGATTTATCCTGCCAGGCGTCAGATTCCGGCAGTTTCATCCGAAGTACATAAGTGATCAATGCAATAACAAGCAGATGTGCAAAGACAATCTTATTGCCCAATAAGCCAAACCCGCCCAGCAATACTGACAGCAGGAGGACGACAACCGCTCCGGCAGCCTAGGCGACTTGGGCAACGCCGCAGTGGCGGGCCCTGTTTGTTCTCGGAGCATTCTCTGCGATAATCGTCCAAGAAGCTGTAATATCAGCTCCGACTGATAAACCGATGATAATGTAACCGCTTAACAAAATGGGGAAGTTGAAGCCGAATAAAACCAGACAAATCCCAAGCGCGTAAATTAACATGCTGTTCGTATAGACAGCCTTGCGCCCGATTTTATCAGCAAGAAATCCGCCGAGCAGCGCTCCGATTGCTGCTGAGATGGCGTTTGCGCTCAACGCGCCGAGCAGTCCGATCTGTGTATCCGTAAGCTTTAAATAACTGACCCATAAAGATAAACCGGCTGATCCTGCTACAATGGAACCCGCGTCGATGTAGTTTGCCAAAGCTGCTGCTATGGTTCGTTTATTGAATGGTGAAACTGCTGCATTTCCATTGCTCAATGTAAAGCCCCCTTAATTGGTTGCTGCGGGATTTAACAAATGACGGTCGATATATTTTCTGGCGATCAGCGCGTATTCAAGAGGATTTGCAACTTCAGGGTCCTGCTCGGCTTCTACTACGATCCATCCGGAATAGCCGTGCTTTAAAAGCATTTGATACACTTCCGTAAAGTCGATGCAGCCGTCGCCGGGAACTGTGAACATGCCTTGTAAAAACGATTGCCTGAACGATTTTCCTTCCTCTTTGCATTTCTTCATGACATTAAGGCGGGCGTCTTTAAAATGAACATGCTTGATGCGGTCAATATGTTTTTCAAGGATATTGATGTAATTACCGTCGGAAATATAGGCATGCCCCGTATCATAAAGAAGATGAACGAGCGTCGGATCAGTGCCTGCCATCAGGCGGTCGACTTCCTCTTCCGTCTGCACTCCCGTCCCGAGATGGTGATGGTAAACAAGCTTGAGCTGATATTCGCCGGCGATTTCCCCGAGATGATTCATCCCTTTGCAAAGACGCTGCCATTCTTCATCAGAAAAATGCGGCTTTTCTTTAAACACGTTCTTATCCAGTCCCTGAACACTGTACGTTTGTTCAGACACGACCGCAACATCCGCACGGACTTCTTTCAAGTACTGGCAGTGGGCCTTGAATTCTTTGGCAGCTTCCTCAATGCCGTCGCGGAGAATAAAGCTGCTGAACCACTTTCCTGCAATCCTTAAATTTCTCAGCTCAAGCTCTTTATTTAAAATCACAGGTTCCGGGAAAAAGCCCCCAACCTCTGTCCCTTGAAAGCCTGCAACGACGATATCGCTCAGCAAATGCTGAAGGGTATTGCCCGCTCCGATTTCCGGCATGTCATCATTCCGCCATCCTATGGGGGCGATGCCCCATAGAATTTCCGATTTGACCATCCTGGTGCCTCCTTTAATACTGCTTTGCAGATTCGAGCATTTTTTCTTTGGCTTCATACGCTTTTTGAACGCTTTCCTGTTCTGAAACCTCTGCAACACCTACGTGCCACCAGCTGTCATAGCCGTCCGTCATCGTCTTTGGCAGCACTTTCATTTCGATCAATGTAGAGACATCTTGTTTCTTCGCATCTTCAATTGCCGCTTTTAGCTCTTCGACCGTGTTGGCGCGGTACGTCTTGGCGCCGTAGCCTTCGGCAACCTTTGCATAGTCCACATTCAAAATCCGGTTATCCTCTGTTCTGAACTCGCAATAGTAGCTGCCGCTTCCATGGTCCATCTGCAGGTTATTGATGCAGCCGAAGCCTGAGTTGTCAAAGAGCAGGACATTGATTTTTTTGTTGTATTGAATGGCCGTAATCAGTTCGGAGTGAAGCATCAGAAAACTTCCGTCCCCAACCAGTGAATAGACTTCTTTATCCGGATGGGCCAATTTCAGGCCGAGCGCGCCCGATACTTCATATCCCATGCATGAATAGCCGTATTCCAAGTTGTACGTATTCGGCACGTTTGCATGCCACAACCGCTGCAGGTCGCCCGGAAGAGAGCCCGCTGAACAAATGACGACGCTGTCTGGATCAACCGTTTCATTGATGGCGAGCAATGCCGTTGTTTGCGGCAGTTCGGTTTGCAGTTCATCTGCATATTCGTTCATCACTTCTTGGGAGAAGTGGTTTTTAATTTCAGGCGTAAAGTTTTCGCGTTTAAATGTTACTTTGCTTAGGCGGTCGCGTTCAGCCAGCCATTCGTCTTTCAGCTCCTTGATGGTTGAACCGAACGCGCTACTGTAGCCTTCCAATAAGCCGTGCAGCTTGCCGAGCGACAGTTTCGCATCCGCGACAACCTGGAAAGCATCCAGTTTATAAGCCTGCATTCTGCTGACATTGATGTTCAAAAATTTTGCGTTGTCAAAGTCAAATGCCGTTTTGGAGGATGTTGCAAAATCGGTGTATCTCGTGCCGATTCCAATGATCAGATCGGCCTGGCGTGCGGCTTTGTTAGCTGCCAGTGTACCTGTGATCCCCATTCCTCCCAAATTGTTGGCGAAATCGGCTTCTACCGTAGACTTTCCGGCCTGGGTTTCAACCAGCGGAATGTTGTAAGCTTCAGACATCGCGATTAATTCGTCGCGTGCGCCGGAATACTTCGCACCGCCGCCGACTAAAATAAGCGGTTTTTTGCTTGATTTGATCAGCTCTGCCGCTCCCTTTAGCTCGCGTTCGCTCGGCTCCATGCGGTCGATGTAGTGAACGCGCTTCCGGAAGAAGCTCTCATCAAAATCAAATGCTTCGCCTTCAACGTCTTGAGAAATGCAAATCGTTGCCGGACCAGCTTTTGCAGGATCTGTCATCACTTCAAAAGCGCGGATCAAACTGCTCATCAACTGTTCGGGACGCGTAATACGATCCCAATACCGCGAAACCGGCTTTAATGCATCGTTTGTCGTGATCGCCGCACTGTATTCTTGTTCAACTTGCTGAAGAACCGGATCAGGCTGCCTTGTCGCAAATGTATCAGCCGGAATCAAGAGGACGGGGATGTTGTTCGCAAGCGCCGTACCTGCGGCGGCCACCAGGTTAGCCGCTCCCGGTCCAACAGATGTCGACACGGCATATATCTTCCTTCTCAGCATCTGCTTGCTGTAAGCCATTGCCGCATGCGCCATTCCCTGTTCATTTTTGCCTTGAAACACTTTTAAGCGGCCGGCATCCTGTTCAAGCGCCTGACCGATTCCAACGACGTTCCCGTGTCCGAAAATTGTGAAGATTCCTTCGACAAACGGTGTTTCTTCGCCGTCGAAATTGATATACTGCTGGTTCAAGAACTTAATTAACGCTTGTGCCGTTGTTAAACGTATTTTCTTACCCACAAACGATCCCACCTTTATTCGTTCTTTTTTAAGACTGTGCCGCAATAAGCTGTTCGATTTCTTCAACGGTCGGCATGGCTTCTGATGAGCTATGCTTGCTGACGACAATAGAGGCTGAGGCGCTTCCGTATTTCAAAGCCGTTTCGATTGTCTTTCCTGTCACGAGGCCGTAGATAAAGGCCGAAGCATACGAATCGCCCGCCCCGAATGTTTTCAAGACCTTTGTTTTATAGGCTTTTGCGCGGAAGACCTCACCCGATTTGCTGTAGGCGTATGAGCCGTCCACACCGTGCTTGATGACGACGAGGTCTGCAGAGTGCCCGAATAAATGCTGGACAGACTCTTTGTTGCTTCCCCGGCTCTTGTTTTCCATCACGTCAAATTCATCGCGCGTACCGATAACGATGTCAGACTGCTCGGCAACCAGCGTATAGTAAACCGAAGTCTCTTCCTGTGATGTCCATGTATACGGGCGGTAGTCAAGCTCAAATACGACTTTGACGCGATGTTTTTTCGCAAGATTCACCGCTTTTAAAACCGCTTCGCGCGACGGACTTTTTGCCAGCGCCGTACCGGAGACAAGGAGCATCTTCGATTTGGCGATGTAGCCTTCGTCTACCTCTGAAGGTTCGAGGTAAAGGTCTGCAACATCATCCCGGTACATTAAAATGCTGCACTCTTCGGGGCTTTTGATTTCGGTAAAGGCAAGACCCGCCTTATGCCCCTCTTTGTCAACGACCATTTGAGAGGTGTCGACGCCCGTTTTTCTCATATATGATTCTATAAATCTGCCATGCTGGTCATCCGGAATCTTGCCGATAAAGCCGGCTTTCAATCCCAACTTTGAGCTGCCGATCGCAATGTTGGCCGGCGAGCCGCCGACATATTTCGAAAACGTCATCGTTTCTTCCATCGGCCGGTTGTATTCGACAGCGTTCAAATCAATGCATGCGCGGCCGATCGCCACAATGTCAAATTCCTTCTCTTCGTTAAACGTATATTTCATCTTCAACAGCCACTCCTCGCCTGATTGTTAGCGTTCCAGGATCCATTCATGGTCTGGATCGTTATGAAACTTCCACTTGCGCACAGGTCCTGCCATGACATTTAAATAGTAGGATGTATAGCCGTCAGGAACCCCCACCGGATGATATCCCGCTGGCACGATGACAACGTTTTCATTCTCGACGGTCATCGTCTCGTCAATGGAGCGGTCATCCGTATACACGCGCTGGAATACAAAGCCCTGTGCAGGGTCAAGCTCATGATAGTACGTTTCTTCTAAAAACGATTCTTCTGGCAGATTGTCTTGATCGTGTTTATGCGGCGGATAACTGGACCAGTTTCCGCTTTCGGTGTAGACTTCGACGACCAAAAGGCTGTTCGCCGAAGGGTCTGAATCGGGAAGAATGTTATGGACGGTCCGTTTGTTGCTGAATTTTCCGCGGTGCTCAATGCCGTTGTCTTCCGCTTTAATCAATTTCGTCGGCAGCTGTTTTTCTGAAGGGGAATAACAAAGGGCGATCCTCGCCTGTGTAACCGCTGTCACTTCAAACGTGCGGTCATTTGACACATAGACGCTGTCCGTCGGTTTTTTTTCAAACACGCTGTCCCTCGTGCCGATGTTCTCAAATGTCACATCTCGATCAGACACCGTGATTTTTCCGGTAACCGCGACGATGCAGCATTCCTGTTTGTTTAATTCCTCCGAGTAGCGGGCGCCGGGTGCGAGATCGATGACTTTAAATTCCACATATTGAAGATCCGAATTTGACGTTTTGACTTCGTGTACAACCTTCACGCCTTGAGAAAGCTCAACCGCCTGCGGCTTGCGCAGCAAATGACTCATTGAAACAGCCTCCTTTTTATATCTTGAAACATGGACCGAACAGCGCGGGATTCACGCCGTTCGGAAATGATCTGTTTAGTTGAAATCAGGCGCCGGATATCTTGCAGTTACGACTTTTTTGCGCGTATAGAAATCGACGCTGTCTTTTCCGTTAGCATGCAGCGTTCCAAAGAACGATGACTTCCAGCCTGAGAATGGGAAGAATGCCATTGGAGCCGGAACGCCAAGGTTGATCCCGAGCATGCCCGCATCAATGTTTTCGCGGAAATAGCGGATCGCGTTGGAATTTGAGGTAAACAGGCATGCACCGTTTGCAAATTCAGATTTGTTGGCGATCTCAATCGCTTCTTTTAAGTTTTTCACGCGGATAACCGACAGAACCGGCGCGAAAATTTCGTCTTTCCAAATCGTCATATCGGTTGTCACATTGTCGAAGATCGTCGGGCCGACGAAATAACCTTCGTCAGATACGTTTCCGCGTCCGTCACAGACGAGTCTGGCGCCTTCTGCAATCCCTTTTTCGATATATCCGAGCGTGCGCTTTCTGTTTTCTTCGCGAATGACCGGGCCTAAGAATACACCGTCATCCAAGCCGTTTCCGATTTTGACTTCGGACGCTTTCTCAACCAATTTTTCCATAAATGCATCGGCGATATCTTCCTCTACGGTTACAACCGCACAGGCCATGCAGCGTTCTCCGGCAGAACCGAAGGCTGCGCCGATGATATTTGTCACCGTATCCTCCAGGTTGGCGTCGTTCAGCACAATCGTATGGTTTTTGGCTCCCGTCAACGATTGAACGCGTTTCAAATGCTCGCTTCCTTTTTTATAAACATACTCTCCGACCGGTTTGGAGCCGACAAATGAAATTGCTTTAATTTCCGGGTGCTCCAAGATGCCGTTGACGACATCATGCGCGCCGTATACCACATTGAATACGCCTTTTGGAAGTCCGGCTTCTTCAAACAGCTCAACCAGCTTCTCCGTCAACAGCGGCGTGCGCTCGGACGGTTTCAAAATAAACGTGTTTCCTAAAGCAATCGCCATCGGGAACATCCAGCACGGAACCATCATCGGGAAGTTGAACGGGGCAATTCCGCCGACGACACCAACCGGATAGCGATAGTTTGCCGCTTCAACGTCAGTTGCGATCGTTGCGAGCGAATCACCCATCATTAAAGACGGAGCCCCCGCGGCAAATTCGACATTTTCGATCCCGCGTCCCACTTCGCCAAGCGCTTCTTTTGTGTTTTTTCCGTTTTCGATCGTGATCAGGCGGGCAAGCTCTTCTTTATGCTGAGTCAAAAGCTGGTGATAGTTAAATAGGATTCTCGCCCGGCGCGGCACGGCTATTTTCGACCAAGTTTTGAACGCTTCCGCCGCTGTTTGGGCGGCGTATTCTATATCCTCCCGCGTGGAGATCGGCACCTGGCACAGTACTTCTTTCGTTGCAGGATTGACGACATCTTCGTATTTATCGGTTTTGCTTTCAACCCATTCGCCATTAATATAGTTTCTTAACTTTCTGATTTCTGCCATTCTTATAACCTCCTTAATTATTAATCCTCTGGTACAGATAGGGCGTCATAGACGGCATGCATGACCGATTCGAAAAAAATTAAACGCTTACAAAAAAACAACTAACTTCGCTACAATAAAAGAACCGAAAACGATATGTAAAGCCTTTTTAAGCTCAACATTTCATAAAAATTATCACGTTTTGGTCACTTCTTGGTTATATTCTAATCCGATCATACCCATAAGTCAATCATTAAAAAAATAAATTTTTCCTTGAAAATCTTAGTATAATATATGTGTAATAATATGGAATACAGCCAATCCTTGCAAAAAATAATCACCAATGTTATCATTTCTTAAGCAATTATTGATTAACTCTTGGTTTTTATCTATATTTTAATTAAAGATTCCATGAAGGAGATTTTAAAATATGAAATTGATGCGGATAAAGGAGATGGAAGAGTATATTTTGACAAATGGCACCGTTTCATTAGACGAACTGTGCCAGGTCTTTAATGTTTCTAAAAACACGGTCAGACGCGATATCAACAAATTGACTGAGAAAGGGGTTATCAAAAAGGTATACGGCGGCGTGACGGCGATTGAAAAAACGGTTTTGATCCCTTTCGAAAATCGCACAATCCAAAATAAAGACGCCAAAACGAAAATCGCACATTACGCTTCACGGTTTATCGAAGATCACGATCTCGTCTTTATCGATTCCGGGACGACGACGCGGTCCATTTTAGAAACGCTTGATCCAAATAAAAATGTAACCGTTTTAACGAACAGTCTTGATATTATCAATGCCGCGGCAGCCTTGAAAAACATAAACCTTATTATCATCGGCAGCAACTTTAAGCGGAAAACGCAGTCCTTTGTCGGGATGGATGATCCGGGGACATTGGATAAATACAACATCAACAAAGCCTTCATGTCGGCCACAGGAGCAACTTTGACACACGGGCTGACAAACTCCGATTTGCTCGAATATGAAATCAAAAAGAAGATTTCTGAAAAAGCAAAGGAAGTCTATTTGCTGGCTGACCACTCCAAATTCGGCAAATCAACCTTGCTGACGTATGCGCGCTTTGACAGGCTGCACGCCATTGTAACATCCAAGCCTCTTGATGAGGATTACAATCAGTTCTGCCAAGAGCATAAAATTGAAATCCATCTTGCATAGCGTTTATAGTGAAAGAGAACAACTTGGCCGGCCGGGCCGGTCAAGTCTGTCTATTAATTTTTTGGAGGGGAAACGATGAAAAAAGTAAGAATGGGCAAGTCTGATCTTCACGTATTTCCGATCGGTTTGGGAACAAATGCAGTCGGCGGCCATAACCTCTATCCGAACCTGAATGAAGAAACGGGAAAAGAACTGGTTAGGGAAGCGCTCAAAAACGGCGTGACGATGCTGGATACTGCATACATATACGGAATCGGCCGTTCTGAGGAGCTGATCGGTGAAGTCCTCCGCGAATTCAACCGCGAAGATGTTGTGATTGCAACGAAAGCGGCTCACAGGAAAGAAGGAAACGATTTTGTCTTTGACAACTCTCCGGCATTTTTGAAGAAGTCTGTGGACGAGAGCTTACAGCGTCTGCAAACAGATTACATCGATCTCTTCTACATTCACTTCCCAGACGAACATACGCCGAAAGATGAAGCCGTCCAAGCGCTCAACGAGCTGAAAAAAGCGGGGAAAATCCGGGCGATCGGCGTCTCCAATTTCTCTCTCGAACAGCTTAAAGAAGCGAATAAAGACGGACTTGTTGATGTTTTCCAAGGCGAATACAACCTGTTGAACAGGGAAGCGGAAACGACCTATTTCCCGTATATCCAGGAGCATGATATTTCGTTTGTTCCGTACTTCCCGCTCGTATCAGGACTGCTCGCAGGTAAATATACAGAAGACACGACATTCCCTGAAGGCGACCTCCGCAGGGAGATGGAACATTTCCAAAGCGACCGTTTTAAAGAAAATATCAGAAAAGTGAACGAGCTGGTCCCGATCGCTGAGAAGCACAATGTTGACATCGCTCACGTCGTATTAGCCTGGTACCTTGCAAGACCGGAGATTGACATGTTGATTCCGGGAGCAAAACGCGCAGACCAGCTGCTGGATAACTTAAAAACGGCTGATGTCAAACTGTCTCAAGACGATATCGATGACATCGACCAATTGTTTGCAAAATAAACATTTAAAAAACCTATCTTCCATGATAGGTTTTTTTACAAAAAATATTGACAGCGCTTCCAACTCTGATATGATAGGGATTAAGTTAATAATAGTGACGGAGATTCAGGAGATCCACAGAAAAACCCTTTAGTTTCAGAGGTTTTTTTGGGGTCTTTTTTCTATGTCGCTTTATTAGCAGATTCATATCCAAAGGGGGAAAGTGAATTTTTGATCCAAAAAAAGAAAGGGGAAACGAACAAAGTGAAAGGACTTTTACGCAGTGTATTCATGTGCGCCGCTCTGATCGGAACCGGCTTAGGAGCGGGCGTTCAGGCGGAGGCTGCGCAACCGGCCGCCAAACCGCTCAATCCTAATAAAATACTAAACATCGCCCACCGCGGTGCATCGGGCCATGCCCCTGAACATACTCTATCAGCCTATGAGCTTGGACAGCGTATGAAAGGAGATTACATAGAAATCGATCTGCAAATGACAAAAGACGGCCGATTGATTGCCATGCATGATGAAACACTGGACCGCACAACAAACGGAACGGGACCGGTCAAAGATCATACATTAAAAGAAATCAAAAAACTGGATGCCGGCTCGTGGTTTAATAAAAAATATCCCGAATCGGCGAAAGATGAGTACGCCGGGTTGAAGGTTCCAACGCTCGAAGAGGTGATTCAAAAGTTCGGCAGAAACGCCGCTATTATATTGAAACAAAATCGCCCGAAGTCTATCCAAAAATGGAAGAAAAGCTGCTGCAAATCCTAAAAAAATATAAATTAACGGGGCCAAGCGTTCATTCGAACAAAGTCATCATCCAATCGTTCAGCACTGAAAGCTTAAAGATCATTCACCGCCTGGACCCTGGCATCCCTCTTGTGCAGCTGCTTTGGTACGATGGGCCGGCGGCCGTTTCGGATGACGAGCTTGAGGCGTATCAATCTTACAGCGTCGGTCTCGGGATGAACTTTGATCAAATTGATCGAGCATACGTCCAAAAGGTGCGCAAACACGGATTGCTCGTTCACCCTTATACTGTCAATGAAAAAGAAGACATGCAGAGACTGTTCGATTGGGGCGTCACCGGAATGTTCACCAACTTTCCCGATCGCCTGCATGAAGTGTTAAACGAAAACAAGTAATACAGACACAGGAGGACAACATGATTAAGCTTTTTAAACCTGCACCGCCGATTGACAGATTGCCTGATGAAAAAATCGATGCTGAATATAAGAAATTCAGACTGCAAGTGTTTCTCGGCATTTTCATCGGATATGCAGCATACTATTTAATTCGCAAAAATTTCTCGCTCGCCATGCCGTATTTTATCGAAGAAGGGTTTTCAAAATCACAGCTGGGCCTGGCCTTGTCAGCCCTTTCGCTGTCTTACGGCATCAGCAAGTTTGTGATGGCGACGATATCGGACAGAAGCAATCCGAGAATGTTCCTGCCGGCAGGTTTGATTCTTTCCGCCATCATCAGCCTGCTTATGGGGTTTGTTCCTTTCTTTACTTCTTCTGTAGCCGTCATGTTTATTATGCTGTTTTTAAACGGCTGGTTTCAGGGGATGGGCTGGCCTCCGTCAGGACGCGTCCTCGTTCACTGGTTCAGCGTGAGCGAAAGGGGAAATAAAACGGCGATCTGGAACGTCGCCCACAATGTCGGAGGCGGATTGATGGCTCCAATTGCCATTGCGGGTGTTGCAGTATTCGCCGGAATCGCCGGCACATCTTCTTCAGGATATGAAGGCGTGTTTATATTGCCTGCACTCGTCGCAATCGTCATCGCATTTATCTCATATTTCTTAATCCGCGATACGCCGCAGTCTGTCGGACTGCCGCCGATTGAAGAATATCGCAACGATTATTCAACAAAAACGAAAAAAACGTTTGAAACCGAATTATCGACAAAGGAAATCCTGTTTAAATACGTATTAAATAATAAATGGGTTTGGGCGATCGCACTTGCGAACATTTTTGTCTATTTCGTCCGCTACGGCGTATTGGACTGGGCGCCTACCTATTTAAGCGAAGAAAAAGGGTTTGATATGAGCAAATCAAGCGTTGCCTATTTTCTGTATGAATGGGCGGGTATTCCGGGAACGCTTTTATGCGGCTGGATCTCTGATAAATGGTTTAAAGGACGCCGCGGACCTGCCGGCTTTGTCTTTATGCTCGGCGTGTTGATCGCCGTGCTCGTATACTGGTTCAACCCTGCGGGAAATCCGTTGGTCGACATGATTTCCTTGATTGCGATCGGATTTCTCATCTACGGCCCGGTCATGCTGATCGGCTTGCAGGCGCTTGACTTTGTACCGAAAAAAGCAGCCGGAACCGCCGCAGGGCTTACAGGCCTGTTCGGCTACCTTGGCGGAACGATGACAGCCAACGCTTTAATGGGAGCCATCGTTGATGCAGCCGGCTGGAACGCAGGATTTACTTTATTAACGGCTTCCTGCGCGATTGCTGCCCTCATCTTTGCGATGACTTGGAATGTTCGTGGACAGGAGGTCGTCAAGCATTAAGTGAAAGGATAGAAATGGGTGATCCCCCAATATCAAAGAGCTGGCTGCTGAAGAGTTTCAAGACTTCCGGTGCATTCTTGTCCTTGGCAAAGACGTAAAAAAAAGCAAAGTAAAAGCTGCGTCTCGAGGCTTCTCGAGACGCAGCTTATTTTTACGACATTACTTTGCAGATATCGTTCGTAAACTCGACAGGATCTTCGATCGGCAGACCTTCGATGAGAAGGGCCTGGTTGTACAGGAGGCCTGTGTACAGTTTGAATTTTTCTTTATCGCTTTCAAAAGCGTCCTGAAGCGTTTTGAAAACGTCGTGATTTGTATTGATCTCCAGTACTTTGTCGGCTTTGACATGCTGATTGTCAGGCATGGCGTTTAAAATTTTCTCCATTTCGATCGTGACTTCGCCGTCGGCAGCAAGGCATACAGAGTGGGTTTTCAGGCGTTTTGACGCCCTTACGCTTTTGACTTTGTCGGCCAGTATGCTTTTCATTTCATCGAAAAGGGCTTTGTGCTCTTTCTCGTCCGCATCAGATTTGTTTTGGTCTTCGTCTGCCTCGATTCCGAGGTCGCCGCTTGAGACGGATTTGAATTCTTTCTCCTGATACTGCCCCAGCATTTTAATGGCAAACTCGTCAATGTCTTCGGTAAAGTATAAAATCTCGTATCCTTTTTCCGAAACGAGCTCAGTTTGCGGAAGCTTTTCGATCCGGGCATACGAGTCTCCTGACGCGTAGTAAATAAATTTCTGATCTTCAGGCATTCTCGATACGTACTCATCCAGCGTGACAAGCTTTTTCTCTTTGGAAGAGTAGAACAGCAGCAAGTCCTTCAGCATGTCTTTGTTGGCGCCGAATTCGTTGTAGACGCCAAACTTGAGCTGTCTGCCGAACGATTGATAAAAAGACTCGTATTTTTCCCTGTCATTTTTCAGCAGGCTTTTCAGCTCATTTTTGATTTTCTTGCTGATGTTTTTGGCGATCAGCTTGAGCTGGCGGTCATGCTGGAGCATCTCTCTTGAAATGTTGAGGGATAGATCCTCTGAATCTACCATTCCCTTCACAAAGCTGAAGTGGTCAGGGAGCAGATCCGGGCATTTGTTCATGATCAAGACCCCGTTTGAATACAGCTCCAGGCCTTTCTCAAATTCTTTTGAATAATAGTTGAACGGAATGTTCTCCGGTACGAACAATATGGCATGGTATCTGACTGCACCGTCGACGCTCGTATGAATATGGGCGAGCGGTTTGTCAAAACCGTAGTGCTTTTCCGCATAAAACGCTTCATAATCCTCTTTTGTGAGCTCGTTTTTATTTTTCCGCCAAATCGGCACCATGCTGTTGACTGTCTGCTCTTCCTGGACTTCTTCGAATTCGTTTTCGCCGTCTTCTTTCGGCTTATTGACGGTGACATCCATCTTGATCGGATAGCGGATGAAATCGGAATACGATTTAATGATTGATCTTAAACGGTGCACGTCAAGGTATTCATCATAACTTTCATCATCCGTATTTTCTTTCAGTTTCAGAATGATGTCTGTACCGACGTTATCTTTTTGGCAGGGCTCGATCGTATACCCGTCGGCTCCCGCAGATTCCCACTTATACGCTTCATCGCTGCCAAGCGCCTTTGTGATAACGGTGACAACATCAGCCACCATAAACGCGGCGTAAAATCCGACGCCGAACTGGCCGATGATATCGTGCCCGTCTTTCAGTTCATTTTCCTGCTTAAACGCAAGCGAACCGCTCTTTGCGATCGTTCCGAGGTGCTCTTCCAGCTCCTCTTTTGTCATGCCGATCCCGGTATCTGATACGGTCAATGTTCTGTTTTCCTTATCGGCCTTCACTTTTATGTAATAGTCATCTTTGTGAAATGTTAAAGAATCATCCGTGAGCGCTTTGTAGTAGATTTTATCGATGGCGTCGCTCGCGTTGGAGATCAGCTCCCTTAAAAAGACTTCCTTTTGGGAGTAAATTGAGTTAATCATGATGTCTAACAATCTTTTGGATTCTGCTTTGAATTCTTTTTTAGCCATCTTTTCTCTCTCCTTTTTGTGATGAAAACGATTTTTCAATATCCTTCCTATTCACATCTTAAATAACATACCGTCTGATTGATGTCAATATGTAATGGAAATGAGCAATTTGACATCCGTACCCGTCCTTCATATAATTTGATAATGAAGGAAATTTTGACTGCATGAGGTGGAAAGGAATGAAAATCTTATCAACTGTTCTTAAAAGAGAATTGGCTTAAAGACGGGAGAAGTCTGCCCTTTTTTAGACAAGCCATCTCGGGAACAGTTTGATACGATTTCACATCCTTTCTTGCTGTATGTTCATATGTAGCGGGTGAGGTGTATTTGCCTTACCCGCTTTTTTTGCCGGCAGGATGGCGATGCTTCGCGCTGTTCTCTTTAGATGGCTTGTTTTTCAAAAATAAGCCTGAAGGAGAGAATGATCATGAGTATTGTCAATGTAACGAACCTTACCCATATGTACGGAGACCGGATCATATTCCGGAATGTCAGCTTCCGCTTGCTGAAAGGCGAGCATGCCGGCCTCGTCGGGGCAAATGGCGCCGGAAAGTCGACATTGTTCCGGCTTTTGACCGGAAGCCTGCTGCCTGATGACGGGTACATCGAATGGCATCCGAATATCCGGGCCGGTTTTCTCAAGCAGCACGCCGAGCTGACGGCGGGCACCACCATCATGGAATACCTGGAAAAAGCCTATGAACGGCTTTTTGAAACTGAAAAGAAAATGAATATGCTTGCCGAAAAGATGGCGAACGCCGGAGACGGCTTGGACGCCATGCTGAAAACATACGGAGAGCTTCAGGCTGAACTGGATGCTTCGGGGTTTTACCGTATCGGCGCAAAAATCGAGGATGCGGCCCAAGGACTCGGACTGACGGAGATCGGGCTTCATCAGGATGTCACGGCATTAAGCGGCGGTCAGCGAACAAAGCTGCTGCTGGCCAGGCTTTTGCTCGAGGAACCAGATGTGCTCTTATTGGATGAGCCGACCAACTATTTGGATGCAGCGCATATTGACTGGCTTACCGGATATTTGAAGCACTATGAACACGCGTTTCTCGTCATCTCGCATGACGAACGTTTTTTAAATGAGATCACGACGGTGACATTTCATTTGGAGCATCAAACGATCAAGCGCTACCCTGGGAACTATCAATACTTTCAGAAGGAATATGCACAAAGCAGGGTGCAAATGGAAGCTGCTTACGCCAAACAAAGCAGGGAAATCGAAAAATTGGAAGCATTTATTGACCGGAATCGAATCCGGAAGGCGAAGCAGGCAAAAAGCCGGGAAAAAACGTTGCGCAAAATCAAGCGAATCGAAAAACCGGCAGATCCTCCCGCCCCCCGCTTTGCATTTCAGACAGGGCGAAATCCGGCGATGACCGTGCTCAAGACGGAAAAGCTTGAGGCCGGTTATGCGGTGCCATTATTCAAACCGCTTTCCCTGACTGTAAAGCGGGGCGATAAAATCGCCATCGTCGGAGAAAACGGCGCCGGAAAATCGACGCTTGTCAACACGCTGCTAGGCGAGCTTAAGCCCTTAAGCGGCATTGTCACGGCAGGACAGCATTTGCAGGCCGCTTATTTTAAACAGGAAAGCCTCGCCTCACGCGAGACGCCGCTTGAAAAAGTACAGGCGCTCTTTCCGAATGTAGCAGAAAAAGACATCAGGCAGACGCTGGCGATGTCCGGTTTGACACAGGAGCATATCAGCCAGCCGCTTGCCACGCTCAGCGGAGGCGAACAGGCAAAAGTCCGGCTTGCGGAGCTGATGCTTTCAAGAAGCAACCTGCTCGTCCTTGACGAACCGACGAACCACCTTGACAGATCGGCAAAGCACGCTTTAAAAAAAGCGCTCTCGAACTATAGCGGAACGATTTTGCTCGTGTCCCATGAACCGTCCTTTTATGAAGACTGGGTGACGCACGTCTGGCAGATTGAAGACTGGCGGCGCAAGTAAAGAAAGAGCCGGCCTTTTCGAAAGGCCGGCTTTTTTATTTGGATAATACAAGCTCGTGAATGGCGTGGGCAACGCCGTTTTCATTATTTGATTTCGTTTCATAATTTGCAGAGGCCTTCACCTCAGGTATGGCATTCCCCATCGCAACTCCGCAGCCTGCCCATTCGATCATTGTCAGATCATTGCCGTTGTCACCTATCGTCATCACCTCTTCTCTTGCGACGCCTAACAGATCGGCGAGCTGCCGAACGGCATTTCCTTTACTGGCCGCAGGATGAAGAATTTCGTAAAAGAACGGCGAACTCTTCACCATTGTGTAACGTTCCTTTACTTCCTCCGGTATAGCGGCGATGGTCCTGTCAAGCTTCTCCGGCTCATCAATATACATCGCCTTCGTCACCAGTATGTCTTCCGGTATCTCCTCCATCGTCCGAAAACGGAGCGGAACCTGGGTGACGTTTGATTCATAGACTGTATAGGGGCTGATATCGCGGTTTGGCGTATATAAATAAGATGAGTCGAAAAAGTGCATCGGGGTATCAAGGGTTTGGCTGAGTTCATATAAAGATTTCAAATCTTCATAGCGAAGCGTCAGCTCTGATACGACCTCCTGTGTATGCGTATTTTGAACAAGCGCGCCATTATAGGCGATAACATAATCGCCATCTTCATTTAAATTCAGTTCTTCCAGATAGCGGCTTACTCCGCCGAGAGGGCGTCCGGTACAAAGGACGATCTTCACGCCTTGCGCTTTCGCCGCATGAAGGGCATCACGCACTTCCTCTGTTACCTCATGAAGGTCATTCAACAATGTTCCATCCATATCTATCGCGATTAGTTTGTACATGTTCCACTCTCCCTGATTAAAATCGTGCCTCAAACTCATACCTATGACCTATTTCTCCTTTATTTTACCACAGTCCTTGCCTTTTCCTTTATGACATCATCCGGAAAACTCCCCACAGCAAAAAACAGCCTCTCGCGGAGACTGTTTGCATGTCTTAAAATATGTCTTGAAGAATGGGGTCTTCATCAAGCAAACGAAGCGCTTTTTCACGGTATGCCTTTTCATGCAAATATGTATAACGATTTGGCTTCACCGTGTGGGAAAGGCTGATCGCTTCACGAAATTCATGTTTGTCAAGATGAAGCGTTTTTACATAATCGAAAAAACCCGTTCTTGTAAACACCTTTTCAATTCTCTCAGCACGGTGATCCTGGACATGGGCCATTATATAGGTGGCCAACCCTACTTGTATACCGTGCATCTGCGGTTTTTTTGAGATTTTATCGAGCGCATGGGATATCAGGTGCTCTGAACCGCTGATGGGTGCGCTGTTCCCGCTGATTTCCGTGGCGATGCCGCCCATTGTTAATGAACTGACCAACTCTTTCAAAAAGATCGGCTGTTTAATATCCTTCATCGGCGTACGGACGAAACTGTTCACTGCCTTTTTGCTGAGCATAGACGCGAACGCATTCACATTGCCGGCTCCGTGCCGCTCTTCAAATTCCCAATCATAAAGGGCGGTAATATTGGACATCAGGTCTCCAATCCCGGCTAAAATAAAGCATTTTGGTGCTTTTTGAATGATATTCAAATCGGCAATAATCCCATAAGGAACCCGGGCCGGCACCGTCGTTTTTTTGCCCTCGACCAGAAGAGAACAATTGCTGCTCGCAAACCCGTCGTTGGATGCCGATGTCGGAATGCTGATGAACGGGGTGCGTTTTGAAAAAGCGATATATTTTCCGCAATCAACGACATATCCACCGCCCATGGCGATCATGACATCATAATTCCCGATGGAAAATGCTTTCTGAATCAGCTGCTGAAGATCGAGGCCGGACGGCAGTTTAACGGCTTCGACTTTGACTTTTTGAAAAGCGGATTTTAATGAATTCTCATATTGCTGATATGAAAAGTCATCAAAAAACATAATGGCCTTATCAAACTGGTGCTTTTCCAAGATCGCCTCCAACCGGCCAAATACGCCTTCACTAATATCCAAAACCGATGGAATGGCGATATTCGTCACCCGGCGCGGCATTAGACGATCATTCCTTTTTGCTTTAAGTGCCGTTCGATATCCTCGAAAGTCTCAACCGCTACAAACGGCACATCCTGCTCACGCAATATATCCTGGAGCGCGTCTTTTGCAAACGTAACATCCGCAAACTTTGCCGGATGGGAATCAGGTTCGCTGTCACCCGCGAAATAAACCGTCTGATACTGTTCCTTCAACCTTTGTATAACCTTTGATTTATCAATGCCATATCGTTCAGAGTAGTGCCAATGGTTTTTATCAATTGTCATATGGACGTTGTCTTCTTTAAAAAAGCCTTTATTTGAATAAACCTCGACATTTTTAATGCCGTATTTTTTCAAAATATAATGAATATAATAATCTGTTCCTGCGCTTAGAATGAAAAAGTCGCCGCCATTTTCCCGGACATGCTGAATGAAGTCTGGTACATACTCATCAATCGGAATGGAATGGATGTCATCGATGATTGTTTGTTCGCTTTGATTGATTGAAGCGAAAACGGTGCCTAAAAATTCAATATCTTTTAATTCTCCCGCCTTCCACTTTTTAAACAATTCATGGCCTTCAGGAAAATATTTATCAATGACCATCCAATAAAAGTCCTGTTTGGAAATCGTCCCGTCAAAGTCTGATACAAATGCCCATTCCTTCATGCTGCATACCTCTTTTCTCTATGGAATTTAAAATATAAGATATATTATACAGAAGTTTGTGAAATATTGAACATGATGATATTTCTTTTTTGTGTCCTTTATTTCACAAGGTGAACATTCCTGCCGGGCTAAAAATACATCGTCAAGTGTTTATGATTCTTTCCCAGTACGCTGTTTCCCTTTTTCCGTCACGGCAAATTTCCGTTTCATTTTCTTGATCTTTTCCGCTTTTCGAAACCTCAGGGCAGACCAATCATCATCAATTGCGATCTGGCGAACCGGCTCATAGCCTTGATCAGCAAGCAATGCGGCTACCGTCTCGCGGCTGCAATCCGAACCCTTGTACACTTTGGAGGATTTTTTCGGATAGCAAAGCCAAAATAATCCATCCTCTGCCACATGATGCTCCGCTTCCCGGGCTGATGCCTGCAGATCTTCATTTGCCGTGCCAAAAACTTGCACAAAGTCATATTTGCCATTTTCAGCCCTGTCATGCACTTCACCTTGAAATGCTGCCTTGATTTCATTGTAAGGCTCTGGCGCGTTTACGATGAGCACAGGCTGCCCGAAGTCCTTAAACTGCAATTTTTTTATAATCGGATGTGTTTCCGCCATCTCTTGATCAATCCTTTTCTGTTTATAGTAACAAATTATCCAAAACAATAATCATCATACAAAGCAAAAAAAGTGATGGACGAATGAGGACTTTTTCTGCTATATTTACTTTGATAATGCGAATCATTATCAATTATATACATATATACGGAGGGTCAAATGAAAAAGCGTTCGTTTATTATCGGATTGATTATGATATTATGTTTGTTCGTCAGCGCTTGCAGCTCGTCACAGTCCAACGGGAACACCGGCAGTGAAAAAGGGGCTGCCGAGGCGGCGACAAGAACCTATAAATCGACACGCGGCAATGTAAAAATTCCCGTCAAGCCAAAACGGATCGTCACAGACTTTTACGCAGGGGAGCTGTTCTCAGTAGGCGCGAACGTTGTCGGCTCCGGGTCCTGGTCTTTTACAAACCCATTTTTAAAGGATAAAATGAAGGATGTCACTGATGTGGGCGACCCGATCAACATCGAAAAAGTGATGAAGCTGAAGCCTGATTTAATCGTCGTCATGAAAGATGACAATTATGACAAGCTTTCTAAAATCGCGCCGACTGTCGTCATCCCTTACAACACCGCCAAAAACGTTCAGGAAACCGTAAAGATGTTCGGCGATATCGCGGGTGCAAAAACCGAAGCGGAACAATTCCTTGCCGATTTTGATCAAAAAGCGAAGGGCGCAAGGAAAAAAATTGATAAAGTCATCGATAAAAACGCCACATTCGGAATTTACGAAAACACGGATAAAGGAAAGTTCTGGGTATTCAACGACAACGGAGGCCGCGGAGGCCAAGCCGTCTATAATGCCCTCGGCTTAAAAGCCCCTGAAAAAATCGAAAAAGACGTCATCAAAACCGGGGAAATGAAAGAACTTTCGCTTGAAGTCGTGCCTGAATATGCGGCTGACTACATGTTCGTTACCGACTACAATCCGAACGGAGACAGCAAAACGCTCGACAAGCTGAAGGAATCTGCAGTTTGGAAAAACCTTGACGCCGTTAAAAACAACCGCGTTTTCATCAATGACTTTGACACCTTCTATCCATACGATCCGATCTCTGTCAGCAGGCAGATCGATTTGATTACTGATATGCTGGTGAAGCGCGAGAAGGAAAATCAGAAAAAATAAAAAAGGCGCTTCCAACCGAACTATATTGCGTTGTTAGTATAAGATACATGATAAAAGCAGTGGATTTCGCAATTGAAATCACACTGCTTTTTTATTTTTCAAGCAAAAAAAGGAAATTAATATAAGTTAACCTAATAATACCTATATTACTTTAATAGGAGTGGATAATGGCAATGGATTTAAAACACCGTAAAATTTGGAATGAGAACTACAAGGATTCGGAAGAAAATACCCATGCCCTTATGAGCGAAGTGCGGACATAAAAAAACAGCTGAGACAATCTCAACTGTTTTTCATTTTCACGTCGTCACAGGCGGATTGGCATGTGCGATTCAGCTCACAGGCGGCACATTTTCCTTTCCGGCTTCTTTTTACAAACTTAAACAGCGTCCAAGCCGCATATCCGAAGATGAGCGTCCCGACCGTAATATTAAACAGCATACCGCCAGATCCCTCCTTATGATAGCCCCAGCAATTTTCCGCCCTGATAAATCACGAATGTCAAGGCGTAAGCGGTCGCCAGACCGTATAAAATCGACAAAAACATCCATTTTTTCGAGGTTGTCTCTTTTTTTATCACGGCTACTGTCGCCAGGCACGGAACATACAACAGCACAAATGCCATAAATCCGTACGCTGCCAAAGGCGAAAATTGATGCGCCATGACCCCCTGCAATTGTGATTCTGGCACAAAGTAAATAATGCTCATTGAAGCGACGACGACTTCTTTGGCGAGAAATCCCGTTAACAGCGATGCGGCGGCCTGCCACGTTCCAAAGCCGAGCGGCGCAAGCAGCGGGGCAATTACGCCGCCGATCATTGCCAAAAAGCTGTGATCCATTTCTACTCCCGTTCCGCCCGGTCCTGTATAAGACAAGATCCAAATGAGGACAGACCCGCCAAAAATATATGTCCCGGCTTTGCGGACAAATCCTTTTCCTTTTTCCCACGTCGACCGCCATAGCGTACGGGCCTGCGGCAGACGGTACGGCGGCAGTTCGATGACAAAGAACGACTTTTCTTCCTTCAGCTTGGACGAAGATAAAAAGGCTGCCAGCGCCAATGCTGCTGCGATGCCAAGGACGTATAAGGAAAGCACGACCAGCGCCTGGTGAGCCGCAAAAAAGGCTCCGGCAAACAGCGCGTATACCGGAAGCCGCGCCGAACAAGACATAAAAGGCGTCAGCATGATGGTCAACAGCCTCTCTTTTGGCTGCTCAACGGTTCTGGCCGCCATGACGCCCGGCACATTGCAGCCGAAGCCGATGATAAGCGGAATGAATGCTTTTCCGTTTAAGCCGATCGCCTCCATCAGACGGTCCATCACCATCGCGACTCTCGCCATATATCCCGAATCTTCAAGGAGCGATATAAAGAAAAACAGAATGAATATTTGCGGTACGAATACGAGAACACCGCCGACCCCGGCAATAATCCCGTCGAGAATCAACGCTTTGATGAACGTGCTCGCCCCAGCCGCCGCTAAAGCTGAAGACGTCCAGTCTGTCAGCGGACCGCTCATCCATCCGTCAAGCGCATCAGACAGCGGGACGCCGAGCCAGTCGAACGTCAGCATAAACATGAGATACATGAATCCGAGGAAAATCGGAATCCCCAGCACATGATGGGTCACAATCGCGTCAACCCGCTCGGTTAACGTCCGTTTTCCGCTTGATTCGAATTGAACGGAGTTCGAAATCACGCGTTCGATATACTGTTCCCTGACATGGTAAATGTGCTGGTGCAAGGGCTTCGCCGTTTTCTCTTTCACGATTTCTTCTTCGGCCGCCTGGCGGATCTTTTCCAAGGCGGCTTGATCAGCCGAAGACTCCAGCTGCTCCTTCATTTTCGAATTACCTTCTAAATATTGAAGGGCCATCCAGCGCTTCGGAACGCCGGGCCGTTCCGGTATCACTGTTTCAAGCTGACGAATTGCCTGCTCCAACACGCTGCCGTAATCGATCACCAGCGGCTTTTGCCCTTCGCCGTTCCGCGACAGCAGATGGCGGCTGAGTTCGTCGCACCCTGTGCCGTTCCGGGCGATGATCGGAATGACCGGAACGCCAAGCTGTTTTGACAAGCCGGCATGATTGACGATGATGCCGCGCTGCCTGGCCACATCTGTCATATTTAAACCGATCGTCAGCGGTTTCCCGAATTCGAGAAGTTGTACCGTCAAATGGAGGTTTCGTTTTAATTGAGAAGCATCCACAATATTTAAGACTTCGGTAAACGGCTCGTGCAATAAGAAATCGGTGACAACCCCTTCATCCCGCGACAGGGGGCTTAACGTATATACGCCGGGAAGATCAATCATCATCCCTTTTTTATTGCGGATCATTCCGACTTTTTTCTCGACGGTGACGCCGCTCCAGTTCCCCACGTATTCATAGGAACCTGTCAATGCATTAAATAATGAGGTTTTTCCCGTATTCGGGTTTCCAAAAAGCGCAATTTGCTGTCCAGTCATCGTTTTTCAACCTTTATTTTTTTCGCATCGGTTAATCGAATGCCGATCGATTGCCCGGATGTTTCAAACATACACGGCCCGCCGAACGGCAGTTTCCGCTTCATACAAATCTCTGTGTCTTCTTTTACTCCGAGATGAATCAGCCGCTGCTGCACCAGCTCATTGACGTCTGAAAAATCTATGATTCTCGCTTTATCCCTTTGATTCAATTCTGCTAAAACCATCATCGGTGCCTCCATTGATGAAAATGATTCTCGTTATCATATTATGATTATAGGTAACTCGTCATTTAAAAAGCAAGTGAATATTTTAGCAAAAAAAACAGCGGAAAATCTGTCGATTTTCCGCTTGGATTCTACCCTGCGTGATGCTGTATGTTCTGCTCTGTTTTCCGCTGTTTCGGCTGATAGATTTTGCCGACGAACATATAACCGTATTTACACTTGTTGACCGCCCATGAGATGAACATCGCACCGCCTGTACAAATGACAAAAAGCAGCACACAGGCAGCCGCCGCATGGAGCCCCTCAAAGGCGGTTAAAATCACGAGTCCGAAGATGAGCAGGAAGGCGTGCAATAAATAGATGGAAAAAGAATAGTTGCTGATCATCATGATCAGCCTCGGAACTGCGTTCAGCTTGGAAAACAGGTGAAAGCACAAGAAAATGATGCTCGTGGAGTAAAACATGATATCCGGGCGCTTTGAGTTAACAGCAATATTCTCCCCGAAAAACGATATGGCGACAATCGCAGCAGCCGAAATGAGAGCTGTACCGTACACCGCATACTTGTACTTGTCCAACAGAGCCAAAAAGCTCTTGTAGTTCTTTCCGCAATAATACGCCAGGCAAAAGTAAAAAAGCCAGCCGGGAAAAGGCACCCATGAAAACGGAAACGGCGCCATCTCTTTTAAAACGGGCGGGTTGATGAATGTAAAATAGCTTAAGTAAATAGCGGTGGCCGCAAAAGAAACGGAAAGCACCCATTTCGGGGAGGCCTTTTGCAAAAAAGAGTGAAAGCACATATGCAGAAGGTAAAACTGAAAGATGACGAGAATAAAGTAGCCGATGAAATTCCCTAAGAAAATGTTGGCCAACAGCTTGTTTACGATCGCCGTCATATGAAACTGCTGCATCATCAAGCCGGTCATGACAAACGCATCAAGAACGGCGATGAATAGAAAGGGAACGAAAATCGTCTTGAATCTCTTTTTCAAAAACCCCTGCGGAACACCGCCGGGATATGCGTGCGCCAGCAAAAACTCGGAAATGAAAATAAACGCCGGCGTGCTGAACATCAGGAGGGTTCTGAAAGATTCAACAACGCGGACGGTATCACTAAGCATGTCTCCCCGAAAGAAAAGGACCATGGAAATCGTATGGAGCAAAACGACGCTTAAGCAGGATATACAGCGAATGACGAAAATTTCTTTCACTTGCACATCTACCACTCCTCTTTCAAATTTGAAATATTTTAAAATTAACATAATCATCCAAATCAAAAAAGAGGCGAAGTGCTCAGGCCGCATGAAATATAAAAAGGAGATTAGACAGCGGTCTAATCTCCTAACGAAGCGCAGCTTTAATCTGCTTCGTATAGTAGAAACGCACGATGAAAAAGTAGATGACCTGAATCGCGAAAAACACGCCGAGAACGATTGCAGATTCCGTAAAGAGATTGTACCGAAACGCATTCGATAATGCCGTGAGCGCCACCGCTCCATGAATCAGCGCAACGATAATAGGCGCAAAGAAAAGGATCGCCATCTGCCTTGTCAGCACCTTTTTCAGTTCGCGGCCGGTCAAGCCCATCTTGGATATCGCTTTAAATTTCTCTTTGTCTTCATCCAAATCGGTGTACAGGCGGAAATAAAGGAAGCTTCCCGCAGAAACGAAAAAGACGATTCCGATAAACAACCCGATGAACAACATGGGGCCATATCCCCTGCTGAGGTCATAAACCTCGTAATCAACGGCCATGAAATTGAGCGGGTCGAGCTTATTGTTTAATATCTCTCCTGTTTTAATCAAAGACGTCTCGTCTTCCCCTTGTGCCTGCCACGCATAAAACCGTTCCTCTGATACCGGCTTTTTCAATTGTTCAAAATCTTCGTCAGAAACGACATAATACATTCCCGGCTTGCCCACTGCCCTTGAATACATGGCGTGATCGGCCTGAACCCGTTTGCCTGTTTTTAGCTCGATGGTCTCTTTGTTCCTCTCGATTTCATAGCTGCCGGCATAGCCGTCGAATTCAACCGCCGCGGCTTTTCCTTCAGCCAGCTTAAGGGGCTTCTCGCCGATCAGATCAGCAAGCCGATTGTAATCGGACAGCTTAACGAGCAATTGCTCTTCACCGTTTATCTTCACATACTTGAATTCCGCTTCTGCCTTTTGCGCCTTCACATTCCTGTCTCGCAGCGTCTGATTGATAAAAGCTGTATCTTGTTCTGCCTTTTTGTCATCTCCCCGCGACTGATATGTGAACGTATTCGGGTTCACGCTTTTTGTCGCTCCGAGCAAGACCGACTGCACACCGTAGAGCGTCCCGATTGCGCTGAACGCCACGGTAGAAATGATCGCCACCATAAAAAACGTCCGGGCGTTATCCTTTATGCGGTAGGAAAGGTCGGAAAATAAGAGCATGTTCGTTTTTCTCCAGAAAAGAGTTTCCCGTTTTTTGATCCTGCGGATGACATAGACGCTTAATTGCGTAAAGAGCAGGTACGTTCCGAGAATTACGACAACCGTCACCGGAAGCATGGCCAGAAAAACGCCGTTTCCTTTGGCGGTCAAAGCTGCATAATAGCCCGATGCAAGGAGAACGGCCGCTAAGATCGCCAAAAAGACGGATGCCTTCGGTTCTCCCTTCGGTTTCTTATTTCCCTTTAACAGGTCGATCAGCTTCCCGGTCCTGAGCACGAACGTCACGAGAAACGAAATAAACAAAAATAAAGCCGTAAACGAAACGAACGTGACAATGACCGCCATCAGCGGGAAGTAAAAATTAAGCCTGTTTTCAATAATGAGCACATTTTCGGCTGCGAGCAAGATCAATTTCGCGAATATAAGGCCGACAGCAATTCCGCCGATGGTGGCAAAAAACCCGATCAGCATATTTTCCAGGAAAACCATCATGCGGATTTGGCGCATCGACATCCCTTGGATCATTAATACCCCGAACTCTTTTTTCCTTGATTGAAGAAACGAGCTCATCGAATACAGAATAAAGAAGAACGAAAAGACGAAGATGATGCCGCCCGATACATACATGCCTGACAGCGCTTTAAGACCCATTCCGGACTGCCCTGCATCGCCATTGATCGCCGGATGGAACGTAAACATGGCAAACGTAAAAAACACCATCACCGTAAACATGCTGCTGAGAAAATAAGCGGCATAAAGCCTTTTATTGCGGAGGACGTTGTTAAACGCGAATTGACGAAAAGTCATTTGCATCCCCTCCCAATAAGGAAAGCGTGTCCAGAATCCTTTGGAAAAAGGCTTGGCGGTGATCGCCGCGGTTAATTTCCGAATACAGCTTTCCGTCTTTAATAAAGATCACCCGCTGGCAGTAGCTTGCCGCCTGGGGATCATGCGTGACAAGCATCATCGTCGTTTTCTCATGGCGATTGATCGATTCAAGCATTTCCATGACGTCTTTGGACGATTTGGAATCAAGATTTCCCGTCGGTTCATCGGCCAGCAGCAGCTTCGGCGAATGAATCATTGCCCTTGCCACAGCGGCACGCTGCGCCTGCCCTCCTGATATCTCAAATGTCCGCTTTTTCATAATGTGTGTAATCCCGAGTTTTTCAGCAAGGCTGTTCGCTTTCCGCTTCATCTCCCTGACCTTTTCCCCGTCAAGCGTCAAAGGAAGAACGATGTTTTCCTCAACCGTTAATGTGTGCAGAAGGTTGAAGTCCTGAAAGACGAATCCCAGTTCCCTGCGGCGGAACTTGGCCAGCTGTTCTTTTTTCAGCACATGCGGGTTCCTGCCGTTGATCAGAATTTCTCCAGTCGTCGGCTCGTCAATGGTTGCGATCATATTCAAAAGGGTCGTTTTCCCGCTTCCGGACGGCCCCATGATCCCGACAAACTCGCCTTCATCAATCGTTAAGTTAATATCGGTTAACGCCCTGTAGGCGATTTTTCCTTCGTATATTTTGCTCGCTTGTTTAACTTGAAGCATCACAAGATCTCCTTTCCTCTTTCGATCTGTGACTTTAGTCTATCTAAAAAAGCAAAGTCAAAACTATCGATTCTTCTTTCACTTTCCTTACATCGGTGTAAGGTTTTGCGTCGAAGTGAACATTATCCGGACCGTCGTACCTTTGCCTTCTTCTGAATCGAGCTCAAGGCGATGGCCGAGCTGATCGGCCGCCGTCTTTGTCAAATAAAGGCCCATTCCCGTTGATTCTCTAAACCTGCGGCCGTTTTCGCCCGTAAAAAACGGATCAAACACCCGCTTCCGGTCCGCTTCAGGAATTCCGACGCCGAAATCCGTCACTTCCAATACCGCTTCCGCTCCTTTTTCATAAAGGGAGATGATGATCGTGCTGCTTTTTCCCGCAGAATATTTCACCGCATTATTCACGAGCTGAGACAGCATAAAGAACAGCCATTTTTCATCTGTTTCAACCGTGAGGCCTTGCTTTTCTTCCTTGAACTTCGGATACACCCGGCTGCGGATATAGAGCCGTTTGTTGTCGCGGTTGACTTCATGGACGATATCAGCTAAAACGACCGGCTTGACGCGGAAATCCTGCTCAATCGTCCGAAGGCGGGCCATGTACAGAACCGTGTTCAATCCGGTCTTCATCCGCTCGGTCTCCTCGCGAATGCTCGACGATTCCGGCTCATCGAGATCCTGGGCCGTCAGCTCAATGACGGACAGCGGCGTTTTCATTTGGTGCACCCATTGCTCCATAAACGTAAGATGCTCTTTTTGCGCACGTTCCAACGTTTTCAATTCGTGCCGGTAATGCCTGTACTGGCTTTTCAAAAGCTCCTCAAGCGCTTCTGCCGCAGGGGCCCCGCCGTTTTTTTGAATGGATTCGTCAAGCGTCTCTAAGGGCCTTGCGAGGCGCCTGTAAAATTTGCGGCGCGTATAGTAATGATAAAAAAGATAGCAGCCGAGAAAGAAAAAACCGAGAAAAACGGCATACAAAAGGGGCTTGATGCTCCGGTATCCATCAAGCCAATACACCGATAACATGACGGTAAACTGCACGATTTGCACGCCGATCAGCAGATAATGCTCCTTGAAAAACAGCTTCATTCTTCTCCCGCCTTCACCCAGGATACATTCAGGCGATACCCGGCGCCCCTGACCGTTTCTACCGCGTCTTCGATGCCAAGCTCCAAAAATTTCTTTCTGACCCGTGTAATGTTGACATTGAGGGTGTTTTCGTCGACATACGCCTGATCGTCCCAAAGCTTGGCAAGCAGGTCTTCGCGGCCGGTGACCCTCGGATAGCGCTCCATTAAGCTTTCGATTATATCGGCTTCTTTTTTCGTCAAAGCAGCCGTTTTTGCTCCAAATGCTAATTCAAGCCTTTCCGGGAAAAGCCTGAGCCCATCCCTTTCCAGCATCCGCTCATCGGCCTTTGACGCATATTCGCCGTAAGCCCGGCGCAGCTGGCTGCGAACTTTCGCCATGACGATTTCAGAATGAAACGGCTTCGTAATAAAATCATCCCCTCCGTTTTCAAGCGCCATGACCTGATCCATTTCACCTGTCCGCGCCGATATAAACAAAACGGGGCAGATCGATTCCTGCCGGATCTGCCGGCACCAATAATAGCCGTCAAAGCTCGGCAGATTGACGTCGAGGAGTACAAGGTCAGGCCGTTCATTTCTGAATTCGTCCATCACGCGGTCAAAATCATGAACGACGTGTACGCGATAGCCGTATTTGATGATATGGGACCGCAGCAGTTCGGCGATTTTCGGATCGTCTTCCACAATCATAATGGTTTGCATGTTCCGTCTCTCCTTTGTTTGCGTCTATTATGACACGTTGCCCCGCGATTCACAAAATCTAATCTTACAAAAATGTAAGCGTACTGTAATTTGAATCAATGTCTTAGCCCGCCGATAATTTATAAAATGGGACTGAACAATAGAAAAGGGGAGAAGATGCAATGAAAAAGCTGGGAATCGGACTCGCCGCCTCTGTTTTGATCGTTTTTGGAGGACTGTTTGCCCTCCAAAAGACGACAGCGGGCCTCACCCCGCTGTCTGATAATTTTCTGAAAGGCCTTCCGGTTGAAGCATACTACGTCAAAACGACGGACGCTTACGAAAAGCTATGGAACGGCAAATACCGCTACACATTCACCGGATACGATAAAAACGGAAACAAGCAAAAAATCGTCAGGGTGATGGACAGAAAGCTGCGGGCAGGAGCTTATCTCAAAATGTATACCGTCGGAACCTACGGAAAAGGCTGGATTGAGATCGAGCGGGAGGAAGTGCCTCAAGGCGCTTTGGCGGAGATGAAATAAGCCGAGTGTCAGCTTTTTATTTGTTTGATATAGATCGTGGTGAAGGGGGCACTCCCCTTCATTTTTTCTTTGCAAACAGCAAACAAACGTTCTATTCTATAAGAAAGAACCTTACCCGCTGCCGAAAGGGGATTATTAAATGAGCATTGAACTTGCGCATTGCTCTGAAGAGCATTTGCCCGTTTTGAAAGGGTTTGAGCTTCCGGAAGAACAAAGACGCTTCACCGCGTTTCCTCGCGATGTTATGCAAGCGGCTGACGGACAATATCCGATCGTCATTGTCAGTGAAGGAACGCCTGTCGGATTTTTTTTGCTTCACTCAACAGAAAGAGTCAAAGACTATTCAACGAATCCGAACGCCATGCTGTTAACCGCGTTATCCATTGATCATAGACAGCAGAGAAAAGGCTTTGCTAAAAAAGGATTGCTGAAACTTGCGTCCTTTATTACACAAGAATTCAAACACTGCGATGAAATCGTGTTGGTTGTCAATCAAAAAAATATTCCGGCTCGGCGTTTGTATGAGAAAGCCGGTTTTGCCGATACCGGAGAAAGAAAAATCGGCCCCATCGGAGAACAGATTGTCATGAAAATGCACATTCAATCGTCTCGTTAAGTTAGAAAGAGGCCTGACGCTAATGGCCCCGGCCTCTTTCGATTCGTGGTCAACGGACAATCGCACCTGTATCGACATACTTTAACACGTTAATGGACGGCAGCGGACGGCCCGTAAAGTCAAACAATGCCTGACTGTCGACGGCGCTGCCGCCATACCACTTTCCGGCGTCTTCGGGATCGTATTCTGCGGCATAGCTTGTGGCCCATCCTGAACCGTACGTCTCCCAGATGCGTTTATTTTTCTCGAGATTGCGCGCGGGTCCGACCGGAATCCACGCCGCTTCCCAATAAAAAACCCCAATTCCCGCATCGCCTGCATCGGCTACAGCTTTAATGACATCCCTTACCGCATTTGCCTGGCCTTGAACCGTAATCGGATAGCGGAGCGTCTGGCCGTCTTTCGGCGCCGTATTTGCATGCCCGTCTCCGTCCTCAGCCGTGTAGGTGTACGATGTCTCGGCCACCATCACTTTTTTGCCGTACGTACCGGCCACATGTTTGAGCACGGACGTCAAATTTTGCAGCGTACCGTGCCAAAACGGGTAATACGAGCTTGCAAATACATCATAGTCGACGCGATTGTTGTTGAGCGTGCGGGCGATCGAAGCATAGCCTCCGGTTCGCTCGGGATTCGTAAAATGCAAGGCGACGAGAATGTTCGAATCTGTTTCCCGAACCGCTGTGCTTCCAGCATTAAAGAGCTCGCACATCTTTGACCAATCATTTTCCCCGGCCACCCCGCCGTTCGTTTCATTTCCGACCTGCACCATCCCGATGTTAATTCCCGCTGTCTTCATTGCTTGCAGGCTTTCTTTTGTATAGTTGTACAGCGCTGCTTTTTTGTTTTCGAAATTCATGTTTGTCCATGCCTTTGGCGCTTTTTGTTTAGCCGGATCGGCCCAGAAGTCGGAATAATGGAAGTCCGCCAGCAGTTTCATACCGTTTTCAGTCGCCCTTTTTCCGATGGCAATGGCTTTTTTCAGATCATTGTTGCCTCCCCCGTAGCCGTTTCCCTTTGCATCATAAGGGTTATGCCATATGCGCACCCTTACATAATTGACGCCCGCTTGTTTCAGCGTTTTGAAAATGTCCTGCTTTTTTCCGGCTTCATCGTAAAACGCTACACCGCTCTCTTCAAGGGCAATGATGCTTGAAACGTCCACACCCTTTATAAAATCTTTGTTAAGACCCGGCACTTTTTCCACAAAAATATCAGCCTTGACCGGCTTCTGAGCGGCTGCCCGGGCCGATCCTTGAAAAGAACCAATGATCATTATCAGCGTGAAAAAAACCGCAAACAGCGTTTTAACCCCTTTTCCTCCCATAATCACCCTCCTCATAATGAAAGCGTTATCATAAATGAGTAAAAATACATCCGCTCTCTATGGGCGGATGTTTCTCAGAAGCTAGTCTTTTTTTGCGTTCGCCACGATTCTGACTTCATATTTGTCCAGTGTCAAATCACCCGTAATGACTTCCCCTGTCACCATATCTCTCACGCTTGATTCAAACACAACAGGCTGTTTTTCCTCTGTAAAGTTCATGACAAAAATATAGTCATGCTCCCCGTCGCACCGAACCTGAACGGACACGCCTTTTTCATGCTTCACCGAATATGGAGGTTTGATCGACAGCTCTTCCATCAAATGCCCGTAAAAATCGCCGTGAAATTCGTCATTTAACCTCGCACCAATATAGTATGTTTTCCCTTTTTTGTATTGATGGCTTGTTACGGCCGGCGTATTTGCGTAAAAATCGTCCTCATAGACGCCTTCCTGAACCGCCGTGTGCGTGCGAATGACGGTTGCATAGTCCGTCACTTCATACGATTTGTTTTGATAACGGACTGCATTTTTATCGCTTGGGTACAGCGTGTCTGTTTCTACGGGCTCCATGCCGAACATCTCTTGGAGATCCTGAGGCCACCCGGATAAATAGGTTAAGTCATGCTCGTTGACGATCCCGCTGATATAAGTCAGCACCAATGTGCCCCCGTCTGCAACAAATGCCTTGAGCCGGGCTATCGTTTCTTTACTTGCTAAATACAGCATCGGCGCAATCAGCAATCGATATGATGAAAAATCGTGTTCCTTCGTAATGACATCGACGGGAATATCCCGGTCCCAAAACGCCCGGTAATGCTGCTGCAATGTCTGAGGATAGCGCTTCGTCTTCATCCCGAACCCTTGTGCATCCTGAATCGCCCAATTGTTTTCCCAATCGTAAAGAATGGCCGTCTCCGCCGGACGATTGGTCCCGGCGACATCGGAAAGGCGTTCCAATGTTTGACCGATTTTGGAGACTTCTTGAAACACGCGGTTTTCCGGGCTATTGTCGTGGCCGACGACCGCTCCGTGAAATTTTTCTGAAGAACCGCGGGATTGCCGCCATTGAAAATAGAGGACGCTGTCAGATCCATGAGCGACCATCTGCATCGATGACAGCAAATTCATCCCCGGGCGCTTCGGTTTGTTCACATCATGCCAATTGACGCTGCTTGGCGTGGATTCCATTAACAGGAACGGCTGCTGCTTCAGGCTCCTGTATAAGTCATTAATAAAGCCGACTTTCGCCGCCAGATCGGCCGTGCTCTCCCAATCATTGTGCCATGCGGGATACGCATCCCAGCTGATCACGTCAACATGCTTGGCAAACTTGCTGTAATCGAGGCCCTGAAAAGGAATTAAATCGTATGTATCTGCCATGAAGTTTGTCGTGATGGGAATGTTCGGCGTGATTTCCCTTAAAGGAGCGATCTCATTGTGATAGAACGAAATCGTTTGGTCGGTGACAAACCGGCGCCAGTCCAAATTCAGACCGTGTACGGCGCTTTCCCCGATCGGAGAAGGGGATTCGATTTGCGACCAGTCGCTGTACGTATGGCTCCAAAAAGGCCCCCACCAGGCGTCATTCAACGCCTTCAGATCATCGTTGTATTTCTTTTTAAGCCAGTCTCTGAACGCGTTCTGACACTCCCCGCAGTGGCATTCCCCGCCGTATTCGTTCGACACGTGCCACATGAGGAGCGCCGGATGCCTGCCATACCTTTCGGCCAGCAAGCGATTGATGTCTCTCGTTTTTTCGCGGTATACGCGGGAAGTAAAACAATGATTATGCCTTGAACCGTGGAGCTGTTTCACCCTGGCTGCATTCACGCGCAGCACTTCGGGATATGTTTGCGACAGCCAGGCCGGGCGCGCTCCGCTCGGGGTCGCCAAAATCACCCGCCCCCCCATCCGGTGGATGCTGTCGAAAATCCCGTCCAGCCAGTCAAACGTATAGACACCTTCCTCAGGCTCAAGTGCGCTCCATGCAAAAATGCCCACAGAAAACGTATTAGCATGGGCAAGCTTCATCAATTTTACATCGTCCGCTAAAATATCGGGCCGATCAAGCCACTGCTCAGGATTGTAATCTCCTCCGTGAAGCATGAATTTTGCCTCTGTCGTATAAGATTTAGACATAATACTCTCCTTTTCATTCGTTTATCCTTTTGTTCCGCCTGCCGTTAATCCTGACACAAAATTCTTCTGCAGCATGATAAAGATGACGGCGACCGGTATGCTGATCAGAATGGCTCCGGCGGCAAACGTCGTATAGCTTGCTCCCATGACCTCATTCACTAAATTGTATAAGCCGATCGGCAGCGTATAAGATTCAGGCGAGCGCAAGATGGTCGACGACAATACGAAGTCTCCGAGCGGCCCGGTAAATCCGTTCATGGCGACTACCGCAATCATCGGCTTTGATAAAGGCATGATGATTTGCCAAAAGATCCTTGTGTTGCCGGCGCCGTCTATCTTGGCGCTTTCATCCAAATCAACCGGAATCGAGTCCATATAGCCTTTCATCAAATAGGTGTTCATCGGAATCTGTCCGCCGATATACAGCAAAATCAACAGCCAGTGGCTGTTCATCATTCCCAGCATTTGCGCCAAAACGAAGAGCGCGACTAAAGCCGAAAACTGCGGGATCATCTGCAGCAGCAAAAATAGCATCAGCGCGTTTTTTCTGCCCTTAAACCGGAATCTGGAAAAAGCATAAGCTGTAAAAGAAACGCTGATGACCGCTCCGATCATCGTAAATATGCTGATTTTCAGCGAATTGAGATACCATTTCCCATATTGAAGGCTCTGTTTTCCGGCAAATAATTCTTTATAATGATCCAATGTCGGATTGTCCGGAATGATCGATGTGCTGATCAAGCTGTTGCCTGGATTAAAACTGGCTCCCACGGTCCAAAGCAGGGGATAAATGATGACAACGATCATGAAAATCAATAGCGCGTAAGAGAAAAAAAGGCGGAAAAACTTTCTTTTTCTCATGTCTGTCAGCATCGTCTTAAGCCCCCTCTTTGAAAGAATTCGTCCGCCTGAACTGCCACAGTGCAATCGAAATGACAAAGACGGACAATAGAATCGTCAATGCCGCCGCCAAAGAATACTGGCTCGACTGCATCGTCAACTTATAAATCCAGGACACTAAAATATCGGTTCCCCCCGCGGTCGATCCGGGAACTGCCGGGCCGCCGCCATTGAAGAGATAGATAATGTTAAAGTTATTAAAATTAAAGGTGAACTGCGTAATAATAATCGGAGCCATGGCAATTAAGATCAGCGGCAGCGTAATGTGCCTGAACTTAGCAAAAACGGATGCACCGTCAATGGTTGCCGCTTCATAAAGGTCATCCGGGATCGACTGAAGGACGCCGGTCGTGACGATGAACACATACGGAAAACCGAGCCAGCCCTGCATAAGGATCAGCGCCAGTTTCGCCCAGCCCGCATTTGTCATCCAAGGAATCGGATCGATTCCTAAAGCAGCCAGAATCGTATGATTGACCGCGCCAAAACTGTCATTAAAAAGACCGGCAAAGACAAGGATCGTGACGAAACCGGGCACTGCCCAAGGCAAAACGAGAATCGTACGAAACAATTTTTTAAAGCGAATGTCTTTCTGGTTGACGACGACCGCCAGCAAAATCCCCAATCCGACCTGCAGGGAAGAAGCGACAAGCGTCCAGACGACAGTCCATGCCAGCACATCAAAAAAGGTCGAACGCCAAATATCAACGGTGAAAATCTCAGAAAATGTTTTCAGTCCCACCCAATCGACTAAATGTGCAGGCGGCGAATGGTATAAATTATAGTTTGTAAAGGCTAATGCAAAGCTGAATAAGATCGGGAAAACGACGGCAAAAATTAGGATAAACAGCGACGGACCGCTGATCACGTATGGATAGCCTTGAGAAATTAAATTTTGATATTGCTCTTTAAGGGAGCTTAATTCCTGATGTTCATCGCGCAATTTTCCGTTTTGATACGCATCCCTTAAATTTACGTAATATACGGCCAGTCCGAAACACGTGACAATCACGGCAATAATGCCTTGTGCCAGAAGAAAAATCGAGTTGTCGCGCGGCACTTCGGTTCCAAGCGTAAAGATGCCCCACAGTCCCATATTCAGCAGATCGCCAAAAACCGCGAAGAACGCTGCACCTAAAATAAGGAATAGCAGACCTTTTATCCATTGTTTATTGTAAAATTGGCCGAAGCCCGGAATAATCGATAATAGCAAAGCCGTTTTGCGATGCTGCACCTTCTCTTTCACCTCTTTATACAGACGTCCTTATGATGAAATGGCGCCAATTCGCCTGACGCCATTCCCCATCACTTGCCGCTGTGTTTGGCCTTGATTTGTCCTTGAATCGTTTCAACAGCTTGATCCAACGCTTTTTTCGGCTCTGCTTTGCCTGTTGCGATGGTTTGCAGCGCCGCATCGGCCGGTGTCCATACTTCATTCATCTCAGGAATATTCGGCGTCAATTCTGAGAACTTTGACTGTTCGGCAACGGCTTTGGCGGCTTCGCTTTTTGTAACGGCCGGATCATCCGCCAATGCTTTGACGGCCGGGACTTCTTTTGTGACCTCATACCGCTTTTTCGAATTTTCTTTATTGGCGAGGAAGACGGCCAATTGTTCCGCAAGTTTGGCATTTTTTGAGTAAGCGCTGACATTGTAGCTTTTTACGCCAATAAAAGCGCTCATATTTTTGCCGTTTGGCAGCTCAGGCAGCTTCGCCACGCCGTAATTGATCCCCGATTTTTTGAACGGCTCCAAATTCCACGGGCCGGAAATGATCGCCGCCGCTTTCCCTTCCGTAAACAGCGATTCCAGTACATTTATGCCCTGCTCTCCGATGATGCCCGCCGGGAACAATCCTTCTTTATAAAACTTCTCTATGTACGCTGCGCCTTCGATTGCACCTTTTTGGTTCAAACCGATGTCAGCCGGATCATAGCTGCCGTCGCCTTTGCTTTTAAAAATGTACCCGCCGTAGCCGCTCATGACGCTTTCGGCATAATAAATCTGATCGAATAAGGCCAAAAAGCCGTATTTCTTGCCGTCTGTCACTTTTTTCGAGTATTCATACCACTCATCCAGCGTTTTCGGCAGTTCTTTCTCGGAAATCAGGTCTTTATTATAGTAGAGCATCGTCGTTTCGACCGCTTTCGGCAGTCCGTAGACTTTGCCGTTTATCATTTGCGATTTCATCGCAGCGTCGGTATAGATCGATTGAACGTCTTTACCGATCGACAATTCCTTGATCAAACCTTCCGTTACCGCCGTGCCGATTTGGTCTCCGGGCATCGTCAGAACATCGGGCCCCGTGCCGGCCGGTCCATCCATTCGTAAATCTTCGATTTGTTTGGCATATGGTTTTTCAATGACTTTGACAGAGACGTTATGCTCCTTTTCAAACTGGGCAACAGCATCTTGAATGCCTTCCGCCTTCTCTTTATCCTCCCAGATTACCAGTTCCTTTTTATCCGAGCTTGAGGCTTCATTGCTGCTTTCTTTCGGGCCGCATGCAGCTAATGATACGGATAAAGCCATGATACTGAACATTCCAACGTACTTTTTCAATTTCATCGTTTGTCTCATTCCTTTAAATGAATTGAAAACGCTTTACAGAATCAATATAGCACGGCCAAGAAAAACTGTAAACAACTTTTTTACTTAAAAAGGTAAAATATTTTACGAAAAATAAAACACGGCTTATTGAAAGCCGTGCCCTTGTTTTATTTTGTACTTTTTCTTACCACCAGTTCAGCCCCAAGATACAGCGTCTTCACGATGTTCCGCTTTTCTAATACCCGTTCGAGCAGAAGCTCAATGGCGTTTTTGCACAATTCTCCGATATCAATATGAAACGTCGTCAGCGGAGGCGATACATATTTGGAGACGCTGATGTTGTTGATGCTGATGATGCTGACCCTGCCCGGTATGGCGATCCCTTTTTCATTCAACGCTTGGAGACAGCCGACAGCAATCGGGTCCGCCGCCGTGAAGAAAGCCGTCGGCAGCTTTTCGCCGAGCTCTTTGATCGCTTTGCCCATCAGATGGTAGCCGTTTTCGACGGAAAAGCCTCTGCGGCAAAACATATAATGTTCCTCAAGCAGCCCTTTTTCGCTCATATAAGCGCGAAATGTCCGTTCCCGTATGTCCATCTCATCTTTGTCTGTGTTCGGGTTGTAATAAGTTCCGCCGATAAACCCGATCTTTTCGTGCCCCTTTTCAATAAGAAAATCGACCGTTTTTTTGGTCATTTGCAATAAATCGGGCCTTACCGAATCAAAATGATCGGGATCAGGGGAAGAATCAATAAAAACTCCGTGCGGCGTAATGCTCCGCAAATAGGCGAGTTCTTTTTCCGAAAACGACCCGACTGCGATGAATCCCCCGATATCCTCGGGGATGGCCTCGACGCCGTCGGAAATTTTATACGTGGTCAGTTCCACGTTAAACTTGCTTGCCAGCTTCTCGATTTCCAGCCTCATCGTTTTAAAATAAACGTCTTCCAGCTCTTCTTTATCGGTCAGCCAGTATAAAAAGGCAATGTTTTTCACCAGCATTCTGACCGTTTTCTTCCGGTAGTTCAGCTTTTCCGCCACTTCAAATATTTTTTTCCGTGTCTCATCAGGCACAGAAAGGGTCGAATCATTATTCAAAACGCGGGAAACCGTTGAAATTGAATACCCTGCCGCTTCTGCCACTTCTTTAATAGTCGCCACGATTTTAACCTCCATGAGCCGATCTCTTTAGTAAAATATTTTACTAATTTAACTTGTATTTCTCCAAAAGTCAAGTGCTGATCCTCCCGCTGAAAATTTTACAAATTGACAAAACACTTTTTATTGCGCCGCTTCATCAGACATAGTACACTTGGATTAACTTAATTAAATTAATTTATTAAGTTTGGCCAATGTCAAAATAATAGGAGGAATTATGAATACTGCTTCTTCTTTATTAAACGAATTTCGTTCTATTTTTGGTACGGCAAAGACGCCCAGAACTTTTTTTGCCCCGGGGAGAATCAACTTGATCGGCGAGCATACGGATTACAACGGAGGTCATGTCTTCCCCGCTTCTATTTCGTATGGTACGTATGCGCTTGGTGTGAAGCGGGACGATTCGAAAATCCGTTTTTACTCGATGAATTTTCCCGACGCCGGAGTCATTGAATGCGACCTGTCCGATTTAGCTTTTGACACATCTCACAAGTGGGCAAATTATCCGAAGGGCATGTTTCTTTTTATGAAAGAAGCGGGCTGCAGCATTTCTCACGGCGCTGATATTTTGTATTACGGAAATATTCCGCACGGAGCCGGGCTCTCTTCTTCTGCCTCGATTGAACTTGCAACAGGCGTTCTGTTGAACGGACTTTTTGAATTGAATATGGAACCCGTACCCATGATTAAACTTGGACAAAAAGTAGAAAACGAATACATCGGCCTCAACAGCGGAATCATGGATCAATTCGCAATCGGCATGGGGAAAAAGGATCATGCCATCCTCTTGAACTGCAGCACGCTGGAATACAAATACGCACCGGTCGTATTGAATGACCATGTGATTCTGATCATCAATACGAATAAGCGGCGCGATCTGGCAGGCTCCAAGTACAATGAAAGGCGCACCCAATGCGAAGCGGCGCTGAGCGATTTGCAAAAGGAGAGAGCCATCGAAAGCCTCGGCGAATTGACAATCGGGGAATTCGACGCCTTCCAACACCTGATCCGCGATGATATCAATCGAAAACGCGCCAGGCATGCCGTATATGAAAACGCCCGGACTTTAGATGCGCTGGAAAAGCTTCGAGAAGGCGATCTCATCGGTTTTGGCAAGCTGATGAACGAGTCTCATCTATCCTTAAAACACGATTATGAAGTAACAGGACTTGAGCTTGATACGATTGTAGAAACCGCTTGGGACCAGCCGGGAGTGCTGGGCGCCCGCATGACCGGAGCCGGATTCGGCGGCTGCGCGATTGCGATCGTTGAGAAGGAAAAAGCTGATGATGTAAAGAAAAGCATTCATGCCGTATACCGTGAAAAGGTAGGATATGAGCCGGCGTTTTATACAGCAGAGATTAGCGACGGTGCAAAAGAAATCGAGAAAGGAGCATTCATATGAGCGTGTTGGTTTTAGGCGGAGCCGGCTATATCGGTTCACATGCCGTCTATCAGCTAATTGACAAAGGTGAAAGCGTTGTAATCGTTGATAATCTTGAAACGGGCCAAAGAAAAGCCGTACACCCCGAGGCTCATTTTTATGAAGGAGACGTGCGCGACATCGATTATCTTCGTTCGGTTTTTCAAAAAGAACAGATCGATGATGTGATCCATTTCGCCGCTAATTCGCTTGTCGGCGAATCGATGAAGCATCCCCTCAAATACTTTGATAACAATGTGTATGGGACGCAGGTTCTGCTTCAGGTCATGATCGAATACGGGGTGAAGAACATCGTGTTCTCCTCGACCGCGGCCGTCTATGGGGAACCCGAATCTGTACCGATTACAGAGGAGATGCCGGCCGTTCCGACCAGTACGTACGGGGAAACGAAGCTGATCATGGAGAAGTTGATCAAGCGGACTGACGAAGCCCACGGCATCAACTATGTCTCTCTGCGCTATTTTAATGTCGCAGGAGCAAGGGAAACGGGGGATATCGGCGAAGACCACCGCCCTGAAACACACCTCGTCCCGATTATATTGCAGACGACTCTCGGACAAAGATCACACATTACCATTTTCGGCGGCGATTATGACACTCCCGACGGAACCTGCATCCGCGACTACGTCCATGTTGAAGACCTGATCGATGCCCACTTGTTGGCATTGGATTACTTGCGAAACGGCGGCAAAAGCGACGTATTCAACCTCGGAAGCAGCCGGGGTTTTTCGGTAAAAGAAATGATCGATGCCGCAAGAACGGTAACAGGCAGAGAGATCCCCGCGAACATCGGCGACCGGAGAGCCGGCGATCCAAGCATTTTAATAGCAGGCTCCTCTAAAGCAAAACGAGTGCTCGGCTGGAAACCGTCGCGCACGTCCGTCGCCAAAATCATCGAAGACGCCTGGAAATGGCATTCCTCACATCCACACGGCTACGGAAAGGGAGAGTAACATTGGTTTACAAATATATTGAGAGCCTTATTCAAAAAGCGCTTGCAGCGGAATTAATCGAACCGGCCGACGTCAATTACGCGCGAAATCAAGTATTGAACCAGCTCGGGCTGGCGTCGTTCCCCGAAGAGAAGATTGAAACAATCGATGAATCCATTCCCGACCTGCTTGAAAGCTTAATCGCATGCGCCGTCAAACAGGGCGTTATAACAGACGCCCCGGAGGCGAAAGAAATATTGTCGGCAAATATCATGAATTGCTTTGTCGCAAGACCTTCCGTGATCAATGCGATTTTCAACCAAAAGTATCAGCAATCGCCCCTTGCGGCAACCGGCTATTTTTACCGTCTCAGCAAAAACAGCAATTACATCCAAACGAAGCAGATCGCCAAAAATATTTCTTATCAAGCGGACACCTTCTACGGTCAAATGGATATTACGATCAATTTGTCAAAGCCCGAAAAAGACCCTGAACAAATCAAACGGGAGCGCGCGGCAAAGCAGGCAGGGAGCTACCCGAAATGCCTGTTGTGCAAGGAAAATGAAGGATACGCAGGGCGTCTTGGACATCCGGCGCGGGCCAGCCACAGGATCATCAGGATTCCGCTGCTTGAGGAAAATTGGTATTTTCAATATTCGCCGTACGCGTATTATACCGAACATAGCATTTTGTTTTCCGAAGAGCACCGCGAGATGAAAATCGACAAAAATGCATTTAAACGATTGCTCGTGTTTACCGACAAATTTCCGCATTATTTCATCGGGTCAAATGCCGATTTGCCGATCGTCGGAGGATCGATCCTTAGCCACGACCATTACCAGGCCGGACGCTACGAGTTTGCCATGACCCGCGCGGATGATGCATTTTCGTTTCAATTGAAGAAACATCCGGAGATTGCAGCTTCTGTTTTAAAATGGCCGATGTCGGTCATCCGCTTAAAAGGAAGAGAAATCGACCGCCTTACCGATGCAGCGGGTGACATTCTGCACGCTTGGAAAAACTACTCGGATGCACAAGCAGACGTCCTTGCGTTTACTGGTGACACGCCGCATAACACGATTACACCAATTGCGAGAAACAGAAGCGGGATATTTGAACTCGATCTCGTTCTGAGAAACAACCGGACTTCAGCTCAACATCCGCTCGGCATTTTTCATCCGCATGCAGACGTTCACCATATCAAAAAGGAAAATATCGGCTTGATCGAGGTCATGGGGCTGGCCGTTCTGCCGCCGAGGCTGAAAGACGAGTTGGCGGCGGTCAAGGAATTTCTGTCAGGCCGTCCAAGCGGCGTGGAACCGTATCACGAGGAATGGGCCGAACAGCTGAAAGATCAATACGGGACGGTTTCCGACCCCAAAGAGGCTGAATCGATCGTAAGGGAAGAACTCGGAAAGAAATTTGTAAAAGCGCTCGAAGACGCAGGGGTATTAAAAGACCGTGAGGCTTACCTCCGGTTTATTGATACGGTCAATAAAGGCTGAACCTTTAAGCTTGGTTCAGCCTTTTTTCAAACCGGATCAAATAATTCGATTAACAGCAAGGAAACGGCGCCGAGCAGTGTCGCATCATCGCCAAGCTGGGTGACGGCCACCTTTGTCTGCTTCGCTTCGGCTGTCAACGCCCGCTGCTGAATCGTCTCAAGAATCGCCGGCATCATGAATTTCTCGCTCTTCATGACCCCGCCTCCAAGCACAATTTTGTTCGGATTCACGAGATGAATGAGGTTGATTAAGCCGATCCCGATCATCCTGCCCGTTTCGCGGAACAGGTCAATGCAAGCCTCGCTGCCGTTTTGCGCCAAATCGAATATTTCTTTAGCCGTAAGGCGGGCGTCACTGTCCGTTATCCGCTTTTTCCCCCGTTCGGCAATTGCAGGGCCGCTTATGACCGTTTGAAGGCAGCCCCGGTTGCCGCACTCGCAAGTGTCGCCGTTGACATCAACGATCATATGGCCAAATTCTCCGGCGATTCCGTGTGCCCCATGATACAGTTTTCCGTTCATCACAACACCTGCACCAACGCCGCGACCGATGTTGACGGCAACCATGCTGCCGTCGTCGCCGTGGCCGCCAAACCACGATTCGCCCAATGCCATCGCCCGCGCATCGTTTTCGACCTTTACCGTAAAGCCAAACTCTTCTTCAAGCGCTTCTTTGATCGGGACGTCGGTTAAATGCAAAATAGGCGCGACGAGCGAAGTCCCCGTTTCAACGTCGACCACCCCGTGCATCGCGATCCCGATTCCGATGATTTTTTCCTGATCGGCATTGGAAAGACGCAAGATGGTATAGATATTTTCCTTTAGAATGCTGATAAACTGCTCATTTGTTAACGGTTTTTTCAGCAAACTTGACGTTCGGTGAAAAATCTCGCCGGTTAAATCGGTTAGTATACATTCCACCGTCTCGGGCCCCGCATCGACCCCAATCACGTAAAACGCGCCGCTGTTGATATGCAGCATCGTCGGCTTCCGCCCGCCGCTCGAATGGCCGAGTGCGCTCTCTGTGACCAGGCCCTGCTCTATCAGCTCTTTGACAATGCTGCTGACCGTAGGCGGCGTGATGCCCGTTTCTTTGGCGATTTGCGCCCGTGAAATAGGTTCCGACGTACGAATTTTATTTAAAATGATCGATTTATTGACTGATTTCATTAATTGAAATGTGCCGCGCTGCATGGAAAACCTCCAAGTGAACATATCATTGAATTTATTGTAACATAATTAGTTAATTTAATTAATGAATGGATATTTATAATCAATTGCTAGTCCTTTAAAAAGGCTGTCGAAACCATTACAAGATTTCGCGACTTACTTGAGAGATCAGGACCTTTCTTGCTAATGAATTCTGAAGCACAGCCGCTATGCTCTCGAAAGTTTTAATTTTTAACCTTTCATAACCGAACCATTCATAAAAGCCCCCTTCCTTCCTTCCTTCCTTCCTGCTCCTTGCCTCCTATCAGCTTTGTGTATTCATTTTTCTATTATAATATTCGCCCTCCTCTACAACCTTTAATTTTACAATTAATATAGATTCTGGAATCACTTAAGTCTCCTCTTCTGGAAAAAAATTTTCGAAAAATTAGAAATGAAAGTGTTTGCACAAATATAAAATTAGAGTTATCATACTTGTATACAAGTATACTCATTGTGTGGGAAGGTGAGTTTATGATCGAATCAAATGACCTTTTATATCCCGTCAAATGGCTTTCAAAAGCTTCAACAGGGGTTCGCGTGGCGAGCGAACTGAGGATGCGGATTATTTCCGGAATGATTGAAAGCGGTACCATTCTGTCTGAAAATAAAATTGCTGCCGATTTTTCGGTAAGCCGCTCCCCCGTACGGGAGGCTCTGCGGACATTGGCAACCGAAAAAATCATCCGGCTGGAAAGAATGGGCGCAGTTGTCATCGGCCTAACGGAAAAAGAGATCAGAGAGATTTACGATGTCCGCCTTCTGATCGAGACATTCGTCTTTGAGCGGCTTGTCAGAATAGACACCGATCAGTTAGGCAAGGATCTTCGCAAGATACTGGAAATGATGAAAGTCTCGATCAAATACGAAGATGCTGATGAGTTCTCATATCAGGACGTTTTGTTCCATGAGACGATCGTCCGCTCCATCAATCATTCGTACATTCAGATGATATGGAATAATTTAAAACCCGTTATGGAGAGCTTTATTCTGTTGTCGATGCGGGCCCGTTTAAAAGAAAAATACGAAGATTTCACAAGAATTTTTGATAATCACGAGCTTTATATTCAAGCGATCGAAACGAAAGATCGGGCTTTGATGATAAAGTCCTTACATCAAAATTTTGATGATGTTCAAGATAAAGTAGAAGATCTTTGGCTGTCGCAACAAATGCTGACGAAGGGAGCTGAACAGGAAAATGACTAGTTACATGTTAGGCATCGATATCGGCACAACGAGCACGAAGGCCGTTTTATTCAGCGAAAACGGGGACGTGATCCAAAAAGAAAATATCGGCTATCCGCTTTACACACCGGATATCTCAACGGCTGAACAAAAGCCGGAAGAGATTTTTCAGGCGGTGATGCAAGCGGTTGCCGGCATCATGAAACATCACCAGAAAAAAAAGATATCATTTATTTCATTCAGCAGCGCCATGCACAGCGTCATTGCCATGGATGAAGACGGACGGCCGCTTACGCCCTGCATCACATGGGCGGACAACCGAAGCGAAGGCTGGGCGCGCAAAATCAAGGACGAATTGAACGGGCACGAAGTCTACAAACGGACCGGGACGCCGATTCATCCGATGTCGCCTTTAAGCAAAATTGCCTGGATTGTGCATGAACATCCTGAAATCGCTTCCAAGGCAAAAAAATATATCGGGATCAAAGAATACATCTTTCATAAACTTTTCGGTCAATACGTGGTCGATTATTCACTTGCTTCGGCCATGGGGATGATGAATCTCAAAAAGCTGGATTGGGATGAAGAAGCATTAACGATCGCAGGCATCACACCTGACCATTTATCTAAACTCGTGCCAACGACAGAGATCTTTCGCAGCTGCAACCCGGATATAGCGAGGCAGATGGGAATTGATCCGGAAACGCCTTTTGTCATCGGGGCAAGCGACGGCGTGCTGTCGAACCTTGGCGTCAATGCCATTAAGAAGGGCGAGATCGCAGTCACGATCGGGACAAGCGGCGCCATCCGCACGATCATCGACAAACCGCAAACCGACGAAAAAGGGCGAATCTTTTGCTACGCCTTGACGGAAAAGCATTGGGTCATCGGCGGTCCGGTTAACAATGGAGGAATCGTGCTTCGCTGGATCAGAGATGAATTTGCCTCTTCAGAAATCGAAACGGCGAAAAGACTGGGAATCGATCCATACGACGTGCTGACCAAAATCGCCGAGCGCGTAAGACCCGGTGCCGACGGCCTGCTGTTCCATCCATATCTCGCAGGCGAACGCGCTCCTTTATGGAATCCGGATGTGCGCGGTTCATTTTTCGGCCTGACCATGTCCCACAAAAAAGAGCACATGATCCGGGCCGCATTGGAAGGGGTCATCTACAATTTGTATACCGTATTTTTGGCGCTGACAGAATGTATGGACGGTCCCGTCGCAAAGATTCAAGCGACAGGGGGATTCGCGAGGTCTGCCGTTTGGCGGCAGATGATGGCCGATATATTCGAGTCTGAAGTCGTCGTTCCGGAAAGCTATGAAAGCTCCTGTCTCGGCGCGTGCATTTTAGGTCTGTACGCCATGGGAAAAATCGAATCTTTCGATGTCGCATCCGGCATGATCGGCAGCACCAACCGGCATACGCCAATTGAAGCTTCGGCGAAAGAGTACCGGAAATTGATGCCGATTTTCATCAATTTATCAAGATCATTGGAAAACGAGTATGCACAAATTGCAAACTATCAAAGAAGCTTAATAAACGAATAAAGGGAATGGAGGCGCTATCATGCCATTAATCATTGTAGCAATCGGGATTGTCGTATTATTGCTGTTCATTATGGGATTAAAACTTAACACTTTTCTTTCCTTAATCATCGTTTCGTTCGGCGTTGCTTTAGCGCTCGGCATGCCGCTTGACAAAATCGTCAGCACGATTGAGGAAGGATTGGGCGGAACGCTCGGACACATCGCTTTGATTTTTGGACTCGGCGCCATGCTTGGCAAACTGATCGCAGATTCAGGGGGCGCGCAGCGCATTGCAATGACTCTCGTCAATAAATTCGGCGAAAAAAATATCCAATGGGCGGTCGTGATCGCCTCATTCATTATCGGTGTGGCTTTATTCTTTGAAGTAGGACTGGTATTATTAATTCCGATTGTATTCGCGATCTCAAGAGAATTAAAAATTTCAATTCTGTTCCTCGGCATCCCGATGGCGGCCGCCTTATCCGTCACGCACGGCTTCCTGCCGCCGCATCCGGGGCCGACGGCGATCGCCGGGGAATACGGGGCAAACATCGGGGAAGTACTACTGTACGGCTTCATTATCGCAGTTCCGACGGTGCTGATCGCCGGACCTGTATTTACGAAGCTTGCGAAAAAAATCGTACCCGATTCGTTTACGAGAACAGGAAATATCGCGTCTTTAGGCGAGCAGAAAACGTTCAAACTTGAAGATACGCCCGGTTTCGGAATCAGCGTGTTCACAGCAATGCTTCCGGTCATCATCATGTCCATTTCTACGATCATTACGCTGCTTCAAGAAACGATGGGGTTTGCAGATAATAGCATTCTTGCAGGTATTCGTTTGATCGGCAATGCATCTACGTCAATGATCATTTCTTTATTAGTCGCGGTTTATACGATGGGCATCGCCAGGAACATTCCGATTAGAACGGTAATGGATTCCTGTTCGACAGCCATTTCGCAAATCGGGATGATGCTGTTGATCATCGGGGGCGGCGGCGCCTTCAAACAAGTATTAATCAACGGCGGGGTAGGCGACTACGTGGCCGAATTGTTCAAAGGCACGTCGATGTCGCCGATCCTGCTTGCCTGGTTAATCGCGGCGATCCTGCGCATTTCTTTAGGCTCCGCCACAGTCGCAGCCTTATCGACGACGGGGCTCGTCATTCCGATGCTTGGACATTCTGACGTCAACCTTGCCTTGGTCGTGCTCGCTACCGGGGCCGGAAGTGTAATCGCTTCCCATGTGAATGATGCCGGATTCTGGATGTTCAAAGAGTACTTCGGTTTAAGCATGAAAGAAACATTTGCGACATGGACATTGCTCGAAACGATCATCGCTGTAGCCGGATTAGGATTTACGTTATTGCTAAGTCTATTTGTATAACATTATTGAAGGAGCTGGAATTATGGTCAATACAATTGGCGTCATCGGCCTTGGAGTGATGGGCAGCAATATTGCCTTGAACATGGCCGGCAAAGGGGAGCAAGTCGCCGTCTACAATTACACAAGGGATTTAACTGATAAACTGATGGAGAAAATTGAAGGACAGCCTCTCAGCCCGTACTACGAGCTGAAGGATTTCGTCCAGTCTTTAGAAAAGCCGCGGAAAATCTTTCTCATGGTAACAGCGGGCAAAGCGGTCGATTCAGTGATCGATTCATTAGTGCCGCTGCTTGAAGAAGGCGATGTCATCATGGACGGAGGCAACTCCCACTACGAAGATACAGAACGAAGATACGACAGGCTGAAGTCTGAAGGAATCGGCTATTTGGGAATCGGCATTTCCGGCGGCGAAGTCGGAGCGTTAACAGGTCCTTCGATCATGCCCGGGGGAGATCGGGACGTCTATGAAAAAGCTGCTCCGATCTTGACAAAAATCGCAGCCCAAGTCGGCAATGATCCTTGCTGCACCTACATCGGGCCGAAAGGAGCCGGACACTTCGTGAAAATGGTCCATAACGGGATCGAATACGCGGATATGCAGCTGATCGCAGAAGCCTATACATTTTTAAGAGAAAAACTGCAGCTGTCCATCGATGAAATCGCCGACATTTTTGAAACGTGGAATCAAGGCGAACTGAAAAGCTATTTAATCGAAATCACTGCCGAAATTTTAAGGAAAAAGGATGACCGGACAGGCGGTCCGCTGATCGACGTCATCCTTGATAAAACAGGCCAAAAAGGCACAGGCAAATGGACGAGCATGCAGGCGATCGACAACGGCATTCCGTCGTCCATTATCACGGAATCGCTATTCGCCCGCTACCTGTCATCTTTAAAAGAAGAGCGGGTGGCTGCGGAAAAAATTCTCGCCGGTCCGGCGGAAGAAGACTGGCATCTGGATAAAAACGTGTGGATCGACTACGTCAGACAGGCATTATATATGGGAAAAGTGTGCGCCTATGCACAAGGCTTCGCCCAGTATAAAATGACATCAGAGCTTTACGGATGGAACCTGAAGCTTTCGGACATCGCTCTGATCTTCCGCGGCGGCTGCATCATCCGCGCCGAATTTTTAAACCTGATCAGCGAAGCGTACAACGAGCAGCCCGACCTGTCAAACTTATTGATCGCACCTTTCTTTGCAGAAAAGCTCAAAGACTACCAGACAGGACTTCGGAAAGTCGTCTGCGAAGGTATCACTTCAGGCATCTCGTTCCCAGCCTTGAGCACCGCTCTATCTTATTATGACGGCTACCGGACGGGCCGCTCGAACGCCAGCCTGCTGCAGGCACAGCGCGATTACTTCGGCGCCCATACGTATGAGCGGACAGATATCGAAGGTGTGTTTCACACAGAATGGAATGAGTAAGCTTTTTTGAAATAAAACTGCACCCGATTGTGTTAACAATCGGAAGTGCAGTTTTTATTATTTTAAAATAGTTTTTTGATGACTTATGATCTAGTCGTGCTAATCGAAAGCGCTTTCCAAAAAATACACTCTTAAGTAAATATTCCCGTTTTTACTCATGTTTCATACTTTGTTCAACATTTCACAAATTATTATATTAAATCCGTGCTATGATAAGATTCATAAAAAACAAGGAGTGAGGTGTCATGAGGAACTTTATATTCTCACAGCAAATCCCCATATCGCCATAAAAATTTTTAACACCATTTGTGAAATATTTCACAAACCTAAGCCGTTGCACTCTTTTCGGAAAATCCTATCACTTCATTGGAGGGTTATACAATGGCAGTTGAAGAAAAGGAAATTAAACAAAAAATAAACGTTTCAAAAATGATTGACCGTTTAGTCGACAAGGGTCTTAAAGCATTGGAAGAATTCCGCAGGTTTGATCAGGAACAGATCGATGATATCGTCAAACAGATGGCGCTTGCCGGCCTTGATCAGCATATGCACCTTGCCAAGCTTGCTGTAGAGGAAACAAAACGCGGCGTATACGAAGATAAGATCATTAAAAACATGTTTGCCACAGAGTATGTCTATCACAATATCAAATACGACAAAACCGTCGGAATCATCAGCGAAAATGAACACGACGGAGTCATTGAAATTGCCGAGCCTGTCGGCGTCATCGCAGGGGTTACGCCGGTGACAAATCCTACTTCCACGACCATGTTCAAATCCCTGATCTCGATAAAAACAAGAAATCCAATCGTGTTTGCTTTCCATCCATCCGCTCAAAAATGCAGCATTGAAGCTGCAAGGATTTTGAGGGATGCGGCCGTTCAAGCAGGGGCGCCTGAACATTGCATTCAGTGGATCGAAACGCCGTCGCGCGAAGCAACCCAAGCTTTGATGACTCATCCGAAGATTTCCCTGATTCTTGCCACAGGAGGGGCCGGAATGGTGAAAGCCGCTTACAGCTCAGGCAAACCGGCTCTCGGCGTCGGACCGGGAAACGTCCCATGCTACATTGAGAGATCTGCGAACTTGAAACAAGCCGTCAACGACCTGATCTTATCAAAAACGTTTGACAATGGAATGATTTGTGCTTCAGAACAGGCAGTCATTATCGATAAAGACGTTTATTCAGACGTGAAAAGAGAACTCACTTCCAACAATTGCTATTTATTAAATGAGGCGGAAATAGCAAAATTGGAAAAATTGGTTATCAACGAAACGACCTGTGCGGTAAACCCTGACATCGTCGGAATGCCGGCTTATAAAATCGCCGAAATGGCCGGTATAAAGGTTCCGGAGGATACAAAAATCCTCGTCGCCGAATTAAAAGGCGTAGGACCGGAATACCCGCTTTCAAGGGAAAAATTAAGTCCTGTGTTAGCCTGCTACAAAGTAAGCGGACTCCAGGAAGGGTTAAAACGGGCCGAAGAAATGCTGGAATTCGGCGGCATCGGACACTCCGCGGTCATCCATACCAGCGACCGTGAAGCCATTGAGCAATTCGGTTTACGGATGAAAGCCGGGCGGATCATCGTCAACGCGCCGTCTTCCCAAGGAGCGATCGGCGATATTTATAATGCCTACATGCCTTCCTTGACGCTCGGATGCGGCACTTACGGCGGGAACTCCGTTTCGACAAACGTGGGTGCGGTTCATTTAATCAATACGAAAAAAGTGGCAAAGAGGAATGTCAATATGCAATGGTTTAAAGTACCGCCAAAAATTTATTTTGAAAAACATGCAACGCAATATTTAGCAAAAATGCCGAATATCTCAAAAGCGTTTATCGTGACAGACCCGGGAATGGTGAAGCTTGGATACGTCGACCGCGTCCTTCACTATTTAAGAAAACGCCCGGATTACGTTCATTGCGACATTTTCTCCGACGTAGAACCTGATCCATCAATCGAAACGGTGATGAACGGCGCCCTGGCGATGGCCAAATTCCAGCCTGACGTCATCATCGCGCTTGGCGGAGGCTCTGCAATGGACGCCGCAAAAGGAATGTGGATGTTCTATGAGCACCCTGATGCTGAATTCTTTGATTTAAAGCAAAAATTCTTAGACATCCGCAAGCGCATCGTCAAATATCCGCCATTAGGCGAAAAAGCAAAATTCGTTGCCATTCCGACGACATCCGGCACCGGCTCTGAAGTTACCTCATTCTCCGTCGTTACAGATAAAGAGGCGAATACGAAATACCCATTGGCCGACTATGAACTAACGCCGGATGTGGCGATCATTGATCCGCAGTTTGTCATGACCGTGCCTAAGCATATCACGGCTGATACCGGAATGGACGTCTTGACGCATGCGATTGAATCCTATGTATCCTGCATGGCCAACGACTATACTGACGGCTTGGCAATGAAAGCCATCCAGCTTGTATTTGAATACTTGCCGAGAGCGTACAAAAACGGCAGCGACGAAATCGCCCGCGAAAAGATGCACAATGCATCAACAATCGCCGGCATGGCATTCTCAAATGCGTTCCTGGGCATTAACCACAGCCTGGCCCATAAATTAGGCGCGGAGTTTCACATCGCCCACGGACGCGCAAATGCCGTGCTTCTCCCGCACGTCATTCGCTACAATGCGGCTAAACCGACAAAATTCACGGCATTCCCGAAATACAATCATTTCGTAGCCGATCAGCGCTATGCGGAAATCGCCAGAACGCTCGGCTTGCCGGCCAAAACAACCGAAGAAGGCGTCGAAAGTCTGATCCAGGCCGTCATCTCGCTTGCCAAAGAGCTTGATATCCCGATGAGCCTCAAACAAAACGGCATAGATGCCGCTGAATTTGAAAGCAAGATCGATATCATGGCAGACCGGGCCTTTGAGGACCAATGCACAACAGCCAATCCAAAGCTTCCGCTAGTATCCGAATTGGCTGAAGTGTACCGCTCTGCATTTAAAGGCGTTTAGAGATTCCAGAGCCATCCTTAAGAGGATGGCTCTTCCGTTAAGGAGCCGATCCATACATTTCCCGCCTTCACTTTATACAACACGTCATGATCGTAAGTCACTTTTTGATAAGAAGCGTCTTTTATATCGAGAATATCTTCCCGGGCGATAAGCCCGGCTGCCGCGTCTTCCTCCATTTCTGAAAGCCAGCAGTGGTGAGCATCAATATGCAGCTGCCAATCAAAACGGTTCAGCTCGTGTTGCAGCGGTTCAAATCGTTTCATAGGGAACGATTGACCTCTTTTCTGCTTGTCAAAAGCACCGCTGTAAAAATCGATCGCTTCTTTATAGACGACCACAATCTGCGACCTGATAAAATCGTGTTCAAACAGCCAGATTTTCAAATAGAAATCTTCATTCTCGGCCTCCATTTGCCTGTGCCATTCATCATAAACATCAATCATGGCTCTTACTAACAAACGGCTATACCAAACAGGAGGATTCACGTTTGGAATACCGTAAAAAGGGTATATCCACAGTTTTGCATAATCCCTGTGACGGTCTCTGACATGCTCCATATCCAGCCGAAGATGACGCTCCTTCCACACGTCAATTTTTCTTTTATGCCTTTTCCAGCCCCTGATTTTTTTCTTTGTTGATCTGTACATATCATCCCTCTTGTAACCTCAAATACACTTACTAATTGAGAATCATAATTTTTAACACGATTGTAACAATTAAAGCTGAAACCCGGTACAACCCTTTCACTTCGCAAGATAAAACAGAAACAGATGCAGAAATAAACATAAAAATATAGTTTTTCTGCCTTGACAAATAAAATATATTATTTAATAATTTGTACATGATTAGAATTATTTTAGATAACTAAAGTTTTAACTTTTGTTATTTATTACATTAACATATAGGAGGACGATATTATGTCTCTAATCGGAAAAGAAGTAAAACCATTTGCAGCGAAAGCTTACAAAAACGGTGAGTTTATCGATGTAACACACGAGGATCTGAAAGGTCAATGGAGCATTTTCTGCTTCTATCCGGCAGATTTCTCATTCGTATGCCCAACTGAGCTTGAAGATCTGCAAAACCATTACGCTGCCCTAAAAGAGCTTGGCGTTGAAGTGTACTCTGTTTCTACTGACACTCACTTCGTACACAAAGGCTGGCATGACAGCTCTGAAAAAATCGGCAAAATTACTTACGCGATGATCGGTGACCCGTCTCAAACGATCTCCCGCAACTTTGAAGTACTTAACGAAGAAGAAGGACTTGCTGACCGCGGAACATTCATCATCGATCCAGACGGCGTGATCCAAGCTGTTGAAATCAACGCCGGCGGTATCGGCCGTGATGCAAGCATCCTGATCAACAAAGTCAAAGCGGCACAATACGTTCGCCAAAACCCAGGTGAAGTTTGCCCGGCTAAATGGGAAGAAGGTTCTGAAACCCTTACGCCAAGCCTTGACCTGGTAGGCAAAATCTAAGGAGTGCATTCAATTGGTACTTGAAGCAAATATCAAAGCACAATTAAACCAATACATGCAGCTAATTGAGAATGACATTGTTCTCAAAGTTAGCGCAGGCGAAGATGACGTCTCAAAGGATATGCTGGCTCTCGTTGAAGAGCTGGCATCCATGTCATCCAAAGTCACTGTCGAAAAAGCGCAATTAAACAGAACGCCAAGCTTCAGCGTCAATCGTGCCGGAGAAGAAACCGGCATCACATTCGCCGGTGTACCGCTCGGACACGAATTCACTTCATTAGTGCTGGCGCTTTTGCAAGTGAGCGGAAGACCGCCTAAAGTCGATCAAAAAATCATCGATCAAATCAAAAACATCAGCGGCGAATACCACTTTGAATCTTATATCAGCCTGACGTGCCACAACTGCCCCGACGTTGTCCAAGCTTTGAACATGATGAGCGTGCTCAACCCGAATATCACACACACCATGATCGACGGCGCGGCATACAAATCTGAAGTTGAAAGCAAAAACATCATGGCAGTGCCGACCGTATTCCTGAACGGCGAATCATTCGGAAGCGGCCGCATGACAATCGAAGAGATTCTTGCGAAGATGGGCAGCGGCACAGACACCTCTGAGCTTTCTGACAAAGATCCGTTCGATGTCCTTGTCGTCGGCGGCGGTCCGGCCGGTGCAAGCGCAGCGATCTATGCGGCCCGCAAAGGCATCCGCACAGGCATTGTCGCTGAACGCTTCGGCGGTCAGGTCCTTGACACGATGAGCATCGAGAACTTCATCAGCGTAAAACGCACCGAAGGACCGAAGCTCGCAGCAAGTCTTGAAGAACACGTGAAGGATTATGATATTGACGTCATGAATCTTCAGCGCGCAAAACATCTCGAGAAAAAAGATCTGTTCGAGCTTGAACTCGAAAACGGCGCTGTTCTGAAAAGCAAAACCGTGATCCTTTCAACAGGAGCGCGCTGGCGCAATATCGGCGTACCCGGCGAACAAGAGTTCAAAAACAAAGGTGTCGCATACTGCCCTCACTGTGACGGACCATTGTTTGAAGGCAAAGACGTAGCCGTCATCGGCGGCGGCAACTCCGGAATCGAAGCAGCGATTGACCTCGCAGGCATCGTCAATCATGTCACTGTTCTTGAGTTTGCGCCGGAGCTGAAAGCTGACGAAGTTCTGCAAAAACGTCTCTACAGCCTCCCTAACGTGACTGTCGTGAAAAACGCACAGACAAAAGAAATCACAGGCGAAGAAAACGTAAACGGCATCACGTACGTAGACCGCGAAACTGGAGCGGAAAAACACGTCGAACTCCAAGGCGTCTTCGTCCAAATCGGTCTCGTACCAAACACGGAATGGCTGCCTGAAACCGTCGAACGCAACCGCATCGGCGAAATCGTAGTCGACAAACGCGGCGAAACAACCATCCCAGGCCTGTTCGCTGCAGGCGACTGCACAGACAGCCCGTATAACCAAATCATCATTTCGATGGGATCTGGTGCGAATGCTGCGTTAGGAGCGTTTGATTACCTGATTCGGAATTAATATAAAAAGCCGCTGTGCTGCTTCAATGGCAGTACCGCGGCTTTTTTAACATCTTAAAAACCCGAACAAAGCACGCTTCATTCGGGTCTAGATTCACGTATTACAACTCTTCGCCATTCGTCTGAATGACTTTTTTATACCACTCAAACGAATCCTTCTTATACCGCTTCATCGATCCGTTTCCTTCGTTGTCACGGTCGACATAAATCATGCCGTAGCGTTTTTTCATTTCGCCTGTTGTAAATGACACGATATCGATTATGCCCCAAGGGGTGTAGCCGATCAACTCGACGCCGTCGTAAATGACGGCTTTTTCTAATGCTTCAATATGCGATTTTAAATATTGAATTCTTTCCGGGTCATGGACAGTGCCGTCCTCTTCTAACGTATCGACGGCGCCAAAGCCGTTTTCGACGATGAATAACGGTATTTGATACCGGTCATAAAAACGGTTTAACGTATACCTCAATCCGGTCGGATCGATCGCCCAGCCCCAATCGCTCGATTTGATGTACGGATTTTCAACGCTGTTCGGCAATCCGCCGTTTACAACATCCCCCGTATTGTCGTTTTCTACATCGCTTTTAACAGTTGTCGACATGTAATAACTGAAGCCTAAATAATCGACCGTTCCATTTCTTAAAATCTCATCATCGCCGTCTTCGAACTTGATATTGTATCCTTCTCTTTCAAATTCTTTTAACGCATATCTTGGATAATAACCGCGGACCTGTACATCCGGGAAGAAATAGCGCTGTCTCATTTCCTCTTCGGCCAGCATCACATCTTCCGGATTGGACGAATAAGGATAAATCGGTACGTGTGACACCATGGCCCCGATTTGGAATTCAGGGTTGATTTCTTTTCCTTTTGCCACGGCCAATGCGCTTGCCACTAATTCGTGGTGCGCCGTTTGATACATGACTTCCTTGGCATTCTCGTTTTCTCCTACGATAACACCCGAATTTGTCCATAAAAACAGTGGATTGTTCACATCCATTTGGTTGTTAATCTCGTTAAATGTCATCCAGTATTTCACTTTATCTTTATACCGATTGAAACAAATTTCAGCGAACTTCACGAAGAAGTCTACGACTTTTCGATTTCTGAATCCCCCGTATTCCCTTGCCAAGTGCAGCGGCATTTCAAAGTGGGACAATGTAATGACCGGTTCAATTCCGTGTTTGAGCAATTCGTCAAACACATCGTCATAGAATTGCAGTCCTTCTTCATTAGGCTCAGCCTCATCACCTTTTGGGAAGATTCGGCTCCATCCGATCGATGTCCGCAAACATTTTAAGCCCATTTCGGCAAATAAAGCGATATCTTCCTTATACCGATGATAGAAATCGATAGCTTCGTGGTTCGGGTAAAATTCATTTTCTTCAATTGTGTCGGTGATTCTTCTCGGCACGCCGTGGGCGCCTGTAGTCATGACATCGACGACACTCGGTCCTTTGCCGCCTTGATCCCAGCCGCCTTCGAATTGGTGAGCAGCCAAAGCGCCGCCCCATAAGAAATCCTTCGGCATTTTCTCCATTTTTCATTCTCCTCCCTAGCTTACGACTGTAAATAATTTTTGGTCTAATGCACTTTCTTTAAGATCTTCGATGAGAATTTCCTGATATGCATGCGAATTGGTGATAATGACCGGGGTGATCGTTTTTAACCCTTTCCTTTCAATGAATTCTTTGTCGAATTCGGCAAGCACTTCACCTTTTTTGACTTTGTCCCCCTCTTTTATCTTTAAAGCAAAAGGCTTTCCGTCTAAAGTAACCGTATCCAATCCAATGTGCACAAGGACTTCAACGCCGGATGCCGAACGCAAGCCGATCGCATGCTTTGTAGGCGCTACCATAACGACCGTTCCGTCAAACGGAGCATACAGTTTATTATCGGATGGCTCAATCGCCAGCCCCTGTCCCATGGCACCTGAGCTGAACACTTCATCAGGAACCTTTGAAAGCGGAATGACCCTCCCGCTAAACGGTGCATAGACCGTTTCTTCATTGTTTGGTTCCGGCTTTTTCACAGGGGTTGCTGCATCTTCGCCATATCCGAAAATTTGAATCAATACAACCGGAAGAATAACAGCAATTGCAACTCCGATTAAAATTCCCCAAATCGACATGGGATACTTTTCGTTGATCCCATTCACGATCGTAAGCGGTCCCGGCAATCCGGCATAGGCAAAGTAATACGGATTAAAGAAACTTGCCGCTATCGCACCGATTGCGCCTGAAATACAGCCGAATATAAACGGCTTCTTAAACCTCAGCGTCACACCGTAAATCGCCGGTTCAGTAATGCCAAACAACCCTGTTACACCTGCGGAAACGCTTACTTTTCTCGTTTCCCGGCTTTTCGCTTTCAAAATCACCCCAAGCACCGCCCCGACTTGGGCAATAACGGCGATCGTTTGATATGCCTGAAATGAATCACGGCCGTATAAATCAAAATTCGCCAGCACCATCGGGGTGATTCCCCAGTGCACGCCAAAAATCACAATGACCTGCCAGAAGGCGCCGATAATCGCTCCTGCCACAGCCGGCGCGTGTTCTGCCAAGAAGTTATACCCATTGGCAATTCCGTTTGCTCCCAGCGTTGTCACGGGGCCGATTAATACAATCGTCAGCGGCACCATGATGACCATGCATAAAAACGGGACAAACAACGGTCTCACGACTTCGTTCATTTTCTTATTCAAAAACCTTTCAAGGTAGGACAAAATCCACACTAAAAATAACGGTGGAAGTACGGAAGACGTGTATGTCGTTTCGCTTAAGGCAACACCCAAGAAAGACATGCTCTTTCCATCTGCAATTTGAGCCGCCATGTCCGTCCATGTCTGGCTGACCAGAGCCGCGCAGCATGCCACTGCAATATATGTGTTTGTCTTAAAATGCTTTGATGCCGTAATCGCGATAAAAATCGGCAAGAAAGTGAACGGCGCCCATGATATAAAACTTAAAACCTGATAAGTCCCACTTTCAGCAAAACGATCAAAAAATAAATTGATAATGATTAACAACCCTTGCAAAATACCGGCGGCGGCCAAAATATACACAAATGGCGCAAACACGGCCGACATCGTTGCAATCACGCGATTCAAAACCGTTCCTTTATGTTCGCTTTGTTCATCAGACGTTTCGATGTTTACTAAACCCGTAAACTCCTCATAGACTTCACCGACATGCTGTCCAATTACAACTTGGAATTGACCGTTGTTTTCTACGACTGTAATAACGCCAGGCATCGATTTTACGATGTCTCTAGCTTTCGGATTCGACCGCTTCAGCACCAATCTGAGCCTCGTTGCACAACGCGTAACGCCGATCACGTTCCCTTCCCCGCCGACAGCCTCTAAAATATCTTTCGCAAGCTTCGTATAATCTCTCACTTTCCCCGACATTTTGACCCCCCCCTTAGTTTTTTTGTTTACGCTTACATTATAATTGTACCGGTCTAATTTTTCAATCACCAAACAATATATTTACGCATTCATTATTTTCGGTTGGGGTTTATGCTATAATTTTTGTAAAAAACTAATGAGGAATGCGTATGTTAAAGTACCAGCAAATCGCAGCGGAAATCGAAAAGTATATGGAAGACCACAATCTTCAACAAGGGGATAAACTGCCGGTATTGGAAACATTGATGGCTCAATTCGAAGTAAGCAAAAGCACGATTACGAAATCGTTAGACCTGTTGGAGAAAAAAGGGGTTATCTTTCAAGTCAGAGGCAGCGGCATTTTTGTCAGAAGGCATAAAAGAAAAGGTTATATCAGCCTGCTGTCCAATCAAGGGTTTAAAAAGGATCTTGAGGATTTTAACGTCACCTCAAAGGTCATTGAATTAGACGTAAGAAAACCGACAAAAGAAGCTGCCGAAAACTTGAACATCGGGCTCGACGATGATATCTACTATGTCAAAAGGGTCCGCTATATTAACGGACAAACGTTATGCTTTGAAGAATCGTATTACAATAAATCGATTATTACGTATTTGAACAAAGAAATCGTATCTGATTCCATATTCAATTACATCCGGGAAGGACTGGGGCTTAAAATCGGCTTTTCAGATTTATTCCTTCATGTCGGGCAGCTGAATGAGGAAGAAGCGAGGTATTTGGGATTGAAGACCGGATTGCCTAAGCTTTACGTGGAAAGCATCTTTCATTTAACGAACGGGCAGCCGTTTGATTTCTCCAGGATTTCGTATAACTATGAGCAGTCGCAGTTTGTGATTCAAGCGAATAGTTATGGATGATAAGGCATTTCTCCCAGGCTAATGCTTAACTAAAAATGGTGCAAGAGAACCTCTTTTCCTTGCACCCAAAACAAACTCAATCCACAATATTTACTAATTAATCATTTCATTGATATTTAAAGGGTACGAAGCATTGCCGTTGCAATCCGGTTTTGTAATATCCCCCGGTAAAGCGAATATCATTTTCCCATTTACTTCTAATGAAAATTTGTATAATTTCCCTGTTTTCAACTGAAACAAAGGATGTTTCAGAGCCCTTCATAGGTTGCCCTCCGAAAACTTCTGTTTGTTAAAATTTAGATTAATCTATCAAATATGATACTATTACTTTAAAAAAAGAGATTTAGAGGCTAAAACAATGAATGAACTTGTGTTTGAAAAGAGAGAATTCACTCCAGACCATGTAAACGTTGTAAAAGCACTGCATTTAAATAACTATCCGATTGTATATATCCTTTATAATGAGAAAAAGAAGCCGACTGCATATATTGGGCAAACGGTTCAAGCTGCACGGCGTTTGAAAAATCATATAGATGATAAAAAGCGAAAGAGTTTGAACCGCTTTATTTTAATCGGGCATGAGAAATTTCATCAGTCTGCGACGTACAATATTGAATCAAATCTAATTAACTATTTTATCGCCGATAACCGCTACCAGCTGCAAAACGTAAGCCAGACAAGATCCAGGGAAATGCACAACTACTATCAGAAACCCTTTTATAATGAAGAGATCTTTCAAGTCATTTGGGAGAAACTTAGAGAAGAGAAAATTGTAGGCGATTCCCTTGAAAACCTTAGGAATAAAGACATTTATAAACTATCTCCCTATAAAGAGCTCTCGCCTCAGCAGATTGATATAAAAAATGAGATCCTTGATTTCTGTAAAGAACATTTACAAAAAGAAGGAAATCATGTCATTGTTATTGAAGGAGATGCCGGCACAGGTAAAAGTGTCCTGTTAAGCTCTTTGTTTAATACAATTCAAGATTTGGCTAACAGCGAAGACCCTTTTTTGAAAGAAACAGATAATTACTTGCTGGTGAATCACAGCGAAATGCTGAAGACTTATAAAAGCATCGCCAACAGCTTACCGAATTTGAAGAAAAAGAGTCTCATGAAGCCAACACCATTTATTAACGAGAAAACTAAGACGGGAGCAACAGCAGATATCGTATTAGTAGACGAAGCCCACCTGCTTCTGACAAAGGAAGATTCCTATAACAATTTCCGCTACCAAAACCAGCTGGATGAGATCATTAAGCGCAGTAAAATCACCGTTGTCATCTTTGATCCAAAACAAGTCCTAAAGATTAAAAGTTATTGGAACGATAGATTGCTCGAAGAAATCAAAAACCAGTATCATGCGAAAACCGTAAAGCTTACAGACCAAATGAGAATGAACGCCAATCCAGAAACGATCAAGTGGATTGACCGCTTTGTTGAAAAGAAAGTTCTTCCTTTACCGACTGAAGACTCCTCCTTCGAGCTTAAAATATTTGAAGATGCTGCTGCGTTTAAAACAGCTATTGAACGCAAAAACAGTGAAGACGGGCTCTCCCGGATTGTCTCGACCTTTGATTATTTACATAAAAAAGATAAAAAGACTTACATTGTCGATGAAGAAGGGATTAATATGCCCTGGAACAGCACTCAGGATAAGGTGACATGGGCCGAAAATCCGAATTCTATTAAAGAAGTCGGTTCCATTTATACCGTGCAGGGGTTTGATTTAAATTACGTCGGCGTCGTTCTCGGCCCTTCCGTAAGCTATGATGAAGACAACGACGAACTAGTAATTGATACTTCTAAATACAAAGATAAAGGGGCATTCGTGTCACGTACAGATTTGTCTCCAGAACAGAATGAACAAATTAAAGAACAAATCATCTTAAATTCAATAAATGTCCTGATGAAACGGGGCATCCACGGCCTATATATTTATGCGACAGACCCTAAATTAAGAAAGAGACTACTCGAGTTAGAAAGGGGAAAATCATCATGAGTGATATCCAAAGCCTAATCAACGTAATCAACGAATTCAGAGATGAACGAAACTGGAGGCAATACCATAACCCAAAAGACCTCGCCATCTCCATCTCCATCGAAGCAGCAGAGCTGCTCGAAGACTTCCAATGGATCAGCAGTGAAGAAGCCCTCAAAGCAAATAAAGAAAACATCCGTGAAGAAATCGCAGATGTTTTGATCTACTCATTCATGCTGTGTAACGATCTTGGATTGGACGTAAAAGAGATTGTGGAAGAGAAGATTGTGAAGAATGGGAGGAAGTATCCGGTTAAAAATAATGGTTAATCTTTAATATGTCTTTGATTCTTCAACCAGCGATAGAGAGGGCCGAAACACGTTCTATGACAATGCATATATAGAGAGAGTTTCTTTGACAGCTCTCTCTACACCTCCATAGTAAATGGCCATCCGTAATCATACAAAAGAATTCAGTTGAAATGAAACAAGCAGGACGCCGATAATTACGGCGCCCTGCTTGCTTATCTTACAGTAATCCTCCCTGCCTTCATTTGCTTAACACTTCCATTCTTTCTACAACGTCAGCTCCATATTATTTTCATTGTTTAAAAAAATGACATTTGTCACCCGATTTTGATGACATCACATACTAAAATCTTCTTTCCTGCGACTGTACAATGACCTTAAGTAATCAGGAGGTGTTGTGCAATGGGGAATGTTGTAAGCTTGGCAAACGTGACAAAAACATTCCGCCAAAAAACGGCGGTTGAACATATCAATTTTTCAATCGGACAAGGGGAAATTGTAGCGATTCTGGGGCCAAACGGGGCCGGAAAAACAACAACGATTTCCATGATGTTGGGGCTGTTAAAACCGACATCCGGCAACATTACATTATTTAATTCCCTGCCGCACGAAAAACAGGTACGCGAAAAAATCGGCACGATGCTGCAGCAAGTCAGCGTAACACCGGGTTTGCGCGCAGGCGAAATCATCGAACTTGTCCGGAGCTACTATCCAAAGCCGTTATCCTTTCAGAAGCTCACCGCATTAACAGGTCTGACAAAAAAAGATGTAAAAACACGAGCAGAAAAGTTGTCAGGAGGCCAAAAGCGGCGTCTGAGCTTTGCCTTGGCGCTTGCCGGTGATCCAGAGCTGATGATCTTTGACGAACCTACGGTCGGCATGGATATCACATCAAGAAACCGCTTTTGGCAAACGGTCAAAACGCTCGCAGATCGAGGAAAAACGATCATTTTTTCTACACACTACTTACAGGAAGCTGATGATGCCGCACAACGAATCTTGCTGTTTAAAGACGGCAGGATTGTTGCAGACGGAACGCCGCTGCACATTAAATCAAAAATATCGAAGCATTCCGTTTCATTTATGGCCGATCCGGCAAAATCGCTGGAGAAGCTGTATCAGCACCCGGAAATCGGGCAAATTTCCCGGGAAAACAATCGGATTTACATCGACACGACTAATACGGACAAAATATTGGAACTTCTCTTCACTGAAAAGACCGGCGCTTATGATATTCAAATTGAACGCGGAAATCTCGAAGAGGCGTTTCGTCAGCTGACAGGCAAAGGAGACGATGTAAAATGAATGTATTTCAAATGCAATGCAAAATGGAAATCAAAAGAATGCTCAGAAACCGCTATTTTGTCTTTTGGTCATTGGTCATGCCGATTGCCTTCTATTACATTTTTACAAACGTCGTCAATACGAATGCTCCGGATCCTGGGGCTTGGAAAGCGCATTATTTAATGTCGATGACAACATTCAGCGTCATGGGCTCCTCAATCATGTCGCTCGGGATCCGCATGGTTCAAGAGCGCACCCAAGGCTGGTCGACGTTCATTCGCATGACGCCTCTTTCTGATCATGTTTATTTTATCGCCCAAATGGCCGGACAAAGCGTCATTCATATTCTTTCGATCACGGTTATTTTCTCATTCGGCGCCATCATCAACGGAGTTTCTTTGACCCCGTTTGAATGGTTCATGAGCGGCTTGTGGATCCTGCTTGGCTCCCTCCCGTTTCTGGCGATCGGGACATTGATCGGGATGATGAAAAAAGTCGATACAGCGGCCGGAGTCAGCAATGTGCTCTATATGGTCCTCGCTGTTACCGGGGGGATGTGGATGCCGCTTGAGGTAATGCCGAAAATGATGCAGAGTTTCAGCCATTGGCTGCCATCCTATCATTTTGGAAATGGAGCATGGGAAATTGTTCGAGGCAAAATGCCGGACTGGAACAATGTTCTCATTCTGTTCGCCTATTTCATCGTGCTTATGCTACTATCTAAATATATGAGAAGAAAACAAGAAGCGGTGTGACCAGAATGAAAAAAACAATCAGCATATTTCCGAGCCACTACGGCTTCTTCCCCTATATCTTTTTAGTCTATTTGCTGATGCCGATCTTTTATTTGACGCAAGAAACGGGGATCAAACAGCTTAACGGCTATGGAATGGTGCTGCTTTTCTTTATAACGTACCGCCAGCTTTATTGTGTTTCACCGCAAAAAAAAGGATTCTCTTATTGGCTGACTGTACAGCTTTCAATCATCCTTATTTTCAGTGTATTATACGATATCAGCTTCATATTTTTAGGCTTTTTTCCGGCGAACTTTATCGGTTTTTATCGGGATAAAAAGAAGTTTCAGCACGGTTTTATTAGTTTAGTTTTCGTATTGTTGATCCCTTTTGTTTTTTATTTCATTCAAAGTAATTTATCCCAGACGGCAAGCCAGATCGTTCGCTTTCTTCCCTTTTTCATTATTATGCTCATGTCGCCATTCGGCATCCGTTCCATGTTCCGCCGGATAGAACTGGAACAACAGCTTGACAAAGCAAATCAGCATATCAAGGAGTTAGTAAAACGCGAAGAGCGGACACGGATTGCCCGCGACCTTCACGATACACTCGGCCATACCCTGTCACTGCTCACCTTAAAAAGCCAGCTTGTCCAGCGGATCGTCACCATCGATTCCGAACGGGCGCGCAAAGAAGCAAAAGAAATGGAAATCACATCGAGAGCCGCCTTAAAGCAAGCAAGAGAGCTCGTGTCCGATATGAAAACCGCCACAATCGCAGAAGAGCTCATCCACATCCAGCAAATACTCCGAGCTGCGGAAATGACATTCCAATACGATGGAGACTCAGATTTTTCAAAAGTCCCTCCGGTCACACAAAATATCGTCAGCATGTGTATACGGGAAGCAGCCACAAATATCGTCAAACACAGCCGTGCCAACCATTGCATGATCTCTATTTCTCAATCGGATGAAAAAATGAGCATCACGGTTAAAGACGACGGAATGGGGATCGATCAAAAGAAACCGTTTGGAAACGGTTTGCGCGGAATGAAAGAAAGACTCTCATTAATCGACGGAGCACTGGACGTTTCAACCCATAACGGCGCTGTTTTACACATCACCGTCCCGATTGTAAAGAAAGCAGAACGAAAGGAAGCAATGCAATGATTCGTTTATTTATCGCTGAAGATCAAAGAATGCTGTTAAGCGCCCTGGGCTCCTTGCTTGACCTGGAAGAGGACATGAAAGTCATCGGCCAGGCAACAAACGGCGAAGAAGCGCTTGCCGCCATTTTGAAACTTGAACCGGACGTCTGTCTCATGGATATCGAAATGCCTGTCAAAAGCGGCTTGGAAGTGGCTGAAGAGCTGACGAAACGAGGCTCAAAAAGTAAGGTTGTCATTTTAACAACATTTGCCCGTCCCGGCTACTTCGAACGCGCCGTCAAAAGCAATGTACACGGCTACCTGCTGAAAGACGGAGAAATCGACGAACTCGCAGACGCCATCCGCAAATGCATGACAGGCAAGCGAATCTTCAGCCCGGAACTCACCTTCGATGCCATCCGCAAGGTAAACCCGCTCTCCGAACGCGAGCAGGAAATCCTGCGCTTGGCAGCTTTAGGAAAGACGACGAAAGAAATTGCCGCTGAGCTGTTCCTGTCAGCCGGCACCGTCCGGAATTATATTTCTGAAATTATGCATAAGCTGGGTGCGAAGAACCGGACGGAGGCGGCGAAGGTTGCTGAGGGGGAGGGGTGGATTTGAGTTTTTGCTATAATATATCAAAAAAACTTGGTCAAAGGAATCTCCCCTTTTATCGAATTTTAGTAGAATATCCGTTGTATTTCATAGATAGTCGTTCTCACCAATTCATTATCATATTTTGTTCCTTAAATTTTCTTTTTTCTCGACTAAATAAACCAAGGTTTTCCTCAAGTTATATTAAAGAATTGGCCTCTCTACTACATTAAAGCTTATAATAATGTATTATCTTAATAGATTTCAAAAGTAATTCAGCTCAAAAACTTTTTTATCGCCCGTTATTCAGGTATTGCAATTATTTTTAGGGAAATACCTAGCCGTACTTGTTACAAAAAAACCCCTTTAATTTATAAACAAAACATGAATTGAAAAACGAGTATGAACGCCTATACTACCCTAATTAGCTTTCAACAAATTGAACTTTTTCAAATGAATCTACTCTTGTTTTTATATTATGAAATAAGAATTCTTTTTCTTTCCTTTTTCGATTTGCTGAATAATGTAGTTGATACACCTTTGTAGGAACATCCTTATAAAGGTTAGCTATAGCTTGATTAAAATCATAAGTTGTAATCCAATGACTTTCTGAAATCTCTTTAATTGCATTACAAAGTTCTTCATGATCATTATGAGTATAAAAGTTTGTATATAAATTTTTTCCCTGTTCATAATATGGAGGGTCGAAAAAAATAAAGAGTTGTTGCTCAGGAAAAATAGGTAGAATATGTTTTATGAAAAATATAGCATCATAGTTATAAAGGTTAATACTATCTTTAACTAAAGAAATATGTCTGATTTTATTGATAAGATCTACTTTATTAAAACGACAATCTAACTTGTATTTCCCACTATTATCCCTACTAATAGGACCGCCTTTAATTATCCCTGAGCGATTTGTTCTATTTAAATAAAAGGTTGCAAAACCTACCTCGAGTTCACTATAATTTAGTTGATTATTGTATATTTCTTTCTGTTTCTCCCATTCTGATATATTAATTGGCGTTTCCTCTATTAAATTCACAAAATTATCTGTATCATAAAGGACGCATTTCCAAAAATTATAAATTGCAGGGTCGAAATCATTAATTATAATAGAGTTTACATCACCTCTCAAAAGTAACTCTATAGCTAATCCAGCTCCACCAGCGAATGGTTCTACATAGATAGGTAGCAAAATATTATTTTGCTCAATCAATTTTTTTACAAACTTATATAATTGAGTCTTTCCCCCTGGATATCTGAGTGGTGAAAGTGTTCTTGGCAAATTATATCGCCTCCTTCAATTTTAATAATGATCTCCCACTATATAACCTTTTTCACATATATAGATAGGGGGTTATTTTAATAAAGTGATGCAATGTTTAATTGTTTTATATTAATAATTAGTTTTTATGATTGGTATCTACAATGAAAATTATAAGTACAAATAGAACTCCTTCAAATTATAATTTCCCTGTATTATACCAATGTGAAATTACTTTATACATTATGAATTAACTCCTTTTCAAAGAGAAGATAGTATTAATTCTCATAAACCCAAATTAATCTACTTAAGTAAATATCGCCTTAATAAACGGTCCAAAATTATCCCATGTTATCTTTAAATCATTAGCAATAGGCTGCATTAATCTATTATGAACGTATGCATTTAACGTCTCTGTAGACAAAATATTTTCCGGTGATGACGTAGCTGTCCTAACTGGTTTAAGCTCATATTTAGAAAGAATTCTGTTTTCCTCCATATATTTAGAGGCTACCTTTATTTTTTGAACAAGTTTACTATTGTTAGTGATATTAGGGAGACTAACCTTATTCATATAATAATCTAAACTTAGTTCAATGAACACTCTTAAAGATACAGCGGCTGCATTAGGGAAGTCATTTACGTTTAGCTTTCTAAGTTCTAAGTATATATTGTTTATTCTCTTATCATCAATTTTTAAAATAAAATTAGTAGGTATCACATATTTCCTCTTTGTTGAATATGCTTTACTTCGTGTACCAGCTTTTCTTTTTCCTGTTTCGTCCGCCGTTGTTCCACCCGTTGTTTCACCTGTTGTTCCACCCGTTGTTCCACCTGTTGTTCCACCTGTTGTTCCACCCGTTGTTCCACCCGTTGTTCCACCTGTTGTTCCACCTGTTGTTCCACCTGTTGTTCCACCTGTTGTTCCACCCGTTGTTCCACCTGCTTGCTCCTTACCTGAGGGCTTTTCCTCAGAGTCTTCGAGATTATATCCGTCAATAAAATCCCATTTTTTTTGTGCTTTATTATTCAAATTAGGTAAATCTATTTCACTAAAAGAAGCTAGGTAATCAAATCTATCTCCTTTTAATTTAATATCATTTACAGTTATCTCTTTATTAGAAAGATCATATATTATTTTACTCAACCCTTTAATAACTTCTGAAGGATGCACATGTGATACAAGTTTTCCTTCGTTTAATTCTATACCTAAAAGTGCCCGGACATCTGGGTCTGTAATTAATCTATCCAAGTTTGTAATGGGAACTTTTTTAGCAGACATACGCAATTTGTCACTAACTTGTTGAGAATTATTCAAATAATTTATAACTTGAAGTGCAAGAGATGTTTTTCCTCTTTTAACATTAAATCTAAATCTTTGTATTGCTAAACTATCCCACTTTACAGTCCCTTCGCCATTTCCCTCTCCGGTATGCTTAAGTTCTATCCAATGAAGTGCATCATCCGGGTTATCATAAACTACGCAATCTATCTCAGTAATTTTTATGTAAGGATTTCTTTTTTTTAGATTTTCAATTTTCTTTGCGATATTACCAAAACGTTTAGGAATTAAGTTCGGTTCTAATAGTATTTTTAAGGCAGTCATTCTTCTGTTTCCTTCTAAAACGACATACTTGCCTTCCTGTGTATCATCTGGTGTAACAATTGGTAAATCTGATGGGTTTAATCCTTCCTCCAATATATCTGTCACAAGAGCTACAATCTTATCTTTTTGATCTTCAATAATTATTTCAATAGCTTCGTGTTGGGTAGAAACCGGTTCAAACCGAGGATTGCCAATATTAATATTTAAATCTGAAATTTTCAAACTAATAATCTCATACGCATTACTCATTTTGTGCCCTCCTATTTATGATGATATTAAAAATATAAACTATAACATCCTTGCCTTCTTGGTTGTTAACTTATATTTACTCTTACTATTTTAAAATAAGAGAAATGTAACTGGAACATAAATTGTTTGAAAATCTGATTTAATTCAATAAATTGTTTTTAATTAGGCTAAAAAACTAATTAATTGTGAAGAATTAACCAAATAATTGAAATAGCCAATATTCTCAAATAATTAAAATTGCCCTTAATAATTTACAAACTTTTACTCACTTATGATAAGGCTCCCCCCGATTAATCCGAAACGCCCGGTAAACCTGCTCAAGCAAAATCAGCCGCATAAGCTGATGCGGAAACGTCATCCTCGAAAACGACAGCTTCTCATCCGCGCGTTTCAAGACAGCGTCGCTCAGGCCCAGCGAGCCTCCGATAACAAAGGTCACCTTGCTCTTTCCATATGTGGCGAGTCTATCCATATTATCGGCTAATTCTTCCGAGCTTTTCATTTTTCCTTCGATTGCGAGGGCGATGACGTGGGCGTCAGGGCTGATTTTGGAGAGGATTCGGTCGCCTTCTTTGTCTTTGATGATTTTCATGTCCTGGTCGCTCAGGTTCTCCGGTGCTTTTTCGTCCGGGAGTTCGATGATGTCGACTTTTGCGTATGCGGAAAGCCGTTTTATGTATTCGTCGATTCCTTGTTTTAAGTATTTTTCTTTTAGTTTTCCGATTGCTACGATTGATATATTCACAGGTCATCCCCACTTTAAGAACAAGTTATTCATATATATTATCCACAATTGTGGATAAAAGTTGTGTATTTAGTGTCCGATCATTCGTTCCCTACTATATATACTGCTGGCTTTTCGCACAATTCACAGGTTGTGGATAAACTGTGCGTATGTTCGATTTTTCTGATTTCAGGGGCTGATTCTTCTTCGTCTACATACATGTCAATGACGGTTTCAATGTGTTCCTCACAAGACTTCATGAGTGTACCTCCAATATTGATTCATTAGGCTCTTTTTTAAAAGGCTATATATTCAATATACCCTATTTATTCACATGTTAATAGGTGTTATGCTTCTATAGCTGGTTTATCCACAAGGACACTCGAGACTTCTGGATAACTAAAAAAGCATCGGCCTCCTCAGCCAATACTAAAATTTTTTCTGTTATGCCGATTCTTTTGCTGTTAGATCGCTTGAGGCATGTTTATTCACAATATGCTGCAAATACCAAATGTGAAAAAAGAACGTGAGCCATCCGTTTACCGATTGATTTGGAAGCTGTTTTTTCAATCCATTCCGGATTTTAAAGCTGCTGATGATGCTTACGATCGTAAACAGCAAAAAGCCGAACTCGCTTAAAAAACTGTCTTCCGGAATCAGCGGAAGCAGAAAAGGGTTATTTTCAAAAGGTAAAATGTCTTTAAACAATAAACTTTGCATAGTTGTTATAGATGCTATCCAAAAATACTCCAAAACCGAAAAAACAAATAATAGTACAGTTACTTTTATGAAAACATATGGCAGCTTTATGTGAAGCCGTTCAAGCGCTTGTCTTCGCGACAGAAACCAATATGGAATATACATTCCGAACGTCACGATCGTTAATAAGATTGTATATCCAACCCGAATTTTCGGAAATTCTGCTGATTTTTGTTCCGCATTCATTATAAAATCCACTTCTTTCGGTCTTTTTATCCTCTGTATGTATACTTTTCCACTTTCAAAAGGTACTATAAAATAACCGAGAAATCAAAACTGCGATTTGTAATTAAATAGATATCGCCGGGTCAATTTGCGCTTTTTATTGAATCAATCGAATAAACAACGCCTTTCGTATCGATTCTTATGCCACATCAATTCTCAAATATTGTTTATAAATAGGTCTTCATTCTAAAAAATAAGGTCTAAATAACCATTTTTCATTCCCGAATCATTTTTTCTCCCTATCAAAGCAGAAAAAAGATCAAAGCTATGTCAGCCTTGATCCTCCTCTTTTACAGCAGCTTACTCATATTCAAATCGGTAACTTCAAAATTCATCTTCTCATATAAGCTCCTTGCCGTTTTATTATGGGCAAATACGTGAAGGGACAGCTTCTCGATTCCAAGCCTTCTGGCCTCTTCTTCCAAAGCCAAAAGCGCCTGCCGCCCGTTCCCCTGGCCGCGGTACGCTTCATAAAGGCCAAAATCATAAATAAACGCTTCTTTCTGAGGATGATGCGGGTCGGCATAAACCCAAAGCCACCCGATGACGTCCTTGTTTTCGTTGACAATCGAGAAGAGGCGGTGGTTGGTGCTTTTCGTTCCGTTCGGCAAAAGCTTCCGGAGCTGTTCCTCCGCTTTCTCTAAAGCCTCTGCTAGCGTCCATGTGCCGGCTTTTACTTTTTCCATGGCGTAGTGTTCGACTGAATACGATCGGTAGGCTGTAAAATCTTTGTCTGACATGGGGGTTAGACCCACTGTCGGTTTTTTTAACATTTGGTTCACTCCTATGAAGCCCTCGTGATATATGCATGTTTCGGTTCGGACATTTTGTTGATTCGGTGCTGTATGTATAAGATGTTCAAAAGGAAAGCGAGAGCGGTTCCTTTGGCGGGTTCATCTCCGGACAGCTTGTTGACGGCTGCCGTCACTGAAAGTGCACAATAGATGAGAACGCCTGCGGATAAGATCATGATGATTCTGTGCAGCAAAAGGAAAAGGCTGTAGTGCATATCAGAAAATGCAAACGGTGCTGTAATTCTTATTGGGATTGAAAATAAATAATAAAATATAATGACTTTTAGTGTGGTGTATGGAATATCAAGACTAGGCAGAAGATCGAGAACTTTTTTCCGTGAAAGAAACCAGTATGGAATATACATTCCCAAGGTGACAAGACACAATACAAAAACGGACATGATACGTTTGCTTTTCGCACCGGACAGCGCTTTCATCGCCATCATTTCATTGTGGTTCATCTAGGATTCCTCCGGGTATTGAGTTTTCCAAACGAATATTCTTAATAACGCACACTCCATCAATATATCTGTTTTCACAATTTTAGACAATAAGTCTTATGCACTAAGACGGCTTTTGTACTATTTTCGACATAAATTCCCGGCTTACATGAAAAAACAATCTGAATTTCTCCAGATTGTTTTTCGTCTATCCCGCTTTGCGAATCGAAATCCGCCAATCGATTCCGGTTCCGATATGGTGCGTCTCAGCGAAAGAGCCCTGATTGATCGCAACGCCTAAATTGTCCAGCGAATTCACATAAACGAGCGGTTCGCCCACAGGTATATCAGCAAAAGAGCGTCCAAAGACGATGGTTTGCCGGTATACTTCATTGATACCGTGAGTGATGACGACTTCTACAGCGTCCCCATAGCGGATGTCTAAATTGCTGAAAAGCCTGCGGCTGATATTGGTCCAAAGGTTTCCGAAGCGAATATCTAAAATATCGATGGTGCCCGCAACCCACTCATGATCGATATAGGCTTCCATGACAGGGAGTTTGATGAGGGAATCGGGGGATACCTCCGGGCCGATCTGGTCGAAGCGGATTGCGCCTGACGCTAGCCTTGCGCCTGTGTATGCGTAGATGTCGCGGCCGTGAAACGTGTGCGATTCACCGGAGTTTGGCAGCCTGTTCAACGCCTCGTCGAGATGGCGCGCTTCGGCAATGCCGTTTTTCTGTACGACATGGGTAAGCGTGCCGTTATCCGGGGTAATGATATATTGATTTGAAGACGTCCTGACTGCCACGCTGCGGCGCTCCGAACCGACGCCGGGGTCAACGACGGATACGAATACAGTTCCTTCCGGCCAGTAGGAAACCGTCTGCAGCAAACGGTATGAAGCTTCCCAAATGTGAAACACAGGAATATTGTGCGTTACATCGAAAATCCGGATCGAACTGTCAACCGAATAAGCCACTCCGTACATCGCATTGACAGCCCCGTCGTCAATGCCAAAATCCGATTGTAAGACCAACGCATTCCGACTCATTCTATCTCCCTTTCCATCCCGATTTTTAGTTCTCTGTCAAAAATATTAAAATCATCATACAGCAGGCGGAAATGAAACGCAATACAACGGCATGTCCGTTTTTTCCATAGTATGAAAACTGATATTTGATTAATCAAAATCGTTTTTTGGCCTTTTGACGAAATTCCTCAGCCGTTTCATAATGGACGCATACGAAAAACAGCCTGGCTGCAAAGGCCAGACTGTTCATGGTTAGCTCCCCAATTTGGATCGCGTAAGCTTCACTTTTGCCGTTTTTACTTTTCCGCGGTGGTAATACTTGAATGTCACGGTGTCACCGACTTTTTTTGTATAGAGCTTTTTGCGGAGATCGATGATATCGTACACCCGCTTGCCGTCAAATTCAACGATGACATCAAGGCCATTTAGCCCGGCTTTTGCAGCCGGAGATAATGCCTGCACGCTCATAACGACGACGCCCGATGTTACGTTTGTCGGCAGTTTAAGGGTTTCCTGCCAATGATAGCTTGCGATGTCGCCGAGCGATTTCATTTCGATTCCGAGATACGGACGTCTGACTTCGCCGTATGTTTCCAGATCGTTGATGACCGGAATCGCAAGGTTTGCCGGAATGCTCAATCCGATTCCTTCAACGGCGCTTTCGGCGATTTTCATCGAGTTAATGCCGATCACTTTCCCGTCAAGATCAAACAGCCCTCCGCCGCTGTTTCCCGGGTTAATCGCCGCATCCGTTTGCAATACTTCCGCATTCCAGTCCGGCTGGCCGTCATCATCTAAATCAACTGGAACGGCACGCTCTGTTCCCGAGATGATTCCTTGCGTTACAGAGCCCGAGAATTCGAGGCCGAGCGGGTTTCCGATCGCTATGACCGGTTCACCTGTTTTGACTTTATCTGAATTTCCGAAATCGGCAGCCGACTTTATTTTATTGCTTTTGACTTGAAGAACGGCAAGGTCCATCAGCTTGTCGCTGCCGATAAGCTTTGCCGGAATTCTGCTTCCGTCCTGCAAGCTGACTTCGAGTTGTGTTGCGCCTTCGATGACATGGTGGTTTGTCACGATATGGGATATGCTTCCGTTCTTTTTGTATACCACGCCGGAACCGGTTCCCGCTTCACCTTTTTCATCCCAGACACCCGTTTTTTGAATGTTGATGACGCCGACGACCGAATCAGACACTTTAGAGACCAGTCTTGTGACATCGGTATTTACATTGACCGAGACATTGCGAACGGCTCCGCCTTGTCCAGCCGCCTGGCTTCCGTCCGGTTCGGCGACTTGGAGGTTGTACGGCAAAAGCCCCTGCTGTGAGAGGTACGGCAGGGCAAATACCGTTAATAAAGCACCAATCACGGCGCCGACGAGGCTTGAAAACAAAAAGGTTCTCCAGTTTCTCGCCGGTTTTTCGCGAACGTATTTTTCATCATCATGATTAAACTCCACTATATTCAATCCTTTCAAGGAACGATATATGTATATAGTGTGGTTCACAAACAGTGAGATTAATCATTGATTCCGAAAAATTTATACCGCTGCAAGAGGTGTCGGTTTTTTTGGATCCGTATCATATAAATCAAACGTTTCACCTGTAATCAGGCCTTTTGCAGCAAGGGTTTGCTGCACTGACATTCTTGCGAGTTCCTTCATGTTGTTATCCTGGCTTAGATGGGCTAAGTAGATGCGCGATGTCTCATCACCGATGACGTCTGTCATCGCAAGCGCTGCGTCCTCATTTGATACATGGCCGACATCGCTTAAAATCCGCCGTTTAATATTCCACGGATAGCGGCCCATTTGCAGCATGCCGACGTCATGATTGCTTTCAAATACAAAAACGTTGGCCGACCTGATGATGCCCTTCATTCTATCGCTCACATAACCCGTATCCGTAATAAGCGCAAGTTTTCGCCCATTGTAGTGAAACACATAAAACATCGGCTCTGCTGCATCGTGGGATACGCCGAACGATTCGACATCAAGGGAGCCGAACGATTTTACCGTTTCCATCGGGAACACGAATTTTTGGCCGGTATCGATATTTCCGATGTGCCCTTCCATCGCCTTCCATGTCTTTTCATTCGCGTAAACGGGCAATTCGTATTTTCTTGCCAGCACGCCCAGTCCTTTAATATGGTCGCTGTGCTCATGCGTGACGAAAATGCCGTCAAGCTTGTCCAAGCTGCGGTCTATCTGGGCCATCAGCCCTTCGATTGCCTTCCCGCTAAGCCCTGCGTCTACTAAAAAAGCGTGGTCTTCGGTTTCCAAATAAAATGCATTTCCCGTACTCCCGCTCGCAAGTACGCTAAATTGCAGCCTCATGGTTCCTCACTCCATTATGATTTTTCCTTTCTCTCCTGTGACTGAAGAACGGCTCCATCCCGTGCATCAATGATGAATTCTTCATATATCGCGCCGTTGTCCGATTTGCGCTGTACTTCGATCCGCCAAACCGGTACGAAAATTTGTGCGCTTGCAAGAGGATATTGCGTGTAATACCCAATCTCGGCGGTTTTAATTTTGCTGTTAGGCTTAAGAAAATCAGGATAGTATAAAGCTTCAACCGCTCCGACAGCGGAAATCAGGTTTTCCGTTTTGACTTCTTTTATTTCTTTCAGCATCGACTGTTTGTACTTGACGACTTCATTTTTATCATTGTAAAACAAAACAACTTCGCCTATTTCATTTGCGGCATCATCTTTTTGGTTCTGAAAAATGTAGTCCCCTTTATACGTTTGAAAGAAAATGATCTGTTTTTGCGATTTGTCGACTTTCCAAAGCTTATACTTGCTTCCGTCCAGTAATTGCTCGTTCACAATTTCCCTGGCCTTCGTCTCCATGTCCTCTTTCGGCAGAAGGATCGGTTCTTCAAATCCCATCTCAATTTCAGTAAGGGAGTCTCCTTTTGACATGTCCATTAAAGGCTTTTGTCCTTTCAGCGATTTAATCTCGCTCGTTTTAAACACTTTTTTTTGTGCTGAAATCGAAGTGCCTTTTTGTGATTCCTTGGACAAGCTGTCATAAGTTATATGATCGGCTTTCATATCTTCCTGGAGCGTCGATTTTTCTAAAATCGGGAACTGGTTTTTGGTGCGCTTATCAAAATATTGAAAAGCCAAAAAGATATCAAGGATAAGGAAGACGATAATGAAGATTGTTTTCGTTCTATTCCACTCCATTTGCTTCGCCCTCCTTCACCGCTTCATTCGCCTTAGAAACGGGCTGTACTGTGCCGTTTATTTTAATGCACCATGTCGGCACCAGCTTGACAACCGGGTCTTGTTCTTCAGACACCGAGACCATTTCATAAGCAGGAAAAATTTGTTCAATGCTATCAAAATTGTATTCATCATGCTCTTTCAAGTACTCGATTAATTCCTTGCCGTTCATGATTTCTTTGCTTTTTTTGCTGAGAGGGTTTGAATTTGCCCCCAAAACATAGTTTGGATGCTTATAATCCAATATGTCATTATTGGCCCAGCGCAGATCGATGGAAGTCGTTCCAAAAGGCTGGCTTTGACTGTTGACGACCGGCAGCTGATCCATATACAGGTAAAAACTGATCTGCTGATTCTCATTTAAGCTGAAAAACTGGTAATCATCTGTCCAGCTTCCGGTATCGTTTAAATATTTAAAGCTTTTATTAATCAGCTCTCCATTTTGATAAGATGAACTCGGCTCTAAGTTGCGGTGCTGAAACTTCACCTGTCTGTTGTTCGAATAAATTTCCAAAAGGCTGGTTCCATCAGTGTAAATAGGATTGTTTAAATTCGTCTCCTGCCGAACGGTTTCAGGGTCATCAAACAAAGCCTTTTTAAATCGGCTTGGGCTGATCGTTTCCGTAAAGTACTCTTTTTCTGTCAGGTGCAGCCTGTTAACAGGAAGGAGCACATCTCTTCTTGAATTAATGGCATACGCCTTGTAGGCAGGCATACGCGATTTTTCCTTGTAGATTTCCGACACGATGTTTCGATAATTAGCCGATTCAATATCAGCTTCAACGACCGTTTCTTTGCTGAAGGAAACAAAATAAATCTTTTTCGTTCCGCTTCCTTCGTCGATAGGAAGGACAATCCTGTCAAAAGAGTTATATTCATAAGAATTCGCACTCCATTTGAACAGCGGCTGCAAAACGTCAAGCGGAATGCTGTCACTGAAGACAAGGTCCAATTTTGGATCTTTGTTTGAAGCATAAAGCCAATCTTTGAACTGCTGTTTGCCAAAGGTATCTGAAATGTCTTTCAGCGATTTGACTTCCCAGCGGCTCATATCATCCCACAGCTGCGTGTAAAGCGTTAAATCGTTTAGCAAATAGTGTTTTCCCTTGTCATGTATAAACATTTGCTGCGGTTTAACCGCTTCGTTCAATAATTTGGTCTGATTTGTGATCGGCTGCTTATCGCTTACCTGCGCCTTGGAGTTGGAGATCTTTTCGTAATTGCCCTGAAACCCCCAAATGTTAAAGGTAAAAAGAAGACTGATCAAAACTAAAACGGACAATACTATCGTTTTAATTGTTTCACGCTTCATCCCAATCATCCTCTTTTTCCTCTTTGTACGGCAGGGTAAATGTGATCGTTGTTCCTTTTCCTTCGATGCTGTCGGCCCAGATGTCTCCGCCGTGAGCCTGCACCATTTCTTTTGCGATTGCCAGACCAAGACCTGTGCCGCCGAGCTTTCTCGTTCTCGCTTTATCGACGCGGTAGAAACGTTCGAAAATCCGCTCCATATCCTTTCTTGGAATGCCGACGCCTTCATCTTTGACGCTGATATAAAGAAGCTCTTCTTCTTCATTTACATCGACGGAGAAGGTAATATGGCCTCCCTCAGGAGAATATTTCAATGCGTTTGAAATAATATTATCCAACACCTGCGTAATTTTATCAGGATCCATTTCGACATACAGATCTCTGTCAGGAAGATGGCTGATAAAATCGACATGCTGTTCCTTTGTCATTTCAAAACGCTCAATAATAAGAGAGAAGAAGCGGATAAAATGAATCCATTCCTTGTTGAATTGGTAATCCCTGCTGTCAAATTTTGAAAGTTGAAGCAGGTCATTGACGAGCCTGATCATCCGTTCTGTTTCATTTTGCGTGACATTCAGGAAATGCGGCGCAATATTTGCGTCCTGCCAAGCGCCTTCAGCCAGCGCTTCTAAATAGCTTCGCATCGTCGTCAACGGTGTTCTGAGCTCATGAGACACGTTTGCCACAAACTCTCTTCTTTCCTGGTCAATCTGTTCCTGTTCAGTGACATCGTAAATGACCGCGATTAATCCGTCGATCTTTCCGTGCTCTTTTTGTATCACCGAAAAGTTAACGCGAAGCACAGAAGTTCTTTCTTCCTGTTCAATCTCAAGAATGAGAGAATCCTGCTGTTCGACTAAATCTTCAAACGTATATTCTTTATCAAGGCCGAGCAATGTAGTAATCGGCATTTCGAGAGCAGTTTCACGTGAAACATTCAAAAGCTCCAATGCCGGTGTATTTAATAGTATGATGGCGCCGTTTCGGTTTGTCGCGATGACCCCATCCGTCATATATGCGATAACAGAAGATAGTTTCTTCCGTTCGCCTTCCGTCATCGACTGTGCTTCTTTCAGTTCTCTCGTTAAATAATTAAAGGTCGTGGCGAGCTGGCCAATTTCGTCGTTTCCATATTTCCTGACCTTTCGGGAGAAATTCCCTTTCGCCAGTTCGATTGCCTGCTTTCGCATATCTGAAAGCGGGTGTGTAATGGTCCGCGCCACAAACACTCCCAAAAAGGCAGTGATCCCAAGTGCAAGGATCGTTCCTGAAGCTAAAATCGTATTGATCATCCGGATTTGATTGTAGACATCGTCCATTGAAGCTACGACATAAATCGCTCCGATCGTCTCTTCATTGGCTTTTTTAATCGGAGTGACGGAAATTTGGACTCTGCTGTCCCGTACCGGATCAAAAAATTTGTTTTCATACGGCTGACCGACAAGCAGCGTTCTTTTTATGATGCCTTCCGTTGTCTTTTTTCCGGCTACTTCCCTGTTATACGGATTGGAAGTCGCAATGACTTCATAGCTTTTGTCAATCAGGCTGACCTCTAGAATTTTGCCTTCCTTGCTGAAATCGCTTAAAATCCGCTCAGCATCCTCCTTCAACGTTGTGGAGGATGGTGTGCCTCTGTCTTTCGTCATCTCCTGTTCAAGATAATACGACAGATTGTTTACCCGCTGATCGAGTGATTCCTTATACGTATCGAGAAGGTATTTCTCCATCGCATTTACGAAGTACACGCCGATAATTTGCATCGCGACGATAATGAGCAGTACGTATATTAACGTAAACTTGAAATGAATGGATCGAAAAAAACCGACTTTGTTCATTTGGTCATTAGTCCTGTTCCGGATTTCTCAAATAATAACCGACACCGCGTCTCGTCACGATCCAGCTCGGGTGGCTCGGATTATCTTCGATTTTTTCGCGAAGGCGGCGTACGGTGACATCAACTGTGCGGACATCACCAAAATAATCGTACCCCCACACCGTTTGCAGCAGATGTTCGCGGGTCATGACTTGTCCGATATGTTTTGCAAGGTAGTGAAGCAGCTCAAATTCCCTGTGGGTCAGCTCGATTGTCTCATCGCGTTTTGACACAACATAGGCATCCGGAAAAATGACGAGCGATCCGATTTGGATTTCGTTTGTCGTTTGCTCTTCTTCAGCAGGCGCAGCCGTAGTCTGCCGTCTCAGGTTCGCTTTGACACGGGCCAATAGTTCGCGGGTACTGAAAGGCTTTGTGACATAGTCGTCAGCACCGAGCTCAAGACCGATGACCTTGTCGATTTCGGAATCTTTTGCGGTCAGCATGATGATCGGCATATCATATTTTTTACGGACCTCACGGCATACTTCCACACCGTCTTTGTTCGGAAGCATGATATCGAGAAGGATTAAATCAGGATTCAGCTCCTCGACCATCTCAAGCGCTTCATTGCCGTCATAAGCGCAATGAACATCATAGCCTTCTTTTTTCAGATTAAACTCTAAAATATCGGCAATCGGCTTTTCGTCATCTACAACAAGTATCTTTTTTTCCATTACTTATTCCTCCTGGTTCAGGGTTTGTTTACAGTGTTTATATTAAGTTCATGTCGTAACATTCAAAATAGATTTCTTATACATTATAACGTTTATGAGACAAAAATTAAAAAAATAGTTATAAGGAAATGAATTGGTAATATCCCCCATTCATAATATTTCAGCTTCTTTCTCACCAATTAAATTTCTGTTACTTTTTTTACTGAAAAGTGAAACATCTTTCGTTTTTGAACGTCTATATAGTAACGTCTTCTTCTTTGGCCGGCTGCTCCGGCCTCTCTTTTTTTCTCTCTCATAAACGCTCCGCTGCTTTTCAAAAAAAATTTCCGCTAAAGCTTAACCTATAAGAAAAACGCATCTGCTAAAAGCAGACGCGCTTTAAAGTGGCTCGGGACGGAATCGAACCGCCGACACACGGATTTTCAGTCCGTTGCTCTACCAACTGAGCTACCGAGCCTTTATGTAAATGGCGGTCCGGACGGGACTCGAACCCGCGACCTCCTGCGTGACAGGCAGGCATTCTAACCAACTGAACTACCGGACCGTATATTTTATTTACAGTACCTGCTCCGGAAAGGAATCGTGGTCCTTCCGAAGCAAGCGGGGATTTAGCAATAATGCTAAGTAAAATCAATGACCCGTACGGGATTCGAACCCGTGTTACCGCCGTGAAAGGGCGGTGTCTTAACCGCTTGACCAACGGGCCATATGGTAAATGGTGAGCCATGAAGGACTCGAACCTTCGACCCTCTGATTAAAAGTCAGATGCTCTACCAACTGAGCTAATGGCTCTTGTCGTTGTTTTCGCAACAACGAGATTTATATTATCATAGAACGAACAGAAGTGGCAATATGTTTTTTTATTTTTTTCTCTATTTATTTTTTCCTGCCATGGTTTCCCCCGTTCCTTCGCGGTTTATAGACAGCTTAAAATTGCCAGGTGAGCATTCATTCCTTATCATTGCTCAAGGCTCCGCCAAAATCCCGGGAGGCTGACGGCCTTCTCTTCTGCGAATCAACCCGTAAAAAACAAAGCCTCTGCAGATTGCAGAGGCTAAATCGGTTAATTCGGACGGTAGACGCTTCTGACGACGTTTGTCTGAGAGCGGTCAGGACCGACTGAGAAAATCGAAAGCGGAATGCCTGTCAGCTGTGAGATGCGCTCAAGGTAGTGGCGGGCATTCTCAGGCAGGTCGCTGAGGCTTTTCGCTCCTGTGATGTCCTCAGTCCAGCCCGGCATTTCTTCATATACCGGTTCACATTCTGCCAAGGCTTTCAGGCTTGCAGGGAATTCTTCAAGAATTTCTCCGCGATACTTGTAAGCGACGCAGATTTTCACGGTTTCGATTCCGGTCAGTACATCAATGGAATTGAGAGAAAGATCAGTAATTCCGCTGACGCGGCGGGCATGGCGGACAACCACGCTGTCGAACCAGCCGACGCGGCGCGGACGTCCTGTTGTTGTTCCGTATTCGCGGCCGACCTCACGGATTTGGTCTCCGATCTCATCGTTAAGCTCAGTCGGGAACGGACCGTCTCCGACGCGGGTCGTGTATGCTTTCGATACCCCGACGACATGCTTGATTTTTGTAGGACCGACGCCTGAACCGATCGTCACGCCGCCGGCAACCGGGTTGGAAGACGTAACAAACGGATATGTTCCTTGGTCGATATCAAGCATAACCCCTTGTGCGCCTTCAAACAGGACGCGACGTCCGTCGTCTAGCGCGTCGTTTAAGACAACCGATGTGTCGCATACGTACTGTTTGATTTGCTGGCCGTATTCATAATATTCATCAAGAATGTCTTCGATTTTAAACCCTTCTGCTTCGTACATTTTTTCAAGCAGGCGGTTTTTCTCGTCTAAATTGCGGGCGAGCTTTTCTTCAAAAACGTCGCGGTCCAAAAGGTCGGCAATGCGGATTCCCACGCGGGCCGCTTTGTCCATATAAGCCGGGCCGATTCCTTTTTTCGTCGTTCCGATTTTGTTGGCCCCTTTCCGTTCTTCTTCCACCGCGTCAAGCTTCAAATGATACGGCAGAATGACATGGGCTCTGTTTGAGATTCTCAGGTTGTCTGTCGCGACATTGCGTTCATGAAGATATGCAAGCTCTGCAACCAATGCTTTCGGATCAACGACCATGCCGTTTCCGATCACACATATTTTATCTTTATAAAAAATACCGGATGGGATTAAATGAAGCTTATACGTTACCCCGTTGAATTTAATCGTATGTCCTGCGTTATTTCCACCTTGGTACCGTGCGATAACCTCTGCGTTCTCTGAAAGGAAATCGGTAATTTTGCCTTTCCCTTCGTCACCCCACTGCGTACCGACAACAACTACTGAAGACATATCCGTGCACCTCCGTTAACCTTTTCAAACGATATCAATATCAAACACATTCAGTTTATCAGTGTAAGAAGGCAAAGTCAATCGTAAATCCGAACATTTATTTTTTTCACAAAACATATTGTTCGTTATTGATTTATATATTTCTTTTTTGGGAGATGTTTTTAAGATAAAATCTCAAAAACTACATTTTTATTGGACAAATACACATAAAACGCCGTCTTCTTCAATATGAAATTAGTAAGGAGGGGAATGTCCAATGGAAACCGTATTGATTTTTGCTTCCGTATTATCGCCCATCATTTTGGCGCTTGTCGAGCTGGTGAAAAAAACGGTAAGAGTGCCCAAAAATTTGATTCCGCTTACGTCTCTATTGATTGGTTTTCTGATCGGAGCCGCCGCATATCCGTTTACAGAACTTGAGCTTGTTCTGCGATTATGGGCCGGCGGTCTGGCAGGCTTAACGGCAACCGGCCTGTTTGAGATCGGCAAAAACCGCGGAACAAGAAACAAAAAAAATCCCTAAGAAGCAATTCTTAGGGATCTATGCACCAGGCGGAACACCTGCGTCGTCAAAACGGCGCTCCAAGTTTACGAACTTATTATATTCTTTTACAAATGCGAGTGATACGGTGCCGACCGGGCCGTTCCGCTGTTTAGCAATAATGATCTCGATAATGTTTTTATTCTCTGTTTCTTTATCATAATAATCGTCACGATACAGGAAGGCGACGATGTCGGCGTCCTGCTCGATACTTCCCGATTCCCGGATGTCTGACATCATCGGACGCTTGTCTTGGCGCTGCTCAACGCCGCGGGAAAGCTGGGAAAGCGCGATGACCGGAACTTCGAGCTCCCTCGCCAGCGCTTTCAGGGAACGGGATATTTCCGATACTTCCTGCTGACGGTTGTCTTTTGATCTGCCGCTTCCCTGGATGAGCTGCAAATAGTCGATCAAAATCATGCCGAGTCCGTGCTCCTGCTTTAAACGCCTGCATTTTGAACGGATTTCGCTGACCCTGATACCCGGAGTATCGTCAATGAAAATTCCGCTGTTTGACAGGCTCCCCATCGCCATTGTCAGCTTGCCCCAGTCCTCTTCCGTCAAATTTCCGGTACGGAGATTTTGGGCGTTGATATTTCCCTCGGCGCAAAGCATCCGCATGACCAGCTGCTCTGCCCCCATCTCAAGACTGAAGATCGCGACGCTTTCGTCCGTTTTCGTCGCTACGTTTTGCGCGATGTTCAAGGCAAAGGCGGTTTTCCCGACCGACGGACGCGCGGCGACGATGATCAGGTCGTTTCTCTGGAATCCGGCCGTCATTCTGTCAAGCTCCGTGAAGCCGGTCGGGATTCCGGTGATATCCCCTTTCCGGTTGTGAAGCTGTTCGATATTATCGTAGGTTTGAACGAGAACATCCTTAATATTTTGAAAGGCGCCCGAGTTTTTCCGCTGGGCGACTTCCATAATCGTTTTTTCTGCTTCGCTTAAAAGGTCTTCGACTTCGTCCTCCCTTGTATATCCGTCCTGCGCAATCGTCGTTGCGGTGCGGATCAAGCGGCGGAGAATCGATTTTTCTTCCACGATTTTTGCGTAATACTCTATATTAGCCGCAGTAGGCACAGAATTTGCAATATCCGTCAAATAAGAAATCCCGCCGACTTCTTCCAAAAGGCCGGTATTTGCAAGCTCTGATGTGACTGTCACCAAGTCCACAGGCTCGCCGCGGTCCCCCAGAATCAGCATGGCGTTGAATATTTTTTGGTGCGACATTCTGTAAAAATCATCTGGAATTAAGACTTCAGACGCCAACGTGAGCGCGGAAGGCTCTAAAAAAACAGCACCTAACACGGCCTGTTCAGCTTCAATATTCTGCGGCGGCAGCCTGTCATTCAGAAGATCTGTCATGTTAAGCACCGTCCTCCCATTAAAAATAACCCAACGTCTATTTTATCATTTTTACAAAAAATATAGTAGACTCTCTATTAAAATGGGCATTTTTAGAAATGGGCAGAGGAAACAAACCGGTGCGGCGGCATTATTCCGCTCTTTTGTTCCAATTGTCTTTAAACAGCATGCCGACCATTACATCGGTCGCTTTCTGATACAGCTCCCATTCTTCGTAAGCGGCAAATTTCATGCGCAGCGTTTGCAACGCGTTGCGCATATCTTTCGACTCTTCAAACGTATACATCCCCTGCGCTCTGACCTGCTGCTCATACAATTTCTTTTTTAATGCCGATAACGGTGTGTTCATCACATCACCTCCTGTTTTATTTATATCCTTTATTTGTTTTTCTTCCAACCAACCCGTTATATGATGTTACAATGATTGTTGGGAACAATATTTACTGTTGCGCCCCTTTTCCACTTTAGTACAATAGAAAATATCGAAGTCTTTACATATTCCTACTGAACAAATCATGCATATGCCGCAGCATATTTTGCCTGCGAAGCTGGCCGAAACAGAGGAAGAGTAACCTTGGACCTCGTTTCCGGGTTTCTTTTTCATGCCACTTGTTCACCCGAAAGCAAAGGAGAATACACCATGCACCACATTGACGCACGACGGACCCGCATCAACAGAATCTTTCTCATTGCGGGAATTATATTCATCGCTTTTAATCTAAGGCCCGCCATTACATCTGTCGGACCGCTGATCAGTTCGATCCGTACCGATCTGGATATGACAAACGGAATGGCAGGTTTTTTGACGACTTTGCCGCTATTGTCTTTTGCGTTTCTTTCCCCGGTCACCCCCAAGCTGGGACAACGGCTGGGCAATGAAAGAACACTCTGGATCGGTCTGGTCGTTCTTTTGATCGGAATTTTGCTCCGCTCCTACGGGGAAGCGTTCACATTGTTTGCCGGAACCGCTCTGATCGGCGTCGGCATCGCTGTCTTAAACGTTCTGCTGCCGAGCCTGATCAAACATAAATTCCCTGATAAAGCGGGAATCATGACGAGTATTTATACGACGGCCATGTCGATATTTGCGGCTTTGGCATCAGGGATCAGCATTCCCCTTTCCCACGGTTTGGACTGGGGATGGAGCGCCTCACTCATGGTCTGGGCGGGACTGGCCTTTTTGGCGATATTGATCTGGGTTCCCCAGCTCCGCTATCATGACACGGCAAACCGCACAGTTCAGTTGAAAGCAGACGGGCAATCGGTCTGGCGGTCGAAAATCGCCTGGCAAGTCACATTTTTTATGGGGATTCAGTCTTTCCTGTTTTACTGTACGATCGCTTGGCTTCCCGAAATCCTCAGATCCCACGGGATGAGCATGTCGCTTGCAGGCTGGATGCTTTCGCTTATGCAGTTTGCCAGCCTTCCGTCAACGTTTTTAACCCCGGTTCTCGCCGGCCGTTTCCGCGACCAAAAAAGCATCGTCCTCGGACTCGGCATTCTTTATTTATCCGGAATGGCGGGCCTTTTGTACGGCGGCAGCCCGGCCATGCTGACCTTTTGGGTGATCTTGATCGGAGTCGGACAAGGCTCTAGCATCAGCTTGGCCTTGACATTAATCGGACTGCGGAGCGAGAATGCGCATCAAGCCGCAGCTTTATCAGGAATGTCACAGTCCGCCGGTTACTTGCTGGCGGCGATCGGCCCGAGCTTTGTCGGTTTTCTGTATGATCATACGCATTCCTGGAACGGACCGATCCTCCTGTTCATCGCCGCACTGATCGCCTTGATCGGGACAGGCCTCGGCGCGGGAAGAAATCTCTATATATACGCAAAAGCCGCTTAAAAAGCCGACCATCGAGTCGGCTTTTTTACGTCATAAAATTCTGACAATAAAGCGGCCAAATAAATGATTCTTCATGATCATCATATGCCAGAAAAAATAAATTTTCGCGAATGGTCTAGACAACTAGAATTATACTATTCTATACTTATGATAACGTTTTCAAGAAAGGACTTTTGACTGTGTTGATAAAAAAATCTCAGCGCTTTATTTTTAAGCACCTTACGATTTATGGCGAAAATGAAACGATTCAAGACGGATTTCTTCTGACGAACGGAGAAAAGATTGAGGCTTACGGACCAATGGCCGATATTCCCGATTCAGCGGAGACGGCCGAGCCGCTTCAGTTCCCGGAGAACTTCAAAGTGCTGCCGGGCATGATTGACGTTCATATTCACGGCGCCGATGGAGCCGATGTGATGGACGGGACGCAGGAAGCGTTAAAGACGATGGCTGAAGCACTTCCGAAGGAGGGCACGACAAGCTTTCTAGCGACCACGATGACACAGGATGCGTCAACCATCGAACGCGCCCTTGAAAATGCAAAACGGTATCAATCAGAGCAAAATCAGCCCGGTGCGGCGGAAATACTCGGGATTCACCTGGAAGGCCCTTTTATTTCGGAAAAACGCTGCGGAGCCCAGCCGGCCGATGCCATCATTTCGCCCGATCTTGCGGTATTCAAAGAATGGCAGCGGCTGTCGGGGAATAACATTAAATTAGTTACAATCGCGCCTGAGGCCGAAGGGGCTTTAGAACTGATCGCCTATTTGAAAGAGACCGGCGTTATCGCGTCAGCCGGTCACTCCGACGCGGGGCTCGAAGAAATGAAAGCCGGGATAAAAGCCGGGATTTCACATGTGACCCATTTATTTAACGGCATGCGGGGCCTTCATCACCGCGAGCCGGGAGTTGCGGGAAGCGCCCTTTTATATCCTGAGCTTAAGACGGAGCTGATTGCCGACGGCATCCATGTCCACCCTGCCGTTGTCAAATTGACGTTCATGCAAAAACAAAAAGAAGGCATCATTTTGATCACGGATGCCATGCGCGCCAAATGCTTACAGAACGGAACTTACACATTAGGGGGACAGGAAGTTTTCGTCGAAGGCGAAAAAGCCGTTTTACAGGACGGAACATTGGCCGGAAGCATTCTTAAGATGGAACAGGCCGCGAGGAACATGATGGAATTCGCAGATTGCGCGCTCGAGGACATCGTCTATATGACGGCGGTCAATCCTGCCAAACAGCTTCAGGTGTTTGATCGGAAAGGCAGCATTCGAAACGGCAAAGACGCCGACCTGATCGTATTAAACGAACATAACGAAATCGTTCTCACGCTATGTAAAGGAGCAATCGCTTACAGCAAAAGGGAGGTTTGATCATGAAAATCATTGAAGCCAGGAATTATGAGGATATGAGCAAAAAAGCGGCCAGCTTCATCATCGAAAAAATAAACGGTTCATCAGCGCCCGTGCTCGGGCTGGCCACCGGAGGAACGCCGCTTGGAACATACCGGTTCCTGCGGGAAGACCATCTGAACAATCAAACGTCTTACCAGCATGTCTATACAGTGAATTTAGACGAGTATGTCGGCCTTTCGCCTGATGATGACAACAGCTATACGTTTTACATGAAAAAGGAGCTTTTTGGCCACATCGACATTCCGGCGAGCCATACTCATTTGCCTGACGGAATGGCCGCAGATCTGCAAGGCGAGTGCCGGCGCTACGAATCTTTGATCGAGCGGCTCGGAGGCGTTGATCTGCAATTGCTCGGCCTCGGCATGAACGGCCACATCGGCTTCAATGAGCCGGGGACGCCCTTTTCATCTGAAACACATGTCGTTGAACTGACCGATTCTACAAGAAAGGCAAATGCCCGTTATTTTAATTCTCTGTCATCCGTGCCTGCTCAGGCCGTCACGATGGGCATTGCAACGATCATGAGAAGCAAACAGATTCTGCTGCTCGTGTCAGGAGAGAAAAAGGCCGGCATTCTGGCAAAGCTGCTCAGCGAACAACCGAATGAGGACATTCCTGCTTCCGTCTTAAACATGCACCGGGACGTGGTGATCATCGCTGACAGTGACGCATTATCGGTTGTAAAAGAAAGGAGCATTGCCTTTTGATCAAAAAAGATTCCCACATTCCTATATACTACCAAATCGAAACCGAAATTAAGAAGCTCGCAGAAACGAAAGATTTAAAACCCGGAGACCTCATCCCCTCTGAAAGGGAATTTGCCGAAAAATACGAAGTGAGCAGAATGACCGTCAGGCAAGCTGTCAACAATCTCGTAAATGAAGGGATTCTGGTCAGGCAGCGGGGAAAAGGAACCTTTATTGCCGAACCAAAGATCGAGCAGCCTCTTCAAGGCCTGACGAGCTTTTCCGAAGACATGAAGTCAAGAGGCATGACGCCGGGGACGAAGATGCTCGGCTTCGGGATCATTCCGTGTGATCATAGAACGGCTGCAAAGCTTGAGATACCTGAAGGTTCTTCCGTCTATGAAGTCAAACGGATCCGCCTTGCCGATAAGATTCCGATGGCTTATGAAATTTCTTATCTGCCTGTTGAACTTGTCAAAGGCCTTACAGAAGAAATTATGAATGCTTCGCTGTACGACTATGTGGAAAACAAGCTGTCCCTTACAATCGACAGAGCCGCGCAAACGCTTGAGCCTTCCATCGCACAGCAGGCCGAAAGCGAACCGCTGGACATCGAGGTAGGATCACCCGTCCTTTTAATCGAACGATGCAGCTATTTAACAAACGGCAGGCCGTTTGAGATGGTGAAATCGGTTTACAGAGGAGACCGCTACAAATTCGTAATCGACATGAAGAGGAAAGAACGATGAAAACAACAGAAGGAACAAACGCAAAAAGCAAAGCACTCGATGAGATGACTTCGCTCGATATCGTCGCACTGATGAACGAGGAAGACCATACGGTGCCGCAAGCCGTCAAACCGTGTCTTCCCGATATCGCCCATGCCGCCGACACGATTGTCAGCCGCCTTCAGTCGGGAGGCAGGGTGTTTGCCGCAGGAGCAGGCACGAGCGGAAGGCTTGCCGTCCTTGACGCCGCCGAACTGCCGCCGACATTCTCGCTTGACGAACGTCAGTGGGTCGGTCTGATTGCCGGACATTACGAGGCCATGTGGAAGCCGATCGAAGAAAATGAAGACGACCGGGACATCATCGTCTCCCAGCTCAAGGCACATTCATTTTCAGAAGCGGATGTGTTCATCGGCGTCACAGCCAGCGGTTCAACGCCTTATGTCCTTGCGGGATTATCCTATGCAAAAGAGATGGGAGCCGTCTCCGTTTCGATCAGCTGCAACAAGGAAACGGAAGCAGCCAGGTTCAGCGACATTGCGATCGAGGCTGAGACAGGACCGGAAATTATCCGCGGCTCGACCCGCTTAAAAGCGGGAACGGCTCAAAAACTGATTCTCAACATGCTGTCAACTGCGGCAATGGTCCGTCTCGGCCACGTCTATCAAAACGAGATGGTCAATATGCAATTGGTCAATCAAAAGCTCAAAAACCGGGCCGCAGGCATTTTAATGAACACGACCGGCTTATCACGGGACGAAGCGTTACAGGCTTTAAAAGAAAGCCGCTACAACGTCAAAGCTGCGATTTTTATGGTGCTGACGGGCGGGACGCTTGAAGAGGCAGACCGCTGTTTATCCTATGAAAATGGCCGTTTAAAACACGCGATTCAATATCATCGAAAGGGGTTTTCATGATGCTTGGTTTTCTTCAAAACATCGGGCGCGCTTTAATGCTGCCGATCGCCGTTCTTCCTGCCGCGGGCCTTTTGCTCGCTTTGGGAAGAGCAGATTTGTTCAACATTCCGTTTATCGCCGCCTCAGGACAATCGATCCTTGATCAATTGCCGATCATCTTTGCAATCGGGGTTGCCATCGGCTTATCGAAAGATGGACACGGGGCCGCAGCGCTGTCTGGAGCAATCGGCTATTTCGTGCTGACGGGCGGCCTTGCAGCGATCAATAAAGATTTGAACATGGGCGTGCTCGGCGGCATTATCTCGGGCGTGGTCGCCGCTATGATGTACAACCGCTTTAAAGATGCAAAACTTCCGGAATGGCTCGGCTTCTTCGGCGGTAAACGCTGCGTTCCGATTATGACGGCCATGTCTTCTATCATTCTCGCGGCCATTTTCGGGTTTGTCTGGATATACGCACAGCAGGCGATCGATGCCGTCGGAAGCTGGATCATTCATGCCGGAGCGGTCGGCGTCGGAATTTTTGGCCTTTTAAACAGATTGCTGCTTCCGCTGGGGCTTCATCACATTTTAAACAACATGGTATGGATGGTATTTGGAGAATTTGCCGGCAAAACGGGCGACATGAACCGATTCTTTGCCGGGGATCCGAGTGCCGGCGCGTTTATGACGGGCTTCTTTCCGATCATGATGTTCGGCCTTCCTGCCGCATGTCTGGCTATGATTGCAGCCGCTAAAAAACACCGCCGCAAAGCAACGGCCGGATTTTTGATCGGCTTGGCGTTCACGTCGTTTTTAACCGGGATCACGGAACCTATTGAATTCACCTTTATGTTCCTGTCGCCATTGCTTTTCGGCATTCATGCCGTGTTAACGGCGAGCGCAATGGCCATTACCAATATGCTGGGCATCCATCACGGCTTTACGTTTTCTGCAGGTATCATCGATTATCTCTTAAACTTCGGAATCGCCACAAAGCCGCTGCTCCTGCTGCCGATCGGACTGGTGTACGGCGCCATTTATTTCGTCATGTTTTATTTCTTGATCACGAAGCTGAATTTAAAAACGCCTGGACGTGAAGACGAAGAAGAATCAGCTGCGCCGGCTGAAACAGAAACGGGTTCATCCAAATACGAAAGCCTTGCCGTCCAATACCTTAAAGCCCTGGGCGGAAAGGAAAACATCGATACGCTGAACAACTGCGTGACCCGCCTCCGCCTCAAAATCCGCGACGCATCCAAGCTGGACGAAAAATCGCTGAAAACGCTGGGGGCCAAGGGGATCGTCAAGCTGTACCAGCACGAAATACAGGTAATCGTCGGCACAGATGTTGAATTTTTGGCAAACGAAATGCGGAAAGATTTATAAAAAAAAGCCCCTCTTGCAGGGGCTTTATCTTATGATTGCTCTTTCACGTGTACTTTCAGCGTCGCCTGTACCTCCGGATGCAGCTTAACCGGGACGTTTGTATATCCCAGCGTGCGAATGGCATCGTTCAGTTCAATTTTCCGCTTATCAACTTTTAATTGGTGTCCCTTTTGCAGCGCATCGGCAATCTGCTTGCTTGTGACAGAACCGAACAGACGGCCGCCTTCCCCTGACTTGGCAGAAAGCTCAACCGTAATGTTTTCAAGCTTTTCTTTCATCTCTTTAGCCTGCTTCAGCTCTTCAGCCGCTTCTTTTTTCTCTTTCTTCTTCTGTCCTTCAAGCGCGCTGATGTTGGAAGGTGTTGCTTCAACAGCAAGGCCTTTTTTGATCAAAAAGTTGTGCGCGTATCCGTCTGCCACGTTTTTGACCTCGCCTTTTTTCCCTTTGCCTTTTACATCCTGTAAAAAAATTACCTTCATGTCTCATTGCCTCCTTCAAAATACTCGTCAATCGCTTCTTTTAGACGGCGGAGCGCCTCCTCAACCGAGACATCCGTCAGTTGTGTAGCGGCATTTGTTAAATGCCCCCCGCCTTCAAGAGCCTCCATGATGATTTGAACGTTTACCTCGCCTAGCGATCTTGCACTGATGCATACCGTGCTCTCGTCTCTTCTCGCCACTGCAAAAGAAGCTTCAACCTCGCTCATCGAAAGAAGAGAATCCGCGGCTTGAGCGATAATGACCTGGTCAAAATAGTCATCATCCCCGCCGCCGGGCAGAGATGCAATGGCGATACCCTCTTTATAAAAGGATGTATGCTGAATGAGCCTCGCCCTTTTAATATAATGATCGGCTGTCTCTTTCAAAAACTTTTGCACAAGCACGGTGTCGGCGCCCTTAGCCCTCAAGTATGAGGCCGCATCAAACGTACGGGAGCCGGTACGGAGAGAAAAGCTTTTTGTATCGACGATAATCCCTGCCAGCAGTGCGGTCGCTTCAATCATATTGAGTTTCAGGCGTTTCGGCTGATACTCAAGCAGCTCAGTGACAAGCTCAGCCGTCGACGAAGCGTATGGCTCCATATAGACGAGCAGCGGATCTTTAATAAATTCTTCTCCTCTTCTATGATGATCGATTACGACGACATTTTCAATTTTATTGACCAGTCTCTCTTCAATAACAAAAGACGGCCTGTGCGTATCGACGATCACAAGCAGCGTATCATCTTTGGCAATCTCAAGCGCTTCTTCAGGCGTAATAAACCGCGACCAGAGCTCTTCGTATTTTTTGATTTCCCCGATTAGCCGCTGAACGCTTGCACCGATCTGATCGGAGTCAATCACGACGAATCCGTCTTTTCCGTTTGCCTGCGCCACTTTTAAAATCCCGATCGCCGAACCGATGGAATCCATATCGGGATACTTATGCCCCATGATGATGACATTGCTGCTTTCAGAAACGATTTCCTTAAGCGCATGGGAAATCACCCGTGCTCTAACCCGTGTCCGCTTTTCCATCGGGTTCGTTTTTCCGCCGTAAAATTTCACTTTTCCGTTCGGCTGCTTGATCGCCACCTGGTCGCCGCCGCGGCCAAGCGCCAGATCAAGGCTTGATTGCGCAAGGTCGCCAAGCTCTTTCAAAGAGGAGACAGACGCGCCGATCCCGATGCTTAAAGTTAGCGAAATGGCATGAACAGACGTCTTTTCCCGGATTTCATCGAGAATTGAAAACTTCGATGCTTCCAATTCGCTTAAAATGTGCTCGTTTAAAACACCGATAAACCGCTCGGATGAAATCCGCTTGAGAAAAATGTCGTATTGTTTGGCCCATTGATTCAGAAGGGATGTCACTTCACTGTTCATCGTGCTTCTTGTCTGGTCATCAAGACCTTGTGTTACATCATCATAATTGTCTAAAAATATGTAAGCCAGAACCGTTCGTTCGTTTTCATACTGCTTCTCAATCTGCGTTTGCTCTGTGACATCAAAGAAGTATAAGAGCTTTTCTTCCCTTTTAATGACGACGTTAAATTTCCGGTCGTTTAAGGTGATCGTTTCCGTATCGACTTCCTGCTTGATCAAAGGTACGACCGATTCGCAAATATCATAAAGCGACCTTCCGACGAGCGTACTTTCGCTAAAGCATGACGCCATGAACGGATTCGCCCATTCAACATAATACTGGTCATTGAAAAGCATGATCCCGATCGGCATTTCCAGCAGCGCTTCTTCCCCGACTTTTTTCAGCCTGTAGGACAAAGTCGAGATATAGTCATCCAATTCTTGTCTGATTTGAGAATCCGCACGTTTTAAAAAGAATAAAATGACGCCAAGGATAAGGACGCCGGCCGCTCCTGCCACCCAATTAAAATAAACGTTGATGAGGACAGAAATGATTGTGACGATAATTAAAGAATAAATGGGATATCGAAATAACGGTTTTTCATAAAAACTTGGCACTCCAATCAACTCCTCACCACCAGAGAGAACATCATCACGATGATTTCTTTACTTTCTCCCTTAAGTTAAAACCTATGTCAATTATACCCAAGATACGGACAAGATACATCAAGGGCGTAAGCAGCCCGAAGATCAAAAAAAGAACCGGCAGGGCCGTTGGCAGCTTTTTGGCGTGACAAAAATAAAAAACGAATGAAAAACCTTGAATGGCAATAATGAACCCCATCATCACGCTCGCATTTAAAATAATCGAGTAGAACACGCTTCCCTCTTCAGCAGGTGCCAGCGACAGAAGAATCGTCAGCAAATACAGCCAAATCGTGCCCTGTGGAAGCTTCAGCTCCCTAAAAGGCTTCAGGGACGGAATTTGCATGGCAAAACGCCGCAGCACCGGCTTTGCGATCAGATGGTTTAAAAATGCGGTGATGGCGGAAAAGATCACGATCACCGTCGGATATAAATACTGCGCCTGTTTTAATTGTACTCTGACGAGTTCCAGCTGTTTCGCCGCCTCATCGTCATTTCCAAACTGCTTCATAATCGATTCAGACATTTTGAATGATTCATTATATGATTGATTGATCTCTTCTATTAAGTTTAACCCGAGAAACTGAATGCTAATAAACAACAGCAGCACAATGGAAACCATATAAGCAACAGCGGCTGAAGCAATCGCCTGCGCAGGCTCGTTTTTTCTGTAATGAAACCCCATGAGAATCCCCGCGGCAGTTACGGGAACAGCGAAAGCCAGACCGCTCAAAGAGCCTGTTATCAGTGAAACAGGCAAGCTCACTAAGCCCATGAAAAGACCGGGCTTTACCCCGTGCCTGATCGTTTGAATCATGGCAGGCAAAGGCAATGCCAATAAGAGAAACGTTCCGACGAAAGGAAGATAGAGGCTTATCATCATTACAACGGCAAAAAGACTGACCAAAATAGCGCCCTCTACCAAAGCTCTTGTTTGTTTCACTTGTTCACCTCATATTTTTGTTTTCTGAATCCAAAAAGAGCAGCATGGACGACTGCTCTTTTTCCGTCGCAATTTCATTTTCAATAAGACGATAACATGAGCAGGTGCAAAGCCTTCTCTCATTGTTTCTTTAATTTTAACATAAGGGCAAATCTCAAGTAAAATAAGGCCAGCGGCGACGAAGGGAATGTTCCATGTGAAACATCCCCTTCTTTCAAGAAAAGCAGCTCAATCAATCTAAAAATCCGGATTTATCTTTATTTTTTTTCTTCGCCTTTCTGATCATAAACAAGATGATCAAAACCATGATCAATATCGTGATCCGAAGTCCTCCGCTCATAAATAAAAAGAAGTCTTTTACAGAATCCAGCACCCTTTATCACCTCTCACTTGTGTAATCACTCAGCTGAAAAATCTCATACTTAAGAATTCCCCTTTACGGTCTGAAACGTTCCTTTAACCTTTTGGGCGTTTTAGGCATATGCTATCAAAGAGAAAGCAATAAAGGAGAATGGATATGAGTCATACAAGAACATTGGCGTGGCATGAAACGCTGGAATTGCATGAACTGATCGCCACACAATCAGTAGGCTTAATCAAGGTGAAAAAGAGCCTGAAAAAGATTAGAGATCCCCAGCTCAGACACCTTTACAGCATGGCGGCAAGAGGATTGGAGGGGAATTTACGAGAGCTTCTCCCGTTTTTGCCGAAGGCTCCGGTTTTCCACCGGGATGATGAAAGAGCGGATCTTTTCTTTGAAGCAGGAGAGTTATTAGCATTGGCGAAAACAAGCGTCCGAAATTATGCAATCGCCATCACGGAAACGGCAACCCCTGAGCTCAGAAGAGTGCTGGTGAAGCAGATTAATGCAGCCATCAGGCTTCATGTACCAAAGAGGACTGTACCCTGCCTACAACCTCACTGAGCTCTTAAAGGGCGATGCGATGCACGCCCAGAAGGCGATTTCGATGCGATAAAAAACCAACCAGCAAGGATCTAATCCTTACTGGCTGGTTTTTTTTATATCAGGACACGGAACGCTCTGGCAGATGATATGTCGCCATCTTTTTGACGAGCCTGCCGCTTGATTCATTCAAGCCCGTCACCTCAACGTCCGCGCCTTGCTCCTTGTATTTCAGAATGATTTTATCGATTGCCGCAACGGCGGAATCGTCCCATATATGCGCTTCTGAAAAATCAAAAATAACCTTTTTGGCGTCATCGTCTATTTCGATGGATTTTACAAGGTCGTGTACAGATGCAAAGAAAATTTGACCTTTGAGCATGTATATTTTTTCTTTTCCGGTTGATGCGGTATCGACTTTGATTTTAGAAATTTTCGCCGCAAAAAAGATCGCGCTTAAGATGACGCCGGCAAACACGCCTTTTGACAAATCATGCGTGGCTACGACGGTAATGACTGTCACCAGCATGACAATCGAATCGGTAAGCGGCACCTTTTTCAACATGCCGAATGAAGACCAGTCAAATGTTCCGATGGAAACCATAATCATGACCCCTGCCAAAGCAGCCATCGGAATTTGGACGACCCAATCGCCCAGCACCATGATCAAAAACATTAAGAAAACACCTGCCACAAAAGTGGACAAACGTCCTCTTCCTCCTGATTTTACATTGATCACGGACTGGCCGATCATCGCACAGCCTGCCATGCCCCCGAAAAACCCGGCAACGATATTGGCTATTCCCTGACCGCGGCTTTCCCTATGTTTGTCGCTTTCCGTTTCCGTCATGTCATCCACAATAGAAGATGTTAATAATGATTCCAAAAGACCGACGATGGAAAGAGCAAAAGCAGTCGGAAAAATGATCGACAACGTGTCAAAGTTTAAAGGAATATTCGGGATCATAAAAGATGGCAAAGATTGCTTAATCTCTCCCAAATCTCCGACCGTGCGAAGATCAAGATGGCCGAAAATAGAAAATGCGGTCATGGCAATGATCGCAACAAGAGCAGATGGAATGGCTTTTGTGAAGCGGGGCAAAATGTAAATAATCAACAATGTAATACCGACAACCACATACGTCATATACGAAACTCCAACAAAATGGGGAACCTGGACCAAAAAGATCAAAATGGCCAGCGCATTTACGAAACCTACCATAACCGACCGTGGAATAAATTTCATAAAGCGCGCGATTTTCAGTAACCCAAATATGAATTGGATGATTCCGGTTAAAATCGTAGTCGCAAACAAATACTCGATGCCATAATCCCTGACCAGCGTACCCATTAAGAGAGCCATCGCTCCCGTTGCAGCCGAAATCATCGCCGGCCGCCCTCCTGCAAACGAAATCACAACAGCAATACAAAACGACGCATACAAACCGACCATCGGGTCTACGCCCGCAATAATGGAAAACGCAATGGCTTCGGGAATGAGAGCCAGCGCTACGACGATACCCGAAAGGATATCACCCCGTACATTTGAAAACCATTCGCTATTTAATTGTTTGATACTCAAAATATTCAACACCTCTTTTATCTGTTTTGCTTCCAACTCTCATAGAAGCCGTCTGTTTTTAACATGATTCACTTTAGCAAACATGCATCTAAATGTCTATATAGTTTTTCCGTTATCAGAAAGTGCAAAAAGGGAATGTATTTTGAAAAAAGAGATCAATCTAAGGAAAAGAGGAGGTTTCATCATGGCGCAAGAGCTGGAAAAACGGCCGGGACATACAAGATGGTATATTTCATCACTATTAAGCAGCATGATCATTTTAAATTACTTTGACCGTGTCGCCATTTCTGTCGCAGCTCCTGCGATACAGGACTCCTTTCAATTGACGGCGACACAATTGGGCGTGGTCTTTTCGATATATACTTATTCCTATACCCTCATGCAGCTTCCCGTCGGCAGCCTGCTGGACAGGTTCGGCGTCGCCTGGGTAACAAGGATCGGAATGACGATTTGGAGCCTTTTAACGGTCATTTTGGCTTTTTTGCACGGAAAACTGCTGTTATATATCGTTCGTTTTTTAATCGGACTGACAAGCGCATCGGCGTTTCCCGCAGCTTCGAAAGCGACCGCCCTCTGGTTTCCGCCGAACGAACGCGGCCTTGCCAATTCGTTGTTTGATTCGGCTGCGAAATTTGCAAATGTAATCGGTGCGCCGCTCGTTGCATTCCTTGTGACGACGTATGACTGGCGGACCGCATTTTTGACGATCGGAATCATGAATATATGTTTTACGATCTTTTTCTGGTGGTATTATGAGCAGCCTGACCGGCACAAATTGGTCTCAAAGGAAGAGCTTCATTACATTCAAAAGCATAATGCCGTATCAACTGAAGAAATATCAGAACGTACAATAGACGCCCTGAAAACGATGATAACAAACCGAAAAGCATGGGGACTGATGATCGGGTTTACGGGTTACGGTTATACGTTCAACCTGCTGTTAACTTGGCTCCCCACCTTTTTTAAAGAAACCTATGGACTGGACATCATGTCATCAGGACTGTTTACGGCCGTTCCCTGGCTTATCTCGACCATCTCCGGAATCATTGTCGGCGGATGGCTTGTCGACTCTTTGATAAAAAAGGGGCATTCAAATACAAAAGTGTATCAAACGATCATCGTGATCGGCATGAGCCTGGGATTTGCTTTTTTAGGCGCGATTTTCACGCATAACATCATCATTGCAATCATTTGCATTTCCGTCGGACTGGCAGGGATTTCGGCAACAGCGCCCATCGGCTGGTCCATTTCGGCTGATATTGCCCCTCCGGGCTCCATCTCCCTTCTCAGTTCGATGGTCAATCTCGCCAATAATCTGTTTGGCGGTATTATTGCGGTGTCATTGACGGGATATTTGGTCGACATGACCGGGTCTTTTACCCTCAGTTTCCTCGTCGCGGGATTTGTTTTGCTGCTGGGGCTCGTTTTCTACCTGGCCGTCCTCGGAGATATAGAGCGGATTCATGTATCGAGAAACAAATAAAGTTTCACTATTTGGAAAATATTATAACAATTACTTTGATTTAGCCATTTATTCAAAATAAAAAAGAACAAGAACCGCATAGGGCTCTTGTTCTTTTTATATCTCAGCTTACTCGCCTGCTACGTATGGAAGTAAAGCCATTTGACGAGCGCGTTTGATTGCAACAGTCAATTTGCGTTGGTATTTCGCGCTTGTTCCTGTTACACGGCGTGGTAAAATTTTACCGCGCTCAGAGATAAATTTTCTAAGAAGATCTACATCTTTGTAGTCGATATGCGTAATTCCGTTAGAAGTGAAATAACACACTTTACGGCGTTTCGCACGACCGCCTCTGCGTCCTCCTGCCATTGCTATTTCCCTCCTTTCTTTTTTTAAGTCCGTCCGTCATCCATTAAAACGGCAAGTCATCATCTGAGATGTCAATCGGTTTGCCGTCGTTTGCAAATGGATCGTCATTAAAGCTGTTGCTTTGATTGCGATTCTGATTGCTCTGACCGCCGCCAAATGGATTCTGATCGTTTTGTCCGCCGCCAAAGTACTGGCCTCCCTGGCCTCCGCTGTAACCGCCGGCACCAGAACCGCCGCCTTTAGGCTCCAGAAATTGAACACTTTCAGCTTGAACTTCCGTCACATATACGCGCTGTCCTTGCTGATTTTCGTAGTTCCTCGTTTGCAAACGTCCATCTACACCCGCAAGGCTTCCTTTTTTAAGGAAATTCGCAACATTTTCAGCTTGTCTTCTCCAAACGACACAGTTGATGAAATCTGCTTCACGTTCGCCCTGCTGATTCGTAAACGTACGGTTTACAGCGAGCGTAAAGGTGGCAACTGCCGCACCGCTGGGAGTATAACGAAGCTCTGGGTCCTTTGTCAGTCTGCCGACTAAAACAACTCGGTTAAGCATATGAGAGACCATCCTTTTGCTTTAGAATATATCATTCATTTCTGTTTACTCTTCTTCTTTAACCACGATGTGGCGAATGATGTCATCACTGATTTTAGCTAAACGGTCAAATTCTTGAACTGCTTCAGCACCAGATTGAACGTTTACGATTTGGTAGAATCCGTCGCGGAAATCGTTGATTTCGTAAGCAAGACGGCGTTTTCCCCAATCTTTTGTTTCAGTGATCTCCGCACCGTTTGTCGTTAAAATGTTGTTAAAACGCTCAACAACAGCCTTTTTAGACTCTTCATCAACGTCTGGGCGGATGATGTACATGATTTCGTACTTTCTCATTTGTATTTGCACCTCCTTTTGGACTAAGCGGCCCATTACTTGGGCAAGGAGCAATAATCCTATTACTCACAATTTTATATTATATCAAAGCTCTTGTCCCTTTTCAACAGCGTTATACATTGAAACGGAAATGAATCACGTCACCGTCTTTAACGATGTATTCTTTTCCTTCAAGGCGGACTTTCCCGGCTTCTTTTGCCGCGGACATGCTTCCCGCTTCAAGCAGATCGTCGTATGCCACAGTTTCCGCGCGGATAAATCCGCGTTCGAAGTCAGAATGGATGATGCCCGCGCATTCCGGAGCCTTCATGCCTTTTTTGAACGTCCAGGCTCTGACTTCCTGCTCTCCCGCCGTAAAATAAGTTGCCAGTCCGAGCAGTGAGTAAGACGCCCTAATTAATTGGTCAAGGCCGGATTCTTCGATTCCCAGCTCTTCAAGGAACATCGCTTTCTCCTCGCCTTCAAGCTCGGCGATTTCGGACTCGATCTTCGCGCAGACGACGATCACCTCAGCGTTTTCAGCGGCGGCGAATTCCTTGACTTTCCGGACATATTCGTTGCCTGAAGGATCAGCCACTTCATCCTCGCTGACATTCGCTACATATAATACGGGTTTAGTCGTTAAAAGATGGAGCTGTTTCAGCACTTTTTGCTGCTCTTCGGTAAACTCGACAGAGCGCGCCGGCTTTTCCTGTTCAAACGCTTCTTTTAATTTTGTCAAAATCTCAAATTCAAAGACAGCTTCCTTATCTTTTTGTTTCGCCATCTTTCCGACGCGGCCGATCCGCTTCTCAACGGTTTCAAGATCCGCCAATATCAGCTCAAGATTGATCGTCTCGATATCGGATATCGGATCCACTTTTCCGGAGACGTGCGTAATATTGTCATCAGCAAAACAGCGGACGACATGGCAAATCGCGTCAACTTGGCGAATGTGGGACAAGAACTTATTTCCAAGACCTTCCCCCTTGGAAGCCCCTTTTACAATACCCGCAATATCGGTAAATTCAAATGCGGTGGGAACGGTTTTCTTCGGATTGACGAGCTCTGTCAGCTTCTGCAGACGCTCATCCGGCACCTCAACGATCCCGACGTTTGGATCAATCGTACAAAACGGGTAGTTGGCCGATTCTGCCCCGGCCTGTGTAATCGCGTTAAATAAGGTTGATTTCCCGACGTTCGGCAAACCAACAATCCCAGCTGTTAAAGCCATTCTTTCATCTCCTCTATAAATAAACATCCATATGACATTCGTGTAATTCAAACCTGCAACAATTATAAGGATGATTACTGTAAAAAACAAGCTGACAAAACCTGCTTTTCAATAACTGAAACGGGGTGAAAATCTTTTTTTGCCAAAATCCATAATCAAGCCACCAAAAAAGCATGGGGCCCGTATATATTAAGAATCGGACTCCTCATGCTTCACCAGAATCTTTTTCATCTTTCTTTGAAATTCTTTGCGGGGAATCATGACGCTGTGGGCACAACCCTCGCATTTAATTCTGATATCCATCCCCATTCGAATCACTTTCCAGCGGTTCGTCCCGCACGGATGCGGCTTTTTCATTTCGACCACGTCATTCAGGCCAAATTCTTTATCCGCCAACATCGTTCACCTCTTTAAAATTCCTTTTTTGTGATCCTATTGTACAAAAAACGACATGGAAAGGGCAATTTTTCAAAACATGAGATCATTTCAATATAACAGATTAATTATACTAATATAGTATAACACATCTCAATTTTTCCATTTGCATAATATGGGGTAAAGCAAAATATTCACTAATAAATAAAGATTCAGCAGTCCGTAAATCGGGTATAAAAAAGCGATCAAATTAGAAAAGCCGAATGATGTAAAAGGCAGCATCAGCAAAAGAAGGAATAGCGCAATGATCCATCTCGGCCATTTCACAAGCGTAAGAAAACGGCTTGACAGTCCGAGAATGCTTGTGACAGTCGTCGTATAAATCGCTACGCAAAGAACGGCTGTCATAAACATAAACATCGGAAAAGGCGCACCTTCCAAAACCGCGAATAATGGAATTTCATAATGCGACAGCTGCCCGGCAAGCACGACAAGCGTTTCATTGTACATAAATGAAATTGCGCCAAATACCAAGCCGCTGAGAAGACTGGCAATCCGCGCTTCGCCAAGCCCTTTCAACTCCTTGCCGACCGAGGACAATACGGCAACGACCGATAAAACGTTCAGCGAAGCGAATGCAATCCCGGCAGGCCAATTATATTGACGGTTCATATTGAGCAGCCACGGCTGCTGATGTGCTGCCTGAAATGAAATCAGCGCATACAGCAGCCCGGCTACCAGAATGGGAATTAAATAGCTGTTCACTGATAGAATCCCGTTTAGCCCCCATAAAAAAATAAATGCCGTGCACAAAGCAAATAAGCTGACACCCGCCCAAAACGGGATTTGAAACATTTGCAGCGTAACCCCGCCTCCGGCAATCATGACGATCGTCGTCGTAAATAAATATAAAATGATGAGCAGATCGTATACTTTTGCGAGCATAGGACCGATCAATTTTTCAAGAATGGGAAGAAAGTGCTCTGACTTTTCTTCAAAGCTGATTTTCATCACAATATATGTAGACAGAGTGAATATGATCGTGAACAACAGGATAGCCAGTCCGCTTTCATCGCCAAAAAACTGCCATATTTCCTGGCCGGATGCATATCCTGCACCTATTAAACTTCCCAAAATGAGAAGCATCCACTTCATCCCGGCTCTCCACACGATTTGATCACCTCGTCGATCGTTTTAAGCTTGTTTCCGTTTTACTGTTACTATACTGGCCTGATTCATGAAAGATTCCAAAAAGGAGCATCGGGATTTGAGGAAACGGATCAGATCAAGTTGCGGTGATGGTGACCGAATGACCGCGGCGGAAACACGGAGACCCGTTGAGAGGATTTCAGCTGTTCTGCGGTCACTTTATTTCCCGAGAGTCTGCTATCAGCACTGAATCTCAATTTCTCATATAAGACCAGGCCATCTTCCTTGCTTTTTTGTTATATTTTACATGAGTCCTTTTCTTACAATCTTCTGCTCCTTCAGTTCACGAAATAAACCCAAATTGCCCCCGGGTCTTACGCTTTTTCAATCCAAGCATAAAACAAGACAACACTGGATATACTAGAAATAAAATCTGGTACAACAATTCTGTTATTACGATGACAAGGATGTGAAACATTTGAATCGAAAAGGCGGGCTCTTTTCTCAAGAACCAATAAACGAATATATTTCCCATTCAGATCCGTTGGCAGTCAAACAAATTGAAAAAGTTCTTTCCGTCCATCTAAAACAGGCGGCCGATCGCCCCGTTGCCGTCGTCTGCATCGGCACGGACCGCTCCACAGGCGATTCGCTCGGCCCCCTCGTCGGAATGAAGCTTGCCGAAAGACGGCTGACAAGGTTTCATGTATATGGAACGCTTGCCGATCCGGTTCATGCCGTCAACTTGGCCGAAAAGCTGGAAACGATTCATCAAAACCATCAAAATCCCTTCATTATCGCGATTGACGCCTGTCTCGGACGAACCAAAAGCGTTGGCTCCTTTCAAATTGGCAAAGGACCATTAAAGCCAGGCGCCGGTGTACAAAAAAATCTGCCTGAAGTCGGCGACGTTCACATTAACGGCATCGTCAATGTCAGCGGGTTTATGGAGTATTTTGTTTTGCAGAACACGAGGCTTAACCTTGTCATGAGCATGTCAAACGTCCTCGCGGAAGGGTTGTTGCATCTTGAGAAAGCAGCCGGATGGCTCCGGCCTCATCTATCGCCGATTCAAAAAATAACGGGAAGGATGTAATCAAAAAAACCATCTGTTATCCAGATGGTTTCAGCCCGTTTGCGGATATTACGAATGCCCTTCAGACAAAAGTTCAAGAATGCGGTCCAGATCTTCGTTTGAATAAAATTCAATTTCGATTCTGCCCTTTTTCTTTTGCTTTTTAATGGTGACCGGCGTTCCAAAATAATTTTGCAAATATGTCTCCCGTTCTTTAATAACCGCATCTTTCGCCGATTTCGGTTTCTTTGTTTCACGTGGAACATTGGCGTTCATTTGCTGAATCAGTTTTTCAAGCTGACGGACGTTCAGCTGTTCAGATACAACCTTTTGCACCAATGGTTCAAGCTTCTTTTTATTTTTCAGCCCGAGCAGTGTTCTTCCGTGCCCCATCGACAGTGTGCCTTTGTCGATTAAATCTTGAACGTTCTCAGGCAGCGTCAAAAGTCTTAAATGATTGGCAATATGAGGACGGCTTTTGCCAAGCCTTTTTGCAAGCTGTTCCTGTGTCAAATCAAGGTGCTTTAATAAAGATTCATAGGCTTTTGCTTCCTCAAGCGGAGACAGGTCTTCTCGCTGAAGATTTTCCAATAAGGCAATCTCCATCATCAGGGATTCTGACAGTTCGCGGACAATCGCAGGAATGGTTTCCAAACCGGCTTTTTCAGCAGCCCGAAAGCGCCGCTCTCCTGCTACGATATCGTAGCCTTTGATGGACTTCCTGACAATGATCGGCTGCAAAACGCCATGCTGCAGAATGGATTCTTTTAAATCTTTCAACGATTGGTCATCAAACGTTTTCCTTGGCTGATAAGGGTTTGGCCGCAAATCTTTCAGCTTGATTTCCTCAACCGTTTCCTCCGATAAATCGACATTTGAAAACAACGCATTAATCCCTTTTCCGAGACCTTTAGGCATTCGCAGCCACTTCCTTTGCTAAATCTAAATAGACTTCCGCTCCCCGGGAACGCGGATCATATAAAATAATCGGCTTTCCGTGACTCGGCGCTTCACTTAACCTGACGTTCCGCGGAATGACGGTTTTATATACTTTATCCCGGAAGTATTTTTTCACTTCTTCAATGACCTGTATGCCTAAATTCGTTCTCGCATCAAGCATTGTCAGCAATACGCCGTCTATCATAAGGTCGGTATTCAAGTGCTTTTGCACGAGTCTGACGGAGTTGAGAAGCTGGCTTAGCCCTTCCAAAGCATAGTACTCGCACTGCACGGGTATGACAACGGAATCCGAAGCCGTCAGCGCGTTGATGGTGAGCAGTCCCAATGAAGGCGGACAGTCGATGATCATAAAATCGTAGTTTTGTTTGACCGATTCTAAAGCGCGTTTCAATCTGACTTCGCGGGAAATGGTCGGTACAAGCTCGATTTCGGCACCCGCCAGCTGAATCGTAGCCGGAATGACATCCAGATTTTCGACGGATGTTGTTTTGATGACGTCTTTGACGTCTGCGTCATCCACTAATATATCGTACACACATTGATCAACATCAGCTTTTTCTATTCCAATTCCGCTTGTTGCGTTTCCTTGCGGGTCTATGTCGACTAGCAAAACCCTTTTCCCGATGTAAGCTAAGCAAGCTCCCAGGTTGACAGAGGTTGTTGTTTTACCAACGCCTCCTTTTTGGTTTGTGATCGCAATAATTTTCCCCACAATGTCACCTACTTTCACATTGAACAAGTTTCTCTCATTTCTCTATTTTAACAAAAAAAGAATCGGCCGTTTGCATTTTTTGAATTTTTGTTTTTTGTGTCGAAGCAGTGATATTGCATTTTTATGCATGAGGAAGAAAAAAAGATAATGTTGTCGAATGAAGAGATAACAATTATATTATACAAGAATAATAATTTAAGAAAAGGAAACCCTGGAACATCCATGTGTTCCAGGGCATAAGTAAAGGTTAGTCCGTTGAAGGCATTTTCCGGGTGGAGACCGCGATTCTGTTCCATGCATTGATCGTTACGGCCGCCATGATGAGTTCAGCGGTTTCGATTTCGCTAAAATGCTTCCGCACTTCCTCGTACACATCGTCCGGCACTCCTTCATCCGCAATAAGCGTCACCGCTTCAGTCAGCGCCAAAACAGCCCTTTCCTTGTCCGTGAAAAACGGAGCTTCGCGCCATGCGCTTAGGGCGTACAAACGCTGTTCGGTTTCGCCGATTTTCCTCGCATCCTTAGTGTGCATATTCAAACAAAAAGCACAGCCGTTTAATTGCGAAGCGCGGATTTTGATAAGCTCCTTTAAAATGGGGTCAATGCTTGAAGCGCTTTGTGCTTTTTCAAGCTCCAGCATGCCGGCATATCCTTTGGGATTTACCTTCTCCATGATCAATCTTGTTTCCATGTCAATTCCTCCTCAAAAAAGCGATTCACTTATATAACAAGTGAGGCATCCGATTTGTGACAGGAAACGCTAAAATGTAATGTGCTTTAGTTTATCAGGATTGGAAACGATGTATATGTTGTTGATCAAATCGCACTCCGGGGACCATGCAAAGCAAATGGCGTATATCGGTTTTTTGCCCCGCTCTATCAGCACGCCTCTTTGGCCATTGATTTGGGCATGCCTTATATGGCCTGCAAGTCTTCCTTTTGAAGCAATTCCCTTAAAGAATGCATAGATTCGGCTCCTTCCGTAGATCGGTCTGATTGCGCTCTTCACTTTTCCGCCTCCGTCAGTATATAAAACCGCTTCTTCGGTCAGCTTGCGAGCGAATTCGTCAAAATCTCCCGTTTTTGCCGATGCTATGAACAGCTCTGCCAGTTGCTGCTCCTCTTTCGGTCTGGAAGTAAGAGATAGTTCTCCGCTTAATTTATGCTTGATGCGGCTGTGAATTTTCCGGCAGTTTGCTTCAGATTTTTCAATAATGGATGATATTTCCTTATAGTGATATCCAAACACGTCCCTAAACATAAATACCGCTCTCTCAACGGGATTCAACCTGCTCATCGCCACCAGAAATGCGTAGGATACCGTTTCTTCTTTTTCCGCCAGATCAGCCGGGTTCTGATCCGGGAGTCTCAAGCTTGGCTCCGGGAGCCACTCGCCGACATAGACCTCGCGCTTTTTCCGGGCTGACTGCAAAAAATTAATGCAGCGGTTTGTAACAGATTTGATCAAATAAGGCTTATTGATCTGACCGATGCTTTTTTCCTGAAGATCGGCAAACAGGTCCTGCACGATATCTTCAGCATCCTGTATAGAACCTGTCATTCGATAAGCGACTGAATGAAGCAATGACCAGTATTTTTGATAATGTTCCATAGCTTCCCCCGTATGTAGATATTTTGACCTAAAAAAATAAAAGCTCTGGGAGCTTTTATTTCGGTATCCGGATCGTAAACTGAATGTATTCTTCAAATTCCTCTTCTTCGGTATTCAGTTTGACTCCGCTGTCTTCCACCATCGATAATGACTGGCGGATCGTGTTCATCGCGATTCTCGCGTCCCTGCTGTATGCTTTTCTCTTCGGTTTGGGCTTTCGCTTATCCTGCTCAAGCATTTTGACAACGCGGTCCTCGGTTTGTTTGACATTTAAGCTTTTTTCAATCACTTCGTTTAGCAGCTTGATCTGAAGTTCGGGCTGTTTTAACGGAATGAGCGCTCGTGCATGCCGCTCTGAAATCTCTTTTTTCAAAATCGCTTCCTGCACTTCTGCCGGAAGCTTCAGCAGTCTGAGCTTGTTGGCAATCGTTGACTGTCCCTTGCCGAGCCTTTGGGCGAGGGCTTCCTGCGTCAAATCATGCAGCTCTAAAAGCCGTGCGTATGCATGTGCCTCTTCTATCGAAGATAATTCCTCCCTCTGGAGGTTTTCAATTAGAGCGACAGAAGCTGTCTCCGTATCTGAAAAATCCTTGATAATAGCGGGAACTTTTTCCCAGTTCAGCGTTTGAACTGCCCGCCAGCGCCGCTCCCCTGCAATGAGCTCGTATTTGCCTTCCTGCTCGGTTTTTCTGACGACAATCGGCTGAATAATGCCGTGTGTATGAATGGTTGCGGCTAATTCTTGAATTTTTTCTTCAGAGAAAATGGTGCGCGGCTGAAAACGGTTAGGAATAATATCGCCTACTGGAATATCTTGAATTTCTTCTTTATTCGTATCATGCTCAGCAATCTCTGGTTCTTCTTTTTCACCGATTCCGAAGAGACGAGAGAATGAATGCTTCATGTACCTACACCACCTTTGAACACTGCCATTTTTATAATTCTATTTTCTCATGAATTTTCCTTCTGTGACACCATCAATTTTGACGAAAGCGAACGAATCATTTACCCTTCAATCGGAGATTTGTTTGGTGTTCCAGGCTTTCTTGGAAATTTTTTCGGCGTCTGCGATTGTTTTTTGATGATAATGATGTTTCTTTCGCTTTCTTCGATCGGCAGCTGAAAAGAATGCACGGTTTCAATTGCTCCTCCAAGGACTTTAATTGCTTTTTTTCCCGCTTCGATTTCTTCATCAGCCGAAGCCGCCTTTAAGGCAACGAAGAAACCGTTTTTCTTTACCAGCGGAAGGCACAGTTCGCTCAAAACAGAAAGGCGGGCAACCGCACGGGCCGTAACGACATCAAAGCTTTCCCGCTTATCTTTCAATCTCCCGAACGTTTCGGCACGATCATGGTAAAAAGACGTATTTTCTAATTTTAATGCATTGGAAAGCTGATTTAAAAAGTTAATTCTTTTATTTAATGAATCGACGATTGTTACGTGAAGGTGGGGAAAACAGATTTTAATCGGCAGGCTTGGAAATCCGGCGCCGGCCCCAACGTCACACAGACTATCCGTCTTGTTGAAATCAACATAAAAAGAAGCTGTGATGGAATCATAAAAGTGCTTCAAATACACCTCTTTTTTTTCTGTAATCGAGGTCAGGTTAATCTTTTCATTCCATTCAACAAGCCATTCATAATACGTTTCAAATTGCTCCAGCTGGTAAGGAGAAAGGGAAATGCCTTTCTCCTCCAAGTTGGACGTAAACTGTTCTATGTTCATACCGTCATCCTTTCTACTCCGCGACCTTGGCGATCCGGCCCTGTTCAAGGTAAACAAGCAGAATGGAAATATCGGCAGGATTCACCCCGGAAATCCGTGAGGCCTGCGCGACGGACAGCGGTCTGACCTCTTTCAGTTTTTGGCGCGCTTCTGTCGCGATCCCTTTAATGGCGTCATAATCGATTCTGTCCGGAATCTTTTTGTTTTCCATTTTCTTAAGCTTTTCGACCTGCTGCAGGGATTTTTCGATATATCCTTCATACTTGATTTGGATTTCGACCTGTTCAGCAACGTCTGCGGCGACATCTTCCTCTGCAGGTGCAAGCGCCGTGACGGTTTTGTAATTCATTTCAGGACGCTTCATTAAATCAGTCGCCCGGATGCCGTCTTTCAGCTCGCTTCCGCCCAATGAACGGATGTATTCCTGATTTTCGCCGGTCGGTTTGATGATAACAGAATGCAGGCGTTTTTTCTCTGCTTCGATAGCCGCTTTTTTCTGAAGAAATTTTTGATAGCGCTCCTCAGAAATCAAGCCGACCTTATATCCGATTTCCGTCAGGCGCAGGTCCGCGTTGTCATGGCGCAGAAGCAGACGGTATTCCGCCCTGGATGTCAGGAGACGGTATGGTTCGTTTGTTCCTTTTGTAACGAGGTCGTCAATCAAAACTCCGATGTATGCGTCTGAGCGGCTGAGGATGACTTCTTCCTTGCCAAGCGCCTTGCGTCCGGCATTAATTCCGGCCATGATACCCTGCCCGGCTGCTTCTTCGTAGCCTGATGTTCCGTTGATTTGACCGGCTGTAAACAGACCCGGTATTTTTTTCGTTTCAAGCGTCGGCCAAAGCTGTGTCGGTACGATCGCATCATATTCAATCGCATATCCGGCGCGCATCATTTCCACGTTTTCAAGCCCCGGAATCGTTGCGAGCATTTTTCTCTGTACGTCTTCCGGAAGGCTTGTCGACAGCCCCTGAACGTATACTTCCTGCGTATTGCGGCCTTCAGGCTCAAGAAAAATCTGATGTCTCGGCTTATCATTAAAGCGGACGACCTTGTCTTCGATGGACGGACAATATCGCGGCCCCGTTCCTTTGATCATGCCGGAGTACATCGGTGAACGGTGCAGATTGTTGTCAATGATTTCATGCGTTTCCGGGCTTGTATACGTCAGCCAGCACGGAAGCTGGTCTGTAATATATTCCACCGTCTCATACGAAAAGGCCCGCGGCACGTCATCGCCAGGCTGGATTTCCGTTTTGCTGTAATCGATCGAATGGCTGTTCACCCGCGGCGGTGTGCCCGTCTTAAAGCGGACGAGGTCAAAGCCGAGCTCTTCGAGATGTTCAGAAAGCTTGATCGAAGGCTGCTGGTTGTTCGGTCCGCTTGAATAAGACAAATCTCCAAGGATGATTTTTCCTCTCAAAAACGTACCCGTTGTCAGGACGACCGTTTTTGAACGGTATATCGCCCCGGTTTGAGTGACCACGCCGCGGCATTCGCCGTCCTCTATTAAAAGGCGTTCGACCATTCCTTGCAGCAAATTCAAATTCGGTTCATTTTCAAGCGTTTTTTTCATTTCATGCTGATATTGAAATTTATCGGCTTGCGCGCGCAGCGCCCGTACGGCAGGACCTTTCCCCGTATTTAAAAGCCGCATTTGAATGTGGGTTTTATCAATATTTTTAGCCATTTCTCCGCCGAGCGCATCAATTTCGCGGACGACGATCCCTTTAGCAGGGCCGCCGACAGACGGATTACAAGGCATAAAAGCAACCATGTCAAGGTTGATGGTTAAGACAAGCGTTTTTGCGCCTTGTCTTGCTGATGCCAAAGCCGCTTCAACACCGGCGTGACCGGCTCCGACGACGATGACGTCATATTGGCCAGCTTCATAGCCCATATGTTTCGTTCCTCCTTTATTTTCCTAAGCAAAATTGTGAAAAGAGCTGGTCGATCAAGCTTTCGTGCACGGCGTCTCCAATGATCTCCCCAAGAACTTCCCAGCATTTTGTTAAATCGATTTGCACCATATCAATCGGCACATCGTTTTCGATTCCCTCAAGAGCATCCGAGATGGCGCGCTTGGCCTCATGAAGCAGCGAGATGTGCCTTGTATTGCTGACATACGTAAGATCGCCGCTTTCGATCGCTCCCGTGAAAAACAGCGACTGGATGGCGTCCTCAAGCTCGTTGATCCCTTCCTCCCTTAAAAGGGAAGTCGTGACGACAGGACGTCCGTCAGCCAATTCCTGAACGCGGCCAAGATCAAGCTTCTGCCCGAGGTCGGTCTTATTGACGATCACGATCAGATCCATGCCTTTTGTCGCGTCGAACAGCTTGATGTCTTCTTCTGAAAGCTCCTCACTGTAATTGAGGACAAGCAGAATTAAATCCGCTTCTTTTAATACCTGCCTTGAGCGCTCGACACCGATTCGCTCAACGATATCTTCCGTCTCGCGGATCCCCGCTGTATCGACAAGGCGCAATGGTACGCCTCTTACATTCACATATTCTTCGATGACGTCGCGCGTCGTTCCCGGAATGTCGGTCACGATCGCCTTCGTCTCATGAACGAGGCTGTTCAATAGCGAAGATTTCCCAACGTTCGGCCTTCCGATAATAACGGTTGAGATGCCTTCCCTTAATATTTTACCTTGTTCTGACGTTCTAAGGAGCACTTCGATTTCTTCTTTGACTTTTGATGCCTTTTCAATCAGAAGCTTATGTGTCATCTCTTCGACGTCATCGTATTCCGGGTAATCAATATTTACTTCGATATGCGCCAATGTCTCAAGCAGCTCCGCCCGCAAACGTTTGATCAGAGAGGATAGCCTTCCTTCCATCTGATTCATGGCGACATTCATCGCACGGTCCGTTTTCGCCCTGATGAGATCCATGACCGCTTCGGCCTGGGAAAGGTCGATTCTGCCGTTTAAAAAAGCCCTTTTCGTAAACTCGCCCGGCTCGGCAAGTCTCGCGCCTTCTCTTAAAACGAGCTGAAGCACTTGATTAACCGTGACAATTCCGCCGTGGCAGTTGATCTCCACAATGTCTTCCCTCGTGAACGTTTTCGGCGCTCTTAACACAGAGACCATGACTTCCTCAACGACCTTTTCCGTTTCCGGATCAACGATATGCCCGTAATTTATCGTATGTGAATCAACAGTGCTCAAGCGTTTACCGCGAGGCCCTTTATACACTTTATCGGCGATCGAAAGCGCCTCAGGGCCGCTCATGCGTACAATGGCAATCGCTCCTTCTCCCATCGGCGTTGAAATGGCAGCGATCGTATCCATGGCGTTCACCTCTCTTTTTCATTCCTTTATCTATTATCCCCATTTGCCGGGGCATCTTCCAAACATCATAAATCGATAAAAAATTTTATTGTAATCAAAATTTAAAGATAACATAGTTTCAATTGTAGTGGAAGCGAATTGAACCGTTATCCACAACTCGAAAAACCGTCATTATTTACTTTAACTTATCCACATGTGAATAACAATTAAATTTGTTTTTTATCAACAGCTTTCACCGAAAGAGGCCGGGCTTAAACCGATTTGCCCGGCGAAAAAATGACTTTTCGGCATTTAGCGTGCACAAAAAACCGAAGTTCGTTTTGGTTGAACTTCGGTTTTTCTGCTATTGTTTTTTATATGAGATGACGAGATGCCGGTTATGGTCTTCGCCCGTAGAGTATGTTTCAATTTCATCCGAGTAGCCTGAAAGCGTGTCATGAATCACTTTTCGCTCGCTTGAAGGCATCGGTTCAAGATGAATATCTTTTTTCTGCCTGCTCGCCTGTTCGGCCAGCTTTAAAGCGAGCTGTCTCAGTGTATCCTTCCGCTTGGCGCGGTAGCCTTCGGCATCAACCACCGCTTGGATATAGCGGTCTGAATAACGGTTAAGGACGAGCTGTGTCAAGGTTTCAAGGGCGTTTAACGTTTGTCCCCTTTTTCCGATTAAAAGCGCCGTTTTGTCGCCTTTTAATTGGAACATCACCTTTTTCGGCTCCTCTTCAGCCGTCACTTCCGCTTGGATGCCCATGTTCAAAATTACGTTTTCCAAATATTTCTTCGCTTCTTTAACAGGGTCGATTTTTTCTCGAATGTTTACAACTGCAGGCTGATGACCGAATATGCCGAGGAATCCTTTTTTTCCTTCCTCTATAACGGCAATTTCAACATCATCTGCTTGAAGTTCCAGCTGTTTAAGCCCGGATTGCACTGCTTCATCGACGGTTCGTCCAGTAGCAGTCAGTTCCTTCACTTTTTCTTACCTCCGGATTTTTTTCCTTCAGCTGCGGCTTCCTGCTTCGCCGTCCTCATATCAGGACCTTTGATCAGGAACGTTTGGGCAATCATGAACAAGTTACCGACTACCCAGTACAGAGAAAGAGCCGCCGGGAAATTGATGGCAAATATCACGATCATGATCGGCATCAACCAAAGCATCATGGCCATCTGCGGATTTTGCTGTGCGTTTCCGGCCATCATCAGCTTCTGCTGGATGAAAGTGAACACACCCGCAAGAATCGGCAGAATAAAGTATGGATCGCGCTCTCCCAGATCAAACCACAAAAAGCTGTGCTCTGCGATCTCGCGCGTTCTCATAATCGCATGATAAAATCCGATTAAAATCGGCATTTGAATGATAATCGGGAAACATCCGGCAAGCGGGTTAACCCCGTGCTTCTGCATGAGAGCCATCGTTTCCTGCTGAAGTTTTTGCTGAGTTTTCTGATCCTTTGAACTGTATTTCTCACGAAGCTTCTGCATTTCAGGCTGAATGGCCTGCATCGCCTTTGTACTTTTCATCTGCTTGATCATAAGCGGTAAAATCAACAGTCTGATCAGGATGGTAACGATGATAATCGCAAGCCCGAAGTTATTGTTCGTCATTTTTGCAACATACGTAATCAGCTGTGACAAAGGATAAACGATATAAGTGTTCCAAAATCCTTCACTTTCTGCAGTGATCGGCTGGTTTATTTGCGTACATCCGGCTAAAAGCACGAGGACGCCGACCATGCTGAATAATAATAAAATTCGCCTCTTCAACAACATTTCCTCCTAAATCTTCATTCTTCAACCGTTTTTTATGCGGTTATGTTCTTCAAAAAAATACATACTTTCTCGTATTTTATCATCTTTCTCCCGGGAATGGGCGAGACTTTTCTGCATGAAAAGGAAGCGCTTAAAATGCGCGGCCGAAAGACGCATGTTCCGGGTCAAGACGGCTTATTCGTTTTTTTTCGGTAAACAAATGACTTTCTGAAAAGGTGCTGCAAGCTTTTTTTTGTTTCTTCATATGTCAGATCAGCCGCTGGTTTTCTTGCAATGATAATATAGTCGTTTTCCTGTTTTAATTGATCACGCTCTTCTAGGATGACCTGGCGAATCAGCCGTTTTACCCGGTTGCGGACGACGGCATTCCCGATTTTCTTGCTGACCGACAGTCCGACCCGAAACTCTTTCGCATCAGGCTGATGAAGCACATATAAAACATACTGCCGGTTTGCCATCGATTTCCCTTTTTTAAATACTTTTTGAAAATCTTCATTTTTTTTTAATCGATTTCGCTTTTTCATTTCTTCCTTCACTCCGATAACAAGCTGGCAAAAAGGGCCTGGTCATTCCTCTATGTAAAAAAGACCACTGACATTATTCAGTGGCCTAAGCTGATAATACTTTTCTTCCTTTACGGCGGCGACGTGCTAATACAAGACGTCCATTTTTAGAACTCATACGGCTGCGAAAGCCATGAACTTTACTGCGTTTGCGGTTATTTGGTTGATATGTTCTTTTCATGTATGACACCTCCCTCGAGGAATAGCTGTTAAAGACAGTCTAATTTATTATATTTGGATAAGCTGTTCATTGTCAACTTCGCTTATGCATTTCTTTTTTGCACCATAATAGGATAACACAGATAAATCGACTCCGAAAGTCTATTTTCATTTTTCCTCAATTTTAGCTTAAAAGATTTTTTTGGAAGCGGGAAATTTGCGTTCTTTAATCGAAAAATAATCAATGTGGATATCTTTCGACTTTATTTTCTCTATCCACAATCATTATCGACAACATTTTCACAAAACTAACTGCTGTGGACAAAAAATCTTCAACAGTTTGTATAACGTGTGGATAAGTTCCTTTCAACCATTGCAACGTCTCACTTATTCTGATATTATATTTGTGTTTTAACTCTTGATAACAAATCGGCTGTTATTTCATTATCCACAAATTGTGGATAACTTGTGGAAAGTTTTTTCACAGGGTGTGCAGGAATTTGTCCACAACCTGTGAAAGATGTCGAAAAGACGTTTTTCTACTATATTATATGTTTTCAACATTTAATCAACGAATGGATCCATCCATTTGCTCTTTTTTTGTGTTCTATAACAGGTACATATTGCCTTGTAAAGGAGGGACGAACCCCAATT